>DEMH01000015.1:0-287229 GCA_002354805.1 Gammaproteobacteria bacterium UBA2675
TACACCAGAAATCAGCATAACTCAGTAGCAGCGCATGGGTTTCATTAACGAAATCATTCCCGAATCTGAAAAAGACAAGCTTCCTTTCAAAGTCGATACCAGGGCCAATGGTTACAAACCAACCCTATGGGAGTGGACGAGAGACCGTGATAGGAGCGCATGTGTCGTCCATACGAGTTCGTCTAATGGGGTTGACGGCACACCACCAGAAGATACATACGTTATGATTTGGCGAGATAATCTTGTGAGTTTCGCTGGGTACCCAACTTTCAGTAAAGATAGAAGAACTAGGAATTGGAATATTCATAACCTGGTAATCCCTGAATGTTTGGCTGAAAAAGAGGGTGAAGTACGAAAACTGATCCGAGAAGCGCTGGATACAATTGGATTTCTCTACAATAGAGACTTTCTTGACAACGTGAACGTTGAGTTCGATGCACCTGCCACTATAACAAACGCCAGTTCTTTACACGGAGAACCACGTGATCACAGATAATCATAACGAAATAGAAAACCTGTTTCACGCCATCGGCGAATCCTTCTCCAGGCTCGACTTCGACGCCTGGCTGGAGCTGTTCACCACCCCAAGAACCATCATATCCAAAGGCAATGTGTTCTCATCCGACTCAGTTGAAGAAACCCGCAACAAGATGACGCCTGTCTTCGACAGTCTGCGCCAGCGCGGTTTCACCCACACCCGTCTCGACAAATGCAACATCAAACTGCTCGGCGACACCAACGCCATGGTCAGCACCGTCTGGACCCGACTCGACAGCCACGGCGATGTCATCGAAACACTGGGCGCTACCTACACGCTGGTGCTGACCGACGATGCCTGGAAAGTCGCCGTTGTCATGTCACATCGCGCCGACGTCATGGCGATCCCGGACCAGGGTCAGGACTCGTAATAAGCCATCAGCCGGTTCATGCCCAGCACGTGCGGCTCGACCTTTTCCAGGAATTCCGCCAGTTCCAGCCCGTCAGCCATGGAGGGCTCCAGGTCCAGGGCCAGCACCCAGAAATAATAGTGGTGTCGACCGTGGCCGGGTGGCGGCTTGGGACCACCGTAGCCGATGCTGTCAAAATTATTCAGCCCCTGTGCGTAATCCTTGCAACCCTGTGGCAAATGATTCACTTTGGGCGGAATGTTGTAAACCAACCAATGCACAAAACCGTAATTACCCGTTGTCGAGATCAGAGGGGCATCCGGATCGTGACAGAATATCGCCAGTGACCTTGTGCCCTCGGGCACCTTGCTCCACGTCAGCTCTGGCGACACATTGCCACCGTCATGGCTGTGCCTGTCATCGATACGCTCACCCTGTTTCAGGTCGTGACTGGTCAGTTTCATGTCTGAAAGTGCAAATGTCATGAGGACTCCTTTATTGTCAGATTGTGATCGTGGAATACTTGAATATTACCTTACGGAGACCGGTCCGCATGTTCAAGCGTAAACTCTACCTGTTTGCCGGGGCATCCAGCGTGGCCTTGGTCGTCGTCCTGCTGGCCGCCGCTGTATCCGCGCAGATTACCCGCCAGAACCTCTCACAGAGCACCATGGCCCAGACTCTGCTGATAGAACACCAGCAGCTGTCCAGCATCTCCTACCGCCTGTTCAAGCAGCTCACCGACGGACTGATTTTTGGCCAGACCGCCAATCAGGCCGAGGTTCGCAACAAAAAGGAGCAGATAGACGAGTCACTCAGCAACATCCGGCGTCTGGAACTGACGCAGCGTGAATCGCTGGGTGCAGAAGCGACCCGTGGCAGCGTTGAAGACACCGAAGACCTGGCGCTGCTGATTACGCAGATTATTGAGGAATTCCAGTCAATCGCTGCAAGCGGGAGTGATGTGCCCCTGAGCCGGCAGGAAAGGGTGAGAACCCTGCTTGAGGTGACCATCGATAACCAGTTCCGCGAAGCCATCAATGATGCCGTTTCGCGTCAGAGCAATGTCGTGGCTGCCATCAATGCCCGCATCGACACGCTGAACACCGCCATTGTCTGGTTTACCGCTGCCTTCGGTTTGCTGGGACTGCCACTGATCGTGCTGGCCTGCCGCTGGCTGATCAATCAGCTCTATCCTCCCTTGCAGACCATCTCCAGCGGCGCCGAGGCGCTGGCACAGGGTAATTATGACCACCGTCTGCCCGACACGCTGGATCAGGAGTTTCTGCCCATCGTGCAGTCCTTCAATTCCATGGGGCGGCAACTGCAGGAGCACAAGCTCATGGCAGAGCGCTCACGCAAACAGCTTGAGTTCGAAGTGGAACAGCGCACCAAAGAACTGATGGACGCGAATAACAAGCTGACTGACATCGATAATCGCCGGCGTCAGTTTCTGGCAGATCTGAGTCACGAGTTACGCACCCCGTTGACAGTCATCCGCGGTGAGGCTCAAGTGACCCTGCGCCAGCCTATCGTTACTGAAGACGCCAGCCGGCAAACTCTGGAGTCCATTCTTAACCAGGCCGTCGGACTCAGCCGGCTGGTCGATGACCTGTTACTCCTGGCACGTGCCGATTCCGGCCAGCTGGTAATTGAGCCGCAGTGGATTGACATGGCCAGCTGGTTGCGACAGCAGACTGAACACTGGCAACGGCTCGCACCGACCCACCGTATAGAAATGGAATGGGCCCTTGATGACGAGGGGGCGCAGCTCTACGGCGATGAACAGCGTTTGACACAGGTCATTGCCATTCTTGTCATCAATGCCGTTAAGTACAGTGACCCGAATACCCGTGTCATGGTTAAGGCGTCACAGTCCGCCACTGACTTCAGGATCTCCGTGATTGATCAGGGACCCGGGATTTCTCCCTCCGATCTGCCTTATATCTTCGAGCGATTTGTCAGGATCAACCGTTCCATTGAAGGTTCGGGGCTCGGCCTGGCGATCGCACGTACCATCGCCGAAGCCCATCATGGCGAGCTGAGCGTTGAGTCAGTCGTCGGCAGGGGATCAGCCTTTACGCTGACACTGCCCAGGGAGCCGCAGCCATGAGGGTGCTGATAGCCGATGACGAGCGATCCCTGCTTAACTTCATTGCGCGCGGGCTTGGCGCGGAAGGTATTGAATGCACGACGGTCAACCAGCTGCACGAGGTCAGCATGCAGGCCTATCAGCAGCAACCGGATGTCATCGTGCTGGATCGCATGTTTGCCGATGAGGACAGCCTGCTGGAACTGCCGGCGATTCTGAAGCGTTCGCCGAAGAGCAGGGTGCTGCTGTTGACCGCACTGGATGACGTCGCTGACCGAGTTGCAGGACTGCGAGCCGGCGCGGATGACTACCTGTGCAAACCCTTTGATTTTGACGAATTGCTGGCCCGTGTGCAGGCACTGGGACGACGCCTCGATGCACCGGCGCAGGAAAGCGGCGATATCATTCAACAGGGCGCGATTACGCTGGATATTGGCAGCCGACTGGTGGTCCGCGACGGTGAGGAGATATCCCTGACCAGTCTGGAATTTGATCTGCTGATGTTCCTGATGCAGAACCACGGCAAGGCTCTTTCCCGCGAGCGCATTCTCAACAAGGTCTGGGGGCATCAGTCCGAGCCCCTGACCAATATCGTTGATGTCTACGTCAGCCGGCTGCGACAGAAGCTTGACAGCCCCCCACCAGCTGAATCCATGATAAAGACGGTGAGGGGGCTCGGTTACCGCTTCCGGGCATTACATGGGTGACAGCAGCGACGGATGCGTCACCAGGTTGCGCACGCCGTGTGCCTGGGTCTCCTCAAACACATTGTCATTACACCATTCCCCGACCGTTTCAATGTCGACAAAGGCAACGTTGGGCCGGACGCTCCAGCTGACCAGCAAGGGCGAACCATTTTCATTGTAGGCAGGACCCGTAGTGGATCCGGCGTATTGAATTGGCGTGCCAGTGTCAGTAGGAATGTTCAATGCCTGGTGATAGCCATTGCGCTCACCGATGGCCGCCAGCTCATTGAAGTCCAGCGCCGAGCGATCATTGACCAGCACCAGTACCTGTCCTTCCACACGCAACTGCGGGTTCATGGTGTTGTCATTCAGGCAGGCGCCCAGTGTAGGGCCTGGATTGATCTGCGCGCTGCTGAACACATAATGTACTTCAATGGTATCTCCCGGCATCAGGGACTCGTTATTGGTGGGGCAGATGTTCCCCGTGATTGGTGCCAGCTGGCTGGCAGCCAGTTCGCCGTCATAGAGAAAACCGGTGTGATTGCCGTGGCCGTCGCCGTTACCGGCATAGACAGTGAACTCCCCACCTTTGTGCTCAGCATTCTTGTGGAAATGGATGTTGCACAGGTTCAACTGGTCGTGCTGCGGGGCCAGACTGAACTGACGCGTGTTCTCGCCAAGCGGGTTTGACAGATCACGAGGCGACTGCGGACCGAAGCCTTTGTCAGCGGTATTCTCCAGCAGTTTCTGATTCTGTTGCTCGATAACGCTGTCGGCGACGGCAGCGCCGTTGTCATTGGCATACACTGCCAGGGAAGCTGACATGCTGATCATGCCAGCCATTGCTGCCATTGATTTCATCTATTCACTCCTGCTGTGGATTAAGTGGCCCTAAAGGTAGTGAAAGATTCCGAATTGATAATGAATTTATTATTAAAAGTTTATGAACAGCGTGGTGGCAGGTGATGACCAGACTGGCGGCCGACAACGCCAACGTCCACTGGGTCGACATCACCGATAGAGACGAAGAGTTACGCCAACAGAGTATCGACCCCGAGCGGGCGCTGCGAGAACTCCACGTCAAGGACGCCGATGGAAACATTCACAGCGAAATAGATGCCTACCAGCTACTGATGCGCCGCGCCCCCATTCTGCGCCCAGTGGGCTGGCTGATTGGCCTGCCCGTGATCAAGCCCATCCTTTCCAGGCTGTACCGGCGCATGGTGGATAAACGATTGGAACGCACCGGGCGAGGGTAGGGGGAGTAACCGTCCGGATCACCGCAACAAACTTAACTATATTCGCGCAGTCGATCCGCATGGATGTTGGTTACTGTGTCCGCAGTGTGGGAAAGTAAAAAGTATATCGGGCGTCCTCAAGTTCTAAGGCTTCGCCGTCCACCACAACAGGGCGAAACCGAAAACGCGAGATCGCGCTGGATGCCGCCATGTAGAAGTAGTAACCAGACGGCTCTTCGGCCATGACTATCACATCCTCTACCAGTCCTGCTCTGGTAACTGTAAAACTCACTTCAGCCCATCCTTCAATACCCAGTCTGGCGGCCTTTGTTGGATACCAGGGCTCAATGCATTGGTAGGGTTTGATGACATGTTGGCCTGTGTTCCATGCAGGAGGGCATTCCCACGAAGTAGTTCCAACGTCACTGGACTGCGTTTTGAGTGGAAACAGTATTAAAACTATAAGTGGAAATATGAGTCTTTTCTTCATCTTCAAGACGCCGCAAAGAGACAGTGGTGCTTATCGCAATCTACAGCCATGTAGCTTTAGTCACACAATACAATGATGGTCGACCATCAGCAATCAATAACTCCGCAACCCCGACACCTAAACCCTTGTGCCACATCCCTGCGCATGTAAAGAGCATGGCTGGCGTCATAACTTACAGAATACATAACTGATAAATCCAGAATATACCCTGGACTGAGATAATGGCTGAGACAATTCACTAACACACGGCAGTACTCATAGTGAGATCCAATACTCAGTCACTCAGTGGAGAGCCCATCTGACCACTAAGCCTCCACCGCGCCAACAAGGAGGTACTATGAAAATTTTTATTGCGTGTTTTCTGGCCCTGTTTACAAGCGCCTGTGTGTCATTCAAGCCTGTCGAGCTTGGAAGCGTTCAGAGCATTACTGATACCAGTGCTTGTGGCACTCCAGTCACCGACATTTGCAAGGCCAGACTCTATGCGTCTGGCGCCTCTCAGCAATATAAAACCGCAGTGCTTGATAACTACGATAAAAATAATGAGTACGATTCCTGGATTCTCAATCTGGTCACCCTGGGTATTGGCGCTGAAGTGGCCGAACTTCACTCAGACGTATTAAAGACATCTGCGATGGGTCTTGGTTATCAGTCTGCCAGGAAAACGTATCGAAGTATCCCGTTTCAGTTGCAGATATACACCAGTGCCATCAGTGCCACTCAGTGTGTTTACGACAACTCACAGCGACTGGAGGAAGGCTTTTCGCATTTTCAGACGATACAGAGCATTGCTTCACAGTTGAATCAGTCAAAAAATATTCTGGATACTAATCAATCGGCGATAAATCAAATCATTAGCGATCATTACGAAGAGCTTGGCTCATACAGTCAGGTCGTGGCCAAGTTAGACCGCGCTCTGGATCTGGCGGAACGATCCCTGGAGGCGCTTGAAACCGCCGACAATGAAGTTGTAAAGAGCATACAAAGAATCGAAATCACAATCCTGCAGCGCTTTAACGGCCAGCTTCCTGATATCGACACGATTACCACACAGCTTCGGACGCAGATTGCTGAAAATATTGAACTGGAAGAGGGCGGCAAGGTAAGTGAGACGCCGGCTGGCAACGTACCTCTGTTGGGTCTCGCTGATTCTCTGGACGCACGTCTTCAACAACAACTGGAAACGGCTCTCGCAGCAATGAACGCCTTGGCCAGCCTGAGAGTGGAGCGATACCTGTCAGATCTGAATCTGGTAAAAGCCTGTTCGGTGAGCGTTTAAAAATGTAGCCAGCACGTGCGTCGCCATGCCGGTATGCTAGTCTAGAGGTCTGACCGAACCACGGACCCTGCCGCGCATGACGACAGACAACGAATTCAGCACCGACCGCCGCCAGAAGCAGGCCCGGAACCTTGTGCTGATTGCATTGATCGTCGGGCTTTTGGGCACGGTGCTGGGCATTGTTTTCGGGATCTCGGCAGGCACATTGGTCGGGCCCGATTTCTGGCTGATCAGCCTGTTGGGCATCGTCACCGGGGTCCTGACGCTGCTGCTCATCCTTAAACCCACGTTAGCGACCAGCGTGATCGCCGGTTCGCTGACCATCTACTTCGCCATTCATCTGAATGCTGGCGCAATCGTCCTTTACCGTGCCACTGGGGAGATTGTGCGCCTGATCCCCTATGTCATCTGGCTCTTTCCCACTCGTTATTTTTCACCATTTCACGAATTTTGGTTTTTATAAACGCGCCATCACTATCCTGGTGGGCTTGAGCCCGCTACCGGTAGCCGGGGTTGTGCTGATGGACCTGCCACAGCCTCTGTCCGTTGCAACGGCAGACGCCGTCGTAACCTTTCTGTTCAGCTTCTACATCTTTGTTATCTGCTTCGGACTTTACGCGCGTCATCGTGACGCGGAAATCCAGCGGGTGGCGATGGCTGAAGAAGCGCAGCGCAGCGCAGAGGCGCTCCGGGTTAGCGAAGAGCGCTTCAGACTGCTCAGTCGGGCGACGGACGACCTGATTTGGGACGCCGATCTGACATCCGGAAAAGTCTGGTGGAGCGAGTCCCTGCTCGAAACACTGGGTTACTCAACAAAGGATGCCAGGTCCGGCCTGTATGCCTGGCGGCGCTGGATACACCCCGATGACCGTCACCGGGTGGTCAGTAAACTCATTAAAGCCATCAAAAAGGGGACCAGCTGGACCAGTGAATTTCGATTGCTGTGCTCGGACGGGGAGGTCCTGGACGTCGTATCAAAAGGCGTTGTGCTGCGGGACTCAGTGGGCAAACCGGTTCGACTGATTGGCAGTACCACCGATGTCACTGAACTGCGTGTTCTGGAAAACAAGTTGCGCCAGTCACAAAAAATGGAAGCGGTGGGGCAGTTGACGGGCGGCATCGCGCACGATTTCAACAATCTGCTGACCATTATCATGGGCAGTTCGGAATCCTTGGCGGACATGTTTCCCGACAACCCCAACGCGCTTGAGTTGGCCAGTCACGCCATGCTCGCTGCACAGCGCGGTGCGGACCTTACCGCGCGGCTGCTCTCATTCGCACGTCTTCAGGCCCTGGCGCCCGAATATATTAATCCTGGACAGTTGCTGAAAGACATCAATGGCCTGATAAATCGAACCATATCTGAGGATATCGAGATCGTTGTCAGTGTGGCTGACAATGTGCAGCCCATTGAAGTCGATCGCAGCCAGCTAGAGAACGCCATTCTGAATCTGGTGATCAATGCGCGCGATGCCATGCCCTATGGAGGACAACTGACCATTGAAGCGTCGAACATCACGCTTGCAGCTGATGATCTTCCCTATTATGACGGTATGCAGGCAGGCGACTATGTAGTGATCGCTGTGTCCGACAATGGTATTGGCATGTCGCCGGAGACCATGGAGCGGGCATTTGAGCCATTTTTTACCAGCAAAGAGGCTGGAGAAGGCTCCGGGCTTGGGCTGTCCATGGTCTGGGGGTTTGTCCGGCAGTCAAAAGGCCAGGCATTGATTTACTCGGAGGTCGGCGAGGGCACTTCCGTAAAACTCTACTTCCCGGCGGCTAAAACCGCACAGGCCCGGGCCACTGCTCCGACCACGAATGACAGACTGACCGGCGGCACTGAGCGTATCCTCGTTGTTGAGGACGACAAACTGCTGCGCGAGCAGGTTGCTGTTCAGCTTGCCGATCTTGGTTACCAGGTCAACCAGGCTGCATCCGCCGATGAAGCGCTGATGCTCATGAATGATGGGCTGACAGTCGATCTGCTGTTCACCGATGTTGTGATGCCGGGTGGCATGAATGGCAAGCAGCTCGCCGATGCCGCAAAATCGCTACAGCCTGGAATCAGGGTGCTGTTTACCTCCGGTTACGCCGAAGATGCGATCGTTCATCAGGGCCGTCTGGACCTGGGTGTGGATTTGCTCGGCAAGCCTTATCGACGGGCTGAGCTGATGAGCAAGATTCGCGAGGTGCTGGACAGGGAGTCGGATTAAGCACACGGCCAGGTACTAATCCGGGCGCCGCCAGGCAACGGCACCCGGATCATCACAACATCAGGCCAATCGCAGCGGCAGGCGCGTAAACGTCCTTCCAGTCACAGCTGCCAGCGCATTCGCCACCGCCGGTGCAATTGGCGGCGTGCCTGGCTCACCCACACCTGAAGGTGCATTGGTGGATGGGACGATATGCGTCTCAACCTTCGGCATCGCATTCATGCGCAACACACGATAGTTGTGGAAGTTGGTCTGATCCACATGACCATCTGTCAGTGTCACCTCATCCGCCAGCGCTGCCGACAGACCGTAGGCAATGGCACTTTCCACCTGTGCTTTTACGATGCTTGGATTCACCGCGATACCGCAGTCAATTGCTGCGACCACCCGTTCAACCTTGAAGTTGTTGCCATCAACAGAGACATCAACGATCTCTGCCACGGTTGAACCAAAGGAGGTATGTACAGCCACGCCACGACCCCAGCCTTCCGGCAGCTCAGTCGTGCCCCAGCCCGCTTTTTCTGCAGCCAGTTTCAGCACTGCCGTTTCGCGTGGATTGTTTTTTAACAGCTCCAGGCGATAAGCCACCGGGTCTGCACCCGCTTTTCTGGCCAGCGCATCAATAAACACTTCTTTACTGAACGCCGTGTGCGTGTGACCCACCGAACGCCACCATTGTACTGGCACTCCCACCTGGGGCGAATGGAGTTCTACCTGGCGCTCTGGCACGTCATAGGCAAACTCGGTCAGGCCTTCCACCGAGGTGTTGTCAATGCCGTCTCTGACCATCATCGCTGCCATTGAAGTGCCAGCCATGATGGACTGTCCCGCAATGCGGATCTTCATCGCGTTGGGCTTGCCCGCAGCATCCAGCGCCGCAGACAGCTTGTGCACATAGGCCGGGCGGTAGTAACCCGCCTGCATGTCATCTTCACGCGACCACACCAGTTTCACGGGCGTATTGGGAACCTGACGGGCAATCTGCACTGACTCCAGCACGTAGTCGGAGGCCGGGTTGGCACGACGACCAAAACCGCCGCCAGCAAATACCGTGTGGATGGTGACTTTGTCACCGCTGGTACCCAGCAGCTGCGCGATTGCCGCCTTGTCACTGGTGGGTGACTGACAGCCATACCACATTTCCGCTGAATCGCCATTGACCTGCGCAACACAGTTCATCGGTTCCATCTGTGCGTGAGCCAGATACGGATACTCAAACATCAGTTCCGTTACATCCGAAGAGGCCGACAGTACGGAGTCCGGATTGCCATGCGCTTCGGCAATGGCGCCGGGTGTTTCTACCAGTTCACGATATTGCGCGAGGATGTCGCCGGAGCTGCGTGTTTCCGCCTCACTGGCATCCCACTCAATCTGCAGCTGCTCGCGAGCCTTGATTGCGGTCCAGTAATCACTGGCCACCACCGCAACACCACTGTCGATCTCAAACACCTGCTGCACACCGCGGCGGGCGAGGGCAGCGCTGGCGTCGAAGGAACGTATTTTGGCGCCAAAGCGGGGCGGGTGTGCCACGACTGCCGTCAGCATGCCCGGCAGTTTGACGTCCTGCGTGTAGATGGCGGTGCCGTTATGCTTGCCCACATCCTTGCGCAGCGTATTGTCCTGACCGATCAGCTTGAATTCCGCGGGAGTTTTCATGGTCAGTGAGCTTCTGTCCGGCGTGGGCTGCTGTGCTGCTGCAACTGCCAGCTCACCAAAGGTGGCTGAGTGATTACCGTGTGAGACCACGCCGTTACTGACCGTGATCTCGCTGGCATTTACCTGCCACTGCGCAGCCGCCGCTGCGACCAGCATGGCCTTGGCGGCCGCACCAGCCTGTCGCATCTGCATGAAACTGTTGGCGATGGCTGTGCTGCCACCGGTTCCCTGCTGACCCATCAACAGGTTGGCATATTTGGTGACATCCGCTGGTGCGTGTTCACAGACCACCTGACTCCAGTCTGCATCAAGCTCTTCAGCCACACAGGTGGCCAGGCCGGTATATACACCCTGGCCCATCTCCAGATGTTTGATCAGCACCTTGACGGTGTTGTCCGGGCTGATACTGACAAAGGCATTAAACTCAAGGGCGGCATCCGATGCCTGCTGGGCGAGGGCGGTCGGCGCAGAAAAGCTGACGCCCAGCATCAAACCGGCAGAGGCCCCGGCACTGACTTTCAGGAAGCTACGACGGCTGCTATCGGGCACTGCGGTGTCGGTTTTAAGAAAACGTCTGATATTCATTATGCAGTCTCCGCAGCGTTGGTGAATTGCGCCGAAGCCATCTTGATGCCTGCCTTGATACGCGGATAGGTGCCGCAGCGGCAGATATTGCCAGACATCGCTGCATCAATATCGGCATCGGTGGGGTTGGGGTTCTGCTCCAGCAGCGCGGTGGCTGACATCACCTGGCCGGACTGGCAGTAGCCGCACTGGGGAACCTGCAGTTCTACCCAGGCCTGTTGCACGGCTCTTGCCTGCGGTGACTGCAGGCCCTCGATGGTGGTGATGTTTTTGCCGACCGAATCAGCCACGGTCATCACACAGGTGCGCGTGGCGACGCCGTCGACATGGACCGTGCAGGCGCCACATTGCGCCATGCCACAGCCGAATTTGGTGCCGGTGAGGTTGAGATGATCGCGCACCACCCATAGCAAAGGCATGTCGCCTTCGACGTCAACCTCGTGGGATTGACCATTGATTGTTAACAGGTAGGCCATACGTCCTCCGCAGACTTTTCAGGAACCGTTCAGAATTTTATAGGGATCGTTCGCCATTAAAAGCCAATCTTGACAAATAGTCAAATTCTGTAAAGATGTCGATTTATGACAGTTTACGATATGGATCAGCGGGAAATCGACATAGCAGAGGCAGGCCGCCGTGTGGTGCTGCGTTATGGCATGTCCCGCACAACAATGAGTGACGTCGCACAGGAGGCCGGGATTTCCCGACAGACTCTGTACGCCGTTTTTTCCAGCAAGGACGAACTGCTACGCGCCATTATCCGCCAGCTGTCCAACCGCAAAGTGGCTGGCATTGAGGCTGACTTCGAGCGCACCAGCGATCTTGGTGAACGCCTGGATTCCGTCATCCTGCATATGGCTATCAAAAGTTTTGAACTGTTGCAGGCTTCACCGGATGCCGAGGATATAGTCACTGGCTTTAACGCTGCCTGCAAAGAAGAACTGAAAAGTAATGCCGTGCGATACCACGACTTGTTGACGGATATGTTGAAGCCCTATCAGAGGAGTATCAACTCGGCAGGTATGACCGTGCCCGCGCTGGCTGATTTTATTCAGAAGTCCACACTGATGATCAAACACGAAGCCAGTGACATGGCACACATCACGGAGCTGGCAGGCTCGCTGAAGGCGCTGGTGCTGCATGTGGCGCTGGCCGGGTCCGGCAAGTAAGCCTCGCCAAGCGCTCCCGACGCACACCACTTTCTTAAGCTGACGACTGGTATACAATGACCTGGCACGAATAAACAGTACGTTTGCAGCATCGTGTCATTTGCAGCCCCACGCTCACAATAATTACGTTTCTGGAGGCTCGTCGTGATTCGTTTCTGCCCAACGCTCCGCGCACCTGTGTCGCTTGCTTTTATCGTTCTGTTCCTTGCCACCACCCATTCCATGGCTGCCGAGATCCCCAACGTCACCCGTCTGGGCGATGGTCCCATTATCGTGCAGGATATGGATGCCCGAATGGGCGGCAACGTACAGGGCCCCTCGCTGATCAAGGTGCCAGACTGGGTCGAGAGTCCACTCGGTGAGTACTACCTGTACTTTGCCGACCATCGCGGCACCTACATCCGCATGGCCTATGCAGATGATCTGCTCGGCCCATGGACTACTTATGAGCAGGGTACCTTGCAGCTGGAGGAATCATTTTTCCCTGTGGAGCTGGAAGAGGGGGCTGCCGCTAACGCCTATGCTCACATTGCTTCGCCTGATGTGCATGTCAGGGGAGATCTGCAGGAAATCGTCATGTATGTGCATGGTCGCGATGCCAGGGCATTTGACTCGGCAACATCGCAGGGGCTGTCCAGCCAGGTGACCCGGCTGGCAACCTCCAAAAACGGCATTGATTTTGTCGGTCAGCCCGAGATTCTCGGCAGACCCTATTTCCGCGTTATTCAGCACGGCGACTATTACTACGGCCTGGCCATGCCCGGTTTCCTTTACCGATCCAAAGATGGCATCACTGATTTCGAAGAGGGGCCACGTCTGTTTAACAATGACATGCGCCATTCTGCGCTGTTGCTACGTGACGACACACTGTATGTATTCTGGACCCAGGTGGGGCATGAACCGGAGCGAATCCTGCTGTCGACCATCGAGCTGGACGGTGACTGGATGAGCTGGCAGGAATCGCAGGCCGTTGAGGTCCTGCGTCCCGAGACGGAATGGGAGGGCGCCAATCTGCCGATTGAGCCTTCGCAGCGGGGCCATAGCGACGTAGCGGTCAACCAGCTGCGTGACCCGGCTATCTTTGAGGAGGACGGCGAGGTCTATCTGCTGTACTCCGTTGCCGGCGAGAGTGGTATTGCGATTGCAAGACTGCAATTTTGAACTCTGCCTGCGTTGAGACGCTCCTGGCAGTCGCCGGAACGCATACTTTGATTCAGGCATAATCCGGAAAACCGTGTTAATCTAATGTTTTCCATGCGGTGCCAGCTGAAATACTGGAATGCTCAGGTAGCAAGTCAGTAGCCCAAATACCGGTTTATGCACGTCGTAACTGAAACATTCGCGTCGTAACACAAATAAGAAAGGGAGCTTAACTATGCAGCGTTTGACGTATCTCACGATGGGTGCACTGTTGCTGACAGGCAGCGCGTTCGCCCAGGTCGCCGATGACATCGATCCGGTCAAGGTCACACTTGATTCCGGTGTGCTGGTCGGTCAGATGGAAAACAATGTTCAAGTGTTCCGCGGCGTACCTTACGCCAAACCGCCGGTCGGTGATATGCGCTGGCGTGCTGCGGTTGCGCCAGAACCCTGGCCCGGTGAGCGTCTGGCGCTGACCCATGAACCTCCCTGTACACAGCCTGTGACGCTGGATGGCCGCCCCAATGGTGGTGGTGTCGTTGGCATGCAGGCAGAAGACTGCCTGTATCTGACCGCTTTTGTGCCGCCTGATGCAGAAGACGCGCCGATTGTTGTCTGGATGCATGGTGGCGCGTCATTCCTGGGCGCTGGTCACCTGGGCTCCTATGACGGCACTTCCAATGCACAGAATGGCGTCATTACGGTTTCTATCAATTACCGTCTCGGGCCAATGGCCAACCTGAATCATCCGGCCCTGAGCCAGGCTGCTGGCAGTGATGAAGCGCTGGGCAACTTTGCACTGACCGATGCGGTGGCCGCCCTTGAGTGGGTTCAGCGCAATGCCGAAGCCCTGGGCGGTGATCCAGATAATGTGACAATCGCCGGCCAGTCTGCCGGTGGTGCGATGGTCCTGGATCTGCTTTCCATTCCATCAGCCGAAGGCCTGTTTCACAAAGCCGTGGTGCAATCCGGCGCCTTGCTTCGCGCTGGCCAATCTCTGGCTGACGCTGAGCAGCGCGGCGTGCAGGCGATGAGTGCGCTGAGTCTGTCAGAAGATATCACCGCGGATCAGCTGCGTTCCATTTCTGCACAAACCTTCAGCTATAACCAGGCCACGCGGGCAGGGCTGGGCACCGTCATCGATGGACGTTTCCGCCCCGTGTCGACGCTGGAAGCCATGCAGGCTGGTGATGAAATCGATGTGCCGGTTCTGGTTGGGTCCAATACCGGCGAACGCGGCTTTGACAGTGCCCGCAGGGTCGCCACCCTGGCTGGTGATTCTGGCGCTGGTGCCTGGTTGTACAGTTTTGATTATGTGCCTGGTTTCCGCTCTGAATGGACCAATGGTCCTATCCACTCAGCAGAGCTGATGTTTACCTTTGACTCCATTGATTCCTCCGGCTGGTCGGTAGGCCCCAATGGACGGGCAGGTGGAGAAGACAGGGAAGTGGCTGCCATGGTTCAGTCCTGCTGGCTGGCATTCTACAAAATGGACCCTGCTGCCAAATCAATCAACTGCGCAGGTGGCACAGAGTGGCCGGTGTACACTGAAGCGTCGGATGCAGCAATGCAGTTCTCTGACACAGCGCGTGTTGTGAACTCGCAGGAGATTCCTGACGGGCCATAGGTGTCAGGTCACGTTTATTGGAAATGTAAATCTGATTTGAGAACAGTGCCCACAGTTTTTGCTGTGGGCACTTTTTTTGCCAATTGCTGCAGACACTTGTTGCAGCATGACCTCCATCAATTGTCAGTCGCTGAGTTGCCGACCGTTGCACCAGTGCCGACAGTCGGCTCAGCAGTCAGTATTGTTTTCTTGACGACGCTCGTTTCCATACAGATTTCTGAGTAAGGTACACGCAGTCCAAGCTCAGGGAACGGGGAGAGCTGAGAGGGAGCTTCCCAGAGTATTTCAAACCGATTGGCGGCTACCATCTCATTGAATGACTCAACTGTGGATTCTATTTCCGAGCGAAATCCATAACCAGTCCATAGCTCTACGTCGCCCATCATGCCTGTCACATCAAACGGGCTATTAAATACGGAAACAGGTACTACCAGTGGGAGCTGCGCATAGCTTTTATATTGGGCTCTTGGCAAATCAGCTGCACTTTCAATGGATTTCCAGGTAATGCCACTCAATAGCCACAGCGCATTCGGGTCGCTCTTGAGTCTTGCAGCAATAAATACATCGGCGCGTTTGAAATGATCAGAGGGTGGGATGATCATATTGTGGTCGATCATCAGGTCTTCATAGCCACCTCGAACTGATGTCTGCGAAATGCAATATTCTGTAATTTCGCTGGATTCCGTGACTTCTGTGGCCTGTGCCAGACTGTAAGTTGCACTTGCGCAGCACGCTAGAATCAGCCACGCTCGCCTGTTGATTCCGTTCATGATAATTCTCCTTTTGGTGATAGTTCCGTGCGATTGCTTCCTAACAAGATTCTCACAGATTACTCTGCGTAGCCTGTAACCGTAGTCACATCAATGTGACGCGTTTAATCTGACAGTAAGCGTTGTGCAGCAAACCGCCGGCTCTTACTTCAGATGCCGATCAAACCACTGCACAGCCAGGTCATTCGCCTGCTGCCAGGCCTCACGATAGATTCCGTAGTGGCTGATATCCGGAATTATCACAAGGTTCTTGGGCCCGTCATAACGATCGTGTGCCAGGATTCCATGCTCGCGGTTGTCGAATAACTCTTCATCGCCGGCCAGCACAAACTGGATGGGCGTGCCGTCGATCTGATCCATTTTGTCCACTGGCGAATAGTTGGCAAAGCGATTGGCGATAGGTGCGCCGCGCAGATTGCCGACTACAGTTGCTCCGGCCTCAGGATAGCTGAGCTCACCACGTGCGCGTAAGGTAGCGTCATTGTAAGCCTGGACGGTTTCGCCGATGCTGCGCCCGCTGAGCGAGCCGACCTGGCTATGCACAGCCTTGATTCGATCATCACGCGCGGCCATCTCCACCACATAACCGCCCGACTGGCTGCTGCCCCAGACACCGATGCGATCCGTGTCGACCTGGGGGACTGCCTGAAGCCAGTGCATGGCATTTTCCCAGTCAGTAAGCATGTCCACCGGATCGACTACTTCGCGAATTTCCCGAACCTGCGTGGTGAAGGCACCCTGTCGGTCTGCGGGCAAGGCCTGAGTGGCAATAATGCGACCGTCACTTTCGCCCCAGCCACGGTAGTCGAAGGTGACCACCAGATAACCATTCTGTGCAAAGGAAATTGCGTCTCGGCGCAGCTGCGCGGCGATCCCGCCCCAGCCATGGGCCATCAGAATGGTCGGGAGAGTGTCAGAAGCTGACGCGGAAGAGGGCGTGTATACCGTCGCGCTCATGCGCGTGCCCTCACTCCAGATGTCGGCGTGTTGGGCTTGAACGTCGTCGGGCAGGGTGCTTGCGTTCTGTGCGGTCAGGGCGCCACTGAAGCTCAGTAGTAAAGTGACCAGCAATAGCATTGAGCTTGTTTTTGGGGTGACTGTCATGGAAGCACTCCTTTTGTTTTTAGTGATTTGAACATTATCTCAGGGCAGAATTGTGTTCAACTGTGGCTGCCCAAAAGCACTGTGCCAGATCATCCTGGCAGGACAAGGAACGTTGTAAGATGGGGCGGCAAGCCAACACCAATAGACTGGTAACTAAAAAACAGGTGTCTTATGAAAGGAAGCTGTTTATGCGGCGAAAGCCGTTACGAAATTAACGCGCTGTCAGGTCCCATCATGCATTGCCATTGCATGACCTGCCAAAAGGCCCACTCTGCCGTGTTTGCGACAACAGCACGTGTGAATCGCGACGATTTTCGCTGGTTGAAGGGGGCAGATGATCTTGGGTCCTTTGAGTCGACGCCAGGTAAACGCAGATGGTTTTGCAGAAACTGTGGCAGCCATCTGGTGGCTGAGTGGGTCGATCGTCCTGAAGTCATCGTCAGGGTTGCAACGCTGGATGAAGATCCGGGTGTAGTCCCTGCAGCCCATATTTGGACCTCACATGATCGGGCCTGGCTCGCGACTGATGGTGATATCCCGGCGCATGCGGAAAAGCCCTAGATCCTGTGGCGACACTGATCAGCCAGCTATTCCCATCTGCCGTGGAACGGGCCATACTACGAGCGCAAGGGCTTTACCGCGATAGACGACGCCCAGTGCGGTCCGGAGCTGCTCAGTATTCTTGAGGAGCAGCGGGCAGTGCTGCCAGATCCTCAACAGCGAATCGCCATGGTGCGATACCCCTGACCACAAAGGCCAAGCCATGCAAAGAGTCTACTCTCACGAGAACATGACGATTCTTTCCTCTGCCAGGAACCTGCTTGAACTCAACGGCATCGATTGTTTTATAAAAAACGAATACCACGCATCTGGCGGTCATGTTGGCTGGGGTGCCGTACCTGTCGAACTCTGGGTCTACAACGAGCAGGCGGCCGAAAGAGCAATGTCCATACTCGATAAAGAGCTGAACCAAAGTGCTGATCTTCCAGACTGGCAATGCAAGCATTGTTCAGAGTGGAATGCTGCTACGTTTGAGTCCTGCTGGAAGTGCCAGGAAGTACACCCAGCTTAAGATTTAACATGAAACAGCAACTAAAAACTAAAGTGTCGAATTCGTCTTCGCCCAGTCGACTGTACTCAGAACTTACATGACTGCCATTGGAGAAGACATATGAAGATTAACATCGAGACCCTGGTCAAGGCCGATCTGGAAACAGTCTGGGATGCCTGGAATAACCCGGACGATATCAAACAATGGAATGCAGCATCAGACGACTGGCACACAACACATAGCACTGTTGATCTGCGCGAGGGTGGCAGTTTTCTGTCGCGCATGGAAGCCAAAGATGGCAGTTTTGGTTTTGACTTTGAAGGCACTTACACCCGCATTGTGCCGCATCAGATAATCGAGTACCGCATGAGTGACGGGCGCGAGGTCAGTACAAGGTTTGTCGAAACGGGCGATGGTGTTATGGTCACCTCGGTTTTTGATGCAGAAACCGAGAACTCGCCGGAGATGCAGCGGGATGGCTGGCAGGCCATTCTGGATAATTTTGCGCGGCATGTGCAGTCGCTTGTTTAGCGAAGCATCATGTCAAGCCAACACACCCGTAAGCTTGTTAAGGATTATCGGTCATGATCGTTAAACGTGTTGCAATTGCGTTTCTGGTGTCTGTATTAGTCGCCTGCAGCGTCGAAGAGGACAGCGCCAGGCAAGTCCATTCAACCGATGCGGTTTATCCGGCCGTAGGCCCTTACTCCCAGATGGTACAAACGGGCAATCTCTACTTCCTGTCGGGTGTGATTCCGCTGAACGCTGAAGGGAATGCGGTGGTGGGGGACGACATTGAGCAGCAGACGCGCCAGGTCTTCGAACACATCACGGCAATGCTGGAATCGCAGAGTCTTTCCCTGGCCGATGTGGTCATGGCAACAGTCTATATGACAGACCTGAGTGAGTTTGCAGCGATGAACGGCGTTTACGGCGAATATTTTTCGGAGGCGCCGCCAGCCAGAGCGACTGTTGGGGTGGCTGAGTTGCCAAGAGGTGTAAAGATCGAGATATCTGTCATCGCCAGCCGGTCGCCATAAGGTACGGGCTCGCGCGAAGAGTCCAACAAAAAAGGCCTGGTGCAATTGTGCGCCAGGCCTTTGTTCAAAACGGGGTGACCCGCTTCTTTAGCAGCTGTGCAGTTTTATGGCACACGTGCCGCACGTATTTCGATCTCGATCAGCCAGCCATCAACGACCAGGTCTTTGATCTCCACGAAAGAACGCACTGGTTTCATCGGGTTTTCTTCGGTTCCGAAGAACTGACGGTAGCCGCGATTGAAACCATCAAAATCTACCGTGCCATTGTCACCGGCGACGCCAAAAGCGCGTACCTGGATGATGTCGGACATTGACCAGCCTTCTGCTTCCAGCGTTTCCTTGAAGCCGTTGAAGGTATCAATGGTCTGCTGCTCCATGTCGCCCCAGGTGCCATCTTCCATAGGAGATGCGCCCGAGCCGCTCAGATACAGGAATTCGGCATTGGCGGGTACACGGATGGTGGTGTAGAAATGGCGGCCTTCGCCCTTGCGCTCAATCTCCTGCGCCGTGACCATTGCCGCTGGCGCCGCAAACACTCCGCCCAGCACTACTGCCAGAGAGAATAACTTCAATGCTTTCATACATTTTCCTCTTATTATCCTAATTCATGTCAAATGGCCGCTAAGGTTTGTTGACCAGGCCAGACTCAAGTATGCCATTATTCGACGCCAGCTGCGCCTGTTGTGTTGAGCTTATTGCGCTCGCGTCATACTCCATTCGCGGGTGGTCCCCATGGCAGTAGCGGTGCCAGTCGCCTGATTGCCATTTACGGTGCCTGACATTTGATAAATGACGCCAGAGTCGCCGCGTTCCAGCTCAAAACTGAAGGTGGGCCCGTTGGCTGATCCATTGCTGATCGGCCAGATGCGACCGTCGCTCAACTCAAACTGACCAATCAGGGAGGTGCCATCGGCGTACAGATCGACGACCGCCGTGACATCACCGTTGGGGCCAGGCATGACAAAGTCCCAGACGCCATCGGCCGACATCTGCGCATACAGTTTGGGGCTTAGAGCAGAAAGGATGGTGATTAAAACTACGAAAATTCTGGATTTCATTGGTTATGCTCCGGATTATTGTGATTCTTGTACAGTGATTGACAAAGTTTTACTGAGCAGGGGCGTTGACCAATCCAGGTGGTCGTTTTGTTGCTCAAACGGAGCCTGATGTTACTCTGTTAGCGCTTTGTAGGAAACCGGGCTTGAAGCTTTTTCAGAACGGCGTAATAACCAGTAGCCATTAACTCATACACAGGCCAATGAGAGAGGGCGTTAACAGGGTGCCAGGAGCGAACAACATCAAGGCGATACAACCCGCAAAAATCGGCGTAGGCACCTTTGTTATGCGCAATGGAAAGATTCTGTTGGGCAAGCGGATTGGCGCTGACGGCGCAGGATCGTGGGGGCTGCCTGGCGGCAAGCTCGACACGGGTGAGAGAATTGAAGCCTGCGCCCGCCGTGAAGTTCTGGAAGAAACCGGACTGGAGCTCGCTGAACTCGTTCCCTGTGGCTTCTCTGATGATGTATTTGCTGAGACGGGCAGGCACTGGGTGACAGTGTACCTGGCCACTCACTGCCCGGAAGGGGATGTGCAAAACCTGGAGCCAGAGTTCTGTGAGTGCTGGCAATGGTTTGCGCTAGACAATCTGCCTCGGCCACTGTTCCTGCCCCTCAGTAATTTTCTCAATCAGCCGGTGAACGTCAGGGCGTTGACCAGCCTTTATATGTGAACTCCCTCACAATCGGTTCATTCCGGTTCGACCGCCTGAGACATTTGCCAGGTCTCTGACAGACTATAAATACACACTCATTCCAAATGGAGCTGCGTCAGACAGTAACGCGGCGGTGTGCAATTTTGAAAACCGAACAAGGGAGGGCGTTTGATGGCTAGGCAGCTAAGCACAACAATCAAAGGAGACAACACCATTCTGGGCAATTTCGTCCTGCAGATCGCCGAATCTGGCAATGGCAGGCAGCAGGTGTCCAATACCAAAAATGCAACTTTTGATATCCAGGAAGGTGTTAAATATGTCATGGCAATTGAGGTAGCCGGAGATGATGCAGGTGCCAAATTCAGCATTGAAATAACCGGGGCCAGCAAGGCTGTCTATCCAACACAAGAAATAGTGTTTGTGGGCCACAGGGATTTCATACTGGCGAGAATAACAGGATAAACACATGAAAATAATTACTAAACAGCTTTTAATTGTTATCGCACTCATGTTTGGCTTCTCCGGCTTCTCTTTGGCACAGTCCTCCAGGCCGTTGAATCATCCGGACTTCATTATCAAAGCAGTAAACGAAGAGCTGGGTGATACTGAGTTAAGCAATTCCAGCCTGACGTCACGTAATGCTTTTGAAATTACGACGAGCGGCGACAACAAGAAAGCGTCTCTAATGCTGAGCTCCGTGGCTGGTAGAGGAAACATCAGTATGGTACTCAGCGCGCCGCTTGGTGATGGTAAAGACTCTGCCAACCTGTATACGGTGGACGCTACATCAGGTGCTACGTCGGTAAAAGTAAACTATCAATGGGTGCGCTTCGATCCCGACCTGGATGCCATCGAGTTGACCCGCCTGTTCGATGCATGTAGATCAGGACCTGCCGCGTTTGGGCTGGCGACAACAAAAGACTGCGACCAGAAAACCACTGCGAACCTCGTCTCCAGTTATGACAAAAGCAAAGATGACAGGAGTATCTACGAAATTGTAGATATCTGGCGAGGCAGCCTGAACGCGCCTCTTCTTCAATTCGGCGTGACAGGTGAATATGGCACCAAGGATTTTGAATACTTTTCAGGAACTGATGTCACACTTGAAAAAAACAATAAGGAGGTATGGTCGGCTGGAGGATATCTTTCCTTAGGCAACGCAAGCGTCGCTCTCGTGACTCTGGAATACAAATACCAGGAGGATTACAAGTCAGCTGACGAAGTTGTGCGATGCCCAACGTCAGGTGATGGAGGGTTTGTCGATTGCGTCAGTGCACAGATGAGCGCTCCGGCGAGGAACCTCAACAGAAACTGGTCTTTGGGGCTGCGTATGCCGGTACCTGGTGGTAAAGCCGCCATCTCCCCGAAGTTTACCTATGACACCGTCGATGATGCTGCGGCGTTCGGCCTGCCGGTTTACTTCTTTCAGGATGATAAGGGTAATCTGACAGGTGGTGTTCGAGCTGATTGGAATAATGTGAAAGATGAGTGGAAGTTCGGGATATTCGCGGGCGCCAAGTTTTGATTCAGTTGCGCCGGCCCAAGGAATTGGGCCGGCGCCCGAATCATCAGTCGTCTTCCTCAACACCGCCAAGCCAGCCACTTCTCAATTCAGCAGCTGTTTCGCCAGCGTCCTCGTTCACTTCAACTTCAAAATCTCCTATGACCGGATTCAATGTCAGCGGCAGCGTTTTGAGGATGCCGTCACGGAAGAGCGTGAACTCAACTTCTTCACCCGGGCTATAGCGTCGCAGCATTACATCCAGGCCGTTACTGATCTGCACGCCATCCAGTGCAATGAGCTCATCTCCTGCGTTGATACCAGCATTCCACGCCGCACCATCCAGGCGTGCGTAGGAGACTACCGGCGGGTTACCACGGACAGGAGCGTCAATGGATACCTGCACCTGGTCATCACTGGTGTCCTCGCGCTCCAGCACCCAGCCAATTGACGCCAGCGCCTCGGCCAGTGGCAACGGCTGAGTGTCATAGACCCAGCCATCCAGTTGTTCGGCAAGCGCATCGCCACCGGCTGCCGCCAGACGCTCACGGAAATCGGCATAGGTGAATCCGCCGCCGCCCAGAGGAAAGTCGTCATACAGCGCGGTCATCACGGTATCCAGGCTGCGCTCGCCGTTGCTGATGCGGCGGATTTCCAGATCCAGCACCAGGCCCAGTAATCCGCCCTGGCTGTAGAAGGACACCGTGCGGTTGGGTTTGTCGGCTGCACGGTCAGTGCCGCGATGGAAGTTTTTGGTCCAGGCCTCGAAGCTGGCGCGTGCCAGCGTGTCCTGACTGTAGCCTGGCGCATCCACAACGCCGGTGATGGCGCTGGCCAGCTGGTCACGATAGTCATCCACTGACACCAGGCCGGCGCGTACCGGCAGCAGCTGATCGTAATAACTGGTCAGGCCTTCGGCGACCCACAGCAGCTCTGTGTAATTGATGTCCTGATAATCGTAGCGATCGATTGAAGCCGGGCGGAAGCGCTTGACGTTCCAGGTGTGGAAAAACTCATGTGCCATGAGTCCCAGAAAGCTCTGCCAGCGATCCTCATCCCAGAACGCGCGCGGATCGGTATGCACCAGCGTGCTGTTGTAGTACTCAGTACCGCCACCGAGACCATCACCACTGTGTAGGATAAACAGATAGTAGTCAGTCGGCAGGCCGGTGTCGGAGGCTTCAAAAACTTCAGCCGTGGCTTCAACCAGTGCGGCCATCTCACTGGCCAGACGCTCTTCATCGCCATCCCAGATACCGTGGATCAGGAAGTCTACCGTCATACCTGCGGCTTCGAAGGTGACCAGATCAAAGGTGCCAGCTTCTATGGGTGAGTCCACCAGGCGATCGTAGTGCGGGGCAACAAAACGACCGGAGTCCGGTTGTTCCATGCCGCTGGCGGCTCGCCAGCCATCCGGCAGATCCATGTTTACCTCGATGGGCTCATCGCGCAGCTGGTCGGCATACATGAACACGGCGGCCGGATTCAGGAAGGCATGATCGGCATCTACATGGCGTGTGCGGTCGGTCAGGCTGTCCGCATAGACCCGATAGCGAACCACGACATCACCAGAGCGGGCATTGGGTCGGGTGACCTGCCAGGATGACTTTGCGGTCTGTTCGAATGGCAGGGCATTACCATTGCCATCAGTGACTTCGATGCCTGACACCGTGCCCACAAAATCCAGGATCAGATACAGACCGGAGCGCCACACCGGCAGGTGAAAATCCAGAGTGTCGCCTGTGATATCGCTGAATCGCGCCTCGATATTGACTGTCTGCGCCGCGCGCTGGGACAGGTCTACCTGATAGCTTGTTTCCTGCGCGCTGGCGGTCCAGCTCAGGCAGCTCAGTAGCAGTGTCAGCACAATAGCTGACAGGGCAGGGGGGTTAGTTTGCATTTGTCTCATAGATACTCCTCCGAATGTCCCGAAGGATAACCCAAAAACGGTTGATCAGACACGATAGTGAGCTCAGTTGTGCTTAAATGTTTGAGCAATTATTGCGGATCTGTGGCCCTGATCACGGGTTAATCGACAGGCGATGTGTCTGCCGAACCTGTGCGGCCATCTGGGCATCGACACCCGCCGCTTCGACATAGGCCGGCCAGTTATCGACGCTGTCGCGGACCTGCCGGATCAGTATTCGGGCACGCCTGGGTTTTATGCCACCCAGCGTGGCCAGCGCCATCAGGTCCTCCAGCACAAAATCATCACGCTTGCCATTGATGCTCATCTGGTGCTGCGCGGTGAATTTACCCTGCGGATTGTAGGAGTAAGCTACATCAAAGGCGGGGGAAAGCCACCATTGTCCCTGAGGATTCATCAGGAAAGCGATGTTCTTGACGTGGTCGTCCTGATTTCTGGCAATGACGTTCAGACTTGCCCGCACTAATTGCTGCTCGGCGTCTTTGATAGGGTTTTCGCAGATCTGTCGGATGGCCTGCATGGCCTGCTCATAACTATAGCTGCTCGGATCATTGTAGTCGTAATGACACAGGCCACCCAGTGACAGCATGTGAATTTTTTTGCCCTCGGCAGTCCGGTCGAAACGGCGCGTCATAAAGTGCGCCCTGCCGCCTTCTTCGTGCAGGCGGCATTCTTTCATGTCGATGCCGGCATCTCTGGCCATCAGGTAGTAGGCATACTCCAGCCGTCCAAACCCCTGAGGGTCAGCCAGCTCACGGTCCCGGTTATTGCTGATGCCATCAAACTTCAACAGCCAGTGTTCAAAACCCTCGGGGCCGGCAAGCTGACCAGAGCGGAACTCGCCAGTATTGCGATTCCAGAGCAGCAGGGCCTTGGCGCGGGCGCCGCCTGCCGAGGTGCCAACACGAAGGATATTCTGCAGATGCTCCTGATCTTCGGTGCCGCCATCAAGCAGCCCAGCAAGCTCTCCGCGTTGCGAAAGCACCTTGTTGGCAAGTTTTGTCAGCGCAGCCACATCCACATGGGAATCATTATCGGCCTGCGGGCCAACCATTGGTTCGAACTCCAGTGCGCCCATGCCGCGCCGGCCTATATAACAAAGTCGCTCCACAGGATTCATGCTGTTGGGCTTTCTGCCCTCAGCCGCCAGCCAGGCGTCGATCAGCCGGTTGCCGAATTTGTCTGGCAGACTGTCGGCAACCAGTCCCGGCAGGTTTGAAAAACTGCCCTTAAGTTGAGGAAACTGATAAATCCCCTGGCTAAGCGGCATGGTGATGGGGCTGACTTCGATGCCAGAGTGGCGAAACGCATCGTCGTATTCAAATACGCCCAGCTCGCGCTTATCATCCCAGACAACGGCGCCAATTGTTCTTCCCCATAGCCTGACGGCAGCGCTCATCAGGGCGTCTCCTGCTCATCCCAGGACCAGGCAGGTATGGGCTTAACGGATTTCTTGCGCGCACGCTGTCGCGACTTATCTTTGCTGACCCGTTTGCCGGGCGATTTAATGGCCTGCATGGGGCTGATGCCTGCCCGGGGGAGTATCAGGTTGAGTGAATCAGCCTGATCAAGTGCCTGCAGAAGACGAACCAGTGTCTCCAGTGAGCCTCCGTTGCCGGCTTCAAAACGGCGTAATGTGCGAACGGCGACGCCTGACTTCTCGGCCAGTTCTTCCTGGGTAATGTTTTGCTGCAGCCGGCTGGCCGCCATGCGCTCGCCGATTTCTCGTAACACGATGGTGGGAGGGGCTATTGTAAAATCTATTTTGGAGGCCATATGTTGCCTTTAAATCGACTCTGAAGTGGTAAAAGGCCATTATTGGCTGCTTGTGTTAGTGTTGCAAGCATTTGTTGAAAAGCCACAATGTTATTGATAAAAGGTCATATTATGCCTATTAAGGCGGTTAATCAATTTCAAAAGGACATATATTGCCTATTAAAGTGTGTGCTGTAACGATGATGCTGTTTTGCACATGCAGCCTGCAGGCTATTCTCATTGAAGCATCCCAGGCTGTAGAGTAAGCGCGCAAATACCTCAATGCGGGTGAGATGAAACCATGGATATCGCCAGAATCAGGCAAAAATACCCCGACGCCCAGATGTTCACCTTTGGCGACAGCAAATCACTTTGTGATGAACTGCTGGCGCTAGTGAGGGCTGGCAAAAAAACTGCGACCTGCGGGGCGCTGACTGAATTTGAGGATGACCCGACTGCAATGCCCAAAGTAGGCAGAACAGATATAGCCCAGACCTGGGAGGGTGAGCCTGCAGTCGCCATCCGCACCGTATCTGTTGAGATCAAGGCCTTTGAGGATGTGGATGAGGCGTTTGCGCTTCAGGAAGGCGAGGACGATGACCTGGAAGGCTGGCGCCGTGGCCATCGTAGCTATTTTGAGCGAAACGGCGGTTTTGATCCCCGGATGAAACTGGTTTGTGAGCGCTTTGAGGTGGTGGAGATATTTTGAGATGAAAATCGGCAGAGTCAGCGAAGAAACCGGCCTCAGCATCGATACCATCAGGTACTATGAAAAACAGGGTTTTGTTAAAAAGCCTGACAAGGACACCAGTGGTCATCGATCCTACACCGCACAGGATGTGGACCTGCTGAACTGGGTGGTGTGCATGAAAAACTCCGGGATGTCGCTAAACAGGATCAAGGCCTATACAGAGGCTTTTTATCAGGGAGATCGTGAGGTTTGTATCGCTTTTCTTGAAGAGCATCTGGCACGCCTCAATGAGCAAAAACGAAATACAGAACACTACATTCAGGTGACTGAAAACAAATTAAATCGATTCAAAGCCTCTTGACCTGGAGTATGCTCCAGCTTGTTATGCTGACTTCACAGCCAATTTTTCGGGGATGAAAAGATGAAAGTCAGCGTCGCAAT
The DNA here is from genome assembly GCA_002354805.1 of Gammaproteobacteria bacterium UBA2675. Classification (GTDB taxonomy): domain Bacteria; phylum Pseudomonadota; class Gammaproteobacteria; order Pseudomonadales; family Pseudohongiellaceae; genus Pseudohongiella. The sequence continues at coordinate 27,057 of DEMH01000015.1, forward strand.
CGTCAATGCATTTGTTGATGGCAGTAATGGGGGCAACCCCGCGGGTGTGGTTCTGGATGCCGATGAATTAACCACCGATCAAAAGCAGGCGATCGCAAGGGAAGTCGGACTTTCCGAGACAGCGTTTGTGTCCCGCTCCAGAGTCGCGGGCTTCAAGCTGGAGTTTTTCACACCAACCAGGCAGATCGCACACTGCGGACACGCCACCATCGCCACATTCAGCTATCTGTCGCAGCAGGGCCTGGTGCCCGAACCCAATACCTCCAAAGAGACCATTGATGGCATACGAGCGATTCAGGTCAGCGGCGACTTCGCCTATATGGAGCAACTGGGACCCGGATACACTCAGATTGCCGACCAGACAGATGCTGTGCTGCAAGCATTGGGACTCGACAAAGACAGCACCATTACCGAACCGATGATTGCCAATACGGGCAACTCTTTCCTTCTGGTGGGTGTAAAGGATCTGCAAACACTGAGGAGCATTAATCCGGGTCAGCGTCGGATTGAAAAACTGTCTGAGACATTTGATCTGATCGGATTTTATGTGTTCACACTGGAGACCAGTCAAACGGGTCGTGATGCGTCGACACGCATGTTCGCACCCCGTTACGGTATTGCCGAAGAGTCGGCGACCGGGATGGCCGCCGGGCCACTGGCCTGCTATCTGCACGATCATCTTGGCATAGTGAAGGATGCTTATCAGATAGAGCAGGGCTATTGCATGCCACAGCCGTCGCCCAGTTGCATTCATGTATCGCTGGAGAAAGAGGGGACGAACATCACATCTTTGTCAGCAGGTGGCACTGGGGTGGTATCCAGAGTGATTCAGATTGAAGTCTGAAGTCTGTCTATACAGCGTGAATCCAGTCCACAAGCAGATGGAAATCTCCCTGTTGTTTATCCGCCAGCAGAAAGCCCATCTGCTCGACGCTGGCGGCATTGAATGCCGGGCCAGACAACAATCGCCCACGGAATACGGGTTCCAGGCTGGAGAATTCAATGGATACATCGAGCCATTGACCGGCGGTGGTATTGAAGCTGCAACTGTAAGCAATTCGCGACTCATGGTACCTGGCGTCGGTATACAACCGGAACTGATATCGGCGGCCGTCGCCCTTAACACGGAGTATGACGCCTGTTGCGGTGCTGAGGTCCATGCGTTGCTGCGAGCGTATCGAGGCGAAACCACCGTTATTCTCCAGTGAGATGTGGCCGGAAAAGTGCAGACAACCGTCCCTGATCTCCGGCGCGCTGCTGGACTCGCCGCCCATGACACCATCATTAATGGCTCGCCAGTCGGCGACGTGAGCCGGGTTGGTGAAGTTGAACAAGACTTCGCCTGGACCTGCATCTGAAATCATATCTTTAGCCTGCTATCTGCTTGGCGAATGGTGGTGCTGTGGATTCGGGCCGTCCAAACTGCTCCCGGTAGCGTCTGGGTGACACCCCAATCGCCTCCCGAAAATGATGGCGCAAATTTGTTGCATTGCTAAACCCGGACAGCTCGGCCACCTTTTCTACATCATGTTGGGTGCTTTCCAGAAGCTGACGCGCCGCGTCCAGTCTCTGTGCGGTGAGCCATTCCTTGGGAGACACACCAAAAGTCTCCCGGAACTTACGATCAAAGGTGCGTCGCGACATGCGCGCTTTTTCCGCGAATTCATCAATGCCGATCGGCGACGCCAGATGCTTCACGGCCCAGTCCAGCGATCTGGAAAACTGGCTGGGCTTCTCTGGCATGGGTGTTTCCACAAACTGGGACTGCCCGCCCTGTCGATGGGCTGATATCACCAGGCGGCGTGCTACGTGATTGGCGATACGAAAACCAAAGTCATTGCGGATCACCTCCATGCCCAGATCAATGGCCGCCGCGCTGCCAGCTGAACAGCCGATACATCCGTCATAGACATACAGAACGTCGTCCTGATAGTGAATTTGTGGATAAAGTGCCTGCAGCTTTTCTGCATAGCGCCAGTGCGTGGTTGCCTGGCGACCATCCAGGAACCCCAATGCCGCGAGCAGGAACGCGCCGGAGCAAAAGGAGATGATCCGTTTGCCGGCATGAAAGGCAGCTGTAAGTTCGGACCGTATCGGCTCAGGGATGGGCTTACCACTGGTCTCCCAGCTGGGCACGATGATCATCGTATAGTCCGCCAGGCTGGTGACCGGTTTGACGCCAATCGTGACCCCGCCGGTGCCTGCCAGAGGATTGTCAGAGAAGGACACCACATCACAGCGATACCAGTTGTCCATTTCCGGGCGAGACAGGGCAAACAGCTCCACGGCGCAGCCCAGCTCAAACAGAGCGATTCTGTCATGTACCAGTACGGCGACGTTATGCATACGGCAACTCCTATTCAGTCTGGCTGAATATAAACGATTATTGTCTTTCCAGCCAATTACCGTTTGTCGACGTCTGGCGCACAATACTCCTGCAATGTCATTCACTAACAGACAAGGAGGTATCACCATGTCATCAGCCGTATCCCGTCCCACCGCCGCTGACAGTGCATCCGCACTGGCGCACTTCGAAGCCCTGCTGCAATTTGAAACCGACTGCTGGGATGTTCATCACGCCATCACCAATAACCGGCAGGATTTTGTGTTGCTGGATGTCAGAGGAGAGGACTGCTATCGGAAAGGTCACGTGCCGGCAGCCATCCATCTGCCACACAGCCGTATCAACGATGAAACGCTTGCCGCGTATCCCGCTGACACGCTCTTTGTAGTGTACTGTGCCGGCCCTCACTGTAACGGTGCCGACAAGGCCGCCATTCGGCTTGCCCGACTGAACCGGCCGGTGAAGAAGATGATTGGCGGGGTGACTGGCTGGATAGACGAGGGGTTCACGCTGGGAGTTGGTAAACATGTCTAGCGATTTTGATGTTCGCCACGCAGCGCCTGGCGACTGTCTGGAAAGTCTTCGGTTGATGCAGGCGCTGGTGGAGTTTGAAGGTTATGCTGATCGTTTGCTGGAGCACTGTTCGAACGGCGCCCATGATCTCATCATCGATGGCGCGCCAGTTGCTTTTAGATGCGCGGCAGCCACATCCCGAACGTTGCGCTCAGTACACCGCCCAGCATAGCGATACTGAGCAAACCCACGCCGATGGCAGTCATCAGCTTCTGAGTTGCCGATCCCTGTGCCTTTGCCCGCAGATATACTTCCAGAAACAGCAGAGGCACGATATACGTCAGCGTATGCAGCGTTGTCAAAAATGGCCCTGTAAACGTCACCGGATCAAAACCAACGGGCGCGCCGTGCAGGCCCAGCCAGGCCATCATGCCAATCCGGAACATCCACACGCCACTGACCGCGATAAAAAGGCGCAGGGCCCAGATACGATGGCGATCAAACTGCCGCAGCCGCGCGAACCGGAAAGCCATGGCCGCGCAGAGCAGGATGATGGCGCCATTGATCATCAGAGCCGTGTGACCAAATCCGCTGCCAGCCACCAGTTCGCTTCGTGTGATAATCATGTAGGCACCGCTCAGACTCATCACCGTGGCCACCAACACATACAGTCGGCCGTTCCAGCGGTGCAGCGCTGGCAGGCGCCGACGGATAACCGGCAATAGCTGCAGCAATCCGCCGACCGTGATTAGCGCGGCAAACATAACATGCCCGATTACCGCAATGTTGCCCGGGCCATCCCCTTCGATATAGCCGGCTGGCATTACCTGATTGAACTGCGCAAAATCGCCCTGAACAGTCGCGCCGTAGTAAAACACAACGATATACAGCGAGAAGATTGTCTGGCCCAGCAATACTGTCACAAACCAGAAGCGGGCGGCTCCATCGAGCGCCTTGCTGGCAAATTCAGGGGACCGCCACCCTGTATCGATAATCACCTGTGATGTCATAACTGCCTTTCTCCATTATGGTACTATCGTCCTGACTCACCACGAATGCAGGACTGCGCTACCCAGTATCGGCTTTGACAGATCCAGGTCTTGCCGTTTTGGAAATCGATCAGTTTTAAGTAGACGACTATGTGGAAAATCAGCTCGCCGCCTGACGAACTAACGGCTGGAAGGTCCCGCGACGTGGGTTCAGTAGCTACGTGGTTGCTGTATCGCATGAGGGATATTGAACCTGTTGTGCTGCTTTGGTGGTGTTTTGCCCTGGCCACCGTAAGTTCATCTCTTGCCCGTTATTATCCTACTGACTCGGGATTTACCTACGTTGCCCTTGTCATTGCCGGCGCTGGTCCCTGTGCCTGGTTCTGGTTTCTCAGCCGCGCTCTGTTTCGTGACCGTAAACACCTTGGCGTCGGCGTATTCAGCCTGGTACCTCTGGTTGTCGCCATCGAAGCCGTGGCGGCTTTAACACCGGTCACCGGCGCGTCGGCGCTAGCCACAGAAGCCGGTCGCATCATTAACAATGCCGAAGCGCTGGTCTGTTTTACCGCCATCGCATTCGTCTGGCGTGAGACCCTGCATGGTTTCACAGCACAGTTAAGCGCAGGAGAGCGTCGCGTCAGAGTTCTTTTCCTGGCGGGATTCAGCCTGCTTATAGCTGTTTCACTGCTCTGGGTATCTGGCGCCGATCCAGGGTCATTCGCTGCCAAGTGGCAGGACACGATGCTGACCATGTGCGCACTGCTTACGCTGCTAATTAGCCGACTGGCTGTACAGTTTCGGCTGCGTCACCCGCTTCTTGAAACTGTCGGGCCGGGGAGAAGCCAGCGCGCGAACATTGATGAAGTTGAGTCGGTTGAGCTGGCCAGCCGGATTATGGCCGCTTTGAATGACGACACACTGCTGACTGTACCCAATCTGAAAGTGGCTGACCTGGCAGAACACATTGGTGATCAGGAATACAAGGTCACTCGATGCATTACCAGCCATCTTGGCTATCGAAACTTTAACCACATGCTGAACAGCTTCAGGATAGAACGGGCCAAACGTCTTTTCGAGGATCCGGAGCGTCAGCGCATGACCATTGCCAGTATTGCCTACGATTGCGGATTTAATTCTCTTGGCCCGTTTAATCGGGCGTTCCGGCAGCACACCGGTGTGACCCCCAAAGAATATCGTCAGCGACCTGGTACGGTCTGATTGATTGGATGATATTACAGGTCAGCGCGAAAAAAGTCCTTTGCGGTCATTGCCGTGCCGGGGAAGGCTTGAATGAGCTTCCGGTCTCCCGTTATCAGTTTGAGATCTAGACACATTGCCAAAGATACAAATTCACAATCGTAGGCCGAATAATTACTGCCGGCCGCGAGTGACAGTACGTCCATTGAATTGACAGTATATTCATTATCTGCGAACTGTTGCTCTGCCTGCGCCTGCATGGCGATGGCCGTACTCAGATCAATGATTCCTTTTTTGACATAAAGTGCCAGCACATTCCTGAACTCACTGCGCCACAACAGCGGTGCAACCCAGTGCGGGTCTTTATGGAGCAGTTTAATGGTATCGTCTGTTTGCTCTGTAGGCAGGTAGAGGTATACGATCGTGTTTGTATCGGCAACTATCATTCTCTTCCCTGGTTTATGGCATCGTTGATTTCATCGGTTGACAGGATAGGCACAGTGACGCGGCTACGCAGCGCAGCCGCTTTGCTGGCAATCTCGGTAGCAGATAGCCGGGTTGGTTTGTATGTCTGCTCCAGGCAATAAATCAGCTCGCTGTTTACGCTTCTATGGTGCGCATGCGCGGCCCGCTTAAGTTGCTCATAAAGATCGTCGGGTATGTTCTTGAACGTCACGGTGGCCATCATTACATCCAGTGTGGTTGCAAAATGGTTCCATTATGGTTTCGGTCTCATTCTCTGTCAAATCCTCTTTATCAAAGCATAGCAGGTGAGCTTGATGTCACATGTTATTCTGAAGAATCCTGAACAGACTAAATAATTCGGATGCATCATGAGCGACTACATCGAGTTTCTGAAAGAGATGTTTGCCGAGTTTGGCGACATACGCGCAAGGAAAATGTTCGGTGGTCACGGCATCTATCACAATGATCTGATGATAGGTCTGGTCGCTGACGACATGCTCTATCTGAAAGTAGACGCTGTCTCGGTCAGGCAGTTCAATGACCGTGGCTTGATGCAGTTCATGTACAAGAAAGGACAGAAGATGGTCGGCATGTCCTACTTTCAGGCGCCCGAAGAAGCCCTGGAAGACCCGTCAGAAATGCGGCACTGGGCGGCCCTGGCGTATGAAGCTGCGCTTCGGTCGAGAAACTGAAAGTCACTGCTGATCAGCACAAATATCTCTGCTTGTCGGACAACATTTTCGCGTCAACTTAGCTATTAGCCAATCGGATAATTGTAATTTCTGGAATGCTTACCGCACTGGGCCACTTCTATTTCGCAGCTCCATGTGCATATGGACATCCCTTATCACGTGTTCTATAAGGTAGTGTTTTATGTGACGACCTGGAGTAACAAAACGCGTCGTTCAAGCACAATCGAATGCAGGAATTAAGAGTGTTTATGAGCCTGGAGCACAGGTCAGCATGTTGAATGACCCGGAGATTGATCAGCAACACCGTGAGTTTGCCCGCAAGATGCTGTTGGCCTACTCGCTGCTGGCTGTTCTTCTATTGCCGATTTATCAGGTTTTGGACCTGATGTGGACCGATGGCATTCCCTCCTTGTGGTGGAGCAATGCGGCCTGGCGTGCTCTGGCCGTGATAACGGCGCTGTTCGGACTGTTATGTGTATTCAGGCGACAGGATGGGCAGGGCGCACCGTTAATGTTGCGCCTGCTGGTTGTGAACGTGATGCTGATGATGTTTGGACTTTTCATCAGCAACTATTTCGCACCTGATGGCAATGTCACCCTGATGGTGAATGGTCTGATCATCATTATCTTTGCTGCAGCGCCTGCCTGCCTGCGTGGGGCTCGCGAGTTGCTGCTGATTTTTGGCGTACCTTTTGTTGCCACCTTGGTGTTAATGGGGTGGCTGGATCAGTCGTTTCGCGATAGCAGCTATGTCCTTTATAACGTAGTCACCTCACTGATCATCGCGCTGATCATCTCAGAACTGCTGTTCCGCACAAGAACCGCCCTGTTTGAACAGCAAGTCGAGTTGCGCAAGTCCGCTGCAACCGACCCATTGACCGGGATGAACAATCGACGCTTTGTCGAGCCACAATTACACAGCGAAATTGCCCGGGCACGGCGATACAACAAGACATTTTCTGTGGTGATGGCCGACCTGGACCGCTTTAAGCGCGTCAATGACGATCACGGTCATAATGTTGGTGATGCGGTATTGCGCCTGCTTGCCATCCGGATCAGTGAAACCATTCGCGACGAAGATCGCGCTGTGCGCTGGGGCGGGGAGGAATTTTTGGTACTGATGCCTGAGATAAATGCAGAACAGGCACTTCTTGCTGCCGAGCGTATCCGACGTGCTGTCAGTGCCAGGCCTTTTGAAATTGATGGTCTGTCATTAAGCATCACAATCAGCCTGGGTGTAGCCGAATACGCTGGCGAAGATAACCCTGAAACTCTGATAGCCAGAGCCGACAAGAACCTCTATCGAGCCAAGGACGAAGGCCGCAACCGCGTGTGTGCTGATCCTTCGTAGAGCTTTATCCTGCTTTACGTCTTTTCTTCATGCGCCTCGTCTGTAAATGCAGACAAATGGAACGCGGCTGCGTGTTCGACTTCCTTGACGCCGGTCGCGTTCACTTCTGGCACCTCACCACCAGCCAGCACCTCAAGCACCGCATGAACACCCTGTGACAGGGAAGTCAGGTTGTAACCGCCCTCAAGCACCAGTGCAAGTTTGCCGTCGCAGTGTTTGTCGGCAATGCCCTGTACGATGCTGGTGATTACCTTAAAGCCGTCGTAAGTAAGGTTCAATGCCATGTCATTGCGGTGCGGGTCGAAGCCTGCGGAAACCAGAACAAGATCTGGCTTGAAGTGATCAGCAGCCGGAACCAGTATCTCCCGAAATGCCTTCTCAAACGCCACATCACCAGCAGACTCGGGCAAGGGCACATTGATGGTGTAACCCTCACCGACACCGGCCCCGACTTCCTCAAGGTGACCGGAACCCGGGTAAAACGGCGCCGCGCAGTGCGTGTCGAAAAACAGCACGCTGGGATCTGCCCAGAATATGTCCTGCGTGCCATTGCCATGGTGCGCATCCCAGTCAATGATCAGAATACGTTCGCAACCTAACTTGGCGTGCGCATGCGCGGCTGCCACGGCAACATTATTGATCAGGCAGAATCCACGCGCGCGCACCGGCTCTGCGTGATGGCCCGGTGGCCTGACCAGTGCAAATGCACTGTCAGACTTGCCTTTAACCACCGATTCTACGGCGGCGATAGCCAGGCCTGCGGCCATGACGGCTGCCTCAATGCTGTCCGGCGATACGGCGGTTGTGTCCGAGTCCAGCCAGGCACGTTTGCCGGTCAGAGAGAACAGATAATCCAGATAGGCACTGGTGTGAACGCGCGCCAGTTGTTTGTAGCTCGCCTTTGGTCCGGTGCGGTATTGCACGCCAGGAATGGGGTTTTCATCCAGGTAGGATTTGACGGCAGAAATGCGGCCTGGGTGTTCAGGATAACTCCACTTGAAGTCCAGCTCGCTGAGGATGTGTCTGACGCGTTTTTCCACGCGGCTGGGGACGTAGGGCACGTCAACCTCAGGGTTGTGGCCAAGCATAACCTCATCGTAAAACACATTGACTGTGCGTGTGGTCATCAGCTGATTTCCCCTTTTCCTGTTGTGTCAGCATGTTCGGCTGTTTTCAAGTGGTGTCGCTCGTCTCACTTCAGCGCTTCCTTCACATTTTGTGTGAAGGCGGCAGCGCGAATGCCGGTTGTGACGAAGCCAAGACGCGTCCATGCCTGTTTAGCTTCTTTGTTTGATGAGGAGTACTCAAGCACAAGGTCGTAGGCGCCGCGCTCATCTGCAAACTCAACCAGGCGTTTTAACAATGCCCGGAAGATACCGGCTTTGCGATAGTCCGGCTCCACCCAGATATCGTCAAGTATCGCTGAACGGTACTCGGAAACGGTGGCCTGCTCCCAGATACTCTGACTGGACCAGACGGTGACATCACCCATGCCAATCAGGCCGACACCGGGCAGATCCGCCACCACGATGCGTTTATCCGGAGACTCCAGGGCGCCCTCGAGTACCTCGTAAAGACGCTGGTACTCTGACTCCTTGAGCTGCATCTCCAATCCACCGTTCACATGCAGCGCGAGCCTGGTCAGAAAATTCACCAGCACTGGTAAATCTGCGGTGACTGCATCGCGAATTGTGAAGGCAGGCTTGGGTATTCGGGAGGCCATGCCACGATCCTGTAAAAGTGAGTGTCGGCCCATGGTACCAGCATACACATGCCGTGCTCCAATCACATGGTTCAGATAGCTTCGGGCCTTTGATCATAAAGCGTCCAAGCTGTTTTGGTGGCGATGTTTACAATCAAGATATTGAAAATATTTATAAATATACCGATAGTAGGACAATAAGATCGGAGCGGGTTTCTAACATGGATAACAGAAAACCAGGCGTTTTAATTGTCACCGGTGCGAGCCGCGGTATCGGTGCGGCGACTGCTCGCATTGCCGCCGAACGCGGTTACGCTGTCTGTGTTAACTATCACAGAAACCAATCAGCTGCGCAGTCCCTGGTCACTGAAATTGAGCAAGGCGGTGGACGCGCGATTGCAGTAGCGGCAGATGTGTCCAGCGAGTCAGATGTCATTAACCTTTTTACACATGTTGACAATGCTTTTGGGCCGGTAACCGCGCTGGTCAATAACGCGGGCATTCTGGAAAAGCAGACGCGTGTTGAGGACATCGACGCTGCGAGGCTAAGCCGGATACTTGCTACCAATGTTATTGGTAGCTTTCTTTGTGCACGTGAAGCGGTAAAACGCATGTCAACACGACATGGCGGGCAGGGTGGTGCGATCGTCAATGTTTCATCCGCTGCCTCCCGACTTGGTTCGGCTGGTGAATATGTTGACTACGCTGCCTCCAAAGGCGCCGTAGATACGCTGACAATTGGATTGTCGCGTGAGGTGGCTGGCGAAGGTATTCGCGTCAATGCAGTGCGACCTGCGTTCATCTATACAGATATGCACGCCGATGGAGGAGAACCAGGTCGCGTTGAACGCATCAGTAAATCGCTTCCCATGCAACGCGGCGGCCACCCCGTAGAGGTGGCACATGCGATTATGTGGCTATTGTCGGAAGAGGCTTCGTATACAACAGGGACGTTCATTGATCTGGCGGGAGGGCGATAATCTGTGACCAGTCGTCAGACACAGTCATTCAAGGGCAACAAACAACATCTGCCCAGCAAACCCTGCAAGGTCTGTGGGCGGGAAATGACCTGGCGCAAAGCCTGGGCAAAGAACTGGGATCAGGTACTGTATTGCTCGGACAAGTGCCGGGCCAGCAGAAATAAAACGGCTGGCCCGTAGCCGTCAGATCAATCCTGCAGACTTTCGTAGATAATATCCCGTGCCACATCACCCATATTGGCTGCGCCGGGGCGACGCGGGCCCTGAGCCTGGATCATGGACAGCCAGAAGATGTCATTGACCGGATCGATCCAGAACGATGTGCCGGCGGCGCCTGCCCAATAGTAGGTGCCTGGCCCTTGCGGTGAACCGGCTGCCTGTGGGTCAAACAGTACCGCCAGATCAACACCCCAGCCCTGGCCTGGCTGGCCGGGGCCACCAATGCCATAACGCATATCTTCATCACCGGTCAGACTGTTGGTGCTCATGATGCGAACAGATTCTGGTTTCAAAATTCGCACACCGTCGAGCTCACCGTTATTGACCAGCATCTGGATAAAACGCGCGTAGTCATGAGTAGACGACACCAGACCGCCGCCACCAGACTCCAGTCTGTCGGCATCCAGGTAGCTGGGTCGATCTGGGCGCTCGGCCTGCTGGGCCAGTGTGTTGCGTTCGGCATCCCAATAGTGAACCTGTGCAAAACGATCGACATCTTCCGGCAAAACATAGAAGCGCGTATCCATCATGTCCAGCGGCTCAAACAGATGCTGTCTCAGGTACTCACCAAAACTCATGCCGGTCAGCTGCTCCACGATGTATCCCTGAATGTCCATGCCAATCGAGTAGTACCACTGCTCGCCTGGCTGTGCCATCAACGGGATGGCTGCGACTTTCTGGATCAGTTCATTCAGGTCGCTGGACGCCAACACTTCCTGCTCGCGGAATGCCTGGTTTGCCGGGTCGTTGCCGAACAGGCCATAGGCGAAACCGGCAGTGTTGCTCATCAGCTCACGCATGGTGGGCTGACGCTCCAGGTCCTCCAGTTCAACATTGCCATTGTTGTCGTAGCTGGCGAGCACTTTTAGATTGGCGAACTCTGGGACGTGCTTGCTGATGGGGTCATCAAAGTCCCAAAGACCCTGCTCCCAGAGCATCATCATGGCCACACCGGTCACAGGTTTGCTCATGGAATAGATACGGAACAGCGAGTCCTTGCTCATGGGTGACTTATCGTCGACACTGGCCAGGCCAGCGGCTTCGTAAGTGGCTATCTGGCCGTCCTTGCCCAGCATCCAGACCATGCCAGCTACGTCCTGATTGGCGACAATTTCGCGCATAGCGGCGTCCAGTCTTTCAATGCCTTCGGTGGTAAAGCCAGCCGCTTCAGCGCCAACTTCGGCCTGTGGCCAGGAGTCGGCGTTTACTGGCATTGCCAGGCAGGCAATGAATAATGCACTGAACAGTTTATTGAAGCAGGGCGGCGGTGTGCGCAGTTTCATGAGATATTCCAGAGTTTTTTCGTTATTGGAATTGCTAGCTTGCCGTAGGATAACCCAAAAACCGTCAATTTGTAGGGCCGGTGGGATAGGTGGGGCATTATAAAAAGAAAACCCGCTCTGCATTGCTGCAGAGCGGGGCCGTTACTGCGACGGCTAAGTCACCTACTCAAAGCTGAACGCTACCCGCGCATACACCACACGTCCCAGCACATCCTGTGATTCGGCAGCGACACCGGCAATCATGCCGGTCTTTTGTGGCATTCGGTCAGTCAGGTTGCGCGCGCCGACAGAGAGACTGATGTCACTGCCAAATGCTTCCAGCCCACGATAGGAATAGAACATGTCCAGTTGTGTCCAGGCTCGCAGCTTGTCTGTTGGTCCGCCCCACTCAGCACCAGGGAAGAATTGCTGGAAGCTAAACTCGTTAGCATCGAAAGTCACTTCGTCGATGTAGCGGGTAGTTGCGTTTATCGAGTGCCCACCCATCGTCCAGTTGATGCGCAGGTTCGCCCGTAGCTGGGGTATGGTCGGCACGGCACCAAAATCGTTGTTCTGCTTACCTACGGCCTCCATGCGGGGGAGATCATCGGCTAACTGGAACGTGTAGGTGTCCATGTAGGTGGCCTGCAACTGCACGTTGATGTCACCCCAGCCAGTCAGATTCCAGTCATCCAGGCTGAAACCGTAATCGAGCTGGGTATCCCAGGCGCGCACCAGCATGGACGAGGCGTTGGAATCGCTCTGCAATATGCGATCCGGGGTTGTGATATCGCCCGGATTACGGATGATGCGTTTGTCCGATCGGGGGTCATTAACCCAGGCTTCCAATTGGGCAATTGTCGGATAGGGGTTGGCATCTGTTGGATTGAAGCCGGTGGCAGCACGAAAATTGCGGTAGTCCGAACGAATGATATCCTGCGTCGTAGTGCTGACGATTCGATCGACAAAATCAGTCTCACTCCAGGTGATCGACCAGGTCAGGTTGTCAAGGAGAGCCAGGTCCACCCCAAATGACAGGCTGTCTGAGGTCTCCGAGGTGAGTCCTGGATTACCGGTTCTACAGGACGTGATAAAACCCTGGAACTGAGTAAAGAGATCATCCACATTACTCAAACCGCAGCTTTCGGGTGAATTCAGCTGAGCCAGTGTTGGCACGATAAAGGCCTCACCGCGGGTGGCGCGCACACTCAGCCAGTCTGTAGGAACATAAACCAGACCAAACTTGTCCACCACAGCACCTTGACCAGTACTGAAGCTTTCATCGCGCACCGCAGCGGATAGTTCCAGATTGTCCAGAACGGGGAATGCAAGCTCTGCAAACCAGGAGTTACTGAAACGGCTCTGGCTGTTGGGCAGGGCCTGTACACCGATCAACTGGTCGTTGCGAATTGAAGTGGCGGTAGGGCCATCCTTGTCCGTTTCCTGACGACGCTGGTAACCCGCTGCCATCGCTATCGGCCCGCCAGGAAGTTCGAACTCGCCCAGGGGTACCTGGCCGTTCACAATCAGGTCGAAGGTCTGCAGTGAGTCCCGGTCGTCTAGCTGATCCTGGGTGAAGATGGCATCGGCAACATGCTGTGGAGTTCTGAATCGCGGATCAATGGCCCCAAATGGGTTAAAACAGCTATCGACATCGTTAATGACGTCACAGTTCAGACCTTGTGCCAGGGCTCCCAGACTGAATTGCTGGGTACTGTTGCTGACATTGTCGTAGTGGCTGTAAACATAATTGGTGGTTCCTTCCCAGCCCTCCAGGTACGGCACCGCGAAATCAAGCCCTGCAGCGAATCGAAACGCGCGCCGGTCTCCGTGATTTATCTGAACATCGCCATATCGGGCCATTTCAGTCGGAAGTGTGTTGGCAGCTGATTTACCGAATGGCAGCCATTGCGATCCGTTGATAGTGACATCCTCACTGAACGGTACTCCGCCTAGCGGATCATTATCAATTGATGCAAAACGGTTATTGGACAGCTGCACCTGACCCGATGCGTCCCTTCGTGGCAGGGGGCGTCCGTAGCCGTCAGTAACGATCGCTCCCGAACTATCCCTGAGGGGCTCAGCAAACAGATCTGCGCCAGTAGAGCTTCTGGCCCGGAAGGTGTTGCCGGGCAGCTCGCCGCGTATTACGGGGATATCGGCGGTTCTGGCGCCAGGATTGCCGGTATTGTTCCGGTTGCGTGTTACCTGTCGATTCCAGATTACCTGGGACCTGAAGCTGGTCTCAGAGTTAATATCCCAGTTCAGATTTCCGTAAAGCGAGGCTGTATCAAACTCTGGCTGGAAATCACGGGTATCGCCAAAGCTGAAAAAGCAGCGGCCACCCAGTGGATTGCCCCAGGGATTGTTTCCAGGGCTTACCTGGTCTGGTTCAGTCTGATACCCGCAACTGGGATCGACCCGGCTTCCTGCGGTGCCCGTCAGATTGCCGTTTGCATCGCGATTGGGGACCAGAAAGTTGCCGGGATTGGAGCCGCCATTGTGTGTCAGACCTGAGCGAACATAGTCCGGGCGCTCCGCCCATTCCAGAGTGGAGGCATCAACGTAGGAACCTGCCACGACGAGGTCGACGGGGCCAAGGCTGCGTCCACCGAGGAATGAAATCTCTGACTTGCTGTAGTCGCCGCGGCTGTCGCCTTCTTCAAAATACTCTAGCTTGACGCCGTCGTAGGATGTATACGGGATAAGATTGACAACTCCCGCGACTGCATCCGTTCCGTACAATGCCGCGGCCCCGTCGGTTACAACCTCTATTCGTTGCAAGGCGGAAGCTGGCAGCATGGACTGTACGTTATCAGTAGCTATCCGTTTACTGTCGATCAGTGTCAGCGTGGCGCGAGGTCCCAGGCCGCGCAAATTGAAATTAGAGGTAGTACTTGTGACACCCTGAATGGAATTGGTCACAGCAGTGCCGTTGTTAAAGGTCAGATTTTGCACAATCTGAGCCATATTGACAGTACCCTGGGCTTCCAGGTCTTCGGCATTGAGCTGAGTTACTGGTGATGCGGCATTCAGGCCTTCACTACGGCGGATGAATGATCCTGTAACGATTATCTCTTCCATCTCGGGTGAGTCAGATTGAGCATGACCTTGTGTCGACAGGGTAAAGAGAGTCATTGAAATGGCTGTACACAGCAAGCCGGTCTTTCTTTTGAAACAGGGTAACTGATTTGGCAGGTGAGAAAGCATCTTGGGCCTCGTCTGATTATTGTTATTGATCGTTTTCGGAACAGAACGCTCAATCGCATTACCATACAAGGCTTGCAATGATGTCTTGCGTAAAATGAAAAAAGTTCTGACGAACTATGGAAACGTTCGATTACAGAATACGTCAGCCGACGTATTTTAAATTTTGTTCCGCAATGCGAACTGGGTCACGATGAAACTGGAAAATGGCGGTTGTAGTTATTGCCAATTCAATTCAGGTCGATTATCTTCGAAAGATAACAAACAATAAAAGTCAGGCTTTAATGCAGATCGTATTGCACTATTCCGTTAGTGCACTCGCTGTCTCCCAATTGTTGTTCATGGGACTGAGCAGCCTCGTGCACTATCGTCACCAGACGCTGGCACGCCTGATGGCGCTATACAGCGTGGGTCTGATTTTCTATATCATTCTTGTGATGCCCGTCACAGAATTTGCTCCCACGGCGGCGCAGCAAACTTTTCGAGCGTTCGCCAGTAGTACTCCCTTTCTCTTGTGGTTGATCAGTCGAAATCTATTCATGGACCAACATGGCACGCCTGCCTGGGCCTGGGCTACGCTAGCGGTTTATGTGAGCCTGAGAGTGATCGGCTCGATCCTGATTTCTACCACGGGCGAGATTCCTTTTTTATCGCAGCTATTGCTTATGCAACTGCCTCTGGCTGTCATGCTTGGATTTACGGTACATGCGATATATCTGGCGCTAAAGCACTTCAATTCTGATCTTGTAGAGTCACGCAGGCGACTGAGGGGGCCTTTTGTTGTTTCCATGGGTTTAATAGTCGGTGTGATTGTCGCCTCTGGTTTTTTCTATTCCGTCCCCGGCGCTGTACGAATTGGATTTTTTACTGTTATTTTTGCTTGTGCACTGTTTTTTAATATTGTCATCTTTCGGCTTCATCACGATTCGTCGCAACTGATCAGAAACAAGGCGGTCGGTGTGGCACATAATATCAATCTTACTGATTTTGAAAGTCGGTCTGATAAAGCTCTTCTGGAGCGTCTGAAGTCAGCAATGGAAAAGGATCAGCTTTACACCAAACTCGGTCTTACGATTAAAGACCTGGCGATGGCTTTGGGAATTCAGGAATATCTGCTGCGGCGCTTCATAAACAAAAAAATGCACTACCGTAACTTTAACCAGTTTCTTAATGAGTATCGTATCAACAAAGCCACCGCGCGCCTGATGGATCCCTCGGAGTTTGATACACAGATATCCAATATCGCTTTCGAGGTTGGGTATGCCTCGTTATCTTCATTTAACAAGGCGTTTAAGGAGAAACATGGCGTCACGCCAAGTGCATTTCGAAACCAGCTTGGAAGCCAGGAGTTTGATGATGAGCCGTGGCAGACTCAACAAATGTAGTACGCGTACGTGGTAACTGAAGTTCAGGGATCTTCCTGGCACCGAAGTGCTGAGACAGTCTTGCTGTTTGCCAATTACCTGTCGCCAGCCGGACAGCACGCATCGGTGCTATCCGGTTATAAACAATTACTGATTCGTCTTGAGCGTGACAGCTATCAACTGCTTGAGTCGGACTGAAAGTTTGACACAATTGCCGGGTAGCGCAGGAAAACCACCACCCACACGCTGAGCAGCATCAGCGACTGAAACCAGAAACTGGTCAGCACCGGCCCGAAAAAGTTTTCGCCGCGGATAATATGGAACAGGATGGCGCCGCCCAGGTGGGCGCTTAAAAACAGGGCGCCGATAATGGATGTTCTCGGCACCGCATACAGCAGCGCTGCAGTTACCTCACCGAGACCAATCCAGAACACCCAGGGTGCCATGGCTTCAATGCTGGTCAACGGGTTGGCGCCCAGCATTTTGGTGGAACCTGCCAGCAGAAGGAACAGCGTGGCTGGCACCACCAGCACCCACGCGGCAAGATTCAATTTCTTTTGCGTATCAGGCATGGGTTTGCTCCTTCATATTTACTGTGCCGGCTCCAGGCGCAGAACCGCGCCGTTTTCTTCTTCAGTCAACAGGTAGATCAACCCGTCGGGGCCCTGTGCCACGTCGCGCACGCGCTGATGCAGTTCAGTGACCAGCGTCTCGCGTTGCAGCTCCCACATGTTTTCATTGAACACGACACGCTCCAGTCCGCCGGTGCCGGGCAGGCGTCCGCGCTGAATGCTGCCGGCAAAAAGATTGCCCTGCCATTGCGGGAAAGCATCGCCGGTGTAAAACATCAAACCGGACGGCACGATACCCGGCTGCCAGATCAGCAGAGCTGATTCATAACCCTCGCGCGGCAGTTTGGCCATCGGTTCGCCATCGTTGTAGCTGCCGTAACCATAAAGTGGCCAGCCGTAGTTGCCACCTGCCTTGATGATGTTGAGTTTGTCGCCACCCAGTGGACCCAGCTCGGCGTGGAACAGCTCACCGGTCTGCGGGTGAATGGCCACAGCGTACTGGTCGCGATGACCATAGGAGTATATTTCCGGACGTGCGTCAGTGCGCCCTACAAATGGGTTGTCGGCGGGGATCGTGCCGTCTGCATTCAGGCGCAGCACCTTGCCTTCCAGACGCATCAGATCCTGCGCCAGCGGGCGTCTGTCCATCGCTCCGCCTACCGTGACGAACAGTTTGCCGTCGGGCGCAAACACCATCCGGGAGCCGCCAGAGATTGTCATGGGTGTACCAATAAACAGCTGCTCAAAATCTTTGAGCTGATTGCTGCCATCGTAGCGGGCGCGACCGACGGTGATGGCATATTCACCTTCGGTTTCCAGGGCGGTGTGGTAGCTCAGATAAATAAGCTGGTTTTGCGCGAAATCTGGATGCGCTTCAACATCCAGCAGTCCGGAATGGAAGCCTGTGCGGATCGCTTGCAGTCCCTGAAGAGGCTCAGGATCAAGCATGTCCTCGCGGATCACACGCAAAGCGGGTGTATAACGGTCGGTAATCAGGATATGGCTGTTAGGTAGCACAGCGAAACCAAACGGGCGGGGAATCCCCTGCGCTACGACGGAAACCTGCATGGTGGCAGTCACGCTGTCCAGCACAACTGGGGCGTCCGGCAATGGATACGGCGTGGGGCGGCCCTGAGCGTGAGCAGGGGCAGCCAGGATTGCCTGGAGCGCGATGACAGCGAGAGTGAATATGAAGCCTTGATGCATAGAGTTGAACCCTGGTAGTGATATTTGTGACTGGAGTCAGATGGAAAGAAGGGAGCATACGGTAATAGGGCTGCGTCGGAAAGCATTGTATTTGTTTTGTCCGCCGCAGGCTCCGGGGGCGGCGAATAAGTGCACCATTGGCGGTGTATGATGGTGAGATCGAATTAATCAAGTATGTATCGAGGAAAAAATGTCCACTGAATCAGTCATCAGAACGCCTCACTTGCGCTTTGGGCTTTACCTCTGGCTTGCCGGGATGCTGGGAGTTGTAACGCTTTCGATCATGGTCATACCCCAGCAGACAGCTGATGCGGTGTTGCCCGCACCGCTTTGGCTGCTCATTTTGATCAGTATTCTGCAAAGCGGTGTATTGCTGGCGATAGCTGTCTGGTTGGGGGTACGACTGGCGCCGCAGGTCGGCCTGAAAGCGGATGCGTTTCGGGCGGTGGCAACTGGCACTTCGGTAGTTGAGGCACTGCGACCACAGTGGCGGATGGGTTTGTTGGGCGGCCTGGTGGGTGGCGTTGGCCTGTTTCTGCTTGCAATGTATACACCCGTCGCGTTGTCTGAAGGCGGACAGGCGTTTTCCCTGCCGCTTGTCGCCCGAGTGCTTTATGGCGGTATCACGGAAGAGCTCTTACTGCGTTGGGGGCTGATGAGCCTGCTTGTATGGCTGCCATGGCGAATATTGCAAGGCAAAACCGGCGAACCGCGCCAGGCCTATGTATGGTTTGCGATACTGCTAAGCGCAGTGATATTCGGTATCGGTCATCTGCCTGCTGCAGCAGCCATGCTGGGTGAGTTGACGGGCGATGTTGTTCTGTTCATCGTGGGTGCAAACAGTGTATTTGGTGCGCTGTTTGGTTATCTGTTCTGGCGATACGGGCTTGAGGCTGCGATTATTGCCCATGGCGTGTCACACATTGTCAGTTTTTTGATGATGACTTTAGTGATGTAATTCCAACGGAATGATTCAGCAGTGAACAGGTAAGACGGATAATGCTAACAGGTCAATTGACTTTCTTCTGCGGAAAAATGGGCGCAGGTAAATCCACAAAATCGCTGGAAATTGCGAGAGCCAGCGGCGCTGTTCTGCTGTCGGAAGACGAATGGCTGGCGTCACTGTATCCGGGCTGCATACAGACGCTGCAGGACTATATTGAATATTCGCGTCGCCTTAAACCGCCAATCAAAAAACTGGTGCAGGATATTCTGCTTGCCGGCACCGATGTTGTGATGGATTTTCCGGCCAATACCGTGCAGCAGCGGCAATGGTTCAGGGATATTTATTCAGAGATCAATGCGCCGCATCAGCTGATCTTTATCAACCAGTCTGATGCGGTGTGTCTGGAACAGATTGCCAGGCGGCGCGAGTCACATCCGGAAAGAGCGGCAACAGACACCGAGGAAATGTTTGCGAGCGTCAGCAAACATTTTGTGGCGCCCACCGCGGATGAAGGGTTCAATCTCGTCACCATCAATCAGGCCTGAGCCTCACGCTCTCCATGTGCGCTCTGGTGGCTATCATGAAGGATAAAGAATAGACAGAAACAAGGAGTGATTGCAGAAGTAGTGGCGGAAGGACATGGGAGTCGAACCCACCAGACGCGCGCTGCGCATCTCACCGGATTTGAAGTCCGGGCGCCCCACCGGGGACGATGTCCTTCCATGTATGGCAACTTAATTCTTGCCCGGAACGGCCTCCTCACGCCAGGCTGCCTGCAGGTATCTTCGTTCATCACGGTAGTATGTCACACCTGCGCGATCCAGATACTCAAGCACCTTGATGGTCAGGTTGCGGCCAATACCTGAGAGGTCACGATACTCGGCAGCTAAAAAACCGCCGTCGCTGCTATTTTGGCAAAGCTGTTGCGCCACCGCGGCAAGGTCATCCAGTTGCTCGGGCAGATAGAAGCGATTGGGAGCCACTGGCAGCAGATACCCCCAGGCCTGAAGGCGCTGCAGAATGGTAAGCATCTCGTCTCGCGGCAATCCCAACTGATCGCCTAGCTCACCGACAATTGGCGGACGTAATCCCGCCTTGCTGATGATGTCACGAATCTGTGGCCAATGCTTTTGATCCTCGGCGGGCAGTTGTGGCTGATGATCAGGCAGTGCCAGGATGCTGCCGTGCCGTCGGAGCTGCCCGTCGTTCAGCAATTGTTTTATGAGGGCCAGGCCGGTCTTGGGTGTGAGTTCGGGAATGGCAGCCTTCAGCACTGACTGCTGGTGTGTGCCCAGCTGTTCTGCTTGTGAAGCGTGTGCCTTTGTCAGAAACTCCAACAACAGCAATTGCGATCTTTGCCATCGGCTTTTGCTGAGAGCCATATCACCCAGTTTAACGACATCTGACTCTGCCAATAGCCAGTTGCTCTGCGTTTTACTCAAGTTCCAGCGTTGCGCGAATTTGGGTAACTCAATCTCAGCCTGGTGTTGAAGCTCGATCGATAGCGCATCAGAGGCAGATCGGATGCCAGCCAGTGCCTGCAACCGTGCAATCGACACAGGCTTGCTGCGCCCGCGTTGACGCCCCTGCGGATCAAGTACACGACCGCCAGCAAGCGTAATATTTGCCGCGGGTTCACGCACAATCACCGTATCGCCGGCAATGCTGTGCACCGGTTTGTCCAGCAACAGTTGAGCCAGCCCTGAAGATTCTTCCAGCCAGACCAGTCGACCACTGACTGCTTTGGCGCCGATAAGAATCTGCAATGTGCCACGATGCACATTTTGCTCCGGGAGCACGCGCAGCTGGACATCCAGTCGCTGGCTGGTCTGCACCATGTCGGGAGTCAGAAGCCAGTCACCACGCTGAGGGTGTGTGTCGCTGATATCGCCCGTCAGGTTCAATGCTCCGCGTTGCCCGCCGACGATTTCAGTTGCCGGTTCTCCGTCAATCTGGATGCCTCGCAGGCGTAGCTCGCCTTCAGTGGCGGCCAGCCGCAGTGCGACAGGTTCTTTCGTGTTCAGCCTTCCATTGATCAGCGTGCCTGTCACCACACAACCTGCCCCTGGAACGGTGAACCGCCGGTCAACCAGGAAGCGGGGTGAACCCTCTGTATTGCGCGCCAGGTTTGTCAGGGTCAATTCCCTGATGCATGTCAGCAGCTCGTCCATACCACGGCCGCTGATGGCATCCGTTATAACAACAGGCGAGCCTGCCAGGCTGTTACCCTTGATAAGGGAGCGGATAGCGCCCAGACAGTCATCTAATTGTTGAGGGCTGGCTCGATCTGCAGCGCTTATGACGATGATGCCGCGATCAATACCAAGCAGGTCAAGTAAGGCCAGATGTTCACGTGTTTGTGGCATCGGACCTTCATCGGCGGCGACCACCAGCACGGCGGCATGCGCACCGGCCAGACCAGCCAGCATGGTGCGGATAAATTGCACGTGACCTGGCACGTCAACAAAGCACAGCGCGCCTGCCTGCTTGTCGTGAAGCCAGGCAAATCCCAGGTCGATGGTCAGACCACGGCGTTTTTCTTCAGCCAGCTGGTCGGTGTCTTTGCCTGTCAGAGCTTTGATGAGAGTAGTCTTGCCATGGTCGACATGACCTGCGGTCGCGATAATCAAGCCGCTGTCTCCGGCACATAACGATGTGACCGCCACTGGCTGGCAAGGGTGTCTGGTTCCTCGACGCAACGACAATCGAGCAGCACACTGTCATCGGCTATGCGGCCTATGACTGGCACAGGCAGCTGTCTCAACTGGCTGGCCAGTTCCCGTAACTCCCGACTGCGGGCGCGTTTGTTGCCCAGTTGGCTGCGCAGGCGCAGTGCTGCACTGGGCAGTCGGTCCAGGGGCTGGGAACCGGAACCAATCTGGCTGAGCGTATCACTGCTATCAACGTCGATGCTGTCGCCGGTCCAGGATCTTAGCGCCGGCAAAAGAGCTTCAACTGTCGTCTGGATAGCAGTCTGTTCCCGGGACAGCAGTCGCAGCGCAGGAATGCGCTGGGCGAGTGTCTCCGGGTTGGCGTAAAGCCTGAGCACGGCGGACAGTGCGGCCAGCGTAAGCTTGTCGCAGCGTAGTGCGCGTTTTAGCGGACTTTTTCGAATACGGGCAATCAGGTCTGCGCGCCCGGCGATGATACCGGCCTGTGGTCCGCCGAGCAGTTTGTCACCGCTGAAGGTGACCACATCGACACCTTGGGCCAGTACATCGCGAACCACTGGTTCGGCCGGCAGTCCCAGCTCCTGCATGTCGATCAAAGAGCCACTGCCCAGATCCACCACCAGGGGGATGCCATGATCGTGGGCTATCGCAGCCAGCTCCGATTCGCTCAGACTGCTGGTAAAGCCTTGCACAGCGTAATTGCTGGTATGTGCTTTCAGCAGCAGTGCGGTCGATTTGCCGATGGCACCGGCGTAGTCATGTTTATGTGTGCGATTGGTGGTGCCGACTTCGCGAAGTTTGCAGCCCGCGCGCGCCATGATGTCCGGCAGGCGGAACGAACCACCGATTTCAATCAGTTCCCCGCGCGAGACAATGACCTCCTTCCGTGAGGCCAGGGCGTTCAGTACCAGCAGCACTGCCGCAGCGTTGTTGTTTACGACGGTGGCAGCTTCCGCGCCGGTCAGACGGCAGATCCAGTCTTCGACATGAACGTCGCGGTCGCCGCGCCGGCCGCTGTCCAGTTCATACTCCAGGTTGCTCGCGCCGCTGGCGACAGCGGTCATTGCCTCAATGGCCTCGGGCGGAAGTGGCGCACGTCCCAGATTGGTGTGAATGACAGTACCAGTGAGGTTGAAGACCGGCTTGAGGGAGGGTGTGAGCCAATCTTCCAGGCGTGTGCGAACATCACAGAGCAGGGATTGCTCATCATGAATCAGGCCTTCGCGCCATCGCTGCAGACCTGAACGCAGTGCATCGAGCACCAGCGCGCGGCCATGGCAGGCGATTAAATCTTTAACACCTGGCCAGGTCAGGGTTTTGTCAACCGAAGGTGGGCGTGAACTGGGGGCGCTACTCACATCCACGCCCCCGTTACTGGATCAGCTGTGCCCGGTTTTCCCGCCGAGGTTTTGATCTGCACACAGCAGGCGCAGAATTTCACCCAGAGCCTCGTCGGCCAGGGTGCGCATTTCCGCATCGGTGCGGTTCTGTATCGGGTGCGGCACAAATACCATGGCCGGATCGAAACCCAGCGTTTTGCATTGTGCAGCTGCCGCATCAATAAACTCAGTGGAGGCAACTCCAACTCCCGGAATCTGTCGTGACTCCAGATCGGCTATGTCATGCATACAGCACGACGTGCACGATCCTCAGTCAGCCAGACCTTCTACCAACACATCCACTTCGCCCGCTATCTGCTGCTTGAGCTCAGTCGGGGCAGGGCGGGTGAATGTGGGTTTACTGTAGCGTTTGACCGAAACGCCAATGGCCGACAGTTGCTCCTCGATGCGATCAAGGAAAACATTGCCGCGCGGTTTGGAAATGTCCAGCAGACCAACGACCTTGCCATTCAGATTATCGGGTCTGGGCAGTCGGGCCCGCTCGGCCGGGGCGTTCTCGGCCGTCGGATCCAGCAGAATGGATTCGTTCATAATGTAACCTCTCGTGTGACAGGTGAAGAGCCTACCGGGCCAGAGGCGGCCCAGCCAGCGATGATCGCAGAAAACAGGCCGGCTGTGCCACCGGCGCGGACTATCAACAGGCCGCCCGGTCGGAACTTGGGCACCTGTTTATCTCTGAATTTTTCCGGAATACCCTCGGCCATGCCGCGGGCGCCGGTCACCAGGTTTTCACCCGGTGCCAACAGCAGCTGTTCCAGCTTCTCTCGCAGGCGCTGCTTGGACCAGCCAGCCTCGATAAAAATACGTGCATGATCGGGTGCCACCACCAGCACGGCATCGCCCGCCATGGCCAGTTTGACATTGTCCACCGCACGCAATGATTCGGCGATAGACCGGGCCAGCGACTCGGGGTCGCGGGACTTCTGATCAATGATGCCCTGCACACCCTCACCGGGGAAAATAGTAACAGCGGAGCGACCCGCCGGAATGCCGCGCTCCTGTGCAAGGGGCAGCCAGTCGCTGTCCTCGGCTTCGGCAAAGCAGAAGGTGTATTTGCCAGGATTGCCGAGCGTGGCCCGGTCGATTTCCCCGGGTCGGCCGCCGCCTACATTCCGTATGATGAGCTGCAAAGCCCGGCCAATCGTTGCATTCGCGCGATTGCCCTGTCCCAGCGCATTGTTGCCGGAGTTCATGCCGATGGCTTTGGCGATCGGACCGTTGACCATGATCATGGGGCTGCCGAACATGGTGGTGCAAATCAGGCCATGCAGGCCAAAGTCATCATCCAGCGACGCCTCCAGCGCTGCCAGCAGCACCGGCATGTATTCGGGTTTGCAGCCGGCCATCACGGCGTTGATGGCGACTTTTTCAATGGTGCACGGGACCAGATCTGGCGGCATGATGCCGATGACTTCCTGTGGGTCGCGCTGGGTGCCTTTTAACATGCGCAGCACGCGCACCGCTGTTGGCGGCACCACTGGCAGACCATCACTCCAGCCGCGGGCATAACAGGCTTCGATGGCATCATCTTCGGCGCTGACATCAATCTCGCGTGATTGCAGCTTTACATCGCCAAACGCCAGTTCGAGCTTCTCCGCGATGCCTGGTTCCAGCGTTTTAGAGCCGCAGCCGGGGCGCATGACTGGCAGCTCTTCACCAAGGTCAGTGAGACCGCTGATCGCCCGCCATTCCGCTTTGTCCCAGCCGTAGGTGCGCGCCGTTTCCCGCCCATTATCAAAACGAATCAGGGTTGGGACAAACTCGGTGTGCAGCCGCCAGGAATGTTCCAGGCTCTGGTCGAAGTGAGTGGATGGCAGGCTGGCGCCAAATTCAGGGTCATCCTGGACGAGCACCTGAAGCGGGCCAGCGGCTGAGAGTTCGGTCAGTAATGGTTCAATCAGCCGGCAGGTAGGACAGTCTGCCTTGGCAACAACAACGAGGCCGTCGGCTGGTAGTGAGGTCATGTAGCTGCCTTATCAAGAAAAATTATTGTTTTCACGGGTTCAATATTCCTGAAAGGTAGCGCCAGCCCGGAGAATTGTCCAGCCGCAACAGTCTGGCGCGCGTCCTGATCGGGATCGTAGTTCCTGACGTATAATGGCATAACCGACCTTACTGCGGAGATTTGCATGAAATTGCGTGTGTTCTACGATGGCAGTTGCCCGCTTTGTGCAGCCGAAATGAAACAGCTGGCTGCGGCGGACCGTCAGGGTCAGGTGGAGCTCCAGGATATTACCCAGCCGGATTTCAGTGAGCGTTTTCCCCATATCGATCCGGTGGCGGCCGATCGTATTCTGCATGGCGAAACGGATGATGGAACCCTGCTGTACGGCCTTGATGTGACGGCACGAGCGTGGGATCTGGCGGGTAAGGGCTGGCGGGTAAACTGGTTGCGCTGGCCGTTGATTCGTCCCGTTGCTGATCGGGTGTATCTGTTTTTCGCCCGGCACCGGCACCGTATTTCAAGCCTGCTCACCGGGAGTGAGCGCTGCGAGGCTGGCAGCTGCAGCCCCGCCGAGTCCAGACAGCAGTCGTCGCGGCGCTAGACCAGTCTGTCGGTGACTAATTATTTGCGTGTTAGCATACGGCCATTGTCTGAACTGCGAGGATATTGACATGACAAACATCCGGATCGACATAGTTTCCGACATTGCCTGTCCCTGGTGTGCCATTGGCTATGCCCGCCTTGAGCGCGCCATGGCCCAGCTGAAAACCGAGTACGAGTTCACGGTCAACTGGCATGCCTTTGAACTGAACCCCAAACAGAGTGGGCAGGGCGAACCCATCCTGCCGGCGCTTGCGCGCAAATACGGACGCAGTGAGGACGAAATGCGTGAAGCACAGGGCAATATGATGAGCATTGCCAAAGAGCTGGGAATCAACTTTGAAAAGTTACAGGAGCGCAGGACGGCCAATACCTTTGACGCGCATCGTCTAGTCAAGTGGGCCGCAGGGCAGGGAAAGCAGACCGCGATGAAGCAGGCATTGTTCGAGGCTTACTTTGGGCGCGCACTGGATGTTTCCGACTATGATGTGCTGCTGGATTGCGTTAGATCTGTCGGCCTGGACGTGGCCGCTGCTGGCAAGGTGCTGGCGACGGATCAATTTGCCGACGAAGTCCGCGAAGACGAGGCTACCTACCAGCGCGCGGGCGTGAACTCAGTACCGGCCTTTATCATCAATCAGAAATACCTGATTTCCGGTGCGCAGGATCCCGACGTGCTGGTGAAAGCCTTTCAGGACATCAGTGCGGAAGCGGCCTGAGGGAGTGCACCCGACAGGCTGCAGTTGTGGTATTGTGATTTAACAAAAACAAGCAGGATGCCAGCTATGGCTCAGTCCAAACAGTCAAAGATTCCGGTGAAAGAGCTTGATATACCGCTGGAGCGCGACATATTCATGCGCTCGATGTTGCGTGAGCTGGCTGGCGCG
Organism: Gammaproteobacteria bacterium UBA2675; assembly: GCA_002354805.1. Classification (GTDB taxonomy): domain Bacteria; phylum Pseudomonadota; class Gammaproteobacteria; order Pseudomonadales; family Pseudohongiellaceae; genus Pseudohongiella. The sequence goes on from DEMH01000015.1 coordinate 53,570, forward strand.
CTACAGGACGTCGTTGGCATGGAGGAAGCCTCAGGCTTCGTCAGCCTGGTCGGCCAGCGCATTGGTGATCAGCTCAACAAAAGCTATCGTGAGGCGCTTTCCCAGCGGCGCTTGAATCGGGAGCAGGTAGCGGATGTTCTGGTTGATTTGAAACGACGCATCAATGGCGGATTTTCGATCGTCGAGCAGAACGATGAACGCATTGTTTTAAGCAATACCCACTGTCCTTTTGCTGACAAAGTAGAGGGTCGCCCCGCACTTTGTATGATGACATCCAACGTGTTTGGAAATATTACCGCTGAAAATCTGGGTTATGCCCGGGTTGATCTGGAAGAAACCATTGCCGATGGCGCCCCGGGCTGCAGAGTTGTCATACATCTAAATTTGCCCATGGATGATCAGGCGACTGGCCGAGAGTATTTTCGCGGGTGAGCAGCAAGACTTCAGACATATCCTTTTTGCAGGCAGCTGAACTGTTGCAGGATGCCTTGCTGGTGGTTGCCAGCGACGGTCTCGTTCTGGGCGCGAATCGTGCAGCCCGCCGCTTATTGACTGGTTCACGTCAGTCAATCGATGGCCAGTCACTGTTGGCATTTGTACATGGTGCCGGGGACGATGTGCTCAAACTCCTGCGGGACGGATCACGCACGCGAGAACGACTACCAGGTGTTGTCACTTTAAAAACTGAAAACGGGCAGGCACTTCGTGTTCGCTGCGCGATACATCTCCTGAAGCCCGCCACTGAAGAACAAGCTGCGCAGCTGGTCCTTCAACTGCGTGACGCAGACAGCGCACCAACAAAATTCAAGGAACTCTCCGATCGCGTAGCAAGAGTAACTGCGGCCCTGCATCGGCAGCAACGCGCAGAGGAGGAACGCCGTGAGCTTGAAGCCCAGATGCTGCAATCCCAGAAACTGGAAAGTCTGGGTGTCATGGCGGGTGGCATTGCACATGACTTCAATAATCTGCTGACCAGCATAATAGGCTATTCCGAGCTGGCCCGTGCTCAGCTGCCGGCCCATTCGGCGGCTGGAGAGTTTGTTGATGCAGCAGTGACAGGTGCGCGCCGCGCTGCAGAGCTCACCCAGCAGATGCTGGCTTACTCGGGTAAAGGTTCGCGAATCGTAGAGCCGGTTCAGCTGTCCCGGCTGGTCAGGGATATCACCCGGCTGCTGGAGGTTTCGATCTCCAAGAAATGTGTCATGCGCTTTGAACTGCCAGAAGATCTGCCGGCATGCATGGCCGATGCCACTCAGCTCAGGCAGGTGATCATGAACCTGATCATCAATGCTTCTGATGCGATTGGTGACAGAAGTGGCGTGATTTCAATAACGACCGGTGCGGCCTGGTGTGATCAGGAATACCTTGCGGACAACTTTATCAATGACACGCTGGAAGAAGGCCTGTACGTCCATCTGGAGGTAGCGGACACCGGTAAAGGCATGAGTGCCGATGTTCGTGCGCGCATATTTGATCCCTTCTTCACAACCAAGTTTACCGGGCGTGGTCTCGGTCTGGCAGCTGTGCTGGGTGTGATACGTGGACACAAGGGCGCGATCAGAGTCTACAGCGAACCAGGGCGAGGCACTACGTTCAAGGTGTTGTTGCCAGCGACATCGGGCGTGGAACCAACGTCGGCCAAGCCAGACAGCGAACCTGAACAGTGGCAGGGGAGCGGCACGGCGCTGGTAATTGACGATGAAGAGAGCATTCGGGCGCTGGCGCGCCACATGTTAATGCGTATGGGTTTTGATGTCGCTACAGCATCTGATGGTCGCGAAGGGGTCGAGGTGTACCGGGAAATGGCCGCCAGTAATCCGCTGGTATTGCTCGACCTCACCATGCCGCACCTGGACGGAGCGGCGGCATTCGCCCAGCTGCGTCGTATCAACCCAAAAGTCCGGGTCATTGTAATGAGTGGATATGGCGAACAGGCTATTGATACGCAGTTTGCCGGCAAGGGACTGGCTGGTTTCCTGCAAAAGCCATTCCGCCTGGCTGAGCTGCGTGATGTGGTCAAAGCTGCCGTAGAGCCATAGTCGACTTGCCACAGCCTTCGTCAGGGCAGTTATCTAATTAGCCCCTCACTGTTATACAATTCGCGCGCCTTGCCGATAACCGGTTGCGGGCCAGACAAGCGGCATCAATAACCCACTTCAGCAGCACATCCCGTTGCCTTCAAACGAAAGAGAGCAGTTCATGATCATTTTTGGAGACTCCCGGCTGACGATAGAAGATGTCGCGGTCGTGGCGCGGCAGCAGCAGTCTGTTTCACTGAGTCAGGCACCTGAATTTCGTCGGCGGATCGCTGCGGGCGTTGAATTTCTGGATCGTCTGCTTGCCGAAGAGGGCGTGATCTATGGCGTGACGACCGGCTACGGCGATTCCTGCACGGTATCCATACCTGCTGTGCTGGTTGAGGAGTTGCCCAGACACCTTTACACCTTTCATGGCTGTGGTCTTGGCGAAAACCTGACGCCAGAGATTGGACGTGCCGTACTGGCAGCACGACTGGTTTCCTTATGTCAGGGTTATTCAGGCGTTAGAGAGGTCTTGCTGCAGCAGCTTGCCCGCTTACTGCAGGAAGACATCATACCGGTTATTCCCAGTGAGGGTTCTGTGGGCGCCAGTGGCGATCTGACGCCGTTATCCTATGTGGCTGCCGTTTTATGCGGTGAGCGCCAGGTCTACGACAAAGGCCGCATTCGTCCCACCATGGAGGTGTTCCGGGAGCGCGGTATCACACCATTGACACTGCGCCCCAAGGAAGGACTGGCCATCATGAACGGTACCGCAGTCATGACGGGCATTGCCTGTATGGCCTATCAGCGGGCGGCCTATCTGGCCCGGTTGGCGACCCGAATCACCGCCATGGTGTCTCTGGTAACAAATGGCAATGCCAACCATTTTGACGAAACCCTGTTTCAGGTCAAACCTCATCCAGGTCAACAGCAAATCGCAGAGTGGTTGCGCCATGATCTCCACACTGGCGATGCCCCGCGCAATTCAAAGCGTCTGCAGGATCGTTATTCGCTGCGCTGCGCGCCACATGTGATTGGTGTGCTGGCGGACACATTGCCGTGGGCGAGGCAGTTGATCGAAAATGAATTAAACAGTGCCAACGACAATCCGATTATTGATGGCGAGGGTGAGCATGTGCTGCACGGTGGACATTTTTATGGCGGGCACATCGCGCTGGTCATGGATACCCTGAAGAACACAGTGGCGAACATCGCGGACCTGCTGGACAGGCAAATGGCCCTGATGATGGACACCCGTTTCAACAATGGACTGCCTGCCAATCTGTCTGGTGCCGCAGCTGAGCGTGCCGCGATCAATCATGGCCTGAAAGCTGTGCAGATCGGCACCTCAGCATGGACCGCCGAAGCACTCAAGCAGACCATGCCGGCCAGTGTGTTTTCACGGTCCACCGAATGTCATAACCAGGACAAAGTCAGCATGGGTACCATTGCTGCGCGTGACTGTCTTCGTGTGCTGCAATTGACCGAGCAGGTCGCGGCCGCTTCACTGATCGCCTGTACGCAGGGGCTGGAGTTGCGCCTGGCGCGGGATGAACTCACGGAGCAACAGATTGGGGTGCAGTTGCTGGACACTGTCAGACAGGTGCGCGAAGTGACGGCATTTATCACCGAAGACCGCGCGCTGGAGCAGGAGCTCAGAGTGCTGATTGATCAGATACAGCAGCAGCGCTGGCCTTTGTATGAGAACTGGCACTGATTACAGATTCAGGATTTTGTCCAGACCGAGCTCTTCGGCAAAAACCTCACTGTGGGTCACGACGAGAAGAGTGCCTTGATAGCATCGCAGCACCTGAGCGAGCAGGATCTGGCTCTCCAGGTCGAGATGATTGTCGGGTTCATCCAGAAGTACGAGCTGGGCAGCTGTCGGCCCCATCAGCGTGCAGGCCAGCGCCACTTTCAGGCGTTCACCGCCGCTTAACTGAGTGACCGGGTTCAGCGCCTGATTGCCCGGCAAGCGTACCAGAGCCAGTCTGTCGCGATATTGCCCTTCAGTCCAGCCGGGATTAAGTCGGCGGAAATTTTCCAGTGCGCTTTCCGTGTTGTCCAACAGGCTCAGGTGCTGGTCCAGTTTAAGCACCGAGCCTCGGCGATGAATCTGTCCCGCCCGTGGCTCAATATCGCCGCTTATCGTGTGCAACAGTGTTGATTTTCCGCTGCCATTATTGCCGCGCAGCCACCATCGCTCACCGCTCCTGATCTGGACATCAAGCGGAAGAGGGCTGCTGACCCAGGGCAGAATGACTTTATCCAGCTGCAGCAGGTGCCCTGAAATGGGGTCCGGCTCGGTAAGCGGGAAGCCCAGAGTAACCTCCCTGCCCAGCACTGATTCGGCGCCAGCTTTGCGCAGCTCTTCTTCCTGCAGCACGGACTGATGCTTTTGGGCGATGCGCCCACCGGTTGCTTCGCTGCGCTCTTTGCGAGCGTCCAGCAGGATCTTCGGCATGTCCTTTTTGCTGGCTTTGGCGCGGCCCTTTTTGATGCGCTGTTCATGACGCTCTTTTTCGGTCTGCTGCTGTTGCAGCTCCCTTTTTATCGTCTGGCGCGCATGCTGCTGGTCATGCCGGGCCTTCTCCAGCAATTGCTCGCGGGTTTGCAGATAGGCTGCGAATCCCTGACCGTGCCACTGAAGGGCGCCATCGCGCAGTTCGAGCAGTCGTCCGAACGACTGCAGAAGCATTTGATCATGCGTGATCACCAATGCACCACCGGGCCGCGTGCTGAGCCACTTGCTCAGCCAGCGTCGACCGGCCTGATCCAGGTGATTGCTCGGCTCGTCCAGGATCAGGAAAACGTTACGGATACGTGACAGTTTCAATAAATGCAAACGTGTGCGCTGCCCACCGCTGAGCGAACTCATCGGGAGCTTCAGGCAGTCGGCGGGAAGATCAAAGCGGGTAAGCTCTTCGATCAGATCCTCTTTCAGTGTCCAGCGCTCATCAAGTGTGAAAAGGTCATCAACATGACCGTTACCTGATAGCAGGCGATCAAGCGCGGCAAGCGCCGCTTCAACACCCAGAAAGTCAGCCACAGTGCCCGGCGTGAGAAGCTCGGCTGCGTGCTGCGAGAGACAGGCGACTGGCACATGATGTTGTACCTGCCCGGCGTTCGGACGGCGAACACCCGCCAGGCATTCGCCCAGCAGCGTTTTGCCGACGCCGTTGGGGCCGATCAATGCCACGGTCTCGTCAGGCAGATGCAGATCCAGAGAGTGAAAAACCGGGGGATTGGGTTCGAATGCAACGGAAAGCCCCGTTGCGGAAATACAGGCCTTGGCCATAAACAGCTCCTCTAACACCAGAAAAAATGGGGGTTTAGAGTGCTGACTTCATTGGCCTGACTCCTGCTGACAGGTGGATAGAAACGAGGATCGGTGTAAAGCGATAGGGCTAGTTTAACAGCAACCCTAAATAATGATCAAAAGATTCAACTACTCAAATCAAAAGATGGTACCGAGAATAGCACAATCAATGAGCTACCCAGTCGTCAGAAATCGTAGTATGGTTGTCTCAAAACACAGATTCACGGAGCGAATATGTTTTTCACACTATTGGCCCTTATACTAAGTCTATCCCTGGCCGTTTCCTACACGGCTGCCCGCGTATTTCGCAAGCCCATCGGCGCCATCTTCACGCGCATCATCCAGGATGAAATCAGCACCGCCTGGCAGCGCTACGTGATGTTTGCCACCTACGTGGTGGGCATTTGTGATTGTGCGTGGGGTTGAATTGCGGCGAGGGAAGACGAATGGGACAACAGGTTCAGAGCCGGTGGAGCCGCAATGATGAGTACGATCTCAAAAGCCATTATTACCTTCTTGCTGATACTTGCCTTTTCATCTCAGGTTTTCTCTGCAGAGGATTTGACGCCTGAATCCAAACGGCAGGTCGTTACTGAGGTAAGTGAAAGGCTGACGCAAGAATATGTCCTGCCCGACGTCGGGCAGGACATGGCCCAGGCGCTAATGACCCGACTTGAAAGTGGGCACTATGATGATGTGACGAGTTCTGAGCAGTTCGCTGAACTGTTGACCGAAGATATGGTGAAGGTCAGCAATGATCAGCACCTGTTTATCTTTTACATGGAAGGAGACCTGCCTACCGAAGAGGAGATGATGAATCCGACGCCGGAAATGCAGGAGCAGAATCTCCGATTTCTCCAGTATGACAATTATGCCATCCGCGAAGTGAGCTGGCTGGACGGCAATATAGGTTATCTCGAGTTGGCTGCATTCGTAGATGCTGAGCCCGCGAAACGTGCGATCGGAAATGCCATGGATCTGTTTCAGCATACAGGCGGATTGATTATTGATCTGCGACAGAATGGCGGCGGCATGCCCGAAACCGTTGCTCTGTTGGCGAGCTATTTTCTCGGCCCGGAATCTGTCCACGTGGATTCAATTTATTGGCGCAAAACCGACACAACTGAAGAGTTCTGGACCAGCACTGAACTTGATGGTGCCTGGTACGGTACGACGCGCCCTGTTTATATCTTGACCAGCTCAGCAACTTTTTCCGCTGCTGAGGCTTTTAGCTATGCAATGCAGGCTAATAATCGCGCAACAATTGTTGGAGAAACGACACGTGGTGGTGCGCATCCGGGCGCCATCGCTCGCATCGGTGATCACTATCATATGTTTATTTCGAATGGTCGGGCGTTCAGTGCAGTCACGGGTGACAACTGGGAAGGCACCGGTGTTATCCCCGATCATGCCGAAAGCGCTGATGCTGCGCTTAATACTGCGCAAAAGCTAATTCTAAGAGATGTCATTGATCAGACTGAGTCACCCATGGCTCGACAGGATAGAGAAATGCAGTTGCAGCGACTGGAGAGCGAATGATGCTTATTTCAATTCTCTCTGGGAAAAAGCTGTTATCGATATTTGGTTTGTTTGTCGTGTGCGCTACCGGTTTTCTATCGCATGTGTTCGCACAGTCTGATCTGCTTTCGCTGGAACTGGACCTGGAAGGAATGCCCAGGCTGATACATGAAGTTGAGCCGCGTTACCCTGCACGGGCGGCAGCCCGAGGTATTGAGGGATGGGTTCAGGTAAAGTTTACAATTATGGCTGATGGGACTGTTGATCCATTCTCTATCGAAATCACGGATGCTGATCCATGGGGCATGTTTAACTCCGCCGCCATTAGAGCGATCGAAAGGTTTAGATACGAACCCAGGGTGGTTGACGGCGTTGCCGTGGAAATGCCGAATTTTCAGCACGTTGTCCGTTTTGAATTGTGAGCTGTGCCGGCTTATGCAATTCATATTTCTTGCCAATCTCCCCCAGGCCATCCCCACTGTCGCTGACTGGTATTATCAGGAGTGGGGCGCGTTCAACCCGAACCTGAGTCCTGCCAGCATCGCGGCCAATCTTGAGAATAGTCTGAACACTGATGAACTGCCATTGGTACTGCTGGCCATGGATCAAGGCGACATGCTTGGCGTGGTGGAGCTGAAATACCGCGAAATGGCGATGTATCCCGACAAGGAGCACTGGCTGGGCGGCATGTATATCAGGCCTGATTATCGTGGCAGGGGCGTAGGCAAAAAATTGATTGTACATGCATTAGAGGTGGCCGCCAGTCTGGGAGTACGAACATTACACCTGCAAACCGAACAACTTGATGGCGGTCTGTACAAGCGTCTGGGGTGGCGGCCAGTTGAGCAGGTCAATAACAAGGGAATTCAGGTGCTGGTGATGGAACGGGATATCTGATCAGCGGTTTAGGGAGACTGAGCAGCCCCGAGACATCAGGGCATGAGTCAGGCCGCTCGAATCTGGCGTTGGCCGGAATGAGAAATGCTTTCCCGGCCAGTATGGGCATGATAGTGTCTCCAACAAACAGAAGTGTCGGGGAGGGAGTACCATGTCGACTGTCAGATGGAACTGCTTTGGTGTTTTGTTCGCGCTTGCGTGTTTGCCGGTATTTTCGCATGCCCAGGGCACTGTCACCGCTGATCTGGTAACCGACAAAAGTTTTGTTGCCCCAGGCGGCCAGATTACCCTGGTGGTGGAAGTCACCAATCCTGCCGATTCGGGTAGAACCATCGAGAGACCCAGTGGTTATGGTTACAGCGCCACCCCGCTTGCTGAATCCAATTACGAATTCACCGACGTCTCTTCATGTCAACAGAGCATCTGTCCTGTAGATCCGGCGCGCGGCTTTCCACTGCTCCCGGGCAGCTCGGCACAGTTTTACTGGCGCACACTCAAGGTCAGTGCCAGCGCGCCTGAGAACCTTCTTATCCGCGCTTCTAACATCAATATGGGATTTACCGACGCTGACGGTCGTCGCCTGAATGATGTGTACCTGCAGCGTGACTTTGTCGCGATCGTTGCCAGCGAAGGGCAGGGCTCAATGTCGCAACTCAATGCCCAGAACACGCAAAGCGCGAAAGCTGGCTCTGCCATTATCAATGCCACGCTCAACCTGGCCTACCCGTCAACGGTTAGCGCGGGCAGCCACATAGAAGTGACAGGTACTCTGAGCAATCATGGCAGCTCGGAGATCAGTTCCATTTTTATACTGGGATCCAGTCGCCACCTCGGCAATCATGTCAACTCCTACAGTCAGATTTCCTGTCGATTCAAGTGCTCATACAACGGGGCTTTCCCGCTCTCTGCGGGCGAAAGCGTCGATGTGCTGTTCCGGCAAATGTACTACGAAGCGGACATGCTCTTCTCTGGCGTCCTGCAGATTCAGGGTCCGCACGCAATTGTCAGCGACAGTCTGGGCCGCAGGGCATACATTTATGCCGACGACATACATATCGCGGTAACTCAAGCAGGGGGTGAAAACACGCCAGCCGTCTATCCACCAATCCCGGTACGAGAGCCGCTGGAGACTACGCAGTCTGACGGCCCGGTGCCAAGAACGGTCATAAAGGACCCCAATACACACAAATACTGGCTCCCCCTGTCAGAAAGTCAGGGGATGTCGCTGGCCCAGGTGGTAGCCGAAACGCGGGAGGGCGGGAGCTTCGAAGGTTACTCTGTCGCCAGCCTGGAGGAAGTAAGAACGCTGTTCATGAATCATATCCATGCGTCTCAGCTTAATTATCCTCACTATTCACTGTTCGTAGGTAATCAGGTTCTGCATGGCGTAACGGGCAGCCTGCTGGACCTGGTAGGTGAGACTAAGGACCCAAGCCATGTCGGCGGGACAACTCGATATGCAAGCGGGATGGTTTCTGAATTGCCTGAGCCGGGAGCTAAGGCTGTCACAGTAGGCATCTGGCAGCAGAACACTAGCGGCAGCCCATTCGGAATGACCGGTATGTTCTCTCTTGGTTCATTTGCCACCACCCAGTACCAGGGTATGGGCACCTGGCTGGTCAGGAGTTCATTGCGGTCAGGAGACACCCAGGCATTGAGCCGCAAAGACGAGGTAGACTTCCGCTACGGTCAGCTGTTCATTGCCTCGGTTGACGTAGACGGCCAGACCTACCAGGTCAGTTTCCGGGTTATCGACAAGGACGAGCTGATACTGGAACTGGTCTCGATCATGGATGAGTACAGCCGGGAGCCGGCGGCTGTCTACGATGTCGAGAATCTGATTCTGCAGATCCCGCGCATGGGGTACTTTGTGTTCCCGAATGATACGGTCTATTTTGATGTGTCGCTGGTGTTGTTGCCTGACAGTAATCCGATGCGATTCCGCGTGATCAGTGCTGAACCGGTAGACGAATAAGGCGCATCGCACGTCAGGATGTTGGACAGAATCTGAAATTGGCGTTAACGTGTCTGACTGTAATTACAACAATAATGAAAGTCCCGGGAGTCGAACAATGATAAGAAGATCGCTCTATACCCTGGCAGTTGCGGCCCTCGTGTCGCTGCTTGCCATGCCGGCCAGCGTGCTGGCCCAACCCAATATCCTGCCCGCAGAACCCTTCAAGGTCGGCACCTTCGTGGTAGGCAACCAGCAGTTCTCCGGTCTGGTCATGCGCGATGACAGCCTGATCGTGGATCTGGTCGAAGCCAACAAGGCTCTGGAACTGATGCCAGAGTACCCCTCGATTGACATGCCTGATGATGTGCTCGGTTTGATTGAAGGCTACGAATACGGTCTGAAGTTCCGGGTCTATGAAATCGTCAATGCGCTGGTTGATTCCGGCATGCTGAATGGCAGCGACATGCCAGATTATATCCATGCTGTTGAAGACGTGGATATCCGCGCGCCCATCCAGTACCCCAGCAAGATCATGAACGCGGCGGTCAACTTTTACACCCATGCCTGTGAAGGTTGCACTGAGGAGCAACTGGCCCAGCGCACCCGCGAGCGCCGGGAGAATCGAGGCGTTCCATATCTGTTCCTCAAGCCAACGCGTGGTGCCATTATCGGTGACGGTGAAAACGTGATCATGCCGTATGGTCGTGATGAAATTGAATACGAAGTGGAAATGGCTATTGTATTTGGCCGCTCAGGCAAGTACATCTCTGCTTCACGCGCCTATGATCACGTTTTCGGTTACATGGTGGCAATGGATATTTCAGACCGTGGTGGTCGTCCACCAGGTGGCTTCAGCTCGGGTTTGGACTGGTTTGTGGGTAAAGGTCACGATACGTTTGCGCCGCATGGCCCCTGGATTGTGCCCAAAGAGTTTTATGGCGACCCCATGGACCGTCTGCACCAGATCACGGTTGTTGATGGTGTTACCGTGCAGGAAGCCAAAGCAGGCGACATGATCCACAACATCCCTGAGCTGATTGAATACGCTTCATCACTGATCACCTTGTTCCCGGGCGATGTGCTGCAGAGTGGCACATCAGGTGGCACTGGTGCCGGCCGTGTTGAACGTGCAACAGGTTCGGGTTATCTGATTGATGGTGAAACCATCAGCGCAACGATTGAAGGTATCGGCACCCTGACACACCGTGTGGTTCGCGAACAAAGCGTGCCCGACGATCTGTCAGGTTCGCAATTGCCGCCGACCAGTACTTACTGATATTTTTTGATTGCATGAATGAATAAAGAGCCCTGGCACCTGTAACGGTACCGGGGCTTTTTTTCTGAGTGAGATAGGGAACAACGGCCATGACAATGCGCAAACTGATAGTGCCTGCGGTGATTGTTGTCGTAGTGGCGGGCTTGTTTATCAACAGCAGGACCAATCAGTGGGACCAGAATGCTGACTTAATGGCTGATCCTGTGGCGGAAGCGCAGCAGGTCGATGACGGCCTGACGAATAGCCCAGGTCAGGTTGCGGAAACTGCGGCGCATAACGATGCGGTAAATACTCAGTCTGTATCAGATGAGAGTTCGCCGGCAGACGCAACAGAACCAGGGGCCGCCGATCGAAGTGGCGATAGTACAGCCGAGCCGCAACGATCTACGCGCACACTCTCTACAATCAGCGACAACGCGGATGCGCCCGCCATGAGCGATCGCGTTTATTATGTCATTGAAGAAGCTCAGCGGATGCAGCAGGCTGATCAATGGGAAGCGGCGTTGATGGAACTGAATGCACTTTACGCCAGCTTTGAAAACCTGACACCTTTCGAGCAGGTGACACTGCTGAACTTCTACACCAATACCCTGATCAGGCTGGAGATGTGGCAGGAGTCGATCACCGCATTTTCAAAAATGCTGACAGTGCCCGATCTGCGCCCGGATATCAATGCGCGCGCGCTGCTGGCTCTGGGGCAATTGCATCAGCAAGTTAACGAAGCGCCCGCGGCAGTTACCTATTACGAAGCCTGGCTGGATTTCACCGAGAATACACCCGGTCTGGAGGCGCAGAGAGCACGCGTGCGTGACCAGATGCAGGTGCTACGGTAGCCAGTTGGTTAAATCAGACATCTGTTTTGTCAAACACCTCTTCGACAGTCAGATTGAACGCATCTGCAATCTTGAACGCCAGCGGCAAGGATGGGTCAAACCGTCCGTTTTCAATAGCATTGATGGAATTACGGGAAACCTGCACACGCTCAGCCAATTCGGCCTGGCTCCAGCCCTTTCCAGCGCGTAGCACGCGAATAAAGTTCTTCATGTCAGCACCCGCCCATCAGTCAGCTGACTTTTTCAACTGCTTGGACCACCACAGTGACACAGCCCCGGCGCCGACGACTTGCAGAACGACGACCAGCATAAAACCAATCGTTATTCCCAGCTTTACTGCCTCCTCCGGTGATCCCGAAGCCAGCCGCATCGCCAGACCTGCCAGTCCGTTCATCAACGAAGGTATCATCATGACGATGACAGCGGCGACACTGCCGATGGTCATGCCCCTGGTATTTGCAATGCGCTGTCCGGCTATCTGCACCTCGTCCAGGCGGCGATTGACCCGGGCTGCAAGAAACTGGCTGTATGCCATGACGAACAGCGCAGCTGCCGCAGCTACGGACAGTGTAAGGGCGTCAGGCTGCTGGGCCAGCCATGGGGCGGCCGCAAAAAATGCTACAGGCACGATAATAACGGGTGATATCCAAAGCGCGCAGCGTCCTATTTTCCGGATATTCAGGGTGGCCATGGCAAGCTCCTGAGTTGTCTATGAAAGGATGAATGAAAAGGGTAGTGGTCAAAATGAAAAGCTAGCTTGTCATATTGTGGCGATAATGACAAGTAAACTTTGCATTATATTTCTGAGGTGTGTTCATCTCCCTATTACTAAATGACGAACCGTAGTATCTTGACCGCTAAATAGCAGCGCCTGCCTGAGGCAAAAAAGAATGCAATCACTGGAACTGAAAATACCACCTCTGGCACTGGTCGTTTTATTCGCAGGCCTGATGTGGCTGCTTGCGCGACTGACCCCGGGATTTGATTATGCGGTGCCGTGGCGTCAGGTGCTGGTGGCCACTCTCAGTGCACTTGCTGTCTTGATAATATTGGCAGGTGTTGCGTCTTTCAGGCGAGCCAGCACCACCGTAAACCCCCTGAATCCTTCAAGCTCCAGTGCCCTGGTGGTGTCCGGCATCTATCGGATCACACGTAACCCAATGTACCTGGGTTTCCTGCTATTGCTTGCAGCCTGGTCGCTGATGCTGGCTAACCTGGCCGTGCTGCTATTGTTGCCTGTGTTTGTCTGGTATATGAATCGTTTCCAGATAGTACCGGAAGAGCGTGCACTGACCAGTCTGTTCGGGAATGACTATACCACTTACTGTGCTAGAGTAAGGCGCTGGATATAAATCGTGTGTATCTTCTCGACCATGCCAGTTGCTAAATAGCAGGGTTGCATAGCCACGCCGAGAGTGCTGGAACGGACACAAACACTTCAATAGGGATGTCATATGAAAGATCCAAGAAAGTTCTGGAACAAATTGGCACCGCGCTATGCCAAAAGCCCGGTCCGCAACGAAAAAATCTATCAACAGAAACTGGAGATTACCCAGTCCTACTTCAAGCCAGACTGGTCGGTGTTTGAGTTTGGCTGCGGGACCGGCAGTACGGCAATCGTACACTCAGCTTACGTTAAACAGATTCTGGCCACTGACATTTCGGATGAAATGATCGCAATTGCCGAGCAGAAAACGCAGGCTCAGGGCATTACCAATATCAGCTATCAGCGGGGAACAATCGAAAGTCTGGCTCTGCCGGTTGACAGCTTTGATGCCGTTCTCGGCCTCAATATTCTGCACCTGCTGCCCAATCTTGATGAAACAATTACTCAAGTACACCAGATTTTGAAGCCGGGCGGCATATTCGTGTCCAGTAATGTGCTGATGCGCGAAGTTGCTCTGCACTGGCGGCTGTTGATTCCTGTGATGCAGTTTATTGGTTTTGCGCCTCAACTGAGTCTGTTCAGCAAGGATGAGATAATCAGCAAACTGACAGATGCAGGCTTCAGTATCGATCATGAATGGCAACCAGCCAGGGCGTCTTTGTTTATTATTGCTCGAAAGAACGGAAATTGAAATTAACAGCCAGCTCAATTCAAGCAGGGAAGTTTAACTATGAAATCCATTACCTACATCGCACCCCACAAAACGGCACTGACAGTTGCCGCGGTAGTTGCCCTTGTTTCGTTGCTCACCATGGCACCTTTCATGCTGATGTTTTCGTTAATCCCGGTTGGTATGGAAGGGCAGGCTACAAACATGGTATTACCAACGACGATGATGATTATGATGCCGCTGATGTATTTTGTATTGTCTTATATCATGACGGTGGTAGCGGCCTGGTTGTACAACATCATCGCCAAACGCACCGGCGGAATTACTTATGAAAGCTCAGAGAAGCCCTGACGGGTTGAAAGGGCTATCTGAACTTGCCGAACTGCTGCAGGCGATGAACCCATGTATCACAGATTGCGACTTTGTATTCTGCAGCGTGCAAGGGTCACTGAAAGAGTATGCCTGCCTTGAACCGGTCGCAATGGTTCGTGAAACAGAAGGTCTGACTCTGGTATTGCCCTTGCCAGTAGCCGAGCGTGAGAGATTGGGGTTTAACGGCATTTTTCGCCAGATCTCACTGACAGTGCATTCCAGTCTGGACGCAGTTGGGCTGACAGCAGCGGTATCGCGCCGTCTTGCCGATCATGGGATTGCTGCAAACATCCTGGCAGGCTATTATCACGACCATATTTTTGTGCCTCGCGACAAGGCTGACGTCGCCTTACGTTTACTCCAGCGCATCTAGCGCCACACGCTCATGTCGATTTTTACCTGGTTAACGGCCGCGATTCAGCTGGGGCTGCCTATGGCAGCCCTGAGCTGGTTGATGTTCAACTGGCTGTACGGTGCCGGGCAGCTGCCTCGTGATGCCGGGCACAAGGCGATTCGTGATCGTCTTGCAGAAATCAAGAAACACCACAGGACTAACAAAAGCCGCAGCGGAAACTATCTGTACAAGCAGTGGTTGTTCTTTGGTGGCGGGTTTTACGGCCTGGCCGTACTGTGGACACTGCTGGTGCTGGAGCTTGGTGAGTTGATCGGTTTTATTGTCAACTTTGATCTGCCTGGGCTGTTTGCCAATGGTATCGTATCGCTTGTTGTGAACTTTATCGTGTCCCAGCTCGGCAATATTGTTCAGGCGTTTATGTGGTTCGGATACTGGCCCGATGGACGTGGTGGCGAGCAGGTCGTGATCTGGGTGCTGGTGGCTTACGCTGGGTATCTGTTTGGCATCCACCTTGCGAGGGAAACTGAAAGTCTGCACAGTTTGTCGGAACTGGTGCGGCGTTTCAGCCGACGAATGCAGTCCGGAACAGAGGATAAGGAGTAGCATGCATCATCTCTACTATCACCCGGAAAGGTGTCGTTACACCAGCCAGTCGTTATAATCACGCCGTGATTAACGAATATCTTAACAAGTGGCGCTCATCACGTTCGCTGATGCGTAGCGTGCTGGTGCGAATTGTGCTTGCTGCTGCGCTGGTTGTCGGCGGTTTGACGGCGCTTGCCTATAGCTTCATTCGTAATGAAACGCAAAGCCGGATGCTCGATAACCTTGGCGACTGGATCGTCGAGCGGGCACACAATGACAGCGTGATTTTTGAGCTTGCCCAGGAAAATCTGGCTCGCTTCAGTGAGGAGTTCCTGCGTCTGTACACCTCGGAAGTTATGGTGGATGACGAGAGTTTCTGGTCGTACTATCAGCGCGGGGGCGATGGGGCTGTGAGGCTGCGGCGGGAGTTTTTTGATGGTACCTACGCCGAGGACGGCCTGTACTACAGCGGGGTAACCAGTTTTATTGGTAATAATCAGTCCGTTGAAGACCCTGACTTGCAGCGCCGCCTGGTGCTCTCAATAAGACTGCTTGCGCAACTGGGTCCGGCGATGATCAATCGTTTCGAAAATGTCCATGTAAGCTATCCGGAGAACGCCATCGCAATTTATGCGCCTGGCACACCGTGGGGGCTGGAGGCCGAACCTGATCTGCCGATGAACGAGCTGGGCGTGATCAGGTCAATGCAGCGGTCGGAAAATCCGGAGCGAGTGCCCGGCTGGAGCGGACTTTATTTTGATGCCACGGCTCAGGAATGGGCACTGACCTATCAACTTCCACTTGATCTGGATGGGCGTCATCTGATCAATCCAAGCCATGATATTTCATTGACTGATCTGATGGAGCGACTGGTCGCCGATACCCCAGAGGGCGCGTACAACTTAATATTCAGACCCGACGGATACCTGATCGCCCACCCCGCAGAGCCGGCTTCTGATCGTCGCTGGGTCGGCCAGATGTCCTTGGAAACAATCGATGACCCTTTGTTGGTCGATCTGTATCACAGGATCAACGAAGCCACAGGTGGTCGCCCGGGAGAGCGTGCTTTGGTTCACTACCCTGAGATGGACGCCTGGCTCGCGGTAAGCGAACTAACGGGACCGCAGTGGTGGTTTATCTCAGTATACCCTGACGCTTTGCTTCGCCAGGCAGCCAATCAGGCTGCCACTGCAGTTCTGATTTCTGGTCTGTTACTGCTGGCACTGTTAATTGCCATCATTGCCTACATAATTCAGCGCGATGCGGCCAGACCGCTTGCACAGTTAAGCCGTGCGGCCGAAAGCGTCGCTAACGGTGACTATGATGCCGTTGCAGTGGGGCGCATCAGTCTGCCAAGAGGGCTTCGCAATGAGGTGGGGCTGCTGGCACGTACGTTTCACGGAATGACCATCAACATACGCGATGCCCAGTCGACGCTTGAGAAAGTGGTCGCGGAACGCACAGAAGCATTGGAGTCGGCCAATCAAAGCCTGCGTGAGCTGAGTCTGCTGGATGGTCTGCTGGGAATTCACAATCGTCGGGCCTTTGATCGCGACTTGAAATCAGTGTTTGAGCAATCCAGACGCGGTCTTGGCGAGTTTTATCTCATGATGATCGACGTCGATGAGTTCAAACTGTTCAATGATACCTATGGCCACGCTCATGGCGACGAAGTGCTGAAGCAGATTGCGGCCAGCATAGCGGGCAGTATTCGCAGCGATGATCGCGTTTATCGCTATGGTGGCGAAGAGCTGGCAGTGCTTTTTAACCCGCATGGTAGCGAAGCCCCAGAGCAGGCCGCGCAGCGCGTACTGGCGGGCGTTGTGCGACTGGATATCCCGTTCCCCGAGTCCGCCCACGGTCGAGTCACCATCAGTGCCGGTCTCTCGCGCGGTCACACCGACTGCCTTGGTCCTGATGAAATTGTTACTGAGGCCGACAGTCATTTGTACGCTGCCAAACGGGCAGGTCGTAACAGGTTGATCTCAGGACAGATCTGACGCAACCCGGCATCATTGGCCAGGCCATGCAACTTTATGTGGTTGATTCAGGGATTGACTGAATACTTGGTGAACGCACCACCAGCCTGGCTTAGTGAGTTGGGTCCTTCCGCAGCATAGACGTTGCCATCTGCATCGACAGCCACACCTTCACCTGCTGTACCCTGGTACACGCGATCTTCGCGCTCAAAGGGCGGTATGAATCCAGTCACGTGGTCATGATCGATATGGCCGATACGGACACCATTACGCCAGCCAACGTGGTTGGTCGGGCTTGATTCTGAATCAATCGCGTAAAGCATGTCGTCATCGGTGATAAAAATACCACTGACCCGACTGAACATGTATCGGGACTCCAGGTAGTTGCCATCCTGGTCGAATATCTCGAGTCGATGATTGCCGCGATCTGCCACCCACAAACGGCCCTGGGAATCAAAATCCAGCGCATGTGGCGTACGGAATTCCCCGTGGCGAACCCCAATCTGTCCCCATTGTTTGATGAAGGTGCCATCGGGCGCAAACTTCATCACGCGTGCTGTCTGGCCATTGGCTCTGCCTTCGGCCATGGCCTGGTTGGTGGTCATACCCTGGCCGCTATGTCCGTCGGACACATAGATGCTGCCGTCGGGACCAACCACCACATCGTTTGGCTGGTTAAAGTGTTGACCATCATTGCCAGTCTGCCCGGGAGTACCCAGGCTCATAAGCAACTCCCCAGTGGAGCTGAATTTATGCACCTGCTGGCCTTTGGTACCTTCATCGTTGGTAGCGAAGTCTGTGACCCAGACATTGCCTTCATCGTCAACGTGAATGCCATGCGGTGTTACCATGATGCCTCCGCCAAAGTTGGCCAGAACTTCACCGGTGTGGCGATCAAATTTAAAAATGGGATCGACCGGATTGGTATGGCAGTTGACCGGCACACCTGATCCGAAACTGCCGGCGCCGCAGCGTTCATAAGCCCAAATGTTTCCGTCAAAGGGATCAACGTCCACGCCTGCAGTAGACCCCCATTCGCGCCCGGCAGGCAGCTCACCCCAGTTGCGCGTCAGCACAGGATTGGGGTTGGGCAGACCTTCGCCAGTAATTGCATTGTCATAACTTGTGCTGAGATTGTTGCAGCCGGTGAGTAGGGCCAGTGCCAGACCAGCGCCTGCAAGGCCCGGTTTGATGGGATGTGTCATGGGTGCTCCTTGTTATTATCGTGTCCTGCATTGATTGGGTGGGGTACTGCCATGAAGCCCCAAGCATACTACCCCCGGTGTACGGGTCAACCCAAGCGTGTCAACGGCGGCCTGTTGAGGATTGCTGCAGGGCCCAGAGCAATAGTCGCTGCTCCAGCCTGTCCATGATGCTATGTGGCTTTTCCAGATTCATCCGCTGCAATAGTGGCTGCCAGCCCTGACGATTTGCTGGTCGCAACAAAGCCGATGCGATGGTTTGCCATTTGCCAGCAGTAGTATCGGTCGCGGACTTGAGGGTCTGCAGCGCACGACTTAGCTCCAGCTCTTCATCGGTGAAATCATGACCAAACGGGTAGGGTGGGAACAGGCCTTCCAGGGATTGATCTTCAGCAAGTGCCTTGATTGCCTCTGGAGTATTGCCCTGCCAATGCGGTGGTGGGGCAAAGTCAGGGTGAATCTTGCCAGCGTCTTTGGCCTGTTGCAGCAGCTCATGCTGAAATTGCGCATCGGCCAGGCCGATCAGTCGGGTATAGACTTCCTGCTCGGGTTGGCCGCGCAGATCAGCAATGCCGTACTCGGTAATTACAATGTCGCGCAGGTGGCGGGGTATTGTGCAATGCGCGTAATTGAACAGGATATTGGAAACCGTTTTGCCCTTGTCTTGTCTGGTACTGCGCAGTGTGATGATGGAGCGTGCGCCGGCTAACTCATGAGCCATAGCAACAAAATTGTATTGACCACCAACGCCAGAAATAATGCGCCCATCTTCAAGTCCGTCGGAAATAACCGCGCCATTTAATGTGCACATCATGGCGGAATTTATGAACCGGCCATGATCGCGCTGCGACATCTTCAGCCGCTGATCTCCCAGGCGATGATCGAACAGATCATTGATGAAGTTGACGCTGGTCATGCAGATTTTCTCACGCAGCTCATCAGGAAGCTCGCGCAGACGCTGATAAAAACGACGGGAACCCAGAAAGAAACCGCCATGCATCAGCGTGGCGACGGCGTCATCAGCCTCTCGGCTGGCGACTTCACGTTTCAGTACACCTGCATCAAGCAGATCGATAAATCCCTCTGTCATCATTTCGCTACAGCCATAAAGACCTGCCGTGAAAGCTTGAGTTCCGCCGACGTCGCAGGCAAAGGGGAAGCGCTGGGCGACCGCCAGAGTCCGGTATAACTGCAGCCACTGCTGATTATTACTGTGACGCTGGATCGCCTGGTAGATGAGACCTGTCCCCAGTGAGCCTATACCCAGCTGCAGCGTGCCGCCATCGCGCAGCAGGGTGCTGGCGTAAAAACCGATGAGGTGGTCCTGGGCACTGAGTGCCATGTTGGGGACAGAGAACAGGGGATAGTCATGCTGCGGCGAGTCAATTACAACATCGAACTGATCCTGGTTGACCAGAGCATCACGGGTCATGTACGGAAGTTCCCGGTTTGTTTCAGCGACCAATGCGGTCGGCGTGCCATCCTGGGCGCGCTGTTCAAGCAGAGGAATCAGGTCCAGTGTCAGGTCTGGATTACCACTCAGACTGAATGCCTTGGAATCACCTGATGGGTCGGGTGACACCAGTTGCGCAATGACGTTCATGCCCTGTGCCATCAGGTCGCGAACCGCGTGGGTGTAATTGGTACACACGTAATCACGTTGTTGCTGCGGCTGATCAACGAAGTTGCCCGCCTGGAAAAAGAATTCGGATACCCTGACATTTTCCGGCAGCTTGCCGGTGGCTGCATCGCGGGCATACTCAAGTTCGGGAATGTCACCGTAAAGACGCTCTAAAAAAGGCTTGAGAAAGCGACGCTCCATGGATGAGGAAGCCTCCGGCGCCTGCAGCGAGAGACCGGTGACAATATGCAGGGAGATGCTTGAGTCACGGCATGCGCGTTGATAGATGGCGTTGGCAAAATGCAGGGGTTTGCCAATGCCCAGTGGCAGGCCAAGCACGACGCGAGGGCCCACGCGTTCCAGGACGGCGTCCACAGCGGCCTCGGCATCTTGTGACCATTGTGGCCTTGCTGTTGTCATTCCGTGCTCCTGTGTTGAACAAGCCGAATGGCTAGTAGCCGATATTGACTGGTTTGGAGTATCTTTGATCCTGTCTTAAGAACTATAACAATGAGGAACGAGGGATGTCTGCCCTGATACTTAATACCTTGACGCTAATCTCTATTATCCTGCTAATGGTTGCCAGCTCGGCTGTCTATGCCCAGGAGGATAGCGGGCTGGAATCCATCCTTCGCCCTGTACTTCGTTATCCTCCTTCACTTGAGAACCAGGATGAGGAGGGCATGGTGCTTGTGCGATATATGGTGGATCAGGAGGGCAAGGTATTTGAGCCAAGTATCTATCGGTCGACTGGCCACCCCGCCTTTCAGGAGGAAGCATTAAAGGCTGTGGCATCCAGTCGTTGGAGACCAGCGGTAAAAGATGGCCAGCCGGTGATGAACGCAGCGTTCTTCTTGGCTGTATTCTACGACACAGATGAGGATCCTTCCGTAAATTTTGCATTTCGGCGTCGCTATGATGCGGTGGTTGCCGCCATTGCTGAAGACAATCAGCAGCAAGCGGCGCAGCTGTTGGAAGAACTTGAGAGTTATCCCGTTGCCACTAACTTCGAGCACGTGCTTCTGAATCTCACTCGTTACGGCTACTACCGTAAATACGGCGGCAATGAGCTGCAACTTATGCAATACCTGGATGCGGTATTGTTTTTTGAGTCCAGTTACCGGTCGAGCGGGACAACGAAGCTGGCTGCTGATTCCATGCCAGCTGATGTTCTTGCCATGGCACGTCGAAATTTGTTTATGCTTCAGATTAACAATCGCCGCTATGTCGAGGCACTGAAGACTTATGCGTTAATGCTGGAAGGAGGGCAGGATGTGAGTGAGTTCGAGACGGCGTCGGATCGCATCCTTGCACTCACCCAGGATGATTCCGCTTATGTAGTCGCAGATGTAGTGCCGGATAGCGGCTCGTGGAATATTCTTGTTGCCAAGCGAGGCTTCTACGTTGAAAGCCCTGACGGTGGAATCACGGAAATCAAACTGCGATGTCTTCATAACATACAGACTTTTCAATACAGCGAAGCTGCGGAATACCGGATTCCCGCATCCTGGGCCAACTGCAGCCTGGAGATAAAAGGCAGCCCAGGCGCTCAGGTTCACCTGGAGCAGTATGGCTGATCCTCTTAATTCGCATTACTGACAAGGATATGTTACACAGGAAGCGAAGGATCAATGAACCAAGGAGGTGTTATGAGCAACTTGCTGCGAAAGAGTTGGGAAAGTCACCGCAATCGTTTAACTGCCTTTGCAGGCTTGATTCTGAGTGTCGGACTGGCCGGTTGCGCCTCGTCCAATGACGGCCTTGAGGCGCCGTCCTACGCAACCATGTGGGACAACGACAGCTATCGCGATAATATGTAATTTTTGAATCGATAGTTGTGTGACTCAGCCAGAGCAGTTTTTGCTCTGGCTGAGTGTGAATCATCAGCCAGTAAACTAGAACTGATATCGTGTCGTCAGCAGGGCAGTACGACCGTAGGTGTTGTAGCCGTCCACCACCTGATAATCCCTGTCAAAAAGATTGCCGATCTTGAGCTGTAAACGCAGATCGTTTATCAGCTGATATTCCATGACAAGATCGAATACGGCACTGCTGTCCACGGAAGACGTGCCAAATGTCACTGGATCAACGTCCTTCTGTTTGCCACGCAGATGCCAGTCCAGTCCCACTTCAAGCTTCTGGAAACTTCGTGAAATGCCGGCGCTGAGGGTTTGATTGGGGCGGCGCAGTAATTCCTGACCCGTATCGCGGTTCTCGTGATCCAGCAGGGTCAGCGCTGCATTGGCCTGCCAGCCCAACCATTCGCCCTGAAGGCTGAGTTCCAGTCCGTTGATCAGAGCGCTTTCAACATTGGCTAATGTTGTAAAGCTTGCGTCGGTGGCGATGAGGTTTTTGATTTCATTTCTGAAGGCATTGACGGACCAGTTAACGCTGCTGTTAGTGCCACGGAGGCCAAGCTCAAGGTTGCTTGAAGTTTCAGGCTGCAGGTCGGGATTCCCATAGAAGAAAAATGCCGGGAAATCGACGTAAAGATCTACCAGTGTCGGGGCCTTGAACGCCGTACTGTAGGATGCCCAGAGCTGCATCCTTGCACCCAGGTCGGTGCCTATGGCGGCTTTGCCAGTTGTCTTGCCTCCGAACTGTTCATTGTCATCGTAACGCAGTGAAAGTGTTGTGTGCAGGCTGTTGCTGTCGCGCGGGAATTCACTGTGAATGACGGCGAATGCGGCACTGTTGTCGCGACTGGTGTCGCTTTGTGTCGCTCCGCTGGACAGGTACAGCAACTCTTCTGATTCAAAGTCAGCACCCAGCACCAGCGCATGTTCACCAAGTTCGATGTGGTTCTGCCAGTTGACGGAGTCCCGCTCTGTGCGGCTTTGTGAGCCAAACGTACTCCGGTTGATGCTTTCATCATCAAAACGTGCCAGCTGGATATCACTTTGCCATTGTGCTGTGACTGGCAGGCTCAGCCCGATACTGGCAGTCTGGGCATCGCTGTTATTGATACCGCCGTCGTACACCAGCTCGGATTCTGTCCAATAGTAGCCACCGCGCAATGTCGCACCACTGGTGAATTCGTGGGCGATTGAAACGTCGGCGGCGTTATTGTCATAGGCGCTGCGACGGGTGCTCGGCGTTGGCGTGTGGATCGGACGAATGCCATCAGTCTCATGATGGGCCACGTTGAGCGACAGCGATGTGTTATTGATTCGGGTACTAATACTGCCATTGGTATTGAAGGTTGATTCAGTGCCAGCAGCCACACTGACACTGCCATTCATGCCTGGTTCCACAGATCGATTGACAGCCTGCTTGGTGAAAATCTGAATAACACCACCAATCGCATCGGCGCCATACAGGCTTGACTGTGGTCCGCGCACGATCTCAATACGCTCAATTTGCGCGACCGGAATATTCTCCAGCCTGGCAAACCCTTCGCTGGCTGTGTTCGCCTTGACGCCGTCAATCAGTATTAGAGTGTGGTCAGAATTGGTGCCACGCATGAACAGGCTGGTCTGGGTTCCCTGGCCGCCGGTGCGCGCCATCTGGATGCCAGGCGAACCGCTCAGCAGGTCAAACAGGCTGACTGCCTGCGAGGCTTCAATGTCTTCCAGCGTAAAAACGGTGCTGGCAGCCAGTGTTTCGTTCAGAGGCTGGCTCATGCGGTTGGCAGTGACGATGACTTCCTGAGTCTGTTGATCAGCGGACTCGTTAACGGGAGTCTCCTGACTGGCCGCGGCCACCGTCGCAAGCGGCAGTGCGGTACACAGCAGGCCAGCGTAGCCCATAAGGGCGGCAGCGCTGCGCGGTGTTTGTATGTTTGTGGTGTTGTCTTGAGGAGTCTTGTTAGGCGTGTTCTTGTAAATCATTGTGCAATCTCACCCGAGTGCGTCATGTAAAATCACGCAGGCAGAGATGGCGGCAACAGAAAGAACCACGGGCAGGCCGGGGGATGCGTCTTTCCGCAGCACTGCCCTCCGCAGCGTGTCGTTGGCATCAGGCCGGTCTCCGGGCTTGCAAGTCATAATCGTCCGAAACAGAACGTTATCAAGCTGTATCGCCTTCCCGTCAGTATGGCCGTTTGGCAGCTTCTGACAGTGGCATTGTGATACAGCTTACTTGCTTACCGTTGCGGGGGCAGCGTTGGCATTGACCTGATTGTGCGTCGCACCAACTTCCCGTTTAATTCCGAGGTCAACGAGGACCAAAGAACACCTGAAGCGGCGCCAATGTTAGGTGAATGCAGCGCATTAGGCAAATTGAATCGCAGATGCCTTGCGCCGGCAAAGACGCCAGGCTTGACGTCCATCCGGTTGACATCGGAAACTGAATGTTCATCTATCTGTCGGAGCGAGCATGAAAAACAACAACATCTCAATGCATGGCGTGTCGCGATCAATCGCCCTGGTGGTGGGGCTGATGGTGGCATCCACCGTCATGGCCCAGGACTGGGTGCCGTCGCGTTTCGGTGCCGATGATCGTATTGGCGCTGCCAACTATCTGAATAGTGATCTGGTACTGCAGGCGGCAGAGCTGATCAGTACTGGTAAAGTCTACTCGCTGGGCGTGGAGACCGCTGAAAACTCGCCTGCCTATGGCAATCGCAGTTACAACATCGATATTGTCAGCGCCAGCAGTCAAATTCCGGTCGGTGCCGATGTGGTAACTTCCAACGATGAACGCGTCAGCACCAGCTTTGGTATTGGTTCGCAGCTTGATGGTCTCGGCCATCTTGGGATCGGCCACCAGTACTACAATGGTCTGACCACCGAGCAGATTGTTGCCGACGATGGTCTGTCACAGCTTGGCACCCACAATGTCCCACCCATCGTGACCCGTGGCGTGCTGATCGATATGACTGAGCACTTTAGCGTTGATATGGTCAGTGAGGGCACGGCCTTCAATCGCGCCGAAATAGACGCGGCTGCCGAGGCGCAGGGCATAGAGATACGCCAGGGAGACGTTGTGCTCTTTCACACTGGCTGGATGCAGTTGCTTGGTGTGGATGATCAGCGCTTTATATCCGCCCAGCCCGGCCCGGGCGTTGAAGGTGCGGAATATCTGGCCAGTCTGGGCGTTGTTGCGATAGGCGCTGATACTCCTGCGCTGGAGGTCATCCCCTTTGAAGACCCGGCCCGTGCCTTTGCCGTGCATCAGACGCTGCTTGCCAAGCAGGGCGTGTACATACTGGAAAGCATGAATACAGCGGAGCTTGCTGCGGATGGCGTCCAGGAGTTCATGTTTGTGCTGGGTCAGCCGCGCTTCAAAGGTGCCGTGCAGGTGGTGGTGAATCCGATCGCCATACGCTAAGCTGATCGCCATAACTTACAGGGAGAGACCCAGATGACCGCGAAATACTCCAGCCATCCGGCCATGTTCAAGAATAATCCGATTGGCTTTGTAATTTCAGTGTTGCTGATTCCGGTGTTTGGCGTCGGCATCCTCATTCTGCTGTGGTGGTATCTGCAGACCAAGGCAGCGCGACTGACAGTGACAGATACCGAGATCATTTATGAAACCGGGTTGCTGAACAAAGAGCACTCCGAAGTGAGTCTGCAAAGCATACGGACAGTGCGAGTCAAACAGAGTTTCTTCGATCGCATATTTGGCGTAGGCACCATCGCCATCTACACTGCCGGGGACAATCCTGAAATCATCGCCAAGGGCATGCCGGACCCAAATCGGATCAGA
Source organism: Gammaproteobacteria bacterium UBA2675 (assembly GCA_002354805.1). Taxonomy (GTDB): domain Bacteria; phylum Pseudomonadota; class Gammaproteobacteria; order Pseudomonadales; family Pseudohongiellaceae; genus Pseudohongiella. Next base: position 79,214 of record DEMH01000015.1, read on the forward strand.
GAGCTGGTCTGATTATGAAAGCGCCTCTGGGAGATACGGATAACAAGGATAAAAAAGAGTCGCGACGTGTCGCTGCAGTGCTGGTATCGCTGCTTATCGTATTGGCAGTGGGGGTGCTGTTATTGTTGCCGAGTCTTTCCGATATCGTTGCGACGCAGCTTTCTCCGGGGGTCGGGCTGCGCACGGCAGCAATTATTGCATTTTTTGTGTCGGTCGTGCTGATGATAGTGTTTACACTGTCTTCCGGGGATGGTTTGATCGGAGAAGTGCAGTTTGTGATACCTGGCTTTTTGCTGTTTTTTGTCATTTTGTGGTTGATGATCGCCTGGATTTTCTAGGCCATTTTTCAGTCGATCATCAAACGCTCAACACACTAAAGAATTTCCCGGTGCACTTCCAGCACGGGTGCATCAATGTGCTGGGCAATTGCTTTTTCAATCTGATCCAGTCGTGCATTGATTTCAGAGGGCGTGCCACCCACAGTAACAACACTCCATACTGCGCTGTCCAGGGCATCAAAATCGCCGCTTTCGGCAACGGCCACCTCGGGCTGTTTACCCCAGATTGAACGCATCGGCGCGAACACGCGTCGCTTCTCTTTTAAATCACTGACACCATACAGCTGAAAATGCAGAGACATGACACCAACCGGCACGGTGATGGCTGTTGGCACTGGCTGGCGGGCCGCCATAAGCTTGCGAAATGTTTCAGACATTGTTGCTGCTTCCCTTTTCGCTGGTTTCAGTATTGACGCGCACGGCTGCAGCGCGTGGTTTTATTTCCTGCCCCCTGGCCAGCAGATGCACGCGACTGAATGCGGCACCGAACAGCAGGATCAGCGAGGAATAGTAGACCCACATCAGAATCAGCACAATGGCGCCTGCTGCACCGTATGTGGAGTCGGGAGCCTGATAGGCCAGGTAGCTTGCAATGCCGAAGCGACCCAGTGAAAACAGCAGGGCAGTGACGACCGCTCCGATCAACACCTGGCGCCACCCCAGCACGACATCAGGCAGAACTTTAAATATGGCTGCGAACAGCAGCGTGATAACTACAAATGAGAGCACCGCCTCGGTACTGCTGATCAGCATCTCAACCGCTGGCAGAAGCTGCACGGTAAAATCCAGCATGGCGCGCAGCACTACCCCCAGCACCAGAGAGACCAGCAGGATAAAACCTATCGAGACGACCAGCATCAGGGAGAAAAACCGTTTGCGCAGGAACAGGAAAAAACTGTTGCGCGAGGGTTTGGGTTTTACGCCCCAGATATCGTTAAGTGAATATTGAAGTTGTGCGAATACAGTTGTGGCGCCAACCATGAGTGCTGCAATACCCGCTACTGTGGGTAAAATGCCATTGGCTTCGATACGCGAATTGGCGACTGCTTCCTCGATGAGACTGGCTGCATCATTGCCCATGACCGACTGGAATTCAGCCACGATCTGACCCTGAGCGGCTGCTTCCCCGAGTACCACGCTGGCTACCGAGACGGCGATGATGACCGTTGGTGCCAAAGAGAAAAGCGTGTAGAAAGCCAGGGAGCCAGCATAGCTGAACGCATTGCATTCCATCCACAATTTGCCAGCATCAACCAGCAAGCGCCAGACGTAGCGCAAAGTGTCCATCAGTGCATCCCCTTACTTGCCAGCAGGCTTACAGTGTGACGGCTGAAGCGCAGGCTTGCAAACCCCAACGTCAACCCTGTGAGTCAGGCAAGTAACTCACACAGCATCAAGGTCAGCAGCTGTCTGCTGCGGATCTGACAAGTTCGCGGGCGCGCTCACGGGCTCGGTTCCAGTCACGCCAGTCATCGGCAGGTGAGCTTGCATGCACTGGCCAGTTCCTGGCCAGGCCGCAATATGCCCATCGAGGCGCGTTGTTGGCTTCAAGGAAACTGACATACGCAGGCAGGGCGTCTGCGCCCAGGCGCATCAGGTAGCTTTCATCAAGCGGTACCTGTCGCTCCTGTGCCAGGTGCAGATTGATCTGGGCAACCCTTGCAGCTGGATTGCTCAGTGCGAATAACAGGGCAACAGCAATGGCGCCATACAGCGACACCGACAGAAAGTGGCGTAAGCTGCCTCGCAGGACCGTTGCGGCAAACCATAGTAGCGTTGTTCCCAGCCAACCCATCATGGCAAGCGCCATCATGCGCGACAGTGTCATGCCAAAGTATTCGATATACAGTGAGAGTCGCAAAACTGCTGAGACGAGCATGATCATGACACAGCCGACCAGAATGGCCCCGAACAAACGAAACAGACGTTGATGGCACTCAGTAGCCGCCATGCTCATCAGAACGGCCAGCGTCAGGCCAGCTACCAGCAGCAGCTCAAAGAATCCGCGTCGGGCGTAATTTGCCAAAGTCAGGCCGGTACGTTCAGCTATGACCTCATAACCCCCAAACAGATAAAATGCCTGCAATGCCACAAAGGCCAGGAAAAGACCAGCCAGAGAGCCCATGATGACAGCTGTTTCTTCCAGGCCGAGCCGCAGCCAGCTATTGCTGGTGCGAGGAGGGTCGTCAGTTGGTGTGGCGCCAGCGTCATGCTGCTTCCGGTTCAGTGTGCAACTCAGAACGCCGGTGGTCAGCACTATCAGTACCAGGCTGATAAACGGAGTGACAGGTGTCAACTCTCCCAGCAGGTTTGCCAGTCTCGTCAGCTGCTGATTGATAAGGACATCAGCTGACGCGAACAAGGTGATAAAAACAAACAGCAGGGGAGCTGCGAACAACAAGCCACGCAGGATGCCGCGGACACGCGTATTACCATGTCGGAAGCTGCGCAGCAGAGCATCAAGTGGCGGCAGGATGCCCAGTGCGACCTGAGCAGGAAATCGCCATGCGGTCTTGATAAGCATTGGCAGCCTGGCTTCAGCCAGCTCGTGACCGCTTGTCTTGTAAAACACCAGTCCCAGACTGAGCAGCATGGCCAGATACATCGGCAGGATGACTGCCGGAGAAGTCCGCAATATGGCCAGCCCTGCTGCGGACACCATGACCAGAGCCCAGACGCCGAGTTCCAGTCGCCAGGCTCTTGTTTGACGTCGATTGAGCCAGCAGACTGCCATGCTTGCCAGAGCGGTCCAGATGAAAAGACCCAGGCCGCCGGGATGCCGGTCCCAGACCAGCCAGTGCAACGCCAGTCCGCATAGCACACCACTCAACAGCAGGGCGAGCATGTCAGAGGTTGCATACGGCGCGTCTTTGTCGTGTCTCGACCTGGCCGATACTGCGGCACTGAGTCCGGCTGAGACTGAGCGGGAAGGGTCAAGTATGGTCATGATGTCACTCCTGCTTCATTGCCTTGATGAGGGCTTCCATGTGAGACACGTAGCGCTGCAGGGCGGCACGGCCGCTGTCCGTCAGCGTGAACTCGGTGCGTGGGGTGCGGCCGACAAACTGTTTGTGACAGCTCAGGTATCCTGCTTCCTCAAGCTTGCGGGCCTGCACGCTGAGGTTGCCGTCCGATAACTCCAATAGCTCCTTCAATTCACTGAAACTCAGGCGGTCGTGAACGGCCAGTGTGCTGATAATTGCCAGTCGACTACGCTCGTGAATCAGATTGTCCAGCTGACCAGCCGCTGTGCCGCTTGCCGATGAAGAGGCTGGCCCCAAGGTGGCATGGGTTTTAGCGGGCGTGCCATTGTCGTCAATTTTCTGTTTGCGCTTAACCGCCATAACGTCTCCAGATGATGAAACCAAAAACACAGTGCAGGCTGCCAAAACCTATACCCATCAATGTGTTACCCAGATCGGGTAGCAGCAGAGCAAGACTGCCGATAACCATAAACAGAGCACCCATTAACGGCAGCACACGCACCGACCAGGCACCGGCTGTCATCACAGCCGCTCCGTACAGCGTCAACCAGATGCCGGGCAGCAGGGAGTGAAAATTGTGGACATAGCCAGCAAGTGTCAGTAGTCCGCCAGCGATCATCGCTGGCAGAAAGGCACTGAGCAGCTTTCGGGTCGTGGCCAGCCGTATTGAGCGCCCCTGACGTCGTGTCTTGAGAACAGTGAAGGTTGACGCGACGCTGGTGGCGATCAGAAGTTCAACCATCCAGATGTCTGCCTGAATCTCCGGTGCGTAAGGTGCGGCAATCCAGGCAGCGATCAGCGCTGTCAGTCCGGTCAGCAGGTAGCCGAGGCCGGAAATGCCTGTGAATACACCAGCCTGTTCCATGGTTGAACGGATAAACCGCAGGTTCTCTTCGGCGTGATCGGCCAGACGGGTGGGGTTGGATGAGTCGTCTGCTTTGTTCATAATCCGATGTGCTCATTGCTTTTATGAAAGTACTTTATACTATAAAGTGTATGCGCGCAATTTCAAACAGAAATATTTGTGGCGCCCTGTAATAAAGTTACGGCCTCGCAGCTGGAAGCATTCGACTTTTCCACGGCCAGGCTCTGAAAATTGCCAGCTCTAAAGACTTTTGTGTCGGTATAAGTGGCAGAATCTACCCATTTCCGGGGTCATTCGTTACGATTTTATACATTGCTTGAAAAGATTTGCGCTCCGGCTAAAATCCCGCGCTTCGATTGAAAATGGGTCCGTGTCCCATAAACAGTCGAAGTCATCTTTCTAGGGAGAAGCCATGTATAATTTCAAGAATGATTTCAAGCGCAGCAAAAAGAATGCCCTTCGGCATGTAATCGCTGCATGTATTGCTTCGTCATCTGCATTGCCACTGATGGCATCGGCGCAGTCTGACGCACCGGAACTTGAAGAAGTTGTGGTAACTGGCTCTTATATCAGGAATAGCGCGTTTGCAGGCGCATCTCCTGTCAACACTGTTACTCAGGCTGACTTGCTTGAGTCCGGTGCACCGGCCATGGGTCAGTACATTCGTGACCTGCCATACACTCAAAACACAGACGTTGTTGCAAACGTCAACTCAACTCAAAACGGTCAGCAGGATTCCAATGCTGCGCGCTTCAATCTGCGTGGCCTGGGCGTGAACAGCACATTGACACTGGTTGATGGAACACGCTCTGTAAATGATGGTGCTGTGGCATCCTTGCTGCCTGACATCGCCATGGAGCGACTGGAAGTCGTTCTGGACGGTGGCTCCGCGCTCTACGGTTCGGATGCCGTTGCAGGGGTTGTCAACCTGATCCCCATCAAGCAGTTTGATGGCCTGCGCGTACGCAGTTACTACCAGACAGACGAGGAGACTTCATTTGAAGAACCAAAACTGGCCTTACTGTTCGGGCGCTCTTTCCGCAACGACGTCAATTGGGTAGCGGCTTTCGAAGCCTCCAAAAAGACACCGGTTCTGCGTACCGAACGCCCTGAATACCTGTACTACGACATTTCGGAAACATCCACAGGGACACCTGGCTCCTTCCAGCGTGCCGCAGGTGGGATTGGTGATGCCGGCGTTGGTGGACTGTTGCGTGACCCGTCGTGTGGTACCTTCAATGAGGGTAATACCGACAAAACCAAACCAGGCGCATTCCCCAGTGGTCAGCCGCTGGGTTCAACAACCTGTCTGTATCATTACGGTCCCCAGCACGACTATGCTCGAGGCAATGTCGACTACACACTGTTCAACAACCTGACATGGGATGCTACCAACTGGCTGCAACTCGAGTGGCAGTCCAGCTACAACTACCGTGAATCGCGTTACAACACCTCCGCCAGTCTGGCCAACACCACCAATAACCAGTTCGCGTTGCTGGTGCCAGAAAGTCACCCGGCCAATCCCTGGGGATTTGATGTGGTTCCACGTAACTGGCGTCCGTTCAACGGTCTTGCTGGCACACAGCCTTCTTTCCTGAAGGATGATGGCCGTGAAGTACAGGATTACCGTTATTACACTGACTCGAATCGCTTTAGTGCACGCTATGATATGACGGATACCTGGACCGGTTACACCTACTACACGCATCAGGAAACGCGTCGCAGCGTAGATACTCGCACAATGGTGCTGCCTCGTCTGCAGGCAGCACTGTTGGGACAGGGTGGCCCAAATGGCGATGAGTGGTTTAACCCCTTCGGTTCTGCTGATCCACGATCGCCATTCTATGAGGCAGGTGTCACAGATAACAGTCAGGAACTGGTTGACTGGTTGTATGAGATCCAGAATCAGCGTGAAGTCAGCCGCAACAACCTGGAAATCTTTGAGACCATGGCGACAGGCGAGATATTCCAGACGGCATTCGGTCCTGCACAGGCGGCGGTCGGTCTGCAGCGTCGTGACGCGCGCGTCCGCACAACTCCAAACCCCTTCTCAATGCTGGGGCAAAACTACAACAGTTCCATCACGGATGCACCGCCCGAACCTACTGACTATGATGACCGCGTAAACGCCGCGTTTGTGGAGTTCGAGATTCCGTTGTACGACACAATCTCCGCCCAGATTGCTGCCCGTCATGAAGAGTTCACAGATCAGGACATCGAGACGACAACACCAAAAGTGGCGCTGCGCTGGGAAGCACGTCACGACCTGGCTTTCCGTCTGTCCTGGGGCGAAAGTTTCCTGGCTCCGGAGCCGGGCACCAATCGTCCGTTCAACCCGAACGAGAACTGTGGTGAAGTTTTTGCCGGAACTGACCCGATCACTGGTAACAGTCTGGCAGGCACGCAGTCGTGCTCATCAGGTAATCCGGACATTCGTCCTGAGACATCAGAAATCTGGAACGCAGGCTTTACCTGGGAACCAACTGATGAGCTGAGTCTGAGTGTGGATTATCAGACCATCGAATATAAAGACCGTATTCGTGAGCTGAGTACAGTAGATGCAGTTGAGCTGCAGTTTGCCGAGATGCTGAATGCGATCGGCGAAACTGAAAGCAGCTACGATGCGACGCCTGGCTCTGCAACGCGTCAGGCAGCCAATGCCTGGCTTGCTCAACAGGGGCAGCTGACTGGTCCTGGCATCCAGCGTGATCCGGGCAATCAGCAGATCATCAAGACCGTTCGCAATGCAGCAAACGTTGCTGAGGTGATGATCGACCTGGTGGACGTGAAAGGACGCTACCGCATCCCGACCGACGACTTCGGTACCTTTGTTGCCACAGCAACTGCTTCTTACTTCACCAAGTATGAGTATGTGGATCTGTCTGGTCAGGTGAGTGATGCACGTGGTCGCCAGAACGGTGACAGCGGTATTGTGCCACCACTGCCCAAGCTGAAAGCGAACCTGCGCATGAACTGGTTCCTGGGTGCGCACAGCGCGTCCCTGACAGCCAACTTCCAGGATCGTGTCAGCACCGATGGTTCGTTCTTCGCGTACACCACTGGTCTGACAGCGCCGGATTACATCTCTTCGCAGACCTTGTTCAACACGCAGTACTCATATGCGTTTGACAATTTCTACGACAGCGAAGTGATTCTGAGCCTGGGTGTGACCAACCTGTTTGACAAGCGTGCCCAGCCGCTGCCGCAACTCGGTGGTATGGAAACACGTCTGCAGACACCGTTCGGCCGCCAGTTCTGGCTGAGCCTGGACTGGACGCCTAACTTCTAAGCGGAGTGCATCCGTTCAGCTAATAAAAAACCCCGGCAGTGCCGGGGTTTTTTTTGAGTACCGTTCTGGGTTCTTGCTGAACAGTTCGCGCCACTCAGACCTGATGCGGCAATTGTGTGCGTGCCGACTCCAGTGGACGTAACTGCGGCAGACCCAGTCGCTGTCTGCGACGTCCAAGCAACAGCACGATGGGTGCTGCGATAAATATTGATGAGCTGGTGCTGACAACAATACCGAAAAGCATGGGTACAGCAAAACTGGCTACGGCACTGCCACCTGCTACTGCCATCGGCAGAACAGCCACCAGCGTGCTCAGCGAGGTATAAGTGGTACGGGTCAGCGTTGCGCTGATGCTGCGGTTCACAATCTGTTCCAGCGGCTGATCAGGACGGGCACGCATGCTCTCACGCATCCGGTCAAAGACCACCACTTTGTCGTTAACTGAATAACCGATCAGAGCGAGCAGGGCTGCTATAGCCGTCAGATTGAACTCAATGCCGGTCAGCACAAAAAAGCCGATGGTTTTGGTCAGATCCAGTGCGATTGTCAACACCGCTGCCATGGCAAAGTGGTTTTCAAAGCGGTACCACAGGTACAGCAACATGCCTGCGCCTGCGAGCATTACTGCGAGAATACTCATGTCAGTGAAATCGCCACTGACGCGGGGGCCCACCAGTTCCGCTCGATCAATGCTTGCCTCTGGCAGGACTGAGTTGACGATGCCGCGCAGAGTTTCCATCTGACTGCCGCCGTCGATATTCTCCTGGATGGCCTGTCGCAGCAGCCAGGATTGTTCGCCGTCTCCAGAAAGGGCCTGTACACTGATATCCACCAGGCCGGCGTCGGCCAGCTGCGTGCGCAGGGTTTCGATAGAGGTGTCCGGAGTTCGGATTTCCAGCAAGGCACCACCACTGAAATCGATACCGTAATTCAGACCGGGTTTCGCCATCAGCCCCAGAGAGGCAATGGACAGGACGGCTGACACAATCAGCCCGGTGGTACCGGCCTTCATGAAGCTGATGACACGACGACCGCTGCTGAACTGCTCACCAAATTTGTCCAGCATCGGCAGTCCGCGAATGTTCAAAGGTTGACGCGCCCTGCGTCGCACTACCCACTCCATCATGACGCGGTTCACAGCGACAGCAGTAAACAGCGATGTCAGTAGACCGATGCCCATGGTGACCGCAAATCCGCGTATCGGGCCGGAGCCCATCATGAACAGCAGGCTGATGGCGATCAGCGTTGTGATATTGGAATCCAGGATGGTGCCGTAGGCGCGACGGAAACCATTATCCAGAGACAGCCAGGCACCTTTGCCCTGACGCGCCTCATCGCGAATCCGTTCGTTGATCAGAATATTCGCATCGACGGCCATGCCCAGCACCAGAATCAGGCCGGCAATACCGGGCAGGGTAAGCGTGGCTCCCAGCAGGCTGAGTAAGCCGAACACCAGTCCCATATTGATGCCCAGGCCCAGCCAGGCGATCAGGCCCCAGCTACCGTAGCTGCACAACATGAACACCAGCACCAGTGCGGCACCGAAGATACCAGCAACAATACCCATGCTGATGGCGTCACTACCCAGGTTGGGGCCTACAGTGCGTTCCTCGACAATTTCCAGCGCCGCGGGCAGGGCACCCGCACGCAGCAGCATGGCCAGTTCGCCCGCCTCCACGGCAGTAAACTGGCCGCTGATCTCCCCGCTGCCACCTGTGATGGGGGAGCGTATGACGGGGGCAGTCACAACCTCACCGTCGAGCACAACGGCCAGAGCCCGGCCAACATTCTGACGTGTCATGTCGCCGAATATGCGGCCGCCTTCCTGGTCCAGCGTGAAGTTGACAACTGGCAGGTTGGTCTGTGGCTGCATGGCCATGCGCGCATCGCGCACATGTTTGCCTTCCATCGCCACTTTGCGTTCCAGGCGATAGTTCTGTGCGGGATCCGCCTGATCAGGCAGAGTCATGACATTTCTATTGCCCGGCTCGGCCACCCAGTGGAAATTCATTTGTGCCGTTGTACCCAGCAGCGAACGGACCTGCTGCGGGTCTTCAACGCCCGGCAGCTGCACCAGTATGCCATCACGTCCCTGTCGGGTGATGCTGGGTTCGACCATGCCAGTTTCATCGAGACGACGATGAATGACCTCAATGCTCTGGTTAACGACATCATCAAGCAGCGCATCAGCGCTCAACTCGTCGCGGTCGCTGTAGATCTCCTGGGTGTCCACAAGCAGCAGCAGCTGAGAGCCACCGCGCAGGTCCAGGCCGAGTTTGACAGTGTTGTTCTGGTAAGCCTTCGGCAGGCTATTACTAACCGACTCAGGCAATACATTGGGCAGGGCACTGAGCAGGCCCAGCATGATGATAAATGCGTACCACAGGGTGCGCTTGTGAAGCGAAGTAGTCATGGATAACTCCTGTGGCTGACGCGATACGCAGTTGAACTGAATCAACAACTGCGACGGCAGCCGGTTACATCAAAAAAATAAGCTGGATGTGTTCAGAGTTATCGGATTGGCGGTGCGCGCGCCTGATGTGGAGAGAGCTTGCGACCGCCGCGGTTGACTGTGGCGGCGGGAAAACCAGCAGTCGCGTTTCTCAGATAGCTGAGTGCTGACTGATTGAGCGTGGCGGGGTTGTCTTCAGGGTCTGCGTCGCCGGGCATGCCGGACAGCACAGCACGAGCGCCTGGCGATATCGCCAGCTGTGTTGAAACAAGACGCTCCAGGGTATCGCCGCTTTGGCGTTCGATCGAGTTGCTGCCAGCAGCAGGCAGACTGACCCCCACTGACAGAAGCAGTGAGCAGATCAACAGCTGAACAGACAACATGTGGCGGAGCAAAGTCACAGCACGAATATCCTGAAATGCGCAGGGCCGATGGCCGACTGGCACGACGCCAGCGATCATGGACCCTTGCAGCCTCCTTATACGCCTGTCATTCACGGTTGGCAAGGCACCTGCGAATAAATATCTCGAGCAATGCGGCCTGTAGAGGTTGAGTGCAAAAGCTCCTATTACTGCGGGCATGATTGATTAGTTGAGCCAGGTTGGTTAGATTCCATTGTCGATTATAATCGCTTGTAAACATTGATGGGGCCTACCGCTTGGATCTCGAATCAATCTATCAGCGTCTGATGGCGCTGGGTGACCAGATACTGCTTGTCCTGTTGCAGACAGAAACCTACGCGCAGCTCGCGCTGGTGATGCTGATCTATGCCTTCGCGTTCTTTTTTGCCAACCGGCTGCGTGCCTATCTGCCCGCATTTGCCGAAGCCCCGTCAGATGCCCCGCTAAGCCCCCTGCGCCGCGCTGCGGGCCATTTTGGTAGCCTGATGTTTCCGTTGTTGAGCATTCTGGCGCTGGGATTTGCCGTAGAACTGAGTGCCTCGCTGATCGGCCAATCATGGTTGGTCAAAGTGGCGCTTGTGATTGCCATGCTGCTGGTCTACAACGCCATCATTCGTGATCACGTGCGCAATGAGTTTATTGCCTTTGTCTTCCGCTGGGCCGGGCTGCCGCTGGTGTTCCTGTACTCAGTGGAATGGCTTGGGCCGCTTATATCGATTCTTGAGTCCATGCAGGTGACGCTGGGTAATATTCAGATCTCTGCCTATGGTGTTGTCCGTGTTCTATTGTTTGGTTCCATTCTGTTCTGGTTGGGACGCCTGTCCAACAATACCGGGCAGGAAATCATCCGCCGTCAGGAGAAGCTTGATTTTCGTGCCAAGGAAGTGGCCGCCAAACTGCTGCAGGTGACCATCTTTTTTGTCATCTTCCTGCTGCTGTTGCAGATCATGGGCATCAACCTGACAGCGCTGGCGGTGTTCGGTGGTGCGGTAGGTGTAGGTCTGGGTTTCGGACTGCAGGCCATTGCTTCCAACTTTATCTCCGGCATCATCATTTTGCTGGATCGCTCGATTTCGCTGGGCGACTACATTGAGCTAGAAGACGGACGCACCGGTGTGGTTCGTGAGCTGACGCTCAGGTCAACCACACTTGAAACCTATGATGGCAAAGACATCATGGTTCCCAACGAAAAGTTCGTTACTGAAAGTTTCACCAACTGGACTCACAAGAATCAGAAACAGAGATACCGGGTCGATTTCTCGGTTGCCTATGACTCTGATATTCACAAGCTGGTGGAAGTCATCAAGGCGGCAGTTGCCAGTCATCCCCAGGTTCTCAGCGGTGACGACATTCCACTTGAAGAGCGACCTGATTGCGAGATTGATGGCTTTGGAGATTCAGGCGTCAATATGTTTGTTGAGTTCTGGATGGAAGGAATCGACGATGGCAGAAACCGTGTCGGTGGCGATCTGATGCTGTTGATCTATGACACCATGCGCGAACATGGCTTTGTCATACCGTTCCCGCAGCGCGAAGTGCGCGTGCTCAACAAGCAGTCTCTCAACGACGATCGTCAGTGACCCGATCCAGAAAGGCCTGAATCTCGCGACGCAGGCCGGTGTCGTTGCTGGCTTCGCGAAGCGCTCTTTGCGCCAGTGCAGTTGCTTCAGCTGGGCGATTCTGCAACAGACGCACATTTGCCAGACTCAGCCAGATGCTGGCGTCGCGCGGGTCAATTCTTAAACCGCGCTCGGCAATCGCAGCTGCTCGCTCAAGTTCACCCGCGTCTACCGCGCTGTTAATGCCAGCCATCAATGTGGATGTAGGAGTGGCACGAGCGTCTGGCGGGGCAGGGGGTGCGGGACCAACAAAACCACCCTGGGAATCTGCCCGGCCGTCTCCTGAACGGACCGGGCCGGGTGACTCAGATATTGAGCCTGCTGCCGATGTACCCGTCAACGATGGCTGACTGCGCTCCACAGGTGCAGGTGATTGCCTTTGGGGTGATGCACAGGCTGCGAGTAACAGAGTGCCTATCAACAGGCCAGAACGTAGGCTCATGGGCTGAACACCCTGAAGCGATCAAGCACTCTGTTAAACAAAGATCCGTCATCCTCGCAATCAACCGCACGGTCCGGTGGGCGGCTTTCAGCAAAGGGCAGCAGCACACTGTCCTGACACTGGCGATAGGCAGGGTCGCGTACCGCGTTTTGAGAGACCTGGCGCCACTCAATGTCCGGTGGTGGCGCTGTTGTTCTGGGCTCTATGCGCAGGGAGCTCATGATATCGCTCCACACTTTCAGCGCGCCTGTGGCGCCGGTGAGTCCCGTGGCGCCGTTGTTATCGTGACCAAGCCAGACCACCGCCACCAGATCATCACCATAACCGGCAAACCAGCTGTCACGCAGGTCATTGGTCGTACCTGTTTTTCCGGCCAGCGGCAGGTTTGCCTGCATGGTGCTCTGAGCAGTCCTTGCAGTACCGCGACTGAACACACCCTGCAGGGCATGCTCCAGCAGGAACATACTGCGCTGGCTGGCGACCTGTTCAATGGCCAGACCGTAGCGCTGCAGGCGTTGTCCGTCGCCGGTCATGACGGCCTCGACCGCGCGCAGGGGCGTGCGGAAACCGCCGCTGGCCAGTGTCTGGTACATCTGTGCGACTTCAATTGGAGTCATATCCACGGCGCCCAGCAGTAGCGAGGGATAGGCTGCCACGTCTCCGTTGTAGCCAAGCCTGCGCAGCATGTCTATGGTTGCCGGCAGGCCCAGTTTCAGACCCAGGTCTACAGTAGCCTGGTTGAGCGAGCGCTCCAGTGCATCAAACAGATAGACGTCGCCGAAGTAGCGATTTTCATAGTTGCTGGGCGACCAGTAAGTGCCATTGTCCAGTTCGATCTCGCGCCTGGCATCAGACAGCACGGTTGCCAGCGAATAGTCACCGGCACCGGATTCAAGTGCCGCCAGATAAGTTGCCGGTTTTACCAGCGAGCCGATCTGGCGGCGTGCCTTTAGCGCGCGGTTGAAGCCGGTATATCCCGCCCGGCGCCCGCCCGCCATCGCGCGAACATCGCCATTGGTTGCATCCGTAATCACCACGGCGGCTTCCAGCGGGCCATTGTCGCTATCTGCTCGTTGTACTGCGGCCACGGCTTTGTCCAGACGCGCTTCCAGCGTGGTCTGCATGGCTAGATCCAGCGTGGTAAATATGCGCAGGCCCTCGGTGCGCAGTGCTGCTGAATCGTAGTCACGGGCCAGGTTCTGCTGCACCAGCTCCATGAAGGCAGGGTAGCCGTTGCCCCGGTATGCTGGTCGTGGTGTTACCGTCAGCTCCGCCTGAGACGCATGCCTCCGCTGCTCCTCGGTGATATAGCCGGCATCGACCATTCTTGCCAGCACGGTGTTGCGACGGCTGACCGCACGCTCCGGGTTGCGGCGCGGATTGTAGAGAGAAGGGCCGCGCGGCATGCCTGCCAGCAGGGCAAGTTCGTCGAGACTGAGCTGGGTCAGAGGGCGGCTGAAATAATGCTGGGCGCCCAGAGCGAAGCCGTGAATGGCCCGGTTGCCATCCTGGCCCAGGTAAACTTCATTCAAATACGCTTCCAGAATCTGATTTTTGCTGAATCGCAGGTCCAGTGCCACGGCCATCAGCGCTTCTTCAATCTTGCGCCGGAATGTCTGGTCGCGATGCAGGTAGAGGTTCTTCACCAGCTGCTGGGTCAGTGTGCTGCCACCCTGGACGATGCCACCGGCACGAATATTGGCCAGCATGGCACGGGCAATGCCCTTGGGGTCGACGCCATGATGTTCGTAAAATCGGCTGTCCTCGACGGCTATCACGGCTTCAATCAGAACAAGAGGTACGTCTCCGAGCGCCAGCGGCAGGCGGTCCTCGCCTGTGTCAGGATTAAACTGCGTCACTTCAACCGGTTCAAGTCGGGCCAGGGGCACAGCGCCACCGCCAATGCGCTCCAGTGAAGTGATGCGGTCGCCGGCGAAAAACACAGCCAGTGTCTGCGGGGGCTCCGGGCCATCCCAGAAATCAAAGCCGCGCGTCTGAATCTGCAGGCTCTGTCCGAGGCGGCGAAATTCACCGGGTCTGCCCAGTTGGGAAACTTCGCGGTAACCCAGCTGCTGCAGCGTGGTCTGTACTTCATCAAGCGCGTGACCGGCGCCGGGATAAAGCTCCATTGGACGCGCGTAAATACGCGCTGGCAGCGCCCACTGCAGGCTGCTGAAGCTTTCGCGAATCTGTCGATCAATCCACACGCACCAAAGTACAAACACAATGGTCGCTATCAAAAGGGTCCATACGGTCAGGCGGCGCAGGGAGGGGAGTTTGGTGTTGAGACGGCTCATAGGCTCTCATTATATCAGTGCTGTAGGTCAAACCGATGCAGCTCGGACCCGTTCCATGGGATTTTTTTGTTGGCCAGCCAGGGTTATTAACTGCAATTCGGTGCAACAAATTGACGATACAGACCTGCCCATGCCGGGCCGTTGTTACTGCTCAAGTGTATTGGATTACTGGGCAGTGAGTGATTCAACTCAAACTGATGAACGCTTTGCAGTGCCTGCAGCAGGTATTGCTGAACGGCTTCTTCACATCCCTTCTGCACCTGGAATCCATCCTGATAAAAGTCGCCAAGCAATGGCCAGAAGTGATCGTCGCCAATCACATGTTTGAGCACCAGCGCCTGTCGACTGCTGCCGTCGGCTATCTCAAAACGGATGGTAAGCCAGGTTTGTGGCGCTGCCATTGGCAGGTTAAGACGAATACATGAGACGATTTCCAGCGGGCTGCATATAAGCCTCCAGTGCGAATGGTGCCACTGATAAACACCTGATTCGCCTGGTTTAAATAGAAATTCCTGCTGCATACCATTGACCTCTGGTTGGAATTGTCAGTTACCAGAGGTCAACGGAACATCTGTGTGTTTATTCCCCGCTGCCCGCCGGGCTCACACGGGTGCGATCTGCGGTATCGACCTGCTTGATAAACCAGGCCATGAAGCGGGCCATTCTCTCCATACCGGGTACTGAGATGACTTCTTCGACTTCACCGCTGGTGTGATAGAGCGGCGGTGCCTGCATGGTCGTCACGATTGGCACAGCTGTGCGCCGGTAGCCGCCGCCTTCGCCACTGGCCATATCAGAGTTGCCGGACACAAAATTGACGCCATAACGCTGTACACCAGTATCAAACAGAGATTGAAGGTAGGCCGACTCGTTGGTGATGCCGGCGACTATGGGTGCCTCGCCAGAGTCAGCAATAAACTCACGATAGCCATCGGGCAGGACGCTGCGGGCCGGCGAGAAGTTGCGTTGCGCGACATGCTCCAGATTAAAGATCAGCAGCGCCTCGTCAAACAGCTCCGGGTTCATGGCGACCGCATTGCTGGGGCCATTCAGTCCGGGAGTATGGTGACCAGCGCTGGCCACCAGCACCAGTGTGCGCTGCAGCGTCACATCCTCGCGGGAGAAATGTCGCGCCAGAGCCATCAACACCGCAAGGCCGTCCCCGTTGTCACCGGCACCGTCATACCAGGCATCCATGTGGGCGTTGATGACAATCGTCTCGGTTGACTGGCCCGGTATGACAGCAATCACGTTTTCAGCCTGGAGTCCGCTGTATTCCTGTGCCTGCAGGCTTAACCGGGCCTGCAGCGTGCCGCTGTGTCCCTGCGAGGCAGCCGCGTCGAGTGCGGCGCTGAGGAAAACACCATCCCGGCCTCCGACGTTGAAACAGGGGCCGCCACAGTTGGCCAGATCGCGCGCCATCTCATTACCGGGCTGATCGATAATGTTAAGAACCGCAATTGCACCGCGGGCAAACAGGTCCTGAGCCCGCGGCACGGCATGACTGCGTTCGAATACCAGGTGGGCCTGCGGAGTGATGTGCTGAACTGCGATTTTGCCGCTTACATCGATATGTTCCAATACGGCAGGGCGCGCATTGCCCGTGTAAACCAGCGGTGCCTGCAGCGAACCGCCCGCTATATATGATGGGGACAGTGCGACCGCAGTCGACAGCACCACATCGTCGCCGCCAGTATGCTCATTGGCCAGCAGGCGAACCTCCCAGCGTTGAGGCAACCACAGGCTGCTGTCGGGATTCTGCGAGACCTGCTGTATCTCGACATCTTCAATCCCGTATTGCTGGAACTGATCTGCAACCCAGTCGGCAGTTGCCGTTAGTGATGGGAAACCGGCAACGCGTCCCCACATCTGATTGCCACCCAGTTCCTGATCGATAAGGCTCTGCCTTGAAAATTGCACAATCGCCTTCAGGTCCGAAGCCAGCTGGTCTCCTGCCAGTTCGCTGAATTGGAGTTCGTCGGCGGGGACAACGGCCGGGGCCGGGCCACGCGAGCCGATTACGGCGGGAGTGGTATGAGGCGCAAAAGTCGGTGGTAGTGGCAGACCGTACCATGCCTGCTGCGCCAGCGCTGTGCTGGCAAGGCCGAAGCAGATCAGAGTGAGCAGTGGTGAACAAGCGTGAATGTACCGGTTCATTGGAGTCCATCCTGTTATTGTGATTATTGTTTCCGTATCAGGCGTATTGTAACGCTTATCCTGGTTGGCGTGATACAACTGCGTAATTGGCAGATTGTTGACAATGATGGCTAACAGGCGCAGTATTCGCCATGAAAACGCCAACAAACGTCCTAATAGGTTAGGATTATCTACAATCCATGGTTTCCGGTTCCCATCAATCCAGCTCCCAGACCCTGTCGGACGGTGCCTTTGAACGCATCCAGACTGCGATTGTCAAAGGGGATATAGCGCCGGGAACGCGCCTGAGTGAGCAGTACCTGAGTGATACCTTCGGGATCGGTCGAGGCCCGCTGAGGGAAGCCATTCGGCGGCTGGAAGGTCGACGATTGGTGGTCAGGATTCCGCATGCGGGCGTTCGCGTGGCATCGCTGAGTGTGGCTGAGCTGATTGAGCTGTACTACGTCCGGGAGGCGCTGGAAGGCATGGCCTGTCGACTTGCTGCCCAGCATATGACCGAGGAGGAAATCGCGGGGCTGCGTCAGGTGCTGGCCAGACACGAGCAGCACGCGGGCCTGCGTACCAACGAATCCTACTATCAGCAGGAAGGAGAACTGGATCTTCACTTTCTGATCATACAGGGTAGCCGCAATCACATGTTGCATGAGTTACTTTGCAGTGATCTTTATCATCTGGTACGCATGTACCGGTATCGTTTTTCGACAACTCCGGAGCGCCCACAGCAGGCGTTCTCCGAGCACCACCGTATTATCGAGGCGATTGCCGACCGCGATGGTGAACTGGCGGAACTGCTGATGCGCCGGCACATCAGCGCCTCACGTCGCAATATCGAACAGCATCTGGAAAAGCCGTAAGACAAAATCAGTTAATGAACCCATAAGGAGAGTCCTGGACATGCAGACAACACCCGGTCAACGCTTTCGTGCAGCAGTCGCAGAGGAGCATCCGCTGCAGGTTGTTGGTGCGATCAACGCCAACCATGCGCTACTGGCAAAAAGAGCCGGCTTCAAGGCCATTTATCTGTCCGGCGGTGGCGTCGCTGCAGGGTCACTGGGGCTGCCTGATCTGGGTATTTCCGGACTGGATGATGTTTTGACGGATGTGCGCCGCATCACTGACGTGTGCGATCTGCCGCTGCTGGTTGATGTCGATACCGGTTTTGGTGCCAGTGCGTTTAACGTGGCGCGAACCGTGAAGTCGATGATCAAATTTGGCGCGGCTGCCATGCACATTGAAGACCAGGTAGGCGCCAAACGTTGCGGCCATCGTCCTAACAAGGAAATCGTTACACAGGCCGAGATGGTGGATCGTATCAAGGCTGCTGTGGATGCACGTACCGATGACAGTTTTGTGATCATGGCAAGAACCGATGCCTTGGCGGTCGAGGGGCTGGAAGCGGCTCTGGATCGCGCCGAGGCCTGCATTGAAGCGGGTGCAGACATGGTTTTTCCGGAGGCGATTACCGAGCTGGAAATGTACGCCAGGTTCACATCCCGATTGAAGGTGCCGGTACTGGCCAATATCACCGAGTTTGGTGCCACACCGCTGTTCACGACTGAGGAGCTGGCCGGTGTGGATGTCTCGCTGGTCCTGTATCCATTGTCAGCTTTCCGCGCCATGAACAAGGCAGCCGAGAACGTTTATACCGCCATCCGGCGCGACGGCACGCAGCAGAACGTCGTTGATACCATGCAGACACGTGCTGAGCTCTACGATCGTATTGATTATCATGTTTACGAAGAGCACCTGGACGCGCTGTTTGCCAAGCAGAAAAAATCCTGACTTTTTCATCCAAATGCCAGCTATGGTTTTAATAGCAGGGAGGAAACTTAATTATGTCTGACAAAAAAATTCTCAGTGGTGCGGGCCTGCGTGGACAGGTAGCAGGAAAAACGGCGCTGTCTACCGTGGGTGTGTCCGGCTCAGGTCTGACTTATCGGGGCTATGACGTCAAGGACCTGGCTGAGAACTGCCTGTTCGAAGAAGTGGCCTACCTGATTCTGAAAGGGGAACTGCCGACCCGCGCTGAGCTCACTGAATATCAGTCCACCTTGAAATCGCTGCGTGGATTGCCTAACGCTCTTAAAGAAGTTCTGGAGCGAATCCCCAAAGAAGCTCATCCCATGGATGTGATGCGCACGGGCTGTTCCATGCTGGGCAACCTGGAAACCGAAGAAAAGTTTGCTGATCAGGGGCATGCCGCAGACAGATTGCTGGCAGTTCTGCCATCCATCATCTGTTACTGGTACCGCTACAGTCACGACGGTGTGCGCGTCGATGAGGTGACCACTGATGAGTCGATTGGTGCGCATTTCCTGCACTTGCTGCTGGGGAAAAAACCCAAACCACTGCACGAACAGGTGATGAATGTATCCCTGATCCTGTATGCCGAACATGAATTCAACGCGTCTACATTTACCGCGCGTGTCTGTGCATCAACCCTCTCTGATATGCACAGCTGTATCACCGGTGCCATCGGCTCGCTGCGCGGTCCCCTGCACGGCGGCGCCAACGAAGCGGCCATGGATATGATCGAGAAGTTCCGGGATCCGGATCATGCCGAAAAGGAAATGCTGGGTATGCTGGAGCGCAAGGAAAAGATCATGGGTTTTGGTCATGCGATTTACAAAGAATCTGATCCACGCAATGACATTATCAAAGCCTGGTCGAAAAAGCTGTCTGACGACGTCGGTGACACGGTGCTGTATCCGGTATCAGTGCGGTGCGAGGAAGTCATGTGGCGTGAGAAGAAACTGTTCTGCAACGCCGATTTCTTCCATGCCTCGGCATATCACTTCATGGGTATTCCGACCAAATTGTTTACACCCATTTTTGTCATGAGTCGCGTGACTGGCTGGGCGGCCCATGTCATGGAACAGCGCGCCGACAACCGGATCATCCGACCCAGCGCTGAATACACCGGTCCAGCACCGCGCCAGGTAACACCCATAGATAAACGGGGATGACATGAATAAACTGTATCGCAAGCCTCTGCCCGGGACATCGCTGGACTTTTACGATGCCCGCCAGGCAGTAGAAGATATTCAGAGCGGTGCCTGGGCATCACTGCCTTACACCTCACGAGTGCTGGCCGAAAACCTCGTGCGCCGCTGTGATCCGGATATGCTGACTGAGTCTCTGAATCAGCTTATCGAACGCCGCCGCGACCTGGACTTTCCGTGGTTCCCGGCGCGTGTGGTGTGTCACGATATTCTCGGGCAGACGGCGCTGGTCGATCTGGCGGGGCTTCGCGATGCGATCGCTGAGCAGGGAGGTGATCCGGCCAAGGTCAATCCGGTCGTGCCCGTGCAGCTCATCGTCGACCACTCACTGGCTGTAGAGTGCGGAGGCAATGTTCCGGATGCCTTTGAGCGCAATCGTTCGGTCGAAGAGCGCCGCAATGAGGACCGCTTCCACTTTATTGACTGGACGCGTTATGCCTTCAAGAATGTTGATGTGATACCGCCGGGCAACGGCATCATGCACCAGATCAATCTGGAAAAAATGTCACCGGTCATCTATGTCGACAAGGGTGTGGCATTCCCTGATACCTGTGTGGGCACGGATAGCCACACGCCACATGTTGATGCCCTGGGTGTTATCGCCGTCGGTGTGGGTGGCCTGGAGGCAGAAAACGTCATGCTGGGCCGCGCATCGTGGATGCGTCTGCCCGATATCATTGGTGTGGAACTAAAAGGTAAATTACAGCCTGGTGTCACTGCCACGGATATGGTGCTGGCACTGACTGAATTCCTGCGCAAGCAACGTGTGGTGGGTGCCTACCTTGAGTTTCATGGCGAAGGTGCCGCAGCCCTGACACTGGGTGATCGCGCAACCATCTCCAATATGGCGCCCGAGTATGGTGCCACCGCTGCGATGTTTTTTATAGATCAGCAGACCATCGACTATCTGACCCTGACAGGTCGTGATGATGAGCAGGTGCAGCTGGTTGAGACCTATGCCCGTCATACAGGTTTGTGGGCTGACGATCTGGTTACGGCCAGATACGAGCGAACACTTGAGTTTGATCTTTCCAGTGTCACGCGCAATCTGGCGGGACCCAGCAATCCTCACGCACGTGTTGCAACAGCTGATCTGGCGAGCAAAGGTATTGCCGTTGGTCTTGAACAGGCACGTGCCGAAGAGGCTCAGGGCCTGCTGCCTGATGGTGCTGTCATCATTGCCGCGATTACCAGCTGTACCAATACCAGTAACCCGCGCAATGTGATCGCTGCGGGGCTTTTGGCGCGTAACGCCAACCGTCTGGGTTTGACCAGCAAGCCCTGGGTGAAAACCTCCCTGGCGCCTGGGTCCAAGGCCGTAAAGCTTTATCTTGAGGAGTCAGGGCTCAAGCAGGAGCTGGAAAAGCTGGGCTTTGGTATTGTCGGTTTTGCCTGCACGACCTGTAATGGCATGTCCGGCGCTCTGGATCCTGAAATACAGCAGGAGATCATCGACCGCGATGTGTATGCGACTGCGGTGCTGTCTGGCAATCGCAATTTTGACGGGCGCATTCATCCATACGCCAAGCAGGCCTTCCTGGCCTCGCCACCCCTGGTTGTTGCCTATGCCATTGCGGGTACGATTCGTTTCGACATAGAAAAGGATGTTCTGGCGGAGGTGGATGGCAAGCCTGTTCGACTGATGGATCTGTGGCCGACGGACGAAGAGATTAACGAGGTGGTCAAAGCCAGCGTCAAGCCGCAGCAGTTTCGTGATGTGTACATCCCGATGTTTGATATTTCGCGCGACGAAGCCAACAAG
Organism: Gammaproteobacteria bacterium UBA2675; assembly: GCA_002354805.1. GTDB lineage: Bacteria > Pseudomonadota > Gammaproteobacteria > Pseudomonadales > Pseudohongiellaceae > Pseudohongiella. Next base: position 100,822 of record DEMH01000015.1, read on the forward strand.
GTCAGCCCGTTGTATGACTGGCGCGAGATGTCCACCTATATCCGACGTCCTCCCTATTGGGAAGGCGCGCTGGCGGGCGAGCCCAGCCTGAAGGAAATGCGCCCATTGGCCATTCTGGGTGACAACATCACCACAGACCACCTTTCGCCCTCAAATGCCATCCTGGCTGATAGTGCTGCCGGTGAGTACCTGTCCAAAATGGGCGTCCCGGAAGAGGACTTCAACTCCTATGCAACGCATCGGGGTGATCATCTAACGGCACAGCGCGCCACCTTTGCGAATCCCAAACTGATCAATGAAATGGCCATTGTGGATGGCGAGATTAAACAGGGATCACTTGCGCGTATTGAGCCGGAAGGCAAGGTTACCCGGATGTGGGAAGCCATAGAAACCTACATGGAACGAAAACAGCCACTGATCATCATTGCGGGTGCGGACTATGGACAGGGCTCGTCTCGTGACTGGGCCGCCAAAGGTGTTCGCCTGGCTGGAGTCGAGGCAATTGTGGCGGAAGGTTTTGAAAGGATCCATCGGACCAATCTGATTGGCATGGGTGTATTGCCGCTGGAGTTTGAACCAGGCACCACACGCAAGACGCTGAAGCTGGATGGTACCGAAACCTATGATGTTCGCGGTGAGCCCAGGGCAGGGGCGACGCTGACACTGGTCATTCACCGCCGCGATGGGACCGACCTCACCGTGCCGGTGCGCTGTCGACTGGATAGTGATGAGGAAACTTCTGTGTACCAGGCGGGCGGTGTGCTGCAGCGTTTCGCTCAGGATTTCCTGCAGGCAGAGGGCGCAGCATGAGTTTTCCACATCAAATACGCATACCGGCCAGCTATATTCGTGGCGGCACCAGCAAGGGTGTCTTTTTCGCACTGGAGGATCTGCCAGCTGAAGCACAGCAGCCAGGTGTTTACCGGGACAAGCTGCTACTTCGCGTGATAGGTAGTCCTGACCCCTATCAAAAGCAGATTGATGGTATGGGTGGCGCCACGTCCAGTACCAGCAAGACAGTCATTCTGTCGCGCAGCTCCAGGTCAGGCTTTGACGTCGATTATCTGTTCGGGCAGGTTTCGATCGACAGCGCCTTTGTCGACTGGAGCGGCAATTGCGGCAATCTCTCCGCGGCCGTGGGTGGTTTTGCCATAACAAAAGGGCTGATTGACAGCGATAAAGTACCGCAGGACGGTATCTGTCGTGTGAACATCTGGCAGGCAAATATAGGCAAGGCGATTGTTGCGCATGTCCCCATGCGTGGCGGTGTGGTTCAGGAAACCGGGGACTTTGAGCTGGATGGAGTCACCTTTCCGGCCGCTGAGGTACAGCTTGAGTTTATGGATCCGGCTGACGACGCTGAGGACGGTGGTGCCCTGTTTCCAACGGGCAACCAGGTCGACGAACTGGACGTGCCGGGCATTGGGCGTTTCGCCGTCACCATGATCAATGCAGGCATTCCCACTGTGTTTCTGTATGCCAGTGACCTGGGTTATAGCGGCACCGAACTGCAGGACGCAATCAATAATAATACTGATGCACTGTTGCGCTTCGAGCAGATACGCGCGGCAGCTGCGGTAAAAATGGGTTTGATCAAATCTGTTGAAGAAGCGGCAGCGAGGCAACATACGCCCAAAATCGCCTTTGTTGCACCGCCGGCTGATTACACCACTTCCAGTGGGCGGCGTGTGCTCGCTGGTGAAATCGACCTGCTGGTGCGTGCCCTGTCGATGGGCAAGTTGCACCATGCCATGATGGGAACGGCAGCGGTGGCAATCGGTACTGCGGCGGCTATACCTGGCACTTTGGTCAACTCTGCGGCAGGTGGCGGTGATCGAGAGTCTGTCGTGTTCGGTCACCCGTCCGGAACATTGCGCGTGGGGGCCCGGGCGGAGCAGCGTGACGGGCAGTGGACTGTTGCCAAAGCCATCATGAGCCGCAGCGCACGGACCTTGATGGATGGGTGGGTGCATGTGCCATCTGTGGATTTGTAAAGAGTTGACACAGATTGCCAAAAAGTCGATATCTTAATTGCGTTACAAAGTATCAAACAGGCATTAAAATCGCCGTTCAATTAAATTTGAGGAACTGCGATGCGATCTGCTGTCACCGCCTGCTGGGCCATGTTGTCACCCTGGATGTTCCTGGCGCACACTGCTTCTGCACAGGATGCTTCTGAAGCAGTTGTTGTCACTGATGCACCGAAGCAGGTGCGTGCTGTTCGCATCAGCGTACCACCGGTCATTGATGGCAATCTGAATGACCCCGTATGGGAGCAGGCTGAAGTCATCACCGATTTTCACCAGACCCGTCCCGGTAATGGCACGCCGACTTCCGAACGCACCGAGGTTTATGTCTTGTATGATGATGACGCGCTCTACATTGGTGCGCGCATGTTTGACAGCGAGCCTGACCGTATTGCAGCTCCGGTCATTCGACACGGGCAGGGCATGCCCTCTGATGACCGGCTGGTTGTGATTCTCGACCCCTTCAATGCTGGCCGTGCCGGCTACCGGTTCGAGACCAATCTTAACGCAGCGCGCCATGACTCCCTGTATACCAGTCCGACATCTTTTTCGCTGGACTGGAACACCATCTGGGATGTTGCCGCCAATGTTGAGGGCAACGCCTGGGTTGCCGAGATCGAAATTCCCTTCAAATCCATTCCGTTTGACCCGGCCATTGAAACCTGGGGATTCAATTTCGGCCGCGCCATCCGCCGACGTGGTGAGGAAATGGCATGGGTGTCGCGCAACCGGACCTATAATCCCACAGTGATGGGTCAGATGACCGGGCTTGAAGGATTGAGCGCCGGGGCAGGCCTGGATATTGTGCCATCGCTTGCAGTCAATCGCCGGCGTGTATACGGACCGCAGGGTGAGTCGGAAGTGAATTGGGAGCCATCGCTTGATGCGTTTTATCGCCTCACGCCATCGCTGAATGCAGCATTGACGGTCAACACCGATTTCTCCGCCACTGAAGTCGACAATCGCCAGGTGAATCTGTCGCGCTTCAGTCTGTTTTTCCCGGAGAAGCGGGACTTTTTTCTGAACGACTCGGACCTGTTTCAGTTCGGCAACATCAGTGGCATGGCCGGCGGCAATAACGCTACTTCGGGTGGCAGCCGCGAGAACGCCCGCCCGTTCTTTTCACGTCGGATCGGTTTGAGCCAGACGGGTGCGCCGGTAGACATCAACTACGGTGGCCGTATCAGTGGTCGGGTAGGGCGCTGGAATATCGGTACGCTGGCCATTCGTCAGGATGAGTTTGGCGCCGTGGATGCATCGGATCTGTTTGTCGCCAGGGTCTCGGCCAATGTGCTGGAGGACTCGGCAATTGGTTTCATCTACACCGACGGGGATCCGGCATCAAACATCGACAATTCTGTCGCAGGTGTTGATTTCCGTTACATCAACAATCAGCTGGCTCAGGGGCGGACTTTCGAGGCAGATGCCTGGTATCAGCAATCGGATACACCTGGTCTGCAGGGCGATGATGCGGCCTGGGGTTTTGGTCTGCGTATGCCCAACAGTACTGGCTGGCGATCACGCATGGGTTTCAAGGAAGTTCAGCGCAATTTTAATCCAGCCATGGGTTATGTGAATCGATCCAACATCCGCGATTTGACAGCGGATGTCGGTTATACGCATTTCTTCACAGGTGGTGGCTTGCTGCAGAGCGCGTTTGCCGGTATTGACGGTCAGCGAATCGAAGTCATCGACGGTGGCTTGCAGACCCAGGTGTTGACCTATCGGCTGCTGGAACTGGAGACAAACAGCCGCGACTCCATGGAGCTGTCGGTGATTGATAACCGCGAGGTTGTGCAGCGTCCCTTCACGATCTACTCCAGCCCTGATCGCCAGGTCAGCATTGCGCCAGGCGACTATTCCTTCACGGAGCAGGAGATCGAAGTTTCCACCGGTGGTCAGCGTCAACTGGCCGGCAGTGTGGGTTATCTGACAGGTGATTTCTATAATGGTGAGCGCGACAATATCCGTGCTTCGTTGAGCTGGAATCAGTCCAGTAATTTTGTGCTGAGTACCAGTTTTGACTGGAACAATATTTCCTTGCCGCAGGGTGACTTTATTACGCGTCTGACCAGTGTGTCGACGCAGGTGGCGTTCTCATCCACGCTGTACTGGATCAATCTGGTGCAGTACGACAATCTGTCGGAGGAGATTGGCATCAACACCCGGCTGCAGTGGATACCGCGTGCCGGTCAGGAAGGCTTCATAGTCCTGAATTACAACGTGCAGGATTACGACAAGAACAATCGCTTTGAGGCACTGTCCTCAGATCTGAGTGTGAAGTTCCGCTATACCATCCGATTCTGATTCCCGCCGCCTGGGGCCTGGTCAGGAAGTCAAAGTCTGGCCGGGTCCAATCGGCAACACCGTGGTGGACTTGATTTCCTCCATGACAAAACTGGCTGTGACATCAAACAGGTCGGCCTCAATCAGGGACTGATAAAGCAGGTCATAGCCAGCCATGTCGGTGACAACAGCCTTGATCAGATAATCGATCTGTCCCCCCAGCCGGTAGACCTCCTGAATACCCTCAATTGACTGCACCACCTCGCGAAACTTGTCCGCCCAGGCCTGATTGTGCTGATTTGTGCGGATGCTGATAAACACGGTCAGGCCCAGACCGAGTTTGGCCGGGGAGAGCAGGGTGACGCGCTGGCGTATGACGCCTGACTCCTCAAGTTTCTGGATGCGACGCCAGCAGGCGGACTTAGACATGCCAAGCGCTTCCGCGAGTTCGGCGACGGAGAGACTGGCATCCGGTTGCATCAGTCGCAACAGTTTCCTGTCGAGCTTGTCCATAATGTGATCTCATTATTTTACGTGTATTGGTTCTTCGTTCCGAATATTGGCGACGATACGAAACAAAGTTGCAATATATTAGTCCAGCGCGAATCAAATAGGAACAATGTTCGCCTGTTCCGTCGCTAATATACGGGCATCAAAAGCTGTTCCCTGATGTAGAGGTCCACGATGCATTCGCCCGATAGCCTGATTGAAAAAATACGCAGCAATATCATTGGCTGCGATGGTGCCATGACCACGGTGTTTGGTCTTAAACCCATGGTCTACGCGGATTACACTGCTTCGGGTCGCAGCCTTAAATTCATTGAGGAACTGATTCAGAAGCAGGTGCTGCCCTGTTATGCCAATACCCATACTGAAACGACGCTGACCGGCGCCAATACAACCGCATGGCGCGAGTCAGCACGCCAGGCGATTCGGCAGGCGGTCAATGGTAGCGAAGACGACAAGGTCATTTTCTGCGGCTCCGGTGCAACAGCGGCGATCAACAAGCTTGTTGAAGTGCTGAATCTGCGTCTGCCCACCGACCCGGTCAAACGGCGCCAGGTGCTGGAGTTGACCGCCCCCGAAGAGCGCCCGATAGTGCTGATTGGGCCCTACGAACATCATTCCAATGAGTTGCCGTGGCGGGAAAGTCTCGCCAAAGTGGTTGTTGTGCCCCTGGACTCTCGTGGTCAGATGGATCTGCAGGCGCTGGAGTCGTTGTTGCAGCGTTATCAATCAGCCAGTCGTGTGATTGGCAGCTTTTCGGCAGCTTCAAATGTGACAGGCCTGCGTACCGATGTCGTAGCGGTGACCAGACTGTTGAAGCGCTATGGGGCGCTGGCATGCTGGGACTATGCGGCAGCTGGCCCTTACTCTGCCATCGACATGAGCGAGCTTGATGCAGTTTTTCTGTCGCCGCACAAGTTTGTGGGAGGCCCTGGCAGTTGTGGTGTGCTGGTGGCCAAAGCTGCACTGTTTGTCAATCCGGTACCTGCGACAGCAGGCGGGGGTACCGTGGTGTATGTCAGTCCGGACAGCCATGCCTATGTGACGAATATTGAGCGCCGTGAAGAGGCCGGCACACCCGGCATCGTAGAGTCGATTCGTGCTGGTCTGGTCATGTCGCTGCAGCAGCAGGTTGGGGCTGAGCGAATTGCCGAACTGGAGCAACAGATGGCCGCCCGCGTCATGGCACGACTGAAAAAAATCGACAATATTGAAATACTCGGTGGCTGTGAGAACGAGCGGCTGCCAATATTTTCTCTTCGCTTTCGTAGTAATCAGGAAGGGCCCGGGAAAGGGCGGGATCTGCATTACGGATTTGTTGTTGCATTGTTGAATGATCTTTTTGGTGTTCAGGCGCGTGGCGGTTGTTCCTGCGCGGGGCCCTATGCGCACTATCTGTTGCACATGGACAGAGACTACAGTCGCCAGGTAGAGAGTGCAGTGTTGCTGGGTGCCAATGTGCTCAGGCCAGGCTGGGTGCGTCTGAGCTTTAATTATTTTATTTGTGACGAAGAGTTCGACTATCTGATGACAGCGATAGAGCTGGTTGCTCGCCACGCTGAACAGATGCTGGTGTATTACCACTATGATGCTGTGAATGGTGTATGGCGACACTGCGAATCCCAGGCAGTGCCACGTGACCGGTTTGCTGGTATCAACTGGTTTGAAGAAAATGTGGAATGTTCATTAAATTCACAGCGTCCGGGTTTACAAGTCGCGCTGAGCAACGCCAAAAAACAGATAGAAGCCGCGTTAGCTGCGGCACAATCGCGCTATCCTAAAGTGCTGAAGCAAGATCAGGAAGCGGTAAAACTCCCGCCAGAACAAGAAGCAATCCGCTGGTTTCTCTGGCCCTCCGAGGTGTTTTGCAACGAATTGTAGCCAGCTATCGGTGATTCTGAAACTTACGGTTATAGTCCGGGCACAACTAGAATTCAGAGATCACCCACATGGTAGCAGTTCTTCTCTCGCGCCTCGCGAACCGTGCGCGCTATTCCCGTTTGCAATTTGCCGTCGCATCTGTCCTTGCATCACATCTGGCAGCATCGCAGCTTGCAGCCCAGGATGTCATTCCCCGTCTGACTCGTATCGATGGCCAGGCGAACATCGAACTGGACGGACGCCTGGACGAGGCAGTGTGGCAGCAGATACCCGCCTTTGACGGAATGCGGGTTGTGTCCCCCGATACCCTTGCCGAAAGTTCGCTGCGCACCGAAACCCGTATTTTTTACACAGAACGCGGGATCTATGTGGGTGTAATGAATCATCAGGATACCGACACGCTGGTTGCCAGAATGACGCCGCGTGATACACGGCTTGAGCGCGATGGTGTGGTGATAAGCATTGATGCCTCGGGTGATGGTCTCTACGGCTACATGATGCGTGTCAATCTTGGTGACTCAAAAACCGATGGCACTATTCTGGCTGAGCGCCAGTTCAACATGCAGTGGGATGGTCCCTGGGAAGCATATACCAGTGTTGTTGAGGGTGGCTGGGTGGCCGAGTACTTCATCCCCTGGTCGATGATCGCTCTGCCCCAGATTTCAGGTGACAATCGTCAGATTGGCATCTACATGGAGCGTCAGGTAGGACACCTTAACGAAACCTGGTCCAATCCAGCACTTCCATCCACTGTGAACCAGTTTTTGTCCGCCTTTCAGAAGTTCGAGCTCGAAGACATCGAGCCGAGGACTCAGATCACCTACTATCCATACGTCTCTGGCACCTATGACGGTGTTGATGATGAAGCTGAAATGCGTGCCGGAGCGGAAGTGTTCTGGCGTCCCAGCACCAATACGCAGCTGTCATTGAGCCTGAATCCGGATTTCGGAAACGTCGAGTCGGATGACGTGGTTGTCAACCTGACCGCCTATGAAACCTTTTTCCCTGAAAAGCGGGCTTTCTTCCTGGAAGGGCAGGATGTGTTTAATACCTCGCCAAGAAACCAGAGTGCGCGTGGCCCTGGTGGCCCCACATCCATGCTTAACACTCGGCGTATCGGAAGTTCGGCCTCCTTTGATGTGCCGGCTGGCGTCCGTGTTGCGGACACAGACCTGAGTGCACCGACCGATCTGCTGGGTGCAGTGAAGTTTACCGGGCAGAGTGGCAACTGGCGCTATGGCACACTGGCAGCCATGGAAGACGATATGGAAATCCGTGGTACGCTCAGTGACGGGACACGTGTCACGCTGGAGTCAGAAGGCCGTGATTTTGCCGTAGGCCGCCTGCTGTACGAAACCACGGGCCCGGCGGGGCGCCGATCTATCGGCTGGATGGGGACCGACGTTTCGCATTCCGATATAGACGCCACGGTCAATGGTGTGGATGTCCACTATTTCTCCGGCAATAACCGCTGGCTGTTTGACGGCCAGGTGCTGCGCAGTGATGTCGATGGTGTGGAGGGTAACGGTGTCATAGGTGACCTGATCTATATGCCTCAGCGTGGTGTCATGCACCGATTTGCGGCGGGCTATCATGATGACACACTGAATCTGAATACGCTGGGGTTCCTGACGCGTAATGATCTCAGTCACTTCGACTACAACTATACCCGTAACAGTTCGAGTGTCGAAGGTCTGCGTTCGCGCGAGTATTCAATGTTCATTTTCAATCACTGGAACGGGAACAATGACTGGGTTCGTCAGGGTATATTCAATACATTGAATCTGACGTTCTTGAATAACCACTCACTGAACAGCAGTCTGCGCTACTACGCACGTCGTGTTGAAGACCGGCTGGGTCGCGGCTCAGGCGACTACAAAATTCCTGGGCGCTGGCAGTTTGTCAGCACGTGGGAGTCTGACCCCTCGCAGCAGATACGCTACAAGCTGGGTATCGATGCCAACACTGAAGACCTGGGTGAGAGAAACATGACAACAACGGCCGGTATCAGTTATCGACCTGTCGACAATTTCTCGCTGGATGTGGAAGCGTCATATACCGATCGTGAAGGCCTGCTGGTTTACCAGGGCGGCGGTCGCTACACCAGCTTTGAGGCGACTCAGTGGTCTCCCAAAGTGACAATGGATTATTTTATCAGCGCCCGACAACAGTTTCGTGTAGGTCTGCAATGGACTGGTCTGAAAGCGTTTGAGAACAAGTTTCTGCAGGTGAATCCGGATCGCCTGGAAGAGCTGCGTGAGGTACCGAAGCCGGACGCCCAGAGCGATAACTTTGTTATCAGTCGTCTGACCTTCCAGGCACGTTATCGTTGGGAAATTGCGCCTCTCTCTGATCTTTTCGTCGTATATACACGTGGTGGTAATGTACCAGGAGGTCTGTTTGACGAGTATACCGGCCTGCTGAGCGAATCCTGGCAGGATCCGGTAGTTGACACGCTGGTCGTCAAGCTGCGGTATCGACTCGGTTCGTGATCTGCGCTAATGTCAGTGGTGTCATTAGCAAAACAATAATGAGATCACTGATATGCGACGTTTATCATTGCCAGCGGCCGCTGCGCTGCTCGCTTTTTTAGCTGGTCAAAGTCTCGAGTTACCCGGTCTGGTACCTGTCCTTGCCCAGGCGCCGGTCAGTCAGCCTGCGCCGGAAACCAGCATGGATGTTCACCCCGGTGAGGACATCTATCAGACCTACTGCGCCGCCTGCCATGAAGGCGGTGATCCCCGCGCCGCCAGTTTTGAAGCGCTGCAGTCGATGACAGCACAGGCACTTCACTACACACTGACCTCAGGCCCCATGGCCATTCAGGGCCAGCAACTGACTGACCAGCAGCGCGACACACTGGTTGACTATCTGGCGATTGCCGAAGTGTCTGATGAGTGGATCAGCAGTAATCTGTGTGCCGACGATAGCAGTACCATCAGCCTGAGCCCTGTGCATCTGAGTCATGCCGGAGGTGATCTGGCTTTTTCCCGCCAGTTGTCCGCTGCACAAAGCGGCTTGAGTCATGAAGACCTGGGCAATCTGGAACTGGCCTGGGCGCTGGGCATCCCTGGTGTCGGTGGTCTGCGCTCCTCACCGGCCATCGCTGGTGACACACTGTTCTATCCCGCCGGGGCCTCTGGCAAAGTGTTGGCACTACACGTTGAATCCGGTTGTGTTCAATGGAGTTACGATGCCGGTGCCGCGCTGCGGGGTTCAGCCGTGCTCAGTGGCGCACTGGACGATGGCTCACAACTTCTTTATGTCTCTGACGAACGGGCGCGATTGCATGCGGTGAATCCGCTGACCGGTGAACGCCGCTGGCTGATTGATGGCACGATAGACGAAGGCGTGCATTCCCGGCTCACAGGCGTGCCCATGTATCATGACCAGCGTCTTTATTTACCGGTCTCTGCTTCGGGCGTTCAGCGTGGTGGCGAGCCAACTCACGAGTGCTGTGATGGGCGTGGCGGGGTGCTGGCTCTTGACGCAGCCAGCGGCGAACGTATCTGGACCTATGTCACCATGCCTCCGGCTGAATATACGGGAGAGCGCAATTCTATCGGTGTACGTCTGCGCGGGCCGTCCGGCGCGCCAATCTGGTCGAGTCCTGGACTGGATCCAGAACGTCGACAGCTCTATGTCACGACCGGCGAAAATACCTCACTGCCGGCGACTGAAACCAGCAATGCCATCATTGCGCTGGATATGGACACCGGCGAGCAGCGCTGGCTGTTTCAGGCCGTCGCCAATGACGTATGGAACATGGCCTGCACTGGCCGGGAGTACGGACCCAATTGTCCTTCAGAGCAGGACAGCATTATCAAGGACTGGGATTTTGGTGGAGCGGCGATTCGTGTCACGTTGAAAGATGGCAGCGAACGACTGGTTGCCGGTCAGAAATCGGGCCATTTGTGGGCCCTGAGCCCGGACAATGGCGAGCTTGTCTGGCAGCAGCGTGTCGGTGAAGGCGGCGCGCTGGGTGGCAATCACTGGGGTGTGGCAGTTGCCGGAGACAAGGTGCTGTTGCCGATCAACGATCCCAATGGTGGCGGTCGCAGCGATGACGTCATCAAGGCTGGGGTGCACGCCTTCGAGCTCGCTGACGGTGAGCCGACCTGGTCCTATATGTCGCGACCGGACTGTGCCAATGGCCGGGACGAACGCGTGTCGGGCTGCGAGGCGCGATACGGTTTTTCTGCCATGCCACTGGTTATCGATGGCGCGCTGGTCGCCGGAAATATCGATGGGCGACTGTTTATCTTTGATACCGAGACCGGCCAGATACTGTTTGAGTATGACACGGCGGTGGGCTTTGATACGGTCAATGGTGTTGCAGCGCGAGGCGGCTCCATTGACGCGCAGTCGATTGCGGCAGGCGCAGGCATGTTATTTGTCGGGTCTGGCTACGACCGCTTCCGTCAGCAGGCAGGTAATACGCTTCTGGCCTTTCGGCCAGCCAGATAGCAGCAAGGCGGCAGGGCTCACCAGCCCAGCTGAATATTGGCTGCCGTTTTATCTATTATGGTCTGCCTGGCCTCCGGCGAGATCCAGGCATTGTGTGGCGTCACAATGAGATTGAGGAGAGGTTCCTCCAGCGCCTGCAGCAGCGGATGGCCATCGCGCGGCGGCTCCTGGGGCAGCACATCAACTCCCAGTCCACCCAGTCGGCCGTCACGCAATGCTGCCAGTGCTGCCAGTTCGTCAATCAGACCACCGCGGGCACAGTTGATCAGTATGCAGCCTGGCTTGATGTACCGCAGCCGACGGGCATTGATCAGATGTCGGGTTGCATCTGTCAGGGGGCAATGCAGTGAAACAAGATCTGCATCGGCCAGCAAAGCGTCCAGAGGAGGGCGGTGATCTGACGACTCATTGCCCGGACGGGCGGCGAAACTGACAGTCATATCCATGGCTCTGGCCAGCATTGAGACACGTTTTCCCAGCTCGCCCTGTCCGACAAGCACCAGGTGCCGGCCTGCCAACTGCATGGTTGTGTGATTCAGCAGACAGAAGTGTTCACTGGACTGCCAGCGGCCACGTCGCAACTCGTCCTGATAAAGTGGCAGGCGGTTGGCGAGGGCCAGCATTAACATGAAGGTGTGCTGAGCAACACTGGCAGTTCCATAGGCCGTTATGTTGCGTACTTCGATATTCAGGCGCTGAGCGGTCTCCAGGTCAATATTGTTGGTGCCCGTGGCCATCACGCAGATCAATTTTAGATTGGGGAGCGCCTCAAGCGCACGTGCGTCCAGCACAACTTTATTCGTTATCGCTACATTGGCATGCTGCAGTCTTGATATCACTTCATCTGAGTTCGGATCCGACGACGTATTATCATGTATTTCCAGTGTGTCGGTGATTTTTTGCAGAGGCGAGAAATCGATATCTGAACCCAGTGTTGCGGCATCCAGAATAACGGCCCGGATATTAGTATGTCTGCTAGCCATGCTGTTCTTCCGTGTGATTTTCGAGTTGCCTGCAAAGCTTAAACCAATGATCAAAGTCCTTCCATCCGAGCAATCGTTCTGGAAGAATGCGAGGGATAAAGGCGGCGTAATAACCAATGAGCTGACGAATGGCATACATCACTGGGTGACGCTGATTAATCAATACAGTACTAACGAAAGAGCAGAACGATTTTGAACAAACCTGACGACAAAGAACACAACACACATCATGGCACAAGCGCAGGTGAGACAGGCATAGGCACGCCCTTGTCGGCATCTGCCACACGGATAATGCTGCTGGGCAGTGGTGAACTTGGCAAGGAAGTAGTGATTGAGCTGCAACGGCTTGGCTGCGAAGTAATTGCAGTAGACCGCTATGATAAAGCACCTGCCATGCAGGTGGCGCATCGCAGTCACGTTATCGACATGCTGGATGCGCGCGCGGTGAGAGCTGTCGTCGAGCAGGAAAAGCCCCATCTGATTGTTCCCGAGATTGAAGCCATTGCGACGCAGGAGCTGGTGTCACTCGAGGCAGAGGGCTGGCAGGTTATTCCAACCGCCCGCGCCGCGCAGTTGACCATGAACCGTGAAGGTATCCGCCGTCTGGCGGCAGAAGAATTGGGGCTGCCAACCTCACCATATCGTTTCGCCGACACCAGAACCCAGTATCTCGACGCTATCAAGGATGTTGGCATTCCCTGCGTTGTGAAACCCATCATGTCATCCTCAGGCAAGGGACAAAGTATTGTGCGGACTGCCGAGGACATGAATGCCGCGTGGGAGTACGCGCAGTCCGGTGGTCGCAGCGGCAAAGGCCGGGTGATTGTTGAGGGTTTTGTTGATTTTGACTATGAAATAACGCTGCTGACGGTCCGACACCGTGACGGCACCAGTTTCTGCGAGCCGATCGGGCATCGCCAGGAGCGGGGCGACTATCGTGAGTCCTGGCAACCTCAGGCAATGAGCGATCAGGCCCTCGCCAGAGCCCGCGAGGTGGCAGAGGCGGTAACAGGTGCCCTGGGGGGGTATGGTCTGTTCGGCGTTGAATTGTTTGTTAAAGGTGATCAGGTCTACTTCAGTGAGGTTTCACCGCGACCGCACGATACCGGCCTGGTTACCCTGATTTCTCAGAACCTGTCCGAATTTGCCCTGCACGCGCGCGCCATTCTGGGCCTGCCGGTTCCGCTGATCAGGCAGCGCGGCCCCTCGGCGTCTGCAGTGCTGCTGGTTGCGGGGAACTCGGACTGCGTGAGCTTCAGTAATCTGGCGCAGGCACTGAGTGAGCCAGACACCGACCTGCGCCTGTTTGGCAAGCCGGAAGTGCGTGGTGAGCGACGGATGGGCGTGGCGCTTGCCAACGGTGAGTCGGTAGATGAAGCTATTGCCAAAGCATTGCGGGTTATCAATACGATCGAGGTAAAGGTCTGACACCTGGAGGCGGGTCGCCATGGCAAAAACACTGTATCTGCTCGGCACACTGTGGCTGACGCTCTGGATCAGTGTGGCCGCCAGTGCAGACGAGCGCGATATTGACCGCAGCGCATTTGCTGTCCCCGGCCAGCCCGCCTGGACCGCTCTGACCGCGTTTGAGACGCAGGTCATAGACCTGTTCACAGGATCTTCTGCTAAACAGGCCAGCGCTGACGAGCTGCTGGCCCTGTTTTTAGTGGCATCCGGGAATGTCCGCTCAGAAGCCGACTATCACCACTATCGGGAACAACTTCTGAGTTTCCTGGCCAGCCATGATGAATTGATCGAGGCTGACAGTCCGCGTGAAACAGGCGCGCTATTGTTGCGGCTGATGCATCGGCATTTTTTTAGTGCCGGCTATGATGCCAACCAGAGTGCCATGGCCGAGATCCTGGATACCGGGGTTTATAACTGTATCAGTTCGGCGCTGCTCTATATCGTGCTGGCGGAATACCTGGGTCTAAACGCCAGTGGCGTCATCATGCCCAGCCATGCTTTTGCGCAGCTGATATTGGACGACGGACAGATAATAGAAGTTGAGACAACATCCGAAGACGGATTCGATGTAATTCGCGATCCTGAATTTTTTGCGCGGCAAGCCGAGCAATGGTTTTCTGAGCGCCGACTGGTGGTGGCCGACTATAGCGACTATGAAAGTCGTCGCCAGATCAGCGCTGCTGAACTGGGCTTTGAAAATATGTGGGTGCAACATATCAGTGTTGAGCGCATGGACTATGCCGACCGACTGCGCATGGCCGAGCTCAAGGGGCTGATGCAGGCGGATGACCTGGTGGCACAGCATAACCGTCTGGTCTATTACTACCAGGAGGCTGACTACCTGAAGCGGCATGACGAGGCAGCCTGGAGGGCGCTGATGTCGAGAATCGACCCCTATCTGGCTGCCTGGCAAACGGTGTCCCTGTTCGAACAGCATCGCTTCACCGATAGAGATACGCTGCTGCCCATGCTGCTTTTGCAGTCGCATCGTGCCGGGTGGATGCTGAGCAATAACGAGGTTGAGGAAGGGCTTGGGCTGGCTGAGGCCCTGCATGCCGAAACGCCTGATCAATTGCGTGACTCCCATGTGATCCGCGCCGGTGCGCTGCAGGCGATAGAGCAATACTACATGTCACTGGCGGCCAGACACTGGGAGAATCAACAATGGGGGCAGGTGATATCTGTTTATCACGAGTACCTTGGCAAAGATCTGGAGAGCCCCAGCCGCAGCGTATTTCAGGCCAATCTGGAAGCTGCCTACCTCAATAGCTCCCGCGATTACTGGCAGAGTGAAGAAAGGGATGTTGCCATTTCTCTTCTTGAGGCCTGCATTATTCGTCTGCCGGTTGCCGAACAGTGCCATCAGCGCCTGCAGGATATGCGTCAGGTACTGCTGTAATTGTCCATTCACGATCCCATTCGCTCATATCGAACAGGCCTGTGGTCGGGAAGGCAGGTGGTCTGATTGATTCGAAACGGCTGTCATATTCAACCAGCGTTGAGTAGCGAGGCTCGGTCGCCGAGATTGAGCCGGCCACCAGGGTGCCCATGATATGCAGGCGCCCCTGCGCGCGTGTGTTATAACGCCTTACACTGAAGCGCTGACGCGCAAACAGGGCGCCGTGAATGATCAGATCACCCGGTCCGGTGACTGAGGGATTGGCTATCTCGATGCTGCCGTTGCTGGTCAGGCTGAGCAGGTGATTTGCGCCGGCGCTCTGGTCGGCATAAACCAGGTCATCAGTAATCGTGATACGGCGCGGAGAGTAGATGGCGACCTGCCCATGTATGGTGCCGGATACATCAAACCGGCTGTCGTCGGTGCCGGCAATAATCAGCACATCATCAGTCAATGCCTGGTGGCCACCGAGCTGGGTGTCGGGCTGATACCAGTTAAAACCATCTGCACCCAGGAAGGTAAGCTGTGTGTACTTATCATAGCTGATCACCTGGAGTCCGCTGCCTTGTCCTGGGAAAACTGCTGGCACAATGGCATCAGGCATATCAATGCGGCCAATGCCGGTTTCCACTTCGTCCGTGAATATGTCGGATTCGCGCAGGCGGCGACCGATAGACTGATGTGTGGCCAGTGTGACAGGGCCTGCGAAGAGTGGCCTGGCGCGCCAGTCGGTTTCAAGGTTGACCGGGCTGTTCGAGTGGAAACGACCAAAAATCTGGTCGTTAGCCATGATCACATCATTGTCCCAGCGATTAATAAACTTGGCATACCAGGAGAATGGACGTTCAGTTATTGTAAGCTCCGTACTGGCGAGACCGTCGCCAAGCTCGGTCTGAATGGTCACCCGGTAGCTGCTTAACGCCGTGGGACCAGATTCTGCTAACTGTGAAACGCTTATCTCATAACCTTCAGGCGGCTGAGTAGTCAGCTGCTCCAGCACCTCTGTCAGAGATGCCTCGGTGGTAGATTGCAGTTGTTCGATCACCTCAGCCAGTTCCTGCTGTGTGGTCATGGAAACAGGCTGAGTGATGGGCGGCGGCATGATTTCTGGCGGAGGATCTGTTGCTGGCTCCATGTCTGGCTGCTCAGCGCTTTGCGCTGGGGTCGGCGTGGCTGCTACCGGTATCGCAGCAGCCTGATCACTGGCAGCAGTGCTTGTTGGCATATTTTGCTGTTGCGGAGCTGTCACTCTGGCAGCTGCGGCCTCGGTGACAGGCCCGGCCGGGGTTTCCGGCCTTGAAGTTTCAACAACTGGTGAAGGCTCAATCGGCGGGAATTCCGCGGATGCTGGAGCAGGTGGTATGCTCGCAGCGGCAGCATCGCTTGCATTCTGGTTGCCAGCAACAGCGCTGATTGCTGAATAGCTGGCTCCCAGATCAATCGCGACACTGAGGCTTGATGCCGCAGCCTGCTCGCTCCTCAGGTCAATACCCGGCCATGCCGCTGCCAGCAGCAAGTGAATAATGGCAGAAGCGGGCACAGCTACCAGAATCAAAAAGCGGCTGGAAGCCGTCCCTGTGTGTGTGCGGCTGGCATACACGGAAGTCCGTCCTGATAATCTGGTGGATCAGAACAATCGTTTTTATTATAGGGTAATCCGGCAGCTTCGGTAAGCACTGATGCAAATTCAGCCAATATTCCGGAAAAACAGGCGGGTGTACTTGCTGGCCTCGGTTTTCATGGCCATGGCGTCAGGGTCTGTCAGGTATTCATAGACCATCCCTGTCAGATAGGCCATCAGCGCAACACTTAAAACCTGAGGCTCAACGTCTGCAGCCAGATGGCCATGCTGTTTGGCACGCTGGAAGTAACGCGAGAACAGTTCGATGCCTTCGCGCCGATTCTTGTTCTGGTATTGGAGGATGCTCAGCATTTCGTCGGAATAGTCACACTTGAGAAAGAAAATCGTCAGTATTTTGAAACGTCCGACATCGTTCTCGAGGTCTCTGAGTAGATCGGTACTCAGTCGTTCCAGTTGCAAGAGCGGGTGAGGGTGGTCGTTTTCCAGATCCTCAAGGATGGTGTCGGAAACAGATTGATGCAGCTGTTCGTGCAGAGCAGCAAAAACATCCAGCTTGTTTTTGAAGTGCCAGTAAATTGCGCCACGGGTGACCTGCGCTCTTATCGCGATATCGTTCAGTGTAGCCTTGGCGACACCTTTCTCGAAGAAAGTATCCACAGCGGCTTCCAGAATCCGCAGTCTGGTACGCTCAGCCTCTTCTTTGGTCCTGCGTGGCATGTTGTATACCTGTACTTGGCACTGAACTGAAGGTTGCGCGCGGCAACCTGAATAACCGGAGACAGATTATACATGCAGTCATGAATGTATAGAAGGGTGGGTGCGGTGTCCCGGCAAATGGCAAAAAACGGGGTATCGGCCGTAGTAGGCCGATACCCCGACTGCATCACCGGATCCAGCAGGAAGCGAGGGGCTTTCTCCGGTGTCCGCCTTCCCTGACGACTAGCGTGTACATTCCCTGTACACATTCTGTTTATAGACCAGCTTTGCTGACTCTGCACAAAATTTACGAAATTTTGCACAGGCTCCCTTGAAATTCAAAAAGCTTGACCACAACTAAGATATTAAGGTCAGGGCTCGTAGAGGCTGACCGGATGTCAGATCTGAGGATGGGCATCATACAAACCAAACTTTATATATTGCTTGATGAGGATATAGCTATGAGAACGATTGATTTTGCACCCCTGTACCGCTCAGCCATTGGTTTTGAGCATATCAGCCAGTTACTCGATTCTGTTGCACAGCGCGAACAGAGTCAGCCCAGTTATCCGCCCTACAATATTGAGCGGCTGGATAAAGATGAATACCGGATCACCATGGCGGTGGCCGGATTCACCAACGAAGAATTGAACATCGAGTCTGAGCATCAGACTCTCAAGGTCAAAGGCAATAAGGCGGAAGAGTCCACCGAACGTCAGTACCTGCACCAGGGCATCGCAGCCCGTAACTTCGAAAGGGTCTTCCAGCTTGCCGACCACGTCCGTGTGATTAGTGCCAACCTGGAAAATGGCCTTCTGCACATTGAGCTGCGCCGTGAGATTCCAGAGGCGCTGAAACCGCGCCAGATCCCGATCTCTGCCAGCAATGACAAGTTGATCGAGGCAGACAAGTAACTCCGCACGGAAGGTTAAATGCTTTAATAGTCGCCATTATCAGGCAGCCCTTTGGGCTGCCTTTTTTTTGTCAGGCAAGTATACTCGGGGCTGATCTGACAATAAGGAAGCGTTTATGCAAGCTGTAGGATATACCGGTACCAACGCCCTCGCGCTGATTGAATGTGAGAAACCTGAGCCAGGGCCGCATGATGTGCTTGTGCGAGTCAAGGCTATTGCTGTCAACCCGGTAGATACCAAAATTCGCGGGCGGGTGACCCCGCCGGATGACCAGCCAAAGATACTCGGCTGGGATGCGGTCGGTGAGGTCGTGGGTGTGGGCAGTGCAGCGACCATGTTCAAACCTGGCGATAGAATCTGGTATGCCGGTGACGTCAGTCGCGCAGGTTGCAACGCCGAATTTCAGTGCGTGGACGAACGTATCTGCGCTCTGGCACCTAAGTCGCTGAGTGATGTCGAGGCTGCAGCCATGCCTCTAACTACGATTACTGCCTGGGAAATGCTGTTTGACCGCCTGCAGATCCCGGAAGGGGAAGCCGCGGCAGACCGGATTCTACTGGTCGTGGGTGCTGGCGGTGGTGTCGGCTCCATGCTGATACAACTGGCTCGACAATTGACCTCTGCCACTGTTATCGGCACCGCCTCGCGTGCCCAGAGTCGCGAGTGGGTCAGTCAACTGGGCGCTCATCACGTGCTTGATCACAGCAAACCACTGGCTGCGCAGCTGGAGGCAACCGGGCTCAGGGATGTAACTGATGTCGCCTCGATCAATCGCACTGACCAGCATTACGCTGATCTTGTCACAATGCTGCGCCCGCAAGGACGTTTGACACTGATTGACGATCCTGCCGAGCCGCTTGATATCAAACTGATGAAGCAGAAAAGCCTGTCACTGCACTGGGAGTTCATGTTTACCAGACCGCTGTTCACAACAGCGGATATCAAGGCTCAGCATGTCCTGCTGTCGCGTGTCGCCGAGCTGGTTGATCAAGGTAAATTAAAAACCACGGTTGGAGAGAATTTTGGAGTCATGAGCCCCGAAAATCTGGAGCGGGCGCATCAGGCCATGAAAACTGAACACACCGTGGGTAAGGTCGTTCTGCAGGGGCTCGGAAGCTGAACAGGGGCCTTTAATTATTCTGTCCATCACCACCAATATTGACTGTTGATTCATTTGCGTAGGGAGAATTCATGTCACGCCTGCCCGCTGTACTGAGAGACCTGCCGCTTCCGGTAGTTGGTTCACCACTTTTTATTATCAGCAATCCAACCATGCTGATCGAGCAATGCAAAGCCGGGATCATCGGCTCCATGCCTGCCCTGAATGCCCGGCCTGCCGAACAGCTTGAAGACTGGCTGGCAGAAATTACAGAAACCCTGGACGATTACAACCAGAAAAACCCCGACAATCCTGCGGCACCTTTTGCGATCAATCAGATCGTGCATCGCAGCAACGACCGGCTGGACCATGACATGGCGCTGTGCGAGAAGTACAAAGTGCCCATCATCATTACCAGCCTGGGCGCCCGTGAAGACGTCAATCAGGCAGTGCACGGCTGGGGCGGCATCACCCTGCATGATGTCATCAATAATGTGTTTGCACGCAAGGCCATTGATAAGGGCGCCGACGGCCTGATTTGTGTGGCGGCGGGTGCAGGCGGGCACGCCAGCGTAAAAAGCCCGTTTGCGATGATTCAGGAGGTGCGAGAGTGGTTTGATGGTCCTGTTTTGTTGTCAGGTTCGATTGCCACCGGCGGTGCCATTCTGGCGGCCCAGGCCATGGGTGCCGACCTGGCTTATATCGGCTCGCCTTTTATTGCGACCCACGAAGCTCGCGCTGTTGATGACTACAAAAAGATGATTGTCGAAAGCAATTCAGATGACATCGTTTACAGCAATTTTTACACGGGTGTTCATGGCAACTACCTGAAAGGCAGTATTATCAACGCCGGTATGGATCCGGACAATCTGCCTGAATCGGATCCAAGTAAAATGAATTTTGGTGGTGGCGGTGAAAAACGGGCCTGGCGTGATATCTGGGGCTGTGGTCAGGGTATCGGGGTGGTGCGGGAAGTTGTATCAACCGCCGAGCTGGTAGCCCGCCTGAAGCGGGAATACCAAGAGGCCCGCTCCAGACTCTGCCAGTAAAGGCCTAAAGAACGGCGACGATGATCCAGTCTGCAATCAGGGCTGGTTTGTCTTCGCCTTCGATTTCTATGGTTACAGCGTGGCGCAGCAGGTATTCGTTATGGCTGCGCTCCTGAACGCTAAGTAGTTTGAAACGCCCACGCAGGCGTGAACCAATCCGTACCGGATTAAGGAACCGCACACGATCAAGCCCGTAAATGATGCTTTGCTGCGTCCCTGCAATTTTCAGGCTGCCGTAGGTGGCAAAGGTTGGCATCAGCGCCATGACCAGCATGCCATGGGCGATGGTTCCGGCATAACAGGTCTCGCGCGCCGCACGCTGACGGTCGACATGAATAAACTGGAAGTCACCGGAAAACTCCGCAAACTGGTTAACCAGGCTCTGCGAAATAAGAAACCAGTTGGTCAAACCTACATCCTGGCCAATGTAGGCCTGTGCCTGCTCCGGTGTGACGCGAAGGGGAGGAGCTTCACCTATCAGCGTCAGTGATGTGGTTTTTACATAATTGCGGAGCTGCGAATCGGTGGTCATCTGGGCAGAGTCGTGCAGATAGTTGCGCAGGTCCTGAAGTGAATCTGTAAGAGACATGGTTGTATATTCTCTAGTTCTTATTGTGCGTTAAACAAACAGCTCAAATGATGCAATCCGCTGGCTGGATTGACACTAAAAAGGGAATGCAGCCAATGCCGCATTCCCCCGATAGTATACGAGTTGTAGCTGATTGTAACTATCAGCGGGTTTTTGCTGTAATTACCTCAACTTCAACAAACATCAGTGGTCCAACCAGGCGAGCCACTTCAACGGTGGAGCGGGCAGGCAGTCGTGGCTGCTCTTCAGTACCCCAGTACATGCGATAGGCTTCCATGAACCCATCGAAGTCCATTTCGCCGCCATTGGCCGGGTCACCCACAAGGAATACGGTCATCTTAACCACATCGCCCATGCTCAGACCCAGGTTCTCCAGGTTGGCTTTGGTGCGCTCGAAAACACTGATTGCCTGTGTTTTTGTGTCGCCATAATATTCCGGTGTGCCGCGCTCGGCATTGGGGTTGGCGGCAGCCGGTGTGACACCACTATGGAAAATGATGGACGCGCCGGGACCCACTTCAACGGCATTGGCGATGGGGAAGGTGCCGGGGTTTGGATGGATGATGACATTTTCATCCTGAGCGTTTGTCTGGGTGCTCAACAGGGGCAAGCTGACGGCCAGTGACAGGCCCCAAAGTGAACGCTTGAATCGGTTGCTTACTGACATTGAAGTTCTCCTGGAAGAAGTCAGATATTACGGGCGTATTCAGCGCCCCAAAGTATTGATGTAACTGGCGATCTCTTTCATGGCCTGCTCGTCGGGGATGGCGCGGGCCATCAGGGCCATTTGTGAGCCGTAGGTATCGCGCGAGTCGTAGCCGCGATGACCGTTTTTGAACAGCTCGAGCTGGTTCACGATATACCAGTCGTTCTGACCTGCCAGGGCAGGTGCGTTCATGGCCTCGTTACCTTCTGCGTCGGCACCGTGACAGGCCGCACAGGGTTGATAAAGTGTCTGTCCACGCTCGGCGTTACCATCGGTGATGGTAATTTCAGCGGGTTTGTATTCCCAGGTCGCAACCCAGTCCAGAATGTCTTCTATGCTTTCATCAGTCAGGATTTCAGCCATGGGCTGCATTTCCTGGCCGGGGATATCTTCAGGGTGTGTGCCACGCAGGCCATCCCTGAACAGTTCCAGCTGCCGCTTCAGATACCAGCGCTCCATACCGGCCAGACGCGGTGCGTCAATGCCCTGGTTGCCCTGGCCATCGGTGCCGTGGCAGGTCAAACAGAACCGGTCACTGACTTCAACGCCATCAATGGTGGCTGCCTGTGCAGTCGTACACAGTGCGGCACCCAGCGCCAGACTAACCCAGAATCCTGCTTTTTTAGCTTTCATCATGCAAATCCACTCTCGTTAAAAAAGGGGACGGAGCACGGCTCCGTCCCCCCTTGTGGTCAGCTTAACGCTTACAGATTGATCTGTACGCGACCATAGATGAACCGTCCGTTCGGGCTGAAGGCACCATCAGTCAGGTAAATATTACTGCTGGTAGCGCTGAAGTCGACAGGACGTACTCTCTCAGGCATGGTGTTGAACAGGTTGTCTGCACCAAGGATAAAGGTATAGCGGTTATCGTAGGTGTAGGCCACTTCGCCAGAAAAGATGGTCTTGTCGCCTGCCCAGTAGTCACGGCTCGGATCAGCACTGCTCGGCACACGGAAGTACTCATCATAGTAGTTCGCCTGCAGAGTGAAACGCCAGTCCTGATAGTTGTGGTTAGCGCGGAAGTTGATACGGTTTCTTGGTATACCATCTTCCAGGTCAGCCACGTTGGCACGGGTCAGCAGGCCAGGTGTGAACTCCTTAAGCTCCTGCGTCTGGTACGCCCATGATGCGTTGAAGCTGGTGGTGCCGGCGTTCTGCCAGTCCATATCCCAGGACGCAACCACTTCCACACCCTCGTTGGTGGTGGACATGTCGTTGGTGTAGTAGTTGAACGACACGATGCTGCGTGCACCGGAGATACCGGAATCTTCCAGTTCCTGAGCGATCTGCGGCGTAATGTCGAAGGTCGCGGAGTTCAGGATACGGTCGTCGATATCGATGCGGTAGTAGTCCACAGACAGGTCAACCGGTCCGATTTCAGCCGTCCAGCCAATGCTGAAGTTGGTTGCTTCTTCTGGTGTCAACTCGGTACCACCAAAACGCTGGGAGATCGGGTTGGTTGGTGGAATCTGACCCTGTGTGACCGGAATGGAGTCCACAACACCGGTAGAGATGTTGGAGATGTTGGCCTGGCCGGGAGACGGAGCACGGAAGCCGGTGCTGACCGTACTACGCAGGTTCATTGTGTCAGTCAGGCGGTAACGGGCACTCAACTTGCCGTTGGTGGTGTCACCAAAGGTGTTGTAGAAGTCCTCGTAACGAATCGCGGCACCCAGCAGCAGGCGCTCGGTCACGTCAATTTCCATGTCCACGTAGAAGGCCCAGTTCTTTCGGTCCCACGAACCCTGCTGGTCAGGACCGAAACCCTGGAAGCCGTCAGAACCCACACCGAAGCCCTGGCTGGCATATGGTCCAATGCGGTAGGCGTCCTGGTCTTCGTTACGTACCTTGAAGATTTCACGACGCCATTCTGCACCGTAGCCAATGTTCAGGTCGGAGTACATGCCAACGTCAAAGCCCTTGACCAGGTCGACGTTAACAGTGTTCTCGATCGTGGTGTAGACACCCGGCTCGAATGATGTTGGTGAGTCCGGACCCATGGACGGGTTGACGGTGTTGTAGATGAAGTAGGTCATCTCGTTAAAGCCGTTGTTGATGCTGACATCGTAACGAGTGCCGTCATCCAGCTCGCCGCGGATACCTGCCGCGGCCATGGTGTCAACGTTTCGGCCACCGAAGTCAGGCGTGTAACCGCCCGGGAACCACTCGGCAAATGAGAAACAGTTGGGGTTGGCAGCGCTGGCATCACGAGCGGCCAGCGAGCTGGTCACACCTGTCTGCGGGTTCACACCACGCGGGATGACCGGACAGCCTACACCGTCGTTGGGAGTCAGGTCAGCAAACAGCTGGTTGGAGCCGCTGGTGAATACGCCGCTTCGGTTTTCCGGGTTCCGGAAGAAGAAACCGAGCTCAACGTCTTTCTCGCCGTAGCCTGCGAAGGCATAAAGCTCCTGGTTGGCACTCAGCTGGATACCAGAGTTCATAAAGAAATTTACTATCTCAGAGTCGGGCAGACCCTGGCGCTGGACATTGACTCGCGGTGCGTTGTTGCCAGCGTCGATCAATGCCTGCGCGTCACCGCGCTGCACGGAGCGGTCGCTGCGACGCTGGTCAGTCATGTCAAAGCTTAAACTTACGAAGCCGTCAGGGCCCAGCGGCAGGCCGACGTTACCAGCATAGTAGTTCAGCATGCCGTCGTCAGTTTCGGACAGGCGACCGTGCTTGGCTTCGAAGGTCGCGCCATCACGGTTCTCTTTCAACAGGAAGTTGATTACACCGGCGATGGCGTCAGAACCGTACTGGGCTGATGCACCGTCACGCAGCACTTCTACCTGGCGCAGGGCAATTGGTGGAATCTGGGCAACATCCGGGAAGTGGGTGCCCTGACGGCCAAACTGGATCGCCGCTGAGCGGTGACGACGTTTGCCGTTAACCAGAACAAGCGTATCGTCTGCTGGCAGACCACGCAGTGTCGCCGGACGTACCAGCGAGTTGGAGTCGTTGATGTCCTGGACGTCTACGTTAAATGTTGGAATCAGGTTGCGCAGCAGATCGTTCATGTCTGCGGTACCCTGGTCCTGGAAGTCCTGAGCGGAAAACACGTCGATGGGCGCTGCTGATTCAAGGGCAGTACGCGGTGCACCGCGGGAACCGGTAACCACCACTTCTTCGAGCTCCGGAGCCGCTTCCTGGCCGTATGCCAGCTGAGTGCCAGCAGTCAGCGAGCCCAGCAGCACCAGTGACGATGACAGTGTGCAGAGTTTTAGTGACTTGTTCATTGATATTTCCTTTTATGTAGTAAGTGCGTCTTGTTCGTGAACCGAGTAAGAGCATGCCGGCTGGAGTTGTTATATGGTTTTTGACCCAACGGCATTCTGATTATTAGATCAGCACATGTGCAAAGTCCTCCCTAAAACCTTCTCAATACCTACTAAAACACTCTCAAGCTCACGTATGGCGCGGCTTTTGAGAGATTCTGGCTTAGTGGACTCGAGCGGCGTTCAGGGTGGATGCCTGGGTCAGACGCTGGGTCTTGTGATGCTCGTATTCCGCCCACTGTTGCTCATTCCACAGATTGTTTTTCTGCATGAACTGCTGGCTTTCATAGGCGTCACGAGATCGGCGGCCAAGCGAGATGCCTGTGATCGATTCCATCGCCATTACACCTTCCATCAGCCGGTGTTGCCAGCTGATGCCCGCTCCCAGGGATTCAAGCAGATCCTGATAGTCAGATGATGCAAGTACGTGGTCGGGAAAAAGCTTTTCCGCCGCGTGGGTGACATTGAAGAGACGGCGCAGATGGACCGGCTGCAGGTTCTGCCAGTAGGCGACACCAGTGTCGATATCGCCTGCCATAAAGGCCAGTACGCCGTTGTTGAAGTAGAAGTCGGGCTCTTCGCGCATGGCGCCGAGATAACTGTTGTCATCTGCCCGAATATTGCCTGCCAGAAAGTTGATCACTGACTCGCTGTAGTGAGTCAGGATGCCGTCCTGATCGACCTCGCGCTGCTGGTTCAGATAGATCTGTGCCTGCCTGAAGTCCCCCAGCAGTGCCAGGTTGACAGCGACCGATCCCAGATAGGAGACATGGTATGGCCGCTGCTGCAATTCGTTTTTACGCGCTATGACAGCCTCTGAGGGTGTCATGACGTTGTGTCTGTAGCTCCAGACCTCGTCGGGAGAAATTTCGAAAGGGCCAACTTCAGAAGCCTGGTCAAGAAACTGGGAAGCCTCGTCATACATGCGCGCCCCAATCAGCAGCAGCGCGTAGTGAGCCATCGCGAAGCGGGGCGGGTTACCGGACAGTATCTGTTCGCGCAGCTGCATTTCCTGTTGCACGTAGCTGGAGCCTCGCATCCGCAGTTTGATAGCGTGGATGGAGTCCAGGATGTCACTGTCAGGGTCGATGCGCGAGATTTCCCTGTGGACGTCCAGTACAACCTGTAGCAACTCATGAATGCGCTCACCCGCGCTGTACACAGCGAGATTGTTGGCGGCCGTAGCCAGGCCGTGATAGGCGTTCAGAAAATCCGGGTCAAGTTCAATGGCATTGCGGTGATAGTTCATGGCGCGCTGCCAGTCGGCCGGATTGAACTGGTTATTGTAGAACTCACCGCGCAGAAACCGTTCATAGGCGAGCGGGTTGGTTGTACCCCAGTCGCGCATCTGTTCGCGTTCGCTGTCATTGAGGTATATGCGCAGGGCATCAACCACGTTTTCGACAATCTGGTCCTGGACGGCGAATATATCGTTCATGGGCAGGTCGAACTGATCTGAGTACTCGCGCAGCCCATCGCTGGCGCGCACCAGCTGCACGATAACGCGCAGGTGGCCCTCGGACATCATGACACTGCCCTGCAGTATGTGATCGGCATTGTACAGCTCTGAGGCGCTATCATGACGGCCTCCGCGAGACATTGAGGCATTGATCATTTCGGGGCCGCGAGGGCGCGACAATATCTGTAAATGTCCGAGTTTCGCCAGTCCATGAATCAGTGATTCACGGATACCTTCGGCCAGGATCTGATTCTCGTCACTGAAGTCGCGGCTGGCGAAAGGCAATACAGCCAGTCGCACTACACCGTCCGCAGCTGGCGTCGATTCCGGGCTCTTGATGAGCACAGGGGCTGCTACCACCATCGCAATCAACATAGCGGCCGCAAAAAATCGCTGCCAGAGCGGGCGATGGTCCAGCCAGCCAAACAGAGCGCCAGACCAGCCGCGTGCTGCAGGTGGCTCTGTAGGCGGGTTCTGTGCGGCCTGAATCGATCGTGGGTCAGTAGACGGCCCGCCAGCAGCCGGGTTCGGGAACTGATTCGCAGTTTGCGGGTCAGAATGATCGGAGCTGGATCTATCGTCAGTAGCGGGCATGGCCACAGCCGTGACCGGCGCAATCAGGGTGTAACCGCGCTTAGGTATCGTTTTGATATATATGGGCTTGTGTGCGTCGTCCTGCAAAGCACCTCGCAGTTCTGCAATGGCCTTATGGACAGCGTGGTCGGTGGCGATAGGTGAACGCCAGATGCTCTCAAGCATCTGCGTGGGGCTGACGACCTGGCCGGCGTTTTCAATGAGCAGTCGCAGGACGTCCATGCTGCGCGGCGTAACTTTGTTCTCGATTCTGTTCTCGACTCTGGTCTCGATGAGTTCGCCAGCGGGATGTTGCTGGCCGTGAGAGGGCTCAATGGAGTTTTTTGAGACAGTGCAGGCACCCGGCGACACTTCCCAGTCACCGACCTTGACGAGTTGATAGTCCTGCATTTTTATCGTTGTTTTTTCGGCCATAGGCAATCTTTCTTGTATTCATCTATGCAAACAAAAACGGCACCGGACGTCAAGCATTTACGCGCACATGTTGCGTTATATCAAGGCTTGCCCTGCCAGCGTAGTGACTATGGTCATAGCCGTGCCGAGAGGCCGGCGCCAAATATGCCAGGGTGGTTGTGATGCAAGATTGAGGCCACGCAGGCCGATGCCGCATCCTGCATGGGAGACATGGCAGTTCCGCAAATTCGAACAGATTCAAGCCGCCAGCCTTTGGTGCCGATAGTATGACAGCGCACCAGAACAGGGCGCCGCACCCTGGTCTGGAATGTTGCCAGGGTGAACCGGGTAGGTTTTTGGTATGTTTCGGGCAGGACTTTTTATGGCGGCGTGCGCATAATAGTGTTCCCGATGACCAGCCAATGGCGCGAAGACGTCAGCCCGGCCACTCGGACAAGAAGTAGAAGTATGGACTGCAGAGGATATCGCAAGTGTCAAAACCCGTAACGCGTCGTGAATTTCTGAATCTAATTGCTGCCACCGGCGGTGTCGCTGCCGTGCTCGGTGTCGGCGGGGCGCTGGGACTGATTCCAGCCAGCACCTCGGCCAGTGTGCCTAACCTGATGCCCCTGAATGGTCAGAGCAAGCGTGTTGTTGTGCTGGGTGGGGGTATCTCCGGCCTGACCACAGCCTACGAGCTTGGCAAGGCTGGTTATGACTGCACCGTGCTGGAGGCTTCTCACCGTTGTGGTGGGCGAATCATGACAGTTCGCCACGGAGATCTTATCGACGAGATAGGCAACCCCCAGATCTGTAATTTTGATGATGAGCCACACCTGTACTTTAACTGCGGTGCTGCCCGAATTCCCAGTTCCCACAAGAATGTCCTGAACTACTGCAAGGAACTCGGTGTTGAGCTGGAGATGTTCATCAACGAGAACAAAAACGCACTGGTGCATGATCCCGACCTGAATGGCGGCAAGCCCATGCGTAATATCGATATCAGCACTAACCTCAAAGGCTTCATGGCCGAGATGATGTTCAAGGGCTTTAATGCCGCAGAACTTGACCAGCCCTTTACGGACGAGGAAGCCAGCAAGGTTGTGACGCTGATTCGACAGTTCGGCGACCTGGATCAGGATGGGCGCTACACCGGCAGTCTGCGCAGCGGTTATGCTTCCGGCGGGTTTATCTCTGATCCCGTGCAGGAGGAGATGATTCATATCCGTGACCTGCTGAAGGCCGATACCGGTCTCTTGCGCGCCGTGCTGCTCGAAAATGAAGGTGAGACAGGCCCGATGCTGATGCAGCCGGTTCATGGCATGGATAACATTACCAAAGGCTTCCTGCGCAAGCTGGAAGGCAAGGTGCAGTACCACGCGATGGTCATGGCTGTGCACGATCATGGCGACAGTATTGATGTGACCTACGACCAGAACGGCGAGCGCCACACTATCACCGCTGACTACGTCTTCAACTGCATCCCGGCACACCTGATGGTTGGTATAGAAAACAACTTCCCGGAAGATTATCGCGAAGCGATGAAACAGATCCGCCGTGGTGTAGCCTATAAAGGGGCTTTCCAGATGAAGCAGCGCTTCTGGGAAGATGAAGAGATTTATGGCGGGATCACCTGGACCAATCAGCCGATTCGTCAAATCTGGTATCCCTTCCACGGGCTGCTCAAGCAGAAGGGCGTCATGCTCGCTGCCTATGACTACGGCGGTGGTGACCGCTGGCAGCGCCTGACACAGGAAGAGAGAATTGAAGAGATGCTGTCGCAGGGCGAAAAAATTCACCCGCAGTATCGCGAGATGGCCGAGCACGGTATCACCATCGCCTGGCACCGCATGAATCATATGCTGGGCTGTTCTGCGCGCTGGGGCAGCATGACACCCGAACGGGAAGTGCAGTATTCACTATTGCAGCAGCCTGCCGGTCGTCACTACATGATCGGAGATCAAATCAGTCGTAAGTCCGCCTGGATGGAAAGTGCAATTCAATCTGCACACTGGGCGATGGCACACCTGGATCAACGCGTGCGGTCGGAAGCCGCCGCTTGATGGCTGGCAGGTCGGGAACCCTGCCAGTTCTGTAGTACTTGAAGTTCCTCTTGATGGGTAGTCTCTTGTGGCTGCTCTGGCGTTTGCCGGAGCAGCCTTTCTTTTTTACGCGCTTGTACAATTGTCGCAATCGGCGTTTGATTTAAATCAAAACGCTGCCGTGGCGCTTGATTACTATTCCTTCTGCATCCTTTCAATTAAAGCAAAAAGGCTGACTAAACAGCCGGGTGCGTCCGCAAATTACGATTTTGCGAGACCTGAGAAGCCATGCAATTTTTATGATCCAACTGAGAGCAGGGGAAAGACATGATGAAGAATGCAATCAAGAACGGCGTGTGGCGAAGTGCAGTGGCCGGAGTGGCTCTGTCCTTTATGGCACCCGCTGCACTGGCCCAGATCGAAGGCGTTTATGTGTCTGATGCGGGTGATGAGTGTACCTTGACGATAACCGAGATCAATATCCCGGAGCCCCAGTTTGGCGACGGTTATTATCGTGTCGAGTCACGTGGTAAAGCCGCATGCATGTGGGATGGTGTCGGCATGGGGCAGTCCACCAATCTTGTCGGTGGTTACGTGACACTTCCGCCTGTGTTCAATCGTGTCTATATCACGGCCAAATGGTTGTTCGGCCCTACCAGCCCCAAGGTGGAGATGGTGCAGACCAATGAGGCCGGTGAAGTATTGATGAGCTCCACGTATACGCGTCAGTGATAGTTGTTATTCATCTGACTGTTTAGAGGATTGTCCTTTGGCGGCTCTGTATCCGGACTGATGCAAGAGCCGCTATTTGCTGCAAAAAAATCAAGCTGTTTCTGCGAAAGTGAGGTCTGACGCGTTTAAGCGAATCAGGCGGTTTTGCATGACAAATTGAATCGATTCACAATCTGTTGAACTGCGTATCTGCCTGGTTTAGTCTTGCTATCTCTATATCGTGCCACCAGGAGCAGAATAAATGACAATGCAACAGACTCCCTTACTAATGCACCGGTTGATGGACAGGGGCGCCATGCTGCAACCCGAGGTGGAGGTGCAGACGGCCACCGAAACTGGCGTTCGCAGCCAGACCATGCTGGAAACCCGAAATCGCGCGCACCAGCTCGCGCATGCGCTGCATGATGCCGGTGTCCAGATCGGGGATCGCGTTGCCACCTTCATGTGGAATGGCGCCAGACATCTTGAGTGCTATCACGCCATCGCGTGTATGGGGGCAGTGGTCCACACCTTGAATATCCGCCTTTCGCCAGTGGACCTTGAGTACATCATCACTCACGCCAGGGATAAAGTTATTGTGGTTGATGCGGATATCCTGCCCTTGCTTGAAAAGCTTGACGGCAAGATGCCCAGTGTAGAAAAAATTGTAGTCGCGGCTGAGCCCGGGTTTGAAAACTGGTCTACTTCGCTGCCCAATGCGGTCGATTACGAGGAGTTCATCAAGGACAAGCCGACCCGTTACGAATGGCCGGAAATTGATGAAAACTCACCCATGGGTCTTTGTTACACCAGTGGCACGACCGGCAAACCAAAAGGGGTGATGTACACTCACCGGGCCAACTATCTCCACACTATCTCTATCGCCATGACTGACGTCATGGGCCTGTCAGCCACAGATACCCTGTTGGGCATTGTGCCACTCTTCCATGCCAATGCCTGGGGTCTGCCCTGGGTTGCCACGATGCTGGGCATGAAGCAGGTCTACCCGCATCGCTTCATGGTGCCAGATCATCTGGCGAGACTGATTCGGGACTGCGATGTCACCATCTCTGCAGGCGTGCCGACCATCTGGCAGGGCATCAAAGGTCTGATGGAAGCCAATCCGGGCAAGTATGAATTCAAGACGCTGACTCGCCTGACCTGCGGCGGTTCGGCGCCACCGCCCTCGTTGATTGAATGGTTCTGGGATGAGCTGGGCGTTGAAATGGTCCAGGGTTGGGGCATGACAGAAACCAGTCCCCTGGCAACCATCAGCCGCCGGACAGGCAAACGAAAGCATCTTGAAATGTCTGATGCCGAGCGGGCTGCCAACCAGGCGAAAGCCGGCCTGCCGATTCCCGGGCTGGAGATCGAGATTTTTGATGACAAGTGGAATGCATTGCCGCATGACGGTAAAGCATTTGGTGAATTGCTGATTCGTGGTCCGTGGATATGCTCTGAGTATTTTAACAATCCTCAGCCGGACAAGTTCCACGATGGCTGGCTTATCACCGGCGACGTCGCCAAGATCGACCCGGAAGGCTATATCATCATTACCGACCGTTCCAAAGACTTGATCAAGTCGGGTGGGGAGTGGATTTCATCGGTGGATCTTGAAAACCATATCGCTGGCATGGCGGGTGTTGCCCAGGCCTGCGTCGTCGCGCATCCTCATCCCAAATGGGATGAGCGACCGGTGGCCCTGGTAATCAAAAAGCCCGGCGCTGATGTGACCGGGGATCAGGTGCTTGCTCACTGCGAGCAGAAGTTTGCCAAATGGCAGCTGCCTGACGATGTGCTGTTTGTTGACAGCATCCCGCTGACGGCTACCGGCAAGATGGATAAGAAGGTTGTGCGTGCGCAACTTGAGTCAGACGGTTACAAACTGCCGGATCAGCGATAAGCCAATCGGGTTTCAGCGGGCAGCCCAGTATCTTGTCGATACTGAGTTGCCCGATGCCCGTGACGCATCCCGCCATTTGCTGCTGCGGATATTCCACCGGCCTGTTTCCTTCAAACGGGCAGCGCAGGTGGCCTCAACACCATTCTACAGACTGCCGGTATGACCAGCAGCGTCAGCACGGTCGATGCCAGCAAACCGGAAATGATCGCCCAGGCCATTGGTGGCCACAAGGTTGAAGAGGACAGTGCCAGTGGCAGCAGCCCGGTCACTGTAGTGGCAGTTGTCAGCAGTATGGGACGTGTGCGACGTGTCACGGCTTCATTCACTGAGCGGTTGATGTCCATGCCCTGTTTCAAGCGTTGATCGATGGCGTCAATCAGCACGATGGCATTATTCACAACAATGCCGACCAGGGCGATGATGCCGAGTAAGGGTTGAAAACCAAACGGTGAATTGCTGAGGACCAGTCCGGGGAAGATGCCGGCCGCGGCCAGTGGCACGGTCAACAGAACGATGGCCACGCGTCGATAGGAATTGAACTGCGTTACCAGGAAAAACAACAGCAGCAGGATGCCGACCGGAGCTGTGTTGAGAATTGCCTGATTGGCTTCGCCTGAACTTTCTGCATCACCTCCATACTCAAGTCGGGTACCGGCTGGCAATGGTGATTCCGCCAGCTGCTGGTTCAGTGACTCGAGAACCTGACTGAAACTGTAGTCGGCCTGCAATCCAGAGGTTACACTGTAGTACCTGGCGCCGTTACGGTGCTGGATCGCAGCGGCCTGCCACTCGGCTTTCGGTTCCGCAATCATGACTAGTGGTATGGGCTCCCGGCCCGTACCGTAAACATAACTTGACATGATCTGTGGCACACTGGATCGGACTCCCTCGCTGGAGCGCAGAACGATAGCGACGGGGTCCAGCTCCTGGCGAAACTGGCTCGCGGTAATGCCAAAGCTGCGACCAATCAATGCGGTGGCGACATCATTGCGGTCAGCACCAACACGCTGGGCACTGGCATCATCTGTTGTGAAATTGATGACTGGGGTTCCCAGATCGATATCATGGCGAACGTCAGCAGCGCCTGGTGCCTGTTTTATCATCCGGAATATCTGTTCGGCGGCGGCCAGACGTGCTGAATCATCACCGTGATAAACGCGTACCTCCACAGGTGCCGCTCTGGGTGGTCCCTGTGCCAGCGTTCCTGCAACCAGGTCCATCTGGGGCAGTCTGGGTGCCAGCTCGCCCCGGAGCCATTCAATCAGTGGTTCGGTGGCTGCCAGCGAGGTCATATTAACTACCAGTCGGGCGCGATTCGGAGCGCGGGTGGCATTGGGAAGGTTGTAATAAAAACCTGGGCCGGTAAAACCCACAAATCGATGCACACTGGTGACATGATTCTGCTCACGAATCAGACGTTCGACGGCCGCCGACTCCCGGTCGGTATGGGCCTGGTCCGTGCCCTCCGGCAGGAATATCTCAACAACCACCTGTGCTCTGTCGGCATTCGGGAAGAACTGTACATTGATCAACGAAACAGTCATGAAGCTGCCGGTGACAAGCAACAGCCCGGCGGCAATAATGCGACGTGGCGCTCGTTCGCTTAGCTGCCCCAGTCTCGTGCCAAGCGTCTCGAACCAGCGGCCGCGCCGTGTAGGCGCTGGGTTGAGGAACCATCCGGCCAGCAGTGGAGTCACACTGATCGCCAGCAGGTAGCTGACGCTGAGCGTCAGCATGATCATGACGGGGATCCCGCGTGTGAAATCTGCGGTACCGCCGCTGGACAGCAGCAGCGGAGTGAAGGCAGCCAGTGTTGTTCCTGTTGATGCGCCCAGCGGGCCGGCAAGTTCCGTTACCGCCTGGCGCATCGCCTGCTCGCGTGTTTCCCCGTCATTCAGGCGTGCCTGGATGTTTTCTACGATGACAATTGCATTATCGATAAGTATGCCCAGGGATATGACCATGCCAATCACAGCAATCTGATGCAGAACGCCATTGCCCAGGTTGTAAATGCCAAGGCTTATCAGTGTAACCATTGGCAGCATGGTTGCTACCAGCAGCCCCATGCGCCATCCCATGCCGAGAAATACCACGCCGGTAATAATGAGCATGCTGACTAGCAGGCTTTGCTGGAGGTCATTCAGGCGCTCGGCAACCTGATCTGGCTGGAAAAACATTTCGCGGATTTCCAGAGGGGCAAACTGTCCGCGCAGGCCAGCCACTCGCTCCCTGACGGCTGTGCCGAAATTGATAGCATCGATACTGTTGCTGCGGGGATATATATTTACAGTCACCACACGCTCCCCATCCTGGTAGGTCGCCGGTTGCGCGGGCTCGACAGGACCGCGCCAGATGTCGGCAATGCTGCCCAGTGGCAGTGTTTCACCGTCAGCCAGCATGACCTGAGTGTGGCGCAGCGCGTCTACTGATTCAAACTCCGTATTGCTGCGAAGTGCCACACGCTGCTGGCCGGCGACAAGGAATCCACCTGGCACAAGCTCATTGCGCTGGCTTAGAAGTCCTGCGATGGATGCAGGTGTCAGTCCCAGTCGAAGCAACTCTGCATCGTGAACAGCGATAGTAATCTGCTCATCAACATCACCTTCAATTTCTATCCGTGACAGTCCGGGCAGGCCGGCAAGACCCCGTTTCAGCCGCTCGGCAGCGAGACTCAATTCAACAATCGAAGGCGAGCCGGCAATAGCCAGCACCACTGCCGGCAGATCGGTCAGTCTGTCGTCTAATTCAGGACTGCCTGTGCCAGCGGGAAACTCTCTCTGTGCCCGATCCATGGCCTGTCTGACCCGATCCCAGGCTGGATCTGTGTCATAGATAGTCTCCTGCAGGCTGATTGAGAGCAGAGCAACGCCCGTGCGCGCCGTAGCCATGAATTCCTGAATCTCCTCAACCTGCGCCAGCTCGTCTTCCAGTGGTTCCAGCAACAAACGCTCGATGGCGCCAGCAGTAGCGCCTGGATAGTCGACGGTAATCAGACCATTGCGGGACGGGAATTGCGGGTCTTCCTGGCGTGCCATGCTGCCATAGGATGCCAGGCCGCTGAGACAAAGCATTGTCATGATTAACATGACAAGTCGTGGCCGGGCCAGCACAAACTTGCTCATGGCAGCACCTCGACCAGATCCCCGTCAGTCAGACGTGTCAGCCCTGCATAAACAACAGCGTCACCCGCTGCCAGTGTTTCTGTGTCAGGTGTCGATGCCAGAATGGCCAGCTCACCCTGAATCTGGCTGACAGTAACGGGTACACGTTCAGCACGGCCGTCTGTCAGACGGAATACAGACAGGCCTCCCGCAGAACGCATAATGGCCGTAATTGGCAGCGCCAATGCATTGCCCTGCGACTGGTTGATGCTGACTTCGACCGCCTCGCCGGTCCGTAAATGCGGATCATCCATTGATACGACAAGAGGGTAAAGCGAACTGCGAGTATTGCTTTGCCCAAGTTCCAGCACCTGGCCAGACAGGCGGCGCCCGTCCAGGCTGCGGCGGACATTCACCGTTTGGCCGATGTGTAAATTGCCAATCAGGTGTGGGGGGAGATTTACCTCCACTTCGAGACCGTCATCAGAGGACATTCGCATCACCGCCTGCCCGGGCTGCAGGTACTCACCAGGTTCGAGCAGCACGTTTTCGATGGTGCCGGCAAACGGCGCCCGAAGTTCGGACTCTACGAGCATGTCCTCTGCCTGTGACAGTTCGGCCTTAGCATTGTCGAGAGCAGCCTGCAGGCTTTCGAGGCGGGCCTGCTGCTGTTCCAGGTCCTGAATCGCCACGATTCCCCGACTGTGCAGCGCGTCGATGCGTTGCAGTTCTCGTTTCGCCTGAGAGTGGTCGCTGCTCAGCTGCGCCAGGCGGGCCTGCGCAGCGTCACGCGCCGGCGCCAGTTGAGGGTTGTGAAGTCGTGCCAGCAGCTGATTCGCGTCAACCGGGTCGCCAATCTCCACATGGCGCTCTGCCAGCGTACCGCTAAGCTGAAAGCTGAGTGTGGCCCGTTGTCTGACCCGTGTGGTGCCCGCGAAATAATAGTCAGGAAAGGAATCAACCGTTTGCACGGCAGTTGCGCGCACACTGACACGATCGGACACTGGGGCCTGGTTTTCGATTTCGCTGATGTCGCCGCATGCCGCCAGCAGCATCAAAGCTGGCAAGATAACGGCTTTGGCTCTGACAATTACTGGCAG
Source organism: Gammaproteobacteria bacterium UBA2675 (assembly GCA_002354805.1). GTDB lineage: Bacteria > Pseudomonadota > Gammaproteobacteria > Pseudomonadales > Pseudohongiellaceae > Pseudohongiella. Next base: position 137,058 of record DEMH01000015.1, read on the forward strand.
ACATCGCTGTTGTCGGGGGGGCACGGTAGAATGACGCATTCAAGTCACCTCGTGGTCGGGCTGCTGACAACTTGACAGCTTGTGCACCGTCGATTGATTGATAATGGTGTGCTTGCAACAAGGCCGGGCACTGGTTTGTGGATTTATTGACAGTTTGTCAGTTATTGACATAATGTCAATACTTCTAAGATAGGAATATTGAGGACAAGATGGCCAAGTCAGTTTCCGAATCCGGGGAGCCCCAGAGTGCCGCGGCCAAACGGCGTGAGCGCGACCGGTTGCGCCGGCACAACGATATTCTGGACGCCGCCGAAGAGGTTTTTTTTAAAAAGGGCGTGGAGCAGACAACCATGGACGATATCGCCAGGGCCGCGGCTTTGAGCAGAGCCTTGCTGTATGTCTATTTCGCCGACAAGCTGGCCATCTGGCGGGGTATCGTGCTGCGCGCCGGGACGGCACTGAGACTTCGTTTCGAGCGTGCACTTGCCAGCAGTGACTCAGGGCTTGGTCAGATCATGGCGATAGGGGAGGCCTATTATCTGTTCTCCTGCGAATCACCCGAATACTTCGACGTCCTGACCAGTGTTTCGACCTTGCCAGAGCCGGAGCAGACTGACGCACAGGCGGTTGACATGGACGTTTGCCGTGAGCAGATTAATCAATGCATGGTTCAGGCCCTGGTCAATGGTCTGACAGATGGAACACTTAGCGGGCAGCGGATTGATGACCCGCTGCAAACAGCTTTTTATCTGCAGGGCGCACTGCATGGTGTCATCATGCAGACCCGGTCTGGTAAATCGAAGCTGAGTACCTCGGCAAATTCCGATAAACTGATTCGCTACACCATTCAGCGTTTGACATTCTCCATCGCCAGCTCATCGCCGGTAAATGATGGTGCTGTTGTTGCACCCACCAAAACCAAGACCCGTTCTGACAAGAGGTAGTACTGATCATTATGTCCTCTCTGATACTCAACCGACGTGACATTGAATTTCTGCTGTACGAGTGGCTGGATGCCGAAAAGCTGACCGAGCTGCCCCGATATCGGGATCATAATCGGGAGACATTTGATGCCGTTCTGGATTTGAGTGAACAGATGGCAGCCGATCGTTTCGCCAATCACAACAAGCTCAATGACAGCAACGAACCCTGGTTTGATGGCGAACGTGTGCATATGATTCCAGAGGTAAAGGTGGCGCTTGATACGTTTGGAGAAGCGGGTCTGGTCGCCGCCGGGCAGGACTATGAACTGGGTGGAATGCAATTGCCGACGGTGGTTGAAAAGGCCTGTTTTGCATGGTTTCTTGCCGCCAACGTAGGCACGGCGGCCTATCCCTTCCTGACCATCGGTAATGCCAATCTGCTGTTGGCGCATGGCAGCCGGGAGCAGATAGAAACCTGGGTAAAACCCATGATGGAAGGGCGTTTTTTCGGCACGATGTGTCTGTCCGAACCGCAGGCAGGGTCATCACTCGCGGATGTGCGCTGTCTGGCGGAGCCGCAGGATGATAGCAGTTATCGCTTGAAGGGCAACAAGATGTGGATTTCTGGCGGAGAGCATTCGCTGTCCGAGAATATCGTGCATCTGGTGCTGGCCAGAACGCCAGGGGCGCCGGCTGGCGTCAAGGGTATCTCCCTGTTCATTGTGCCACGTCAGCTGGTCAATGCCGATGGTTCCCTGGGCGAGCGCAATGATGTGGTGCTTGCCGGACTGAATCACAAAATGGGCTACCGTGGCACGACTAACACATTGCTGAACTTTGGAGAGGGGAAGTTCCAGCCGCAGGGCAAAGCAGGGGCGGTAGCCTACCTGGTCGGTGAGGAACATAAAGGTCTGGTGTACATGTTTCACATGATGAATGAGGCGCGCATTGGGGTCGGCCTGGGCGCTGCAGCACTCGGGTACACCGGTTACCTGCACGCACTGGATTACGCCCGTGAGCGACGCCAGGGGCGCTCGGTGACAAATAAAGACCCGTTGATGGCTCCCGTCAGATTGATAGATCACGCTGATGTGCGGCGCATGTTGCTGGCACAGAAGGCCTACGTTGAGGGCGGACTTGCGCTTAATCTGTATTGTGCCAGGCTTGTGGATCTGGAACGCGAAGCACTGGATGAAGAGCGCGATCAGCACACTCTGCTGCTGGATATTCTGACTCCGATTGCCAAAAGCTGGCCTTCACAGTGGTGTCTGGAAGCCAATAACCTCGCAATTCAGGTTCACGGTGGTTACGGTTACACCCGCGATTACAACGTCGAGCAATTCTATCGTGACAATCGGCTCAATCCCATCCATGAAGGCACTCATGGTATTCAGGCACTGGATCTGCTGGGCCGCAAGGTGGTGATGCAAAATGGTGCAGCGCTCGAATTGTTGACCCAGCTTATACTGCAGAGCAGCCAGCAGGCCGCCGCCCAGCCAGAACTTGCTGAATTTGCGGCCGAGCTGGATGCTGCCCTTTATCGACTGCTTGATGTTACCGGCCAACTCCATAGTGCTGGTTTTCTGGAACTGACGCTGGCGAATGCTTCTTTATATCTGGAGACAATGGGGCACATTGTTGTAGCGTGGATATGGCTGGAGCAGATGCTGGTAGCGCAGGGTCATAAACTGGCAGGGCAGCCCGATGACTTCTATCTTGGCAAGCTGCAGGCTGGCCAGTACTTCTTTCGATGGGAGCTGGCGCGAACCGGCCCCTGGCTCGACACCCTGGCATCCCTGGACAGCACCTGTCTGGATATGCGGGACAACTGGTTCTAAAAGACTCCCAATTTGTGACACAAGGTGTCACAAACACTCATGACAACCCCTGTGAAGGCTGTCCGGCGCACAGGGGTTTGTTGGTTCAGGCGTCGGTAAGTCAGGCATCAGCTGCGACAGGACGAGCGTTCTGTCGGTCGAATGAACCCGTTTTTATTTGTATCAGAGTTGTAACAGCAATTGTGATTTTTTTTACCAGAGCGCCAAAGCTCTGATTACTTGAGTATAGTCCAGCGGTGCGAAAGCTGACGTTTGTCGCTACTCGTCTGCTTTGCGGCCATCAAGAGCCTACACTGAAGTACTAATTAAAATTATAAACGGAGTGATACAACGCAATGACTATTCACCGTAAAACTCAATCGTTGAGATATCTCATCCATGCCTGCCTGGCCGGGACATTGACGCTGCCAGCCATGGCAGTCGCCCAGCAGGAAGAGCCCGCCGAAATCGAAGAAGTAATCGTTACCGGCTCCTTTATCCGCAACAGTGCCTTTGCCCAGAACAACCCGGTAGATACCGTCAGCCAGGCAGACATTCTTGAGTCTGGCGCGCCAAACATGGGCAACTACATCCGTGACCTGACCTATACCCAGAACACCAACACGGTCGCCAACGTTAATGCCGGTAACAGTGGTACACAGTCGAGTGTTGGCACCACGTTCAACCTGCGTGGTCTGGGTGAGAACAGCACCCTGACACTGATGGACGGTACCCGTTCCGTCGATGCCGGTATCAACACATTGCTTCCGGAAATTGCCATTGATCGTCTGGAAGTCGTTCTGGACGGTGGTTCTGCACTGTACGGCTCCGACGCGGTGGCCGGTGTTGTCAACCTGATCCCCGTTAAAGATTTTGACGGTCTGCGTACGCGCGTATATCACCAGCGCGACGACCCCGGTGCCTTTGAAGACAACAAGATTGGCATCCTGTTTGGCCGCAACTTCCGCAATGGCCTCAACTGGGTAGTCGCCGCGGATTACGCGCGCACCACACCGCTGATGACCTTTGAACGCCCACGTACGCTGCGCGCTGACTATGGTTGGGCGACTTCTGGTAACCCAGGTGTATGGCGGGAACTTCAGGGTGCCACTGCTGACCCCGGTCGCGTCCATGGAGGCAGCCAGGTTGGTTCCAATCTCGTTGATCCCAGTTGCGGTACCTTCAATGCTGTGACTGATTTCGGTCAGGCAGATAACAATCCCAGCGGTATCCGTCGCGGTAGCAACTGCTATTTTAACTATTCGCAGCAATGGCCGCTGGCCGAAGGCAAGACTGAAGCCAACCTGTTTCAGAATCTTACCTATCAGCTGAACCAGCGCGTCCAGCTGGAAGCGCAAATGTCACTGGCCAGTCGCGAGAGCGAAAACCACAATACGCTGTCCTATCAGTTGAATGCCAACAACCGTGAAGCGCTGGTTGTTCCTGCAGCGCATCCGGCTAACCCGTTTAATGTCGACGTTGGTCCTTTCCTGTGGCGTCCGTTTGCTGCCGCAGGCACGCTGCCATCCTATGCTGACGATGCAACTGGTGCACGTAAGCAGACCTACGAAGACAAGATTCAGCGCTACAAGGTCGGTGCACGTTTTGATGTCACTGATACCTGGACGGCAAATACTTCGTACTCCTTCCAGCACACGCATCGTGATTACACGGCACGTATGATCAACATGCCGAACCTTGCCAATGCGCTGATCGGTCGTGGTGGTCCTGGCGGTAACGAGTGGTTCAACCCCTTCGGCTCTGCAGACCCACGTTCGCCGTTCTATAATGCCAGCGTTACGGGTAACAGCCAGGAGCTGGTGGACTGGATTGCGCCAACAGTGCCTTTCCGTACTTCCGAGCAAGAGTTGACGGTGTTCGAAGTAAACGCAACGGGTGACCTGTATGAGCTGCCAGCGGGTATGGCGCAGATGGCTGTTGGTTACCAGATGCGTGACATCCAGGAGTGGAACTACGCCAACCCGCTGTCTGCGGCTGGCATCGACTACAACACCAGTATCATTGATACACCGCCGACATCACGCAACTACGGCAGCCGTGTCCAGGCCGCCTATCTGGAATTCGAAGTGCCGATTCTGGAAACGTTGGATGCACAGATTGCTGTACGTCACGAAAACTTCACCACATTTGGTCTGGAAACCACCACGCCTAAAGTGGCTCTGCGTTGGGAAGCGCTGCCCACTCTGGCATTCCGGGCCTCTGTTGGTGAAAGCTTCCTGGCGCCAACTCCGGCCAACGCACGTCCGTTTGATCCAAACGAGAACTGCGGTGAAATTTTCTTCGGTGCTGACCCGATCACAGGTGGTGTACTCAACGGTGGCGCTACCTGTTCGTCAGGCAACCCAAACCTGAAGCCAGAAACTTCTGACATCTGGAACGTGGGCTTTACCTGGGAGCCGCTGGACGACCTGAGTCTGAGCCTGGACTACCAGTCAATTGAATACACTGACCGTATCCGTACCCTTGGTACCCTGGATATCGTGGCGATCGAGTTTGAAGAAATGCTGGCAGCGATTGGTTCCACACCAGGCGCCTACGATCCTACACCGGGCTCCGCGACTCGTCAGGCAGCCAATGCCTGGATTGCTGCTGGCGGCACGCCTAAAGCCAGCGTGACGCGTGAAGCGGGCACTCAGCGCGTTTCCCGTGTGGTAAGCCAGGCGCAGAACGTCAGTACGGTATGGGTCGATCTTTTTGATGCCCGTGCCAACTACTCGTTCGACACCAGCCTGGGTAACTTCTCCGCCACTCTGAGCGCCACGTACAACACCAAGTACGAGTATGCGGACGGTGGTGATGTGGTTGATGCACTGGGTCGCCAGAATGCGCGTACCGGTATCGTTGCACCTGTACCTGAGTTAAAGTCACAGCTGCGTGTAGGCTGGATGCGCGAGAATCATAACGCCTCGGTAACGTACAACTATCAGGACGAAGTGATTTTCGATGACGCCGTCAACAATCTGCTGACCGGCACACCGCCACCCGCTGACGGTAAGGTCGATGCGTGGGATACGGTGAACGCTCAGTACACTTACCTGTTCGACGATTATTTCGACAGTGATATCAGCCTGAGTGTCGGTGTCAGCAACCTGTTTGACAAACAGCCACAGTTGCTGCCGATTCTGGGTGGTTTCGAAAGCCGTCTGCACGCTCCGTGGGGACGTCAGTTCTGGATGTCAGTAGACTGGCAGCCACGCTTCTGATTTACGCCAACAGAGCGTAACTGCAAAAAGAAGCCCGGATCTCACGATCCGGGCTTCTTTGTCTGGGGCTGTTCCCCAGAATTAACTGCCTGAGCTGTGCGTATGCCTTACAGGCCGACGACGTTCTCAGCCTGCAGGCCTTTGGCGCCTTGCGAAACTGTGAACTCAACACGCTGGCCTTCTGCCAGAGTCTTGAAGCCGTCTGATTTGATGGCGCTGTAGTGAACGAAGACATCAGGACCGTTGTCCTGCTGAATGAAGCCAAAACCTTTGGTTTCGTTGAAGAATTTCACCTGGCCGGTAACTGTAGACATACTGAATTTCCTTGTTGCTGCAAATGTTGCAGCGGTATTAAATAGGTATTGATAACACTTTGCACGGCCTTGACGGTCACGCCCGGCGCCAAAGTGGATAAACGCACCCAAAGCATCAAGCTTAAAAGCACGAAGCTCAAATACGATTACAAATATGAGATACAGAACGAGGGACTGATTGCGGTACTTCGTATTGCAGACATAAATATAGCCGGTATTCTGGCTTATCACGCAGTCTACAGCAGCTTCCTGGAATGTCAACGAGTATTTTTGCTGCTGTTCCGCGAGCTGATACTCCCCTGAAGCTCAGTGTGGCAGCAATCCACCCGCAGTGGTGTTGGAAGCGCTGGCCTGCAGCAGAGTATTACAATATCCGGGGGGCTGAGTTATCATCTGAACCTGTTCACAATAAATCGAATAACGACGTACAAGAATCACAATAGAAAAGGGGTGGGGATATGCAATTGACGACATTCTCGGGCCGACAGGTACTGAGGGCTGCAGCATTTCTGGGCGCAGCCCTGGCGCTGGTTTCCACAGCAGCAGCCGACAATCTCTCCTACGGTACACCCGAATCGGTCGGCATGTCTTCGGAGCGCCTGGAACGTATTGCACCAGTTCTGAATCAATATGTCGACGACGGAGAACTGGTCGGTGTTGTCAGCATGATTGCCCGGCGCGGGGAAATCGTCCATTTCGATGCCTATGGTGACATCAATCAGCAGACCGGTCAGGATGTTGAGCGGGACAGCATATTCCGTATTTACTCAATGACCAAACCGATCACCACGCTGGCCGTGATGATGTTGTACGAGGAAGGCAAACTGCTGCTTACCGACCCGGTGGAGAAATATCTGCCGGCTTTCCGCAACGTTCGCGTGGCGGGTCCAGGCGGTGCACTGGTGGCGCCTGAGCGTCCGATGACCGTGCAGATGTTGATGACGCATACTTCAGGTCTGACGTACGGCGTGTTTGGCGATACCATGGTTGACCGCCAGTATCGGGAAGCCAATGTCATGGCTGCTCCCGACCTTGATACCTTCATTGAGCGACTGGGACAGATACCATTGCAGTATCAGCCCGGCACGCGTTTTCATTACAGTGTGTCAACTGACGTTCTGGGTGCGCTTGTTGAAGCTGTGTCAGGTATGACACTGGGTGAATTCTTTGAGACCCGTATCTTTGAGCCGCTGCAGATGCAGGACACTTTTTTCCAGGTGCCACAGGAAAAGCTGAACCGCTTCGGTACCAATCATAGTTACAATCCGCAAACTGCTCAGCTGGAAATCGCTGACAATCCTGCCAATAGCAATTTTGTGAACCGTATGACCTTCGAGTCCGGTGGTGGCGGTCTGCTGTCCACCACGGAAGATTACATGCGTTTCGCCCAGATGGTACTCAACGGTGGTGAGCTTGATGGTGTACGCATCATTGGCAACAAGACCCTCGAGTACATGACACAAAACCATCTGCCAGGCATTTTTGGTGACCAGGGCACGCATGACCCGCAGACATTACCGGGTTTCGTAAATGGTACCGGCTTCGGTCTGGGTTTTGCAGTGGTGGAAGACCAGACAGCTGCTGGTGGTGTTGGCTCTGACGGTGAATATTACTGGGGTGGTGCCGCAGGTACCATTTTCTGGATCGATCCCGTCGAAGACCTGATCGGTATCGTCATGATTCAGCACATGAACGTCCGTGTTCCTCTGCGTGCCACATTCAAGGCACTGACCTATGCAGCCATCACAGACTGATGCAATTTTGCCAAACAGATACAAAGGAATAGCTTGATGCGTTTGCTTAACTCAAGTGAGCAGGTAGTGATCAGTGGTGTTGGTCTATGGACACCTGATCACGTGGTAACCAATCAGGAGCTGGTCGAGGCACTTAATGCCTATGCTGACAAGTTCAATCAGGAGCATGCCGCTGGCATCGAAGCCGGTGATGTCAAACCGGTGATGAAGTCGGATGCAGACTTCATTGAGAAAGCCAGCGGGATCAAGCAACGCTACGTCTACGTCAAGGACGGCATTCTTGATATCGATCGTATGCGTCCCAGGATCGAAGAACGCGCTGACGGCGAGCTCAGTCACCAGGCAGAGATTGCCCTGCATGCCGCACGCAAGGCAATGACAGCAGCCAATAAAACCGGCGCCGACATTGATGCGGTGGTTGTCAGTTGTGCCTACACCCAGCGTGCCTACCCGGCGATTGCCATCGAAGTTCAGCATGAACTGGGTATAAACGGCTTTGGTTTTGACATGCTGGTTGCCTGCTCAGCGGCCACCTTCGCGCTGCACCGTGCCTACGAAATGGTCCGTGCCGGTACCGCGCGTGCAGTGCTGGTTATCAATCCGGAACTGGTGTCACCGCAGGTTAACTATCGTGATCGCGACAGTCACTTCATATTTGGTGATGTGGCCACGGCGGTCATTGTGGAGCGCAAGGATCTGGCCAGCAGTGAACATCAGTTTGATGTACTTGGCACGCAGGCGAAAACGCTTTATTCCAACAACATACGTTCCAATTTCGGTTATATGTCACGCGCCTATGACGGAGATCCTTTTACGGCTGACAAACTCTTCCATCAGGAAGGCCGCTCAGTGTTCAAGGAAGTCTGCCCGATGGCTGCGGAGCACCTGTCTGAACATCTGCGCCTTTACGGTTACCAGCCTGAGGATGTCCGCCGCTGGTGGCTGCATCAGGCAAACATCAATATGAATCAGTTGATTTCTAAGAAACTGCTTGGCCGCATGCCTGATGGCGACGAAGCTCCCATCGTGCTGGACCGCTATGCCAATACGGCGTCGGCAGGGTCGATCATAGCGTTTAACCTGCATCACCAGGATATGGTGCAAGGGGAGCTGGGTGTGTTGTGTTCTTTTGGTGCCGGCTACTCGATTGGAAGCCTGCTTCTGAAAAAATGTGCATAAAGTCTGTCTGATGTCATGTTGCACAGGTGTTTTTTTCGACAGGTAGTTCTTATGTTCCCGAGACAGTTTGCAAGAAGATCTTTTAGACAGGCGGCGGCACTGGGCCTCGCCAGCGTATGTGCCATGTCAGGCCATGCGTCGACTCCTCAGGAGCGGGGAGAGTGGATGGCCGCCATGGGTGAGTCGGGCCTGCGGGCTTTTTACTCATCCGGCAGTGATTTTGGTGAAATCGTCAATCGCGCGGTGAGCTATCAAACTGCTCAGCGTTTGTATCAGGGAGCGCAGGGTCGTCCTGGGGCACCTGACGCTGATGATATGCGTTCGCGAAGCAACACCTGGGTTACCCAGAATGATTCCCTGATTCCGATTTTCGACAATGTGGCCCGGCCTGTTTTCGGGCGCGTGCTGGTTCGAGTGGCCGGCCGCGATGAACCGGGCAGAGTACAGAGCCGTAGTGATCGTCTGGATCTGGGTATTGTGTATGCGCCTACCGCTCAGTCCTTTGTCAGTATTGGCATGGGCGCTGAAGAAACGACAGCGGATATCCTGTATGCCGATGGCCGTTCCCGAGGGCAGTCATTCGGACCTCGTTTCGATGCAGGCATGTCATTTGGACCGGTTTGGTCTGCGGGCATTCGCTACGACCACCTGAAGTATCAGGGGGGCAGCGAGGTCAATGTAAATACACCTGCTGGCCGCCTGAATATCGCTCGCGATAATGAATACACGCGGCAGTATCTGTAGGCAGACCTGATCGGACGTTTCTACCCCAATCAACTGCCATTTCTACCAGAGCGTTCAGTGCTGCGATGGACCACCAGTCTGCAGATGCTGGACAATCGCTACGAGCAGTTTACTGACAGCCTCGGGCGACAGACCTCTGAGCCCTTTGGTCGTCATGAGCGGCTCTCATTGCTGCGCAGTGGTGTTAATGTCAGCCGTTCTTTCCGCGAGGGAAGCGACTGGAGCATGTTTGGTGAACTGGCCTACGATTACCAGTTTGATACCAATATGGCCTTTCCAATTGATGACCGCTCTGTTGTGACAGGAACAGTCGGAATTGTCAGACAGCTGGCACGTGGCAAGCGTGTTCAGGTGTTCTACGATTATTACCATCACACACGTGATCGTCGCTCAAGAAGAAATATTTCGCTGATCGGGGTCATCGACTTCTGATCAGCGGCTGTCTGTCTGCTCCTGATAGGTATCTTTGTATTTGCGGCCAAGCCACAGCGCAAGGAAAAACCATAACAGTGACACTGGCAGCATGGTCAAGGCCAGACCCGTCAGTCCCATGCCAAACCATGCCATGGCGGTGTATGACCAGGCACCGACCTGATCGCCAACCCGATAGACAAAGGTGTCGTTGAAGTTTTTGGCCTTGTATTTGTCAGTGCGCGACACGACCGTGTACAGCGACTCACGCGCCGGGCGCTGAATGGCAAAGTTGCCGGCGCGCCTGATCACGTCGAAAGTAATCACCACGAGTAATACTGGTGCAACGGCGAGCATGCCGAAGCCGACAAAGCTCACGATAGGCAGTAATGCCAGGCTCACACCGATGCCCAGCCAGCGTAGAATGCGGCCAGTCAGGAACATCTGCACGATCAGTGTTATGGCGTTAACCACCAGGTCACGATTGGCAAATAACTGTGTGCGGGCAGCCCGGTCATCACCGAGAGCTTCATTGACGATGGCGATCTGCGCGAAATACAGGTAGGTCGACACGATGGTAAACATCAGCATCAGTAGCGCGATACCGAGCAGGTAAGGAGAGCGCATCACATGAGCAAGTCCCTCCCAGACACTGCCACCGATGACTTCTGTCTGTTTGGCGCTGACCTGTTGCGTGAGGGTAGCGGAATCGGGTCTTTCGATATCCCGCATGTCTTTGTCCTTACCTGCTGCCTCATCGTCGATGGCAGCCATGGCCAGAATCTGTTCGTTGTCGCTGAGATAGCGTGAAACGCGCGCGGCGACTTCCAGCAGCGCAGCTGACACCAGCAGCAGAGTGACCGGCCCCAGTGCTGATGACAGGATGGAGGTAATCGTTGACCCCATCAGGGCGCCTGCGGTGCCGCCGAACGCTATGACACCAAACAGCCGTTTACTTTGCGAGGGGCGGAATACATCGTTGACCAGCGACCAGAACACCGACACCACAAACAGATTGAATACGCTGGCCCAGAGAAAAAACACACGGCCGGCCCAGACTTCACTGACGCCATCAAGCGCCTGAAAGGCCAGATAGAATATGATCAGCTGGGCAATAAAAAAACGATAAACCAGGGCAATGAACTGCCTTCGGGTATAACGCGCCACCATGGCGGTATACACAGGGTGCAACAGCATCATGCCGATCAGCGTGCCGGTAAACAGCCAGGCGAGGTTATCGACACCGCCAGCGGCGCCCATATCATCGCGAATGGGGCGGATAATGTAATAGGCACAGAGCAGCAGGAAATAATACAGGGCTGACAAAAACAGCGACGGACCTTCACCCTGACGGATATTGATGGATCGATTGACCAGCGCGTGCCAGGTAGACTTCATGATGACCCCATCACTTGTGGTTTTTTGTTATTTGCAGCGTTCTTACGTTACAGCCAGCCTTTCAGTTTAAAGAATACATAGGGTGCGACACCCGACAGCACCATCAGGCCAAGTGCCCAGGGGTAGCCCATGCTCCATTCCAGCTCCGGAATAAAGTCGAAGTTCATGCCATATATGCTGGCAATAACTGTGGGCGGCAGAAACACCACAGCGGCGATAGAGAATGTCTTGATGATCTGGTTCTGCTGGATGCTGATAAAACCCTGGGCAGCGTCCATCAGGAAGTTGATTTTGTCGAATACAAAACTGTTATGTGGCAACAGTGAATCAATGTCACGCAGCAGCTCGCGTGCGGTTTCAGCGTGGACTGCGGAAAGTTTGCCCCGACGCAGCAGGAAGCTTAGCGCCCGTTGGGTATCCATCAGGCAGAGACGGACCTTGCCGTTGGTGTCTTCCTGGCGGGCCAGTTCGTCCAGTGCGTCCTCTATATCTGTGTCGTTATCTTCGAGTACCAGATTGCTGGTTTCCTCAAGCTGGGTATAAACCTCTTCCAGCGTATCGGCCAGGTCATCGATCTTGATTTCGAAAAGGCTGAGCAGAATGGCTACCGGATCTTCCGCCAGTCCGCGAAGACGCCGACCGCGCATGCGCATCAGACGGAACGCAGGAATTTCCCGCTCTCTGAGTGTAATAAGCTGCGTGTCAGTTAAGGTAAAGGCAACGCTGGTATTGCGATGGCGCTCATCGCTCTTGTGCAGGAAAAGCGAGTGAACGTGCAGGCCGGCTTCGTCCTGATAGGAGCGCGCGGAGGCCTCGATCTCCTCAACGTCTTCAGTGTCAGGCAGCGGTTGGCTGTGCAGGCTTTCGATCAGATTACGTTCGTCATCGTCCGGGTTGACCAGATCCAGCCACATCGCCGCGGCCAGTGACTCACTGGTAATCTCGCCCTGGCTGGGTATCAGATGTCGCTGTTTATCAAGCTGGTATCGAATCAGCATACTGGTGCCCCTTTAGATGTCGCGATCAGTAACGGCACCTTCGGACGCCGAGGCAACGGTGCGCGCGTATTTTGCCAGCACACCGCGCTTGTAGCGAGGGGCTGGGGGCTGCCAGCTTTTCAACCTGTTTTCTATTTCGCTGTCGTCAATATGCAGTGTGATCTGGTATGTCTCAGCGTCAATGGTGATCTGGTCGCCATCCTCTACGATGGCGATGGGGCCACCGGCAAATGCCTCCGGCGTCACATGGCCAACCACGAATCCATGGCTGCCGCCAGAGAACCGGCCGTCCGTGATCAGCGCCACATCCTTGCCAAGGCCACGGCCCATGATGGCAGAAGTGGGGCTTAACATTTCACGCATGCCGGGTCCACCACGCGGGCCTTCGTAACGAATAACAATCACATCACCTGAGACAACGCTGCCATCAAGAATACCCTTTAGTGACTCTTCTTCCGACTGAAATACGCGTGCCCGTCCGGTAAAGGTCAGGCCTTCCTTGCCGGTGATCTTGGCGACGGCGCCTTCGGGGGCCAGGTTGCCCTTCATGACCACCAGGTGGCTGTCTTTCTTGATGGGATTGTCGAAGGGGTAGATGATTTTCTGGTCGTCCGGGTAGGGTGCCACGTCGGCCAGGTTTTCCGCCAGCGTTTTACCCGTTACCGTAAGACAGTTTCCATCCAGCATGCCGGCATCCAGCATGCGCTTCATCAATGGCTGAATGCCGCCGATCTCGATCAGTTCGGACATCAGGAACTGGCCGCTGGGGCGCAGGTCGGCAAGCACCGGTGTGGTTTTACCGATCCTGCTGAAATCATCCAGCGTGATGGTCACGCCTATCGTGTGTGCCATGGCAATCAGGTGCAATACGGCATTGGTGGACCCGCCAAGTGCAATGACGACCTTGATGGCATTTTCAAAGGCTGCCCTGGTCATGATATCGGACGGTTTGATGTCCCGTTCGATCAGATTCATGATGGCCGCACCCGCTCTCAGGCAGTCGTCCTGCTTCTCTTTGGATATGGCATTCTGGGCCGAACTGTTGGGCAGGCTCATGCCGAGTGCTTCAATGGCTGAGGCCATGGTGTTGGCTGTATACATACCACCACAGGAGCCGGGGCCGGGGATGGCGGTTTCCTCGATCTGGCGCAGTTCGATATCGGAGACATTGCCAGCTGCATGACCACCCACCGCTTCAAAAACCGAGACGATGTCAGTGTGGTTCCTGCCCGGCAGGATGGTGCCGCCATAAATGAACAGAGAAGGGCGGTTCAACCTTGCCAGCCCCATCAGGCAGCCAGGCATGTTTTTGTCACAGCCGCCAATAGCAATAATACCGTCGTGGCCCATACAGCCAGACACCGCTTCGATCGAGTCGGCTATGATTTCTCGCGACACCAGAGAGTACTTCATGCCTTCGGTGCCCATGGATATACCGTCCGATATGGTGATCGTGTTGTAGATGACACCCTTGCCGCTGGCACTGTCGACACCCCGATTGACGTGCTCGGCAAGGTCGTTGATATGCATGTTGCACGGTGTCACCATGCTCCAGGTGGAGGCAATTCCGACCTGGGGTTTGCGGAAGTCTTCGCGCGTAAAGCCGACGGCGTGCAACATGGCGCGGCTCGCCGCGTGTTCGACACCATCGACAACCTGGCTGGAGTATTTGCGTGTCTTATCGTTACTCATCGGCTGTCACTCCTTCAGGGCTTGCATGTGCTTGTTATGGCAGGGACTTTCTTGCCGCGAACTATACACCATCGGGCTGTCTGAGGGCCAGAAGCGTATGACTTTGCCGTATCCACCACTCGGCAGATCGATCATATGTTCGCTTTAATGGGCGATTGCGGTAACATCAAAGGATAAGATCATTTGCCTTGCCGGTCGTTTTCACAAGGGCATTATTGATTACAGTAAACCAGAGATGTTTACGCCTAATATGACGTTTTATGTTGATAGGGGAGTGGTATGTTAAAACACAGTCGGCGCTTGCTCGCATCGCTGTTCGCAGGCTCATTGCTGGCCAATGTCTCATTGGTGGCTGGTGTTCAGGCAGCGGAAAATCTGGATGGTGACAGTCTTTATACCCAGTACTGTGCCATGTGTCATACCGCCCCCCAGGATGACCGGACACCACCACGCGACTCACTGACAACCTATACCGCAAACAGCATTTTTCAAGCTTTGACTGAAGGCATCATGCAACCGCAGGGAGCCGCGCTGACGGCCGAACAGCGAATTGCCCTGTCCGAATTTCTGGCGGGTGAACCGATGCGCGAGGAGAGCACTGAAATGTCCCTCGCATCTTCCCGCTGTGAACTGCCCATGCCGGAATTCGACCTGTCACTAGCCAGTAACTGGAATGGCTGGGGTAATGGTTTGAGCAATCCCCGCCACCAGGCTGCGACGGGCACCTCCATTAATGCCAGCAATATTGATCAGCTGGAGCTGGTCTGGGCATACGGGCTGGAAAACGCCTCCGTCGCGCGTGCTCAGCCGACTATCATTAATGATGTGATGATCCTGGGTAGCACCAGTGGTGAAGTGCGTGCCATGAATCTGGATACCGGTTGTGATTACTGGACGTATGAGGCGCCGCGCGAAGTACGCGCGGCGGTCACTATCGCGTTCTCCAGTACACACGATACCTGGCTGGCTGTGATCGCCGATGTCTCGAACCAGCTTCATGTCCTCGATGCGCGGACTGGTGAGCTGAAGTGGAGTGCAGAGGTTGATCCGCATCCCTACGCTGTGAGCACAGGCTCGCCGGTTGTGTATGACAACAAAATATTTGTGCCGGTGTCTTCGGCAGAAGTCAGTGCTGCCGGCCGACCTGACCATCACTGCTGTACTTTCCGTGGCAATGTGGCGGCGTTTGATCTCGATACGGGTATCAAGCTGTGGCATACCTATGTCATGGAGGAAGCGACACGGGTTGGCGAAAACAGTCTCGGCAACCCTTTCTATGCACCCTCGGGCGCGCCTATCTGGCAGGCTCCGAGCATTGATCCGGAGCGCCGCATCGTCTATGCGGGTACCGGACAGAACTACAGTCGCCCGGCCAGCAACAGCAGTGACTCTGTGATTGCCTTTAACATGGACAGTGGTGATATCGAATGGATCCATCAGACGACACCCGACGATGCTTTCACCATGGCCTGTGCGCTGGGGCGAGAGCATCCCAACTGCCCGGATGCTGGTCCGGATGTCGACATCGGTGCGCCCATCGTGACAACCACCCTGTCCAACGGGCAGGATATTGTAGTCGCCGGCACCAAGGGTGCGGTCGTGGTCGGACTGGATCCGGATAACAATGGCGAATTGCTGTGGTCAACACGCGTTGGCCGTGGCGGAGCCCTGGGTGGCATCCACTGGGGCATGAGTTTTGATGGTGATGTGCTGTATGTGCCGGTTTCTGATCGCGGAGGCCTGACCAACAACGGTGTCACACCGATGCCAGGTCTGCACGCTGTGGACATGAAAACTGGTGAAGTGCTCTGGTACGCACCGGCACCCGAGCGCTGCCAGGAAGGGCAGCAGGGCTGCATGGAGGCCTATTCTGGCCCGGTTACCAGCGGTGACGATGTTGTGATTGCCAGTTCACTGAATGGTCATCTGTTTGCGCACGATGCGCAGACCGGTGAGCTGGTCTGGGAATTCAACACGGTTCAGGACTATCAGACCATCAATAATGTGGAGACACGCGGTGGTTCCATCGATGCCACCGGTCCAGTCCTGTCTGGCGAATACATGGTAGTGAGTTCCGGTTACGCAACATTCAGCCAGATGCCCGGCAATGCGATTCTGGTGTTCAAGCTGCGATCTGAACAATAACTCGAAAAATAACAAAACAGTCTGCTGTGAGCAGGGGGAATAGATGAACAAACAAACACACTTGGGTCTGGTGGCGGCTGCCGCCTTGCTGTTGGCAGCCTGTGGTCCTGCAGAGCAGACTGCGCCCGCGCAAACGCAAAGTGCACCGGTGGACGTGCCATCCTATCCGGCCTATCAGGCGTCCGTGACTACTGAACGACTGGTTAACGCTGATAACGAACCCGGCCAGTGGATGTCCACTGGACGCACATACTGGGAGCAACGCTACTCACCGCTGGATCAGATCAACGAAGACACTGTCGCGGATCTGGGGCTGGTGTGGGCGGCAGATCTCGATACCAGCCGAGGTCAGGAAGCAACACCCATCATGGTGGATGGTGCTCTCTACGTCACCACCGCCTGGAGTATGGTGAAAGCCTATGATGCCCGCACAGGCGAGCTGCTCTGGGAGTTTGATCCGGAAGTGGATCGAGCGCGAGGCGTTGACGCCTGTTGTGACGTGGTCAATCGTGGCGTTGCAGTGTGGGATGGCAAAGTCTTTTTCGGCGCGCTGGATGGTCGACTGATTGCGCTTGACGCCGACACCGGCGAACAGGTGTGGAGCGTGGTAACCACGGATCAGAGCCAGCCCTATACCATCACCGGCGCGCCGCGCATCATTGATGGCAAGGTCATTATCGGCAATGGCGGTGGTGAATACGGCGTACGTGGTTACATCACCGCCTATGATGCCAACAATGGCGACGAAATGTGGCGCTTCTTCACGGTACCGGGCAATCCTGAGGATGGATTTGAACAGCCGGAACTGGAATGGGCGGCTGATACCTGGACCGGTGAGTGGTGGGTCATGGGTGGCGGTGGCACCGTCTGGGACTCCATGGCCTACGATCCCGATTCAAACCTGCTCTACATCGGTGTGGGCAACGGTTCTCCCTGGAACCAGTCACTGCGCAGCCCCGGCGGCGGTGATAACCTGTTCCTGACCTCAATTGTGGCGGTCAATCCTGATGACGGCAGTTACGTCTGGCACTATCAGACCGTACCTGGCGAGACCTGGGACTATACGGCTACCCAGCAGATCATCGTAGCTGACCTGAATATCGGGGGTGAAACACGTCGGGTTGTGATGCAGGCGCCCAAAAATGGTTTCTTCTATGTCCTGGATGCTTTGACGGGACGTCTGCTGTCTGCCGAGAACTTTGTACCGGTCACCTGGGCCAGCCATATTGACCTGGAAACCGGCCGACCCGTCGAAATTCCTGAGGCGCGCTACAACGAAACAGGTGTGCCAGTCATTGTGTCGCCCGGAGCGCTGGGTGGACACAACTGGTATCCCATGTCATTCAGCCAGAAAACCAATCTGGTTTATCTGCCAGCAACCGAAAATTATATGGGTTACGTTGCCCAGCCCGAATTCGAGAGATCAGAGCGCGGCTGGAACACTGGTACCGACATGGCTGAAGGCGCACGTCTGGTAGCAGCGGCCGGCGACGCCGCGCCGCAGCGCAGTGCCTACCTGCTGGCCTGGGATCCGGTAGCGCAGCGCGAGGTGTGGCGTCAGCCGCAGCTGGTGCCGACTGCAGCAGCCGGTGTGATGTCCACTGCCGGCGGCCTGGTATTCCAGGGCAATGCGGCTGGCGAATTTGTTGCCTATCGCGATACCGATGGTGAGCGCCTGTGGTCGCATATCACGCAATCCCACACCGTTGCCGCGCCGATCAGCTACATGCTGGATGGCACGCAGTATGTTGCGGTAGTGACAGGTTCACGCGCCTTGCCACAGGTTGGACCGGGGGCGATTGGATCTACCACGCGTGAATCCAGCAACAACTCCCGTGTGCTGGTCTACGCACTGTCCGGCGACCACCAGTTGCCGACAGAAATCGCGGTAGCGGAAGAGCAGGAGCTGAATCCTCCTGCGCTGGTTGCCAACAATGAGATGCTGGCTCAGGGCGAGCAGACTTACGGTCGCTTCTGTAGCGTCTGTCACGGTAACAATGCGGCCAGTGATGGCGCCGGCGTGTTCCCGGATCTGCGTTACTCCGATCGTCTACATGACCTTGAGGAGTGGGATGCTGTAGTGCTGGAAGGTGAACTGGCTGATGGCGGCATGGTCTCATTCGCCGGCCAGCTGGAAGCGTCGGACTCTGCCGCTATCCGGCAATATGTCATTTCCCGTGCGATTGCGCTGTCAGATGAGCTGCGCTCACAACAGTGAGCACTACTTACTATAGTGTCTATGAATCTCCGGTCGGCAGTCTGCTGCTGGCCGGAGATGGAAGTGCACTGAGGCTGATTGGTTTTCCCTCTGGCAAGGCTGCGCGTCAGCCTCAACCTGATTGGATGCGTCGTAATGAAGCATTCAAACAGGTAAAGCAACAGCTTCAGGCTTACTTCGCCGGTGAGTTAAAATCTTTTGATCTGAATCTGGCGCCGCAGGGCACTGATTTTCAACGCCAGGTCTGGCAGGCCCTGCAACAGATTCCCTATGGCGCCACAGCCAGTTACGGTGACATCGCCAGGCAGATAGGCAGGCCTGATGCCAGCCGTGCAGTTGGTGCAGCCAATGGGCAGAATCCCATCCCGATAGTCATTCCCTGCCACCGCGTTATTGGCAGTGACGGCTCATTAACCGGGTTTGGGGGAGGGCTGGCCTGCAAGCGGCAGTTGCTGGTGCTCGAACAGCAGCACTCGCCGTTCGATTTATTCGGTTAACTGATTGACAGGCCGGGCTTAGCTTCTACTGGCGTGTGTCTGGTTGCGTCCTGCGTTTTTGGCCAGATAAAGCGCCTGGTCGCTCTTTTCTATCCACGCCTGATAGGCGTTCATTTCAGCGTCGAGCGCGCTGATGCCCAGACTTACTGTTACACGCAGGCATTTTTCTTCCCATTCTATTACTGTATCGGCGAGTTTTTTACGCAGACGCTCCGCGTAGATCAATGCCTGGTCGATATCGGTTTCGGGCAGAATGATGCCAAATTCTTCGCCACCGTAGCGACCAGCGGTATCTGTAGAGCGCCGAAAGCGTTTAAGCAGTCGGCCCACCACCCTCAGAACCTCATCACCGGCCTGATGACCATGTGTGTCATTGAATTCCTTGAAGTGGTCGATATCAAACATGATCAGACAGGCAGGCCGCTGGCTGCGCTGGCAACGCATGAATTCCTGCTCAAGGCATTCTTCCCAATAGCCACGGTTAAAGACACCTGTCAGCTTGTCGGTACGACTGACACGCTTGAGCGTGTCATTGGCGGCCTCCAGCTCCTTTTTCCGGGTGGCTATTTCAGTCACGTCATAGATCAGCAGACAGACCTGGGAAACCGTGTTATTGAGTCCATGAAGCGGGATCAGCGTGACGTTCTGGTACATCTTGCCTGAGTGACCTGTCAGCGGACGTGTGCTCTTGAAATCAAATAGTCTGGGATGTTCCTCCCAGGTGCAGAACGCCCGGCTCTGAAGCTTGAAAACAGAGTCAATTTTCCGGGTCAGCCAGCTGCGCGGCAGGTCAGGAAACAGCTCGAACAGATTGCGTTCACGGGCGTCACTGATGGGGATGCCGCTGTGGTTCTCCATGAAGCTGTTCCACAACTGTACGTTGTAATTCTCGTCCAGCAGGATCAGGCCGTTGTCGAGTGTCTGCAACAGTTGCATCAGCAGATGCAGGCGTTGAGTGCTGTCAGGGGATTCGGATGACATTGTCTGAAGTGGCATGCAGGTGTCTCATCAATCGGACGCACTGATCAGCTGAACGCGACTGGTCAGTGCGGGTATGGAATCGGAAGTCAGCAACAACAGCAGGTGACACTCCAGAACCGGATGCATCATCTGATAGGTGATGGTGACGGCGAGCACATCCTGTTCGTTGTGCTCACTGTCCAGTAATTCAGCGCATTGCAGATTGTGGCCCAGCACAGCAGGGTAGCTATGGTTGAAATCCAGATCGAGCTGCTGGCTGATGCCTTTCAGACAGGCCCCGACCAGTAGTTCAGACAGATCAGTCAGAATACCGGCTTCGCTGTCAGCCTGCTCGGGCAAATCACTGGCAACCAGTGTGCGCAGTTTGCTCATCTGGTCGGTCCGCATCAGCAGCACACCCTCGCCAGCGATGCCATTGCCACTGAAGCCGTGGGATACCGCACTCATGCCGGTTCCATCTGCATAGCTGAGGTGTCGCGGCAATGTTTTATAGGAACACTCCAGTACATCGGGGACCGGCAGCCCTATAAAGGTGTCGAGCAGGTCACTTAGGTGGCTGCCAGCCTGTCCCATGGCGACGTTGATGACTTCGCGGAAAGCCTCCTTGAAGTCAGGTGATTGCAGCGTGTCACCGTCAACAATGTGAGCGTGGGCGTCTTCATTGGCAGCGGCATCATAGATGCCATAGCGCTCGAGCAGCTCCTGAATCTGATCAGCGGTCACTGGCTTTTTGATGAAGTCCAGTGCCCCCTTGGACATGACGCGCCGTCGAGCCTCTGCCTGTATATCGCCTGAAACCACCAGTACCAGTGTTGGCAGGTCTTCCTGGCGAATGATTTCCAGCACTTCGTAGCCGTTCATTACCGGCATGTTGAGATCCAGAAACAGCAGGTCGCCCTTGCCCTGGCGGATCATGTCGATGGCTTCCTGGCCGTTCTCGGCAAAGGTGATTTCTACATCCCAGTGTTCCGGGAGTGATCGTGCCATCTGGCGTCGTGCCAGTCTGGAGTCGTCACATATTAGTACTGGTAAGGTCATCCGTGGGTGGTTCCGATACGTTGCAGGCAGTCGATGTCAAAAGCTCGCTACTGTAACACACTGTGACAAATTTAGGTAAAGACAAGCGACAGAATTCGGGATTATACTTCGCCCAACTCTATTGAGTAACTACACAGGAGTAGATTTCCATGAAGCTGGTACGACTAAAGATAGCAGCAGCCTGGTGAGACAAGGAGTGTTGTGAATTTAATGTGATCGCTCCGCATCGACGCATTTCACTTTCTCATTAAACCCCGCCTCATTGTTTCACCTTCGGTATTAAACCCGGGTTCCACATACCCGACCTTTTGTATTTCCGACCAGTCAGAGTTTTCAGCACATCGGAATGAAGCCGACAGCGGCTGGCGCGACTGCGTCCGACGACCGGATTTGAAACATGTTTGCAAAATTAAAAGCAGGTCTGAGCCTGTTCAAACAAGCGCTGGTGGGTAACGCCAGCATCAACTACACAGAAGGCTCGATCGCACGCGCCACCTTCCTGTTGTCCGTTCCCATGATTCTGGAAATGGCCATGGAATCGGTGTTCGCGATCGTGGATATCTTTTTTGTTGCAGGTCTCGGAGCAGATGCGGTTGCTACCGTTGGCCTGACCGAAGCAGTAATCTCTCTGCTGTATGCCGTCGCGATTGGCATCAGTATGGCCGCAACCGCACTGGTGGCACGGCGAATCGGTGAGCAGAACAAACTCGCTGCAGCGCAGGCGGCCGGGCAGGCGCTGTGGATTGGTCTGTTTGTATCGAGCGTAGTGGGGGTGCTCGGGTTCTTTTACGCTGATCGCATTCTTGCCTTGATGGGTGCCAGTGACAATGTCATCGCCACGGGCGAAACCTATACGCGCATCATGTTCAGTGGCGCGTTCACTATTGTTTTTCTGTTCCTCAACAATGCCATCTTCCGGGGTGCGGGTGATGCCAGTATCGCCATGCGTTCGCTGGTCCTGGCCAACGGGATCAACATTGTGCTGGACCCAATGCTGATTTACGGCTGGGGTCCGTTCCCGGAAATGGGGCTGACGGGTGCTGCTGTTGCCACCAATATTGGCCGTGGCGTCGGGGTTGCCTACCAGCTTTATTATCTGTGCTCGCACAACCGCCGTATTCGGGTGGCTTTGTCTGATCTGGTACTCAGACTCGGCATTGTGTTGCAGCTTTGCCGGATATCAGTTGGTGGTATTGCGCAGTACCTGATTGCGACAGCGAGCTGGGTGTTTTTGATGCGTCTGGTCTCGCTGAACAGTGCCGATGCAGTGGCAGGTTACACGATTGCCATCCGTGTCATTCTGTTTGTGATCCTGCCGTCCTGGGGCCTCAGTAATGCTGTTGCGACCCTGGTGGGGCAGAACCTGGGGGCCGGCAAACCAGATCGGGCAGAACGCACAGTCTGGCAGGTGGCGCGTTACAACCTGATGTACATGGGATCAGTGGCGCTGGTGCTGATACTGATGCCGTCCTGGGTCATGAGCTTTTTCAGCCAGGACCCCGAGGTAGTCAGAAACGGCATCCAGAGCCTGCGTATCCTCAGTTATGGTTTTGTCTTTCTGGCGATAGGCTCAGTGGTAACACAGGCGTTTAACGGCGCCGGTGACACCATGACCCCGACCTGGATGAACGTAACCGCCTTCTGGATCGTGCAGATTCCACTTGCCTGGAGCCTTTCCCAGGGAGCCGGCTGGGGGCCAGAGGGTGTATACTGGTCTGTCTTTATTGCCGATGCCACGATGAGTGTTCTGGGCATTGTGCTGTTCATGCGGGGCAGCTGGAAGACGCGCTATGTCTGAGGAATCTGTCATCGCTGCGTTGAACGTAGTATCGCTCAAACTCAAAATGTCAGGATAGTTATGCAAAGCAGTCAACACCACATCATCAACCGGGTCGCCGCCTGGCTTCGTCAGGATAAAGCCGTCTGGTTATGTACCATCCTCAAGACCTGGGGTTCGTCACCGCGCCCTGTCGGCGCCATGATGGCCTGCACGCCGGACGGCGAGCTGGTCGGGTCGATTTCTGGTGGCTGTATTGAAGAAGACTTTTTGCAGCAGCTCCGGGACGGCAGCCTGAAGCAACAATACCAGGAAAATCCCAGGCCCTTTGTGGTTCACTATGGCGTGTCCGCTGAAGAGCAGGCGCGCCTGCGCCTTCCCTGTGGTGGACAACTGCACGTGCTGGTAGAGTTCCTGGCGCCGGACGACGCACAGCGCCAGGTTTTCGATGCGCTGGACCAGGCGCTCAACAACCATCGTCCCATCAGCCGTCGCGTTGACCTGGCCTCCGGAACGGTGACCACACTTGATGAAACCTCGGACGAGGCGGTGCTGGTTGATGAGCAACAGATGATCCACAGTCTCAGTCCGCGCTACAAACTGCTGTTGCTGGGTGCCGGAGATGTCGCCCGCTATGTGGCAGAACTGGCACTGGTAATGGACTATGAGGTGACGCTTTGTGATCCACGCCCCGCCTACCTGGACAACTGGCACGTCGAGGGGGTGCACCTGTCGACAGAGTTGCCGGACGATCTGGTACGTGATGGGTTCAGCGATCCCTACAGCGGCATCATTGCCCTGGCGCATGATCCGCGTGTTGATGATATGGCATTGATGGAAGCCCTGAAAACGCCGGCATTTTATATTGGCGCTATGGGCTCTGACCGGACCTCTTCCAATCGACGCGAGCGACTGCCGGAACTGGGACTGTCTGAGGACGAGATCAATCGGCTGCATGCGCCGATTGGTTTCCAGATTGGCAGCAAAACCCCGGCTGAGATCGCAATCGCGATCCTTGCCGAGGTTACTGCGGTCAGGCATGGACTAAAAGCCTGACCGTTCGCAATCACTCCTGATCTTGCAGGTGACCGTAGTCCTGATCATAGTCGGCCATTGACGCTGCGATGACTTCAGCGGCGCGGTCGAAGCCGTAAGGCTCGCCGATTGTGACCTTGTTTTCTTTGCCGGGCACCATCTTGTAGGTGCGGAAGTAGTGGGCGATGCGGTGAATCATGATGGGCGGCAGCTCGCTGATTTCATTGACATGGCCAAACGCCGGGTCATCAACGAGGACGGCAACAATTTTGTCATCCGCCTCACCACCATCGTTCATTGGCAGGCCACCAACCACTTTCGCTTTCATCAGAATTTCAGTGCGGTCTATGGCCCGCTCGCTGATTACACAGATGTCCAGCGGGTCACCGTCGCCACATTCAGCACCAGGCATCAGGTCGCGTACACGATCGCCGCAGTAGGTCCGCGGGATAAATCCGTACAGTGTGGGTTGTTGTGCGGAGGTCGGCTGGGGTCTGTCGACGCACAGGTATCCCGAATCCTTGTCAATTTCGTACTTCATCTGATCAAAGGGGCTGATTTCAATGTAGGCGGTAACAATACGCGGAACATCCGGGCCAGCAGCAATGCCGTGCCATGGGTGAGGGCGCCAGCGGGAAAACTTGGTTTTGCTCATCTTCGATCAGTATCCTGTGTCAGTAGGTGAATGGTTGACAAAAAATCGGCTTGCCAGGTATCGCGTGCCGACAATAACGCACCTTTCAACAAACAATCGGTGCCAAAAAGGCGCGCATTATAACAACAGCAGGGTCAGCTTGCAGCAATCGGCACAACGCCCTCAATTAATGTGTTGGCCAGTTGGAGCAGCGTCTGATCGCCTCCCCAGGCGGCACTGAACATGACCCCGATGGGCAAACCCTGCTGACTCTGCCCCAGCGGCAGTGAGATGCTGGGCTGGCCGGTGCCGTTGAACAGCGCAGTAAACGGGCTGTAAGCGGCATAGCGGCTGGCGTATTCGCGCACGTCCTGGCTGTTCATGTCCAGCCAGCCCAGAGGGGCTGTCGGGCGGGCCAGCACCGGAGACAGTACAAGGTCATAGTGCTGGTGAAAGTCTGCTATTTGCCGTTCTATCGTTTTTAGTGTGTCGACTGCCTGCAGGTACTCACGGGCCGTGGCCTTGATGCCGCGCGCGACCATTCGTACCACTGACTCGGACAACTGTGCGTCTTTTAGTTCCAGCTGTTTTTGCTCCAGCAGGGGTGCGATGATCTGGGCTGCATGAATGTTGATAAGTACTGCCATGGCTCTGCCTGCAGCTGCGTAGTCCACGGGCGGCGCGGCGAGCGCAAGCTGATGTCCCATGGCTTCGCATCTACTGGCGGTTTCTTCTACGACCGCCTGACATTCCTGGTCAATATCGCCACCACCCGGGTGTTCCAGCTGCACCGCGATAGTCAGCTGGCCTGGAGCCCGCTGGCAGGCATCAGTAAAGCTTGAAGGCTGTGGTGGCAGGGCAAACAGGTCCGGCCTGGACAGCTTCTGTATATCCAGAAACGCGGCGCTGTCGCGCACCGAACGGCAGACAACATGGCTGACGCTCATGCCACTCCAGGCGTTACCCACATCAGGTTCAGTTACGGTCAGTCCGCGACTTGGTTTTAGACCAATCAGCCCGCAGCAGGCGGCTGGCACGCGTATGGAACCACCACCATCGCTGGCATCGGCAGCGGGCACAATACCGGCAGCGACGGCACTGGCAGAGCCGCCGCTGCTGCCGCCGGCACTGAACTCCAGGTTATGCGGATTGCGGCACAGATCAAACAGTGACCACTCTGTGGTAATGGTCAGGCAAAGCTCTGGCGTGTTGCTGCTGGCAAAAGGAAGCAGCCCGGCATCGAAGTAGCGTTGTGCAATCCGGCTGTGCTGACGGGCGACATTGTCCCGCATCAATGGCGTGCTGCGTGTGTACGGCCAGTCCTTGACGGCATTGACCTCTTTGATCACAAATGGAACACCCGCCAGTGGCCCAGTACCTGGCTCGTGATCCTGTCGCCTGGCAAGTTCCATTGCCGATGTGTCTGCACGATGTACCAAAGCGTTCAGGTCAGGGTTGACGGCGTCTGCCCTCGCACAGGCAATGGTCAACATCTCCTCGGCAGTAACTTCCCTTTTGCGGCACAACTGAGCCAGTCCTGTTGCGTCGTATTGGAGATACTCGTCAATCGTCAGCATATAGATTCCCTGGTTTGATTTTTCGGATCAATTGAGTTGTGGGTCAATCAAGCACAGTGACATTGCGCCCCGCCGATTTGGCTTCAGTGAGCATGTCGTCGAGCTGTCGTAACAAAACGGTAATATCTTTGTCAGCCGTCATGGTAATGATGGCAACGCTTACGGTTAGCTTCATGGACTGTTCTTCATCGTCCAGACTGATATCAGTAAGTGTCTGGTGTAAACGATCCGCCACCGCTCCTGCCTGATGCTTGTCTGTTGCCGGCAGTAATATAAGAAACTCCCGGTCGCCCCAGCGGCAGACAACATCGTACTGGCGAAAAACGCTGTTACAGATCCCTGCGAATCTGACCAGTACCTGATCACCTATTTCGTGGCCATATTGCTCATTGATATGCCGGAAATGATCGATGTTGGCCAGCAGCAGACAGGCAGTGCGGTCGCCGCGTTGAATCCGGGCGTGTTCCTGTCGCAATCGTTCAGAAAAACTGTGCCGATTGTTCAGTCCGGTCAAAGAATCAGTGGTTTGCAGCTTTTCCAGTCTGCTCTTCAGGTGCTGAACTTCTTGCTGCAGTGCCTCAACCTGTTCGGCCTCCGTATCGGAGTTAAGGGTATTGACCGACGGCAATTCTGCCGACCAGCGATGCATGACGGAATCGATGTCGGTGAAAGTGGGGCTTGCGCCGCAGCTGGAGGGGGTGCGTGAAAAGCGCGGTGCCGGCGCAGGTTGATATTTGCCTGATTGGCCAGCCAGGCTGACAAAAGTCTCGCGTGCTCTGTTGTGTGGGTGCTCTGGCGCTTCCGACATGCTGAGCACAGGTGCAAAGCAGGCGTCGGTTCCTTCCAGTAATTCACACCAGTGGTCACGGGAACGCATTGCAAATAGATGTTTGAGCTGTTCCTGCATGCGTTGCCAGTTGTGCTGATTCATTTGCTCAAACAACAGGGTGTTTTCCTTGTTTGCTTTGACTTCGCAACGCAGCAGCAGCTCCTCATAGAACTGAGGTTCAATCGGGGCAATACTGATAAATTTGCCATCGGCACATTTATAGCACTGATAGAAAGGTGCACCGCCATCGAGCAGATTTTTCCCTGGTGGCTGTGTCCAGCGTCCGGAGTTATACAGCGCATAGGGCAGTGACATCAACAGCGCGGTACCGTCACTCATTGCGGCATCTATCACCTGGCCCCTGGCTGATTTTGTGCGTTCATGCAGGGCAGCAAGCACACCCGACATCAGAAGCATGCCGCCACCACCATAGTCGCCAACAAGGTTGAGTGGTGGGCGCGGTGGGGTCTCTCCATCTGCCATGGCATGCAGGGCGCCGCTCAAGGCGATGTAATTAAGATCATGGCCAGCCGCTGCAGCCAGAGGACCCTGCTGGCCCCAGCCTGTCATGCGTCCATAGATGAGCCGCGGATTGTCCGCCATACACTGCTCCGGCCCCAGGCCAAGCCGCTCCATCACGCCAGGGCGGAATCCCTCCAGTAATACATCCGCCTGTGCAATGAGTCGTCGTGCCTGCTCAAGATCGCCAGTTTTTTTAAGGTTGAGTGTGAGATTCTGCCGACCACGATCCATGGCATTGAGCGAGCGTGAGTCTATGCTGTTTGAGCGCTCGACACGAACAACGTCGGCACCCATGTCGGCCAGCATCATTGCAGTAAACGGAACCGGGCCGATGGCCGCCATCTCCACAACTTTCAGACCCTGCAGCGGGCCGCCTGAAGTTTCCTGCGACTGCTGGATGCTGTTGTTGTCTGATTTTGGTGTCATTGTTGTTTTTCTCACCCGATGTTGATCTTGTTTTAAGTGCGCTATCAATAAGCACTTGCTTCAGCAGTTCGCATCTTACATGCTTGCATAATTGACTGCATGCGGAGGTTTTACCATGGAGATTCAGGAAAAAACAGCATTTGTGACAGGCGCTGCCTCAGGCCTTGGGCTTGCCGCTACCCGGGCGCTGGTCGCCGGTGGTGCGAAAGTGCTGATGTTTGACCGAGATGAAGAACGGCTGCTTGAAGCTGCAGCGAGCGTGGCAGGGGAGGTGGCCTGGCAGGCTGGCGACATTACAGACGAGCAGAGTGTGCAGCGTGCCGTTGATTCTGCAATCCAACAGTTTGGCGGGCTGCATATCAATATCAATTGTGCTGGTATCGGCGGTGCTGCCAAAACCGTGGGCCGTGATGGTCCCATGCCGCTTGATATGTTTCGCCGAATTGTCGATGTAAATCTGATTGGCACGTTTAACGTGCTGCGTCTGTGTGCAGCTGCCATGTGTCAGCGAGAGCTTGAGGGTGATGCAGACCGGGGAGTGATTATCAATGTTGCCTCGGTGGCAGCCTTCGATGGGCAGCGCGGGCAGGCTGCGTACAGCGCCGCCAAGGGCGGACTGGTCGGCATGACGCTGCCAATAGCCAGAGATCTGGCTCGCGACCAGATACGGATCATGACAGTCGCCCCCGGTGTCTTTTCAACACCGATGATGCAGGCGGCTCCTGAACAGGTTCGAGACGCCCTGGTGCAGTCTATTCAGTATCCCAAACGGATGGGCTTGCCGGAAGAATTTGCCGACCTGGCGCTATCCATTGTCAGAAATCGCTATCTGAACGGCGAGGTGATCCGCCTGGATGGCGGTGTGAGAATGCCGCCCTGAAGCTTCAGTCTTTGGGGCGCAGCGACAATCCGCTGTAATCGAAATCGGTGTTTTCCTTTTTGGTCTGAGTGCTGTTGTCCTGCCGGCTGACACCAGCAGCTGTACCCAGCTGCCCGCCACCGGCCAGTTCAAGTCGCAGCCGCAGATTGTTCTTGGAATCGGCATTGCGCAGTGCTTCGTCTATGGAAATTCTGCCTTCGCGGACCAGGCCAAACAGGGCTGAGTCAAATGTGCGCATACCCTGTTCTTCCGATTTCTCCATAACCTCTTTGATCTCGTCAACTTTCCCCTGACGAATAAGGTCGGTCACCCTGGGTGTGCCGAGCAGGATTTCGAATGCTGCCGCCCTGCGACCATCAGTCGAAGGAATAAGCCGTTGCGAGATCAGTCCGCGAAGATTCAGCGACAGGTCCATAAACAGCTGGCGATGACGCTCTTCCGGGAAAAAATTGATAATTCTGTCCAGAGCCTGATTGGCATTGTTGGCATGTAATGTTGCCAGACAGAGATGGCCGGTCTCGGCAAACGCGATCGCATGTTCCATGGTGTCCTGGCCGCGGATTTCACCGATCAGGATCACGTCGGGTGCCTGGCGCAGGGTGTTTTTCAGGGCATTCTGATAATTGAGAGTATCTATGCCTACTTCGCGCTGACTGATCAAAGACTTTTGGTGCGGATAGATGAATTCTATGGGGTCTTCCACTGTGACGATGTGGCCACTGTCATGGGCATTACGATGATTGATCAAAGCCGCCAGTGAAGTTGACTTGCCGGTGCCCGTGCCGCCAACAAACAGGATCAGACCGCGTTTTTCCATGACCAGCTGTTTAAGAATGTCAGGGTGTCCCAATTGCTGCGGCGTGGGAATTTCAGTCTTGATATGCCTGAAAACAAGTGCAGTCTGTCCGCGCTGGCGATAGACATTGACACGAAAACGGCCAACGTCCGGTTCCAGCCATGCCAGATTCATTTCGGACTCGCGCCGGAACTGCTCGGCCTGTTCGCTCGACATGATGTGGCTTGCCAGCGCTTCAGTGTCGCGTTCGCTGACGGGCGAGTCTGATATCGCACTGACCTTGCCGAAAACCTTGATGCTGGCCGGCGCACCGACGGTCACAAAAAGATCCGAGGCTTCTTTGGCTACCATCGTGCTCAACAGGTTCTGAAGGTCCATGGGTGTCTCTCCTGACGGCTCAGAAGCGGCGCTCTGTATACCAGTTGACGTCGCGAGCGTGTTTATCAACCTGATCTGCAACATCCAGCGTCAGCGCGAACAATGCCATACGTACCAGCACTCCATTGTCTGTCTGGCGAAAAATGGCCAGATTGGGGTGCTGGTTCAGATCATTATCAAGTTCATTGGCATCGTCACGAGAATCACGGGGCAGTGGATGCATGATGACCGTGTTGGGCTGACAGTAGCGTGTGTAGATTGCCTGGTTAAGGCGGAAGCGTCCCCGGTAGAGGTCGGCCTCCATCTTGCTGGCGAAACGTTCTTCCTGGATCCGCGTCAGGTACACGATGTCATTGGCGGTCAGGCCTGACTCCATGTCTTCGGTTTCCACAACTTCGTGACCACGCTGACGGAGTTCTTCAACGATCTCCTCCGGCATGCGCAATTCCCTGGGTGAAATCAGGGTGAAGCGAATATTGCTGTACAGGCTGACCAGCTGGGACAGTGAGTGGACCGTGCGGCCGTGCTTAAGGTCGCCGACCATGGCCAGATGCATGCCGTCGATACCCTGCTGGCGTGACATCAGTTCGCGCTTGATGGTGTAAAGGTCCAGCAGGGCCTGACTGGGGTGTTCATTGGGGCCATCGCCGGCGTTCAGTACCGGGACCCGGCTGGCCCTTGAAAACTCAGCGACCGAGCCGGCCTGGGGGTGGCGCATGACGATGATGTCGCTGTAGCCGCTCATTACACGTCCAGTGTCGTAGAGAGACTCGCCTTTGGTCAGCGAGCTGGCTTTGATATCGGTTGTCTCTCGCACTTCACCGCCCAGCAGATTGAAGGCGCAACCGAAGCTGACGCGCGTGCGGGTACTCGGTTCGAAAAACATATTGCCGAGAATGGCGCCATCAAGCACTTTGGTTACCCGTTCACGGTGCGCGTACGGGCGCATGGCGCTGGCTACGTCGAAGATGCGCTCGACATCGCTGCGTTCGAACTGGGACACACTGATGATGTGGGCTCCTGGAAAATGCATAGCTGGTTTCCCTGCAAAGATGGTGAGGCGCCCGGAACGAATCCAGGCGAATGATAGCTGCCGCCAAGTTTACACCACTTGAGGCGCTTCAATAACCGGCCTTCGTGCTATATTCCGGAGCCATGACTTCCAATCAGCACCCACGACACGCAGGTAATGGCTCAGGGCCCAGTCTGTACTGGCATGACTACGAGGCTTTTGGCGCGGATGCACGTCGCGACCGCGCCTGCCAGTTTGCCGGTATTCGTACTGACATGGACCTGAATGAGGTTGGTGAACCTCTGATTATCTACTGTCAGCCAGCCCTCGATTATCTGCCTCACCCTCAGGCTTGCCTGATTACGGGGATTACGCCGCAACTGGCGCAGCGAGAAGGCCTGCCAGAAGCGGAGTTCATCCGACAGATTCACGCGCAGTTTAGCCAGCCACAAACCTGTGGCGTGGGTTACAACAGTATTGGTTATGATGACGAGATGACGCGTCAGCTGCTGTATCGCAACCTTTACGACCCCTACGAACGTGAGTGGAAGAATGGCAATTCCCGGTGGGATCTGATGGATGTGATGCGCCTTTGTCATGCCCTGCGTCCCGCGGGCCTGCAGTGGCCGCAACGAAGCGACGGAGGTGTTTCATTCCGTCTTGAAGATCTGAGCCGGGCCAACGGGATCGATCATGCAAATGCACACGATGCGCTGGCAGATGTGCGTGCCACCATCGGTCTTGCTCGCTGTGTCAGACAGTCGCAACCGAAACTTTATGATTTCGCATTTGAGCTGCGGCGCAAACACAGTGTCCGTGCCCAGCTGGATCTGGCCTCACATCGGCCAGTGCTGCACGTCAGTGGCATGTACCCCGCTGCGCAAGGCTGCCTGACAATAGCCATGCCACTGGCTGCGCACCCAACTGACGCAAATGGTGTATTGCTTTATGACCTGATGATTGATCCCGGGCCCTGGCTCGAATGCGATGAGTCGGCACTCCGGCAGGCGATGTTCACGCCGGCGTCAGAGCGGTCAGAAGGGGAGCGACGCCTGCCGGTGACTACCGTCCATCTCAATCGCAGCCCGATGCTGGCACCAATGGCGACACTGGACCAGCAGCGCATGCAGGAACTGGGCATTGACATGTCAGTTGCGCGCCAACACTGGGGGAAAATCCATTCTCAGCCGGACTTCATGCGCCGGATTGCCAGTGCCATGGTCAGCGAGCAGGCGCCATCTGTGCAGATTGATCCAGACTTTATGATCTACAGTGGTGGTTTTTTCAGCGACGCTGACAAACGTCTGTTACAGAAGGTCAGACAGCTCGACGCGCAGACGCTGAAACAACAGTTTTCTGCAATAAGTGCTCAGTTTCGCGATGGGCGATTGCCGGAAATGCTGTTTCGCTACCGTGCGCGCAACTTCCCGTCCACGCTTGATGCGACGGAGCAGAAGCGCTGGCAGGAATTCTGCAGGCAGCGGTTGCAGCTGGCAGAGCCTGATGATACCGGCACACTGGCTGGTCTCAGTGTGCAACAGTGCCGCCAGGAGATTTCTTTGTTGCGTCAGGAGCTTGGCGGAGCGTCGGATAAGCTGCAGATACTCGACGCACTGGAGCAATGGGTCGAGTCAGTTTGCCTGAGACTGGCAAAATGAGTAGAATCGCGCGCACTCGCATCGCCATGGCTGACTAACGAATGACAGAGTCTTTAGCAGACACACAGCAACAGGATCCATTCCACGATATTCGTCCTTATCATGACGACGAGATCAGGCCGGTTCTGGACCAGCTACTTTCCGATAAAGACTTCATCCGCAGTATTGCCCATTTTAATTACCCCCGGGCGCATCGCATGCTGCCAGCTGTGCTGGAGTTTCTGGCGCGTCGCAAGTTACATCAGCAACTGCGAAGTGTTCACAACGTGGCTACGATGCAGGATGTGATTGCGGGTTATATGGATCGCATGATCGAGCGGACCACAACCGCGCTGACCCACAGCGGTCTCGACCAGTTATCGAAGGACAAATCCTATCTCTTTATCAGCAACCATCGCGACATCGCAATGGACCCGGCATTTGTCAATTACATGCTGTATCACGCAGGTTTTGACACTCTATACATTGCGATTGGCGACAACCTGCTCAAGCGACCATTTGTTACAGACCTGATGCGGCTGAACAAGAGTTTTATTGTGAAACGCTCCCTGAAAGGACGAGAGCTGCTGAAATCGAGCAAACAGCTGTCGGCCTATATTCACCATTGTGTGGAGATCAATCGCAATGTCTGGATTGCCCAGCGCGAGGGGCGCGCCAAAGATGGCATTGACAGGACCGAAACGGCGCTGCTGAAAATGCTCGCCATGCATAAGCGCAGTGCGGGTCTTGCGCAGTCACTCAATGAGCTGCATATCGTTCCGGTTTCCATCTCTTACCAGTTTGATCCCTGTGACGCGATGAAAGCCGATGAGCTTTATCAGAAACAGACGACTGGCACGTATATCAAAACCGAAAAGAGTGATATCGACAGTATCGTAACGGGTATGGTTGGCTTTAAGGGTGATGTGCATGTTGCGTTTGGATCAGAGCTGAAGCTTGAAACCGACGATGATGAACAGGTCGCGGCAATGATTGATCAGCAGGTCGTGAATAACTATCGTCTGCAACAGACCAATCTGATGGCCTATCGGCAGTTGCGTGAACAGGGCGATAGTGATCTGCCGGCACTAAACGAGGAATGTGAGCAACAGCTTGCCAGCCTGCCACAGGATGCAGTGGTGGCCGAACGGTTTCAGCAGCGCATAGCGGCCATGCCGAAAGAAATTCAGCCGCTGGCCCTGCGCATGTATGCCAATCCGGTGGTCAGCCGCTTCCGGCGTTAACGGTTGTTTCAGGCGCGTTGGCGAACGCGTTGCAGTCGCTCTGAAAATGAGACGCGGTCCATTTCGGTTAGAGGACCACTGCAGATAAGTTGCATCTCAGCCTGCTGCACATTCTCCAGTCGTTCCTTCTGAGTCGCAGGCATTCTTCCCAGACCTTTCTGAAGCTGGTTCAGCTGCTGCTGCATTCGCAGTGCTTTATCGCTGGTTGGGGAGTCCACACCGCACATGATCTCGGCATCCACGCAGAGTAATCGCATCGCGTCTGCCTGTTGCCGTGCGGCTGCCTTGATGGTCTTGCCGTCGTCCGGGGCTGCGGCGACGTGAGCAAGCAGTTGTTGAAGCCGCTGTTCGAGGAGGTTGCCAAGTGCCGGGTCACCCACTGAGTCAAAGGCCTGCCATTGAGCAGTGATTTCATCGGCAGTCTCGGTGACCGCTTTTTTGCCCAGCAGCTGTATTTCGAGTTTCTGACAGAACTCCGCACGTGCCGTAATCAGCTGCATCAGCTGCATGGTTTTTCTGTCGGGCAGTGTTTTCATTCTGGCATCAAACCGTCTGGCCAGTTTATTAAACTGCTCCTGGAGATTCTTGCGCTGAGCCTTCATGTCGGGGCTAAGTGCTGCCCTGAAAGCCTTGCTGAGGTCGTTATACTGAGCTCTGGCGTCTGCAAACTGCTCGTCGTCGAGGGCCAGCAAGGCGCTGAGCTGTCCAAGGACCTTGCGTGCTTCATTCTCGGCTTTATTGCCCTGATTGCGCTGCTCGCGTGACACCTGGTCTCGGCGTGCGAACAGAGCATCGCAGGCACCTCTGAACTCGGCCCAGAGTTTGCGGTCATCCTGATAGGAGCCCGGGCCCAGGGCTTTCCACTCTGCCTGCAACTGTTTTGCCTGATTGATGGCCGCCGCCAGGTCAGCCTCTTCCACCAGCGCTTTGGCCTGGTCGATCAGCGCCTGTTTCTGAGCGTTGTGAAGTTGCAGGGCAGAGCGCTTCTGTTGTTTGAGGGCATTCAGGACGTTATTGAAGCGTTGCTGCAGGCCTTTGATCTTGTTCTGGGCAACTGGCGCAAACTTTTTCCAGTCTGTGCGTGCCTGCTGTTCCAGTTTGGCAGCTTCCTGAAGATCAATGGCCTGTTCAGGCTTGTCAGCCAGGGTGGCGACGTATGCCTCAAGCTGTTCACAGATATTGGTGCGGGCTATCAGGTTGGCGGCCTGTTTCTCTTTACGTTCTTTGAAATAGGCTTTACAGGGTTCAAACGCAGTTTTGCCCAGCTCACTGAATTGCAGCCAGAGCTCATCGTTGTCATCTGAATGACCCAGCAGTTTCCATTCGTCCTGTAACTCACGGATCAGTTTGGCCTTGGCAGCGGGGGCTGACTCGTCAGTTGTCAGCGCGCGCATTTTTTCGATCAGTTCGCGTTTCTTTTCTGATGCCGCGAACTTCTTCCAGTCCAGTAATTTGGTCAGCTCGGCTTTCAGCGGGGCGAGCAGTTCCTGCAGGCGCAGCTGTTCAGCTTCTGTCAGCTTCTTTAATGTATTCTGATTGCGATCCCAAAGACTTTGCGCTTCACGCAAACGTCCATCAGTCAGCAACTGCTGCAGTGTTGCCTGGGACTTTTCGACCTCCGACACCATGGATGCCTGCCAGGCGTGGTGCTGGGCAATTCGCTCGGCAACTGTACTGGCCAGTGCCTGCAGGGCGGGGTCGTCTGCACGAGACTCTTCGCTCATCAGGGCTGCCAGGCGGGTTTGCAGCACTAGCAATGTCGGCAGGTCTTTATGTGATGTATTGGGAATAGCGTTCTGCAGCTTTTCCTGTTCGGACACAGATGGCCGCGCCGGACGACTTTCGGTGGCGTCTGCGGTGGGCGTATCAGGCTGGCTGGTTGCCTCCTGCTGGGTTACTGCGTCATCATGTGGTGTCGAAGAAGTCATAAAGGCTGCTCTCCCTGATCGGCCCCGTATCATACCAGACAGGTGCTATAATCACAGCACAGTCTTATCAAGTTGCCAGTTAATGCTCCCCACCGAAGTCAAGGACGAAATCCAGCGCGCCTACAAACAGATCGTCTCAGCCAGGTCGCTGCGACCGCGCTATGGCCAACGGCTGATGATTGCCGAGATTGCCCGCGCGTTGAGCGAAGTGGTAGTGGACAATGAAACAGATGATGACGGGAATGAGCATACACCGCCCATTTGTGTGGTCGAAGCCGGGACCGGCACTGGTAAAACCCTGGCCTATGTCCTCGCTGCATTGCCGCTGGCCAGACATTTAAATAAAAAGGTGGTCCTGGCTACCGCAACCGTTGCGCTGCAGGAGCAGGTGACGCAGCGCGATCTTCCCGACATTCTCAAACACAGTGGCCTGAGCTTCAGTTTTACGCTGGCAAAGGGCAGGGGGCGTTATGTCTGCCTGTCACGTCTGGACCAGGTTCTTAAGGGCAACGCCAGTGAGAACGCCCTGTTCGAACTTTTTGGTGATGTTGTTGATGGGATGGGCGCCGCCGGGCGTGATAACCAGGCTTTGTACCAGCGAATGCTGGACAAAATTGCTGACGGCAGCTGGCAGGGCGACCGGGACGACTGGGAAGGCGTGTTGAGGGAAGATGAGTGGCGACCGGTGACGGTCGAGGCAGGGCAATGTGCTGGCCAGAAGTGCAGTAACTACAGCCGTTGCTGTTTCTATCAGGCGCGCGATCAGGTGCAAAGCGCAGACTGTGTGGTGGCCAACCACGATCTGGTGCTGGTTGATCTGGCCTTTGGCGGGGGCGCGATTCTGCCAGCACCGGAAGACACCATCTATATATTTGATGAAGCGCACCATTTACCGGTAAAGGCTAACCAGCATTTTGCAGCCAGCACCAGGCTAAACGGTTCGCTGCAATGGCTGGAAACTGTCAGCAAAACATTGAGCAAGCTGGTGGCCGACACGCGCCTTCCCGACAACGATACCCTGCGACGCGAATCACGTAAACTTGATCCGGTTGTCCAGCAGTTGCGGCAAATGCTGGTGGATGCGCGCTTGATGCTGGAGCCGCTTTGCCCGGAAGAAGGCGAGGGCATCTTCAGTTTTGAGCTCGGGCGAGTGCCGGACGAGGTCCGCGAGCAGGCTGTGCAGATGGCCGCTGGGCACTTTCGCCTGACACGAGGTCTGAAAGAGATGGTGACTCACCTGCGCCGCTTGATTGAGGATGCCCAGACGCTGCCGGAACGTCAGCAGGCTGAACAATGGTTTCCGGTTCTGGGTGGTATGGCCAGCCGGGCCGAGGCCGCAGAAAAACTCTGGCAGACCTTTGCGGCCCAGGATCAGCAGGAAAGTGCACCGGCCGCGCGCTGGATGGCCTGGCTGGATGCCGGTGAGAATAGAGACCTGTCGCTTAACAGCAGTCCGGTGCTGGCCGACCGCACATTGACGGAACATTTGTGGTCGCGCTGTGCCGGTGCCGTGCTGACTTCAGCAACCCTGTCGGCATTGGGCAATTTTGACGTGCTGACGATGCGCAGTGGTTTGCCAGCCCATACGGTCTATCACCATATCGACAGCCCCTTCGACTATGCAGGCGCGGCGCGGCTGACCATCCCTAAAATGAACTGTGATCCGGGCAATGCGGCGGCTCACACCGAAGCCATCATTAGCTGGCTGCCCAAGCTGATAGATCCTTCAGAGGCAACGCTGGTGCTTTTCAGTTCACGCAGGCAGTTGCAGGAAGTGTTGGATGGCTTGAAGGCGCCCTGGCGTGAGCATGTGCTTAATCAGGATGACTACCAAAAGGCTCAGTTGCTGACTTACCATCGCCAGCGAATCGACAGGGGGCAGCCCAGTATCATTTTCGGACTGGCCAGCTTTGCCGAGGGTGTGGACTTACCCGGCGATTACTGTCGCCATGTAGTTATCGCCAAAATACCATTTGCGGTACCCAACGACCCGATTGAAGCGACGCTGTCGCAATGGCTGCAGCAACAGGGTAAAAATCCCTTCATGACCCTGTCGGTGCCGGAAGCAGCGTTTCGGCTGGTACAGGCCACCGGTCGACTGTTGCGCAGCGAAACTGACAGCGGACGTATTACCATCCTTGATGAGCGGCTGGTGAACAAGTTCTACGGCAAGGCCATTCTG
The DNA here is from genome assembly GCA_002354805.1 of Gammaproteobacteria bacterium UBA2675. Lineage (GTDB taxonomy): Bacteria > Pseudomonadota > Gammaproteobacteria > Pseudomonadales > Pseudohongiellaceae > Pseudohongiella. The sequence continues at coordinate 175,248 of DEMH01000015.1, forward strand.
GATTCATTGCCGCCTTATCGACGCGAGATTTTTCCTCGCGTGTAGGCAATACCATTCCGTTTGTCGACGTGATAACCAATGGCAGCGCCCACCACCAGACCAGCAAGCGTCATCCATAATACGCTACTGGCGAGAGCACCAAGACCGAAGCCCAGGAAAAGTCCGGCTGTCAGGCTCATCGGTATCAGTGCAGTGCTTGTTTTTGCAGTTCGGGCTTTGCTTTTTCTACGGGGTGCTTTGGCCATTATTGATTGTGTCCTCCGCGGGAGTAACGCTAACGGGTCTGACTTGATATACACGCACACTGGCATTCGGATAACGACCAATCTGCTCGACGACATCCATGCCTGACGCTACCCGACCCACCACCGTGTGGGTGCCTGTCAGCCAGGGCGCATCTCTCAGCAGGATGACCAGTTCGCCATCATTGGTATTGGGACCATAGTTCGCCATTACTACACTGCCTGCCAGCGGTCGGCGGGATGCCAGCGTACCATCATAGCGATAGCCCATTTGCTCGTAAGCCTGCAACAGATTCATGTTGCGCAACTGCCCGAGCACTTCATCCTGACGTTGTACCAGCTGTGACTCATTGCTGATATTCAGGCGACGATACAATGGCATCAACAGTTTGCTCTGAAAATCCATCTGGTCCCGTATATTCAGCCAGGCATGGGGCCTGCCACCCGGGTCAAGCACCTGTTGCTGTTCCAGACCCAGACCGCGGGCGTTAATCTCATCACGCACAGTTGTTGCTGGACGCTCGCGTCCCGCCCGCTCTGGTGCGCCGAGTTGAATCAGAGTGTCGTTGACTGAACGATGGAAGGTCAGATTGTCATAATAAGCACGCTCGGCAGCGGCAAGCTGGCGTACCCGTTCGACGTTTAGTGGTGCAGCATCGGGAAACAATTCGAGCTGAATATCGCCCAGCGAGCTGCTTATTTCCAGCAGGGGGTTGCGTGGATTGTTCATCGTCGGTTCGTTGAACGATTGAGCCGGCACCATGGAACTAAAGCCGACAACCAACACGCAAAGCGCCAGCAGTGCGCAGAGACGACGGGGATTAATCTGATTGTTCCGTAAGATCGCAGTCATGGCGCCATTCTAGGCCAGATCGTGCGGCTGGTCGATATCCTGTAGAACGCCAGGATCATCAACGGGCAGGAGGTGTACTGCATCAGGTCGGGCTCCGAGCAGCTTGCGAGCTCCGGTGTCACCTTGGCAGTTTCGCAGGTCCTCGAAAAAATCTCGTCCAAAACCGACAGGGTGGCCGCGTCGCCCCTGGTAAGTGGGGATGACAATGTTGTCCGGCTCGCAGTGTTGCAGTATCTGGCTGTAGGTGTCGGCGGCAATGTAGGGCATGTCGGCAAGACAGATAAGACAACTGGACCAGTGGGCCGGAATGTGACACGCCCCCGTCGCCAGCGTTCTGCCCATGCCTTCGTCAGCCTGTGGACACAAGACCAGCTTCACTCGGCATGGGTCAGTGGACTGCAGTTGTTCATAAACACCCAGTTGTGCTAATTCAGCTCTGCCGACCACAATCACTTCTGGTGCTGCAGCTAACAGGTTGCGAAGTGTTCTTGCAAACAGCGTGTTCCCGTCTGGCAGCTCGGCTGCCAGCTTGATGCTGCCGAAGCGTCGGCTGAAGCCTGCTGCCAGCAGCATGGCGCCGCCTGTGCGGGTGGGCTGGGTGCGCCTGGAGGAAGTGCCGGACGCGGCATTGTCAGACAGATGTGTGCCAGACATAGTTCTAGAACCATAATGACATGGAGGAAGACACAGCGGTATCCGGCCTGGATGGTATGGCGAAAGACCACCCAGGCCGGACCCGATGTGTTAACTCTGCCCGATCAATCCCAGCTCAGTGCACCACCGGTCTGGTATTCGATGACACGTGTTTCGAAGAAGTTCTTCTCTTTGCGCAGATCCATGATTTCCGACATCCATGGGAAGGGGTTCTTCACACCCTTGAACTGCTCGGGCAGTCCAATCTGGACCAGGCGACGATTGGCAATGAACTGCAGATACTCTTCCATCATGACAGCGTTCATACCCAATACACCGCGTGGCATGGTGTCACGTGCGTATTCAATTTCCAGCTGGGTAGCCTGCAGTATCATGCGAGTTGCATCACGCTTCATGGCATCGTCCCACAATTGCGGGTTTTCGATCTTGATCTGGTTGATCATGTCGATGCCGAAGTTCAGGTGCATGGACTCGTCACGCAGAATGTACTGGAACTGCTCGGAAGTACCCGTCATCTTGTTGCGGCGACCCATGGACAGAATCTGGGTAAATCCGCAATAAAAGAAAATACCTTCCAGACAGCAATAGAAGGCAATCAGGTTCTTCAAAAGTGCCTTGTCGGTTTCTGGTGTACCCGTCGTAAAGTTGGGATCACTCAATTCCTGGGTGTACTTCAGACCCCAGGAAGCCTTTTTGGCGACCGAAGGGATCTCATGGTACATGTTGAAGATTTCGCCTTCGTCCATACCCAGTGACTCAATGCAGTACTGGTAGGCATGGGTGTGAATGGCTTCCTCAAATGCCTGACGCAGAATGTACTGACGGCACTCCGGGTTGGTGATCAGGCGGTAGATGGCCAGCACCAGGTTGTTGGCAACCAGCGAATCGGCGGTGGAGAAGAAACCCAGGTTACGCTTGACGATCAGCCTTTCGTCCGGCGTCAGCCCATTGGCGCTTTTCCAGAGCGCGATATCCGCGTTCATGTTGATTTCCTGCGGCATCCAGTGATTGGCGCAGCCATCAAGGTATTTTTGCCAGGCCCAGTCATACTTGAACGGCACCAGCTGGTTCAGGTCAGCGCGGCAGTTGATCATGCGCTTGTCGTCAACGGATACGCGTTCCGTCCACTCTTCAAGCTCCTGCTGACCGGCGCTGATGTCCAGCTTTTCCAGCTCGGCGTGAGCCTGTGCCAGAACGCGCTGGTTATTGGCTTCTGCCTTGGCATCTGAAGATGCGTTGGCAGGCAGTTCCGTCTGGGTTGGCTCTGGCGCCAGGGCCTCGTCCATGGCCTGCATGGTACGGGCGGCTGCCAGCGCTTCATTGTAGCTGGACGCCGTCTGTTCGGAGACACGTGGTGCCACTGATGAGGCGACACTGTGGTGGCTGGCCTGCGCCGCAGCGGTTGCTGCCGCCTGACTGGCAGCTGCGCTTGCCGGCTGTGAGGTGGCGCGGGCGGGTTGGGCTGGTTTTGCCGCCGCCTTGTCGTCGTCCAACGAAGTCGGATCGTCGTAGAACTCATCCCAAGAAATCATGTTAACCCCCTGATTTTGAAATTTATTATCACTGACATGCTTCGCAGTCAGGGTCATCGATAGAGCAGGCCTGAGGTACCGGTGCTGGCTCTGGTGTGCTGGAAACGGCATTCAATTTGCTACCCGCGACCGTCGACTTCTCGGTGCTGGTTGCCGCCAGAGAGCGCAGGTAATACGTAGTCTTAAGACCGCGCAACCAGGCCATGCGATAGGTGATGTCCAGCTTCTTGCCGTTGGCACCCGAGATATACAGGTTCAGCGACTGTGCCTGATCGATCCACTTCTGGCGGCGACTGGCGGCATCTACCAGCCAGCGGGGCTCGACTTCGAACGCAGTGGCGTACAGATCTTTAAGGTGCTGCGGGATACGATCGATCTGCTGTACGCTGCCATCGTAGTACTTCAGGTCGTTAACCATGACGTTGTCCCACAGATCCAGTGCCTTCAGGTCGCGGATCAGGTAGGGGTTAACCACGGTGAATTCGCCTGACAGGTTCGATTTGACGTACAGGTTCTGGTAGGTCGGTTCGATTGACTGCGATACACCCGAGATATTGGCGATGGTCGCAGTCGGCGCTATTGCCAGTACGTTGGAGTTGCGCATGCCGGTCTGGGCAATGCGCTGTCGCAGTGCTTCCCAGTCCTGGGTCTGACCCATATCGACTTCCAGATACTTCTCACCGCGCACTTCCTGCAGCAGCTTCAGTGAGTCGATTGGCAGTATGCCCTGATCCCACAGTGAACCCTTGTAGGACTGGTAGGGACCGCGCTCTTCGGCCAGATCAGTGGATGCCTGAATGGCATAGTAGCTGATGACTTCCATGGAGCGGTCAGCAAATTCAACCGCCTGGTCGGAACCGTAAGCAATGCGCTGGGCATACAGTGCGTCCTGGAAGCCCATCACACCCATGCCCACCGGACGGTGCTTGAGGTTGGAGTTTTCCGCCTGCGGCACCGAGTAGTAGTTGATGTCGATAACGTTATCCAGCATGCGCACAGCTGTTTTGATGGTGCGCTGCAATTTTTCGGTGTCCAGCCCCTGCTCAGTGACATGGTTGACCAGGTTGACCGAGCCCAGGTTACAGACCGCGATTTCGTCAGCACTGGTGTTCAGTGTGATTTCCGTACACAGGTTTGATGAATGAATGGTGCCGACATGCTGCTGCGGTGAGCGCACGTTGCACGCATCCTTGAAGGTGATCCACGGGTGTCCGGTCTCGAACAGCATGGACAGCATCTTGCGCCACAGATCCTTGGCACGCACGGTTTTGTAGATTTCCATTTCGCCAGCAGCTGCCTTGCGCTCGTACTCTTCGTAGGCACGCTCGAATGCTTCGCCATGCAGGTCGTGCAGTTCAGGTACATTGTTGGGAGAGAACAGCGTCCACTCGCCGTCATCAAACACGCGCTTCATGAAGAGGTCGGGAATCCAGTTGGCCGTATTCATGTCGTGAGTACGACGACGGTCATCACCGGTGTTCTTGCGCAGCTCCAGGAACTCTTCGATGTCCAGGTGCCAGGTTTCCAGATAGGCGCAGACCGCACCTTTGCGCTTGCCACCCTGGTTGACCGCGACAGCTGTATCGTTGACAACTTTCAGGAATGGAACGATGCCCTGTGATTTGCCGTTGGTGCCTTTGATGTTGGCACCCAGCGCACGCACGGGAGTCCAGTCATTGCCCAGGCCGCCGGCCCATTTGGAGAGCATGGCGTTGTCTTTGATGGCACTGTAAATGCCATGCAGATCGTCTGGCACGGTGGTCAGGAAACAGGAAGACAACTGCGGGCGCAGGGTGCCGGAATTGAACAGCTGCGGCGTGGATACCATGTAGTCGAAGCTGGAGATCAGATTGTAGAACTCGATGGCACGTGCTTCGCGGTCGGTTTCATTACTGGCCAGACCCATGGCGACCCGCATGAAGAAAATCTGCGGCAGTTCGAAACGGACACCTTCGCTGTGGATGAAATAGCGATCGTACAGTGTCTGCAGACCCAGATAAGTGAACTGAGTGTCACGCTCGGCTTTCAGGGCTTCACCCAGCACATCCAGGTCAAACTCCAGCAGGTGAGGTGACAGCAGGCCAAGTTCCACGCCTTTTTCAATATAGGGGCGCAGAACGGTTGGATAGCGATAGTTCATTTCGCTCTGTGTGGCACTGTCAGTCAGTCCGAGGAAGCCCAGGGCCTCGCTGCGCAGTGTGTCGAGCAGCAGACGTGCTGTGACGTAGGAATAATTGGGATCCTGCTCAACGAGCGTGCGTGCCGTCATCACCGCAGAGGTGCGAACGTCTTCAAGTTTGACACCAGGGTAGAGGTTGCGCAGCGTTTCTTCGTAGATGGCATCAGCAGAGACGCCTTCCAGCCCGACACAGGCTTCATCAATGACCGTGCGCAGTCGAACGGTGTCCAGTGGCGCCTGGCTGCCGTCAGGGTAAGTGACCTGAACACTGGTTTCCTGCTGTTGTTCACGGCTACGCTGCTGTTCGCGCAGGCGTGTATGCTCCGCGCGGTACAGTACGTATGCGCGAGCCACCTTGTGTTCACCAGTGCGCATAAGTGCCAGCTCGACCTGATCCTGTATCTCTTCAATATGGATGGAGCCACCGGATGGCATACGACGTTTGAAGATGGTGCTGATCTGTGCAGCCATCTTGCTGACAGTTTCACGAACTCGTGCCGAGGCAGCAGCCGTGCCACCTTCAATGGCCAGATAGGCCTTGGTGATGGCCACCACGATTTTTGACTCATCGTAGGTCACAACGGCGCCATTGCGCTTGATGACCCGCAGTTGGCCAGGCGCAGTTGCCGGCAGGTCTTGTTCTGCCCGCGGCGCGGCGCGTTGAGCGGTGGGTGTGCTGCCGTAGCTGGGGGTATTGGTCTGCATTGGATTCTCCATGAACGCAATGATGTTATTGTTAAGGTCAAAGCAAATTTCTGAATATCGTTGTGCTGTTTTTTGGTACAGATCTTGTGTCAAAAATCGTCATTTCCGGGCGACAGGCTGTCGACACTGCAGTAATGACGGATGCCAAGCAGGAAAACTACTATATATAGTCGGTTTTTGCGGACAACACACAAGATAGTGCGCTATTGGTCTTATTGCAAGTGCTTTTTCTGTGAATATCTTGTGGATAAGATGTGATTTTTTGTGTAATCGAACACAATATATAGTGGTGGTATATTTAAATCGGGTAATACGAAGGGTTCAGGCGTGGCAGCGGGCAGTTCCTGTTTCCAGCATCAGTCCAAGCTGTGTGAGCGTCTGGTCCAGAGACTCAGGGTTGACCGGAGGAGAGAACAGAAACCCCTGCAGGATGTTGCATTGATTGTCGAGCAGGAAGTTCGCCTGGGACGCCGTTTCCACACCCTCGGCGACAACCTGCAGCTTTAGGCGCTGCGCCATTGCGATAATGGCAGTCGTGATGGCGGTGTGACGGGCGCTTTCCGGCAGGTTGCTGACAAAGGACCGGTCAACTTTCAATTTATCCACAGGTAGCTGGGTCAGGTAGCTCAATGATGAATATCCGGTGCCAAAGTCATCGATGGTCACCGTGACGCCGAGTTTTTTGAGCTCGGTCAAAATCTCGATGGCCTGTTCGATATTGTCCATCAGCATGCTTTCGGTGATTTCCAGCTCCAGCCAGCGTGGTTCAAGCTGGGTTTCGGTCAGAACTTCCCGAACCAGACTGACCAGGTTGGAATCACGAAACTGGCGAGCCGACAGATTTACAGCAACGGTATAGCCGTGCAGTCCGGCCACTTGTAGAGCCTTTATCTGCGCACAGGCCTGGCGCAAAACAAGCTCGCCAACCTGGATAATCAGGCCAGTTTCCTCGGCCACCGGTATGAATCGATCTGGCGGAATCAGGTCAACCTGTTCATGTCGCCAGCGCACCAGCGCCTCGAAGCCACAGATCTGATTGTCTGCAAGGTTGATCTGTGGCTGGAAAAACACCACAAAATCGCGGTTCGATACCGCTAGCCGCAGTTCATTCTCAAGCGACATGCGCGCCTGTGACTCGATGTTCATGTCATCAGTGAAAAACTGAAAATTGTCGCGGCCCTGATCCTTGGCACGGTACATGGCCAAGTCGGCATTGCGCATCAATACGCTGGCGTTCATGCTGTCTTCAGGCGCAATGGTGATACCGATACTGCCACTGACAGTCACTTCCTGGGCACCCAGCTGAATCGGCTCGGTCAGTGCCAGAAGTATCTTGCGGGCAACAAGTCCGGCATCGTCGGCGTGACTGATGTCCGCCAGTAGTATCGTGAACTCATCACCACCCAGGCGTGCCACGATGTCTTCCTCGCGCACGCATTCACGCAGCCGCCTGGCTACGGTGGTCAGCAATTCGTCGCCGGCATCATGCCCCAGCGTGTCATTGATGCGCTTGAACTGATCCAGGTCGATAAACAGCAGCGCCATGCTCTTTTTGCTGCGACGGACATGTTTCAGGCTCTGTTCCAGACGGTCCTTGAACAGGCGGCGATTCTCGAGACCAGTCAGCGGGTCATAAAAAGCCAGCTGTTCCATCTGCGCCTGGGTTTCCACCCGCTCGCTGATGTCTTCGATATTCAGCACGATATGGCTGAGTGCGCCAAGGTCGTCGTGAATGGGGGAGGCAGTCACCTGCTGCCAGAAGCGTTCGCCATTCTTGCGGGAGCTGACCATGAAGGTTTCCCAGCTACTGCCAAGCTGCATGGCTTCCTGCATGGTGAGGTTGTTGGGATCAGTCAGCTGTTCGTTGTTCATCAATTCTGCGATGCGTCCGACAGCTTCGGCATTGCTATAGCCGGTGATCTGTGTGTAGCGGGGATTCACGTATTCAATAATGCCAGAGCAGTCAGCAATGACCACGCCACTCTGACTCTGCTCCACGGCACTGGAGAGGATGCGCATGGACTGTTCATTGAGCTGGTCACGGCGGGCACGACTGCTGGGGTGGCTGGGCTGCCAGCGCCTGAATACGTATAACAGAGGTGCTAACAAAAGCAGGCTGAACAAGAAGGTTGTGATGGTCGCGATGCTCATGTTGGATCTGAAATTGTTTCCACGGTTGTTGTCAGTAAAACATCCTTGTCAATTTCCAGCATCAGCCTGCAGGCCACTGGCATTCAAGTCCTAGCTGGCGTTGCAGAGAAACTCCAGCAGCGCTTTTTGAGCATGAAGCCTGTTTTCTGCTTCGTCCCAGACCACACTGTCTGGGTCGTCCAGCACTTCGGCGCTGACTTCCTCGCCACGGTGGGCAGGCAGGCAATGCATGAACAGCGCATCTGAGGCGGCATGTGCCATTAATTCACGCGTCACCTGAAAGCCGTGGAATTTCTCCAGACGCTGACGACGTTCTTCTTCCTGGCCCATTGACGCCCATACGTCGGTGGCGACCAGTGATGCCCCGGCGACCGCGTCGGCCGGATTGCGCACGATGCTGACCCGGTTGCTGTTCGCATCCAGCAGGTCCTGATTGGGTTCGAAACCCTCAGGACAGGCGATTCGCAGTTCAAAATCGAACTGCCGCGCGGCGTTGATGTATGACTGGCACATATTATGGCCGTCGCCTACCCAGGCCACGGTTTTGCCGGCGATGTCGCCGCGGTGCTCAAAGTACGTCTGCATATCTGCCAGCAACTGGCAGGGGTGAAAATCGTCGGTCAACGAATTGATCACAGGCACAGACGAGTTTCGGGCAAAACGCTCCAGCTTGGCATGTTCGAATGTACGGATGGTGATTACATCGACCATTCGGGATAAAACTTTAGCGCTGTCCTCGATGCTTTCGCCCCGGCCCAGCTGGGTATCCGATGGGGACAAAAACAGTGAGGAGCCGCCCAGCTGGGTCATGGCCACCTCGAAGGATACACGTGTACGGGTGGATGATTTTTCGAAAATCATCGCCAGCGTTCTGTTTTTCAGCGTTTCATCGCGCAGGGCAGGGCTTTTTTTCAGTGCGATGGCCCGGTGAATGATGTTGTGCAATTCCTGTGGCGTAAGATCCAGCAGTGTCAGAAAATGTCGAGTCGTCATGGTGATACCAGCTTTAAAACTAAAAAGGGCAGCGAGCGCTACCCTCCGACCAAGCGTCGTATATTAGCATTTTTTGTCATGGGGGCAATTATCGATTGCCAGTCATTTCATGTAGAATGACGCAACTTCAGTCATTGCACCAACAGGTAAGAGTTTTATGAGTGTAGAACAGACCATTCGTGATCAGATCAGCGGCAACAATATCCTGCTTTATATGAAGGGTTCACCGGACCAGCCACAGTGCGGGTTTTCTGCTCAGGCGGTACAGTGTCTGATGTCCTGCGGCAAGCGTTTCGCCTACGTCGATGTACTTGCCAATCCTGAGATACGCGCAACATTGCCAGGTATCGCAAACTGGCCGACTTTCCCCCAGCTGTGGGTTGCCGGCGAGCTGGTTGGTGGCTGTGACATCATCACAGACATGTTCCAGAATGGCGAACTGCAGACGCTGGTCGATCAGGCGAGTGCGGACGCGCCAAGCGCCTGATCTGGCAGCGCAATAGCCGGTTACTTCGCAGTTCAGTGCTTCGTTGGCTTGTTGCCCCAGTTCAGCCTGATGTCCGGCAGTTCTGGGGTCGTGCCATTTTCCTTCTCTCGTTGCTCACGCTTTTTCCGCTCTTCGGCCAATTCCGCGGATTTTTCCTGCAGGGCCTTTTTAAATGCATCAGACATGATGACTGTATCCTCCGTCCGAATAAAAGTGTTTGTTGACCATCAGTATAACGATGGTGTCAGCCGGGGGCTACATGAGGCCGGGTAAATTGCATGCTGCCATCGCTTTGTCGCTGGTCATGCTGTTTCTCAGCCTGCCGGGCACCGTGCTTGAGGCGATTCAATCTGGTATTGCTGAGATTGTCGGCTGGCAAGCTGAGCTCGACAACACTTCAGGACTTCCCACCGACAAACTGGTCCATATTCTATTATTTGCCTGGCTGGCCTGGAGTCTGTTGCTCGGCTGGCCGGACAGACGCTTTTATGGGCGCATTGCGGCCTTCCTGTTGTTTATTGCCCTGCTTAGCGAGGGTGTCCAGTTGCTTGTGCCGGGGCGCTCTGCCGACTGGCTGGATGTGGCGGCGGATATCGTGGGGGCCGGATTCGGTCTGTCCGGGCAACACTTCCTGCGTGTATGGCGCGGCAAAAAAAAGCCCGGCTGAGGAGCCGGGCTTGGAGTCATACTACTATCAAGGGAGAGATAAATGAAACAAAACCCACAATTTTGTCTGCAATCTACCTACACTTACTCAGACTGGAACCGTTTTTAAAAGTTCCATACTGGCCCAAAAAAAAATTTCACACACAGTTTTACAGGGCTTTAATCGTTAAACCCAGTTGTTCGGCGACTTTGCGCTGAGAGCTGCTGCTGACAACACCAGTGCTGGCGTTGCCCGGTATCAGGTAGCGGCGTGCGACGCGGACCAGATCTTCCATGGTGACTGCAAGCACGGCTTTTCTGAATGCCATGCGGGTTTCTCGTGTGCGACCAAACTCATTATTGTAATAGTCCTGTTTGGCCGCCCCGGCCGGTGATGTCGATCTGTCCATGCCGCTGATCACGCCCAGAATCGCCTCCTCCACCAGTTGATGCTGGTGTGTTTCATTCAGCAGCCAGCTGACAGACTGGTCAAAGTCCGTCAGGGTGTCTGCCAGACGCGGGTCGCGGTAGGAGAAGAAGCGGAAGGAGGCCGAGCCTGAATCCTGCTCAGCTCCCGCGCCGTAGGCGCCACCCTGTTCGCGGATGGCACGGTGCAGGTAGGCATTGCGCAGCACACCGGCCAGCACGCACAGGGCTGGATGGTCAGGATGCCCTCCTGGGACCGTTGGATAGGCTTTGGCGCAGAAATTGACCTGACTGTTGGTAGTCCACAATTCAGCAGTACTGTCGCGCAGCTCTGGTAATACCAGTGGTTTGTGCGAGCTTTCCACTTGCGGCGCATCACGCCAGCATTGATCCAGCTGCTGCACCAGAGTTTGCTGCTGCGCTTGCTCACCGATCAGCAGGAAACGCCGTGGTGCTGCTGTCATACGCTGCTGTATGCGCTGGAATTTTTCAGTCAGCTCATCGACATAGGCGTCCGACTTGATCATTTCTTTGAGGTTTTTTATTGCCGCCAGGCCAGTGAATCGATGGTTCAACGCTGCCGTCGGGCTCATGCGGCTGGCGGCCAGCGAGACGGCCAGGCTGTGTCCGCGACCGGTGACACTGGACTGCTGCCGGGCGCTGATCTGGGATAGCAGTTCCTGAATACGCCTGGTCTCATCGAAGCGGGCATTAAAAAACGTCTCATAAAGCAGCGTTGTCATGTCTGCGTGACGATCAAGCAGCGACTTCGATGACAGCACCAGAATGGCTTTGGATTTTTGTTCGCTTTCCAGAGAACTGCGGATGCTGGCGTAGCAGTTCAGGCCGCCACTGACACTGGCCTGCCAGGTCTGTACAGAACTGTAGTCGCGAGATCCCACGCCGAGCTCGGTATAAATGCTGGTATACAAGGGCAGAACATCCAGCAGCTCGGGTTCGAGTTCGGGCAGATCAACAACAATCTGCTGGTACGCAAGGCCATTGGTGCCCTGGGCATACCAGGTCAATGGTGTACCCTGAGCTGTCTTGAGCTGTCGGGACTCAATGACCGGCAATTCCGGAGGCACATCTTCAAGGCCAACCTTGGGCAGAATTCCCGGGTCATCCTGCTGTGCCTGGCGTTCCGCCAGCCGGCGGTTCAGCTCAATGATGGCCTTTTTCTCATCATCGTCGAGCTGCTCTTTGATGGCCTGCAGCCGCGCAGTTTCGGCGTCAATCTCACGCTGTGCGAGCCCTGCATCGGGTGTGAGAGTCAATGTGACGCGGTGCGGATTGTCCAGCAGGAGCTGTTTGATCAGGCCCTGGATGAACCCCGGTTGTGCGACATCCTCCCGCAGTTGTGTGAGGGCGGTTTCAATATCCAGTACCTGTATAGGATCACCGCGATGCACGGCGGTCGACAGTGCTGACATCATCAACTGTAGCCCGTAAGGCCAGGAATCACCCGATATTTCTCGCTGGTGCAGTTCGAGCTGATGCAGTGCTGCGTCTACCTGTTCACTGTCCACGCCCGTTTCCGTGAGTCGCTCCAGCGTTTCGACGATCAATGATTCAACGTCTCTGGTGGCATCCTCAGAGCAGCCCTCAAGGCCACAGATAAAGCTCATCTCACGATTGCTGTCCTCCAGGCCACACAGAGGCGAGGGCGACTGACCAAGCTCTGATGTTTCCAATGCAGACATCAGCGGGCTTGCACTGTTGTCCAGCAGGACTGAGCTCAGCAATTGAGCGCGAAACAGTTCAGTCAGGTTGGTGCTCTTGCCAAGCAGCCAGGCTGTGACCACATGGGTTTTGTCACTTGTACCTTCTTCAGCGTCTACCGCGTAGGACTCCTGCACTCGGATCGGCGCCAGATAGCGTTTTTCGTCAGTGGCTGCAAATTTTATGGACAGGCGTTCAAAGCGCTTCAGGGCGAGGTCCTCGAACTGCTCCTGGAGCTCGTGGGCCGGGATATCCCCGTAAGTCATGAAGATGGCGTTACTGGGGTGGTAGTGTGTCTCGTAGAAACGCTTGAGCTGAGCATAACTGAGATCAGGAATATGAGTCGGCTCACCACCACTGTTGTAGTGGTAGGTGCTGGTCGGGAACAGATAGCTGGTGACGGTCTGCCACAGGCGAGCCGTGGCAGAGCTCATGGCACCTTTCATTTCATTAAATACAACGCCCTTGTATTGCAGATCACTATCCGGGTTGCTGTCTTCTGCAAATGCCAGTCGATGGCCTTCCTGGGCAAAGTCCAGTTCGTCAAGATTCGAGAAAAACACTGCATCCATATAAACCTGCAGCAGGTTGTTAAAGTCTTTTCTGTTTTTGCTTGCAAATGGGTAGGCGGTGCAGTCACTGCTGGTGAAGGCGTTCATGAAGGTATTGAGTGAACGCCTGATCATCATGAAGAAGGGGTCGCGAACCGGATATTTCTCACTGCCACACAGTGCTGTGTGTTCAAGGATATGGGCGACACCGGTCGAGTCCATTGGCAGGGTGCGAAGCGCCACCATGAAAACATTCTCCGGGTTGTCAGACGCCAGGTGATAGTGGCGCGCTCCGGTTTTTATATGTTCAAACTCCTGGACCTCCAGCTGCAAAGAGGGGATGGCATGGCTGCGCAGCCACTGAAAGCTGGGGTGAGTCTGCGATGGCATTTGCTGACTGGAGGTTTGACTCATTACGGGCGATGTCCTCTTTTAATTCATGATTACCAGATGGAGGGCTGTCAGTTCGGCTTTTGCGCCAGACAGGCAGTTGTGCAGTGCCAGGGTCTGGTCCTTCAGGAACTGAATTTCCTCGTCTCTTATATTGGGGTTGCGCTGCTTTAATGCAAGCAGTCGTTTGATTTCCTGCATCTGGGCCTCAAGCATGGTTTTGCTTGTCTGGCTGCTTAGCTGTTTGCACTGTTCGCTTGCCAGCTGATTGCCCGTTTGCAGCAGGTCCAGCACGGACTGTCGGTTTTCCTCAAGAAACTGTGCTGCAGCGGAACGCTCAACGGCCTGCTGTGTGCTGCCGGGGTAAGCAGATGTCAATGTGACCGGCTCACCTTCCTCATTCAGTGTCAGTGTGACATTGATTGAGCTGTCCGTGAGGTATTTTTGCACCTGCAGCTGCGCCGGCGCGTCGACCCTGATCCGGTACAGTAGTTGTAGCACGAATTCACCAGTTTGCGGCTGATTCGGGTTAGTGGTCCGGTCGCTGCGGGAGGTGCTGATGCAGGCATTGCCATGCGTGGTTGCCAGTACCAGGTCCAATGCACCAATCACCATGGGATGCTGCCAGGTCAGATGGGCCAGGTCGTCCCGGACCAGCGCCAGCTGGCGGTCGAAACAGGCGTCAATACCGGCGTCCGGCAGCCCGGGAAAGGCAGGTATCAGCATGTCTTCGCTGGGGACGATGGTGATGCTGCCGTCGCTGTGGCGCTCATTAAAAACACCATAGTGATCGAGAACGTCGACAAGCCAGCTGTCCAGTGAGCTGTTGGCTTCAAATCGCTGGATGGCTGAGATGATTGTCTGCGCTGCGGCAGCGTCAAAAGAGTTCATGTCCAGCAGCTGGTCACGTCCATGCTCCAATGATTGGCACACGCTCTCGTGATGCGCTCTGGCGGCGGCCAGAAAGTCTTCAAATTCAGCAGTCTTAACATCCTGCCCGCTGTCGGCGAGGCGAATACAGTCCTGAAGCTGTTCACGAAAGGCCGCCCAGGTCTGCCAGGCACCCGGTGCAATCTGACAAAAGGCGTTCAATGCCCGGTGATACCAGTTAAACAGTACCTCCTGAGAGGTATTACGCTGGTAGGGTACGTGAATCTGGATGGTGTGGGTCTGTCCTATTCGATCCAGCCTGCCGATGCGCTGCTCCAGCACATCGGGGCTGCCGGGCAAATCATACAGAATCAGGTTGCGACAGAACTGGAAGTTGCGGCCTTCACTGCCTATTTCTGAACAGATCAGTATGCGCGCCGCGTCAGGCTCATCGCTGGCAAAGTAGGCCGCGGCCCGATCACGCTCCAGCAGGCTCATGCCGCGGTGAAAGACACTGCAGCGCACGCCAGCCAGCCGGAGCTGTTCTTCCAGCGCCATAACGGTGGCATCATCAGAGCATATCAGCAGTGTCTTGCTGCGATGCTCGTCCAGCCACTGTCGCAGCCAGGCAAGACGAGGATCAGTGTCAGAGCTCATCGACTTGTCCTGGCTGGATTGCGCAGACACTGCCGAGCCTGGCAACGGCCAGGGGTGCAGTTCACGCTCGGGCATGTTGCCCAGCGCCCGGCGAGTATTCCTGAACAAAATCCGCCCGGTGCCATGCTGGTCCAGCAAGCGACGGATTTCGTCGCTATCCACTGGCGAGATATTCCTGATTTTTTCTATTCGTTCGGCGATTTCCTGATAGCGGTGCTGTTCAGCCTGAAACTGCTCAAAATCGTTGAACCGGGCGGGGTCGATCAGTCTTAGCAGCGCGAAAAAATTCGACTGACCCATTTGTTCAGGTGTTGCCGACAGAAGTAACAGTCCCTTTGTGGTGGCAGCCAGGCTCGCCAGTGCCTGATAGGCTTCGGTATCGGGCAGGGCTTGTGCAGGCGAACTTTCCAGTTGCAGTTGCAGGTGGTGTGCCTCATCAACAATGCACAGATCCCACTCTACCGACCGTGCACTCGCCAGATGCGCGGGGGTGTTGAGGAATAGCGACAGGGGGCATAACACCAGCTGACTGGTGGCGAAGGGATTGACCTCGCCGCTTTCGATTAACGCCTGGTAGCGCGGCCCATCAATGATGGTGAACAGCAGATTAAAGCGTCGCAGCATTTCCACCAGCCACTGGTGCAGCAGCGGCTCTGGAACCACAATCAGAACGCGGTTTGCCAGCCCCAGCGTCAACTGCTGCTGCATAATCAGACCGGCCTCTATCGTTTTGCCCAGTCCCACTTCGTCAGCCAGCATGACGCGCGGTGCGTAGCGGCTGGCGACTTCGCTGGCAATATAATACTGGTGTGGAATCAGGTCAGCGCGCGCGCTGCACAGGCCCATCAGGCCGCTGCTCTGGGCGCGCTGAAGCAGGTCGCTGGTTCGTCGCCGCAGCTCAAACCATGTCGCCGACTCGTACTGGCCTGCCAGTAGACGATCCAGTGGCCGGTTCATACTCAGTGCGTCAGGTAAGGCCTGCTCCGGCAAAGGCTGGGGTGGTTCGTCATTGACGCGAACCATGTAAACGAAAGTGTGGTTGCTACCTTCGTGGCGGGCTTCAATGACTGCGTCAAGCGGCGGCTCGTCGCCGGAGCCGGGAAGGCTGACGGGGTCCCCCGAAGCGAGTCGTAAGCGGGTCAGAGGGGCCTGGGCCTGAGCATAACGACGGGTTTGCTGACATGAGCGAAAGGCGACTGTCACTGTGCGGTGATCGAGGTCGCTTACTATGCCAAGCCCTAATTCTGGCTCTGTGTCGCTGATCCATCTCTGTCCCAGTGCGAAAGTACGTGCGTCAGGCATGAGTTTAGGGTGTTCCTGCGGGTGGTTCGACATTTAATGTTTGACTGGCAGCCTCTGCAGGAGGCAGTTCCAGTGTCAGGCGTCCAAGTTTACCTTCCCGGAAGTCATGCAGGAGTATCTCCGATACTCGGTGCCAGTCGGTGTCACCGCGCTGGGTCCGACAGGCACGACGCTCGGCCAGCATGCTCATGAACTCTTCTGCAGAGCCGGGGAGCGGCTGTATGCGGTATCGCTCTATAAGTGCCTCCGGAAAATCCCGGAGCAGAAACTCGGCAGCTTCCATGGCAACATCCTCAAACACAATGGCAGTGTTGCGGATCGCGCCAGCGGCCGCCAGCCGGTAGGCCGCGTCCTGATCTTCCAGGCGGGGCCAGAGAACGCCTGGCGTGTCGAACAGGAACCACTGTTCATTAAGTTTGATGCGTTGCTGGTTCTTGGTCACGGCGGGTTCGTTGCCGGTTTTGGCCAGTTTGCGACCGCTGATCTGATTCAACAAAGTGGATTTGCCAACATTGGGGATGCCAATAATCGCAGCGCTGTAGCGGCGTTTCTGGTGTTGGGCCAGGCGCTGGCAGTGCGTCACAATGGTGGCTGGAAACAGAAGCTGGCCAGAGCCATTGGGAAGTGCAGAGCTCTCACCGGCGCGCGTCAGGTGTTTCACCCAGGCGCGTGTCGCGTCCGGATTGGCGAGGTCAGCCTTGTTCAGTATATGCAGGCAGGGTTTGTGATGCTGTCGGCGCATCTTGTGCAGCAGAGGGTTGCTGCTTGCTGCAGGCATGCGGGCATCGAGTACTTCAATGACTACATCGACCTGTTCGATCAGTTTGGCCAGTTCCTTGTTGGCCTTGAACATATGTCCGGGATACCAGGAAATCGTCATAGTGCGGGAGGTTCAGGATGTCAGTGCGGGGGCGCATGATAACACGTTGGAATAATCTGTCGTGCTCGACGTTAGATCGGGGTAAGACTTGCGTCGTGTTATACTCCGGCTTCAACGGTAAAACGTATTATCAGACAGTTTGCGGGCCTTTTGCCGCCAGTGTTGATAGATAGCAGATGACAGAAAAGATCGGGAGGGTGTATACCAGATGACATCAGGACCTATGCAGCAACGGATACACCGGCGGGTGATTGCCGATTTGTCGCCCGAGCATTTTGAGCTGATCAATGAAAGTCATCGCCACAGCGGACCAGCCACAGAGTCTCATTTCAAGCTGATTCTGGCGTCACCGCAGTTCATTGGCCTGAACGCGGTAAAGCGACACCAGTTGGTCTATCAGGTGCTGGCCAGCGAATTAAAGGACGGTGTGCACGCCTTGGCGATGCATCTGTATACCCCTGAGGAGTGGTCAGAGAAGGGGGGGGCGGTGGCTGCTTCGCCGGATTGTCGAGGTGGCAGTCTGAGTGGATGAAGCTTGCCAGGAACGGCAAATTCCGTTAATGTGCCGCCCATTCGTGTTCGCAGGATGTGTCGTGAATGCTAGTTAAAGCAAGAGTAAAACAATAATTATCAATACCTTATAGTGAGATTAACCGGTCCTCAGACAGGCGTGAGAAGAAGCGAAGTTTAATGCGCTGCTGAGTGACACAACGATAGAGGAATGATAATCGTGTTTGATTTACTCCGACATCCCCGTTTGCCAGCTGTTGCGCGCACCGCCTGTGTCAGCGCACTTGCCGTGTTTACCTTTACCGCTTTCGCCCAGTACCGACAGACCGGTCCTGTGGTGGACGAGCGCATTATTTTAGATTACACGCAAAACGAAGCAACCGGAGAGGCCACCGTGGTCAGCCCGGAAATGCCGGATTTTGAATCGCTGGGTGATGTCGATACACGCAAAGAAGCATTTTTTGAGTTTCTCAGCAGTTATGTAGAGAACGAAAACCGTAGTATAGCTGCCACCCGTGCTGAGCTGATGCCGATGTGGGAAGTGGTTCGAGACGGCATGCCCCTGTCGGCAGTTGAGCAGGAGCGATTCGCTGAAATAGCAGCTGAATACCGTCTTGACGGAGCCGACCTGAGTACTGCGGAAGGGCGTCTGAATGTGGGGCGCGAACTGGTGCGCCGCGTTGATGTTCTTCCTGAATCACTGGTGCTCGCGCAGGCGGCCAACGAATCAGGCTGGGGTACGTCCCGCTTCGCTCGTGAGGGCAATAACATCTTTGGTCAGTGGTGTTTCGATGAGGGCTGTGGGCTGATCCCCAAACGTCGCGGCGAGTCTCGGTCCCATGAGGTGCGTGCCTTTGCCAGCGTGCAGGCCTCAGTGCGCGCCTATTACCGCAATCTTAATACTCACCGCAGTTATGAAGATCTTCGAGTGCTGCGCGAAGCCATGCGCATGCGTGACATGCCACTGGATTCTCTGGTGCTGGCCCGAGGCCTGACACGATACTCTGAGCGTGGCCAGGCGTATGTGTCAGAGTTGCAGGACATCATTCGCATCAATCAGTTGCGTCATCGCGACAAGTCCTGAGCCTTCAATCGGCATTGTCGGGCGTGCTTCGCGTCCAGAACTTGCTGAACCAGTAGTATCGACTGGTCCCGCGCTTCGGTGCTGTGCAGATGTAATTGAAGCGCCGCATGGCGAATTCCTGGCCTTCGGCTGGCTGAATGCGAAAATGCACCGCGTCGCGATCCAGCCACTCCAGATCCATGGGCTGGCCATTGGCATAACATCCCAGTTGACTGACATTAAAATCCCCTGCCAGCTGCATGGTTACAGCTGGTCGGCGGCTGTCGGTCATTGGCGACACCGGGTCGATCTGCCTGACCTCAAAGGCCAGTGAGTTCAGTTTGGTGGAGGCAGACTCAATATCGGCGTACGAGGCAGCCAATGGGTAACGGGGCAGTGCCCGAAAGTCTGAATGATAACCAACAGCGCCCGAGTTCTGAGCCAGTGCTGTAAACCCCTGGGACTCGATCATGTCGAGGATTTCCAGATCGTATTCACCGTAAGGGTAGGCCAGTATTTTGTGTGACTGTCCGGTCTGTTCCTTGATACGTGCTTCAGCCGTCAACAATTCCTCGCGCAGTCTTTGCAGTCTCCCGGCCTCACTTTCGCCCGGCTGGGCGTCTACCATGTGCGGGTGATACACCATGTGGTTGGCGATAATCACGCCTTGGTCAGCCATCT
The DNA here is from genome assembly GCA_002354805.1 of Gammaproteobacteria bacterium UBA2675. Lineage (GTDB taxonomy): Bacteria > Pseudomonadota > Gammaproteobacteria > Pseudomonadales > Pseudohongiellaceae > Pseudohongiella. Next base: position 194,741 of record DEMH01000015.1, read on the forward strand.
CGCGTATCTGTGGCCAGGTCAGATACCCTGACTGTTCGTTATCAACAGGTTGAGTGCTGACAAACAGCGTCATCGGGTAATCAAACTCCTTCAGCATGGGCCAGCCTGTGGTGTAGATCGACTCGTAGGCGTCATCGAAAGTCAGCGCTGCGACCTTGTCAGGCATCGGCTCCTGATTCTTGAGCGCCTCAATGACACGATCAAGCGGCCAGACCGCAAAGTCATTATCTCGCAGGTACTCAAGCTGTGTGCGCAGTTCCTGTGCGGTCAGGCTGGTGGAGCGCGGTGTACTGTCAGATACGTGGTGGTAGATCGTAATCACAGCATGCTGGGCGATGGCGGGCGATGCCAGCGCGGCGCTCAGTGACACGGCGCAGGAGGCTAGCTTGATAGCGTTTCTGATGGGGCTGATTTTTGACGGCTTCATTGAGTTCATGGCGCTCTGTTGGAATGGGACTGGTGATGGATGTATCGAAGAATTGACTGTCCCGGTCATTCTGTCCCATATCCTGCAATGAGTTCAATTTAAATCAGTTTTTCTTTATGCGTGGTGGCTTTTGTGGTATAAAAGCGCGCGCTGAAAAACTGGCCCTCACCGCAGGGTGGTCAACAGCGTAATCTAAATAATGTCACACATGCACCGTCACATGTTTCCTGGGTGCCCGACGATCATATCGGTACGGGTTGGAGCATGGGGTGTGTGGAGGCCTAACCCTAAGTAAAAAGGTAATTATCATGACTGCAGTATCCATGAAGGACATGCTGAAGGCCGGCGTTCATTTCGGACACCAGACCCGCTACTGGAACCCGAAGATGAAGCCGTACATTTTCGGCGCCCGTAACAAGATTCACATTATCAACCTGGAGCACACTGTTCCTGCGTTCACCGACGCGCTGATGGCCATTCAGAGCCTGGCGTCGCGCAACAAGAAAATACTGTTTGTTGGCACCAAGCGTGCGGCAGGCAAGATAATCAAGGAACAGGCAGAGCGTGCTGGCATGCCTTATGTTGACCACCGCTGGCTGGGTGGCATGCTGACCAACTACAAGACTATTCGTGGTTCTATCAAGCGTCTGCGCGATCTGGAAGCTCAGGAAACTGACGGCACACTCGAGCGTCTGACCAAGAAAGAAGCGCTGATGCGTCGTCGCGACAAAGACAAGCTGGAGCGCAGCATCGGTGGTATCAAGGATATGGCTGGACTGCCAGACGCACTGTTCGTGATTGACGTTGATCACGAGCGCATTGCAATCACTGAAGCCAACAGCCTGCGAATCCCTGTGATTGGTGTTGTGGACACCAACAGCAATCCAGACGGAATCGACTACCCAATCCCCGGCAACGACGACGCAATTCGCGCCATCGAACTGTATGCGCGGGCTGTGGCTGATGCCTGTCTGGCTGGTCGTAACCAGGGGAACCAACTGGGTGACAGCGATTTTGTGGAAGTAGACGAAGCAGCACAGGCCAGCGCGCCTGAAGCGGCAGCTGACGAGAACAGCGCGTCTGCCTGATGGCTGTATGAGTGCTGCCGGCAAACGGCAGCATTCATCATCGGTTGAGTAACTCCATTTTTCGAAGAAAAGGGGCTAGGCCCCTTTTTTTCAAAGTATTCTAAGTATTTAGACATTAATATAGAGATAATTTGAGGCGTTTATTATGGCTAACATTACAGCAGGTATGGTCAAGGAGCTGCGTGAGCGCACCGGTCTGGGCATGATGGATTGCAAAAAGGCTCTGGTTGAAGCCGACGGCGACATGGAAAAAGCGATTGAAGACCTGCGCAAGTCAAGCGGCCTGAAGGCAGCCAAGAAGGCCGGTCGTACTGCTGCTGAAGGCGTTGTGATCACACGTGTGGCGGACGATGGCAGCTACGCAGTTGTGGTCGAAGTTAACAGTGAAACAGACTTCGTGGCACGCGATGACAATTTCCTGGCCTTTGCCAACAAAATCACTGAACAGGCTTTTGCTGGCAAGGAAAGTGACGTTGAGAAGCTGCTGGCTTCCGGCATCGAAGACGAGCGTCAGGCGCTGGTACAGAAGATTGGTGAGAACATTAATCTGCGTCGGATTCAGGTAGTTGAAGCGCCTGCCGGCGGTGTCGTTGACGCATACGTGCACAGCAATAACCGTATTGCGGTGCTGGTCGCCCTTTCCGGCGGTAATGCCGACCTGGCGCGTGATGTAGCGATGCATGTTGCAGCCGTGAACCCAATGGTTGTCCGCGCTGATGACGTTCCTCAGGAAGTTCTGGACAAAGAGCGCGAGATATTCACGGCCCAGGCGGCAGAGAGTGGTAAGCCTGCAGAGATCATCGCCAAGATGATCGAAGGCCGTATCCGCAAATACGTGTCAGAAATTACGCTGCTGGAACAGGCATTCGTCAAGGATCCTGATCAGACCGTAGGCGCCTTGCTGAAGGCAGCTGGTGCCGACGTGGTTGGATTTGTCCGCTACGAAGTCGGTGAGGGTATCGAGAAAGAAGTAGTCGATTTTGCTGAAGAAGTTGCTGCGCAGGCAGCGGCCGCCAAAAAGCAGTAATATCAGTCTCGCTGGGTCTGCAACCGGCAATAAACGGTTGCAGATCCGGCAGCTGACTGGAGATGCGTCCTAACACAGAACCCTTGACTGGAGTAACCCATGGCAAAAGCGGATAAAAAGTACAAACGCATACTCCTGAAATTGAGCGGCGAAGCGCTGATGGGTGAGGCCGAGTTCGGTATCGATCCCAAAGTGCTAGACCGCATGGCAGTCGAGGTTGGGCAGCTGATAGGCCTTGGTATAGAGGTTGGCATGGTTATCGGTGGCGGCAACCTGTTCCGCGGCGCCGCATTGCACTCGGCAGGTATGGAGCGTGTTACCGGCGATCACATGGGTATGCTGGCAACCGTCATGAATGCGCTGGCCATGCGTGATGCGCTGGAGCGAGCCGGCATATCAACCCGTGTCATGTCTGCAATACCCATGAGTGGCGTGGTGGAGCACTATGACCGTCGAGCAGCCATAAGACACTTGCGCAATGGCGACGTAGTCATCTTCGCTGCCGGTACCGGCAATCCATTTTTTACCACCGACTCGGCAGCCTGCCTGCGCGGCATCGAAATTGATGCGCAACTGGTGCTCAAAGCTACCAAAGTTGATGGTGTCTACTCAGCAGATCCAATGCGAGTGCCAGATGCCGTCAAATACGACTACCTGACATATGATGAAGTACTCGACAAAAAGCTGGGGGTCATGGATCTCACAGCAATCTGTCTGGTGCGCGATCACGATATTCCGGTCTGCGTGTTTAACATGCAGAAACCCGGGTCGCTGTTGAATAATGTAATGGGAACAACCGATGGCACGCTGATTGGCGTCGTCCGACCAGAAGTCTGACAGGGGAACGTAATGATTGAAGAGATCATCAAAGATGCCGGCGAGCGCATGGACAAATCCATCCAGTCGCTGGAGCTGGCGTTTAATAAAATTCGGACAGGCCGCGCCCATCCGGGCATCCTGGACAGTGTAAACGTGCCTTACTACGGTGCTGACACACCGCTTAATCAGCTTGCCAATATTACCGTTGAGGAAGGTCGACTGCTGGTTGTGACTCCGTGGGAGCGCCCCCTGATTGGTGATATAGAAAAAGCAATCATGAAATCAGACCTGGGCCTCAATCCATCCAACAATGGTGAGTCCATCCGCGTACCGATGCCAGCCCTGACGGAAGAGACCCGTCGCGAATATACCAAACAGGCGAAGGCCGAAGCGGAAAACGCGCGAGTCGCGATCCGCAATATTCGTCGCGATGCCAACAGTACGCTCAAAGATCTGCTTAAGGACAAGGAGATCAGCGAAGACGAGCAGCGCCGTGCAGAAGAGCGCATCCAGAAGTTGACTGATAAACACATTGCGGCTGTTGAAGCCACATACAGCGAGAAAGAGAAAGACTTGCTGTCAATCTGAAACCCTGGGTGGAACCGGATATGCAGAACAAGGATGGTGACGCGCAGACAGACGCTCGCAGCTTGCCACAGCATGTTGCCATCATCATGGATGGCAATAACAGATGGGCGCGCAGTCGCGGCGAGCGTGGTGCGGTAGGGCATCGAGTGGGGGCGCAGATTGCCAGGGACGTAGTGTTTGGATGTGTGGATCGTGGAATTCCCTACCTGACTCTGTTTGCCTTCAGCAGCGAGAACTGGCTGCGGCCCCGCAAGGAAGTACAAGGCCTGATGGCACTGTTTCTGAATGTCCTGCAGCGCCATGAGATTGGCATGATGCATGAGCGTAATGTGCGACTGCAGTTCATTGGCAATCGCAGCTCCTTTGCGCCCCGGCTGCAGCGGCACATGAATGACGTTGAAAAACTGACGCGCAATAATACCGGGACGGTTGTGACTGTTGCGGCGGACTATGGTGGGCGCTGGGATATCGCACAGGCCGCCAGAGTCATGGCTGAGAAGGTTCAGCAGGGGGAGATTGCGGCATCCGATATCACCCCAGAGCTGCTTCAGCAGCACATATGTCTGGGGGATGTTCCTGAGCCGGATTTGTGCATACGAACTGGTGGCGAGCAACGCATCAGCAATTTTTTGTTGTGGCAGTTCGCCTATACTGAGTTCTATTTTACAGAGTGCTTCTGGCCTGATTTTAATGATCAGGTTTTTCAGCTGGCACTGGATGATTACAGTCGTCGACAGCGCCGTTTTGGCAGACAATCTGGTAGCGACGACGAATTGAACAATAACTAGAGGTTTGAATTGCTCAGGCAGAGAGTTCTGACAGCCATCGTCATGTTGCTCGGGTTGTACCTTGGCACGGCCTGGCTACCAGCGCCGTATTTTGCAGTGTTTCTTGGTCTGGTTTTGCTGCCGGCACTCTGGGAGTGGGGGCAGCTGATGGGCCTGCGGCGCGCTGCAGAGCAGGCAGTGTGGACGCTGGGGTTTGCCGCAATTCTGCTGCTCACCCTATTACTGATGTCACGCTCATCTGTACCGGAGGCAGGCCTCGATATAACAGATCAGTCACTGGGCACGGCAATTTCCTCAATTAACGAAACGGCCCTCACATTGCTGATGGCTTTCGCGACGCTGTTCTGGTTCTGGGTTTTCTGGACCATCCGGCAGTACCCCGGTGGTCAGCATCGCTGGCAACAGCGCTGGAAAATCGGCGCACTCGGTGTGCTTTGTCTGCTGCCTACCTGGCTGGGACTTTACTATCTCAAGATGATTGAATCCTCAGGTGTGCTGGTTTTTGTGCTGGTGGCTCTGGTAAGTGTCGTCGACATAGGAGCGTATTTCAGCGGTCGTAAATGGGGTAACAGACGCCTGGCACCCGCTTTGAGCCCGAAGAAGTCCTGGGCCGGGTTCTGGGGTGGCCTGGCAAGCTGCGTTGCTTTGACTGCACTCCTGCTGGCCTGGCTGCACAGTCGTCAGCCACTGAGCATTGATTTATGGGCGCTGTTGATGTGTCTGGCGGTACTGCTGGCTGTTCTGTCGGTGGTCGGTGATCTCTTCGAGAGCATGCTCAAACGCCATCGCGGTCTTAAAGACAGTGGCCGCAGCCTGCCGGGTCATGGTGGTGTGCTTGATCGTATCGATAGCCTGATGGCTGCAACACCCGTATTTGTGCTAGCCCTGATTCTGCTCCGCGCCATGCCGGAGGTCCTGTGAACGTAACGGAAAAGCGATTGACGGTACTCGGGTCTACCGGCTCGGTTGGCGTCAGCACGCTGGATGTGGTCCGCAAAAATCCGCAGTTCTCTATTTATGCCCTGACTGCAAACACCAATCACCAGTTGATGACGCAGCAGTGTCTTGAGTTCGCACCTGCTTATGCAGTCATGACTGATGCTGATGCCGCGCAGCAGCTGCGACAGGCCTTGCAGGCTGCTGGTAGCAAAACCGTGGTACTGGGCGGTGTGGAAGCGCAGTCGCAGGTAGCCAGCGCCCCGGAAGTTGACGCCGTAATGGCTGCAATTGTCGGCGCGGTAGGGATGCTCCCGGCGCTGGCTGCGGCATCAAACGGCAAGCTGGTGTTGCTTGCAAACAAGGAGGCGCTGGTCATGGCTGGCGAGCTGTTTATGCAGGCTGCCCGGGAAAGCCAGGCGACAATCCTGCCAATAGACAGTGAGCACAATGCGATCTTTCAGTGTCTGCCTGTCTCGGCTCAGCAGGGTCAATCCGACCTGCTGAAGTCCGGTATCCGCAAAGTGGTGCTGACAGCCAGCGGCGGACCATTCCTGAACGCCGATCCCAGCCAGCTGGACCGGGTAACCCCGGAACAGGCCTGCAAGCACCCAAACTGGTCAATGGGGCGCAAAATTTCAGTCGATTCGGCAACCATGATGAATAAGGGGCTGGAGTTCATAGAGGCCTGCTATCTGTTCGATCTTGCCCCGGACCGTGTTGATGTATTGGTTCATCCGCAGAGTATCGTTCATTCCATGGTGGAGTACGAAGACGGGTCGGTGCTGGCCCAGCTGGGCAGCCCTGACATGCGCGTACCCATTGCGCATGCACTGGGCTGGCCGTCCCGGATCAGCTCCGGTGCGAGCTTTCTCGACCTTGCGGCAGGTCCGGATCTTCAGTTTATGCGGCCTGACATGACACGCTTTCCCTGTCTTGAACTGGGAATCGAAGCGGCCAGGCGCGGTGGCGCCTCGCCGGCAGTCCTTAATGCTGCCAATGAAGTGGCGGTGGCTGCATTCCTGGGCAGACGGGTGGCGTTTACTGACATATCACGTATCATCGCCGCCACACTTGAGCAAATAACTTGTCGCGGGCCGGTCTCACTGGCTATGATTCAAGAGATGGATACGCAGGCGAGGTCGGTGGCAGGCGAAATAGTTGCCACCTTGCAAAGACGCTCACGCACTGCATAACAATCCGGTGGAGTTTATGCTGCAAACCCTGATAGTCAATATACTGGCCCTGATTGTCACGCTGGGCATTCTCGTTACCATTCACGAGTTTGGACACTTCTGGGTGGCGAGGCGCTGTGGCGTCAAGGTGCTGCGTTTTTCCATTGGTTTCGGCAAGGCAGTAAAAACCTGGGTGGGCAAGGATGGCACTGAGTACGTCATTGCCCCGATTCCACTGGGTGGTTACGTGAAGATGCTGGGCCAGGAAGACACCAACGCGGAAGCCGGCAGCTCGGTACCCGAATCGCAGCGCCATATGGCTTTCAACTACAAACCCATCTGGCAGAGATTTGCCATTGTAGCAGCGGGCCCGCTGGCCAACTTCCTGCTGGCGATTCTGGTGTTCTGGATAATCAATGTTGCCTACGGCCAACGTGGTATTGCGCCGGTGATTGCCAATGTGGAGAGTGAATCACCGGCATGGCAGGCAGGTCTGCGCCCGGGTGACGAAATACTGGCGGTCGATGGTCAACCAGTGGACATCTGGCAGCAGGTGGTCATGGCGCTGCTTGACCGAATGGGCGAGAGCGGCGCGGTGAACATTTCGGCATCACCAGGCAACAGCGATGCCGTGAATGAGTACAATCTGCCCATCAGCAACTGGTTGTCAGACACCACCGAACCTAACCCGCTTGCCGAACTGGGCATCGTGCAGTATGAGATTCCTCCAATTATCGACATGATTGTGCCCGGTGGAGCTGCCGAGTCGGGCGGCCTGCAATCCGGAGATCGGATCATTGCAGCCGATGGCGAGACGGTAAGCGACTGGATGCAGTGGGTCAATATCGTTAGAGGCTCTGCGGAACTGCCATTGGATGTTGTTGTCCAACGCGGAGCATCCGAAGTGGCATTAACATTGGTGCCAGACGCCGGGCAGGCGCAGGATGGAAGTCGTATTGGTGTGATCGGGGCTGGTGTGCAGGCATTTGATCTGTACGGAAGCCTGCCGCCGGAGCATCGCCGCGAGGTGTCTTATAACCCGCTGACGGCAATCGCCCCGGCGGTAGTGGAAACCTGGGATAAGTCGGTGTTTGTGCTGGACTCCATCAAAAAGATGGTTGTTGGGCTGATTTCCGTCAAGAATATCAATGGTCCGATTACCATTGCCCAGGTTGCTGGTGAAACGGCGACATATGGTCTGGAAGTATATCTCGGCTTTTTGGCAATTCTCAGTATAAGTCTGGGCGTGCTTAATCTGCTGCCCATACCGGTGCTCGATGGAGGTCATTTGTTGTATTACACCATAGAAGCTATCATACGCCGTCCCGTGCCAGAGCGCGTTCAGGCGATGGGCTTGCAACTGGGATTGCTGATGATCGGGGGTATCATGATGTTGGCCCTGTATAACGATGTGACTCGACTGCTGTAAATGACGGCAGGGCACGGCTGACATCAAAAAATTTACCAAGAATAAGTCCGGACTCGTTAGAACTTCATGATTAGAATTTGCCGTAGTGTATTGCTGACGAGTGCCTTATTGGGCACTACCGTCATGACCACCAGTGTTCCAACAGTCGCCCAGAATCAGCAACAGGGCTTCGAAATCACCGATATCCGAATTGACGGGCTGCAACGCATCTCTCCGGGGGTGATGTTCAGCCTGCTGCCAGTCAGTATTGGTGACTACTTTGAACCCGGTATGGCTGCGCAGGTCATTCGGGCCATTACCGAATCACAGTACTTTGAGGAGGTCGAAGTCGCCCGTGAAGATGGCGTCCTCCTGATAACGGTTCTTGAACGTCCGTCGGTTAGTGAAATCAATATTTCGGGTAACCGTGTTCTGCAGACAGAAGATATTCTGCGCAATATGGAATCCGCTGAGATTGTTGAGGGGGGGATCTTTACCCGCTCTACGCTGGAAGCAATCCGCCAGGGCATTCAGGAGGTGTATTCGTCACGTGGGCGATATGGCACCACCGTAGATATCGAAGTAACTGATCTGCCACGTAATCGTGTTGCCATCGACATGACGGTAAACGAAGGTGAGGAAAGTCGCATTCGCGGTGTCAATGTCGTTGGAAATACCGTTTACGAAAATGACGAACTGCTGGAGCTGATGGACCTGGGTGTGAAACCCTGGTATCTGCCTTTCAGCGGTCGTGACAATTATTCGCGCGAGCAGTTCGAAGGTGACCTCGAACGTATCACGTCACACTATCTGGACAACGGCTTTGCCCGATTCAATATCGATTCGACACCCGTTTCAGTAACCCCGGATAACGAAGAGATCTATATCACCATCAATGTCAGTGAAGGGCAGGCCTACACGGTCAGCAATGTGGACCTGGTGGGTGACCTGGTTAATGCCGAAGCGATTCTGCGCGCCTACACACTGGTGGGTCCCGGCCAGACTTATTCCCAGGCGCTGATCACGGCCAGCGAAGAATACATGACGCAGATTCTTGGCAACCTGGGTTATGCCTTCGCTGAAGTTGAAGGTGTGCCAGAGGTAAACGACGAAGATCAGACAGTTGAAGTGATTTTTTATGTTGAACCCGGTGCACGGACCTACGTCAATCGCATCAACTACCGGGGCAACATGGCGACAGCTGACGATGTGCTGCGCCGCGAAATGCGACAGCTCGAAAGTGCACCGGCCTCAAGTCAGCAGATCGAATTTTCCAAAGTGCGCCTCGAGCGCCTTGGTTACTTCTCCACGGTCGAAGTGGAAACCGTTGAAGTACCGGGCATGACCGACCAGATTGATGTCGAATTCGACGTTGAAGAGCAGAACTTCGGCAGCATCTCATTCAGTGTTGGTTCCGGTGGCGGTGGCGACTGGTTTATTTCCACAGATCTGCAGGCCGAAAACTTTCTGGGGACGGGACGAACAGTGTCTGTAGGTCTGAACCGCAGCTATTACAGCTCCAGTGCGCGCTTCAGTTACGTCGATCCTTATTACACGCCTGATGGCGTCAGCCGCGGCTTCAGTCTGTTCGCCCAGAAGCAGGACTCATTCCTGAACGTGGCCAGTTTCTCGACGACGTCCTATGGCGGCTCAGTCAGCTTCAGCTATCCTATCGATGAATTCCAGCAGATTGGTTATAACCTGGGTTACAGCCACACGGAATTGACTTCCGGCACCGGCTTCTCCGTGCAGGAAATCGAATCTACACCCAAACTGAATCCGAATATCAATCGCTACATTATCAGTCCGGCGAATATCAATCCCTGGGAGGGGCCCGTGCGTGATGCCATTTTTGGCAACGTCAGTGACCTGCCGGAGGAGTATCTCAATCAGGGTGGTGAGCCGGGTTTCATTGATAAGTATGGTCGCTCTTTCGACAATTTCACTATCACTACCAACTGGATCCGCAACACGCTGAACAGAGGCCAGCTGGCTACCCGAGGCTTCTTCCAGCAGGCGTCGGCAGAAATAACCCTGCCAGGCAGCGATCTGGAGTATTACCGCCTTAGTTACAACACTGACTATTACAAGCCGGTGTTTGGCGAAGACTGGGTATTCCGCTTGCGAACCAATTTTGGTTACGGTGACGGTTATGGCGATACTGGTGAGCTGCCGTTCTTCCAGAACTATTTTGCTGGTGGTCTTGCCTACAACGGTTCTGTTCGCGGCTTTGAAGAAAACAGCCTGGGACCGCGCAGTACACCGCCTGCCATATACAGCACAGACTTCACCGAGCTGACAAAAGATGAAAATGGCGACATCATCATCAATGAGGCAGGCAGTCCGCAGGGTTTTGACCGTAACTCACAGGGCTACGTAACGGCGCCGGTGCTTGATGAGAACAATCAGCCCATACTGGACGAAAATGGCAACCAGTTGCGCCAATTGGTCACCAGTACGCGGGATATCTACGGCGATCGTAACAATTTTGGTGGCAACCTGCTGACCACAGCTTCGTTCGAGCTGCTGTTCCCGCTGCCGTTTGTTGATGATCGTAGCCGTGTCCGTTCAAGCCTGTTTGTTGACGTTGGCAGTGTGTTCTCAACGGATTGCACTCTGCGTCAGACGCGCAACAATAACTGCTCCGATTTCGATGCTGGCGAGTTGCGTTACTCGGTTGGTGTTGGCGTGACCTATCTGTCGCCATTTGGACCTTTGACTTTCTACCTGGCCAAACCGTTCACCAAGGACGACAACGACCGTACCAAGAGTTTCGACTTTACGATTGGAGCAGGTTTCTGATCACAGTGCTATAATGCGCCTCCCTGATCAACTGGTCAGGGCCAAATTCATGTAAGTTTCTAATTGTTTAGAATAGGGTGATGATGATGAGAAAGATGATGATACTGGTTGCTGCCTGGCTGCTGGTTGGCAACACGGCAATGGCGCAGTCGCAACCGGTTATAGGTATCATTAACCTCGAACAGGCACTGTTTAACACAGATGCTGCCCGCCAGCTGGAAGCGAACACCCGTAGTCAATTTGCGTCTGATGAGCAGCGTCTGGAACGATTGAACACTGAGTTGCGCGAGATCATTGAGCGTGCGCAGCGTGATGAATCCATCCTGAGCGAGCAGGAACTGCAGCAGCTTAACTCCGACGCCGAAGAGCGTCAGGTACAGATGCAGGTTATTGCAGAGCGCCTGCAGAATGCCTGGAATCAGCGTCAGCAACAGTTCATTGAAAGCCAGCGTCAGTTCCTCGGACAGGCAATTGAGGCGGTGGTTGAAGAAGGCAATTACGATCTGGTTCTCAATGCAGAGTCAGTTGCATACTTCAATAACAGCTATGACATCACTGCGCTGGTGACGGCGAAACTCAACGAGCTGGCACAATAAGCGCCCTGAAGTTGCGGTAAAGATGATGGGATCTGTCACGCTGGGTGAGTTGGCACAGCATCTTCGCGCTGAGCTGAATGATGCTGGCCAGCGGGTGACAGATCTTCCCATCACAGGTCTTGCGACCCTTGCCACAGCTACATCCGGTCAACTCAGTTTTCTCAGTAATCCCAAGTATATCAAGCAGCTGGCGAAGTCAGATGCCTCAGCGTTTATTGTGCACCCGGATATGCTTGAGCTGGTCAGCAAACCTTGCCTGGTGACCCGCAAGCCCTACGTCGCTTACGCGCATGCGTCACAACTGTTCGACAGCATGGAAGCGCAGGAATCCAGGGCAGATAACGACGGATCCGGTATCGATGCCAGTGCGAGAGTCAGTCCGCAGGCAGTAATAGGTGAAAGAGTTGTCATTGGGCCCGGCGCTGTCATAGATGCAGACGTCGTTATTGGTGACGGCACGCGGATAGGCGCCAATGTCAGCATAGGTCGCGGTTCCCGCCTTGGCAGCGACTGTGTCATCCACGCCAATGTCAGTATTTATCACCGGGTATGTATCGGAAGACGTGTTATTTTGCACTCTTCCGTTGTTATCGGCGCTGATGGATTCGGATTTGCCTTCGATGGTGAGCGTTCAGTGAAGATCGCCCAGCTTGGGTCTGTCACATTGGGAGACGACGTCGAAGTAGGGGCGGGCAGTACCATTGATCGCGGAGCTCTGGACGACACCGTGATTGGTAACGGCGTAAAGATAGACAATCAGGTCCAGATTGGGCATAACTGCACAGTAGGGGATCACACGGTCATCTGCGGATGTACCGCATTGGCCGGCAGCACTCACATTGGTCGCTACTGCCTTATAGGCGGTGGTGTAGGAATAACCGGACATCTGACAATTGCCGACAAAGTAAGCATTGGGGCGATGTCCATGGTCAGTCGTTCTGTGGACAAGCCAGGTGTTTATGCATCGGGCGCTATCCTGCAGGAAAGCAGTCAATGGCGCCGTAATGCGGTGGCGCAGACCAAGCTGGCGGACCTGTCTAAAGCGCTGCGAACTATTGAAAAGCAACTGGGCAAACGCCAGTTGTGACACTCAGGAATAAAACTATGATGAATGTGGAAGAAATCAAGGAGTACCTGCCCCAGCGATACCCGTTTTTACTGGTGGATCGTGTGGTCAGCATGGAGCTGGGCAAATCAATCGTGGCGTACAAAAATGTCACTGTGAATGAACCCTTTTTTAACGGGCACTTCCCAGATTATCCGATTATGCCGGGCGTTCTCATTATTGAGGCGCTGGCTCAGGCTGCCGGTGTGCTGGGCTTCAAAAGCCAGGAGAAAAAGCCCAAGGACGGCTATCTGTACTACTTTGTAGGCGCGGATGAAGTCCGACTGAAACGGCCCGTTGTGCCAGGCGATCGACTGACGCTGGAAGCCAGCATCCTGACCAGCAAGCGCGGGATCTACAAATTCCAGTGCCGCGCTTCCGTCGACAATGAACTTGTCGGAGAAGCGACAATCATGTGCGCAGAGAGGAAACGAGAACAGTGATAGACCCGCGCGCGATCATTGACCCTTCTGCCAAAATAGCTGACAACGTCAGTATTGGGCCCTGGAGTATTATCGGTCCCAATGTAGAAATTGGTGAAGGAACGACCATAGCGTCTCATGTCGTTATCAAATCGAACACCCGGTTGGGCAAAGGTAACCAGGTGTACCAGTTTGCATCTGTTGGTGAGGATCCGGCTGACAAGAAATTTGCTGGAGAAGATACCTGGCTGGAAGTAGGCGATAACAATATCATCAGAGAAGGCTGCACGCTGCACAGAGGCACCGGTGCGGGTGGGTCGTATACGCGTATTGGCAGTAATAACCTGCTGATGGCCTACGTGCACATTGCGCATGACTGTATTGTCGGGAATAACACGGTATTCGCCAACAACGCAGGTTTATCCGGGCACGCTGAGGTTGATGACTGGGCGATTCTGGGCGGTTTTGCCGGGGTTAACCAGTTTCTACGTATTGGTGCGCATGCCATGGTTGGTGGTATGACACATATTTCGCATGACGTGCCTGCCTATGTGATTGTCAGCGGCTCACCTGCAGCCGTTCGCAGCGTCAACACAGTTGGGCTTGAACGTCGCGGCTTTGACGCAGAAACCGTCAAACTGATTCGGGATGCGTTTAAAACTGTCTATAAGCGTGGCCTGAGCCTGGAAGAGGCGCGTGAAAGTCTGACACCGGTTGCAGAAACAAACCCCGCACTGGCAGTTTTTCTGAAATCCATCACCGGATCGATAAAAGGCATTCACCGCTAGGCGGCCCCGGTTCCAGTCACAACGTTTGTTGATGAGGCAGGTATGCTGATAGGGATCGTTGCCGGAGAAGAGTCTGGCGATATTCTGGGAGCGGGGCTGATGCAGCAGTTGCGTCAGCGTTATCCTGAAGCTCGGTTTATGGGCGTCGGTGGCCCCCGGATGCTCGCGCAGGGATTCGTCAGCATTACCCCCATGGAACGCCTTTCGGTAATGGGGTTTGTTGAACCTCTGGGGCGGTTGCCTGAATTGCTGCGTCTGAAACGGGACTTGCTGTCGCTCTATCAGCGCGAACGTCCTGCCGTCTTTATTGGTATCGACTCACCCGGTTTTAACCTGCGGCTGGAGCAGCCACTGCGTGCGTCCGGTATCAAGACAGTCCATTATGTGAGCCCCAGTGTATGGGCGTGGGGAGAGGGACGCATCAAACGCATTGCTCAATGCGTTGACCTGATGCTGACGCTGTTTCCATTCGAATCAGAAATTTATCGCAGCAATGCAATCCCGGCGCGCTGCGTTGGGCATCCACTGGCAGACGAGACCGACCCCGATGCCGATCAGCAGGCCGTTAAGCTGCATCAGCGGGAGGCCCTGGGGCTGGCCAGTGATGCCGACTGGATATGCCTGATGCCAGGTAGCCGTCGTAACGAAGTGCAGAGGTTGGCACCGGTTTTTCTTGATGCAGCGATTGCCTGTCTGCGCCAGCGCAGCACAGTTCGGTTTGTCATACCCTGTGCCAACGATTCACGCTACCATCAGCTCGTGCAGATGATGGATCAGCACGTGGCGTTGAGTCCGGAAATCAGAAATCACTTTGTATTATTGAACGGCCAGTCGCATCAGGCCATGCAGGCCTGTGATCTGGTTGTACAGGCGTCGGGCACCGCGACGCTGGAAGCCATGTTGCTGCAGCGTCCAATGGTGGTCTGCTACAAACTTGCGCCAATCACCTGGTTGCTGGCGTCGCGTATGTTGCGGGTGCCATGGGTTGCATTGCCCAATCTGCTTGCCGGCAGGCAGCTGGTGCCGGAGTACCTTCAGCACGCAGCCACACCAGAGGCAGTCACGCAGTGTCTGCTGACCTGGCTGAACGAACCGGAACGGACCGAGAATCTGGCTGAAGAGTTTGCCCGGATTCACCGCACTCTGAAACGCGATGCCAACCGTCAGGCTGCTGAGGCTGTAGCAGAGCTGATCGAGACTGAAGCTGGCAGCTGACACCCTGGCGAAACGTAAAGACATGAAGCGCTGCACCAGCCGTGCTTTCTGTTATTAAAAAACAATAACACCAGAAGGAAAGTAGCTTGGTGGATACTGATCTGCAATCTGGATTTGAATTTGCTCCTGACATCTCGGGTCCGATAGCTGGAGTTGATGAAGCCGGTCGGGGGCCTTTGGCCGGGGCCGTTTACGCGGCGGCTGTTATTCTACCTGACAGGTATGAGCTGCCCTTCCTGAATGACTCGAAAAAGCTTACCGAGAGACGACGACTGAATCTGTTTAATCAGATTCAGGAGCAGGCGGTCAGCTACGCGATCGCCTGTGCCGAGCCTGGGGAGATTGACCAGCTGAACATACTGCAGGCCAGCCTGCTGGCTATGCATCGCGCAGTAGACGCTCTCAGTGAAACCCCTGAATTTGTCTTTGTGGATGGCAATCGCTGCCCTGTCTGGTCTTATCGGTCGACTGCTGTTGTACAGGGTGACAGCCGCGTTGATTGCATAGCGGCAGCCTCGATTCTTGCAAAGGTTGCGCGTGACAATGTTATGCTCGAACTGCACGAGCGGTACCCAGGCTACGGCTTTGCAAAGCACAAGGGATATCCAACAGCCGAGCATCTGGCTGCCCTGGAACGACTGGGCCCATGCGACGCCCACCGCCGAAGTTTTGCACCAGTCAAAGCCCGCCTGGCACAGGCACCAAATCTGAGGCTGGTGAGCAGGAATTGATACATTGATGGAGACACACTGACAGATGAGCGGCCTAGACTTTGTCCACCTACGGGTTCACACAGAATACTCTATTGTTGACGGCCTGGTTCGTGTCAAACCGCTGATCAATACCGTCGCCGATGCGGGTATGCCGGCGGTCGCAGTAACAGACCAGAGCAATCTGTTTGCCATGATCAAGTTCTACAGCGGAGCGATGGCGGCAGGTGTAAAACCCATTTGTGGCTGCGATATTCTGGTTGAGAACACGGACAACCGGGAACGCCCGTTTCCCCTGGTGTTGCTGGTCCGTAATCTCAATGGTTACCGCAATCTGACGCGCCTGATTTCCATGTCCTATACACAGAAAGAGGGGCATGGTGACCCGACCATCAAGCGCGAGTGGCTGGAGGCGCATGCTGATGGATTGATTGCTCTGTCAGGCGGCCCGGAGGGCGAAGTTGGGCGATTATTGAATGAGCGCGATATCGCTGGCGCACGCTCTGTGCTTGCCTGGTGGATGAGACTTTTTCCGGAAAGTTTTTTTCTTGAATTGCAGCGCTGTGGTCGCCCTGGTGAAGAGGCCTATATCCAGGCCGCAGTGAATCTTGCCTCGGAAGCCGGCTGTCCCTTGGTCGCTACCAATGATGTTCGCTTTCTCAAACCGGAAGATTTTGAAGCACATGAAGTCAGAGTATGCATTCATGAGCGGCGCACGCTCGATGATCCTCGTCGTCCTCGTCACTACACAGAGTCTCAGTACCTGAAATCACCAGATGAGATGTGTGAGCTTTTTGCCGATATACCGGAGGCGCTGAGCAACACTGTCAGCATAGCCATGCGCTGTAATCTTGATATCGAGCTGGGTAAACCCTTTCTGCCGAATTATCCTGTGCCCTCCGGTATGAGCATGGACGAATATTTTCGCCAGCTCAGCCGCGAGGGTCTGGAGCAGCGACTGCCAAGACTGTTTTATGAATCTCGCGGACGCAGCTACGAGAAGGAGGATGCAGATTGCATAAGCTTCAGAGATCCGTACTACAAGCGTCTCGACTTCGAGCTGAATGTCATTATACAGATGGGATTCCCCGGCTACTTTCTTATCGTCATGGAATTCATCCAGTGGGCCAAAAACAATGGTGTGCCGGTTGGGCCAGGGCGAGGTTCGGGTGCAGGGTCAATTGTCGCGTATGCGCTGGGCATCACTGATCTGGACCCTCTGAAATACGACCTTCTGTTTGAGCGCTTCCTGAATCCGGAGCGGGTGTCCATGCCAGATTTCGACGTCGATTTCTGCATGGAGGGGCGTGACCGTGTGATTCAGCACGTCGCTGAGCTATACGGAAAGGACGCAGTGTCCCAGATTATTACCTTCGGCACCATGGCTGCCAAAGCGGTGGTCCGCGACGTGGCGCGCGTGCAGGGTAAATCCTACGGCCTGGCAGACAAGCTGTCGAAGCTGATCCCATTTGAAGTGGGTATGACACTTACCAAGGCTATGGAACAGGAAGAAGCCCTGCGCGAATTTGTTGAAGGTGACGAAGACGCCCAGGAAATCATGGAGATGGCGTTCAAACTGGAAGGGATTACGCGCAATGTTGGCAAACATGCCGGTGGCGTGGTCATTGCACCTACGGTACTGACTGACTTCTCCCCGCTTTACTGTGACGAGAACGGCGACGGTCTGGTCACTCAGTTCGACAAGAACGATGTGGAAACGGCCGGGCTGGTCAAGTTTGACTTTCTTGGTCTTCGAACGCTGACCATTATTGACTGGGCAATCAAGATGATTAACGCCCAGGAGCCCGACCGTCACAATAATCCGCTCGATATCACAGTCATTCCACTGGATGATGCCCGGGTGTATCAGCTGTTGCAGCGTGGCGACACCACAGCAGTGTTTCAGCTCGAATCCAGAGGTATGAAGGAGTTGATTCGTCGCCAGCTGCCCAGCTGTTTTGAAGATATCGTGGCATTGGTGGCATTGTTCCGTCCCGGCCCACTGCAGTCGGGAATGGTGGATGATTTTATCAACCGCAAACACGGTCGCGCGGATGTGGCTTATCCGCATCCAGACCTGGAGCCGGTCCTGAGGAACACCTATGGTGTAATTCTTTATCAGGAGCAGGTAATGCAGATCGCCCAGGTGCTTGCCAACTATAGCCTGGGTGAAGCAGATATGCTGCGCCGCGCAATGGGTAAAAAGAAACCTGAGGAAATGGAAAAGCAACGCTCCATCTTCCTGGAAGGTGCGGCAGCAAACGGGCTGGATGCGGATCTGGCGGGCTCCATCTTCGACCTGATGGAAAAATTCGCCGGTTACGGTTTTAACAAATCGCACTCGGCCGCTTATGCGCTGGTATCCTATCAGACAGCCTGGCTGAAACAGCATTATCCAGCCTATTTTATGGCGGCGGTGCTGTCGGCCGATATGCAGAATACCGACAAGGTGGTCACCCTCATTGAAGAGTGTCGTTCAATGGAGCTGCCATTGGTCGAACCGAGTGTAAATATCGGCGCCTACAACTTTACCGTAAACGACAAGGGTGAAGTGGTTTATGGTCTGGGTGCGATCAAGGGGCTGGGGGAGGGGCCGATCAACGCCATTATCGAGGCGCGTAGCGCTGGTGGACCATTTACTTCCCTGCTCGACTTCTGCCAGCGGGTCGACTTAAAGACAGTAAATAAACGTGCGCTGGAAGCCATGGTCAAAGCAGGTGCGATGGATTGTCTGGTAGATGCCGACGCCGACACAGCGCGTGCCCGGTTGTTTGCGTCTATCGCCGACACCGTTCAGGCCGCCGAGCAAAGCAGCCGCAATCGGGCTTCCGGCGTCATGGATATGTTTGGTGAAATTGCACCTGTCACCGAATCTTCTGATGCTGCGGCGCTCAAGCCGGCCCGGCCGTGGAGTCAGCAGCAACGTCTGCGCGAGGAGAAGGAAACCCTGGGGCTGTATCTGAGCGGTCACCCCATCGATGAATATCTGCCCGAATTATCACGTTTGACCAGGGACCGGATCGCCAATCTTCGTCCGGAACGGGAAGCCCAGTGGGTTGCGGGCCTGGTAGTCGGTATGCGCACAATGCGCAGTCAACGCGGCGACCTGATTGCATTTGTCACCCTTGATGACCGAAGCGGGCGATTCGAGGTATCCCTGTTTGCCAAAGAGTATGAGCAATACCGTGATCTGCTGCAGAAAGACGCCATCCTGCTGGTTGAGTGCCAGGTCTCCATGGATGATTTCAGTGGAGGCATGCGCGGCCGCACACGTCAGGTATTGAGTCTCACTCAGGCCCGTCAGAAGTTTGCCCGCGCGCTTGAGCTGACTCTGAGCGCCGACCGGCTGGATCCCGACTTTAGCAAGCGTCTGGCTGCATGCCTGGACCCTTACCGCAGGCCATTACCTCCAGCTGAAGCGGATCCGGACGAGAGCACAGAGCCCGCGCTAAAACCCTGTCGGGTGCGCATCTGCTATCGGCGACCGGACGTGGATGGCTGGTTACAGCTGGGTGACGACTGGTGCGTGCTGCCAGAGCAGGATTTGCTGCAGGAACTGGGTGAAATGTTTGGTCGCGAGTCTGTTGCTGTGGCTTACGGGCACTGATGGCACTACCGCCGGGCAGGCCAGAAGCTGGCGACCAACAAGGATATACGGGTCTGAATGACAGGACGGGACAGGGTGGCGTGATATTTGTTATCATCCGATCCTATAATGTCTTACAAAGGCTGATTTAACGCGACTATGAATCCCAATTATCTCGATTTTGAGCAACCGATTGCCGATCTTGAAGTCAAGATCAACGAACTGCGCCTTGTCAGTGATGACAATGAGTTGAATATCGGTGAAGAAATTCAGAAGCTGCAGGAAAAAAGCACCAAGCTGACAGAGAAAATCTACGCAAACCTGACGCCCTGGCAGATTTCCCAGGTTGCCCGTCACCCTTTGCGTCCTTATACGCTGGACTACATCCAGCATATATTCACCGACTTTGATGAGCTGCATGGTGATCGGCTGTTTGCTGATGACCAGGCGTTAGTGGGTGGTGTGGCGCGACTGGATGGCAAGCCGGTCATGGTTATTGGACATCAGAAAGGTCGCGGTACCAAGGAGAAGGTGCGACACAATTTTGGTATGCCGCGTCCCGAGGGCTACCGCAAGGCGCGACGATTGATAGAAATGGCAGAGCGTTTCAGCTTGCCGGTACTCAGCTTTATCGATACACCCGGGGCTTATCCCGGTATTGATGCTGAGGAGCGCGGCATTAACGAGGCGATTGCCGAGAACATGGCGATGATGTCGCGTGTCAGAACGCCGCTGATCGCCACCGTCACTGGTGAAGCGAATTCCGGGGGAGCGATCGCGATTGGTATTGCCGACCATCTGAACATGCTGCAGTACTCTACCTATACCGTCATCACCCCGGAAGGCTGTGCCACAATTCTCTGGAAGTCAGCTGAACACGCACCTGATGCCGCTGAGGCGATGGGTGTAACATCCAAACGACTTGAGGAACTGGGCATCGTTGACAGCACAATTCCCGAACCGCTGGGTGGTGCTCACCGGGACATTAAAACCATGGCTGAGAACATCAAGGCCTCACTGGTGGATCAGGTTGAACGTCTGCAGAACATGGAGATAGACAACCTCATCGAACGCCGTTATCGACGTCTGATGAGTTACGGAATCACTCGCTGAGCCCGGGCTCTGATTGCTGTTTTTGCGGTCCGCAGGAGCGCGTCACGTGAATTTGCAGCAAAGACTTCTCGACTCTATTGATGAATTACAGCGCCAGTTGCCGCGTAAGCGGCAGCTGGTGCTTGCTTTTAGTGGTGGGCGGGACTCTACCGTATTGTTGCATCTGCTCTGGCTGCTACGGTCTCAACTCCCTTTCGGGCTGCGTGCTGTACATGCTAACCATGGGCTGTCGCCCAATGCCGACGACTGGCAAAGACATTGCGAGACGCAGTGCAGGGATCGGGCAATACCATTGCAGGTCTGTAGACTGGAGCTGGGCCCCGGTGAAGCCGGCAGCATTGAGATGCGTGCGCGTCAGGCCCGTTATCAGGCCTTTTCGGAGATTCTGGCCAGTGATGAGGTTCTTTTGACTGCTCATCATCTGGACGATCAGGCAGAAACCGTTCTTCTGCAATTGATGCGAGGCAGTGGTCCGCGAGGTCTGGCCGGTATACCCAGGTGTCGCGAATTGGCTGACGGGCATATCTGGCGACCATTGCTGGACGTGAGCGCAGAGCTGCTGGCCGAATTTGCCAGCGACCAGTCACTCAACTGGGTGACCGACGAGAGCAACCAGGATCTGGATATGCGGCGCAATCACCTGCGCCTGGAAGTGGCACCTAGGCTGGCGGACAAGTGGCCGGCCTGGCGGCAGCGGCTTGGTGCCGCAGCAGAGGTTCAGCGTGAAGCTGATGAACTGCTGCAGGAACTGGCTGAATCCTTGCTGGAAGAGGTTCGTGGTCCGGACCCGAATGTACTGAGACTGGATTCCTTGTTGAACCTGTCGTCGCAGCGGCAACGGCTGGTTCTGCGTCAGTGGTTATGGTTGCAGACAGGCGACTGGCCGTCCCGGGCATTGCTGCAGACACTGCAGGCGGAGTTGCTGCAGGTGGCCGAAGACGCGCAGCCTCAGGTGCGCTGGCAGGGCTTGGAAATGCGTCGCCATGACGGGTTTTTGTATTTGATCAGACAGAGTCTTGCGCCACCTGCGCTACCCGCGGCTGGTCTGTCCTGGCCAGCGGAGCAGGACAGTGTGCAACTGCCAGGTAACGGTGTGCTGATAAAGGTGCCCGTTTTGCGGGGTGGTCTGTACTGGCCAGCTCGGGCATTTGTGCAGATTACTTACCGACAGGGAGGTGAGCAGGCCAAATTGCCGGGCAGGCCACGCAAGTCGTTAAAAAAGGTGCTGAATGAGGCACGTATCCAGCCATGGCTGCGTGACCGGACACCGCTGCTGTGGATAGACGGGCAGCTTGCGTGGGTTGCTGGTGTTGGCCCCTGTGAGGGCTTTCAGTTGGACAACAGCGGTGCAGGATTTCTCCCGCAATGGATTGGCGGCACGTCGTAGGCCAATCGGAACAATTGTAATGAAGCAGAGAATTCGTTTGTCGATGGGGGGCGGTTCTGGTAATCTGTAGCCCCATCAATGATTAAGGATGGGGCGTTAATGACGCGATATATTTTCATTACCGGCGGGGTCGTTTCCTCGCTCGGCAAAGGCATCACCTCAGCATCTCTTGGCGCGATTCTCGAAGCGCGCGGACTCAAAGTGACCATGCTCAAACTCGATCCATATATCAATGTGGATCCGGGAACCATGAGCCCGTTTCAGCATGGCGAAGTATTTGTTACCGAAGATGGTGCGGAGACTGACCTCGACCTGGGACATTACGAACGCTTCATTCGCACGACCATGTCTGCGCGTAACAACTTCACCACCGGACGAGTCTACGAAGAAGTCATTCGACGCGAGCGGCGCGGTGATTATCTGGGTGCCACGATCCAGGTCATTCCACACATTACCGACGAAATTAAACGGCGGGTCGTCGAGGGCGCCGCAGGCGCCGACATCGCGCTGGTAGAGATTGGTGGCACCGTCGGTGACATCGAATCGCAGCCCTTTCTGGAAGCCGTCCGACAGATGCGCGTGGAACTCGGTTCACAGCATGCTCTGTTCATGCATTTGACGCTGGTACCCTATATTGCGACGGCTGGTGAAACAAAAACCAAACCGACGCAACACTCAGTAAAAGAGCTGCGCTCGATAGGTATTCAGCCCGATGTGCTGATCTGTCGCTCTGAACAGGAAATCGCAGAGTCGGCGCGCCGCAAGATTGCGCTGTTCACCAATGTTGATCTGCCTGCAGTTGTTTCCCTGCCGGATACCGATACCATCTACCGTGTTCCTTCTTTGCTCAGAAACGCTGAACTTGATGACATCATCGTTGGCAAGTTCGGGCTGGACTGCCCTCCAGCTGATCTGCGTGAGTGGGATCGTGTCGTGGACGCCAAGCTGAATCCGGACCAGGAAGTGACCATTGCCATCGTCGGCAAGTACATGGAACTGCTGGATGCCTACAAGTCCCTGATCGAAGCGATCAGTCACGCAGGCATCCAGACCCGCACCAAGGTCAATATACGTTATATCGATTCCAGTGACATCAAAGTTCATGGCACAGGAATGCTGGAAGGCGCACATGCGATCCTGGTACCCGGCGGGTTTGGCCTGCGTGGCGTGGAAGGAAAAATTGCCACGGTACAGTACGCTCGCGAAAACAAGATTCCCTATCTGGGTATCTGTCTGGGCATGCAGGTGGCCGTTATCGAGTACGCCAGAAACAAGGCGGGTCTGAGTGACGCACACAGCACCGAGTTCAAGTCCGATTGCAAAGACCCGGTGGTTGCGCTGATCAGCGAGTGGACAACAGCAGAAGGTGATGTTGAGAAACGTGATGAGAACTCCGACCTTGGTGGCACCATGCGTCTGGGTGGCCAGCAATGTCGCCTGCAGGAAACCTCGACTGCATTCGGTTGCTACAACAAAGATGTTATTGTTGAGCGCCACCGACATCGTTACGAGTTCAACAACAACTACGCTGACGTACTGCAGCAGAATGGCCTGATCATCGCAGGTCGCTCCATGGATGGTGAGCTGGTTGAGGTTATTGAAGTCCCAGATCATCCGTGGTTCGTTGCCTGTCAGTTCCATCCCGAGTTTACCTCTACACCAAGAGATGGTCATCCATTGTTTACAGGCTTCATTAAAGCCGCTCTGGTCCATCAGGCGAGCCAGCAATGACAGAAGAGACCAGCAATATTCATCTCAGGCTCAGCGACAGTATTGTGTTCGGCAATGATCTGCCGTTTGTACTTGTTGGTGGTATGAACGTGCTGGAGTCGCATGCTTTGGCGATGGAAGTGGCAGAGCAGTATGTTGATGTCTGCTCGCGCCTTAATATTCCCTATGTGTTCAAGGCATCGTTTGACAAGGCGAACCGCTCATCGATTCATTCCTATCGTGGTCCGGGTCTGGAGAACGGCCTGAAAATTCTTCAGGACATCAAGACCCGCTTCAAGGTACCAGTTCTAACTGATGTGCATGAGCCTGGCCAGGCCGCCCCGGTGGCCATGGTGGCGGATATCATTCAATTGCCAGCGTTTCTATCGAGACAGACAGACCTGGTGATGGCCATGGCACGTACCGATGCTGTCATCAACATCAAGAAAGCACAGTTTCTGGCACCTCAGGAGATGCGCCATATTCTGACCAAGTTTGAAGAGGCCGGTAATCACAAGCTCATGTTGTGTGAACGTGGCTCCAGTTTCGGATACAACAACCTCGTCGTGGATATGCTGGGTTTCTCGGTAATGAAGAAATTCCGCTATCCGGTCATGTTCGACGTCACTCATTCGCTGCAGCGCCCAGGTGGACTGAGCGCCAGCGCAGATGGTCGTCGCGCTGATGTCACGCAACTGGCGCGTGCTGGCATGAGCCAGGGTCTGTCTGCGCTGTTTCTGGAGGCGCACCCTGATCCCGACAAGGCATTATGCGACGGCCCCTGTGCCTTGCCTCTCGACAAGCTGGAACCCTTCCTGCGCCAAATGAAGGCAGTGGACGACCTGGTCAAGCAGTTCCCGGAAATTGATACAAACTAACGGAAATACCGAATACCTTACCTATAGAATGGACAGGAAATCATATGGCAATTATTAAAGACATCTGCGCACGTGAAGTGCTGGATTCACGTGGCAACCCTACAGTGGAAGCCGATGTAACACTGGACAATGGCATTGTCGGTACAGCCTGCGCGCCATCAGGCGCCTCAACCGGTTCACGTGAGGCACTTGAACTGCGTGACAAGGATGCCGGTCGATACCTTGGCAAGGGCGTGCTGAAGGCGGTAGGAAACGTCAACAAGCAGATTCGGGATGCGCTGCTGGGACACGATGCTCAGGATCAGGCTGCCATCGACAAGATCATGATCGATCTGGACGGCACGCCGAACAAAGCCAATCTGGGTGCCAATGCCATTCTTGCGGTCTCGCTGGCTGCTGCCAAGGCGGCCGCGCAAGCCAACAAAATGCCGCTTTACGCATGGATTGCAAAACTCAATGGCTCAAGCGACAGCATGAGTCTGCCAGTGCCAATGATGAATATCATCAACGGTGGCGAGCACGCAGACAATAATGTGGATATTCAGGAATTCATGGTTCAGCCTGTTGGTGCACCAAGTTTTGCTGAGGCACTGCGTTATGGCGCCGAGATTTTTCACAGCCTCAAGTCGGTGCTGAAGTCTCAGGGGCTTAATACAGCCGTGGGCGACGAGGGCGGTTTTGCGCCAAACCTGCCATCCAATGCGGCGGCACTGGATGCCATCATGCAGGCGGTGGAAAAGACCGGTCTGAAGATGGGTTCTGATATCCGACTGGCACTGGACTGCGCCTCATCCGAGTTCTATCGTGACGGTAAATACGTCCTGAAAGGCGAGAATGCCAGTTTTGATGCGTCCGGATTTGCCGACTATCTTGCCAAACTTGCCAGGGACTACAATATTCTTTCGATTGAAGACGGCATGGACGAAAGTGACTGGGACGGCTGGGCCGTGCTGACCCGCAAGATTGGGGACAAGGTACAGCTGGTCGGTGACGACCTGTTTGTAACCAACACCGAAATTTTGTCACGTGGTATTGAGCAGGGTATTGCCAACTCAATCCTGATCAAGTTCAATCAGATCGGCAGTCTGACCGAAACACTGGCAGCGATTCGGATGGCCCGCAAGGCCGGCTATACTGCCGTGATTTCCCACCGTTCAGGTGAAACAGAAGACACCACCATTGCGGACCTGGCAGTTGCGACAGGTGCAGGGCAGATCAAGACAGGTTCTCTGTGTCGATCCGACCGTGTGGCGAAGTACAACCAGTTGCTGCGTATTGAACAGCAACTCGGTAGCAAGGCGATTTATCGGGGTATTCAGGAGTTCGATCACGTAAATTGATGAGGTCGATATGAAGGTCATCGTTTCCGGCCTGGTTGTGGTATTGCTGCTGCTTCAGTGGCGATTATGGATAGGAGAAGGCGGAGTGCGCGATTTGCGCCTGCTGGAAGAACAGCTTGCTGCCCAGCAGGCTGAGAACTCGGCTCTCCGTCAACGCAACCAGCTGCTGGAACGTGAAGTTCTTGACCTTAAAAATGGCCTGGATGCAATCGAAGAGCGTGCCCGGAGTGATCTGGGCATGGTCAGTGAAGACGAAACTTTTTACATGTTGATTGAATAAACCATGTCGATCCATGCCCTGGTAGCAGCGGCAGGCCTGGGAAGTCGGATGGGGGCGCAGATCCCCAAACAGTATCTTCTCCTCCAGGGTAAAACCGTTCTTGAACACAGTCTCTTGCGCATGGCTTCGACCGAGGGCCTGTCGAGCCTGCAGCTGGTGCTGGCATCAGACGATGCCAGGGGGCGCAGCATAGCCGAGTCCCTCGCATCAAGAATTAAAAGTCCTATTCATATCAGCCAGGGTGGCAGCGAGCGCTGGCAAAGCGTTCTGTCAGGTCTGTGCGATATCGCGGCGCGTTCCAGCGGGGATGACTGGGTGCTGGTCCATGACGCGGCACGACCCTGTGTCCGGACAATGGATGTCAATCGTCTGATTGAAGCCTGTCTGACAGATCAGGCGCCAGGCGGCCTGCTGGCAACGCTCGTCTCTGACACATTAAAGAAAGCTCAGGATGTTGTCGGAGACGCGGGTGAGAAGATTGCCTGTGTTGCCAATACGGTTGATCGGCGTGCGATGTGGGCAGCATGCACACCACAATTGTTCCGGGTAACGGATTTGATGGCTTCCCTGCAGCAGAGTGAGTCCCGCGGTGAGCTTATCACTGATGAATCATCTGCCATGGAGCTTGCAGGGCTTAAGCCGGTTCTTGTTCCCTGCAGTAAAGACAATATCAAAATTACCTACCCCGAAGACCTGGCGTTGGCCGAGCTGATTCTGCAGGCGCAAGCCAAGACAGCTGGTCAATAGACAGCCAAAGACAGGAATTGATGAATGTCGGTATTTAGTAATATGCGAGTCGGTCATGGCTACGATGCACACAGGTTTGCCGAACCACAGGACGGAAGACCCTTAATGATTGGTGGCGTACAGGTGCCGCATGACAGGGGCCTGCTGGCACACTCCGATGGTGATGTTCTGTTGCATGCTGTCTGTGATGCCATTCTTGGCGCTATTGGCAAAGGTGATATTGGTCGACATTTTCCGGACAATGATGAGGCGTTCCGCAACGCCGATAGTCGGCGGCTGCTCTCATCTGTGTTCCAGATGGCGCGCGAGGATGGCTGGCAACTGGTTAATCTGGACTCTACAATTCTTGCGCAGACGCCCAGAATGGCCGCTTCCATACCCGGCATGTGTGAGGTCATTGCCGGGCTGCTGGAATTGCCCGTCAGTGCGGTCAATGTCAAGGCCTCAACTACTGAGGGTATGGGGTTTGTAGGTCGCCGAGAGGGTATCGAGGCATACGCAGTGGTTTTGCTTGCCCGTGACTGATCTTCACAACGAACAGGCCGAAGGCATTGTTACTGAGGCGGAACAGGCAGATCTCATTGAATTGATGGCGCGGTTGCCTCATGCGCTGGGCGCGACAGAGGTAACAGGTGTCTTTAAAAAGGCAGCAGGCGATTTTGTTGTTGATGAAGTGCTTGGATTCAATTGCACCGGGCAGGGCGAACATGTCTGGGTGCAGGTACAAAAAACCATGCTCACAACCCTTGATGTTGCCAGGCGCATAACCGAAGTTACCGGTGTACCCTTAAAGAGAATCAGCTACTCCGGGTTAAAAGACAAACAGGGTGTGTGCAGCCAGTGGTTCAGCATTCACGATAAATCCTTGTCCGAGTCCAGTATTCAAGATCTGGACAGCGATAACCTGAAAATTCTTGCTGTCAGCCGCAATAGCCGCAAACTGCGCCGCGGCAGTCATGGGGCGAATCATTTTCGGCTGCGACTGACAGGCCTCCGGTCAAAGTGCGGAACAGATTCCTCGCATGAGCTGTTATTGTCCAGCCGCTTGCAAAGCATTGCCAGTCGGGGTGTTCCCAACTATTTTGGTGAACAGCGATTTGGTTTCGACAATATAGAAAATGCATTTGCCTATTTTGATACTTCGGCAGAGCGTTCTGAACAAAATCGGACACCCCGGGCTTCACGAACACAACGCAGCATGTGGCTTTCCGCTGCCAGGTCAGCTCTGTTCAATGCGGTATTGGCCGAGCGCGTTCAGCACGGCAACTGGGATTCATTGCTGGATGGTGATGTGATGAATCTCGACGGGACCGGAAGCGTTTTCCTGGCAGACAGCGAAGATCCGGCCTTGCCTGAACGACTGTCTGGTATGGATATCCATCCTACCGGACCGCTGTGGGGAAAGGGAGCCTTGCGCAGCCTGGGTGGAACCAGGGCTCTGGAGCAGGCATGCTGTCTGCGCTGGCCGACACTGTGCCGTGGTCTCGAGCGAGCAGGCCTGGAACAGCAAAGGCGCAGCTTGCGCTTGCCGGTCAAGCGTTTACACTATCGCTTTTTTGACGGCGACCAGCTGGAGCTGAGTTTTGAACTGCCCGCGGGTTGTTTTGCAACCGCGGTGCTGCACGAACTGCTCGACTACAGTCAGGCGTAAAGAACCAACAACAATTTTGCAGGTAAGCAGTGAATACCATCAATCTCGCCGGCATTGGCATGACATCACAACGTACCAGGGAACGCATGATTGCTTCTCTGCTGGATCGCGGTATCAAGAACTGGGCGGTACTGGATGTCATGCGAACGACGCCGCGACATATTTTCCTGGATGAGGCACTGGCTCACCGTGCCTACGAAGATACTGCATTGCCGATTGGTTACAACCAGACCATATCGCAACCCTACGTAGTGGCGAGAATGACAGAAGCCGTATTGGGTGGCCGCGCCAGTGATGGCAGCAAATTACCACGTGTGCTGGAAGTTGGAACAGGCTGTGGCTATCAGACGGCCATCCTCGCGCAACTGGCCGAGCGCGTCTGGACTGTTGAGAGAATTCAGCCTTTATTGGATAAAGCCAGAAAAAATCTGGGATTGCTGAAGATCAGGAATGTACGCAGCAAACATGATGATGGCAGCCTGGGCTGGCCTGAGCACGGCCCCTTTGATGCCATCGTGGCTGCTGCTGCGCCCCAGCATGTGCCAGTAGAGCTGCTTGAGCAGCTGGCTGACGGCGGACGACTGGTGATTCCGGTCGGGCGTGAGAAAGGCAGCCAGGAGCTGCGTCTGATTCAGCGCCAGGGTGAAGAGTTCCACACACAGGTGCTGGAAGCCGTTAATTTCGTCCCGCTTTACATTGGACAGGTTCAGTACTGAATGTCGCTCTCCAGAGAAACCAGTGCCAGGGCCAGATTGTCGGTATTTCTGAAAGGAATGGCTATGGGAGTTGCCGACGCAGTACCAGGCGTGTCAGGGGGCACCATCGCGGTAATCACCGGAATCTATGAGCAGCTGGTAAATGCCTTGCGTCGCTGCAATCCGATGGCGCTCAGCCTGCTCTGGAAGCAGGGGCCGCGAGCACTTTGGACTCATATCGACGGTGCGTTTCTGTTGTCTCTGGGATTGGGCATTCTGGGCAGCCTGCTGTTGATGGCTAATCTGGTGCTTTATCTGCTTGAACATCATTTTATGTCGGTGATGGCTTTTTTCATGGGACTGGTTCTGGCCTCATCCTGGCTGTTGAACAAACAGGTGGGTATCTGGTCGATGATGAAAGTCCTGCTGTTCTGTCTGGGTTTCGCAGTGACCGGGCTGACGGCGCTGCTCAATCCCGCAGCGGGCAGCGATTCGCTGATTTATATTTTCTTCAGTGGTCTGGTTGCCATCTGTGCCATGATACTGCCGGGAATCTCAGGCGCCTTCATTCTGCTGTTGCTGGGCGTTTATGAGTATGTACTGGATGCACTGCGTGACTTCAACCTGTCGGTAATCGCCATTTTTGCTGCCGGCTGTGCTATTGGTCTTTTGTCCTTCTCGCATGTGCTGTCTTTGACTTTCTACTATTATCGCGAACAGACTTATGCAGTACTGACAGGTATGCTGGCTGCTTCACTGATCGTTTTGTGGCCTGGCAATGACCTTGTTGCGACGGCCGGCATAAGCGGGCAGCTGATTGCAGTGCTCCTGTCAGTTCTTGGTGCGGCTGTCATCGTGCTGTTTGCCCGCTACACAAAAGCGCCTGAACAATAACTCGCGCGCTTAGTAAAATACCGTCAAAATACACTGTGTGCCGTAAGCATACGGCCTCAACAGCTTCCATCGCAGTGAGTCTGCAGGAGAGTGGTATGTCGTACATCGGAGTTGCCGAGGGGGTGCGCCAGCGTGGCTGGTTGCAGTGGAGCCTGGCGGGAGCACTTTCATTCCTGATGGCATGCAGCAGCAGCTATGAAGCGCCTATCGATGACAGAAGCAATAACCTGGAGCGTCAGCGCGCGGAAATACTCAGCAGCGGCCAGAGTGGCAGCGGCGTCGCACGGAATCCCGCAACGACTTCGCCAGCCCCGCAGAGCGCCACCACCAGTCAGGGCCAGGTGGGTTCGGCTGCGACTGTGATTCGCCCGGTTGCCATTGGTGGCGGAGTAAGGAGGGTTTCAAGCGATACTGCAACGGCGGATGAAGCCTCGCCTTCGCAGGGCCCGTCGACCACATCGTCGGCGCCACTTTCCTCATCGAATGGGCAAAGCTCCACACCTGCTCAGCAGCAGTCCGTTAGCTCATCTGCCGAGCGAACTGCAGCTCCAAATCACGGCCAGACAACTGGCACAGTGCATGTTGTGGCGCGTGGCGACACCCTTTACTCGATTGCCTGGACCTATAATCTCGATGTCAGAACTGTCGCACTGGTGAATAATCTTAATCCGCCCTATACCATTTTTCCCGGCCAGCGTCTTATCGTCAGTGATCAGGCAATAGCCAGCTCTGCTTTGTCGAATATGCCAGATATTCCAGCATCACCTGCTGGTGAGAATATTGCCAGCTCGGAAGGCCAGCGCCCAAGCGAATCTGTTGCTGCCCGGCGTACTGGCAGTATCAATACCAGAACTCTGGACGGTGTACAGTGGCAATGGCCAGCTGATGGTCGTCTGTTAAGTACCTTCTCTGACACCCAGGCACGTCGAGGTATCAATATCGCCGGTGCCAGGGGAAATCCTGTTTACGCGGCTGCGGACGGGGATGTTGTGTACGCTGGGCAGGGAATTCAGGGTGCCGGGAACCTGGTTATACTGCGTCACAGTGCGCGTCACCTGAGTGCTTACATGTACAACAGTCGCGTCCTGGTGGGTGAAGGCGACAGTGTGCGTGGTGGCGACAAAATAGCAGAGATCGGCACTGGCCCGGATGGGCGCGATCTGCTGCATTTTGAAGTTCGCGTCGACGGTAAACCCAGTGATCCCACTGGTTTTCTGCCTTCGCGATAGAGCAGCCGGCATATTGGCTGTTTTGTGAGATTGCGCACAATTTAAACTGGCTGATCCAGTATTGTGCCGCTTCGGTCTTGCGTCGATTCTCCTGTGTGATAGCTTAACGATCGTTCGTTTAACAATCGATCGTTTAAGAAAGCTTTTATGTAAAAATGCTATCAGGGGGAAAGCAAGATAATGGAATATCGTTCTGCGGCATTGGATGCCGAATCCGCTTACATTCGTGAAGTCTCTCCGATAAATCTGCTTAGCTACGATGATGAGGTCAAACTCGCACGTGCCGCGCGCCAGGGGGACATGTTTAGTCGTGGCGAAATGATCCGCCACAATCTCAGGCTGGTCTTGAGTGTCGCGCGCAAATACCGTAGCCGTGGCCTGGCATTTCTGGATCTGGTGGAAGAAGGAAATCTTGGCCTTATCCGGGCTGTCGACAAATATGATCCGGAGCGAGGCTACCGTTTCTCTACCTATGCAACCTGGTGGATCAAGCAGAACGTGGAAAGGGGGATCATGAACTACGCACGCAATGTGCGTCTGCCCGTCCATATCATCAAGGAAATCAGTTTGTGCCTACGGACAGAGCGCGAGCTTGGTGCAGAGCTTGGGCGCCAGCCTCGCCGGGTCGAGCTGGCGGAGGCGCTAAACAAACCGCTGGCACAGTTGGATGCATTGCTGGACTGCCACGAATCCAGCTTCGATTCGACGGACTGTCCCCCGGACCCTGACGAAGTATCGGCCGATGACATGGATGTGGCAGATTCAGCTGACCCAATGGAGAGGCTGCATGCCAGTACCCGTAAGCTGACTCTGCATCGCTGGCTTGCGGCGCTTGGAGAGCGACAGCGTGAGGTGATCATTCGCCGTTTCGGTCTGCTGGGGCATCAGGCCGATACGCTTGAGAACGTCGGCAGGGAAGTGGGCTTGACGCGCGAACGTGTCAGGCAGCTGCAGCTGGAGGCGATCCGACGCCTGCGCAGCATGGCGAGTTCGGAAGGATGTGATATTTCGGTGTTTTTTTGATGTTGCGGCAGGTGTTCAGCGCCTGTTGATCCAGGCGCTGAAAAGCCGGCAGACAGGCGGATTTACTTGACCAGGTGCTCAATCTTTCCTGGGACGCCATTCCACTTTTCGGCTTCTTCCATCGGTGGCTTCATCTGGGTGATGTTGGGCCATTTTTCTGCCAGTTCCGCGTTCAGATCCAGGAACTGTTTCTGGTCGTCTGGCAGCTCGTCTTCAGCGAATATGGCATCTACCGGACATTCTGGCTCACACAGCGCACAATCGATGCACTCATCAGGGTGAATGACCAGGAAATTGGGGCCTTCATAGAAGCAGTCCACCGGGCAGACTTCCACGCAATCTGTGTGTTTGCAGTTAATGCAGTTTTCGCCGACTACAAATGTCATGTTTTATTCCAGTCCTGTTGAATCGGTGCAGCGTCAAAAGTGAAGCGGCATTATAAGTCACCTGAGGCGTCGGGGCCAAGGAGGGTTTTCATGTTCCAGGCAGCTGCTTCTTCAGACGATAGATCAGCTCCAGTGCCTGTCTGGGAGTCAGTGCGTCGGGATCAGCGGCAGACAGCAGTTCCAGGGCCGGGTGGTGCTGCGGTGCAAAAAGATCATTCTGTGCCGGGCCTTTGCTGACGGCAGCCTGCGTTTGGCGTTTCCCACTGGGAGGATTGATGTCAGCTGAGTCCATAACGGTGTCCTTCGAGCGCAGCGCCTGCTGTTCCAGTTCATGCAGTTTGCGGTGGGCCTGCTGGATCACATTTGCGGGGATTCCTGCCAGTTGCGCCACCTGCAGGCCGTAACTCTGATTGGCTGGTCCTGGTTTGACGCTGTGCATAAATACTATGCCGCTGGCGTGTTCGGTAGCATCCAGGTGAACGTTGCCGATAGCAGGGTACTGATCAGCCAGCACGGTCAGCTCAAAATAGTGCGTCGCGAACAGCGTCATTGCCTGCAACTGTTCAGCAATATATACGGCGCTGGCCCAGGCCAGCGACAAGCCATCAAAGGTACTGGTGCCGCGTCCTACTTCGTCCATCAGCACCAGGCTCTGTGCCGTGGCGTTGTGCAGAATGTTGGCGGTTTCCGTCATTTCCACCATGAATGTGGAGCGCCCTCCCGCCAGGTCGTCGGATGAACCAATGCGAGTGAAGATGCGATCAACTGGGCCGATGCGCGCGGCTCTTGCTGGCACATGACTGCCGCAATATGCCAGCAGCACGATAAGTGCTGTCTGGCGCATGTAGGTCGATTTACCACCCATATTGGGGCCGGTAATGATAAGCATGTCGTGCGACTCACCCAGCGAGGTGTCATTGGCGACAAATTGGGTTTCCAGGACCTGTTCAACAACCGGGTGACGTCCCTGTTCGATGGCAATCCCGCTCTCTTCGGTCAGTTGCGGTGGCGCCCAGTCGAGATTCAGGGCGCGCTCGGCAAAATTGCAAAGCACATCCAGCTCGGCGAGAGCCTGCGCGCTGTCCTGAAGTTCCGCCAATTGCGCAGCCACCCGCTCCAGCAAATCTTCATAAAGCGCTTTCTCTCTCGCCAGGGCTTTGCTGTTGGCGCTCAGAACTTTGTCCTCAAAGGTTTTCAGCTCGGGTGTGATGAACCGCTCCGCATTCTTGAGCGTCTGCCTGCGCTGGAATTCAGCAGGCATCTCGGCAGCCTGGGATTTACTGACTTCAATGTAGTAGCCATGAACCCGGTTGTAACCGACTTTGAGGGTGCTCAGGCCAGTTCTCTGTTTTTCACGTATTTCCAGATCGACCAGGTACTGCCCGGCATTACTGCTAAGGGCCCGCAGCTCGTCAAGCTCGGCGTCATAGCCCTCGGCGATCACGCCGCCTTCGCGGATGACAACAGGGGGGTTATCAATTACTGCGCGCGTCAACAGTTCGGCCAGTCCGGGGAACTCGGCGATGCTTGTTTGCAGGTTTACCAGCTGAGGCGTTTCTCGCTGCGCGAGGATTGGCCGCAGCTGTGCCTGCAGTTCTGGCAGGGCCGAAAGGGCATCACGCAGTCTGGCCAGGTCGCGGGGTCTTGCTGATCGCAAAGCTACCCTCGCCAGGATTCGTTCGGTATCGCCAATCTGCTTGAGAATCGGCTGCAGTGTCTCGAATCGATAGTCCGCCAGCAGCTCCGCGACGGCCTGTTGACGCAGCTGAAGGGCATGGCGATCTCGCAGCGGCCTGTTGAGCCAGCGATTAAGCAATCGACTCGCCATCGGTGACACGGTGCGATCCACCACCGACATCAGCGTGTTGGTAGTACCGCCGCCGAGGTTACGATCGATTTCCAGATTTCTGCGGCTTGCAGCGTCGAGGATCAGGGCATCGTCGGGCTGTTCAACACTCAGACGCTGCATGTGCGGCAAGCTGGATCGTTGTGTGTCCTTTGCATAGCTGAGCAGCGCGCCCGCTGCCTGAATGGCCAGAGGCAGGTGTTCACAGCCAAAGCCACGCAGGTCACGAGTCTGAAAATGGCTGGTCAGCAGTCGGTGACAGCTGTCGGCATCAAACTCCCAGACAGGGCGGCGGCGGGCGCCGTTGCGCTGGGTCACAGCTGTCGGGAATTCGATCGCATCGTTGTAGAGGATTTCAGCTGGCCTGATTCGCTCGAGTTCCGCCAGCAGTGACTCCTGACTGCCAGCTTCGCAGACATGAAAGCGCCCGGCACTGATATCCATCCACGCCAGACCGTAGTGCTCTGCGCCGCCATGATCCTGAACGCCGGTCACTGCCAGCAGCACGCAGTCACTGCGTTCCTTTAACAATGCTTCGTCGCTGACGGTACCCGGTGTGACAATTCTGACGACCTGTCGCTCAACCGGGCCTTTTGAGGTGGCCGGGTCACCGATCTGCTCACAGATCGCGACGGAGCGGCCCAGTTCCACGAGTCTGGCCAGGTAGCGTTCTGCAGAATGATATGGGACGCCGCACATCGGGATGGGTTTGCCGTTGGAATTACCCCGGGCCGTCAGTGTGATGTCGAGCAGCTCTGCAGCCTGAGTGGCGTCATCGTAGAAAAGTTCGTAAAAATCGCCCATACGGTAGAACAGCAAATGATCTGGCTGTTGCGCCTTGATCCGCAAAAACTGCTGCATCATCGGCGTATGGGACTGTAGGTCTTTTTCTGAAATCACAGGAGCTGTTGTCTGGGGTTTGTGAGTCACGGGTACTGGTGCCAAAATTCTGTCAATCGGTATCTGCAGGTGTCGCTGCCGAATCACTGCATTCGCAAGCGGCACAGAGTAGCAGACCTGAGAGGCCTCGAACAGCGTTGGCTGTGGGCCCTGCAAAGTGATGCGGCAGACCGCATTATTGATGTTAGACTTCAGCGCATGGATAACGAAATCTACATGCTGGCTGAATCTATTGGCCGACAACTTTCCCGCAGGGGGCTGTCAGTCACCGTTGCCGAATCCTGCACCGGCGGTGGCCTTGCTCACGCGCTGACGGATGTGCCCGGAAGTTCCGGCTGGTTTGGACTTGGGCTGGTTACCTATGCCAACTCTGCCAAGCATCGTCTGCTGGAAGTGCCCCTGGAGTGTCTGGAAGGCGAACAGGCGCCGGGAGCTGTGAGCGAACCGACCGTACGTCATATGGCGACTGGCGCCCTCAAGGCTTCTGCCGCAGATTTTGCGATTGCCACCAGTGGTATTGCCGGTCCCGGTGGTGGAACCGAGCGAAAACCTGTGGGCACTGTCTGGATTGCCTGGGCCTGCCGGGGCAGCAGAGACAATGTCGAAATGCGCACATCCTGCCAGGTTTATGATGGAGATCGTGAACAGATACGGCGACAGGCCGTGGTTGCGGCGCTTGGTGGGCTGCTGGAATGGCTGCAGGAATCTTAATTT
Organism: Gammaproteobacteria bacterium UBA2675; assembly: GCA_002354805.1. GTDB lineage: Bacteria > Pseudomonadota > Gammaproteobacteria > Pseudomonadales > Pseudohongiellaceae > Pseudohongiella. The sequence continues at coordinate 231,014 of DEMH01000015.1, forward strand.
TTGATACTACTGGTTGAATATACAGTATATGTCTGCTTTAATATCTGACAAGTCCGGTATTTAATTCTCAACAACTGATTTTAACAACAGGATATGACCAATGGCTGATGCACAGAATCGAGATCCCAATAAGGAAAAAGCGCTGAGCGCCGCATTATCGCAAATCGAGCGGCAATTCGGCAAAGGCTCTATGATGCGTCTGGGCGACAAGGGACGAGAGGCAATTCCGGCCATTTCTACTGGTTCGCTTGGTCTCGATGTGGCGCTGGGTATTGGCGGCCTCCCAAGAGGACGCATAGTCGAAATTTACGGTCCGGAATCTTCAGGCAAGACCACACTGACACTGCAGGTAATCGCTGAGTGTCAAAAGGCTGGCGGTACCTGTGCATTCATCGATGCTGAGCACGCACTGGATCCGATTTATGCCGGCAATCTCGGCGTGGATGTGGAGAACCTGCTGGTCAGCCAGCCTGATACAGGTGAGCAGGCACTGGAAATCTGTGACATGGTTGTACGTTCCGGCGCGGTTGACGTTGTTGTTGTGGACTCGGTTGCAGCTCTGACTCCCAAGGCTGAAATTGAAGGTGAAATGGGTGACAGCCACATGGGGCTGCAGGCGCGTCTGATGTCTCAGGCCCTGCGCAAAATGACTGCCAACATCAAAAATTCAAACACCCTGGTCATATTCATCAACCAGATTCGAATGAAAATTGGTGTCATGTTTGGTTCGCCGGAAACAACTACCGGTGGTAACGCGCTCAAGTTTTACGCCTCAGTGCGCCTCGATATTCGTCGCATCGGCTCCATCAAGGAAGGCGACGAGGTTGTTGGTAACGAGACACGCGTGAAAGTGGTCAAAAACAAGGTGGCGCCTCCATTCCGTCAGACAGAATTTCAGATCATGTACGGCAAGGGCATTTATCGTATGGGAGAGATTATTGACCTCGGTGTCAAACTCAATCTGCTGGACAAGTCAGGTGCATGGTACGCCTATAACGGAGACAAGATCGGGCAGGGCAAGAAGAACGTCGCGGTCTATCTTGAAGAAAATCCTGCCTTGGCCACTGAGTTGGAAACCAAAATTCGCGCCCAGCTTCTTGGCGGAAATGCCCTGTTGAGCGGCAGCGATCAGGAGGAGTTGCAGGAAGCTGATGTCGACTGACGATCAGACCCGCAAGATTGCTGTGTCTTTACGCCGTCGCGCTATGGATTATCTGGCGCGACGGGAACACAGTGTAAGTGAGCTTCGGCGCAAGCTTAGTGAAAAGTTCCCCGAGACAGATACGCAGCTGCTGGAGTCAGTGTTGTCCACTCTTCAGGATGATGGTTTGCTTTCCGATCAACGTTTTGCCGAATCCTATGTGCGTGCCCGATTTAACAAAGGTTATGGGCCGCAGTATATTTTCTCGCATCTCAAAAATGCAGGGGTGCCGGATGACATTAGTTCTCAGGAGCTGAGCATCGATGAAAATGAATGGGTAACAAATCTGCAAAAAGCCGTCTGCAAACGGTTCGGTAGCCCCTTGCCGCAGCCTGGCACCCTGGCCTGGGCCAAGCTCGAACGCTTTGCGCAGGCACGTGGCTTTCGCGGCAGCCACTTACAGAAACTCAGATACCAGCGATTTGAGGGCGAAGTGTAGCAAGTCTGGCAAGCAGTCGATTCTGGGTGCCAATCTCGACACCTACAGTATCCATGGCGGCGATAAGATCTTCCACTACTGCATTGAATTCGGCTTCACTGATGTTCATGCCTGCATGAGTCCGCACCATTGAGTCGCCGGTATAGACGCAGGGGCCATTTGCAATCATGCAGAAATGCTGGATGATTTTCTCGCGGAACCGTTGCACATTTGAATCGGCAAAGCGCGGAAATACACGATCGTCGTATGCAATTTCCATAATGAACTCATCAGCTATCCGATCAATTGTCGTTTGGCCTCCCAGATCGTCATACAGGGTGGCGTCAGATTGATTGCTGGCGCAAGCGCTCAGCGTCAATGCTGCCAGTAAAGTCGTCAGTATCTGTGTTGTGCCAGCCGCCCCGATACCTGGCGACAGCAATGACTGGATGAAACGTTTCATAGGGTTGCCTGCACTGAGATGTAATACCCGCGTTGATCGGCAGCACCGGCTATGTCACCCAGATCGATCCAGGCTCCGGTTACCGACAGGTGTTTATTTGGAAACCAGGCGATAAACAGATCACGTGCGTGATCCTCGTTCAATGCGGACAGGTAGTCGCCTTTTTGCCTGAACTCGCCACCGATGGCGATACTGCGAGTGAGAAAAATGGCTGCGGCAACTTCAGTGGTAAATTTGGTGCTATTGGCATCACCGCCGTAGCCAAGTATGCCAAACTGATTCGATTCACCGTAGCGGACATTCACATTGAGCAGCGTACTGCGGTTGGCAATACCGTCCAGCCAGACTTTACCGGCGCTGATAATGAAATCAGTTCCGGCCGTGTGCTCGGCCCCTACAGACCGTGCAACCGCCTTGTCGCGAAGTCGGCCATGTTCGATGCCGATGGTAATTTGTGGGGCACTGCCGTAGATGATGTCACCGTGCAATTTGTATCGCGCAGAAATCTTGTCCTGGCGGATGTGGAGTCCGGCGGCTTCTATTTCGAAGTCGTGTTTGGCGTATGCAATCTCAACTCTGTCGTCATAGTTGAAGGCACCTCCGACCACATCCAGTGAGTAGTCATCGACCGCCGCCCGTGATTGAAAAATATTGACTCCCTTCTGCCCGTCGCTTGCGTAGGTGCCCAGTGTAGCCCAAGGGGTAAGACCACCTCCTGAGGCACCTGAAATGCTGCTAACGGCTGCAGTGCCTTTGATTTTTCCTTGCCTGCCAGCAGTTTCCAGTGACTGCGCCGAGGCCGTCATCGCGAGGCCGGCGCTAATTATCATAAGGAGAGTTACAGTCAGCCAGCTACCAGCGCTCTCAAAACGACCCGGGCGACATTTGCGTTCTATAGACAACAGTGGCATCAGCTATTCTCCTCTCGAATGGCTCGGAAGCCGAATACCTGAGATGGATCACGTACATCCAGTTCTATGGTCAACTGATTGTTGGAAGCGCCTGTCAGCGGAATTTCCTGTCGGTTGCCGGGTGTCTGCAGCCAGGGGTGCCATACATGTATGACATCAGCACCGGTATTGTCCAGGCGGATTCTGCCAAGCTCATCACTCTGATACCGATCCTGCCACTCAGAAACATACACGTAGGCGACCATACTGTCGTGAATATTGCAGCCAAGTGTTGCAACACCTGCCTGGTCAAACAGGATCGGATCCACTTCCTCGTCGGCGTACAGCGGCGTCGAAAACTGTCTTACGTCGGAAAAAGAATAAACATGGTGCCTTACGTTATCGCTGTTGGGAAACCTCACCTGTTGCCCCTGGGCAATAAGCAGAATACCCGGGACGAAGGTCCTGTCGATCTGGTCAATGACGCCAACATCCTGCGGGGCTGCCTGAATTCTGGATATATGCAGTTCGGCGATGACATCTGGGACGGGATTGCCTTCGGTATCGATAAACACAATATTGACTTGTGCGTACGCGGATGGTGTCACTGTCAGCGCAAAAGCGACAGCAAGTGCCATTACGTTGATGAGGCTGCACGGGGTAGGTCTGATTGCGCGCAAACAAGCCAAAAACCGTCTTGTCATGATTAATTCCCGTTTGATTTTGTTCACAAAACGTGACTCCCCTACGATATAACAGGATAATGCACCGGGCAAATGCCTAAAAGTCTTTCAAGTGGCCGTCCATGAGCCTGACCAGCATTCGTTCGCGATTGATACTGTTTCTACTGGGGCTGATACTGCCGGTTCTGGCCGTTATCTACTGGTTTGTCGAGCAGGAGAATCTGCGCTATACCGATAGAACCATCAACTCATACCTGAATATCGGCACCCAGGTGTTTGACTATAGTGTCGAGTCACACAAAAACACGCTTCTGACTATCAGTAATGCGCTTACGCGTGACTGGGGCTTCCGCAACGCCTTTGGTGCCTCGGACCCCATGACCATTCGTGATGCGGCGACGAATCTGCTGGCCCGCTCACAAGGTGCCGCGGACCTGATGCTCATCAGCGATATGCAGGGTCGTGTCATTATAGATACGCATGATCAGGGTTTTTCGTCATTGCCGGCGGACTGGCGAGCGGTCGTGGACAATGCGGTCACTCACCCTGAGGGGCAGGGTGACCGGATTCTCATCGTCGGAGAAGTCCCCTATCAGATCACAGTTGTTCCTCTTATGCTGCCACAACCAGTGGCCTGGATATTCGCCGGGTTCCCACTGGACGAAAGTTTTGTAAGGGAAGTACAGCGCAGCACGGCTTCTGATATCTCTATCCTTCGACACCATCCAGAACAGGAAAATCAAGCTGCATTGGAAGTCGTTGCGTCCAGTCTCGACGGGGAAAACCGTCAACTGCTGGCGGAACGTCTCGATCCGTTCCTGCTGAATCAGACTCAGCGTGTAAGCCTGGCAACGGAAAGTTATGGCGCTCAGGTACGGCAGCTTGCAGACGGGGATGCGGTAACGCCAGCCATTCTTGCGGTGGTGCAGCGATCATACCGGGAGAATCAGGAGAATCTGCAGGTATTGCAGCAGCGCCTGCTGGATTTTTCGATTGCCATCGTCAGCATAAGTCTGCTGGCGGTTTTTGTCCTCGCCAGAGGTTTCACCCGACCGGTACTGCGGCTTGCCACGCGAGTGGAACAGATAGAGCGTGGCCAGTATCAGCAGCCCAGCAGCGACAAGGCGGTAACTGGGAAGGACGAGGTAGGGGAGCTGGAGCGCGCTGTCGAGCGGATGGCCAACGGGCTGGCAGAAAAAGAGAAGGTCAGGGATCTGCTCGGCAAAGTGGTTTCACAGGGGGTTGCGGATGAACTTCTCAGTCGGCGGATTGAACTGGGCGGGGAAGATCGGGAAGTCAGCATTCTGTTCGCTGACATTGCCGGCTTTACTGCTTTGGGTGAACGGGTTGCCCCTCAGGAATTGATCTCAGTGCTCAATACCTGCCTGGAGGGGCTGTGCCGCGTTGTAGACCAGCACGGCGGCATCGTTGACAAATTTATCGGCGATGCCGTAATGGCAGTGTTCGGCGTCCCTGTTTCGCACGTTGACGATCACCGCCGAGCGCTGGACTGTGCCCTGGCGATGCAGGCTGAACTGCCAGTGATCAACGAATTGCTGTGTTCGTCAGTCGGGTTTCCGATTTCCCTTTCAGTGCGAATCGGTGTTCACACGGGGCACGTTGTGGCCGGTAACATAGGCTCGGCGGACCGACTTAACTACACTGTGATCGGAGATGCTGTCAATCTTGCTGCTCGTCTTGAAGGTCTGACACGGTTCTACAGTGTTGCAGCGCTTGTCAGCGAGCAGACACGTTATGCTGCAGATCCTGACAATCGGATACTATGGCGTGACATTGATCTGGTTACAGTGTCTGGTCGCGAAAAACCGGTCAAGCTGTTCGAACCCGTAGCTTACAAGGACACACTGTCTCAGGATGAAATCGTTCAGGTAGAACAGTTCAACAAAGCACTGGATCATTATCGTCAGGGACAGGGCGAGGAAGCGGCTGATATACTCGCCACGCTGGTGCAGGAAACTCACGCGGCAGTGAACATTCAGCTTTATGAGCTCTACCTGGAGCGTATACGCACTCAGACAAACATGGCCGATGAACACTGGACTCCTATTTTTAAACATACCAGCAAATGAGCTGCGACAGTGGGCGATGTTGATTTGACCGCAGACCCAATCAAAACAATGTATCCTGCCTGGGTGAAGCGTGGCCGAAGAATCGCGCTAATCAATCCCACCAAGTATTTGGGCAATCTGCTGCTGTCCGGTCAGCACATTCAACATCTGGTTGCATATTGCGCCGATGAAGGAGTTGAGCTGCTGCTGGTACTGGATAGTGGTTTTCGGGAGCTTTTCGAGCCGGTCTTTCAGGCACCCGGTGTTCACTTTGTGTATTATCCCCGGCAGTTGCTCAAGGCTCGCCGGCAGCGCCTGAAAGCTGCCGGGGCATGGCTGGCATGTGTGCGCGATATCAGGCGGTTTCAGGCGGATCTGGCCTTCACAATAGAAGAAGATTCAGTAAGTCATCGACTGGCTCAACTGTCGGCCGCCCGGGTCAGGGTCAGTAGTACTGAAGCGCGGTACCGGCTTGGATTTGACAAATACCTTCAGGTTGAACGTGCCAATCGAGCTGCTGGAGAAAGGTCGATCTGGTTTGCCTACCGTGAGATATTTAGTCAGCTTGCGCTGCCGGTCCCCGGTGAAAAGACCTATCCAGTGTTTTCGAGCATTGCCGCGAAAGTACCTCCCATAGCCCGCGAACAAACGGGTCGACCGCTCTTCATCATTCATGCCGGTGCAAGTAAGCCCTACAAGAGATGGCCGGTCGCCAGCTTCATTGAATTGGCTTCGCGCGTCATTGAACGTGGCTACCATGTGGTTTTAATCGGTGCCGGCGCCGGTGACGCAGCGCTCAACAGAGCCGTGCTGGCGGGTTTGGGAGAGAGCCACAGGCAGTGTACAGACCTTTGTGACCGCCTTGATCTCAAATCACTGGCCGAATTGTTTGCCGCTGCCGACTTTATTGTCGGAAACGATAGCGGCCCTTCGCATCTGGCCTCTGCGCTGGGCTTGCCTGGTGTGGTAATCTTCGGTCCCACAATCGAGGCCATATGGCGGCCGCTCGGTCCACAGACAAGGGTCATTCAGCACCGGCATGTTTGTCTGAGCGACTGTACACGCCAACATTGTCGTCAGGCATATGCCTGCCTTTCGACCATCCAGACCGATGAAGTTCTGGAGAGCGTGCCTGAAGTGAACGCAGCTGTTGAATCAGCGGCAGTCGGCAGCGTGTCCGGGATCAGGTCTCATAACGTCCGAATCAAGCAAAATGGGTAGGGAGCAAACAAACAACATGGAAAAATCGTTACGCATACTGGTCACAGGCGGAGCGGGATTTATCGGCTCAGCCGTCGTGCGGCAGATCATCGAGCACAGCTCGGACGTCGTCCTGAATGTCGACAAGCTGACCTATGCAGGCAACCTGGAGTCACTGGCCGCTGTCAGCGGCGATCCCCGCTACCAGTTTGCACAGCAGGACATCTGTGACCGGCAGGCCATGGATCAGTTGATTGCAGACTTCCAGCCCGATGCAGTGATGCATCTGGCGGCCGAAAGTCATGTGGACAGATCGATAGATGGTCCGGCAGCTTTTATTGAAACCAACATTGTGGGGACATATACCCTGCTTGAAGCTGTGCGGTCGTACTGGAACCAGCTACCTGAGGATCGGCAATCACAGTTCCGTTTTCATCACATCTCGACCGATGAGGTCTATGGCGACCTTGAAGGGCCTGATGAGCTGTTTACCGAGTCGACACCGTATGCGCCCAGCTCCCCTTACTCCGCCAGCAAGGCCAGTTCAGACCATCTGGTCAGAGCCTGGCGTCGAACCTACGGTTTACCTGTCATCGTCACTAACTGCTCGAACAATTACGGTCCCTATCATTTTCCAGAGAAGCTGATACCCCACATCATTCTGAACGCCATACACGGTAAACCCCTGCCAGTTTACGGTGACGGAAAACAGGTGCGTGACTGGCTGCATGTTGAGGATCATGCCAGGGCTCTCCATCTGGTCGTGCGGCAGGGCATACCCGGTGAGACCTATAATATCGGCGGTCACAATGAGAAACAGAACATCGATGTTGTTAAAGCGATCTGTGAACTGCTGGATGAGCTTCACCCACAGTCGCCAGTCACGCCGCATGCCAGTCTGATTACGTTCGTGAAGGACAGGCCGGGTCACGATCTGCGCTATGCGATAGACGCGTCCAAAATCCAGCGAGAGTTAGGCTGGGTGCCGAGAGAAACCTTTGAGAGCGGATTACGCAGTACGGTGAAGTGGTACCTTGAAAATGCCACCTGGTGGGGGCGTGTGCTGTCAGGCGATTATCAGCTTGACCGCCTGGGCGACAGCAACTGACAAGCCGGAAGCACTGCGGCGGGCGCTGAATTGACATATAATTGCGCCGCGAAATTCAGTGTTTGGGCAAGATTTTAAAACAGCATATAAAACAAATATTTGCAGGAGAAGTCTAATGATTTATCAAGGCAAGGGCATACAGGTCAGTAAACTCGAGTCGGGGATTGCGAGACTCTGTTTTGATCTGCCTGACTCCTCCGTCAATGTTTTTAATGCACTGATGTTATCGGAGCTGGACGCCGCCATCAAAGCCATTGCGGCCAGTGATGCCACGGGTGTCATTTGTGTCAGTGGCAAAAGCAGCTACATTGTCGGTGCCGATATCAAGGAGTTCACTGACAAATTCAAGTTGTCTGAGTCCGAACTGCTTGAATGGGTTGCAGGCGCGAACGCCGTTTTTGATGCGCTGGAAGATCTGCCCATCCCAACGGTTGCTGCGATCAACGGCATGGCTCTGGGCGGTGGCTTTGAGCTGTGTCTGGCGGCCGATTATCGTGTCGGCAGCGAGGCAGCCGTGCTCGGCTTCCCGGAAGTCAATCTGGGGATCTGCCCCGGTTTCGGCGGCACCGTCAGAGCCTTGCGTCTGCTGGGCGCTGATCCGGCAATTGACATGGTACGCAGCGGCCGCCACGTAAAGGCGGAGCAGGCGCTCAGCGATGGCGCGCTGGACGTGCTGGTGACATCAGATGCGCTGGAAGATGCAGCCATCGAAGTGATCGAGCAGGCACTGTCTGGAGAGCTGGATATCTGGGAGCGCCGCAAACAGAAAACCTCTCCCGTTGCGCTTAGCCCGGCGAGTCTTGAGAAAGTTTTTTCGGCCGGCATGGCGAGAACGCGCAAAGACGCTGGCAGCAACTATCCAGCAGCGGAAACGGCCGTTCAGTCAATGTGGGACGGCGCTACCAAACAGCGTGACGATGCGCTGCGCCATGAGAACAAGGCCTTTGTAAGCCTGGCGCGCAGTGAGGTGGCTGGCAATCTGGTTCAGCTGTTCCTGAATGACCAGTTCCTGAAATCGCGTGCCAAAAAGCTCTCCCGCGACGTCAGTCCTGTGAAAAAGGCAGCTGTGCTGGGTGCTGGCATTATGGGTGGTGGTATCGCCTATCAATCGGCTTTACGTGGCACTCCCATCATCATGAAAGATATCGCCCAGCAGGGACTGGATCTCGGCCTGAAAGAGGCAGACAAATTGTTGGCCAAACAGGTCGACAGAGGCCGCATGGACAGCGCCAAGGCAAAAAAGGTTTTGTCTGCGATCAGTCCTACGCTGGATTATGCTGGTTTCGATCAGGTAGACCTGGTGGTTGAGGCCGTGGTTGAAAACCCCAAAGTCAAACAGGCGGTGTTGGCCGAAGTCGAGAGTAGTACGCCGGATAACAGCGTGCTGACCTCCAACACCTCAACGATTTCCATCACTCGTCTGGCCCAGGCTTTGAAGCGTCCTGAGAACTTCTGCGGCATGCACTTCTTCAATCCGGTCCCACTGATGCCATTGGTTGAAGTCATTCGCGGAGAGAAAACCGGAGACGCTGCGATTGCCAAAACTGTTGGCTACGCGCTGTCCCTGGGCAAAATGCCCATCGTTGTGAACGACTGCCCAGGCTTTCTGGTAAACCGTATCCTGTTTCCCTATTTCGGTGCCTTCTGTCAGCTGCTGCGGGACGGGGCAGACCTGCGCGAAGTTGATCGTGTCATGGAAACCTTCGGCTGGCCCATGGGGCCAGCGTACCTGCTGGACGTTGTAGGTATCGACACCGCTTCGCACTGCATGAAAGTCATGGAGGAAGGTTTCCCGGATCGAATGAGCTATGACTTTACAACGGCAATCGATCACCTATACGAGCTGGGACATTATGGCCAGAAAAACGGTCTGGGCTTCTATCGATACGAGTCCGGCGGCGGTGGGCGACCCACCAAGGTCTTCGATGAGCAGATATTGAAGACGCTGCAGCCACTGCAGACAGGTCAGCAATCGCTTTCGGATGCGGAGATCCAGGAGCGTATGATGGTTGCTCTGTGTCTTGAGGCGGTACGCTGCCTTGAAGACAATATTGTCAGCTCTGCGGTCGAGGTGGATATGGGCCTGCTGCTGGGTCTGGGCTTTCCGAAGTTTCGGGGCGGGGCATTGCGGTTTATTGATAATATGGGTGTTGCCGCGTTCTGCCAGATGGCAGACAAATATGCAGACCTGGGGCCGCTTTATCATCCCACCAGTGGGTTGAGAGAGATGGCTGCTGCCGGCAAAACGTTTTACTGAGGGTGAAAGCTGTGGAATACATTGAGGCCAGTCAGAGTCACACATTGGCGTGTGCATCAGAGGCGCCTGGCATCGCACAAAAAACGGACGAAAAACGTCTCAATCGCTGCCGTAAGAGTCTGCGACGGGACGTTGGCCGCGCCATCGCTGATTTTAACATGATCGAGGATGGCGATTTTGTCATGGTCTGCCTCAGCGGTGGTAAAGACTCCTACACCATGCTGGATGTTCTGCTGCACCTGCAGAAACATGCGCCCATTAATTTCAAAATCAAGGCTGTGAATCTCGATCAAAAGCAGCCGGGTTTCCCCGAGCATGTACTGCCTGAATATCTGGAGTCGATTGGCGTCGACTACCACATCATCGAGCAGGACACATTTTCGATTGTGAAAGAGAAAACACCCGAGGGCAAAACCTATTGTGGTCTTTGCTCTCGCCTGCGGCGCGGCAACCTGTATACCTACGCGCGTCAGATTGGTGCGACCAAAATTGCGCTCGGACATCACCGGGACGACATCGTTGAGACGCTGTTTCTGAATATGTTTTTTGGTGGCAAGCTGAAAGCCATGCCTCCGAAACTGTTGAGTGATGACAAGCAGAACATTGTGATCCGTCCGCTGGCGTATGTTGCCGAGAAAGATATTGCGCGTTACGCGAAATTGCGTGGTTTTCCGATCATTCCATGCAATCTGTGTGGTACGCAGGACAACATGCAGCGGCAGGAAATGAAAGCCATGCTGCAGGCATGGGAAAAGCAGTGGCCGGGCCGAATTGATAACATTTTCCGCAGCATTGCCAATGTGGAACCGTCACAGCTCGCCGATACGGGCCTGTTTCCATTCCGCGACCTGAAGCTGGATCGGGAATCGTTCAACCGGATCCAGGCGATCAATGTTGCCTGATCATGGATATACCCTGGCAGGCATTGCCTGAAGACACACTGACTGCACTGATCGAAGAGTTCGTTTCGCGTGAGGGTACCGAGTACGGCTGGCACGACTATTCGCTGGCTGACAAGGTTGCTCAGGTTCGCCTGCAGCTGAAACGGGGTGAGGCCAGAATCGACTTCGATCCCGATAGCGAAACATGCAATATTGTGGCGGCGGATGGACGGCGGCCATGAGCCGGAACAGAAAGATACAGCGTATATGAGCAAGGAAATACCTATCAATCAACACCTCGACGCATCGGGACTTTTTTGTCCCGAGCCTGTGATGATGCTTCACAACCGTATTCGTGACATGCAATCCGGAGACGTGCTTGAATTGCTGGCCACCGACCCGTCCACGACCAGGGATGTTCCAAAATTCTGCATGTTCCTTGGACACGAGCTGCTTGATCAGACTGAAGCCGAAGGTCGTTATCGCTACCTGATCAGGAAAAGCGAATGAACGCGCCGCTGTATCTGGTTGACGCGTCGATTTATATCTTTCAGGCACACTTCTCTCCGGCAACAGTTGCCTACGCTACAGATGGCAGTGATCGCAGTGCATTTGTCGGTTTCGCCCGTTTTCTGATACGTTTTCTGCGACAGCTCAGGCGTCGCCACGATGAGGTTCTGGTCGCTGTAGCGTTTGATCAGAGCCTGTTCTCTGGTTTTAGACACCAGCTGTATCCAGCCTACAAATCCAATCGCGTGTTACCTGACGACAATCTTGCGCTTCAGCTTGATGCGTGTTTCCAATTGTGTGAGACCCTGGGTGTAAGTGCATTCGGCAGTCGCCAGTTTGAAGCTGACGATATTATCGGCACTCTATGTATCAAGGCAGCTGATGAGCAGCCAGTCACCATAGTCAGCAGGGACAAGGATCTGTCGCAACTGCTGCTTCGACAGCAGGACAGGATCTGGGATTTTCAGTCGCAGACCTTTCGCAACCGTGATGACATACAGCTGCGCTTTGGCATTTGGCCGGAGCAGTTCCCCTGTTATCTGGGGCTGGTGGGTGACAGCATTGACTGCATACCGGGCGTACCAGGTCTTGGGCCAGTTGCAGCGCGTCATCTGCTGCAGGCCTACAGGGATCTTGACGTGCTGTACAACGAGCTCGACTCGGTTGCGAGCCTTGGTTTTCGCGGTGCCAGAAGCTGCCAACAGAAGCTGGACACTCACCGTGAGCAGGCACAATTGAGCAGACAGCTGGCACGAATAGTCTGTCGCCATACTGAGGACTGCGCTGAGCCATTTGCAGCCGTTAAGCCAGAAGCACTGCTCGCGCGTGGTTTTGATCAGCCGGGCTTTACAGATCTGTTAAAGTCTCTCGCGATCGACGAGACAGAGACACAACGGTTGATTCGACAGCTGGACGGCGGCGTTGTCTGACAGATTAGGTGGTTTGGAAATTTGGCTTGTTTAATAACTAAGGGGCTGCGATGAAAATAGTTGCTGACCAGAACATACTGGCACTGGATAAGTGGCGGGCCAAAGACATCGAGCTGGTCATGAAATCGGGTCGAGATATCGTCAGTGCTGATCTGCGTGACGCGGATGCATTGCTGGTTCGCTCTATCACTACAGTCAATGCCGAACTACTGGCCGGAAGTCGAGTCCGTTTTGTCGGAACTGCCACCAGTGGGACTAATCACATTGATATTGACTGGCTAACTTCCAATAATATTCACCTGGCTGATGCCGCCGGTGCAAATGCCGGTGCAGTCACTGACTATGTGCTGGCCTGTCTTGCCGAGCAGATTCGTGGTGCCGGTTTCGATCCGTGGGCTGCAAGTATTGCGATTGTCGGTGTTGGCCATGTGGGAGGCCTGCTGGCAAGGCGCCTGAAAGCGCTGGGCATCAGCTGTGTGGGTTGCGACCCATTTCAGCAGAACGTCGACGGACTTAAGTACGTCTCGTTCGAGCAGGCCCTGCAGGCCGATGTTGTCTGTCTCCACACTCCGTTGACCAATGAAGGCCCGCACGCGACCCGCAGCATGATGAATGCCGAAGCGTTCTCAAAGATGCGACCTGACGCTATCTTGATAAATGCCGGGCGGGGAGAGGTTGTCGACGACGAGGCATTGCTGACTCACTTGACGAAGCAACGTCACTTTGTCGCGATCCTTGATGTCTGGCACAACGAACCGAACCCGTCCCGTGATGTTGTCAATGCCGCAAGTCTTGCGACACCACATATTGCAGGTTACAGCGTTGAAGCAAAACTGGCCGCGACACAATGCATTCTGAAAGCACTGGTTAACCATTTTGACTTGCCGGCATCGCTGGCTTCAGTCAGCAGATTGCCCTGCGTCGTTCATGACTCGCGTTACGAAACGGCTGCAGGGTCGGGCAGGCAGCCAGGGCAGGGTAGTGACTCAGCCGTATTTGCAGATTACCTGCTGCGCGCATTTTCACCAGCACGTGTCGCTGCTACTTTCAGGCTCCAATACAATAAAGCTTCCCACGATGAGGGCGCGATAGTCTTTGACAGGCTGCGCAGTCAACTGGTCGGCAGGCGTGAGTTTTCCGCCAGCCATGTTCATGCCGCCGGACTAAGCCCACAGGTAGCGGGCTGGTTACATGCCGCAGGTTTTGTACTGCAGGCTTAGCACTAGTGTGATTGCGCCCACTTGCTCAGGAAACGCTCTATTTTGTCCATCGCCTGCTGCAGAACATCTTTAGTGGGCAGGAAAACGATGCGCAGGTGCTGAGTGTCTTCTATGTTGAACGCGCTACCCTGCACCAGCAGAATTTTCTCTTTTTCCAGCAGCTCCAGGATGAATTGCTGGTCATCAATAATCGAGTAAGTTGACGGATCCAGTCTGGGGAACATGTAAATAGCCCCTTTGGGTTTTACGCAGCTGACGCCCGGAATGCTGGTCAGGGCATTGTAAGCCGCGTCACGCTGATCCCTGAGACGGCCGCCTGGAATGATCAGTTCGTTAATGCTCTGGTAGCCTCCCAGTGCTGTCTGCACAGCGAACTGAGCAGGTACGTTGGCACACAAACGCATGTTGGAAAGTATTTCCAGTCCTTCTATATAACCCGTTGCCTGCTCTCGCGCGCCGCTTAATATCATCCACCCGGAACGGAAGCCAGCCAGTCGATATGACTTGGAGAGTCCGTTGAATGTCACGATGAACAAATCATCACAAAGAGATGCGATGGGTGTGTGCACTGCATCGTCGTACAGAATCTTGCTGTAAATCTCGTCAGAAAAAATAATCAGCTTGTGCTTACGGGCGACTCGTATCAGATCGAGCAGCAATTCAGGGCTGTAGACAGCACCGGTGGGGTTATTCGGGTTAATAATGACCATCGCACGCGTTTTGGGCGTGATTTTCTTTTCTATGTCCGCGATGTCAGGAAACCAGTCGGCCTGCTCGTCACAGATGTAGTGCACTGGGTTGCCGCCTGCCAGACTGACCGCTGCAGTCCACAATGGATAGTCCGGTGCGGGCACCAGAACCTCGTCACCATTGTTAAGCAGTGCCTGCATGGCCATGACTATCAGTTCGCTGACGCCGTTACCGAGATAGATGTCATCAATGTCGACGCCGTCAATGCCAAGCTGCTGGCACTCCTGCATGATCGCTTTACGCGCTGAAAACAGCCCTTTTGAATCACTGTAGCCTTGCGCATTGGACAGATTTCGAATCACGTCCTGCAGGATTTCGTCGGGTGCCTCGAAGCCGAAAGGAGCCGGGTTACCGATATTCAGCTTCAGAATTCGGTTGCCTTCTTCCTCAAGTTGCTTGGCAACTTCGAGTACCGGGCCTCTGATGTCATAGCAGACTTTGGCGAGTTTGTCTGATTGGCCTATCTTGATCATATCTCCGTTTCCAGGATGTGCCTTGAGGCCGGATATTGTAAACTGACGTCAAAAAAATGATAGAGGCACTTATTTTATAAATTTCCGAATTACACCACCCTGAGGTGACAGAACATGAGTGACAAGGTGACTGACAACAAGGCAGCACTGAAAGAGAAACTGGATGCTGATACCTACAGAATCGTCTGCGACTGCGGAACCGAGCCAGCATTCACTGGAAAGTACTGGGATTGCAAAACGCCCGGTGTCTATCATTGCGTCGTCTGTGACGCTGCGTTGTTTGATTCTGAAACCAAGTATGATTCCGGTTCCGGCTGGCCAAGCTACTACCAGCCAGTCGACAGCAGCTCGGTCACAGAGCGTGCAGACCATTCGCTGGGCATGGCGCGTACAGAGATCCTGTGTGCCAACTGCGATGCTCATCTGGGACACGTTTTCCCTGATGGTCCACCGCCGACTGGACTGCGCTACTGCATCAACTCCGCTGCGCTGAACCTGCGACCACGATAAGGAAGATCAAGGCTGCCAATGTTGTCACATGCAAAATCGCAATGTGCTGTCCTGATGGCATTGGCAGTCGCAGTGGCCGGAACATCCGATGCCGTAGCGCAGGCCGCTGATGAAGCAGCGGCATCGTTGCTAGAGACAGACTCGCCTGCGTCGATAGGGCATACAACGGCTATTGCCCTGTATTACAGTCGCGGGAAATACGGCGAAGATTCCTCCACCCGTATCCGCTATATGCCTGTTTCTCATGAGATTGATGGTTCCAACTGGCGTCTGAAAGCCACCGCTCCGATGGTGGAAATCAGCGGACCCGGCAACATTCTGGTCAATGTCGGTCGGGTGGGGGACGACAGCGGAGGGCGCGTATCAGAACGTGGCGTTGGTGATGTTCTGGTTTCTTATACCTACGAGCTTCCCGCTGTTTCTGAGAGCCTGCCTTTTTTTGATATCGGCTTTGAACTAAAGCTGCCCACAGCAGACGAAAAGCGCGGCCTGGGCACCGGTAAACTTGACGGCACACTGCAGCTGGATGCCTATCAGCTTGCAGGTCCGATGACCTTGTTCGCAACACTGGCATGGAAGTATCGACAAGCCAGCCCGGTATTTCAGGACCTGCGCAATAGCTGGGTGGTCTCAGCCGGACTTTCCTACCCCCTGGCTGAAAACTGGCAGGGTGGTCTCATATATGACTTCAGAGGGGCTGTCTCAGAGTTTACAGGTGACACGCACGAGCTCATCCCGCATCTGAGCTGGAGCCCGGACCCTCGCTGGTCAATCATGATGTATCTGGTTGAGGGCTTCACGAATGACAGTGCCGATCTGGCGATCGGCACTCAATTGAGCGTTCGCTGGTAACCAGGATCTTAATTCCAGACCTAGATTCGCATGGGCTGTGGACGTGGCGCTGTCACTGCGGCGCGATCGATGGCTGGCCTGATGCGCTGGAATGGTGGCAGCTCGGGGCGCTGTATACGCTCAGGGGATGCGCGCCGGTCAATTTCACCGTCCGCTGCTTGCTGCTCATCCGGCAGCTCTGAACTGTCAGACAGATGATCCACTACCTGGTACAACTCAGGCCGCTCAGTCGAGTCAGCCTCGTCCAGACTGTCGGGCGCAGCTTGTCTGGCAGGTGTGATGACAGTCTCCTGTGCCAGCGCCTCAGTATCGATGACATCAGGCAGCTCCGGGACAGTCAGATTGATTTCCAGCGGTGCCTGCTCAACGGTAGTCTGTTCCGCAAGATCCAGCATACGACGGGTGTGCGGAGGCAGCTCCGCTGAATCGGGATCGAAAATCCGCAAAGCATCGGGATCAGCCTGCTCAGTGTCTGGCTGGCGGAACGGATCCTGCGGTAATGGAGTACGCTGCAATTCTATCGCGGGCGCCATCGCATCGGGTGCGCCAACGGCGAGCTGATCCTGGCGCTGCATCCATGGAGCCGGCCACGCTTCCCGGCTTTGCAGTGGCTCTGTCGTTTCTGGCTGAGGCTCAATGGGGGATCTGGATCCTGGGTCAGAGCTGTCAGACTCGGTGTCATCGGTATCAATTCCACCCAGGAAGGGGCTTGGCGAGCCCGTGCCGCCCAGGCCACTATCGCCGAACTGGCCGGTTTTACCGGTACCGCCCATGCCGCTGCCCTGATCGTCACCGCCCGGGATAGCACGCAGTACACCGACGCTCTGGGTAGCGATAATCAGGCTGCAGGCAAACAGCAGCAGGGCTGCCAGCAAGGCAACCGGGTAATGACGCAGCGCTAGTATGGCTTTAGCCATGGTCGGGATCCTTGACCTGATCTTCTTGCAGATCATTGTAATGAAAAATACCGAAATTCATACGGTAGCTGCGATGACTTTTTGTCGAGTTTGTGACGTGGGACGCTTTATCACGCTGCTGCAGCGCCAGCGCGCGCTGGTTGACAGCGATCAGGGCCTGCATGCCGAGCTGTTCAGCCAGCGCCTGGAGCTCTTCGACTGAGGCTTCGCTGAGTTGATCGTAGTACACGGTACGATCCATCATCGGTGGTTTTCTGTTCAAAAGGTTGTGGGTGCCTGCACTGATATGATCATGCAGTGACTTGCCAAAAAAGAATGCCTTCTCGTCAAAGCCCTGATGGGGGGTAAATGCCCCGGTATCCAGTATCACTTTGTCTGTTTCATCGAGTGTCGCTACGCCCAGGCGCAGCCATTCGTCGAGTATGACGCGTGGGCGAATGTCCTTGCGGCAGACGCGTTCCACCAGTTCTTCGAAACTTGGTTCTTCGCCAGTGGCGGCCAGAGGCAGCGGCAGGGGATGACCCTCACTGTCGCAGAATCGTGCGTCGCCCATCCAATGACCGATCATCTGCGCACCTGTGGAGACAGTGCGTGACTGTGGGGCGTTGTCGGTCTGCTCGGAACGCAGGCGTTTGACGTCCTTTCGGTGAACTCCAGTGAGAAGTGTGATGCGGCTGTCTGATGGGCGTTTCCCGGCAACCGGAAATTCCGTTTCTGCCACTTCCACGTACACGGTTTTCAGCAGGTTTATAAGATAGGGGTAGGTGATCTGGAATGACAACAGCAATTTGACCAGTGGTCGAACCAGTTTGCGAATGGCATTGACCAGCGTTTCCGGCGGTTGTCCTGGAGGCGTCGGGTTATTGGGCGTTGTCGAATTTCCACTCATGCGCTGGAGTATAACGCTGGGTGGGAATAAATCCCACATAAAATTCGTCCTAATCAGGCAGTATGGCCATTGGTAGTATTGACGTGGGAAAAATTCCCACTTACTATTCAGGCATACCCAGACACAGGTGAAGTATGTTAGTTCCAGTCCGAGAAGAGCGCCGCACGCTGGGGAATCCCGGCGAGCAAGTCGACACGCCTGCCAACAGCGCGATCAGTGGTCGCACGCGTTGTCTGTCGCTGGCTGCTGGCGGGCAGTTGGCCTGGTCTGAATTTGGACGCCGTCACGGATATCCGGTGCTGTATTTTCATAGCCAGGGCGGTTCGCGCCTGGAGGGGCAATTGCTGCATGAGGCTGCAGTTGCAGCAGGTTTCAGACTGATCGCCGTGGATCGCCCGGGCATCGGTCTTTCAAGTTTCCGGCCTCTCACGGGGCATTCCCAATTTAATACTGATCTGATTGCGCTGATTGACCATCTCGACCTGGAGACGGTAGCTCTGCTGTCCTGGGCTGGGGGCGGGCCATTCGCCCTGGCATTTGCACAACAGTACCCGAACCGGGTCAGTTCAGTGAATATGATGTCACCCTTTCCGGTGATGCCGGATTCGGAGTCCGCCCTGTCTCGCATTCTACTTGCCGGCCTGAGAGGTGCCATTTATCTGCGGCACTCCCTGTTGTCCAGACGGGTGGAGCACTACATGGATCGTGCTCGCGAGCGTCTCTGTTATTCCGACCGCAAGCAGTTTGATAATCCTGGTGTGCGGAGAATTCTCAGGCAGGATGCTCTTGAAGCCTCGCGTCAGGGTGGGCGTGGCGTGGCCTTCGACAGTGCGATGAGTTTTCGCAAGTGGGATTTTGATCCGGCAGGCGTCGTTGCGCCGGTGCATTTATGGCAGGGTGGAGCGGATACACTGTCTGTGCCATGTTCAGCACTGCGGCTGCATGCCGTTCTGTCCGGCGCCGTGTTACACACGGTGGCCAGACAGGGTCATCTGTTCTTTACGACGAGTGCTGATGATATCTTTCGGGCCTGCCGGCAGGCATTGTGTCAGCGGGATTGACGTCCAAGCTGTGCGCTGATTCGAAAATGTGGTTTGGTACTGACCGGTTGCTGCTGGGCAGCCAGGTCCTGAATGAAGCGTGTCAACATCAGCTCTGCCTCGGTTCGGTAGCGGAACGGGCCCACATCTTTTCCTTCACGTGTTCGGAAATACCAGAGTCCTGACTTGCTGAATAGCCGATCGGTGCGTGCGTGCTCTACCGAGACACGGTCACCTGCGCGTACGGAGCTGGTTGTTCCGCTGGCCGCGGATTCAGTTTTATCGGTTGCGAGACTGCCGTTATTCAGGGTGACGGGCGTGTACATGTTGATCACCAGTTTGTTGTTGTGTTTTTGTTTAGTACTGACTTGGATAGTAGACCAGATGTTCAGGCAAAAATATCCCTCTTCTGAAAATAATTTGTAAAACGTCGCGAATGCCCGCCATCCCTGACTGTCAGCGATTATTTATTGAATAAACAGCGGTGATATGGGACAATCGCGCTCTTCAAATTTACCCGGTTTTCACTTAAGCCATTGAAATGTTTGATGGAAATCGGAATAGTAAGCCCATAAACACCGTTGATACTACGCTGGCGTGGTGGGCACGCCGGTTTGCGAGGACATTTCATGCAAGTTTCGATCGAAACCACGACTGGATTAGAACGCCGGATGACCGTTACCGTACCGGCGACAGAAATTGACAGTGCTGTTGACGCGCGCTTGAGCGAGGCAGCCAAAACGGTCCGCATCAACGGTTTCCGCAAGGGCAAGGTCCCCATGAAGGTCATCCGCAACCGTTTCGGTGCCGGCGTACGTCAGGAAATCCTGGGCGATGTGATGAATCGCAGCTATTACGCCGCCCTGAATGAACAGGGTGTCAAACCCGCGGGTCAGCCGAAAATTGAGCCAAAAACTCTGGAAGAAGGCAAGGATCTTGAGTTTGTAGCCGTATTTGAGGTTTATCCGGAGATTGAATTGTCTGACTTCAGCAAAATCAAGGCTGAGAAGCAGGTCGCTGAGGTGACAGACAAAGATATCGACACAATGATCGAAAATCTGCGTCAGCAGCGCCAGGGCTGGAAAGAAGTCAAACGTCAGGCGCGCAATGACGATCGCGTGAACATTGACTTCGTTGGCACCATTGACGGAGAAGAGTTTCAGGGTGGCTCTGCCAAGGGTACCAATCTGGTTCTTGGCTCAGGCCGTATGATAGAGGGCTTTGAAAAGGGTTTGCTGAAGTCCAAGGCTGGTGACGAAGTCACGCTGAATCTGAACTTCCCGGAAGATTATCGTAACAAGGATCTCGCCGGTAAGCCGGTAGAGTTCAAAGTGACGGTTAACAGCGTGGAAGCACCTGAACTGCCGGAACTTAATGATGAATTTTTTGCCGCAT
Organism: Gammaproteobacteria bacterium UBA2675; assembly: GCA_002354805.1. Lineage (GTDB taxonomy): Bacteria > Pseudomonadota > Gammaproteobacteria > Pseudomonadales > Pseudohongiellaceae > Pseudohongiella. Next base: position 251,669 of record DEMH01000015.1, read on the forward strand.
TCGGTGTGACCGAGGGCGGTGAGGAAGGCTTCCGCAAAGAAGTCAAAGAGAACATGGAGCGTGAGCTGAAGAAAGCCAGCAAAAATCGCCTGAAGTCTGAAGTCATGGATACCCTGCTTGACCAGAATGATGTAGACGTACCGTCTGCGCTGGTAGCGGCAGAAATCAACGTATTGCGTCAGCAGGCCCTGCAGCAGTTCGGTGCGGGAGCGAAAAACCTCGACGCCAGTCTGCTGCCAGATGACCTGTTCCGTGAGCAGGCAGAAAAGCGCGTAAAACTGGGTCTGATTCTGGGTGAAGTGATCAAGCAGCAGTCAATGCGTGCTGATCCGGCCAAGGTGCGTGAAGCGATTGAAGATATCGCCGCCACCTATGAGCAGCCAGAAGAAGTCATCAACTGGTACTACGGCAACAAGGAGCAGCTGGAAACCGTTGAATCCGCTGTGCTGGAAGATCAGGTATTTGACGTAATTCTTGAGCAGGCGACCGTGAAAGAGAAAAAAGTCAGCTATGATGAGCTGACCAAACCTCAGCAGGAAGCAGCCGAGGACGACAAGAAAAGCACCGCCAAGGCCAAAAAACCGGCCAAGAAAAAAGCCGCTGCCGCCAAAGACAAGGACAGCGAATAAACAGCGTTAAGTAGAGAAGGCCCGATTGATGCCATACAGAACCACAGTTAGCAGTGAATCGATGTTGTCCATGATCGAGGCCAATCTGGTGCCGATGGTGGTCGAGCAGAGCGCCCGCGGTGAGCGGGCCTATGACATATACTCACGCCTGCTAAAAGATCGTGTGATCTTTCTGGTGGGACCCGTGGAAGATCATATGGCCAATCTGGTCGTTGCACAGCTGCTGTTCCTGGAATCAGAGAACCCGGACAAAGATATACACCTGTATATCAACTCTCCGGGTGGCGCTGTTACGGCGGGTCTGTCTATTTACGACACAATGCAGTTCATCAAGCCGGATGTCAGCACGATGTGCATGGGTCAGGCAGCCAGCATGGGCGCGTTTCTGCTGACTGGTGGCGCCAAAGGCAAACGTTTCGCATTGCCGAATTCGCGCATGATGATCCACCAGCCAAGCGGTGGAGCGCATGGTCAGGCATCGGATATCGAGATCCAGGCGACCGAAATTCTCAAGATGCGTCAACAGCTTAATGAGATTATGGCGCACCACACTGGCCGTCCTCTGGACGAGATTGCACGTGATACCGAACGAGATAACTTCATGAACCCCGAGCAGGCAGTGGCCTACGGCCTGATTGACAAAGTCATCTCTCGCAGGGCAGTCTAAAAGGCCAGAACAGTAGTTATACAAGGGTTAATGCATGGCAGATGATCGCTACAATAAGGGTGATGACAACGGCAAGCTGCTTTATTGTTCATTCTGTGGCAAAAGTCAGCACGAAGTCCGCAAGTTGATCGCAGGCCCTTCGGTGTTTGTGTGCGATGAGTGCGTGGATCTGTGTAACGATATCATTCGTGAAGAGATCCAGGAGAAGGAAGCCGAATCGGGAAGCAAGAAATTGCCCGTTCCCGAAGAAATCAAGGCGACGCTTGATGAGTATGTTATCGGTCAGGACCAGGCTAAAAAGGTTCTGTCGGTGGCCGTCTACAACCATTACAAGCGCCTCGGTTACGATAACAAAGGCACAGACGTCGAACTCGGCAAAAGTAATATCCTGATGATCGGCCCGACCGGTACGGGCAAGACATTGCTGGCCGAGACGCTTGCCCGATTGTTGGATGTGCCGTTCACCATTGCCGATGCTACCACTCTGACAGAAGCTGGTTATGTGGGTGAGGATGTCGAGAACATCATCCAGAAGCTGTTGCAGAAATGCGACTATGATGTTGAAAAGGCTCAAATTGGTATTGTCTACATCGACGAAATCGACAAGATTTCACGTAAGTCCGACAATCCTTCAATCACCCGCGATGTGTCAGGCGAGGGTGTGCAGCAGGCGTTGCTTAAGCTCATCGAAGGCACTGTGGCTTCAGTTCCGCCGCAGGGTGGTCGTAAGCATCCGCAACAGGAATTCCTGCAGGTTGATACCTCCAATATTCTATTTATTTGTGGTGGCGCGTTTGCCGGCCTGGACAAGATAATCCGCGATCGCTCTGAAAAAAGTGGTATTGGTTTCACCGCAGAGGTTCGCAGCAAAGACGAAGACAAGCTGCTGGGCGATGCCTTCCGCAAGGTTGAACCAGAAGATCTGGTCAAGTTTGGCCTGATACCAGAGTTTGTCGGCCGTCTGCCAATGATTGCCACGCTGGACGAGCTGGACCTGGATGCGCTGGTGAGAATTCTTAAAGAGCCCAAGAACTCACTGGTTAAGCAATATGCCAAACTGTTTGATATGGAAGGCGTAGAAATTCAGTTCCGCGACGACGCACTGCAGGCGGTTGCCCGCAAGGCGAAAGAGCGCAAAACTGGCGCGCGTGGCCTGCGGTCAATCATGGAAAGTGTACTGCTGGACAGTATGTACCAGATTCCCTCAATGGGTAATGTCACCAAAGTGATCATCGACGAGGCAGTCATCAAAGGTGAATCTGAACCGCTGTTGATGTACGAAGCTGATCAGCAGAGCTCTTCTCGCAAGGCGGACTGATTTTAGTTCGCCCGCACGACTGCATACCCTGTAATACTGATTGAAGGCCACCACTGGTGGCCTAAATCGCTCCCCGGATCGTACTCTTCGTAAAATCATACTTGAAATCAGTCGGCTCTGGCCTCACATTAAAGGTCAACAGTCACTGAGAATTTGACGAGAGTATTTATGGGCGATGTATCCGATAATCCCACCAATGTAAATTCTAGCCTGCCGCTGCTGCCGCTTCGCGACGTTGTGGTCTACCCGCAGATCGTGCAGCCACTGTTTGTCGGTCGCCCCAGATCCATCAAGGCGCTTGAAGTTGCCATGCACAGTCATAAGCAGGTGCTGCTGGTAGCCCAAAAGAACGCCTCCGACGATGATCCCGGGATCAAGGATATATTTGCCGTCGGCACGGTCGCTACCATTCTGCAACTGATACGCCTGCCTGATGGCACCGTAAAGGTGCTGGTGGAAGGTGTCACACGAGCTCGCATCAAGTCCGTTGAGCTTGAAGACGACTATTTCCAGAGCCAGGTCATGCCGCTGCACACGGACCCGCTGCCAGACAAGCAGGGCCAGCTGCTGCTGAGATCCCTGATGTCGCAGTTTGACCAGTATGTGCAGCTCAGCCGCAAGATACCGCCGGAAGTCATGAGCTCCATATCTGGTATCGACGAACCTGGGCGTATGGTGGATACCATCGCTTCACATATGTCTCTGCAGCTGCAGGAAAAACAGAATCTGCTTGAGCTGGTGAATCTGCAGTCGCGAATTGAGCATCTGATGGGGCTTATCGAGGCTGAAATCGACCTGTTCCAGGTTGAAAAGCGTATTCGTGGTCGTGTCAAAAAGCAGATGGAGAAAAGCCAGCGCGAGTACTACCTGAATGAGCAAATGAAAGCCATCCAGAAGGAAATGGGTGAGCTGGAAGATGCTCCCAATGAGGCAGAAGAGCTCAAGAACAAGATCGACAAGGCTGGCATGCCGAAAGAGGCAAAAGACAAGGCACTGGCAGAATGGAACAAGCTGAAGATGATGTCGCCGATGTCATCCGAGGCGTCGGTGGTGCGCACCTATCTGGACTGGATGGTGAACGTGCCCTGGAAAAAGCGCAGCAAAATCAGTCTGCAGCTGGATAAGGCCGAAGAAATCCTGAATGCTGACCATTACGGACTGGAAGAGGTCAAGGAGCGCATTCTTGAGTATCTCGCGGTTCAGAAACGGGTTCGTAAACTCAAAGGACCGATTTTGTGTCTGGTGGGTCCGCCCGGCGTGGGTAAAACCTCTCTGGGTGAATCGATCGCGCGGTCCACGAACCGAAAATTTGTTCGCATGGCACTTGGCGGCGTTCGCGATGAGGCTGAGATTCGCGGCCACCGTCGAACCTATATCGGATCGCTGCCCGGTAAACTGCTGCAGAAGCTGTCGAAAACCGGTGTGAAAAATCCATTGTTCCTGCTGGATGAAATCGACAAGATGGGCATGGATCATCGTGGTGACCCTGCGTCGGCGCTGCTGGAGGTGCTGGATCCGGAGCAGAACAAGTCATTTAACGACCACTATCTGGAAGTTGATTTTGACCTGTCCGAGGTGATGTTCGTCTGTACCTCCAACACCATGAATATTCCTGGCCCATTATTGGACCGTATGGAAGTTATTCGCCTGCCAGGTTACACCGAGGCTGAAAAAATCAATATCGCATCACGCTATCTGTTGCCCAAGCAGCTTGAGGCCAATGGCCTGAAGAAGGGCGAGCTGACGGTGCCTGATGAGACTGTGCGCGACCTCATCCGTTATTACACACGCGAGGCTGGTGTCCGCGGGCTCGAGCGCGAGATAGCCAAGCTGTGCCGCAAAGTTGTCAAAAAAGCGGCGCTGGAAGAGGGTAGAGGCGGTAAGAAACCCGCGGGCATCGTCCTGTCTCCAGACCTGCTGGAAGAGTATTCCGGTGTTCGAAAATTCGATTACGGCCGGGCAGAAGAAGACAATCGGGTCGGCCAGGTTAATGGTCTGGCCTGGACTCAGGTTGGCGGCGAGCTTCTGACCATCGAGTCGGTTGCCGTAGAGGGCAAAGGCAAAACTGTCAAGACGGGTTCGCTCGGTGATGTCATGCAGGAGTCCATCCAGGCTGCGCTGACTGTTGTGCGCAGCCGGTCAGCGATGCTGGGACTGAAATCCAACTTTCATGAATCAGTTGATCTGCATATTCACGTACCTGAAGGTGCAACTCCCAAGGACGGCCCGAGTGCCGGTATTGGAATGTGTACTGCACTGGTGTCTGTTCTGACAGGCATACCTGTGCGAGCCGACGTGGCAATGACGGGCGAAATTACACTACGGGGTCAGGTGTTGCGAATTGGTGGTTTGAAGGAGAAGCTGCTTGCTGCGCATCGTGGCAATATCAAAACAGTCATTATTCCTGCTGATAATGAAAGAGACCTGAAAGAGATTCCGGATAACATCAAAGCTGAGCTCTCAATACACCCGGTCAAGTGGATAGACGAGGTTCTGGAGATTGCGCTTGAAAGAATGCCAACCCCCATTCCTCCGCAGGAAGGTGTGTTGCCAGAGCATAGCCAGGAGGGTGATAAAAAAGCCGTCAGCACGCACTGATTATCAGTGTTTTATGTTGACAGGCATTTCTGGCGCTTGGTATAAAGTCACGGTTGTAGCGGCCGCAGGCCGCGCGCCGCTTGAGATTCAGGCGATTTCGAGAGAATCGACATCGGACATTGAATGGCGTAGGTCAGCTACATTTTGCTGACGGCAAACAAGTAACAAGTATTTAAGGAGTGGCAGGAAGAAACCGCTTCTAAAACCTAACTCAAATTAACATAACAGGTACCAAAACAAGGGGTTATCGTGAATAAATCAGAACTGATCGAAGCTGTAGCAGCAAGCGCGGATTTACCAAAGGCGGCCGCAGCCCGCGTGATTGACGCAATGATTGATACCATTACTGAATCTCTGCAAAAAAGTGAGCCGGTTGTTCTGGTTGGCTTTGGTACGTTCGGCACTAAAGAGCGTGCAGCGCGCACAGGTCGCAATCCCCAGACTGGCGCTACAATCCAGATCAGCGCCGCCAAAGTTCCAAACTTCAAGCCTGGCAAAGCATTGAAAGACGCTGTTAACGGCTGATCAGTTTTTGATCGGCAGGCTCTGGCCGCTGTCCTAGTCAGAGCGTTATCCGGAGTCAGATCTGGCTCCAACTGGGGCGCATCTTGGATGCGCCCTTTTAGTTTACATGTATGACATTCAGGAAGCGCTATGCTGCAGACTATTCGTGACAATTCCCAGGGCGTTGTAGCCAAGATCATTATTGGTTTCATCATTGGCATTTTTGCGCTGTTTGGTGCCGAGTCCATTGTTGGCGGGTTTCTTGGCAGCAACAATGTGGTCTCGGTCAATGGTGAAGACATTACTGAACAGGAGCTTGCTGTCAGTATTCAGAACCTGATGGCCTCGATGGGCGCCAATGTAGCGGACTTTGATGAAGAGCTGATCCGCGAGGTCGCGTTGAATCAGTTGATTGAGGATAAATTGTTGATGCAGGCCGCGCAGGAGTCCGGGATGGCAATCTCTGATGACTCGGTGGATCGACAGATTCTGCGTACCCCCCAGTTCCAGATTGGCGGCGTATTCGACAACGAGATGGCGCGTCGTACCATGGCTGCACAGGGCTATACGCCCCAGGCTTATCGACAGTTACTGGCAGAGAGCATGATGATGGGGCAGCTGGCTAACGCCTATGCTGCGACGTCGTTTGTGACGGATGCCGACCTGCAACGCATTGCCGAGCTGCAGACTCAGACCAGAGATTTTCGATATCTTTCAATTCCATTAGGTAACAGAACCCTGGGCCAGGCGGTTGAGCCAGAGGCGATCGAAGCCTATTACGAACAGAACCCCGAGCAGTTCACAAGCCCCGAACAGGTTTCTGTGGCTTATGTGATGCTGGATAAAGACGCCATCTTCGATGAGGTCGAAGTCGATGAGGCCACCGTTATGGAGCGCTACGAGGCAGACCGTGATGCTGCCGTCGCTGACGTCGAACGAAGAGCTGCGCATATACTCTTTGACCTCGGTTCTGGAAGCGAAGAGGAAGTGATTGCGCGCGCAAACGAAGTAAAAGCGCGGATAGATGCGGGCGAGGATTTTGGTGAGCTGGCCCGGGAGTTCTCCGTAGACGAAGCATCCGCAGCGGAAGATGGTGATATCGGTTTCACAGATGGCAGCGTGTTTCCCCAGGAGATGGAAAGCGCACTGGCAGCCCTGGAAGTGGGTGAGGTATCTGACCCGGTAGTATCAGAGTTTGGTGTGCACCTGCTTAAGCTGACTGAATATGATGCGCAGGATTACCCTCCCTTTGAGGAGGTTGAGGAGCGGCTGAGACGAGAACTCAGCCAGGCGCGCGTTGACGAATTGTACTTCAGTCGACTCGAATCGATGGCCAACCTTGCGTTTGAGAACTTTGATCTGCAGGCCATCAACGAAGAGCTGGGCCTTGAGATTCAACAGTCAGCGTTCTTTGGCCGTGAAGGTGGTAGCAGCGCGGTGACATCTGATCCTGCCGTTATCGAAGCAGCGTTTTCACCAGAAGTACTGGAAGAAGATCTTAACAGTGATCTTATTGAACTTGGCGAGACACGGGCCGTTGTCATTCATCTGGCGGAACATCGACCATCAGCGCTTCAGCCGCTGGAAGACGTTCGCGCCGATATCGCTGTCGAACTTCGTACACAGATGGAGCAGGAGCAGGCGAGAGCAGTAGGTGAACAAATTCTCGCAGCGCTTCAGGCTGGCGAAAGTATCGATTCATTTGTGCAGCAGGAGTCCCTGGAGTGGTCAGAGAGAGAGGGTGTTCGTCGCGGTCAATTTGATATCAATACCGAACTAGTGGCCAATGTATTCTCAATGCCGGCGCCAGCGGAGAACGATTCCGAGCTTGCCGGTTTTCAACTCAATAATGGTGCCTATGTCGTGATTGAACTGCAGTCGGTCAATGCTGGCAGCCTCGATGAGCTGGGCGAAGACCAGCGTCAGCAGCTGGCAGCCGCCATGCTGGAGAATCGTGGGCGAAGTGTGTTTTCTGCACTGTTGAGCAATCTGCAGGAAGAGGCTTCCATCAGGTAGTTTACAGTGTTGTTACGCGCACCTGCTTAGCTGCTGGCAGGTACTAAAGCGCCGTCGTCAGGGCCGGAATTTCTTGCCAAGGCGACGGCGTTTTGCTAGTTTTCTCCTGCAATTATTTTGGTTGTCGGGCGGTACGGCTACTTTGACAACACATTGGCGCTATTGCCAAAAAAATAGGTTGTTGACACAAATTGATGTAATTTGTCATCACAAATTTGCAGTCAGACAATCACATCAGGGGTTAAAATCCCATTCATAACAAATGGTCTTGGCAGGTGCAGATTGGTGCGTCTGCTCTGGGGCGCTAAATAATGAAGCACATGTCAGCTCTACTGGTCATTCTGGCCGTTCTTTGGTGGATACTCTCCGGTTACACCAAGGTTCTTCTCATCTCACTCGGTGTTGTTTCTGTTATTTTCACCACTTTTCTTGCTCACCGCATGAACGTGGTTGACGACGAAAGCCACCCTCTGCACCTGAGCTTCAAACTCGTGCGTTACTGGGGCTATCTGCTTGGTCAGATCGTCATCTCAAATTTTCAGGTCATCAAGGTCATTCTCAGCCCGAACCCCGATATCGATCCATCAGTTGTGCAAACGCGCATCTCCCGACACTCAGAGTTGGGTAAGGTGGTTCTGGGCAACTCAGTCACACTGACGCCGGGTACTGTTACTCTGGAAGTTAAAGGCGACCTGATCGAAGCCCATGCGCTGAATCGGGCTGCGGCTCAGGGCGTGCTGAGCGGAGATATGGATGCCCGTGTACCTTCTGAAGTTGAGGTGAAATCATGATACTGGCCGCTGCTGCCATCGCTATTCTGGTGACTATGTTGCTGGCTATCGTTCGGGCATTGCTGGGTCCCAGCATTTTTGATCGCATGCTGGCTGTCAACATGTTCGGAACCAAAACGGTGATGTTGATATCCCTGATCGCCGCCCTGGCAGGACGGGCCGATTATCTCGACATTGCTCTGGTCTACGCCATGATCAACTTCATCGCCATGATCGCGGTGATGAAGTATTTCGAATACGGCACACTTGGCCACGACGGCGAAACTACCGAGGAGTAAGTCATGGATCTGTTGCAATGGCTTTCGGCCATCCTGCTGTTGTCCGGCTGTGCGCTGGGAGTAATAGGTGGTATCGGTATAAACCGGTTTCCAGATTTTTACACCCGGATGCACGCCGCTGGTGTAACCGATACGCTTTGCGCTGGGCTGTTCTTCGGCGGATTGATGATTCATTTCGGCCTGACTCTGGCGAGCGCTAAACTATTTCTGATATTCCTTTTTATGTTGTTCACCTGTCCAACATCAACGCACGCCCTGGCTAAAGCGGCCCGCCATAGCGGACTGGTACCCTGGACTAAAACCAGTGGTGTAGAACAAGGAGCCAGCAAGTGATACTGGAACAATTGATTGACATTTTCCTGCTGGTATTTCTCGCCATCATTTCCATCGCAGTACTGCGGATCCGGGATCTGTTTACGGCAGTCATGCTGTTTGGTATCTACAGCCTAACCTCGGCATCACTGTTTATGGTGCTTGACGCGGCGGACGTAGGGTTTACGGAGGCAGCTGTTGGCGCAGGTATTTCGACGATCCTGATGCTGGCAACCATTTCCATGACCGGCAGAGAAGAAAAGCCTCTGAAAAAGAAGGGCACCATGCTTCCCCTGGCGATAGTTGTGATAACTGGCGCGACGCTGGTGTACGGCATAATGGACCTGCCTCCTTTCGGAGAGCCTGATAACCCGGTTCATACTCATGTTGCTCCGCGCTACATCGAACAGTCCCCGCAGGAGATTGACGTACCCAATTTTGTGACTGCAGTGCTGGCCAGCTATCGAGGTTACGACACACTGGGTGAAGTGGTTGTTATTTTTACTGCGGGTGTTGGCGTCATGTTATTGATAGGCCGACGGCGCAAGCGCAAAGAGGGTATATCCAATGAGTGACCATCTGATCCTCAGGATCGTCGGCAAGTTTCTCATACCTTATATTCTGCTGTTTGGCCTGTATGTCCAGTTTCATGGCGATTTCGGCCCAGGTGGCGGCTTTCAGGCGGGTGTGATTTTTGCCTCAGCATTTGTCATCCATACACTTTTGTTTGGCCTGGAGTCAGCTGAACGTATTGCGCCGCAATGGGTGTTGAAGATTGTGGCCGCCTCCGGCGTATTGATCTATGCCCTGGTCGGTGTTGCTGCAATGCTGATGGGTGGCAATTATCTGGACTATGATTTTCTAGCTGCAGACCCAATAGCTGGTCAGCACATTGGTATTATTCTTGTTGAGTTCGGTGTGGGGCTGACCGTGGCATCAGTGATGATGCTGCTGTTCTTCACCTTCGCAGGTCGGGGAGAGGCATCATGAGTGGACTTGGAGTGTGGAACTACGTCATCATCATTTTTCTGATGATGATCGGTTTGTACATGGTCATGTCGAGCAGCAATCTGGTCAAGAAGCTGATTGGTCTGAACGTTTTTCAGACATCGGTCTTTTTCCTTTATATCAGTTTCGGTTACATCGAAGGTGCCACCGGTCCCGTCATGCAGGAAGGCGCATCGCTTTATTCCAACCCTCTGCCTCACGTACTTATCCTGACAGCGATTGTTGTCGGTGTGGCGACGACTGCAGTCGGGCTCGCATTGTCAGTACGCATCAAAGAGTCGTTTGGCACGATTGAAGAAGACGAATTACATACAATGGACTCCTCACTCTAATGTTAGCGCATCTTCCTGTACTTGTTATTCTGGCGCCCTTGCTTGGCGCGCCGGTCGCGTCGCTGCTGCGCGGCCCAAATTGGCCCTGGCTGCTGGCGACGCTGCTTTCCTGGTTCGCGCTGTTGTGCAGCGTTCTGCTGCTGATTCAGGTCAATGCCCAGGGCACTTTCATCTATACCATGGGCGGCTGGGAAGCACCCTGGGGTATCGAATACAGAATTGATTTTGCCAATGCCCTGCTGCTGGTATTGATCACTGGTCTGGCTAGTGTGGTTTTACCCTATGCCCGGCTGAGTGTTGAGCACGAAATCGGTGCTGATCGCTGCCCACTGTTTTACACAGCGTTGCTGCTGTTAATTCTTGGCCTTTGCGGTATCACAGTAACCGGCGATGCTTTCAACGTGTTTGTGTTCCTGGAAGTTTCATCTCTGGCGACCTATACACTGATTGCCATGGGCAAGGATCGGCGTGCTCTGACGGCGTCTTTCTCCTACCTGATCATGGGCACAATTGGTGCCACGTTCTACCTGATTGGTGTCGGCTTCCTCTACGTGATGACGGGTACACTGAATATGGCGGATCTGGCAGAACGCCTGCCTGCCATAAGCGATTCCAGCACCGTTCGCACGGCTTTTGCCTTCATCGTGACTGGTATCTGTCTGAAACTGGCTCTGTTCCCGCTGCATCTATGGCTGCCGAATGCGTACACCTATTCGCCATCGGCCGTCACGGCGTTTCTCGGCGCTACCGCAACCAAGGTGGCGGTTTATGTTCTGATTCGCTTCGTATTTACGATTTTTGGTGTGGAGTTCAGCTTTGGTGCGGAACCACTTGCGGAGGTTCTGGTTCCACTGGCGATTATCGGTCTGTTGAGTGCATCCACAGTCAGCATCATGCAGCCGAATATCAAACGCATGCTGGCATACTCGAGCGTTGCGCAGATTGGCTATATCGTCCTTGGCCTTGCGATGGGCACGGCCATGGGTCTGACTGCATCGCTGCTGCATGTATTTAACCATGGCCTGATGAAGGGCGCGCTGTTTATGGTGATGGGTGCCGTGGCTTACAGAATGGGTGGTACCAGCATTGATGATATGCGCGGTCTCGCCAAAACCATGCCATTGACATTCTGGGCCTTCGTGCTTGGTGGCCTCAGCCTGATAGGTGTGCCATTGACAGTGGGTTTTGTCAGCAAGTGGCACTTGATACTGGCAGCCCTGGAGCTGGGCTGGTGGCCAGTCGTGGTTGCCATATTGGCCGGTTCAATGCTGGCCGTTGTGTATGTTGGTCGTGTTGTGGAAGCTGGTTTCTTCGGTGAGCCCAAAGATGCCACCAAGCGTGAAGCACCCTGGGGACTGCTGGTTCCATTGTGGGTACTTGTCATTGCCAATATCTGGTTTGGAATTGATACGCGTCTGACTGTGGATATAGCCGAAGCGGCTGCCGCTCAGTTGATGGCGGGAGGTGTTGTACGGTGACTGCCAATACTGCATTGTTGTTAACGCTGGTTGTACCGCTGCTGGGAGCGGTGCTGATTGCACTGGCAGGTCGCTGGCCGAACCTTCGCGAAACTGTGACCATGGTGACAGCCCTGACGCTGTTCGGTTTGGTCATTCGTGTACTAATGGGGCTGAACGCTGGTGAGGAAATAGGCGTTGAACTCGTCACGCTGTTTTCCGGGGTGCCAATTGCCTTCAATACCGAACCACTGTCGATACTTTTCGCAATGATCGCCAGTGGCCTCTGGATTGTCACGTCGATCTACGCTATTGGCTACATGCGCGGCACCAATGAAAAACAGCAGACACGCTTTTATGTGTGTTTTGCCATCGCGCTGTTTGGTGCCATGGGTGTTGCGTTCTCAGCAAACCTGCTGACTCTTTTTATTTTTTATGAAGTCCTGACAATCTCTACATATCCTCTTGTCACACATAAAGGTGACGACAAAGCCAAGGCGGGCGGGCGTACTTATCTGGGCATCCTGATGACAACGTCCATCGTGTTCCTGCTGCCGGCAATCATCTGGACCTATGCGGCCGCCGGTACCCTCGATTTTGTCCCGGGCGGCATTCTGGAGGGGCATCTGGCAGCGGGTTCTGCAACCTTGCTGTTGATGCTGTTCCTGTTTGGTGTTGCCAAAGCTGCTGTGATGCCGGTCCATCGCTGGCTGCCGGCCGCGATGGTGGCGCCGACTCCGGTGTCCGCATTGCTGCACGCGGTAGCAGTCGTGAAAGCGGGTGTTTTCACGCTGATCAAAGTGGTTATCTATATCTTTGGTACTGATTACCTGGCCGAAGTTCCGTATGAACAGTTCGCTGTCTATATCGCCGGCTTTACAGTAGTGGCAGCGTCCTGCATCGCCTTGCGTCAGACCAACATCAAGCGCCTTCTGGCCTACTCAACGATAGGGCAATTGAGCTACATCATCATGGCAACGATGGCGCTGGCACCGTTCTCAGAAATAGGTGCGGCAATTCATATCGCCGCGCACGCGTTTGGCAAGATCACGCTGTTCTTTACCGCCGGTGCCATCTATGTCGCGTCCAAGAAGACAGAGATTACCCAGCTGAACGGCATAGGCTGGCGGATGCCGTACACGATGACGGCCTTTGCGATCGGTGCCTTGTCCATGATCGGTGTGCCGCCAACTGCAGGTTTTGTTTCCAAGTGGTTCATCATTGCAGGTGCCTTCCAGCTTGATAATTATTTTGTGCTGGTCGTGTTGATTCTGTCCACGGCACTGAATGCGGCTTATTTCCTGCCAATCATCTTTAATGCATTCTTCAAGCCCGAGGATGTGACACCCGTCAAGGATCACGCCGAAGCGCCCACAAATATGGTTATTGCGTTGAGCGTCACAGCGACCCTGACGCTGTTGTTCTTCTTCTTTAACGGTCCGGTACTGGATCTTGAGACTCAGATTGTAGGAGGGATGCCGTAATGAGCGAGCAGCCTGATGAAATCAAGGCCGTCCCCGGCAGGGCAGGTAAGGGGCTGGTGGCCAATGAATATGGCGCCGACTGTCCACGTGTAGAAACACCTGATCTGGTTGATGGCAAGCCCCATTGGCTGGTCAGGGCTTCCACTATCAAGATTCTGTGGTGGGTGTTTTCAGTCATCCTCGCCTTGACGGTACTGGCGCAGATATTCGTGCATGTGCATGCCTATTTTGCACTGGATGGTTATTTTGGCTTTTATGCCATCTACGGTTTTGTCAGCTGCCTGGGCATGGTGGTATTCGCCAAGCTCCTGGGAGTATTTTTGAAGCGTCCGGATACGTACTATGACGATCTCTGAGTTAATGTTCCCACCTGCGTTCATCATGATCATCGGCGCCATGCTGCTGCCGGTGGTCCGCGATAGTTTCCGTCCAGTTCTTCTGGTGCTGGTACCGCTGCTGACTCTGCTGATGATCTGGAACCTGGATGACGGTGTGCTGTTAAGCGCCCGATTCCTCGGTTATGAAGTCGAACTGGTTGAGGCCAGCAATGTCCGGCGCCTGTTCGCGACGATATTCGCCCTCATGGCCATGATCGGCGGATTTTTTGCCTTCAGGCATGCGAAAGTTGCTGAGCTCTCGGCGGCCATGGCTTATGCCGCCGGCGCTGTCGGTGTTTCTTTCGCCGGTGATTTGATTACGCTGTTCCTGTTCTGGGAATTCATGGCGCTGTTCTCGACGATCGTGGTCTGGTGTGGAGGCACTGAGGAGGCGCGCCGTGCCGGTATTCGCTACGGCATCATGCACCTGATCGGCGGCATCATTCTCAAAATTGGTATTGAAGGTGTGGCAATCCAGACCGGCTCCATCGAGATTCAGGCCCTGCAGCTGGAAAGTTTTGCCACCTGGATGATTCTGATTGGCATACTGATCAATGCGGCGGCGCCTCCGGTCTCTGCATGGCTGTCAGATGCCTACCCTGAAGCAAGCCCGACCGGTTCTGTGTTCCTCTCGGCGTTCACAACCAAAACGGCCGTACTGGCACTATGGTTGCTGTTCCCTGGTCAGTCTGTGCTGATCTGGATCGGTCTGTACATGATTTTCTACGGAATAATCTACGCGCTGATGGAAAACGACATGCGGCGCATTCTGGCTTACTCAATCGTAAACCAGGTGGGGTTCATGGTTGTAGGTGTTGGTATTGGTACCGAGATGGCGCTTAACGGTGTGGCCGCGCATGCCTTCTCGCATATCATCTACAAAGCACTGTTGCTGATGAGCGCGGGTGCGGTCATGGTCCAGACCGGCAAGCGCAAGTGTACTGATCTTGGCGGTCTGTACCGAACCATGCCGGTGACCGCTGTATGTGGCATCATAGGCGCACTTGCCATCTCGGCATTCCCATACACCTCGGGTTTCATTTCCAAGTCAATGATCAGCTCAGGCGCTGCCTACGAACAGTACGCCTTTGTCTGGTACTGCCTGGTAGCTGCATCGGCTGGTGTATTCCTGCATGCCGGCATTAAATTCCCTTGGTTTGTGTTTTTCCAAAAGGATTCTGGCCTGCGACCGAAGGATCCTTCCTGGAACATGCAGGCGGCGATGATTTTCTTTGCTGCGGCCTGCGTGCTGATCGGTGTTTTCCCGCAGATACTGTATGACTTCCTGCCATTCGAGGCGACATACGAGCCGTATACAGCGGACCACCTGGTGACCCAGTTGCAGCTATTGCTGTTTGCTGGTCTGGCGTTCTTCGTGACCCTGCCATTGATGAAACGCACGCTGACCATCAGCCTCGATGTAGACTTTTTCTACCGACGGCTCGGGCCGATTCTGTGGCGTGCATTCGAACGCCTGGTAAAAGGTCTGGGGGATTTGCTGCAGGCACTGGTCGTCAAACCCAGTAAATCAATTCCGGCAATGCTGCTGCGATATCATGGCCCGGAAGGCCCGCTGGCCCGAACCTGGCCGACTGGCAGTATGCTGTTGTGGGTGACAGTGCTGCTGGTTGTCATTCTGATAGGGGCCCGGTTGCTGTAACAGCAACCGGACCTGCCGTCCGGCGAAGCTGCCGGATTTACTCCACGTGCAGAATCAGCTCCTGGCCCGGGTGGATCAGAGCACGTTGGCTGATGCCATTCCACTCAGTAATATCCTCTACACTGACACCATGCCGTCTGGCGATTCCCGCAAGGGTGTCGCCCGATTTGACTTCATAACGCTGGGTCAGGGTAGCCTGGTTGCTGCCTGACAGGTCGGCAGCTGCTGTCAGGTTACCGGCCTGCAGAACCAGTCGCTGCCCCGGTTGCAACACAGCGCTCTCGCTCAAACTGTTCCAGCGCCTCAGCTCATTGACAGTTAGGCTGTAGCGATTGGCGATGCTCCAGAGGCTGTCTCCGCTTTTGACAATGTAATTGCCCGCAGGTATCGGCTGATTATTGTTCGCTGCCAGAATGCTGGCCATTACTGGGATGCCGTCACCGGCACCATAGGCGCGCGGAATCAACAGATCATCACCTGCCCGAATGGAGCTCCCGGTAAGATTGTTGGCCTGCTGCAGGGCGGCGACCGTAGTTCGCTGAGAACGTGCGATGCCGCTCAGCGTATCGCCAGGTTTTATCTGATAACGTTCCCAGGTAACACGGTTGTCGCCCAGATCAGCAAGATTGGCGGAAAACCGTTCAGCAGCATCCAGCGGCAGATTGATCAGGTGAGGGCCCTGCGGACGGGTAGCCCACTGCAGATAACCGGGGTTGAGTTGATACAGCAGTTCCGGCTCTATCCCAGCCAGTTGTGCCGCCAGATTCAGATCGATCTGCGAGCCTGCGTCGACACGCGCCAGCCAGGTGGTATCGGGTACCGGCTCTAACGCGAGTTCGTTTGATAATGGGTCTGCCATCAGATACGCCAGTGCGAGTAGTCGCGGTACATGACGCTGTGTCTCTCCTGGCAGTGACAAGGACCAGAAATCGGTGCCCCGGCCATTACGCTCGTTGCGCTCAATGGCTCTGGAAACGGTTCCCTGGCCGGCGTTGTAGGCAGCCAGTGTCAGTAACCAGTCCTCGTCAAATCGTGAGTGTAAGGTCTGAAGGTAATCGAGAGCTGCACTGGTTGACGCGATCGGGTCGTGACGGCCGTCGTACCACCAGTCTCGCTGCAGGCCCAGGCTGGCTGCGGTGGGTGCCATGAATTGCCACAGGCCTGCTGCATTGACGGGAGACCGGGCACTGGGTTCAAAGGCGCTCTCAATAAAGGGCAGCAGTGCGAGCTCGGTCGGCAGATTGCGCTGCTGGACCTCTGTTACGATTTCGTAAATGAACGGAGCAGCGCGTGCACTGATCTCGGTAATAAAGCTGCGATTAGTCAAAAACCAGTCAATTTCTTCCTGAATGCTGTCGTTGTAATGTTGGTGGTAGAACTGCATGCCTTCGCTGACCCGGAACCACACACTGTTCTGAAATTCGATCTCGGCCTGGGACAGTTCCAGTTCCGGCTGGGTTTCACGTTGGGTCCGTATCTGTTGCGCACGATTGCGTGTCTGGGCAACGCTTCGTGTTTGTGTGGACAGTGGGCCGGCCTGTTCGGTATCTTCGGCCGGCGGTGGCAGAGTGCTGCAGGCATTGATGAGTAGAGTCAGGGAAATCAGGGCCGACAGTCGCCGGCGCTTGAAACGGGGTTTGGATGATTCTGGAGTCATGTTTCCTGCAGTATTCCTGTTAGTCGTTTCCTGCCGGCCATCTTCCTGTCTGGCCTGGCGTTTGTCTATGCGTTGTCCTTCCAACGACGCAGGGCAGCAAATGTGCCGCAGTCATCATTGATCTCAGCGGAAGAATGATCGATTACACGCTGTTTGAGGCTGTCATTGTGACAACGCAAAAACGGATTGGTTCGCAATTCTAACTCAATTGTTGAGGGGAGCGTCGGCAAATGTTTCGCGCGCTTAGTTTTCTCAGCTTCAATCCGCTGTTGCAGATCGGTGTTCTGTGGTTCGGCAAGCGATGCAAATTCAAGGTTCTTGAGTGTGTATTCGTGCGCGCAGTAGACCCGCGTGTTACCGGGCAGACTGCTCAGACGCTGCAGCGACTGGTACATCATTTCGGGCGTACCTTCAAAAATACGGCCGCAGCCGCCCGCGAAGAGTGTGTCGCCACAAAACAGAGCAGGGGAGTCATCGCCCGGCTGTTTGCCGAAATACGCGATATGGTCCAGTGTATGACCGGGTACCGTAATAACCTGAAGTCTGAAGCCACCGACGACCTCAAGCTGATCGGCCTCACCAACAGCGGTGCTTATGCCTTCAATATGACCGCCTTTTGGACCATAAACCGGCACGGAATAGCGTGACAGCAGCGTTTTCAGACCACCAACATGATCTGCGTGGTGATGAGTTATCAGTATTGAGTGCAGCTTGAGATCTTTTTCCTGAAGAAACGCGATCACGGGTTCGGCGTCCCCCGGATCGACTACAGTGCATGCACTGCCATGACAGATAGCCCATATGTAGTTGTCATTAAACGCCGGTATGGGAAGCATACTGAACTGCGCCTGATCGCTCATGGTGTTCTCCTTTTGCTGCTTTTCTCAATGATATCAGATCAGGTTTGGTGAGTTTCCGTTGCGGTGCTAGAATCCAGACTTGAGGAGAATGCCAATGTCATCCCACAACCGCAAACCCGAGTTACCCGACCCCGTGACGCTGGAGCCAGAACTATCTGCGTGGCTGCAATCACCGCTGGGTCAGGCCTTGCTGGATGCTCAGCGCCAGGCGCTATACCCGGTGCTCAGTCGTGTGTTTGGCTATCATGTTCTGCAGTTGTCCTGTGCACCGCAGGTGGACATGTTGCAGGACTGCCTGGTCGGGCACAAGATTTGTTTCGCACCGGCCTGGCGACCAGGTATCAACCAGCCTGTGGCCAGCATCGAGTCCTTGCCACTGGAAACCGACAGCGTTGACGCCGTTCTGCTGCACCATGCGCTGGATTACACGAATGACAGCCACCGGCTATTGCGGGAAGCGACACGGGTATTGCGGCCAGGTGGACGTTTGCTGATCGTTGGCTTTAATCCCGTCAGTCTCTGGGGGCTCAGCAAATTGCTGCGCTGGCGACCACGTACACCATGGAATGCTCGTTTCCTGTCGCGGCGTCGTTTGTCGGACTGGTTGAGCCTTCTGGATTTTAACGTCGACAAAGTCACTTACGGTGGGTTTCTGCCACCGCTCAAGCACCCACGGATTCTTGGTAAAGCCGCCGATTTTGAGCGTTGGCTGGATAAACTGGGCAATCCGACAGGTGCATTCTATATGGTGGTCGCCAGCAAGCAGCGCGTGCCCCTGATTCCGGTAGCACCGCGCTGGCGTAAGATGCAGCGGCCGGCGCTCGGCGTACCATTGCCTGAAACGGGTCGTGTCGCCAGCCAGCCAGGCAGGGCGGCCGGCAGGGCGCGCAAAGTCGTTCCGCTGCGCCCCTACAGACGTCATACTCCCGATCACGAATAAGTTATAAATAAGGCTGGATGATTGAAAGAAGTTGTTGAAATTTATACCGATGGCGCCTGTCGTGGCAACCCGGGGCCAGGTGGTTGGGGGGCTGTTCTGCGTTACCGTGGGGTGGAGAAGCAACTGTATGGCGGCAGTTACCACACTACCAACAACAAGATGGAGCTGCTTGCCGTCATCAAGGCGCTTGAGGCACTCAAACGTCCGGGCTGTCAGGTTTCACTATACAGCGACTCACGCTACGTCCTGACAGGCATCAGTGAATGGTTGCCCAACTGGAAGCGTCGCGGCTGGAAGACTGCCAATCGCAAGCCGGTATTGAATCAGGAGCTGTGGCAGGCGCTCGACGAGCTAAGTCAGCAGCACGATATTGACTGGCACTGGGTCAAGGGACACAGTGGCCACCCGGGCAATGAGCTGGCGGATGAATTGGCCAATCGTGGTATTGATGAGTTGCCGGCACAGGCAGATACGGGAGTGCATCAGTAGTGCGTCAGATTGTACTGGATACAGAAACGACCGGCCTGGAAGCCTCCCAGGGACACCGGATCATCGAAATAGGTTGCGTTGAAGTTGAACATCGCAGGCTTACGGGCAATCACTATCACCAGTATGTCAGACCTGAGCGGGAAATTGACGAAGGTGCACAGGAAGTGCACGGCATTAGCAACGAATTTCTGGCGGACAAACCGGTGTTCGCCGATATTGCTGATGAGTTTCTTGAATTTGTGCGTGGGTCAGAACTGCTGATACACAACGCCCCGTTCGATATTGGATTCCTTGACGCGGAACTGGAGCGGCTCGGCTCATCCTATGGGCGGATGGCAGATTATTGTCGCATTACCGATACATTGCAGCTGGCCCGGCGCAAACACCCCGGTCAGCGCAACAGTCTTGATGCCCTTTGTAAGCGTTATGAGGTCGATAACTCGCATCGTGAACTTCACGGCGCCTTGCTTGACTCGGAGATACTGGCCGACGTTTATCTGCTGATGACCGGTGGTCAGACTGATCTGAGTCTGGCCGAAGAAGCCGCGTCAGAGAATGACAGCGGTGCTACACAAGCTGTTCGTGTCAGCCGCGAAGGTCTGTCGCTGGCAGTTTCGCAGCCAACACAGGCAGAGTGGCAGGCACACCAGAAGCTTCTGGAACGCATCCACAAGGCCAGTGGCGAGAATTGTGTATGGCTCAGAGGCAAGTCCGACTAATGCCTGCCGCCGTCATCCTTTTTCACGAAGGCAGTGTTCTGCTGAATAATGGGCGTCCTCTCTGGAATCCAAATGTACTGAACCGCCCTGATGTTGTGCTTCGCGCCTTGTTGCCGGTAGCCGATGAGGCCGGAGGCGCAGGTGTTTACCAGGTTGCGGTGCTTGACTCCCTCAAACCATTCCCCGGTATTGAGCCGGTCGGCGTGCGCCAGTTTTTGCTGGAGTCAGGCTTTGATTCATTTTCGGTCGTGGGTCGTGCCAGTCAGCTTGTAAATTGGTACATCATGCACCGCTACTGTGGCGCCTGTGGACATCAGACAGAATTGGTGGAAGCAGCGAACCGTGTGTCGTGTACTGCCTGTGGCAAGGAATATTACCCCCGCATTAATCCCTGCATTATTGTCCTGATTACCCGAGGCGACAAAATTCTGCTGGCCAGAAGCAGTCGTCGCGGCACTGATTTTTACAGCTGTCTGGCTGGTTTTATCGAGCCAGGGGAGAGCGCAGAACAGGCGGTAAGGCGGGAAGTCTTCGAAGAGGTCGGCCTGCAGGTCACCAATATTCGCTATACCGGCAGTCAGCCGTGGCCGTTTCCGTCTCAGTTAATGCTTGGTTTTTATGCCGATTATCTGGATGGCGAAATTAACCCCGACCCGGAAGAGATTGCTGATGCCGATTGGTATGCTGTTGATCAGCTACCGAAGGTACCTTCCCCGCGCATAAGCATTGCTGGGCAATTGATAGAGACGTATGTGGAATCGGCGCTGAACAACAGCGCTCGCTGAAAGGAGAATGTAAATCTTGGAATACTTTGTTGAATACCTGATGTTTCTTGCGAGGGCGGTAACCATCGTCGTGGCCATTTTTGCGGTGGTAAGCATTCTTGTTGCTGCCGGTCAGCGCAACCGTCGCCAGGTGAACCGCGGCAGTATTTCTGTGATTCACCTGAACAAAGAAATTGAAGACCTGAAAGAGAGTCTGCAGCGCGTGATTCTGGACAAGTTCATGCTTAAAAAGCTGTTGAAGGCACAGAAGAAAAAAGACAAAGAAGAGGCGCGCAGGCAAAAGGGTGAGCAAAACAGTGAGCAGCGTAAAAAACGCATTTTTGTCCTGAGTTTCAATGGCGACATGGAAGCAAACGAGGTGGAATCGCTGCGGCAGGAAGTGACTGCTGTGCTGACCATGGCAGAGTCAAATGACGAAGTCATGTTGCGACTGGAGAGCCCGGGTGGCATGGTGCATGCCTACGGACTGGCGGCGTCGCAGTTGCTCAGACTCAAGCAGAGCAATATCCCGCTCACCATCTGCGTAGACAAAGTTGCAGCAAGCGGCGGTTACATGATGGCGTGTCTGGCGGATCGGCTGCTGGCAGCGCCGTTTGCCATCATAGGCTCGATAGGCGTGCTGGTGCAGATGCCGAACATCCACAGGCTGTTGAAGAAAAACGATGTTGATTTCGAGATGATCACGGCTGGTGAATATAAGCGGACTCTGACTCCATTCACTGAGGTGACTGAAAAAGGGCGCGAAAAGGTCAAGCAGGATGTTGAAGAGATGCATGGCCTGTTCAAGGACTGGGTTCAGCGCTACCGGCCCGTCGTAGACATTGATCAAATCTCCACCGGAGAGACCTGGGTAGGCATGCAGGCTCATGACCGCAAAATGGTTGATGACATCGGAACCAGCGATGACTTCATAGTCCAGTCTTGCGAAGCTGCGGATGTTTACGAGGTCAGTTATGAAATACGTGTGCCGCTGGGCGAAAAAATTGGTGGGGTGCTGCAGAGGGCCATGGACAAGACTTTATTGAACTGGTGGCAACGCCTGCGCACGCCGCAGCAATTCTGACTTTCACGCAATACAAACTTCACGCGATACAGGATAGTTTATGAAACTTGATCAGGAATCATTCAAAGCATTGCTTGTTACCGAACATGCCGGCGATGACGGCAAAAACCGATACGAGTCGGCATTGGTCGATCGCAAGGTTGCGGAGCTGCCTGCAGGTGATGTGCTGATTCGCGTGGCCTATTCGTCACTCAATTACAAAGACGCACTTTCAGCCGCAGGCAACAAAGGCGTGACGCGCAATTACCCTCATACACCGGGTATTGACGCGGCAGGCGTTGTGGCAGAGTCGGAGAACGAACACTTCAAGCCGGGTGATGAAGTGATTGTTATTGGTTACGATCTTGGCATGAATACCGCTGGTGGTTTTGGGCAGTACATTCGTGTGCCAGCTGACTGGGTTGTGCCCAGGCCAGCAGGCTTGAGCCTTCAGGAAAGCATGATCATCGGCACAGCCGGCTTTACCGCAGCCCTGTGCGTGGAAAAGCTGCTCCTTAACGGGGTGGATGCAGACTCGGGTCCCGTTCTGGTAACGGGTGCCAGTGGCGGGGTTGGCAGTTTTGCGGTGGCTCTGCTTGCCCAGCTGGGCTTTTCTGTTGCGGCCATGACCGGCTCCAGCCAGGCGGCTGATTTCCTGAAGGGTCTTGGCGCTACTGAAATTATAGGTCGGGAAGACTACGCCAGCCCCAACCCGCGACCTTTGTTGAAGGAACAATGGGGCGGGGCAGTCGATGCCGTTGGTGGTGACATCCTGTTTAATGTCGTCAAATCCCTGCGCTATGGTGGCAGCGTGGCATGTTGTGGACTGGTCGCGTCACCCACATTTGATGCGTCGGTATTTCCGTTTATTCTGCGGGGAGTGAACCTGCTGGGAATCGATTCGGTGAACCTGCCAATTTCTCACAAGCGACAGCTATGGAACAAGCTGGCTGCTAATTGGAAACCCGCTCAGCTGGCATCACTGCAAACCACGGTGTCACTGGCGCAACTTTCCGATGCGCTCAAACAGGTCCTGGCGGGCAAGTCGACTGGTCGACTGGTTCTGGATCTGCAAGCTTAACGGCGACGGAACAGGGGTTCAGGCTGGTCAATGCTGGCCTGATATCCGGTCTTGAAGTCGGCGAAGGCAGTCAGCATGATCTCGGCATCCTGATCAGCGCGTGGCATGAGGATGTTGAAACCACAACGTTTCAGGTAGAAAACCTGGTCGCGCAGCACGTCGCCTATCGCCATCAGATCACCTTCGTAACCCAGATTCTGACGGAGTGCGCGTGCAGTGCTGTAGCCGCGACCATCGCTGAAAACTGGAAAATTGACAGCTATCAGCGGGATCTCATTAATATCAAATGTGGAGTCGACGATAAGCGAACCCGGCTTCTCATTACTGTCCAGCCATACGCCTGTCAGTCCCTTTCTGGCCTGCAGTGTGCTGCGTTCGGCCAGCCAGAAATCGAGTGGCGCGAGGATGGCTTGCTGCTCCATGTCCGCCAGCTCATCGACGCCAACCTCGGCCTCCAGAATTCTCCAGGAATTACTTACAACAGTCTGGTCCTTGATGATCCATTCAGATGATGCTGGCATTTTTTCAGTGTCCAATGATTAAGCCGGGCGCGACGCGCGTGAGTTGGATTTGTCGCCGTAAAGTGCGGCCTTGAACGGATCCAGGCCGATACGATTAAAGGTTTCGACAAATTCCTCACCACCACTTCGTTGCTGTTTATAGACTGATACGATCTTTTCTATCACATCCGGTATTTCATCCTGCGAGAAAGCCGGGCCGACAATCTTGCCCAGTGCGGTGTCGTTGCTGGCAGAACCACCGAGAGAAACCTGATAGAACTCCTCACCTTTTTTGTCTACACCCAGAATGCCGATGTTGCCGACATGGTGATGACCGCAGGCATTCATACAGCCTGATATGTTCAGAGACAATTTGCCAATCTCGCGCAGTTCGGCATGGCTGAATCGACGCTGGATCGACTCCGCTATCGGAATTGATTTGGCGTTGGCGAGCGCGCAGAAGTCGCCGCCCGGGCAGCAGATCATGTCACTGAGCAGGCCAAGATTATCCGCCTGAAGGTCGTGAGTTTTCAGTGCCTGCCACAGGTCGTACAGTTTGTCCTGCTCAACATCGGCAAGTACCACGTTTTGCGTATGCGTGATGCGCATTTCACCAAAACTGTACTGATCAGCCAGGTCGGCGATGAACTGCATCTGCGCGGCGTCCAGGTCCCCTGGGGCATAACCGGTCTTTTTCGCGCAAATCGTGACGATTGCATAGCCGGGTCGTTTGTGCGCGCTGACATTCTGGTCGTGCCACGCTGCAAACATCACGTCGCCGCCAAGTGCCCGCTTCAGCAGCTCACTGCTGCCAGGCAGATCTTTGTAATCCGGGTCATGGAAAAATCCGCGGCAACGTTCCACCTCATCCTGAGTCAATGTCATAGGACCGTCCTTGACGGTCAGCCACTCAGCTTCGACCTTGTCCCGGAACTGCTCCACACCGGTTTCCCTGACCAGAATCTTGATGCGCGCTTTGTATTTGTTGTCACGGCGTCCTTCCTGGTTATAGACGCGCAGGATGGCATCCAGATAACTCAGCAGATGTTGCTCTGGCAGGAAACTACGGATCTCACTGCCGATGACCGGGGTGCGACCCAGCCCGCCTCCAACAAGTACCCGGAAGCCCAGCTCGCCAGCTGCATTTCTGACCATATACAGACCAATATCGTGTACTTGCGTGGCCGCCTGGTCGTGCCTGGTGCCACAGACTGCAATTTTGAACTTGCGCGGCAGGAAGGCAAACTCCGGGTGGAAGGTCGACCATTGTCTGATGATCTCGCAGTATGGGCGGGCATCAGTTATCTCGTCAGCCGATACACCTGCGAACTGATCGGTGGTGGTATTGCGAATGCAGTTACCACTGGTCTGGATCGCGTGCATTTCCACTTCAGCCAGATGTTCGAGTATGTCCGGTACTTCCTCAAGATGCGGCCAGTTAAACTGAATATTCTGACGGGTTGTCAGGTGACCGTAACCTTTATCGTAGTGGTCGGCGATATAGGCCAGCTTGCGCATTTGTCGCGATGACAGCATGCCGTAAGGGATTGCGATCCGCAGCATCGGCGCCAGTCGCTGAATGTATAGCCCGTTTTGAAGGCGTAATGGCAGGAATTCGGCATCCGACAACTGGCCAGCCAGGTATCTCTGCGTCTGGTCCCTGAATTGTGCTACACGATCAGCCAGCATCTGGTGATCATATTGGTCGTATCGATACATAATTCGAAACTGCTACGGAAAATTTGGGAAGGCATTGTAATAAAAACAGGTATTGATTACCACCAGACGGAATATGGCGGTTTGTCATAACCGTATAACCAGAAGTGATTTTCGTGCAGATTACTTGATTATCCGGGTAGATGAATTAAAATGCGCTCGCGATTTTTACTGCGTAATTCACAGACAGCCCCTATACAAGCAGGTGAGGCCCCATGACTGATCAAGCCAACAACAGCCATTACACTGAAGAAGAGTTGCAAGCCAACAGCCAGGTCGACGCGGTCGCCATCTTTGCCGCTGTTATCGTTATGGTCAGCCTGGTGATTTTCTTTGTAGCCAGCTGATTCAGGCGTAATTTACGCCAGAACCACCCGTACAATGACCACCAGAGTCAGCACAAACAGTACGGTAAAAATGAGCGCGGCAGCGACAAAGCCCGAAATGGAGCCTTGTTCGAAGTCGCGCTCTTTGTTTTTGCGGCTTTGCACACCAAAACTGGCGGCGATGACACTGCTCATGGTTTGCCAGAAGCCAAGCTTCTTTCTGGCAGGCTGGGGCGCCTGACCCTGCTCAGTGGCTCCCGGACCTGAATGCTCATCAGAGCTGTGATCATCTGCAGTTTTATCAATCATGGTTGCCTCCGATAACACCCCGCTTAATCCAGCAGATTGGGTGTCAGTAACTTACGGGCTGCTTCAACGTTAATTCCGCGGCGCTCAGCAAAATCCTCTACCTGGTCATCATTGATCTTGCCCACCGAGAAATATCGCGAATCCGGATGGGCAAAATAAAATCCACTGACCGCTGCTGCCGGTAGCATAGCGAAACTCTCGGTTAGAGACATCTCAATTGAATTGTTTATATCGAGCAGATCAAAGATGGCAACTTTGTCCGAGTGTTCAGGGCAGGCCGGATAACCTGGTGCGGGTCTGATACCGCGATACTTTTCGCGAATCAGGGCTTCGTTATCAAGAGTTTCGTCAGGGGCGTACGCCCAGAATTCACGTCGCACACGTTCGTGCAGATGTTCAGCAAAGGCCTCGGTCAGGCGATCGGCCAGTGCTTTGACCATCAGAGCGTTATAGTCATTGTTCTCGGCCTGATATTTTTCAGCCAGTTCCTGAGCGCCAAGTCCAGCTGTCACGGCAAACGCACCGATATAGTCTGTGTCTGCCTCTGAGTCGTCCGCGATAAAGTCAGCGAGCGAGAGATTGGGGATGCCCTCAGCCTTTGATGCCTGCTGCCGCAGAAAGTTGAATTCATGGAGTGGCTTGTTGTGTGCATCGTCAGCAAACACTTTAACATCGTTGCGTCCACTGCGCTGGGCTGGCCAGAAGCCGATCACGCCCTGTGCACGCAGCTTTTTATTACTGACAAGATCATCCAGCATCTGCTGAGCATCCGCGAACAGGTCACGGGCTGCCTGCCCAACCACCTCGTCCTCAAGAATGGCAGGGTACTTGCCTGACAGGCTCCAGGTGATGAAAAACGGTGTCCAGTCGATGTATGGCACCAGCTTTTCCAGAGGGTAGTCATCAAACACCTTTGTCCCCAGGAAAGAAGGCCTGGTAATAGTGTCGGCGCGCCATTCAAACTGACCGGCGTTGCTGTTGGCCTCGTCGAAACTCAGCAGGCTGCTGCGCTGGTCACGACCTGCGGTGCGCGTGCGTATCGTGTCGTACTCAGCTTTGACCTTGGCGACAAATTCGGGATGTGTCTCTTTGCCAAGCAGGTTGCTGACAACGGTTACGCTGCGCGATGCATCTGGCACGTACACAGTCGCGTTATTCCTGTAATGCTGCTCGATCTTGACCGCGGTATGGGCTTTTGACGTCGTCGCACCGCCTATCAGCAGAGGTACCTTAAAGTCCAGACGCTGCATTTCCTTGGCGACATGGACCATTTCATCAAGCGATGGTGTGATCAGGCCGCTCAGGCCAATGATATCCACATCGTGTTCACGTGCCTGTTGCAGTATTTTCTCGCAGGGTACCATGACACCCAGATCTATGATGTCGTAGTTATTGCAGCCCAGCACGACGCCGACAATGTTTTTGCCAATATCGTGTACATCGCCTTTGACTGTAGCGAGCAGGACTTTGCCTTTGGATTTGCTGGCATCGCCAGACTTGAGCTTCTCGGCCTCAATGTACGGCAGCAGGTAGGCAACTGCCTGTTTCATGACCCGGGCACTTTTCACGACCTGTGGCAGGAACATTTTGCCACTGCCAAACAGATCGCCGACAACATTCATGCCGTCCATCAACGGACCTTCAATCACTTCGATCGGTTTGTCGTATTGCTGCCGAGCCTCTTCGGTGTCGGCGTCAATATAGCGAGTAATGCCTTTGACTAGCGCGTGGGTGATGCGCTGCTGCACCGGCGCGTCACGCCAGGCGACATCCTCATTGGACTCGGTGCTGCCGGTGCCGCTGTACTTGGCGGCAATTTCCATCAGGCGGTCAGTGCCGTCGCTGCGCCGGTTCAAGACGATGTCGCTGACACGCTCTTTGAGGTCCGCGGGTATGTCATCGTACACCGTCAACTGGCCGGCATTGACGATACCCATATTCAGACCGGCCTTGATGGCGTGATAAAGGAAAACCGAGTGAATCGCCTCACGTACAGGATCGTTGCCGCGGAAGGAAAACGATACGTTACTGACACCACCTGAAATCAATGCGTGAGGCAGATTTTTGCGGATGTAACGACAGCTTTCGATAAAATCGACGGCGTAGTTGTTATGCTCGTCGATACCGGTGGCAATCGCGAAGATGTTGGGATCAAAAATGATGTCTTCCGGAGCAAAACCAGCCTCGGAGATCAGCAGATCATAGCTGCGCTTGCAGATCGATTGTTTCTTCTCGAGCGTATCCGCCTGTCCGGTTTCGTCAAAGGCCATCACCACGACCGCAGCACCATAGCGACGACACAGTCGGGCTTTCTCCAGAAAATCTGCTTCGCCTTCCTTCAGGCTGATCGAGTTGACGATGCCTTTGCCCTGGATATTCTTCAGGCCACACTCAAGCACTTCCCATTTGGAAGAGTCGATCATGATAGGGACACGGCTGATGTCAGGCTCCGACGCGATCAGACGCAGAAATTTCTGCATCGCTGCCAGCGAGTCCAGCATGCCTTCGTCCATATTGATGTCGATGATCTGCGCACCGTTTTCCACCTGCTGCAGGGCAACATCCAGCGCCTCGTTGTAATTGTTTTCGCGAATCAAGCGCGCGAACTTGCGAGACCCGGTTATGTTGGTGCGTTCGCCGACATTCACGAACAGGCTGTCAGGGCCAATGTTGAAAGCTTCCAGTCCACTGAGTCGGCATTTGACCGGAACCTGGGGAATCTTGCGCGGCTTGTGAGGAGCGACTGCTTTGGCGATGGCGCTGATGTGCAGAGGCGTCGTGCCACAGCAGCCGCCAATAATGTTTACGAAGCCGCTGGCAGCAAACTCTTCAACAATGGCAGCCATTTCGGCAGCGCTCTGATCATATTCGCCAAACGCATTGGGCAGGCCTGCATTGGGGTGTGCCGACACAAACGCCGAGGCGAGACCCGAAATCTCTTCGATGTGTGGCCGCAACTGATCGGCACCCAGAGCGCAGTTAAAACCTATCGAAAGCGGCTTGCTGTGCCGGACAGAGTTCCAGAAGGCTTCTACGGTCTGACCGGACAGCGTACGGCCACTGGCATCCGTAATGGTGCCGGAGATCATGATCGGCAGCTCGATGGCCATATCATCAAACACTTCCTGAATGGCGAAAAGCGCGGCTTTGGCATTCAGCGTGTCAAAAATTGTTTCCACCAGCAGCAGATCGGCGCCGCCACTGATCAACCCCTCGACGGCGACTTTGTAGTCCACCACCAGGCTGTCAAAGTCGGTGTTGCGGTAGCCCGGGTCGTTTACGTCGGGCGACAGGGAAGCAGTGCGGCTGGTTGGGCCGATGACGCCCGCCACAAACCGGGGCCTGTCCGGTGTCCTCAGACTGATCTCGTCACAGCATTCGCGCGCCAGTTTTGCGCCCTGGTAGTTCAGTTCTCTGACAATAGGCTGCAGGTTATAATCTGACTGGGATACTGCCGTAGAGTTAAAGGTGTTGGTCTCGACGATGTCCGCGCCAGCTTCCAGATAAGCCAGGTGGATTTTGCGGATGATATCCGGTCGTGTCAGTGTCAGCAGGTCGTTGTTACCGGTCAGGTCCGATTCATGATCCTTGAACTGTTCACCACGATAGTCTGCTTCAGTCAGCTTTTCGGCCTGAATCATGGTTCCCATTGCCCCATCCAGAATCAGGATGCGCTGGCTGAGGGCTTGCTTCAGAAGTTCAAAGGCCGGGTGTTGTTTCATCAGTCTGTCCGTTGGGTCGTCGCATTGGAAAAGCCGCAATTCTAGCAGAAGCAGGGCGGTGTACCGAGGGTTTTGTCATATCGCAGGGAGACGGGGGGATGTAAATCGGCTAATAACCTAGTAAAATACTCGGCTATTAGAGATAGAGGATTGCTATGATCACGATTACCGAACCAGCCCAGGAATACCTGGCACAGTTGCTGAAGAAACAGGATACCGAAGGGGTCGGCATACGGGTGTTCATCCTGGATCCGGGGACTCCGAAAGCCGAAACCTGCATATCCTTCTGTCGCCCTGGCGAACAGAAAGACGAAGATGAGCTGAAAGAGTTCGCTGATTTTAATGCCTGGCTTGAAAAGCGCAGCATTCCTTTCCTGGAAGAAGCTGTGGTTGACTATGCCAAAGACAGCATGGGTGGTCAGCTTACAATCAAGGCGCCTAACTCGCGCCTGCCTAAAATCCGCGACGACAGCCCGCTGGAAGATCGGATTAACTACGTGCTTTATAACGAGATCAATCCCTCGCTGGCCTCGCATGGTGGTGTTGTCAGCCTGGAAGACATCGTTGATGACTCAATTGCGATACTTCGTTTTGGAGGTGGCTGCCAGGGCTGTGGCATGGTAGATGTCACACTGAAAGAAGGCGTGGAAAAGACGCTGATGGACCAGATCCCTGGCCTGACCGGCGTGCGCGACGTTACCGACCATACCAACCGGGAAAACGCTTACTTCAAGTGAGCCGTAAGCCTGATGGCTGTGCCGCGAGGTTTGGTCGCGGCACTTACTGTTTTTCTTCCTGCCTGTTTAATCAATCAAGCATTAAAAGTTTAATCTTATCAGTGGCTTGCTGGGTATCTCTCAAGCAGAGCCTGATATAGTCGGGCAGGGTAGTCGTCCGTTTCGGCAGACAGCCCCCCCATAACCTCTACCAGGTGTTCGTTGTCTTCCCGCCCATGCCAAAGCTTTTGATAGCTTCCTTGCTTGTAACCGTGGTCCTGGCGGAAAAAATTTAGAACATTTTTACCCACGTACTGGCGAAACAGCTCATTCCATGACATCTCGCAATCACGCATGATGTGTTCAAACAGGGGCAGTTCGATCCGCCTGGCAGCCGCTGTCGCCGTCAATAGCTCCAGCTTTTCAAGAAGAGACAAACCGCCCAGCTGCCATTCCCTGCCATCAAAGAGCAGGGAATCACTGTTGGTGGGCTGTATGATCTGTGTCAGGGATGTCTCCAGATCCCCTTTGGCTCGCAACAGTACTTCAGACATAAGAAAGTGCCAGATATCGATCACTTCCATTTGTAGCTGCGGCAGGTCCAGCGTCTGTTTTTTCCACCATTTCCAGCCGTGGTGCTCAATCGCTTCGGAAGCTTCAACAAGCACCGCGCGCAGATAGGGGTATCCCGCGTTTAGCCAGTCAGGGTCGACTTTAGAGTTCATGGCAGTCTGAAGTTCCAGCATGGTGCGAGCCTGCCGGGGGGAGAGCGTGTCGTGCATGGTGAGGTCCGGTCGATTTCTGATCAGTGATTTGCTGTGTTGCTCAGATTGGCCTTTTGTTGCTGCAGTGCCGCAAGCATCTCCCGACGACTTCGCAGCATATCTTCATAGGACCGGCGGGGCTCTGCATCGGAAGAATCGATATCGGCTATCCAATCCTGCAGCGTCTTGATTTCCAGGCTCAATTGAGTAATTCCCTGGTCGAGCAGATCTGGCTCAACCTGGGGGAGCGATGGGGCGCGCTTACGCTTTTCTGTCAAGCTCATGCCGGAATTCTCTGACAAACTGCAACCGCCGTTACCTTACCATGACAACGGTTATCGGCCACTAAGCCAATAGCATTAGTCATCGCTCGGATTGAATTTGTAAATTTTCTGGAGATTGGCACATTTGCGCTTAGAACTCAATAGTTTGCTTGCGTTTCAAGCCGGTTCGGACGGTTCAAACAGGCTTCGATGATAGGCTTTGGCACTCTGTTGTCGTTCGGGCTCGCCCCACAGGTCTACCATCTGGCGACTGTCGGTCTTGTTAAGTAGGCGCATATGCTCGTGGCCCAGCTCCCGCCAGGGCAACTCAATTTGTGCGATTTGTTCGGCGGTGAATCGCTGTGACAGCGATTGCCATTTAAGATCGGGGACTCCGGGAACTTTATCGTGCAACAGGCTGGCCTCTGCAGCCAGGCGGTAAAGCGTCTGTAGCCAGTCGGCCCTTGACTCCTCTGTGGCTGCGCGGGCCGCAGCGCGGGCAATGATCGCAGCCTGTTGGTATCCCTGTAGCTGTGGCCAGGCGACATTGCAGGCAGAGAGCGCTGCATCATAGTCCCCCTGGTTCTTTAATGATTGCGCCAGCTGCTTCCAGTCGCCGGCCAATGCGGCTGGGGAGGGGCTGGCTTCCTGCTCAGACTTGTTGGCGTGGTTTTGTTCCCTGGACTCTTTTTCCACCTCAGGCGCAGGCTCTGGATCTGTTGTTGCTGTTTCCGTCACACGCTGTTCCGGTTCCTCTGTTGATGTCTCAGACTCTTCTGTTGGCGACTGCGCCGCTTCCGGTTCCAGTTCAGGAACTTCGACGTCCAGAGGAGGTAAACTGCGCTCACGCTCAACTGCATCTACACGGGCTCTTTGCTGGTGACGGTGGAGTACATAAGCGATTGCGCAGACCAGCGCCAGCGATAAGACTAGACTGAAGAATACTAACATTGTGCGAATAATGCCCTGTTTGCAGAGTTTGGATACTTAACTATAACACTGTTGATCCAGTGTGAAGAAAATGCCGTACGTACTGGCACGATGGGTGAAGGCTTCCTCATCAGGGCAAATGTGGTGCTGAAGTAAAAAAACAAATAATTTGAAAATAGTTCTATCAGCTGCCGAATCTATTTGCTATTATGCGCGCGCTGCATCGGTAGGGCATTAAATGTTCTCAAGTCACTGGTTTCGACTGGTGGTAGCAGTAAAAAACTGCGATACAACTCTGAATAAGCTAATGTACAAAATCAGAGTGAAAAAAGTTGTCCAGTTTGACAGAATTTACTTGACGGCGACGTGTCAGCTACTTAAAATTCGCGCCGCTTTCTGCAACAAGGCAGGAAACAAAGTTTTCTGTCCCCTTCGTCTAGAGGCCTAGGACACCGGGTTTTCATCCCGGCAACAGGGGTTCGAAACCCCTAGGGGACGCCATATTTTAAGCCTGGCTTTTGCCAGGCTTTTTTTTTGGCCATAATTCGGAAATCGACGTCATCAGGTTCCGCCATGCAAACAGAAAATCACCACGCCATCTCGATTCGCAACCTGAAGAAAACCTACGACAATGGCCACCAGGCGCTTAAGGGAATCGATCTCGATGTTCGCGAGAACGACTTCTTTGCGCTGCTGGGACCCAACGGGGCAGGGAAGTCGACAATCATCGGCATTATCTCCACGCTGGTTCGTGCGACGTCTGGCCAGATCCAGATTTTCGGGCGCGATGTGGCAACAGACGTTTATCAGACAAAATTGTCACTGGGCGTGGTCCCGCAGGAAGTAAACTTCAGTCAGTTCGAGAAAGTCGGTGATATTGTCATGACCCAGGCCGGGTACTATGGCCTCAAGGGAGCGCTGGCAAAGGAACGCACAGAAAAATACCTCAAGAAGCTTGACCTGTGGGACAAGCGCGACAACCGATCAAGAATGCTTTCTGGCGGGATGAAACGTCGTTTGATGATCGCCCGGGCACTGGTGCATGAACCCAGGCTGCTGATACTGGACGAACCAACGGCCGGGGTTGATATCGAACTGCGTCGCTCAATGTGGGATTTCCTGCAGGAAATCAACCGAAGTGGTACAACCATCATTCTGACTACCCATTATCTGGAAGAGGCAGAACATCTGTGTCGAAACATTGCCATCATCAATCATGGCGAAATTGTTGAAAACACCAGCATGCGAAGCCTGTTGGGCAAACTGGCGCGTCAGACACTGGTATTTGACACGTTCAGTGAGCTTTCTGCTGCGCCGACATTCGAAGACCCGGATATCCATAGCCACCTGATTGATTCGCACAGTTTCGAGGTCAGTATGAGCACCAGTCGTGATATCAACGCGCTTTTCAACGTTCTGTCGCAGCAGAATGTATTGATCAAAAGCATGCGCAACAAGACCAATCGGTTGGAGGAACTGTTCCTGTCCAGCCTGAGCACCCAGAAGTAACGGGGCAGGGGGCACATTATGTTCAACGGACACAAATACATAGCCTTCGAGACGATTCTTATCAAAGAGGTGCGGCGCTTTACCCGTATATGGATGCAGACGCTGTTGCCACCTGCTATAACAATAGGCCTGTATTACCTCATATTTGGCAACCTGATTGGTCGCCGTATCGGGGATATGGGTGGTTACGATTACATTGATTTTATCGTGCCGGGCCTGATCATGATGGCGGTCATCCAGAACGCCTACTCGAATGTCTCATCGTCATTCTTCAGCAACAAGTTCCAACGCTGTATCGAAGAAATACTGGTGTCACCGGTTCCAAACTACATCATCCTGCTGGGGTTTGTGGCCGGCGGGATGGCCCGCGGATTGCTGGTGGGCATCATCGTAACCATCATGTCATTTGTCTTCACGTCATTAAGCATTGCGCATCTGGGGCTGACTGTTCTGGTGGTGCTTTTGACTGCCATGGTTTTTTCCCTGGCAGGGTTTATCAATGCACTGTTTGCCAATACCTTTGACGACATTTCCATCATTCCCACTTTTGTTCTGACGCCGCTGATTTATCTGGGTGGTGTGTTCTACTCAATCGAATTGCTACCCGAGGCTGGGCAGTGGGTGTCAGCTCTGAATCCTGTCCTGTATATGGTCAATACATTCAGATACGGCATTCTGGGTACCAGTGACGTGAACGTTTATTGGGCGCTGTCCATGCTGGTCTTTTTCAGTGCTCTGCTGTTTGGCGTGGCGCTCTATCTGCTGCGACGTGGCACGGGGTTGCGACATTGATGGAACACTCGGGCATTCCGCTGGGGAAACAGACCAGTTACCCGCAGCAATATGATCCTGCACAACTGTATCGCGTTGCACGAAGCGACAATCGCGCGCTTCTGCCATTTGCTGACGCCGGGACCGGTTCTGCCGATCTTTCAGACAAGGACCTGCCGTTCT
Source organism: Gammaproteobacteria bacterium UBA2675 (assembly GCA_002354805.1). Lineage (GTDB taxonomy): Bacteria > Pseudomonadota > Gammaproteobacteria > Pseudomonadales > Pseudohongiellaceae > Pseudohongiella. The sequence goes on from DEMH01000015.1 coordinate 286,382, forward strand.
TCGGCTTTGACCATTGGCGAGCCTATGAACTTTCCTGGCTGCAGCCTTCAGGTAAGCCCGTTGTGGCAACCGCAGACATCATCGTTCCCTGTGACTCGCCAAACCTGATTGAGTCCAAGTCAATGAAGTTGTACTTCAACTCATTGAACCAGCACAAACTGGCTGACATGCAGGAAGCGAGCGAGCTGATAGCTCGTGACCTCAGCCTGGCTGCCGGCAAGCCAGTACAGGTGCGACTGCATCCCCTGACGGCGGGCGAGCATCACACGTCGATTGATACAAGCGCTGTTCTGTTGGATGAGCTGCAGATAGCGACCGAAGCCTTCTCACCTGATGCTGCTCTGCTGGCCATTCGGGAAGACAGCTCCGGCCCGGTTTCCGAAAGGCTGCGTTCAGAGCTGTTTCGATCCAATTGCCCGATTACCAGTCAACCTGACTGGGGCAGTATTACGATCGAGTACACCGGTCAGCCAATAAACCACGAGAGCCTGTTGCGCTACATTATTTCCTACCGGCAGCATGAAGGCTTTCACGAACACTGCGTGGAAATGATTTTCTGTGACCTGATGAAGATCTGCCGACCCCAGTCTTTGACGGTAAGCATCAATTTCCTCAGGCGCGGCGGCCTGGAAATAAATCCGCTGCGCACCACACGAGCAGGGCTTGCCCCACAAAGCCTGCCAAGGGAACTACGCCAGTAATTACTGCGGATTCGCTTGTATTTGCCACAGCCATGTTATAGAGTTACGCGCCTTAAAACGGTGAGGTGTCCGAGTGGTTGAAGGAGCACGCCTGGAAAGTGTGTATACGGAAACGTATCGAGGGTTCGAATCCCTCCCTCACCGCCA
>DEMH01000015.1:287463-370857 GCA_002354805.1 Gammaproteobacteria bacterium UBA2675
CTCAATGAGGGATGAGAACCCGAAAAGAGGGTTCGACCGATTGCATCGCAATCGGAGACGAGCGCGTCAGCGCGAAGCCCAACGGGTCAAACAGCCCTAAGGCTGTTTGATCAATCCCTCCCTCACCGCCAGTTTTAAAGTCCCCGCAGAAAAACATCCATAGCTGACTCCGAAAGGAGCGCTAACGCCGCGGTCCGACAACAACCTAAACAGGTGGTTAGATCCAGCCTCGCCACCGCCTGTTGCGCCCCAACAGCATTGGTGTACTATCCTTCTCGACCAACATAATAAAAAACAAAGAGAGATCACCATGCAGCCATCCTGTAACCGTGGGCAAAGTGCACCTCCAGCTGACGCGCCTAGAAAATGTAGTCCATTGCTGACCCACATCATCACGGCAGCACTCGTCACACTGTCTAGCGCCAGCCTGGCCGATGACTGGGTTCATTACGGTTCCGATCAGGCATCCAGCAAATATGTGCCTTTTGATCAGATCAGTGAAGACAATGTGGCTCAACTGCAAATGGCCTGGAGCTGGGATTCCCCAGACAACGCCACGGTCGCTGCCAACCATGAAGCCGGCAATTTCGCGGCTACCCCTAGTGCCTACAAAGCCACGCCTATAGCCATAGACGGCGTGCTGTACATCAACTCCTCTTTCGGACGGGTGTCAGCAATTGACGGGGAAAGTGGAGAGACGCTGTGGACCTTTGACACACGTGCATGGGAAGCCGGTCGCCCGGCTAATCTCGGTTACAACACACGTGGCGTAAGCTACTGGAGTGATGGCGATGCGCAGCGCATCATTGTGCTGACCAATGACTCCTGGATGTGGTCCATCGATGCTGATACTGGCTTGCCGGATCCCGCTTTTGGGGAGGATGGCAAAGTCGATCTGGCGCAGGGACTGGGGCGTGAGATCAATCGTCGTGCATACTCCATGGTCAGCACCGCATTGATCCATGGCGATCTGGCAGTGGTTGGCTCAGTTGTAAACGACGTGCCGAATTATCAACTTGCGCCACCCGGCCACGTTCGAGCCTTTGACGTTCGCACTGGCGAACAGCGCTGGATATTCCGGACCATCCCGCAGCCTGGCGAGTTCGGCAATGAAACCTGGGAGAACGGTGCCTGGCAGACGGTGGGGAATACCAATGTATGGACACAGATGAGCTCGGACCCCGAGCTTGACCTGATCTATCTGCCGACCGGCACGCCGACCAATGACTGGTATGGCGGCCACAGACTGGGCAGCAATCTGTTTGCAGAAACGATTATTGCGGTTGATGCGCAGACCGGGGCCAGAAGATGGCACTTCCAGACCGTTCATCATGGACTATGGGACTATGATTTGCCTGCCGCTCCGAATCTTATGGATATCACGGTCGACGGCGAGCCCGTCAAGGCGCTTGCGCAGATATCCAAGCAGGGCTTTGTTTATGTCCTGAACCGCGAGACCGGTGAACCCATCTGGCCAATAGAAGAACGCTCGGTGCCGGCATCCACCGTGCCCGGAGAACGCGCTTCACCAACTCAGCCACATCCGACACGACCTGCACCGTTCGAGCCCCAGGGTATATCAGACGCTACGCTGATTGACTTCACTCCCGAGCTGCGCGCTCAGGCAGAAGAGGCACTCGAGCCGTTTGATTATGGCCCACTGTTTACGCCCCCGTCTTTGCGGGGCACAGTGCTGCTGCCTGGCTGGTCTGGTGGTGGTGGCTGGCAGGGGGCTGCAGTCGATCCCGAAACCGGTATGCTGTATATCCCTTCCGGCAGTGCACCGATTGTCGTACAACTGGTTGAGCCTGAGGCTGGCAGCTCTGACTTTCGTTATGTCCGTGGCGGCATCACTTCAGTGTCTGGCCCGCAGGGGCTCCCACTGACCAAACCGCCGTACGGACGGATTACCGCCATTGATATGAACACCGGCGAACACGCCTGGGTCGTCCCGCACGGGGAGGGCATTCGCCAACGTATCATCGATCTTGGTCTGGAAGACCCGGGTCCGGTTGGCTCTCCATCCAGAACCGGGCCCGTACTGACCAAAACGCTGTTATTTGTCGCCCAGCAGGACGGAGGCCGCGCTGTGATGCGGGCATTTGACAAATCAAGCGGTGAGGTTGTTCACGAACTGGACTTACCATCGTCGCCAGCGGCGACGCCGATGAGTTACATGGTCGGAGACAAACAATACATCGCCATCGCCCTGGGCGGTGGCACGGATGCAAGAGTTGTCAGTTATGCACTACCTTGATTTACCACGCGCAGGTGTTGCCTTACTTGCGCTGGGCCTGATCCTGATTTCTCCAGATCAGGCAGGGGCGCAGCAACAGGAATGGACCAGTTACGGTTCGGATCTGGCATCCAGCAAATACGTACCATTGCAACAGATCAATGCGGATAATGTCGGAGATCTGGAAATTGCATGGATGTGGGAAACTCCGGATAACGAACTGTTCCGGAGTCGCGCTGATGTCAGCGCCGCAGAGTACAAGTCTACGCCGCTTATGGTAAACGGCGCGCTCTACGTCAGCACGTCGCTGGGGCAGGTGGGCGCTGTTGATGCGCTGACAGGAGAAGAGCTCTGGACCTTTGATACCGGGTCCTGGCAACGTGGTCGTCACCCCAACTTCAATAACAACCATCGTGGAGTGGCCTGGTGGGATGATGGTGGTGATGGCCGTATTTTGATGGCCGCCAATGATGGCGTCCTATGGTCTCTGAATGCACGCACCGGACAGCCAGACCCGAATTTTGCCAATAATGGTCAACTGGACCTGAAACAGGGGCTGGGATCCAGCGCGACGATCGGACAGTACGGTGCCATCTCACCACCGCTTGTGATCGACGGCGTAATCGTCGTTGGGTCCTCCATCAACGACGTACCGTATTTCACTGACCAGGTTCCGCCGGGGCATGTACGTGGTTTTGATGCCCGCACAGGCGAGCAGCGCTGGATTTTCCACACCATACCGCAGGGTGATGAGCCGGGCACCGAGACATGGGAAAACGATGCCTGGCAATCGGCAGGTGCAACCAACGTCTGGACCCTGATGAGTGCCGACCCTGAAACCGGCTATGTCTACCTGCCGGTGAGCACACCCAATAATGACTGGTATGGCGGGCACCGACTGGGTGACAACCTGTATGCCGAAAGTCTGGTCTGCCTGGATGCCGAGACAGGCGAGCTGATCTGGCATTTTCAGGCCGTAAGGCATGGTCTTTGGGACTACGATCTGCCGGCTGCCCCAAACCTGGTGGATATCTCGGTTGATGGTGAAACCATTAAAGCGGTTGCCCAGGTCAGCAAGCAGGGTTTTGTCTATGTATTGGATCGATTGACCGGTGAGCCTGTCTGGCCAATCGAAGAGCGGCCAGTGCCCCAGTCAACTGTCCCGGGTGAACGCACGTCGCCAACTCAGCCATTTCCGACTCGTCCGGCACCGTTTGAACCACAGGGGATATCGGATGCGACGCTGATCGACTTTACACCCGAGCTACGTGCTGAGGCACTGGATCTGATCAGCGAAGTCGACTACGGACCGTTGTACACACCACCCTCCGAACGCGGCGTGATCATTTTTCCCGGTTACAGCGGCGGTGCAACATGGACCGGGGCAGCCGTAGATCCGAAAGAGGGGGTCATGTATGTGCCATCGTTCTCGGCGCCACGTTTTGTCCGCCTGCGCAGACCTGAGCCTGGTGAGTCAGACTTTGGGTTTATACGGGACAGAGGCTTTGATATTCAGGGGCCTCAGGGCCTGCCACTGATCAAACCGCCGTACGCCAGAATTACCGCCATCGACCTGAATACCGGTGAGCACTTGTGGATGGTGCCGCATGGTGAAGGTATCCGCCAACGGCTGATCGACATGGGAATCGACGATCCCGGCCCGGTTGGCAGCTTCGGACGCAATGGGCCCTTGCTGACTGAGTCGCTGCTCTTTGTGGCGCAGCTGGATGGCGCAAGACCCGTGTTCAGGAGTTACAACAAGCAGACGGGCCAGGTGGTCAGTGAGCTGGATCTGCCCTTGCCGCCGATGGGCACACCAATGAGCTACATGGTCGACGGCAGGCAATTTATTGTCATGGCTGTTGGTGCCGGTCCCGATACGCGATTGCTTGCCTTGAGCCTGCCAGCCGAAGCTTCGGGCGACGAACTCTGATCGCAGCGCTTGATTAGCCCGTTGAATTTGACCATAATGCCGCCCCTGATGTGACATCACGTGTGCCGCATCAGGCGTTATGGTACCTCCTGTCGGTCCCCGCGCAATGATACGCTGTAAACCCCGCCAGGCCCGGAAGGGAGCAACGGTAGCAGCGGACTCATGTGCCGTGGTGTGGCTGGCGGGAGGTGCCCCCAAATTCTTGCAAACTCCCCATTCAGACCATCTGCATCCAGACATCCTCCCTCTGCCCGGATTTTTGTTTTTTGGCACACTCTGTAGCTGCTTCAGCCCTGTCCCTGACCGGACGATTGCAATACAATAGCTGTTTACCCACAGAGCTTGCAGCTGACGCATGAGTTATCAGGTACTTGCCAGGAAATGGCGACCGAAAAATTTCAGTGAAATGGCCGGGCAGACGCATGTGCTGCAGACCCTCACTCATGCCCTTGAACAGCAGCGCCTTCACCACGCGTATCTGTTTACCGGTACTCGCGGGGTCGGCAAAACAACGGTTGCGCGTATTCTGGCCCGTTGTCTGAACTGTGAGACCGGCATCACCGCCACGCCCTGTGGTACATGCGATGCCTGTCGGGAAATATCTGAAGGGCGCTTCATTGACCTGATCGAAGTGGATGCCGCCTCACGAACGCGCGTTGAAGATACCCGCGAGCTCCTTGAAAACGTTCAGTACGCGCCTTCGCGTGGCCGTTACAAGGTCTATCTGATCGACGAAGTACACATGCTGTCGACGCACAGCTTCAATGCTCTGCTGAAAACCCTCGAAGAGCCACCGCCCCACGTCAAATTCCTGCTGGCAACAACAGATCCACAGAAACTGCCAGTGACTGTGCTGTCGCGATGTTTGCAGTTCCATCTAAAGAATCTGGCGCCGCGACAGATAGTCAGCTACCTGGAGTCTGTGCTGACCGCAGAGCAGATTGAGTATGAGGAAGACGCGCTCTGGCAACTCGCGCGAGCCGCGGCAGGCAGCATGCGGGACGCCCTGACCTTGCTGGATCAGAGCATCTCCTTTGGTGAAGGTCGTGTTCATACCGGCGCTGTCACCGATCTGCTGGGAACCCCGGACCACAGCCTGATTTTTGCTTTGCTGGAGGCACTGGCCAGCCGCGATGGCGCAGCCATAACAACGCTGGTGGCTAACGCCGCAGAGAATAATCCGGATTTTGAGCGTCTGCTTTCCCATTTTACATCCGTGCTCCATCGCCTGGCGGTTGCTCAGACTCTCCCAGACGCTGTGGACAACAGCGAAGGCGACAAGGAGCAGATAACGTCACTGGCAGGCAAGCTGTCAGGTGAAGACGTGCAGCTCTATTACCAGTTTGCCATGCAGGCAATGCAGGAAATGCACTTCTCTCCAGATCGTCGTATCAGTTTTGAGATGGCGATGTTGCGCATGCTGGCATTCAGCCCCGATGTCTTTGCCCGTGCTCAGGCCGACCCCGTGCCCGAGGGTGAAAAAAAAAAGCCTGAACTGACCATTGCAGAGACGTCGCCGTCAGGCAATGACGCCGTCAGCGAAGCTGCCACCAGACACGATGATCCCCCGCAGATTGAACAGGCTCCGGCTGACGATGACGGAATGAATCAGATTCCTGATCAGTCAGTCGCTCATGCGCCAGACATCCCTCTGGAGACGCCTGCGCCTGCGCTGGACATGGCGACTGAGGCAGAGGAGAGTGCCGGTGAAGGATCTGCTCCGGTAAACCCTGACGGCGGATCCCGGCCCGGCAAAATCGATTCCGGTGACTGGGACTGGTATGGCCTGGTGCAACGCAGCGGGCTTGCAGGCATCAGTGGCAATATTCTCTGGAATTGTGTACTCAGCGGCAGGCAGAATGATCAGCTAAGCCTGACTCTGGATCAGCAGCAAAGCGCCCTGTATTCGACAGATCATGCAGAACGTATCGCACATGCGCTGTCAGATTCACTGGGGTATCCGGTCACTGTAAACATCAGTATTGGAGAGCTGAATCAGGAGTCGCCTGCACAGCGCCGCGCAAGGGAAAAACAGGAAGCGATCGCTGCGCTCCACCAACGATTTCACAATGACCCCGGTGTCAAAGCACTGGTTCAAACCTTCGATGCAAGTATTGAGCAATTGAGGACAGAATATGAGCGATTTTAATATTAACGAGTTGATGCAACAGGCTAAAAAAATGCAGGAGCAGATGCAGAAGGCTCAGGAAGAAGCTGCTAAACGCACTGTTACTGGCGAATCGGGCGCCGGCATGGTCAAAGTTCAGCTGGGCGGACGTTACGATGCCAGACGCGTTGAACTCAGTGATGAATTGATGACTGAGGACAAAGAAATCATTGAAGATCTGATCGTCGCGGCGATAAACGACGCAGTGAAAAAACTCGATGACGGTAACAAGGACTCAATGAGTCAAATGGCCGCCGGCATGAAGCTGCCGGATGGTTTCAAATTCCCATTCTGAGCCCTGAGCATGCACAGTAAACTGCTGGAACAACTCATTCAGTCATTGCGATGCCTGCCCGGTGTCGGACCAAAATCCGCGCAGCGTATGGCGCTTCACCTGATGGAACGTAATCGCAATGGCGCCGCGCAGTTAAGTGAGGTCCTCAGAGAGGCGCTGGATCGACTGGGAAGATGCGGTCAGTGCAGGGCTCTGACCGAGGAGCCGGTATGCAGGCTGTGCAGTAATCCCGCCAGAGATCAGTCGCTGCTCTGTGTAGTGGGTTCGCCCGCTGATATGTTTGCCATTGAGCAGGCTGGCAGCTACCGCGGGCTGTATTTTCTTTTATCGGGTCACTTGTCACCCATTGATGGCATAGGCCCTCAGGAGATTGGTGTTGATGAGCTTATGGCTTTGCTCGACAGCCGTCCTGTGCAGGAGGTCATACTGGCCAACAATCCGACCGTTGAGGGTGAAGCGACTGCCTGCTACATCTCAGGTTTGCTGGAGAACAGGGAAGTCGCGGTATCCCGCATTGCTCATGGCGTGCCGGTTGGCGGTGAACTCGAATATGTTGATGGCGGAACATTAAGCCATGCTTTTAATGGCCGGTTGCGACTTCGATGAGTATTGACTACGAGATAATCAGCAGTAATGAACGACTGGCAGAGCTGTGTGAGAAACTGCAGTCGCAGACTGTACTGGCTCTGGACACTGAGTTTATCCGGGTTAATACGTTTTATCCCAAGCCCGGATTGATACAACTTTCTGACGGCATCTCTGCGTTTCTGCTCGACCCTTTGAGCATCGACCAGTGGCAGCCCTTACTGAACCTGCTGACTGCGCCTGACATCGTCAAAGTACTACACGCCGGCTCTGAAGACCTGATTCTTTTCCTGGATTTTTTCGGTTGCCTGCCACAGCCATTTTTTGACACCCAGAAAGCAGCCGCTTTCCTTGGACATGGTCCAAGTATCAGCTACCTGAACCTGGTCAAAACACTTATTGGCGTTGAACTTGACAAGGGTGAGACCCGCTCCGACTGGTTACAGCGCCCGTTGACCAGTCAACAGCTTCACTATGCGGCCCTGGACGTAAAATACCTCCCGTCACTTTATCAGCAACTCGTGGCTGAGCTGGTCAGCAAAAACCGACTGACAATGGTAGAGGAGGAGTGCGAGTTGATGCGCCAACTGGCGCTCGCAACGGAACAGCAGGATAACTGGGAAGATCTGTATCGGCAGATGGGTGCCGCCTGGCGCCTCGATGCCAGACAGTTGGGCGCTCTCAAATCGCTATGTCTGTGGCGCGAGCAACAGGCGCGGCTGCGCAACAAGCCGAGAACCTGGATCGCCAGGGACCCGGATCTGATAACTCTGGCCCAGCGGATGCCATCTTCTGCCGAGGCTCTTAAAAAGATCCCGGAACTGACCCGTAGCCTCTACAACCGAGATGCTGAGGCTGTTATTGACTTGATCCTGCAAAGCAGCGCCGTTGATCCGGATATCCCCGCTTCACTGGAGGGCGCACCGCTTGATAACCGTCAGCGAGGACTGTTAAAGAGCATGCAGCGCGCAGTTCGGGATGTCGCCAGCCAGACAGAGATTGCAGAGGAAATCCTGGCCAGGAAAAAAGTCCTCATTCAGATTCTGCGTCTGAACCAGCAGGATGCTGGCAGTCAGGACGCCAGTGAGCGGCTGGTGTGGCCTGAAGACTTCCAGCCGTGGCGGCAGAGTCTGCTGCAGGCGCCTTTGCAAAGGGCGTTTGGCAAAGCAGAAGGTCCTGTCGGGTCTGGAGATGACCAGGAGAGTCGGCGCCATGACTGACAACAAGGATCTACCTTTTTGGGAGCGTCCCCTTGAGACTCTGAACAGGACAGAGTGGGAGGCACTGTGCGACGGTTGCGCGCGCTGTTGCCAGAAGAAGCTGCAGGACGAAGATGGTGAGTTGTGGTACACACGCGTCGTGTGCCGATTGCTGGACCAGCAGGCCTGCAGCTGCACGGCATATGGCAACCGCCAGGTTCTGGTGCCAGACTGCCTGGTACTGGATATGGATGTTCTGGCAAAGTCTCTTGACTGGATTCCGGGTACCTGTGCCTATAAACTCAGATATCAGGGTAAACCGCTACCGTCCTGGCACCCTTTGTTGACGGGCTCCAGCGAAGCCATGCAGGAGCAGGGCATCAAAGTGACGGGCCGCGTGCTGTCCGAAGAATACGTGCATGAGGACGGTCTGGAAGAACATGTCATTCGCTGGGTGACACCGTAATGCATACAACGGCCATAACCGCCATTGGCGCTGGTGCCAGAAGCACAATTGCGCAAGACAACAAGAAAGGAGTCTGCTGCCGATGTTGAACATTTATGGCTATCTGACCGCCTGGGCCATTTACCTTAGCGCTGGCACGCTTTGTTATATTCTGTTCTACAAGGCCACTGGTTTCATCCGCCCCAAGGCACTGGCCAATGCCTTGCGCGGCATCATGATTGCACTGATTTACACACCGTGGACAATCGCCCCAGATGAAGATCTGATGGCGCCTGCGGTAATTGTCATCCTGCTTGACCTTATCACTGTTGGCGGCGAGTCATTCATCAGGGCACTGGTGCCCCTGACTCTGGCCTTGATGCTGGCTATAGTTGTAGGGTTATTCTGGAATCTGATTCGCAGAAAAAGAAACTGACGAGGACACTATGCGCTTTACTGGCACAAAAGAATACGTGGCGACAGACGAACTGCAGATGGCAGTCAATGCCGCCATCAGCCTGCAGAAGCCACTATTGATCAAAGGTGAGCCTGGCACGGGTAAGACCATGCTGGCTGACCAGATCGCACAGTCATTGGGGCTTGAACTTATTCAGTGGCATATCAAGTCGACCACACGGGCTCAACAGGGCCTGTACGAATATGATGCGGTTTCTCGTCTTCGCGACTCGCAGCTGGGTGATCCCAAAGTACATGACATTGCCAACTACATCGTTAAAGGCAAGCTTTGGGAAGCCTTTGATGCTGACAAGCAGGTAGTTCTGCTGATCGACGAGATTGACAAGGCAGACATCGAATTCCCCAATGATCTGCTGCTGGAAATCGACAAAATGGAGTTTTATGTTTATGAAACCCGACAGCGTATCAAGGCCAAACATCGTCCGATTGTGATCATTACCAGCAACAATGAAAAGGAATTACCTGACGCGTTCCTGCGCCGCTGCTTCTTCCATTTCATCAAGTTTCCTGACCCGGTCACGATGGAAAAGATCGTTGCAGTCCATTATCCGGACATCAAGAAAGAACTGGTCTCCCAGGCCATGGACGTATTTTTTGATGTGCGCAAGGTGCCCGGTCTGAAAAAGAAACCTTCTACATCCGAGCTTATAGACTGGCTGAAGCTGCTGATGGCCGACGATATCCCGGAGGAGATTCTCCGCAACCAGGACAACACCAGTGCCATCCCGCCGCTTTATGGTGCGCTGCTCAAGAATGAACAGGACGTCCATTTGCTGGAGAAACTGGCCTTCATGCACAGAGCGAAACGCTGATCGCCTATGTTGATCCGCTTTTTCTACACATTGCGCCGCGAAAAAGTACCAGTCACTGTTGGTGAACTGTTCACGCTTTTTGATTGTCTTGAGCGCGACTATGCGTTTGCGGATATGGATCAGTTCTATCTGCTGGCCCGGATGTGCATGGTCAAGGATGAAAAGTACTATGACCGTTTTGATCGCGCCTTTTCTCGCTACTTTAAGGAACTGACCGTCCTGGATGATCTGCTGCGCGAGATGATTCCAGATGATTGGCTGCGCCGACAACTGGATAGCGTGCTGACACCTGAAGAGCGTCGTCAGATACAGGCTCTGGGCGGCCTGGAAGAATTAATGAAGGCGTTCCGGGAGCGACTCGCGGAACAGAAGGAGCGACACCAGGGCGGCAACAAGTGGATTGGCACGGGAGGCACTTCACCATTTGGTGCGTTCGGCTACAATCCTGAAGGAATCCGGATCGGACAGGATGAAGGCAAAGAAGGCCGTGCAGCCAAAGTCTGGGACAAACGCGAATATCGCGACCTGGACGACACAGCTGAGATAGGCGCCCGAAATATGAAACTGGCATTGAGGCGGTTGCGCAAATTCGCCCGCACTGGTGCACAGGAAGAACTGGATATCGACGATACCATTTCATCGACGGCCCGTAATGCAGGGCTGTTGGATATTAAGATGGTTCCAGAGCGACACAACGCCGTCAAAGTACTGATCTTTTTCGACGTCGGCGGCTCAATGGATCCCTATGTCCAGATGTGCGAAGAGTTATTCTCTGCCGCGAGATCTGAATTCAAGCATCTGGAGTATTACTATTTCCATAACTTCATCTATGAATCGGTGTGGCGCAAGAACCGGCGCCGCCATGGCGAAACAACATCGCTACATGATCTGATGAACAAATACGGCAAAGACTACAAGGTGATCTTTGTCGGCGATGCGACAATGGCGCCCTATGAAATAACCCATGCGGGTGGAAGCATTGAGCACTACAATGAAGAGCCCGGTGCAGTCTGGATGGAGCGGATGACAGACCATTACGAGCATCTGGCATGGATCAACCCGGTACCAGAGAAGCACTGGGAGCATGGTTACTCCATTGCCATAGTAAGGCAGTTGATCGGGGATCGTATGTACCCGATGTCTGTCAAAGGTCTGGAGCAGGCGATGCAGAAGCTGAGCAAATAATAGATGAGTAAATAACAGCAGAAAAAACCTGAGCCAGCGGTAGTTCTATCTGACTGGTTATCGGAAACTCGGACGACGTCACACGTAAAAGGGGAAATCATAATGTTCACGGCACCAGCGCTTGAAACAAGCGGCGACATGAATGCCTCACGTTTTTCAACGATTACCGATGTTTTTGAATATGCATTTTCTAGTCATGCGGACAAGCAGGCGTTTCAGTGTCTGGGTCATACACTGACCTACGCGGACCTCGACAGATACAGCGCCAGGCTGGCGGGCTGGCTTCAACAGCATAGCGGCCTCAAGCCAGGTGATCGTATTGCCATACAGTTGCCAAACCTGCTGCAGTTTCCCGTTGCCGTGATGGCTGCTGCTCGAGCGGGTCTGGTTATCGTGAACACCAACCCACTTTACACAGCACGTGAGATGAAACACCAGTTCACTGACTCCGGTGTCAAGGGGATCATCATCCTTGAAAATTTCTGTCATAACCTGGAAAAGATTCTCCCGGAAACCGACATCAGCTGTGTCATCACTACCCGCCTGGCAGATATGCTGCCGCAACCTAAAAAGACCATCGTTAATTTTGTGGTCAAGCGTGTAAAGCGCATGGTGCCAGCCTGGAACATTGCATCAGCCAGAAGTTGGGACCAGGTCATGAAAGAGAGTTCAGGCAGCTTCTCAAGCGTATCAAGTGGAACCGATGTCGCTATCGTGCTCTACACAGGCGGCACAACTGGTCTGGCAAAAGGCGCCATGTTGACGCACCAGAATCTGATCGTGAATATGATGCAGCTGCGTCAGGTGAGCAAGGCGCTGATCAAGGATGGCAGAGATACTATTGTTGCACCGCTGCCGCTGTATCATACCTACGCTTTCATGTTTCACTGCATGGCTGCCGTCTACGCCGGAAATCTTAATGTCTTGATTCCCAATCCCCGTGACATCAATGAGTTAATAAAGACGCTGCAGGCGCTGCCCGAGATTAACGGTTTTGTTGGTCTGAACACACTGTTCCTGGCCATGTGCCGGCACAAAGATATTGCGCAAGTTGATTTCAGTAAGATGCGCTTCACCGGATCGGGCGGTATGGCATTGACCATAAGCGTCGCAGAAGAGTGGGCTAAAGTAACCGGATGTCAGATCTATGAGGGATATGGCCTGACAGAGTGTTCTCCAGTGGTCAGCGTAAACCCCCACGACAAGGTCAAAATTGGCACCGTAGGGCCACCCGTCCCAGGCACCGACGTCATGACAGTAGATGAGGAGGGTAACGATACCGGATTTAATGAAAAAGGCGAACTCTGGATACGCGGCCCGCAGGTCATGAAAGGGTACTGGCAGAACGAGAAGGCAACTACCGAGTCGATCACTGCCGAAGGCTGGTTTAAAACCGGCGATTTTGCCCAGATTGATGAGGAGGGATACATCCGGATTGTTGACCGCAAAAAGGACCTCATTATCGTCTCTGGATTTAATGTGTTCCCGAGCGAGGTCGAGGAAGTTGTCAACGCACATCCAGGCGTCGCAGAAAGTGCAGCCATTGGTGTGCCCAGTGACAAAAGTGGCGAAACCATCAAACTGTTTGTTGTACGCCGCGACTCTGTGCTCAACATTAAGGATGTGGAGAGTTATTGCCGCGAAAATCTGACCGCGTACAAGGTGCCCAAACAGATTGAATTTGTCGACGATCTGCCCAAATCTAATGTTGGTAAAATTCTGCGTCGCGAGCTTCGCGAGCAGGAACTGAATAAATCTGGTTGAATTCAGCAGGCAGGCTTGTGCAGATATCGTATCCACCGGAATTACCGGTATCGGAAAAGCGCGGAGAAATAGCGCAGGCCATTACAGAGAATCAGGTTGTGGTTATTGCCGGTGAAACCGGCTCCGGCAAAACCACCCAGATTCCCAAGATCTGTCTTGAGCTTGGCTTCGGCCAGGATCGCATGATTGGACACACCCAGCCACGCCGACTGGCGGCTCGCTCGGTCGCGGCCCGTATAGCAGAAGAGCTTGGTATGGCGCTGGGTTCTGGCGTCGGGTATCAGGTGCGCTTCAATGACGTCACCAGCCCCGAGACACACATCAAGCTGATGACCGATGGCATCCTGCTAGCTGAGATTCAGCAGGACCGTCTGTTGTCTCGCTACGATGTCATCATCGTGGACGAAGCTCACGAGCGCAGCCTGAACATCGATTTCCTGTTGGGTTACCTCAAGCAGCTGACTAAAAAGCGTCCTGATCTCAAAATCATCATCACCTCAGCAACCATTGATGTTGAGCGATTCGCACAACACTTCTCTGGGGCGCCAATAGTCAGCGTATCGGGCCGCACCTATCCGGTAGAAATTGTTTACCAGGATCCAGCCGATGGCGAGAATACACAAGCAGCTGAGCTTGCTGATGACTGGGTTCTTAATGGCGTTCTCAGATCCCTGAAACTGTTCAGGCAGCACGAAAGCAAACTGGGGCAGGGGCCTGGGGACGTACTGGTATTTCTTAGCGGCGAGCGCGACATTCGCGAGCTCGCGATTGAACTGCGTAAACAGTCACTAGCCGATACAGAAATCGTACCCCTCTATGCCCGGCTGTCTCAATCGGAGCAACAACGCATATTCAGCCCGCATCGTGGCAGGCGCATTATTCTGTCCACAAACGTCGCTGAAACCTCGCTTACCGTGCCAGGTATACGCTATGTGATAGATACGGGTCTTGCCCGTATCAGTCGATACAGTGTGCAGAGCAAGGTACAACGCCTGCCAATAGAGCCCGTGTCTCAGGCCAGTGCCAATCAGCGGGCAGGTCGGTGTGGTCGAGTGGCCAGTGGTATCTGCGTCAGGCTTTATAGCGAGAGTGATTTTCTGGGGCGCCCTGAATTTACCGATCCTGAGATTCAGCGGACCAATCTGAGTGCGGTAATTCTCCAGATGCTGGCTCTGAGGCTGGGAGACATTGAATCTTTCCCGTTTGTTGAGCCACCCGACCAGCGGGCCATAAATGATGGATTCAGGCTGCTCGACGAACTGGATGCTATTGATCGTGATCGTCAACTGACGCCTGTCGGTCGGGCCATGGCAAGGGTTCCAGCGGATCCACGACTCAGTCGCATGCTTATTGAAGCAGCAAATCGTCACTGTCTGGCAGAACTGCTTATCATCGTCAGCGCATTAAGCATTCAGGATCCTCGCGACACCCCCGCTGAAAAGCGCCAGGCGGCACGCGAGCGTCACGCTGCATTCGCACACCCGGAGTCGGATTTCCTGTCCTGGGTTCTGTTGTGGAACGCGGTAGAGCAACAGCGCCAGGACATGTCGCAGTCGCAGTTCAAAAAGTACTGCAAGGAGAATTTTCTATCCTGGCTGCGCCTTCGCGAATGGCGTGAAACACACCGTCAGTTGCTGCTTGCCTGTCAGCAGGCCGCCTTTGCGCGCAAGGCAAAAGGCAAGGTGCAGGATGATACCGAGATCGATTATGAAAGTGTGCATAGGGCCATGCTGCCAGGATCACTCAGCCAATTCGGACAGAAAGGGCAGGATGGTTTGTATGTCGCGCCGCGCGGTCGCAAATTCTCGATATTTCCCTCTTCGACTCTGAGTAGAAAGCAGCCACGCTGGATCCTGACATCCGAATTGATGGAAACCAGTCGTCTATTCGCGACCCAGGCAGCACGTATCGAGCCCGACTGGCTGATTAATGCTGCAGAACACCTGGTTAGACGGGAGTATTTCGAGGCACACTGGGAGAAGAAGCGTGGAGAAGTGGTCGCTTTTGAACGTGTGTCTCTTTTTGGTCTGGTGTTGATTGAAAAGCGTCGAGTCTCGTTTGGCAGGATCGATCCCGCGTTGGCTCGCGAAATTTTTATCCGGGAAGCCCTGGTCACCGGCGAGATCAATTCTCGCGCGGCATTTCTGCGCCACAACCAAAAACTGATTGAAAAATACCGCAAGCAGGAAGAGAAGGAACGTCGTCCGGATATTGTTGTACCCGATGAGGATCTTGCAGCGTTTTATGCCAACAGGTTGCCAGAACACGTGAACACCCTGGCGGCACTGCAACGCTGGCTAAGAAAGCAGGACAATGCTGGCGCTACATTGCAAATGTCAGCCGAGGACGTGCTGGCACGTCAGATTGACGAAACCAGCGCGCGTGCGTTTCCGGATCGCACAGTTGTCCAACAGAACCGACTCGCGATTGACTACCGATTCACACCGGGCAAAGCCGACGATGGCGCAAGCATTACCGTCCCTCGCACACTACTTGCGCAGATGTCACAACAGGACCTGGACTGGGCAGTGCCTGGATTGCTGCACGAGCGCTGTGTAGGTCTCGTCAAAAGCCTGCCCAAAATGATCCGTAAACATCTGGTACCCGTACCTGAATTCGTAAACAGAGCACTTGAACGTGTAGGTACGCAGGCCAGACCTGCTCTCGATAGTATGCTTGCCGAACAGGCCTGGCGCGAAAAGCAGCTGCAGATCCCGGTGGATGCCTGGGATGAATCCAGCCTTGCTGCGCATCTGCGTGCCACCGTCAAAGTAGTCGACGAACGCGGTAAGCTGCTGGGCTCAGGTCAGGATCTTGAGGATCTGAAACGGCGGTTTACTGCTCAGATGCCAGCTCCCGCTCAGCATCCACTGGAACAAGCTGGACTGACCAGCTGGACCCTGGACGAGTTTCCAGTGCAGATCGAAATCATGCAGGGTGGTGTCAGGCTGCAGCGATATCCCGCGCTGCGTGATGATGGCAACAGTGTCAGCAGCGTACTGACTGAGGACCCGGACAGGGCACAACAGTTGACTGAACGCGGGCTGGCTCGGTTGTATATGCTTAGAACCCCGCAACAACGGCAGATGTTGCAGGATCGTTTTGCGCATCTCAAGAAATCCCTGGGCCTGAAGCAGGCCATGCTGCCTGCCGACTGGCAGGAGGCAACCCTGCTTGCAGCGTACAGACTGGCATTTGAGACGGGCAGTGTCAGACCGACCAGTCAGCCTGCGTTCGAAAAACAGCTGACGCGCGGTAAAGCTGAGGTTGTGGCTTTGGGGGAAAAATTAAGTCGCTTGATGACAGGCATTTATGAGGACGTGTTTGCACTGCAGCAGCCATTGAAAGCACTGGAAAGCCGGTTCAAACGCAATGCTGCCGATATCAGAGCGCAGCTTGAACAGTTGTTTGCTGACAATTTTCCAGACTCAGTGCCGGGCGACTGGTTGTGGGAATACCCTCGGTATATCAAAGCCTTGAGGGCACGAATTGAGAAGCTTCCTGGCAATCCGGAGCGGGATCTGAGTGATGCGACGCAGATCCAGAACCTGTACCAGCAATGGCAGAGCCTGCGGGAAAGAAACAGCTCGGTGCTGCCCCAGTTTCCCTGGCAACTGCAGGAGCTGCGCGTGTCTATGTTTGCGCAAAACCTGGGTACACGCCAGCCGGTATCGATTAAGCGACTGCAGAAACAAATTGATGCTGCCCGTTTGGGGGATATCAAGTCATCCACGAATTTGCGATAATTATGCCCCTGATTTTTTAGGTGTCCCTGATGAAGAAGTTCACGCCTGCGAGTGTTGTGTTGACTGTTGTACTGGTGGGCTCGCCCACTTTTTCCGGTCAAGTGCTGGCACAGCAGTTTGTCTCCGACCCACTGGAACCTGTCAACACCAAGGTCCATGCATTCAACCAGTTCATGGACAAACACTTTTTGTTGCCAGTTGCTCGCGGCTACCGTAAATACATCCCGGGGCCTGCGCGCCAGGGCGTCAGTAACTTCTTCTCGAATATCGGCGACATCAGCGTCCTGGCCAATAACCTGCTGCAAATGAAACTCGAAGCGGCTGCCAATGACACCGGGCGCATCATGATCAACACCACCATCGGTATCGGTGGCCTGCTGGATGTGGCAACTGCCATAGGTTTCACGCCCAACGACGAAGACTTTGGTCAGACATTGGGCTACTGGGGAATAGGCACAGGACCTTATATCGTGCTGCCGCTGTTTGGACCAAGCACCTTGCGTGATGCCATCGGGTTTTCGGTTGATACGGCTACCAATCCCATCAGTCATCAGGACAATGTCAGGATCAGAAACAGTGCATTTGCCCTGGAACAACTGGACAAGCGTGTTGATGCGATGTCGGTGGAATCGCTGATTACTGGTGATCCCTACATCTTCATGCGCGAGGCCTACCTGCAGCAGCGAGAGTATCTGGTGAATGATGGTCAGGCCAATCAGGACTGGGATCAGGAGTGGGACTGGGACTAGGCTACTGATCCCTGACCTGCAGTTTGGTCTTTATAAAATCGCTGTGTGAAACATAAATCAAGTCAGCGGTTTTTCTGATCATCTGCTCCTCGTACTTGTCCAGAACCTCATCTGCCATCGCCAGTTCCCACAAGGTTCTGATCAGTTCAACCTTCTCCTCGTACTGGTAGTGCTCATTCACAAGACTGGTGAATTCGTAGAGTGAAACAGCCTGCTCGGCTTCCTGCTCAGCCAACTCGATGATCTCATCCAGGCGGGCGCTGTCCAGCTTGAACTGAGTTGCCACAATGTCCCTTAGTTTGGCGGTTTCTCGCGCGTCGATGTGCCGGTCTGTTTTTAGCAACTCAAACATGAGTGCTGCACTGGCCAGTTGCAGTCGACAGACTCGCTCTGAATCAGTCTCTGTGGCAGCAGTGGAAAGTTGAGCCTCAAAAAAACGTTTTACAGCAGCTAGCATTCAGGCTGACTCCCTTTGCAATGATCGTGACCTGGCCTGTTCAGCCAGCGCAGTAGCATCCTCAAGCACTTCAATTCCTGCATCTTTACGAAAAGCGTGCTGGCTCAGATGACGTCTGAACAGTTTGCCACCCGGCTCGCCCTTGTAAAGACCGAGAATATGGCGGGTCATGTGCTGGAGCGGTGTGCCGGCCTTCAGTTCCTCACGCACATAAGGTAGATAACGCTCGATAATCACGGATCGCTCCGCAACCGGCGCCGCGCTGCCAAACAGATTCCGGTCGACACCGGCCAGCAGGTAGGGGTTCTGATAAGCCTCACGCCCCAGCATCACGCCATCAACCGTTTTCAGCAGCGATCTGGAAGCCTCAAGACTGTTTATGCCACCATTAATGACAATCTCGAGCTCTGGATAGCGCTGCTTCATACGGAATACGCGATCGTATTGCAGTGGCGGTATTTCCCGGTTCTGCTTGGGGCTCAGCCCCTGCAACCACGCGGTTCTGGCGTGCAGTATAAAAGTCTGGCAGCCTGCGCCGGCGACTTTCTCGATAAAATCCTGCACAAATTCGTCACTGTCGTGCTCATCAATGCCGATTCGGGTTTTTACTGTGACGGGAAGAGGGCATGATTTACGCATCTCCCGCACGCAACTGGCCACCAGCTCAGGTTCTGCCATCAGACAGGCGCCAAAACGTCCCGACTGAACGCGATCACTGGGGCAGCCAACATTAATATTTACTTCATCGTAGCCATAATCTGCTGCCAGCGCAGCGCATTGCGCCATGGCCTGTGGGTCGCTGCCTCCCAGCTGCAGTGCAACTGGGTGTTCGGCGGCATCAAAGCGAAGATGACGATCGGCGTCACCATGTATCAGTGCTCCAGTGGTCACCATCTCAGTGTACAGCCAGGCATGCTGGCTGATCAGGCGCAGAAAGTAACGCTCGTGACGATCTGTCCAATCCAGCATAGGCGCGACACAAAAACGGCGTGTCGCAACCGGATCTGACGGACCGGCAGAGGAAACGAAAGGTTCAGTAGAGTTCATCAA
Source organism: Gammaproteobacteria bacterium UBA2675 (assembly GCA_002354805.1). Classification (GTDB taxonomy): domain Bacteria; phylum Pseudomonadota; class Gammaproteobacteria; order Pseudomonadales; family Pseudohongiellaceae; genus Pseudohongiella. Next base: position 306,564 of record DEMH01000015.1, read on the forward strand.
AGAAGTCACATTGGAAGGTGTTTGCTGCATGGTAGTCAGTATAACATGCTGACAGCCAGGTGCCTGCGGGCGTAGAGCTTGCAGACCCCATCGCGTATAATTTGCAGCCATATTTGGCAATCTATGACTCTAGGGAGAAACATGTCCAACACTACGGCGTCCAGTAACTCCGCCACCCCTGTCAGAACCAGGATCGCACCATCGCCGACAGGCGACCCTCACGTTGGCACCGCGTATATCGCGCTGTTTAACCGCTGTTTTGCGAACCAGCATAAAGGTGAGTTCATCCTGCGCATCGAGGATACTGACCAGACGCGCAGCACGGCACGATCAGAGCAGGATATCCTGCGTGCGCTTCGCTGGCTTGGACTCGACTGGGCGGAAGGTCCGGACATCGGTGGACCACACGGCCCTTATCGTCAAAGCCAGCGCAGCGATATCTATCGCAAACACATTAACCAGTTGCTGGATAGCGGACACGCATTCCGCTGCTTCTGCACAAGTGAACGCCTTGATGCGCTACGCGCTGAACAGACCGCCAACAAGCAGACGCCGGGCTATGATGGACACTGCATGCATTTGAGCAATGCTGAAGTCAGCAGCAAGATGGCCGCCGGTGAGCCCTATGTGGTTCGTATGAAAGTTCCGCAGGAAGGCGAGTGCGTATTTACCGATCGCCTGAGAGGTGAAATCCGCATCAACTGGCAGCAGATCGACATGCAGGTGCTGATGAAATCAGACAATCTGCCAACCTATCACTTTGCCAATGTGGTGGATGATCACTTGATGGGCATTACTCACGTCATTCGTGGTGAGGAGTGGATCAACTCAACGCCCAAGCACCTCTTGCTGTATCAGCACTTCGGTTGGGAGCCACCGCAGTTCTGTCATATGCCACTGCTGCGCAATCCGGACAAAAGCAAGCTGAGTAAACGCAAGAACCCCACCAGTATCAATTACTACCGTGACATGGGTTATCTGCCCGAGGCCATGGTGAATTATCTGGGCATGATGGGCTGGACCATGCCAGATGGTCGCGAGAAATTTTCCCTGCCAGAAATGGAGCAGTCGTTTGATATTGACCGCGTCTCCCTGGGTGGGCCGGTATTTGATATCGACAAACTCAACTGGTTGAACGGCAAATACATTCGTGAAGATCTCGACACCGAGACCTTCGCGGAGCTTTACGCCGAATGGGCATTTGACGCAGAGCGCCTGAAACAGGTAATTCCGCTGGTCAAAGAGCGTGTTGAACGGTTCAGCGATGTCATACCACTGGCTGGCTTTTTCCTGAGCGGTCTGCTGCCAGTGACCGAGGGTGATTTCGCGCACAAGCAGCTGGATACGGAGCAGAGCAGGGAGCTTCTGCAGTTGATGGCGTGGCAGCTGGAGCAGTTACCGCAATGGGATAAACCGGCCATCGAACAGGCCTGTCGCAGGCTGTCGGCATTCAAGGGGCTGAAGATTCGCGAGACCCTGTTTCCATTGTTCGTGGCCGTCACCGGCCGTGCGGTATCGGTTTCGGTAATCGACTCGATGGTCATACTTGGGTTGGATGTCACCCGGGCCCGCTTGCGGTACGCAGTGGAAGTGCTGGGCGGCGTCTCCAAGAAACAGGCCAAGGCACTGGAAAAAACCTTCAGGGACCTGCAGGATTTTGAGCTGCCTGAGTCTGAATAGTTTATCCGGCAAATAAGCTAAATCGGGCATTGACACAACAGAGTCCGATGCCTAAAATGCGCGGTCTCTGCAGGAAGCAGGTGTCACTTGGAAGTCCAGACACAGCTGATTCCCGTCAGAGATACCAGTAGATTTGGGGCTATAGCTCAGCTGGGAGAGCGCAACACTGGCAGTGTTGAGGTCAGCGGTTCGATCCCGCTTAGCTCCACCAAATTGAAAAGGCCGCCGTGATTTCACGGCGGCCTTTTTTTTATGGGATTGCGATCTAAAAAAACGGGGCCGAAGCCCCGTTTGATTTACTGCGGATAGTCGCGCTGTGGCGAGCCCTTGTACAGCTGCCGTGGACGTCCGATCTTATAGGCGCTGCTCAGCATCTCGTTCCAGTGTGAAATCCAGCCAGGGGTGCGGCCGAGGGCAAAAATGACTGTGAACATGCTGGTGGGTATACCAATCGCCTTAAGAATGATGCCGGAGTAGAAGTCGACGTTGGGATACAGCTTGCGATCGATGAAATACTGATCTTCCAGAGCAATCTTCTCCAGACGACGTGCAATCTTGAACAGCGGGTCGTTCTCGACACCGAGATCCGCCAGCACTTCGTCGCAGATCTTGCGCATGACGCGCGAGCGTGGATCGAAATTCTTGTAAACACGGTGACCAAAGCCCATCAGGCGGAAGGGGTCATCCTTGTCTTTGGCGCGAGCGATGAACTCTTCGATACGCGACTCGTCACCAATTTCGTTCAGCATATTCAGAACGGCCTCGTTGGCACCACCATGGGCAGGGCCCCACAGCGCCGCGATGCCTGAGGAAATACAGGCATAGGGGTTGGCACCGGTAGAGCCAGCCAGACGTACTGTTGAAGTGGAGGCGTTCTGTTCGTGATCGGCGTGCAGCAGGAAAATGACATCCATCGCCTTGGCCAGTACCGGGCTGACATTGGGCTTGTCGGCGGGTACGCCGTACATCATATGGAGGAAATTTTCTGCGTAGGACAGGGAGTTAAGCGGAGACATGTAAGGCTGGCCAATCGAATGCTTGTAAACCATGGCCGCCAGCGTCGGCATCTTGGCAATCAGGCGTATCGCTGCCAGGTGACGGTGTTCTGCATTATCTACATCCAGTCCGTCGTGATACAGTGCTGCCAGCGCACCGGTCAGGGACACCATCACAGCCATAGGATGCGCATCGCGCTGGAAGCCATCCAGAATCTTGGCGATCTGCGCGTCTACCATGGTGTGCTGAGTCACTTCAGCGACGAAGGCTTTCTTCTGCTCGTCATTGGGAAGCTCGCCTTTCAACAGCAGATAACAGGTTTCCAGATAGTCAGAGTGTTCGGCCAGCTGATCGATCGGGTAGCCGCGATGGAGAAGAACCCCCGCATCACCATCAATGTAAGTAATCGAAGACTCGGTTGAGGCGGTCGACATGAACCCGGGGTCGTAGGTGAACACACCTTTGGAGACCAGACTGCGGACGTCGATCACATCGGGACCGATATTGCCTTCCAATACGGGCAGCTCAATCGCATCCTGGCTGTTTGCCAGTGTCAAGCGGGCTTTTTTTTCACTCATATTGTACTCCTGACTGATAAACTTCCAGTTGCCGGCATCACAGGGCGGCCCGGGCCGCTCTACGGTCCGATCCGATCATGGAATCCTGAATTCGTATATTGAGTCGAGCAGGGGGCCAGCGATAAAGCCGCTACTGTACCACAAAATATCTGCTGTTTGCCTCACCGGAAATGTAAAAATATCAAGTTGACAAAATGCTGTCACATTCATGCGTGCTACTGAGGTGATTGGCTGCCAATTTATTGTATTCGCAACACTATAGGACTATACTCAGCGGCCGAATCTCCGATACCGACCCATCGTATCGAGATCGAACGAAGCGCCTGAACAAGCTCAACTTTTAGTGTGTCTTGTCCAGACTCTCCGGAGGTTGATCAGTGCAGCATCGTAACATCAGGCACTGATTGTTCTAACTAACGTGCCCTTTGTACGGGCCCAACTAGAATTGGCTACCAGTGAAAGACAACAGACCTGTAAATCTCGACCTGACCAAATTCCGTTTTCCTCTTCCGGCTATTACGTCGATCCTGCATCGTATCTCGGGCGTACTGATTTTTGTTGGTACAGCTGTGCTGCTTTGGATGCTCTCTGAATCACTTGCCTCGGCGCAGGGATTCGGGCGTATCGCTGAATTGCTGACGGCCCCTCACGCCAAATTCATTGTATGGGTGATCCTCTCGGGGCTGCTGTACCACCTGATCGCCGGTATCCGCCACCTTTTGATGGATGTCGGCATCGGTGAAACACTGCAGGGTGGACGCCAGGGTGCCGTGATGATCGTAGTGTTCTCGGTAATCAGTATTGTGTTGGCAGGAGTCTGGGTATGGTAAAGCGAGTCAACAGTGCGACCAATGTGGGTCGCAACGGCCTTCATGACTGGGTCATTCAACGTTTCAGCGCAATCATTCTGGCGGCATATACAATAGTGTTGCTGGGCTGGATGATCATGACGCCTGACATCGATTACGCCGCGTGGTCAGCGCTGTTTCAGACGACCTGGATGCGCATTTTCAGTCTGCTGGCCCTGATTTCACTCTGCGCTCACGCGTGGGTTGGTATGTGGACCATTGCGACAGACTACCTGACGTCAATGACTTTTGGTGGCGCGGCAACCGCAGTACGCCTGTTGTTTCAGGCCGGCTGCGTGATCCTGATATTCATTTACCTCGTTTGGGGTATCCAGATTCTGTGGGGACTATAAATGAGCGGTATGCGTACAATTTCATTTGATGCTGTCATTGTGGGCGGTGGTGGTGCCGGTATGCGTGCTGCACTGCAGCTGTCCCAGTCCGGCTACAAAACTGCCGTGATCAGCAAAGTCTTCCCGACGCGCTCTCACACTGTTTCGGCGCAGGGCGGTATCACCTGTGCAATTGCCAGTGCAGACCCGAACGACGATTGGCGCTGGCACATGTATGACACGGTCAAGGGTTCCGACTATATCGGCGATCAGGAAGCCATTGAGTACATGTGCAGTGAAGGCCCCCAGACCGTGTTCGAACTTGAGCATATGGGGCTGCCCTTTTCCCGAACAGAAAATGGCCGTATCTATCAGCGGCCGTTCGGTGGTCAGTCCAAGGATTTTGGCAAGGGCGGACAGGCTGCCCGTACCTGTGCAGCTGCTGACCGTACCGGTCACGCGCTGCTGCACGCTCTGTATCAGGGCAACCTGAAGAACAAAACGGTGTTCTTCAATGAGTGGTACGCGGTAGATCTGGTGCGCAATCAGGATGGCGTCATTGTTGGCGTTATCGCGATCTGTATCGAAACAGGTGAGACAGTCTACGTCGCTTCCAAAGCAACCGTGCTGGCAACAGGTGGTGCAGGCCGTATTTACGCGTCGACCACTAACGCCCTGATCAATACCGGTGATGGTATCGGTATGGCGCTGCGTGCCGGTTATCCGGTACAGGATATGGAAATGTGGCAATTCCACCCGACGGGTATTCATGGTGCCGGCACGCTGGTAACCGAAGGCTGTCGTGGTGAGGGTGGATACCTGATCAACAAGGACGGCGAACGCTTTATGGAGCGTTACGCACCGAACGCCAAAGACCTGGCGGGACGCGACGTAGTGGCGCGCTCCATGATACAGGAAATCATTGCTGGCAAAGGTTGTGGCCCCAATGGTGACCACGTACTGCTGAAGCTGGATCACCTGGGCGAAAAGGTGTTGAACGAGAAGCTGCCAGGCATCCTGGAACTGTCCAGAACCTTTGCGCACGTCGATCCGGTCAAGGAACCGATTCCGGTTATCCCGACCTGCCATTACATGATGGGTGGTATCGCTACCAATATTCATGGTCAGGCGATCGCACAGAACGAAGCTGGCGAAGATGTCCAGATCCCAGGTCTGTTCGCGGTGGGCGAAGTAGCCTGCGTTTCCGTACACGGCGCCAACCGTCTGGGCGGCAACTCATTGCTGGACCTGGTGGTATTCGGTCGTGCAGCAGGCAAGCACATTGAATCCATGCTGGGGCAGGGTATTGAGTACCGACGCGCGTCAGAATCAGATATTGAACAGTCCATGGCGCGTCTGAATCGTCTTAATAACAGCACCGATGGCGAAAGCGTGTCCAAGCTCCGAGGCGAACTGCAGAGCATCATGCAGAACCACTTTGGCGTGTTCCGCACGGGCGACTTCATGAAGGAAGGCGTGCAGAAGCTGGAAGGACTGCGTGGACGAATTGCCAATGTAAAACTCGAAGACAAAAGCAACGCCTTCAATACAGCACGAATTGAAGCGCTTGAGCTGGAAAACCTGTTCGAAGTTGCTGAAGCGACCGCGCTGGCAGCCGAAGCTCGAACAGAAAGTCGCGGCGCACATGCTCGCGAAGATTTCCAGGAGCGAGATGACGATAACTGGCTGTGTCACTCGATGTACCACCCGACACAACGCAGTGTGACAAAACGCGCTGTGAATTTTGCGCCCAAGACGGTGGAAAAATTCGAGCCCAAGGTCCGTACTTATTAAATCCGTTAATCTAGAGAAGGTGATTTAACGTGTTAGTCAGTGTTTATCGCTACAACCCGGAAACTGATGATAAGCCATCCATGCGCGAGTATCAGATCGAGCTGCCGGAAGGTCGTGACCTGATGGTGCTCGACGTACTGTCGATGATCAAAGAGCAGGATCCTTCAATTGCTTACCGACGTTCCTGTCGCGAAGGCGTCTGCGGTTCTGACGGTATGAACATCAACGGCACCAATGGCCTGGCATGTATCACACCGGTATCGGCAGTGGCTAAAGGCGGCAAGCTGGTGCTGCGTCCTCTGCCTGGTCTGCCCGTAGTTCGCGACCTGGTTGTTGACATGACCATCTTCTACAAGCAGTTTGAAAAGGTTCAGCCCTTCCTGATCAACGATACGCCGGCGCCTGCCATTGAACGTCTGCAAAGCCCGGAAGACCGTGCCAAACTCGACGGCCTGTACGAATGTATCCTGTGCGCCTGCTGCAGCACCAGCTGTCCTTCTTTCTGGTGGAACCCCGACAAATTCATCGGGCCTGCCGGACTGCTGCAAGCATACCGGTTCCTGGCCGATAGCCGTGACACTGCCACCGAAGAACGTCTGGCTGGACTGGAAGACCCATTCAGCGTGTTCCGCTGTCGAGGCATCATGAATTGTGTGGCTGTCTGCCCCAAGGGTCTTAACCCGACCAAGGCGATCGGTCACATTCGTCACATGCTGTTGCAGCGGGCAAGCTAAGACCAAGGAAATTTTTGTGAGGCGACTGGCAACGCCGCTCACGAGGCGGTGATTGATTGCGGTGGCCCTGTAACCCCGGGAAGAATAATATGCATGACAGCATAATGGAGTTGATGTGGAGCACTGGCCATTTATCCGGTGGCAATGCTGAGTATGTCGAACAGCTTTATGATCAATACCTGAAAGATCCTGAACAGGTCCCTGCCGAGTGGCGCAGTTATTTCGACTCGCTGCCCCGGATAGCAGAGCAGTCGCCTGCCGATGTATCACATCGTGAGATTCAGGCCTACTTCAAACGGCTGGGCAAAACCAGTCGCTTCATGCCGGTACTGAGCAACGATGTTGTTGTAAATTCCGAACATGAAAACAAACAGGTTCAGGTACTGCACCTGATCAGCTCCTACCGCGTCCGTGGTCACCAGAAAGCGGCGCTTGACCCCCTGTCACTGATGCATCGCGAACGCGTGCCAGACCTGGAGCTCGACTTTCACAATCTTTCACCCGCTGATTACTCCACAGTCTTTCAGACCGGCTCTCTGCATATCAATCGCGACACCGCCTCACTGCGCGAAATTGTTGAAGCGCTGGAGAATATTTACTGCGGGTCTATCGGCTATGAGTTCATGCATATTGTCGATCTTGCGCAGAAGCAGTGGATTCAAAAACGCATTGAACCCAAACTCGGCAATCCGGGTTTCCCCAATGAAGTAAAGCGACACCTGCTGGAGCGACTCAGCGCAGCTGAGGGCCTTGAAAAGCATCTGGACTCCAAGTACCCGGGCACGAAACGCTTTGGCCTTGAAGGCGGCGAAAGCCTGATTCCGCTGGTCGATGAACTGATTCAGCGTGCCGGCAGCTACGGCGTCAAGGAAGTTGTCATCGGCATGGCTCACCGTGGCCGCCTGAATATGCTGGTGAACATTCTAGGCAAGAACCCGGCTGACCTGTTCAGTGAGTTCGAAGGCCGCGCCAAGTACAAGAGCTCAGGCGATGTAAAATACCATCAGGGCTTTTCGTCCAACATCATGACGCCTGGCGGCGAAGTGCATCTGGCAATGGCATTTAACCCTTCGCACCTGGAAATTGTTTCTCCGGTTATCGAAGGCTCCGTTCGTGCCCGTCAGGACCGACGCAAAGACAATCTGGGCCACGCTGTAATTCCGCTCAGCATCCACGGTGATGCAGCTTTTGCAGGCCAGGGTGTGGTCATGGAAACTTTCCAGATGTCCAAGACCCGGGCATATGGTACAGGTGGCACGGTACATATCATCATCAACAACCAGGTGGGCTTCACCACAAGCCGCCAGGACGATGCCCGCTCAACAGAGTATTGTACCGATGTAGCCAAAATGGTTCAGGCGCCAATCTTCCACGTTAATGCGGATGATCCTGAGGCGGTGCTGTTCGTCACTCAGCTGGCACTTGATTTCCGTTATGAGTTCAAAAAGGATGTGGTCATCGATCTGGTCTGTTATCGTCGTCGCGGCCATAACGAAACAGACGAGCCCTCGTCAACTCAGCCACTGATGTATCACAAGATTCGCAAGCACCAGACTACGCGCGCGCTGTATGCAGAACGTCTTATCAGTGACAAGCTGGTGACCGAGAAAGAAGTCGACGAGCTCAATGCATCGTACCGTAATGCACTGGACACCGGCGAACACGTAGTGAAGAGCCTTGTAAAAGAGCCCAACGTCGAAATGTTCGTCGACTGGAACCCTTACCTGGGTCACACCTGGACGCCGCATTTTAATACCAGCATCAAGCTTGAGTCGCTGGAAGCACTGGCACGCAAGATTACCAGTCTGCCTGAAAATCTGAATCTGCACCGTCAGGTACAGAAAATCGTCGACGACCGCAGCAAGATGGCTTCCGGCGAGATCCCGGTTGACTGGGGTTTTGCTGAGACACTGGCATACGCCAGCATTCTCACGACCGGCAATCGGGTCCGAATTACCGGGCAGGATGTTGGACGTGGCACCTTCTCGCATCGCCATGCGGTACTGCGTGATCAGAACACCGAAGAAGAGTACATTCCGCTTCGCAGCCTGGTTGCAGACCCCAAGATGTTCTGTATCTACGACTCACTGCTGTCCGAAGAAGCTGTGCTGGCTTTTGAGTACGGTTACGCGACGACCACCCCTAATGCGCTGGTTGTCTGGGAAGCCCAGTTTGGCGACTTTGCGAACTCGGCGCAGGTTGTTATCGACCAGTTCATTACCAGTGGCGAGCACAAGTGGCAGCGCCTGTGCGGCCTGACCATGCTGTTGCCGCACGGCTACGAAGGACAGGGCCCTGAGCATTCATCAGCTCGTCTGGAACGCTTCCTGCAACTTTGTGCGGAACACAATATCCAGGTCTGCCTGCCGACCACCTCAGCCCAGGTCTTCCACATGCTGAGACGTCAGGTCCTGTGTCCGCTGCGCAAGCCATTGATTGTGATGTCGCCCAAGAGTCTGTTGCGTCACAAAGAAACCACAGCAACGCTTGAAGAGCTGGCAAACGGCAGCTTCCAGGTAGTCATCGGTGAAACCGACGAAGATATCAAGCCTGACAACGTTGAGCGCGTAATACTCTGCTCCGGCAAAGTTTACTACGACCTGCGAGCAGAGCGTCGCAAGCGTGAATTGACCAATATCGCAATCATCCGTCTCGAACAGCTTTACCCGTTCCCGGAAGATGATCTGCGCGCCGAAATGAAAAAGTACGAGAACGTTAGCGATGTTGTCTGGTGTCAGGAGGAGCCCATGAACCAGGGAGCCTGGTACTCCAGCCAGCACCACATGCGTAATGTCATACAGTCTCTTGGCTCGTCTGTGTCATTGCGCTATGCAGGCCGTGAGGCATCGGCAGCGGCTGCAGCCGGTTATCCAGAATTGCACATGCAACAGCTCAATGCATTTCTGGAGCAAGCACTGGGACCAAAGGAATAACTTTTAAACAAATAGTGATGACACCGAACAGTGTAAGGAATCAACATGTCTATTGAGATCAAAGCACCGCAACTGCCCGAATCCGTGCCAGACGGCACCATTGCAAGCTGGCACAAGAAAGTCGGTGATGCTGTCAAACGTGACGAGCTGCTGGTCGACATCGAGACTGACAAAGTCGTAATCGAAGTCGTGGCACCAGCTGATGGCGTCCTGGAAAAAATCATCAAGGACTCTGGCGATACTATCGTCAGCAATGAAATCATCGCCACGATCAAGGAAGGCGCGGCTGCTGATGACAAGTCCTCAAGTGCAGACAGCAAGTCATCAGACAAGTCGTCTGACAAAAAATCAGAATCGGCATCTGAGGCCAAATCTGACGATAAACAGGATGGCGAAACGCCTGCCCTGAGTCCGGCTGCCAAGAAACTTGCCGAAGAGCACGGCCTGAAAGCTGGTCAGATCAGCGGTACTGGCAAAGATGGTCGAATTACCAAAGAAGATGTGCTGAACGCGATCGAGAAGGGAGACAAACAGTCGAGCTCCAGTTCCGAGTCAAGCAGCAAGGCTGCTGCACCGACTACCGATGGCTCATCTGGCCGCGTTGAAGAGCGTGTACCCATGAGCCGCCTGCGCGCCAAAGTGGCGGAGCGTCTGCTACAGGCATCGCAGTCCACTGCCATGTTGACCACCTTCAATGAGGTCAATATGAAGCCGGTTATGGACCTGCGCTCGCGCTACAAAGACCAGTTTGAGAAAGCGCATGATGGTGTGCGTCTCGGCTTCATGTCCTTCTTCGTGCGTGCCAGTGTGGAAGCGCTGAAGCGTTACCCCGCCGTCAATGCCTCCATCGATGGCAACGACATCGTATATCACGGTTACCAGGACATCGGCGTTGCAGTTTCGTCTCCGCGCGGACTGGTAGTTCCGGTGCTGCGCAACGCAGACCACATGGGTCTGGCACAAGTCGAGGCAAAAATCCGTGAGTTTGGTAACAAGGCGCAGGACGGCAAGCTGTCCATCGACGAAATGACTGGCGGTACATTCACCATCTCCAACGGTGGTGTTTTTGGTTCGCTGCTGTCGACTCCGATCCTGAACCCACCACAAACTGCGATTCTGGGCATGCACAAGATCCAGGAGCGCCCGATGGCTGTGAACGGCAAGGTCGAGATTCTGCCGATGATGTACCTGGCACTTTCTTACGACCACCGAATGATAGATGGTAAAGAAGCAGTGCAGTTCCTGGTGACCATCAAGGAATTGCTGGAAGATCCAGCACGCATTTTGCTGGAGATCTGATAGCCAGGTTTAAACGGAGCAATGACTCCAGACCGTACCAAGATGAGCCACAGCCACAACTACGCTGTGGCTCATGCTTTTAACGAGACTGTAATCGAGAGTGACTCTGGGCAGGGAATATTATGAGTAAAAAATATGATGTAGTGGTTATCGGAGCGGGACCTGCAGGGTACGTTGCGGCCATCCGAAGCGCGCAGCTTGGTTTAAAAACCGCTTGCGTGGAGAAATGGCACGATGACAAAAACGATGCCGTTTATGGCGGTACCTGCCTGAACGTAGGCTGTATCCCATCCAAGGCATTGCTTGACTCATCACACAAATATGCCGAAGCCAAAAAAGACTTTGAAGTACATGGCATCAAGGTCAGCAAAGTGGACATTGACGTGCCCGCCATGATCGAGCGCAAAGCCAAAATCGTGAAACAGCTGACTCAGGGCGTGCGTGGCCTGTTCATGGCCAACAAGGTCGATGGTATACAGGGCACGGGCAAACTGCTGAAAGGCAAAAAGGTTGAAGTGACCGCTGCTGACGGCAGTACTCAGACACTGGAGGCCGACAACGTAATTCTGGCGGCCGGTTCACAGCCAATTGACATCCCGCCAGCCCCGGTTGATGACGAAGTCATTGTGAACTCCACCGGTGCCCTGGAGTTTCAGTCCGTACCAAAACGCCTTGGTGTCATTGGCGCTGGGGTGATCGGCCTGGAACTGGGTAGTGTCTGGTCGCGACTGGGTTCCGAGGTGGTTGTTTTCGAAGCACTCGAAACCTTTTTGCCAGCCGTAGATGAACAGGTTGCCAAGGAAGCCAAAAAGGTCTTCGAGAAGCAGGGTCTGGATATCAAGCTCGGCGCCAAAGTGGCCAGCACCAAAGTATCTGGCAAGGGCAAGAACAAGACGGTCAAGGTTACCTACAACAATGCTGATGGCGAACAGGAAGCAGAGTTCGACAAACTGATTGTTGCCGTCGGCCGCAAACCTTACAGCAAAGGCCTGCTGGCTGACGATTGCGGCGTTGAAATTGACGACCGCGGATTTGTCAAAGTAGACGAGACCTGTGCGACATCTGTACCCGGTGTTTATGCCACTGGCGACCTGGTGCGTGGCCCAATGCTGGCACACAAAGGTTCTGAAGAAGGTGTGATGGTTGCAGAGCGTATCGCCGGCAAGAAAACCCAGGTGAACTACGACCTGGTGCCATTTGTCATTTATACCCACCCTGAAATTGCGTGGGTTGGTAAAACCGAACAGCAGCTGAAGGAAGAGGGCGTTGAATACAATGTCGGCACGTTCCCGTTCAGCATCAACGGCCGTGCCATGGCTGCCAATGAGTCTGCGGGTCTGGTCAAGCTGATTGCCCACGCCAAAACGGACCGCGTTCTCGGTGCCCACATCATTGGCCCGAGCGCCGCTGATCTGGTTCAGCAGGTTGCCATCGCAATGGAGTTCAGTGCCAGTGCGGAAGACCTTGGCCTGACCATGTTTTCACACCCGACATTGTCGGAAGCAGTACACGAAGCAGCGCTGGCTGTCGGTGGACACGCCATTCATGCTGCCAACAAACGCAAGCGCAGTTGATTCATGCGCGTTTGACTATAGAGGACCAATAGAATGAATCTACACGAGTATCAAGGAAAGCAGCTTTTTGCGGAATACGGTCTGCCTGTTTCCAAGGGCTTCGCCGTTGACACAGCAGATGCTGCCGCAGAAGCCTGCGACAAAATTGGCGGTGACATGTGGGTGGTAAAGGCCCAGGTGCACGCCGGCGGTCGTGGTAAGGCCGGTGGAGTAAAACTGGTAAAGAGCCGCGATGACGCTAAAGCATTCGCCGAGCAGTGGCTGGGTAAACGTCTGGTCACTTACCAGACAGATGCAAACGGCCAGCCTGTCAGCAAGATTCTGGTTGAATCCTGCACCGATATCGACAAAGAGCTGTACCTCGGTGCCGTCGTCGACAGAGCGTCACGTCGCATTGTATTTATGGCATCCACTGAGGGTGGTGTTGAAATCGAGAAGGTTGCTCACGAAACGCCAGAGAAGATCATTAAGGCAACAATTGATCCTCTCGTTGGCCCCATGCCGTTCCAGGGTCGTGAACTTGCCTTCAAACTGGGGCTGACAGGTGATCAGATCAAGCAGTTCACCAAGATCTTCATGGGCCTCGGTCAGTTGTTTAAAGACTACGACCTGGCACTGCTCGAGATCAACCCGCTGGTTATCAAAACTGATGGAAATCTGCACTGCCTCGATGCCAAGATCAATATCGATGGCAACGCCATGTATCGTCAGCCAAAACTGCGCGAAATGCATGACCCTTCTCAGGACGATCCACGTGAAGCGCATGCTGCGAGCCACGAGCTGAATTACGTTGCGCTGGACGGCAATATCGGCTGCATGGTCAACGGTGCCGGCCTTGCAATGGGTACCATGGACATCGTGAATCTGCACGGCGGCAAGCCTGCCAACTTCCTGGATGTGGGCGGTGGCGCAACCAAAGAGCGTGTTTCCGAAGCATTCAAAATCATCCTTTCTGACGATAATGTCAAAGCCGTTCTGGTAAACATTTTTGGCGGTATCGTGCGCTGCGACATGATCGCGGAAGGCATCATCGGCGCGGTCAAGGAAGTAGGCGTCAAGGTGCCGGTTGTGGTTCGACTGGAAGGTAATAATGCGGACGTCGGCGCCAAGGTGCTGAAGGATAGCGGACTGAATATTATCGCGGCGAAAAGTCTGACCGATGCTGCCCAACAGGTAGTCAAGGCCGCGGAGGGTAAATAATGAGCATTCTGATTAACAAAGATACCAAAGTCATTTGCCAGGGCTTCACTGGCTCACAGGGTACCTTCCATTCCGAGCAGGCGATTGCCTACGGCACTAAAATGGTAGGTGGCGTCACACCAGGCAAGGGTGGCAGCACTCATCTGGGCCTGCCGGTATTCAATACTGTGCAGGAAGCGATTGATGCAACAGGCGCCGACGCCAGTGTGATCTACGTTCCGGCTCCTTTCTGTAAGGATTCCATCCTTGAAGCCGCCAACGCGGGCATCAAGCTGATCGTCTGTATTACGGAAGGCATTCCGACGCTAGACATGCTCGATGTTAAAGTACGCTGCGATGAGCTGGGTGTGCGTCTGATTGGCCCTAACTGTCCCGGCGTCATTACCCCCGGCGAATGCAAGATCGGCATCATGCCCGGTCACATCCACAAACCGGGTAAAGTCGGTATCGTTTCACGCTCCGGCACCCTGACATATGAAGCTGTCAAACAGACTACTGACCATGGGTTTGGCCAGTCTTCCTGCGTAGGAATCGGTGGCGACCCGATCCCAGGCTCCAACTTTATCGACATCCTGGCCATGTTCGAGAAAGATCCAGCGACCGAAGCTATCGTGATGATCGGTGAGATTGGCGGTAGTGCAGAAGAGGAAGCTGCTGCCTATATCAAAGCCAACGTCACCAAGCCGGTGGTTTCCTACATTGCTGGTGTGACCGCCCCCCCCGGAAAGCGCATGGGCCACGCCGGTGCCATTATCTCCGGTGGCAAGGGCACGGCTGACGAGAAATTTGCCGCTCTGCAGGATGCAGGCGTTAAAACTGTCCGCAGTCTGGCCGATATCGGTGATGCACTGAAGGAAGTAACAGGCTGGTAAGTGACGAGTGCACGGTTCATGTGCGTATTTTGCGCGCATGAACCATCAGTGCGCACGATACCGCGTGAACCGAAAAAATTCTCATTTGAGAGGTTCAAAAATTCAAACGGGTTGTGTTAGTCTTGACGACATAATTCGGCAGGGAGCTCTGAATTTACGGTAAGTTGCAGGATCTGGATCACATCTGTTACGCAATTCTACAATCATTTAATGAGTGTGTAGATTCGTAACTGTTTGGCCCGATAATTGCTCGTCTTTACCGGTTTAAAGGATTGCTGTTTAGAAGATCGTTGTTTGGATGGTAAACCCTTACCCGGAAAAGCACGATAGATAAGAAGTCACATCCGGTGTTGCAATCGGAGTGTTTAATACAATAACAGGATGGCACATGAAAAACCGTCGATTATATTCAAAGGTTCTGGCACCACTGGCCTCGCTGCTGGTGATCGGAACAGCCCTCGCTCAGGACGTTGATACCAGCGCCATTGAGCAGGCTCAGAGTGTTGTAGGTGAGACTAACAGTGCGGCAGCTGAGTCTCAGGAACGAATCAACCGTCTGTCGAACTCGGCCAGTTCTCTGTTCGAAGAATTCAAAACGGAAAGTGATAACCTGGAAGCTCTGCTGGTCTTGAATGCCAACTGGCGTCGACAGATAGCGATCCAGGAAGACCAACTGGAGACAATCTCCGAGTCCATCGCCGAAGTGCGTAATGTGACCCAGGAACTGCCTCTGCTGATGAGCCGCATGATCGCAAGTATCGAGCAGTTCATCGAATTGGACATCCCCTTCCACCTGGAACAGCGCCGCGCCCGGATACAGTTCGTCCGCGATGCAATCGATGATCCAAACGTCTCTACCGCCGAGCGCTTCCGTCAGATCCTGGTGCTGTATCAGACAGAAAACGCGTATGGACGCACCCACGAAACCTATTCTGCCACTCTCGACCTGGATGGCGTCCCAACTGACGTTGACATGTTGCGTGTTGGTCGAATTGCACTGACCTATCAAACCAAGGACCGCACCCGCACAGGGGCGTGGGACTCAGAGTCACGTCAGTGGGTAACGCTGGAAGATGGCGCGTACCGCAATGCCATCCGTGACGCAATCAACGTCTCTAGCGGCCTGATTGCGCCAGAAATTTTTGAATTACCAATCGTTGCGCCGGAGTAAGCACAGTGAAGAAGAATATAATTAAATTAGCAGGCATTTCTCTTACGGGCATGTTCCTTGCCGTATCGACTCAGGCGTTCGCACAGGAAACGGCAGGCAGCTTGACAGAACTTCTCCGTAATGTAGAAGAAAATCGAGTACTGGAATCCCAGGAAGCCCGTCAACGCGAGCAGCGATTCCAGCAGGAAGTTAACCAGCAGCAGCAGATTCTTGAAGAAACTCGCCAGCGAATTTCAGAAGAAGAAGCTGAAAACACTCGTCTGGAAGGTGTATTCGATGAAAACCGTACACTGCTGGCCGAGCGTCGTGCACAACTGAATGAAGTACGCGCCAACCTCAACGAACTGCTGGGTACCATTCAGGGCGTTGCAGGTGACTTCCGCAGCGTGTTCGAAACCTCTCTGGTAAGCGCCCAGTATCCTGGTCGTACCGAGTTCCTTGACTCCTTCATCGAGCGCGTAGCCAGTGACACCGAACAGGTGCGTGTTGATGAAATCGAGCGTTTCTGGTTCTACATGCAGCAGGAGCTGGTTGAATCCGGCCGTGTTGTGCAGTACGAAGGCCAGGTTGGTCTGCCATCAGGCGACCAGGAGAATCGAGTCATAACTCGAATCGGTACCTTCAATTCCATTGCCAATGGTGATTACCTGTCTTACAACGCAGACGTCGATCACCTCCAGGTGCTGCCGCGTCAGCCAGCTGGTGACATCGTCGCAAACGCCGTTGAGCTGGAAAATGCCGAAAGCGGCATCCACAAGGTGGGCATTGACCCAACGGGTGCTCAGGGCGGCAGTCTGATGGCTAACCTGATCAACTTCCCGACAGTGTCCGAACAGGTTCGTCAGAACTCTGGTGAAATCGGTTTTGCCATCATCGGCATTGGTATCATCGCCATCCTGGTTGGTCTGGTCCGTTCCTTCCAGCTCACACTGGTTTCAGCCAAAGTGAATGCCCAGGTTAAATCCGACAAGGCCAACAAGAACAACCCACTGGGTCGTGTTTTGATGGTAGCCGAGTCCAACCCGAACGTTGACACCGAAACTCTGGAACTGAAACTGGGTGAAGCCATCCTGCAGGAAACTCCGGCACTGGAGCGTTTCCTGACCTTCATCAAGATCATCTCCGCCATCGCCCCTCTGATGGGTCTGTTGGGTACGGTTACCGGTATGATTCAGGTGTTCCAGCAGATCACCGTTTACGGTGCTGGTGACCCGACTATCATGGCCGGTGGTATCTCCATGGCCCTGATGACAACAGTACTGGGTATCACGGTCGCCATCCCGACCATCCTGATGCACACCTGGGTTAAGAGCAAGAGTGACCGTATCATCCACATTCTGGAAGAACAGGCCACTGGTATCATCGCTCGTAAGGCCGAAGCTTCTGGCAACAAAGCTCAGGCTTAAGGGGAGACAGCATGTATTTTGCACTGCTCGACTTATCTGATGCGATCTCGGACTTCATGGCCAGGGGAGGCGGTGTTCTCTGGATCATCGGCATACTTTTGCTGGTCATGTGGTGCCTGATCTTCGAGCGGCTATGGTACCTGCATTCCACCCACGCCAAGAGGGTGAAACACACCCTCGCGGCCTGGGCGGGTCGCTCTGATACCAAATCCTGGAAGGCCCAGCAGATTCGGAACATGATGGTGTCGCAGATCTCTCTGGACCTGCGTTCCACCATGCCAATCATCGAAACCCTGGTTGTGGTGTGTCCACTGCTCGGGCTGCTCGGCACGGTAACGGGTATGATCGAAGTGTTCTACGTTATGGCTCTGACCGGTGGCGGCGACGCCAAATCAATGGCGGGTGGTGTCTCCAAGGCAACCATTCCGACCATGGCAGGCATGGTAGGGGCACTTTCCGGCATCTTCGCCAGTAACTGGCTGAAGTCCCGAATCGATCGCGACCTGGAACTTCTCGAAGACCATATGGCCTAATTATCACTAGATACTGAATAAAGGCACAATAATGAAAACAGGTTTGATGAAGAAAAGGGATGATGAGAACACCGGGGAGATTGACCTTACCCCGATGCTCGACGTGGTATTCATCCTGCTCATCTTCTTTATTGTCACCTCGGTGTTTATTACTGAGGCGGGCATTGAGGTGGTGAAGCCGGAAGCGTCAACTGCCGAACCACGCTCCAAGGACCTGATCCTGATTGCGATTAGCAATGATGGTCAGATCTGGATTGATGGTGAGCAAATAGATCCGCGATTTATCCGGTCTCGTTTTGAGAGACGTCTGGCTGAAACGCCAAACGCCTCGGTCGTAATTCAAGGCGACCGCACTGCTCAGAATGAGCATGTCATGACCATTATGCGAGCGGCACGCGATGCGCAGATAGCATCCGTCGCCATATCTACGGAGAACTAGAAGATGAGTATACTTCGATGGGTAGTCTCTCTTGGACTGGCGGGTCTTGTGACACTGGGTCTGTTCTATTTCATGCAGGCGCTGATTGCGACCGGCGGTGAACTGGAACAGAACACCAATGTGATTCGTATCGTGGACGCGACCATGCCGGAAATCGAAATGGAAGTGATCCGGGATGTTGAACCGCCTGAAGAAATCGAGCAACCGCCTGAAGATACACCTCCGCCACCAGATCGCAATATCGATATGGACGGCGGCGGCGATCTGAACATCGCTCGCGAGAACGTCAATGTTGATATCGGTCTTGATATCGGTGCTGCCGGTCTCAGCGCTACAGATGGTGAAATGTTGCCGCTGGTAAACATTCAGCCACAGTATCCGACACGTGCCGCACAGCGCGGTATCGAAGGTTGGTGTCAGGTTTCGTTTACCGTTACTGAAACCGGTGGCGTTCGTGATGTTGTGGTTGTCGACGCAGAGCCTCGCGGCATGTTCGACTCAGCATCCATCCGTGCCGCTGAGCGTTTCCGCTTTCAGCCTCGTGTTGTGAATGGTGAGGCGGTAGAAGTACCAAACGTTCAGTACGTGTTCCGCTTTGAGCTGGAGGAGTAAGAGAATGAGTGCAGTAAATACAATTCTCCGATCCGCCATGATGGCTGCCTTCCTGGCGACTTCTGCGTCTGTCGGCACCATGATGCTGGCTACGCCTGCTTATGCGCAGGAAGAAGAAGATGGCCCGCGTGAACCACCACCCACTCGTCGTTCAGACACCTTGAGCGATCGTGTGTACCGTGTGATCGCTGAAGTGCAGGAATTGATGAACCCGACCGAAGAGGGCGTACAGCCTGATCTGGAAGCCGCCAAGCGTGAACTGGACTCATTGAATGAGCGCTATGACACGCTGAACGACTTCGAGAAGGCCACCATGCTGAACTTCTACACCAACTACTATCTTGGTGTGGATGATATTGCGAACGCATTGGCGACGTTTGAACGCATCCTCACAATCGAGGACCTGCGTCCGGAGCAGCGTCTGCGCACACTGCAGTCTCTGGGTCAGCTCTACGCCGTCGAAGAACGGTATGAAGATGCGATTCGTACACTGGAACAGTGGCGCGAACTGTCAGCTGAAGAAAACGCGACGGTTTACAACGTACTGGCACAGTCTCACTACAACCTGCAGCAGTTCCCGCAGTCGATTGAATATCTGCTGAGCTATATGGATATGCTGCGGGCAGAGGGTCGCGAAATTGCGCGCAATATCTATACCTTTCTGAATGCCATGTACATTGAACTGGAAGACTATGAGTCGGCACTGGATGTCACCAAAACGCTGGTAGCGCTGTTTGATGAAGGTGCTGACTGGCGTAATCTGGCAGCCATCTATGGCTTCCTGGATCGTGAAGCACAGCGTATCCAGACCATGGAACTTGCCTACGTGAAGGGTTATCTGGAAAGCGAAGCTGAGTTCATGAACCTGGCTCAGTCTCTTGCGGGTCTGGATGCGCCGATTCGTGGCATCGAGATTCTGGAAGACGGTATCGAACAGGGTATCGTCGAGGAGAACGGAGATAACCTGCGCCGACTGACTCAGATGTACATTATCGCATCCGAGTTTGAAGCGGCAGTAGAACCTGCAGAGCGTCTGGTTGAAATCGTCGATGATGGCGAAGCCTGGGATTACCTTGGCTATATCCATCTGATGAACCGTGACTATGCCAGCGCTGTGGAAGCCATGCAGACCGCTCTTGATCGTGGCGGCCTTGAGAACACTGGTGACGTCCAGCTGTCTCTGGCGCGAGCCCTGGTAGAGCTGGATCGTTATGACGAAGCCCTGACAGCCGCGCAACGTGCACAGCAAATGGGTGCCAACAATGCTGGTCAGTTTGTATCGTTCGTTGAAAGCTCAAAGGCGCGCTATGAAGCGCTACAGGAGCAGAAAGAACGCGCAATCGAATACTACCAGTCTTGAAATCGGGGCCACTGGCCCCCATAAAAAGCCCGGACACCGAAAGGTCTCCGGGCTTTTTTGTTTCTGGGCTCTACCTACTTCACGCGGGTAGTTGCCAAGATTACCAGGCGCGAGGCGGCCAGAGACCAGACACTGATTAATAGAATTCAAAACAGCAGAGGTTTGTTGCATGACAACAGATATGAAAAAGGAAACGCGTGGATTTGAAACCGAAGCCAAGCAGCTACTGAAGCTGATGATCCACTCGCTGTACAGCAATAAGGAAGTATTCCTGCGCGAGTTGATTTCAAATGCATCGGATGCTGCAGACAAGCTGCGCTTTCAGGCCTTGTCCAATCCCGACATTTACGAGGGTGATACCGACCTGAGGGTGTTGATAGACTTTGACAAGGATGCGGGCACCATCACCATCAGCGACAACGGCATCGGCATGGATCGCGAAGACGTGATCAGCAACCTAGGCACTATCGCGAGGTCTGGCACTGCCCAGTTTCTTCAGTCCCTTAGCGGCGACCAAAAGAAAGACTCCCAGTTAATTGGCCAGTTTGGTGTGGGTTTCTATTCAGCATTCATTGTTGCCAACGAAGTTGAAGTCATCACACGCAAGGCTGGCACAGCCGCCACCGACGCCGTGCGCTGGGTCTCAGCAGGGGAGTCCGATTATTCCATAGAGGCTACTGAGAAAGCTGGACGCGGTACCACCGTTATACTGAAGCTGCGCGATGACTCCAAGGACTTCGCAGACGCCTATCGTATCCGCCAGGTGGTCAAGAAATACGCGGATCATATCGCCATACCGGTATTGCTGCCCAAGCAGAACTTCGACGATAAAGATGATGAAAAATCCGCTGAGGCGCCGGAATATGAAGCGGTCAACGATGCCAAGGCTCTTTGGACACGCCCAAGGACGCAGGTAAGCGATGATGAATACGTTGAATTCTATAAACACGTCTCACACGACTACGAAAAGCCACTAAGCTGGAGCCACAACAAGGTAGAAGGCAAACTGGAATACACCAGTCTGCTGTATCTTCCTGCAAGAGCGCCGTTTGACCTGTGGAATCGTGATGGCGCCCGAGGGCTGAAACTCTACGTGCAACGGGTCTTCATCATGGATCAGGCGGAGCAGTTTCTTCCACTGTACCTGCGATTCATCAAAGGCGTTGTTGATTCCAATGACATATCCCTTAACGTATCACGCGAGATTCTGCAAAAAGATCCCGCTGTTGATTCGATGCGCAGTGCCTTGACCAAGCGTGCGCTGGATATGCTGGCCAAACTCAAAAAGGACGAGCCCGAGAAATACGCGACGTTCTGGAAAGAGTTCGGGCAGGTTCTTAAAGAAGGGCCCGGCGAGGATTACAGCAACCGCGAAGCGATCGCCAAACTGCTGATGTTTGCCAGCACCCATGACGATAGCAAAGGGCAGGACCAGAGCCTGGAAGACTATGTGTCGCGTATGAAGTCTGATCAGGAAAAGATCTATTACCTGATCGCTGATTCGGCAAAGGCCGCCAAAGGCAGTCCGCACCTGGAAATTTTCCGCAAAAAGGGCATTGAAGTGCTGCTGCTGTCCGACCGGATAGATGAGTGGCTGATGAGTCATCTCCACGAGTTCGACGGCAAAGCCTTGCAGGATGTCGCCCGCGGCGAACTTGACCTCGGTAAACTGGATGACGAGGAAGAAAAGCAGGCTCAGGAAAAATTGGAGGAAGAGCTCAAACCGTTACTGGAGCGAGTGAAAAACGCACTCGGTGAACGCGTCAAGGAAGTTAGAATCAGTCATCGCCTGACCGATTCGGCAGCTTGTCTGGCCATTGACGAAGACGATATGGGCGCGCAGATGCGACGCATCATGCAGGCATCCGGTCAGGCAGTACCTGACAGCAAGCCTATCTTCGAGCTTAATCCAACACACCCATTGGTAGACAAGCTGGAACATGAACAGAACGAAGAGCGGTTTGGCGATCTGATCTCAATATTGTTCGATCAGGCGAGTCTGGCTGATGGCAATGAGCTGGAAGATCCAGCCCGATTCAGTCAGCAGCTCAACAAGTTGCTGCTTGAGTTGTGCAACTGATTTGAGGCCAGCGTTTGCGGGGCAGGAGGCCCCGCAAACAATCATGACCTGGGTCTGCTTACATTTGCTGTAGCGGTTCTATGCCTAGCAGATTCATACCTTCACGCAATGTCTGCGCAGTCAGGCTGGCCAGGGCCAGGCGACTGGCGCGTATCTCCGGCTCGGACTTAAGAATAGGGCAGCTCTCATAAAACTTCATGAACAACCCCGCCAGTTCAAACAGATACTGACACAGCTGGTTGGCGTAACAATCCTGACCGACCTGACGCACAGCCTCCGATAATTGCAGGATTTTCAGTAACAAAGCACGTTCCTCAGCAGCGCTGGTCTGAATCTGCGAGCCTGGTTCGACGCCTTCAGCCTCCAGGCGGCGAATGACACTCTGAATCCGCGCGTAGGCATACAGCATGTAAGGCGCCGTATTGCCGTCGAAGGACAACATGGTCGACCAGTCGAATATGTAATCGCTGGTGCGATTCTTGGACAACTCGGCATACTTTACTGCGGCAATACCCACCGTCTCCGAGATCTCCCTGCGCTGTGCTTCTGGCAAATCCGGGTTTTTGTCGGACACCAGCGTAAATGCTCTCTGTACAGCCTCATCCAGCAAGGCCTTGAGCTTGACAGTATCACCACTGCGCGTTTTGAAAGGTTTCCCATCCTCGCCCATCATCGTGCCGTAGGCGACATGTTCCAGGCTGCAATCACTACGAACCAGCCCTGCAGCCCGCGCTACAGCGAATACCTGCTGAAAATGCAGACTCTGTCTGGCATCGACCACATAGAGCACCCGGTCTGCACCGAGTTGACCGGAGCGATAGCGGATGGCGGCAAGATCGGTGGTGGCATAAAGATAACCACCATCCCGTTTTTGTATGATGACGGGCAGGGGCGTGCCATCTTTACCGGTGAATTCTTCCAGGAATACACACTGGGCGCCGTCTGATTCAGTCAGCAGTTTTTTTGCAGAAAGCTCATTAACAATTTTTGGCAAATCATTGTTATAAAAGCTTTCAGCGCAAAGATCACTGGGTTTCAACTTGACCTGAAGTTGATCGTAGACCTCCTGGCAATGGCGCAGGGATTCTTCGATAAAGCGTTGCCACGCAGCCAGACACTCGGCGTCACCCTGTTGAAGTCGCACGACATAACTGCGCGCCAGATCAGCAAATCCTGCCTCATCGTCGAAACGCTGCTTGGCCGTGCGGTAAAAACTCTCCAGGTCCGAGAGGCTACCCGACACTGATTCCCCCTGCTCAATCAGTGAGGTCATATGTGCGATGAGCATGCCGAACTGGGTTCCCCAGTCGCCCACATGATTTTGCCTTATCACGCAGTGCCCAAGGGCTTCCAGAACCCGTACGATAGTGTCGCCGATAATCGTCCCACGTAAATGCCCAACGTGCATTTCCTTGGCAAGGTTGGGGCTGGAATAGTCCACCACGATGGTCTGGGTGTTATCATCCGGCAGGATCAACTGAGCCTGCGACTGGAATATCGCTGTGGCGCGGGTGTTAAGAGATGCATCATCCAGAAACAGATTGATAAAACCTGGTCCTGCAACCTCGGCCCGGCTGACCAGTCCCTCGGTGTTCAGAGCGGTCACCACTTCCTGGGCCACCTCTCGCGGATTGCGGCGCAGCTGCTTTGCGACTGACATCACGCCATTGGCCTGATAATCGCCAAACTCGGGACGGGAGGCGTAAATGACCTGCGCTCTGGCATCATCGATGCCTGTCACTTTGACCAGTGCTTTGGTAACGGCAGCATCAAGCGTCTCTTTGAGGGTCTGCATGCGGGACTTCCTGTTTATGACTCTGGAGATGGAAACGAATAGCGGCTAACTTTCAAGCAGCGCGGATTTTACACTATTCACGCCTGGCCTGCCGGATCAATCTGTCCCTCGACCGAACAGTAACACTGATATAATGCCGGCTTTGCCGCACTGCGATCAGACCTGTAGCCATGAGTGACCAAAAACAATCAACACAGCCTGCCAGAGATTATCAGGGGGCAGCCACGACTGGAGTCCAGTATCTCTCCGTGGGCGAACACGCTTCTGGTCAGCGCTTGGACAACTTTCTCATGTCCCGGCTGCGTGGTTTACCCAAATCGCATCTGTACCGTCTCATTCGCAAAGGCGAGATTCGCATCAACAAAAAGCGCTGCAAGCCCGACAGTCGTGTTACGGAGGGCGATGTCGTTCGTGTCGCTCCCTTGCGACTCAGTGAGCGGGACGCGCCTATCCCGCCAGGTGCCGAGCTGCAACTTGCCCTGCAACAGTCGATATTATACGAAGACGATCATTTGCTGCTGCTAAACAAACCTGCCGGAATGCCCGTCCATGCCGGAACGGGCACGGCTGCGGGAGTGATCGAGGCCCTGCGCTATATGGCAGGTGAGGGCGGCTACCGTGAACTGGCACACCGACTTGATAAAGAGACTTCTGGCTGTTTGCTGGTGGCGAAATCCGCGACCGCGCTCAGAACCCTTCAGACGGCCTTCAAAAATCGTCAGGTCAGCAAGACCTACCAGGCCATTGTGCATGGCAGTTGGCCAACAAACGTGACGCGGGTCGATGCGCCGCTGCTCAGAACGCAGCCCCAGCAGGGTGAACGCATCGTCAAGACCGATGACAGTGGCAAGTCGGCGCAGACTGAGTTTCGTCTGTTAAAGGACTATGGCATTGCCAGCCTGATAGAGGCTCGACCACTTACCGGGCGCACACATCAGATCCGCGTGCATTGCCAGCAGGCAGGGCATCCTATCCTCGGGGATGACAAGTACACCTACCATCGCCCGCATTCATTCAGCAAATTGCGCTTTTTGTGCCTACATGCCAGCGCTTTGTCTCTGGCCCATCCGGTAACAGGCCAGACATTGGCAGTGTCAGCACCACTGCGATCAGCCATGCAGGAATTACTGACACAACTTGACGAAAGCCCGGCGTAATGCCCAAACTGGCAGTAACAACCCGTAAAATATGCAAAAAAGCGCATATTTTTTTGACAGCGAACGCTGTTGCCCCTATTATTGCGCGCCTATGGCTGACACCCTCGATTTTGCCTCCCCAGTTCCTGCAATTCTGGACTCCCGAAAGGTCTTCAGACAGGGGCTGTTAGTAGAGGGAAGTATTGCGGTTGCTGAACTGAAACAGCTTTGCAGCATGCTCAGCAGTGCCGAAGGGCGAGTCAATGCCAGACTGGAATTTGGGTTTGACGACGCACGTAGACGCAAAATCGAAGGCCGCGTATACGGTGAATTATCGTTGCAGTGCCAGCGCTGCCTCGACACTGTCAGGGTCGCGGTGAGTGAGCCGGTTAACCTTGCGGTGGTAAGCAGCGAAGACAGCGCTCGCCAGTTACCGGCGGATATCGACCCCTTGCTGGATGTCAATGAGGAAATCAGACCGGCAGAGTTGATAGAAGAACAGATGATACTTGGATTGCCGATTGTGGCGACGCATGAACATTGCGAACCACACACGGCTTCGGTGACGCCGCCTTCGAAGGCTTCAGATAAGCAATCGGCGCCATCAACCAGCAACCCGTTTGCGGTGCTGGCAGCACTTAAGAACAACAGCGAAAAGAATAGCGACACACACTGATTTAGTTATCGTTTTTACAAACAGGAGTACCTGAAATGGCCGTTCAACAGAACAAAAAATCCCGCGCTCGTCGCGACCAGCGTCGTAGCCACGATGCTCTGACAGGCGCAACTCTTTCTGTGGACAAAACCACAGGAGAAGTCCATCGTCGTCACCACGTGACTGCAGATGGCTTCTACAAAGGCAAAAAAGTACTGAATCTGGGCGACGAGTAAGTTTGACGAAAGTCAGACGTATTGCCGTGGATGTAATGGGGGGCGATCATGGCCCCCACGTGACGGTGTCGGCCGCGCTCAAAGCGCTGCGCCGACATCCTGATCTGCATCTGGTCCTGGTGGGTCCTCAGCAGGAGATAAACCCCTCACTGGACACACTGCCTCCCGCTCTACGTGCTCGCGTCAGTGTCCTGCATACTGATGATGTGATCAGTAACCATGACAGACCTGACCGAATTCTTCGTTCCAGTCGCAACAGCTCCATGTTCATCGCGATCGACCAGGTGAAGCAGGGTGAGGCTGATGCCTGTGTCAGCGCCGGTAATACCGGAGCCCTGTTGATGGCAGGACGCCACCTGTTAAAGACCATTCCCGGCATCGACAAACCCGCCATTATGGCCATGATTCCCGTGACACGTGCCGGTGGCTATAGCTACCTGCTGGATGTCGGCGCGAATGTGCGCAACTCTGCACGAGAACTCTACCAATTTGCCTGCATGGGTGCCGTACTGGCCAGCTCATTGTCCGGGCGTACACCCGCCCGTGTTGCCTTGCTGAACATTGGCGAGGAGTCCATCAAAGGCACGCCTGTCATCCAGGAAGCCTCGCAACTGCTCGCCGACAATCCGGACTTTGAATACCTGGGCTACATCGAAGGCAACCAGCTATTCTCCGGGCACGCCGACGTCATTGTCTGTGACGGATTCACGGGCAATATAACCATCAAGACCAGCGCGGGAGCAGTCAAGGCACTTCAGGCCCTGATGCGACGCAGTATCGCCAGACGCTGGTACTACAAGACGTTCAGCTGGATACTCAAACCACTGCTGCGGGATCTGCGCCGAGAAATAGATCCTGCCCGTTATAACGGCGCCACGTTGGTGGGACTGCAGGGTATCATCGTAAAAAGCCATGGCAATGCCAACGAGAAGGGCTTTCTCAAAGCAATAGAGCATGCCCTCAGACAGATCAACGATAACGTTCCGGCACTGATTGCCGGTAAAATGGTGTAAACAGCGAGAAACAGATATGCCTAAGATTGGATTCGTATTTCCTGGCCAGGGCTCCCAGCGCAGCGGGATGCTTGCGGACATGATTGAACAGCACCCAGTCATCAGCACCACGTTTGCAGAGGCCTCGGAAGTGATTGGTCAGGACCTGTGGCAGATAGTCGTCGACAACCTTGACGGTCTGCTGGATCAAACCTACATCACTCAACCGGCTCTGTTGACGGCCTCAGTGGCGTTATGGCGTGCCTGGATGCAGGAAAAGGGTCCTTTGCCGGAAATGCTGGCAGGTCACAGCCTTGGTGAATACTCTGCTCTGGTCTGCGCCGGTGTGTTGAGCTTTACCGACGCCGTATCACTGGTCCATAAACGCGGCCAGTATATGCAGGACGCCGTTCCGGCGGGTACCGGCGGCATGGCTGCCATAATCGGCATGGACGACACTCGCATTGATGATATCTGTGCCGGCGTCGCCGATGGTGACACTGTTTCAGCGGCAAATTTCAACTCTCCAGGCCAGACCGTGATTGCAGGCAGCAAGGCCGCCGTCGAGCGCGCGATGGAGGCATGCAAAGCCGCAGGTGCCAAGCGGGCTCTGCCCCTTAACGTCAGTGTTCCGTCTCACTGCGCCCTGATGAAGCCGGCTGCTGACCGGCTGGCCGACGACCTGGCGAAGGTAGATTTCCGCCGCCCGGAAATCCCCGTGGTACAGAATATCAATGGACGCGCGACGCGTGAGCCCGGCGAGATCAAGGAAAATCTGCTTAAACAGCTTTATATGCCCGTGCAGTGGGTGGACACAATTTACTGTATGCGCGACTTTGGTATCGCCAAGGTTGTAGAATGCGGCCCCGGCAAGGTGCTTAGTGGTCTGGTGAAACGCATTCACCCGGAACTTGAGTGTTTTGCGGCTGATTCATCAGAAGCGCTGGCATCAGCGCTGCAGAACGTCAAATAGCACAACGTTGTGAACAAGGAGTCAATGCTGATGAGCATTTCAGGAAAAGTTGCACTGGTCACTGGAGCCAGCCGCGGAATTGGTCGTGCCATTGCGGCAGAGCTGGGCGCCCAGGGAGTCATCGTGGCTGGTACTGCAACCACCGAGAACGGCGCTCAGGCAATTACGGAATTTTTTGCCGAAAATGGCATCAAAGGCAAAGGATTTTGCCTCGACGTATCGTCAATGGAAGCAGTAGACAATGTCATGCAGGCCATCAGTAATGAGCTGGGTGAGCCACCTCTGATTCTCGTCAACAACGCGGGGATCACGCGTGACAATCTGTTGATGCGCATGAAAGAGGATGAGTGGGACAGTGTTATCAACACCAACCTCAACTCACTCTATCGCGTGTGTCGGTCCGCGCTTAAAGCCATGACCAAGGCCCGTTGGGGAAGAATCATCAATATCAGCTCGGTGGTCGCTTCAAGCGGCAATCCCGGGCAGAGCAATTATGCTGCCAGCAAGGCAGCAGCAGAGGGGTTCACGCGCTCTCTGGCCCGTGAAATTGGTTCACGCGGCATTACCGTGAATGCCATCGCTCCCGGATTTATCGATACCGATATGACGCGGGCGCTTAACGAAAAACAGATTGAAACGCTGCTGGCCCAGATTCCGTTGGCCCGTTTCGGCAAACCAGAGGAAATAGCTTCAGTTGCCGGTTTCCTGGCTTCCGATGCCGGCGCCTACATCACAGGTGAAACCATTCAGGTCAATGGTGGTATGTACATGGCCTGAACCAACACTGACGAGGGTTCGATTATACGATAAGCAATTAGTGAAAAAGAAATAATAAGATGCTGAAATTTATGAAAAATAATTTGAAGCATTCAATTATTTTCGAGTTTGAGATTACAAGCGCATTAAAATAGATGTAAACTTGCGATTCGGATTATGTCAGTTGGTCAAATAATAACCAATTTAATCGGAATGCATGACAAACCTTAAGGTAATAGGAGCTAATAAGAGTTATGAGCAGCATTGAAGAACGCGTGAAAAAAATTGTCTGCGAGCAGCTTGGCGTGAAAGAAGAAGATGTCAAAGCCTCCTCTTCTTTTGTTGAAGATCTGGGCGCCGATTCTTTGGACACCGTGGAATTGGTTATGGCTCTCGAAGAAGAGTTTGAGACTGAAATTCCGGACGAAGAAGCCGAGAAGATCACAACTGTCCAGCTGGCAATCGACTACATCAACCAGCACCTGTAATAGCATTCCGCATATCGGATTGACTCTAATAGAAGCTACTCCGGGGACAGACTTGGAGTAGCTTTTGTTTATTACGTGGAGAACTACGCTTTGAACGGCAGACGAGTAGTAGTTACCGGCCTGGGTATGGTCACGCCACTTGGCAACGATGTGACAAGCACCTGGGATGGACTTAAAGCAGGGAACAGCGGCATCAACCTGATCGAGCATTTTGACGTGTCTGCATTCAGTACACGTTTCGGTGGTTCGATCAAAGCATTTGACAGCGAACCCTATATTGCTCCCAAAGACGCCAAACGCATGGATGTCTTTCTGGTCTACGGCGTCAGCGCCGGCGTCCAGGCGATGCGCGATGCCGGTCTGGACGGCGACGAGGCAGCATTCGATCCTGCCAGATTTGGTGCGGCGATTGGCTCGGGCATTGGTGGCATCAGTGCTATCGAAGATACCGCTGAACTGATTCGCAACTCAGGCCCCCGCAAGGTTTCCCCATTTTTTGTACCGGGCTCGATCATCAACATGATCGGCGGCTCGCTGTCCATACGTTACAACCTGCAGGGACCCAATATTGCAATAACCACCGCCTGTACAACCGGCACACACAATATTGGTCTCGCCGCCCAGATGATTGCTCTTGGTCAGGCTGATCTCATGTTGGCTGGCGGTGCAGAGATGGCAACATCACCAGTGGGTCTGGGCGGTTTCTGTGCCGCACGTGCGCTTTCGACCCGCAATGACGACCCTCAGGCCGCAAGCCGCCCCTGGGACAAATCACGCGACGGCTTTGTGCTGAGCGATGGTGCCGGCATTATGGTTCTTGAAGAATACGAACATGCGGTGAAACGCGGTGCAAAAATATACGCCGAGCTGACCGGGTTTGGCATGAGCGCCGACGCTTTCCACATGACCTCACCTTCAGAGAACGGACGTGGCGCGGCGACCTGCATGCAGAATGCCTTGAACAGTGCCGGACTTGACGCCAGCGACATTGATTACATCAATGCACACGGCACGTCCACGCTGGCTGGCGACATTGCAGAAACCCAGGCTATCAAGACTGTATTTGGTGGGCATGCCAGCAAACTGTCAGTCAGCTCCAGCAAATCCATGATTGGTCACCTGCTGGGTGCGGCCGGTGCGGTCGAAGCCATCATCAGTGTGCTGTCGCTGCATGATCAGGTCGTTACACCGACAATCAATCTTGATGAACCGGATGAAGGCTGCGATCTGGACTACGTGCCAAATACAGCACGAGATGCCGCGTTACGGGCCGTACTGACCAACTCCTTCGGATTTGGTGGCACAAACGGTTCACTGATTTTCACCAAAGCACCTTGAGTCCGTCACCGAGGCGGATGTCATGCAGATGCCGACACAGCTTACTCAGGTAGACGGCATGATGACTGACCAGTTGCCGACATCAGACCGCGGTCTGATGTACGGCGATGGCCTGTTCGAAACCATGCGCCTGCAGGCAGGACAGTATTCTCACCTCGAGCAACACCTGCAACGACTGCTTGCTGGCTGCAGGCAACTCTCCATTCCGGTATCGCCTGAAACTATCGAAAGCCAGCTGCAGAGTTTTCTGACTAAGCTGCAGCATCAGGCTCTGGATAACGCCGTAATCAAATTGATCATTACTCGCGGCAGTGGTGGCCGTGGATACCAGCCACCAGCCGACGAGAAGCCCCGCATCATTCTGCAATCGCATCCCTTGCCCGCCAGGCTGTCCCATTACCAGCAACACGGAATCACCTGCATCACGGCCAGGCAGACGGTTGCCAGTCCCGCCGTTCTGCCCGGTGTAAAGCACCTTAATCGTCTGGAGCAGGTGCTTGCCAGTATTGAGCTGCAGCAGGCATCACAAAGGCATGAGGACATACAGGAAGCATTGATGGTGGATACCGCCGGCAGGCTGCTGGAAGGTACCCGAAGCAATGTCTTTCTGGCCAGAGAGGACAGCCTGTTTACGCCCTCTATCGCTGAGGCGGGCATCGCAGGAATCATGCGCCAGTTGGTGCTGGCGCTGGCAGAGCAGCGCGGCTGGTCATTGGTCGTGGGGCAGCTGCCAGTTACGCAAATACAGGATTTTCAGGAAATGTTTGTCTGTAACTCCATCATCGGCATATGGCCGGTGAACTGTGTCTCAGTTGCCGGGCAGGAGATCCTGTTTCCTCAGCACCGTTTTGCCAGAGAAATTCAGCAAGTTCTGGCATAATGCCGCCATGCTTTCCCTTTCCCGGCTTATCAAGTTCTTCTGCGTCATGGCGGCACTGTGCATCGGTGCGGCATTGCTTGGCTGGTTGAACCTCAACCGCTATCTTGAATCACCGATAGGAGAGGGCAACTCTTCCGCTGAAAGCATTGTGATCGACATCCCGGCGGGATTTGGGGTCAATCAGGTGGCCTCACTGTTAAATCGCGAGGCGGGCCTCAAGTGGCCACGTATATTCGCGGCCTGGACTCGTGCGCAGGGCCAGGATCGTTCTATCCGCAGTGGTGAGTTTGCAATAGAGCCCTCGATGACACCGCCAGAGGTTCTTGCCCTGCTGGTATCAGGACGTAATGTGCAATACCCGGTCACACTGGTTGAGGGGTGGACCATCGATCAGGCCCTGAGTCAGTTGTGGGCCATTGACACGATTTCCAGCACGCTTCAAGGCCTGACGCACGAGGAGATACTGGCACAACTGCAGTCTCCCTATCCCGCCCTGGAAGGCAGCATATTTCCTGACACCTATTTCCACACACGTGGCACGACCGATATTGATATTCTGCGACGCGCCAATCAGCGACTGCAGCAGACAATGGATGAGCTCTGGCCAGCGCGGGATGCGGCGCTGCCATACGAGACCCCGTGGGAAGCACTGATCATGGCCTCAATCATCGAGCGCGAGTCAGGGTACAATGCCGAAAAGAATGCAATCGCAGGCGTCTTTGTGCGCCGCCTGCAGCGAGGCATGCGCCTGCAATCGGACCCAACGGTAATTTACGGGATGGGCGCCGAGTATCAGGGAGATATCAGGCGCCGCGATCTTGCAACGACCACGCCCTGGAACACATACCGGATTAACGGGCTTCCGCCGACACCGATTGCCCTCAGCGGTCGGGCGTCGATTGAGGCAAGTCTGCACCCGGCCGAAGGAACGGCACTGTATTTCGTTTCCAGAGGCGATGGCAGTCATCAGTTTTCCGACACACTGGAAGAGCACAACGCTGCTGTGCGTCAATACATTCTCAACCGCACGAGTGACTAGATAATGATGGATGAGTCAGGGAAGGGGATGGGTAAATTCATCACCGTAGAAGGCATTGAAGGCGTCGGCAAAACAACCAACCTCGCCTGGCTGGTGGAGTGCCTGGAGGCAGCCAGGATCGACTACATCCAGACCCGCGAGCCCGGCGGAACGGCGCTGGCCGAGCAGATTCGCGAACTGTTACTGACGCCCCGTGAAGAAAACATGCACGCGCTGACCGAATTATTGCTGGTCTTTGCGGCTCGCGCGCAACATCTTGAGCAGCGCATCAAACCGGCCCTGCAGCGCGGCCAGTGGGTGGTCTGTGATCGATTCACGGACGCCACCTATGCCTATCAGGGCGGCGGTCGCAATCTCGACAAACAGGCTATCGCCACGCTGGAGACACTCGTCCAGGGTAGCCTGCGACCAGATCTTGTTCTGTTGCTGGATATTGAACCGGCAGTTGGCCTGGCCCGCGCCCGCAAACGCGGTGAACCTGACCGGTTTGAACAGGAAGCCATCAGTTTCTTTGCCGCTGTCCGTGACGAGTACCTGCGGCGAGCTGCGGCTGACCCCTCAAGATACCTGATTATTGATGCCGGGCAGGAGCTGGCTGATGTTCAGGCATGTCTCAAACGGGAGCTGTCGAAATTCATCCTCAAGGCCCGAGAGCCGGATACGCAGATCCCATGAGCGATCTGACACACCAACAATCGGGCAACCCGGTAGCTGCTGTCGGCAGCTATTATCCGTGGCATCACTCTGCCTGGCAGCAGATTGTCAGCCAGCAGCGTCGCGACCGTCTGGCTCATGCCTATCTGTTCACAGGATTGCCCGACACTGGTCGTCATCAGTTCGTTCTTGGCGTAGCTCATTACGTATTGTGTGAGGCTGATAAAACCACCTACAGCAAAGCCTGCGGTCAGTGCCGGCAATGTCTGCTGTTCGCCAAGGGTTATCATCCAGATGTCCTGCAGGTAAAGCCGGAAGAGGGCAGTCGCGCCATCAAAATTGACCAGGTTCGCCAGATTGCCGATCACGTGCAGCAAACCAGTAATCAGGCAAGTGCCACCAAAGTCATTATTATCCAGCCGGCCGAGGCACTCGGCACGGCTGCGGCAAACTCACTGCTCAAAAGCCTTGAAGAACCGCCCGGTAAGGCTTTGTTTTTATTGATAGCAGATAGTGGTGATCGCCTGCTTGCGACCATTCGAAGTCGTTGTCAGAACGTCGCTCTGCCTTCCCCTGCGTTCTCTGACACACAAGCCTGGCTTGCCACGATGTCCGCTGCTGACAGCGAGACTCTCGCATCGGCGGCCGCACTGGCTCCGCAGCAGCCATTTGCTGCCTTGCGGATGCTGGAAGAGGGTGTGCCGGCCTGGCGCGAGATTCTTACTGATAAACTGGCAGCGCTCAGACATGGAGAGGAATCCGTGACCGAGGTCGCGCGATTCTGTGAGAAACAGCCAGTCGCCCATGCTATAAACCTGATGACCGAACTGTGTACTCAGCAAGTGCGCTCGCTTGCTGTTGAGCCGCAAGGCCGGACATCTGCGCAGATCAAGCAACTGCTCAAACTGCAGCGTGAAATTTACAGAGTTTCAGCTCAGCAGGAATCCACCAGCAATCCAAATTTGTTGATGAGCCTGGAGTATCTGTTGAGTCAATGGCAAGAGCTGTCACCTGGTCGCTAATTGCGTCCGACTAAGCTGACGGATCCAGGCATACAGCCTGCATGGAAGACAATAATGACGCATGGAGAATGGACTCTTGCAAACACTACCCGCCACGCCGGCTTATAAGCCACCGCGCCTTTTGAAGATCCACTTTGACGATCCGGCCACACTAGCCGCCTGCTACTTGCCGTTTCTCAAGCAGGGTGGCCTGTTTGTACCGGGTGACTATGAAGAACTCAGCAGCGATGCAGTGATGCTGCTGTTGCGACTGCCGGGCGAATCCCAGGCCGAAATGCTGCGCCTTGACGTTGTCTGCAGTACACCGCAGGGTATGCCGGGCAAACAGCCAGCCGGAATAGGGCTGGGCTTCAACGCCGAGACGGCCAGGGTGGCCGCACGAGTTCGGGAGATAATTTCGCCATTCAGCGCAGCCCAGGGCAGCGCTTTCCTGGAATCGTGGTAAACTGTCATCAGGACTTAGCTTTCTCGAATTCACGAAGCGGTATTCGGTTCCGGCGGCCCAGGCCAAAGACCTGAACCTGACCTCTACTCTCAGGAGAATACGCCATGCCATTGAAGTCAATGATAAAATTTGCAGGCCTGTGTATGCTGACATGGCTTGTCAGCTGTTCACCAGACAATAACCCTCGCGTTGCCAGCGCAGCCGAGCAGCCCATTGCACTCGAGGTCTACAAAAGCCCGACCTGTGGATGTTGCGGTATGTGGGTAGATCACGCCTCAGCGCGGGGTTTCGAGTTCACTGTCCAGCACCTTGATAATGAGGAACTGACGCTTGAGAAACTGCGCCGCGGCATCGGCCTGCGCTATCACTCCTGCCATACCGCTGTTGCTGAGGACGGATCTGTTTTCGAGGGCCATGTCCCTGCCTATCTGATCCATCAGTTCCTGGCAGACAAGCCGGAAAACGCAATTGGTCTGGCAGTACCTGGCATGCCAATCGGTAGCCCGGGAATGGAAGTAGGCGACCGTTTTCAGCCTTACGACGTCTATCAGCTTAACGCCGATGGCACTGCTGAGGTCTAT
Organism: Gammaproteobacteria bacterium UBA2675; assembly: GCA_002354805.1. Classification (GTDB taxonomy): domain Bacteria; phylum Pseudomonadota; class Gammaproteobacteria; order Pseudomonadales; family Pseudohongiellaceae; genus Pseudohongiella. The sequence goes on from DEMH01000015.1 coordinate 341,995, forward strand.
ACTCATGTTGGAGACTTCGAGTCCCAGTATCAGACGGCGTCAGTAGAATAACTCAAGTTGCGAGACGCGCTCCGCGAGGTGTTTCGCGAGCGCGAGGCTGGCCGTCAGCCCCGGCGATTCAATCCCCAGCAAATGGATCGCCGCGCAACCCTCAGTTTTCTGCTCAACAATCTGGAAATCCTGGAAACCACTACCTGTGATGCGAGTGCGAATACCAGCATAGTCTGGCACCAGACGTGATTCATCCAGCGCCGGGAAATAACGTCGGATCTGTGCCGCGAACAATTCGCGCCGCGACGCATTCACGCTCAAATCCAGCTTCTCTTCATTGTTAGTGTCGGGCGGCAGTTGCTCCACATCGGGCCCAAACCGGCAATTTCCGGCCATGTCCAATGTGGCGTGAATTCCCAGACCATTGCCCGTTGGGTCAGGCACCGGGTAGATCAGATGACTGAACGGCGAGCGCCCCTGATAGCTAAAATAATTCCCTTTTACCCATTTGATAGATGGCAGTGCCTGGCTTGTTGCGACACCGGACTGATGCAGGCGCTCAGCGATGGCAAGGGCACCCAGTCCGGCGCAATTGACCAGCAAGCGGCAGGAAACCTGTGACGTTTCCGCACTGGCGCGATGCCAGTTACTTATCAATTCAAGCTCCAGCCCTTTGCCACTGTCCCGGGGTCTGACAGCGCCGAGTCGGGTAGCCAGCGCCAACATGACCCCATTTGCCTGCGCCTGATCCAGTAGCGATTGCATGTATTCATGGCTATCGATGATGCCTGTACTGGGGGACCACAGACCTGCGTCAGCCCTTACGGCGGGCTCGCGACTGGCGACCTGGGAAGCATTCAGGCTCTGCAGATTCACAACCCCGCTGGCAAGAGCGTTTTCTGCAATTCTGTTTAGAGCTTCTTCCTCACCTGACTGCACCACAATCAGTTTGCCGATCTGACGGACCGGAATCTGGTACTGTCTGCAGTAGTCGTAAAGCAGGTCCCGACCGGCGACACAAAAGCGCGTTTTCAGGCTGTCGGGCGAATAATAAATCCCTGCGTGTATCACTTCACTGTTGCGACTACTGGTGCCCTGACCAACGCTGTCAGCCTGTTCAATCAGGGCAATGCTGGTATCGGGCAATGACTGACTCAGCTGCCGCGCAATCGCCAGCCCGCAGACGCCAGCGCCTACAATGCAGATATCAACTTCGAAGTTCAAAAATTCCTGCCAGATGATACGTTTTGTATCTGAATAATATGAAAAAAAAAGCTCAGAGCATGTACAATGCCGTCTGTTTACCGCGGAATAGACTATAACGTTATGCCTGGATTCGACTACGACTTTTTTGTGATTGGCGCCGGTTCCGGTGGCGTACGAGCTGCCAGAATTGCTGCAGGGCTTGGCGCCCGGACGGCAATCGCCGAAGCGCGCTTTATGGGAGGCACCTGCGTCAATGTTGGCTGCATACCAAAAAAGCTTTATGCCTACGCTGCACATTTTGCCGCCGACTTCCAGGAAAGTGCTGCCTTCGGTTGGCAGGAATTTAAAAACCCGGATTTCGACTGGTCATCTTTAAAATCGAATAAAGACAATGAAATTAAACGCTTGAATGGCATTTACGAGAATTTACTAAAAAATGCAGGTGTCACTCTATTTCGGGGTTTTGCCACTTTCGAAGCGGCAAACACCATTCGCATAGGCGAGCAGACCGTGACTGCGGAGCACATTCTGATTGCAACCGGTGGCCAACCCTGGATGCCAGACATCGCGGGCATTGAACACGCAATCAATTCTGATGACTTTTTCGAACTCACCGAACAACCACGCAGCGTGGCGATAGTCGGCGGGGGATTCATCGCCACCGAGCTGGCCGGAATCTTCAAGGGACTGGGCAGCCATGTTCACCTGATCCATCGCGGCGAACAATTGCTGAGTGGCTTTGACCAGGATATACGCAGTTTTTACACCAACTGCGCAAAGCGTGATTTTGATCTGCATCTGAATTCAGAAGTCAGACAGATAAGCAAAAACAAGGATGGCGCCTGCCTTGTTGGCCTTTCTGACGGCAGCGAAATTGAGGTTGAGAAAGTGCTGTTTGCCACCGGGCGGCGGCCAGCAACCTCCGGACTCGGTCTGGAGCGAGTAGGGGTGTCTACCGAAAAAAATGGCTCCATCATCGTTGATAGCGTTTTCGAGAGCAGCGCCAAAGGTGTTTATGCCGTTGGCGACGTCATCAATCGTGTCAACCTGACACCTGTTGCACTGGGGCAGGGCCAGGTTCTGGCGCGCCGCCTTTTTGGCAGTTCAGTCACTGACTACGCCTGGGACAATATTCCGTCAGCAGTTTTCAGCGACCCACAAATCGCTACGGTCGGTTTAACCGAAGCGCAGGCACGCGCTGAATACCCAGAAATTGACATTTATCGCAGTCAGTTCAGGCCATTAAAATACACGCTGAGCCGCAAAGAAAAATACAGTATGATGAAGCTCATCGTAGACAGAAAAAGCGATCGTGTCCTCGGACTGCACATGGTCGGAGATGACGCAGCAGAAATCGTGCAGGGGATGGCTGTGGCCATCAAGTGTGGCGCCACCAAGGCAGATTTTGATGCCACAGTTGGCATTCATCCCACTGCGGCAGAGGAATTTGTAACCATGCGGGAGCCTGTGGCCAGTAAACAATAATGCCGAATCCTCAAGACACTGATCACCAGATTTATTACCGCGACGTCGTTTTTTACCGCCAGGTGCTTATAGCCGTTGCGCTCTGTGGCGTCACTGTGGCCATGCCATTTGCGGGATGGCACTTCATCTGGGGAAACCCTGTGATTACCTACCTGCTGCTTCCTGTCATTGGGCTGCAGCTAGTGTCATTGTTTTTGCTGATTCGTCACGGTTTTAATCAGTGGATAGCCCTGTTTCTGGCATCCGTTCAGATGGGTGTGACCGTGATTATTAACATCCAGATGGGCGTTCTTGGAAGCTACTGGGTTATTGCGAGCGCCGTCGCCAACTACTACATCGTCAGTCGCAACATGGCTCTGGGCATCAACCTCATAGCCTGTATCACAGTGCTGCCATTGGCGTTTGAAAGTGGCGATATCATGTTCAGGTTTGCTATGGCCAACGCCATGATCAATGTATTCCTGTATGCCTATGCCAGACAGCTCGAAACCAAAAATCGTGAACTTGAAGAATTGCTCACCAAAGACCCGCTGACCCGCGCCGGCAATCGAACGGCACTGGAGAACGCACTGATCCGGGTAAAAAACCAGCATTTGCGCCACAACACGCCAGTCACCGTGCTGATGCTTGATCTGGATCACTTCAAAAAAATCAATGACACGGAAGGTCATACCGCAGGTGACAAAGTTCTGAAACGACTGGCAGATCTGCTGCGGGCAAGACTGCGAGCAACCGACTCTCTGTTCCGTTACGGCGGCGAAGAGTTTGTCATCGTCGCCGACAACACCACACTGGACCAGGCTGCCTACCTCGCTGAAGACATTCGGCGCCGCGTCGAAAAGGCCAATGAATTAACAGTATCCATTGGCCTTGCCGAACTGCAGTCAGGTGAATCGACCGAAGACGTGGTGTCGCGCGCCGATCAGGCTCTGTACAAAGCCAAGCAGATGGGCCGCAACTGGGTGTGCTTCGATCCGGTTTAGGTCGGCAGATCATCTGGAGGGCCCTCGACACGATACGCCTGGGTCCCCTCGGGAATGCTGAACCAGCCGTCCGGGTCCAGATCATCGCCTTCATCGCGAACCTTGATCAGGGTAAACATGCCTCCCATCTCCATAGACCCAAACGGCCCCATGCCGCCCATCATCGGCAAGGTATTCTCAGGACCCTGCATATGCCCCATGTCGATATGCATCTGATGCTCTGACATCCCGTGTTCGCCCATCGGCATATAGCCAGGGACCAGTTGTCTGATACGCCGCGCCACCTCTCTCTGGTTAACACCGATGGTATTGGTGATGTCATGACCCATGGCATTCATGGTGTGGTGCGCCATATGACAATGCAGTGGCCAGTCGCCGGCGACAGCATTGAACTCCAGATCACGGGTCTGACCTACACCGACCAGTTCGGTTACCTCTTTACGCCATAGCTCACGTGGCCAGCGACCACCGTCAGAGCCGGTCACGTCAAATTGCACGCCATGCATGTGCATGGGATGGTTCCACATGGACAGATTGCCGATTCTCACGCGGACCCGTTCACCGGTTTTTGCCATCAGCGGAGCAATAGCTGGAAACACCTTACTGTTCATGGTCCACAAATCGAAGTCGACCATAACACTGGGGTCAGGACGATAGGTACCAGGGTGCACCGCCCAGTTATGTAACAGCAGAGCATAGTCCCGGTCCACAGGCGGATTGTTTCCGGCACGAGGATGAATAACGAACATGCCCATCATCCCCATAGCCATCTGCACCATTTCATCAGAATGAGGGTGATACATGTGCGTGCCGTGTTGCTTTAGTTCAAACTCGTAAACCCAGGTTTCACCCGGATCGATGGCGCGCTGTGTCAGTCCGGCTACACCGTCCATACCAAAGGGCAGGATCAGGCCATGCCAGTGGATAGTTGTAGGTTCCTGCAACCGATTGGTCACATAAATGCGGACAAAATCACCTTCGACCGCCTCAATGGTAGGCCCCGGCGTCGATCCGTTGTATCCCCAGGCTTTGATTCGCGTGCCGGGCGCGAACTCGTGGTCCACCGGCTCTGCGATCAAGTGAAACTCTTTGACGCCATCACGCATACGCCAGGGCAGGGTGCGGCCATTAGGGGTGATAACAGGCGTGTAGGGCAGTGTATCTGCCGCAGGCACCGTGGATTGTGCCAGATCATCCAGCGCTGATGACGACTGCGCGCCCGCTTTGGAAACAAGTCCAGCGCCCAACAAAGTTGCTGCGCCCGAAATAAGCTGTCTTCTGTTCATAGGGTATCTCCTGTCTGACTCACAGCGTCTGCTTCAGTGCCCATGGCACTCAGTAGCAGGCTTTGTGCATGCCAGTAATCCAGTGTGTACTCGATGTATTCGAGTTGTGCGTCAAATATCTGCTCTCGTAAGGTCAGCAAAGAAAATGTATCGCGCAACATGAAGTTATATTCCTGCAGGGCCAGCTCCAACATTCGCTGATGCCGGGGAAGGTCTTCGCCATTTACCTGTTGGGCCAACTCAATCGCCGCCTGCTGGGACATCAGAGCCTGAGCGATACTGTGGCGGGTCCTATTTCGAGTCTGCTCAATCTGGGCGAATAAAGAAGACTTGGCTGCTTCAACTTCTGCCAGGTGAGCCTGCCCACGGTCAAACAGGGGCAATTCGAGAGACGCACCGAGAGCGAGTCTCCGCTCGCCACTGGACTCGCGCTCTCCGCCGAGCTGAATCGCACCGTCAAGCAGACCATATTGCCGCTTGATCAGGCGCTCCCTCGCGAATTGCTGGTTCAATGATTCATTCAGCAGGCGCAACCGGGGTTGATGCTGTGCCGCCAGTTTCATTGCCGCGTCCGCACTCAACGACGCCAGTGACTCCAGGTTGGGCACTTCCGGCAATGAATCCGGCAGTACCGGATGCTGATCCGGCAACAGGCCGAGCAGGGATTGCAGTTCGCTTACAGCGATGTCTGCAGCCAGGCTCGCTGAGTGCAAAGCACGCTGTTGACGGGCGTGTTCAGTCTCATACACCAGGAAATCAAGCTCGTTCATATTCCCGGCAGCCTGCACCTGCTGCGCAAACTCCAGCATGGTCGCGGCTGTCTGATAGAGATCTTCATGAACCTGCCTCTGCTGCCTGGCGGCGACGGAATTGAGCCAGGCATCCCTGACCTGATGCAGGTAATCTGTCAGCTCATCCAGCACATCCAGTTGATTGACCATGTGCATGGCGTCAGCACGATCTACACGGGCAGAGCGCGTCAACCAGTCAGCCAGTCCCAATTCGACACCAGCCTCTAGCTGCCATCTGCCGGAGCCGCCTTCAGGCTCCAGCAAACCTAATTCGAAACCGGGATTCTCCAGCATCGATTCGTTCCAGGCGTCCGCCTGACTCTGATGTAGCCTGGCCACCATTTCCCGCACCGTTGGCGAGTGTCGGATGGCCCATCGCTGGGCGTGCCCGGGATCAGACCACGTAAGCGCGTTTTCAGCAACAACATCAGCCTGCTCAACGAGCGGGCCGGGCGATATTGATTGTCTGTGCTCAGACCCCAAGTTGGCTGCGATTACAGCTAACGGTGAGATCAGGTTTGTATCAGCTGGCGGTTGCAGGCTGCTGCACCCAACAAGAAACGTTAATGTCAGCAACACGAAGCCGCGTGACAGTGATTCGCAGATCATTTTTAATCCTTTCGGCGTTTAATGCTCATGGCGAGCACCCTAAACGTCACAATATTGCTAAACCATATCACCACGCGTTATCGCATAATAAAACGCGGGCGACGTGCTAGAAGAACAACGAAAGGATCATGCGCAAGGGGGGCGTTGGGGGAGATTGTTATAACCGGGAAGTGTGACTGAGACGCCATTATTCAGCGAGTCAGCAGACACGCATGCGGACAGACGGCCACTATTTGAGTCGTCCAGGCCGAGTTTGGTTTGGCAGGTATTGATACAATGGCGACATTCGAGTTCAGGCGTAAGCGGAATACTGCTTTCGTCTGGGGACGAGGCTCTCTGTACTGACTGTCCATGACAATCGGGTGTTGCGGTAGTCAACGCATGAGAATCTTGCTCACTGACTTGATTCGGTTGTGACATCTCCGACATCTGATGCTGTTCGCAGGCTAACAGACCACTAGCCAGCGCCTGCAGTGGCAGGAGCAGCATCAGGATCAGGCTTGTAACTCGGATCAGCGATTGTGTAATCAACTAAATGTCCAGGGTCGCGTCTGCGAACCTTGTGATTGATATGCCCTAATACTACAAACAAATCAGGCTCTGTTCCAGCTGAGTATGAAACCCAGTCGAAATTACCTTATGCAGTTTTGCTGAATTTCCAATATGAATCGTAAGTAAGGCATAATCGGACTACATTACTGTTTTCAGTGGCGACTCGGTGGGACACTGTCATAATCTAAAGCAAACTTTAGAATAGCCACCTAACCATATATTATATAAAGTATATATTTGGTTCTGCCGTATTTCAGCAAGGAGCGCGTGAATGAACTCTCAGTTCGATAGTGAACTCGCCGTGTTACGCGATCGCTACAGGCAAAACCTGGTAAACTATCGATCAGAAATCGAGCGATACTGGTTATTGTTTCAACAGGAACAGCACCCCGCTCATCTGGAGCAAATTACCATGCTCGCCCATCGGCTTGCTGGTTCAGGTCGAGCATATGGTTTCGAACAGTTGTCCCAGTTAGCCAGCGCCCTTGAAAACACGGTTGACCATCCGGAAAAACAGCTGTCGGACGACCTTTTGACCCAACTGACCGAGTCGGTCAAAAAGCTGCTTGCCCGCCTCCGAATTGACGAGTCCAGCCAGGATTCGGCCACGGGGCTAGTTACTTCGACATCGGACCTCACCGGCCCGGATCACAATCCAGACGAAGTCCGAATACTGGTTGTTGATGACGACACGGATTTTTGCCTTAAGTTGTGCCACTTTCTAAGAAATCACGGTTACACCGTATTCAGTCTGAACGATATAGCCGGATTTGAAGACGCGGTCGCACGCTACTCGCCCAAGGCCGTAATAGTCGACATGGACTTCTATGGTCAACGCGAGGCAGGCGCCCAGACCGTGTTAAGCTGGCAGGAACGAAACGGCCAACCCGTCCCGGTAATTTTCGTGTCTGCCTTTGATTCAATAGACCTCAGATTGACGGCAGTGCGGGCTGGTGGAAATTTTTTCTTGAGTAAGCCGCTTGACCAGCATCGCCTGCTGTTTATTCTGGGTTCGGAGCTCGACCTGCAACCAGCGGACGCATTTCGTGTGTTGCTGGTCGACGATGATACTGATCTTCTCATTCTTTACGAATCAATTTTAACCCGATCCGGCTATGCTGTTCATACCGCAAGCTGTGCGACAGAAGCCTTAAACTTGCTTGAGCAGGAGTCCGTCGACCTTGTACTGATAGATGTCTACATGCCCGAATTTAATGGCATTGAGCTCGGGCAACTGATTCGTCAACATGAACGTTTTTCTCACATTTCGCTTCTGTTTATGTCTGCCTCTGCTGACACAGACGTCAGGCTAGCCTGTGCCAGACTAACCAGCGATGAATTTATTAACAAACCCATCGAGCCCTGGCGACTGAACATGGTGATCAAGGCCCGGTCGGCGCGCAAACACAAGCACCTGACTGGTAGCTATATTAATTACGATCAGCACTTGCATCAAAATGACCCACTCACAGCTCTCCCTTCTCTAAAAACATTTCGCAAGGCACTTCAGTCTCAACTGAATAATTTGAATCCTGGTGAGCAATTTGCGGTACTGAAAATCGATATCAGGCATTTTCATACCGTGAATAATTTATACGGGTATTTCACTGGCAATCAGGTTTTACAACGTCTGGCATGGGAGTTGTCGCAAAGTTTATCGATGGATGACCTGCTGTGTCGCGAAAGTGGCGATGAATTTTTGGTAATGACGGCAGTGACTACTGACCCATCAACTATTAACACTCTTACAAAAAAACTCGCTGTTGAAACGAGTAAACCTATGCAGTTTGGTGATCAAAGGAATGTTGTTCTTTCGGCAGACATTGGCGTTGTCATTGCGCCGAAGGATAGCAACAGAGCAGATGAACTGTTGCAGTATCTGGATACAGCCCTGTTCGCCGCCAGACGTTCGACGGAAACCTGTATCCGTTACTTTAATGCTTCCATGAGAAAGCAAGAGGTACTGAAGTTTGATCTGGCTCAGGAGATCAGGCGTGGCCTGACAGATGGACAATTTGTTGCGGTGTACCAGCCTATTTTTTCTGTGGCAGATGGACGATTGACAGGTTTTGAAGCACTTGCCCGATGGCAACATCCAGCTCGAGGTCTTGTTCCACCACTGGAGTTCATACCTGTCCTGGAAGAGCAAGGGTTCATTACTCAGCTGACAAAATCCATGCTGGGATTGGCGTTAGAACAGCTGGCGAACTGGCTCACTGTGCACCCGGATCTGTTTGTGTCCGTCAACCTGTCGGCCCGCGATATTCAGGAGCCGGACTTTATTCGTGTCCTGAAACACCTGCTGCAGTACCACCAGCTGCCACCAAGCTGTGTGCTACTTGAAATTACTGAAACTGTTTTGCTTGCTGACTGGAATAATGCGTCCAAGTCAATTAACGAGCTAAAAGCATTAGGCGTGAAACTGGCACTGGATGATTTTGGTACAGGCTATAGCTCATTAAGTTACCTGAGCAAAATAAAGGCATCTGCGCTGAAAGTCGATCGCAGCTTTATCAACTCCTGGTCAGAATCAAGCGAGGACGAGCTCTTAACCACGATGGTCCAACTAGGACACGGAACTGGTATGAAAGTGGTGGCGGAGGGTGTAGAAACAATTGAGCAACTTAATTATCTTAAAGAAATCGGTTGCGACAATTTTCAGGGATACCTCTCTTCCAAACCCTTGTTCAGCAATGACATCAGCGAAACTGAATGGTTTAAGACAGGAAGGGTGGTGTAAGCTGAACACAGAAATTGCTGTAAGTCTTTCCGAGATCCAGAAAGAGGCCCGCCTTGGAGGCGCTCATGCAGAAACCTTCAATACCCTGTAACGAACCTGAGCGCTTGAAGGCATTACACGATCTTGAGTTATTGTTTACAGAAGCCGAGCCTCGATTTGACCGCATCACGCGATTGGCTCAGCGCCTGTTTGGTGTTGAGAGCGCATTGATTTCTCTGGTCGCAGAAGACATTCAGTGGTTCAAATCTCGCCAGGGGCTTGAGGTCACTCAAACTGATCGCAGTGTTTCCTTTTGCGGTCACACCATCTTGCAGGACGATTTCCTGGTTATTTCAGACACCCATGAGGACCCACGATTTAGCGACAACCCGCTGGTGACAAACGCACCCAATATACGGTTTTATGCCGGTGCGCCATTAAAAGCCTCCAATGATCAGAATATTGGCACTCTGTGTTTAATTCATCCTCAACCTCGATCATTTACGAGCCAGGACAAGATTTTGCTACGCGACCTGGCGGATCTCGTTGAACAGGAACTAATGCAAACTCACCTTCGCGGCCAGCTCTTGCGCGCCGAGCGTGCTGAACAACGACTCGCATCCTTTATCGAAGGCACCAATATTGGAACATGGGAGTGGAACGTTCAAACCGGAGAAACTGTTTTTAATGAGCGTTGGGCCAATATCGTCGGGTACAAACTTGAGGAACTGGCACCTGTTAGTATTGAGACATGGATGAATCTGGCCCATCCAGGTGATCTGGAGAAGTCCGGGCAGGCATTGGAAGCACACTTTGCAGGGAATTCCGATTTCTACGATTTTGTATGTCGAATGAAACACAAACTGGGGCATTGGGTCTGGGTGCATGACAGAGGCAAGCTGATCAGCCGAAACGCGAATGGAGAGCCTCTTATGATGACAGGCACACACGCCGACATCACCAAACAGATTGAAACGCAACAGGCGTTAAGTATCAGCGAAGCACGTTTGCGCGGTCTGTTCGAGCTCTCCCCGCTGGGAATTGCACTTAATGATTTTGAAACCGGGACATTTATTGATATCAACCCCGCGCTGCTTGCACCCACCGGCTACTCCGAAGAGGAGTTTCGACAGTTGAGCTACTGGCAGGTGACACCAGAGGAATATGCTGAACAGGAGCAAATTCAGTTACAGAACATGGAGAAAACAGGGCGCTACGGACCTTATGAAAAGGAGTACATCCGCAAAGACGGTAGTCGTTACCCGGTTTTGTTGAATGGCATGGTCGTGACAGATGCCAACGGCCAGAAACTGATCTGGTCCATCATTGAGGACATTTCCGATCGTAAACGTCTGGATCGTATGAAAAATGAGTTTATTTCGACAGTCAGCCATGAGCTGCGGACGCCCCTCACAGCTATACACGGTGCCCTTAAACTAATGGCTTCCGGTTCGCTTGGCACACCTGATGGGCCATTTAATGACATGGTGACGATCGCTGAAAAAAACAGTCAGCGTCTCCTTTTGTTGATAAATGATCTGCTCGACATGGAACAGATGTTACTTGGCAAATTGAGAATCAACTTGCAATGGCAAAAGCTCAAACCTTTGGTAGAAGCATCCATCCGTGAAAACATGCCGTACGCCAGACAGTATCAGGTTCAGTTGCGCTGTATTGATGACACCGGGGACCATGAAGTTCTGGCTGATTCGACCCGACTAATGCAAGTTATGGCCAATCTCTTGTCAAACGCCATCAAATTTTCTCCGCACCGTGAGGAGGTTATCATCAGCCTGGAAGAGCGGGAGCAGGGTGTACGCATCAATGTCATTGACAAGGGGCCCGGAATACCCGAAGAGTTCAAGAACCGAATTTTCCAAAAATTCTCACAAGCTGATTCAACTGACTCACGGCAAAAGGGGGGGACCGGTTTAGGCCTGGCCATTACACGAGAGCTTGTGGAAAAAATGGGGGGGCAGATTGGTTTCAATTCAGCAGTCACTCAAGGCTCCCGCTTTTACGTCGATTTACAGGCTCGCACATCGGGCGGAGAAGAGATTTGATTCGCTTGGCAACTTTCTACTCCAGAAACAAAACCCATTTCTTGTTCATAGAAATCGCATTATTTATTGCGATGTTGTTATTAACTGAATTTGCTGTAAGAGCTTATCGTGAAGCCTCACTACAGCAGTTGCGGTCAGACACTCTGGATCGCGGAGCCCAGCTACGCGCCTTTCTAGAGTCAGAGATTAATCAGGCTGCATTTCTGGCAACTGGTGTTGAATCCTATATTGTTGCTCGAGAAGGAAATATTGAAGACGAAGAAATTCAACGTATTCTGGCTTTGATTTTTGAGCGCAACCAGCATTTTCGAAACATTGGCCTGGCACCTGGGAACCAACTGACCTGGGTGTATCCAGAGGCAGGCAATGAGTCCGTTCTGGGCCTGAATTACGCCGACCTGCCTGAACAGTGGCCAGCAATCCAGAAAGTCATGGAAACAGGGCAGGGCACACTCAGCGGCCCGTTGGAACTTGTTCAGGGCGGCAATGGATTGATTTATCGATCCCCTGTTTACATTAACGGCAGTTATTGGGGCCTGCTTAGTACCGTCATTGATGCAGACAGTCTTTTTGCTTTGATTCGATCTGCTGCTGGAGACCTCTCAACTCGAATCTCTTTGCGCAATGTCGATGACGAAGGCCGGGCTGGCAGGACTTTTTTCGGGGATTCTGAATATTTCAATTCGCCGCTTGAACTAACCCCTGTCCGAATACCCGGTGGTGAGTGGCAGATGGCTATTCAACTGCCAGAAGACGCCCGCAGCCAGGTGATGCCACTGCGTGTCACGGGTGTATTGATTTCGCTGTTAATAGCCGTCTTTCTGGGTTCGACACTGCGCATGATCTGGCAACGCAACTTGCTCCAGCAACTGGATTCGGAAGTGCTGACGCGCACCGCTGAACTGAGCGAGACGAATGACTTATTGGATTCAGTGTTGTCTGCGGCACGGTCTTTCGCAATTATCGCAACTGATCTATCGGGCACCATTATCGTGTTTAACAATGGAGCAGAGCGGATGCTGGGATACTCTGCCGACGAAATGATCGGCAAACAACAACCCGACATTTTTTTGCTTCGTGATGAACTGCGAGAAAGGGCCGCACAAATATCGGGTGAGCTGGGAAGACAGTTGATTGGAAACGAGCTGCTGACTTACAGAATAAGTCAGGGCGGTACTGAAGAATTGATGATTCACTATAAGCATCGTGACGGCCACCTGATTCCCGTCCAGGCCGTCATCAGTGCTCTAACTGATCTGCAGGGGAATGTCCGCGGTTACCTTGGTATAGCTGAAGATATCTCGGAAAGATTGCGCAACCAGACACTTAAGGACCAGTTTATTTCAACGGTCAGTCATGAGTTGCGCACGCCATTGACAGCCATTACAGGTGCGCTGGGTCTGATGCGGTCAGGCTCTATCGGCTCCTTACCCGACCCCGTGCAATCCATGGTGGAAATTGCCCATAACAACAGTCAGCGTCTTGCTTCTCTGGTTAACGATTTACTGGATGTTGAAAAGCTGATGGCAGGCCGTATGGTGCTGTACCCTGACAAACAAGATAGTGCAGACCTCGTGCATTCTGCGGTTTCTGACTTACAACCGTTGGCGAAGATACAGAACGTGGAACTAAAAGAGGACGTGAACACATCAGCCAGTATTTGGGTGGATGCTGCCCGTTTTCAGCAGGTTTTGACTAATCTCCTCAGTAACGCCATTAAGTTTTCGCCATCAGGTGGACAGGTTTGTATTACAACAGCCCTGGAGTCAGATCGGATCAGATTTCAGGTGCTGGATCAGGGGTCAGGTATTCCTGAAAGTTTTCAAGACCATATTTTCCAGCGTTTTGCTCAGGCTGAAACTGGAGACAGTCGACAGAAAGCGGGCACAGGTCTGGGTCTGGCAATCAGCAAGGAGCTAACTGAGCAGATGGGCGGCCGCATAGGATTTGAAGCCGAGCGACCTGAAGGTTGTTGCTTTTGGGTTGAGTTCCCGCTTTATAATGACCCCGATTCCGGGAAAACAGAGGCCTGACGCAGCGAGCCATCTATTTCAGCAGTAGCAGTAGCGAAGAGGTTTCGGATGAGTGATTTGATTCGTGTCATGTATGTAGAAGATGAGCCAGATATCCGAGCCGTCGCCAAACTGGCACTCGAAGTGGTGGGTGGCATGACTGTAAGCCTGTGTGAACGCGGGAATCTTGCCGTTAGCCAGGCCGAACGTTTTTTACCGCAGATGATACTACTGGATGTGATGATGCCCGGAATGGACGGGCCTAGCACCTTAAAAGCCCTGCGCGAGCATCCTCAACTGCATAAAGTTCCCGTTGCATTCATGACAGCCAAAGTACAGGCGCATGAAATAGAACGTTTTAAAAGCCTGGGTGCTGTCGGCGTCATTCCCAAGCCTTTTGACCCAATGACACTGGCCCAACAGGTCAAAGATTTGTGGCGTCTCACGGAGGAGGAGTCTTGAATTTAAATGAGCAGTTACAGGCAATTCAAGATGAGTACCTGAAGAAACTGCCAGGCATACTGGACCAGATATCCGTGTTGGCGCGGGAGCTACAACAGACTGCACCAAATCGAGACCGGTTAATAACACTGGGACAGGAATTACACAAACTGGCTGGATCTGCAGGTACATTCGGTTTGACAGTACTCAGTGAGCGAGCCGCTGAACTGAATCAGAACCTTGATAGCATTTTGTCTTCGAAAGCGGCAGAAGGTGGTCCCGGCAATGAAGCCCTACAGCTTAAAGATGCGCTGGACTCTCTTAGCCTGTTCGCAAAAACTGGCCCAAGTCCTAACGCGAACCTCCCTCTGGGGGCCGGTGCAACACCTGCAACCATTAACAAGCTGTTACTCGATCAAATATGGCTGCTTGAGGGTGAGCCCCAACTGGGCGCAACGCTGATGGCCCATCTGGAATCATTTAATTTTTCAGCGCGACTTTTTACCAGGCTTAGCGAACTGGCATCAGCCTTTGCAGAGGAGCAGCCGCAAATTTTGTTGCTGGACCTTTCATCGGAAGACGAGAATCCTTCTACTGACTATGTCTCTCAATGCCAATTTTTCCAGAACACATCCTCGCGCGTCATTTTTATCAGCAGCAAAGGCGATTTTGCTGCACGACTTGAGGCAGCCAGCCTGGGCGCGCAAGCCTATTTCGTCAAACCCCTCGATGTACCAAAACTGATAAATCGGATCGAACAGGTCGTGGCAAATATGCATGCGCCTGCAGAGAAAGTGCTGATTATCGATGATGATGAGATGTTGGCACAGTACTACCAACAGGTGCTCATCGGGGCGGGGATGCAGGCAGAAATTCTCGCCAGACCTGAGAAAGTCATCTCAGTTTTGGAATCGAACACCCCTGATGTGATTTTGATGGACCTGCAAATGCCTGGAATCAGTGGCCAGAACCTTGCTGCTGTGATCCGACAATACGCGCGATGGGTTGGACTGCCTATTGTCTATTTGTCCGCCGAGCACGATCCCCATCTTCAATTACTTGCTCTCAAGCAAGGAGCAGACGACTTTCTGGTAAAACCAATTACTAACGAGCACCTCGTTACCGTGGTCAAGTCAAAGGTGGCTCGCTCACGGCAGTTGATTGATCTGATGACTAAAGACAGCCTGACAAGTTTGCTTAAACATGCAGCCATCAAAGACGCATTGCGCAGAGAATTAGGTCTCGCACGTCGTAAAAAGGAAGAATTATGTGTTGCCATGATGGACATAGACCATTTCAAGCAGGTTAACGACCAATTCGGCCATGCCATGGGAGATGAGGTCATTGCCTCGGTGGCGACATTACTTCGGATGCGATTGCGAAGAACGGACGTACTTGGACGCTACGGCGGCGAGGAGTTCGTCGTGATTATGTGTAACTGCGGCAGCAATGAGGCATTCAAAGTACTTGACGATTTCAGGCAACGCTTTCAGGAGTTGAAGTTTTCAGTCGAAGGAAAGGTCTTCAGCGCTACCATTTCAATAGGAATCGCACCAATCAAACCGACAATGGAGATTGACGCTGATATGTTACTTGTAGCGGCCGACAAGGCGTTGTATCAGGCCAAGTCGCAGGGACGTAACAGGGTTATACTGCAAAAAGCCGAGACTGCTGCAAATTGAGGTTGTTATTCAGTTTACTTCAAATAACTACCCACACCGCAGAAGCTGATTCCACACGATAACACTATTTCCGGTAATAAAGATTACCGGAAATAGTGGGTTAGTCTATATACCACCCCGTTAGAGAATGTGCGAACAACTAAAGTGCTAAACTTTTCCAAGAAAAGTACTGAATTTCCCAGAAAAGTGCTAAATCGGTAACCCAGAAAATAAATAGCTGAAGACACCTGCCTGAATAGCTATGCCCTACATTATTAATATGGGATTTAATAATATTTCCTGTGCTCTTTGAGCTTACAACTAAATTACTAAAATCCTCCATGTAAATCGCTAAAACATTCGCCAATTATTCCCTTCTAACCTTAAAACAGGTTGTTTTAAAAACTTTATGCTTGCTGGCCATTTCTTCAAACCCAGATAATTTTTCCGTTTCGTAACCAAAAGTGAGATTTGCATCCTCCTTTGAGCCAGACGGAGGGGTGCAACGTGGGTTTGCCCTCCTTATTGATATTGATAGACCAGTGGGGCTCGGCCTCCTCGATCAGTAACAACTCTACCCGTTTACCACACCCGCAGGGGCAACAAAATGCCACAGCCCAATCTTCGTTGTCTTCTTGGGCTAGCACCAAATTGCGTCGGGGTAGTTTCTGCGGTGGTGTATCGGCGTCAACAATTGTGACGCGTCGCGCAGGAAGAAATTTCTCTGCCTGCTTTAGTATCCAACGGGGCCATTTCATGCTCTCACCTCACTGATGGCAAAACGCGGCATACCCAGCAGAGGCTCAATTAAACCACGACCAAGGTGAGGATTCAGCGCGCAGCTAAAGTCTGTTTCACCCATAAATTCCTCTTCCCCCGCGGCCAGTGAAAATTGGGTGCGGGCCCGTTCGGCATTAGGTTCCTGGCGAAATGGGTATGCCCGCGCAATAAACTCCATGACACAATCGCTGGCAGCACGCATATTTAGCGAGATAACCGATGGCGCTTCTTCGGCGACGCCTTTGATATACCCCTCTGCTACTTGTTCGGCTAACTCATTTGGCGCCACATGTTGCAAGTATTCTCGGCGCAGAGCTTCTGGAGTGTAGACCCCGCGATCCGCCAAGGTACTGCCACCAGGCTTCACATAGTCCACCCGCCCACATACATCGCCAACAGCGACTCCAGCTGCACTCTGGTAGGTGGGGATAGTAACGGCTACATCAAATAGTGGCTGCAGGAACGCTGCTGCAATGCGGTCACAGACTTGCCGCCCATCAAAACTGTCGACACAGCAAAATAGCACGTCAGCTTCACCCGCCAGTTCAATGCCCTTTCGAGTAGCAATACTGGCTTTAAGTGTAATCACTTCGATATCATCTCGGTATGTGGGAATAACCGACGCAAACCTAGCCACCTTAGCTGTACTGTTTCGGGCATCGTCCAGAGTAGCGTTAAGAATACGATTAAGGTTCTTGAATTCAATTTCATCAAAATCGATCAGGATCAACCGGCCGAAGCCAAGTCGGGCCAGTTGTTCTACCACGATGGACCCAGTACCCGATACCCCAACCACACAAGCGGTGAAGCTTTTAAGGTGACGCCCCATTTCGGTAGAGAAAGCCATGGGGATAGGTAGTAAACTCCCCTGCTCAGATGCTTGCCAGGTTAGCAACTCATCGCCCGCGAGGTGCACGGCGCTGACATGCGTGGTCACCAGCTGGCGATCATAGAAGCGCGCGCAAATGGCACCGTCTGGTGTCATGATAGCCGAGCCATGTCGGATCGAAGGCGATTCGCTTGCCTCGAATAACGCGGGCACAACATCTAAATCACTCTCATCATCAATGGCTGAGAACCTCAACAGACCGCCGGGATGCGAGTGCATAAGCACAATCGACAGGGCATGAGTCTCAGCCAGTTCAATGGCTGCCTCGATGAAACTGCCAGGCCAACAGATACGATCAGGAGATCGCACTCTACAATCAGCGTGGTCAACCAACAGAATCTGATTGACTACATAGCGATGTGCAGCACTTTGGGCGCAGAGTACAATAGCGGCGGCCTCCAGGCCATCGCCGGGGAAAAGGTGCTCGCGCAGTTTGGCATGATGAGCCTCACTGATCGCTAATTTGATGTGCTGATTAATGGTTGCACTCATTTTCGCACCTCCCGCAGTAGCGACTCTTCTACAACGGCCAAGTGAGTTATTACACTGTCAGTTAAAGGGTTCCATTGTGTGATACCGTTGAGGTGGCGACTCCATCGCTGGTAGACGTTTCCAAGAATATTTATCCGGCTTTCAGTCTGAGCAATGTTGCCACCATTGGCCAGCGTCAGGACGGGGTGAACGAAGAACATATCAAGCGTCGCATCCGGGTAAGTAGTCGGAATTTCTATAGCGAGATCTACCTGCTCACAGTTATAACCACTCGGCAAGAGGTGATTATGAATGAGCAACCAACGCCGTTCCCCGACCAGGCGAGTCTCCCAATCAAGCCCCAGGTGGTCTAAATAAGCGACATCTTTGTCAAGCAGGGTAAACTCAAAGGCGGGGCTGAGGGGACCTGCCGCCTCACCATTGTTGATTTCTGCCGGCGTTAGACGTAGCTTTTCGATACCTGGCTTTCGCAGGTCAATGACATCGCTCATTTCAATGACTTGCTTTCGCTCGCCCTTCACCTTGAGCACCAGTATCCAACCCTTGTCTGGATTAAAGCCGGCCGCCTTAAGTGCATCGCTGGCAACAATCGTCGGTTGTTCGATATTTACGGTAACGCCCTGCACGTTCAGCTTCCAGGTTTTGCGCTGAGTGTAGAGTTTTTCGAGACCAAGCTCATCCAAATCAACATAGTCCCCATCACTTAAAAGCTGATCCGGCTCGTTACGACGCTCCAACCAGATGTCTTGATTCTCAGCAATGCCGCCGACACGGCGCAGCACATCCTCACCAATGTGGGCCTGCCCCCAGGGAAAACGCTGTCCGTTCAAGACGACATAGAAGAGGCGATCGCTATCGAAGGCAAAAAACTGCTCAACGCCACGTTGATACACGTCCACCGTATCATCGAGGTCTACCGCTTCGAGCTCGCCTTTGTCGTCAAACAGTAACAGCAGGTGGTTTTCAACCGGGGTTTTGCCTGCAGCACTCAGGATTTGTCGACCGGTAGGCACCGGATCGTCAATTTCAACCAAGGTGCCCTGCCCGTTGGGATCTAGCACCTGTATTAGGTAGTGCTCCGCAATGGACAGTGGGCGGCCCTCTTGACGGCAAAGGGCTATATTTTCGCGCTTAACACGCTTTTCGTTGGAGTAAGTAACATCGTTCATAATCGAATAACCTCTTGATGGCTCGCCGCGACATGCGGTTTCTTAGCCGTTCAAGGGGTTAATCGAAGCGAATCTTCCTGACCGGAAAGCTCAATCTACTTTTTTATAGCAATTTTTCCTGCCGGGACTTTGCCACAGATGAAAAAGCTCGGGCAGCGAGGGCAAGTGCGATTTTCAGGCTTTGCAGGAAAGTGCCCCTGGGCAATGGCACTCATGGCCGATCGGGTTTTGCTAAGGCGCGCTGATTTTTTGAGGTCGGTCACAGTAACCTGCTCCTGGGTTTCGCCAGCCAAGTGCACTGCCTCCACTCGAGTGCCATGCCCAAACTGACGCTCTGCTGCTTCCAGCAATAGCGTGTATTCAATACGGTCAAATTCGTCGCTGCTCTTTTTACCGGATTTGACGCGCCGAATGCTGTACTTGCCGTCTGTATCGAGTGTCATCTCATCGGGTAAAACGCTAATCTCGCCTTCTGGAAAAGACAGCTGCAGCACCTCAGGCTTGACCAGCTTACGCCCCAGGCGAGTCTCGATCAGGTATTGCACCAAGCGCTCCCCAATTCGGCGATAGTCCTCTGCATAGCCATGATCCACAGGGCCCCGATTGAGCCACGACTGTGTAAATTGAGCCTCCAGTTCGCCAGCACTTGGCGTGGATTCGCTGTGCTGCTGTCCCAACCAATCCAGCACATCGTACACCGCACTGTGCATTTGCATGAACGCACTCTCGGTACGTTTGCCCGCCAAGGCCAAAGCATGGGTGTAGAGAAACCGTCTGGGACAGCGGTCATACAAACCGAGCTGTTTTTCGCTGATCAGCAGTGCTTCTTCATCGAGGCTTAAGACCTCAGGTTCCACAGGGTTAAGACTGAGCCGAGTCGGACTATTCTGTTGTTGGATAACCGAAGCAATGCGGTCGATGTATTTTGATCGGCTGCGGTTTTTGCCATCGTTTTGTACAGAAGAGGCGTAAAGCAGTAACTCATTTTGAGCCCGCGAAGTAGCCACAAAAAACTTACACTCTTCCTCTTCCTCGTGCCCGGCCTTGATAGCCTCAAGCCCCGTTAAGCCCTCTGTTCCGTCGATCAGCCCGTCGGGGGGAACACAACGCGGCGGCCTGTTGCTACCCGGCAATCCGGTGGCGATCATACCCGGGATATGCACCACCTTGAACTCCAAACCTTTACTGGCATGTATGGTCATTAAGCGAACGCCATTGATGCTATGCGCCGCCTGAGGGAGTTGACGCATGTCACGGTCTTCTGAGAGCAATACAATACGGCGAATGCGCGACAGCAGTCTATCAATAGGTAATCCGCTACTGCTGATGGAGTTGCGGGCAAAGTTCAACAGCTGCCACAAGGCGATTCCCTTCATTTGGCCTTGTAAATCATTGGCCATGGCCGCCTGCCTGGCCCAGCCCAATCGATCAATGACCAGGCTTGCCAGCACAGGCCAGGGGGTTGCATTGGTGGGAATATCGCCCAAAGCAGTCGACAGGCGTTTGAGGTTTTCCCGGGCTTGATCATCTAAACCGGGCACCTCATCGGCCAGTGTTCCCCAACCCAAGGGATCGGGGTCAGCTTCGCGCAGGTGCTGCTGTAGCGCAGTGATGTGTTCCAGCCGAAGCGCATAGTCCGGCAGTGTCGCCGCCCGCACCAGGCCCGTGGCGCGCCGGTCGGTAACTAACGACAACAGTGACAACAGATCCTTGATTTCTTCACGTTCAAATAGGCTGCCTAGATACAACACCGGCAGGCCGAGGACTTCAAGGCTGGCAGCGATCTCGCTCAAGCGGTTGTTGGAAGTACAGAGTACGGCCTGATCTTGGTATTCAACACCCTGACTTTTCTTCTCCATTATCGCTGCAGCGAGTACGGCAATTTCGTCATCAGGGGTCGTAGCCATCCGTAATTCAGGCCGTTTTCCCAATGAGCCATTTTGGGCATGGAGCTGCAAAGGCAAAGCTCCTTCTGTGGCTTTCATGCCCATCGAAAAATGACGATAGAGATCAACAATTTCGCTCGAGGAGCGGTAATTGATATCCAGTCCTGCTACTTGTGCGCCGGGAAAGTCCTCAATAAAGCGACTCATATTGATCGACGAAGCGCCCCGAAAACGGTAGATGGATTGGCGTGAATCTCCGACGACCCAAAGCCGCTTGCCCTCCCCCGCAATGGCCTTGATCAAGCGCACTGAGGCACGGTTAACATCCTGGTACTCGTCCACCAAAATGTGTTTGTGGCGTGATGCGAGCAGTTGTTGAACTTCTGGCTCTGACTCCACCAAGCGCACAGGTAGCGAAACCAGATCACCAAAATCAACACTGTCGGTACCTTGCAATAAAGTCTCATAAACTTGATATAACTCTGCTACATCAAGGCATTTTTCAGCGCGTTCACGCTGCTTATCAGCATCATCGCCCGGTGGTAACTCTCCAGAAGCCTCAAGCATCGCCTCTGCCAATGCCCGATATTCAGTGGCGTTCACGACTTCGTCTTTCGCTCGCGAGATAGCCGCAAGCATGTCGCCCAAGTCTAGGGTTGGATCGTAGAGGTTTCGAAAGTGCTTAAGCGGAAGCCGTGCTATTTCGTCTTCAAGCAGTTCGATAGCTTCGTAGCGCGAAATCACCCTGGGGTTTTCGGATAAGCCCAACCTGTCATGAAAGCGGTGCACAATATCAAGCCCGAAAGAGTGGAAGGTACCCAACCACAAAGTCGTCACTGCCTCGGGAAACTTGGCGGCGATACGCTCGCGCAGCTCGCCAGCGGCCTTGTTGGAGAAGGTCAACACCAGGATAGCCCCAGGATCTACCCCTTCCTCCAGCAAAGACTCAATGCGATGCACCAGAGTGCGGGTTTTACCGGTGCCTGGTCCTGCTTGGAGTTGGAAAGCACTGCCACGGTGTAAGGCGGCGTTGCGTTGGGATTCATCCAAACCTACGGGTATTGCTGCGGACTCTGCGGGCGGTGGCGTAATGGCAGGCAGCAGTAACGCATCGAGCAACTGCTGTTGAACCACACTCAGCGGGGCTTGTAATCGATCGGCGATAGCCTCGGAAGACAGCTGTTCGTCGATGTGCCAGCGTCTTGCTACACTGCGGGGCAGCAGCAATTCGCGGGCAAAAAGATCCATAACGATCTCGCGCCGCTCGTGGCTGCCATAGTCAACCACTCGTTCGGCACCCACCGCTGGGGCTTCGGCAGATCGGTCGGGATCAATTTCCTCAGTGAGGTCATCCTGTGAAGCACCTTCCAACTCCACATGACCAATTTCATGAGCGATTAGAAAGGCTTTGTCGAAATCACTGCCCACGTCTTCATAGAGAATCATCCCTGACTGGCTGTCGTAGAGGGCTCTCCCACCATTAAGTTGGGGGTCTCCCTGGGACAGTGGATAAACATCTATTCCGCGCCGCTCTGCCTCACCCGTGACGAAAGACAACAACGCGCTGGTATCAATGCCCCGAGCAAAAGCGGCCTGATGCAGCTTAGCCGCCTGTTGTCGAGCCGCTTCTATGGCATCCATAATTTATTCGTCCTTCATCTCCCTCAACGCCGCTTGTTGTGTTTCGCTTAATGCAGAACTTGTCAGCGCCTCTTCAAAAGTGATTTTGTCGCCCGCCCCTGGCTTTCCCGAAGCCTTATGCCGCAGACCTGATGCAACAACAGGCGGGGAATCTAAGGCGCTTGTCAGCCCCTCAACTGACACTTTCAGTGCCTGTGCAACTACGGACAAGAATTGCTGGGGAATAGTGGCTACCTGGATAGAGCAATCCCGTAAACGGGATAAGAACAGGCGGTTAACATTCAACTCTCTGGCAAGTTCTCGAAAACGCTCATCGCTTAGATTCGACAGAGGATTATCCATTGGGTGCGGAGTTGTCGAGGCGGGATCGGTAGGACTCAACAAGGATTGAAATTTGGACCAAGCCTGTCTGGAATTGTCGCCTGGAAGCTTCTCGACAGCCAATTCATCAAACTTCGGAGCAGTAGAAATTTCAATGGACAGATCAATGAGCGCTTCGCGATACTGAGGATAGCGCTTCAAATATCTTGCCAAGGTATCGGCATCCTGGTTCGATTCTGCTGAGAACTTGTGTAAAACGTTATCTTTTGACACTTGAGTTGTAGTATTCATTGTAGTTCCTCCGCCTGCATTACGATTCGCAGTTTTTCGAAAGCACGTTTTAACCGGTTGCTTACCGTCCTTTCTCTGCATTCTAGTGCTTGCGCAATGGTCTCAGCCTCAGGGTCTTGTGACTCAATTGGCATCCCCTGCAACCACAACCCTACCGCACGCCGTTCATCTACCGGTAGTTCGTTAATCGCGTGCATAAGCCGCAACCGGAAAGCGACTTCGTCAATTTTTGACGGATTTGGATTGATAAATTCGGCAGCTGCAATGTCAACCTCGTGGCTGACTTCCTCCCCACTGTCGCTCTCCTCCGTCAAAGGCCTAGCATTGATCAAAGGATCAGTTTCGCGTGCTGGACCATGTTTTCTCAGTACATCCGTACACAAGTTGCTCAGAGCATGATTAAAATTGACCTCCCAGTAGTACATTTTTTCCTCATCAGAGTCTCGATCCTTCGCAATCATTTCTACAATCCGCTCAGCAAGCTCTTCGCGGATGGTTGCGGCGTAATCAATCCAGGTATCAGACACGGATTTCCGCAACGCGGCTTCAAGCCGCCCATAAAAGGTGCGAAAAATCGGCTCTAGGTGCTTTGATCCCAGCTCTAACTCGGTGTGACGCAGAAAGTAGATTAACACTTCAAACGGCACAGCCTGATGGGTGCATGTGAGGCGTTCGACCAACTGATCAGGCGCGAGACCATCGAGTGAGCTAAGCACCTGTTCAATCTCGGCACGCCGCTGGTAGGGCTCAGCATCTTGCGTTGTTTTCTTTAGCGGTAATACCATCCCTGAGTTTCTCTTAATATATAATTAGGTAGACAGCAAGTTAGTGTCCCTTGATAGACCTCTATTCATAGAAAACTCTGGGACAGCTTGTTTAATAATGTCCGCTTTGGGTCGTAAGCGGACATTCAGTGAAAATCCACACCACGCAAAAAATGCTCGCCATCAATAGTTAACACATTTGTATAGATTTCCGTGCTACTAATCGACTTATGGCCAAGCAGCTGACCTACATATTTCAGTGGCCTACCATGCAGCAGTAGATGCACCGCAAATGAATGCCGAAATGTATGACAGCTGATTGGAAAAGGCACTTCTCCCCCTACTCTTTCCCATAATGCCTTAATCCGTCGATTAACGGTCTGCCGTGTCATCGGAAATATACGCTGACCTTGACGGAACTTCCCCTTATATAAGTACACATGGATTTTATCAATTAGCTGGTTGTCTAGGATTGGGATGTACCGTTTAGGGGACCGCTGGAGGGAGAGCTTACTGGGACGGCCTGGTTTCTGTTTCAGCGATGTCAGGATCACGCCATAGCCATAGCCATCGTCAACAAAGCTGTCTCGTTTCAGGGCTAGCACTTCGGAAATCCGCGCCCCGGTGCTCCACATTAGGTCAATGATCAGTCGATAGGTCGGATCTCGCTCCTCTTCTAACAGGAATAGTACCTCGGGCTTGATCAGGTAGGCCGGCATCTGTTGAACGGTCTCGAGCAGAATCGGTCGTTTGGCACGAAGTCGATCCCAGTCTATATGCACAATCTGGATCGGAAACTCAGCTGTTGGAGGCTCACTGGGGGCGAACAGCTGTTTCGAGCCTTGGGAAAATCGATGATTTTTTGTAGGAGAATGCACCATTTGAACTCCGTAAAATGGTACTTTTTAGTGACCTTTTAAAGGGAGTCTAACACGCCAAAACATATGTGAATACAAGTAATACTGGGTTAATTGGTGGTGCACCAATATATAGGTTTATGGTGCATTTCTGAATCAAATACTGTTTTTAGCAAAATGACCAGATGAGTCAACGGTTTTATCAGGGTACAGTCGTATCAGAGCAAATTAGGGTGGTACCGAAAATATTTTTCATCCGGCACTCAGGCTTTTAGAACGCCTGTTTTTAGGCTTTATTATTGCGACGATCAGGTGAGAAGTATTTTTTACTCGCGATTTCAATCGCTAAAGTTTCGTCAACGGCAGAAATAATTAAGCATATATTATGTTATTGATATAAATAGACTTATTGCGCGCCTGGCGCTCAAATGAATACCACTTGCATAGGCGGGAAAACAGTGATAAGAGAAAAAGAACCGTGCGTACCGCAAAAAATAGCTGAGAGGGGAATAAGGGATACGCCTGCTGAAAATTTGAAAATGCCCTCGCAAATCGCGAAAAGATGCCTAGGTTGGCGACAGTGATTTTGGTCGACCAGCAGCCTCCACGGATGGTTATCCTCGATAGCGTGGCGCCATTAAATTGAGATGAGAAAACGATGAAAACACAAACCTAAAAACGACAAAAGCCGCCACAGTTCACTGCGACGGCCTTTGATGAGAGCGGTGCTCAATCCTCAGAAAATTCAGTATCCCCTCCTCGTCATGTCCCGTCAAGTGATTTTTAGAATCGATGCCCTTGTCGAGGCCCGGACGCGCCCTTCTCGCCTGCCTCGATCCGAATAAGGAGTGACAAAAAAATGACCCAATTGATCGGACCGATCGAGCGCTTATTAGCTGCCTCAAACGTGCGCGCCGATGATCTCACGCCCAGACAGCACAGCGCACCGCGGGGGTTCAGGATCGCGTGTGATTTTCGCCAGCAATGCATGATCAAGGCGCCCATACTGTGCGAGTTCCACTCCTACGCGGAATATCTGTACGCCGCCCTGCTAGAGGCCGATCCAACAGTAGTTAGCTACGTACCCCAGCCGTTTCGCCTGCGCGTTGGAGTCAAACGCTACACGCCTGATGTTTACGTACTTCGCCACAAAGCGACGCCACAGGTCGTTGAACTGAAAGCCGACCCACAGCAAATTAGCGCCGAAACCACCCGCTCACTTACCGCATTTTTTGCGGATAAATTGAGAGCCGAATACAAGGTAATCCCTAACAACGAGGTTTACCAAAATGAAGTCCTAGCCCAGAACTGGCTAAGGATCTGTCAACGACTGCATCTTGGTAGACACCTCGATACCAAGCCGCAGGAAATCGACATTATGGTGGACGCACTCGCACATCCCGGCAGTACCATCTGGGACTTGATTAAACCCCATCACTCGACAGGCTTTTTTGAAAGAGAAATCGCGCTGTGGCGCAAAGCGCATAAAGGCGATTTAAAGCTCGCGTTAACTCAAAACCCGCTTAGCTATGACACGGTGGTGACTCTATGACCATTAGTTGGCGGGAACGTGTGCAACAAGATCCTAATCTTGGCGATATCGCCAACTGGGCCGCCTTACTGCCCGACCAGCTGCCGGTTAGGCTACAACGCCAATACGTGCGAAACCGCTCAATCGTCGCACGCGTACTGAACGGCGAGCCGATTACGCGGGTGGCCTTAGAGCACGGTCTGACTAGTGGCCGGGTTAGCCAAATAATGACCCGATGCCTGGGCGGCGATCGAAACAGCTCTCCTGCTCTTGCCAACGGCTTACTGCCTCATTTGAACGTGTGTAAGAAAACGCGCGTGCAACCCCTGCCCACTCTAACCAACAAGATCGGTGCACCAGTAGCATTTACGCAGCTGTTGCATCAGGCTCCGGGACTTGCCGAGAGCCTCGACCAAATGTTGCTAGCTAGACTGACTGACTCGCCTGCGGCACAAACGCTTTCGGTGAAAAGTTTCCATGGCGAATTTAAGCGCTTCCTCGCAGCCATCCATTGGCCAAAAAACCAGTATCCCTACTGTACAGCTCGATGTGCCTATGAGTCGGTTCGCCTTTACTTCCATAAGCGCGTAGAGGCGCTGAAAACTAAACTGGAGATAAGCCGTGAGCGAGACTTTCGCGAAAAGCGCTCTCCAACGCAGTGGTATGCCGGGCGCCGCATTCAAATAGACGAGCAAATTGTCGACCTAAAAACAAGTTTAGGGATTACCATTAACGGGACGACGCTTCCGATCGCGCTGCCGAGGGTGAGCGTTCTGGTGGCGACGGATGTCGATACCGAATGTATCTTGGCGATGACGGTGGCGTTAACTCAACACCCAACCGAAGAGGACATGTTGGATCTGCTTCAGGCATGCGTTACTCCTCGCCCGCTACCGGTCCTCACCACACCTGGTTTGGCGTACACACCAGGTAGCAACTTCCCCTGCAATATTGATGGATTGCTATTCACCTTCTCCACCGTGCAGCTCGACAACGCCTGGATGCACCACTCCAAAGCTATTACCGATTGGATTTGTCGAAAAATGGGCGCAACAGTCCATTACGGGCTACCTGCTCAGCCCAAGGCTCGCGCTGAGGTGGAGCGTATTTTCAATCATATCAACCTACATGTCACTCATCGGCCAGCGAGCACTACCGGTTCTCACCCAGCCGATCCTATCAAAGCCTCAGCCAAACAAGCCAGAAAACTTCCACTGACCACCCTGCAGGAGCTGACTGAGCTTTTACTGGTGACGCTGACTGACCGTAACGTCACGCCCCGAACCTCCCTTGCAGGTATGACCCCATTGAACTGTGTGATCGAGCATTCACGGCAGCAATGTGGTTTTAGTTTACCTGAGGTGGATAGGTTAAATTTAAGCACCAACATGAATCGCTCGACAGTTGCTGTTCAAAGGGCGAGTAGCCAGAACGTTCCTTATATTAATTTTTGTTACGCAAAATACTACGGAGAGTGTCTGCGAAGCAGCAAAATCGTAGACGAAGAGGTGGTAATCGAATATGACCGTAACGATATCCGATTTCTAAAAGCCTATCTGCCTAACGGGCAGTTCATTGGTGAGCTCCAAGTATCAAAAAGCTGGCTGCGATACCCCCACAGCCTTAAATTACGAAAAAAAATACACAAAGAGGTTGGTGTAAAGAAAATACGTTCTGTAGATAAGTTGGCAGAGTATTTTCACCTCAAACTAAAGGATCAAAAGCGGGCAATATCCATGCTTGATGTCGCAAAGGCTCATCAGGCATTTACAAACGGTAAATTCTCCCCGCTTGATCTAGACAGAAAAACATCAATAAATATGCAACATCCTAGCGACGGCGCCGCCCCCGTCGAACGAGGTACTCTCGGCGAGAAACACGCGAAAATAAAGTTTCGTTGGTCAACTCAAGGCGCCAGTCATCTCGGAGATAAGGACGACAATCATGAAGAATAACTTGTCTCACCCCCTACATCCGCTATACAGTCCTAACGAGTTTATCTTAGATACAGCCGAGACTAACCGACTTCTAGAGGTGCTGCATCGCTGGATGTGGACAGGCGCAACTGGTGGCCTGGTATTTGGCGAAGCACGTCTGGGAAAAACCCAAGCACTCCAACAAATCAAAACGTCTTTAAACACCAGAAATGGCGTTTGTGTACCGTCACTTTATTTTTCGGTTGCCCAGCGCGACAACAATAGCATTTCATCGATCTACCGACTGCTTTGCAACTCAATCAACCTGACTCATACACAGAAAGATAGAGCCGATTATCTCGCCGATGCAGTCGTGTACTACCTTATCGACTCCGCGGATAAAGCAAGCTGCAAATCACTCGTTCTTTACGTGGACGAAATGCAGCGCCTCAATGTCAGGCAGTTGAACATATTCGCTGAGCTTTACGACAGATTGAAACTGGTCTGTAATCCCCCCATTTTGCGAG
>DEMH01000013.1:0-16861 GCA_002354805.1 Gammaproteobacteria bacterium UBA2675
CCCGGTTTTTCGGGGGGATTACAAGGGGAGCTAGCCAAAAACATAGCGAACTATAAATGGCTCAGAAATTGTTGGCCCCACTATTCGGAAATTTTCTCCAATTGGCTTAACGCCACTGAATTACCGGGCCTTTGCTCTAACGACCTATTGAAATAGCCAACTGCTGCTTCTGTATTGCCAGCATTCAAGTGGATAGTCCCCAGAGAATTTAATGCACCGAATGAACCAGGATACAGTCCAATCGTGAGCTCGAGTATTTCAATCGCCTTTTCCTGGTCGCCAAATTGGTTCAGCGCCAACAATGCGCTTTGTATCAGTACAGATTCCGGTGGCAAGAAAGTGGCGCCTAAACTCTCCGAGAGTTCCTCGTAGGTCCGCACAACCTCATCAGGATCGTTCACTATCTCGGTATGAACAGGCTTATACCCTGAGAAAATAAAGTTAAGACCGTTGTAGAAACTGATCAGTGGAATCGAACCATGGTCCTCTGATTCCATGTAGTCCCAGCGAAAGCGGATATTATGACTTTCGGAGGTCTCTTCCAGGATTTCTGAGAATTGCTCCGCATCCTCTGCCATAGAGGGTGAATTCCCGTCCGAGATTAGCCTTGCAGACGAAATATAAACTGAGCTGGTTGGTGTTCTGGAATCTGGAAAGTGATCGCGAGCCATGTCCAGGAGCATCTTCCGCTCCCACCACAAACTCGGATCCATAATTATATAAGCGTTGAACATACTGTCATGGGCAATTAATGCGTAGAGGCCTAATAGACCGCCAATCGAGTGCCCCGCTAACACCCTGTATGGCATAGTTCTGTATTCAGACTCAATCTTGCTGAATAATTCCTCGTTGAGAAATCTTAAAAATTCATCCCCTCCGCCGGTTTCAGACAGCCCATCTGGCAGTGGCCCGGGAGGTAAATCCGTTAACTCAGTCGGCGTCAAATCTCTTATTCTGTTGGTGTTTGGAACACCAACAACTATGAATTCAGGGATTTGGTAGTTCCCGTTAATACCAGACCCCATAAATTGAGCCATACCACTCATCGATTGGAAATATATGTCCCCATCTAGAATGTAGATAACAGGGTATTCTTTGGGCACGATCGTTTGATCATGATAAGAAGCAGGAAGAGAGACGAAGTATGGTCTGTCTTCGTTTAACACGTCGGAATAGAGGCTATAGCTATTGCCGATTGAAATGGGAAAGCCAGTCTGCGCCACGAGTGTGGGAGGTAGGAAGATTAAGCAAAAAATTAGAAAATTCTTCATGTTTGGTTGTCCCTCTATCCTAATATTGAGCTGATATTTTTAGGTGTAGTTTGCAGCTATCCCTGCTAAACCGAGCACCACACATACTATCGTTTCAGACATACCTCAGATCCTGGGCGGTTGCTTAACGCTGTGCATAAGGGGTATTTTTGGGCTGGAGCCCGGTAGTGCGTGATGGAAAGAAGTTCAGTGTCAGCCTGCAAGCGCTTGTTAGAGTCCCAGTTCTTCCAACGACTCACGCCATGCTTCCCAGGTTGAGTGAAATCTGCTGAATAGCATGATTCCAAGATCTATAACAGCGGATGGATGCATACTTAGGCGTTGGCGCCCCCTCAGTAAGCCGGAGTTTTTCTGTCAACAGCCACATGCCCTGGCTAATGCTCTTGACTGTCGGGTAATTTGGCAGATTTGGGATCATTTTTTGATCAATAAATCCTCGAGCCAAAAGGCCGATCCCGCGCACGGCATTCTCCTTCCAGAAAGCGTGTTCCCGAGAATTCGCAGCTTTAACGATCCCACCATCGAACTCATAAGTCCAATGGTTGAACTCATCCCTCAACTTACCGAACAGTGTTTCTGACACCACAAACAAGTCGAGATCAGAACTTGGCGAGAACTTAGTTCCTCGTTTACCCGGTGATATCGAGCTGCCGATTCTGGCGCTTCCGGTAAGCGAGATCTCTTTAGGATCGACGTCGAGCCTGGTCGCCAACCATCCACGTAGCACTTCGAAAATCGCCGGGCATTCAGCGAATGCATACGGAATTCCTTCAGTCAGCCATAGGCGCGCCAATGCGACACATGAACTATTGCCGCCACTACGTGCGGCTGTAAGTATCGCCTCCGCTTCTGGGTGTGCGCCTCTAAGACTACGAAGCGGATCAGGAATTCGAAATGGTTCCATGAGTTGAAATGCCTGAGAAAGTACCGCGTTTTATAGAGCCCGAATCAAGCGCTAGAAGATGGTGAACTCTCTGACTGATTCGACCGAGTTGCCGTGCATTTGGATGACGTGGTTGAGGGTACTTGAGGCGAGCTACAAGATTAGCCGCGCCAATTTTAGAGTCGATGTCAGTGACCTTCGAAATTCCTTCGAAAGCCTGCTGAAATCCATGCATGTTCCATCCGTAATATGCCACCCACAGATAAATACGGGTAATGTCCTTCCGATTAAACGTATTGGTGAGGCGCACTGCTAGAATAATTTCGCTCATTTTGCGCCAAATCGTTCGCTCATACCTCTGTGTTAGTGTACGTACCAACTGCATGGCAATTGTCGATCCCCCTTGACGCCTTCGGTGCACGCAAGTCATCCAAAGACTCCTCATCAGTGCAAAAGGGTCGACTCCTGTGTGAAGCTCAATACGTTGATCCTCTCCGAGGATGAGAAATTCGCACATCTGGGAAGTTGGTTTGGGTCCAGGTGCGGATTCCAGCTCTGCAAGTGCAACTGAACTCGCTGACCGCACGTCTTGCCATAGCTTTGCAAGTGTTTTCATTTAGCGCATCCTGTGGGAGGCAATCTAACGCCCAGCTCAGCGGGCAAATGAAGCGCAGCGGAATTTGCTCCGCTGCAGCTGATTGTTACGTGATTCTTTGAAAGAGCTCATATTCTCTCCCATTTACGGAGCACTTACCCGTGTATGAGAACCCAATGTTGGATAGAACATTAATTGACTTTGAGTTCTCGGAGTCTACATAAGCAAACAATGCTCCAAAGTACTTGTTAGAAACTGCTTGGGCAGCCTCTGTTGCTAATCCCAAACCTCGATATTGAGGTATCAGCCTGTAACCCAGTTCGTTCTCTATATTTCCCGCTAAGTCGAAAGGCTCGACACCACAGTAACCAATAATCAGATTGGTTGGCTTTAATGTTACAGCCTGCTTTCCAGAACCAGATTCTGAATGCAATAGAATCTGATCAAACCTCTGCTTCGACCCTTTAGCGTCTAGCGCCCCAGTGATTGAGTTCTCCATAAATGCTCGATCCTGAAGTAGAGCCTCAGTTGTCTTTCGATCCGCTTCGGCGAATGGGCGGATAATAAGCCTTCTGGTCTCGATCATGGGCTCACGTAACGCCCGTATTCACGCGCCAGCAGAGCTGGTCGCGTGCAATCGATTGTTATACGCATTGGGTCTGAATGGTGCCGTTACGCAACATTGGCAGCCCACTGGTTCCTAACAAAGGCCCTAAAATTATTCCGATTCCGCAGCCATCAGTGCTAGTCTTCTGGCTATAAATGCTGGATTTTTCTCTGCCGGCGGACGATATCCATTTGTCATATAAAAACTATTTGCCAGAACCACGACAAATATATCTTCATCAACCAGTCGGGTTGTATGTACCAGAAAGCCTGAGTGTCCGCCACCATGCTCGGCTGTACGGTAACCTTCAAGCTCAGCAAGTGCTAAACCGTATCCGTAGGGAACGGTCTCCCCAGAATTGAGTTCGGCCTTCGTAATCATACGTTCCACGTTTGTGGATGATACTACTTTGCCGCTGAAGAGAGAGTTGCTCCAGGTTGCGATGTCTACAGCCGATGAAATGAGACCACCGGCGGAATAGGCCCATGTCTCGCTCGTATAGCTGGAGTTCATGATTCCATCCTCTGTATAATCGTAGCCTGCAACTCTATTCGTTATAAGGTTTCTGTGGGAACCGTAGTAGGAGTTCGTCATCCCAAGAGGATCGAATATGTTTTCCTGGATGAAATCCGCATAGCTTTCGCCTGATACTTCTTCGATGATGGCGCCCAATAGCCAATAACCAGCATTGCTGTAAGCATATCGCTCTCCTGGAGCGAAATACGGTTGCCCCTCCTGGAGAAGCTCCAGTCTCTCTTGAGACGTTAAATCAGATCGCACACGGTTAGACCCCATAGAATGATCGGGTACGAAAGCCCCCGATATGTTTTGCATCAACTGCTCAATGGTTGCCTCGCCTGACGGGTGATCCGGGAAATATACTGACAACTTATCGCTTGTGTTCAATTTTCCCTGTTCTTCAAGGACTAGAATCGCCGCTGATGTAATTTGTTTAGTTGTTGAAGCTACTTCAAAAGGCATCGTCACGGTAAGAGGGACGCCTAGCTCGAGATTTGCGGTCCCTATCGCGCCAGAATAGAGGATCTCGTCGTTCTTAGTCACCACGACGGCAACACCTGGTTCATTTGGGTCAAACGCATTTACGAGCATCTGAGCAACCTCATCCTCAAAAGACGCGAAGGCAGCGTTCGTGGATAGGCATAAGAATAGTAATGCGACTGGGGGGATTGTTCGTGCCACGAAGTTTCCTTTCATGTTGAATTTTCTCCGAAACGCGTGCTAGGCCGGCACTCTTAATATTCGTTGTAAAGCCTAGCAGTTCATAAGCAAAGACCAAGCCAACAAATTTATTCAATATAGTCAGTTTGTTAGGGCATTACCTGCCTGTCGTGATCGCGAAATTGACTATTAATTGGCGAGATTACTCCGTGCGTATAACATTTGTATCGTATGCATTCGCTCTTTGGGAGCCTTCTGCACGATATATCAACATGGAAATCCCTCATGAGCAGCCTCTAATAGACTGAAAAACCAATAAATCCTTTCTAAAAAGCGCTTCGCTATCCTGTTATGCGTGCGCACGCATATCGGGATAGTCATGCCTGCACGCAATGCAGAAATACCACTAGACTAAATTCCGGGGAAAAGCAATCGCCTGAAACGGCAAGCTACCTTTACAAGTCTGCGCGTTTGGGACGATTCAGAAACTTGTCTACACCCAAATTTATAGAAAAAATGAGGAGCACAGGGTTTTCAGATTGATAAGTCTCGAGCGGAGCATTTAAAAGAGTGGGACTACATCGTAAGAACCTGGCCATGCAGCCTTTAACATCGACACATCTTATAGTTGGCTCGGCGTTTTAGCCAGCAATTACCTACACGACCTGTGGCGCAGACGATAATCGCTTTGAAATAGAAGATATTGACTTGAGACATCCAAATACTATGGTAAATAATAATTAAGATGATTGAGCTTTCTGAGGTATAGGTCGTGAGGCTGACCAGAGCCTTAGTTTAAGCAGTCGAATCTGGCTACATGCTCAAAAGATGCGAAAATCAAGCGACAACTTTAGGACTTTACTTGTAAAGTCGAAGCGTAGGTAAAACAATGATGCTTTATCCAAAACTTTAGCCTTTTTCTTGGATTTACCTAGCCTAACTCTTTGTTTTTACAAATTAAATAAATTACAAAGGTTTAGCACTTTATTTGTAAGCTCAGAGAATTGTGCCCGTCTGTATCTGTGGTATAAATTTGTCGCTCAGGGTAATTTTGCAACGTAAAGGAATACCGCAATGAAATTACAGCTAATCGGTTTGTTGGCCGTTCTAATACCCCAGACGCTATTTTCTCAGACTGCTACGACTGAATTAAGTTTTGACCAGAAGTATACGCTGACCATTCCGTTCATAGGTTTTGAAGGCGAGCCAGGTAAATTTCTGAATGCGACTCTAAGAAGCGAAGAATCTGAGCTGTCCTGGTCGCTTGTATCAGTTGACGAAGGCCAGCTAATAAACACTGTTGATGCTTTGGAAATTATCAAAACAACCGAGCGTCCGGTTCAGGTCTTTTTGAAAGTCTCAGCTTGGATTTCGAGTTGTGTCGAAGTAGGCTCATACGCGATTGATAAGGCAGATAGTGCATTTAAGGTGTTTCTATACTTCGATCCTGATTCCTTGCCACCGCCAGAAGTCAGCTGCACTGCTGATTCTGTCGCTTTTTCGAAGACTATACCCTTACCAGTCTTTGAGTTAGCGGCAGGCGATTACAAGGTTTCAGTAAACAACAAAGTCAATGGGAGTTTCTCACTGGACCTGGACAACCGGCTCCCCTGACCTACGTCAGCACACCAGGCAAAGCCAATACCTGATTGTTTTATATGAAATATATCTATCAGTGCGGATCCATTTCCATTGCTCACCGATGCTTACAATGTAAACACCGGTGAGACTTTGGCAGAATCGAATCAGCCACCAACCTGAGACGGCGTCCAGTCACAGCCTTCACATTCTGGTGAAATATCGTGATCCGCCAGCACGTCAAATATCAGATCGCGCCAGGTTTCATTGGGCTGCCATACTGAATTCATGTCGGCTTTGGCTTCTGCCACCGGAACACCTTCATAGACAACGCGATACATGAAACTGAAAGCTGTTGCACGCGCATTGACCTGGCAATGCAGCAGCGTTTTCTGTTCTGGATTGCGCTGCATGGCATCGGCAAACGCATAGAAATCACGCTTGGTGGGGTTATTCCAGTCTACCGGGATATGCAGGTAGTCCATGCCCAGGCCTTTGACCACCTGATCCGCGTTCGCCAGCGCATTATCATTGGTCGTAAATGCGATGTAGATGACGCGTTCGTATCCAGCATCCCGGATGGCCTCGAACTGTTCGGCGGTCGGCTGTCCGGCACTGGCAAAGGTGTCACTGTACTCACGCAGGTTCAAAACGTCCGACAAAGTAGACTGCGCAGTAACACTTGCGGCCATGAGTACCCCCAGTAGCGCACCAGAAAATTTCATTATCATCTTTCTTTTCATTTACTTACCTCGATATCTGCAAGACAGGCGTTAAACTGTGGCGGTGCCAGCAGCTTTGATGCGGAACAATATCGCATAAAACACGGGCACTGCCACCAGTGTCAATACGGTCGCAAACGCCAATCCGCCCATAATTGTGACCGCCATACTCGCAAAAAATGCATCAGACAGCAGTGGAATCATACCCAGGATGGTCGTCGCCGCTGCCAGGAACACAGGACGCAGACGACTTACCGACGCATCAACCACTGCCAGAAAGTCATCCTTGCCCTCTTCCCGCTGCGCGTCAATTTCGTCTACCAGAACAATTGCGTTTTTCATCAGCATGCCCGAAAGACTCAGCAGGCCCAGCAAGGCTGTGAAACTGAATGGCAGATTGCTGAGCAACAGACCTGCCACCACACCGCAGACCGACATGGGCACAACCAGCCAGATGATCAGCGGCTGGCGTACTTTGCCAAAGATCAGTACTGAAATGACCAGCATCGCCAGGAAACTGAGTGGCAGTTGGGCACCCAGTGAGGCCTGCGCTTCGGTAGAGGCCTCGAACTCACCACCCCAGGTCAATGTGTAACCCGGCGGCAACGGGATAGCCTCAATATGTGGCCTCACCTGTCGCAGTACTTCATCAGCCGTTTTACCCGAGGCCGGGTCTGCAAGGACTGAGATCGTCCTCGCCCTGTCCCGGCGGATTATCATGGTTTCTTCAGCATCTGTCGTGAACTGGTCGACTACCTGCGTGATAGGCACGTAGCGCTGCTCGCCGCTGCTCCAGACCAGTCGCTCCTGAAAACGCTCTACCGTCAGCCGTTCCTGATCCGGCGGCCGAATGATGATGGGCACCCTTTCATCGCCCTCACGGTATGATCCCGCGCGTACACCAGTGCTGGCAAACTCCAGCGTCTGCGCCAGATCGCTGCGGGCCACACCGGCAAGACGCGCTCTCTCATCGTTGAATTGCGGCGCGATGACCAGTTCGCGCTGGTACCAGTTGTGCCGCAGATCGATGACATCGGGATCCTGCGAAAGCACAGTGATCGCTTCGTCTGCCAGCCTCCGCAATTCGCGTGGGTCAGGGCCGCTGAAACGCGCTTCCAGTTTGGCACCGGCGCCAGGTCCAAATACCAGACGTCGCGTACGGATATCTGCCGCTGGGTATTGTTGCGCCAGGTCAGTGCGGATCTGGGCTGTCAGATCATCTATCACATCACGGCTTTCGGTGCGGACAATCAAGTGGCCGTAGGAATCATCTGGCTGCTCGGGCTCATAGGTCAGCATAAAGCGTGATGCACCCTGCCCTACAAAGCTGGCGACACTCTCCACCCCTGGCAGTGCCAGCACCTGCTCGTCCAGCCGTGCAGTATCACGAGCCGTGGCCCGGATATCGCTACCCTGCGGCAGTCGGTAATCAACAAAAAAAATGGGCGTATTGGAATCAGGGAAAAACGCCTGCTTGACCGACCCAAAGCCCCAGTAACTGACCACCGTGATCAATAGCAAGGCAACCACGGTAACGGCCCGCATGGCCAGTGTTGTATGCAGAATGCGTCGGTACAGGGCGTAGAACAGGCCACGATAGGGATCGGCCCCTGAATCGCCACCGCCTTTGACCTTCAACAGGTAGTCACCGAACAGCGGTGTGACGGTGACCGCCAGCAACCAGCTAAGCAACAGTGAAATACCGATCACAGCAAACAGTGAGAACAGGAATTCACCTGTGGTGTCCTGCGACAGACCGATACCGGAGAACGCCATGATACCGATCAGGGTCGCACCCAGCAGCGGCCACTGAGTGCGCACGGCAGCTTCGCTGGCGGCCTTGTGGGCTTTCATGCCGCGTTGCATATTGATCAGCATGCCTTCGGCAATAACGATCGCATTATCAACCAGCATGCCCATGGCAATAATCAGTGCACCCAGCGAGATACGCTCCATCTCGATATTGAAGATGCGCATGAAAAACACGGTGCCAAGTACGGTGAGTAACAGAGTCAGGCCGACAACCAGCCCTACCCGCCATCCCATAAACAGGCAAAGCACGCCGACAACAATAGCAACCGACATTGCAAGATTAACGATGAAGGCGTTGATAGCCTCATCAACAACAATGTGCTGTTCATAGATCGGGTGGAGTTCAACACCAAGCGGAATCTGGGTCTGCAATTCGGACAGCTTGGCGGATACCGCCTGCCCTACTTCGACAATATTGGCATCAGCAATGCCGGCAACCGCCAGCGTAAAGGCGTCCTGACCATTAAAACGGATAGGCTGATCAGGGATTTCCTGGGCCTCACGGCTAACGGACGCCATGTCGACCAGACTGATCTGATCAGTACTGCCAGGCCGGCCGATCCGCAGTGATTCAATATTGGCCACGCTGTCAAAACCAGGGGAGTTGGCGATGCGAACATTCAAGTCCCCAATTCTCGCAGCACCAGCCGGCTGAACCGCATTCTCGGACTCAATACTGTTGATGACCTGCGACAAGGGGATGCCGGAACTGATCAGCTTGTCATTGGGTACTTCGACGTAAATGGCTTCGTTTGGCAGACCACGAATTTCGACCTTGGCCACACCATTGACGGTCAATAGCTCCCGCCGCAGGAACCTGGAAATGTCGCGTACTTCCCTGATTGTGTAGCCATCAGCGGTTACAGCATAGAAAATACCAAAAACATCACTGAAGTCATCATTGACGATGCTCGGTCCGGCACCTTCTGGCAGACTGCGCTGAAAATCATTCACCTTGCGGCGCAGCTCATCCCATATCTGGGGTATCTGCTCACCAGTATAGGTATCCTGGATTTCGACGGTTATCTCGGAGCGCCCTGGCGTCGACTTGGAGCGGATACGCTTCAACTGGCCGAGCTGCTGGATGGCAGACTCAAGATGTTCGGTGACTTCCTGTTCAACTTCCCTGGCAGTCGCGCCCGGATAAGGCGTGACCACAACCGCCTGCTTCAGGGTGAAGGCAGGATCCTCGAGTCGCCCGACAGTTTCGATACCCCACCAGCCGCCCAGCAGCAGAACAATAATCAGCAGCCAGGTATTAACTGGCTTTTCAATAGCATAGCGCGCAAAGTCCATGTAGTACGTCCTTCCTAGCGCACAGAGACGTAAGGAGTTACTCGCATACCATCACGCAACAAATGGGCTCCGGCTGTGACAATCTGCTCGCCAATCTGAACGCCAGACTCAATTTCCACGCGCTCCGAGCCCAGTGTGCCTACCGTCACCGTTCGTGGTGAGACCTGGGCTGTCTGCTGATCGTAAACCCACAGACGGAACGATCCATCTGCCGCGGTATCCAGTGCTGCGACGGGCACCGTGATCAGGTCAGGCATAGCACCCTGACGGGAGGTGACAATCACAGTGGCGGTCATGCCGGGCAATGCGCCGGGCGCCTCACTGCGATCCAGTGCAAAACTGATCGGATAAGTCTGAGTCACAGGATCCGCTTCTGTCGCGTGTTCACGGTATTCCAGCTCGAATGACTGTCCTGGATAGGCAGAAAGCTGGGCGACAACGCTGAAACGCTCAGGCGTCTGCAGCACACTCATCAGGTTCTCGGGAACCGAAATGTTGACACGAAGCTCAGTCACATCCTGCACCCTGACAACCTCAGTGCCGGCCTGCACCTGGGTAAATGAGTCAACCAGACGGCGCGTTACCAGCGCGTCAAATGGCACCTCAATGCTGGCATAGCTAAGGTTTCGCTCAGCGGCCGCGAGTGCCAGCCGCCGCATTTCCAGATCCGCCAGGGCTCGGTCATAAGTTGCCTGAGGGATAGCGCCATTGTTCAGCATTTGCTGATTGCGCTGATGGTCCAGCTCGGACAGCTCAAGCGCTACTTGCGCTTCGCGGACGGCACGCTCGTAATCCGTCTTGTCCAGTTCAGCAATCAGATTACCAGCAGGCACAATGCTGCCTTCCTGCACGGGCATATTGACGATACGGCCACCGACCTGGAATGAAAGATCGACAGTGCTCGATGCCGCAACACGGCCTACAAAACGGCGCTCGGCGTATGCCGGTCCCGCAGTGATTGTTTCTACCCGGGCAGTGCGCAGGGTATCACCGGGCGCCTGCTCGGCCGTCGACTCCTGGCATGCCTGTAAAGTCGCCATCAGCGCTACTGCGCCCACTATTGTCATCAATCCACGTGCAGCCGGACTTCTCATAATGCTTCCTCGGATATCTGCATAAGTTTCTGAAATAATCTGTTTTTTTCGCTCTGACTGTAGGGCGCAAGACCGAGAATGGCGTGAAAAATCAAACCTTCGGCCGCCAGCCAGAGTATCGTCGCCATATCGGGGTCACTGCTTTCGTTTTGCAGCCGCTGATAGTATTCAGCGAGCGTTTCCTTGACGGGTGCCATCAGCTCTGGCTTGTGCGCAGAGGCTGCCAACAGCGAAAGATAGACTCCCGGGTCAGCCACTTCGTGACACGCGTTGGCGCCAAGCATGGCTTTCAGACAGGCATTGGGTTCACCGGCCAGACTCTTTTCCTCAGAGTCCATCATGGACCTGTGCTGCTCCAGCAGACGATCAAGCATGCCGGCCAGCAAGGCATCCTTATTGGGAAAGTTATAAAGCAGGCCGCCCTTGCTCATGCCACACTCACAGGCCACCTTGTCCAGGGTCAGATTGCCCGCCCCTTCTTTGCCGGCAACACGCTGGGCGGCGTCCAGTATATTGTCACGTGGATTAGCTTTTGACTCACTCATGTCTTTACCGTCTGGCTGGTACAGTAGATAAGGCGAGCTTAACAGAATTGTGTTACCTAAAGCAACACACTGCTTGGCAGGTAATCAGGATCGAAGGGACGGATTATTCAGGCAAACCGTCATGCGGCGGCTGCTTTTCAGAAGGAGCATCCTCCCGCGTCGCGATGGTCAAATCCCTTCCCGACGGCATGGATTTGATATGCAGGTCCCGCTGTGGATACGGGATGGTGATACCGGCTTTCTTGAATGCGCGCCAGATGGCCACATTGATATCAGACCTTACCGGCATGAAGCCATTGACCGGATCAGCGATCCAGACCCTGACTTCCAGACAGATTCCGTTGTCTCCAAACTCTGTCAGCCTGACCGTGGGCGGTGGGTTCTCAAGTACACGTTCAGAGGCTGTTGCACATTCCAGCATCAGCTGCATGGCTTCCTCCGGATCGTCCTCA
This sequence comes from Gammaproteobacteria bacterium UBA2675, assembly GCA_002354805.1. Lineage (GTDB taxonomy): Bacteria > Pseudomonadota > Gammaproteobacteria > Pseudomonadales > Pseudohongiellaceae > Pseudohongiella. The sequence continues at coordinate 12,035 of DEMH01000013.1, forward strand.
TAACTGATCTGCACCGGCACAGACACCCGCACGTTGGGATCCGCATAACTCCAGTTAATCACCTCCGAGGTAATCAGGTTCTCATTGGGAATCAGGGTATCCACGCCTTCGCGGTTGCGAACCACGATATAGCGGGCTTTTAACTCCTGCACCCAGCCAAACTTTTCACCCACGGTAATAACATCGCCCGGCTTGATAGAGCGATCTAGGACCAGTATGAATCCGCTGATAAAGTTTGAGGCGATCTGCTGCAGGCCAAAGCCCAGACCCACGCCGAGTGCACCGCCAAAAATGGCCAGCGAACTCAGGTTGATGCCAACCGCGTTCAGGGCCAGCAGAAAGGCAAGTGTCAGCAACAGGAAACGGCTGAACTTGTTGATGCCCACCTGCATGCTGAGGGACATCCCCGGCATCCGTGCAACCTGATGGTTGATAAGCTCAGACAGCCATATAGCAAGAATGAAGGCCAGAACCACAATAAGCAGCAGCTGCAGCGTTGACAGCAGCGTAATGCGCGTCTCACCCATCGTGAATGCCATGCTGTCGAGCATGGACAATACGGTGGGCAGCCAGCCCATCAGGTGCATGATGACAACTGACCAGACCAGCAGTACAAGCAGGTTTTCCGAAGAATGCAGCAGTGGATTTTGCGAGAAGGACTTGCGCAGAATGTAGACACACAGACGGATCAGAGCCAGTGCAGCCAGGATGGGCACAACCACATCCAGAATCGTGGTTGGCAGCTGATAGTTTCTAAGGATGCCGGTGCCTACCAGAATCAGGCCAAGTGCGGTCAATGGCCAGACAATGCGCTGTGCGGCACGGACTGCAATATGCCGCAGACCACTGCTCTGTGTGTTGTTCTGTTCCAGCCGCTGCTGAAGCCGGACATTTATCAGGGCTGAAAGGCAGGCCGCGATAGCCAGGATCAAAAACTGCCACCAGTATTCTGGATTCTGCAGAATCACGATAATCTGCTGGAAGCGGTCCTGTAACAGCTGCAGCATGGACAGTGGCCTGTTTTTAGGTAATTAATGGTTATTGTTCACAAGCATAACTATCATCGCCCGGCAAATACAACGAAAATAGCGGACCATGAAATCACCACACCCCTTGTTTGACACGCTGGAGAGCATGCCCAACCCCTGGCGTGAACCACCAGTGCTCAGCCCGGAACTCCTGGCTTCCTGCAAAAAACCATTACCCGAAAGCGCAGCAGATGACTACCGTTTCGCCAGCGAGTTTCTATACAGCTATCGTGGCAGTCCCGACACCTTCACCGCCTATCGCCGCGAGCTGGAGCATTTTCTGCAATGGACGTGGCTGGTTGCCGGCCTGTCACTGCCTGAGATCCAGCGCGAACACCTGGAGTCCTATGTCGAGTTCTCGCGTCAGCCCCCGGATACCTGGATAGGCCAGAAGCAGGTGCCACGCTTTATCGACAGGCAGGGACAAAGAGTGGCCAATCCTGACTGGCGCCCCTATCAGACTGCGCCAGACCAGCCGTACTCCCTTTCTCAATCAGCGCTGCAGGCCAAGTTCTCGGTGCTGAGCAGCTTCTTTAATTATCTGGTGCAGGAAAACCGCCTTAAGGCCAACCCGGTCGCCCGTATTCGCCAAAAAGGCAAATTTCTGCGCAAACGTCAGGGACAGGACAAGATTCGTCGCTTATCCCAGATACAGTGGGATGTGGTGATCGAATGTGCCGAAGAGATGGCACAGCAGGAGCCGGAGGTCCATGAACGCACCTTGTTCGTGATGAGTGCCCTGTTCGCCATGTACCTCAGGGTCTCGGAACTGGTCGAGACCGAACGCTGGATACCGCAGATGGGGCACTTTCAACGCGACCTGGAGGGCAACTGGTGGTTCCTGACGGTTGGCAAGGGCAACAAGGAAAGAGAAGTTTCTGTCAGTGATGATATGTTGCGCGCACTGCGTCGATATCGCGAATCACGCGGGCTCTCCTCCCTGCCGCTGCCCGGCGAGTCTACGCCACTTATTCATAAGACCCGTGGCAAGGGTGGCATCTCCAGTACACGCCAGATACGCGGCATAGTGCAAAAATGTTTTGATCGCGCTGAAGCAAAGCTGCGCGAAGAAGGGTCTGTAGAAGAAGCAGAACGACTGGCCGAAGCAACCGTGCACTGGTTACGACATACCGGCATCTCGGAGGATGTTAAATACCGTCCCCGGGAACATGTCCGGGATGACGCCGGACACGGTTCGAGCGCGATCACCGATCGCTATATTGATGTCGAACGCGCAGAGCGCCATGCATCAGCCCGTCACAAACGGGTGAAGCCGTGACTTTTAGTCACAGCGGCGACCTTGACAGCGCCCGGCTAAACGTAATATCAAGGATGAACAAACCGCTCCAGTATTGCGAGGTATGACGTTGAGTACTACTAACACCATAGTGAGCCAAGTGAATCGAGACTCCACACCCGTTCGCAGTGCTGACACCGGAGGTGTCGGCTGGTTCGGCTCTGAGCGCATTAACCTCGCACGGGCTGTCCGCCTGGTGTTCAGCAGCGCTTTGATTGGCTTGATGGCCACTGGCGCCTGGGCTCAGGAAGAGGCACAGCCAGCGGCAGAGCCCCAACCTGCTGCCGTTGAGGCGCCGTTGGAGGTAGCGACGCCTGAACCGTCAGCGCTGGACAACATTCCGCTGGACGTAGACGTGCTGTACCAGGAAATGGCGCCTGCTGTCATTTATGGCCGCACCGCCATTGAACTGCTGCGCGAACTGGAAACCAAGCATTACTCGCCGGTCGTATTTGACGACGGCTTCAGCGTTGAACTTTACGATCACTACATCGAAGCTCTGGACGGTCAGAAGCTGTACTTTGATGCCAGCGATATCCAGCAGCTCAACGCCTACCGTGACACACTTGATGACTCCCTCAAGAACGGTGATCTGCAGCCAGCCTACGAAATCTACAACCTTTACCATCGGCGCGTCCTCGAACGTCTGGTGTGGACCGTCAATTTTGTAGAGAACGAGCTGGGTTCACTGGACTACAGTGTTCAAGAGTATCTTGAGATAGACCGTGAGGACGCTGCCTGGGCCTCTGACACAGCATCGCTTGATGAGCTGTGGCGTCAGCGTATCAAGAGCAGCGCACTCAGTCTGTCACTGACAGGCATGGAACCCGATCTGATTGAGGAGCGTCTCAGCAAACGTTATCGAAACCAGCTGAATCAGGTCGCCAAAACCAACGACCGTGATGTGTTTCAGGCCTACCTGGCTACTGTGGCACGCACCGTGGATCCGCATACCAGCTACTTCTCTCCACGAGACTCAGAAACTTTTAATATGGGTCTGCGTGGATCACTGCAGGGTATCGGCGCGCAGCTGACATCGGAAGATGAATACACCAAAGTCGCCGAGCTGATCAAAGGTGGCCCGGCTGAACGTGGTGGAGAGCTGAAAGCTGGCGATCGCATTATCGGTATCGCGCAGGGTGAAGAAGGTGAAATGCAGGACGTCATCGGTCTGCGTCTTGATGATGTGGTTGACCAGATTCGAGGTGAAGAAGGCACAACCATCCGTCTGAATGTCATTCCGGCGGCGGCCACCAGTGAAGCGGCAGCCCGCGAGATCGTGATCGTACGCGATACCGTTGAGCTTTCAGAGCAATTCGCAAAAAGCGAAGTTATTGAGGTAGAGGTTCAGGACGACATTTACCGCGTCGGCGTGATCACCCTGCCCTCGTTCTACTTTGACTTTGAAGCGGCTGCAGCCGGGCTGCCGAACTACAGAAGTTCTGCCCGCGATGTGCGCGCTCTGCTCGAAGAACTGAAAGAAGACGATGTCGAAGCCGTGGTTGTTGATCTGCGCTACAACGGCGGTGGATCCTTGAATGAAGCCAATGAATTGGTGGGCCTGTTTATTGAATCTGGCCCGACTGTGCAGATTCGCTACTCCGGTCAGCGCAATGGTTTTGTCCGCTCCTATGGCGATGCAGACCAGGAGATCGTCTATGACGGTCCGCTGGCTGTGCTGGTGAACCGCGCCAGTGCTTCTGCGTCAGAGATTTTTGCGGGCGCCATTCAGGACTACCAGCGTGGTGTTGTGCTCGGCGGCCAGACCTTCGGTAAAGGCACCGTGCAGGAAATCATTCCGATGAACTATGGTCAGGTGAAACTCACCCGATCCAAGTTCTATCGTATTTCCGGTGCCAGCACGCAACACCGTGGCGTACTGCCGGATATCGAGTTCCCGGACCGCTATCAGGCCATCGAAACCATGGGTGAAAGCAACCTCGACGGCGCCCTGCCCTGGGACACCGTCCGCCCTGTGGAGTATCGCTCCTATAATGACCTGCGCGGCATCATGCCAGAGCTGCAGGCCAGACACGAAGCCCGTGCGGCAGAAGATCCTGACTTCGTTTATCTGGAGGACGCCGTTCAGCGCATGATTGACGTGCGTCAGCGCAAAACCATCCCGCTGCAGCGTGAAGAACTGAAGTCGCAGCGCGAGGCTGACCGACGCGCAGAATTTGAGGCGAATAATCAGCGCCTGCAGGCGAAAGGACTGCCTCTGGAAGAATGGCGTGACCTCGAGTCAGATTCAGAAGCTGAAGACGAAATCGCTGCTGTTGAAGAGGAAGAGTCTGAAGAAGAGCGCGAAGAAGATGACCCACTGCTGATGGAAAGCGGACGCATTCTGGTCGACATGGCAGAGCTGCTGGGCAACCCGATGGCTGCTGCATTCCCGGCCGACGCTACCCGCTCGGCGGCTCGTGTCGACGCAGAGCAGATGGATTCACTTCCCGGCACTCTGTAAAGAAATTCAGTATCTGGAAAGCAATCGGCCCGGGTCAG
>DEMH01000013.1:17016-158522 GCA_002354805.1 Gammaproteobacteria bacterium UBA2675
CTGACCCGGGCCGATTGCTTTCCGGGGGTAATTACGCGCCCCAGTCAGTGTTTCATCAAGGCCGTCGGTAGGCCTGCGACTGCTTGTGAACAATCGTTTCAAGATCACCCATGGCCACGTTGGCATCAATCAGGTGAAGTCCCCAACCAGCGTTCACACTGCCATCCGGATTCATCACGTCGCCTGATATTTCATCTGTTCTGGGGTCATCAGGATCGGCATTGACTGTCACCTGCAGGTAGTTAAAGCCATTATTGCTGACACATTCACCAGTCAACAGACCCGGAACACTGACAAACGGCGTGTGGATTGCTACCCCACCATCTATCCAGGGCGACGGCCCGGTTGATGAGAAACCTTCGGCGGCATTGTTGCTCAGGTAAGCATGCAACTCGTTGCTGCCCTTGGCCAGTTGTGCAGGATTGGTGCAGGCAGCTTCTGTGCCCTGACCACCCCGGCCAAAAAGAGCCGTTGCCGGTGGCGGAACTTCTTCGCGGAACGACGCATAGGTAATCACACAACCGATCTGATCTCCGGCCTCACACAGCGGCAGCTCCTTGAAAGTACCGCCTACCAGTTCGCCCTCGGGGACCTGCACATTGCTGCCCAGAATCATCGCCGATACGATCTGCTCCTGAACTGGCGTGCCTTCTATTTCCGCTGCGATCATACGAGCCAGGACACCCGCGCCCTGCGAGTGGCCAATCAATACTACACCACGGCCGTCGTTATGGTTCTCCAGGTAGTAGTTCCAGGCGTTCAGTACATCGTTATAACCCAGATTTCTATCCGGGCGCATATCGCTGCCGCCAGACATTCCGGCTCTCAGGGCCGTCAAAGTGACCTGACGATACAGAGGTGCGAAGGTTCTGCACTGCGAGCCAAGGCGTGCGAACTGACTCCGCACTACATTGTATTCCTCCGGCCCGGCAACCATATCACTGTTGGCTCCGGCATCCTGGGACACGGTCGGATAGACGTAGAAACAGTCAATCGGTGCCAGTGGATCAGAGGTCCAGGGCTCCAGATGAATATTGCCATCTGCTTCCACGATGGTTGTACTCATGTCGACTGCACAGGCGCGTGGGTTGTCCGGACGGCAGAGCCAGTTGGACGAAATTGAATAATCAATGGCCTCGGCGTCCGACTGGGCATGTGCAGCTGAGACTCCAAGTACACCGCCGAGCGCCGCGCCTGCCAGCCACAGGTGCCCGGCGACGTGTTTTTTCAAAATCATTTTGTTTCCCCCAAATTGTGTTTTCCAGCTTGGCAAACCGAAGTCAGCATAGATGATTCGTTCATCTCGTCACAAGACGAAACTGGTGTTAAAGTGTTTGTTTACGATAAAACGAATAACAGGCGGTAACTTTCCGGATGACTTCCCAGCAAACGCCCCCCTCCCTGATGGTTTGCGTACTCCCATTACTGTTGCTGTTCACCCTGCTTGGTTACAACGTGGCTGTTTATGGCGACGACTCACTGAGCGGAGCCAACCAGGCAGCCCTGATTGCCGCTGCCGCCCTGGCCGCCGCCCTCGGGCTTTTGCAGGGCACGTCCTGGCAGCGAATCCAGGACTTCATCATTGACAATATCAAAGCCGCTACGCTGGCCATCCTGATTCTGTTGATGGTGGGTGCGCTGACCGGCAGCTGGCTTGTCAGTGGCATCGTGCCAGCAATGATTTATTATGGCCTGGAGATCTTCAACCCCTCATTTTTCATTGCCAGTGCCTGCCTGATAACCGCATTGGCTGCAGTGGTGATCGGAAGTTCATGGTCGACCTCGGCAACGCTGGGTGTGGCACTGATGAGCATCGGGCACGCCATGGGTATCAATCCCGGCCTGGTAGCCGGTGCGCTGATCTCTGGTGCGTATTTCGGCGACAAAATGTCGCCGCTGTCAGACACGACCAACCTGGCGTCAGGGGTTGCCGGCGTCGACTTGTTTACTCATATACGCTACCTGGCGCTGACGGCATTTCCCTCGATACTGCTTACTTTGCTGATCTACCTTGTGGTGGGCTGGTTTGCCGGCGGCGAAGCGGCCGACACCAGTAACACGGCCATTTACCAGCAATTAATCAGCGAGAAATTCACCCTCAACCCGCTATTGCTGCTGGTTCCTGCAGGTGTCATATTTCTGATCATCAAGAAAGTCGCCGCACTGCCAGCCCTGTTTATGGGTGTCCTGGCAGGTCTGATCTGTGCCTTCGTGTTTCAACAGCCATTGCTCGCTGAACTGTCTGCCGCCACAGGTGGTACTTACCAGACGCTTATGCAGGCTATTTATGGCGACACTGCGATACCCACTGGCAATGCCATTCTGGATGATCTGCTCAGCACCGGTGGTATGGCGGGCATGCTTTATACCATCTGGCTGATTCTCTCCGCGATGATTTTTGGTGGCGCGATGGAAGCCTCGGGCTTCCTGGCCAGAATCACCAATGCGCTTATCAGTCGCGTCAAGTCGGCAGCAGGGCTGGTAACGGCGACAGGTGCAACCTGTATGGTCACTAACGTATCCGCATCGGATCAGTACCTTTCCATTGTCGTGCCAGGACGAATGTTCACGCAAGCCTATCAGAAAGCTAACCTGGCTCCGCAAAACCTCAGCAGAACACTGGAAGATACCGGCACTGTGACATCTGTTCTGGTGCCCTGGAATACCTGCGGTGCCTATCATGCTGGCGTACTCGGGGTTGCGACCCTGTCCTATGCTCCCTGGGCACTGTTCTGTCTGATCAGCCCATTAATGACGCTGGCGTTTGCCTGGTTCAGGATTCGTATCGTTAAAACCGTCCCCGAATCCGAGCAGATGGCCGCCGCCTGAAATCGGCAAGAGTAATTGACCCAAAGGTGATTCAATGAAAACAAACTGTATCCGTCTGGCGATCTCACGTTTTTCAGCATCACGCCCCACCCTGCATGGCTCTGCATATCTAATGCTGGCAGCACCACTCGCAGTATTGCCTTCCCTGGCATCTGCCGATGATGCGGCCCTGCATCAAATCGCAGTCAGTCCCTCTGCCGAGAGAATTGAACGTGACATCACGACTCTGGCCGGATTCGGTACGCGTCATACATTGTCGGAAACTGACTCAGATACCCGCGGAATAGGCGCCGCCCGTCGCTGGCTGAAAGCGGAGTTCGACAGCATTTCAGAAGCCTGTGGCGGCTGCCTTGAGGTGTTTTACGTGAGTGATGTGGTATCTGGCACTGCACGGGTCCCGGATCCAGTAGAAGTCGTCAATGTTGTGGCGATTCAGCGCGGTACTCGTGATACCAACCGTTTTGTCATGATGAGTGGTGATATCGACAGTCGTATCTCCGACATCATGAATTACACCGACGATGCCCCGGGTGCAAATGATAACGCATCGGGGCTGGCAGGAACGCTCGAAGCAGCCCGGGTGCTGACGCAGTATGAGTTCCCCGGATCGATCATCTACACCGGACTATCAGGTGAAGAACAGGGACTCAATGGCGGCGCCATTCTTGCTGAATACGCCCTTGAGCAGGGCTGGGACATACAGGCTGTCATCAACAATGACATGATCGGCAACAGCCAGGGCATCAATGGTGTAGTCAACAACACAACAGCGCGCGTGTTTTCAGAAGGCACCCGCTACGTTGAAACTGAAGACGAGGCCCGCCAGCGACGATTCCAGGGTGGTGAGGTCGATTCTGCTTCACGCAATCTGGCCCGTTACATCGACCTTATGGCTGACCTTTACATCCCCAATCTTGATGTCATGATGATTTACCGACTGGACAGATTCGGTCGTGGCGGGCATCACCGCCCGTTTAATGAAGTCGGCTTCCCGGCTGTCCGCATCATGGAAACCAATGAACATTACCATTGGCAGCATCAGGATATTCGTGTTGAAAATGGCATCGCCTATGGCGATGTTCTGGAGCATGTGGACTTTGACTATGCAGCCAAACTGACCGCGCTTAACGCTGTTACCCTGGCAGCCATGGCCTGGGCTCCGGCTCCTCCTGCAGATGTAAGCATCAGTGGTCAGGTGAGTCCGGATACGACGCTCAGCTGGACTAAAGTTCCTGGCGCAGCCCAGTATCGTGTTCACTGGCGACTGACGACCGAACCGCAATGGACCTATTCGCGCCTGGTTGGTGATGTCTCGGAGTTTACACTGGAGAATATTGTCATCGACAACTACTTCTTTGGCGTCTCCAGTGTGTCGGAGACTGGCGTGCAGAGCCCTGTTGTATTTCCGGGTCCTGCCGGCGCATTCTGAATAACTGACTGACCAGATCTCTCAGCCAGTCAGTTACACAGCCGCCGGACGTAATCAGTCGTATACGACGTTACGAATCACTGCATGGAAGTCGCTGACACCGCGCCGGAACACCGCTTCCGGCACGCGTTCATCGTTGCCATGCACACCGGTATGTTCGCCCTGGTCAGTGATCATCGGATTAAATCCGTAGCTGATGATTCCCAGGTCACGCGTAAAGTGACTGTCGGTAAATCCGGTGCTGACTGAAGGCAGCACACGCGAGCCAGGGTGCAACTCTCCTGTGACACTTTCAATCGCGCGATACAGCCGCGAATTTGTTGTGGAGATGGCGGGTGTGAATGCCATGATGACCTCAACTTCCACGCCACTTTCTGCCACCAGTGCCTCCAGTTCGCTGACAAACTGTGCCGCAGGTTTGTCTGGCAGGATACGGCAATCCAGCTCAGCCCAGGCGGTCGGTGGTACCACGTTTATTTTGTTGGAACCTTCGAAACGGGTCATGGAACACGTGTCCCGTGTCAGTGCATGATGGCCGGGACGCTCAGCATGCAGGCGCTGCATGAAGTCAGGATCATTGATTGCCGATGCGAGATTCGCGTAGGCCGCGCGCCACTCAGATGTCATGTTAACCGAGAGGCCTGCGAAATACTCCTGCACCGGTGGGATCACTCGCGGCGGGAAGGGATTTTCCATCAGCGTATTCAGCGCCTGCACGATTCGGGTAACCGAACTGGTCACTCTGGGTGACGAGCCGTGCCCGGGCTCATCAATCGCCGTTAGTCGCAACCACACGGGAACCTTTTGCGTCACCTCCACACCGAATGTAACATCGTCTTCGATGCGTGATCCACCGCCGCCCTCATTGAGCAGGATGCCGACGCCTTCAAAAATCTCCGGGTGATTGTCTATCAGCCAGCCAACACCAAATTCTCCACCTGCCTCTTCATCGGCAGTAGCCAGGAAAATGACATCCCGGTTAAGCGGCAGCCCGGATCGGTGCAACTCCAGAAATGCGACCAGGTGGGCAATGCCAAGGCCTTTCATGTCGCGCGTGCCGCGACCGTAAATGTAGCCGTCACTGATATCGCCTGACAGCGGGTCAAAAGACCAGAACTCGCGATCTGCCGGGACAACATCGGTATGTTGCAGCAGGATCAGTCCTGGCTCGTCTCCACCTGGAACACGTGCCCAGATGTTGCCGCGCCCGGGTGCGCTCTCGGCGGTCTCATACTCGATACCCTCGGCCTCAAAAATCTGCGCATAAAAATCTACCGCACGGTATTCATTGCCAGGCGGGTTTATCGTATCGATCCGCACAAACTCCTGCAGCCATTGAACAGCCTGCGACTCCAGCGCACTTTGTGCGCTGACCGTGCCGCCTAACAACAATGCACCAGCCAGTGCCAGGCTATGTTTAACCCACTTGATCTTCATCATGGCCTCCGCTTGTCAGCGTGATAGTATGAAAGAGTCCAGAGAACAACTCTGCGTTCCATTTGTTTCATGTGTTAAAGGTGACTCCGATCATGACATCTGTAACCATAAATCTCCATATCTCCAACGCATTACCCCCCGGCAATCAGGCACATAGCCAGGATATTCTGGCCCTGTGGCAGGATATCGCGGCCTTCTTTCGCGAGCGCACCTTTCGCGCCAGTGGTGACACCTCAGACAATGAACAGGACTATCAGGTGACATTTGACGCTACCTCGATGGTTGAGCTGATGGAACAGGCGCTGCGCCAAAACGACAGTTTTGATAAGTACCGGCAGGCACTGGGGACTGGAGAAAATCCGCCATTCGGAAGCGATTTGCAGGTCACGATAAGCGCCCGGGATAAAGTTCCAGAGTCGGATGCATACGGTGTTGCCAGTGTGTTTTTACAGCAACTCGTACTGGCTGCCAACATCAGTGTTCCGGGATCCATTCAGCTGGTAGGGACCTGGTTTACTGGTGATGGATCCGCACACTATGAGGCACAAACCTTCGACTCGCACCTTTTATATGGCGCGCATCAGGCCGCAGTCATGAATGAATGGCCGACACTGAAGTCAATACCATTCAGTCAGGTCTGGGCCTGGCTTGAACGGACTGAGTCCAGCAGCACCCACACAGCATTGAAAGACATCAACAAAGCGCTGTTTACCTTCCTGAAAGTGGCCCAGCAGAGACAGGAATACAGTGCACGCACTGTCATGCTTGTTGCTTACTTGCTGGAGACTCTGCTGGACTGCCGTCCGTCAGGTCTACAGAGCCGACTGGGATCGCGATTGCGCGCTATTTTGGGGGACATACCAGAAGGTGCCGATTGCATTCGCGAACTTCAGGAGATTCGCGACAACCTGTTCCTTGCCAGCCAGCCGGTCCATCGTCCACCACTATTGGGCAGCCGGGGCGCTGACAGCACAGCATCACAACTTGGCCAACACAACAGCGTTGTTGAGGGAGGCATGGCCATAGCAATGGCGCTGCTTCAGGATCTGGTCAAACACCAGGCATTGAGCTATCAGTTCAACGAACAATGGAGCCGCAAGTGATCCTGACGCTCACCATGAGCCCGGCTGTGGACATGTTTGCTGTCACCGAACAGTTTTTTCATGACAGCAAGACGCGCTGCCAGATCACCCGGCACCTGCCAGGCGGTGGCGGCATCAATGTCGCCCGCAATCTCCGGCGCATGGGCATCAGCACGACGGCAGTTTTCCCGGCCGGAGGTTACCACGGAGAGCTGTTGTCGAGACTATTGGACGATGATGGCCAGAGCTTCATTCGCGTTCCGATAGCAAACGAAACAACACAGAACATTGTGCTCGATGAGCAGGCGTCTGGCCTGGCATTGCATCTGGTGTTTCCAGGCGCCACGCTTGTACAAGAGGAATGGCTGGCCTGTCAGAAGACCATACGTGAGTTCAGCCCCCAACCACAATTACTTGTCATCAGTGGGTCCCTCCCCCCTTCTGTACCTGATACGTTTTTTGCCGAACTCGTTGAGCAATGCCATGAGCGCCACCTTCGCGTAGTGCTCGACACCTCAGGGAATCCCCTGCGCCTGGCTCTCGCCAAAGGTGTTCATCTGGTCAAACTGAACCGCGAGGATTTTAAGGCGCTTGGTTACGATGGCGGCGAGTCGCCCGCTGAAAGGCTGCCGGCGCTAAAGGCAATGCTGGCTGACGGAATGGCAGACCACATGGTACTGACACTTGGTCCCAATGGCGCAATGCTGGTCAGTCGTGAAGGTCTGCAGTTACATGCCACGCCTCCCAGGGTCGAGGTAGTCAGCCATGCCGGTGCAGGAGATGCATTCGTGTCTGTCATGACCTGCAAACTCTACCAGGGCCAGCCCGTGCGTGAAGCCTTTGCCTACGGTGTTGCAGCGGCAGCGGCAGCGATCAGCACACCGGGAAATCAGCTCGAGGATACGGATTGGCTGGAGCAGGTACGCTCAGAAACCAAACTGATCGAACTCTGACGGCCGGATCGAGCAAGGTGTCGAACTCTGACGTTCAAATCTCTCCCCGCTGCTTGGCAGTGGAGAAATTAATGTCGTCAGAGGATGGCAATGGACTGAAAGGAAACTATAAATGGCGGAGGGGGAGAGATTCGAACTCTCGGAGGGCTTTCACCCTCGCCGGTTTTCAAGACCGGTGCATTCAACCGCTCTGCCACCCCTCCGCAGCGCGAGAAGCGGCATGTTACTACAATTCTGGCAGCAGTCAACAGCCAGAATAAAAATCACCTGGTACCCGGTCTTTTTAATGGTCGAAGTCAGTCCGAAATGCATTGATTTCGGGTAGGCAGTCGGTATGATTAGCGACTGAAGGACGTTAACCATAGTATTTTTTGGAGGTTTACCTGTATGAGCCAGTACCAGATTGGTACCACACAGAGCCGCGAGTCAGCGGTTGTAGTCAACAAGGTTCTTAAAAACACCTATATGCTGCTTGCCCTTACGCTGGCTTTCAGTGCGCTGACTGCCGGATTCGCAATGGCAAGCAACGCAGCGCCCGTCAACATCTGGGTAATGCTGATTGGCTTCTACGGACTGCTGTTCCTCACGCACAAACTCGCTGACAGCGCCTGGGGCCTGTTGTCCGTTTTCGCACTGACTGGTTTTATGGGTTACACGCTGGGCCCGATCCTAGGCTACTACACCGCAACGGCCAACGGCAGCCAGCTGGTCATGACCGCCATGGGTGGCACAGCCTTCATCTTCCTGGGTCTGTCAGCCTACGCGTTGATCTCCCGCAAGGATTTCAGCTTCCTGAATGGTTTCATGATGGCAGGTTTCTTTGTCATTCTGGCCATGTTTGTAGCCAATCTGTTTCTGCAGATTCCGGCCCTGCAACTGGTCCTGTCAGGCGCCTTCATGCTGTTCTCCAGCGCCGCTATCCTGATGCAGACTGGCGCGATCATAAATGGCGGTGAGCGCAACTACATTCTGGCTACCGTTACTCTTTACGTCTCGCTGTACAACATCTTTATCAGCCTGCTGAATCTGCTGACAGCCTTTGGCGGCGAAGAGTAAGACCAGGTGAAACGCGGCTGCCGGCGCTAACAAACATCTGCAGCCTGTGGCTCTGGCCGGAATATTAATTCGCTTTGACATAAAAGCCCCGGTTTCCCGGGGCTTTTTGTTAGCGGGTGGTAATGGTGCATAATACGCAGCTATCACTTTTGGCCAGCTGGCATATTACTGAGAGACCGCTGTGAAAATCAGTCTGCTTATCATGTCCGCACCGGGCGAGAATCAATCGAACCAGTCCGCCTTGAGCTTCGCACGTGCAGCTCTTGATGCAGGACACGAAATTTACCGGCTGTTTTTCTACGAACAGGGTGTAGGTACTGGTACAAATCTCGCCGTCGTCCCGCAGGATGAATACGATCTCAGAGCAGCATGGCAGGAACTGATCCAGCAGCACGATCTGGACGCTGTTGTCTGTGTGGCGTCAGCGCTGAAACGCGGGCTTCTTAACGAAGAGGAAGCCGAGCGCTACGAAAGACCTGCCGCCAATCTGGCAAAAGGATTCACCATCTCCGGCCTTGGTCAGTGGGTGGATGCCTGTATACACTCCGATCGGCTGGTCAGCTTTTAAAGGTCAGGGATCAAATCAGCCATGAGCAAAACACGCACCATAACGCTGCTGATCAAGCAGGCACCTTACGGCAGCAGCAAAGCCAAGGCTGCTCTGGATATGGCCTTGTCTGCCGCAGTCTTCGAGCAGAATGTGCAACTGATTTTCATGTCAGATGGGGTATTTCAGTTGCTTCCGGACCAGCAGCCCGCTGGCATTCTGGCTAAAAACACCTCCGCAGCACTGACAGCGCTTCCGCTTTATGGCATTGAATCTGTCTATGTTGATGCCGACTCCCTGCAGCAACGCAATCTGTCCCTGGACGGCCTGGCTATCGATGTCGAATCTGTTTCGACAGAACAGCTGGCCACGCTGATTCACGAATCGGATGTACTGGTCACACTATGAGCACCCTGCATATCATTAATCAGTCGCCCTTTGGCAGCACATCACTGGAGCAATGCCTGTCTGTCTGTCTTGATGGTGACAGCATTCTGTTTACACAGGACGGCGTGTTGGTACTTCAGAATCTGGCGGCTTTGGCCGCGCTGGAAGTGGACTATTACGTACTGACAGAAGACGCGCAGGCGCGTGGCCTTGAACAGGCTTTGTCAAAGTCCGAGGCAAAGGCCGCTGGCTACGACGACTTCGTGATGCTGGTCTGCAGCCACAAAAATTCGGTCACCTGGTCCTGAGATGAATGCATTGTCCCTGCCTGATGGCCGCCGTATCCCGCTGGACAAGGATGGCTACCTGCGCTCCCTGGATGACTGGAGCATCGAGGTCGCCGGCACGCTGGCAAACAACGAAAACATCTCGCTGACAGACGCACACTGGGAAATCATCCACCTGGTCCAGCAGTTCTACGAAGAAACCGGCCTGGCCCCTGCCACTCGAGCGCTGGTCCGCCTGGTGGCACAACGCGCCGGCCCTGACAAAGGGCGCAGTATCTATTTGATGAAGCTGTTTGGAGGCAAACCGGCATTGACTGTCAGCAAACTGGCTGGACTGCCCCGCCCTGCGAATTGTTTCTAGACAGCATTCGACTTTGGCTTTCTGCTATGATTTGGCTTCTGGCGAGACAGATTTCAAACTGACAGCGCCTGACTGACCTTCAAACTGCGAGTTGAATGACAACCATGACCTATGCCAACAGCGTACTGGCCGTCAATGACGACCTCCCGATTCGAACAAACCGCCCGGTTCACAGTGGCAAGGTACGCTCTGTGTACTGGCTTACCGCCGAGGACAGCGCACGACTGATCCGCGAACGCGACTACCCGGTTCGGGCTGATGCGCCGCTGGCCGTGATGGTTATCAGTGACCGTCTGTCTGCATTCGATTGCATATGGCACGCAGAAGGTGGACTGAATGGCGTGCCGGGCAAAGGTGCGGCGTTAAATGCCATCGCCAGCCACTGGTTCAGCCTGTTTCGCAATGAAGGCCTGGCAGACTCGCATATCGTGGATATACCCCACCCCTTTGTCTGGATTGTGCAACAGGCACAGCCGGTCAAGATCGAAGCCATCTGTCGGCAGTACATTACTGGCTCCATGTGGCGGGCATACGCGAACGGTGAGCGTGATTTCTGTGGCAACCAGCTGCCGGAAGGACTGCAAAAGAACCAGCGTCTGCCTGAGCTGCTGATTACGCCTTCCACCAAAGGCATATTGAAAGGCATTCCCGGGGTCCCGGAAGCCGACGATGTGAACATTTCACGCCAGGATATTCAGGACAATTACGCTGCCTTCGGCTTTAAGACGCAAGACGACATTGCGGTTTACGAAAAGCTGCTGGCCGAGGGCTTTGCTGCAATAAGTGAAGAACTCTCCTCCATCGACCAGATATTTGTGGATACCAAATTTGAATTCGGTTACGTCACAGATCGCCACGGCGAGCAGCGTCTGATCTACATGGACGAAGTAGGCACACCCGACTCCTCACGAATCTGGAATGGTGAAGACTATCGGCAGGGTCAGATCGTAGAGCAATCCAAGGAAGCATTTCGTCAGTTCCTGCTGAATCACTTCCCGGATCCCGATATTCTGCTCAACAAAAATCGCATGGATGAACGCCTTGCTTTGGCACGCGACAACGCCCTGCCACAACAGGCCCTGCTGGACGTGTCACGCACGTACATCAAAATGGCAGAAAAAATCACCGGCCAACACGTCTATGTTCCGGATAACCCCAAAGCGGAAATCATCGACATACTTCGCGATCACTACCACCTCATTGACTGAATGAGCGTTCCGGTTACACGTCGCACAATTCTTCGACGCGCCTGGCCAGTAATGCTGGCCAACGCCTCTGTGCCCCTGCTGGGCCTATCTGACACCGCTGTCATCGGAAACTTTGGTTCACTGGAGGCACTTGGCGCCATTGCATTTGGTGCGATCGTTTTCAGTTTTGCCTACTGGAGTTTCGGATTTTTGCGCATGGGCACAACCGGCTTCGTGGCGCAGGCTCTTGGTGCCAAAAACGCATTGGAAATACGTGCAGCACTGTGGCGAGCCGTGTTTCTCGGCACCATAATTGGCTGTCTGTTAATTATTCTTCAATATCCTCTAAGCAGCATCTCTATCACCCTTCTCCAGGGAAGTGTCGCCGTAGAAACGCTGACACATGACTACATCCACATGCGAATCTGGGGCGCTCCGGCCGCGCTGGCACTGTTCGCCCTGATGGGATGCCTGATTGGACTCGGAAAAAGCAAAACGCTGCTGTTTGTACAGATCCTGATGAACGGATTAAATGTGATACTGGACATCCTGTTCGCCGGGGTTTTGCAGATGGGCGTTGTTGGCATCGCACTGGGCACGCTGATCGCCGAGTGGATTACTCTGGGTGTGGCGCTGATTGTAGTGGTCAGAGCTCTGCCCGATCGCGATAGATTTCCCCTGCTGCCCTGGGAAAAACTGAAGGATTTAAAATCCCTTCGACAAACCTTAAGTGTCAATCGCGACATCATGATCAGGACGATTCTGATGGTGGCCAGCTTTGCCTGGTTCGTGCGACAGAGTGCACAGTTCGGTGATGATGTATTGGCGGCCAACCATATCCTGTTACAACTGATTTCTTTTTCCGCGTTTTTCCTGGATGCCTATGCCTACATAGCAGAAGCCCTGGTCGGTGAGGCCATGGGGGCAGGAGATCTGAATACCTTTGATCAGGCCATGTGGCGCAGTACTGAGCTGGCGGCTGGCAGCAGCGTGCTTCTTGCCACCATCATCTGGTTTGCCGGAGATTTTTTTGTGGCGCTGTTGAACCAGCATGACGCTGTGCGGCTGGCAGCCAGTGAAGGGCTACCGCTGGCCGCGCTTTATGTCGCGCTGGCGTTTGCGGCGTTCCAGCTGGACGGCATATTCATCGGCACTACCCAGACGCGTCAGATGCGCAACGCCTCAATCATGTCCGTAGCGGTGTTTCTTGGCGCCAGTCTGGTTTTGACGCCGGCCTACCAGGTGTCCGGCCTGTGGGCGGCGTTTGTGATATATGTCCTTGCCCGGGCTTTGACGCTGGCTGCCTACCTGCCGGCGTTGCGACTCAAACTCAGTCAGAACCAAACCATGCCAGCTGATTCTGCAGGCGAACCACCTGTCCAATGATGATAATGGCGGGCGCCTTGACTTCAGCCGCCGCCACTTTGTCAGCAATGGTTGTCAGTGTCCCCTTGACCACACGCTGCTGTGGCAAGGTGCCCTGCTCTACTACCGCTACCGGCATATCAGTGCTCATGCCATGACTCAGCAGCTGTTCACAGATCAAGGGCAGTGTCAGCAGCCCCATGTAGATCACGAGCGTTTGCTGCTCCGCAGCCAGCGCCTGCCAGTCAAGGTCAGGTTGATCGTTCTTGAGATGCCCAGTAACGAAGCGCACTGATTGGGCAAAGTCACGATGCGTCAGGGGAATACCCGCATAGGCTGAACAACCTGAGGCCGCCGTGATACCTGGCACAACCTGAAACGGAATGCCCGCTTCGGTCAGTCTGTCTATTTCCTCGCCGCCGCGCCCAAAAATGAAGGGATCGCCGCCTTTGAGGCGCAGCACCTTCTTGCCCTCGCGGGCCAGGCGCACCAGCAGATCATTGATCTCTTCCTGCGGAACCGGATGATGCCTGGCCTCCTTGCCAACAAAAACCCGTTCGGCGTCTGGCCGGACGCGCTTCATGATTTCCGGCGAAACCAGGCGGTCAAACAGCACCACATCTGCCGCATACATCAAGCGCAAGGCCTTCAGTGTGAGCAGATCCGGATCGCCGGGACCTGCACCAACCAGATAAACTTCGCCGTTCTGAGCGTCATCGACTCCCTGCTTCAGAGCGTTCTCAAACAGCTTAATAGCCTCGTCGTCCCGGCCCTGCAGTACTTTGTCAGGCAAAACACCACTCAGCAGTGATTCCCAGAAGCGCGTGCGGTCAGAGAAGCTTTCGAATCGCTCTTTTACGCGAGAACGCCAGCCACCGAGCATGGCAGCCAGTCTGCCGTAGGCGGCAGGCAGCAGAATCTCTATCTGCTCCTTAATGCGTCGGGTCAGCACGGGAGAACTGCCACCCGTGGAAATCGCAATGACCACCGGTGAGCGGTCTACGATGGCGGGCACAATAAAACTGCACAGGTCCGGCTGATCTACCACATTCACGGGTAGACGGCGCTGTCTGGCGAGTTCCGACACCCTGATGTTGACCGCCGGATCGTCAGTGGCGGCTATGACCAGATCAACCTCTTCAAGATCCCCATCCTGAAATGGTCGCTCATGCAGCTCAAGCTCCGTTTGCGCGGCGAGTGCGCGCACCTCATCACTTATCCAGGGGGCGACGACAACAAGATGCGCTCCACAGCGACTCAATAATGCCGCTTTGCGGCTGGCTACCTCACCGGCGCCAACCAGCAGGCAGCGACGGTGCGTGACGTTCATGAACAGCGGCAGGTAATCCATTACTTAAAGCGTCTCAACGCCTCCCATATAGGGCACCAGCACGGATGGCAGTTTGATGCTGCCGTCCGCCTGCTGATAATTCTCCAGGATGGCTACCAGAGTCCGTCCGATCGCCAGACCGGATCCATTCAGTGTGTGCAGCAGCTCTGGCTTGCCGGTTTCCGGATTGCGCCAGCGCGCCTGCATGCGACGTGCCTGATAGTCCTCGAAGTTACTGCAGGAAGATATCTCACGATAACAATCCTGCGAAGGCAGCCATACTTCAAGGTCTATGGTACGTGCAGCGCTGGCGCCCATATCACCGCCACACAGCTGCATGGCCCGGTAAGGCAGCTCGAGCAGCTGCAGAATGCGCTCTGCATGCCCTGTCAGTTCTTCCAGCGCGCGGTCAGACTGATCCGGCCGTACCATCTGCACCAGCTCCACTTTTTCGAACTGGTGCTGGCGGATCATGCCGCGTGTATCCCGGCCATAACTGCCGGCCTCACTGCGGAAACACGGCGTGTGACAGACATAGCGGACGGGCAGTTGTTCGGCCGCCACAATCTCGCCACGCACCAGGTTGGTAACAGGCACTTCAGCAGTCGGGATCAGGTAATAGTTCTGCTCGCCGTCCAGATGGAAAAGATCTTCGGCAAATTTGGGCAGCTGGCCGGTACCGGTCAGTGAGTCCGTGTTCACAATGTAAGGAACATACACTTCTTCGTAACCGTGCTGGAGCGTGTGCTGGTCGAGCATGAACTGGATCAGCGCGCGATGCAGACGGGCCATATTACCGCGCATCACTACAAAGCGAGAGCCAGTCAGCTTGGTGGCCGCAGCAAAATCCATGGCCAGGCCGTGTCTGGCGTCATGTTCACCCAGGTCGACATGATCCCTTGGTTTGAAGTCGAATGTGCGTGGCGTGCCCCAGCGTCGAATCTCGACATTATCCTGCTCATCACGACCGGCCGGCACGTCGTCCTGGGGCAGGTTTGGCAATGCGATCCAGGCGGCATGAAAGGCTTCCTGCACCTCTGCCAGTGCTTTTTTGGCCTGATCCAGCTTATCCCCAAGATTACTGACCTGAGCCAGCAGCGGCGCAACATCCTCGCCTGCGGCCTTGGCCTTGCCAATCAGCTTGGCGCTCTGATTGCGCTCGTTTTGTAACTGCTCGGTTTCCAGCTGCAGCGCTTTGCGCTGGTTATCCATCTCCAGCAATGCTGGCAGGTCAACCGTCACGCCGCGCTTGGTCAGTCCGGCCTTCAGTTGTTCCGGGTTATTGCGCAGTAATCTAGGGTCTAACATGAAACAATTGTCCTTGATAAATTAGCGTTCGAGTACAGGCGTACAGCGTCAGGGGCGTGATTTTACGTCAGCAGGCGCATCAAGGCTATGCCGAGCCATGCCATCAACACACACAGCACCACGCTCATCAACGTGTAGGCCACTGCCTGGACCAGTTGGCCCTGCTCTATCAACAGTACTGTATCCAGAGAAAATGTTGAAAAGGTCGTGAAGGCGCCCAGCAAACCAACAACCCAGAGCCCCCTGACTGTCTCGGGTACGGCGAGCTTCTCAGCGAACAATACGTACAGCACGCCAATCAATGCCGACCCTAATATATTCACGGCCAGTGTGCCCCACGGCAGGCTGTGGCCAATCGGTCCCAGGGAAGCTGTGGCCCGCGTGACCCATTGCATCAGTGCGTAGCGACCTACGGCACCAAAAGCACCGCCCAGAGCGATTACCAGCCACAGCTTCATTTACGCTCTCCTGAGGAAGCTCGTCTCTGTTTTGCATAACGCTGTGTCGGGCTGGCTGCATCAAGGGTGCGCAGATGTGCCAGTTTTTCCGCAATTTTAAGCTCCAGGCCGTTGCTGCCCGGCTGGTAGTACTGTCTGTCCTTCAGGGGCTCCGGAAAGTAGTTCTCGCCAGCAGCATAACTGCCTGGTTCATCGTGAGCGTAGCGATACTCAGCACCATACTGCAAATCCTTCATCAGACGCGTTGGTGCGTTACGCAGGTGCTCAGGCACTTCATAGGACGGTTGCGCGGCTATATCAGCCTGAACGTCATTAAACGCCATGTAAACCGCGTTACTCTTGGGTGCCGCTGCCAGGTAGATAACTGCCTGAGCCAGTACCAGTTCTCCCTCCGGGCTGCCCAGCCGGGTTTGCGCATCCCAGGCATTCATGGCCAGTTGCAGCGCCCTCGGGTCGGCATTGCCTATGTCCTCACTGGCCATGCGAACCAGCCGGCGGGCTACATAGACCGGATCACAGCCGCCGTCGAGCATCCGCACCATCCAGTAAAGTGCCGCATCGGGTGATGAGCCTCGCACGGCTTTGTGAAGGGCTGAAATCTGCTCGTAGAACACATCACCACCCTTGTCAAAGCGGCGGCTGAATCCCTGCAGCACCTGGTCCAGAATGGAATCATCAACAATGCCACCGTCCTCAACCAGATCAGAGGCAATCTCAAGCAGATTCAGGGCTCGCCGCGCATCGCCGTCAGCTGTTGCGGCCAGTCGGGACATCGCTGCTTCATCCAGCTGTAGCGCTCGCCGGCCCAGCCCCCTGTCAGCGTCGGCGAGTGCCGCAGCGAGCACCTGCAGCAACTCCTCATCACTCAGGCTTTTCAGCACATAGGTGCGGGCTCTGGACAACAGGGCGTTATTCAGCTCAAACGACGGGTTTTCAGTGGTAGCACCAACAAATATCAGTGTGCCATCTTCGATGTGCGGCAAAAACGCATCCTGCTGGCTCTTGTTGAATCGGTGTACCTCATCAACGAACAGCAGGGTTGCGCGGCCATGTTGCTGCCGTCTGACACGTGCCCTGTCGACGGCGGCGCGGATGTCCTTGACGCCGGACAGCACGGCCGACAGACTTTCAAAAGCAGCATCGGCACGCTGTGCAATCAGACGGGCCAGCGTGGTCTTGCCGGTTCCGGGAGGGCCCCAGAAGATCATGGAGTGCAGAGCACCGCGTTCAAGCGCCTGCCGCAGCGGCTTGCCTGCCCCCATGATGTGACTCTGGCCTATGTATTCTTCCAGTGTGCGCGGCCGCATGCGGGCTGCCAGAGGCTGCGAGGCGAGTGATGTGTCTTCAAGCTCGGTAAGATCAGCTTGCATCTGGATTCACTTCAGGGGGCCGGGGCGGTTTGACTGCGATTGTCGATGACGTCAAGAAATTCATCATCTGGCACAGGAAAAACGAACTGATCGGCCGCCAAAGACAGGTTGACCTGGCGATTGTAGAACTCCCACAAGGTGCGCTGTCCATTGGTACTGACAAGGAGAATCGAGGCCGGCTCGCGGTTTTCGAAATACAGGGTGACGCGTTCGTAGAGGCTGGACGGATCAAGCGGCGTCAGATAAAACTCTGCGCTCCCGGGCTGTCCGTCGATAGCGACAGCTTCGATTGCGTATGATTCAGCAACTGCATCTATCTGACCACCCAGCAGCTGGGCAGCGAGTTCTGACTGGTCGGTCTGCCAGTCATCAATGGTCAACTGCAGCAGATCGGGCTGGTAATTCCAGAGCGACTCACCATCGGTGACAATCAATTCCGGAAACGGCTCCAGCGTCTCCCAGTAAAATCCATCCGGCCGCTTGAGCATGAACAGAATCTGACTTTCTTCCAGCACACTGCCACTGGACTCCATCACCAGTTGCCGGACATCAGCACGAAACGTGCTCAGGTCAGACAGCATGGTCTGCAGCAAGGCGGTATCGTCAGCCGCGGCCATTGATGAGCTGGACTCATCTGCAGACTGCGAGCTCTTGGCTGGCAGTGCAATCAGGCAGCTGACCAGCAGGACAGGAACAAATTTTGAGAACTTCATCATTGAATCGCTCACAGGGCCACGGCTATCAGCCTGGCCGGTAATCCTTTTTATCGGGGTGGCGGCGGAGCAAGTACTTCACGACTACCATTGGCGCCCATCTCCGACACAACACCGGCTGCTTCCATCGCCTCGATCATCCGGGCGGCGCGGTTGTAACCAATTCGCAACTTACGCTGCACTGCCGATATCGACGCTTTGCGGGACTCGGTCACAAACGCTACGGCTTCATCATACAGCGCATCATCTTCTTCGCCTCCTTCGCCGCTGCCGCCACCCATGCCCATATTCATTTCGCGGTCTTCAACTCCCTGGGTGATCTCTTCGATATAGACCGGCTCGCCACGCTGTTTCCAGTCAGCGACGACACGGTGTACTTCTTCATCGCTGACAAAGGCGCCGTGCACGCGCTTGGCCAGACCACCACCGGGAGGCAGAAACAGCATGTCGCCGTTGCCCAGCAACTGTTCGGCACCGCCTTCACCCAGAATCGTGCGGGAGTCGACTTTGGACTGCACCATAAATGACAGTCGGGTCGGGATATTGGCCTTGATCAGACCAGTCAAGACGTCCACAGAGGGTCGCTGTGTGGCAAGGATGAGGTGAATACCGGCGGCCCTCGCCTTCTGCGCGATGCGCGCGATCAGTTCTTCAACTTTCTTGCCAACTACCATCATCATGTCAGCAAGTTCGTCGACAATCACCACTATATTGGGCAATGGCTCCAGAGGTGGTGCTTCCTGGTCATCCTGCAGCGCCATCGGGTCGGGTTTCCAGATCGGGTCGATGATCGGCTCCCCCGCTTTTATCGCATCCTGAACTTTTTTGTTGTAGCCCGCCAGATTTCGCACGCCCAGTGCAGACATCAACTTGTAGCGCCGCTCCATTTCGGCGACCGACCAGCGCAGCGCGTTAGCGGCATCCTTCATGTCGGTTACCACTGGGGTCAGCAGGTGAGGAATCCCGTCATACACGGACAGTTCGAGCATCTTGGGGTCGATCATGATCATCCGGACATGTTCCGGTGTCGACTTGTAAAGCAGACTGAGGATCATGGCGTTGATGCCCACCGATTTGCCCGAGCCTGTGGTACCTGCCACCAGCAGATGAGGCATCTTGGCAAGGTCAACGATGACTGGTTTGCCAACGATGTCGTGCCCCAGTGCCATACTCAGTGCGGACTGCGCCTTGTCGAATTCCGGCGAGGCCAGCACCTGGCTCAGCAGGATCATTTCGCGCTGTTCATTGGGAATCTCGATCCCGATCACGGTCTTGCCGGGGATAACCTCGACCACGCGTACGCTGATGACGGCCAGGGATCGCGCAAGATCCTTGCCCAGACTGGTGATGCGACTGGCTTTGACGCCGGGGGCCGGCTGCACTTCAAAGCGCGTAATCACCGGTCCCGGATGAACCGAGGTAACCTCGATATCAATACCGAAGTCCTGCAGTTTCAACTCCAGCAGCTTTGACATCGCTTCCAGCGATTCGGTGGAATAACCCTTTTTGCCAGCATTGCGGTTTTCGTCGAGCAGACCGATAGCTGGCAGCTCACCCGGGGTGCTGCCGGTAAACAGCGTGCCCTGGCGTTCTTTCTCAACCCGCTTGCTGCGTGGCGGCGGTGCACTGATCACCGGTTCAATCTTGGGCGGCGTGCGGACCTTTTCTTTTTCGATACGCACATCCAGAGCCTTGCGGCGCCGCTCTACTGCCTGTTTTACCTTGCCGGCTTCTGCGCGCTTTTCCTGCCAGTCAGCAAAATACTTACGGGCCCGGGCAACCCCATGAATCGTCCAGTAACCGATAGCATCCACGACTGAAAGCCAGGAAATCTCAAAGGTCACCGTCAAACCAAAAAGGAATACTGCCAGGTAAACCAGGGTACTGCCGAGCATGGCCAGCACCGGAACGCTGGCATCCGCCATTGCCGCACCGATCAGTCCGCCTGCAGGCCAGGTACTGCCAGTGGGAATACTGAAGTGCAGAGTCGCCAGAGTGCACGCGCCGATTATCAGCAGCACAATACCCGCCACCTTGATGGACACCACGCCCCATGAAAACGCCTGGTCGGCATCGGGCTTTCGAAACAGCCTGTAAACCTTGAAGCCCAGGGCAAATGGCAGGACATATGCAAAGTAACCCAGCATGTGCAGCAGAATGTCGGCCAGCCAGGCGCCCATATTGCCGACCGCGTTCTGTACTGGCTCACCGGTGCCCGTGGTGGTAAATCCGGGATCATCCGGCGAGTAGCTAAGCAGCGCAATCAACAAAAACAGGCCCAGCAGAAAAGCCGCGATGAGGGTCCCCTCGCGGGCTATACGTTGTGACAGGCTGGCCATCCCGTCGTCCTTGGCGGTCTTTTGTTTGGACATATTTTTAAAATTTTTCAGAAACCTGCAGAATCAATTTAATTCATTTTCCAGAATTATACGGAGCAAGACAAGCATTATTCCTGTTCGAGAAAAACCCACTGCCATATTGCGCGCAGCATAGCACACTCAAACCCTTGATAATCGCTATGCCAGTCTCCATAGATGTATAATCGCAAGCTTTTCCAAAAACCATGCAGGAACTCCACATTATGACCGACAAGCAGCATCATCGCCTGATCATCCTGGGCTCCGGACCCGCTGGATACACCGCAGCCGTTTACGCGGCTCGCGCCAACCTCTCTCCCCTGGTGATCACTGGCATGGTTCAGGGCGGTCAGTTGACCACAACCACGGATGTCGACAACTGGCCAGGGGATGTGGAAGGACTGCAGGGACCTGCTCTGATGGAACGCATGCAGCGTCATGCTGAGCGCTTCAACACACAGATTGTGTTTGACCACATCAACAAGGCTGAACTGAAGCAGCGTCCGTTTACCCTGCATGGTGACAATGGCATCTACACCTGTGACGCACTGATCATTGCAACGGGTGCATCTGCCCAGTATCTGGGCCTCGAATCAGAGACCGCGTTTATGGGCAAGGGTGTCAGCGCCTGCGCCACCTGTGACGGCTTCTTTTATCGCAACAAGCCCGTCGCGGTTATTGGCGGCGGCAACACTGCCGTTGAGGAGGCGCTTTACCTGTCCAATATCGCCTCTCACGTGACACTGGTACACCGCCGTGACAGCCTGCGAGCAGAAAAGATCCTGCAGGACAAGCTGTTCGCCAAAGCCAAGGAAGGCAAAGTCACCCTGCTCTGGGATCATGTGCTTGATGAAGTTCTCGGGGATGAGATGGGTGTGACCGGAATCCGGGTAAACAGCACCAAAGGCGAAGCTAGTCAGGAGCTGACGGTTGATGGCGTTTTCATCGCGATTGGCCACAAGCCAAACTCGGACATTTTTGTTGATCAACTGGACATGAAAGACGGTTATCTCACCATTCACAGCGGCACCGAGGGCAATGCCACCCAAACCAGTATTCCGGGTGTTTTTGCTGCCGGCGACATCGCTGACCACGTTTACCGTCAGGCGATCACATCTGCCGGTTTTGGCTGCATGGCGGCGCTGGACGCCGAAAAATTCCTGGATCAGTGATTCATGGGGCAGCTGACACGGCTGCACGCCGACAACCTCCACTTTCCTCCAGCCGACAACGCGCTGGAGGATCCGCCAGGCCTGCTGGCAGTGGGTGGAGATCTGCGGCCCGAGCGGCTGCTGGCGGCCTATCGACAGGGCATATTCCCGTGGTTTGATGACAGCAGCCCTATCCTGTGGTGGTCGCCCGACCCCCGAATGGTGCTCAACCCAGCTGATGTCCATTGCTCTCGCAGCCTCGGCAAACTGATTCGACGCGGCCTTTACCGTGTCACCATGGACTGTGCGTTTGATCAGGTCATACAACAGTGCGCAGCGCACCGGGATGGTCAGCCCGGCACCTGGATCACCGAAGACATGCAACAGGCCTATATCAGGCTGTACCACCTGGGTTATGCCCATTCGATTGAGGTCTGGCAAGAACATACCCTGGTTGGCGGGCTTTACGGCATCAGCCTGGGACGGATGTTTTTTGGAGAATCCATGTTCAGCCGGCAGCCCAATACGTCCAAGCTGGCGTTTGTGGCGCTGTGTCGGCAGCTGCAACAATGGTCATTCACACTGATTGACTGCCAGTTGCCCACCGATCACCTGGCCAGCCTGGGGGCCACCCCCATGAGCAGGCAGAGGTTTCTTGCGCTGTTGGCCGAAAATCGCATTGAAGATGGTCTGTATAAGCACTGGCAACTTGATGAAAATTGCCTTGTCGCTTGACTTAACTTTGAGTCGAACCCGGACGAGGCTTTGCCAACGACAAAAAATTCAGGCAAAATGCGCGCTTACTTCAAGCAGTGAGAATTTCTTTTAGATGGCTAAAGAAGACCAGATTGAAATGGAAGGCGAAGTGGTAGACACCCTTCCGAACACCATGTTCCGCGTCAAACTCGAAAACGGCCACATCGTGACCGCCCATATTTCGGGCAAAATGCGCAAGAATTACATCCGCATCCTGACCGGCGACATGGTCAAGGTAGAGTTGACACCCTACGACCTGACCAAGGGTCGCATCACCTACCGCGCTCGTTAATTAACGAGCGCTCAGGCCTGCCTGCGGCTAACTGTCTGCCGAGCTTAATGCCCGGCTTTCCGACTTCTTGCCGCGCCGATTGATATCCAGCTCCACCTCATCATTAACGATGGACACGGTGACTTCGCCGCCGTCAGCCAGCTTGCCAAACAGGATCTCTTCGGCAAGCGCTTTCTTCAGTTTCTCCTGAATCAGCCGAGCCATCGGTCTGGCACCCATTTGCGGGTTATATCCATTGACCGCAAACCAGTCTCGGGCGCTGTCGTCAACGCTCAACGTGACCTTCTTGCTGTCCAGCTGTACCTGCAGCTCCACCAGGAACTTGTCGACCACAGTGCGGATAGTCTCAGGCTGCAATGGGCCAAACTGAACAACGGCATCCAGACGGTTGCGGAACTCTGGTGTAAAGCTGCGTTTGATGACTTCCATACCATCACTGCTGTGATCCTGCGCCGTGAACCCGATGGATGGTCGTGACATTTCCTGGGCTCCCGCGTTGGTGGTCATGATCAGAATGACGTTGCGGAAGTCAGCCTTGCGCCCGTTATTGTCAGTCAAGGTGCCATGGTCCATGACCTGCAGCAGGATGTTGAAGACATCAGGATGCGCCTTCTCAATCTCGTCCAGCAGCAGCACACAGTGCGGATGCTTGGTCACTGCCTCGGTCAGCAGGCCGCCCTGATCAAAACCGACATAGCCGGGGGGCGCACCGATCAGGCGCGACACGGTGTGTCGCTCCATGTATTCGGACATATCGAAACGCAACAACTCAATCCCCATAATTCGCGCCAGCTGACGGCTGACTTCGGTCTTACCAACACCAGTAGGACCGGCAAACAGATAGGAGCCGATCGGCTTGTCCGGCGTGTTGAGACCGGCGCGCGACAGCTTGATAGCCGTTGCCAGTGATTCAATGGCCTCATCCTGACCAAATACCACCATCTTCAGGTTGGCTTCCAGACCACGCAGGGCTTCAACATCAGAGGATGTCACGTGCTGCGGCGGGATACGCGCAATTGACGCAACAACACGCTCCATGTCGGGTGCCTGTATCAGCTTCTTGCGTTTGCTATCAGGCTGCAGACGCTGCCAGGCGCCCGCCTCGTCAATTACATCGATTGCCTTGTCAGGCATATAGCGGTCATTGATGTAGCGTCCTGCAAGCTCTGAGGCCGCACGCAGCGCGTTATCGCTGTAGCGAAGATCATGGTGTGCCTCAAAGCGCGACTTAAGGCCTTTGAGAATCTTGTAGGTCGTTTCCACATCCGGTTCTTCGATATCGATTTTCTGAAACCGCCGTGACAGCGCCCTGTCTTTGTCAAAGATGCCACGGTATTCCTGATAGGTAGTCGAACCCACGCAGCGTAAGTCACCCGACGTCAGGATGGGTTTCAGCAGATTGGAGGCGTCCATGACACCGCCCGAAGCCGCGCCGGCACCGATGATGGTATGAATTTCATCAATAAAAAGAACGGATTCCGGCTGTTTCTTCAACTCAGCCAGCAGTGTCTTGAAGCGTTTTTCAAAATCCCCACGGTACTTGGTGCCAGCCAGCAATGCACCCATATCCAGCGAATAGATCACATGCCCCTTGAGGACATCCGGCACCTGGTCTTCGACCACCATACGGGCCAGACCTTCAACTACTGCCGTTTTACCGACACCGGATTCGCCCACCAACAGTGGATTGTTCTTGCGTCGTCGACACAATATCTGAATCAGGCGCAGTACTTCTTTGTCGCGGCCAATCAGCGGATCAATGCGACCCTGCCGGGCCAGCTCATTGAGGTTGGTGGCATAGTTTTCCAGTGCACTGGCGGAACCGCTGCCCTCTTCTTCAGTGCCTTCCTGCTCTGATTTTTCGGGATCTGGCGAGTCACCCTGCTGCTTGCTGATACCGTGACTGATGTAGTTGACCACATCAAGGCGGGCGATTTCCTGCTGACTCAGCAGGTACACCGCCTGGCTCTCCTGTTCGCTAAAGATGGCAACCAGCACATTGCCGCCGCTGACTTCCTGGCGGCCGGAGGACTGCACGTGGAAGACGGCACGCTGCAGCACACGCTGGAATCCGAGTGTCGGCTGAGTGTCACGCTCCTCGTCATGCTCGGCAAGAACCGGCGTGGTAGCTTCAATATAGTCCACCAGGCCAGCACGCAGACGGGAAATATCCGCTCCGCAATGCAGCAGCACATCGATCGCCAGATCATTGTCCAGCAATGACAACAGCAGGTGTTCTACGGTCATGTATTCGTGACGTTTGCTGCGCGCATTCGCAAACGCGGCATTCAAGGTCGCTTCCAGATCACGGCTGAGCATGATGTCTTCCTCCCCTACTGATCAACTTCAACGTGGCAAAGCAATGGTTGCTGGTTCTCGCGCGAAAACTCATTGACCTGCTGAGCCTTGGTTTCGGCGACATCGCGACTGTAAACGCCACAGACGGCCTTCCCCTCGGTGTGGACCTTCAACATGATCTGGGTCGCCTTTTCCACCGGCATCTGAAAGAACTCTACCAGCACCCCCACCACAAATTCCATGGGTGTGTAGTCGTCGTTCATAAGTAAAACTTTGTATAACGGTGGCTTGGCGAGTTTGGGCTTGTCAGCCGCCGTCGCCAGCCCGCGATCCGAGTGCTGATCGGGTTTCTGGCCGTCTGGCGACTGAGCGAAAATACTGCGCATGTTGTGCTGTTTCTCTCTATCTGATTTCTGGCTGATCGCCTGTGATTGCCAACAAAGATGCTATTTGCAAAGATCGACGCAGGCGTATATTTATTTCAGAGCCACATTATCACACGCCACTTCAGTCTACTTCCATATTACAGACTGTTGCAATTAGACAAAAATGATGAATAATAAAGCCTTGCAGGGACGACTTACATACGTTAAGGATTAACACTCAGGTCATACCTGGCGTGTAACACAATTAAAATTAGAACTATACGTGCAATGGAGTATTACGATGGCAATGGGGCAAGTTAAATGGTTCAACAACGCTAAAGGTTTTGGTTTTATTCTTCCAGACGACGGTGGCGGTGATCTGTTCGCCCACTATTCGGCGATCGGTATGGACGGATATAAAACCCTGAAAGCAGGTCAAACCGTAACCTTTGAAACCCTGGAAGGTCCAAAGGGCCTTCACGCGACCAACATCAAACCTGTCGCACAATCACAAGCCTGACGAGTCGGCGGGAGCCGAACAGGCTCCCGCCTCAGCTCACACACAAGCCCCTCCTCCTCGTTCTGACCATCGAATTGAGATAAAAAACTTTTTACTCACCAGTTTTGGCTATACTTGCGCGCATGCCAAATCTCATACTGTTCAACAAGCCCTTCAACGTTCTGTCCCAGTTCACTGGCGATGTGCCGGAACAGACTCTTGCTCACTATATCGACAAGCCGGGATTCTATCCGGCCGGACGACTCGATAAGGACTCGGAAGGTCTGCTGTTGCTGACCGACGATGGTCAGACCCAGCATCGAATTGCTGAACCGCGCTATAAACTTGCCAAAACTTACTGGGCACAGGTAGAGGGCATTCCCGACGACAAGGCACTCATGCAGCTGCGCAATGGCATAGTGCTGAAGGACGGCCCCACTCGACCGACGCAGGCCGAACTGATCGAACCAACAGATTTGTGGCCGCGTGTGCCGCCGATACGGGTCCGCAAGCAGATACCCGACAGCTGGGTGCAGCTCACGATAACCGAAGGTCGGAACAGGCAGGTAAGGCGCATGACGGCGGCAGTGGGATATCCAACACTGCGGCTGATTCGATATCAGATCGGTGACTGGACACTGGGCAGTCTGAGTCCCGGCGAATGGCGAATGATAGAACTGCCTGAGCGCTGGTGGCGCTGAGCATTGCTGCTTCGTTCAGACTGGCTACTCGTCTGCCGGCTTATTTTCCCAGCGCGCCGCCCGCTGGTAATCCGACTGGCGTGATGCCACCCATTCGCTCTGCTCACCAAAACGCTGCTTCTTCCAGAAAGGAGCGGACGTTTTAAGATAGTCCATGATGAATTCCGCAGCCGCAAATGCGGCCTCGCGGTGCGCACTGGCTGTCAACACCAGCACAATCTGATCGTGCGGCAGCAGTTTACCTACACGATGTACCACACGCACGGCCTGCAGTGGCCAACGTGCTCTGGCCTGCTCGACAATAGCCCGCAACGCCTTCTCGGTCATGCCCGGGTAATGCTCAAGCGTCAGCGACTGCCCCGCTGCGGCCGAAGCCTGGCCATCAGTTCCTGAACCCGGTGCGACATCCCTGACCAGCCCGCTGAACATGACGACCGCACCCGGATTACCTGCATCCGCGATAATGCCCTGATATTCGTGTGCCACGTCGAAATCAGCCGTCTGCACACGCACATCGAATATTTCCTGCGCAGACATCCTAACCTCCCGTCATCGGCGGAAAGAAGGCTACCTCTTCCTGTCCGGTCAAGGTTCGCTCACGATCCACAACTTCCTGATCAACGGCAACCAGAACCTGCTGCGCATCAGTCAGCAATGCCCATGGCGCACCGCGCTCTGCCAGCCAGGCCGCCAGATCCGCAACGGTAGTTACATCTGCTGGCAAATCCAGCTGCTCAGACTCGCGGCCGAGCTGCTCCCTGACACTGGCAAAGTACTGTAAGTTCAACATTAAAATTCAATCCTGTTCTTCATCTGCTGGTTCAGATCAATCTGCAATCCGCTTGAAGTCGCCTGATTTGCCGCCAGTCTTGGAAATCAGCCTTATATCGCCTATGACCATGTTTTTATCGACTGCCTTGCACATATCGTAAAGAGTCAGCGCGGCGACAGATACTGCTGTCAACGCCTCCATCTCGACCCCTGTTTTGGCATCCAGTCCGCAACGTGCTTCGATCAGCACACGATTATTGTCTGTGTCCAGATCAAAACTCACATCAACGGAATTCAACAGCAGAGGATGGCAGAGCGGGATCAGATCGGGACACTTTTTGGCAGCCATGATGCCTGCCACCCGAGCGACCGCCAGCACATCGCCCTTGGCATGTCCGCCACTGGCTATCAGCGATAGTGTCTGCGATTGCATACTGACCTCTCCGGCGGCGATCGCAACACGGTTAGTAATCGCTTTTTCACTCACATCCACCATCCGGGCGTTACCCCCGGCATCCAGATGCGTCAGTACACCTTCAGGTGCAGTCTTGCTCATGGCTCTGTCCTTGAATGTAAAACCTAACGGCCGACCATTATCCATGCTTTGCCGCTGCAATGGGAGTGTCGGGACGTCGAGCGAGCAATTTGTGGGGAAATCCGGTAAACTTGCGCCCCTTAAATTCAGTCATCCAGCACTAAAACATGAGTTTCCAACCCCACAAAACGGTGGCCGTTGTTGTTGAGCAGCCCGACTGGCTGCGCGACACCAGCGATTCCGCACCGCGGTTTCTATTTGTCGAGGAAAGCGCCGACGGCCGCGTCGTGCTCAATCAGCCAGCAGGCCATCTGGAGGCTGATGAAACGCTGCAACAGGCCGCTGTTCGTGAGGCGCTTGAGGAAACCGCGTGGCGGGTAGAGCTGACCGCCTTTATCGGACTCTATCAATACGTCGCTCCGGCCAATGGCGAATGTTATATCCGCAGCTGTTTTGCGGCCCGTGCCGTGCACCACCACAGTGAACGCGCGCTTGATGCAGACATCATCCGCACCCACTGGCTGACATTGCCGGAACTGACAGAGCGCGAATCACAGTTGCGCAGTCCACTTGTCGCCAGGGTTGTTGAAGACTATCTGGGCGGCGCATGTTATCCACTCACTCTGGTCAGTTCCTGGTAGGAGCAATTAGTGACGGTTTTCAATCCTGGCAATACACGTGTCATCGTTGGTATGTCCGGTGGTGTCGACTCTTCTGTGGCGGCGCTGCTGCTCAAGCAGCAGGGTTATCAGGTCGAAGGCCTGTTCATGAAGAACTGGGAAGAGGATGACGATACCGAGTACTGCACCGCCAAGGCCGACCTGGCTGATGCGCAGGCAGTCAGTGACCGGCTTGGCATCCATCTGCACACAGCCAATTTCTCAGCGGAATACTGGGACGGCGTGTTTGAACATTTCCTTGCCGAGTATCAAGCAGGCCGCACGCCCAACCCGGATATCCTGTGCAATCGCGAAATCAAGTTCAAGGCATTTCTGGACTATGCAACGGAACTTGGTGCCGACTGCATCGCCACCGGGCACTATGCACGTCGCCATGACAGCAACGGCCAGACACAACTGCTCAAGGGGCTCGATGCCAACAAGGATCAGAGCTACTTTTTGTGCGCGGTCAGCGAAGCCAGTCTGGCACGCAGCCTGTTCCCGGTCGGTGAACTGGAGAAACCCAGGGTGCGTGAAATAGCAGCAGAACACGGCCTTGCCACCAGTGAGAAAAAAGACAGCACCGGTATCTGTTTTATCGGCGAACGCAAATTCAAGGATTTTCTGCAGCGCTACCTGCCAGCGCAGCCTGGACTTATCGAAACCGTGGATGGTGATGTCATCGGGGAACATCAGGGCCTGATGTACCACACTTACGGGCAGCGCCAGGGTCTGGGCATCGGTGGTCTGGCAGAATACAGCGAGGCTCCGTGGTATGTGGTCGCCAAAGACCTGGACCGGAATGTCCTGGTCGTTGCGCAGGGCAGCAAGCATCCAGCGCTTTATTCCAGCGCCCTGGATGCTGCGCAAATTAACTGGATCAATGGCTTACCGGCACCATTTCCCCTGACTTGCCATGCAAAAATCCGCTATCGCCAGGCAGATCAGGAATGTACCATTACAGCTCTGGATGGCGACCGGGTTCGAGTCACATTCGCGCAGCCACAACGTGCGGTCACGCCTGGGCAAACCATCGTGTTCTATCAGGGAGTTATCTGTCTGGGAGGAGGCATCATTGAGCAGTACATCAAATGATTTTTCCGAGTGGGAGTACCGCAACATCGCTCTGGCCGTCGTGACAGAGTGTGCATTGCGCGTCAATCAGCTCGCTGTCGATGGCACCATACCTACTGACAAATTGATCGCCTGTCTGAACCCTGTTTACAAGCTAGAAGCCGGAAGCGTCGCTGAGCTGTATCCGGACATCAGCCAGTTCAGCCAGGGCATCCAGGCGCTTCAGGAAAGTTTTGACAGCGCCGGCCTGCGCAAACACGCCAACACCGTCCGCTACATGCTCGGCATGCTTGTGATTCAGCAGCATCTCAACAAGCAACCAGAAATGCAGCAGCTCCTTGGCCAGCGTATCGGCCAGCTGGCCGCGGCCGAAGGCGACGACAGCCAGCCAGCTCACGAGCAGGCATTGCAGGCAGATTGTGCCGCCCTGGCACGTCTGTATCAGGACACCATCAGCAAGCTCAGCTATCGCATCCATGTTGCCGGCAACCCGGAACACCTTCGCAATCCGGAGGTGGCCGACAGAATCCGGGCGCTGTTGCTGGCGGGAATACGTTCGGCAGTCCTCTGGCATCAACTGGGCGGACGCCGCTGGCACCTGTTCGTTTATAAAAAGCGCATACACCAGTGCCTGGCAGGTGTGCGCAGACAGCTCTTCAGCATTTCCAGACCTGATTCTGACAACGTTCACTGACGCACAAGAAGGAAACATTTGAACATGAGCATCACTACATTGACCGCCATTTCACCGGTGGACGGGCGCTATCGTGGCAAAACTGAAGCCCTGAGCAACTGTTTCAGTGAATACGCCCTCATCAAGTATCGCGTTCAGGTCGAAATTCGCTGGCTTCAGCAGCTCGCAGCCCACCCCGACATTCCTGAAGCACCAGCTCTCAGTGATGCCGCAAATGATCTGCTGAACGAAATCGTCAGCAACTTTTCGCTCAAAGACGCTGAACGTGTGAAGACCATAGAAAGCACCACCAACCATGACGTCAAGGCGGTCGAGTATTTCATCAAAGAGAAAATCGCTGATCACCCTGACCTGAAACAACAGGTCGAGTTTGTTCATTTCGCCTGTACCTCAGAAGATATCAACAACCTGTCGTACGCTTTGATGCTGCGTGACGGTCGTGATCTGGTCATGCTGCCGGCGATGCAGCAACTTATCGATCGTCTGCGCGAGCTGGCTCACGACACGGCAGCTCAGCCGATGCTGTCGCGCACCCACGGCCAGACTGCTTCCCCGACCACTGTTGGCAAAGAGCTGGCCAATGTGGTGTACCGGCTGGAGCGACAACTGCAGCAATTCGCGGACAGTCCTGTGCTCGGCAAAATCAACGGCGCCGTTGGTAACTACAATGCCCATCTGGCGGCCTACCCGAATATCGACTGGCAGGACAACGCCCAGAAATTTGTCCGTAAACTGGGTATTGAATGGAACCCCTACACAACCCAGATCGAACCACATGACTACATCGCGGAAATGTTTGCTGCCTGCTGTCGATTCAATACAATCCTGATCGATCTGGATCGCGACATCTGGGGATACATATCACTGGGTTACTTCAAACAGAAAACTGTAGCCGGTGAGATTGGTTCTTCGACCATGCCACACAAGGTCAATCCAATCGATTTTGAGAATTCAGAGGGCAACCTGGGTATCGCCAATGCCATCATGCAGCATCTGGCTGAAAAACTGCCAATCTCACGATGGCAGCGCGACCTGACAGATTCCACTGTGCTGCGCAGTGTCGGCACCGGATTCGCACACAGCCTCATTGCCTATCAGGCCACACTCAAAGGCCTGAACAAATTAAGTCTTAATCCGGGCGCGCTGGATCAGGACCTGGATCGTGCCTGGGAAGTGCTGGCTGAACCCATCCAGACCGTCATGCGTCGATATGGTGTCGAACAGGCTTACGAGAAGCTTAAGGAACTGACCCGGGGTCAGACCATTGATCAGACAGCCATTCGCAAGTTTATCGACACGCTGGATATCCCGGAGTCTGCCCGCACGACACTGCGCGAACTGACCCCTGGCAGCTACACAGGTAACGCCACTGAGCAGGCCAAATCAATTTGAACAACGAGCAGACAGACAGCGAATCCATACTGCCGGAGAGTTTTGATCGCCGGCAGTTCCTGGCCGAGTACTGGCAGAAAAAGCCCCTGCTGATCCGCGCTGGCGCTCTATCATTCCTGGACCCGGTCACGCCAGAAGAGCTTGCCGGACTGGCCTGCGAGCCTGGCGTCGAGTCGCGCCTGATACAGGTAAATGAATCACAGACAAAGTGGAGTATGCGCCAGGGTCCTTTTGACGATGAGGATTTTCTGTCGCTGCCGCAGTCGAACTACAGCCTGTTGGTGCAGGCAGTGGATCAATGGGTTGACGGCGTCAGTGCCATGCTCGGTGACTTTGACTTTGTCCCCGGCTGGCGGGTCGACGACATCATGGTCAGTTATGCCACTGATCAGGGCAATGTCGGGCCACATTTCGACTATTACGACGTCTTCCTTATTCAGGGCATGGGGCAGAAACGCTGGCAACTGGGGCAGCGCTGCGATGCACTGACACCGATTGACCAGTCAAGCGGCCTGCGCCTGCTGAAGAACTTCAAGGCAGTTGACGAGTACACGGTGAATCCCGGGGACATTCTCTACATTCCCCCTGGCGTCGCGCACTATGGTATTGCTATTGGTCCATCGATCACCTACTCGGTTGGTTTCCGCGCCCCCTCCTGGGGCGAAATTCTCAGCGGCGTCGTTGACCAGGCACTGGACGATCTCAA
This sequence comes from Gammaproteobacteria bacterium UBA2675, assembly GCA_002354805.1. Lineage (GTDB taxonomy): Bacteria > Pseudomonadota > Gammaproteobacteria > Pseudomonadales > Pseudohongiellaceae > Pseudohongiella. Next base: position 49,366 of record DEMH01000013.1, read on the forward strand.
TGAAGACCAACGCTACACTGACCCCCAACCCAGTCTTCCCAGACACTATGGTGAGATCCCGGAAGCGGTCATCTCTGATCTGCAACAGAAACTGACCACATTACTGACTCAACCCGAGCGCATCCGCCGGTGGTTTGGACAGACCATGACAGCACCGCGCTACCCGCTGGAACCAGATAGCGACAATGCCTCTGCCACCGTCACCATTGATGCCCTTCGCCAGCAGCTTGAGCAGGGAATGGAGATCTACAAAGTACCCGGGGCCCGGTTCGCATACTGCGCTGGCAGCGATCTCGGGGATGCCAGATCGATTGAGTTTTTTGCTGATGGTGTGCGTTATTCCTGCCACGAGAACTGCCTGCAGCTGTTGCAGACACTCAGCGCGCCTGGCTATCTGATGCCAATGCCCGAATCCATCAAAAACCATGCATTAAGTGATGACAGCGCCTGCCAGTTGCTCGCAGACCTGTATAATCAGGGCAGCCTGACCCTGGATTAATTCGACGATGAAAAGTGAGTGGAAAATGCCGATAAGAGTCGCTACTGGTCTATTACGCTGGACAGGATCACTGGCAAGGCCAATCAGCGTGCTGACCGCTAGCCTGATACTGCTCGCCGGCCCCGCATGGGCGCAGGAAGGCAATCTGGTCACCATCGAAATTATTGATATTGAACACCGCAGCCCCAGCGAGATTCGTAACCAGCTGACGCCACTGTTGCATGAGCGCGGCTATATGGGGCAAATCGACAATAAGTTGATTATTGCCACTACCGCAGCGAATCTCGACATTCTGCAACAACGCATTGAGACGCTTGATGTGCCACCCCGCCGCCTGATTGTCAGCGTCGACTTTGATTATCGCGAGCCGGGCACTGCCGCTGTGACGGACAGCATTGATGAAAATACCGAAGCAGCGGTAACGCCTGACCCTGCACCCGAGCGTGTCCAGGCAGTTGAAGGCGAGGTTTTGACCTTCCGCTCCGCCAGCCCTGTCGATGACGCAGTTGAGGTCCCGGAAACGGATCCGGGGGCTGAGCCCGGCGATGTGGGAGAGACTCCACAGGCACAACTCCTGATGACAGCGCAGATTGTGGAACAGCAGGCCCACATCAGTGTGGCACTTGAAAACATCGACGGTTTTAGCGGCCAGCACACACTGCAGATACCACTGGGCCAGTGGTTTGTCATGAACCCGGATGCTGAGGGCCAGCCCATACTGGCCTTGCAGGTGGATGTCCTGCCCTGATGAAAGAGCAAATGACTCGCCGGCTTCCATATCGGAAGGACAGTGAGTATCTGATTACTGCCATCGGCGCACTGCCAGGGGCATTCTGTCTGGATAGTGGCCTGACCCGTTACCCGCAGGGTCGTTATGACATCCTGACGGCTCTGCCCAGCGCCACTGTCAATGTCAAGCGCAACACTTCTGACGGCAATACCCGCCTCTACAAACGCCACTATGACGATAACGACTGGCAAGCCATGACAGGCACAGATTGGCGCCAGGTTGCCGAGGAGCTATTGGCTGCTCACCAACCGGCAGCAGCAAACAACGAGGCTCTAGCCGGACTGCCCTTTTGTGGCGGCCTGCTCGGCGCCCTGGCCTACTCGGCGGATCAGGCAACAATAAGCGGCTGGCGGGCGGATCATGACGATCCACTCGCCCAGGCATTGCTGGAACTTCCAGAGCTTCACATAGGCCTTTATGAATGGGCGGTTATTGTCGATCATGAAAAACAACAGACCACACTGTTTTTCCTCAGCCGATGCCCGAGTGCTGTTCGTGAACGCGTTGAGCAGTGTCTGTCAGACCTGGAGCGATCGACCAGCCGGCCGCAATTCAGTCTGCTGCATGCCTTTACGGCAGCGACCAGCCAACAGGACTATCAACAGGCCTTCACGCGCCTGAATCACTGGATTCAGGCAGGAGACTGTTATCAGGCCAATCTGGCCATGGGATTTCAGGCCGGGTTTCGCGGCGAGCCGCTTGGCGCCTATCTCCGTTTGCGGCAGACCAGCCAGAGTCCGTTCAGCGGATTCGTGCGGACCGAAAACGCCTCGATTCTCAGCCTGTCGCCTGAACGCTTCCTGTCAGTACATGACAGGCAGGTCACAACGCAGCCCATCAAGGGCACGCGCAGGCGCCATTCGAATGCCGCAGACGATGAATCGGCCCGCCTCGCGCTTCGCGACAGCGACAAAGACCAGGCAGAAAACCTGATGATTGTCGATCTGATGCGCAATGATCTGGGCAAAGTATGTGTGACCGGTTCTGTTAAAACACCTGAGCTGTTCGCGGTGCACAGTTTTACCCATGTCCATCACCTGATCAGCACAGTGACCGGCGAGCTGCCAGCCGGCATCAGCCCGCTGGCGCTGCTGCAACACTGTTTCCCGGGGGGATCGATAACCGGCGCCCCCAAGATCCGTGCCATGCAGATCATATCTGAGCTGGAACCGCGGCCCCGCAGCTTTTACTGCGGCTCACTGTTCTATCTCGATCACAACGGCAATTTTGACAGCAGTATCTGCATTCGGACGCTGGTTTGCGCCGACAATATTATTTACTGCTGGGGTGGCGGCGGTGTCGTCGCCGATTCAGATTGTGATACTGAATACCAGGAGTGCCATGACAAGGTCACAGCCCTGATGCACAGCCTGGAAGCAACGGGCGCTGACTGACACACAGCAGCACCCGCGGTGTCCAGCTCAGGTGTCAGGGAGCCAGCTGACGGTTGCTGGCCTTGAGGAACTCAGCCTGCAGATCAGCGTATTCATGCACGGCCGGAAACTGTGGAAACTCACGAATCACATTCTCCGGCGCGCGGAACAGGATGCCGGCCTCAGCCTCGGAAAGCATGGTGGTATCGTTATAGGAATCACCAGCGGCGATGACACGATAGTTCAGTGAATGAAACGCTTTTACTGACTGACGCTTCGGATCTTTCTGACGAATGTGATAGTTGACGATCATGCCCTGCTCGTCGGTTTCCAGGCGATGACAGAACAGGGTTGGGAAGCCCAGTTGTCGCATCAGTGGTTGTGCAAACTCGTAGTAGGTGTCGGACAGAATCACAACCTGGAAACGTTCGCGCAGCCAGTTGACAAACTCCTGCGCGCCGGGCATCGGTGACATGCCTGCGATGACTTCCTGGATATCCGGCAGACCCAGCTTGTGCTCACGCAGAATGCGCAGACGCTGCTGCATCAGCACATCGTAATCCGGAATATCCCGCGTGGTTGCCCGCAGTTCATCGATTCCAGTTCGCTCTGCAAAATCGATCCAGATTTCCGGAATCAATACTCCTTCCAGGTCAAGACAGGCTAGTTCCACGCGGCATTCCTCATTAGCTTATTAGAATAAATCACAAAACAGGCGGCGATTTTAGCGGTTTGCCCGCTGTCTTGCCAGTCGCCCTGATGTATCATGTGCGCAATTTTTGTCGAGGACTGCCATGATCACTTCGGACAACATTGCAGAATACAACGCGCGTTTCCAGCAGATGGAACCCAGGGATATCCTGAAAGAAATACTGCCCGCCATTCCCAACATCGCCCTGTCGTTCAGTGGTGCCGAAGACGTTGCCTTACTGGCCATGGCCTGCAAACTCAAACCCGACCTCGCCGTGTTTACACTGGACACGGGACGCCTGCATCCACAGACCTACCAGTTCATAGAGAAAGTCAGGGAGACATTTGGCATCTCGATAGAGTTTATGTATCCGGACAATCAGGCGATCGAAAAACTTACCCGGGAGAAAGGTCTGTTCAGTTTCTACAAGGATGGTCATGAAGAGTGCTGCGCCATTCGCAAAACTGAGCCTCTGCGCCGCAAGCTGGCAACCGTGGATGCCTGGATCACTGGCCAGCGGCGCGACCAGAGCCCGACCCGCGCCCAGGTGCCAGTCGCCCAGCTCGACACCACTTTCGCAGCCCCTGGCAAGACATTGCTCAAGTTCAATCCGTTTGCCAACTGGAGCTCAGCAGACGTGTGGAACTACATCCGCATGTTCGACATTCCCTACAACGCTCTGCACGATCAGGGCTTCATCAGTATCGGATGCGAACCCTGCACGCGCCCGGTAGGACCCAATCAGCACGAACGTGAGGGTCGCTGGTGGTGGGAAGAAGCAACTGCCAAAGAATGCGGCCTGCACAAGGTCAATCTGGCAACAGACCTGAGCTGACCGGCGCCGACTGACCAATACCCAGCACCGGAATCGGCGTATTGGCAAACAGCAGGTCGACATCGGCCTGGCTCTGGCACTGCAGCACCTGCTCAACGACTGGCCGTTGCAGATGGTCCGCAAACATGGCGATAAACTCGTACATGTAAGCCCGCAGAACGGTGCCGCGCCGGAATCCAATGCGCGTCACACTGTAGTCGAACAAATGGCTGGCATCAAGCGCGACCAGATCGGTGTCCTTGTCACTGTCGTAAGCCATTCCAGCCACTATCCCTATGCCCATCCCGAGCCGTACATAGGTCTTGATCACATCAGCATCCGCCGCTGTGAATACCACACGCGGCTGAAGGCCCTGTGATGCGAAGGCATCATCCAGGCGCGAGCGACCGGTAAAGCCGAGCACGTAAGTAACCAGTGGAAAACGCGCCAGATCTGCCAGTGATATTTTTGAAACGCCAACCAGAGCGTGATCTTTTGGGACCAGAACCACACGATTCCATCGATAACACGGCATCATCATCAAGTCGCTGAATTTTTCCATGGCTTCGGTTGCTATCGCAAAATCTGCCGTACCCTTGGCAGCCAGTTCGGCAATCTGTATGGGTGTCCCTTGATGCAGCTGTAGTGAGACACCTGGATACTTTTCAATAAACTGGGAAATGACCGGCGGCAGAACATAACGACTCTGCGTGTGGGTTGTGGCCAGCGACAGACTTCCGGATGTAGCGTCACTGAACTCCGCCGCGGTGCGCTTGATATTGCCGGCCTGATGCAGCAGCTCGCGGGCCTGCGCTACGATCACTTCACCGGCCGCCGTCAGGCCGGAAATGTGTTTGCCGTTACGAACAAAAATCTGTACTCCCAGTTCGTCCTCCAGCGCCAGTATCTGTTTGCTGACACCCGATTGCGAGGTGTGCATGCGATCAGCAGCAGCTGATACATTCAGTCCACACGAAGCCACTTCGGTGATGTAACGCAACTGTTGCAGCTTCATCCTGATCAGTCCTTTTTGTCTGCTGTCAGCTGGGAAATATTTTCGTTGGCGACACCATGCGGTACATGTCCAGTCGCCACATGTTCACGGGCCGAGTCGCAATGTGCCTCCTGATCATCAAAAAACACATCGGCGTCAAAAGCTTTCAGGAACACACCCTTAGCCATTCCACCCAGAAACAATGACTCATCAATGCGTATATTCCAGGCTCTGAGTGTTTTCACGACCCGCTCATGGGCAGGCGCTGAACGTGCTGTGACCAGGCAGGTGCGAATCGGGGAAAGCCCTGGCGGAAACTGCATCTGCAATTGCTGCAAAGCCGCCAGAAAGGGTTTGAACGGACCGCCCGACAGCGGCTGATTGGCTGACTTCTTTTCGCTTTTGGCAAAGGCCTCGAGACCCTGCGACTTGTAGATCCGTTCTGCCTCATCCGAAAAAAGCACGGCGTCCCCGTCAAACGCAAATTTGACTTGCGTATCACTGGCAGCCTGCGGGGCTGATGGCAGAATTGTAGCTGCTGCCACACCCTGCTCCAGCGCCTGACGCACGTCGGCGCCATCCATGGAAAGAAACAGATGACAGTTAAAGGGAGAAATATACCGGTATGGACTCATGCCGCCGGAAAAGGCAGCACGAATGATGGGCAGCCCATAATGCTCAATGGAATTAAAAACCCGCAAACCAGTGTCGGCACTGTTGCGAGACAGCAGAATCACCTCAACCCGCTGTGTATCGAGCAATGTATTCAAATGCAGCAGCTTTTTGACCAGATTAAATGCGCCACCAGGCTGCAGCGGTTCATTCTCATGTTCGATCTGGTATTGCTGATAGGCTTCCAGGCCCTGTTCTTCATAGATCACATGACTGTCATTCAAATCAAACAGCGCACGGGATGATATGGCGATAACCAGTTTGTCCACGGCCTGTTGTACTCGGGTCTGCGCCATAAAGTTCCCTGTCGTATGCAAATACCTAGCGAGTCGGTAGAATTTGTTCTGGTTGCGAAGAGAATCATATGACAAGCGAACGTTCTGTTAAACAACAATCCCCACAAAAGTCATCACCAGCCATAGCGCTGGTGCTGTCCGGTGGTGGTGCCAGGGCTGCCTATCAGGTTGGAGCACTGCGCGGCATCGCACGTTTACTGGATAAAGATGCCCCCAATCCTTTCAGTATTATATCCGGCACCTCAGCCGGCGCGCTCAATGCCACGGGCCTGGCCACCCATGCACACCGTCTGCGCACCGGCATCCGTGTGCTTGAATATATCTGGGGAAATATTCAGAGCGATCAGATATACAGACTGGATTCTGCGGGCCTGATCAGCAGCGCCTCGAACTGGGTCTTTTCGTTTCTTAGCAACCGTGGACGGCGCGTGCCGGCATCACTGCTCGACAACTCGCCTCTGGAAGAGCTTCTCAGGCAGGTGCTAAGGCTGGAGCGGATCAATGCCAACATGGAAGCGGGTTACCTGGACAGTCTGGTGGTCACCGCTTCTGGTTATACCAGTGGTAATTCAGTTTCATTTTTTCAGTCGGTCAACAACATCAAAAACTGGTCACGTGCTCATCGCGTCGGGATTCGCACTGAGCTGCGTCACATGCACCTGCTTGCCTCTACAGCAATACCCACACTTTTCCCGGCAGTAAGAATTGAGCAGCAATATTACGGCGACGGCGCAATCCGCCAGTTGGCGCCCCTGAGTCCTGCCATTCACCTGGGAGCTGATCGCATACTGGCAATTGGCGTCAGCGGTGCAGCTACACGCCGGGATCCGCATCCGGAGCAGCTTGTCCAGCCCTCTTTGTCGCAGATAATCGGACATGTACTTAACAGTGCATTCGTCGACACGCTTGAAAGTGATATGGCCGTGCTTGAGCGCTACAACCAGTTGCTGCCCTACTGTACAGACCAGGAGTCACTGGGCATACGTCCAGTCAAGTTGCTTGATATCACGCCGAGTCAGGATCTGAATCGACTGGCTGAGGATTACTTTACATCCCTGCCACGAACAATACGCATGTTCATTCGCGACACAAATTCCAGTTCAATTGCCAGTCTGCTGATGTTCGAGAAGGGATATTGCAAACAACTCATGGATCTTGGCATCGCGGATGCCATGGCAAAACGCGAGCAGATCCATGAGTTCTTCATTAACTATTAGAAAGAATAACCAAAACCGATGATGATTTTGTCTTCCTGGCTGATACCGTTACGATCTTTGCCACCCACGATGTAGGTTGCAAACATTTCGGCTGGCAGGTCAGCCATCGCTTTGGTCAGGCTGATGTCCAGGCTGCGGAAGGCACCGCTTTCAGCAGTAGCAGGAATGAAATCACCGCTGTCTTCGTAGGTTGCATAGCTGGCAGTGATGCCCAGACCGAAACCTTCGCCCAGATCAAAGCCAGTGCCCACAGTGAAGAACATGTCGCCCTGGTTGGACCATGTTACGTCTTCCGCCATGTAGTGCATGCCGAAATCAATACCGCCGAAGCTCAGGCCCAGGTATGGTTCCAGGCCGCTGGCATCTGAGTCATCCATGTACCAGTAGTACAGAGCACCGATGTCGTAAGACAGGCCACCAGCTTCGCCAGAGAAACCACCGTACAGATCGTTCTCAACAGTAGTTCCCAGATTCGGAGAACCGTAACCCAGGTTGGATGCCCACCAGCCGGCGTAGAAACCAGAGTCTGAGGTCAGATCCAGACCACCCTGAACGGCAGCGCCATCGTTTTCTGAGGCGTTGGTAATGCCGCGGAATACGTAACCGGATGCAACGCCAATGTTCCCGCTGATATCTACTTCAGCCTGGGCAGGCGCCGCTGCAAATACGCTGGCAGCTGCCAACAGGGCACTGGCGCCCACTGCTGCCAGTTTGCTTTTTACCGCTACGTTTAAGTCCTGCATAGTGTTCACTCCTGATTCACCTATTAGTGCTTGATAGTAAGTCGTCTCTTGATGGGCCCGGGTATCCTTTTGGATTCTTCTTTGCCGAACCTGTGCGGTATACAGCAATAGCTGTGCCAGCTTCTATTTTTAGCTTCATAACAAAGACTTATACGGTATTCAGCGTAGAAATGACGTAGATGGGGCAGAGACGCCCGCCCAGGGCGCACCACTTTAGTGCATTAAGAGAGGGGGTTGCGCTGTTATGGCGCCAGTGTGCACAATGGTGGCACACTGACGTGGACAATCATGACAATTGATGGTCCAGATGGGCGACCAGTTCAGCGGGCAGTTGCAGGCGATGGGCGAGTACTTCCAGATATGCGCGCTCAGCCGGATGATCGACATCAATGGCTGCGCGCGATACCAGATAGACTTCTGAGGCCTGCTCAATTCCCTGGGCGCCCGCAACCAGTGCATCCAGATCAACCGGCTTGCGCAAGGCGTCGAACACAAACCCTTTGCTTTCCGCGTCCAGCGACATTTTTTCTACCTGCTCAAAAATGGCGCTCTGTTCCTGTGCATCAATATGCCCATCGGCCTTGGCGGCTGCAATCATCGCTGTTATCAACGTGAGCGAAAAATTCTGACTGGCCGGCGAGTGGTCAGCATTGGGCAGGAATTTTGGATCTACATTGTTCATGTCAGCCGGTGAAGCCACTGGAGCGGTGGCCACCTGTTTGCCCTGCTGCCAGTTTTGATACGCTTTATAGGCAAGCGCACCTGCCGCGGCTGCGCCACCGTAGCCAATCATGCCGCCGGCCATCTTGCGCATTTTTTTATTGCCAACCAGCAGACCCAGAATACCGCCGGCCGCCGCACCTTTGACAAAGCTGCCCTTGCCGGCGCCGCCCTGCCCCAAGCCGCCCATGCCAGCTTGCCCCTGAGATGTGTTTTGCCCACTGCCCAAAAACTGTTCAAACAAACGGTTCGTATCTATCACTGCTGACTCCTCTTATGGGTTTGGCATGCTTCGACGATCATGCAATTAGCCGTATTACGTTGTCAGGGACCGGCGGATGGCGGGTTTCCCTTCCCAGTGTAAAAACATACAATAGTGGCCTTCGAGTATACAGAGAGCAGTAGCATGGCGGTATCGATAAAGACGGCAGACGATATCCAGAAAATGCGGGTGGCCGGCAGGCTGGCTGCAGAGGTTCTGGAGATGATTGGGGAACATGTCAAACCGGGAATCAGTACCGGCGAGCTGGACCGCATCTGTCACGACTATATTGTGAACGTCCAGCAGGCGGTACCCGCCCCACTGAACTACAATGGCTTTCCAAAATCCATCTGTACCTCTCTGAATCACGTGGTCTGCCACGGCATTCCCAGTGACAGCAAGATTCTCAAAAACGGTGATATCCTGAACATCGACATCACCGTCATCAAGGACGGCTTTCACGGTGATACCAGCAAAATGTTCCTTGTCGGCGAGGTCGCTCCGCACGCCAAACGGCTGATCAACGTCACGCAGGAATGCCTGTACAAGGCCATCGCGCTGGTCCGTCCCGGTGTTCGGCTGGGCGATATTGGTCATGTCATTCAGGTTCATGCCGAGAGCAACAACTACTCGGTAGTCCGCGAATATTGCGGTCACGGCATTGGTCGGATCTTTCACGAAGACCCGCAGGTTCTCCACTATGGCAAACCCGACACCGGGCTAGTGTTACAGGAAGGCATGACCTTCACCATCGAGCCGATGATCAACCTGGGCGCTCGCCATACCAAGTTATCGAAAGCAGACGGCTGGACAGTGACTACCAAGGACCGGCGCCTGTCCGCGCAGTGGGAACACACCCTGGCAGTGACCCCAGATGGCTGTGAAGTGCTGACCAGGCGCCACGAAGAATCTTTCTGAATTCTCTGACAGGAACCAATGCATGAGCACTACCCCCACGCCCGGCCTCTCGACGACACCGGCCGACGCAACAATCGATGCCGCCGAACTTGAGCTGTGGGACCCGGCCAGCATTGAACAGCGCCTTGCTAATGGTGAGCCGGCCATCACAGTTTTCAAAGACGCACTGAACAATGCCCGGCAGGAACTGGATCGACTGTATCGCGCCGGCGCCGAGATCAGCCCGTTGATCACAGGCCGTGCCCGCTTCATGGATCAGCTGATCAAGCGCGCCTGGCAACAGTTTGACTGGCAGCACCCTGAGGACATCGCCTTGCTGGCTGTCGGCGGATACGGTCGTGGGGAACTGCACCCGCATTCAGATATCGACCTGCTGTTATTGATGCGCAAGGACCATGGCAATGCCAATCGCCAGACACTGAGCGCTTTTTTCACATTCCTGTGGGACATCAATCTGGAGATAGGTCAGAGTCTGCGCACGATCAGCCAGTGCCGTGATGAAGCCATCAAGGACATCACTGTCACGACCAGTCTGATGGAATCGCGGACTATTGTTGGTCCGGATTCATTGCGTGATGAAATGATCGCTGTAACACAGGCAGATGATGTCTGGCCGGCACGAGAGTTTTTTACTGCCAAACGCGACGAACAGATAGCCCGCCACAAAAAGTACTATGACATTGACTACGCTCTGGAGCCGAATGTCAAAACGTCTCCGGGCGGACTGAGGGACATTCAGACCATTGGCTGGATTGCGAAACGTCATTACGACGCAGACACTCTTCAGGATCTGGTCGAGCTGGGTTTCCTGCAGCCTTACGAATATGAACAACTGCGCCGCGGTGAAGCCCTGCTCTGGAAACTTCGCTACGGCCTGCATCTGCTCGCCGGACGTAAAGAAGATCGACTGCTGTTTGACAAGCAGCGGGATCTGGCCAGCATGTTCGGTTATGAAGACGATAAAAAAAGCCTGGCTGTCGAAAAGCTGATGCAGGAATACTATCGTGCTGTTGCGATGTTGCGTGTGCTGAATGATGTGTTGCTGCAGCACTTCGACGAAGTCATTCTGCGCGCCAGTGAAAAGGCAGAAATCACCAAAATCAACAGCCGCTTTCAGATCCGCAATAATTATATTGAGGTCTGTAATGACAATGTATTCCAGAAGTTTCCTTTTGCCCTGATGGAAATTTTTGTGCTGATGGCACAGAACCCGGAGATCAAGGGTGTTCGTGCATCCACCATCCGTCTGATACGTGAATACCGAACGCTGATTGATGAGAAATTCCGTAACGACATCAGAAACACCAGCCTGTTCATGGAGCTGATGCGCTCACCTCACGACCTGACAGCACAGCTTAGGCGTATGGCGCGTTACGGCGTGCTGGGCAGGTATCTGCCAGAGTTTGGAGCCATCACTGGCAAAATGCAGCATGACCTGTTTCACATCTACACGGTGGATGCCCACACACTGCAGGTAGTCGAAAACATGAAGCGCTTTCGCCAGCCTGAGGCGGAAGAAAACTTCCCGATCGCCGCCCACATAGCGCATCGACTGCCCAAAATCGAGCTGCTTTATATTGCCGGCCTTTACCACGACATTGCCAAGGGACGCGGTGGCGATCACTCGACACTGGGCATGGTAGACGCCAACGAGTTCTGTCAGCGCCACCACCTTAGCGCCTGGGACGCCAAGCTGGTCAGCTGGCTGATCGGCAAGCATCTGCTGATGTCGATGACAGCACAACGCAAAGATATTTCGGACCCGGAAGTGATCCACGACTTTGCCCTGGAAGTCGGCGACAAACTGCACCTGGATTATCTATATGCGCTGACTGTGGCTGACATCAACGCCACCAATCCAACACTCTGGAACGCCTGGCGCGCATCTTTATTGCGTCAGCTTTACCTGAGCACCAAAAAGGCTCTACGCCGCGGACTGGAAAATCCGATCGACCGCGCCGACCGCATCAAGGACAAGCAGGAAAGTGCACTGCTGAAACTTCATGACAAGGGTGTCGACGACAAGATGGTGCAATCCATCTGGCAGAATACTGACGACGAATATTTTGTGCGTGAGTCTGCTGCCAATATTGTATGGCATACTGAATCGATCGCCAGACACCTGAAGGAACATCCTGACCAGACAACGCTGGTGCTGGTCCAGGATACAGCAGACACTCTGGCTGAAGGTGCCACGCATATTTTTATCTACACTGTTAACCGTAGCTACCTGTTTGCCAGCAGCGCTGCGGCCATGGAACAGCTGGGTCTGAATATTCAGGACGCGCGCATTTTTACATCGTCCAAAAACTACTGTATGAACACCTATTCCGTGCTGGAGAGTGATGGTACTCCGATCGGTAACAATCCGCGCCGCATCAAAGAAATCAAACAACTTCTAAGTGAGTATCTGGCCGAACCATCCGCTCACCTGCGAGTCGCGAAGAAACGTCAGTCACGTAAACTGCAGCATTTTGGTCAGCAGATAGAAACAGATCTGATCAACCGGGACGGCCAGGGCTGGTCGACGCTCGAAGTTAACTGTATCGACAAACCCGGCATTCTGGCCGGAATTGGCAAAGTGTTTGCCGAGCAGTCAATTCAGTTGCTCAATGCCCGCATTGCGACACTGGGCGAACGCGTGGAAGACCTGTTTTTTATTGCGGACGCCAACGACCAGCCGATCACTGATGAGGCCCAGATCAACCGGCTCAAGGAAGCCCTGCAGCAGGAGCTCAGCCTGTGATCACGATCTACGGAATCAGCAACTGTGATACGGTCAAAAAGTCTCGCCGCCACCTAGAACAGAACAATATCGACTATCACTTCCATGATTTTCGTAAAGATGGTCTTGATGACGCGTTGTTACAGCAACTGCTGGCCAACTTCAGTCCAGAGACTCTGATCAACAAGCGTGGAACAACCTGGCGGCAATTGACGCCCGAGCAACAGCAGACAATCATGGATCCGCGGCTCGCCGCCAGTCTGCTGGCACAGTTTCCAGCCATTATCCGCCGTCCTGTCATTCGCAGCGGCAGTAATGAATGGGCGATCGGATTCGACAGCCTGACGGCACTGACCTCTCCTTCCTGAGCCCTGCAACAACGGGCAGTTAGAGAATTGACATAAAAGAGCACCACAAAGGAAATGAATATGACAACAAACGCCTTGCACAGCTTTGCACTGGGATTGGCCACCACTGACTCAGCCGAAAACATCATCGAGGTGTATTACCCGACGCCCGTGCTGAATCCTGCGCCAGAGCTGGTCGCCGGGATCGCCGCTGCGGTCGATTACAAAGGCGGCAATCAGTGCGTCAAATTGACAGAAAAGCAGCTGGAGCAGATTCAGGGAGATGCCGCCAACCCATTCGATCAGTCTGTCACAGCCGCTATTCGCAGCAGCGGGCGTCGAGTCGTGGCAACATTTCTGGCATCAGACAGCGTGCCTGCCTCGGTCGGTGAGGTTTATCTCAAACTTCACCTGCTTTCGCATCGCCTGTGCCGCCCACACACGGTAAACCTGCAGGGTGCTTTTGGTGTGTTGCGCAATATTGCCTGGACCAATGAGGGTGCCATCGCAGTTGAAGAGCTCGCGGCACGTCAGTTAAAGGCGCGCGCCGAAGGCCGCACGCTCGATGTAATGTCCGTCGACAAGTTTCCCAAGATGTGTAACTACGTTGTACCGAATGGCGTCAGAATCGCCGATACAGCCCGTGTCCGCCTGGGTGCTTATGTCGGCGAAGGCACAACCGTGATGCATGAAGGCTTCATCAACTTTAATGCCGGTACAGAAGGCACTGCCATGATTGAAGGCAGAATTTCTGCAGGGGTTGTAATTGGTACGGGCAGCGATCTGGGTGGAGGATGTTCGACCATGGGCACTCTCTCCGGTGGTGGCACGGCAATCATTTCGGTCGGCAAAGATTGTCTGATTGGCGCCAACGCAGGTATCGGTATCGCACTGGGCGACCGGTGTATCGTCGAAGCCGGTCTGTACGTTACTGGCGGTACAAAGGTCAGTCTGCTGGACAATGAAGGCGAGCTGGTCGAACTGATCAAGGCGCGCGAACTCTCGGGTAAAAGTGATCTGTTGTTCCGACGCAATTCGCAGACCGGTGCTGTCGAATGCAAAAGCAACAAGACCCGTATCGCACTGAACGAAGACCTGCACAGCCACAATTGAGCAACTGACACTATGAGCCATTCCCCGGACACGACTGCCCCGCGAAACTCTGCGCCTGGCGACACACTGAAACTGGCAACTGAGCTGATCCGGATTCCATCTGTGACACCTGATGACAAAGGATGTAATCAGCTGATGATGGATAGGCTTCAGGCCATTGGTTTTAAAGTGGAGCCGATGCGTTTCGGTGAGGTAAACAATTTCTGGGCGCGCTATGGCACTACCGACCCGGTATTGTGCTTTGCAGGTCACACAGACGTCGTACCAACAGGCCCCGAAGATAAATGGCGCCATCCGCCCTACTCTGCCACGGTGCAGGACGGTATGCTGTTTGGTCGCGGCGCCGCAGACATGAAAGGCAGCCTGGCTGCCATGATTACCGCCTGTGAGCGTTTTCTGGCCGAACGCGGCGCCTCGGAACAACCGATTGCCGGGTCAATCGCGTTTCTGATCACGGCCGACGAAGAAGGTGAAGCGGTTAACGGCACACGCAAGGTTATTGACGCACTCGAAGCCCGTGGCGAGAAATTCAAATGGTGTGTTGTTGGTGAGCCCAGCAGCACTGACCGGCTTGGAGATATCATCAAGGTAGGCCGACGTGGGTCTCTGCATGGCCGGCTGCAGATTCATGGTGTCCAGGGTCATGTGGCCTACCCACACCTTGCAGACAATCCGGTTCACAAAGCGATGCTGCCACTGCACGAGCTGTGCAGCACTGTGTGGGACCAGGGGAATGAATCCTTTCCGGCCACCAGCTTTCAGATATCGAATATCTCGGCAGGTACCGGGGCCAACAATGTGATTCCCGGCAATCTTGATGTCGTGTTCAACTTCAGATTCTCAACCGAGCTGACGGAGCAGCAAATCAAAGATCGTACCGAAGCGATACTTGATGCCCACGATATCGACTACACACTGGACTGGGCCTTGTCGGGCCATCCTTTTCTGACCCAACCCGGCGATCTGATCGAGGCGGTACAGGCAAGTGTCCGCTCAATCACAGGCGGTGACTGCCAGCCGTCCACCAGTGGCGGCACATCCGATGGCCGTTTTATCGCCCCTACCGGCGCTCAGGTTGTCGAGCTGGGACCGCGTAATGCCACTATTCACAAAGTTGACGAGCACGTCAGTGTCAGCGATCTCGAACAGTTATCGCTGGTTTATGAGGATATCCTGAACCGTTTGCTGTAGGCGGCACATGCGTATGGACTACAGTTTACCCGCATAGATATCAAACCGACTGTGCTTGCCGGAGATACTTGCCGAAGGTCGCATCACAGTCTGGTCATCAGCATCCAGCGGCGGCGCACTCAATGGGCGCTTGACGACTATCTTGCGCGCCCGTGGACAGGCCAGCGACAGAAGTCCCTCCCCCTGGGCTTCCGGGCCATGCAGCGCCTGTAGCAAATACCGGTTCTTTTTGACACGCGCCGATTTCTGACGAGCCGGAAACATCGGATCGAGATAAATGACGTCCAGATGTTGTTGCGCGCCACCACCTGTAAACCAGTCGCGCGCATCCTGGCAATCCTGCAGCTTCATGCGTCCGAGAATTGTCTCCAGCGTTGCGTCGCCGGAATCCAGAGCCTGTTTGTGAGCCCGCTGAAGACCATCAGTCAGCAGTGCATGAATAATCGGTGACTGCTCAAGCATCAATACTGTCCAGCCGGCGCAGGCGAGTATGAAGGCATCGACACCGAGGCCAGTCGTTGCATCCAGCAGGACAGGCGCTGTCTCATCCGGAGTGTTAGCCTGACACGAGACGCCTTGCACCCTGAGATTGGCTGTCACAGCGCCTGCAGCGCGCACAACAGATTCTTTACGAAGAGACTGCCGACGACGAAAGGTCAGCGCAGGGTCACAAAAGTCAACGCGTACAAAGCCTGCCTGGGGTTCTGCAGTGGACACCAGCGTCAAGCCATCTGCATGTTGCTCCAGTGCCAGGCCAGAAGGCAGCAACCGCGCCAGTTCCACCATTATTGCTCGGCCACTGTGCGGTAAACGAGTTCTTCTTTCAGATAAACAGGAGTCGCCTTGTCGGCTGCAACAGTATGGCCTGCCCGGTAAGCCGCAATTGCCAGTTCGAGTAATTCCCCGGCGTCAGCTGACTCAGTAACAACCGAGGATTCATCAAACGTGGTGACGATATCAGCCAGTAATTCGTGCCCCCAGGCCTCACCTGCCAGCACCAGGCCTGAATGTCGACTCTGCCACTGCGGGATCACTTCCATCAACTCTTTGGCAGATACAATGGAGTCCGCTTCCAGTACTTCCGGAACCCCGTCGCCAGCATCACGGAACCCCCCAAAATAGAATTCATCTTCACGCGCGTGCATCAGGCAGGCAACAGTGACAGGCGCCGACTGCCGGCGTTGAGCGAGCCGACCCAACATGGCCAGAGAAGAAATGGGAACCGCAGGTATGTCGACACCAAAGGCCAGCCCCTGGGTGACTGCCGCGCCGATTCGCAACCCGGTAAAGGAACCTGGACCACATACGAAGCCAATTGCATCGATTGCTGACAGTTCCCAACCAGACTCGGCCAGCAACGTGCTGATCATGCTCAACACCTCGTCGGCGTGGCGTCGGGACTGAGTACTGGACTGAGAATAGTCAACGGAACCATCACCGATGGCGACGGAGCATAATTGAGAACAGGTATCTAGGACTAGAAGGCGAGAATTCATGGAGGTTAACAACGACTCAAAGGCTGCATTCTGATTTTACTCAAAATGCAGCCTTTGACAATCGTCTTACGCTGCGCGCGCGTCTTTATGCGCTGGCAGCAGTTGCCGCTGGTGCTTTCTTGGCACGTGGTTTACGAGCTGCGGCTTTTTTTACTGGAGCTTTTTTAGCAGCTGGCTTTTTGGCGGCCGTTTTCCTGGCAGCCGGCTTTTTGGCAGCTGTTTTCTTGGCCGGGGCTTTCCTGGCTGCCTTCTTGGCAGTACCGGCGGCTGAAGCTGCAGCAGCGGCTGTTTTGCGGCCCGCTTTGGCTTTAGTAGTTTTAGCCTGGGCTTTGGCTTTCGCTGCTGCTTTTCTGGCGGCTGCTTTCTCGCGAGCTGCTTTGGCTTTGGCCGCAGCTTTGGCTTTGGCTGCCGCTTTTCTGGCCGCTGCCCGCTCACGCGTCGCTTTGGCTTTTGCAGCAGCACGTGCTTTAGCTGCAGCTTTCTTGGCTGCGGCTTTATCCTTCTCAGCCTGCTTTTTGGCTGCCGCTTTTTCTTTGGCTTTCAGCTTTTTGATGCGAGCTGCTTCTTTCGCTGCATCAGCTTTCTTACGCTTCTTCATCCACTGGGTAGAGAATGCTTTAACGGCTTTCTCCAGGTCAGCTTCAGCCTTGGCAGCAAGTTTCTCCTTGCGAGCTTTTTCGGCCTGGGCTTTGGCTTCTGCCGCGGCTTTGGCTTTAGCTGCATCATTCATTGCCTTGACCTGAGCCTTGGCAGCGCGCAGTTTTTCGTTGATGGATGCGAGGTTTGCAGATGCCTTTTTGGCAGCGGCTTCCGCACTAGCCAATGCCTTTTTGCCTGCGGCAGTGGCACTCTTAGAGACTTTGCTGGCAGCTGCTTTTGCTTTCGCTTCGGCAGTATCAGCCTTTTTCTTTCCAGCGACCAGTTCTTTTTCTACTTTTGCCAGTGAAGCTTCCGCTTTAGCCAGTGCAGCGTCTTTCATGTTCTTGACCGCTGATTTGGCAGACGTCTTCTTTTTCGCTCTAACTTTGGCCATACTTTTATCTCTCCAAAACTGTGGAAGAAAACCACCATCATGAATCAACGCGAAACTGAGCCACGTTTCAGCGGCACGATAACACAAAAAATTATTGCCATACAGTTATGTGCAACATTTTTTGTGTTTTTTACTCGCATTCTGTCAGCAAACTGATTGTTTTCTGAATCAACCAGCCAGAACCTCTGACAATTTTGCACGAATTTTCTGAACATCATCCTGGCCATTGATGCTGACGAACCGAAGCTGGTCACTCTCTTTTTCAAGTGTTTTATAAAAATCCACCAGCGGTTTGGTTTGTTCGTGATAAACAGCAAGACGTTTGCGGACGGTATCTTCCTTGTCATCGTCGCGTTGAACCAGTGCTTCACCGCTCACATCATCAATGCCTTCTTTAGCTGGTGGGTTGTGTTTGATGTGATAAACACGACCTGACTCCGGATGCACACGACGACCAGAAAGTCGTGAGACAATTTCTTCATCATCGACACGAATTTCTATCACTCGATCGATCTCAATACCCGCATCAACCATTGCCTGCGCCTGCGGTATCGTTCGCGGAAAACCGTCAAACAGAAAACCGTTCACACAATCAGGCTTGGCGATTCTCTCTTTAACCAGCGCAATGATGATCTCATCGGTCACCAGCCCGCCACTGTTCATGACACCCTCAACCTGTTTACCCAGTGGCGTGCCTTCCTTGACGGCGGCGCGCAGCATGTCGCCAGTCGAAATCTGGGGAATATTCAGCTCATTCGTGATGAACTGAGCCTGCGTCCCTTTCCCTGCGCCTGGTGCGCCCAATAAAATGATTCTCATACCCTCTCCTGTTAACAAGTGACTCAATACAAATTGTTTTGACTCTTGGCTTCATTCCACCACAGATCCAATTGTTCCGGATCACAATCACTCAGCACGGTGCCATGATTGGCAGCCGACTTTTCAACGTGCCTGAAGCGAGTCTCGAAACGCTGACTGGCCTGACGTAAAGCTCCTTCCGGATCGATCTTCAGGTGCCGCGCCAGGTTGACACAGGTGAATAACAGATCACCCAGCTCATGTGTTTGCTGGCTCTGATCACCGCTGGCAATCGCAGCCTGTAATTCAGCAGATTCCTCAGCAAGTTTTGCAGTCACACCTGACACATCAGGCCAATCGAAGCCAACCGACGCCGCACGTTTTTGCAATTTACCGGCACGCTCAATGGCAGGCAGCGCACGAGGCACGTCATCGACGACACTGGCAGTCCCCGAGCGCTGCATGGCTTCACGCTCGGCATTCTTGATCAATTCCCAGTTGTGTTCCACCTGCTCTGCTGTGAGCGGCGATGGTTCCCCAAAACTCGCCAGTGTCCCATCCGGAAAAATATGCGGGTGTCGATGCAGGAGCTTGGATTTGATGGCATTGGCAACATCGCCAAGATCAAACAGTGATTGCTCTTCTGCGATGCGGGCATAAAAAACCACCTGAAACAGCAGATCCCCCAATTCATCACAGACTTTTGCAGCTTCGCCCTGCTCCACTGCATCCACCACCTCATACACTTCTTCCAGCGTGTGGCGCGTCAATGATTTGAAGGTCTGTTTACGATCCCAGGCGCAGCCATGCTGGGGATCCCGCAGGTTCTCCATCAGCGTGACGAGCTCCATCATCGCGGCACTCTTTTTTTCAGTCATCGGCTAACTCCCAGCCGTCTGGCTTCAATAATGCTGTCCAGGTCATTCAAATGATCTAGTGCGCGGGCGAGGCTGTTGAATGATGTCAGTTCCACTTCCAGTCGCATGGATGCCGTACTATCGCGTTTGTCACTGCGAGTTGCAATCGACAGAACATAAAGCGACTCATTGGCAAGAATCGTGGTCACGTCCCGCAACAAACCAGCGCGATCGTGCGCAATAATTTCAATCTCGGCATTGACCGGTGTCGACTGCGCCTCACCGCTCTCCTGCACTGAACCAAACAGGTCACTGGACACCAGTACGGGCTGAATCTGATGCGCCACGTCAATGACTTCATTAACGGTAATCGCACCGGTACCAACCGAAACGAACAGACCTTCCAGATTACGGCAACCCAGCCGCCGTGCAATATCCTCATACGGCGCGTCTTCAATCGCCAGTCGACGGAATTCACGTTCCAGCCAGTGACGACCGAACTCCTCGTTTTCCTCTCGTGGACGCGCCTTGAACCACTGCACCAGTTTGGCGCGCGCACGTGGTGTATTAGCGTAACCGAGGTGGGGCTTGAGCCAGTCACGACTTGGCACGTTCAACTCGCTGCTCAGTACTTCAACACGATCGCCTGTCTGCAATCGATAATTGAGTGGCACCAGCCGTTCATTAACGCGGGCGCCGGAACAGTGATGCCCCACTTCTGTGTGCACATAATAAGCGAAGTCCAGAGGAGTGGCACCTGCCATCAAATCCACAACATGACCTTCGGGAGTGAACACATAGATGCGATCATCGGTACCCGCATCATTGCGCAGTTGTTCTGCCAGACCGCCAACCATGCCCATTTCGTCATGCCATGCCAACACCTGGCGTAACCATTCAATCTTGCCGTCGAAACCATCGCGATAGTCAGGGTCAATAATGCCTTCCTTATACCGCCAGTGAGCACAGACACCCAGTTCCGCATCGTCATCCATGGCAAAGGTGCGGATCTGGATTTCAAATACTTTCTGTTCAGGACCGATAACAGCCGTGTGCAGAGACTGATAGCCATTTTCCTTGGGGTTGGCGATGTAATCGTCAAACTCGTTCGGGATGACGCGCCAGAGATTGTGCACAATACCCAGCGCCGCGTAGCAGTCGCGAATTTCCGGCACCAGTACACGCACTGCGCGGATATCATAGATCTGATTGAAATCCAGCTGTTTGCGCTGCATTTTGCGCCAGATACTGTAGATGCTTTTTGCTCTGCCGTTGATCTCTGCATCAATACCCGCACGATTAAAATGCCGTCGCAGGGCATCGGTCACTTCAGTGATATAACGTTCGCGATCCACCCGGCGCTCATCGATCAGACTGGCAATTCCCTTGTAATTTTCTGGCTGCAGATAACGAAACGACAGGTCTTCCAGCTCCCATTTCAGCTGACCTATACCCAGCCGATGTGCCAGTGGTGCATAAATATCAAAAACTTCACGCGCAACACGGCGACGTTTCTCATCTCCCGCGGTTTTTACGGCACGGATGGCACAGGTACGCTCGGCAAGTTTGATTAAGGCAACACGAACGTCGTCGACCATGGCCAGCAGCATCTTGCGAACGTTTTCTACCTGATCCTGATTCTGTCCGAGGACCCGGGTCTTACTGGTATCCGTTTCGTTGATGGCCGCCATACGCAGCACACCTTCCAGCAACGTTGCAATGGCATCGCCGAACTCTTCCCGGACCGCGTCCAGCTCCAGACGTGACTCACGGACCGGTCGATAAAGTACCGATACGATTATCGCCTCGCTGTCGAGATGCAGCTGCGCCAGAATCTCTGCCATTTCCAGACCAGTGCGGTAGCTGCTTACGCCAGGAGACCAGGTATTCCTGGCAGCTATCGCCTGCTGCTCAACATGCCAGCTCAGTTCACAGGCCTGCCTGATGACGTCGTGCCGATCCAGAGTGACATAACTCTCCAGGCGGTTCAGCCATTGCTCAAAGTTGACGCTGCCGTCAGCATTGAACGAGTACTCTTCCCTCACCTGGACCATGACTTAACCTCTACCACTCGCGACTTTTTCGAATCGCGCCATGGACTCAACATGTGCTGTATGCGGAAACATATCCATGATGCCGGCATGAGTCATTCGATAACCATGTCTCAACAGTTCGGCAGCGTCGCGGGCCAGCGTCGCTGGATTACAGGACACATAAACAATCACGTCAGGGGCAAGCTCATCAATACGTGATATCACTTCGATGGCCCCGGAACGTGGCGGATCCAGCAGCAGCTTATTGCATGAACCGTCGGCCCAGCTGCCTGTCTCAAACTGTGTAAACAGGTCTGCTACGTGATACTCGACATTGTGGATATCATTGCGGCGGGCATTATCGCCGGCTCGCGTCAACATCTCTGCGCTGCCTTCCACACCCACGACGTGTGCTGCACGGCGTGCCAGTGGCAGCGTAAAATTACCAAGACCGCAGAACAGTTCCAGCACCCGGTCTGAGTCTTGCAGATCTAGCAGATCAAGCGCCTGCCTGATCATGCGACGATTTATCTGCGCATTGACCTGGGTGAAGTCGCCGGGTTGAAAATGCATCGTAATATCGCCAAGTGGGTCTGGCAGGAAATAGCTCAGAGGGGACGGTTCCTCGTCTGGCCAGAACCGGTGCACAGTGTCCGGACCACCCGATTGCAGATACCATTCTATGTCGTGCTGCTCGCCGAATTGTCGCAAGCGGTCAAGATCGGACTCACTGAGCGGCTCCAGATGTCTTAATACCAGCGCTACCTTGAGCACCTCCGACATATCGTCATCTGCGACGCACTGCGTCTCGCCAACGGCCACTTCGATCTGGGGAATATCCCGACGTCCATCCATGCTCATCAGCAGGTCACGCAATGGCCGGATGAGATTGCCGACCGGGGCCACCAGTACCTGGCATGACTCCATATCGGCGATAAAGGAACTGGATTTTTCTCGAAAACCAACCAGCACATCGCCTTTTTTGTGGACATAGCGAACAGCCAGTCGCGCCTTGCGACGATAGGCCAGTGTGTCGGCAGACATGGCTGGCAAGTGTTGGTATTCGCTAATTCCACCACTGTGTTTCAAATGGTCAGCGAGAATCTGCTGCTTGAGTGACAGTTGGGATTCAGGTACCAGGTGCTGAAGTACACAACCACCACAGATACTGGCGAATTCACAGGGAGGCTCAGCCCGATCAGGCGCCGGCGTCAGCAGTGACTCCAAACGCAGTTCGTCATACTTGCTGCGACGATTGGTATAAACAGCCGTAACCTGTTCGCCCGGCAGCGCACCCTCTACGAAAGCAATTTTGCCTTCATTACTGGCGACGCCGCGGCCCTCATGGCTCAGGCGGTCAATAGACAGGTTAACGGGCTCGGACGGCAGCCGCTGCCGGCCACGACGCGATCGACTCATAAAAGATCTCAGGAAAATACACCAGTAGAAAGATAGCGATCACCGCGATCGCAGATGATCGCGACGATGACAGCATTGTTGACGCGCTCGCTGACCTGCAGGGCACCGTAAACCGAACCACCTGAAGAAACGCCGCAAAAGATACCCTCTTCTTTCGCCAATGATCGCATGGTGCGCTCTGCATCCTTCTGATCAATGTCAATGATCTGATCAACACGGTCTGGCTCGAAAATGCGCGGCAGGTATTCCTGCGGCCAACGTCGAATGCCGGGAATTTTGGAACCATCTTCGGGCTGCAGGCCGACGATCCTTATATCGGGGTTTTGTTCTTTCAGGTAACGTGACACACCCATGATGGTTCCGGTCGTTCCCATCGAGGCAACAAAATGTGTAACGCGCCCGCCGGTATCCCGCCATATCTCAGGGCCAGTTGTAAGATAATGAGCGTTGGGATTATCAGCATTGGCAAACTGGTCGAGGATCTTGCCGCGTCCTTCACGGCTCATTTTTTCAGCCAGATCGCGTGCGCCTTCCATGCCCTGCTCATCGCTGACCAGGACAAGTTCCGCACCATAGGCGGACATGGACGCCTTGCGCTCTTCTGACATGGTTTCCGGCATGACCAGAACCATTTTGTAGCCCTTGATCGCTGCCACCATTGCCAGCGCAATACCCGTGTTTCCGCTGGTTGCTTCAATCAAGGTGTCACCGGGTTTGATATCACCCCGAAGTTCGGCCTGCAGGATCATGTTGTAGGCAGGTCGGTCCTTGACTGAACCTGCTGGATTATTGCCTTCCAGTTTCAACAGAACGGTATTGGAATCATTCTTGTTCATTCGCTGCAGGCGAACCAGGGGTGTATTGCCAACCTGGGAGTCAACAGTCTGAAACTCCCGCAGCGACCCGACTTGATCAGCCGATGCGCCGGATTCGGGCCTTTTCCTGGGGTTCTGCGCTTGCGAGTCTTGTGCTTGCGACATATGTGGACCTGATTGCAACTTTGACAAACCAAAGGGGCGAATTTTACCCTTTATTGGCGCCCGACGGTAGGCGTTAAGAGACGGAGAGCCAGGGCTCGATTCAGTCAGTCTGACCGGCGAACAGACGACGACTCATCAGCGGTCGTGAACCCAACAGTGGGCCCAGCGCCTGGCGCATCAATCGTTTTGCCATGGTTCGCATCAGAGGGGTCCATGCCGGCGCCACATCCGCCTCAGGATGCTCAAGCAGATCCTGGAGTTGTAACAGTGCCTCGCCTGAAAAAGTATCGCCTTTTTTACCAAAAACAACCTCGAATCCAGCATCGGCCGTCAGACAATAGACGTTGTTTTCATCGACTGATCCCAGATCTGGCTGATAGCCCAACTCACCCAGCACAGACCACTCAAAGCGCCTCAGGAGTGGCTCCAGCGCATCTGGCAAATCCGGCCCAGTGGTACTCCCCGGCTCTGCCACAGTACGTGCATTCGCGGGCTGGCTACCCACTCTCTGCAAACCCAGCAGACCAGCCTGGTAAGCGCGGTAAAGCTCTTCATGGGGCTCGTAGACCTGCAGCAGGCGCACCAGCAACTCGTTCATGTAAAGAGCACTGTAAAGATACTTTCCACTGAGGAAAAATCCGGGTGCTGCAGCTTCGACGTGATTAAGCGTCAACAACTCACCCCTGCCCCCCAGAGATACCAGCAGAGGCTGGTGCTGCTGCAGTGCAACACGCCGCCGACGTCCCCGGACACCTCTGGCCACAGCACGGACGAGACCATAGTCAAGCGTCAGCAAATCGACTAGCGCACTGGTATCGCGATAGGGCCGGGAATGAAGCAGATAGGCCGGCTGCAGATCAATACGTATCATCTGATGCTCCGGCTATCAGTGAGCTCAGTTCAGGCTCTGCAGGGCACGTTCATCGTCGGCCCAGCCAGACTTTACCTTGACCCACAGGTGCAGCATGACCTTGTGCTCAAAAGAGCGTTCCATATCGAGTCGCGCCGACTTGCCAATGCTGCGCAGACGCTCTCCGCCCTGACCGATGATGATCTGTTTCTGACCGGGTTTGTCTACCAGAATCAAGCCATGAATATGCAGAACAGCGCCCTGTTGTTCGAAACGCTCTATTTCGACCGTCACCTCATAAGGCAACTCATCGCCCAATTGACGGGTAATTTTCTCGCGGATCAGTTCTGATGCCAGAAAGCGTGAGCTGCGATCTGTCACCTGATCCTCCGGGAACAGAAACTCACTGTGCGGTAAATATTTCTGCGCACACTCCAGAACGGTATCCAGGTTGTGACCGTTGAGCACAGCGATAGGAATGATCTCTGCGAAATCACGCAAGGATGCGAGATGCTGGATATGCGGCAGCAGTCGCTCTCGCTGAGCAAGCTGGTCACACTTATTGATGAGCAGCAACACCGGCACTTTGACGTTCTGCAGGGCTTCCAGAACCATCGCATCTTCATCATTGAACACCAGTCGTTCCACTACAAAAAAGACAAGATCAACGTCTTTGAGCACTTCATGTACCGTGGCGTTCATCGCGCGATTAAGCGCCTTCTTGTCGGCCTTGTGCAAACCAGGCGTATCCACAAAGATGTATTGCGTGTCAGCGTCAGTTCTGACTCCGGTTATGCGATGGCGCGTAGTCTGCGGCTTACGCGAAGTAATACTGATCTTTTGTTCAAGAAGGTGATTCAACAAGGTCGATTTGCCGACATTGGGACGACCCACAATCGCCACAAATCCGCAGCGACGCGTTTCACTCGATACGGTGTCTGTCATGAGCCCTCCGACTTGTTTGACGTTTTGCCCTGTAATTGTTTCAAGGCAGCGCTCGCTGCCTGCTGTTCTGCAAGTTTGCGTGTTCGCCCGGAGCCATTGGTCGGCGAGCTCAACAAGTCAATCTGGCAAGTTACATGAAAGATCTGATCATGCTCCTCACCCTCAATGTTGACAACCGAATATTGTGGCAGGGAAACTGCACGCGCCTGTGCTATCTCCTGCAATCGTGTTTTGGCATCTTTAGCATTCAGTGGGGCAAGCTTCGACAGACGACTCTGCAATAGGCCTGCCACGACATCATGACACGCAGAAAACCCGCCATCGAGAAATATTGCCCCGATCACGGCTTCTATCGCATCACACAGGATGGAGTCGCGTTGCCGGCCACCGCTCTTGCGCTCGCCCAGGCCAAGCAGCAGCGCCTCACCCAGTGACAGTTCCCTGGCCATGGCGGCGAGTGTCTGCTGATTGACCAGTCGCGAACGGAACTGACTCAGCTCACCTTCCGTTGCCTGTGGCCAGGCCAGATAAAGCAGCTGCGCGGAAACCAGCCCCAGCGCCGCGTCACCGAGAAATTCAAGTCTTTGGTTATGAGGAGTAGCTGCACTGCGATGGGTCAGCGCAAGAACCAGCAGGTCTTCGTCGGCAAAGGTATAACGCAGACTCGCCTGGAGCCTGCGCAGCACAGCGTCATCAATCATCGGCGTGTAATCTGGCTCAGTTGATGAATTGGTTACGACTGAATGTTGGCAGATTTAAACCGGGCTCTTTGTGCATCCAGACGGCAAACGCTTTGCCAACAATATTTTCCTCAGGCACCGGCCCCCAGACACGGCTGTCGGCGCTGTTATCGCGATTGTCACCCATCATGAAGTAATGGCCTGCCGGGACAACCCAGCTGGTGCGCGAACTGCTTCTGAAATCGTTGGCAATAATCTGAGCCTGATGACTGGACTCGCCAAGGCGTTCGTTAAACAGCAAACCTTCCTGCATACTGGCCCCGGTATCGATCTCAATATTGCCAACCAGATCGATGTCCACCGCTTCACCATTGATTCGGAGCACCTTGTTCTCGTATTCAATGGTATCGCCCGGAAGACCTATCACGCGCTTGATGAAATAACGGCGTTGATGCGGCGGAAAAAATACCATGACCTCACCACGCTGCGGTTCATTATTGGACATGATTTTGGTGCCGACCACAGGCAGACGCAAGCCATAATGATATTTGTTCACCAGAATGAAGTCGCCAACTTCCAGTGTCGGAATCATCGAGCCGGATGGAATCTGAAAAGGCTCAACCACGAATGAACGCAACAGCAAAACGATTACCAGTACCGGAAAGAAAGATTTTGCGTACTCGACAACAACGGGTTCTTCTTCCTTGCCTGCCTGTTTGCGCCCTTTAGCCAGTAGCAACCTGTCCAGCAACCAGATAAAACCACAAATCGCAACCAGTACAACCAGGACCAGGGAAAAATCAATATCCATTAACTATCCACCTTGAGCACTGCCAGGAACGCTTCTTGGGGGACTTCCACGTTCCCCACCTGTTTCATTCGTTTTTTACCAGCTTTCTGCTTTTCAAGCAGCTTCTTTTTGCGCGTCACGTCACCACCATAACATTTGGCTGTGACATTCTTGCGCAGCGCCTTGACGGTTGAACGGGCCACAATCTGGCCACCGATCGCTGCCTGAATAGCCACATCAAACATCTGGCGCGGAATCAGCTCTTTCATTTTTTCCACCAGAATACGGCCTTTGAAGTGCGCCTGATCACGGTGCACGATCAGGGCCAGCGCATCGACGCGATCACCATTGATCAATACATCCAACCGCACCAGGCTTGCCGTCTGGAAGCGGATGAAATGGTAGTCCAGCGAGGCGTAACCGCGGCTGGCGGACTTAAGTTTGTCAAAAAAGTCCATCACTACTTCTGCCATCGGCAACTCATAGCTTAAGGAAACCTGCTGGCCGATGAACTGCATATCGCGTTGCACACCACGCCGGGCAACACACAGGTTTATGATGTTGCCGACGTGTTCCTGCGGCACCAGGATACTTGCCAGTACAATAGGCTCTCGCGTCTCGATAATCGAGGCGGTTGGTGGCAATGAGGACGGGCTCTCGACGCGCACAACCTCATTGTTGCGCATCACCACTTCATAAACCACGGTTGGCGCCGTCGTAATCAGATTGATATCGTACTCACGCTCCAGACGCTCCTGCACAATTTCCATGTGCAGCATGCCCAGAAAACCACACCGGAAACCAAAACCCAGCGCATCAGAACTTTCCGGCTCGTAGAACAGCGACGCATCGTTCAGCGTCAACTTTTCCAGCGCGTCCCGGAAATCCTCAAAATCATCGGCAGACACCGGATAAAGACCGGCATAGACCTGAGGCTGTATACGGCGAAAACCAGCCAGCGGTTTTACATCGGCAGTTGACGCCAGCGTAAGCGTGTCACCGACCGGCGCACCCTTGATATCCTTGATACCGGCTATAACGTAACCCACTTCCCCCGCCTGCAGCAGGTCAAGATCGTGTCGTTTGGGATCAAAATAACCAACGTGGTCGACCAGGTGGGCCTTGCCAATACTCTTGGCAATGATCTTGTCACCTTTTTTCAGCGTGCCCTGCTTAACTCGCACCAGAGACACTACGCCCAGATAATTGTCAAACCAGGAGTCAATGATCAGTGCCTGCAGCGGCGCGTCACGGTCGCCTTGCGGTGGCGGCACCAGACGCACCAGTTCTTCCAGTACATCCTGGATACCCATGCCGGTTTTGGCACTGCAGGGCACGGCCTGCGAAGCATCAATACCAATAATCTCCTCAATTTCCATGCGAACCTTGTCGGGCTCTGCCTGAGGTAGATCCATCTTGTTAAGGACCGGAATAACTTCCAGGCCCTGCTCGATGGCGGTATAACAGGTGGCAACCGACTGCGCTTCCACACCCTGCCCGGCGTCAACCACCAGCAGCGCACCTTCGCAGGCCGCCAGCGATCGTGAAACTTCGTAAGAGAAGTCGACATGTCCGGGGGTATCGATGAAGTTTAGCTGATAGCGTTCGCCATCACGGGCCTCGTAGAACAGCGTGACACTCTGGGCCTTGATGGTAATCCCCCGTTCGCGCTCGATATCCAGCGAATCAAGCACCTGCTCTGCCATTTCCCGGTCGGTCAGCCCGCCACAGAACTGAATGAAGCGATCAGCCAGCGTTGATTTGCCGTGATCAATATGGGCGATGATGGAAAAATTACGAATGCGATTTAAATCTGTCACTTAGGAGGTACACCAATCAATCGGAAGGCGCCAAGTCTACATGATCCGGCGCCTACTGTCAGGGAATTTCGGGGAAACGCAAGGGATTCCGGGCTGCGCCGGACGCTCAGCGCAGCTCCAGCACCAGGGTGGTGCCACGGCCATTACGTACCACGCGAATCGGCACATAGCCAGTTGCTGGCAGCGTCTCGACGACCGCGTCAAAGTCTGCAACAGACTCGATACGCTGGTGATTCAGAGCCACGATCACGTCGCCGCTGGCCAGGCCTGCCGCCCGGGCCGGACCATCGCGCAACTGATCAATGACAACGCCACCTCTCGACAGCTCGGGCACACCCTGTGTGAGCTCCGGATCCAGAGACTCCACAGTCAGGGCCAGTGAGTTGCCCTGGGTTGCCGGCCGCGGGACGCCAGCCGTCATGGTATCGCCACCTGGCAGCGCACCGACGACCACGTCCAGCGTCTGTCGCTGCCCATCACGCATGATCGTCAGCGTGGCTTCTGTTCCTGGCCGCACCTGACCTACGTAGAACGGCAACTGCGAAGACTCTTCAATAGCGATATCGTTAAACGCCAGCACGATGTCATTGGTCTGCACACCGGCCTGTTCTGCAGGACTGCCGGGCTGCACCTCATCAACAAAAGCGCCACTTGGTCTGTCCATGTTGAAGGCCTGGGCGAGAGCATGGTCAACATCCTTGATCATGACACCCAGCAAACCTCGGGACACGCTGCCACTCTCCCGCAGTTGCTCGACGACGTTGAGTGCCATATTGCTGGGTATAGCAAACGAAATTCCGTTTGAACCACCCGTGCTGCTGAGGATCTGCGAGTTGATGCCAATCACCTCACCAGCCAGGTTAAACAGGGGACCGCCAGAATTGCCCTGGTTGATGGCCACATCGGTCTGTATGAAGGATACGTAATTGGCAGGGCCCCGTGAGGGCACATTACGGGACTTGGCACTGACAATGCCTGCTGCTGCTGAAAACTCCAGTCCGAAGGGCGAGCCTATAGCCAACACCCACTCACCTACCCGCACCTGCTCGGAGTCGCCGAACACAACAGAATGCAGGCCGCTGGCGTCAACCTTGATGAGGGCTACATCTGACAATTCATCACTGCCGACAACATCAGCAATATACTCACGCCTGTCGGTCATAGTGACAGTGATTCGATCCGCATTGGCGACAACATGATGATTGGTAATGATGTAGCCGTCTTCACTGATAATAAAACCCGAGCCTACACCACCTCGCGGCCGCATGTCCGGAAGATCCGGGATATCCGGAATCTCTCCCTCGGGCTGCAGCTGGCGCAACAGCTCTTCCAGGTCATTCTGTCGCGAGCCATCTCTCACAGGCACCTGCTGACGGGTGGTGATATTCACGATAGCGGGCGAGTTCTGCTCGACCAGGCTGGCGAAGTCCGGCAGGCCATTCTGGGCCTGGGCAGAACCATTGAGCAGCATGACAAACAGTACTGTCAGCCAGGTGTTGCTGAACCACCTGTCTGTAACCCGGGCGAACTCCGGTAAACCCATTGCTCTGGCTGCCAACATGCTCTCTCCCAACTGCTTGATCTGATGCTCTAACATACCCTGATGCGGCCCTGTCTTCAATCCCGCGCAAAGAGCCGTGCTGCGCAGCAATTGGACTCGCTGGACATAAAAAAAGCCCGGCACCCTTACGGGTCCGGGCTGTGCAGTGCACTATTGCTCTTTACTTGCTACGCTTCCCTACGGTCAAAACGGTCAAAACGGTCTAAAAGGTTCAACTCTCAATTTACAATCAATCCCGTCGTCCGTTATCGGCATGCTTACGGCACGCCCTGTCGCACTCCCTTACGGCTGCTGAGTCTGCGGTGAAGAATCAACTGGCACCAGCTCGCGGTCAGACACCGGGCGCAGCATCGGGGACTCCCGCAGTATGCTGAATGGAGCCGACTCCGAATCGACACGCGCCGGTATATTCACGCTTTGAATGTACTCATTGAGACGCTGCTGAGCGTCCGCATCAACAGCGATCTGTCGGATCTCGACTGCGTTGCTGCCAGACTCTACCTGTTCGCTGGCGAGCGGCACGGAACCCGATGTTGAAATGGAATCTGTCGGCTGCAACATTGATTGCATGCCCACAAAAGCTGCTACGGCTACGGAGGCAGCCACGGCCATGCGCGCCACACCTCGGCGCCAGTGATTCTGCCTGCCATCAGCGCCCTTAGTTGTGTCGACCCCAGACAATGGCGGCTGCTGCTCCTGAGTGACAGCCTGCATCACGCGCGCATGCAAAGACTGACTGTTGTCCGACGGCAGCAAGGGGTGCTGGACTGGTTCACCTGAGAGCACGGCGCGGGTCAGATTGAATCGTTCCCAGCGGGCCAACAGCTCCGGGTCGGCATCGAGCCTCGCCAACAGGCGACGTAGTTCAAAATCGCTCAACTCGTCGTCCATGAGAGCCGACAGCGCTTCATTATCCAGCTCGTCTTGTATTTTCTGCGAATCCGGGTGACTCTGGCTGTCCTGCTTCATGCAATACATACCTCTGCTTTACTTGTCTTACCGGTTTGTCCGGTTTCAGTGCTTTGACTATGCTGTTCGGGCTAAGTTCCCATACCTGGCTCAATTCTGACAAAAAAATGGCAGTTGCCATGTTCAGAGAAGCGAAAGAGCCTGCGGTCAGGGTTTCATCAGCTCCTGAATTCGTTTATCTATCGCCTCGCGAGCTCGGAATATGCGCGATCGGACTGTGCCCACCGGGCAATCCATCACCTCTGTTATATCCTCGTAGCTCAAACCGGAGAACTCGCGCAGGCTGAACGCAGTTTTGAGCTCTTCGGGCAGTTCCTCGATTGCCTGGTAGATGACGCGCCGCAAGTCTTCCCGCTCCAGGTTGGCCTCAGGGCTCTCCAGCTCTCTCAGTGTGCTGGTATCGTCGATCTGCTGCGCATCTTCCATATCCACATCAGTACTGGGAGGCCTTCGGCCGCGGGAAACCAGATGATTTTTTGCCGTGTTGACTGCGATACGATAAAGCCAGGTGTAAAAGGCACTATCTCCCCGGAAACTGGGCAAAGCCCGGTAAGCCTTCAGGAAAGCTTCCTGAGCGACATCCTCTGCCTCATGCGGATCTTTGACAAACCGGCCTATCAGGCCAAGCACCTTGTGCTGATAGCGGGTAACCAGCAATGAGAAAGCCCGGTCGTCATTTTGCAGAACCCGCTCAACCAGCTGGTTGTCAGTCACTTGATTCGTCATACTTCCCTTATGTGCCTCAACTTTTGCTTCCATCATCAAGCAAAAAGACAATGACCACCACTATTTGCAAAAGTTCTGAGAGTCTATAGAATTCTTCGACCTTGCACCACAGCAGAAGGCTGACACGACTTTGCACGATTACGACGTTCTTATCATTGGTAGTGGTGCTGCAGGGCTCAGCCTGGCGCTCAAGACCGCGAATTTTGCACGCATCGCCGTGCTCAGCAAAGGCTCGTTGAACCAGGGTGCCACATTCTGGGCCCAGGGCGGCATTGCTGCGGTACTGGACGAAAATGACAGTATCGATGCACATATTTCCGACACCCTGGATGCAGGCGGCGGCTTGTGTAACGAAGCCATGGTCAGACACATTGTCGAGCACAGCCAGGAAGCCATCCAATGGCTTGTTGAGCAGGGTGTCCCATTTACCGTTCTGCCGCGAGATGAAGCTGGCACCGGTGCCGCCTCACAGCCGCTGAATCGTGACAACCTCAAACCCCTTCACCTCACTCAGGAAGGCGGGCACAGTCATCGCCGCATCATTCACGCCACAGACGCCACCGGTCGGGCCGTCTTTGAAACTCTGCGTCAGCAGGCATTGCAGACACCAGCGATTGAGCTGTTTGAAAACCGGGTAGCAGTCGATCTGATCACCCGTCAGAAGCTTGGTCTGCCAGGCAAGGGCTGCGTCGGAGCCTACGTTCATAACAATGAAACGGGCCAGGTGGAAGTGTTTCGTGCACGTTTTGTAATTCTGGCAAGCGGCGGTGCCAGTAAAGCCTATCTTTACACAACCAATCCGGAAAGCGCGACCGGTGACGGCATCGCCATGGCATGGCGGGCAGGCTGTCGCGTCGCAAACATGGAATTCAATCAGTTCCATCCGACCTGCCTGTATCACCCTCATGCCCGCTCTTTCCTCATTACTGAGGCGTTACGGGGCGAAGGTGCCACGTTGGAGCTTCCGGATGGCTCGCGTTTCATGCCCGAATTTGATGCCCGCGCTGAACTGGCGCCACGCGATATTGTCGCCCGCGCTATCGACCATGAAATGAAGCGTCTGGGCTGCGATTGTGTATATCTGAATATCTCTCACAAGCCTGCCGCATTCATCAAGGAACACTTCCCGACGATCTATGCACGTTGCATGGAGTACGGCATCGATATCACCAGGGATCGCATTCCGGTGGTTCCCGCTGCGCACTACACCTGCGGTGGCGTCGTCGTGGACAAACTCGGGCGGACCGATATCGACAATCTGTATGCCATCGGTGAGACCAGCTGCACAGGCCTGCACGGCGCCAATCGCATGGCCAGCAATTCTTTGCTGGAGTGTTTTGTGCTGGCTTTCGGTGCGGCCGAGCATATCCGCAGCCACTTCGACACGATTGAGCCGCTGCCCGAAAGAATCCCGGCGTGGGATGAAAGCCGCGTAACCCAGTCGCAGGAAGAAGTTGTCGTGGCACACAACTGGGACGAGCTGCGCAGGGTCATGTGGGATTATGTCGGTATCGTGCGCAGCGATCAGCGCCTGCTGCGTGCCCAGCGACGAATACAGATACTTGAACACGAGATTTCCTATCACTACCGACACTACGTGGTCAGTCGCGACCTGCTGGAGCTGCGCAATCTGGTTCTGGTGTCACGCCTGATCGTGGAGTCTGCGCTGTTGCGCAAGGAGAGCCGTGGCCTGCATTACACACTCGATTACCCGGAGCTTCTGCCGGAAGCCGTCGACACCATCCTCGCACCTCAGGAATCCTGACGCCGCGTCTGCACTGACCCCATAACCAATAACCGCAGACGCCGCTGTGCGGCCGAGCACCCTGGCCATGGCCACATTCGCAGGGTATAGGTGCGACCGTCCGCTCCCCGCAGAACCAATGCCTGGACACCAGCGGACAGATAGGCTGAAACCGGCGCGGCGTGTACCCGACGCCCATTGCGCAGTGACAGTTGCCACTGTCCATCGTGCAGGCTACAGGATATCACCTGCATGGCCCGATGCCTGCGATACCAGGTCAGCGATATCAACATCAGACCCACCAGAATCAGCAGTTTTGCCCAGACACTGAGTCCACTGAACAAAATTGCCGTTGCTGACAGGCAAATCAGTGAAACAACAAGCACTCGATCAATAATCAGCTGGACAGCGGCCTGCTCCCATTCATGATGCGGGAGTGAGCGTTGCATCCTGGTCAGTGCGGCCTGGCAACACCGGAAGCTGCAAATTCGCGAATTTGCACCACCAGTGCCTGCAAATGCGGATCGGGATGCACTGCCCGCTCTACCAGACAGGCAAACAGGTCCTGATCCTCCTCGGCCAGGAGCCGCTCGTAGAGTAAATGATCCTGCTCCCCCAGCGTGGGCAGACATTTTTCTGCGAACGGAAGTAAAAGAATGTCCAGCTCCCACATACCGCGACGGCTATGCCAGAGCAACTTCTTGTATGCAATATCTGATACCATGTGGCCACCTGAAAAATTGGTACTTCAATTTTAACCGAAATCGGCAGACTTTGCCGTTAAGCTGCTCCACATCACCATGAAGAATCTATCAAGCTGTCACGCCAGCCGAAGTGAAGACTTTGATCTTATCCGCGTCAGCGGACCTGATGCTGAACGATTTCTGCAGGGACAACTAAGCTGCGATCTGCGCCGCGCCACAGCAGAGCAAAGTGTCCGCGGCACACTTTGCAATCTTAAAGGTCGGGTAATCAGTGACCTGCGAGTGATCCGGCAGGAGGACGCCGATAAGGTCCCAGAACTTTATCTGCTCACCCGGTCAGGCATGGCCGAGGTCATCCTGAATACCCTGTCGAAGTATCAGGTATTTTTTAAGGTTCAACTGACAAGAGTCACTGAAACCCATGAACTGATTCAGCTGATTGCTGACGACCTTGATCAGCTTCAATCACTCATCGAATCTGAACTTCCCGCAGCCCGGGATCAGATCACCACCGGACCCGGTCATGTCATCATCCGATTGCCTGATCTGGATCCAGCTCCAACCCGCTTCGAAATCCTGCTGAAACGAGAAAACGACCAGGATAGAGACGACAAGGCGCAATTTATCAGCGACCGCTTACAGTCGGAATGCCAGCCTTTGGATAAGAACACATGGCTGTCTCACGACATCAGAAATGGCATCGTGCATATTCGCCCCGGACAGCAGGAACTGTTCACACCGCAGCTGCTGAACTACGACCTCAATGGTGCCGTCGATTTCAAAAAAGGCTGCTACACAGGTCAGGAAGTTGTGGCACGGATGCACTATCGGGCCGAAGCAAAAAAGCGACTTGGCAAAGTTACTCTGCCTGCAGAGACACCATTCTCTGATTTGGGGCTGGACGAACAGAAAGACCTGCTGATCAGTGCCAGCCGGCAAGATGGACGGCGGGACTATCTGTTGATAGCCAGCACTGACGCTGGTCGGCGTGACAGCAGAATTACCCTTTTTACCGAAACTGAGGCGTCCCTGGGCAGTTAACCTGAGCAGCTAATCAGGCGAGACTTTCATTTGACTGTGCCATACCCTTGCAGACAGTGTGCCGGCCCGGATCGACAACGCCAGCCAATTCGGGCTGGCGTTGTCAGTGTCAGCTTGCACAGCCGTCCCTGCGAAGCTTAGACATCTTCCCGGCGCTGATTGACGGCCTGTGGCTCTCCACCACCAGAAGCTCCGTGAGCATTGTCGTCACGGTCTAGACCAGAGCTGTTCACATCTGTCTTTCCAGCATACTTACGCTGCAGGCTGCTGAGCATTTGCGCAACCGCCTGCGGCGAACTGGTATTTTTGGCCAGCAGGTCATAAACCACAGGCACGATGAACAGCGTCATCAACGTGGTCATCAGTACACCCGAGAATATTACCGTGCCCAGCAGAACACGGCTTTCAGAACCGGCACCAGTCGACAGAATCAGCGGCAAAGCGCCCATCAGTGTTGAAATGGCAGTCATAAGCACCGGCCGCAGACGCATGTCGCAGGCAGTCACCAGCGCCTCACGGAAAGGCTTGCCTTCATCGCGCAGCTGGTTCGCAAACTCAACAATCAGAATGCCATTCTTACTGGCAATACCAACCAGAATGATCAGTCCGATATTGGTGTAAATATTGAGCGTGCCATCTGTCAGCAGCAATCCAATCAAGGCGCCAAATATTGCCAGCGGAACTGTTGTCATGATCACAAGCGGATGCACAAAACTCTCAAACTGCGCCGCCAGAACCAGAAACACCACCAGCAATGACATGGCGAAGATCAGAGCGAGACCACCACTGGCTTCTTTCAGTTCCAGTGATTCACCCTTATAGTCAATCTGGGCGTAATCAGGCAATTCGGTGAGTACCAGGTTCTCGAGGAAAGCCAGCGCCTCGTCCAGACTCACACCCGGCTGCAGCCCTGCCGACAAAGTAATTGCCCTGACCCTGTTGTAACGATTCAGAGAGTTCGCTGCAGAGGTATTTTCTACACTGATCAGGTTGGACATGGGTATCAGCTGTCCTGTACCTTCAGAGCGAACGTAAATATTCGTCAGGTCGTCCGGGGATGCCCGCTGTGTTTCTTCCGCCTGAAGGATAACGTCATACTCCTCGCCGGCGTCAATGAACGTGGTGACCCGGCTTTCGTTCATCATGGCCTGCAGTGTGCGACCAATCGCCTGAATCGATACACCAAGATCAGCAGCGCGAACTTTATCCACGGTAATGGTCAGACTTGGACGAGTCTCCTCGTAATCTGAGGTCATACGGGTAAACATGCCGCTGGCTTCACCACGCTGAATCAGCATGTCGCGCCACTGCGCCAGTTCTTCATAGCTGCGCCCACCAATGACAAACTGAACAGGCTGGCCACCACCACCGCGCACCAGTCCCGAACGCATGAACATCATGGTTTCCAGACCAGGAATGGATCTCCACTCGGCCATCAGCTCATTCATGATATCGCTTGTCGGTTTGGGACGCTCAGCCCAGTCGGGCAAAGCGATGATGCTCATGCCGCTGTTGACACCACCGCCACCGCCCCAACCCGGTAGCATTGTGACAACGCTACTGACTTCGCCACGCTCCAGATACGGTAACAGAGTGTCCTGAATGGCGTTGGTCTTATCCTGCATATAGGACATGCTGGCACCCTCAGGCCCGGCCATACGCACCATCATCACGCCCTGGTCTTCCTGCGGTGCAAACTCACTGGGCACCTGCTGCCACAGGAAGTAGACCGCAATCCCTATGAGCACCAGACTGGCGGCGACTGCGTAACGAAGCCGCAGACACACTTCCAGCGCATTGTGATAACCGCGTTGCAGCCAACGGAAGAAGCGATCCACCTGACGAGTCAGGAAGCTTTCGTGAGCGTGCGTATTCAACAGCTTGGAGGCCATCATCGGCGTCAAAGACAGTGCCAGCACGGTGGAGAAAATCACCGCGCCGCCCACTGTTATTGCCAGTTCATAAAACAGAATGCCCATGTTGCCGTCCATGAAAACAACCGGGACAAAAACGGCAATCAGCACGGCTGTGGTGGCAATCACTGCAAACGCCACCTGCCTGGAACCATTAAAGGCCGCCAGCAATGGTGGCTCCCCTGCTTCGACCCGGCGCTGGATATTCTCAAGCACCACAATCGAATCATCGACGATCAAACCAACACAAAGCACCATGGCAAGCAGAGTGATCAGATTGATGGTCAGACCAAACGCCAGCAACACCATGAACGCCGCCAGCAGGCAGACCGGAATGGTCACCGCAGGAATCAGCATGCTGCGCACAGAGCCCAGGAACATATAGATCACAAGGCTGACCAGCACCACCGTCATAAAGATGGTGGAGTACACCGAACTGATCGCATTCTCAATAAATTCGGCATCACTGTTCGACAGCACCAGGGACATATGATCTGGTAAGGTCGCGTTGATACGTTCGATCAGCGCCGTGGCCTCACGCAGCACCGTCAGGCTGTTGGCATTTGACTGTTTGACCAGGCCAAGACCCACTGCGTCAGTGCCATTACCCTGAAAGATTGACCGCGTGCTGGCAGCGCCCAGCTCAACGCGGGCTACTTCACCAAGCGTTACCTGATGGCCGTCTACACCCCTGGCGATGACGAGCCGGGCAAAGTCTTCCGGCGTCTGGTAAACGCGATCCACTCGAACGGTGAACTCACGATCGATGGAATCGACCCGCCCTGCCGGCAGTTCCAGATTCTGTCTGCGCAGCGCCGATTCAACATCGGTTACCGTAAGACCACGTGCCGCAAGTTTGACGCGATCAAGCCACACACGCATGGCATAACCGCCGGTACCCCGCACACTGACATTGGCAACACCATCGATTACAGCAAACTGATCAACGATGAAGCGTTCAGCATAATCATTGAGCTCCAGAAAGCTCATCTGCGTGCTGGTCAGATTGAAAAAGGCAATCGGTCGACCGTCTGCGTCGGCCTTGGCAATCTGGGGAGGTTCTACATCCTCAGGCAAAGCCCGGGTAATGCGGGAAATCTTGTCGCGAATATCATTGGCAGCCTGATCGATGTCGCGCCCGACTTCAAACTCCACCGAAACGCGGGAGCTGCCGTCGCTGCTGGATGAATTGATAGACGTGACCCCTTCAACACCATTGATCTGATCCTCGATCAATTGGGTGATCTGCTGCTCGACAATCTCTGCCGATGCGCCAGGGTAACTGGTGCTGACTGACACAACCGGTGGACTGGTGTCGGGATACTCCCGCAGCGGCAGTTCCATAAAAGAAATAATGCCAAACGCAACCAGCAGCAGGCTGATTACAGTGGCGAATACGGGGCGTTTGACTGATACATCAGACAATACCATGGTCTGTCCCTCAAAATGTAATGATCAGCCCGAATCAGGATTGTTCGCTGGAAGCAGCCGCTGCGCTGTTGCCTGGCGCTGCGGCGCTGCTGGTATTACTGGTAGTGGCCGGCAGAGTGTTCAGAATTCTTACCCGCTGATTGGGACGCACCTGCGCAACCCCTTCGGCAACTACACGTTGCCCCGGCACGAGACCGGACAACACTTCAACCACACCCGGACGACGCGCGCCCAGTTGCACTTCGACGCGGCGAGCCAGTTCTTCCTCATCCACAACGTAGACATACTGTCGTCCCTGCGCTGGAACCACCGACTGCTCCGGAATCACGATGGTTTCGCGCTCGTTCAGCATGAGGCCCACTGTCAGCAGCATGCCCGGTCGCAAGGCGCCGTCAGGATTGTCTATGACTGCTCGCACCGGAACGGATCGGGTCACCACATCAACACGTGAGCCAATGACCTCTACATCACCTACAAAGCTTCGGTTCGGATAAACGATACTGTGGGCAGTGACCTGAAGCCCTGATTCCAGCTGCGCGAGAAAAGACTCCGAGACGTTGAAGTCCAGTTTGATCGTGGAAATGTCGTCCAGTGTTGTGATCTCGGTGTTTGGCGACACCATAGCGCCTTCGCTGATATTGCGGAATCCCAGCACACCACTAAAGGGCGCGACAATGACACGATCACGCATATTGGCGACCACGCCTTCCAGACGCGCCTGAGCCGTTTCCACCTGACTCAGCGCATTATCCAGATCCAGCCGTGACACCAGATTATCGCTGCTCAGCTGTTCCATGCGGTCCCGCTGACGTCGTGCATCGTCAAGTGCGGTCTGCGCCTCCGACAGACGCGCTGTCTCCGCTGAATTAGTCAGCTCCACAAGCACATCTCCGCGTTCTACAAAATCGCCGTCTTCGAAATAGATGCCGGTCACAATGTCAGAGACTTTGGGAGTAATGCTGAGTGATTCATTGGCCTGAGCTGTGCCGACAGACTCCACCTGGTCAACAAAGACGCCTGTCTCGACGATTGCAACCGTTACCGATGGCGCAGCCATGCCACCTGGCCCGCCAGGACCGCGCCCCATACCGGGCGGACCACCAGCAGCGGGATCAGACTGTAGCTTTGCGAATACGCCATAAGTCAGCGCAGACACCGCCAGCAGGAAAAAGATCAGCAGGGGATGACGGGTTACAAATTGCAAGTGAGCACTCCTCGACCCGAATCGGTCACACGTGACAGCGGACAACATCATTACGGCAAGAGTTGACCTATGGATCAGCCACTCTTCAAAACCTGCGTAGGATGTTGTAAAGCCATAAACCACGCAAGAGCTAATAGTGACAAAGTGTTACCCACTGGCGGTCTTGCGGCTAATGGCAAGTATCGTACGATAAAGCGGGTGAGAAAATTGTGAAAAAACCTAGGAGCTGCAGGACAGCATCGAACAGCCCGCCCGGGTTCGCGCCCAGTCAGGGCGCTTGCGAGCGTAGCGTTCGTCCACATCTTCCTGGTAGGTATAGGGCTGCTGCAGCGCATTAAGCAATGAGTCAAACTCCTGCCAGCTGCCCTCTTCCGCAGCATCTATGGCCTGCTGCGCCAGGAAATTCCTGAGCACATAGCGCGGGTTGTGCTGCCGCATCAATTCGAGCCGGTCTGGGTCATCGAGCTTGCCGGCCACAGCCTGATACTCAGTCTCAAACTGCTGATAAAGCGGCATATTGTCTGGATCTACAGAACCGCTGTAGCAGGCCGTTGCAACACATTCGTGCAGTGGCTGTTTGCCAGATCCCTTTCGATAAGCTGCCAGTGACTGATAGAACAGGGTCATGTCCGTTTCCTGAGCCAGCAGCAGATTTTCCAGCAGCGTCAATACAGGCGATTCTGTCAGCAGGTCGAAATCTACCCCAAGCTTGTTGGCCATCATTTGCTGGTAGGCAAGTTCGCAGTTTGTTGTCAGTGCGTCGACTCGCTTCTGCAAGGCCTCCGCATCTTCAATCAGAGGAAAAATGGCATTGGCCAGCTGATACAGATTCCAGCGCGCGATAGTCAATTGATTGCCAAAGCGATAGCGGCGCTGACCTTCGTCAGTTGTGTTAGGCGTCCAGGACGGATCGTAATTGTCCTGCCAGCCATAAGGCCCGTAGTCGATAGTCAGTCCTGAGATGGACATATTGTCGGTATTCAGCACACCATGAACGAAGCCCACCCGCATCCAGTGCACTACCGTGTTGATGGTCCGTTGGCACACCCTATCATACCAGGCCAGGTAAGCATTGATGCGCAACTCGGGTGAGGAGTCTGTGGACAGATACTGAGCCAGATCAGGATGCTGCGTCTCAATCACAAAGTGGACCAGCTTCTTCAGCAGCGCATGATCGCCCCGCGCCGATGGCAGCTCGAAATGCCCAAAACGAATAAAATCAGCCGCTACCCGGCAAACAATGGCACCTGGCTCCTGCCTGGGGTTGCCGTCGTAAAACATGTCCCTGACAACACTCTCTCCGGTCGTGACAAGGCTCAATGCCCGTGTGGTCGGCACACCCAGGGCATGCATCGCCTCACTGCACAGATATTCGCGAATCGACGATCGCAGCACTGCCCTGCCATCAGCATGACGTGAGTATGGCGTGCGCCCGGCACCCTTTAATTGCAGGGTCCAGGCCTGTTGGTCCGGCGCGAGAATTTCTCCCAGGTTGATCACGCGTCCATCACCAAGCTGTCCTGCCCAGTTGCCAAACTGATGCCCGCCATAACAGGCGGCATAAGGCTGCATGCCTGACAAAAGTCGATTCCCTGAGAACACTTCGGCACGCTCTGCCGCTGCAAGCGACAGACCCATCTGGTCCGCCAGCGCCTGATTCCAGGCCCGCATGACAGGCGCAGCTACCGGCTCTGCCTTAGCTGGCGACCAGGCAGCCTGAAACACCTGGCGCGGTCTGTGGCTGTCTGCAGCCGATGCCCCCGACTCACCCGGCAGCATGGTGGTATAACGATTGATGAACTGACTCACAGGCGACTCACATTACCAGTCGATTGAATCCACGCGCTCTATCAGCATGGCATTGGCAGTGCCACCACCCTCACATATCACAACCAGTCCAAAGCGTGCCTCGCGACGCTCCAGCTCGTGCAGAAGCGTGGTGGTCAATTTGGCACCCGTGGCACCCAGCGGGTGACCCAGCGCCTGGGCACCACCGTTCACATTGAGACGCCGCAAATCAGCTCCGACAGCCTTGGCCCAGGCCAGCGGCACCGAGCCGAATGCTTCGTTGACTTCGTAAAGATCAATATCATCAATCGTCAGATCAGCGCGCTCCAGCAGTTTTTCGGTGGCGGGTATTGGCCCTTCCAGCATGATTTCCGGATCAGAACCCACTGTCGCAAGTGTATGTATACGCGCGCGGACAGGCAGATTGTATCGCTCGACGGCGCGGCGACTGGCCACCAGCACAGCGGCAGCGCCGTCGCTTATCTGGCTGGCCGTCCCTGCTGTAATCAGGCCACCCGGGCGCAGGGGTTGCAGCCCGGACATGGCATCCAGGCTGGCATCGTAGCGAATCCCTTCATCCACAGTGTGGGTTTCTATATCGCCGGCTTCCGTCGTCACTTCAACAGGCACAATCTCGCGATGGAAGTAACCGTTGCGAGTGGCATGAGCTGCGCGCTGATGACTCAGCACACCAAATTTATCCAGCTCCAGCCGGCTCAGGTGATATTTATTGCCCAGCAGCTCGGCACCGGTAAACTGGCTGAACTCGATACCGGGGTATAGTTCGTCAATCCGCTCGCCGCGGGGAACGCCGCGACCATTCGCGATTCCGTCGCTGATATTACTGCCGATAGGAATCAGACTCATGCATTCTACGCCGCCGCAGATCACCATATCCTGCGTTTGCGACATGACAGCCTGAGCGCCAAACTGTATAGCCTGCAGCGATGAGCCACACTGCCTGTCCACCGTCACGCCTGGAACAGAGATGTCCAGCCTCGATGCCAGGACAACATTACGCGCAAGATTGCCAGCCTGGGCTCCGATCTGGCTGACACAACCAAAAATCACATCATCAATCACATCCGCAGAGACAGCGCTGCGGTCCAGCAACTCATCAACGACGGCCGCGCCAAGATCTACCGGATGAATATTTCGCAGGCGACCATTGCGCCGA
This sequence comes from Gammaproteobacteria bacterium UBA2675, assembly GCA_002354805.1. GTDB lineage: Bacteria > Pseudomonadota > Gammaproteobacteria > Pseudomonadales > Pseudohongiellaceae > Pseudohongiella. Next base: position 92,690 of record DEMH01000013.1, read on the forward strand.
CCACACGCAGTCCTGACCGCGCCTACAATATAGGCTTCACTCATGGCATTCCCCTTATATGATATGTCCCATCCAGCGACCTGCCAGCACCACTCCCGCCCATAGCAGAAGTGAAAGCGCGCCACTCCAGCGCGGGGGCAATCGACCTACCAGTACCATATTGATTCCGGCACACAGCATCAAGCCCACCTTCCACTGAAATGCAGGGTTTAGCACGTGCGCACTGGCACGCGTGATAAACAGGCCCAGGCCGGTGATAACAGCCACAATGAAGGCAGACCAGACCCAGGGCAGGAAATCCTGTCCCAGCGCCTTGACCGTGTAGTTACGGGCAGTAAGGCCCAGCAAACGCAGGTCCAGCATCAGCAGGCCGCCAAGCATCAATGCCATACTCACCACATGCAGTGAGTTCAGCAGCGGAAACCACCAGGTCGCGCCGATATGTTGTGACAGCGGCCAGTACTCGATCTGAAGCCAGAATTCACTATGCAGCATCGTCAGTACCCCGACCAGAACAGATAATCTGCGTAAGCAATCCAGCGACCACCCAGCGCTGTCAGAAGCCAGGCCAGCAGGCACAATAGCGCCATGATCCGATTGACCAGCATCGCAGAATCCACTGCCAGCAGTCCCTTTCGCCACTGGCGCCATAGAATCAGGGACATTGTCAGCGCAACAAACAGCGCGGCCATCTTGATGCTGAATACCGGGTTGTAGAAATAGCGTTGCGGGCGGGCGAGAAGAAACGGCAAAGCACTGAACAGCATCAGCGGCAAGGCCCAAAAAAACCAGGGGAACAAACGGCCTGCCAGCTCCACGGTATCCTGGCGCCTGGCAGCAATATTCAAGACACGCAGACAGATCATGACAATGGAAGCCATCAGCACGATCAGTCCCAGCAGATGCAGGGATTGCATGATGGGCGGCATGCCGGGCACAGCCCTGAGGAAATCACCGCTTAGCTGGGGCAGACCACTTTCGCCCAGCCACTGAATTAGAGCTTCGCGCACGACCCGCCACCCTTGGGCGCTACCAGCTCAAGCGCTCTGTCCAGACCCAGCGGCTTGGCATATAAAAAGCCCTGCGCGACCTGACAGCGCAGAGTGCGCAACATGCTGACCTGTTCCTCGGTTTCCACCCCTTCGGCTATCACCGACAAGCCCAGGTTGTCGCTCAATGACAAAATGGTCCGGACCAGGCCCAGGGCGCTGTCGTCGCGAGTCATGTTGTTGATAAAACTTTTGTCGATTTTCAGGGTGCTGACGGGATATTGATGAAGGTAGCTCAACGATGAGTAGCCGGTACCAAAGTCATCAATAGAGATATCCATGCCTGCCTCACGACACTGCAGGAGCGCCGCTCGCACATGCTGAGCCTGGCGCAGCAGCAGCCGTTCGGTTATTTCAATATGAATCTGGTCAGGGCGAACACCCGCGTGGTCAACAATCTGCAGAAGGTGCTCAAGAAAATCCGGTTCGTCGAAGTCATGCGCCGAAAAGTTGATGCTCATGAACAACTGGTCGTTGCCGCTGGCATCAACCATGTTTTTTAAAGCATGGCAGGCTTCGTGAAACGCCCACCGTGTCGCCTCAACAATCTGACCTGTGTCTTCGGCCAGTGGGATGAAAAGGTCGGGACGCATTCTGCCCTGGACAGGGTGATGCCAGCGCATCAGTGCTTCAAAGCCTACAACACGACCACTGGAGATCTCAATAAAAGGCTGATATTCGAGGAAAAGCTGATTGCCGGCAATGGCCACGCGAAACTCATTGGTCATGCGCACTGCATCCAGCACGCGGGACTGTTGCGCGTGTTCGTGCTCCTGACGCTCAAGCACAGAGGAGTCACCATCAAAATCGCGCAAGGTCGCAGAACGATGCAGCAGATCCCGGTAACGCATCAGAATCAGTCGCGCAACCAGACCAACAATCGGGTTGGCATTGCTGACAGCCTTGCTGAAATCGGCCTGGGTAATCTCCAGCAACTGGCAGTCTTCGATGGCTGTAATTGTTGCACTGCGAGGGCCACCGTCGACAATCGCCATCTCACCGATAACGCTGCCCGCCCCGCGCTGCGCCACATTCACGAGCGAGCCATCTGCCAGCTTTACGCTGATCTGTACGCGTCCTTCCTGAATGAAGTAGGCACAATCTCCTGGCTCGCCCTGGCGCATGATGAGCTGCCCGGCCCGAAAAATTTTTTCGACCTGAAGAGAGTCTCCGGAAGGCAGCGCCTGAACGTCGTTCGAAGGAGGAGAAGCCTGTGTCATATGACCGTTGTTTTCCGTTGTTATCCGGCAATAAATGCGTTTCATCAACAGCCTGCTGCAAACGTCTTTGCAAAGGACTGTTGCTGCAGCAGTGTACGCTGTAATTCAGCTTCGCTCCAATAAAAAAAGGCACCCCAGGGTGCCTTTTAATAACAGGACAGACGCGCCACTTACTGCCGCCTGCGAAAATCTGGTCGGAACGGCAGGATTTGAACCTGCGACCCCCACACCCCCAGTGTTTATGGTAGAAAAACGTAAGTTACTGCCAGTACTGAAAAATGTGACATTACAACGACTTCCCAAAAATCACCATAAATAACCTTTCTCAGTCACCTGGCACCCCTGCTTTATCTGGCGCGTGGATCCGTCGGCATGCAAAGCCCGTCATTGTCGGTAATGCAATACCGGATAACGAAACCATTTTTTACAAGCGCACGGTAAGGTTTGAACCCCACATAGCCGCCATAGGCGTTCTTGCCGTTGACTTCGCCCTCCTGGATATAACCGAACACCACCGGCATGCTTAGAAGCGGCACAGAGCCCCACCAGCCCTGATAACACGAATTATGCCTGAATTGCGCCGACCCTGGATCCCGAAGATGATCAGCCAGAACTGGCTGAGCTACCTCTACACAGCGCTCAGGCGTCATCTCCAGGCCGTAGTCTGCGGCCGCAATCTGCTCAGGCGTCGGCCCGGAGGCGCACGACGTCAACACTACCGACAATCCCACCACTACTGCGTACCGTAAAGTCTCCATAGTCAGTTCCTTTTTGTTGTTGGGGATTCGATACTAATCTAATACCTGGGGCGGGCAAACTACCCAAATGGGGACATATTAGAACAGGCCGGCCGGATCCGCACTGACGTTCCAGCTGAAGATGAGCAGCTCTCCGGACTTACCCGATTTACCACCACCACCAACAGTGTACTGCAGCTCGGTCTCGTGGATCTGGAAGTCCTGGAACACCCGCCGGATGTCCGGGTGGTCATTGAGGCTGATCAGCGCCTTGCCCTTCAAGCTCTTAAGCCTGGCTGCCATCTGCTCATACTGGTCGAATGTAAACTCCACCCCATAACCCTCGGTCTGCCAGTATGGTGGATCCATGTAAAAGAACGTGTGCGGCCGGTCGTACTTGTCCAGACACTCCTGCCAGGTGAGATTCTCAATGTAGGTGCCGGCAAGCCGCAGGTGGGCGGCCGACAGACTCTCCTCCAGGCGCAGGAGGTTCAGACCCGGTGGCGTGGTGGTTGCCGTGCCAAAGTTCTGCCCCGTCACCAGTCCACCGAATGCATTCTGCTGCAGGTAGTAGAACCGTGCAGCACGCTGGATATCCGTCAGCGTTTCCACTTTTGTGATTTTCAGCCACTCGAACACCTGCCGGCTGGACAGCGCCCACTTAAACTGCCGGACCAGCTCCTCCAGATGATGCTGGACACAGCGATACAGGTTTACCAGGTCGCCGTTGATATCGTTGATCACCTCAACCGGCGCCGGCCGGCGCATGAAATAAAGCGCAGCACCACCGGCGAATGGCTCCACGTAGCACTCGTGCGCGGGGAAGTAAGGGTAGATTCTTTCGGCAAGACGGCGCTTGCCACCAATCCAGGGGATGATGGGTGTGGTCATGATTCAGCCTTGATAAAACACGGGTTACAGGATAGGCTCGCTGCGCTGTGTGCACAGCAGGCGAGCCCTGGCTTAATCACGGTCTAGTCGTGGTTGAGGGCCACCAGGCGTTGGCGCGCCTGGCGGTCGCTCGTCTTTATTGACGCTGGGATACCTGCGTTAAAACTTCCGGACTTGCCTCATCAATCACAGCCTGGCACTCAGCCAGTTCAGCCACCACATCCAGATAGGCTGGATTGTCCACGGTCTCACCATCCTGCTCGATGGTTTGCGCCAGTGGCTCGACAGCTTCAACTGGTGCGACGTACTCCTGGGTGATCTCCTGAGTGTCCGGGTCACGCTCTTCAGGCACTTCGGCAACTGCCTCACGGCCATTGATCAGCAATTCCAGCTCAGCCTTGCGGCGGACCGCCTGCTCGTACTCAATGACTGAGATCAGCAGCGCATTTTTCGCCTCGTCAGCGATACGACGTGAGTAGCACACCTGTTTGTCGGCAATGAACTCAGCCAGCAGCGACTCGTTTTGCGCGTAGTTGGGGAAGGTCTCAGGGTCCAGACTTGCCTTGATCTGCATAAAGTCGCGCAGATTGTCCTGCACCTCCTGCCCCCACTTTTTGCCCAGTTCCTGATCCCAGCGACGGATCAGTTGCTTCTGGCTGAAAGTGACGCTGCCCATCAAATCAACATGGCTATCTGCAATTACGATGTTCATGCGTACACCTCCCGCTCGAATTCGACCACAATGTCATTTCCGCTCCCTGGGGCCACTGCAAACTTAGCGACGTAGCGCCCGAGGCCGTAATCCGCGACCGTGTAGTCCTCAGCAGCGCCGACTGTCTGGACGCTGCCAGCATTCGACACACGCACCGGCTTGGCATCTCTGGTGACAGCCATTTCTGTGGCGTTTGTCGGGCCAGGGAAAAGGGTGCGCGAAGCATTGCCAGCGTAGACAACGGTGAAACGCTCTTTGGTCAGGCGGGCCTGGTATTCACGCAGATTGCGCTCTGGGACAGACACCTGCACACCTGAAGCGCCTCCAATACCAACTTCAGAACGAGAGCCCGAAGCCACTACAGAAGGACTTGAGCCTTGGCCGTGTGTCACCACTGAAGTGATTGCACCAGCCTGAAGTGTCTGGCGTTTGGTTGCGCCTACCAGTTCCACTGCTTTGCGGATCGGATCGTAAGCCAGTGCTGTGGGTATCTCATCGAGCGCAGCCTTGCCCATGATCTTGTTGCGCATGTGGGTGTGCATCAGGCTGACTTCGGACGGCGTCAATGCTGTTTTGCCAGCACCTGCAAACCAAATTGTCGTGTTGGGGGAATTGGCCGTGCTATTGCCATTTATTCCGACTCGCATAATAGCTTGCGCGTTAAACGTCAAATTTCCATGCGACCCTACCGCAATCGATGCGATATCCTGCTCATCAACCGATATTATGTATGACGTGCCTGTCTTTCTAACTACTACGGTGTGTACCAGGCCGTCATCGTATGTAGATGTCGAAGCTGGCTGAACAGAGGATGCCCCAGCATTAGAGGTCACATAGAAAAATAGCCTGCTGTCAGCCCCGATATACAAAAGAACCCGAGAGTCTTGATAGGCGGCACCATCCCAATAACTTATCTCGATAATGTTCTCAGAAACCGCACTCGAATTTGTCTTAAATGCACAGGCGATCCACGCTTCAGCAGCGGCGATAGACGCCCAAGGATTCTGCGCCTCGACTCGGTTCGCGTTGGATGTGAAACCACTCAACCCCGCAACCCCGCCAGTGACTTCTGCCGTGGCTGTAAGGTTGCCGTATCGGATGCCATGGCGAGAGGTAGCCGGGTATGTGGTGTCAGCATGACTTCTGCTGGCTGGATAGACTGCTGTTAGTGGCGATAGCTTGTCAAATCCTGCCGGAACTCCAGAGTCTGAGCAGATAATAATCAGCCCGAAATTCGATTGTGTTGCCGCTATTGTTCGAGCGACTTTAACACCGCCCTGTTCGATAATTATTGGAGTCCCCGGAGTCAATAAACCTGCGTCCGCACCCGAAACAGTGAACATAAACGCGCCCACAGGATAGTTAGTGCCGGAAAATGTAGAAGTATCGAAGTATTCATTCACCGCCATATTGCCGTAGCTACTCGACGCACCCAAATCTTCTCGCTTCTCATTGGTTACGGTAAATGCAGCCCCGCTAACAGCGCCCACTGTAGTACCGCAGATCAGCATCACTTCCGGCTTTTTCATCGGAGGAGTTGCGAACGTGGTGCCACTGCGGGCGATTAGTGCCGCACCCGTATCTGCTGGACTAGGCCAGATTTGATCTATCGCGTTAGCCGAACCCACAAGCAGTGAATTTTCTGCAAAACCTAATGATGTCAGAGTGTTGCTGGACAACATACCCGTAACAGGGGCTATAGCACTGTACGACTCAGCATTCGGGAATGAAACACCAAGGCTTTCGATATTCCCAAAATAAGTTATCTGCTGCGGCGACTGACTCGTATTTAATGCGTATACTCCGCCATTAAGAATAGCAACGCGGGTGTAATTATTGGTGGAGGCTGACTTAACCACCGTCCCATCGGGTTTGATGACTGAGATACCGGCAGTGGTTGCAGCTACGATATAGTTGTTGTGGACTGCGATTGATTGCACAAAACTTGCACTGAGCGTATCAGTCAGATTGATTGTTTTTGATACGGCAGCTTCGTTTCTGTGACTGAGACCATTTACAAAAATAGCTCTCGTTGCGCCGTAGTATTCCGCGAACCCAGAGATATAGTTAAAGATATATTGGCCTGAGCCAGCCCCCCCGCTGCCACCTACTAATAGTTTTCCTCCAGCCCATTTCATATCGCCAAAGGCGTATGATGATACCGATGATGTTATTGTTAATGTGTAGTTTACCCCAGCAATAAACTCCATCCAGAGAGTCATGTTTGGATCAGTCAGATCAAGAATCTGAAGGCGGGCTGATGTGCCTACTCCTGATGCCACAAACACTGCCTCAAGCGGCATGTGAGCAGAACCTGCGCGATAGATACGGGTGTGTGAGTTACCGCCACTGAGCTTGTACCAGAACGTATCAGTCGTGTTGTAGTACCAGTCCTCGTTCGCAGATGCTGGAGTAGAATCTGTCTGAGCCCATGCAGCAGCGACGGTCGCGTATTGGCCAAGGTATCGGCCAGTCGGGCGGCTTTCAGTCTTATATGACTGGGTGCCAGTACGCTCCCAACCTTCAGCCGACTTGAATGCAATCGCCTTGATGTTCGTGATGCCGCGCGTGTGCAACTGAGCCTGCACGCGGGCGCTGTAGTCGGAGATGGATGCAGCAGCAGCTACCGCAGCTTGCGAGCTCGTCAGCGCACTCTGCGCAGCAGCCTGGGCCAGAAGCAAGTCACCGTTTATCGTCGTGACAGCGGTCGCAGCCGTCTGCGCCGATATCGCTGCCTGATCCCGGTAGGATTCAACCACATCAACCGCAGCATCTAGCTCACCCGTAATCTGAAGACTGAGCGCACCAGTAGCTGTATTGATCTCACTGGTGATCTGACCAGTCAGCGTGCTGAGGTTCGCGGTGATCTGGCCGAGCCCGGAGTTAATCTCCGTTTCCATTTCATCAAGCGCGCTATTGTGCTTTGCTGGGTAGTCCTTATCAGCTACCGTGATCTTGTAAGGCTGCAGATTAACTGCCATATCAATTCTCCCTCAACGACGCCGACATGGCGCTGCCGTCAAACATCACAAGTTCATATCCCGCATCGTTCTGCCGTCTGTAGATCGATGCACCCAAAAACTTTGCATACCCCACTGCGTTGGGGTCTGGTATCACGTAAACATCATTCGACATGCCGCTCTGATCCAGGATGCCCATGAAGCGGTTGCGCTCTTGGTCCTCCATCAAGCCGAAGTCAAGATCCATCGTACGGATGGTTGGCCGAGCCGCTGCCCACACCCCACCTGACACCGTTTCGGTTTGCTCGGTGAAATTCCTGGTAGCGAACGACGAACCCCAGTCGAAGTTGTGCTTGGGTGTCCACCCGAAAAACACCGCGACTTTATCGAGCTCCACAAAACCAGCCACCGGGCTGGGTACAGTCAGATCGATCCGGATCGACTTGCCCTGGACAGTTTCAAGGGCCTGGCAATAAACCTTGTCGAGCCTGCTGTCCGGATCGTAGTAGCTGCCCCATGGATCCACGCCGGCGATCATCTCGCCCCAGGGCCTGATCGTGTAGATAACATCCGCACCATCGACGTCATCAGAGTCGTACAGAACCGCACCTCCCTGACTCTCTTCGGCGTACACCCGGAACCTCACCGTGGCATCGGACGCCAGGTTGTGACCCTTGATCATGATCGCGGTGATCGCCTCGAGCTCTGACGTTGTGCCCGTGATGGTCAGTGTGGTCTCGCCGGTCATGTCCCAGCGCGCCGGCCGGCGCTTGGTCTGGTTCACGATATTGGCCAGCGGATGCAGTGTCTCGGCGGCAATTGATGACGAGAGGGTCATGTGTGCCAGGACGTTTCTCCAGCCAAACAGAAGTTTGCTACTAAGCGCCATTTTCTATACCCATATTTCGACCTGGCACCGCTGCCTGGTCAGGTTCTTTTTGTTTCCAATCACGACGACATCTTCTCCGGCCGAAAAGCCGTAGTCCGAAGATTCCAGGGTGATCGTGTCGCCGATGTTGTCAGCGATAAAACTGCCATCGCCTTCGGCGGTTTCGTAGGTGCGATGCTCACCTGCCCGCAAGTCCCAGCGCCGAGTCAACTCAGCCTCAGCATCAGCCTGCAGATACAGCAGCGTCTCTCGCTTTTGGTTGCGCACGAAGGGATAGCCAGTAAGCGTCCTGGTCTCTTTTTCGTAGGAGTACTCGCGGCTGTACAGCAGCGCATTGGCAGCAGAAACCGTACTCGCCAGAGTGTCTGTGCCCTGCACTGCCCAGTTGCGTCTATAACCCAGCTCAAGCTGTTTGTAAGGTGGTTCTATCGCCTTGAGCGAGAGCCTTTTCAGCAAGTTTGAATCAGTCACCAGCCGCGTCGGTGTGCCGGCACTGCCGATACGGATAACATCAAGCTGGCCAGACTTATTGATGCGCGGATTCAACCCCAGGCTGTCGCACAATTCATTCAGCATGGTCTGCACGTTGCCATACTGATAAAAGCCGTAGCCCAAGTCATCGGTCGGCGCGGAGTCCAATGTAGGACCCAATGGAATCGGCAACTGTATGTAGGCATTCATCTGCTGCAGCAGGTACTTCAAATTGCTGGACAGCCATGCCGGGTTTGGATTCGGTGGTACACCTGGACGAATGTCGAGCGTTACCCTTCCGATCGGCGGTGCCGTCAGCACGATATCAACACGTAAACCATCGCCAGTCCCGTCAGCGATGAAATTGATCGTGTAGCCACTCAAGGCGATGCCGTTATCGCGCACCGCTTCTGGCGACGCGATAATGTTCGGCGTGTAATAAGTAAACCGCTCCGACCCCGTGCGCAGCGGTTCAAAGTTAAACACTCGGCCGAACACAAATGGCAGACCGGCATCAGCACCCAGGCCGTTACCATTGACCAGCTGGTCGAAATAGATGTCAGCCAGGTCCGTGAATTGGAAGAGGAGCTTCGATGGTTCACGAGAGCTGATGTTCCCAGTCTTCTCTGTACCCTGCAGGACAAAGTCCCCACGGGGCCATGATCGGTCGCCATACCAGACCTTGAAGCTGTACCCGACAAACTTCCAGGAGAGCATCGCTGGGTCGTACAGAATCACCTCAACATCATCGACGACAGAGCTGCGTAAAGTGTCATTTATCACCACTTCACCTACGATGACGGGCAGGTAGTTCTGCCCATCGACGTCAGTCCGGTCTATGTATCCAGCATCCGACCAGTACGCAGTTTTGAGGCCACCGTCATAGTATTGCGCCTCCACCAGGACAACTGGATCCTTGTCCTCGGTGGCCAGCCAGTCGCGCCACTCGCTATCCGATAGTGCCATTTCTAACCTCTTTCTTGCTGGCTTGCTGGCTGGTCAACTTGGTGAGCTCATCGCGTTGACCGGCCGCGTAGGCCATGCCAGTACGCATATCCTTGCGGAGCGCCTCCAGCGTCACCGCCTGGCGACCGTAGTCCTCGCGCAGGCCTCGCAGCTCACGTACCACGGCGTCATTGGCAGCAGACATATCCAGGCGTACAGGAATGGCACCCCGATCCAGCGGCACAACCGCCTCCGGGCCGTGCATGATGACCGGGTACCCGGAATCAGGACCCGTGGCAATTCCACCGCCGTTGAACGATTGCAGCCCGAGCCGCGCAGCAGCCGCGATGATGTCCTGCTGACTCATCCCGAGAGCTGCTGCCATCTGAGCGGATCCGACGTTATTCGCCTGAGCATCGGCGTGAATCCTGCGGATGGCTTCATCCTCGCTGAGACCGGATGCCAGAACCGCGTTGACGTGATCAGCGATCTGCTGATTCGTCAGATCCGGATTGGTGACAGATCGGTAATCATTGACCGACCCCAGCCCCTGCTGTTTCAACCAGGCATTGGCAGCGCTCTCATCGATGCCGCCCTTGCTGATGCTGTCGGCGATGACCTGGCTGTAGCTGCCCGAGGCAGACATCTGCTGAATCCATGACCCCATGGCACCGGACAGGTATCCGGCAATCTCTGGTGGCAGTGCGTCGACGGATCCACGGATGCCACCCAGGGCGGCAACGATCTCTGCACCACCAGGCCCTGCACTGTCTATCCAGGTACCGATGGCGCCGATCAGAGACTCGCGCATCTGAGGCGTCAGTTCCTCCAGCACCACGCGGATGTTCTGCAGCTCATCGATGATGCTGTCATTGACGCCGGCCGCGATCGCCATCAGCTGGTTGTCCAGATCCTGAAGGGCAACCAGCAGCTGCTGCTGCGCGGCGGCTGGATCAAAGTCGCTATTTGCCATAACGGCTGCAGCCTCATCGAGGCCAGACAGAATCTCCGCCATGTTGGCCTGGTGCTGTTCACCACTGGCGAACATGTACTGGCTTTCCTGCGCGTAGGCCTGCGCGAGCTCACGCAGCCGATCGGCAGCTGCTGTATCACCGCCACGAGCAGCCTGCAGGGTCTGCCTGAATTCGCCCTGGATCAGGTCCAGCTGCGCCTGGCCGGTCAGCGAACTGCTGTCACCAAGGCGCAGAGACAAGGCCGCGTCACGCAGGCCTTGAGCTGATGCCAACCGGGCCTCATGCAGACGCTGCTCAGCAGCGATCGCCTCATCGTAATTACGCAGCAGCAGCTGGCGTTGCTCCTGGATATGCGCGATCTGCTGAGTGACGGTGGCATCGATCTCGAACAGCGGCGTGGCACCCAGCAGGGTGGACATGTCCATGTTGAGAGAGTTACGCAGCGATCGGATGGCGGTGAGCTCGCTCGACAGATCATTGGTCAGGCCAATACGCTCGGTCAGCAGCTGCTGTTCTGCCTCACGCAACTTGTCGGCCGCAGCGGTGGCAGCCTCAGCTGTAGCGGTAGCCTCCTGATCAGCACGACGCTTATCCTCAACAGCTCGCGCCAGGATCTCGATGGCCTCTTCAGCAGTACTGGCCGCACGGGCAGCACTCAGGATCTCATCCTCGACACCACCGACGTGATTCAGCAGCTGCTGCACAAACCAGCGCATCTGTTCAATCATGTCGCCAGCCAGCTGACCGTTGCCGCCCTTGCCAAAGAATGTGCCGGCAGAGCCCGGTGTCGCTTCCTCATCATAGCCGCCCAGCGTTGCGCGGGTCAGATCGAGGGTGCCCTCCAGCTCAGTGATCAGACCAGCCACTACTGCGTCGACCGCACGGAATGGTTCGATAACAGAGCGTGCGAATTCCTGGTCAGCACGGCGGGCAAAGCCCTGGACGTTCAGGCCGGATGCAAACTGCTCCACGCCGAACAGCTGAGACGGATCCGCGCCGGGTGTCGGCGCGACCAAAAAGCCTGCGTTCTGACGCTGCTTGCCATCACCACCGAATGCGACATCCATGAGCGATCCGATAGCAGAGCCAATACCCGCACCCAATGGACCAGCCAGTGAGCCGGCCAACCCGCCCAGCATGCCACCGAGCTGCGACTCGGCCTGCTTATTGAACAGCGACTCACCCAGCTTATTGCCGGCAAAGCCACCCAGCAGACTCGCGCCGGCGCTTTTCAGAATGTCCCAGCCCTGCGGCAGACGCTCTGACAGGCCAGCAGTCAGGGCGCTGCCGTCCATGGTGGGACCAGCCAATGCGGTACCCTGGTAGCCGACCAGGTTGCCGATAAAGTCAGTCGCGCCATTGATCAGGCCGGGAAGTTTGTCGAGCCCAAACAAGCCGGAGAGCCCATTGGCGATACTGCCGAGCGAGAAGCCACCGTCCTGCCCCTTCAGCAGGCCGGCCAGACTCTTCTCACCGCTGCCGAACATGGCGGCTGTTAGATTGCGGCTGGCAAATTCGGCGTAGGCACGCTTCCAGCCATCCACGATGAAGTCAAAGAAGTCTTTAAACTTGAGCTTGCCCTCATCCAGCATGCCGTAAATCAGATCGCCCCAGCCTTTCTGAACATTCTTGATCTGGTTTTCCAGGATCTGACCAGTCAGCTTGGCCTGTTCGGCCTCAGCCTTCATGGCTTCCTCATGGCGGTATCGCTCAATCGTGAGCTGACGCATGGCCACACGTTGTTCGTCGGTGGCATCGGCACCCAGTTTGCGCAGGTTGATCTCGATCTGCCGGTCCAAGGAGTTCTTTTTCATGATGGAGTTCTCGAACTCCATGTCACGGATCAGCTGCTGCGCTTTCTCGTGCGCCTGGTCGAAGACAGGGCCACCAGCCTCGATAGACTGATTGGCCTCCACTGTTGCAGCTGCCATCTGCTCAGCGCGATCACGGACGTCCTCCAGCCATTGGGCGAGCTGCTCACTGACTGGTGGCTCGTTCACGAGCTCCAGGTACTCAGCACGGGCTGCAGCGACTTGTGCTTGCATGCCCTCTGCAGAGGCAATAATGCCGTCAGCCGTCACTTCAAAATTGCGCAGGCCTGCCACTGAATCACGCAGACCACCCTCCATGGAGGTGAAACCCCGGCCGATCGCACCTGGCATCTCTGAGCCATAGGAAACGACGTCTGCCAGCTTTTCCAGCAGCCAAGCCAGCGACTCAGCCATACCACCCACATGGTTGTTCAGCACGTCCGCAATGACGCCTGCGCGCCCAGCGAACACATCCATCATGGTGCTGCCGACTTCCAGCAGCAGGATCTTGACCAGCTGCAAGGTCTCGCGCCATCGCTGCAAGGAATCCAGCGGATAGCCCAAGCCGGTGACGGCAGCATCTACCATGCCATCGACAGCGCTCTGGATCCCACCCGCCTGGACAGCAGCACCGTACATGCGATCGGTCAGATCAGTGACAATCGGAGCCAGACCCAGCGCGATCTGATTGGCAGCACCCGTGGCCACCGCTTCCATCCGCGTCATACCGGCAACGGAGTCGGCGAGGATCTGCGCATCGATATCGCCCAGAGCAACACCGATCGCGGTCGCTTCTGCCTCGAGCTCACTGAGCTGGGTAATGACATTACTCAGCATGGTAGCCTGCGAGCCGCCCAGCATATCCAGGAACATGATCCGCTGGTTCTGGTTCAAGCTCTTGAGCTCATCACCCAGCCGGCGCATCATCTCGTCTGGCTTGAGGTTGGCGAACTCTTGGACGTCCAGATTCATAGTGCGGAAAAAGTCGGCAGCGGTACCCGTGCCTTTGGTGGCGAATTCCTGCACGCGCTTGGTGGTCTCGCGCAGAATGTCCCCATAGGTCTGAGTCTCGATGCCCAGGAATGAGACGGCGTACGCCTGCCCCATGAATGCCTCAGTGCTGACACCCAGCATCTGTGCAGTATTGACGGTGGCCTCGACGGCCCTTGCGCGGGTATTGTAAATAGCCGCCATTGCTGTGGTCACGACAGCTGCTGCTGCAGCGACTAGCTTGGCGCCCTTGTCGACTACTTTCGAGAAGCCGTCGACCTCTTTACTGGTTTTCTTGTGTGACTTGCCGTAGTCATCCGTTTTACGGCGGCCTTTGTCCTGAGCCTGACCGAGCTTGTCGATCTCTTCACGGTTCGCACGGACAGCCTTGACGCCACCCTTACCGTCGCCGGTAATAATGAGCGCTATCTCGTGCTCTTGTGCTTTTTTCATCAACCGATCCTCAGAAAAAAAGAACCCGCCGAAGCGGGTAAAGGTTCTTGCTACTTCCCTGCATGCTGACGACGACTGGAACTGCGTTGCCGTTTTCTGCCCATCTCGGCCAGGTAGCCAGATTCGATCAGACGCAGCTGATCGAGCAGCTGCAGCGGATCCTCCGGTACCGGCCGCATCCGATCCATAATCTGAAACGCCACCCCGTAATCGAGGCCTGTCTCACCAACCAGACCACCGACACGCCATTGCGTCTGCAGGCGTTCCCAAAGCTGAAACGCCGGCACATTTACCGCGTATACCTCGAAATCCGATTCCGCTTCCTCAAGCATCCAAGCCGGCAGCGCATTTCTGCCAGCTCCAAAGAACGCCAGATCACCAGCCAGCTGCGCCGGCATGCTGGCACTACGCCGACGAAATCCTTTAGCGAACTTCTCGCCGATTAAAACAAGCTGCTGGTCTGGTTCTTTTTTACAACGGCTTTGGTGTAGGCCGACAGCAGTGCGTTACGGGTGTCGGGTCGAGACTTGACCAGCGTCAATAGCTCATCCTGAGTGATCGAATCATCGGCAGGTACGCCCTCAACACTGACCAACGCCTGGTCAAGAAAGTCCACCTGCGGCTCTGCTTCATCCTTTCCGATAATCTTGAACTCGGCGGTAAAGGACCACTTCTGATCCTTACCGTCGGTTGGTGTTACTACGTTTACTGCGGTCTTGAAATTGTTCGTTTTGGTCAGTTTAAAGGCCACGGCCTGGTCTCCTTTTTTAATGATTGAACTGCAAAACTGAGCGCCCCTACTTACGTCAGGGCGATGGTCCACTCGTCGTTACCAGCGGCGCTATTCGGCAGCAGCTTCAGGCCAGCACCGAGCTGGACGATTCCGTCGGCTTCCGGGAAGGTCGGATTGATCAGCTGAACTTTCGGGCAATTTACGGTGATGATCTGACCGGCAGTTGCACCAAGCACCAGGTTCAAGGCACCAGTGGCATGTTGCTTGATTGTCTGGTGGAAGTTTTTGGTACCAATACCAGGCAGATCAATCTGGATATTGCCGCCGGGATTACGTCCCCGGATATCAATTTCGCGCACGCCCGGATTGTTGCGATGAGTCACATTATTGCCGTCGGTCAGCTCCAATTGATTCAGTACACCCGAGTAGCCGTGCAGACTGAACGTGCAGTTCTGCTGATTGATAGGCAGCGGCTCTTTCCATGCCGAAAAGTCAAATGAAGGAATAGCCGTCGAAGACGGATCAACATCCAGCCCCCAAATCTCCATGACAAGCATCAGATGGTCATCAGCATTGGCTCGCAGTGACGCAGTGCCACGACAGCCGCGCATCACATGCAGCTCACCGTCCATGTGATAGCCGATCGTGGCGGCGTCGTAAGGCCGACCAGCCATCTCGAACGTGACCGATGTGGTGGGCACTTCGACCAACGACCGCCCGCAGATTTGCAACAAGGCCGCCCAGGGCGGTGCAGTGCCGGCGGTGCCACTGGCGAATAGATCCACCTCAACTCCGATCGTGCTGTAGGTGCCCATGTACAGTGACTTCTGCGCACCGTAATGTGACTGAACATTAGTGCGCTCTTTCAACGTGCCCTGACGGGTGTTGAAGTTAGTGATACGACACAGCATGGCGTCGGTAAGTGTTTGTTGCTCGCCGTAGGTATCTTCTACGTTGCAGAACAGTGCTTTCAGATTGGCGTCGAGTGACATGGGCAGCTCCTGAAACTAAAGTAATGGGTATAAAAAAAGGCGCCGGAGCGCCTTATTTATCTTCTGTTTTCGCCGGTGGTTTTTTCGCACCCGGCTTATCTGCTGGCGATGCCGGCAGGTCTTTCACTTCTGGCTTTTTCGTACCCGCCGGAGCAGTGCGCGACACCAGTTCCGTTTTGCCGTCTTTCGTTGTTATGTAGCGGCCACCTTGTTTCATCGTGTTGTCCTCACAGTTGGCTGATTAGTGTTTCGGTACCGAACTCAATGCGACGGGCCATCAACGGCCCCATGATGCGAGCTGTCGCCGAGCTCAGCACTGTCATGCCTTGGTGTTTCGGCGTGTGATGGAAACCCAGAACCGCCCTAACGACGGCATCGTGCAATGCGTCAAATTCGCTGACACGACAGAACAGCAGAGCAACTATGCGCTTCTCTGACATCTGGCGCGTTCGCATCTTTGATTCTGGTTCGGCGTATTCGTAGTTGCCGTAATACAACAACACGCTTGGCGTAATCGTGCTGTCTGTATTCATATTCTCGATAGCAGCCGCAGGCAGTTCGTGCCCCAACTCCACAGACTTCAGAGCAGCGACGGTCTCAATCCGCGCCTTAACGCCATTGATCATTACGCGCCCCCTTGCTTGCTCATGTAGTAGTTCAATGCCACATCGAATTCTTTATCGTATTCTTCCGCTGCAAACACGTCGTAAGGTGTTCCCAGCGCATCACCGGCCGCCACTACCATATCCGGGATAGATGGCCCCTTCATGGGGATCAGCCGCTGCTTGCCGCCGCTGGTGGTCTTGCCACGCGGATCACGGTAGAACACCTGCTGGTTGCCGTTTTGACCCGTTGCTAAAAACGCGGGCCGGGATCTGATCAGTTTCCGCGCATCGGCTTTCATCACTTGGACGGTCACGCCGGTGCGGAATCGACCCCAGCGCTGCCCCTTTTTCGTCTTTCTGCCCAACGTCACGCGCCTGGGCTTGGCGCCAAAATTCAGATATCCGAGTTTTCGGCTGCGGAACAGCAGCACCGCGCTGACCTCATTGGCCCGCCGGACGCCCTTCATTTTCTTGGCATACCGACGGAATGTGCCGGCCTTTACGTTGTAGCGCTGGCGTACCTCTTTCGACACATAGGTCTGCAGCTTGTTGACGGTCTTACCAACAGCCGAGGCGTTGATCTTGTCGACCAGGGAGTCCCCGAGCTGAGCTCGCAGCACCTCAAGATTCTTAACTTCAAACTTCTGGTGCATTGGTTTTGCCGATGCTGATCAACCGCGTGATGGAATCGTTCTTCAGCGTCTGCAGGAATTCATAGTGCTGGCCTGTTGCCTTATCCAGGAATAACGCCCCAGTGCGCAGGCCGGGCAGATCATCCGAAATGGCGCGCAGTGTGGTGGTCACGATCACCTGCCCATATTCGACCATCACTTCCACGTCAGGGCGAATCACCGCAGTGATATCTGCGGAGTATTCGCCCACCGTGAATGTCACCAGACCGCCATGCAGCTCAAGCGCGTCACGCGCGGCCTGTATCTGGACGTCACGCATTACTGCTGACCGCCGCCCTGGGGATCTTTACCTGCATCCGGATCCGTTTCGTCGTCGGATTCCTTTGCCTTGGTGGCCTTAGTGATTACATCGCCCATCGCCTTAGCTTCCACTGCAGTTAGCGAAATCTCATCGCCGGCTTTGTACTTCACGCGATTACCGTCTGAGTCACGACCTTCGCAGTAGCGGTTAAAAACATACTTGGCTTTTGACATGATCTATGTCCTTTTGTAAGTAGATTAACTGGGTGCCAGTGGCCTGCGATCACAGGCCATGGCATTCAATGAGCTTGCGTTACAGTGTGTAAACGGTGGCGCAGACAGTGCTGTTAATCAGCGGCAGCACCGGCAACGGGGCTGATTGGGTCATACAGAACTCGACGGCAGGATCCTCGTTCTGCCACACCTTCGGGAAGTACTCGAGCGCCTGATAGTTCGCCTTGCCATCCAGGATAGCGCCGAATGCCCGAACACCCGTCGCGCCCTGGGAAACCAGAATCACTTCGTTGTCCTGGACAAACTTCACTTGATTGCCTTCCTCATCGATGTACCAGCCCGAGTAAGTCCAAAGCTCTGGACCTGCACCACCCAAGCGACCACGGTACGCTGCTTTCATTTTGGCCGGGGCCAATTCCAGCGTTGTGTCAGAACCTCGACGAGTGTTGATCAGCTCCTTAACATCGGCGTTTTTAGCAAACTTGGTAAACGCGCCGTTGCCAAAAATGATATGTGTGCACGGAGCGTCCATCCGGTCCATCCAGTCCTGAAGGTCGCCCAACGGATCTTCAGCGGATTGACCCCATCGAGCGTCTGTCAGCAATGTCACCGTATTACCGGCAGCACGACCAAAATCAACCACTGACGTTTTGTAGCTCTCACCAGACACTACGATCTGACCAGTACGCAGCAATGAGGAAGCCATCCACTCCAAACGATTGGTGATACGCTGCCGTTGCTCATCCAGGATGTCCACGACGATAGCGTTGCGGCGCGCCTCAGCGGTCATCGAACCACCAATGGCCTCGCCTGGACGGCGGCGCAGAACACGCTGTGGGTCGACTACGTCCTTGGGCTTGACGTATGCAGGTCTGAAGGTCTTCTGTAATGCACCTTCCTGCGTGTTAGCCTTACCAGCCAACATCGGCGACACGAATGGTGCCAGTGTATGATCCTGGAAGATCTTGTCGAAACCGATCTCGGCAGTGTCAAATGTCACCACTTCCGGGAACATCAGATTGAGCAGGAACGCATCATAAGGCGTCAGGCGCGAGATGATGCCCAACAGGGTAGTTGTATCCATCGTTGTTTCCTCGTAAATAAAAGATTAAAGAACTGTCGAGCCAAGGCCAGATGGGCTGCGCCCTAGCTATGGATTGCGATTAGCTGGTAGGCTGCTCCCGGCTCTGCGTCGGTGTTTCCAGAGTGATCGGCGTACCGTCGAACATGCTGGCCAGATGCACCGCAGAGTAGCTGGCGTCGATCACAGCAAGCGACTTATTGATGCGACCACCCTTATAGATCTGGCACGCCGCATCGGCACCGTCGGCGTGTACCGCTTCGGTCATAAAACCGATAATGGTCTGGCTGCCGTCGGTTGCCGTCTGCACAGCGGCTCGCAACTTGCCGCTTGCTGTAACTCGGCCCACAGCTGTACCAGCGGCCAAATCCTGACCGCTCAGCAGTGTCGCTGGCTCTGTGATGATGGGACCGCCCAGGATCAGTGCCGCAACACTGCCGAGCGATTGAGTTGATGATCCTGCCATGATGTTGCCCTCTCGATTGCTTAAGATTGATGATGCCGTTCGGTGCTACAGATTGCGCAATGCTGTCTTGCTTATGCGGTCTGCGCTGGCCGCTTATTGGTTGCCTTGTAGTAGTCACCCATGACCTGGTCGACTTCCGAGACCTCGGCCGAGGAGCCGGCACTGCCTACTGTCACGTTGGCAGCGGTTTCCATCGCTGCGTCCAGAGGCGACCGGCCTCCAGCCGCCGACTCCGCAGGCGCAGCTTTCAGCGTCTCCAGGGCCTTCTCGACAGTCATGTCGGTGTTATAGGCAAGGTGTTCTGCCAAACCTGCGCGCCCCTTTGCTTCCTCGGAACGCAGGATGGCACCGCAGCGCTCGCGCTCCGCTTTGCGGTGATCGTCTGCAGATGCTGCAGGCGCTGGAGTGGCAGCTGGCTGATCACCACCAGCTGATGCATTAGCTGCAGGCGCTTGCTCCTGCGTTTGGTTTTCCGTTACTTTCGACATGCTCATTCCTCCGGTTGTGATAGTCGTTCTGCCCTCGCTGGACAGGTAGTCTGCAAATACCTCAATGGCTTCATTGCCATTGACCAACTGATCGGCAAAGCCGATATCGATAGCCTCCTGCCCGCGATAGCATCGCGCCTCCGTGTCCAGGACGGCCTGCACATCCATGCCGGTCATCTCGCTAACCAGTGCAGCAAATTCGCCGCGCAGTTTGTCAGAGCGCGCCTGGAAGTCATCCAGCACGTCCTCTGGCAGTGCCTGATATGGATTGCCGTCGACCTTGTGGGCACCGGAGAAAATAAGAGTGACATCCACCCCTTCGTTCTCCAGATACTTCTCCCAGCTGGCATGGGCCATCACCACACCAACGCTGCCGGCAATACCTGTCTGAGTAATCAGGCGCCGATCCGCAGCACTGGCCAGCGCCATGCCTGCAGAGGCGTTCATGTCGTAGCAGAGACCCCAGCATGGCTTTCCGGCCTGCGCAGCCAGCGAGCGGATCCGGTTGGCTGCGTCAAAGCAACCGGCAACTTCACCGCCTGGTGTGTCGAAATCGAGCAGCACGCCATTGACCTTGCGATCCTCAAGCGCCACCGCTAGCCGCGCGATGATGCCGTCGTAGCCAGTCATGCCGCTGTAGGGCTGCAGGTAACCATGCTTGTGCACCAGCGTGCCGCTGATCGGCAGGACAGCCACACCATTCACCAGGCGATAAGGCCGGTACTCCTGAGCGGCCGCAGAGTCACGGCTGTCATCAATGCCCATCTTCACGTGCAGCTTGCCGAGCTCCTCGATCTTGCCGTCAGCGTCGTATAGGTTGCGGATACCGAGCTTGCTCGACAGCGCATTGAAAAACACACGGGCATAACCCGGTTCCAGCAATAGCGGCGTGTTGAGCACTCGACTGGCGATGTGCGCGTAACTATGTTTTGCCATGTGGGAGTCCTATGCTGCAGCAGACTCTGCAGCGTTCGATGCATCTTCCTGGTCTGGTGCCAGGGCCTGTGTCTTCATCCAGCTGGGCGGTGGCAGGCCTTTCTCTTTCCGCTCGGCAATCTCACGGACTTGCTGCTCGAATATCTCCTGCGAGTCCTCACCCATAATCGCCAGCTCTTTTTCGTAGGTGCTCAGGCCTGCGTCGATTCGCAGGACGGCCTCTTTCACTTCCTTGAGTCCGTCGATTGCAATGCGGCCACTACCGATCCATTCAGCGTTACACCATGCGGCCTTACCCTCATAGAAGTTACGCGTGGCACCTCGCGGTAGCGTGACCCATTTGCGGTCGATCATCTCCTCCAGGACTGCTGCATAGATCATGCTGGCATGCCGGGAAGCAATCACCTTGCGCTTGCCCATGAAGTGCCGCCAGTTCTCCATCATGGAGAGCCGGCCAGAGCTGTAGTTGACTTTGCTGTAGTCGCGGCTGAGCTGCTCGTAACTTGTGCCAAGACCTGCAGCGATGTATCGCAGGATGGCCGCTTCCAGCTCTCCGAATCCATTGTCAGCGTTGCTGCTGGTCTTGAGGTTCAGGTGCTCGCCAGGCATCAGATGCGGGATCTTGACGCCGTTCATACGAATGTCTGCACCTTTGTGATAATCGGCAATTAGAGTCATATAGTCCTCTAGCTTCTTATCACCGTCTTCAAGCCCGATAACCTGGAACGCAGTCTCTGGCCCGAGTTCAGACTCGATGGTCGCAGCGTACATCGCGTTGACGATCGCATTCTGCAGCTTGGTGTTCTGCAGTTTGCTGAGCATGTGGATCTGCTCCATCACACTCAGGAACTTATTGACACCTCGCGTCTGGCCATCGTCGGTCGGCTCGAAGACATGGATGAACTGCTGCCGGCCCCACCCTGTCTCGCGCGGGATCTCTTTCCAGGTGCTGCCAAAGCCATCACCCATGCCGTAGTTATGGTCTGCGGTGTCACGAACCCAGTACGAAATCGCCGCACCGCGCCGATCGATCCGCACGCCATTGCGCAGCTCTGCATTGTTCATCAACTGATGCGGATTGCTGACCCGCAGAGGCGACACAACTTTGATGGCAGTTTTCAGCAAGTGATCCGGTCGATCACCAATCCAGTCGACGATGTTCATGATCTCACCGCGCCCGGTGTGGCACCCGACGCCCTCACGGATCAACATAGTAAACGTACGCTTGCGCTCAGCATCCATGTAACAGCCGACTGGATCCTCTGCATACTCAACCCAGGCCGCCTCAACGTCTTTCGCGAAAGCGCGCGCGTCAGCCTCGCTGATACCAAGGCGCTGCCATTTAGGCTTAGCTGACAGCCGGAACATGTGCCCGACAATATTGTCGATGTGCAGCTGAACACCACCATGGGCAATGCCGTGATTGCGCATCAGGTCGTCAGCACGCGCATTGCCCAGGTCAAGGCCGGGCAGCAGAGCTGCATCCGCAGTGCGTGGTGACGGACTCCAGGTACGCATCTGACCACCGAATCCAGCGCCGGTGCCACTATAGGTCGACGCGAAAGGCTGGCCGGTCTGCGGGTTCACGATTTTGATATCGGGCAATGACATCAGAACACCCCCGCTGGTCCACGCCGGCGCGCAGTTGCGACGCCGAGCTGTTGCTCCAGATCCGCAATGTAAAGTCGCAACGAAGGGATATTCGCCTGCGTATACTGCGTCTGGACACCATCAACGGTGACGCTGGCCACCGCACGGCCGGTCAGCAACTTGTGCAGGGCTGCGCGTGCCTCATCCAGCTGCGCTTGTGTTGCCATATTTGACCTCAGTTGTTGAGTCGCCGCGCCAGGTCAGCCATTGACGACCGTGGTTTGGCTTCGGGTTTAGTGTGTTCTGCAGGACGACTGGAAGCGTCGATCCTGCTTGTACCTGTTGGTGCATCGGGTGCCGCTGGTATCGGCACGCTGAAAAGATCAGACTGCAGAATCTTCTGTTCCAGGTTGTCCCATTCACGCGGCTGCATCAGGTGCACCCGCTTAGCTCTGGCTGCATGCAGCGCATAAACCTCGCAGTCCCACGCCTCAATCGCGCGGCCGCTTTTAGGCTGCCAGACTTTTTTATTCTTGAGAGTTCGGTGTGGCGCTTTTACTTCGCCAGTGAGCTGCTCGAAATAATCCGTGCGCACATCCGAGCACATGTGCCAGCGGCCAGGACCATCTCCGGTTAATTTCATCTTGCCGGCCAGCCAATCTTTTGCTTTTTGCGTGCCCACCATAAATGGCTTCAGGCCGTACTTGTCCGCCTTGCTGGGGTGTTTCGCATTCTGGTGATCAACACCTCGCACCCGTGGCGGACTGAATATCTCCGGATCCTGCCTCGAGCTAGAACCCTTGATCGCCATTACCAACACCTGTGGGTATTTGCGCGACATCTTGCGCACCCACTGGTAGACCGCATCGTTTGTTTCGCCATCACTCGAGTCGATGCTGACAGCCGCTGCGTAGATAGCGTTGCCCGATGCATGTTTGACCGGACCAAATACAAGCGTTTCCAAGTCAGTCCAGACTCTATCAGTGGTGTCTGTAATAGCGCCTGCGGCGTACAGTTCCTGCCAGTCGATCTGCCAGGACTCCTCGCCCCGCCCCCACGCTCTGCGTCCTACCGCGACACGCGCTGGGTTACGCTGCACGTCAATGCCAACAGTCAGCAGGAGACCACCTGCAGGGCAAAGGCCGCACTGATAGCCCTCAGCCTCAGCCCGCTCGCGCAGTTGATCCTCGGTCACGTGGTCATCCTGGTACGCGTAAGCGCGAGCCAGTTTGCTGTTCACGAACACGATGCGCTCGGACTCGTCACCGCGACCGGCCTCATATTCAGCCGCCAGGTAATCCTTGACGATGTCTGCCAGCCCGACACCGGGCATGCAGGTGTAGATCTCCGACAGTTCCTTGAATCCAGCGATGCCATGGAACGGTGCCGTGGCCACCCAGCCGCACAATGGATCACCGGCAGCGATCGCGCTCATTACTGTATTGCGGATGTTTTCCTTCCGCTGGTAATCGTCCCACAGCTCACCGCAGTCCGGGCAGACATACGCAGCGGTGTCAGGCAGCGCCATGTTGTACACTTCGTGAGGCTGGTACGTCGGATCCTCGGAGTTCATCCAGGTGACGTTCTCCCAGGCCAGCACGTGCGAACCGCCGCAACCGTGACAAACGATCGGCAGCACTCGCTGGTCAGACAGCCGGATATGGTCCTCGACTTTGGAGAGGCCCTGGACGGACGGTGTGCCGCCCATTACCCGCTTGGAGTTCTTCTGCCGTTTCGTGCGTTCCCACAGCAGCTTGATCGAGTTGCCCTGCTCTTTCAGGTTGTCAGTCGCGTCGTCTGGCTCTTCGACCACGACGATTCGCGCCGGCGTCGACTTAACGCTGCTGATCGACTTGGATCCGACCAGCTTCAGGAAGCCATTGGCAAAACTCTTGAACAGCGACCGATTACCGGCGCTGCGGGACTTTGTGATGTCGATGATCTCAGCCAGCTGCGGCGTCGATCGGATGCACGGCTCCAGCTTCTCATCGTTGAACTCTTTGGCGGCCCCCTCTTTCGGGAACATCACCACGATTGGTGAGGGGCGCCACTTAATGTTCTTGAACAGCCAGGCGATCAGCGCATAGGTCCAACCGATCTGCGCAGCCTTTTGCATGACGACTTCAGATACCGTCGCGTCATCCAGTGCCGCGAACACACCATAGAAATACGGCGTGTAATACAGGTCATAGCGGCCGTCAGTTTCAGAGCCGCGCGCTTCTGCAGGCAGACGGAAGTGCTCTTGTGTCCACTCTTCGGTGGACGGAACTGGAAGCGGTACCAGCTCACTCTGGATCGCCGCAGATAGACTCCGCAAGTTTCCCCGCATGATCTGCAATGCGTCCCAGGGCAGATCGTAGGGGTTCTTGAATGTCGTCATCTGTCAGCTCGAGGCCGTGTTTGGCTTCCAGCGCCTCCTGGATTAGTTCACCTGTCGTCATGATTTGCTGTCGGGTTATCCGAGGCAGCTCCAAAATAAGTACCTCGACATCTGCACGCTGCAGCAGCTGCTTCGCGTCCTTCAGCCGCCGTTGCTTTTTCTCCGCTGTGCTTTCCTGTGCTTCCGCGATGCGGGCCTCGGTCAGCCGGTTCTGTGCTTCGCCGGCGCGGCCAGCGGCCTCGTTGCGCAGCCGATCGCAGTAGAGTGCGAGCCACTCGGCATAGGTGCCGTCGCGCGGGAGAATTCCGTCTTTAACTTTTAACGCTATGACCTGCTGGCTGACGCCAACCAGTTGCGCGAACAGGGTCTGGCTTGCCTTGCCCTGCAGGTCCAGGTGCTGCACGTCAGGGGCACCCCATCGCCTCGGCCACCTGGGCGATCATTTCAGGCGATATCACCGCATCCGGGTCGCCAGTGTTGATCTCAAGAATCGCCGCGCGCGTTTCACCGTTCACCATTGGATTGATCGAGGCCGCGACTACCGTGATGCAGGCAGCGCCCTTCTCTTCAGGGCCGAGTTCAGCGGCCGCCTGGATGCCAGCGCACCCTGTGGCTGTCACTGCGACCGCCAGGGCCAGTGCAATCAGTCGAACCATCAACATGAACGGTCTCATTATTTTCTCCAGTCAGAAAACCAAAAAGAATCAAGGGGATGAATACAATTACAACCCCCTATAGCGTCACAAAACTAGGCAAAGTTTGCGCCCATGGCGCCCGTATACTAGACCCCCTCCAGGAAGGACCCGCGCCGAAAATCAGGCGACCCCAGCGCCTGGGGAGACTCTACTTTGCTGGTCAGCTGCCAGTGCATCAAACGTCCGATGGGCATACTCACTCATGCGATGATCCAGCACTCTGCC
Organism: Gammaproteobacteria bacterium UBA2675; assembly: GCA_002354805.1. GTDB lineage: Bacteria > Pseudomonadota > Gammaproteobacteria > Pseudomonadales > Pseudohongiellaceae > Pseudohongiella. Next base: position 118,149 of record DEMH01000013.1, read on the forward strand.
GATCGTGGTGAACAGAATGTCCCGCGTCTGTTGCCAGGCAGTTGGATCCCACATGTAGTCACCCAGCTTGGCGCTGTTCGGGTAGTAAAGATTCCGGCCTGCATCACCGTAGCCAATCTTCGGCCACCGGCACACAGCGTCCGATCCGTTCTGTACCCGGATGTAGTCACACCAGATCGTGCGCTTCAGGTCAGCTGCTGCTGCGACCCGACTCTGCCCGAACGTAATCAACCGCAGCTGCTGCTCACCGTTTCGCTGGTACCGGCGACACAGTGCAACCGCCACCAGGGTGGCAATGTTGCCCCCTGCAGAGTGACCCTGCAGCGTGATTGCAAAGCCAGGGAACGCGTCGAGTACTTCAATCAATCGAGGCATGATCGCTGACACACAACGGACCACACCACCGTGTGCGCGTATGCCAGACCATTCGCGCTTCTTAACCAGCACATTGTGAAACCAGTCGAGACGGCCATCAGAGGTCAGCAGTGACTGCGAGCCACGGAACACGATGTGCAGTGTCCGGGTCTGCCTGGACACGAACGCGAACCCGTCAGCACCTGTTGCGGTGTCACGTATCTCAATAACCCCTCGAATATCCTGATGCGGTGGTATCGGGTCATGGCTGTACACCTCGACACAGAGTTCGGCGGCGTACAGTATGTCTTGCATGTTCGTTACCCGATGGTCTGCTCTTGGCGGCGGTTATGCACCCCCAGTACTCCGTTGATGTGACTGATCTGCCTGCCGTGTTCATCCAGCCGGTCTGCGTGGCGGTCAAGGCGCTTTCGATCGGCATTGATGCGATCGTGAATTACCTGCAGTGCTGACTGATTGCTCTCGCAGAATTTCTCAAAGCTCTTGGCCGAGTTGGTCATGGACTCCTGAATAGATCGCACCATCAGCGACTGACGCCAAAGGAATGCAAAGAACAGAATGATCTGGCCAGCCAGGAAGATGGCTACCGCTGTTAGCGGACCCACCCAGTAATCCGGAATCATGCAATATCCTTGACAGTGATGAACACCTGATCCCCCTGCTGCAGGGAATCTATGATCTCTTTATAGAGTCGCTCATAAGCTGGAACGCTCTCACTCAGGAACCCGGTGCGGGTTACATTCTCACGCACACCATTGCCGACAAGGATGCACCCCTCAGAGTGCGTGTGGTCATTGCCGGGATGGATATAGATCCATTCAAAGTTCGGTACGTCCTGCAGCCACAACATGCCCTGGTGGAAGTTAAACCGATCCAGGTAACGGCCATGCATGCCACCCACTGTCCGCAGCTTGATCTGGTATGTGCCTGCCGGGATCCGGGTCTGGCCCATCACCTTAACCTCACGGCGTTCATCCTCCAGTGTGAAGCAACGGAACTGGAGCTGGCCGTCACCAGCCGAGGTATTAGCGTAGTGCAGCACACCGAGCGTGCAATGCTGGGCGCTGGAGAATCGATGCAGCACATAGTCTGTTCTGTTCACCAGATGGCCCTCTGATTCGTTTGCCCCGCCCATAAAAAAGGCCCTGCAAGCAGGGCCAATCGCATTGTTAAGGGGGACTTAGTTACATAAAAAGAAAAGGTCCGACCCGCGTGGTTGCGCTGGTCAGACCTCTTCGACATTAGAAAATTTGACCTAAAATCCTCGCGCGGTCAACAAGCATTAAATTTCTAATAAGCACTGCTTACAAAGTGTCCCATCGATGGGACTTTTTGAAAAGGTTGGGACAACTACAGACCGCGCATTTATTGGCTTGTCCCAACCGTCCTAACCGTCCCATCTAAAAATAAACTTCTGTAAAAGTCGAAAACTGCTAACGCTGCATGTTCATGTTGTATATTTTCATATTCTCCGGGGTCCACAGTTCGGATGGGACAGGTCGGGACAGTTGGGACAGGCCGCACCATTGCTGGCTCTCAGCGGTTTCGAGGATGGGACGCTCTGTCCCATCTGACGCGTTTCGGCTTTCTCTGGACGCAAAAAAGCCTCACAGCGTGGTGATTTTCAAAAAAGGGAATCCTTCCCCTGTGCCAGGTGATCGTCTTTATCCGTTTAGCTGATCAGTGGCTTGTAGTGTCGTCCGCTCCGGTTGGGTTTAATTGCGCATCCAGGTGATCACGTAATTCAGTTAGCCATGCGCTATAGGCCCGGCACCCGCTCGCCCTTACGTTGAGGTACCGCCTTACTAATGTCTTAGAATTAATGCCAGCCAGCCTGGCACGTTGATAGTCAGACATGCTCTGTACTCCAACCCCACCGCACTTGGGGCACGCCGTCAGAGACTTAGAGGTGCCGTATATTGCCGGACTCCCCCGCTGGACTTTCTCTATAACGGTGCCGCTTCCTGCGCACCGAGTGCAACGCCGGCGATCAGAGAGCTCTACGAGCACGGACTCTGCCAACCCCTGCGCTGTCTTGAGGGGCATTTCCTCCCCTCTCAATTCTTCAAACTGCCGTGACATTATCACGGTCAATAATCTAATAACAATTCTGCGACTCTCTTCATGGCCAGCAAATAAGTAAAAGCCAAGGTGCTGCGCACCAGGCGACAAACCAAAGGAAAGTGCAGCAGCCACGTCTGACCATTTAATGTCTGATCCGCCACCCCTGACACCTTTGAGGTCAGTGCTGCTCACCCCGAGCATGTTCAGATAACCGAGCGACATTCTAACCCTCCTGTCCTTTACTGGCCTCGATCGGGCGCTGATATTTCCACACCCGTGTTTTGCTGTTCGGAATCGTTGTGCGCACACGCCGCCACCCAAGCCGCTGCATGATGTTTGCAAGTCGCATCTGTTCAGGCCGACGGTGGTTTCCAGGCTCTAGCCGAAGAGCCCCTTCAAAAATCTCCGGCATTGAGAATGCCTGAACCATCCGCTGCTCTGGTTCGTCCAGCCACTGGATGACATAGTTCTCCCAGCTGTCCGACATAAACCGATCCTCTTGCTGCACTTCAAACAAGTGCAACTCGTCAGCCTCGACGTGCCAGACCTCACCTTCCTTGTACCGATGCATAGCCTCAGCCCACAGCTGATCACGTTCATGACGCAGACGCTCGAGATTGATCTCAGTACAGCGCACCGGCCAGTAACGCCGGTTGCCCGTGGTGTCGGTCAGGTAGTTGTCCTGGTTGGTGGATCCAGCGAATACACACTGCCGGGGGAACTCCTGCACCAGCCGCCCATAGCTGGGACGATATCGGTCGGTTTCACTCGCGAAGAATTGCTTCGCGCGGGTGGACTCAGCCTTGTTAAAACTGTCCAGCTCCGCGAGCTCGCATATCCACACGCCCTGCATCTGCTGGTAGCCATCCTTGTCACCAAGAGTAAAGTGTGTGTCTGAGTACCATTCACCGCCCAGGATGCTGAGCGCAGTACTCTTGCCGGCACCCTGCTTCCCTTCCAGGATCAAGACGCAGTCGTTTTTGCACGGGTACTCCATAACCCTGGCGACAGCACCAATCAAGAACTTGCAGCCAACCAGGTGACTATAGGGATTCTGCTCTACGCCAAGCAGCCTGGTCAGCCAACTGTCCAGCCTGTGACCACCGTCCCAAGTAAGGCTCTGCAGGTATTCGCGGATCGGGTGGAAGGCATTGTCTCTAGCAACCAGATCGACGGCGTTCATGATCGCGTCCGTCCGGGCATTGATGCCGTAGTGTTCGTCCATCCAAATCTTGGTGCGAATCACGTCATCGTCTCGCCATTCGTTGTTAATGTGATACACGCTGCTTTTCGGGTAGGGCGGGTCTTTACGCTTGACGATACGGCTGTGCAGCTCACTGAACCCCACCACACCATCCCAGGCATCGTCATTGCTCAGAACAAGGTAGACATTGCGCTCAGTGGGCTCCAATTCGCCGTTAGTCTTTCGACTGAGGGTCGTGCGCCAGTGGCTGAGCTCGGCGCGTATATAGTGGAAACATTGCGCCACTGCCTGCAGGCCTGCCCGAACGTGCAGGTCATTGAAGTCGACGTCCGTGGCAGCCCGATCGGCACCAAATTGAGGTTTAACCAGGTGGCCGTTCAGTTTGGTCTGAGCCTCTTCGGCCTTGATCACGCCAGCGTTGTATGGCTCACCGTTGGCGTCCGTGGTTTTCCAGTCGTCATCAGCGCAGAACACCAGGGGACTGTCCTGAAATCGCGCACGAATCGCTTGCGCGACCGGCAGCAGGTTGCCGGAGTCAAAAGCAACGACCACCGGCCAGCCAATCGCCTCATGAATACTGGCAGCGGTCGCGTAACCTTCCGCGATACAGATCGGCTTGCCTCTCTGCAGCTTGCCAATAACAAAGAACCGCCCCTCTTTCTTGAGGCCTCGCGGCCAGTACACCTTGTCTTTACCGTTCTCCCCCTTCTCGGGGAAAATAAGCTGCAGCCCATAGATATTGTTATCGATGTCCTGCATGGGGATCAGCGTCGTGTCGCGGGCACCGTACCGCAGCCCGTACGCTTTGACACCTTTCCGTTTGCAGTAGGCTGACTCACCCTCCTGGCTGGCCTGATTCCAATATCGAGTAGCTTGGGCAGCGGCGCGCCTCGCTGCAGCATTGCGGATCCGGAGAGCATGTTCCTGTTGTTTTTTGATCTGGGCCCTGATCTCTTCGCGCTCGTGCTGAGGCAGGCTGCGGGACTTCCAGATCAACTTCTGCGAGTCGCCTCGCTTCCAGGAACCGTATGCACCGGCAATGCCTTCCTTGCCACTTTGCAGTGTGTACGAAAACAGGCTGTACCAGCCGTTGTATGATTTTGGGCGGTCGCCCTCGACATCAACCCGCTTTAACTTGCCAATCTCCAGATGGCCGTCCGGGATTATCAGCCCGTAGTCGCGCAGCTGTTTGAGTGCGTCATCGAGCACGGCCGAGCCTCAGCGGTTATATTGCTTTTGGTGGGTTTCAAGCGCCTGCTGACAAGCGATGCAGTATCGGCAGCCGGGACTGGCCAGCCGCCTTAATTCCGGAATGGGAGCGCCACACTCCTCGCACTCGGTAGCCGACTCACGTCCTGCTGACTGCTGGCTTTTTCGGCGCTGCGCCTCCAGGTTGTCTGCCAGGCGCTGCTCGATCACCGTTTGTGCGTGGTCTGCCGTATCCATGTCCCTGCCCTATGCTTGTTATAATTCGGGCGGTGGTTTATCCCGGCCCACCGCCAGTCTCAGCCCTATCCGGGTTCAGGCCGCTGTGTGCCCCTTATTACCTTGGGGCGAGGTGTTCGCTAATGCTGTACTTCCGTACAGGTGTGGTTTTTCCGATTACCTGCAGACAGATCGGTAGGCAGACTACAATCTCGTTCTGCTGATGGAACCGCTACCTTGAGAAGCAACTCGTACTCTTCAGGCGGGTATAGATCCGGCCTCAATTCGTGCCGAAGAATCTCGCGTTTAAGCACGCGCTCTAGGGGAATGCAGTACTCCCCCGGCACACCTCGGCTAACCCATTGCCTCACGGCCATAGGTGTAAGTGGCTTTTCCATGTCAAGCTCGTCTGATACCAGACGGGCGAGATTGGGGGCACCACCTGCCATGTGAATTGCTTTACGAATCGCTTCACTCATGGCGGATGATAATAAACATGAAGTTTATTTATTGCAAACTTTTTGGTGATCGCCGTTTTAGGGCTGATATGCAAACATATTGTTTATGAATCAAGACCACATCTTTAGCGCTGTTGATGCCACCCTTAAGTCTATGGATAGGACTAAATCATGGCTCTGCGACCAAATAGGCGTGAGCACCCAAAACTTTAATAACTGGTCTAAAAGAGGGATCCCACTTTCTAGGTTACCGGCTGTCGCTGAGGTATTCGGATGGGACCCCGACGAGTTACGCAGGGGCAGGATCGTTACAGCCTCAGACGAACTCGCACTGCCTTTGTATGATGTGCATGCATCCATGGGGACAGGCGCAGAGCCTCACGACCAACCATCCGACCCGATCGTCTCACTTGTCAAAGTGAGCAGGCGATGGGCATCAACCGCTTTGACTTCGACTAGCCTTAACAACCTTTCTCTGATAACCGCCACCGGGAACTCGATGTCCCCAACTTTTTCTGACGGGGACACCCTGGTCGTCGATACGGGCATAAATCAACTAGAGAACGACGGTATCTACGTTCTGCTAAGAGACGGCAACTTGTTTATAAAACGCCTAGAATTGATGCTAAATGGTGGGATACTAGTCAGCTCTGACAATCCAGAGCACAAGCCTTATACAATCTCAAAATCTGACTTAAGCGAAATCCACATAATTGGCAAAGCGCTTTGGGCTCTAACCGGAAAATCTCTATAAGGAACAGAGGATCATGGAAACGACGATATTGTTAGCGATTTTCGTCGGACTGGTTGTCATCATGGCGGCCTGGAGAGAATACACGGATCGACGATATGTAATTCCGGCCCAGCTCAGGCCAATTCTCAGGAAATACTGGAAAGGCGTCAAAGCCACGAAAGGAACTGCTGCACAGAGCCTTATTGAGCACTCTGACATTGCTGCATCCATATTACGTATTCAACCCAACGACCCGAGCTGGCACTCAGATCCAATAACCGAACCCCAAGAACGCAGACTAAAAGAACTCGGCATCAAGATCACCGATAAATCTCTGAAATATAAAGGCATAGCATCGAAACTGATAGGGATGTTCAGCGAATGTGAACCAGGAACCATTACCGAGTACTTGGAATTCTTTGGCATAGATACTTCAGAGATATCTGAAACTCGCGCCAAGCTGAAACATTCAGAACTTTCAGGTAATCCAGACTCACAAATGATGTGGGACGACCGTCCTGCCGACCGAGCCCAGCTGCTTTATCTCGATTTCTACGGATTAACAAAAAGCAATAAACTCAAATATTTAGAAGCTGAGCAGATCATCACAGAGCATTCAGATAACCAACTGACCGAGGAGCAGCTCGATACGTGGCCTGATATAGAGACAATGTGGTCAGAGCTGGAAGATCCAGATTACCGCAACTCTCTCGGGATCAAGCAACCAAAGCAGCGCGAATACATAGAAGCCGTTAATTACTACCTCAAAAGCCCACACCACCGCCCAGGCCAATTCGACGAAGAGAAAGTCGCTTATTTTCTTACCCTTAAGAACCATGCACTGAAACAGTGAACACAAAATAAACAATAAGTTTGACTATCGTAAACTTAATGTGTATTTTCTCGATATCCAAGATTTGGGGTATCGGGAATGCAAAATATTTGCGAACAGAAAGTAGAATCAATCGCCGTCAGGGGTGTTCCAGCCCGAGAAGGCGCTGTGCTTGGGTACACAGCTCTTGGGCTCAGCTCAAAGGCAATAGCTCGCAAGCTGTCATGCAGCCCCCGAAACGTCGAAAACCTCCGTGACTCAGCCAAGTCGCGCTTGCATGCCAGCAACACCCCAAACCTTATCGCCATTGCCTTTCAAAAAGGCATCCTGCGCTTCATGTCGATCGCTTTGGTGGTCCTGGGCGCCGGTACCGGCCTGGTTCCACAACCAGCTCAGGCCGACGACGACCCAACCCTACGCCGAATCCGCACACACCGCATGCGCCGTGGATCCAGACGAATCCGTCATGGATACACACCACCCGCAGCAATTAACCAGCTTTACATCGAGTACTTCAACCTGCAGGCAGAGCTCAGCTGGGACGACGGCGAAATGCACGTCCACTACGTCCCCAGCAGCCCACTGCAGACCCAGCCATACGCGCAAATCTTCGATATCGAGGACCTGCTGCGCTGGCATTCAGAGCAATTTTACAGCTCGTTCAACCCTGCTGGAGGCCATGACGATGGACAAGCCAGTGAAGATCAATGCAGCCGCCAAGATCCTGAACGCGAAACCAACACGGCTGCGCCAGAAGATGCGCGCCAGGGGCATCCTGGATAAAAACAACCTGCCCCGCCATGACCTGGTCGAGCGCGGGCTGTTTGAAGTGAAAACTGGCCAGTTTGTTAAAGGCCGCACCGGGATCCGGCAGAACTACGCCGTGACACTGGTAACAGGGTCGGGCCTCACGTTTTTGAGCGCCCTGATGGAAGAAGGCAAGGCCGACCAGGCCGCAGAGAGGAGCATGTGACATGGGACTGCGCAAAAAACTGAAAGTGCTGCACTTCATGGGTGGCGAACACTTGCCAGATCGTGCCGGCCTCTACCTGGTGATTGACGGCCAATACCAGTACCGAACTTGCACAGCCGAACACCGCGAGGACGGATCGTTTGATCTGTTCCGATGCACGGCCTCTGGCGCAGAGATTCCCGGCACTCAGGTGCTGACCTACGCAGCGCTGGATCTGGCCGCTCACGTAGTAGAAGAGGTTTACAGCCCGACCGCTCAGCGCGAATCAGTCGACCGGATGATTGCACGTGGATTCATGTCTATCGGACAGATCGAGTCAGAGGTTTACGACCCAAAACGTGTAATAGACGAACTCAAAGGTACATACAGCCCTAGGAAGGAACTGCCCGGTCGAGTGCTTTCCCTGGTACCTAAGCTTACCCCAGCAGGAGAGCCCAATGTTTCCTGATATCAACGCGAACCCAAAGCTGCACAACACGATCTTGAATGTGTTGATGGCATTGCCGCTGCTTGGCCTGATGTCCGGCAAACCCACACTGATGATCACCACAACAGTGATCGCCGGCATCGGTGCCATTCCTTACTTCGCGGCTATGGCCGGTGAGGAAGCCAAACAGGCTGCAGAGAAGCGAGGCCGACGCCGATGAGCGATACCACGGTGACAACTGTGCCATTCCCGGATGAATTCACCGAGAAGGTTGGCGCCTGGTGGGACAGCCTCACTACACACCAGCGCGGCATGCTGGTCTATGCCCACCATCTGGAGCTGATTGGTGTTCACCAGTCTATCCGGTGGTCGCAAATACCACTTTTTTATCAAGCCAGACTTGCCCTGAAGCTCTCCATAACCATGGGCATCACCCGTTGCGCTGCCTTCCCCGAACTGACTGAGGAAGCGTACCTCGCAATCAACAACTTGCAACCATCTACAAAGCTGCACTGACCGACCAAAACAACCAGGAGACACACATGGGCACGTTCGCAACCATCCCCTTTAACAAACTGACGCTGTCAGAAGCGAATATCCGTAAATCGGCTACCAGTCCGGAGGCCGATGCCGAACTGAAAGCCAGCATCGAGGCAGCCGGCGTTCTGTTGAACCTCATTGTCAGCAAGGGCAAAAACGGCAAGCGAGTTGTGGAGGCCGGTGGCCGTCGATATCGGGCTGTCGCCGAGCTGGTGAAAGAGAAGAAATTCCCCCGCACCTATCCGGTGCCGTGCTACACCCTCGACGCCAACGAAAACGCCGAGCAAGCTGCGCTGATCGAGAACACGCTGCGCGAAGACATGCACCCAATCGACGAATACGAGGCATACAGCCGACTGCACTTTGTCCACCAGGTGCCGATCGAGAAGATCGCTGCGCAATTCGGCACGACCTCGCTTGAAGTGCAAAAGCGACTGAAACTGGGCAACGTGGCGCCAGAGCTTCGCCAGTTGTGCCGTGATGGTGAGCTCGCGCTAGATGCGCTGGCGGCTTTCACCGCGATAGAAACTCCAGAAAAGCAGATGGAGTGCTACGAGGCGGTTAAAAAACGCACCCACGGAGGCCATGTCCCTGCCTGGATGGTACGTGAACATATCAATGACTCCGGCTATCGATCAGACGACAAAGTCATCCGATTGATTGATCTTGATGAATACGCTGCTCGCGGCGGCACATCCAGCACCGACCTGTTCGCCTCAGTAAAATACTTTCACAACCGCGAACTGGTCGAGGAGCTCGTGAAAGAACGACTGGCCACCGAAGTGCAGGGACTGCTGGATGATGGCTGGAAGTGGGCGGACGTCTCCCTGGACTTCTACAACAAGCCAAATCCCTACCCCAAGATTCTGGACCCGGTACCGACTCCAGAAGACGAAATCCCTGCAGAACTGAAAGCCAGGCAGCAGGAGCTGACGGAAAGAATAGACGCAATCGAGCAGACGCTTAATGATGCCGGTGACGAAACCGATGACGAAACCTTCGAGAGGTTGGAGGAGGAAAAGGGCGAAGCAGAAGACGCTCTTAGCCAGGTCAACCACGAGATTGAAATGCTGGACAAATACAGCGATGAACAGAAGGCCGTCTCCGGCTGCGTAATCTATGTCGATCACAACGGACAGATTGAGATCCTGCGTGGCCGCGTTCGCAAAGAAGACGTAAAAAATGCCGCTAAGGCAGCGGAGGCCGACAACACAGGCACCGATGCTGGGTCCACATCCGAACCAGATGGCTCAGCCGAAGAAGAGCTCCCGAATCTTAGCCAGGCACTGACTCAGGACCTCAACCGATGGCGCATGATTGGCCTGAAACTGGATCTGTATTACAACGCCGAACTGGCGAATGACCTGGTCGACTTTGCCGTGATCTGTCGCACACTTATTCCTGCAATCCACGGCCGCTGGAGCGGCTTTACCGTCCCAGTTTCTCTGCATGTGGATGAAGTCAGCACCGGAACCGGCATCGAGGACGAACGCGCCACACAGACACTGCGCGAGCTGGAGAGTATCTGCGGTGCACTGAACCTTGATTGGTACGACCCTGAAGATGCCGTGGCCAGCTGGAATAATTTCAGGGAGTCATGCCCTACGCTAGGCAAGGAACGGATGAAGCTGCGGGCATGCTGCGCTGCGCTGATGCTGACCAATCCAGACGACGACTTCTATCGCTGCCTGATAAACGACATGGACACGGTCATGGGCAAATACTGGCGCCCCACAGCCAAGAACTATTTTAACCGTGCACCTAAGCCTGTGCTGCTGCAGGACGGTACCGAGATATTCGGCGATGACGAATTCCCCCACAAACACCGTGCCAAAACCAAGGCCGATCTGGCTGCGCTCCTGGATGAACGCATGGCCCAGGAGCCAGGCCCGGACGTGTGGGTACCCAGCCTGATGCGCTGATGGACTGCAAGTACGAGGACGGACTGTACTACCTCCGAGTGCCAGGTGCCCTGCTTTACTCGGAGAACAAGGACCTGCTATGGCCAAGCTATATGACATTGGCCATCTGCATGCCGAAAGAGCTGCGCGAGGCGCAGGCCAATAACGAGACACTACACATTCGATGTGTTGAATAGGAGGCTTAGATGCCCACTTTCATTGCCGGGAAAGATGCAGGAAAGTTCGACAAGTCCGACTGGGATATTGAAGAGATTCCCGTCTATCTGAACGCCCAAAACTTACCAATATCCACTGGCATTGAACAGGCCGAGGATATGATCCGCGCGGCCTGCTTTAGCTGGTCATTGCGCTACAGCCACACCCTGAAATATGTCGGCATAACTTTCTCAAAGCAGATGTCGGGTGGGGTCGTGATTAACTACAACACCACCGAGCAACTGATGCAATGGTACGGCAAGGAAGTCAACGGGCTGTGCAAGTATCACATGAAACACTACCACCAGACACTCGGTAAGTGGATCATGGATTCCTGCGAGATTTATATCAACGCCGACAACCGCCCGCTGCCGAACCGATTCGCACGCGCAACCATCAAGCATGAACTGGGCCACGCCTGCGGGATCCACGGCCACAACGATCACTGGGGATCAGTGATGTACACCAGCAGCATGGGACACGACCGCCTGACGCTGCACGACTGCCAGATGCTGGACGAGTGGGACCCCTACCCTGTCGAGCTGCATCCGGACATGGGCATGTCGGTACCGGCCGTGAACATGCAGGACGGCCGCGTCGTCTGGTTTGAGCTCAACTACACCGGCTCGCAGTTCATCCACAGCTGGCTGCTCGGCAAAGGGCAAGAGTGGAATGGCCCCAAGCTGGACAACGTGGTCCTGGGTGAAGTGAAGGAATTCCAGACCCAGCCATGCCAGTACGTGCGGATGAAAAAAGTTAAATCACTCACCCTGGACGTGCGCGCAGACTTCCTGCTGGCACCCAACGGCACACTGATACTGGAGTATGCGGAATGAGCACTGCAGCCGAGTCCCTGGAATTACCCAGCTACCGATCAGAAGCCGAAAGCGCCATCCACGAGAATGGTGTCAAAGCCCTGCAGGTGCTGGTGCCGATCGCCGAGAACAATGCGATTGTTCGACACTTTCTGCTCGGACTATATGACGGCGCCAGGTTCCCCTACAACTTAACCCGGCTACGCGGCCTGGATCCCGTCTACACGATTGCATGCATGCGCGTCCTGCAGATGGATGCTATTTGCAGTTGGCATGAGGTTCACCAGTACGTCGACAACGGCTGCGAGATATTCAATCGGTGGGCATTGGAGGCCTCGAAGATTGAGAAACCGAAAAAGCCACGCAGAGGCGTATGGGGGTAGCGACCATGAAGTATCTGGCAACAGCGATCATTATGGCAGCCGCTGCGCTGCTGATCTTGAACGGTCATCAAACGGACGGCGTAGTTTTCACAACTATCGCTGTGTTGATCTCAATTTTTGGTAAGTCTCGACAGCCTGTCATTACTGTTGTGACGCGAAACGGAGGCATAGGATGAGCAACAACCCCTGGATGGCAGCCGCTTCTGGCGGCTGTGTGGATCTGATCGAGCCGAAACCCGAGCAATTCCACCTTTACGATATTGCTCACGCTCTGTCGAACATCTGCCGATTCAACGGCCACTGCCGGCACCATTACAGTGTGGCACAGCACTCCGTTATCGTGTCGCGCCTGGTGCCTGCAGAACAGGCTTTCGACGCATTGATGCACGATGCTGCAGAGGCCTACACGGGCGACCTGATACGTCCAATCAAGCACGACCCCGACATGGTAGCGTTCGCCGTGTGGGAGCGCCGCATCGAGGCAGCGATAGTCGATCGCTTCAAACTGGGCAACCTGCAGACTGATGAAATTCGCTATGCCGACCTGCAGGCATTGGCCACCGAACGCCGCCAGCTCATGCACGAGCAGCAGATCCGCTGGCCTATCCTGGACGGCATCGAGCCCCTGCAGATTCAGATATGGCCGATGCAGCCCGCCCAGGCCTTCCAGTTGTTTATGAGTCGAGCTTATGAGCTGAGAGGTGACATGTGAACAGAAATGAGTTTAACCAATGGTACTGCAAGCGATATGGCCAAGCCCCCACCAGCGATACTGCCGAACGCGTTTTCGACGCAATACAGGCACTTAGTTTGGCCCACAGCAGCACTTTCAACGACGAGTATTTGACTCTGGTAGCAACGCTAGATGAGGTCGCACAGCCATGGATGCGGGACGATGGTGAGGGTGGGTTCAAAGCTGTTATTCGACGAATGGCGGCGTGCGCGCAAAAGGAAATGCAGACAGAACGATCGACTCAAGCAAAAACACTCCAGCTCGAATCACACGACCTGCATGCTCTCGAACGCCAGATCGAGGCGCTGGATATCCAGTGCAATGAACTAATGAAGCAAGAAGATTACAGCGCAGAGTTCCCTGGAGCCGATGCCGAATCGCTTCGCCGCATTCTTGATCTGTTGAAAAATTGGCAGCCTGAAGGTCAGCCCCCAGCGGTGCCGGATGAGCGACCACTTGAGTGTCATCAGTGCGAAGATAGGCGCGCGACAGAGGCTGGCATCCAAGCTGTTGCGAACCAGCTCCGAGAGGCACTGAAGGGACTGACATTTGCGGCCAGGATATCAGGTGGAACGGCCGGCCCAGACAAGGGCTTGAAGGATGCTTGCGATCGAGCAGAGAAAGCCCTTTCTCTTGGCGGTATTGCTGGGACATTCATTCGTGCAGCTGGTTACCCACCCCAGCCCCTTACGGTGCCGGATGCCATAGCGGAATTCATCGCAAAGAAAAAATCCGAGCTTGAGCAGTATGCGGATGCATATTGCCACCTAGAGCCAGACACAAATGCTGCAGTGTGGGATTCCGAATACCATCAGCAGCACGAAGAGGATATCAGTGAATTCATTGCTGAGCTTGAGTCGGTTATCGCAGAAGCACAGCAAGGTGGTGAGGTTTCTGAAAACAAAGAGCCAAAAGCTACACCACACTTCCTTCCCGGTCGTGGAAAAAGTTCGGGTAGCCAGAAGGTAGGCATTGTTCATTTGGTCAAGGCTTTAAAGGGTAACGGTGACAATTTCAATCAAGCGCTCTGCGGGAAAGCGCCCCACGGCAAAAGTCTCGGCTGGATCACAGCCGGAAATCGTGAGCCTACATGCCAATCTTGCATTATGGGAGCACAGCAGGGAGATGAAAAGTGAGCGGACATATAAGACTTAAATTGCCCGGCGAGTCATTCTGGGCCTACCAATACCCTGACCTGCCAAAGAATCAGGCAGAAATAAACAATCATTTGCTCAGCGATGAATATTCGCTCGGCGATCGAGTTGAGTTTGATGATGATCGAAATGTGACTCGACTGGTTAAAACTTGCGCAGAGGTTGCGGCTGAGGTGAGCACGCGACAGCGGGAGGAGTGATGGACGGGATAAGTAACCTCAAGAAGCGTCACAAGCTGGTTTTTGCGCTGATGGTCCTGTTGGCGCTGCCCTTCCTTCTGGTTTGGAAGTTGTACCAGTGGGCTTATTTCAAAATTAAAGATAGAAAGGAGCGCGGCTGATGAGCAGAGAACCTATGCGACGAAATACTCCCGACGATGGCATGAACCTGCCACCAGGCAAGACCTGCGCCGAATGCGCACATTGTGCCCGCTGTTGCTCCATTTTCGGCCACATCCCCCAGGATGAGGTCTGTGACTTTTACCCGAGTAGATTTTCAGCCAAACGAACGGAGGTGTCGAATGCTGGTGCATGAACTAAAAGAAATAATCGACAAATGCCGACCCGATGCCGAAGTCGAGCTGGCCGTTAATGAATCCATGATTAATCGCGAGCCAATCGAATGCGATGAAGGCTCCGAATACATTCTTAAACCAGTGATAAAGCACCTATGGTACAGCGAAAACGTCGACGGCCTCGCCGACTTGCTACTAATCGAACTACCGGAAAGAGCTAACACTAATCGAAAAAGTGTCATGAACCGTAATGACGGCCTTGATGATTCCGAGCAGAGGGTGATGGCTCTGATAGTTGCAGCTTGGAACGAGTTCCAGGAGTTGCCGGTGCAGCACCACTCAGACACTCAAGAGTTTTTACGCGGTGTTCACACTCTTCAACAGATCCTCGGCATGAGAGTGCTACGCAAAACTTTCCCAGATGGCTGGAAGTCGGTACCTGTATCCGGCACTTCGGAGTACTAACATGCCGGCATACAACTCCAAAGGCGAGTTGGCGGCACCAATTCAAGGGGGTGGCAAGTGACTCCAATACAGAAAGCGATCAAAGCAATGAGCGAGGCAGATGCTCTGCTGAAGCAGATCAGCGGTAGCACTATTTCCACCCTTGCTGAGTGTGTTGAAGAGCTGCAGGCAATGGAAGGTGAAGCTGTCGCCAAGATCGTGAATAAGCATGGCGATCCTGAGTCGTTTGCGGAGCGCGATCTCGAACTGATAGCCGACATTCAGATGCTGCCAATTGGCACAAAGTTCTACACCGCACCCCAGCCCCCTGCGGTGCCGGATTGGGTTGAAAACCTGAGACAGCTGGCCGAAGCAGCCACTAAAGGGCCGTGGCATGGCGGGCATGGAGCTTGTATGGATGCAGTGGCTGTAGATTACCGCAACGAACATGGAAACATGACCAGGGACGGCTTCACGAAATCCGGTAGGGCCAAGCTAGTTTGCAAGGCTAATTCAACCGCATGGAGGTCGGTCAGTCAGGTTAAAAATGACATGAAGTTTATTGCAGCCGCTAACCCTAAAACAGTTCTGCTGCTGATATCCATGCTCGCAGCAGCACAGCAAGGGGGTGAGTAATGGGAATCAAGTTAGCGCAATCCAATTATGAGTCAGCCGCAAAAGCATTAACGCAGGCGATAAAAGACGCTCACCCCGTGGGATCGTTCCGGACAGTTAGGATCGGTCGCGCCGTTATAGAGGTTCGGATAACAGGACACAGCGAATGCTGGTGGAGCGATCCGAGTCGAATCCTTGGGGTCAATGTTGAGACCGGCAAGCACCGTCATTTTTACCCTGACAGCATACTGATAGATTAACAGAGCGCCCAGGCGCGGGAGGAGTGATGGAAAAATCCACAATTAGCCGACGCGGATTCCTTCGCCTATCGGTAGCAGCTGCCGGCATGGCTGCGACCGGCACCGGATTTTCAGCAATCAAAGTTGCGACGTCTGCACCAGCAATTACTGATAACGAAACTTGGACAGAATTAGTACGGGCAATCGCAGCTGGATTGGGCACTCCTTACAAAGTGCTGGCCGGGCAATGCACCGCACACTATCAGGCTGCCTTTACGTTATCAGAGTATCGAGAGGCTTGGCTCGCTATGCAATCACCGCCAGCCCGCCTTTACCGGACTTTGGACGGAGAATCAAAATGACCAAATGGGCAGACAGAATACCGCGCCTGCGCGAGCTCGCAGGCACCATGCCAGCAGCAGACGTTGCGACGGAACTGGGCTGCACATTGAACAGCACCCGCTACTATGCCAGCGTGTACGGCATTAGCCTGGTGTATCCTGCGACCGAGGCCAGCAAGGCTAAGAACTCAATGGCCAGCGGCCATAAAGCACCTACCGCGCCAAAGCCAAAAACCAAACCAGCCAAAAAGACCAAGGTAAAGCCGGCACCAAAAGCACAGAAACCAACGCCACCCCCTCCTGCAGCCAAACCTACGCCACCCCCAGCGAAGGTACCGCCGCCGGAGAAAGCCAAGAAACCTGCACCGCCCAGTAATACACATGTGGACTTTGCCGAACGCGCCCTGGACGCAAAGCTGGAAAATGCCAGCCGCTTCCTGCGATCGCACGGCTACACGGTGTTCCTGCCCTGCCCGTTCCGCCGTTTTGTGGATCCACAGCGCAGCGGATCCTCCAGGAGGCCGTGATCATGGAGCTCGCACCCCACACAATCGCTAATCGCGAGTTTTTTGCCAAGGGCCGAGCGCCTCACAAGGCCGAGTGGCTGGACTGGATCCGGCGTGGTGTTGTGCGCGGAAAAGAGATTGACGGTAAGCCCTACGTGGACCTGAACTGGTTCGCCGTGAATGATGTAATGCAGCCACCACCAACCACCCCAAAACGATCCGGACTAGACCTGCTCACTTAACAGGTGCTATATATGCCCGCCATGCGACCCAAAAAGCCCCGTTATATCGACGGCGTTCAGCTCGCCGACAACCTGTACCCGGACCCTAAGAAGCGCCCAGGATACTACCTTTACGTCCGGCCGGACGGATCAAAGCGCACATTCCCGGCAGACTCGGTTGAGGAAGCAAACCAGCTGGCCGAGGAAGCAAACTCGCTGCGCGACAGTGATATCCCTGTTGAGAAAATACGGCCGAAGCGAGAGCAGTTGGCGTTTCACGTCCCGAGATACACAGAGTACATGGAGAAAATTAATCCGGACCTGACAACAAAGACCAGCTGGCAGAACCGCAAGTGGGCATTCGCCCAATTCGCTAACGACATCCCGTACCTGTCCGAGCTGACGCACGATAACATCGTCACCTGGTGGGACAACATGACGTACCACCAGCAGAAAGCCCGCCAGGCTGAGTTCAGGCGCTTTTTCAACTGGCTGATGCGGCAGGGTCTGGTACCCAAACTCGATTACAACCCGTTCACCACCAGCGACGACTTACCCAGGCTGCTGCTGAAGGGCAAGCCTAAGAAGAAACGGGCGCCTCTGACTCAAGAGATGTTCAACAAAATCTACGCGGCCGCACCCAACTATGGGTACGAGTGCCTTCAGATCGCAATGGAGATTAGCCGATACACCACGCTGCGCGAGGCAGACATCTGCTCGCTGCGCTGGGACAAGCATGTAGTCGACGGCAAGCTACGCGTCGTTGTGGGCAAGTCTCTGGCGCAACGAGGCGAAGTTCGAGCCGAGCGCCTGGAGTGGGAGCTCGAAGAACATCCCATCTTGAAACGGAGCATAGATCGCGCCCGTGAAATGTCAATGAAGCACGCACGCTGCCCTTATGTGATCAGTCACCGGCCGCGCCGGCGCGTCTGGAACCAGGACAAAAAGCAGCACCATTACCAGGTAACAGCAGACCGGCTGTCCAGGATGTTCAATGAGGTAATGACCGGCTGCGAGCTCAGTAGCACCAGCTTCCACGAGGTGAGAGGTCTGGCCAGCACGCTCTACAGGCTGGCCGGGTATCCGAATTCTGATATTAAAGACTTGATGGCACACGAGCATGTGTCGACCACCATTGGCTACCAGGATCCGGAGGCGCTGCCGTACCGGCGCGTGACCATGAGGCTAGCCGAATAGGGTTTTTCTCCAGTAGTTTTTCTCCAGTTTTTCTCCACCCTGCCTGGATGGAGAAAAATGGAGAACCTAACTAGCTGATATTTAAGCTAAAAGATGGTCGGAACGGCAGGATTTGAACCTGCGACCCCCACACCCCCAGTGTGGTGCGCTACCAGACTGCGCTACGCCCCGAATAATCCGAGCGGGCATTATACTTGCCCTGCTCCGGCTTGCAAGCCTGTGTGTCAAAATAATAAAAGGCGGCTCGAGGGGGGAACTCCGAGCCGCCTTTTACTTCCGACCAAAGGATCAGAACTGCCGTGCTTTACATCTCAAAGGTAACTCGGCCGTACAGCATACGACCTGTCGGGTCGTACAGGATTGACTCCATGCCGCCCAGCATGGGCACTTTCTGCGGCAGTCGGTCAAACAGGTTACGAGCACCCACCGTGAAGGAGAACTCACCACCCAGAGCATCAAGTCCGGAGTAGTTGTAACTCGCATCGGTGATAGTGGAGGCACGCAGCACCTCAACATCGCGGTAGTTGCTGAAAGGCAGGAGACGCTGGAACGAGAACTTCTCGGCGTCGAAGGTGATCTCGTCAATGTAACGAACCATCACATTGGCACTGTGGTTACCCATGTTCCAGCCGATGCTGGCATTGGCTTTCCACTCAGGCATTGGTGGCACGGCACCGGTCAGTGCGTTCTGGTTGCCTTTCGCTTCCACCACTGCACGGTCTGCCGACAGCTGATAGGTATAGCTGTCAACATAGGTAGCATCCAGCCCGAAGTTCAATGTACCCCAGTCACCGATACTGAACAGATAGTCGAACTTCAGGTCCAGCGCAGTGACGTCCATTTTGGACGCATTGGTGGAACTGCTGATGATGCGATCAATCTGCGCAACGTTGTTAGGGTCACGCTGAATTCGCTTGTCAGACAACGGGTTGTTTACCCAGGCTCTGACCTGGTCAACCGGCGGCAGGCCTGAGCCTGAGTATCCGGTCGCCTGACGGAAGTTGAAAAAGTCCGCAGCCAGAATATCAGCGGTAGTAGAGCTGATGATTCGGTCTTCGAAATTTGTTTCACTCCAGTCGATATCCAGTGTCATACCATCAAGCAGATTCAGTGTTACACCGAATGCAGTGGTATCTGCGGACTCAGGCACCAGGTTTGGGTTACCCTGCGAGCAGTTGGCAGTGAAGGCAGCGAAAGTCGTAAACGGGTCTGACACGTTGGTCAGGCCACAGGATTCCGGCGCATTCAACTGGTTCAGCGTTGGCGCAATAAACGACGTACCGGTGGTGGCACGCACTGTCAGCCAGTCAGTCGGAATGTATACCAGACCAAATTTCGGGTCTGTTGAACTTTGACCCGTGCTGTACTCTTCATTACGAACAGCAACCTGCGCTTCCAGCGTATTGAACAATGGCAGTGACAGCTCGACGAAGTAGGCATCTACAGTTCGTCCATCGCTGACGGGGAACAGTTGCGTACCAATGAACACGTCGCCAGTCAGGCTGTGCAAACTGGGCGTATTGTCGAAACGGTCTTCACGACGCTGATAACCAACGGCAGCACCGACCTCGCCACCAGGCAGCACAAAACCACCAGGACTGATAACACCGTTTAGCACCACGTCCAGTGTCTGCAGTGACTCGACGTCAAAAACACGGTTCTGTACGTAGGTTGAATCAGCTACAGCCTGAGTATTGCGCGTAGACGGATCAGTCGACACAAACGGAGTGAAACACGCGTCACGATCGTTGGCGACATCGCAGTTCAGCCCCTGAGTCAAAGCACTCAGACTGAAGTTATTGGCGCGGCTGTTGTCGGTCTGCTCTGAGTACAAGTAGCTGGCGGAACCTTCCCAGCCCTCAATCCAGGGCACAGTGAAATCAGCGCGCAGCGCTGAACGCCATCCGTAGATCAGGCCAGAACCAACAGTGGCGCCATCCGGACCGAGCTGTGTTGGCAAGGTGCCATGTTTACCCCATGGACGCCATGCAGCAAACGCGACATCTTCGTTAAATGGGATACCGGCGGCAGCGTTCGGAGCACGGATGACCATGCCATTGGCATTGCGATCCGGAACACCATCACCGTTGGCGTCTACAGCATAAAGCTGATTGCCATTGGCATCGACGGCCGGGAAGGGATTGCCGGGAATCTCGCCTCGTACGGTCGGCAGCTCACCGACGCGGCCACCCGGGTTTGAGGGGGAGCCACGGTTGTAGGTACGACGTTTGAAATAGCCCCACTGGCCAGACAGCGTCAGGCCAGAGCTGAAATCGTAAGTGGCGTGTGCAAACGCCTGGCCCTGATCCTGGGCAGCACGATAATCCCAGAACTCACCGAAGTCATACCAGCACTGGCCACCAAAAGTAAACCCGTTCGGGTTGTTGCCTGGCACGGTTGGATCTTCACGCGTACCGCCACAGTTTGGGTCGGAGATTGTACGGAAGTTACCTGTCAGATCGCCATTGGCGTCACGTACAGGAACACGATAACGGCCCGGGTTGGGTGTACTGGATGAGGTCAGGCCCGCATTGAAATTGTCAGGGCGGTCAATCATCTTCAATCTGCCATTGGTACGGTATTCACCAGCAACAACCAGATCGATACCATTCCACTCGGTACCAGCCAGAACGCTGAACTGATCATCAGTGTAGTCTCCGCGCGAATCGCCCTGACGATAGGCTTCAAAACGCACACCGTCATAAGATTTACGTGGTACAAAGTTTACAACACCGGCTACCGCCTGCGAGCCGTACAATGCGGCAGCGCCATCTGTCACGATATCCATGCGGCCGATTGCGATCTGCGGCAGGAAGGTGTTCACGTTGGTGCCGATGACACGCATGCCATCAACCAGGTTGAGGGTTGCGCCCTCACCCAGACCACGAAGGTTGATGGACGTGGCTGTGCTTGATGCGCCAGTCAGGGAGTTTTGTGTAACTGTCGAGCCCTGATTGAAGCTCAGGTTATGGATCACGTCACCCATATTGGGTGTACCTTCAGCGGCGATATCTTCAGCTGAAACCTGAAGAATTGGCGATGCAGCCTGAAAACCTTCGGAGCGGCGAATAAAGGAGCCAGTTACAACAACTTCTTCGACTTCTGGCGTATTGGAGTCCTGCTGTGCAAGCACGGACGTTGCGGGGAGCATCATGGCGGCAGCGATAGCTGCAGACAACAGTTTTACTCTTGGATTACTACTGGATTGAGTATTCGACTTCATCCATGGACCTCTTGATGATTCTTATTAGGTTTATGGTCGTCGATGCAGAGGTAATGAATAGTGCCGGTTCTCTCTCCAGAAACCGGGTCGACAGGACGTGCTGACATTCTGAGGACTACACTAAACAACAACTTCCCTCAGGCAGTGACATTATTTTTATTCAATCTTACTGCTAGAGCTATGGGAAACGGTGCGACATGCCCCGCTTTCCGGTGATGGACTATATCACTGCAGTCAATGGTGTAAAGGAAAAATCGGGAAAAAAACCAGAAAGTCATCGTGCGAACGTTCGAAAATATGACGTTTGGCGCTAAAGCAATTGGCAATTACAACAGCGCCAGAGCCTCTTCCAGTTCTTTGATCATCTGCTTAAGCTCAGCCTTTTCAACTGCGGCGCCCGGTTGCGGTTCCTGATGACCGCTCATGCGCTGACGGGCCCCACCGATGGTGAAGCCCTGATCGTAAAGCAGGGATTTGATCTGTCTTATCAGAAGGACGTCTTCGCGCTGGTAGTAGCGACGGTTGCCACGGCGCTTGACGGGTTTAAGCTGGGGAAATTCCTGTTCCCAGTAACGCAGTACATGCGGCTTTACCGTGCAAAGCTCACCAACTTCACCAATGGTAAAGTAGCGCTTCGACGGTATGGGCGGCAGATCCTGCTTGTCACTGGGTTCCGGCATATTTCTCTACCCTCGCCTTTAGCTTTTGGCCAGGACGGAACGTCACCACGCGACGCGCCTTGATAGGAATCTCTTCACCGGTCTTGGGGTTGCGGCCGGGGCGTTGTTTTTTGTCACGCAGATCAAAATTGCCGAATCCCGACAACTTGACCTGTTCGTTGCTTTCCAGGGCCTGGCGAATTTCCTCGAAGAACAGCTCGACCAGTTCTTTGGCCTCACGCTTGTTAACGCCGAGTTCATCAAACAGACGTTCTGCCATTTCCGCTTTTGTCAGGGCGCCGTTTTGCATGTTCAATTCCTTAACTTAGCATTAAATTTGTCTTCCAGGCCTTTGACGCAACGCTCAATTATGACATTGATCTCGTCGTCGCTAAGAGTGCGCGAAGGATGTTGCCAGGTCAAGCCCAAAGCTACACTTTTTTTGTCACTTTCGACTTTATCACCTTGATAAACATCAAATATTCTAATTCCGAGCAGCTCAGGACCGGCCAGTTCACGCAAATGCTGCTCGATATCAGCTACAGCCACAGCCCGATCCAGCACCAGCGCCAGATCCCGGCTCACCTCTGGGTAGCGGGACAAAGGCCTGAAAGCCGGTACAGCTGCGGCGCGAATCGCAGCTAGATCCAACTCGAACAGGTACACCCGTCCGCTGATATCCAGTGCCCGCTGCAGTGCAGGATCCAGTGCGCCGACCAGTCCAATGCGCTGCCCATCCAGCGTCACAGCGGCGGCCTGGCCGCCATGCAGGGCCTGGTGTTCGGCCTTCTCGAAACGGCAGCGCGGCAACAGCGCGCCAAGCTCCAGCAGACCTTCCACATCACCTTTTACGTCAAAGAAATCAACGACTTCCCTGCCCTGCGACCAGGTGGTCGGAAAGCGCTCGCCGTAGATCAGCCCGGCCAGTCTTTCCGGCTGACTGATTCCTTCTGGCCCAGGCAGAAACACCTGACCGGTCTCGAAGATGCGAACCCGCGTCTGCTGGCGATTGATATTGTGCTGCAGTGTCCGCAGCAGTCCTGCCCAGAGGCTGGTGCGCATCACCGACATATCTTCCGAGATGGGATTCTGCAGTGCCACGGGAGCGGGCGATGCAGAAACCTGCGCCATCAGCTTTGGCTCCACAAAGCTATAGGTGATGACCTGCTGGTAACCCTGCGCTACCAGACGCTCACGGATCCGCGACAGTGCCACTTCGCGCTCGCTGACTTCAGGCATCTGAGTGCGCATGACAGGCCGTGTCACGGGCAGGCGGTCATAGCCATGTACGCGTGCCACTTCTTCAATCAGATCTGCCTCAATGGCGATATCGTGACGGAATGACGGTACGTCAAAGGTTAGCCCATCTTCCGAACGCCCAACAAGAGTCACTCCCAGGCCATTGAGAATACTGATAATTTCATCTTCGTCCAGCTCCATGCCGAGCACGCTCGCCAGGTAGGAAGGACGCAGTTTTACCTCGCTGGCAGTCGGCAGCTTACCAATGGTCTCGGTGACCGGACCTGGCTTGCCACCGGCAATGGCAATCAACAGCTCGGTTGCCCGCTCCATTGCCAGCGCCTGCAGGTTATAGTCGACACCACGCTCATAACGGTGGGACGAGTCGGTATGCAGGCCATAGCGGCGCGCCCGGCCAGCCACAGCCAGTGCATCAAAACAGGCACATTCCAGAAAAATATGCCGGGTCGACTCTGTCACACTGCTGGGTTCGCCGCCCATGATGCCGGCCAGCGCCAGAGGACCACTGGCATCGGTGATCAGCAAGGTATCGGTGGCGGGTTCAACTGCTTTGCCATCCAGCAGTGTCAGCGAATCGCCCGCCACTGCCTGGCGCACAACGATCTCGCCACTGAGGCGCTCCAGATCGAAGGCGTGCATAGGCTGACCCAATTCCATCAGCACGTAATTGGTCACATCAACAACAGGATCGATGCTGCGCAGACCGCAGCGACGCAGGCGCTCCTGCATCCATAAAGGTGTTGTGGCATTTATGTCGACATCGCGAATCACTCGGCCCAGGTAGCGCGTACAGGCGTCTGGCGCATCAATGCGGACCGGGAAGGTGTCATCGATCCGAGCGGCAACAGGCGTCACCTGCAGATCCTTGAAAGCCAGCTGATTCAGGGTTGCGATTTCGCGTGCCAGGCCGCGAATGCTCAGACAGTCACCCCGGTTAGGCGTCAGATCCAGCTCAAAGTATCGATCATCAAGCTGCAGGTATTCTCTGACGTTCTGACCGACTGGTGCATCGGCAGGCAATGCCAGCAGGCCGTCCGATGAATCAGCCATACCCAGCTCTTCGGCCGAGCACAGCATGCCGAAGGACTCAACGCCACGCAGCCTGGCTTTTTTGATACGGAATGGTTTGTCCGGAGACTCACCAGGCAGTTCAGCTCCAAGGGTGGCGTAAGGCACTTTCATGCCTGGCCTGACATTGGGTGCACCGCAGACAACCTGAACCTGCTGACTGCCGTCATTGACCTGACATACGCGCAGTTTGTCAGCATCAGGGTGCGGTTCGACGCTGACCACCTCTGCTACCAGAATACCAGTAAACGCGGCCGCTACGGGGCCCGAGGCGTCCACCTCCAATCCTGCCATGGTCAGCTGATCAATCAGCGCCTGCGGCTCAAGTGGCGTATCCAGCCACTCACGAATCCATTGTTGTGTGAAAATCATGGTAGTTTGCTCTTGGCTATCAGCTCGCGGTTCAGTTGAACTGCCGCAAAAATTTCAGATCATTTTCAAAGAACAGACGCAGATCATTGACGCCATATCGCAGCATGGCGAGACGTTCGACGCCCATGCCAAACGCAAAACCGCGATAACGACTGCTGTCTACGCCGGAGGCCTCCAGCACTTTGGGGTGCACCATGCCGCAGCCCAGCACTTCCAGCCAACCGGTCTGTTTGCAAACACGGCAGCCCTTGCCTTCGCACATGACACAGCTCATATCGACTTCGGCAGAAGGCTCTGTGAACGGGAAATAGGAAGGACGGAAACGTACTGCCAGATCGGCCTCAAAAAACGCCCGCAGAAACTCTTCCAGCGTGCCTTTCAGATCGGCAAAGCTGACATGCTCATCGATCAGCAGCCCTTCCACCTGGTGGAACATCGGCGTGTGCGTCAGATCGGAGTCGCAGCGGTAGACGCGACCCGGACAGATCATGCGGAACGGCGGTTTGCCCTGCTCCATGACACGCACCTGCACCGGTGATGTGTGTGTGCGCAGTACCCAGGACATCCCGCTGGCATCAGCGCCCGCGGCGGTTGCGTCAGCAACGTTTACATCAGCGCCTGCGGCTGTCGCGGTAGCGACATAAAAAGTATCGTGCATTGCCCGCGCCGGATGATGCCCGGGAATATTCAATGCCTCAAAGTTGTGGTAATCGTCCTCGATCTCAGGTCCCTCTGCCACGCTGTAACCGGCGGACTGGAACAGCGTCTGAATTCGCTCGATCGTCCGACTCACCGGATGCAGGCCGCCGGCGCTCTGACGACGCCCTGGCAGACTCACATCAACAGTCTCAGCGGCCAGCTGCGCACTCAGCGCCCGTTCGACAAGAATCTCGCGCTGCGCATCAATTGCCTGCTGTACCTGACGCTTGGCCTCATTGATTTTCTCACCGGCAGCCGGTCGCTCTTCGGCTGGCAAAGATCCCAGGCTCTTCAGCAAAGCCGTCAACTGTCCCTTCTTGCCCAGATAATCAACCCGCAGTTGATCAAGCGCGCGCTCATCTGCGCTGGCCGCAACCGCCTCCAGGGCAGTCTGCAAAAGCGAATTTGTGTCGGTCATGGATTCATCCACTCTGCCATGATGATTCTAATACCTGCATGGACCTGCCATGCACAGAACCCTGAATGCACAAAGCCGGCACGGGCAAACAACTCCCGGACCGGCTCTGCAGGAAAGTACCGCGATTGTTACTGTGCCAGGCTAGCTTTAGCCTGGTTGACCAGTGCAGCAAATGCCGCCTTGTCGTGCACAGCCAGATCCGCCATTACACGGCGGTCCACGGCAATATTGGCTTTCTTCAGACCAGCAATCAGCTGGCTGTAGGTCATTCCGTTCGCACGAGCCTGCGCGTTGATACGGGTAATCCACAGAGAGCGGAATACACGTTTCTTCGTGCGGCGATCTCGGTAAGCATACTGGCCGGCTTTGATGACTGCCTGGAACGCTACGCGATAGACACGACTACGGGCACCATAATAACCCTTAGCCTGCTTCAGAATTTTTTTGTGACGGCGACGCGCCGTTACGCCACGTTTTACTCGGGCCATATCAGTCTCCTGTCAAAATCCGCTAAGGGTTACACTTTACGCAACATACGATCGATCAACGGCTTATCGCAGGCAGCTACCAGCGAAGTACCGCGCAGATGACGTTTGCGCTTGGTGGTCATTTTGGTGAGGATATGGCTCTTGTTGGCGCTTTTACGCTTCCAGCCAGTGGCTGTTTTTTTGAAGCGTTTGGAAGCACCGCTGTGGGTCTTCATCTTGCTCATTACTGCAACTCCGCATTTATTCGCCATCACTGGCGACTCAGATTAAGTAATAGAAGCCCTGAAACCTATCAGGCCTTCTTCTTTTTGCTTGGTGCCAGAACCATAACGGCCTGGCGACCTTCCATCTTGGGTTCCTGTTCCACCTGACCATATTCCTCCAGATCCTGGCGAATACGGTTCAAGAGTTCCAGTCCAAGATGCTGATGGGCCATTTCACGGCCGCGGAATCGCAAAGATACCTTGGCCTTGTCCCCATCAGACAGGAAACGTATCAGGTTGCGTAGTTTTACCTGATAATCCCCTTCTTCCGTCCCTGGTCGAAACTTGATTTCTTTTAACTGTGTCTTGCGCTGCTTTTTCTTGTTGGCAGCCTTCTGCTTTTTCAGATCGAAGATATGCTTGCCATAGTCCATGACTTTGCACACCGGCGGCTCGGCGTCGGGCGCAATCATCACCAGGTCGAGTTTGGCCTCAGCCGCCTCAGCGCGGGCCTCTTCAATGGTCACTACTCCTTTCTGCTCACCGTTGGCGAGCACCAGACGCACTTCCGTGGCGTCAATGTTTTCGTTGATGACCGGCTTCCTGGAACTACTCTTCATATTTGACAGCGTCTTCTCTCCTGTTCGGATTCAATTTTCATTCAGTGGTCCGACTGGGTTCTGCCGAAGCGCGCAACGTCTGCCTGTAAATGATCGGCAAATGCTTCCAGAGACATGGTACCCAGGTCCTGGCCGTCACGGGTTCGCACCGCCACCTGACCGTTTTCCATCTCACGATCACCGACAACCAGCAAATACGGAACCTTCTGAATGGTGTGCTCGCGGATTTTAAAGCCGATCTTCTCATTTCTCAAGTCCGCACTGACCCGAAAACCCTTTTCGGCCAGCATTTTACGGACTTTTTCGCAATATTCGCCCTGTTTGTCGGTAATATTGAGAATAACTGCCTGCTCCGGTGCCAGCCAGGCTGGCAGCGCGCCGGCGTAATGTTCGATCAAAACACCGATAAAACGTTCGAAGGATCCCAGGATCGCACGGTGCAACATCACTGGTACTTTGCGGCTGCCATCTTCGGCCACATATTGCGCGCCGAGTCGGTCTGGCATCGAGAAATCGACCTGAATCGTGCCGCACTGCTGCACACGACCCATACAATCTTTCAATGAAAACTCAATTTTGGGACCATAGAAGGCGCCCTCGCCCGGCAGCAGTTCCCATGCCAGCCCACTGTTGTCCAGCGCCTGACGCAGGGCCGCTTCGGAGCGATCCCAGATTTCGTCACTGCCCACACGTTTCTCAGGGCGGGTTGAAAGACGCAGAATGATCTCGTCAAAACCGAAATCGCGATAGACACCAAACAGCAGCTGCATAAAGGAAGCAACTTCGCTCTGAATATCATCTTCAGCGCAGAAAATGTGTGCATCGTCCTGCGTAAAGCTGCGCACCCGCATCAGACCGTGCATGGAACCTGATGGCTCAAAGCGGTGACAGGAGCCGAACTCAGCCAGTCGCAGCGGCAGATCGCGGTAACTCTTCAGGCCCTGATTGAACACCTGCACGTGACAGGGACAGTTCATTGGCTTGATGGCATACATACGGTTTTCTGACTCGACGCTGAACATCTCGTCAGCAAATTTGTCGGCATGTCCGGACTTCTCCCACAGCGTGTAGTCAACCAGCTGTGGTGTGCGGATTTCCTGATAGCCGTGCTGACGCTGCAGCTTCTGCATGTAGTGCTGGATTTCCTGATAGACCGTCCAGCCTTTGGGATGCCAGAACACCATGCCAGGTGCTTCTTCCTGGAAATGGAACAGATCCAGCTTTTTGCCGATCTTGCGATGGTCGCGCTTCTGCTGCTCTTCCAGTCGGAACAGGTAGTCGGCCAGCGCCTTTTTATCCTGCCAGGCAGTGCCGTAAATGCGCTGCAGCATTTCATTGTTCGAGTCACCGCGCCAGTAGGCACCGGCGACCGATGTCAGTTTGAATGCCTTGAACTTGCCAGTGTTGGGCACGTGCGGGCCGCGACACAGGTCAACAAACTCACCCTGGCGATAGAACGACAATTCTTCGTTGCCGGGGATGTCCTTGATGATCTGCACTTTGTACTGTTCGCCCATTTTCTCAAACATGGCTACAGCTTCGTCGCGCGACATGACTTCGCGGCTGACTGGCAGGTTTTCCTTAACGATGTCACCCATAACCTTTTCGATCTGTTCCAGATCTTCGGGTGTAAAAGGACGCTCGTAAGCGAAGTCGTAATAGAAGCCATCATCGATCACTGGACCGATGGTAACCTGCGCGTCCGGGAAAAGACGCTGCACCGCCTGCGCCATCAGGTGGGCACAGGAGTGGCGAATCACATCCAGGCCGTCCTCGTCACGATCCGTCACGATGGCCAGCTCGGCATCATTTGCGATCGTGTAGGAGGTATCCACCAGCGTGCCATCGACACGACCGGCCAGAGCGGCCTTGGCCAGTCCGGCACCAATGGATTCTGCCACCTGGGCAACTGTCACGGGTTGTTCAAACGAGCGCTGACTACCGTCGGGGAGTGTGATTACAGGCATAGAAAGTGATGTTCTGAATTCGGTTAACGATGTGGCACCCGCAAAGGAGTGGTAGGCACGACCAGATTCGAACTGGTGACCTCTACCATGTCAAGGTAGCGCTCTAACCAACTGAGCTACGCGCCTGCTATTACAACCTGCAACGTCACAATGACGCCTTTCCATCCTGTCGCGGGATTTGCCGCTGCTTGCGTCAGGTATTCTGCTTCGGGAATCGATTATTTGATGCCCTGCTGATACACCCGCCGTCAAAGGAGTGCGATTATAGGGGCTGATCGGCAAAACTACAACACAAAATCAGGCGTCAACCCGCTGCCATCAGCTGTTTTTTTAATGCCTGGACTTCATCGCGCAGTAATGCCGCTTCTTCGAACTCCAGGTTACGGGCGAGCTCCAGCATTCTTGTTTCGAGGCGGGTAATTTCCTGACCAAGCGCTTTCGGATCCGCAGCCAGCTCGGCAGGCACACTGCCATAGCTGGCAATCTTCTCGGCGACAGCCGCTTTGCCACGTTTACGCTGCCGTCCGCCAGTGACACGATTCTCTGAATAGGCACCTTCCATCACATCCATCACTGATTTTGTAACACCAGCGGGTGTGATGCCGTGCTCCTTGTTAAAGGCCAGCTGGGTTTCACGCCGGCGCTCGCATTCGTCCATGGCACGACGCATGGAGCCGGTAATATTATCGGCGTACAAAATGGCTCGGCCATGAATATTCCGTGCTGCGCGCCCCATGGTCTGAATCAGTGAGCGTTCCGAGCGCAGAAAACCCTCCTTGTCCGCATCAAGAATGGCAACCAGTGACACTTCGGGAATATCCAGCCCTTCACGCAACAGGTTGATGCCCACCAGCACATCAAAATTTCCAAGTCGCAGATCCCGGATGATTTCAGATCGCTCGACCGTATCGATATCCGAGTGCAGGTACCTTACTCGCACATCGTGATCCATCAGATAATCGGTCAGATCCTCTGCCATGCGTTTTGTCAGCACCGTCACCAGCACCCGCTCCTGCCGCACCACAACCTGCCGGATTTCCGATAACAGATCGTCTACCTGATTGGCGGCTGGTCGTACATCGACGGCCGGGTCTATCAGACCGGTCGGCCGAACTACCTGGCGAACGACCTGTCCAGAGCGTTGCTCTTCATAGGGGCCAGGTGTGGCTGAGACAAAAATCAACTGCGAGGTCAGCGACTCCCACTCTTCAAACCGCAAGGGACGATTATCCAGCGCTGACGGGA
This sequence comes from Gammaproteobacteria bacterium UBA2675, assembly GCA_002354805.1. Taxonomy (GTDB): domain Bacteria; phylum Pseudomonadota; class Gammaproteobacteria; order Pseudomonadales; family Pseudohongiellaceae; genus Pseudohongiella. The sequence goes on from DEMH01000013.1 coordinate 148,681, forward strand.
GACGGAAACCATACTGAACCAGTGTTTCCTTGCGCGAGCGGTCGCCTTTGTACATTGCGCCAATCTGTGGAATGGACACATGCGACTCATCAACAATCACGAGTGCATCGGGTGGCAGATAGTCAAACAGCGTCGGTGGTGGCTGCCCGGCAGCGCGGCCAGACAGATAACGCGAATAGTTTTCGATGCCAGTGCAGTAGCCGAGTTCGCTCATCATTTCCAGATCAAATCGAGTGCGCTGCGCCAGACGCTGTGCCTCTACCAGCTGATGATTACTCTCCAGCTGCGTCACACGTTCATTCAACTCTTCCTTGATCTGCTCCAGTGCTTCCATCACTTTTTCCCGCGGCGTCACATAGTGTGACTTCGGAAATACAGTGAGTCGCGGCACCTTTCTGACAACCTCACCTGTCAGAGGGTCAAAAAATGACAAACCTTCTATCTCGTCATCAAACAGCTCCACTCTTATGGCGTACTGCTCTGAATCGGCCGGATAGATATCAATCACGTCTCCGCGCACGCGATAGGTCGCACGCTGCAGATCCATGTCATTTCTGGTGTACTGCATGTCTGCAAGCCGTCGCAGAATATAGCGCTGATCCACTTTGTCGCCGCGATCCAGGTGCAACACCATTTGCAGATACGACCCAGGATCACCCAGACCATAGATAGCCGAAACAGTCGCCACCACGATGACATCGCGCCGCTCTAGCAGCGCCTTGGTTGCCGACAGACGCATCTGTTCAATGTGATCATTGATTGAAGCGTCTTTCTCAATATAGGTATCAGAGGAAGGAACGTATGCTTCAGGCTGGTAGTAATCGTAGTAGGAAACAAAATACTCGACGGCATTGTCCGGAAAAAACTCTGCGAACTCGCCGTAAAGTTGTGCCGCCAGCGTCTTGTTGGGCGCCATCACCAGTGCCGGACGTTGTGTCTGCGCAATTACATTGGCAATCGTGAAGGTTTTACCAGAACCGGTTACGCCCAGCAGCGTTTGGGCATGCAGCCCCTCTTCCAGCCCCTCGCTCAGACATCTGATCGCTTCGGGCTGGTCACCTGCGGGCTTGAATGCGGACTTCATACTAAAGGGTATACTCATCCGCCCAGTATACACAGATGTCCGCGCACGACGGTAGTCACCAGCCTGTCCGACACGCCAGACCGGACCACCTTAAAGACAGTGTAAATTTTGCACATCAGAGGTTGACCCCCCGCAAAAATCTCATTAGTATACGCGTCCTGTTGGGGCCACGACACATGGCCAACATTACTGCCCAATAGCTCAATGGTAGAGTAGGTGACTGTTAATCACTTGGTTCCTGGTTCGAGTCCAGGTTGGGCAGCCAAACTCTGAAAGATCTCATCAATACCCCCTGTAAATTGCTAAGCAGCAAACGATTGCGCAACAGCGTGGTCCAGGCGGGTCTTCGTCTGCAAACTCATCCGTGTAATTGGCCTTTATCGGCCGGAACGACCCGCTCTGTTCAAGCCTTGCTCGACTGTGGTTATAATCAGCGTCTCGTTTAACCTTATCACCACGAACCGGGAATGCATTATGACCTTAACTACTCGCTACAGACATGTATTGATGGCCCTGTTGTTCGGTAGCGCCCTATCGCTCGCCGCCTGCTCGGGAGAAGACACACCATCTACCGAGGATGTCGCACAAACTGCCGAGAATGTTGCCGAGACCGTTGCACAGACGGCAGAAGATGCAGCTGCTGCAGTATCAGATGCCGTTAATCAGGTGACCGACGACGATACAACCATGACCGGCAACCCGGTGGTTGTAATGACGACCAGCATGGGTGATGTGGAAATTGAGCTGTGGCAGGACGAAGCCCCGATAACCGTCGCCAACTTTCTGCGTTATGTCGACAATGGCCTGTATGACGGTCTGACATTTCACCGTGTAATTCCTGGCTTCATGGTTCAGGGCGGTGGCTACGATGAAGATTTTGTCGAGCTGTCAGGTTATCCGGCCATCAAAAATGAAGCCAGCGCCGAACTCAGCAATGATCGCGGCACTATCGCCATGGCACGCACCCAGGTCGTGGACAGCGCCACCAGCCAGTTTTTCATCAATCTGGTGGACAATGACTTCCTGAATCACCGCAGCACCAATCCTCAGGAGTTTGGTTATGCCGTATTTGGTGAAGTGATCAGTGGCATGGAAGTCATGGATGAAATTGCCCGGGTCCAGACCACCAGCCAGCGTGGCCATCAGGACGTGCCGGTAGAGCCGGTCATGATCGTATCAATTGACCGTCGATAGGAATTGACGCTGAGTCCCGGGGCTGTGCGGGACTAGCGTTTGTGCAGCGGTGTCACCTTGGCGGTAGCCGAGGACACCGCTGGCAGTTCAACCACCTGATCTGATGACACAACCCACAGTGGATCATCATGCAGATCATCAGGCTGAAAGCCATCCACAGCGCTGATCAGAACCTGACGTATCTGCTGCAGATCCAGCATTCGACAGGCTCGTTCCAACTCTGCCAACATCGGCTCCAGCTCTTCCCAGGTTAGAAAGTCTTCCTCGGCCCGCATGATTTTGGGGTGTTCAGTGCCCGTAACTGACTCGCCGATCAACAGCTCTTCAAACAGCTTTTCACCAGGACGCAGGCCGGTATATTCGATGGCGATGTCGCCATGGTAGGCATTCTCATCTTTAACATCGTAGCCCATCAGGTGAATCATCTTGCGGGCCAGATCCACAATTCTGATTGGGTCGTGCATATCCAGCACAAAGACGTCACCGCCACTGGCCATCGAACCTGCCTGAATCACCAGCTGTGCGGCCTCTTCCACCGTCATGAAATAACGTGTGACCTCAGGGTGAGTCACGGTAACCGGCCCGCCCTCACTGATCTGGCGTCGGAACAGCGGCACTACCGATCCGGATGAACCCAGCACATTGCCAAACCTGACCATACTGAAACAGGTACCCTTCTGACGTGCTGCAAGCGCCTGAAGCACCTGCTCGGCGAAGCGTTTGGTGGCGCCCATGACGTTGGTCGGACGCACCGCCTTGTCTGTAGAAATCAGCACAAAATGCCTAACTCCGGCACTCATGGCGGCCTGCGCGGCAATCGCGGTGCCAAAGATGTTGTTGTAAGCACCCTCCACCACATTTTTCTCGACCATCGGCACCTGCTTGTAGGCAGCCACATGATAGACAGTCTCAATGCTGAAGCGATTGATCACCGCATCCATCAGCGTTCGATTGCAGACGTTACCCAGCATCGCCACAATCTCGGTGCTGGAGCCTTCTGCCCTCAATCCCTGCAGTTCAAGCTCCAGGTCGTAGAGTCCAAACTCAAAACTGTCCAGCAGTACCAGGCGCTCTGGTTCCAGACCAATAATCTGTCGACACAGCTCAGAGCCAATGGAGCCCGCCGCTCCCGTAACCAGGACCGAACGGCCAGTAATGCAGGCGCCCATCAACTCCACGTCAGGCGGGACAATGTCACGACCCAGCAGGTCTTCGATGTCGATGTCGCGCACTTCATCAACATGAAACTTGCCTGAACGCATATCAAACAGTTCAGGCACTGTTTTCACATGAACTGGCAGATGCTCAAGACGATTGAGTATTTCCTTGCGCTCGGCATGTGTTGCAGACGGGATTGCCAAAAGGATCTGACGTACAGAGAAGTTGTTGATCAGCTCTGATAACGACGAGGGACTGTAGACACGCACGCCGCTGACGGTGCTGCCGATGATGTGACGGCTGTCATCCACAAAGGCAACCGGCAAATACTGATTGCCATTCTGCAGCGCTGCAACCAGCTGCATGCCCGAACTGCCGGCACCGTAAATAATGACGGGCTCTTTGGGGCGGAAGTTCTGTATCAGGCTCTGCAGCACCATCTTGGCCACAAAGCGGCTGCCACCGATGCTCAGCAGAGCAATCATCCAGAACATCGGAACAACGGCGTTGTTGGGTGACTCGGGTGACAGAATAAGATAGTAGACGGCACCGAACAGTACCGCGGCAACCGACACACCCTGCAGGACGATGAATCCCGATTGCACGCCCATGTAAAGCAACAGCGCGCGGTAAAGACCTATCCGGTAGAATCCGCCGACGCTGATCATGATGGCGGCAGCGAAATAGAGCGTAAGACGCTCGCCCTGCCCCTCTGCGCCGATCCCCAGCATGTTGAATGACAACCAGGTTGCCAGGGCCAGCATGAGCCCGTCTGCCAGCATCAGCAGTATCTGCTTGACGGTGCGGGACAAGGGGATGGTGTATAGGTTCATTGACGCTCCCTGTTTCCGGCGCCCAGCAGGGCTGCCACGATCATTAACGGTACTATACCAGATATGGCAAATAACACCCCATATTCGGGTCTGGTCAGAGCCAGCCATGCCAGGGGCAGCGACCACAGGACATTGACCATCATATAAGCTGCCGTAACCCTGAGATGACTGCCCCATCGCCGCGACAGATGCTGGTAAGCATGCGTGCTGTGTCCTTCAGTAATCGAATGGCCGGCCAGCAGACGACGCAGAAGGGTCAACGTGGTATCCGCGATGAACGTGGCCATCAGCAATACCCACACCCAGACTGACAGCACTCCATTGAAATGTGTGATAAGGCCCAGAAGTCCCAGGAAAAAACCCAGGAATGTGCTGCCAACGTCACCCATAAACAGCCTGGCGGGCGGGACATTCCAGTACAGAAACCCTAAAGTCGCGGCAAACAGCGCGGCACATACCAGCATCAGGGAATCATCCAGGCGCCACAGCATCAGGCCGGCGGCCGCGCAGACGAACAGACACTGGGCAGCTGCCAGCGTATCGATGCCATCCATGAAGTTGTAGAGATTTAACAGCCAGACCAGAGCCAGCATGAGTATCAGCGCCTGCAACCAGTTGGGCATCACCAGCCAGCCACTGAAAAAAGGCTCCGGCACAGGGCCCAGCAGCCACAGAGCAGATGCCGCGCTGAACAAATGCAGGGGGAGACGTATGCGCACCGGCAGCGCTTTGAAATCATCTATAAAGCCGACCATGGCCACCGGCAGGGCACAGGCAAGGACCAGCGTATACTGAAGTGTCAGGGTGCCTGAAAAAAGAAGAATCGCAATCGCCAGTGCAAGACCCGTCACTATCGCGGCGCCGCCACCTCGCGGAACCGCCTGCTGATGAGCACTGCGTGCAACCGGCACGTCCAGCAAATGACGCCGTCCTACAACTACCAGCAGGGAGCACAGACACCAGGCTGCAAGCAGGCCTGTCAGCAATGCCAGGATGTCCGTTCCAGTAATGAGATGACCAGCCAGGTCCTGGCCGGATGTGTCCTGCATGCTTTATCCAGTTATTACAGAAAAGGGGCTAAACAGCCCCTATTCTAACGTATTCACTGTCACAAGTGCGTAACCAGAATCACTCGCCGTCACTGGACAGGCGAATTTTGTGGCGATTACGCTCAAGCGTTGCCTTGCCAATCCCGCGAACACGCTCCAGGTGATCGACCTGTTCAAAGTCGCCGTGCTCTTCGCGGTAGGCTATGATGTCCAGCGCACGCGTCATACCCACACCATCCAGTGCGAGTGCCAGCGTATCTGCATCAGCTGTATTGATATTCACCTGGTCTTCGACCAGCAGCGCCATGTCTGCGGTGTCAGGTGCATCATCTGACTGGGCATGAGACACCGCGGCCCCAAACAGAGCCAGTGTCAGCATGCTGAACATGGCTGACCGGCGAAGAAAACGTATTACTGAAATTGCTGATTGAGACATAAGGAAACTCCTTTTCCGATTGTGTATTTCTCAATTGATCAAATCATCCATGAGCCGCCATTACTAACGGGCGTCGTACTGGTTTTAGCACACCATTGATCAATTTCCAGAAATTTCCTCAAGAATGGTCTGCAGCTTGACATCAGGATGGCGCGCACGGGTTATAGGACGACCAATCACCAGATAATTACTGCCTGCATGGACAGCATCACCTGGCGTCACAATGCGCTTCTGGTCATCCGCCGCATCACCTGCAGGGCGGATCCCCGGCGTCACCAGCAGGAAGTTTTCACTCAGCAGCTTACGCAGCGACGCAGCCTCCGATGCGGAACAGACCGCGCCATCCATGCCGCTTTCCTGGGCAATCGCAGCCAGGCGCTGGACCTGTTCCTCTGTCGCCCGGGCAATGCCCTGAGCCATCAGGTCTTCTTCTGCCATACTGGTCAGCACCGTGACGGCAACCAGCAGTGGTTTGTGTTCGCTGTCGGCCAGCGCTTCACGTGCGGCCCGCATCATTGCTTCACCGCCACTGGCGTGCAGGGTCAGCATCCACACGCCCAGTTCGGCAGCCGCGGCAACTGCTTTGGCCACAGTATTGGGAATGTCGTGGAACTTAAGGTCCAGAAAAACTTCAAAGCCGCGCTGCTGGACTTCGCGCACCAGATCCGGGCCAAAACGGGTAAAGAGCTCCTTGCCAACTTTGACGCGACAGCTTTGCGGTGAAAGTTTATCAAGCAGTGTCATTGCATCAGCACGATTATCAAAATCCAGGGCCACGATGATGCGATTGTTGTCGTTCACAGAGCTTCTCCTTGAATGAGGCAATCCATACTAACTATTAAATCCGGTGGTAATCAGAGAGTCAGATATCACGTTCCGCGGGCGGGAATCGTGGTCGCTGTTTAAGTTCCTTTTCCAGGCGGCGAATGCGCATGCGAAGTTTCATGTCGCGTACCAGGCCGGCGCCAAGAATCACACCAGCGAGTCCACCCACACAGAATGCAGCGATTATCCAAAGCGCGAGCGGGCGCGCCGAAAAGCTCACAAAGCCGAACGACAACGGTACCGGTGTTGTATTCCACAGACTGAAGGCGGTGCTGAGCAGCACAACCATCAGCAGCAACAGAATCAGCAACCAGCGTTTCATGCCTTGCATATATTGACTCTCCACAAAATAAAAGCGGCGATATTCTTGCGAATTCGCCGCTTTATTAACTGTCAGGGAAGCGTGTCCGCCGACCGCAAGATCATCACTGCTCCATAGAGCTGTTCACACGGTCACGCAGTTCTTTGCCAGGCTTGAAGTGCGGCACATACTTTCCACTGAGATTCACCGGGGTACCCGTTTTCGGATTACGTCCGACACGAGGTACCCGGTAATGCAGTGAAAAACTGCCAAACCCGCGGATTTCAATCCGCCCGCCGTCTGACAAAGCCTCGGACATATACTCAATGATCGACTTGACGGCAAACTCACAGTCTCTTGCTGACAACTGTGTCTGTTTTGCTGCAATGCGCTCGATAAGCTCTGACTTTGTCATAACGATTCCCTGCCAGTATTATTTCTTTTCCATTTCGGCTTTGATCAGATCACCAATCGTGGTCGGGCCAGAGGCTGGCGCTTCCTGATTTTTGTGATCCTGAATCGCGGCTTTCTCGTCGTCAATTTCGATTGCCTTGACAGACAGACCCAGTACACGATTCTTGCGATCAACGCTGACAACTTTAACTGTGATCTCGTCACCAGCATTCAGCACATTGCGGGCATCTTCGACTTTGTCACGGCTGATTTCGGACGCGCGCAGCGTACCAGTGATGCCGTTACCCAGGTCTACAGTTGCAGACTTGGCGTCAACTTCGGAGATGGTTCCCTTAACAATGCTGCCCTTGTCGAACTCACCAACGTAGTTGGCGAACGGATCGTCAGACAGTTGCTTGATGCCCAGAGAAATACGCTCACGTTCCGGGTCGATGGACAGAATGACTGTCTCGATTTCATCACCCTTCTTGTAGTTGCGTACGGCTTCTTCGCCAGTCTCATCCCAGGAGATGTCAGACAGGTGAACCAGGCCATCGATGTTGCCTTCCAGGCCGATGAAGATACCAAAGTCAGTGATTGACTTGATGCTGCCAGAAATCTTGTCGCCCTTGTTGTACTGCTCGGCGAAACGATCCCATGGATTCTGGAAGCACTGCTTGATACCCAGAGAAATACGACGACGCTCTTCGTCGATGTCCAGGATCATCACTTCCACTTCGTCGCCCAGCTGTACGATCTTGGATGGGTGAACGTTCTTGTTGGTCCAGTCCATTTCGGATACGTGAACCAGACCTTCAACGCCCTCTTCCAGCTCCGCAAAACAGCCGTAGTCGGTCAGGTTGGTAACACGTGCCTTGACCTTGGTGTTTTCCGGATAACGGGATTTGATATCTACCCATGGATCTTCGCCCAGCTGCTTCAGGCCCAGCGATACGCGATTACGCTCACGGTCGTACTTCAGTACTTTGACCTTGATCTCATCGCCAACATTGACGATTTCGCTTGGGTGCTTGATACGCTTCCAGGACATGTCAGTAATGTGCAGCAGACCATCAACGCCGCCCAGGTCAACAAACGCGCCGTAGTCGGTCAGGTTCTTGACGATACCCTTGATGACCAGGCCTTCCTGCAGCGTGGCCAGCAGTTCGTCGGTCAGGCCGGCGACGATCGCCCGGAACAGGTCGTCCTTGCTGCCGAAGTGATTGTAGATCGTCTGCTTGGCGACGCCGGCCTCGGTCGCGATCGCATCCATCGCGGCCGCCTCGTAGCCGGCCTTCGAAAACACGTCGACGGCGGCCGAAAGGATGGCCGCGCGCTTCTGCTCGGACGGGCTGCTCCGGCACGGCTTGCTTGCGATTTCCCCGACTCCGTCGTAAATAGACTGATCAGTCTAAATACTCAGCCTCGGATCGACGAGGCAAGCGGACGTCGGACGGGCAAAGCCGAAACGGGAGCATGCGTGGAGTTTCGATCATGAGGGTCGGGCTGGCGCTGGTGGTCGCGCTGCTCGTCGCGGGCGGGGCCTACTGGTATGCGTTCGAGCGTCCGGCCGGTGCGAGCACGTCCGACCGTCCGGCCGCCGCGGCACCCGCGCCGAAGGCGGAGGCGCCGCGCGCCACGGTGGTCGAGGTCGCGCGCGTCGAGCAGGGCGAGGTCGTCCGCAGCATCGGCTCCGTCGGCACGCTGCAGTCGAACGAATCCGTCGTCATCCGGCCGGAGATCGTCGGCCGCGTCTCGTCGATCAACTTCAAGGAAGGCGACCGGGTCCAGAAGGGCAAGCTTCTGCTCAGCCTGGACGATTCGGTTTATCAGGCCGAACTGGCCGAGGCGGAATCCCGGGTCCAGCTGGCGCGGCGCAACAGCGAGCGCGCCTCGGAGCTGTTCGACCGGCGCGTCGGCACTGCGCGCACCCGGGACGAGGCGCTGGCGGCGCTGAGTTCGGGGCAGGCGGCGATCGCCCTCGCCAAGGCGCGGATCGACAAGACGCGCATCACCGCGCCGTTCGAGGGCGTGCTCGGCCTGCGGCAGGTCAGCCTCGGCGACTATGTGAATCCCGGCCAGGACATCGTGAACCTCGAGGACATCGATCCGATCAAGGTCGACTTCCGCGTTCCGGAGCCGTCCCTGCGCGACGTCCGCGAAGGGCAGCGGATCGAGGTGGCGCTCGACGCCTATCCGGGCGAGGCGTTCCCCGGCGAGGTGTTCGCCATCGACCCGCGCATCGACGTGGAGGGGCGCGCCGTCGTGCTGCGCGCCCGGCTGAACAATCCCGACGGCAGGCTGCGGCCGGGCCTCTTCGCCCGCGTGAACCTGATGGTCGAGCGTACGCCCGACGCGTTGCTGGTGCCCGAGCAGGCGATCATGCCGATCGAGGGCGGCAACGTCGTCTTCCGCGTCGTGGACGGCAAGGCGGTCCGCACCGACGTCGAACTGGGCCAGCGGCGCATGGGACAGGTGCAGATCAGGCGCGGTCTCTCCCTCGGCGATACCGTCATCGTCGCCGGTCAGATGAAGGTGCGCGACGGCGGGTCGGTGACCGTCCGCCGCC
>DEMH01000014.1 GCA_002354805.1 Gammaproteobacteria bacterium UBA2675
CGTATTATACGCGTTTGAATCAGCCTGGCAAGGCTTTTTTCGAACAATTTTTTGATCAACCGTCGATCAAAATGCCTTACCGATCCTGCCTGCTGAAGTTGCCCTTCAGCTGTCAGGGGCGCGCATTATGCCACAGTTTTTGATGCCTGCAAGCACTTTGACAAAAATTTGTTAAGAAGTTTTGTCGAGCCCTGACGAGGTCCCAATATTACGCACCAGTGTGCGATTGAAACCTGCATACCTGACCGGGTTACTGACTCGAGACTGACGATGCGCCGGCGCGATTTGATCGCCTGGCCTGTCGTCTAAGATACTGCACTAGTCGGTACCCCAAAAGCAGGGCGAGTAGTGTACCATAAAATACTGCGTCGAAAACATCCGTACGCAAAATCCAGGTAAGGTGTAACACCCCGAGAATCGCGGCAACATAAACCAGTCGGTGAAGCGGTTTCCAACGCCTGCCCATCAGGCGCACCATACGCCTGGGAGATGTTGCTCCCATGGCGGCCAGAATCAGAAAAGATACAAAGCCGACCGTGATATAAGGCCTTTCCAGAATATCATCACCAACCTCGAACCAGCGCAGCTCAAGCAGAAACACGACATACACAACAAAGTGCAGACTGGCATAGAACAGTGCGAACAGGCCCAAGGTCCTGCGCAGCGGAGCCGCTCCGGTGAGCCCCATCAGCTCTCGCATTGGCGTGATTGCCAGACTCATCAGCAGAAAACGCAAAGTCCAGCGACCCGTTTCCAGAGCGAGTTCTTTGGCAGGATCAGCCCCGAGGGTATTCTGTATCGCACCCAGCAGCAGATAGAGGAATGGCAAGCAGGCCAAAACCCAGATGCCCCACCTTATCCAACGCCATAGCGAAGGGTTGCGTCGCCAGTCCGGCGCAGCTCGCGCAGTCAATCCTTACTCCTGATACTAATGGGCCTAGTAATAACGGGACAGGTCCATACCCTGATACAGATGCGCCACTTCCTCTCCATAGCCATTAAACATGAGGGTCTCCTGACGCGACGGGCTGAACAGGGTACGCGGCAGCCTTGTTTCCATGTCCTGACGCCAGCGCGGGTGGTGGACATTCGGGTTCACATTGGCATAAAAACCATATTCATTTGGTTGCATCATATTCCATGTGGTGGGCGGCTCTTCCTCAACAAATCGGATCTTGACGATGGACTTGACGCTCTTGAAGCCGTACTTCCAGGGCACTACCAGCCTGATCGGCGCCCCATTCTGAGGTGGCATGTAGTTACCATAGAGGCCTACCGCCAGAAAAGTCAGCGGATTCATCGCCTCGTCCATGCGCAACCCTTCCCGATAGGGCCAGTCGACGATACTGAAACGACTGCGCTGAGCGGGCATCTGCTCAGGGTCTACCAGCGTTTCAAAGGCGACATATTTGGCTTTTGAAGTGGGCTCCATTCGTTCGATCAGGGAAGCCAGCGAAAAGCCAACCCAGGGAATCACCATCGACCAGCGCTCTACACAGCGCAAGCGGTAGATTCGCTCTTCCAGTTGTGCAGGTTGCACCAGGTCTTCCAGATGGTACACGCCGGGTTTTGCGCATTCACCACCGATATCAATAGACCAGGGATCCACATTAAAAGACTGCGAGTTACGGTAGGGATCTTCCTTGTCCATGCCAAACTCGTAAAAGTTATTGTAAGTCACGACATCCTGATAGGGTGTCAGGGACTCGTCTGTCCAGAACGGACCGCCCCGCTCCGCTGTTTCAATATTGCTGAACTTATCTTCCCACCACTGCGCCGGAGCTGACCGCTCAAGGTCTGCTGGCGCGCGGGCACGCAGGCCGTCACCGGAAGCTGCACCCGCCAGACCAGGCATCAACAGTCCAGACGCACCTACTGCCCCAAAACTCAATGCGTCAGTCATGAATTTACGACGGTTGCGATATACTGACTCAGGTGTAATCTCTGATGACGGTATTTCTCGTTTGGTCTTGATCAACATAACTGCACTCCCTGAGACTTGGGTGTCTTGAACTAAGGTGCTTTCACCGGTCTGACGTTCATTACGGTTCAGCCGACTGTCCGGTTTGCTCGCGACGCAGCTTTAATTTCTTGTATGCGCCAATAACAGGACCGGAACAAACGTAAACTACGCACATGGTGAGCAGCACTTCATGCGGGCGCTGTGCAATCACCACCAGCAGCACTACTGCCATCACAAACACTACATAGGGAACAGTCCCTTTGAAGTGTATCTCTTTAAAACTGTAATAACGGTAATTCGAGACCATTAACAAGCCGGTAATCGCTGTCAGCAAAGCCGCACCGATCGCCGTCCAGTAACCTGGCTGAATATTGTATTTATACGCAACCCACACAACGAAAGTTACCAGGCCGGCTGCGACCGGACTTTGCAAACCAACAAAAAAGCGCTTGTCGACTGTGCCAAGCTGTACATTGAAGCGCGCCAGCCGGAGCGCCGCACAGGACATGAAGATAAAACTCGCGGCCCAGCCTGCATTTCCCAGTGAGGACAGCGTCCAGCTGAAAATGATCAGTGCCGGCGCCACACCAAAGGACACCATGTCTGCCAGACTGTCAAACTGTGCTCCAAAGGCGCTCTGTGTGTTAGTCAACCGGGCCACTCTGCCATCCAGTCCGTCCATCACGGCGGCCACCAGTATCGCCCAGCCAGCCGCATTAAAATTGCCATTCATACCTGCAATAATCGCGTAAAAACCCGCGAACAATGCGCCCAATGTCAGCAGATTGGGTAGCAAATAGATGCCTTTGCGGCTGATCTTGCGCCCGTCCTCTGAGACAAACTCTTCGTGTTCATCGATCGGAATAAAGCTGTCGCTGTCATCCTGTGAGTTGTTGTCCTGCTGCGACTTATCGCTCATGTATTACTCGCTGTTGTTGGTGATTCCTGACGACACCCGGTGCACCCGATTATACACGCTTGTCAAAACGCTGCAGTGAGCGCTCATGCTGGTCGGACACTGATTCGGTCACTTTCCAGAAAGCGTTGATCTGCGGATTGCTCAAGCGGCGCTTCAGCGCACAGAGGCCGATTGTGAATGGCTCCAGCTCGGTCATGACCGGAAGCACCTCAATGTGCGCACTCGATGGACTGTTGTCAACGACCACCCGCGGAACCACAGCAATACCACAGCCGAGACTGACCATGCTGACCATGGCTTCATGCCCGGATACCTGCGCATAAACCTGAGGTTTGATACCTCGCTGGTAGAACCACTGCTCAAGGCGTTGCCGCGACAGGCCTGTTTCGGAGAGTATCAACGGGATCTGAGTCCAATCATACTCATTTATTTGCTCAGCACGCCGCAAGGCCTGGCGCAGCGGGCAGTCGATAGTGGGCCCGATACACACCAGTGGCGAATGGCCAAGTGGCAGAAACTCCATACTGTCAGGCAGCTGCTCGGGGAGCGCAGCTATTGCCAGAGCGTCAAGTTCATCGCTCACGCGTGACAGGGCCTGCGCCGAATCACCTGTGTGCAACTGCAGCTCAACCTGGGGATATTCGGCACGAAACCGCTGCATCAGGGCCTGCAGAAAGCTGTAGCTCGCGGTCACCGAACAGAACAGACTCAAGGCCCCTCGCACCACTTCGTCGGATTGCAGCCCTGCCTGCAGAAGCTGCCAGCGATCAACGACATCGTTCGCAAAATCCCTGACCAGATAAGCCTCGGCCGTCAGTTTTACCGAGCGCCGATCACGCTCAAACAAAACCACCCCGAGCTCCTGCTCCAGTCGCTGAATGGCGCGCGTCAACCCCGACGCGCTGATGTGAAGTTCGCGACTGGCTTTGGCGAAATGCAGCGTGCGCGCCAAAACCAAAAACATTTTTAGATCTCTGATATCCATGCCAAGATACCGTGCCTCTCAGGCACGCCAGTCGATTCTATTGCATTTTCTGCAATACGAAATTGACAATATATCATTTTACGCAAGCAAGCTCACCTATTAGTATGGCCGCCTGACCCAATTCAACCTGATTGCAACAAAGGACCGGATTATGAATTACTTCAACACCTTGTCACTGCGCCAGCAGCTGCAGCAACTCGGCAAATGCCGTTTCATGGATACCGCCGAGTTCGCCGATGGCGTCAACCGCCTGCTAGGCAAGAAAGTGGTCATCGTCGGCTGCGGCGCACAGGGCCTTAACCAGGGTCTGAACATGCGTGACAGCGGCCTGGATATCAGCTACGCACTGCGCGCCGAGGCTATCGCAGAAAAGCGTCAGTCATGGAAAAACGCTACAGAGAATGGCTTCACTGCCGGCACTTACGAAGACCTGATTCCTCAGGCCGACCTGGTTCTTAACCTGACACCGGACAAGCAGCATACCTCTGTTATCAAGCAGGTCATGCCATTGATGAAAAAAGGTGCCTGCCTGGCCTACTCACATGGCTTCAACATTGTTGAAGAAGGCATGCAGATCCGTGACGACCTGACCGTCATCATGGTAGCGCCCAAGTGCCCGGGCTCAGAAGTCCGCGAAGAGTACAAGCGTGGCTTTGGTGTACCGACCCTGATCGCGGTTCACCCGGAGAACGATCCACAGGGCGAAGGCCTGGAACTGGCCAAGGCATACGCGGCTGCTACCGGTGGTCATCGTGCAGGTGTTCTGGAGTCTTCTTTTATTGCGGAAGTAAAATCCGACCTGATGGGTGAGCAGACCATTCTTTGTGGCGTACTGCAGACCGGCTCCATTCTTTGCTACAACCGCATGATCGAGAAAGGTGTCGAAGCCGGTTATGCATCCAAACTGATCCAGCATGGCTGGGAAGTTATTTCTGAAGGCCTCAAGCACGGCGGCATCACCAACATGATGGATCGCCTGTCCAACCCTGCCAAGCTGGTTGCCAACTCACTGGCCCAGGAACTTAAAGAAATTATGGCACCGCTGTTCCAGAAACACATGGACGACATCATGAGTGGCGAGTTTTCACGCACCATGATGGAAGACTGGGCGAATGACGACAAGAACCTGTTGACCTGGCGTGAACAGACCGGTGAGACAGCATTCGAAAAGTCGACTGCCGGTGACATGGATATTTCTGAACAGGAGTACTACGACAACGGCATTCTGATGGCCGCCTTCCTGAAAGCCGGTGTAGAGCTGGCCTTTGAGACCATGACGGACGCAGGCATTATCGAAGAGTCCGCCTACTACGAGTCACTGCACGAGACACCACTGATCGCCAACCTGATCGGTCGCAAAAAGCTGTATGAAATGAACAAAGTGATCTCAGATACCGCCGAGTATGGCTGCTATCTGTTCTCACACGCAGCAGTGCCACTGCTGGAAGGTTTCATGCAGAAAGTTGACACTGACGTGATCGGCAAAGGCCTGCAGTTGAGCGACAACAACGTCGACAACACGGCGCTGATTGCAGTCAACCAGTCCATCCGTAACCATCCGATCGAGATTGTAGGTCGTCGCCTGCGCTCCTACATGACTGCAATGAAAAAGGCGATCTAAATCGCCTCTGTGATAGTGAGCACCTGTGCCCTTTCGGGCACAGGTGCTCACATCCGAGATGACTGAGCCATTACAGGCTCAGTACTTTCTCACCTCTTGAAATACCGGTAACACCGGTACGCGCCACTTCCAGTACAGCAGCATTGCCCAGGGCAGCTATGAAGCTGTCAAGCTTGTCAGAGGTTCCGGTCAACTGAATGCTGTAAACCGTGCTGGTCACATCAACGATCTGACCACGGAAAATATCCGTGGTGCGCTTGATCTCGGCACGTTGAGCGCCGGTGGCCTTAACCTTGATCAACATCAGTTCGCGTTCGATATGCGAACCCTCCGTCAGATCCACCAGTTTCACCACATCAATCAGCTTGTTCAGATGTTTGGTGATCTGCTCGATCTTGCGATCATCACCAATAGTGGTGATTGTCAATCGTGACAGCGTGTGGTCCTCAGTTGGTGCCACAGTGAGTGATTCAATATTGTAGTTACGCTGAGAAAACAAACCGACAACACGAGACAGGGCGCCAGGTTCATTCTCCAACAGTATGGAAATTATGTGCCGCATCTTATGTTCTCTCCGTTTTGCTCAACCACATGTCTTTCATTGACCCGCCTTTGATAGCCATCGGGTAAACATGCTCAGCCTGATCCACTGCCACATCGATAAATACCAGCTTGTCCTTCAGCGCGAATGCTTCTTCCATTTTGCTGTCCAGCTCGGACAGTTTCTCGATGCGCATTCCGACGTGCCCGTAAGCCTCTACCAGCTTGATGAAGTCAGGCAGTGATTCAGAATAGGTGCTGTGCGAGTGACGCCCACCGTATTGCATGTCCTGCCACTGCTTGACCATACCCAGCGCCTGGTTGTTCAGACAGACAATCTTGATCGGCAGACCATACTGCAGACAGGTAGCCAGTTCCTGGATACACATCTGAATACTGCCCTCACCCGTGATACAGACTGAGATTGCGTCGGGATAGGCCAGCTGCACGCCGATCGCTGCAGGAAAACCAAAACCCATGGTGCCCAGTCCGCCGGAGTTGATCCAGCGGCGCGGCTTGTCAAAATGGTAATACTGCGCGGCAAACATCTGGTGCTGACCCACATCAGAGGATACATAGGCTTCGCCTCGCGTCGCCTTGTAAACACTCTGGACCGCCTGCTGAGGCTTGATGGTTTCACCCTCTGCAGCTTTGACTTTCAGACACTGTTTGGCCCGCCAGCCCTCAATCTGCTGCCACCACAATTCAAGCGACTTACTGTCGACGCGGGCGTCCGCGCTACCGATCAACTCCAGCATTTCTTCCAGAACACTGGTGACCGAACCTACGATGGGGACATCAGCCGCTACGGTTTTGGAGATCGATGCCGGGTCGATATCAACATGAAGAATCTTGGCCCCCGGGCAGAATTTGTTGACAGCATTGGTCACACGATCGTCAAAGCGAACACCAATACCCAGCACCACATCACTGAAATGCATGGCCATATTGGCTTCGTAGGTACCGTGCATACCCAGCATGCCGAGAAACTGTTTGTCCGTAGCCGGGTAAGCACCCAGACCCATCAATGTATTGGTAATCGGAAATCCGAGTGTTTGCGCCAGTCGGGTCAGCAGCTCTGAGCCGTTACCCTGTATAACACCACCGCCGGCGTAAATAACCGGACGCTTGGCCGCCAACAGAATTTCCACTGCTTTTTTGATCTGCCCGGTGTGACCTTTCGCGGGCACCGAGTAGGAGCGCATCTTCACTGATTCAGGATAGCGATACTCAAATTTGCGCGCCGGATCTGTGACGTCCTTCGGGACATCAATGACAACCGGGCCAGGCCGGCCGGTGGTCGCAATGTAGAACGCCTTTTTGACAACTGCAGGAATATCTTCAGCTTTCTGAACCATGAAGCTGTGTTTGACGATGGGGCGAGAGACACCCACCATGTCTGTTTCCTGGAATGCGTCGGAACCGATCAGCGAGCTGTCAACCTGACCGGAGATCACCACCATCGGAATGGAGTCCATAAACGCAGTTGCGATACCGGTAATGGCATTGGTGGCACCTGGGCCCGAGGTCACCAGCACCACACCAGGCTTGCCGGTGGCTCTGGCATAACCGTCGGCAGCGTGCGTCGCCGCCTGCTCGTGTCGTACCAGAATGTGATCCACCTTGTCCTGGTTGAATATCGCATCGTAAATATGCAGCGCTGCGCCGCCCGGATAACCGAACATAAGCTCAACGCCCTCGTCGTGCAGAGCACGAATCAGCATTTCACCACCAGAAAGCAATTCCACAGTCTTAGCCTCTATTGAATCCAATTTTCCATGTCGCAATGACATCGAAGGAATACCGCGAGGTCGCGATAATCCGGCGCTAGTTTATATCAAAAGATGAGCGGCTTCTTGCGTTGTAACACTTTGAAGCCATAGGTGGATTGTCAGTCACCTATGAGGAACCGGTGTGGGCGCCGATTGCGGCACACCGGTCGACAGGCTGTCGGCAAAAATTGTTGTTGCCTGTCTTGCAGAGTCGGGGAGGGGGTTACCTTCTCAGTCTGCAGCAACCGGACACTCAGAGTGGAGCTCCGGCTGTGAGCAGACAATTGTCCCACGATTCCGCCTGTTGTCAAGGCACATGGCGTCATTCAGGCACGACAGCCTTCAATGCAGACTGCCTGCCCCCTGTTTGCCGAATATGAAGCCATCGGCACCAACGTCAATGGTGATCCGGTCACCCGGCAGGTACTCACCTTTGATGACACGCTGCGCCAGCGGGTTTTCGATCCAGTTCTGGATCGCTCGCTTTAGCGGTCGCGCACCATAAACCGGGTCGTAGCCCAGTTCGGCAATCCGGTCCAGCACCGCTGGCGACACCTCGAGACCAAGGTCGTTGTATTGCAATCGCTTGCTCAGCGAGGCGATCTGGATATCGGCTATGCCCCGGATCTGCGACGCCAGCAAGGGGTGGAAAACCACCGTTTCGTCGATGCGGTTCACAAACTCTGGTCGGAAATGCCGCGTCACCACATTCATGACTTCATGCCGGGCCTGCTCATAGGCGTTCTCGTCTGATGGATCCAGCAGCATTTCCTGAATGCGATCCGAACCCAGATTGGACGTCATCACAATTACCGTATTACGGAAGTCAACCGTGCGGCCATGCCCGTCAGTCAGGCGCCCATCATCCAGCACCTGCAGGAGGATGTTGAATACGTCAGGGTGCGCCTTCTCCACCTCATCCAGCAGCAACACCGAATACGGGCGACGGCGGACAGCTTCCGTCAGATAACCGCCCTCTTCATATCCAACATATCCCGGCGGCGCACCGATCAACCTGGCGACTGAGTGTTGCTCCATAAATTCCGACATATCGATTCGGACCATGGCCTCCTCGGTATCGAACAGGAACTCGGCCAGCGCCTTGCACAACTCGGTTTTGCCAACCCCGGTCGGCCCCAGGAACAGAAACGAGCCGTTTGGACGATTGGGATCCGACAAACCAGAGCGGGAACGACGCACGGCATTGGCAACCGCAGAAATGGCTTCTTCCTGACCGATCACGCGACGATGCAGCGCATGCTCCATTTCCAGCAGTTTCTGCTTGTCACTTTGCAGCATCTTGGAGACGGGGATCCCGGTCCAGCGCGACACCACATCGGCGATCTCTTCCTCCGTCACGCGATTGCGCAACAGCTTCATTTCCATCATTTCAGCCTGGGTCGACATATCCAGCGTCTTCTCCAGGTTGGGGATGATGCCGTACTGCAATTCAGACATGCGCGCCAGGTCACCCGCCCGTCGGGCAATTTCCAGGTCAGCCCGGGCCTTTTCCAGATTACTCTTGATGGACTGGGTGCCCTGCACAGAAGCTTTCTCAGCCTTCCAGATTTCCTCCAGATCGGCATACTCCTTCTCAACCCGGGTAATATCGTCAGCCAGCTTTTCCAGACGCTTTCTGGATGCCTCATCTTCTTCCTTTTTGAGTGCCTCGCGCTCGATCTTCAGCTGGATCAGACGGCGCTCAAGCTTGTCCATTTCCTCCGGCTTGGAGTCAATCTCCATACGGATTAGGCTGGCGGCCTCGTCGATCAGGTCGATAGCCTTGTCTGGCAACTGACGGTCAGGGATGTAGCGCTGCGACAGCCTTGCTGCGGCGATGATGGCCGCGTCGGCGATCTGCACGCCATGGTGTACTTCGTAACGCTCCTTTAGACCGCGCAGAATGGCAATGGTATCTTCCTCGGAAGGCTCCTCTACCAGTACCTTCTGGAAGCGTCGCTCCAGCGCCGCGTCTTTCTCGATGTACTGCCGATACTCATCAAGTGTTGTAGCACCGACGCAATGCAGCTCACCGCGTGCCAGTGCCGGTTTCAGCATATTGCCCGCGTCCATGGCACCATCGGCTTTGCCAGCGCCTACCATGGTGTGAATTTCATCGATAAACAGGATGACAGAGCCTTCCTGCTTGGAGAGCTCGTTCAATACCGCTTTCAGGCGTTCTTCGAACTCGCCGCGGAACTTGGCACCAGCAATCAGGGCGCCCATGTCCAGCGCCAGAATGCGCTTGTCTTTGAGACCCTCCGGCACTTCGCCGTTCACGATTCGCTGGGCAAGTCCTTCGACGATCGCGGTCTTGCCAACCCCGGGCTCACCGATCAGCACCGGGTTGTTTTTGGTCCGTCGCTGCAGCACCTGAATGGTTCGGCGAATTTCACTGTCTCGGCCAATCACCGGATCCAGGTCGCCCTGCTCGGCTCGCTCGGTGACATCAATGCAATATTTTTGCAGCGCCTGAAAGGCGTCCTCAGCACCAGCGTCAGTGACTTTATCGCCGCCGCGCAGGTTGCGAATCGCGTTTTCCAGTGCTTTTTCACTGACGCCGAAGCTGTTCAGCAGTTTGCCCATCTCGCCCTTGTCTGACATGGCAGCCAGCAGGACGGTTTCACTGGAAATATATTTGTCACCACCTTTTTGCGAGATCTTGTCGGCCTGATTCAACAGGCGCCCGAGCTCGTTGGACATGGCAACATCACCGCCAGTGCCTTCCACTGTCGGCAGGCGTTTGACGATGGCCTGCAAACCATCGCGCAACTCCTGGATATTAAAACCGGTCTGCGACAGCAGCGGGCGCACTGAACCACCGCGCTGATCAAGCAGCGCCAGCACCAGGTGGACGGGTTCAATAAAGTTGTTGTCATTGCCCAGGGCCATGGACTGCGCATCCGCCAGGGCAGCCTGCAATTTACTGGTTAATTGATCCATTCTCATAGCATCACCTCTATTGGCATGCGGGAGCGAGAGGCTGGGCACGCCGGATTACAAACTTGGTTGTCAATAAAGATTGCGGTGACAGGGGGGAATTTCAAGTAGGCCGCTCGCCTACAGGAGTCAAGTAGCGGATTGTTTGATATAAATCACACTTGCCATGCGTCCGGTGACACCATCGCGACGGTAGGAAAAAAAGTGGTCATCGTCACAGACGGTACACAAACCGCCACCATGGACGGCTTTGACGCCGACCGCGCCCAACCTGATTCTGGCAACCTGGTATATGTCCATCATCCACTTGTCTGCCTGTTGCGGGCTGCGCGTAAAGCTGCCCGAAATCTCTGAACGCTGGGTGGCGCTTTCGGCCCGGGCCAGAAAGGCCTTTCGAACTTCGTCGCCAACCTCAAAGTGGCAGGCAGCGATGGCCGGTCCCAACCAGGCCAGCAAATTGCCTGGATTCACGGGCAGGCTGGCGACGGTATTTTCAAGTATCCCATCCAGCAGTCCGCGCCAGCCCGCGTGAGCCACTGCGGCCACCGAACCCTGCTGATCCGCAAAGAACACCGGCAAACAATCTGCAGTCATCACCAATGCCGCCGCACCGGGGGCCGACACCCACGCTGCATCAGCCTCAGGAATCTCCTCAGCGATACCAGCTGCGTCAATAACACGCGTGCCATGTACCTGCTTCATCCAGCCCAGCCGCAAACCCGGCGGCAATTGTTCAGCCAGCAGATCCCGGTTTGCCGACACGTGTGCGGGATCATCATCAACATGAGTACCAAGATTAAGCCCGCAATACGGCCCGACACTGACACCGCCCTGTCGCGAAGTTACCAGCGCACAGACTGAGTCGGGCGCTGGCCACTGCGGCGTCAGCCAGCAAAACTGGCCGTCCTCACTGTGTTGCCAGCGCTCCCGGTCATCATCTGCCACGCGCATCTTCCTGCAAGGTGTTGATCAATATCTGCATGTCCTCGGGCAATGGCACCTCCCAGCTGACTTCTTCACCGTTGGCGGGGTGCACGAATCCAAGTCTGGCAGCATGCAGGGCCTGTCTGTGGAATCCGCGCAACTGCTCGGCCAGGGCCGGTGTCGCGCCGGATGGTATATGCAAACGACCGCCGTACAGAGGGTCACCAATCAGCGGATAACGGATATGCGCCATGTGTACCCGGATCTGGTGGGTACGGCCGGTTTCCAGCTGCAGCTGCACATGGGTATGTGCTTTAAATCTTGAAATCACGCGATAGTGTGTAACGGCCTCTTTGCCGCTTTCGGTTACTGCGCGTTTTTTACGGTGCACCGGATGGCGCCCAAGCGGCTCGTCAACGCAGCCGCCGGCTGTCAGCACACCGCAGACAACTGCCTGGTACTGACGCGTCACCTCACGGCGCTGCAACTGTCGGACCAGCCGGTGATGTGCCGGCAGGGTCTTGGCGACCACCATCAGCCCGGTTGTATCCTTGTCCAGTCGATGCACAATCCCGGCTCTCGGAATATTGTGCAGTTCCGGGCAGTGGTGAAGCAGACCATTCATCAGGGTGCCGGAGCGATTGCCGGCAGCAGGATGAACCACAGTGCCAGCGGCCTTGTTGATGACCAGGACTGACTCATCTTCATAGACAATGTTGAGTTCGATCGGCTCAGCCTGCCAGTCGCTGGCCTCCTCTGCCACCGGCTCAGCGCGGAGTTCCAGCACATCGCCAGTCAGCAGCCGGTCCTTGGATCGACGCTCCTGTCCGTTGACGCGCAGCGCACCGTCCTTGATCCACTGCTGCAGTCGACCCCGCGAATAGTCATTGAACAAATTCGCAGCAATCTGGTCCAAGCGGGAGCCATCAAGCTCTTCGGGGACGGTGGCGCTAAGATTAATTGTATCGGTCATGGTAAAACTGAGGCCTCTGCGCCCTTGGGTTCTGTGGCACTGATGTGGTTAAATAGTCGACTGCAACCAGACATTATAGTCTGTTTTGAATGTTTTTGAGGTGTCTACCGCGTGCGAGTCCTGCTGCTATTTACGTTACTTCTGAGTCTGGCGTCCTGCTCCCTGTTCAACAGCGAGGAACGTGACGAGTTTGCCAATCTGTCGACAGAAGAGCAATTCTATCGCACCGCCAACCGGCAACTGAACTCTTCCAACTTCAGCGCTGCCGTGCGCACCTACCAGGCGCTGGAGTCGCGATTCCCATTCGGCCAGTTTGCCTCTCAGGCCCAACTGGAGCTGGTCTACGCGCATTACCGCAGTGGTAATCTGGAAGGCGCCAGGGCTGCCGCGGATCGATTTATCCGTCTGCACCCCGACCACCCGAGCATCGACTACGCCTATTATCTGAAAGGCGTCGCCAGCTTTTCCGAGAACACCGGCTTCATGAGCCGCTTCCTGCCAACGGATCAGTCCAAGCGGGATATCAGCCGGGCTCGCGATGCGTTTAACGAGTTTTCCATTCTGCTGTCGCTTTACCCGGACAGTGATTACGCGGCCGATGCCCGGGCGCGCATGATCTATCTGCGCAACAACCTGGCTACCCATGAAATCCACGTCGCCAACTATTACCTTGAGCGTCGCGCCTACATTGCAGCGCTGAACCGTGCCAGGTATGTGGTTGAGAACTTCCAGGGCTCACCGGCCGTATCCGATGCTGTCTCCATCATGGTCGAGTGTTACCTGCGTCTTGGTCTGAACGACCTTGCCGATACCTCACTTGCCCTGCTGCGTACCAACTTCCCGGATCACGCGTCGCTGGACAGTAACGGCGACTTTATTGTCCGCAATCATGTCACAGACCCGTCGCTGCTTTATATGGTCAGCTTTGGCCTGCTGGGCAGCAACGTCGATGATACACCGCTGGCGCCAACACAGCGCCCACAGCGCTCAATTGAGCCTGACACTACAGGCCTGGAATCAGGTCGCTCGCTACTGAATATTCTGACTTTTGGACGCTTCGGACGCGGCGCTGACGAGCGAGTGCTGCCAACCGAGCCACCGCCCGGAACACCTGCCGAACCCGTACCTGGAACTCCCGGTCAGCCTTGAGCTGACTGGTAGTTTTCCGGAAAGAAACGGCGTTCAATCAGTTCTATCAGGATGTGGATAACCTTGATGTGAACTTCCTGAACCCTGTCTGCGTAGCGACTGGTGCCGGTGCTGATATCAACCGTGGCCAGTTTACCCAGCACTGACCCGGGCTTCCCGGTAAGACTGACCACGGCTATGCCCGACTCTCTTGCGTACTCCGCCGCCCGGATGACGTTCTTGCTGGTACCGCTGGTGCTGATCGCAAGCAGGCAGTCACCGGCCCGGGCGCGCCCCTGCAGATAACGGGAAAAAATATGTTCATACCCAAAATCGTTGGCCACACAGCTGATATGCCCGGGGTCGCTGATCGCCGTTGCCGACAGCGCCGCGCGATTGTCACGGTAGCGGCCGGTGAGCTCTTCAGCGAAATGCATGGCGTCACTCATTGACCCGCCGTTCCCGCAGCTGTAGATCGCCTTGTCCTGCGACAGCGCTCCTATCAGCACTTCAGCGGCATCCGCAATTGCCTGAATATTGTTTTCATCTGAAAGAAAATTCTCCAGATACGCTTGCGCGTCAGTCAGGGTGTCACGGATTATCGTGTGCATATGCAGTTTCTACCTGTCTTGGCTGATGAGTGGTCTGTTGCCGCTGGCCGGCGCGGATAGGCATCAATCGCCAATTTTCCAGCCGTGTGTCAGTGGATAACGCCTGTCCCTTCCAAAAGCGCGCTCCGTCAATCGTACGCCTATAGGCGCCTGACGGCGCTTGTACTCATTGATGTCAATAAGGCGGAGCACACGGTACACTTCATCACGATCCTGCCCGCTGCGAATGATGGCCTCCGCGCTCATGTCCTGCTCCACATACATGGCCATGATCGCATCCAGGCGATCGTAAGGTGGCAGGTTATCATCGTCACGCTGATCCGGGGCAAGCTCTGCTGACGGGGGACGATCGATAACCCCCTGGGGAATGATGTCAGTCTCTCCTGCTTCTGCAGCCGCTTCGTTGCGATAGCGGGCCAGTCTGTATACCAGCGTCTTGCTGGCATCCTTCAGCACACTGTAGGCACCCACCATGTCTCCGTAGAGCGTGCAGTAACCCACCGCCAGTTCACTCTTGTTGCCGGTAGTCACCACCAGCGCACCTTTTTTATTTGAAATCGCCATCAGCAAGGTGCCGCGGCAGCGCGCCTGAATATTCTGTTCCGTCAGGTCGGGAGGCATGCCTGCGAACTCCGCTGCCAGGGCGGCTTCAAACGCACGGTAAATGTCATTGATAGCAATGATCTGATAGTCCACACCCAGCCGTGTGGCCTGCTGTTCGGCGAGCTGCAGGCTCAGTGGCGAAGTATAGTCGTAGGGCATCATCACGGCGCTGACATTCTCTGCTCCCAGCGCGTCAACCGCGACAGCCAGCGTGAGTGCTGAATCGATACCCCCGGAGAGTCCAAGTAAAACTTTTTTAAAGCCATTCTTGCGCAGGTAGTCACGCAGCCCCAGCTCCATGGCCTGATAGCATCGGCTCTCAATGCCAGGCAGCACCGTTGTTGCCGTCAGGGCTTTGGCAAACGTGACCGCCTTGGCCTCAACAGTGAGGTTCACAGGGATCAGTGCTTCAGCAAATGCCGGACCACAAACCTGAACCTTGCCGGACGCGTCAGCAATCATTGAGTTGCCGTCGAATACCAGCTCATCCTGCCCACCAACCTGATTGACATATACGATCGGCATCGCCGCGCTGGCAGCGCGATCTGCCAGCAGAGCCAGCCGGCGTTCCATCTTGTCCAGATGAAATGGCGAGGCATTGATATTGATCATCAGAGCCGCACCCGTCTGTGCAGCCTGCCGGGTGGGTCCGGCCTCCCAGATATCCTCACAAATGGTGAATGCCGTTTTCACACCCTCTATGTCTACCAGACAGGGGGCGTCACCGGCACTGAAGTAGCGCCTTTCGTCAAACACCTGGTAATTCGGCAGGCACTGCTTTCGATAAATGGCCTGGATACCACCATCGTGAATGACAGCAAGCGCATTAAATAACCGCCCCTGCTCGTAAAGCGGAAAACCGATCACCAGCCAGGCCGGCAGGGCGGCCTCACATATTTTTGCCAAGGCATCATCAACACGCGTCGCCAGCGCGGGCCTCAACAGTAGATCTTCCGGCGGATACGCGGTCAGCGCCAGCTCCGGGTAAACCACAACATCGGCCTGGTGCTCAGCAATGGCCTGTTTTGCCGTATCCAGAACGCGATCAGCGTTGCCGGCGATATCGCCTGCCAATAAATTCAACTGGGCCATTACCAGCCTGAGCTGTCTTGCCATATCGTGCCTGTCTCCGGGGTACTAACGGGGCTGTGTTCGAGGTTGCGCGCTATTGTCAGCGATAATCGAATGCGAGGCAAAACTTGTGTTAGCCAGGCGCTGCGCCGGGTCGTAAGGACGCGGGTCAATTTTCGTTTGTCTGCCTGTAACAAGGTCCGCCAGCAAAGCTGCCGAGGCCGGTGCAAGCACCAGTCCATTACGGTAGTGGCCGGCATTGATCGAGAGATTCTTAAAGCCGGGTAACGCACCAATAAACGGGACGCCCCGCGGCGCTCCCGGCCTGAGACCGGCCCAGTGCTGCACGATCGGAACATCGGCAAGCTCAGGCAGCATTCGCTCTGCTGAGGTTTTTAAACTCGTGTACGCATGCCGGGTAGTTGTCTTGTCAAAGCCCGCTGCCTCCAGTGTGCTCCCGATCAGGATATGATTGTCGCGCCGGGGTATCAGATAACGCCCTTGATTCAGCACGATTCCAGTCAGCAGCTGCCGATCAGCCTTGTACAGCATCATCTGACCCTTGACCGGCTCAATGGGGACATCGAGGCCCAAAGCCTCAAGAAAGGAGCCCGCCCAGGCACCTGCTGCCACCACAACGTGGCCAGTCCGGAAAGATTCCTGCTGCCCGCTCACACTGACGTTGACGCTCTGGACGGTGCCGTCGGCGTGGTTCAGGCCAAGCACCTCGCAGTGCTCCGTTATCGTGGCGGAGGCATGCTGCTGCAGCCATCTATGCAGAGCCTTCAGTAGCCGGGGATTGCGAATGTTGGCAACCCTTGGCATTGCCAGCGCCTGTGTGAATCCCTCAGCCAGTGCAGGCTCGTGTTGATAGATGTGATCTGCCTGCCACTGGTTCATCTGTCTTGCGAATCGCGTGGCCCAATCCAGTGCATCAGCGTGGTCCTCAGCGTCCAGCATCAGCAGTCCACACTCATTGAGTTCCGGGTCGATACCGGTTTCTGCAAACAGATTGCTTGCCAGTGACGGGTAGGCGTCCTGGGCCTGATTGGCCAGAGCCGAAACCGCATCCTCGTAGCGCCATGGATAAAGTGGTGAAACGATACCACCTCCAGCCCAGGATGCCTCTGCACCTATCCGGCCGCGCTCCACCAGGTGCACGGTCGCACCCGCCAGTACCAGCTCACGCGCAACCAGCAATCCGGAAATGCCACCTCCGCAAATCAGAAAATCAGACACAGCACCACCCGTCTATCTGCGGAAGAGCTGCTATAGTTTTAGTTGAGCACATACTAGTCATGCCGGGAGTTCATGGATGAGGACCCACTGCAGCCGGGCGCACCGGCGTCACGCGATCGAGTTTCGACAATCAGGCCTAAACCTGCTGGAGATTATGATCTGCACCGTGATTATAACAATAATGCTGCAGTTTTCCCTTCCAGCCTCACAGTGGCTTCTGCGAGATGAGAGCGAGAGAGTTATTTCGCAGGCTGTTGAGATGATACAGCTGGCACGCAGCCATGCCATACGGTCCGCCCAGATTGTAACACTGTGCCCTTTGCACAGCGAAGGCTGCGGAGCTGACTGGAACCTCGGGATCATGCTGGTTTCCGACGGTGAGCAGGTGCACAGGCAGGACTGGACGGCAGTTCAGGGCACGATCCACTGGCGCAGCTTTGGAGCGCCGAATCGCCTGGAGTTTGATACAACAGGCGCGCTGCTTCATCAGAATGGCAGTTTGATGTGGTGTCCGCTCCAACCCCATGCCAGTTCTCCTCACCAGCTGGTAATAAACGGCGCAGGTCGCATTCGATTGGCCGAAGACGCTGACGGCGACGGGTGGCGCGAGGATGGCGCTGGCAACCCACTCGATTGCGCCCCTGACTGACCGATGTAATATTCGCCCGTTACTACTCGCGAACGCCAGCGCCTTTGCATACCACCTGGGCTTCAGCCAGTAAGGACTCACGATTAGCGACCAAGGAGTTGACCCCTTCCGGGGTCTCACCGGGTATGTTCTTGTCACGCTCACTATGCGCATGAGAACCCAGCTCGACCGCACAGAAACCTTTGGCATGTAACAGGTTGAACACTTTTCGATGAGTCAGGACAGCCGATGCCAGAGTTGTCTGAACCATCAAGGCAAGGGCAAGACTCAGGATCAGACACAGCGGCAACGCAGCGCCCAGCTGCCTGCCTGAGTGGCATTGTCGATGCCAGTTTTTCGGCCTCACGGGAAGGCCTCGCCAGGCTCCGACAGGTCAGAGTCACTGACATCTACCGGCACCGTCAGCAGACCCGGCATCAAGCCTGAATCTTCAGCCACTCGATAACGGATGCGGACTGCAGTCAGATTCCCATATTCCACTCGGCTAGTGGTATCACAGCGCCGCTGACAAACTGCGACCCTAAGATCTCCGAAACCAGTCACAAGTTCCTCGCCTCTGTGAAAGCCACCTTCCGGTCGACTTCTCCGAAGATAAAGCCCGGCGGGCTGGTCTCTGCGGCCACCACGATGTGCCAGGTAGTACAGGTTGCTGCTCTCGATGAGACCGGTGACGGAATAATGTCTGACAATAACAACATCGCTGCCGCTGACCGCCGTGGACGGGCGGCTGAACGATGCACCAGCATGCCATTTCTCAACTGGCACCAATCCAGCGGCGACTGCTGGGGCCAATGCTGCTGCCATATCCAGCGCGAGTCTCAGGTCCTCATCAAATATCCGACGTACCACCATCGACGTATCCAGAGACTGCTGCCGCTCGAACTGCCTTAACCGGTCCTTATGACCATACAGGTAGACCTGCAATAAAGACCCACTGATGACTGCTCCCGTGGCGATGACAAACAGTAGTTCCAGCAGACTGAAACCATGCCCCGATCGCATGTTTACGAGCACCTGCATCAGGTATCTGACTCCCGACCGGCTGCATCCCGACTCAGGCATTCAATGGCATGCGTTGGTTGTTGCCAGCAAATCGCCGTGTAGTCTTCAGAGGCATGCAGTGAAAAATGACCTGGCATTTCTACAGTCTCAGCGTTTATCAATTGTTGCTCCCACTGATCAAGCAGCTCCACTGCCTGCTCATGGTCCAGACGCGCGGTGTTCCCGCTGTTCGGTGCAGTGCAGTTTGCCCGTTCGGCAGCACAGGCAGGCTCTGGAGATAACGCATGCAATGCCAGCCACTCTTCCAGCAGCACTGATGCGTGGTGCGCCACAAGGGCCCGTGTCAAAACATCAGCGCTGTGGATCTGCATAAGCCCTGCCACGGAGATGGCACTGCCTGCCAGCAGGCCAGCCAGCAGCAGCTCAAGTGTGGCGATTCCCCGGTTCTGACAGAGGTTCCTGAACGACCCTGCTGTACGCATTATTGCCATCCCTGCTAACTTCACGACTCCACTCTGACTGTAGTCATGAATCCCCGCCAATGCTCACAAAAAAAGCAGATAGTTTTGGCGGCAGTCAGGAAATTACCTATAATCCGCGCTTTGCAATGAATCAGGTGCTCACGGGCATGGAATACGATCTGCTGCTTCTCATGCTGCTGGCCCTGACAGGTCTCATCGCCGGGTGGATAAACACCCTTGCCGGAGGCGGATCCAACCTGACCCTGCCAGCACTGATGCTGCTGGGGCTGCCCCCCGACGTGGCCAACGGCACCAATCGTGTTGGCGTCATCTTGCAGGGCGTCGTTGCAGTCAAGGGGTTTCACAAATACGGGCGACTGGATACTCAGTCAATCTGGCCTATTCTGGTCCCCAATCTGATTGGCGGCGCCATCGGTGCACTGATTGCGGCGCTGCTGCCAAATGTGGCGCTCAAGCCGCTGCTATTGGGAACAATTCTATTGATGTCAGCCATCATCCTGGTGCGCCCGGGTTTCATCGCGCCGCCTCCTGGCACCCCCGTAAAGACGCCGGGCGAAAGCCCGGGTGCTTGGGCGGGCCTCTTCCTGGCCGGAGTTTATGGAGGCTTCGTGCAGGCGGGAGTCGGTTTTATACTGCTGGCCGCCCTGGCCGGTGGCTTGCGCTACGATCTGGTGCGGGCGAACGCACTGAAAATGGTCTGTACGCTGTGTTTTACAGCAGTGTCACTGGCCATCTTTCTCTGGTTCGATCTGGTCCGCTGGCTGCCGGGCCTTGTCCTTGCGGCCGGAACAATGCTGGGCAGTCACTTGAGCGTGAAATTTGCCATAAGCGTGCAGCAAAGCACCATCAAATGGTTCCTGTTCGCGATGACGCTGGTGTCCTGCGGCGCTGCACTGGTGTTCTAATCGACAGCTGCGCAGGAAAACCGGGCGACACCAGCTGGAAATGGTAAAACTTAGCGTGCGGTATTGTCGCGCAGACTACCGACCCGGATGTTGTTGAGGGTCACGATGACGGCGGCGCCGCCCAGTGCGCTCCGCTCTATCTGGATCTGACCGCCATAGCTGTGCATGATATCTGCGACAACTGCCAGGCCTATACCCTGCCCCTGCGGCAAGGTATCCAGTCTGACTCCTCGCTGCAGCACCAGCTCACTTGCTTCCGGCAGTATGCCTCTGCCATCGTCTTCCACACGAAGCTGCGCCGCACCGGAATCACTGCCAATAAAGGATGAACACACCAGCACCCTGCCCCGACCATACTTGCAGGCGTTGTCCATCAGATTGCCCAATACCTCCATCAGGTCCCGTTCGTCTCCGAGGAAAAAGGTTCGCTCGTCCACTTCTTGTGTGATCTTTACCGATTTGTCGGCGTAGACCTTTTCCAGTGCCCGCGCTACCCGCGCGATTGCCCCGGCGATGTTGACCTGGCGTGCCAGCGCATTGCTGTTATCCCCTCTTACGGCGCGCTGCAATTGATAACCCACAATCTGGTTCATGGCATCAAGCTGTTCCTGAATGACGTCGGCGCGCACCACATCGCTTGCAGTCGCAGCTGCGTCATCGGGCCCGGATCTGAGGCTGGCCATCTCGCCCTGAATAACGGCCAGCGGGGTTTTCAGACTGTGCGCCAGATCGCCCAGTGTGGTGCGATAGCGCTGCTGCTGTTTGCGTTCTGACTGAATCAAAAGGTTGAGGTTGGTTGTTACAGCGTTCAACTCCCGCGGATAGTCTTCCCCCAGGGTTTCGCTGTCACCTCTTTCAATGCTGATAAGATCCCGTGCAAGTCTTCTCAGTGGTGCCAGCCCCCACCTCAACAGCGCCAGCTGCAGCAATAAAAGCAGAGCGGCCAGCCCTCCCAGCCAGGACCAAAGGCTGCGACGAAACTGATTCACCTCCAACTGATAAGTAGCAGTGTCCTCGAGTACCGTAAAGATGACAGGTGCGGGTCGATTTTCCCAGGTCACAGCATAACTGCTGACAAAGAATTGCCTGTCTGTTGCCCCGGCCAGACGACGAAACTGCGTGTCGCCACGTGACAGTTCACTCCCCAGCGCCAGCTCATTAACAGCAAGTTCAAGCGCCGAGGGGGTGCGCAACAGGACCTGACCATCCGCATCTCTGATCAGGCCATAGAGACCAGAGTTAAGCTGTGCAAAACGCGGCTCACGCAGATCTTCAATGAAATAGAAGTCGCCGTCGCTTTGGTCGACCGCCGCCAGCAGCACGTAGATCTGAACCTGCAACTGTTCGGCTATGCCGGCCTCGGCGCTGGCTCTGAATGCCCTGTCCAGCACCACACCTGTCAAGCCCAGGAAAACCGTCAGCAGAATACTGACCGAGACCAGCAATCGGCTCTGCAGAGAGTAGGAACCTGGCCTGGACACCTGGTATTAATCCATGACGCGCATGCGGTAACCCTGGCCCCGCACGGTTTCAATTGGATTGAGCGTCTGATCCGGGTCAAGCTTCTGTCTCAGGCGACGAACGAACACCTCCAGCACATTGCTGTCACGATCGTAGTCCTGTGCGTACAGGTGTTCAGTCAGTTCCGTCTTGGAGACAACCTGATCAGGGTGCAGCATCAGATACTCGAGTGTCTTGTACTCGTAGGCAGTCAGATCCACACCAGTACCGTTGACACTGACGCGTTTGGCACTGGTGTCGAGCTGGATGGGTCCCGAGCTGATGACAGGGCTGGCAAAGCCAGCGGCGCGGCGCATCAGGGCATTGAGGCGCGCGAGAATTTCTTCCATGCGAAATGGTTTTACGACGTAATCATCGGCGCCGGCATCAAGGCCACTGACTTTATCCTGCCAATCGCCGCGCGCTGTGAGAATGAGTACCGGATAGCGTTGCCCCGCCTCACGCATCTGACGAATCAGGCTGATACCATCCAGCTCTGGCAGGCCAAGATCAATGATGGCGGCGTCGTAATCATTTTCGACGGCCAGGTAAACGCCTGTGCGTCCGTCCCTGGCATCATCGACGACAAATCCGGCCTGTTCCAGACCCAGTTTAAGCTGCTGTCGCAACAGGCTGGCATCTTCTACAACCAATACCCGCATGCTTACTCCCTGCTGATGGCACCTGTCGCTTTGTCGACATAGACAGTGTAAATATTGCCTTCGTTATCCAGTCTGACCCGATAACGAACCCGGTCGCCCTGCCTGACTTCATTGATGCTGATGACCTCGCCAGGAAACCGGGCCCTGACAATATCCAGCGCCTGTCGCTGACTGACCGTCCGACCGCTGCTCTGTTGCTGCTCCGGCTGATCAGCCGGAGGTTGCGCGAGCACGTCGCTCCCGGCAAGAGCCAGCCAGGATACAATGACTGCTATCAGCAATCGATTCCTGCGCCGGCCCTTCATTAATGTCACCATACTCACTCTGTCTCTCCATATGTCGAAACTGCCGTCAGGATACAGCCGGATTCACTCCACCGGGCTCATCAGCAGCTTGCCGGAGAGAGTTAAAACACCGGCGCAACGTCGACGCGAAGCCGAATTTTTCTGCCGGGATCGTGATCCGTGTGTACCGTGTATTCCTCGCCGTTGTAGCGGTAGCGCACCTGGTATCCGCTCAGACGCTCCTCATCGCGGTACGACTCTGTCACTTCGCAATGCTGCACGGTCTGATACCGGGCGTGCTGCGGTTTGTGATTGGCTTTCACTATATCACGGCCCACAGAATGCCCCAACACAGCGCCAACCACCGCACCAACTCGCTGACTCGATTTATTGGTACCAAGCGCGTTACCAATAGCACCACCGACAATGGTGCTGACCAGCACTGGAGTACGGCTTTGGCCATGGCGATCTTCCTTCACCAGGACCTGCTCATTCCAGCAGGTTTCAAGAGGCTCTGAAATCGTGACAGACTGGTAAACCGGTCGCGTATCAATAACGTCAGCATAGACATACTGAGTCTGTGCTGAAGCGACGGTTGACGAAAACCAGAAACCGGCTGACAGCGCGATAGCCAGCATGGAACTTTTTTTTGTTTGCGTGTGGATGTTCATTTTGCACCTCGTCCATTGGTTGACGTGTGCAGAATAGCGATAATGAGCTGAACGATAACTTAACGGGGCCAGCAATCGCTTCAGCCTGCAGGCAGTTTGAATCCTGACGCGATACGGGTACAATCCAGCCCGGATGTTAACAACAACAATCAGGATGCAGGAATACAGGCTGGCAACAAGAGGCATCAAACTGCCCGACTGCCAGCGCGGGCAAGCCCCCTCTCGACCATCAGGCCCAGAGCGCCGCCTAGAGTATTCCCCACAAGAGAGAGCCCATGTTCCGCAATACAGTCATCGCGGCGGTAGTCGCAACTATAATCAGTACACCCGTTTTGTACTTCCTGGTGCCCGCCGTCAATCAGATGGCCGGCTTGCTGGTCTTGATTTTACTGGCGACATTGCTCAGTGCACTGCTTGCCAGTCGCCTGCAAAGCAGCCCCAGGAAAAAACGCGCCCGCAAACCAAAGCAGAATCGATCCAGCAGCAGTGCTGCACGCGAGCAGGGCAGCGTCAAATGGTTCAATGCCAGCAAAGGGTTTGGCTTCATTACCCGCGATAGTGGCGACGATGTATTCGTCCATTTTCGAGCGATTCGCGGCGAGGGGCATCGTATTCTGCGTGACGGACAACGTGTCGAGTTTGCTGTCAGCGAAGGCGATAAAGGCCTGCAGGCCGATGATGTTGTTGCATTGAACCAGCAGCACTGAGACCGACGTCGATTGTCTGACTGCCCATCCCGCAAACGGATTGCGCCGGCACGCATCATCGCCGGCGCTTGACGATCAATAATGTGGCGGTTTTTCATCCTGAGCGCCGGGACTGATTGACCGCTCTGCCTGGATTTCCAGTAATTCTGTAATCTTTTCGCGGTGGAGCGCCAGCTCGCGTTCCAGAGCGTCAATCTGCTGCTGCTGCCTGGCAATTACATCGTTCAAAGTCGACAGGCTGTCTTCCTGAAACGCTATGCGCGTCTGCAAATCCACCAGTTGATCATCTGTCATCATTACGCTACCCCCTGAGCCCTGCTCCGGGCTGCTCATAAATCATTGCCGTGTAATAGGCCGGTGTATTGTACTCCGATTCGTGGCTGTCATATTTCTATTTATACGTCTATGCGTGTAATATTCCAGACCTCTGGCCTGTCTTAGTTCGTTCAATGGTCCATTACACGGGCCAATCCGGCACAAGGCCAGGTTTACAGCAGATTTCATTCGCGTTTTCAGGAAGTTATAGACATATGCAAGACAAGCAGCTTTCCCAGCCAGGTAACGCAGACTCGGCAGCGGCGAAGGAGCATGCTCCGATAAACTGGACCAATATGGTGCTGTTCACCAGCACGCCGATACTTGCCGTGATTCTCGTTCCACTGTTCGGGTTCGTTTACGGCTACTCGGTATACGACTGGGTAATGTTCGTGCTGATGATGGGCTTTTGCGGCATTTCAATTACCGCCGGCTATCACCGACTCTGGTCACACAAGGCGTACAAGGCACATCCGGCGCTGCGTTTCATTTTTGCGCTGGGCGGCGCCTGCGCACTGCAGAATGACGTCTTTAACTGGGCATCGGACCACCGCCGACATCATGCATTTGTCGACAATAATGATCGCGACCCTTACTCCGCCGGCCGCGGATTCTGGTTCTCGCATATTGGCTGGATCGTGCGCCACTATCCCAGTGGCGTGCAGGATTTCTCCAATATCAAGGATCTGCAGAAAGACCCCATTCTGCAATGGCAGCACAAACACTACCTGGCACTGGTGCTATTCATGAACATCGCCGTTCCTGCTTTTATTGGCTACCTTGGTGGCAGCATCATGGCTGGTCTGCTGTTAAGTGGCCTGCTGCGCCTGGTGCTCAGTCAGCATGTTACCTACCTGATCAACTCACTGGCCCATATGTGGGGGCGACAACCCTACAGCGACAAGAGCTCAGCCCGTGACAACTCGCTGCTGGCATTCCTCACTTATGGCGAGGGCTATCACAACTACCATCACACCTTTCAGTGGGATTACCGTAACGGCATCCGCTGGTGGCACTTTGACCCTACCAAATGGCTGATTCGCAGCTGTGAGTGGCTGGGTCTGACCAGCGACCTGAAACGCGTATCTCCACTGAGCATCGAAACAGCCCGCCTGGAGATGCAGTATCGTCACGCCTCCGAACGCTGCAGTACGCTGGCGAACGCCGAAAAATGGCGAGCCAGACTGGAAGAAGAGTATCTGCAATTGAAAGCGACGCTTGACCTCTGGGCCAAACACCGTCAGGAATGGTATGAGGCCAAAACATCACAGCTGCACGACCAGATTCACGAGAAATGGGATCGTCTGGCGCTGCGCGACAGTTACCGTGAGGTCCGTTACAGGCTTAAGCTGCAGCGTCAGCGATGGCAGGATCTGATGCACAATTTTGCCAACCAGCAAGCTTCAGCGGCCTGATCGCATCATGTTGAACTCTGTAAAACGCCTGCTTGGCAACAACCCGGTACGCGGCGCAGCGCTGGGTGCCAGTCTGTTCTGCCTGCTGGCAAGCTCTGTCTCTGCTCTTGAGCCAGGCGATACCGCTCCAGCATTTGAACTGCCGGGTGTACGCGACCAGGACAGCGCCGTGGCACTTGAAGATCTGCGCGGGAAAATAGTCTATGTCGACTTCTGGGCATCCTGGTGCCTGCCCTGCCTGCGCTCTCTGCCTCAGATCAATACCCTTTACGAGCAGTATCGTGACCAGGGCTTTGAAGTGGTAGCCATCACAATCGATGATCCTATAGAAGATGCCCACGAATTCCTGGCCGATCTTGAAACTCCACTGGCCTACCATCTGGTCGCCGATCAGACCACTGACGTAATGAATGCCTACGATGTGTTCGGCATGCCGACTTCATTCCTGATCGACCGGCAAGGCGTGATTCGTAAAGTGCACGAAGGATTTCGGGAAGGCGACACAGAACTTCTGGAACAGGCGCTGGTGGAGTTGCTCAACGAAGAGCAGTGAATAGCCGTGGGCGCTCTGTAGCCATGGCCTCACTGGCTGTTTACGGATACAGACGCAACAGTGGCTCATCCAGCGCGGCCATCTGCTCGCGCAACTCCAGAATATGTTCTGACCAGTACCGCTCGGTATTGAACCAGGGAAAGCTCATCGGGAACGCCGGATCATCCCAGCGCCGTGCCAGCCACGAGCTGTAATGCATGAGTCGCATGGTCCGCAGCGGCTCAATCAGTGCCAGCTGACGTGGCTGAAAATCAAAGAACTCCTCATAGCCCTCCACAATTTCCAGCAACTGCGCCTGCTGCTGATCGCGCTCACCCGATAACATCATCCACAGGTCCTGCATGGCAGGCCCGGTCAGCGCGTCATCAAAATCGACAAAAAACGGCCTCTCATCGCGCCAGAGTACATTGCCAGGGTGACAGTCGCCGTGCAGCCTGATTTGCTGAAGATTGGGCTGATCTGCAAATACCCGATCCAATCGATCAACAAGATGACCCGACAACGTCTCATAGGCGGTCCGCAAAGAGGCGGGAATAAAATCATGCCGCAACAGAAACTCGCGACTGGCAACGGCATGACTGGCGACTGACAATTGTAGTCGATGGGCGAAACTGCGCTGCGAACCAACCAGATGGACCCGACCGATGAACCTGCCCATTACCAGCAGGTTGTCCGGGTTGTCCAGCTCCGGGGCCCGCCCTGCCAGTCGGGGAAACAATGCGAACCGAAATTGCTGGGTTCCGCATTGGCAGGTATGCAAAGTCTGCTCATTAATGCGCTGCGGCGGGACCACAGGCACATCCAGATCTGCCAACTCCTGCGCAAACGCGTGCTCCTCGAGGATCTGTTCGTCACTCCAGCGATCAGGTCTATAAAACTTGACCACCAGGTAGGAACCGTCCTCCATGCCCACCTGATACACGCGGTTTTCATAGCTGTTGAGAGCAAAGACGCGTGCATTGGTCTGTAAACCCAAGCCATCAATTGCATCCAGCACCTGATCTGGGCCCAGCGACTGATACGGATGGCTGGACTGGCTTGTTTCATTCATCAATTGCGGCCTGTGGATCGAGTTTGCCGCGAGTATACTGTAAAATGCCTGTCCGCATTGGTTTCAGTCGACTGTTTTCGGCCAGCAGCTCTGGTCGATGCGGTTGTTCTGGTCTGACGCCCGGCCTGACAACACCGTCGCAGACCAACAATGCAAGCCACTCACCACACATCCAGCAAGGAGTACATCGTCAGCATGACTAACGCACAAGCGCGTCTTCAGGAATTACAGTCTGCCTACCAACAGATCAAGGCCCGCAAGCTCAATCTGGACCTTACGCGTGGCAAACCGGCTACTGCGCAACTGGACCTGAGCAATGCCCTGGACGGCATCCTGCAAGGCAATTACCGCTGTGCTGACGGCACTGACGCACGAAACTACGGCGGCGGCCTGGGAATCCCTGAAGCCCGGCAATTCGCTGCAGATTATCTGGAAACACGCCCCGCTCAGGTCATGGTGGGCGGTAACAGCTCACTGCAGCTGATGTATCAGTACGTTGCCAATGCGCACATCAATGGTGTCAGAGGCGCTGATTCTGCCTGGAGCAAAGAAGCGCGCGATGGCCAGAAAGTCAAATTTCTGTGTCCGGCACCCGGTTACGACCGTCACTTTTCGGTCTGCGAGGCACTCGGCATCGAGATGATCCCGGTGGCGATGACAGAGGAAGGTCCTGACATGGATCAGGTCGAGCAGTTGGTCAAAAACGACCAGCTGATCAAGGGCATCTGGTGTGTGCCCAAGTATGCCAACCCGAACGGTGTTGTTTACTCTGACGCTGTGGTCAGACGTTTTGCGGCTTTGGCAAACATCGCTGGCGCCAATTTCCGTATCATGTGGGATAACGCCTATGCCGAGCACCATCTGGTCGACAACCCGCCCGAGCTGGCAAACCTGCTGACCCTTTGCGAACAACAGAGCACCCTGGATAGCGCCATCGTCATCGGCTCAACCTCCAAGATCACCTTTGCCGGCGCCGGCATGGCGTTTATTGCGTCATCGGAAGCCAATATCAAACAGTTTGCTGACTACCTGGGTATCTCAACCATCGGCCCGGACAAGGTCAACCAGTTACGCCACGTGCGTTTCCTGAAGGACATGGACGGACTGCGCAGCCTGATGCAGCAGCACCGCGCCATTCTGCAGCCCAAGTTCGAGCGGGTATTGAAGCACCTGGACAACAGTCTGGAAGGCAAGACCGTTAACGGGCAGCCACTGGGTAACTGGACGCGCCCGCAGGGGGGCTATTTTGTGCTGTTCGATACTCAGCCAGGACTGGCAGACAAGGTCATCAAACTCTGCGCGGAAGCAGGCGTCAAGCTG
Source organism: Gammaproteobacteria bacterium UBA2675 (assembly GCA_002354805.1). Lineage (GTDB taxonomy): Bacteria > Pseudomonadota > Gammaproteobacteria > Pseudomonadales > Pseudohongiellaceae > Pseudohongiella. Next base: position 28,806 of record DEMH01000014.1, read on the forward strand.
ACTCCGGCCGGCTCAACCTGGCCGTATCAGAAAGACCCCAATAACAGCAACATCCGCCTGGCACCGTCCTTCCCCAGCCTTGAGGAAATCGACGAAGCCATGGCGGTGTTTGTATTGTGTGTGGAGCTGGCCAGTCTGGAAGCCGCCTAACGGTCCCGCTGGCGAATCACCACGCTGTTGCGCTCGACCTGACGATAGGTCGAGCCCTTGCGTCCTCTTTCATTGACATAGACAGTGCCGCGGCGGCGATCAGTCTCCCAGCTGCCGCGCGCGGTGTGCTGGTGACGATCGTGGTAACTGCCGCCGCGCCAGATGTCATGCCCCTTGAAATGGCCACTATAGCCGTGACCATGGCGATGATGATCATGTTTGCGATGTCCTTTGCCGTGATATCCCCGATCATGATAACCGTGTTTGCGATAGTGTTTACGGTTGTCGTGATGACGCCCATGACCATAGTCGGCTCGATACACGGTAGTGCCGATATAAACAGAGCCAATAAGTGGCGAGTGAATCACCGTGACCGGTTTGTGAATAGTCTCATAGACGGTCACTCGCTTGTAGCGATCTGCGAGCGCGCCTGTGCTGACTGATGCCAGCATCAATGTAGCCGCTGCCAGTATCGCCGTACGGTACTTTCTTGAATAGAACTTCATCACCTGCCCTCCTCGTTTGCTCAAGCTCGGTACCGTTATAGCGCTACCTGCCTGAATACAGACTGAACGACAGTGGTACGATCAGCTCTCAGACTGATGCTGACTGACAAACCCGGGTATGGGGAAAGGCATGACGTTGTCGCCGCTGGAAATCTTGGCGACACCGGTCTTTTCGACTTCATCTATGCGGATGATGGCCTGAAGGGGAATGAAGCTGCGTTTAACGTCCTGAAACTCGTTCTTGAGTTTCTCTTCGCCAGGATCGACCACCACCTGACTGCGCTCATCGAACAGGAATTCCTCTATTTCAATGAATCCATAGAGCTCGCTTTGGTACACCTGACGTGCAAACAGCTCATAGACCTTCCCTTTGTTGAGGAATGTAATGCGATAGATTTCCTGACGACTGGCCATAAGACTCTCGTGGACGACTGCTGGGAATGGGAGCGAGGTGCGTATTGTAACGCAAACCCCTGCCCGGAATACAGCTGACTGAGAGTCAGGCTTCTTTTGAAGCCCATTCAGACTTATTCGCGAGCGTCAGAACTGGTATAATCCGCGCCTTTCTGTAATTCAGCAGCTTCATTTTCACCACGAGCCGGAATTGTCATGAGCACCAACGAACAAGCCAGCGGCACACGCAAAAAAGTCTACATCAAGACCCACGGATGCCAGATGAATGAGTATGATTCGTCACGCATGCTGGATTTGCTGCGCGAAACGCAGGGTGCTGACCTGGTGGAAACACCCGAAGAAGCCGACATTCTGCTTCTCAATACCTGCTCGATCCGTGAAAAAGCCCAGGAAAAAGTCTTTCACCAGCTGGGCCGCTGGCGCAGCCTGAAGGAAGCCAAACCCGATCTGAAAATTGCCGTGGGTGGCTGCGTGGCTAGCCAGGAAGGGGAGGCTATTGGCAAACGCGCCCCCTATGTCGACGTTGTTTTTGGCCCCCAGACACTGCACAAATTGCCTGAAATGCTGGACCGCTCCGGCCGCGGGTTGCCGCTTGTGGACATTACGTTTCCAGAGATCGAAAAATTCGACCGTCTGCCGGAACCAAGTGTCGCTGGCTGCCAGGCATTTCTCACCATCATGGAAGGCTGCAGCAAGTACTGTTCATTCTGCGTCGTGCCCTACACCCGCGGCGAGGAAGTAAGTCGACCGTTGGACGACGTTCTGGCAGAAGCAGCGCATCTGGCAACGCAGGGCGTGCGTGAAATCAATCTGCTGGGCCAGAATGTCAATGCTTACCGAGGGCTCAGCCACGACGGCCAGATTGTTGACCTGGCAACATTGATCACATACATCTCGGCACTGGACGGAATAGACCGTATTCGCTTCACGACATCGCATCCGACGGAATTCTCCGCCAACCTGATTGAGGTCTACCGTCATGTACCAGCACTGGTCAGCCATCTGCACTTGCCCGTGCAAAGTGGTTCGGACCGCATCCTGGCCGCCATGAAACGCGGACACACCGCGCTGGAATATAAATCCATCATTCGCAAACTGAAAGCCATTCGTCCCGACATCAGCATGTCGTCGGACTTTATTGTTGGCTTTCCTGGCGAGTCACAGAAGGATTTTGAAGACACCATGAACCTGATTATTGATGTCGGTTTCGACACATCGTTCAGTTTCATCTATAGCCCCAGACCAGGCACGCCGGCATCAGACCTGCCTGACAATACCAGTGAGCAGGAAAAGAAACATCGGCTGACTGTGCTCCAGGCACAGATCAACCAGCAGGCAGCCGCTATCAGCCAGGCAATGGTCGGCAGCACCCAGCGCGTGCTGGTCACCGGCGAATCCAAGCGTGGCCTGAGCAGCCTGCAGGGCCGCACCGAGAACAACCGCGTGGTCAATTTCCACTGTGACGACACCCGCCTGATCGGACAGTTCGTTGATGTCCGCATCCGCGAGGCCTATCCGAACTCCCTGGCCGGAGAGCTATAAGCAATAGCAACTGGACGTATGGTGGGCGGTGCGCGCAGATAATTGTGGCCAGATTTTGCCCATCACACGGATTGCTCTATACTGATTGTCCAGTCTGAAAAATATGACGTCTCACATTTGAGGTGGAGGTAGTACCCCAGCTGCATGGCTACTGAACAAAGCACTCAACGGCTCACTTTGACGCCGGAAGACACACATCGCCTGGCAAACCTGGGCGGTCATCTGAACGAGCACATCCACCAGATCGAAAAATCACTGGCGCTGCAGATTCGGCAACGCGGCGGCGAATTTGAATTGTCGGGGGAAGCTGATGCTGTCCGTGAGGGCATCAGAGTGCTTGAGTCGCTCTATGCCGTGACCGCTGATGGCACCAATGTCAGCCCCGACCTTATTCACCTGACTCTCAAGGAGTCAGGGTTTACGCCTGCACCGCCAGCCACACCGCAGGCAGTTCAGTCCGCCGAGGACAGCACCCGGCCGGTTCTGATAAAGACCCCGCACAGCTCAATCAAACCGCGCGGCCGGCATCAGCGGCAGTACGTCGAGTCGATCCGTCAGATGGACATCAATTTTGGTATCGGTCCGGCAGGCACCGGCAAGACCTATCTGGCCGTTGCCTGTGCCGTCGAGGCATTGATGCAGGACCAGGTCAAACGATTGCTGCTCGTGCGACCCGCCGTCGAGGCTGGCGAAAAACTGGGCTTCCTGCCCGGTGACCTGGCCCAGAAAATCGATCCATATCTGCGCCCTCTTTACGACGCTCTCTACGAAATGCTCGGATTTGAGCGGGTTACCCGCCTGATCGAAAAAAACGTCATCGAAGTGGCGCCTCTGGCCTACATGCGCGGACGTACCCTGAACGGCTCGTTTATTATTCTGGATGAAAGTCAGAACACCACCATTTCCCAGATGAAGATGTTTCTGACCCGAATCGGTTTCGGCTCCACCGCTGTCATCACCGGGGATGTCACCCAGATCGACCTTCCCTCGGGCACCCGCTCCGGCCTTGTTCACGTCCTGAAAGTACTGAACGGCCTGCCCGGAATCGGCTTCAACTTTTTTGACTCCAAAGACGTGGTGCGACATGCACTGGTGCAGCGCATCGTCGAAGCTTACGACGCCTACGAGCGACAGACGACCATCAAATCGCTGAGTAAAGATGACGGCAGCCATGAACGTGACGGTTGATGTCATTTGTGAGCACCCATCTCTCAATGCGCCGGACAGCGACAGCATCGCGTCCTGGTGTACTGCCGCACTGACACATCAGACTGCCAATGAATCTCTGCACGAACAGCAGCGCAGCGGCCAACCCTGTGTCATCAGTGTGCGGATCGTTGATCGCGACGAGGCAGCCCAACTGAACCACCAATATCGCCAGAAAGACTATGCAACCAATATTCTTTCGTTTCCTGCCGACCTTCCCGGTATCGTTGCAGCACAGCTGGACGAGTACCCGCTGGGTGACCTGGTCGTGTGTGCCGATATCGTTATCGAAGAGGCGCAGGCACAGGGCAAGGCGGTACTGGACCACTGGGCACATCTGATTGTGCACGGCGTCCTGCATCTTTGCGGTATGGATCATCAGAACGACGAAGAGGCCGAGCTGATGGAACAACTGGAGATACGTATTCTTGAAGGCTTGAATATTGCCAATCCCTATTATGACAGGAGCAACATACCGGCATGACCGACGATCCTCCCAGTAGCGAGCCGCGGCAAAAGTCCTGGCTTGAGCGCATTGCGCAGGTGTTTTCCGACGAACCAACCGACACCAGAAGTCTGCTTAATCTGCTCCGCAACGCCGAGCAGGATCAGGTGCTGGATGCTGATGCACTGAGCATCATCGAAGGTGCACTACAGGTATCCAGCATGCAGGTGCGCGAGATCATGATCCCGCGCTCGCAGATGACTACGGTCTCGGTGCGCCAGACTCTCGCCGAAATACTGGATATAGTCGTAGATGCTGCGCACTCCCGATTTCCGGTTACTGGTGAGAACCCCGACCAGGTGATTGGCATATTGCTGGCAAAAGACCTGTTGCCTCTGGCGCTTGGCGACAATGCGGAACGATTCAATCTCAAAGATATGATCCGACCGGCAACCTGCGTTCCGGAAAGCAAACGACTGAACGTTCTGTTGCGTGAATTCCGCGAGACACGCAACCATATGGCAGTCGTAATTGACGAATATGGCATGGTCTGCGGTCTGGTCACCATTGAGGACGTTCTGGAACAGATCATCGGTGAGATCGATGACGAATACGACGTCGATGACGAGAGCTACATCAAACCCCTCGGCGACGAGCAGTATATCGTCAAGGCGCTAACCCCGGTTGAGGAGTTCAATGAATTCTTCGGCAGCGAGTTCAGCGAAGATGATGCCGACACTGTTGGTGGCCTGCTGTTGCAGGAGCTGCGGCATATCCCGGAACGAGATGAAACAGTCGCCCTCGGCGACTACCAGTTTACGGTTCTGAACGCTGACAGTCGCCAGATACGTCTGCTGAAACTGACCGCGCTGCCTCCGGGCGCGGCAGACAACAACGACTAGACAGACGAAATGAGCAACTGAAGATAACACTGTCCCAATCAGACGACAATTCGAGACGACTTACCAGCCATGAGCAACAGCAAAGAAACTCAATACAATCCACAAGAAGTGGAGACACAGGCACAGCAATACTGGGAGCAACACCAGTCATTCAAGGCCAGCGAAGACCCGACCCGGGAAAAGTTCTACTGCCTGTCCATGTTCCCGTATCCCAGTGGCCACCTGCACATGGGACACGTCAGAAACTACCTGATTGGCGATGTCATCAGCCGCTATCAGCGAATGCAGGGCAAGAGTGTGCTGCAGCCCATGGGTTGGGACGCGTTCGGTCTGCCTGCGGAAAATGCCGCCATGCAGCGCGGTATCGCGCCGGCCTCATGGACCTGGAGCAACATCGACTACATGCGCAAGCAGCTCAAACAGCTGGGTTATGCCTATGACTGGAGCCGGGAGCTGGCAACCTGTCATCCGGACTACTACCGCTGGGAACAATGGTTTTTTACACGTCTGTTCGAGAAAGGTCTTGTCTACAAAAAAGAAGCCGAAGTGAACTGGGATCCCGTCGATCAGACAGTGCTTGCCAATGAGCAGGTGGTTGACGGACGCGGCTGGCGGTCCGGCGCCCTGGTGGAGCGTCGCAAGATTCCCCAGTGGTTCATCAGGATCACGGCCTATGCCCAGGAACTGCTGGATGACCTGGACAAACTGGATGGCTGGCCAGACGAAGTGCGAACCATGCAGGCCAACTGGATTGGTCGATCTGAAGGTGTCGAGCTTGGCTTCGAAGTGGCAGGTCAGGACACCAGGCTGACCGTCTACACAACCCGCCCGGACACTCTGATGGGCGTGAGCTATGTCGCTGTTGCGCCTCAGCATCCACTGGCCTTACAGGCGGCCGAACAGAACGCCGGGCTTGCACGCTTCATTGAAGAACAAAGCCACATTAAAGTGGCAGAAGCCGACATGGCAACGATGGAAAAGAAAGGCATGGACAGCGGGCTCAAAGCCGTTCACCCGATCAGCGGCGAACAGGTTCCGGTGTTTGTCGCCAACTTCGTGCTGATGAGTTATGGCACCGGTGCCGTGATGGCCGTGCCTGCCCATGACCAACGCGATTACGAATTTGCACGCAAGTACGATTTGCCCATCAAGCAGGTAATCAAACCTGACAGTGATGACGAAGTCTGCAATCTTGAGGAGCAGGCTTTTACCAGCAAAGGAGTTCTTATCAACTCCGGCCAGTTTGACGGCATGGATTCGGCGACTGCTTTTGATGCAATTGAAAAATGGCTGCGCGAGCGGGGCCTTGGCAGCAAACAGATCAATTTCCGCCTGCGTGACTGGGGTGTATCCCGGCAACGTTACTGGGGCACCCCAATCCCGATCATCAACTGCCCGGACTGTGGCGCAGTGCCGGTACCTGAGCAGGATCTGCCAGTAGTACTGCCGGAAGATGTCAGCTTTACTGACTCCGGCTCTCCATTAAAGAAAATGCCGGAATTCTATAGCGTCAAATGCCCCTCTTGTGGCGGTGATGCAGAGCGCGAGACAGACACCTTCGATACCTTCATGGAGTCGTCCTGGTATTATGCCCGATACAGCTGTCCTGACCTCAAGACAGGCATGCTCGACGAGCGCGCAAACTACTGGCTGTCAGTGGATCAGTATATCGGCGGCATTGAACACGCCATTCTTCATCTGCTGTACGCGCGCTTCTTCCACAAACTGATGCGCGACGAGGGTCTCATTTCCTCGGACGAACCTTTCAAGCGCCTGCTGACCCAGGGCATGGTGCTCAAAGACGGCAGCAAGATGTCCAAGTCCAAAGGCAACACCGTGGAACCAGCCAAACTGATCGAGCAGTATGGTGCAGACACGGTGAGACTGTTCACGATGTTTGCCGCACCGCCCAACCAGTCTCTTGAGTGGTCGGACAGCGGTGTGGAAGGCAGCTCAAGATTCCTGCGCAAACTCTGGCGCGTCGTCACCAGCTACGGCCAGAGCACCTCGCCTTCGCAACGGCCGGATCAGACCCAGTTGGACAGTGAGCAGAAGCAGCTGCGCCATAAAACGCATACGACTCTGGAAAAAGTCAGCGACGACTATGGGCGACGGCAGACTTTCAACACTGCCATCGCAGCCATCATGGAACTGGTTAACAGCATCACCCGTTTCCAGGATGACCGCGCAGACAAACTGACTGATCAGGATAGTGCCGTCATTGGCGAAGCCCTGCAGATTGTGCTGCTTGGCCTGTCGCCAGTTGTTCCTCACTTTTGCCACGCTCTCTGGGCAAGTATCGGAAAACCGGGCGCCATCATTGATGAGCCCTGGCCGACGGTTGATCAGGCCGCTCTTGTACAGGATGAGATTCAGGTCGTCATACAGGTCAATGGCAAACTGCGTGGCAAGTTGACCGTCGCGCGTGACACTGGCAAGGACAAGCTGGAAGCACTGGCTATGGCCGATGACAACGTACAACGGCACATTGCCGACAAGACCGTTCGCAAGGTGATTGTTGTGCCGGGCAAGCTGATCAACATTGTGGTGGGCTGATGAACACTTTACGCCGTCTGTTGCTGATCTCGCTGCTTGTGGCCTTGTCTGGCTGTGGCTTCGCGCTTCGCGGCGCACAGACAGCCGTATTGCCGATGCAGCAGATGGCGCTGACCGTGCCATCAGGCCCCTACCCTTTGCAGGGAGCACTGGAAGACACTCTGGAAGCCAGCAATGTCGAGATTGTTCAGGCCAACGGCCAGGTTCTGGAACTGGCTCTGTCTGCGGAGCAACTGGAGCGGCGTGCAATCAGCATCAATACGCGCGCCGGCGCGGGTCAGTACGAACTTTTGCTGAGTGTCGATGCCGCTTTGCGACAGGGCGGTCAAGTCATCGCTGGTCCCGAGACCTTTCAGGCACGGGGCACATTTTACGAAGACACTGCGAACATCAGTGGCAGCAACAGCGGGCTGGAGCTGACGTTGAATGACATGCGGCGCGAGCTCGCCGACAACATCGTCCGACGCCTGCAGGCCGTGGAATTATGAAGCTGTATGCCGATCAGTTAGCCCGACACTTTCAGTCAGGAAAACTGATGCCAGGCTACTGGCTGGCCGGTGATGAACCACTGCAGATGCGTGACTGTGCAGATCTTGTCCGACAGACCACCAGGACACTGGGTTATACCGAACGCGAAGTCTACGAGGCAGACCGGCAGTTTGACTGGCGATCATTGACTTCTGCGGGTGCCAGCATGTCATTGTTCAGTGACAAAAAGCTGATCGAGCTGCGCCTGGGCTCAAGCAAGATTGCCGACGCCGACAGAAAGCTGCTGATCGAGTATCTTAAGTCAGCCCCGGCAGACACCTTGCTGCTGATCCTGAGCCCCCGTATTGAGGGCGCTGCAACCAAAACCCAGTGGTTCAGGCAACTCGAGTCAATGCTTGGAGTTGTGCAGCTGTACCCGTTGGAGGCATCACGCCTGCCAGCATGGATCACGCAACGCCTTTCCCAACATCAATTGAGCGCTGACGCCGATGCCTGCCAACTGCTTGCAGATCGGGTTGAAGGCAACATGCTGGCAGCGGACCAGGAGATTGAAAAACTATCCTTGCTGTTCGGATCTGGCACACATCTTGACGCTGCTGCGATCGCACGCAGCGTTGCAGATAACTCGCGCTTCAATGTGTTTGCGCTGATTGATGCCAGCCTGGCTGGCGAGGGTGGCAAGGCGATAAGAACACTGCGGCGTATGCGCGACGAGGGCGCCCAGGCCCTGATGATCAATACCATGCTGGCCCGTGAGCTACGCGCTCTACATGGGATGGCCTGTCAAATGCAGCGAGGTCTGTCGGCACAAAGTGTCATACAGTCCCAGCGGGTCTGGAAATCAAGACAGGCGCTAATGACTGCCGCCTTAAACCGGCTGAGCGAACCAGCGCTGAGAAGCCAGTTGACACTGGCCAGGCAGATTGACATCAGCGTCAAGGGCCTCACCCACCTGTCTGCGTGGGAGCTGCTGGAGCAGCTTGTCGCCAGGCTGAGTGGCCACGCGCTTAAACTCCCATCCGGCTCAATGTGGCAATAATCTCACGCATCAATCGCTCGGCAACAGGATGTGTCGCAGCGAAGCGAGCCTCCAGCGCTATGGCATTATCCATTTCCGGACTGTTCCGCGCCGATGTTTCCAGCAGCGTATCAACATCGTCATCAAGCTGGCGCGCCAGTGCCAGTGTGTCGTCGTCCAGATCCTCTGTTTTCGCTAGCTCCGATTGAAGCTCCTGCAGCAACTGCCTGATTCTTTCCTGACTCACACGTATTCCTCCATCGTGAATGAATACATGTTAATGCCAGTCAAACGGCGGCACAAGCAGAACCGGTGCGACCGGCTCTGCTCAGTGTGAAGCCAGACTACTCCCAGGCGCCCGTCAACTCGCCCTGCTGGCGACGCGGGAGTAGGCACGCTGCTTGAGACGACGGTGGAAACGACGCTCGCGGCTCTTGTACTCGAACCAGTAACGAGGCACATTCAACAGCAGTGACCAGCGTGTTGTGTAGCTTACCCGGATAGTTGAATGGCTCTTGTCGCCAGACATCAGCATCGGAGCACCTTCATAAATGTCCTTGGCACCCGTCATGGCGTGGACGTGTCTGATATTGATATTACGCTGATTCGCCATCAACAGCACAAACTGTTTACGGCACTTAAAGGCGTCAAGTATCAGTTTTAACCAGATACTGAACTGTTCAGAAGCTGTTTTCAGTGAAGCACTCATCCAGACACCGTTAATCTCCATCATGTCATAGGCTTCGTTGCGGAAGAATTCATGTGATTCCCTGACATCATCGGGAACAAACATCAGACTTCTGAACTCCGGTTTGGTAACCAGCATGTACCCACCAACCATCTCGTCACCCTTGAAGCCAGCCACAAAAGTGCTGCGCCGCGCATAGTCGTAAGGCAGCTTGACACCGACGTAGCCCTCAAAACGGCTCAAAAAATACTCGATATCTTTTTCCTGGGTCAGAGTTTTGAATTTGATCGCTTCCATCGTTTTATCCTCGGTAGGAACATGCCTACGTGTTGTTGGTAAAGTTTATACTCGGTTGCCTGATCACTGTTCAGGATCATGCGCTCTTCCTTTCTAGCAGACATCACATAAAACGCCATCAGATACACGAAGCTCAGCCATAACAGTATCGTACCGAAAAGCCACGTACTGGCGAACCAGGCAATCATGTATGAGACATAGAATGGATGACGAAAAACACCAAACGGACCTGATGTCACAATACTTCCGACATGGTTACTAAATGCGAAGTCAAGTGACTTGGCGGTGCTTATCGCTGACCAGAATATCACCAGCGAAAGGCTGTACAAGAGCGCACAAATGATCAGCTCTGGTTTTGTGATATCCGTCACATTATAAAAAAGCCATGCGGTTGACAGCATTTGAATCGCGACTGCAGAATCATACGTCAATGCGCGTAGTCGGCCAGTGCCAACATTAACGGTAAAGAAACGGAAACGAGCCCAGACAAGGCTCAGCACAATAGTCAGATATAGCGAAAAAACCGCCACTTGCAGCATGACACAATCCCTTTGCAGTATGATGAAACTTTGACATTGTTATACACTCCAGTCCGCATGTTCGCAATTGCCGACTGGCACCAATTATGTATAATCTGCACACACCCAGGATCAGGCCCGCATCATGACTTTGCGACTATGAAAACAGACAAATACGCGGCGTACTGTAAAGAGCACGCTGCAGAATTCAGGGACGAAATGCGCGAGGATGCTGCCAAGGCATTGCGCAACTGGCCAGGAAAAGCCGCAGCGGTTTTGCTGGCACTGTCTTCGATGCTGACCTGGAGCAATTTGCAGGACAGCGGCAACCCTTACGCACTGCACAGTATGTTTGCCTATGCACCACCAATTGCGCTGGTGTTTCTTTATCCACTACTGACACTGCTGTTCGCCGGATTCGAAAAATATTCGCGCAGTGTCCTCGACATATTCCTGCTGAGTATTCTTGGGGGGTTCTGCCTGACGCTGCATTTTGTGTTTGAACCCGACCTTTCAGAGAGTTATCAGTCCGACGCCTTCCTGGCGCTGTCAGGCCAGATCAACTTTGTGGTGTTGATGACCACCGCCTTTTCGTACCATATAAGCTTCGCGCTCACATTGCTGCGCAATACCATTTTTGCTCTGCTGGCAGCCCTTCTGATTTTCCTGATCAATCCGGAGTTTCTCGCCATCAACGCCATACAGCTGGTACAGGGTTATCTTGGCGGCATCATTGTCAGCTGGCTGTTCTTCCGCCGAATACAGACACGCTTCTACTACAAATCCATTGACGCAGACACCCGTCAGCATCTGTACAAGCAACTGTCCAAGCTGGTTTACCCGCACCAGCTGGAGCGAATCAAGGCCGGCGACCAACTCGAATCCACCATGCCTGTTGAGAAAAGCAAAGCTATTATCAACGTCTTTGATATCCAGAACTCAAGCAATATAAAACATGAACGAACTCAGGATTTTTTCCTCGAGGTGTTCCGCGCGTTTTCGCAGATATGCATGATGGGTTACAAACATAATCCATTACAGGCGCGCGCATTCCGACTCAAGGAGACTGGCGACGGTTTCATCAGTGCGGTTGGGTACCCATTTCTGACGGATCAGAAACACACGCTTGCAGATCATGCTGTCGAAACCGCCCTGCTGATGTTCCGGGCGTTTAACACGGAAGTCGACAAATTTGCCTATGGTTATCCAATCAAAGCGGCAATGGGGCTTGCCTACAATTCGGTTCAGGGCACGTTCCAGAGCAGTGGTATTCGCGCCTACGATCTGTTCGGTGATGCGCTGGTCCAGGCCTATCGCTATGAAGAACTTCGAAAGCACCCCGTGATCCAGAAAGCCATCCACGCCCGTGCCGATGATCTTGGGCTGCGCCACTACAATATCCTGATCATTCAGGAAGTGATTTTCAATACGCTGTGCGACGGCTTCAAGTCACTGTTTACCCCGCTTCCGCTTGCGCGTGAGGACCACCCGATCCCACAGGATCCTGACGCACAATATATCTATTTTCACATCCTCGACTGAGCTGCTTACGGTGGGCCCGGGGCCACTGCCATGAAATCCTGTAGCCGATACGCTATAATGCTGCGGCTTTGATATTCCCATTCATCACCACAGGATGACAAATGACAGACGCCAATGCATCAGTTGCCGCCAGTAGTCTAGATAATGACAAGAAGCACACCGTCGAAAAAATCGGCGGCACTTCAATGAGTCAATTTGACGCAGTTCGACAGAATATCTTCATGAACCCCGCGCTCAATGGTGATTACTACCAGCGAATTTTTGTTGTATCAGCGTATGCCGGCATCACCAACATGCTTTTGGAGCATAAAAAAACTGGACAACCGGGCATTTACGCGCTGTTCTCTGACGCTGAAGAACAGCAAAGCTGGCGCGACGCTTTCAATGCATTGCGTGATCGCATGCTGGAGATTAATGCCGATTTATTCGCCCCGCACGCACCCAGCGAGAAAGAAGAGGCCGACAGCTTCATTCTGGACCGCCTGAACGATGCAGAAAGCGTTCTGGAAGACGTTTCCAGCCTCTGCCAGCACGGCCATTTTGCGCTGTCTGACTATCTCCAGACGGTTCGCGAGATGCTTGCCAGTCTGGGCGAAATGCACAGCGCCTCAAATACAGCGCAACTACTCCGTTTGCACGGACTGAACGCACGTCTCGTCGACCTGTCAGGCTGGGCCAGCACCAAACATCTGTCGCTGGACGAGCATATAACCCGGGCTTTTGAGGGCATCGACCTGAGCAGAGAACTGCCTATTGCAACCGGTTACAGCCATTGTGATGGCGGCCTGATGGCAATATTCGACCGTGGCTACAGCGAAATGACCTTCAGTCGAATTGCCGTGCTGACGGGCGCCCGCGAAGCGGTCATCCACAAGGAATTCCACCTCAGCAGCGCCGATCCGGGCATTGTTGGAGAAGACAAGGCCGTACCGATTGGCCGAACAAACTATGATGTGGCAGACCAACTGGCTAATCTTGGCATGGAAGCAATCCATCCCCGGGCCGCCAAAGGCCTGCGGCAGAGCAACATCCATTTGCGCGTGAAGAATACCTTTGAGCCGGAACACAACGGCACCTTGATCACACGCGACTACGTCAGCGAATCTGCCTGCGTTGAAATCATCGCCGGCCGCAAAGGTGTTTATGCCATTGAACTGTTTGACCAGGATATGGTGGGCGACCTTTCCCATTACGAGAAGCAGTTCCTCGGGCAGATCACTCGGTATAAAGCGCAGGTGATCAACAAAGACCTTAATGCCAACACGATTACACACTATCTGTCTGCCAACCTGAAAACTGTCAAGCGCATCCAGGCATCATTGGCTGAGCTTTTCCCGGGTGCCGAGATCAATGTGCGCAAGGTGTGTATCGTATCGGCAATCGGCAGTGACCTGAAGATTCCAGGCATGCTGGCGCGCACGGCCAAAGCTCTGGCCGATGCTGGTGTTGATATTCAGGGTGTGCACCAGTGCATGCGCCAGGTAGACATGCAGTTTGTACTGGACGAGGATGACTTCGAAAAGGCGATAAAAGCCATGCATGAGCAACTGGTGGAAGTATACAACCACGGCCGCGCCATCAAGCTGGCCTGAGCATGAAGCCTGTTGAGCTGCTGAGAAGTGACACCCCGGCCTGCCGGGAGCTGCTGCACTTCAACAATGCCGGCTCATCGCTGCAGCCGCGTCCAGTCACGGATGCGGTGCTGCAGCACCTCCTTCTTGAGCAGCGACTGGGCGGCTACGAAGCGGCCCAGGCCAATGCCGAAGCAGGCCAGCAATTCTATACAGCCTTTGCCGCCCTGCTGAACTGCAACCCACGCGAAATCGCCTATGTCGAGAATGCCTCGCGCGGCTGGAATCTGTTGCTGCAGGCAATTCCCTTTGACGCTGGCGATCATATCGTGACCGGCGTCTCGGAATACGCCAGCAATTACCTGTCTTTGCTGCATCTTGCAAAAACAAAGGGGTTAGTCATTGATGTGATACCGAATTCGGCGTCAGGTCAGATCGATCTGGAAAAGCTGGAGGACGCGCTGGATGACAAGGTCCGCCTCGTCGCATTGACGCATATTCCCAGTCAGTCCGGTGTAATTCACCCCGCTGCCGAAGTGGGAAGGCTATGCCAGCAGCGCCGCATACTGTTCCTGCTGGATGCGTGTCAGTCCGCAGGCCAGACTGTGCTGGACGTCAATGAGATCCAATGCGACATGCTGACTGGCAGCGGCCGTAAATACCTGAGAGGCCCTCGCGGCACAGGATTTATGTATGTGCGCCACAGTATTCTGGATTTTCTTAAACCCGCGACGGTGGACCTGAGTGCAATCAGCTGGCTGCAGCGCAATCATTTTGAATGGCGGGATGACGCCAGGCGATTCGAACTGTTTGAACACTACGTAGCGGGCAAAATCGGCCTGGCCGTTGCTGCTCAGTACGCCGTCGACAACAACATGATTGAGTCCGCCGCCGTGATCCAGCGGCTCGGACATCGTCTGCGCCAGCAATTGGCATCCATTGTAGGTGTGCGTATTCACGATTCTGGCTTCATCGCGGAAGCCAGCCAGTGCAGTCATCTTGGGGGTATCGTCACCTTCAACACACCGTTGCCGGCAGAAACGCTGCAGCAGCGGCTGCAGACGCAGCGTATCAACAGCTCTGTATTGCGCCAGCGCAATACGCGTCTGGAATTTGAAGACCGGGGTCTTGGCGATATCAATCGAGCTTCAGTCCACTACTTCAATACCGAAACAGAAATCGCGCGGTTCTGCGACGCAGTTGAACAGGCTATTGCCTGAACTCTGAGCCTAACGTCAGCTGGTCAGGCAAACAGCATCTGAACATAAACCGCAAGAATCGCCAGCGGACAGATGAAACGGATATAAAACGGCCAAATACGCCAGAACATACCGTGTTCCGCACCTTCGCAGCCCTGTTTGATCTCAGCCAGTATACCATTACGATTCCAAATCCAGCCCGCAAATATGGCAAAGAAGAATCCCAGCAGCGGCTGGCTGTATTCGGTGGTCAGGCTTACCACCAGATCGAACAATACGTTGAAATTGAAGACGATAATGAGGCTGATGACGGCGATACCGGCACCCAGCACCACCCCTGCCTTGCGGCGTGATACCGAGCGAGTCTCAACCATATACGAAAGCGGAACCTCAAGCATGGATATGGATGAGGTCAGCGATGCAATGGTCATTAATACAAAAAAGGCCAACCCTACCAGCATGCCCGCGCTGCCCATCTGTTCGAAAAGAGCTGGCAGCACTGCAATGATCAGGCCTGGACCAGCAACCAGTCCACCCTGATCGTCGTAGATCTGAATACCATTGTTCAGCGCCACCATCATCGCTGGCAGAATCAGCAGACCGGCGGTTACTGCAATCGCGATATCCAGCAGTGTCACCATACCGCCCAGCGCCGGCAGATTTTCCCGTTTGCTGATATAGGACCCGTAAATCAGCATGGTGCCGACACCGAGAGACAATGAGAAGAAAGCCTGCCCCATGGCACTGAGCAGCAAACCAGTATCTGCGACACGGCTGAAATCGGGCACCAGGTACAGACGTAATCCATCCATGGCGCCATCCAGTGTCATCACGTAGGCAATCAGCGCCACCAGAATGACAACCAGCGAGGGCATCAGGCGCGAGGCCCACTTCTCGATACCATGTTTAACGCCAGCCACTACAACCGCGATAGTGAGCATCATGAATACAACAGTGAACAGAGAGTCACGTGTCAGCCCCGGGGTCTGCAACCAGGAGGAAAACGCATCTGCGCCAACGATATCAGCACCAGCCGCCAGCATGTAGGCCATCATCCAGCCGCTGACTATGGCGTAAAAGCTAAGGATAAAGCTGACCGTTATCATGCCGGCGAAACCAACCGTTGTGCCCAGTGCACGGCTTGCCGGGCTGGTGGAAAGCCCTCTCAATGCAGTAACCGCATTGGCTTTGGCATGACGCCCGATGATAAGTTCAGCCATCAATGCCGGGTAAGCCAGCGCGAATGCCAGTATCAGATAGGTAAACAGGAATGCCGCGCCGCCGTTACTCGCCGCATTGGTTGGAAACCCCCAGATATTGCCCAGACCCACTGCCGAGCCCGAGGCTGCCATCAAGAAACCAAAACGTGAACTAAACTCGCCGCGCGGTGCACTCATTCGTAGGATTCCAGAACAAAACGAAGCCGGGCCTCGTCTACCATTCTGAGTACGACATTATTCACCAGAGAGACGTTGCCATTATTATTGATTTCGACCTGCGGAATGCGTAGCCGCTGATCGCTGGTACTAAAGCTTGCGATGCCCTCAGGGTTGATCGCCAGATCCACCATGCTGCGCGGATCAATCTCAAAGTAAGTCTGGGCGGGATCGTCTCCCGCAACCACACGCAACAGCATGCTCATGCGTCCGAGATCGTCACCTGCGTTGACCTGCGTGCTGAGTATGCCAGTCTGGTATTCAAACACGTGTATGGCAGAGCTGAATCGCTGTACCCGGTGCATATTGATCAACACCAGGTTTTCAGTGACAGGCGGTATTCCATTGTTCGGCAAGGGTGCACCCTCGGTTGTACGCAATGGCATTGCCTGCGCCTCGCCACCAATTGAATATTCGGTCAGATCATTTATAGTCTGCGCAACATCAAGTCCTTCGCCTAGGATTCGCGCAAACACTGTGAAGCCGCCGTTCTGATCGTCCAGTGTTTCCGCATTGTTGGAAACGTTAATAAACCACTGGCTGGTTGCGCTGTTCGGATTACCTTCCAGTTTAGCCATTGCCAGTGTACCCGCGGTATTGGAAATACCCGGCTCATTGACCACGGCGTCACGCTGTGTGATTCGCTGCGCACTGCAGTTGATTCCCGGACTGGCGCCCTGCGGGCAGTTTCCCAACCAGCGATAGGCACCTGACTGAATGACAAAATTATCTACCGACCGGTGAAACACAGAACCGCTGTAGTCACCGCGATCCACATAACCAAGAAAATTGCGCACGGTATTGGGTGTCTGCTCATCAAACAGTTCAATCGTAAAGTCGCCATAGGAAGTGGCCACCCGCACCAGCGTATTGGTCTGGGCCAGCACCGAGGTCGTGGCGAGCATGCCACAGGTTGCGAGAACGACGAGCGTTCGTTGCACAAAGCTGCGCTTGTGGCGGCGTGTATTCATCGAATCCTGCATAAAATCTCCTGTCATCGTCAGGTCGGCAATGTTTGCCTGACGTCAATCCAACCGTACACCCCTGTGCGGGTGATCAATTCCTGCAACAGCAGTTTTTCTACTGTGTGCATGTAATCTGCTTCTGTCTTCAGGCCCAGCTCTTCACCATTCACCAGTTCAGTCACCTGAGTGACTGCAAGCCCCTGATAACCACAGGGATTGATTCGTGAGAACGGCTCCAGATCCATGGCCACGTTCAGGCTGAGGCCATGATAAGAGCAGCCTCTGCGGATTCGCAGTCCGAGCGAGGCGATCTTGGCATCCCCGACGTACACGCCGGGTGCACCAGCTCGAGTCTGTGCGTTAACTTTCAATGATGACAGGGTTTCGATGATGGCCTGCTCAATACCACTGACCAGATCCCTGACGCCCGTCCCAGATCGTCGTATGTCGATCAGCAGGTACACCACCAGTTGTCCGGGGCCATGATAGGTGACCTGACCGCCGCGATCAATTTGCACCACCGGAATATCACCGGGCGCCAGCAGATGTTCGGCTTTGCCGGCCTGCCCCTGAGTGAACACAGGTGGGTGCGAAAGTATCCAGATCTCATCCGGTGTTGTCTGGTCCCGCTCGGATGTGAAGGTCTGCATTGCCTGCCAGACCGGCACATATGGCTGCAAGCCCAGTTGCCGAAGAACCAGGGCCTGACTCATAAAACCAGTCTGACCGCCGAATGACCTTTCAGGTCCGCGAACAGGGCCTGGAGCTGTTCTTCACCGGTAGCTTCGATCACGATTGTCACGGACAGATAGTTGCCCTGGGCACTGCCGCGGGTATTCATGTTGTCGGCGCTCACCTCGGGCGAGTGAAGCTTGACGATTTCCAGCACGTCAAGTTCAAACCCCTCGACCGCCTCGCCCATCACTTTGATCGGATACTGGCAGGGAAATTCGATTTTTGGCGCTTTCGGTTCGCTCATGGTCTGTTACCTGAACAGGTTCATGAAGAACAGCGTCAGCGCATCGATCAGACGCTTGAAGAAGCCACCACGTTCCACGGCATCTATTGCCACGACATCCCCGGTGTAGAGCACTTCATCATCAAGCGTGATATTAACCTGACCAAGCACTTCACCGGCCTCAAAACCGCCGCGAATCACCTCTTCGGTGTCAAGAGTTGCCACCAGGTCGTCGGCTCTGCCACGAGGAATGGTCAGGAACACTTCTTCCTGGATGCCCAGATCAACACTGTTGGCCGCCCCGGCCCAGACGCGGGCATTGTTGATGACCTGGCCGGCATCATAAAGTTTGTGTGTTTCAAAGAAGCGGAAGCCGTAGCTGAGCATTTTCTGGGTCTCGACTGCGCGCGCCTCCTCGTTCGCCGTGCCCATCACAACAGAAATCAGGCGCATGCCATCACGCTCGGCAGAAGCGACCAGACAGTAGCCTGCAGCCGTGGTCCAGCCAGTTTTCATGCCATCCACTGACGGGTCGCGAAACAGCAATGTATTGCGATTGGCCTGGGTAATGCCATTGAAGGTAAATTCACGCTCTGAGTACATGGCGTAATGATCTGGGTGCTCCATGATCTTGACGCGCGCCAGCGTCGCCAGATCGCGCGCCGACATCAGGTTGGTTTCTGCGCCATCATCCAGACCACTGGAGTTAATGAAGTAGGAGCTGGACATACCCAGTGCCTGGGCGTGCTGGTTCATCAGGTCCGCAAAGGCAGCTTCGCTTCCGGCAATGTGTTCCGCCATGGCAACACTGGCGTCATTGCCGGACTGGATGATGATGCCACGCAGCAGATCTTCAACACGCACACGGCTGTTTACATCAACAAAGGTTTTAGAGCCTTGTGTCTGCCATGCCTTCTCGCTGATAAAAACAAGATCGTCATAGCTCATATTGCCATTGTCGATTTCCACTTCGGCAATATAAGAGGTCATCATCTTGGTCAGACTGGCGGGCGGCAATGCCTCGTCTGCATTGTGCTCCATGATGACGTGACCGGTTTTGGCATCCAGCAGAATATAACTGCTACCGGCTATTTCCGGCGCTCGAGGCATAATGTTCTGGGCCGCAGCCGGCATGGCCGAGGCCAGCAGCAGACTGGCAGTGGTCAACACGGCAACCAGGCGACGCCAGCGCGTCAGCCCTGAATGAGCGGAGGTGGGTGATTGTGCGTCAGTTTTTGAAATCTGTATTGTCATGAACTAATTACTCTTCGACGGTAAATGGCTGACCCAGGTCAGCAGCTATCATCAGGTCAGTCAGGCGCTGTATCTCGCTTTGCTCAATAATCGGCCCGATTCGAACCCGGTGCAGCTCCTGTTGATTGCTTTGAACAGAGCGAATAAACACCGGGCGAGAAGTCAGGTCGCGCAGTCGCGCCGACAGCTGTTCAGCTGCTCTACGACTGGAAAACGCGCCAGCTTGCAAATACTTCCCTGCAGTCTGTGCTACAAGGTCCGTTGCAGCGACGTTATTGGCAGTTGCTGTGACCGCACTGCCTGCATCATTGGCTGCCAGCAACAGCTGCTGACCAGGCACAATGGATTCAATATGCACCAGCGCCGTGCCCTGGTCGGCAAAACCCAGCTTCCAGGCAGCGGCGTAGGAAAGATCAATCACGCGGTCGTTGTGGAACGGACCACGGTCGTTAACGCGAACGATGATGCTGCGTTGATTTTCCAGGTTGGTGACTCTGGCGAAACTGGGGATGGGCAGCGCGGTATGCGCCGCCGAAATCTGGTACATGTCAAAGATTTCGCCATTGGACGTCAAATGGCCGTGGAACTTCTCACCATACCAGGATGCCAGGCCAGTCTGTTGAAAGCCCTCTTCCGTCGCCATGACTCGATAGCTTCGACCATTGACGGTATAGGGCGACCGATTGCCGGCCATGGTTCTCTGCAGCGGTTCGGGCACAACCTCGCGGATACTCGCCGGATCCATCGGTGCTGTCGGCGCACGGTCCTGACTGATACTGTAGCGGCCACTTTGTGAACTGCTGCTGTCACCGCGCGGGGTAGATGTGCTACCGCATGCTGCCAGCACTCCGGCCAGCACAACTACAACAAAAATTCTTATTTTCACTATTGTGCCTCTGGCTGATCGCATATCACCTGAACTACCTTTGATTCAATTGTATGCGACCCGCAATACTAACGTGTTAGTCACTGCTTGTCAGTAACAGGGACCCGTCATCCACCTGCTCTTGTTCAATGATCGGCAGCAGATACGCGTCCAGCACTTCCCGGGCCAATGGTCCACCAACCGAGCTGCCACCCTCGCCATTCTCTATGAACACCGCCACCGCGATGCGTGATTTGGGGGATGCATCAAACGCAATGAACATCGCATGATTCAGGTGATCCTCATTAACGGTTTCAGGATCCATGCGGTTGCCCCGCGCATCAACCTGAACCCCCACCACCTGCGCAGTTCCAGACTTGCCCCCCATCGGATAGGCCAATGGCTCTGCACCATGCACGTAGGGATAGGCGGTACCCTCGTGACGTCGGTGTTCGCGATCGTAGGGTTTGCTGACAGTATGCTCCATCGCCCGTCTTACATAGGCAACGTCCTCAGCCGAGGGCAGCAGTGGCTGCAGTACGTCCTCATCCGCAAAAATGGTATCTGCAAACTCTCCGTCGACACCATTCTGCACCGCCTTGAGCATGCGGGGGCGTTTAAAGACCCCGTGGTTGGCTATCGTGGCTGCCGCGCTGGCCATCTGCAGAGTGGTGGCCTGGAACATGCCATTGCCGAAACCTTCAGGCGGCGTTTCGCCCGGATACCAGGGTTCGCCGCGAGCCTCGCGCTTCCACTCTGGTGATGGCACGAGGCCGGGATTGGCATTGGGAATATCCAGTGCAGTGTTGCTGCCGAAACCCCAGGTCAACAGATAGTCGTGCAGCGTATCAATGCCAAGTTCAACCGCGATATGACTGAAATAGGTATTGCATGACTGATAAATCGCGCGCTCCAGATCAATGGTGCCATGACCGGATTTGTCGTTCCACCAGGTCCAGTCATAGTAAGGCCGGGAACGTCCGGGCAGTCGATAGAAGCCAGGGTCCTGAATGGTAAATTCCTTATCCACAATGCCATAATACAAACCGGCAAGCCCTACGATCGGCTTGATCGTGGAGCCAGGCACTCTGGGGTTGATCGCACGGTTGAACATGGGCGAATAACGTGACCGGTTGAGCTCATTCATCTGATCACGACTAATTCCCGTCACAAACAGGTTAGGGTCATAACCTGGTTTGCTGACCATGGCCAGCACGCCTCCTGTGGCAGGATCAATCGCGACAATCGCGCCCCGCCGGTCACCCAGGGCAGCCTCTGCTGCCATCTGTAGCTGAATATCCATATGCAGCTGAATATCCAGCCCTGGCACCGGGTCGGTTCGCCCCAATACGCGCGTGACGCGACCCCGGTTATTCTTCTCGACAGTTTCGAAGCCTACGGTACCGTGCAGGTGTTCCTCATAAGTCTTCTCAATGCCAATCTTGCCAATATGATTGCTGCCACGATAGTTTCGCGACTGCTCTTCATTCATGGCCTGAAGTTCGTCACGGTTAATCTCCGAGACATAACCAATCGCATGCGCAGTGGCTTCACCGAACGGGTAATAACGCAGCAGCTGCGCCTCGACAGCAAACCCGGGCAATTTGTGCTGATTGACCGCAATGTGGGCAATTTCCTCGTCATTCAGCTGAAACTTCAATGGCACTGAGGTGTGAGGTACGGCACGTCTCTGCAGTCGCTCCCGGTACTGCTCCAGGTCCTCATCGGTGAGCGGTATGAAGTCGCGAACCACTTCCAGTGACTTTTCAAAATCAGTAGCCGTCTCGCGCACTACCGTCAGGTTGAAAATTGGCCGATTGTCGGCCAGCAGACTGCCATTGCGATCGTAGATCAGTCCGCGGGTGGGAGGTATGAACTGGGAATGGAGTCGGTTGCCATCCGAACGAGCCGAGAAGTAATCATGGTTGAACAGCTGCAGGTTGATCATCCATCCGGCGAGGATTAGTACCAGCAGCGTCACGAACCCGGCCGCGAAGATCAATCGACCGTGGAAAACCCGTATCTCCTGTTTATGCTCATCCAAACGGAATTTGTGTGCCATAGTGTCCTGGTGTCAGCGCTCGTCCGGGCCATCATGCCCTGGAAACCTAAGTAGACAGGCTATTTATCAATTAGTTTACACGTAATTTCAGGCGCGATGGTAGGGATGACCATTGATCACACTCCAGACACGATAAATCTGTTCTGCGATCAGAATCCGAACCAGCGGGTGAGGCAGCGTCAGTGCCGACAGCGACCACTTTTCCGATGCCTGTTGCAGGCATCTGGCGGACAGTCCGTCGGGCCCGCCCACAAGCAGACTCAGATGAAAACCATTGTCACGGATATCAGATACCCGTGAGGCCATCTTCTCTGTGCTCAATGCCTTGCCCTGCACATCCAGCGCAACCAGATAGTCACGTGAGCCGACTTTAGCCAGCAGACTGTCTGCCTCCTGGTCCATCATCTGCTCCACATTCAGGTTTTTACTGCGCCGCGCCATGGGCACTTCGATCAGGTTCAGGGCGAAATCAGCGGGCAGCCGCTTTTGATATTCCTGTACGCCCTGACTGACCCAGTCAGGCATGCGGGTGCCCACGGATATCAGATTGATGTTCACTCTTTATCGGTGGCTCGCTTGTCGGTTGCTGACTGCGGACGGAAGCTCCACAAATCTTCAAGTCGGTACAGCGCACGAGTGGCACCCAGCATCAGATGCACAACCACTGTTCCCAGATCGACCAGCACCCACTCTGCCTGCTCGCGCCCTTCCACACCGCTAACCGGCGCACCGGCCTGTTTGACTTTGACCACAACTTCATCCGCCAGGGCCTTGATATGCGTACTGGATGTACCTGTACATATCACCATGGCGTCTGTTAAAGGTGTCAGGTCAGCCACGTCAAACACTTCGATCTGCTGACCCTTGATATCCTCCAGCGCCGTTGTGATCACTTCAATCAGTTGCTTGTTTTCCAATGCTTGCAATCTCCTGCCCGGGGGCATGCGGTTATCTGTATAGTTTATGCGTCTTTATGTAGTCGGCGACGACTGTTGGTACATCGTCAATCGCTATGGTACCGGTTTGCCGCGCATCACGGCGAACACGTGTTGATGACTGGGGCAGATTAATTCCTGTTAAAACCAGAATACGACCAGCCAGCGTGTCGAACAATTCTTCCTGCCGCGACACCAGACGTGCCGCCAGTTCTGTCTGTAATGCCGGTTCTGCATTTGCCTGCGAGAGTTCATCACGGCTGACCACACACAGATGCGTCAAGTCCAGAATGTCCCGCCAGCGGTGCCAGCTGGGCAAGGACAGAAAACTGTCCATGCCCATAATATAGACCATGGTCGCCTGCGGAAATTCCGCTCGCAGACTGCCGAGCGTGTCGACCATGTAGGAAGTACCTGGTCGTTGCAGTTCGCGCGTGTCTACGACAAACCCCGGATAATCCGCGATAGCGGCTTCGAGCATGGCCAGGCGGTGTTCAGCGCTGGTCTGTGCGTTGGCGCGATGCCCTGGAATGGAACAGGGAATCAGGCGCACCTGGTCCAGATTCAGTTTCAGCTGTGCCGTTTGCGCCACCCGAAGGTGTCCCGTGTGCACCGGGTCGAACATGCCACCCATGATTCCCAGTCGCATGCTCGCCGACGTACTGGTCATGTGCGGATGTGACCGTCACCAATCACTATATATTTCTGCGAGGTCAGACCTTCCAGCCCAACCGGACCACGCGCGTGCAGTTTGTCGGTCGAAATGCCGATTTCTGCACCCAGGCCATACTCAAATCCATCAGCGAATCGAGTCGACGCATTAATCATTACCGAGCTGGAATCCACCTCCCGCAGAAATCGCTGCGCGCGATGGAAGTCCTCGGTCACGATAGACTCGGTATGAGCCGAACTGTGGAGATTGATATGCTCGATCGCCTCATCCAGGCCACCCACAATTTTCACCGACAGGATGGGCGCCAGATACTCCTCGTCCCAGTCGGCAGCGCTGGCTTCTCTGGCACCGGGAATCAATGGCAGTGACTGCGGACAGGCGCGCCACTCGATCTGGTGCGGCGCCATGGCTTCAGCCAGCTGCGGCAGAACCTCAGCAGCAACTGCCTCGGCAACCAGCAGGGACTCCAGTGTGTTGCAGGTGCCGTAACGCTGTGTCTTGGCATTCAGCGTAATCTGTACCGCCTTCTCCAGATCAGCGCGGTCATCAATATAAACATGGCAATTGCCGTCCAGATGCTTGATGACAGGCACGCGAGACTCGGAGCTGATGCGTTCGATCAGACCTTTACCGCCGCGTGGCACGATGACATCGACGAACTGCGGCATGGTGATCAATCGGCCAACCGCTTCGCGGTCAGTGGTATCAATTACCTGCACGGCATGCTCGGTCAGACCCGCCGCAGCCAGCCCCTGGCGGATACAGGCGGCGATCGCCTGGTTCGAGTGCAGAGCTTCTGAGCCACCGCGCAGAATGGCTGCATTGCCTGATTTGAGACACAGACTGGCAGCCTCACAGGTCACATTGGGGCGAGATTCGTAAATGATGCCAATTACACCAAGCGGTACACGCATTTTGCCTACCTGGATGCCGCTGGGGCGATAGCGCATGTCGCTGATCTCGCCCACTGGATCCTGCAGAGCCGCAACCTGCCGCAGGCCTTCAACCATGCCATCGATCCTGGCCGGTGTCAGGGCCAGGCGATCAAGCATGGCAGCATCAAGGCCCTTGGCCTTGCCGGCTTCCAGATCGCGCGCATTGGCACTCTCAAGTTCAGCGCGACTGCTTTCAATCGCATCGGCCATTGCCAGCAGCGCCTGGTTTTTCTGGCCGGTAGTCGCCGCCGCAGTGATACGGGACGCCTGTCTGGCCTGTGAGCCTACTTTGTCCATGTAGGCCGCGATATCGCTCATTTGAATGAATCCGCAGTGAAAAGTTTGGAAAGGCGCGCATTATAGCGCACTCAGATGTGATTCTGCAGGGCCATTTCCGCCGGGTAGGGATGCATGTACCAGGAACGCTCAATGTACTCGACCGGATTGCGACGAAAATGATGATTCAGCAGTGTAATGGGCACAATCAGGGGCAACAGCCCTTTGTGATACCGTTCCAGCATCTCGCGTAATTCCTCTTTGTCCTGCGCATCCAGCTGCTCTTTCAGATAACCCTGAATATGCTGCAGCACATTGACGTGATCGCCACGTGAAGCACGCTCTTTCAGCGCCTGCATCAGCTCAGGCAGGTACTGCTTGGCCACCTCGAAGACGTTGTCCTTGCGCGCGCTGGCCACCAGCGGCCCCAGACGGCGATAGGTTTTCTGGCAGTGGCTCATCAGTATCAGTTTGTGACGTGCATGAAAATCCGTCAGGGATGCCACTGACAACCCATCAGCCACCAGTTGTCGCCAGCGATTCATCACGTAGACCCGCTGAATGAAGTTCTCCCGCAACACGGCATCACCAAGCCGTCCTTCCTCTTCCACCGGCAGCTCCGGAAAACGCTCCATGATGCGTGCAGCGAATATGCCGGCGCCTTCGCGGGGGGCATGCCCGGGTCCGTACACTTTCACACGTTCCATGCCGCAACTGGGTGAGTCTTTCTTCAGGATAAACCCGCACATCTCACCCACCCAGTGGGCCTGCGCATCAGCGCTTGCGGTCAGCTTGTCCGTGTAATCGAGGGTATCGTCCTCAAAATCAACAC
The DNA here is from genome assembly GCA_002354805.1 of Gammaproteobacteria bacterium UBA2675. GTDB lineage: Bacteria > Pseudomonadota > Gammaproteobacteria > Pseudomonadales > Pseudohongiellaceae > Pseudohongiella. The sequence goes on from DEMH01000014.1 coordinate 55,040, forward strand.
AGCGCACCTCGTCATCCCGCTTGACCAGCCGGATCGGGCGCCTGGGAATGCCCAGGCCAATATCAACCTCCGGACAGAAAGTGCGAAACTCAAAATACTGCCCCAGTGTGCGCTGAATGTAGGAGTGCTGTTTGTGGCCCCCGTTGAAGCGCACCTCTTCGCCTACCAGGCAGGCACTGATGCCGACCGGAATTTTTTGATGCTGGTGCTCGTTCATGGTGTGAATTCCAGTTGCAGTTGGCCGGCAATCAGTTGCAGTTTTTCTGCGCGGCTCAGTTGTTTGATTCGATATTCCAGCTGCCGTGCTGTGCGCTGATCAACGCTCTGCGTCACATAGGCCAGCACCAGTGGGCCACGCCCCCGCAGGTAACGTGCAGTCCGGGCACCCTGTGCCTGATGCTCGGCGAAGCGCCGGGCGACGTCCGTACTGATACCGGTGTACAGGCTGTCGTCACCACAGCGAACCACGTAGACATGCCAGCCATCATTGACCACCGATCAGACTCCACAGAGCTGAATCGTCGCCGCCAGCATCGCCCTGCTGGCGGGCGCGACCTTCTCGTTCAAGTTTCAGAAGATGTGCCAGCAGTGTCTTCTCAGCCCATGGCAACAAATGGGCTGGGACATCATCATACACCGGGACCACCAGCTGCTTCAGCGTGACTGGCTGAATGTCTGCAAGATGAGTGATGATTTTCAGCTCGCGGCGCTGACGATGACGAATAAGGGCACTGATCATCTGCTCCGGTTCGCTCATCAACTCTCCGTGCCCGGGCGCCAGATACTGCAACGGCAGACTGCGCAGCTGCTCCAGCGAGTCCAGGTAGTCCTTCATGTCACCATCAGGCGGCAATATGACCGGTGTTGTGCCTTGCAGAATGTGATCCCCGGTGAACAGCAACGATTGTTCCTCCAGCAGAAAGCACAAATGATTGGAAACATGTCCCGGTGTGCTGATCAGGCGCATGGTAAAACCATCACATTCGATACGCTCCTGGTCTTTGTAGATGCGGGATGGCTGAAAACCCGTATCCTGATAGGCTGCCTCCGGCGGTGCTGCCAGACCGATCAGTTCCGCACCGGTAGCCCGGTGCAGTGCCATGGCCCCCGGCGAGTGATCACCATGCGTATGAGTGACAAAGATCCGCACCAGCGGCCGACCCTCAAGCGCCGCCTCAATGGCAGCAATATGCTCCGGGAGCGCTGGACCTGGATCCACCAGCGCCATGCTCTCCGACCCGATCAGATAGGTATTGGTGCCCGGCCCGGTCATGGTGCTGGCATTGGGGCACAGTATCCGGTGCACGGGCACCTCGCCAGGTTGGAGTCCATCGCGCAGCAGAGTCGGCCTGCCGACGACAAATCGAGAATTATCCATGCTCATCTTGTGCCAGTCAGTTGCAAGAGCGCCAATGATAACGGCTTCACCCGTTCATGACCATGTCACGCGGACAGACCCGGCCAGGGTGGTTTTCACCGACGATTCACGCTATAAATGGCTCCTTTTTTATGGCCGTCAGGTTTATGTCCCCTGGGATTGCGACCTGAAAGGACCAACAACAACAATAAATGCAGGGCAAAGACACATGTACAAGATCACAACCTACAATCAGATCTCGGAAAAAGGCATTAATCGATTCACGTCGACGCACTATCAGGTAGGCGGTGTCCAGGACCAGGCCGATGCCATCCTGCTGCGCAGCCACAAACTTGCCCCTGAAGAGCTGAATGGCACAGTCCGTGCTGTCGCCCGTGCCGGCGCAGGTGTCAATAATGTCCCTGTCAGCCACTGCACTGAACGTGGCATTGTTGTCTTCAACACACCCGGCGCCAACGCCAACGCGGTCAAGGAGCTGGTTCTGACCGGCATGCTGCTGGCGTCGCGGGGCATATTGCCTGGCATGGCCTATGTCGACACTCTCAATGAAATGACCGATAACGCAGCGATGTCCAAACTGCTGGAGGCCGAGAAGAAGCGTTTCGCCGGCCAGGAGCTGGCTGGCAAAACGCTTGGTATTGTCGGCCTGGGCGCCATCGGCTCCATGGTGGCCGGCATGGCAATCGATCTGGGTATGACCGTGCTTGGCTACGACCCTGCCCTGTCCGTTGATGCCGCATGGCGACTGCCCAGCCAGGTTCACAAAATCGAGAACCTGAGCGCGCTGATGGCCAATGCTGACTTTGTCAGTCTGCACCTGCCGGTACTGGACAGCACACGCAATCTGATCAATGCGGACCTGGTGTCGGCGATGAAACCGGGCCTGTGTCTGCTGAACTTTGCCCGCGACGAGATCGTCGATCACGACGCCGTCATTGCCGGCCTGAACAGCAAGCAGTTGCGATTGTACGTCAGCGACTTCCCGCGGCATGAACTGATCGGCCGGGATGATGTAATCCTGACACCTCACATCGGCGCCAGCACTGCCGAAGCCGAAGAAAATTGCGCGATTATGGCTGCAGAACAGCTGAAGGATTTTCTGGAGAATGGTAATATCCGCAACTCGGTCAATTTCCCGTTCCTGACCCTGGACCGGGTGCCTGGCGCCGATGCTGGTACCCGACTGGCCATTACCAATAAAAACGTCCCCGGCATGTTAGGAAAAATCCTGTCTGTGCTTGCTGATCAGAACATCAACGTGGTGGACATGATCAACAAGAGCCGGGACGAGATTGCCTATAACCTGATTGACCTCGCCAGCGCGCCCTCTGACGCCGCTGTGGCTGCAATTGCCAATACCGCTGATGTCATCAGAGTGACCCGTTTATAAACATCTACTGAGTCAATTAGTTGCAGGAACCAATGCTATGAAACGTGTGTACAATTTTGGGGCCGGACCGGCCATGCTGCCAACGTCGGTAATGGAACAGGCGCGTGATGAGATGCTCGACTGGAACGGCATGGGTATCTCTGTGGTAGAAATCAGCCACCGCAGCAAGGAGTTTGAGGCACTGCTGACGGAAACCGACGAGCTGATACGGGAAGTATCCGGCCTGCCCGATAACTTCGAGATTCTGTACATGCACGGTAGCGCCCAGATGCAGTTCGCGGCAGTACCGTTCAACCTGCTGGGCCTGAATCCGGCGCACAAGGCAGCCTACGTAGAGACTGGTAACTTCGCGCAGCTCGCCCGCAAAGAAGCCTCCCGCTTCGGCAATATCACCATCGCCGCCAGCAGCGAGGCCAGCAACTTTGACCATATTCCCGAGCTTGACGTCAGCGCGCTGGACCCGGATACCTCGTATGTCCATCTGACCAGCAACAATACAATTTTCGGTACCCGCTGGAATCAGTTCCCTGACACAGGCAATATCCCGCTGGTTGCTGACATGACTTCCGAACTGCTGTCACGCAAACTGAACTTTGACCAGTTTGGCCTGATTTTCGCTGGCCTGCAGAAAAACCTGGGCCCCTCAGGTATGGCCGTGGTACTGGTCCGCAAAGACCTGATTGGCCACGCGCTGCCGCAGACGCCGTCGCTGCTCAATTACGCGACCTTCGAAAAAAATCATTCCATGCCCAACACCATCAACACATTTGCCATCTACATCATGAATCTGATGCTCAAATGGCTGAAGGCCCAGGGCGGACTGCCGGCTTTCGAACAGCTTAACGCGCAAAAAGCCAAGCTGCTTTATGACGTGATTGACAGCCATGATTTCTACATCGGCTCTGCTCAAAAGGCACACCGGTCACACATGAATGTGACCTTTAACCTGAAAGACAGCGCGCTCGACAAGAAATTCCTGGATGAAGCCCTGGCCCGTGACCTCTACGCGCTGAAGGGCCACCGACTGGTAGGTGGCATCCGGGCGTCAATCTACAACGCCATGCCACTGGAAGGCTGTCAGACACTGGCAGACTTCATGAAGGAGTTTGCTCAGCAGAACGGATGAGCCGCTACCGACCACCTGCCCCGCCAAAATCCAACTACCTGACCGCAGAGGGCGAAGCCCGACTGCGGCAGGAGCTGGATACGCTCTGGCGTGAGGAACGGCCCCTGGTCACACAGCAGGTCAGTGATGCAGCTGCACTGGGTGATCGATCCGAAAATGCCGAATACATCTACGGCAAAAAGCGGCTGCGTGAAATCGACCGGCGGGTGCGTTATTTGCGCAAACGGCTGGAGGCCGCCACGGTGGTCCGCCGCCCTCCCGATGATACGAACAAAGTCTATTTTGGCGCCTGGGTGGAGCTTGAGAATGAGGCCGGCGACGTGAATCAGTACCGTATCGTCGGACCCGACGAAGTCGGTGACCACGACGGCTACATCAGCATGGATGCGCCTCTGGGTCGAGCGCTGCTTGGCCGCCAGCTTGACGATGAAGTTACCATCAACTCTCCTACCGGCCGCGCCAGCTACTGGATTGTTTCAATTCGTTATAACATGCAGCCATGAAACGTGTCTGCATGCTGGCCCTGCCCGAGGCTCTGGCCTCCAGCGTATCCATACCACTGGAGATGATGAGTGCTGCCGACACGATTCACGGACTGCGGCAACACCGACGCCAGCGACAGCTGCAACTGGATATTGTTGCCGAGCACATAGAACCATTGCCCATGACCGCCGGCATCTCGCTGACGCCGACCACCTCTCTTGACCAGGTAGCGGAAAGCAGTCTGGTTTTCATTCCCGCGCTGTGGGGCAATCCGCGCGCGGCAGTGCGGCGCCATGCACGGATGGTTGACTGGCTGCAGCAGCAATATCAGCAAGGTGCCACCTTCTGCAGCGTCGGCACAGGCAGTTACTTCCTGGCAGAGGCGGGACTGCTGGACGATCGCACGGCGACGACTCATTGGCGCTACTTTGACGATTTTTCCAGAGAGTATCCGCGCGTTAATCTCCAGAGAAAACGCTTTATCACACACCAGGACAGGCTGTATTGCACGGGCAGCGTCAACGCCGTGCGCGATGTCATGCTGCATTTTGTCGAAGTACTGTTTGATGCGCAGATCGCGGACGAAGTGGCACGCCATTTCACGCACGAGCTCAAGCGCTCATTCGAAGCTCTTTTGCTGGCGACTGATCAAAAAAACAGCCATCACGATGAGCAGATCATCAAGGTTCAGGAGTGGCTGCAGAAACACTATACGGAAACGATCAACCTCACCGAGGTGGCACAACGCTTCGGCCTGAACAGTCGCACGTTTAATCGTCGCTTTCGGCTGGCGGCCGGCAAGACGCCCATGCAGTATCTGCAGGAAGTTCGCGTTGACCAGGCACGCGAGCTGCTCAAACAGAGCAACCTCAGCATTGCGGAAATCGCCTTTGCTGTCGCTTACCAGGACGTCAGTTATTTCACGGGGCTTTTCAAGCGCCTGCAGGGGGTAACCCCTAATGCTTACCGACGACTGGTCCGCAACAAGGTGTTCAACGTGCATCAGGAAGGGTGACAGCCCGCGCTAGCGGGGTGTCTGATATTTTTCTTTCCATTCAGCGTAGGGCATGCCATAGACCCGTTCCCTTGCCTGCTCGTAATCCATGGCAACTCCCCGCTCCTGCGCTTCAGCGGCATACCATTTGGCAAGACAATTACGACAGAATCCAGCCAGCTCCATCAGATCAATGTTCTGCACCTGTTTGTTTTCATCCAGGTGTCTCAGCAGTCGCCGGAATGCGGCTGCCTCAAGCTCTGTTCGCAGCACGTCGTTTTTTGCATCAGACATAAAACACTAACCTCAACTATTTATGAATTGTTGAAAGTGTAACTTGAAAGGAGCTTGCGAGCGAAGTTCGGTGGAGGATTCTGAGATTGAAATGTCCTGGTTTCTGTCAGGAGAGGCCCGCCGCAGCAGACCTCCCCCTTCACATTGACGATCGACCGTGGTCGTTAGCCGGTAGCGCTGGTGTATTCAGGCTCTTCGTCATCGGCCAGATCGCCCATGCCGTCATCAACGGCTTCCGGCATCTTGTGGATGGCTTCTTTGCGGTGTTTTTTGTCGACAGACTTCAACTGGCGCTCGGCGGCGTTAAACGCATCGCGAATCGCCACATAGAGATCTTCGTGTGCGTGATTGTCATGCTGCTCCTGCGTAACAACCACAGGCTTGTTCGGGGTGTGTAACTCAAGGGTCACGGAGTAGACTTTACCCTTGTGGTGATTGTTGTGGGGCGAATCAAGAACCACACGACCACCTATGATGTCACTGCAGAAGCGACGCAATTTATCGATTCGCTTGTTAACGGCGTCAACAATAGCTTCTGTTTGTTCGAGATTGTGAAACACTACCTGAAATTCATTGGACATAATCACTTGTCTCCTGATTTAACGGTGATCACTTTTCTATTTTTTTGGTCACTTTATAGGTCAACTCCTCCTCGGCTGTATCAGCCAGTTTGCAGACGTGATCAGAAACTGTCGGCCAGTCTGGCAACCGCCAGCGCGTAATTGTTGGCGCAGTTGTAGCTGAGCAGTGCGCGAAAGTTCTGGTAAGTCAAAAATGCAGGTCCGTCGGCGCCGTCCGGCAGCACAATTGACGCTTCGATGTCTGAAGTCGGTAAGTCGCTGCCATCAGCCTGGCGCACGCCCTCGAGCTGCCACTCGTCCACCGGGCGCTGCACAGTATGGCGACGCAGCACACTGCATGAGTAGCTGACATTCTCCTGGCTCCACTGCGAGGCGCGATCGTGGTAGTCGGCAGGCAGTGTGACTTGCCGTCCCCAGCGTTCACCAGACTGCCAGCCGGCATTACGCAGGTAGTTGGCAATCGACGCAAAGACATCAGCCTCGGTCGTCCAGATGTCGACCCGGCCGTCACCGTCAAAATCTACCGCGTGATTGATGAAGCTGGAGGGCATGAACTGGCTTTGACCCATGGCGCCAGCCCAGGAGCCTTTCATGTTCGGATGGTCGATATGACCCTCCTGAAGAATGCGCAGTGCGGACAGCAGCTCACCCCGAAAGTAGGCAGCGCGGCGTGGGTCGTAGGCGAGCGTGGCCAGGGCACGAATCACGTCTGTGCCACCTGTGAAATTGCCGTAATTGGTTTCGATACCCCATATGGCGACGATGAAGCGGGCCGGCACACCATATTCGGCAGCTACCTGATTAAGTACATCGCGGTGCTGCGCCATGCGCGTCCTGCCCGTCTGGATGCGCCAGTCGGTGACACGCTTGTCCAGATACTGAGCCAGCGTTTCGACAAATTCGGCCTGATTACGGTCGTTGCTTACGACCTGGGGGATGGGCGCCAACCCTGTCAGCGCCTGATCGATGATATTTTCGGAGATGCCGGCTTCTCTCGCTTCGGCGATTAGCTGCTGCAGCCACTGTTGAAACTCGGGATCAGGAGCAGCGACTTCACTGTCTGACTGGGCACTAACTTTCCATCCAGCGAATGACAGGACCACCATCGTCACACATGCCATCCGGGTCAAACCAAACCACAATCGAGTCATCAAACACATACTCCCATGATAATTTCAGCCTACTCCTTAAATTCAGTTTTGTCTAACAGATGCGCGTCGATTGTCTCGTGATAGCACCAGTGCCAGGGCTCGTAACAGATCATTCCGGTCCCTCCCTCAGGATAGGACAACAAAAATCCGTAATCCTCCGCATTGGCCATTAACCAGGCGTAAGCAGCTGTACCATCGAACTCTGTCTCCAGTGGTTTGCTGCCCGGTGTGCCGATGTCAATGGCACGCCCGGTGTGGTGCTCGCTGAAACCGGGGGCCGCCGTGTAGGCAAGGACATCTTCAAGCGTTCGGCCAGTGGCAAGCTTGCGTTTAATCAGGTCTGCCTGATAAGCCACACTGCGAAATGCCGAGATCAATTGCAGGGTAATGCCGTCACGCGCAGCCGCTGCCTGCATGGCCAGCCAGGCCTGCAAGGCCGCTGGCGTCAACTGCACGGGACGCTGGAACATGTCATGACCCGCATCAACCAGCCGATCCGGCTCGGGATGAAACGGCAAGCCCGAAGTAGTGGGGTAATCGGCCGGTATCCCCAGTCGGGCAAACAAGGGCTGTAGTTCGTCAATTGACGAGACTGGTGTCTTAAATGCCATATTGTTTGACTGTAACGACATAATAATACAAAGGGTGTTTAGCTATATTACTCATATCGTAGCAGTCGTTGCACTGGCCGTCATAGCGTCAAGGAGAATTATCGGATGACAGCACTTCCCGTGATTATTGGCTTCGGCGGGATCAACCCGGCAGGCCGCAGTTCCTCACATCATGGGTACCGCCGCTTGGTAATGGATCAGCTGGACGCGCAGGACGCGATGCAGACCAGAGCCAGCCTGGCCAGCCTCATGGGCTTGCTGCAATGGCGCGAAGGCCGCTGGTTCAATCCGCTTAATAACAAAGCCGTCGAGCTAGAACCCTACCTGAAGGGCATTGATGAGCAGCTCAGGCACGGCACGCTGATCCGAAAACTTGAAAACAATCTGTTTGATCCTGCTCGCCTGCCCTACCACAAAAAGGCTGTACTGAACGCCAGCGACAACAGCCCAATCCGATTCCGTATGCGGCGCCAGCACTTGCCAGATCGCATACCAATGGACTGGCTGCTGAGTGATGCCGGCAATGGACAGGTAGATGTCGAAATCCCCACATCGCTGGAGATCATGACCGAAAACACGCGCAAATCTGCGGTCAACTCTGCAGGCCAGCTGCCCAGCGGATTTGATCCGCGGGCCCTCTATCAGTCGCGCAATCATCCACGCGGTTTGCAGATGACGGTGTTTGGCGCCAGTGATGCGATACAGTCACTGGGTGTGGACTGGCAGACTGTACTCCAGCATGTATCAGCCGATCAGATCAGTGTTTACGCCGGCAGCAGCATGAGCCAGCTCGACTATGACGGTAATGGCGGATTGCTGCAGGCACGTCTGCTTGGCAAAAAAGTCAGTTCCAAGCAACTGGCCCTGGGTTTTGCTGAAATGCCAGCTGACTTTATCAATGCCTACGTACTGGGCAATTTAGGGACAACCGGCACTAACGCTGCAGCATGCGCCACATTCCTCTATAACCTGCGTCAGGGCATCCGCGACATTCGTAACGGTACCCACCGACTGGTTATTGTCGGCACCGCCGAAGCACCACTGGTACCGGAAGTCATGGATGGCTACCACACCATGGGCGCCCTGGTGGACGATGCAGCGCTGCTGGCACTGGATGCTGACAAAGGACTGAGTGCCCCGGATCATCGTCGGGCCTGCCGCCCGTTTGGCAATAATGCCGGATTCACACTGGGTGAGTCAGCACAGTTTGTCATCCTTTGTGACGACAAACTGGCTCTGGAACTGGGCGCCAATATTTATGGGTCAGTCAATGATGTGTTTGTGAACGCTGATGGCTACAAGAAATCCATCTCCAGCCCGGGCGCCGGTAACTACATCACCATGGCGAAGGCGATGGCGGCAACCGCGGCTGTTATTGGCGAACAGGGCCTGCAACAACGCAGTTACGTTCAGGCACACGGCACTGGCACCCCTCAGAATCGCGTGACCGAGTCCCATATCTTCAACACGCTGGCACAAACCTGGGGCATTGAGAAATGGCCTGTGACGGCTCTCAAAACCTATGTCGGACACTCTCTGGCGTCTGCATCCGGCGACCAGCTGGTAGCCAGCCTGGGCGTGTGGCAGTACGGCATCATTCCGGGTATCACCACGGTGGATAAAGTTGCCGACGATGTGCACGGCAGCCACCTCAATTTTCTGCTGAGCCACACTGAGGTTGGCACGGATGCGATGGATGCTGTGCTGATCAATGCCAAAGGGTTCGGCGGCAACAATGCCACTGCCTCCGTGCTGTCGCCACAGCAGACACGCAAAATGCTGGAGAAGCGGCATGGCAAGTCGGCGACCGCGGCCTGGGCCGAACGCAATGAATCAGTCAAGCAGAAAATTGCTGACTATGACGAGTCGGTTCGACGCAATACTGCAGAGGTCATTTATCGATTTGACCACAATGTACTGGGCGGTGAAGAGCTGGGGATCAGCCGTGACGCTATCAAAGTGCCAGGACACACACACGAAATCTCAACCCGGCACCAGTCGCCCTACGGCGACATGATTGACTGACAGCAGCAAACAGGCGAAACCGCTTCACAGCTCAATCGGGCCGCTCGGAACTATTGCGGAGTCGATGGCGTGTCAGCAGGCGGTCGGCGTGCGGCCGGGGGGCGTTCCTCAGCACGCCGGACACTCAGCCGACGCAGTGCCTGCTGCCGCTGTTCAACCGTCAGCCGGCTCATCAGGTTAAGCAACTGGCCGTGACTGCGCTCCTGGTAAGCTTCACTGGCCTGTCGCAGTCGTGCGAAGGCACCCGTCAGCGCCTCAGTATCCAGAGGATCCTGAACCAGCAACTGATTCACTTCGCGTTGCGCCTGAAGCATCTGACGCCGCACCTGTCGTAATTCCTCATTGGCTTGCCGCATCTGCGTCTGCACCCTGTCGCGCGCCTGAGGATCCAGTGACTGGTTCATCCACATCATGCCTACCGGCGCAGGCGGCGGCTCAGGCCGGCTGAACAGCTGCGCACCGACTACTCCAGCCAAAAACAGATTCACGGCCACCGATACCAGCAGGGCAATGACCAGCATGTTCTTTCGCAAAAGCATCATGGCGTTTCCTCGGCAATTTCACCCAGCGCCATCCAGTACAACTCCTCATCTGTCGTCAGCCAGGTATTCGTATCATTGTCCATGTTCAACTGCAGGCCAACGTACAGACCAAGCATCAGCGGAATACACGCCAGCGCCGCGGGTCGCCACCATTGAGTTGCTCCCGCGGAGGTATCCGCCATCAGCCAGTGCCCTACCCGCTCCAGAATGCCTGCTCGACGAGGCGGTAAGGGCTGAGCCAGCAGGCGCGCCTCAAGACCCGCGAATGCCGGAGTCTGCGAATCGCTTAACCAGCTGTCCAGAGCCTGTGCATTTTTCAGCTCAGCAAGCAGCTCGGGATAGTTGTCCAGGCACTGCTTGGCAAGCTCGCGCTCGGCCGCTGGCCATCGCTGCAGATCTCCACCGTAGGCGTCAATCAGACTGATCAGTCGATCTCTCGACAACATTATTTATCCTCCACGGACATTTGACTCTTCAGGGCACGGCGCGCACGCGCCAGCAAGGACTCCAGCGCATCAACCGATACATCAAGCACATCGGCTGCCTGCTGATTCGATAAGCCCTGGTAGTGAACCAGAATCAGGGCGCTGCGCTGTCGCTCCGGCAATCCGCCAATCAGTTGCTGCAACCGTTCGTGTTGGCGCTGCGCAGCCAGCCCCAGGTCGGCAGCTGCTGCGCCGGTATCAATAACGCTATCAAGGTCTGCGTCAATTGCCAGCGCTGACCGTTTCCGCAGATTATCGACACACAGGTTGTGCGCGATACGGTGCAGCCAGGCGGACACGTTGCCCCGTGCGGGATCCCAGCGCGCTGCCTGGGTCCATAACTTCAGGAAGGTCTCCTGCGCAACATCTTCAGCCTCAGCCTGGTTGCCCAGCAAGCGGTAAGCATAAGCAGCTATCAGACGGCCATACTGATGGACCGCGCGGGCATAGGCATCTTGCCGTCCAGCAACGATTGCCTGCATCATCTGCTCTTCAATCGACATATGTCTTGCCTGGCAGTAGCTGCCGCGCGCGGAAACAGATCTCTATCAATGATCCCTGTGGTCTGACTGCTGTTCACCATTTGGACCAGCCTGACGTCGCTCTTCCATACGCTCGCGCATCGCAGCTCGCTGTTCCTCTGTCATGCTCGCCATCCGCTCACGCATCTGACGGCGCTGTTCGGGGCTCATTTCACCCATACGTTCACGCATTTGACGGCGCTGCTGTGGATCCATTTCACCCATCTGTTGCATGCCTCTTTGTGGACGCATTTCATCTTCCGAAATCAGGCCGTTACCATCTTGGTCGAGCCGCTGAAACGCGCGCTCAAGAGCGTCCTGCCTGCTGATGGCACCGTCACCGTTGGTGTCCTGACGCTCAAAGTTGGCCATCGGTGCCGCTGCGAATTCTTCAAGCGTCAGATTGCCATCGCCATTAACATCCAGCGCGTCAAAGCGGGCTTGTGCCTGCGCCTGGCCTTGTCCATGGCCCTGGCCGTGACCGGCGTCCTGAGCAGACACCTGAAAGGCACCCGCGGCGCAAAATGCAGTCAGTGCGATCAGATAATTTCGTTTACTCATGATAAGTCTCCCATTCTGGCTCAGCCAGTATATGTCTGTTTACATATGTTGATACGGGCAGCCCGCGAGAATCCGTCGCGACTCTGCGAAATTTTTCAAAAAAGAGCACCATCAACTTATCCCGAGGCGGGAACGGTACAAGAACAGGTCAGTGGGAAACGCGTATGGCGGGTACAGAAAGTCAGGATGTTTAATATTGCAGCGCCAGAACGGCTGGAGCTTCGGGAGACCGCTATTACCCGGGTCTCCCGAAGCCTGTCTGATTGACCTGCAGATCAGCCAGTTACTTTGACAGGTCTGGCTTCAGCGATCTTCGCCTGCCACTCGGCAGGTCCGGTTCGATGCACCGAGCTGCCATTAACGTCAACAGCAACCGTCACCGGCATATCTTCGACCACAAACTCATGGATCGCTTCCATGCCCAGATCCTCGAAGGCAACGATACGGGCATCCCGGATCGCCTTCGACACCAGGTATGCTGCGCCACCAACGGCCATCAGGTAGACCGCTTTGTGTTTCTGGATGGCGTCAATGGCCACCTGGCCGCGCTCCGCTTTGCCGATCATGCCCAGCAGGCCGGTTTTTTCAAGAATTGTATCGGTGAACTTGTCCATGCGCGTAGCCGTGGTCGGACCAGCTGGCCCGATCACCTCATCACGAACCGCATCAACCGGGCCCACGTAGTAGATAAAGCGTCCCTTCAGGTCGACACCATCAGGCAGCGATTCACCACGATTGAACATATCAACCATGCGCTTGTGAGCGGCATCGCGCCCCGTCAGCATCTTGCCTGACAACAGCAGAGTTTCACCCGGCTTCCAGCTGGCAACGTCTTCAGCAGTGACGGTGTCCAGATTTACCCGGCGCGCCGTAGGGCCTGCGTCCCAGGTAATCTGCGGCCAGTCCTCCAGCTTGGGCGGCTGCAGGTGCGCGGGTCCCGATCCGTCCAGCACAAAGTGTGCGTGGCGCGTCGCTGCACAGTTCGGAATCATTGCCACCGGCAAGGACGCTGCGTGTGTGGGGTAATCCTTGATTTTGATATCAAGAACGGTGGTCAAGCCACCCAGGCCCTGGGCGCCGATACCCAGCGCATTGACCTTGTCCATGATCTCCAGGCGCAGCTCTTCAACACGATTCTGTGGACCACGCTCGCGCAGTTCATGAATATCGATCGGATCCATCAGCGCTTCCTTGGCCAGGACGGCAGCCTTTTCAGCAGTGCCACCAATACCGATACCCAGCATGCCGGGCGGACACCAGCCGGCGCCCATCGTCGGCACTGTCTTGACGACCCAGTCAACGATGCTGTCGCTGGGGTTCAGCATGACCATTTTTGCCTTGTTCTCGGAGCCGCCTCCCTTGGCAGCCACGATGACATCGACCGTATCTCCTGGCACGACTTCCATGTGAATAACGGCAGGCGTGTTGTCTTTGGTGTTTTTACGGGCGCCGGCCGGATCGGCCAGGATGGAGGCACGCAGGACGTTGTCCGGGTGCAGGTAGGCACGACGCACCCCTTCATTGATCATGTCAGCCACGCTGCTGTTTGCTTCCCACTGGACATTCATGCCGATTTTGATGAATACGGTCACGATGCCGGTGTCCTGACAGATTGGCCGCTTGCCTTCGGCACACAGCCGGGAGTTGATCAGGATCTGCGCCATGGCATCTTTGGCCGCCTGTGACTCCTCGCGCTCGTAGGCTTCGTTGACCGCCTGGATAAAGTCCAGAGGGTGGTAGTAAGAGATGTACTGCAGCGCATCGGCCACGCTCTGAATAAGGTCGTCTTGCTTGATTACAGTCATGTGTGATTCCTGTCTTGACGGGACATGTGCATCTGGCCGTATGGCGCTGACGCTGAAAACGGCGGCATTTTACCACAATCAGCGTGGCGGCCCATGGGGCGTAAATCAGCAAGCGAATAAAATCCAGGAAATGATGTTGAATAGCGACTACAACCTAATTGGATGGAGACGGATCTTAGCAAGTCAATTAACAGTCACGGAGCAGACATGCTCGGTCTGCAGGATTTTGTCGACGGCCACTCATCCTGAAAGAAAATAAAACCCATCTGGAGCGCAGGCAGATGATCAATTCGGCACTCATAAAAGCGATATTGTTTCTTCTGCTTGTCGTTTCTTCGACTAATGTAGTCACCCACTCTCTGGAGTCTGACTGGCTGGGTGCACTCATGTCTTCAGGTGTTGCAGTATTTGTCACTCCTTCCCGGCCAACTGTTGCATGGATTCATTCCAGACTGAGAGACAAGATGCCCACCAAACAGTGGATAGGCGTGGCAATGATGATTGCCGGAGATGCAACCAGAATCGTCGGCTTTTTGTTTGCCGGGTGATACCATGGGGTCGATAAGGACAACAAAACGACACTAGCGATGCTATCGATTTCCACCGTACTGATTGCGGCAGTGATCTACCTGACTCTGCTGTTTGGCATTGCCTCACGCGGTGAAAGGCGAACCAGTAATACGGTGCGACCCTGGCGCTATACCCTGGCGCTTGGCGTTCACTGCACCACCTGGGCCTTTTATGGCACAGTGACCCAGGCCGCCAATTACGGCTGGTGGTTCGCACCGACCTATCTTGGCGGCATCTGTGTTTTTCTGTTTGCTCATCAGTTTCAGATCAAGATGCTGAAGCTGGTCAAGCAACAGAACCTGACGTCTATCGCCGACCTGATTGGTTCACGCTATGGCAAGTCTCCGACGCTGGCCGCAGCCGTGGCCTTGATCTGCCTGGTCGCACTGATCCCCTATATCGCCTTGCAGTTGCGCGCTGTGGCCGCCAGCTTTGCAGCGGTTACCAGTATTGAGCCCACACTTGCCCCCTGGTTCGTAGACCTGGCCGCAGCGGTTGCCCTGGCCATGATTGGCTTTGCCATTCTGTTCGGTGCCAGCCGGCTGAGTCTGGCCGAACAGCATCCTGGCCTGATGGATGCGGTTGCCTTCGAATCGGTTGTAAAGCTGGTAGCCTTCGCCATTGTGGGCCTGTTTGTCAGCTACCAGCTGTTTGATGGCATCAACGATTTGATTATCAAAACGGCTTCTGACCCGGTCGCGCAGCGCATGCTGCAGCCCAAAGAGAACGGGGTGTATATCTACGTCACTCACATGCTGCTGGGTGCGCTGGCCATGTTTGTATTGCCGAGACAATTCCAGGTCAATTTTATTGAGAACAACAGCCCGGAAGAATTGAAAAAGGCTCGCTGGGCTTTCCCGCTATACCTGTTTGCCATCAACTTTTTTATCCTGCCGATCGCCATGGGCGGCATGCTGCTGGTGCCTGAGGCACAATCCCAGGATACCTTCCTGCTTGCACTGCCCATCCTGGCCGACCGTCCGGACATCAGCCTGATCGCGTTCATTGGCGGCCTGTCGACAGCAACCAGTATGGTCATCATGGCGACTCTGGCCTTGAGCATCATGATCTCCAATGACGTGATTACACCGATATGGATCCGCAGCCGCCGAGCCGGAAACCTGATCTCCAATTTAATGCCTGCCGACATTCTGCTGACACGCCGCCTTACAATGGTGATCATCATCCTGTTGGCCTACGTCTATCACAAGCTCACTCAGGGTGGCATCCCGCTGGTCAGCAACGGTCTGATTGCCATGGCCCTGGTATCACAACTGGCGCCTGCAATGTTCGGAGGTCTGCTGTGGTCGCGAGCCAGCCGCCATGGGGCCATGGCTGGCCTGCTGGCCGGGACAGCGGTGTGGACTGTAATGCTGCTATTGCCATCCCTGAACCCGTCGGGAACACTTTCCGACCTGGCCATCAGCCACGGAGTCGTAACCAGTCTCGCCGCCAATATACTGATTTACATACTGGTTTCCATACTGACTCGACAGAGTGCCGTTGAACGCAGCCAGGCGCAACAATTCACTCGGCCAGATAATGAGTCTGCTCCGGTGGACGAAATGCAACAGGTAACCTGGGGAAAGCTGCGGGCCGTGCTAACGCGTTTTGTCGATCCGGCTGACGCTGGCGGTCTCGACAAACGCCTCGGTCTGACCATTGCCGATCTGCCCGACGAAAAACTGGTACATCCGGCTCTTCTTTCTCGACTTGAGCGCGAGCTGGCCGGCGCGATTGGCAGTGCGGCCAGCCGCCTGCTGATCAGCAGCCTGGCCAGGACATCGCCGGTTGCGGTAGACGAAGTAGTCGACTGGGCGTCGGAAGCCTCTCAGTTATATCGCTTCAATCGTGAGCTGCTGCAGGCATCCGTTGAGAACATTCCGCAGGGCATCAGTGTGATCGACAAGGAACTGCGGCTGGTGGCCTGGAACCGTCGTTATCTGGAGATTTTTGATTATCCGGAAGGGCTTATACGTGCCGGTGTCGCAATTGACGAGATTCTGCATTTCAATGCCAGTCGCGGACTGTTTGGCGCGCCCAATGCGAGCATTGAGGAAGAAGTAGCCAAACGACTGGAGCACCTTAGAACCGGCAGCCGCTATCGTTACCAGAGACAGCAACCTTCAGGACAGATCATTGAACTGCAGGGCAATCCCATGCCGGATGGTGGATTCGTCACCACCTACACGGACATCACAGAACTGGTCAACGCCCAGAACGAGCTGCGCCGCATTAACCTGGAGTTGGAGGCACGTGTCGCGGAGCGCACGCAGGCTTTGTCAGAAGCCAAACTGGCCGCAGAGCAGGCCCATCAGAGCAAATCGAAATTCTTCGCTGCCGCCGGGCACGACCTGATGCAGCCATTCAATGCAGCGAGTCTGTTCTGCGAAATGCTCCTGCAGCGCGTGCAGCACGACGAAGCCAGACTGGCGCAGCAGATACAACAATCCCTGCAGAACGCCGAAGAGCTGCTGACCATGCTGCTGGAAATGACCAAACTGGAGTCAGGCAAGCTGCAACCCGTGAAGCGTGACATTGCGCTTTGGGATATCATGGAACCCCTGCAGGCATCGTTCCAGATGCTGGCCCAGGAAAAAGGCCTTAGGCTGCGCATGCACCATACGCAGGCAGTGGTCCACACCGACCAGAAAATTCTCCAGCGCATCCTGCAAAACCTGCTTACCAATGCAATACGTTACACCAACAGTGGTCGTATTGTTTGCGGTATTCGGCGCCGGTCTGGCAATCGCGTAGAACTTCAGGTGTGGGACACAGGCCGTGGTATCCCTCCTGAAAAATTTCAGGAAATATTCATGGAGTTTAAGCAGCTGGATCAGCAGGATCACAACCCAGGACTTGGGCTTGGCCTGGCGATAGTTGACCGCATGTGCAAACTGCTGGATCTGCCATTACGGCTGCACTCCACCCTGGACAAAGGCACCTGTTTTGGTATTACGCTACCTGTAAGCCACTGGCCGAGCAGACTGACCAGCGCGGCGACACTGCGACCAGGCACAGCACTGCCAGACCGAGCAAGCTGGTCGGTGCCTGACAACACACAGGTGCTGATTCTCGATGACGACAACAATATACGTGAAGCACTTTCTTCATTATTCAACGGCTGGGGCGCGCAGGTACATGCTTTTGCAACGCTGCACGACGCCCTGCAGCTGAACAGTCGTCCCGGCCTGTTATTCGTTGATTACCATTTGTCTGACCAGGAAGTTGGCACGGAGGCGATAAGGCAGTTGCGACGTCATTTCCGGGCCGACATCCCGGCCATTTTGAGCACAGCTGATCCTGACGAACATATTCGTGAACAGGTAATAGAGGTCAATGCCCTGTTTCTGCCGAAACCGGTGAAACAGGCAGCGCTCAAACGGCTACTGAAAAATACGCTTTAAGACAGACTTTCCGCTGGATTATTGTCTTCATCATCCGCGCGCAGCATGTCGTGAAACAGCACACCAGCCTGAGTACGGTTGATCACCCCCAGCTTGCGCAGTATCGCAGAAACATGTTGCTTTACCGTTGTCTCCTGAATATCCAGCTCATGAGCAATCTGCTTGTTCAGCAGGCCATCTGCGAGGCAGCGCAACACCTTGAATTGCTGAGGTGTCAACTGTCCCAGTTTAAACGCGAATTCCTGATGCAATCGATTCGACTGCCCCGTCAAGCTGGCGCGCAAATGCTTTGGCAGCCAGCTGTCGCCTGCCAGGACGGTCTCCACCGCCATGACAATCTCAGGTAATGGCGTAGACTTGGGCACATAGGCACTGGCACCAAAACTCATGGCCCGCGCAATTACGTCCTGTTGCTCATTGGCAGACACAACCACCACCAGGATGTCAGGAAACTGGTTTCTGATGGCAGTCAGCCCGGCCAGACCCTGATTGCCAGGCATATTGAGATCAAGAAAAATCAGCTCGATCCGGGCATCATCATCAAGACACTGCATAAGCTCTGTAAAGCTCGCCACCTCATGCACACTGGCGGCAAGCGTAGAACTTAAGGTCTGTCGAAGCGCCGCCCGAAATAGCGGATGATCATCGGCAATAACAGCCTTGATGGTATCCAGAGACTCAGGTGGGCTTGTGGTCATGTTACGGGCTTCAGGACTGATAAACATACGGCATTCACGTTAAACCAGCAGTAAAAAAAAAGCCACCACGAAAGCTATCATGGTGGCCAGGGTCATGAGGAGCTACCCACTACTCACAGTCAGAAGCGGTATCCCAGAGAGAGACTTACTGTACGCGGCGCACCGTAGTAACCGATGAGAGTGGTGTCGCCACCCAGGCCCGGTGCATATCCATTCGGCAGGGACGCATTGGCAGCGCCCAGAAATGCATAGTTACCCACCAAAAACTCTTCATCAGTCAGGTTTTTGCCATGCAGGCCCAGAGCCCATTTGTCATCCATGCTGGTCCAGGTGATGCCAAGGTTCAGCACGCCGTAGGCGTCCTGCTCCAGCACATTGCCGAGCTCCGTCAGGCTGTATTTACTGCGATAGCTGTAGTTGCCAGTTACCGCGATATCACCCGACGCCAGCGGCATGTCGTAGGTAAAGCCGACATTCATGGTGCGCTCAGGCGTATTGGTGATCACAAAATTGTCTGTGATATCGATACGATTCAGATTTGCATCAAAGCTGAATACATTCTTGAACTTGGCATCGATCACGCCGATGTTGCCGAACAGACTCAGGTTCTGCGTAGCCAGCCAGGTAAACTCGAATTCAGCACCAGTCGCATCTGACTGACCCACGTTACCCAGTCGCTGGTTCAGCGCTGCAGCATTGTTGGGGTCAGGAATCACAGCAATGTACTGACGGTTCTTGTGATCCAGCATAAAGGCGGCAGCATTCAGTCGGAATGTCGATGTCAGGTCAGTCTTGACGCCCACTTCATAGGACTGCACGTCTTCCGGATCAGCTGCGGGTTCAGCGCGCTCCGCTCGTGGATTGAAGGTACCTGATTTGAAGCCTTCGCTGTAGCTGGCATAAAACATGGTGTCTTCTGTTGCCTGATACTCAACGCTTATGCGTGGCGTCACCTTGGACCAGTCAGCGGAATCATCCAGCACGACCGGCGTGCCAGTTCCAGGCGCCCTTGTATAGCCGGGAACCCAGCCAGACTCAGGGTAGACGGTCGCAAAGATCAAGCCGTTGCGTACGAGGGCATCCTTTTCGTCCTTGGTATAACGCAGGCCACCGCTGACGCTCCACTGATCGTTGATTCGGTAGGTACCATCAGCATACACAGCGGTGCTTGTGCCATTACTGCAGCCCGATACTTCACGGGTCAGACCAGCGGCGCCCAGAGACTGTCCCAGCCTTTCCAGGATCGCGTCAAATACACCACAGGACTCTGAATCAAAATAATAAAGTCCGGACACAACATTCCAGTTGGCGCCGCGGTAGTTCAGTTGCAGCTCCTGGGTGAACCACTCGTCTTCATAGATAGCCGGTACATCAAAGATACGCAGCGGTGTATTGTCGAAATCAATATTGACCGGCGAGTAATTCTCGCGGCGAGAGGTAATAGATTTCAGCGTCGCACGCTCATTGACATCCCAGGTTACGGTCAGATTGACACCTTCGGTCTCTACCCGGTTTTCAGTCGGCAGGCTGGTATAGGAATCGTAAATGCTGTCGGGTACTGGCGCCTGATTGGTCAACAGACTGGGGAGTAAGCGATAGCCACCCTTGGAGTTGGATTTGTCATCAGTGCGATCATAACCCAGCTGCATGAAGACATTATCAAGTGGCGCATATTCGGCGGTTACACGAAACGCCTGAAGGTCTTTGTTGTAGTTCTCCAGGTCCTGTCCCGGCAGGTCACTGACCAGAAACTTTCCATAGCCGTCGCGGTTAAGGTCGGCATAACCGAAACCAAGATAGAACCTGTCGGTTACCGGCACCTGGCCCACCAGTTTCAGATCGCGCTGGCCATAGTTGCCAACCGTCAGTTTCGTGTCGAGCTCGGCATCACCACTCATGCGCTGCGTCACATACTTAAGCGCGCCGCCGACCGTGTTCTTGCCGTACAGTGTGCCCTGCGGTCCGCGCAGTACCTCAACACGCTGTATATTCAGAATATCAAGGACAGCACCCTGTGGTCTGGCAAGATAGACATCGTCTACATAAATACCAACACCGGATTCATATCCCCAAAGCGGGTCTTCCTGACCTACGCCGCGGATGAAAGCAGTCAGCGTTGAGTTGGTGGCCCGGCTTTCCTGCAGGGTGGTATTGGGAGAAAACTGTTGAACCTCAAGGATGGTGTCCAGACCGCGCGTTTCGATTTCACCTTCGCCCAGCGAGGTCACGGCCAACGGGACACGCTGCATGTTCTCGACGGTGCGCCGCGCCGTAACTTCGATACTCTCAAGTATCCTGCCCTCGGGCTGACGTTCCTGCTGGTCCTGGGCCAGGGCCGGGGTCGCCAGGCCACTGATCGCGGCTGACACGGCCATGGCGCAGGCTGAGTATTTGAATGTTGTCTGTTGCATCGGAATGGCTCCCCCGTGATTTTTATTGGTCGGCAGCCACCTTACTCCAAGTCGTCAGCTTTGTGACCTGTACCATAGTACTATGGGTTGCACCGTTACATTGATGAACAATACCCCCCACTGAGGAACCATCAGTTCACGCCAATAATCAGAAAACGTGAGGGGCACATGTCGGAAGTCATCAGTTTAATCGGTCTGGTCGGAGGACTGGCCCTGCTCATAGTGCTGACCCTGCGTGGCTGGAATCTTTTTATCAGCGCGCCACTCTGCGCACTGATAGTAGCCTTCAGCAGCAACATCCCGGTATTCACCGGCGACATCAATTTTGTACAGAACTACATGACCGGCTTTACCGGCTTCATTGCATCCTGGTTTTTCATGTTCCTGCTCGGCTCCATATTCGGCAAGTTCATGGAGGATACCGGCGCAGCCGATAGCGTGGCTGCGTGGATTACCGGGCTACTTGGCAAACAACGGGCGGTGCTCGCGGTTGTAGCCGCCTGTGCCGTTTTAACCTACGGCGGCGTCAGCCTTTTTGTGGTTGCATTTGCCGTTTACCCAATGGCACTGAGCCTGTTCAAGGAGGCCAACCTGCCACGTCGCTTCATTCCTGCCGCACTGGCGTTTGGATCGGTCACCTTCACAATGACCTCTGCCGGCTCCCCGGAAATTCAGAACTGGATACCCATTGAATACCTGGGCACAACACCTTACGCCGCCTGGGAAGTCAGCCTGGTCGTCGCGGTTTTCATGGCAGTGTTTGGTTACTGGTGGCTGCAGCGCATCATCAGCAGCGCAGTCAAACGTGGCGAGCATTTCCAGGAGCGCAGTTCCGACCCACAGCTCGTCGATCGGGAGTTACCGCATCCGGCAACCGGACTGTTGCCCCTGCTTGTTGTACTGGGACTATCATTCATCTATCACGACACGCTGATGCAGAACGCGCTGATCATCGCCCTGCTGGGTGGCGTGATCAGTTTGATGATCATCAACTGGCGATTTTTTACCGACCTGCAGGCAGCGTTGGGCAATGCCACTACCGGGGCGCTAATTGCCATTGGCAATACCGCAGCCGTCGTGGGTTTTGGTGGTGTTGCCAGAGTGACGCCAGCGTTTGATCTGGCAGTCGCGGCCGTGACCTCGCTGCCTGGCAATGAGCTGGTTGGTGCAGCCATTGCGGTCAGCGCCATTGCCGGTCTGACCGGCTCGGCGTCCGGTGGTCAGGTCATCGCACTGCCGGCCGTTGGCCCGCATTACCTGGATCTCGGCGTGAACCCGGAACAGCTGCATCGTGTGGTGGCCATTTCATCGGGCGCACTGGATTCATTGCCACACAATGGTTACGTAGTGACCACCATTCGCGGCATCTGCAATGAATCTCACAAGGATGCCTACTGGGCAGTTGGCGCTGTCACCGTTGTTGTCCCGCTGATGGGGCTGGCACTGGCAATTCTGTTATTCAATCTGTTCTGAGACACTGTTTATGCTTGGCAATATGATGGACTCCCAGCTGCTGATTATTGATCTGCTTGATCACGGCAGACGACACCACCCTGATCAACAAGTGGTATCGCGTCGCCTGGAGGGCGATATCCACCGTAGCAGTTATCGGGAAATATGGCGGCGCAGTGGACAACTGGCCAATGCTCTGGAACAACTGGACATTAAATCTGGTGACTGTGTGGCAACTCTGGCCTGGAATACGCATCGTCATATGGAGCTTTATTACGCAGTTTCCGGACGCGGCGCTGTGCTGCACACGGTGAACCCGCGGCTGTTCAGTGAACAGATCGAATACGTCATCAATCACGCCGAAGACAAATACGTCTTTGTGGATCTGAGCTTTGTAGAACTGCTTGAGCCGATCGCCGAGCGACTGACTTCGGTCAAGGGTTTTGTGGTGATGACCGACCGCGCGCACATGCCCGAGACATCACTTGGCCCGATGCACTGCTACGAAGACCTGCTTCTGAATCAGCCTGACAGCTATGACTGGCCCCGGTTTGACGAAAACACCGCAGCAGCCCTGTGCTATACCTCCGGCACAACTGGTAATCCAAAAGGTGTGCTCTACTCTCACCGGGCTATGGTATTGCATGCGCAGGCCACAGCCTCACGCGAGCTGCTCGACCTGCACCCAGACACCGTGCTGCTGCCGATGGTGGCCATGTATCACGCCGGCGCCTGGGGTGCTCCTTACGCCGCACCGCTGGCAGGTTGCAAACTGGTACTGCCAGGGGCCGGTATGGACGGCGCATCAATGGCCGAGCTGATAGCCACTGAAAAAGTGACCGTCGGGCTGGGCGTGCCGACCATCTGGCTGACACTTCACAATTACTGGCTGGACCAGAACATCACAGCAACCTCTCTACAACGTGTCTGCGTTGGTGGTGCAGCCTCGCCGCGCGGCATGGTGGAGACCTATCACCGCCGCTATGGTGTCTACTGGCAGCCTATCTGGGGCATGACTGAAACCGGGCCGCTTGCGACCTCGCTGCCACCCGCTTCATGGCCGCTGAGTCTGCCTGACGACAACCGCCTGGATCTTCAAACCTCCGCCGGACGGGCGGCATTTGGCGTCGAACTGGGAATATTTGATGCTGCCGGTCACGCCCTGCCGCACGATGGCAAAGCCTCTGGAGAACTCCGCGTTCGCGGACCCTGGATCTGCAGCCAGTACTTCAAGAATAATGACATGAGTGCCTTTCCGGATGGCTGGCTGGCCACCGGTGATATCGCCACCATCGACGCTGACGGGATCCTCCGGGTCGTCGATCGCATCAAGGATGTGGTCAAAAGCGGCGGCGAGTGGATCAGCTCACTGGAAATCGAAAATATCGTCAGCCAGCATGAAGCTGTCAGTGAATGTGCAGTCATCGGCGCCAGACACCCAAAATGGGATGAGCGCCCGGTGTTATTTATTGTGACCCGGGCCAGAAATGGCATAGATGCTGACACCATCCGTAAATTCCTGGAGGGCCGCATAGCGCCCTGGTGGATGCCGGACCGTATCGAGTTTTTGACGTCCCTGCCACGGACAGGCACTGGTAAAGTGCTTAAAAACGAGCTGCGCGAGCAGTATCGAGATATTCTCCTGTAAAGTCGAACATTCCCGCTTGATACAGTTTTAGATGAGAGCTGCCACCATGATTCAGATCAGACGTTTCGCATCGCAAATCCGCCTTTTTGTCGCTGCCATGGTGTGCCTGATCTGTGCGGCAGCTGCGGCCGACGACGGCTCGGTTGGCATCGTGTCGAAACAGGTGTTCACAACGCAGAACTTTGAGACATTCAACGGCGCCAGGATTGCTGAGGTCAATGTTGGCTGGGAGGCCTATGGGCAGCTGAATGAGCGCAAGGACAATGTTGTGCTTATCACGCATTTCTTTTCCGGCAACAGCCATGCCGCCGGTCGCTATGATCCGGACGACGCGCTGCCGGGCTACTGGGACAGCATCATCGGGCCCGGCAAAGCCATTGATACCAACAAGTATTACGTCATCAGCTCGGACACTCTGGTAAATCAGGAACCGCATAACCCCATGGTTACCACAACGGGACCGGCCAGCATCAATCCCGCGACAGGACAGCCCTACGCCCTCGACTTTCCGGTGGTCACCATCCGTGACTTTGTCAATGTCCAGAAGGCGCTGCTGGACAGCCTGGGCGTGACCCGGCTGCATGCCGTCGTTGGAGCATCAATGGGATCCCTGCAGGCTCTGGATTGGGCGACTGCCTACCCTGACTTCGTCCAGCGCGTCATTTCAGTGATTGGCGGGGGTGCTGTTGATCCATGGACCATCGCTACCCTGCAGCAGTGGGCCAACCCCATTATTGCCGACCCTAACTGGAATAACGGTGACTATTACCAGGGCGATGCGCCGATAGTGGGTCTGCGGCAGGCACTAGGCATGGTCACCCTGCAGGCCATGCACCCGATGATGTTCAACCAGATCTACGCCGCCAGCGGCCCCCGGGAAACTGCACCGCTGCAGGATATTCGTGCCGACTTTAACGTGGTGCAGCAGCTGAATGCAGCCGCCGAGGCGCGTACACGGTATGCCGACGCCAATCACGTACTGTATCTGGTGCGGGCCAACCAACTGTATATGGCCGGTTTTTCGGAGACGCTGGGCGCAGGTTTGGCTCCGGTTACCGCAAAAACACTGTTTCTCCCCGCCAGCAACGACCTGTTGCTGCAGCCCTACCTGGCCCGTACGGCCCATGAAACGCTCATCGGGCTGGGCAAACGCAGTGCCTATGAAGAGATAGAAGGCCCCTGGGGACACCTGGATGGCGTCTATCTTATTGACCAAAAGGCGGAATTGATTGAAGATTTCCTGAGTACCGAGTAAGTTTTCGTAAGCTCATCCGGCCTGTAGCTGAATCACCACAAATTGTGACAAATTTGCATTGGAACTTGATACTTGCTTGAAACGGGCATAGCCTAGTGTTCCAGGCGATAAAATATTATAGTAGCAAGCTCAAAAACCAGCCTCCATCAATCTTTTAATAATAAGTGGAGAATTCATCCGTGAACTCTAGACTGACCCGCAGACGATTTATCAAGGGCGTCATATTCGTTGGGGCCGCTGCGTCAAGTGGTGCCGGACTGTATTACGCGTCGGCTGCTTCAAGATCCGCCGGCGGCGTAGAACGCCTGATATCCCTTAACATCAACGGTCGTACGCGTCGTGTCGACGTGGCACCCCAGGAAACCCTCGCGCACACACTGCGTTACAAGCTGGGTCTGACCGGTACCAAGATCGGCTGTAACCGCGGTGAATGTGGCGCATGTACAGTCACCATCGACGACGTCACCAACTATGCGTGCTCCACACTGACCCATTCGGTCAAGGACCGTGCGGTGCTGACAGTCGAAGGCCTGCGCGCCGCCGACGGCACGCTGCACCCCGTACAGCAGGCGTTCATTGATGAGCTGAGTCCACAGTGCGGTTTCTGCACACCCGGACAGATCATGTCAGCTGTTGCCCTGCTGAAAGTGAATCCACGACCCACCCGCGATGAAGTTCGCCAGGCGATGGCCGGCAACCTGTGTCGCTGTGGTGCCTATGAACACTATCTGAATGGCGTGATGCGCGCCTCGGGGCAATTGTCATGACATACAAGCATATCGGTAAGAATTTCACTCCGCCGGATATCGAAGCCAAGGTAACCGGCGCTGCGCGTTACGCAGAAGACTTCAAAAAAGACGGCATGGTATTCGCCCGTCTGCTGACCAGCCCGCTGCCCGCGGGTCGCATTATCAGCATTGACACCTCTGAAGCTGAAGCAATGGAAGGCGTGGTTGGCATTCTGACTACCGCTGACCTGCCGCAGCCGCCACCGCCCGCTAACCCGGCGCTGGCATCAGATCACATTACCTACATCGGTCAGCCTCTACTTGCGGTCGCTGCGGTCACTGAAGAGATTGCCGAAAACGCAATCGAGAAAATCCGCATTGAGTTTGAGCGCCGCCCGTTCGTGACTGACCCGCTGGACACACTGGTTGAAGGCGGCCCGAACCCCTACCCGACTGGTAACACGCTGATCCGTAACGCCGGTGATGCGGCAGCCGGTACCACTGCGGCTGGTACAGATGTTGGTGAGATCAAGTGGTCACGCGATGCCATGAACGCATTCCGTGCCGGCCGCGAGCCCAGCGGCGTCACCTTCGGTGATGAGTGGGGTTACGGCGATATTGATGCGGAATTCGCACAGTGCACAACTATCGTTGAAGAGCCTTTTGTGACCATCGGTCAGCCGCACCACGCGCTGGAACCGCGCACAGGTATGGCTTACTGGGAAAATGGCCGTTGCTACTTCCACGGCTCCCTGCAGAGTCACACCATTGCGGTTGCACCACTGGCCGGCATGCTGGGGATTGACCCGGCCAACCTGGTATTCATCAATGAATACACCGGTGGCGGTTTCGGTGGCAAGATTTTCCCTTACCCCATCATGGCGGTAACCGGTCACCTGGCCCGCAAGATCAACCGTCCCGTACAATTGCGTATCACTCGTGAAGAAGAGTTCTACATCGGCTCGGCGCGGGCTGGCATGCAGGGCTGGATCAAACTGGGCCTGAAGCCTAACGGCGAAGTTGGCGCTGTAGACACTGTTATAGTTGGTGATGCCGGTTCTGGCGGTGGCGCCAGCGGCAGCTCGGCAGCAGAACACATCACACTGATGCTGCAGCCAGCTGCAGCTCGCTTCCGTGGTGTCAGCATCTATACCAATACCACACCGCGCGGTGCGCAGCGTGGTCCAGGCCAGAACGAAATGGCGGCTGTACTGGCTCCCATTTACGACAAGGCTATCCGCCAGGCCGGTCTCGATCGTATGGAAGTCCGTCGCCTGAACGCGCCGGTCAGCGAAGACAAGATTGGTCCACGCCGTGGCGATCTGACCAGTGCCTTTTTCCCGCAGGCCATTCAGATGGGCGCGGACATGTTTAACTGGAACGAGCGCTCACAGCGTTCCGGCCAGCGCAACGGCAGCAAAGTAACCGGTATTGGCATTGGCATGGGTTATCACTCAGCCGGCGCCAGCGGATACGACGGTCTGTGCCGCATCGGCACCGACGGCAAGCTTTACCTGCACACCGGTGTTGGTAACCTGGGCACGTACTCCTACGCAGCTGTTGTGCGTACCGCCGCAGAAGTCCTGAAAGTAGACTGGGATAACTGTGAGATCGTACGCGGCAACACCGACCTGCACCTGCCTTACAGCACTTACCAGGCCGGCAGTAACACCATGTTCACCGAAGTACGTACCAACTACGTGGCTGCCCAGGATGCCCTGCGCAAACTGAAAGCCATTGCAGCCGCTGATCTGGGCGGCAATGCGGATGACTACGACATCGACGGACAGCGCGTATTCCTGACCAGCAACCCGGAACAGGGCATGACCTACGCCGAAGCCGCACAGCGTGCCGTGGCAATGGGTGGTGAATACAGTGGCCAGGAGTTCCCTGAAAACCTCAATGACGTCACCAAGCGTGCCGTGCAGGGTCTGGCAGGCAGCGGCCTGATCGGTGTTGCCAAGGACTCTCGTCACTCTGGCACAGTGCCAGCCATGACCATCGGTTTCATGGAAATCGAAATGGATCTGGATACCGGCAAGTACGATATCGTCGATTACACCTGCGTCGCCGACTGCGGCACCATCATTCACCCACTGGGCTTCCGTCAGGGTATGAACGGTGGCGGTGTCTGGGGTGTGGGTCTGTCCGGCTACGAACGCCATGTATACGATCCTCAGAATGGCCTGCCCGCCAACGTGGGCCTTTATCAGGCCAGAATCCCAAGCTATCTGGACGTCCCGCATGTCACCAACAGTGGCGCACTGGACATCCCGGATCCACAGAGCCCGATGGGATCTCGAGGTGTGGGTGAGCCAGCTCAGGGATGTGCGGCAGCCGCACTGTCCAGCGCGATCTCCGATGCGCTGAACGGACACCTGTTCAACCGCGCGCCGATCACTCCGGACATGATCGTGAATCATGTAGCGCAGCTTGATCAGTACAACACCGGCGAACTGAAAACGAACACATTCTGAGGTTTTAACTATGCCAGCTTATGACAATATGCCAGAAATGGGCCTCTATCAGCCGGTTCAGGTTGAAGATGCCCTCGCGCTAGCCTCACGCCTCGCCGATCGCGGCTGGTTGCTGGGTGGCGGTCAGGACACCTACGGGTGGATCAAAGACCGCGCCAAGCGCCCGGAAGCGCTGATCGATCTGAACGGAATTGAAGCACTGCGCGGTATTCGCGAAACCAGTGATGGCATCGAAATCGGTGCCCTCACTACTCTGACTGAAGTGGCGACAAGCCCCATCATCATGGAGCGCTACGCTCTGTTGGCCAAGGCAGCCAGTGTTGTTGCCAGCCCGCAGATCCGTAATGTCGGCACCCTGGCCGGCAACATGGCTCAGGACGTGCGCTGCTGGTACTATCGTCGCGGCCTGGCCTGCTACCGCGCTGGTGGCAACCTGTGCTACGCCGATACGCCGGATGGCCAGAACCGCGAACACGCCCTGTTCGACGCCAGCCGTTGCGTTGCCGTCACACCCAGCGACACAGCACCTGCTCTGGTAGCTCTGGAAGCACAGATGGTCATTCGCAACGAAGGTGGCGAGCGCATCGTCGACGCTGAGGACTTCTGGATTGGGCCAGCGCTGGACATCGAGAACACCACTGTTCTGCGTCCAGGCGACATCCTGACAGCGGTTCGCATCCCGGCCAAGTGGGCCAACGCCGAGTTTTACTTCGAGAAGGTCGCAGACCGTAACGTATGGGACTTTGCCCTGGTAAGCATCGCTGCTGCAATGCGCGTAGAGGGCGGCAACATCGCTGACTCACGCATGGTCGCAGGCGCTGTTCAGTGCACGCCACGTCGCCTGACAAACGTTGAGCGTGCCATTCGGGGTCAGCCTCGCAACCAGGCAACTGCTGATATGGTTGCAGGTATGGCCAGCCAGGGCGCCAAGCCGCTGACGCGCAACCACTTTAAGATGCCACTGATGGACAATCTGGTTAAGCGTGCCTTGACCATGACTGCCTGACAGGCACTAGCTGATCGCCGGTCGCAAGGCTGGCAAACTAAAAGACGGCGCGCTGATGTCTTCAGCAGCGCCGTTTTTTTTGCATCGCCGGTGCACTCAAAGCTGACTGAACTGTATGATTCGACTGGCAGCTCTCAGCGCGACTGGCCGATGCGATATGAGCACCACGGTGCAGGACAGATCACGAAGGTTTTTGAGTATCCCCTCCTCCAGAGCCTCATCCAGATTTGCGGTTGCTTCATCCAGAAACATGATCGCGGGCCTTTTGTAGAATG
The DNA here is from genome assembly GCA_002354805.1 of Gammaproteobacteria bacterium UBA2675. Lineage (GTDB taxonomy): Bacteria > Pseudomonadota > Gammaproteobacteria > Pseudomonadales > Pseudohongiellaceae > Pseudohongiella. The sequence goes on from DEMH01000014.1 coordinate 84,914, forward strand.
CCCTGGCCAGCAGAATTCGCTGTTGCTGCCCGGCAGACATCATCGAACCCATGTCCCCTACCAGGCTGTTAAATCCCATTGGCAGCTCCGCCACAAAGGTTTTAATCCCGGCCTGCTCAGCGGCGAGTTCCATAAGCGATTGATCTGCGCCTTCATCGAACAGAGTGATGTTGTCTGCAATGGAACCCGACAGGAGCTGATCGGTCTGCAGGACCCCGGCACATGCATAGCGATACTCGCGTAGTCCAAACTGCAGGATATCGATACCATCAACGAGCACCCGCCCGCCGGTGGGTTTAAGCAGGCCGGCCATGATTTTCAGAAGTGTCGATTTGCCTGCTCCGGACACCCCTGAAATCGCCAGCACCTCGCCCGCTTTCACATCAATACTGATGCCATCGATAATTGGAGCTGCTGCGCCGGGATAGGTGTAAGAAACGTTCTCGATCGTTAGCTGCCCCTTCACACGCCTGCGCACTGCAGGCATATGCAGGGATTCGGTTTCCCGCTCGGCACAGGTTATGTCCGAAACCCTTTCAAGCTGGAGCCTGACCAGACGAATCTGCACCAGCTTTTCGATAAAGGATCTTATGGCGCTGGTGAAATTTCCCTTGAGTGCAACAAAGGCTGTCAGAAAGCCGAGCGTGATATTGCCTTCCAGTACCAGGCTCGCCGCCAGAAAAACCACAACCACATGCTCTGCCGTAGTCAGCACGCCGTAAACAGCGTCAATGTTAATGCTGAACCTTGCCAGTCTGACCTGGGCGTTGATCTGCTCAGCGTAGCGATTTCGCCACAGGAACTGTCGCGTCAACTCACGGCAATAAAATTTGATGACCTCGATCGTGCGCATATTTTCCATCAGCTGTGAGCTGGTTTTCGCCTCCGCTACCACAACCTGTTCCTGCAGAGACTGCATGGCTGGAATACAGACCACTTTTAACAAGGCAGACACCATTACGAACAGAAGCACCGTCAACGCCAGCATGGCGCTGAAGTAGAACATGACCAGCAGAGTAATCAGCGCGAACACCCCGTCAAGAACAACAGTTATCAGATCCTCTGTAAGAATGCGCCTGATCTCCCTGATCGAGCCAAAGCGCGACACCAGGTCGCCGACATGACGTTTCTCAAAGTAAGAGACCGGCAGGCTTAATAGATGGGTCAGGACATTACCAGCCATCTGGAACCCGATCTGATTGGAAAAGTACAGCTGCACCTGTGATCGGGCATAGGTCATTGCTACCGATGTCAGCCCCAGCATCAAAAAGGCCAGAGCCAGCAGACTGAGAACATCGGCATCCTGTCTTGCCACGCCTTCGTCTATGACCAGCTGCATGTAGAACGCGCTGCCTATCGATGCCAGTTGCAGAAACAGCGACAGGACAAACAGCTGACCAACGGCTCGATTGAAACCAGGGTAACGGCGGTACAGATCAGAAATTCGCGACCGCATCGCGGTAGCACCATGCTGAAACTCAGCGCCAGGTGTCATCTCCAGAGCGATGCCGGTAAAATGCCTGCCTACTTCAGTCATACTGTAACGCCGTTCCCCGACTGCAGGATCGTGAATGCGGATACTGCGTTTGCTGACGCTCTTGAGTACAACAAAGTGATTCATGTCCCAGTGCAGCACTGCTGGCAACTGAATCGCTGAGAGATCTTTGATGTCCAGTTTCAACGGCCTGGCCTTCAGACTAATCGACTCTCCGATGGACAACAGGTCAGACAGACGACTCCCCCGGCCGGATATTTCGTGACGGCTCCGCAGGGTGTTGAGATCTATTCTATTACCGAAGAAACTGGCTATCATGGCAATGCAGGCGAGACCACATTCTGCACGCTCGGACTGCAGGATCACGGGTAGGCGATATCTGCCACCAAACAGTGAGGCAATCATAAGCGACGCTCCACGCTACTGAGAGGCCTGGTTATTCGTTGCATCAGGGTTTCCTCACCAGTCACGACGTCCGCGGTGAACTGCATACCCGGCTGCAGCTGATAATGCGTCCCTGCATGTACGATGACGCCCTCTATATTGGCTCTGACAAGGTATACGGGCTCGTTCACTTCCAGCGGTATCAAATGTTCTCGTGGGTCTATTACCGTCCCTGATATTCTCGCCACTTCTGCGCTGTGTGTTCCATACAACTGATAGGGAAATGCGTCATAGCTCATCATCAACTCCTGTCCCGTCCTGAGCTCTCCAATGGCCCGGGATGGCAGATAAAGATGAGCCTCCAGCTCCAGGATTTCCGGCAGGATAGTGAGGAGGGGTAAGCGGGCGTCCACAGACTCCCCCACATCGTACATCAGGTTATCTATGATGCCGGATACGGGGGCAACTATGCTCTGAGCAGACAGAGTATGCAGCTCAGCACGGCGCTGCTGCAGCTGCAGCAGGTTAACTGCGAGACTCAACTGCTGATCATGTGACTGTGCCTGCACCATTTCCAGTTGCTGTGTTGAGTCCAGTAATGCCGACTCTCTGGTGAGCAACTCAGCTTCGGATGCTTTACTCTGTTGATGCAGTGCCACCTGTTCGGATTTGATTCGATCCAGCTCACGCCGTGAGATAAGGTCACGCTCAAACAATTTCTGATGTTTGTTGTAATCGCTGTCAACAATTTCGAGACGCTGCTCCAATAGTCGATGCGCCTGCTCCGCGATCTTCAATTCCTCAACCAGGCCCTGGGTTCTGCTGTTAAATTTCTTCAGCTCGATACGTGTCTGTAATTCTCGATTGACCTGACGCTGCTTCAGAATCTGGATCTGGCTATCGACCAGCGCCATCTGCGCCTCCAGCTGGTTATTTCCTTTATTGTCATATCCCGGGGCGCTGATAGTCATCAACACCTGCCCGGCTTCTACCAGATCACCTTCACTGATATTAATCGCCGAAATTGTGCCAGTGTTGTTTGCATACACTTTCGATTCGCCTACTACTGGACTGAGATAACCACGCACGCGCTCAACCTGCTTGAATTTCGCGAAGGTGGCAAACAACACAAACATAAGACAGGCCATGAGCGCACCTGTCACCATTAATCTCACAGTGACCGGTTGGTACAGTACTCCATCGCCAAACCGAGAACCACGACTGAATAGCAGAGCTTCTTCCCGAAACAACATGCCGGTCACCCTCTGACAGATTGTTGACTGCGAAAATTCAGCGATTGTGAGTCAAGGTACTTTGGCAGTTCCGGCAGAAATTTCCACTGCGCCGGAAATCGTCTTATCCATGCTTCTGCCAGTTTCGCAAGCTGTTGAGTGATTCGTTGGCAGGCGACGTCCAGACGCTCCCCATAAACGGGCTTTACATCTATCTCCGCCTGCATTTCGATAAAACTTGAACCGCATTGCTCGAATGTCACGAACGGAAGTATTCGCGCCTTACCCATGATCGCCAGCAAAGCTGGCCCCTTGACGAAGCGAGCGCGATATCCGAAGAAATCAACTTCTGTCGTCTCACCAAAATCATCACAAAGGTCGAACAGGATGTTCAGAGTATGATTACCTTTGCGCAGCCTGGCGACTATCTGCACCGGATCATACTGACCATGTAGCAGTACGTGATGCTGCCCGATGTCACCCTGAAACTGATGCTGTAGCGCTGTGCTATCCTGTTCACGTTTTAAGGTGATGACACTGCGCTCTGGAGATGCATGCATCGCAATCCGCTTCATGGCGCCGACAAAATCCCCCATATGAATTGTAACCAGTACGCGAGATTCCTGATTCTTGTGTATCATTCTTTGGTAGGCACTTTCTTCAGGCCAGACAAAGCGGCACAGATAAGCGTTATCAGTTTTGCTAGCCTGGTAGTGCGCCAGGCGCCAACAGTAAAAAAAAGCGGTCATATGGTGTTGCTGGACCAGCAACCTGGCCACACGTCTTTCTGGCTCTCTCAGCAGAACACCAATTATCTGTCGCCGCACCCGCATAGCCACATAGCCCTCTTTCAAAAGAGCTTCAGAATAGCTTGTGCAGTGGCTGACGAGTTTCAGATAGCCTCTCATCAAGGGATGCTTCACTATGCCGGCCTTTGTCGCCCGGTGCAGCCTCCTGCGGCAGGACACATGTAACCATTCCTTGATATTCATCGGCTGCGCCATCAACTTTTCAATGACACTCAGCTGTGCAGTCAACTTATCGATTTGTACCTCGCGTTGCGCGGCTTCATCAATGTTCCTGCAAGCGGCATAGACCTGTACACCATGTTCAGTCCTTACGATCCGCAGGCCATCGACTGGTAGCTCCCCAGTCCGAATTGAGTGTTCAATAAATGCCTGACTCCTGCGCCTGAGACTTTGCGCGATGCGATCCTCAATCTGCTGACAACGTAATTGAAACTCCTGACTGGGAGGCAGCAGGGCGAAGCCCTTCGCTGGCTGTTTTCTGATCCGTGCACCGGGCATCACGTCGCAACCTCGGCATGAATTGCCGTAAATATAAGCTCCACCAGATCGCCCAGTGTCGACACCTGAATCAACATGGATTCATCCGCATCGATGCCAAACTCAGCTTCCAGCTCAAAAACAATCTCCACCAGTTTCAGGGAATCGAGCCCCAGGTCGGCTATGCGAATGTCCTTGTCGTAGAACTGCAGGCACTGCTCTTTGCTGCCAGTTGATTGAGATGCCGTCACATTTATCTGCTCAAGCAGTTTTTTCTCGATTCCCGCTCTTATCAGAGACTCAGGCACAGTTGACCTCCTTGTCCAGCAAACTCTGTATAAGCGATCTGCACTGATCGCGCTTTATCTTTCCACTCGTCGTCAACGGCATACGCCCACTTGCGACAACGTGAGCCCCCTCTGGTGCCACCCCGGTCAACTCAAGTACATAAGAAACAATCCGGTGCAGATCAAGACTGGCGATGGTACGGGTACTTTCCAGAACCAGGCCCAGTGTTTCACAGCCGTCGCAGTTGACTGCAACAGCCGCACACCTTCCAATGCCATGCCTGGTGAATTTTTGTTCAACCTGCCCCTCGATGAACTCTGCGCAAAGTGGCTTGCCACGGACTTTGAGTACATTCTTAGCGCGCCCCGTCACATACAGCAGTCCCGCTTTCACGTATCCGCGATCGCCTGTGCGCAAAAAGCTGCCGGAAGCGTCGTTAAGCCGTTGATCAAAAACCCTGCCATCACTCTTGGTTTCACTTGTATAACCTCTTGCCACTGATGCTGACTTGACCCATATCTCACCTTCCTGGCCGTCATCGCAGCAACGCCTGTTGACGGTATCAACTACCTTGATAACTCGACTGTTACTCCCAACTGCAACTGGTTGATCGTCTCTCGCGTTGAGGCTCTCCATGTCAGCCTTTAAGCCCTGCACTCCGCTGACAAATAGTGTTGCCTCGGCAAGCCCGTAGCAGGGAAACAATGCCTGGTCCTGCAGGCCACAATGACGCAGGGTCGTCAGAAATTCCTGCAGTGTCCGGAAACTGACTCGCTCTGAGCCGCAGTAAGCCAGACGCCAGCAACTCAGATCCAGACCTGTGTCCAGCGGCCCGGACTGAGATATCTGCTGAAGGCACCGACGGTAGGCAAAGCTGGGACCACCTGAAATAGTTACGCGGTATTTGTCGATGGCAGCAAGCCATTTTAGTGGTCTGGCAACAAATGTCTTCGGCGACAGAAAGTAATTGTGGATAGCCGCATAGACTGGCTGGATGACGTGTCCAATCAGCCCCATATCGTGGTGAAACGGCAGCCATGACAAACCGACATCGGCCCTGTTGCATTGGAATGCACTGCTTATCTGCCTGACATTCGCCAAAATGTTGCTGTGCGAGATTGCCACCCCTTTGGGGTGGCTGGTCGACCCCGAAGTAAATTGTATGAATGCGACATCGGATGCCCGTGACAAATGCTGCTTAAGCTGTGGCTGTTGAGAACCGAATCTGAGCAGCGACGATAGCGTGTATACCGGCACCTGATCAACCTTGATCAAGGCGGCCAGGGTCTGCCCTGTAAGTACAGCACGCACACAATGTTGACTCAGCAAGGCCGCCATTTCAGTCCAGGAGGTGCCTCGGGGTTTTGTCATCGGTACCGGCGTGACTCCTGCCAGCACCGATGCCCAGAATGCCAGTACAAACTCTGGACCATGTGTATAAATCAGGCCAACCCGTTTCTCGCTCAGACCAATACTCATCATGCCACAGGCAAGTTTTTGTGCCTGGTCAAGCAAGCCTGACAATGTCATCTGACATTCTGGCTTGAGATCTGCGTTCAAAAACGTATAGATGAGTTTTTCAGGTTCTGCTGCCGCACGGCATTGTAATAAACCAGAAAGTGTCTCCGACTCTGCAGAGCGGTCAGAGGCTGCCATTGCTACAAGCCGATTTTGCATATCACTGTTCCTTGTGACTCTCAATTTCCGCTGTGGTTACCAACTGTTTAAGCACAGACATCTGAAACTTTCCTGAAAATAATTTCCGGCAAATCCCAATCAAGCCGTCTAACATCCAAGGTAGGAACTTATACAATGAAGGCGGTCATCAATATGGACACCGGCACCCGAGTCAAAGATAAAAGGGCCATGAGTCATACAAACATAAGTTATGCAACTACGTTGCATAACACATTCCTGCTGGGCTACCTGGACCACAACACAGGCACGTCGGCAACACCTTCTGAAGCTCGCCAACGTGTGCTGTACGAGTTGGCAAATGCCAGAGTGTGGAATGTGCAACAGCACATTGATTGGGACATGTCGAAGCGCAGCTCTGCCTTTCCGGAGTGTAAAAGCGATGACCCCCTTGACACCTATCCGCCATACCAGTCACTTTCACGAGAGCAGCGCCATGCGCTGAGCTGGCTACGCCATGCAATGGAGCTCAGTGATATCCTTCACGGCGAACAGGCCGCTCTGTTGCTTTCAGCACAATTGTTGTCAGTTGTCCCCAACGCAGCAGCACGACTGTTCATGAGTAGTCAGGTCTCGGATGAGGCCAGGCACGTCGATTTTTTTACTCAGTATATGGTCGCGGCGAAACTTCCTGTTTCACCGCCCAACGATCAGCTGGCGAGGCTTATTCATGACGCGCTACAAAGCCCGGACTGGCGCTATAAGTTCAGTGTATGCCAGGTGCTTATTGAAAGTCTGGCTCTGGCCAGATTCAGGGAGCTCAAAAGCATTAGCAGCATACCGGCACTGCAACAGGGGCTTGCGTTGATATTGCAGGATGAAGCCAGGCATGTGAAATTTGGCACTGATACACTGCATGAAGCTTTCACAGAACTCACACCAGAGGAACGAGAACTCAGGGGCAGCCATCTGCTACACAGCGCACTGCTACTGATCGATACAACACACAGTAGTGCGGCACTGGCCCGTGAAGTCCGCTGGGATGCCGCACACCTTCGATTGCACCTGCGACAATACCGTATTCGCCATCCTGAAATTGCCCGTCAGAGGCTGCGGCAACTCAGCCTGAACATGAGTTCTGCGGGCCTGATGACGGATAATATACGCAAGCGCTTAGAGCGCATCACCAACCCTACCAATAGCTGACTGCTTGCTCTACAATCGGGTGTCTAGCTGGCTTAATCATTCATTTATCAGAGCGGTACCCATGATCACATCACCCGATCCGAATATTAGCTATCAACTGACACACGGCGTTTTTGTCATGCAGATTCAGCGCCCGGAAAAAAAGAATGCGCTGACACAGACCATGTACCAGGCACTGGCTCAGGGCATTTCGGCCGCTGAAAAAGATGATGACGCGCGGGTGATTCTGATTCGTGGTGCTGAAGACTGTTTCACCAGCGGCAACGACGTCAATGATTTCGTTAAATCGTCTGACGTCGGCACAGAGCGTCCTTCCGTTCAGTTTATGAAGGCTATCGCACACGCCGGCAAACCGGTTGTAGCGGCGGTCGGTGGGCTTGCCATCGGTATTGGCACCACCATGCTGTTGCACTGTGACCTTGTGTATGCGGCTGAGGATGCCTACTTCCAGCTGCCATTCACTCGCCTGGGTCTTTGCCCGGAAGCCGGCTCCAGTGCCCTGCTGCCGCAGATCCTCGGCCACCAGCGCGCCAGCGAGCTGTTGCTGCTGGGTGATCGGTTCTCCGCCGCCAAAGCTCATCAGTACGGCATGGTGAATGAGGTGCTGCCTTCGGCCGGTTATCTGGAGCACGCCATGGCCAAGGCGACAGAGCTGGCGAAACTGCCTGCGGATGCAGTACGCACCTCAAAAGCACTGATCAAGCGCAACCAGGCATCGCCAATGAACGATACGATTCAGGCTGAACTGCTGCAATTCTCACGACTGCTACAATCACCTGACGCCCAGGCGATTTTCCAGGCATTTCTTAACAAAAAGAAATAAGCCCCGGTTTAACACCCTGGCCCAGCGGTTTTTAATCAGGCTCGTTTGCCCAGCAAAACATCACGAGCCTCATTGAGCCGCTGCGCCAGGTATGGCGAACCTCCCCGGTCAGGGTGCAGCTTCTGCATCAGACGCCTGTGGGCCGCCACGATTTCCTCTCTGGTGGCGCCCGTTTCAAGCCCCAGTATTTCCAGTGCAAGTGACTCGGACATTGTATCGCTGTCGTGATGTGCACGTTCTCCGCCCGTCTGGCCTGAGGCCGGATCGCCCTGCTCACGCCAGTCCGGGTGCATCCGGTCGAGATAGGCTTCCAGCAATTGCAGGGTATCGGCATCGTCCTGGCTCTCCTGCGCCAGTTCCAACAGGTCCGGAAGACCCAGTTGCGACAGTCGCTTACCCTGAAACTGACCTTGCAGGACTCGCCCGTCCATTGCCCCCGTGCTGTGCTGCAGCTCCATCGCCAGCCAGTCAGTTTTAACCGTCGAGCTGCCAGAGCGACGTCCACCGCTGCCGGCAGGCCCTGAGCCCGCCGAGGAGCGCCGCAGACGCAACATGGACGCAAGCTGCATCAGCCAGTGGGCATTGCGCATCGCGAAGGTAAGCAGGAATATAATCGGGGCCAGTACTGCCTGCACTGGCAGTCGTCCCATCAGGATCAGGGCCAGGACAAGTACCAATACCGACGTCAGCGCAAGCAGCCAGCGAAACTGCTGTTTTGTGAGTGAGTAATGTTGCCTGACGCGCAACAGCCCCCACCAGGCAAGCCCGATCAGCAACAGCGGGCCCAGCAGTCTGATAATCAACAACGATGCAGTCTCCCAATCGTTTTAAGCAGCAGGACGAACAATCAGACTGGAAGCTTAACCGGATAGCTGTTGGCCAAGCAATTTTACTGAAGGGTGGGCACGACGACTGAAGTCTTCCAGCGCCTTGATCCCACCGCTGGCGTACACCGCAACGGCCTTCAACAGGTCACGCAGCTGCTCCGCACTGCCGTGATCAAAGGGCGAATAGGCACCGCCGGAAAGCCGCGCCATCTCAACAAAACAGCGCTGTGCGGTAATATCCTGGCCTTCCTGAAAAACAAACAGAGGAACACGCAACAACCCCAGCTCGCCGGCATGCTGGCACAAAACGTCCATGCTCTCTTCCATGCAGTCACCAACGTAAACCACGGCGTGCACTTTCTCACGGCGGGTTTCAGCCTTGACATGCTTCAGCAGTCTCTCAATCTTGGTGATACCTGCCTGGCAGCGAATACCGGTCATCTGCGGTAGCAACTGCGCCGAATCTCCGTACCAGTCGCTGGCACGAAACTCGGCAACCCCCCTGAAATAACAAAGCTGAATCTGCAGCCCACCCAGGCTACTCGCACTGGCGAACATGTCGGCCTGTAACTGCATTGCCTTATCCCAGGTTGCTTCTCGGGAGGCGGTGGCATCCAGCGCAAAAATCAGGCGACCACTGCGCCCACTGGTATTGACCGGCGGCATGGATTTAAGCTGCTGCAGGAAGTTACTGACGTCCGGGCGGGATGCCGGGAGCGAGTCGGCGTCGCGCTGCCGGCCTGGTGATTTTTTGTTGATAAGACTTTTCAGATCCTTCATGGTCTACCTCTTGAAAGGAAATTGTCTGACGCTGTAAGCCCAGGGCTCAATACCATAGATCTCGCAATGGCGTGGCAGGCGAATAGTGTCTGGCGATCTGCGCCTGCAACAGCTCAGCGCAGGCCAGCGCATCAGACACCGCGTGGTGAGGGCTGTAAGCCGGCAGACCATAACGAAGACGACTGTCAGCCAGCCTGATCGATTGCTGACGACGACCCAGCAGGCGTGTCATCAAACCGCCGCGGCGGTGCAGCCGCGCTTCCAGTGCCATGGTGTCGATCACCGGAAAAACGATTCCCTCGCCCAGTCGTGCCAGCAGTGCTTCATTGAGGAAACCCCTCTCTATACTGCGGTGATGAACAACAGCCACTCTTCCGGCCATCAGCTCCAGTAACTCAGGCAGTATCTCCCGGAGGTCTGGTGCCTCCTCAATATCAGAGTGAGTGATCCGGTGAATAGTCACAGAGTCCGGTGTCAGTTCGAAACGGGGTTTGACTATCCAGTGTCGTGAAGCGGAACTGCTTATCCACTGCAGGCTCATTGGGACGACTCCGATGCTGACGATACTGTTGCTTTGACTGTCCAGTCCTGTTGTTTCAAAATCGATGGCAAGTAACGCCGCTTCACTGATTGGCGTGTCAGGCGCAGGCGCGCCGGCAGCATAGAACTTCTTCAGTGACGCATCTCGGGCAGATTGCGCCAGTGCCCGGAACTCCCGCGACCAGTCAGGCGACCTGTGTCGGGTATCAGTATCAGGCATTGTAGTGAAACTTCATAAAGCGCTGGGCATCGCGGACGACCTCAAAGGCGTGACGAAGATGTTTGCGCTCCAGCTCCGACAACAGATCCGGCAGGACATGGTTATCCGGCTCCTCGCCACTTTGCAGCGCATGAGCATGACTTCTTACGCGAGCCATTGAAATAACTTCCAGCGCATCCTGTAAATCAGCGCCCCGCCCAGGTGGCAAAATGTCCGCCTGTGTGATATCGCGCAGGCGCTCGAAGGAGTTTTGTGCCAGCGAACCAACCGCCAGCGCATGCACCCGAATCAGGTCAACCAGTGGCGCCGTGCCCCGCCGTTTGATGTCCAGCACCCTGTTCTGTTTGCCATCGTACTCCATCACGAATTCCTGAAAGAAGCCAAGCGGGGGCGTGCGACGAAGCGCATTGCGGGTCATGCTGGCCAGAAATCTTGGGTGCTTGCGTGCCTGTTCGCGGACCATCTGATTCAGCTCATCGACCCACTTGGTTCTGCCCCAGACTGCGTCAATATCAAAAAATATATTGCTCTCCAGAAGACGCTGTGGCGAAGGCTGTTGCATCCATTCGAGAAAATACTGTCGCCAGACTTTTACTGGTTGACGCCACTTTCGGTTGGTTCCCATCACCTTGCCTCTACAGTAACTGTAACCACAGGCCGCGAGCCCGTCGCTGACAAAACTGGCCAATTGATTGAAATAGTCATCATGACTGGCAGGGTCAAACTCGTCATCCAGAATCAGCGCATTGTCCTGGTCGGTCACTATCAGCTGTTCGTCGCGCGCCATGGAGCCAAGTGCCACAAAACAGTAGGGAACTGGTGGCGGCCCCAGTTTTTCCTCGGCCAGTTCAAGAAGCCGTTGTTTGAAACTTCGTCCGATTGCCGCCATTGAAGCGCCAATCATGTGAGAGTTGGCATCTTCATTGACCAGGCGGAGAAAGCAGGCACGCACATCGCCGCGCAGCTGCGCCAAAGCTTCAGGTGTTGTCTGCTGAAAAATATTACTGACGACAAAAAGACTGTTCTGGGATTCGTATCTGACGATGTCCGGCAGGGCCACGACGCCAACAGGTTTACCACTGCGCATTACCGGAAGGTGATGCAGGTTGTGACGCAGCATCACCATCATGGCCTCGAACACATACTGCTGACCATCCACAGTCACAATGTCCTGCGTCATGATATTGCCTACTGGCATGCCGGAACTTTGCCCCGTTGCGACCAGACGGCTTCGAATGTCGCGATCGGTCACAATACCCGCCAGATGCGGATCGTTGCCTGGACTATCCGCCTCGAGCACCAGTAAACAGGAAACTGACTCCTGATTCATGACGATAGCGGCTTCCTGGACACTGGCTGAACTTTCTATTGTGACAGGCTCCCTGCTCAACAGACTGGAAACCCGCGATGTCATCAGTTCATTGGCATCGCGACGCACCTTACGTGATGATCTGCGTTCAGGCTCACCAACCTCCACGTAGTCTGCAAATGTGTCGTCACCGTCGAACACTTTCTGAAAAAGCTCAGCGGGAATGCGGTAGATCAAGGTATCAGTGATCGCTCGCGCAGGAAAGCGGACTTTGTTGCCGCGCAGCAGACCATGCTCACCAAAAAAACTTCCCTCGGCCAGACGGTTGTACAGCTCTCCGTTTCGCCTCAAGGTCTCAACAGCGCCGCTGCGAATCAGATACAGGCCTTCCTGAGGATGGTTGTATTCCAGGATCTGCGCACCTGCACGAAAGTAACTGACATCAATAGCTTGAGCGATTTCAATCTGGGTCTCTTCGTCCAGTGCGCTGAATGGTAGATGCTGCTTAAGGAACTCCAGTATCTCGATCTGTTCGATCTGCATGGACTCAGCTCTTGATCGGTTCCGTCAACAACCCCTTTACCAGCGCAACGCAGGCCATCAGTAGCACCAGTGTAAATGGCAGACCTGTGGAAACGGCCATCGCCTGCAGGGCAACCAGGCCACCACCCAGAATCAATGCAATGGCGACAAGGCCCTCAAATGTGCACCAGAATATTCGCTGAGGGGTTGGCGCGTTGACTTTGCCACCAGCAGCGATGGTATCAATGACAAGTGACCCCGAATCGGATGAAGTGACAAAAAATACAACAACCAGCACGATAGCAATAAAGGACGTAATCTGAGCCAATGGCAAGGCATCCAGCATCGTGAACAATTGCAACGGCAAATCTGCCTCAGCGACTGCCTGGTAACCATCATTCACCACCTGATCGATGGCCGCACCGCCAAATATGGACATCCAGAAGACACAGGCAGCCGATGGAATCAGCAACACGGATATCAGAAACTCGCGCACTGTCCGGCCTCGCGATACTCGCGCAATGAACATGCCCACGAACGGCGACCAGCTTATCCACCAGGCCCAGTAGAATGCCGTCCAGCCCTGCACAAAAGCCGCATCGTCACGCCCCAGCGGATTCGCCAGTGCCGGCAGGTTTTGCAGATACGCCCACAAATTGCCGGCAAACCCGGTGAGCAGCGCCAGTGTAGGCCCAACCAGAATCACAAACAACAACAGCAAACCTGCCAGGGTCATATTGATCTCAGACAGACGTTTTACACCGGCATCCAGGCCGGCCACCACGGACACCAGCGCTACTGCTGTAATTGCGACTACCAGCAGAATCTGCACGCCAGTGGTTTCCGGCACGCCGAACAGGTAATTCAGGCCAGCGCTGGCCTGCGAAGCCCCCAGCCCCAGTGATGTCGCCAGGCCAAACAAAGTGGCAAATACAGCAAGGATATCGATTATATGCCCGGGCCAGCCCCAGATTCGTTCGCCCAGCAGCGGATAAAATACCGAGCGAATCGTCAACGGCAGCCCCTTGTTAAATGAAAACAGCGCAAGACCCAGCGCCAGTATGGCGTAGATTGCCCAGGGGTGCAGAGCCCAGTGGTAAATAGTCGCTGCCATGCCAAGACGCTGCGCAGCCGCGGCATTACCTTCGGCCCCGCCGAGAGGTGCCGAGTCAACTCGAACACCATCCTGAAAAGCCACGCCATCATACGCTGCGGTGAAATGCGACAATGGCTCGGAAACGCCGAAAAACATCAAGCCAATACCCATGCCTGCCGCAAACAGCATGGAGAACCATCCCGGATAGCTGTAATCCGGTTTCGCCTCTGTGCCGCCCAGCCTGACCTTGCCCAGCGGCGAAACCACCAGGATTAGTGCCAGCAGAACAAACACATTGGCAGCCGACATAAAAAACCAGCCAAGATTAGCCGTCAGCCAGTCACGCATCTGTGTAAAAAGAGGCGCAGCCTGCTCGTAGAATCCGATAGTGATCGCAACAAATGCAATGACTGCCAGACCCGAGATCAAAAAGACACGGTTGTGTATATCCAGACCGAAAGGGCCGATCGCTACAACGATATTGTCCTGCCCCACCTCGTAGTCAGTATCAATGGGATTAACGTCACCGTCAGGTATCATGGGATCTTTGCTATCGGTCATTACTCGCCTCTCTGTAATAACATGCGATGTACTGGTACTGACTATCTTGAAACAATCGAAGATAACTTATTCGGCCTGGCTAGAAGTAATAACCGATATTGATATTGAAGCGACGTTCTATTTCATTGCTGTCGCCAGACATGCTGCCACCAATAAATGGTTGATTACGGGCATGCACCAGGTCGAAATAAATAAAAAGTCCTCCCGCTGAGACTGACACGCCTGTTACATTCATCTCGGTATCACGACTCCCGTCTGATTTGTTGTAGACGCGACCATAATCATTATAAAACTGCAGCGTCGAGATCGGGCCCCAGTCAACCGGCAGGCTGTATGCAAGGTTGATGGTACTGCTGCTCGCCTCGGCTGCGATACTGTCATAGAACGCATAGGCACCAACCGCCATGCGGTCAAAACCATCAACATCGTAGCGATACTCGCTGTGCTGGAACTGAAAGTTCCAGCGTTGGTAATCGCTGTTCAAATGAAACGCCCATGCCTGATAATTACCGGCGCGCCTGAGGCCATCATGTAGTCCGCCACGCAGACCGGAAACACCGACCTCAGTCTGAATGTCCCCCCGCCCCAGAAAGTACGCATAGCGAGCCACTGCGGTGTTGTATTCACCGAGCGCCATCTGTGGCGACTCGTATATCCCCTCCTGAGGCGCTCTCATACCCACTACGTCATAGGAGTAACGATTGGATCGGTCGGTGACATAACCGTCCACGCCGCCCAGCTCGTCGTTTTTCAAAAAGCCGAGGTCCAGCTGCCAGTCATCCGTGCGGCTGCGTCGGAATAGCACACCGAGGTCATGGTCATCTTCCAGACCAATGTAATAGTTGGGGCTAAAGAAAAAATTATGAGAGTTGTAGGGGCTGTTGCCGAACGGGACGGGCACAATGCCTGCTTCTGATCGCCAGCGCTCATTGAACTGGTAACCCAGATACGCGTATTTCACGACGTTCATGTAGTCGTAGTGGCGAATCTCGGCACTGAGGTCGATGCCACTGATCGAACCGTCAAAGTTCAATCTCAGCGTATCCAGCGCCCAGTCACCACCACGATTTCGATTGCCATCATTGTAAGAGGTGTGGCTGATATTGCTTCTGACGGCGCCACCCACACGGATACCATCTTCAGCTGCTTCCGTAGCCTCCTGTTGCAGGGCTGCCTCTGGTTCTTCAGGCTGCGCGTCCTGCTCTGCAGACTCGAGCTGAACAAGCTGGGCCTCAAGCGCCTGCACCTGAGTTTTCAGCTGCTCGAGTTGCTCGCGCAATAGCCGGGTATCGTCGCCCTGACTGCCGGTCTGCGCCGTTGCATGAGCTGCCGCCCCCAGCAGCACGGCAGCGGAAATCAGTCTTTTCACTGAATACCCTCGCCTGTTTGTGTGTTGGTTCGCTTCCTAGACAATTATGACTGTAACACATCGAAACGAGGCTGTAGACCGTGGTGGTCATTGAAAGGGCTAGCTGATTTGCCACCTGCCTGTGAGTCTGCTCAAACTTCTGCAGAGTCCACCCACTTCGTCAATCACGGGGCTGGCGACGAAATACCTTCTTGCCGGAAATCATGGCGGAAACCAGACCACTACCGAAACGGACTTCTTCAACTACAACGGCCAGGACATGCAGGAAAGCCGACACAAGTAACAGCCAGAAGAATACTTTGTGGATCTCAATAAATGGCGCCCTGAACTCTCTCATTGCCGCATACCCCTGCGGATCCAGCATTTCCTTGGCGCCGGGTACCAGCCCGACCAGGCGACTGTGATCCTCGCCAGCACCCGTTGCCCACTCTGCAAATTCATGACCAAACGGCGGAAAATACAGATCAGTGCCCGCCAGAACCAGCCCGGTGGCCATTTGCCCGACCAGCAGAATATACAAAAACAGCAGCATCAGTCTGGCAGCCGGATTATGTCCGCGATACTCGGGAGGATGGCCCGTGCGCACACCGTGCAACCACTCTTTCAGGTCGCTCCTGAAGGATTTGCTGAACGGCATGACCGCCCCCCAGCGCGCCCTGCTGCTGCCTACAAAGCCCCATACCAGGCGCCAGAGCAAATTGAAGGCGAACACATACCCCACATAGGCGTGCATGATTTTAAGCGTTATCTTGCCCTCGCTGCTCACACCGAGTGAGCTGGCATTCAGTATGGCTGAACCAATAACAATCAGAGCCAGGACACAGAGCACATTCATCCAATGAAAGATGCGAATGGATCGATCCCATATTTGTTCTTCATGAAGCCGGCTTTCGGTTGTCATCTGCTTCGCCTCTGCTATGGTCGTCAGATTCACTCTACACCGATTTCGTGACAATCCATTGAGATGAATCAAGCGGGAGGCAAACCGGGATTTATTGATCCGCTAAAAGCACGCACCCTCGACGTCAAAAACTCATAGCGTCTGCGCAAAAAAATGCCGGGCCGACCCACAGGTCAAACCCGGCAGCGCGGTACACCACTTGATCGATCAATAACGACTACCCATTACTCATCGGAGGCCGGCGCCTCAAGCTCATAACGAAACACATACTGAACATTCGGCACATCCACAGCCTGACCGGCGACCACGCGCGGCCGGAATCGGAACTTTTTGGTAGCGGCAACTGCTGTGTGATCAAACGTATAGGCAGGCTCTGCATCCAGCACTCGGACGGAATCAGAGTCAACCTCGCCGTCAGCTGTCACTGTGAACCTTACGTGCACCCAGCCCTCAATGCCCTCATCGGCCGCCTGCTGCGGATACATGGGCTCGACAGTATTTAGCGGTATCATTTCCTGATCTACCTGGCGGCTGTCCGGGTTGGGCTGTTCCTGTGCCTGCAGCATCTGGTGGCTGCCCATCATTGCCAGCACGGTTGCTGAAAGCAAGGCAACAGCAGCCAGCGATTTGCGAATTTCGCGTTTTGATTGTTGTGCGTTCATCACGTTCTCCTCAAGCACTCGGCTTATTCTCTGTTTTAGTGTGTGGCGGTCGTGCATGGTCTGCACCAGCAGGCTGCTGATGCGTCTGGAACGCCGGGCATGGATACAGCCGGTTGCCACTCCCAGCAAACTTTCTGCGTAGTCGGTGTTCATGCGGCCCGCACGCAGTACTGCCGCATCACAGCTGCTTTCGGAAGACTCATGCAGGCGCTTCGCGGCGACCCAGGCCAGCGGGTTTATCCAGAAGGCGCAGGCGGTCAGATAGGACACCAGAGCAGTCAACCAGTCGAGTCGTTTGATATGGCAAAGCTCATGCAACAACACATCGGTCAATACCGATTCAGACCAGTTTGATGACACGTTTGGCAGAAGAATTGTTGGTCTGAGCAGTCCGAATGAAACCGGCGAGTCCAGCGAATCATTGACCCGCAGCACAACAGGTCTTTTTATCTGCAGGCGATCTTTCAACTCACTGAGCTGAGTCACTGTTCTGGAGTCGGCCGGTAATTGAGACTGGCGCACAATGCTGGCAAGACGCACTGCGGCTATAAGCAGTCGGGACGCCAACAGCACTGCCACACTGGCGTAAAGTGCAATCAGCAGCGGTACAAAAGACCAGCTCCCCGCCGATTCACTCTGCAGGGTGCTGACGCGCAACTCGAACAGCGCAGATGCGGGATCGCCAGCTGTCTCTTCAAGCTGAATGCCTTGAAAAATGGCTCCCGTAACGGGCAGCATGATCAGACAGGAAAGACAGCCCAACCATAAGAGATGCTGGCTTGCCGCGACGCGACGCTTGCTCAACAGTTTTTCTGCAAGCACGAAGACCAGAATCAGCAGCACCGATTTTCCGAGCAAGTCCATCAACCAGATTACCTGTTCCATAATCAGACCTCCTCACCGGATGACTTGCGGAGCCTGTGTGCCTGAATCATGGACTTGAGCTCTTCCAGCTCTTCGTCGGAGAGGTCGTCCAGCGACATATCCAGCAAGGAGTTCACGGCCAGATACGGCGAGTCGTCAAAGAATGTCTTGACGACATTACCCAGCGCCGATCGTGAAGCTTTTTCTCGTGCCACCAGCGGAAAATAGACATATTTCGGGCCGCTCTCACGATGGTCGACATGCCCTTTTTCCACAAGCTTGCCAAGCAATGTACGCACTGACGAATAACTGGGCGCATCCTCCATGGCCTCCATCACATCCTTTACGCTGGCCTGCTCCAGTCGATAGAGAATGTCCATTATCTGACGTTCACGTCGGCTTAATTTGTCTGATTTGGTCATTGATCCTCTCCTGCCCGGGTGCATTGGCGTCCTGACTGGTGCGCCGGGAGCCGAGCCGCTGGATTGTGGCGGGTGTTAAATATTTAACATGGTGCTAATAAAATAGCATGCCAGAATCAAAGTCAAGCGATTTCTGCTAAAAATTTAACACAACAATAAGAAATTGCAGGCTGGTGTCAGGCCAGGAGCTCTGACAGGCTTGGTCCGCAAGTTAGGAGAGTTTGTTGTTTAGATGCCAGCAGTGCTACGCAGCGCTGTAAAACACAGCCAGCCAGACAGTCGTTTGATCAGGGTCTGTCCACGCGACCCGGTGGCGGCAGTGCGCAGGAATATTGAGGTAGTCGCCCGCAGCCAGGCGCACATCCGCACTGTTTTCGAAGGCGAGCACAGCACCGCCCTGCAGGACCATGACCCACTCATGTTCGTCCTGGTCGTACCAGCCTTCCGCCGGAGATGTGTGGCCCTGTGAGACAATTCGCTCGATGCGAATCCCCGGTGAGTTCAGTACGGTTGCGAATTGCTCTGAATCGAGCACATCAGGAAGCGCTTCAAAGAAATTTGCGGTCTGCATGGGCATCAACCGATTAATGGTGCGGACGGAGAGACTCGAACTCTCACACCTTGCGGCACTGGAACCTAAATCCAGCGTGTCTACCAATTCCACCACGTCCGCCCTGAGGAAGGCCGCGCATTATATAGCGACGCGGCCTGCTCTGCCAGTGCTGCCGTTGCGGTTAGTCCTGTGCAACCGCTTCGATCTGCTGCTGCAGACGCTGCAAGGCCTGATTGGACTGCAGGCGGTAGGCATCAATCGCTTCAATCGCCTCTTCGACACGCATCAGACGATCGTTCAGGCCACCAGAGGCGTTCTCTGCAGTGCTGATGGTGGCGCGCAGATTGACCAGTTCCTGAGCCACGCCCTGCAGATTCTGCACCTGACCGTTCAGCGTGTTCAGACGCTGCGACACCTGGCTGGTTTCCTGGCGCACGGATGCGATGTCCCGCTGCGCACCTTCCGCCAATGAGGAGACATTAACAAGGCGCTGACTGGTTTCCTCGATCGCCGTCAGGTTTTCCTGGGAGCGGGTCTCAACATTGGCCACCCTGCCAGTCAGATCGGCCAGATTGCTGTTGGTGGCATTGCGGGCAGCCCATAGCTTGTCGATTTCTGAAAAATTGAAATCCAGGCGCTCAATAATATTGCCCGTGGTCTCTTCGGCGCTGTCCCCCACCAGGGCCAGCCTGTCTTCCAGGTCCAGAATACGCAGCTCTGCCTGATCAAGCTGCTGTAGAGTACCCTGATAGACCGTGTATCCGGCATAGGCGCCGCCGATTAGCGCCAGCGTCAGTACTCCCAGCATGACGCGTACCGGCCAGGTGGAAACCTTCACCTGCTCGGTATAGGAGGTCGTTTTGACCAGATCTGGCTGACGACGGGCATTCTGGCGCGATGCTACCTCATCCTTCGGCACCGACATCGAAGGAATATCATCACCAATATCGTCATTGTCTCGCATCACTCAATTCCTCAGTACAGGGTTGACGCCTATTGTAGACGCAATAAGGGGCTGCCAGCAAAGCCTGTCAAACAGGGGCTTACCTTGAATCACCGGCCTTTGTGCATTATGCTCACCAAGTCTAGTTCAATCCAAAACAAGCTGAGGATGTTATGAAATTAGAACTACCTGAACTCCCGTATGCGGCCAACGCACTGGAGCCGCATATGTCGGCGGAAACCTTCAGTTTCCACCATGGCAAACACCACAACACCTATGTCGTCAAAGGCAATGAACTGCTGGCAGACGCTGGCATCGACGCCGATAACCTGGAAGATCTGGTCCGCGAATCAGCCAAAGTTGGCGGCCCACTTTTTAACAACGTCGCCCAGGTTTACAACCACAATTTCTTCTGGAAAAGCATGACACCCAATGGTGGTGGTGCGCCAACCGGCGCAATTGCCGATCGCATCAATGCTGATTTCGGCAGCTACGAAAACTTCAAGAAAGAATTTGTGAATGGCGGTGCTGGCCAGTTCGGCAGTGGCTGGGTATGGCTGGTTGAAGACGGTGGCAAACTGAAAGTCGTCAAGACCCCGAATGCCGAAACGCCGCTGACCACCAGTGCCAAGCCCATCCTGGTCTGCGACGTGTGGGAACACGCGTACTACCTGGATTACCAGAATCGTCGTCCTGACTTTCTTAACAGTTTCGTCGACAACCTGATCAACTGGGATTTCGCTAACGAAAACCTGGCTTAATCCGTCATCTCGAGAAGGTCAGCCTTACAGCATCCGCTAAAGGCTGACCAGACTCAGCAAGGCCGCTGTCAGCAATGCCATTGCCAGCAGCATGAAGTACAGAACCCCAATCACCAGATATTTCGCTACCGTTATGCCCCACCCCTGCCCGTAGACGGATCTCTGCATAAGCAGCAGATAAAGTGGCACCCACACTGATGCCACCCTTCCGACGGAAGAAAATACGCCTTCCAGAAACGAGTCAGCCGGCAGCAGACCGGACAACCAGCTCAGAAAAAGACCAATCAACAGCGCCATGAACAGGAAACTGTGGCTGTGCAGAGCCACCACAAAATGCTCCATGTACAGACGGCCCGAGAATGCATAAAACAGCTTCAGCAGCAGAGCAAATATGGGCAGCATGAAAAACAGCACGATAGGCAGCAGATTAAACATGGCTTCAATCAACTGACCTGGATCCTGATTCACCCGCTCCAGGTTGCCGACTCCACGTTCGACCATGGCATTCAGCCACTGATTGGCATTCTCGGGCAACCAGTCAATCTGCAGCTCACTGCGGAACTGCTCATCAGCAGATTCCGTCACTGACTCAGACAGATTTTGTTCAGCTGGCTCCTGCAGCGCTGCTGACAAAGGCTGAGGAATCGCTGGAGGCTCAGTCGTTACCCCCAGCTCTTCAAGCCGCGATCGCGCTGATGACTCGATACCTTCTATGGCGGTGCGCAAAGTGCTGGCCGCAAGCCCGCCGCCGTCAACCGAATCGGCTTCCATCTCGGCGACCGATTGCCGAAGGTCAACAATCAACCGGTCACGCTCTGCGATGACAGCGTCCGCCGTTTCAATCTGTGCGAATCTTTCATCAAGCTGCGCCAGTATCTCATCATTTGCTCGGGTGCTCAGCGCTGCCATTTCGTCAGGCACTGCCAGTACCTGCAATGCCAGAAAACTGACAATACTCAGGACGAAGAAAAGTCTGAATGGCAGCACATAGCGTGCCCGTTTCCCTGCCATGTAGTCGCGCGTGAGACGCCCGGGTTTAAAATACAGAGGCACCAGAGTGCGCCAGATGCGATTATCGTATTCGAACACGGTGTCGAGGATGTCTGTGAATACCGACCCGAAATGGCGGACCTCACTCCTGGCCTTCTGGCCGCAATGATGACACCACTGCCCCTGCAGCTCAGTATCACAGTTAAGGCAGCGGGAGGGCAGGACAGGTGTGATGTCACCCATAGGTCAGGAGTCCATTCAGAACATTAAGCCAGCATCCTTGCAGATTAATGCAATTACCGACTGGGTTCAATTGAAGGCATAAACACAAAGGCCCGGCGTTAACCGGGCCTTGCGCTGTTACGTTGGGTCAATGGGGATTAGAAGCGACCTTTCAGACCAAGGGCAAAAGTTGGGCCGTATTCCTCAAACTGGAAAGTATAGGCCTTGCTCCCCTGATACAGCTCCAGAGGTTCATCGGTCAGATTGGTCAACTCGGCGACTACTTCAAACTGGTCGCTGATGCGATATGCTGCGGTCAGATCCACCTGAGTATGAGGGGCCACGTAGATGTCGAAGCGAGTGTCGTCACCTATCTCATCCAGGTATTCATCTCGATGCGTAATACTCAGACGGGTGCTGAACCGCTCATTCTCGAACCCCAGGTAGGCATTAGCAGAGCGCTCCGCAGCCTGTGGCAGCATGAAGTTTTCATTGGCGCGTTCGGCAACATTCAGCTCAGTGTCCAGCACAGTCAGGTTGAGTCCCACCAGCAGGCCAGACAGTTGCGGGTTGATAACATCCAGCCCCTGCTGTGCATTGAACTCGACACCGGTGACCGATGCTTTGGTGCCATTAATCGGCATGGTGACGTCGTAACCGTTGAATGCAGCACTATTACGCGCGGTGAACTCAACTATGTAGTTGTCGATGTCTTTATAGAAGACACCTGCAGATATCACACCAGACTCGCCATAATACCAGTCGGCCAGCAGATCCAGGTTGCTGGATTCATACGGATCCAGATCCGGGTTGCCCATGTCGATTTCCAGTGATTCGCGATTGATCTGTGATCGCGGCGAGATATCATTGAAGTTGGGGCGCGCTATGGTGTTGCTCCAGGCAGCCCGAACCACCAGATTGTCCAGCGGCTCATAACGCAGATGCAGACCGGGCAACAGGCTGCTGTAGTCCGATGAGACCGAGCGCGCATTAACGCTGAGGTTTTCGTTTTCATCAAACACCAGTTGATTGCCGTCGGCACTGTAGCTGGTACGCTCAACACGCGCGCCCGCGATGACCTGCAGCCGGTCCAGCGCCCAGGTGCCCATCAGATAGGCAGCTGTCACATCTTCTTCCGCATCAAAATCGTTGACGGTATTCAGCACCCGAGTCTCATCCTGATCCTGAGGACGGACAGCGAACTGGCTGCGGTTCTGGTTGTAGTAATTCATGAAACCGCGGGCATCGATACCCTGGCCCAGGTTACCCAGGCCGTATGAGGGCGCTGCGCTGGTAAACTGCGACAGCATGACATCAGGTGTGATGCGCTCTTCGATTTCGCTGATATCGGTTGTTTTGTCCTTGTAGCGTCCATCCAGCCCTGCTTTTAATGTCAGCGACTCCATGCCGAAGGCATAGGGCACTTCCATATTGAGCTGGAAGTTGACTTCGTCGTCATCCACCAGGATGGGCTCAACCACCACGCGGTCAATCTCGTAGATCGCATTGTCCAGGTACCCTACCGCAGGTGAGCCATTTTCCAGGAATGTATAACGCGCGATGCCCTGTCCAATCACAACATCGGCGTCCAGTTCACTGCCGGTTTTTTCAAAGCGGCCTTCCTTCTCGTCCAGCACGCGCTCTTTGGTGGTCGAGACACCGACATTGTAATCGAGTGTCCAGGCACGCAGGGCGTGTTCAGCTCCCACGTTAAAGGCCAGCGTATCCTGCTCCTTGGTGCGGAAACGGATACGGCGGCGGAAGCTGTCTTCCGGCAGATCCGCATAGGTGACGTTTGTACCGTCATAGGAGGTAATGGTGCCGTCCTCGAACACAAATACATTGCGCTGACGGCTTTCGGCATCTGTAAATTCGCTGTAAACGGTGTTTGCGTACAGGCGGGTCTGGTCATTGGCCTGATATTCCAGGTTCAGGTTCATGCCGATACGTTCACGTGTCAGCGCATACTTGCGCTCATTAACCTCAAGCAGCGTAAATACATCTTCTCCGTTGAAGTCCAGAAAGTCGTACTCCGGCTCGATGTTATCCGACTCCATGCTGCGCTCGGTGTAATTTACACCAAAGGTCACGCCCAGGTTCTCGGTGCCACCAAAGGCGCTGACCACATCACTGAAATCCAGCTGACCTCTGGGACTTGTCTCACCGCTCAGCTCGTTATAGGAACCTTGTACGCGATAACTGATCTGCCTCTCGTTACGATCGAAGGCTGATGCAGAGCGCACATTGACGGCGCCACCAATGGCATCGCCTGGCATATCCGGAGTTGGTACCTTGGTGACTTCCAGCAGATCCACTGAGCCAGTGGGAATCACATCCAGCGGCACAGCACGTGAACCATCTTCCGGTGTGCCAATACGCACACCATTAATGGTAACCGTGCTCAGCCCCGCATCAATGCCGCGCACGCTGACGAATCGTCCTTCTCCCTGGTCACGGGTAATGGAGATACCTGGCAGACGCTGCAGGGATTCTGCCACGTTCTGGTCCACGAACTGCCCCATGTCATCGGCAGCTATGTAATTGGTAATCGAGTTGGCGCGACGGTATTCATCCAGCGCTTTGTTCTGCGCAGCACGCTGGCCGAATACCAGGATCTCTTCCATTTCGCCCGATGACTGTGCATTGGCGCCGCTTGCACCGCTGACAGCCAGCATGGCGATCAATAGTTTGCGGTATGTGAATGCGTGAGAATTGCTCATCAATAAACTCCAGAAGCATGTGGGAATTTGTCGGTTTTTATTTTTCGCGACCATGCTATGAAGTTTTGGTGACCAATTGATGTAACTACCATGACGATTCGATGACGCTCGGGTCTGGCGCTAAAGATTGATCGCCATCGGCCGATACAACTACAGTTAACCCGTAATCCAAGGCCTGCTATGAACCCGTCCACCATCATCGGTATGCTGTCCAGCGTTGCGCTGCTGACCAGCGTGCTGTTCTTTTCTGCTGAGTCGGAGACCAGCTTTCTGAATCTGCCAGGGCTGGCCATTGTGATCACCGGCACGATGGCGGCGACATTCATCAGTTACCCCATGAAAGAAGTACTGCGGGTATTCAAACTGGTTGGCCTGGTGTTCCGGCGCGAAAACACCTACACGCGTGACGACATCAAAGAGATGGTGCAGGTATCGCGCCTGTGGTTTCAGGGCAATATCAAGGATGTCGACGATGCCCTGGTCAAGATAAAAAACCCCTTTCTACGCAATGGCATACAACTGGTGATCGCGAATACTGACGAGCAGGAAATCATCGACACCATGCGCTGGCGGATTGCCCGTGTGAAGGCGAGAGAGAAAGCCGAAGCGCATATCTTCCGAACCATGTCCACCTACGCCGCCGCATTCGGCATGATAGGCACGCTGGTCGGACTGGTAAACATGCTGGCAGTGATGGATTCAGGCAGCCTGGACATGATCGGTCCGCAGATGGCGGTTGCGCTGCTGACCACCTTCTACGGCATTTTGCTGGGCAACGTCTTTTTTCAGCCAATTGCCGTCAAGCTTGAGCGGCGCACCGAAGAACGGCTGATTGCGATGAATATGGTGCTTGAAGGCGTCGCCATGATGAGCAAACGCCGCCCACCATCCTTCATTGAAGACACGCTGAAGTCGTTTGCAGCAACTTACGAAGACGAAATTCGTGACAAAGGCATGCCACCCATGAAGCGTCGGGCTGACGCCTGACGATACTGGAAAAGTGTTATGGAGATGAGTCGATATTCCGTCGACCAGGTTGGCGACGACGGGGCACCACCCGAGCAGGACAACTCCTGGATGCTCAGCTATCTGGACGTACTGACGCTGCTGATCGCCTTTTTTGTGCTGCTGCTGGCGATGTCTGAACCCAAAGTTGAAGAGGATCCCGTTTTACAGACCCTGGTGACCTCCGGGGCACCAGGCGCCGAAGGCCTGGTGACAGGCAGTACCTCTACCAGCCCGAACGAGATCACCAGCACCCAGGCAGCCACCAACGGTGTCTTGACTGGAGGGGTCGGTGTTTTACCCGAGTACAACGCCATCATCGCTGGTAACTCTGGCGAGACCAACCCCGATGCTGACGCCACCGGTACCAACGACCAGAGCATTGATGATTACGAGGAGCGTTATGGTGATCTGCAGGACAGCCTCAATGCTTTGTCGCTACAGGGCGTCGACGCGACACCTGGCACAGAAGGACTGACCCTGCGTATCGCCGACAACCTGTTGTTCGACAGCGGCGAGGCAGAGCTGCGTTACGAGGGCATGATACTGATCAGCCAATTGACTGAAGTACTTGAAGCATTCAGTGGCAACATTTCGGTAGAAGGCCACACTGACAATATACCGATCAACACTCCCCGGTTTCCCTCCAATTGGGAACTATCCAGTGCACGCGCGATCTCTGTGCTGCGTTTTCTGGAAAGTGACGGCATCGATCCATCTCGCATGCGCGCTATTGGTTACGCTGACACTCAGCCCCTGCAGAGCAATGCCAGCGCGCAGGGCCGTGCCGGCAATCGTCGTGTCGAACTGGTGCTACGCGAATCCTGAGCAAAAATTCAGACCCGGCAGAAATCAGCCATTTCCTGAAGCGTAGTGTTTGCCTCCGGCATTACTGGAACAAACAGTGGCCAGACATGAGGCTGGCCGCGCCAGGTATGCAATTCGACACTGACGCCAGCATCCGCTGCGCGTTCCGCAACTCTGATACCGTCATCGCGCAGCACTTCTGTGTCACTCAGATAAATTCGTAATGGCGGAAACCCTGTGTAGTCCGCATACAGCGGTGATGCTCGGGGATCTTCAGGATCAGCGCCGTTTAAATACCCCGCCGCGGCACGACGAATCGCATCGCCACTGAACATGGCACAGCGGCGATCATTGCTGGCCAGCGACGTTCCCGTGCACTTCAAATCAGCATAAGGCGACAACAGCACAGCTTTCGCGGGCATCGCAAGGCCAGCCTGCTGGATCTGGTGCAGCAGTGACAATACCAGCCCACCACCCGCCGAATCTCCCGCCAGATAAATCTGCTCTGGCTTAAACGTCTCCAACAGGTAATGCCAGGCAGCCATGGCATCATCCGCGGCCGCTGGAAAAGGCGCCTCAGGAGCGCGACTATAGTCGAGGGAAAACACCCTGGCACCGGACTGTTTGGCGAGTCGCGTGGTAAATGGACGGTAGGAGGCCGCTGTACCAAACAGATAACCGCCACCATGGCAATACAGGATGCATCGCGCCGGATCCGCATCAGCCGGCTCATGCCACTCGCCCTTCAGGCCGGGCTGTTCAACTTCACGAATGCTGACACCGTCCGCCGGGCCACCCTGCCCCATATCGCGTTCAACGGTTTTGCGGAAGCGTATCGGATCAAAATCGTCGGCCATCAATTTGGGCTTGAATTTGCGCTTTAGAAACCAGCTGATGAAGCGTGATCGAAGTGATCGACGTTTGACGGTCTTGCGGGTCAACATACAGACATCTCCTGTCGCGGCCCGGTGCATCCGGGTCATCGCGTCTGTCTCAATGCTTGCTCAGCTGGCGACTGGTGTCAAACGATCTGTTGCATGCGTTGCAGGGCCTGCTGGAGCTGGTCCATGCTGTCGCAACGAAGGGTAGCGTGTCCGACCTTGCGACCGGCCTTAAACGCCTTGTTGTAATGATGCAGGTGGCATGACTGTTCGGTAAGAACCGCACTGGCGTCGGGCATCTCGCCTATGAAGTTAATCATGGCACTTTCGCCGACTTTACGGGTATCACCCAATGGCAGTCCGGTAATCGCCCGCAGATGATTTTCGAACTGACTGCACTCGGCCCCTTCAATAGTCCAGTGACCACTGTTGTGCACTCGCGGCGCAATTTCATTGGCTTTTAGCCCGCCATCAATTTCGAAGAATTCAAATGCCAGAACCCCGACATAATCCAGATGCTCCAGCACGCGACTCACGTAGTCCTCAGCCTGAGCCTGCAAGGGATGGTCGGAACTGGCGATGGACAGGCGCAGGATACCGTCGGTGTGGGTATTATGAACCAGCGGATACGCGCGGGTTTCGCCATTGCGTCCGCGAACAGCAACCAGAGAAACTTCGCCACTGAACGGCACAAAGGTTTCCAGGATGCAGGGCACGGAACCCAGCGCCGAGAATGCCCCCTGCAGGTCTTCGGGCTGACGCAGTACGCGTTGTCCCTTGCCATCGTAACCCAGTGTCCGTGTTTTCAGGACCGCAGGTAAACCCAGGGTTTTGGCAGCCTCTTCCAGGTCAGCCTGGCTGTGAATATCGGCGAAGGGCGCAACCGGAATGCCCAGCTGTCTGAACAGCGTCTTTTCCAGCAGACGGTCACGTGCGATGCGCAGCGCTTCTGCTCCCGGATAGACTGGCACCAGCTGAGACAGAAAGGCGACCGTGTCGGCCGGTACGTTCTCAAACTCGAAAGTCACCAGATCAACCTGTTGGGCCAGCTGCTGCAGGTGGTCGTAGTCGTTATAATCTGCACAGATGTGCGAGCCCAGAGCGGCCGCACAGGCATCAGACGCCGGGTCCAGAAACACAAACTGCATTCCCAGCGGAGTGCCCGCCAAAGCCAGCATCCGCCCTAATTGACCACCACCAATCACGCCTATTTTCATAAGTTGACCGTCACGTTGTGCCAGTTACGCCTGGCTGGGATCGGGATTGTCCAGCACTGTCCGGGTCTGATTGTCCCGAAAGGCCTTGAGTGCCTGCTGGTACTCAGGGTACTTGTTACCCAGTATGCTGGCAGCCAGCAGCGCCGCATTGACTGCACCGGCGCGACCGATGGCCAGAGTAGCCACAGCGATGCCCGCTGGCATCTGCACAATTGAGAGAAGAGAGTCCACACCAGACAACATGGAGGACTGCACAGGAACACCCAGCACCGGCAGATGCGTTTTTGACGCACACATACCCGGAAGGTGGGCTGCGCCGCCTGCACCTGCAATAATGACTTCAAGCCCTCGCTCGGCGGCAGTGTCCGCGTAGCTGAACAAAAGATCAGGCGTACGGTGTGCCGAGACGACTTTGACTTCGTGGGGGATACCGAGCTGCTCCAGCATCTGGGCGGTATGGCTCATGGTCGACCAGTCAGACTTGGACCCCATGATGACACCCACCAAAGGTTTTGCCGGTGCGGTCATTGGCATTTCCTCTCAGAAAGAAAAAGCGCGTAGTATATATCAGAACCCGCGTGATCGGGAAGTAAAGGCGGTAAAGGGCGGTAAAGGGGACGGAGGGATTTACTCTTGTAAATCCCTCCGTCCCCTTTACCGCCCTTTACCGCCTTTACTGATGGCAACTGTGATATCAATCACTTGCTGAGCGGGCATTCCTTGCTTTTACTGACTTGTTAATCAAGAATGAGGTGAGAATTCTAACCCACAAGGGAGTTCAAAGAGATGAAGCACCCATTCCACCCGATTAAAGGCTCACTCACTGCTGCTATCGTATCAGCCCCCCTGCTGCTGGCAAGCTCATTTGCTATGGCTCAGGATAGCGGCTTTTACATTGGCGGCAGCTATGGCGAAAGTTATGGTCGTCTGTCTCGCGAAGAGGTCTCAGAAACCTTTCAGGCGAATGGTCGGCAGGTACTGTCACTGACCAAGGATGACGAGGACGGCGCCGGCAAACTTCTGCTGGGCTACGATATCAACGATATCTTCGCTGCCGAATTCAGTTATTTTCGTCTGGGCGACTATGACTTCAATACGAGACTTGCTCCCGCCCAGAACATGAGAGGCAGAGCCAATGTAGACGGTTTCGGGCTCGATCTGGTCACCAAAATGCCGGTCACCGACAGGCTGACAGCCTTGCTCCGCGCCGGTGTGGCACGTACTGCGGTCGCGCAGTCATTCTCCCGTTTCCCATCGACACCTGCGAACAGCTTTGACGGCCGTACCGATCGTGAATTCGAGGGCAAGGCCGGCGTTGGTCTGGAATATGACTTTACTGATGCCCTGTCCGCACGCGCAGAGCTGGATTACTACAAGCTGCCTTCAAACCAGATGATTGGCGACAGTGCCCATATGGCGACTGTTGGTGTGGTTTACCGCTTTGGACGGGCTGCCCCGGCTCCAGCACCTGTCGCTCCGACGCCTGCACCCGCACCACGGCCCGAGCCTGCCCCTGAGCCCGCACCTGAGCCTGTAAGTATCACGCTGGACGCCAGCCTGCTGTTTGACTTTGACGAGTCAACGATTAGACCGGCCGGTCGTCAGGAGCTTGATGCTCTGCTGCGCCAGCTTAACGAACTGGATTACGACGCAGCGATTGTGGTCGGCCATACAGACCGTATCGGTAGCCGTGAATATAACCTTGGACTGTCCCAGCGCCGTGCAGAAGCAGTACGCGAATACCTGGTACAGGGCGGTGTTCCGGCAGGCACCATCACGGCCCGAGGGGTAGCGAACGACGAATCCCTGCTGTCTCCGTCAGATTGCCGTGGTCTGGGCAGCAATGCCGCAACCATCGAGTGTCTGCAGCCAGATCGTCGTGTTGTTGTCGAGATCGACGGAACCCGCGAGCCTTAAACCAAAAAGGGGACGGAGGGATTTACGTTTGTAAATCCCTCCGTCCCCTTTTTTATTCTTTTTTATTGGCTCAGGAAGCCGGGCTTACATCATGCCCATGCCGCCCATACCACCCATGCCGCCCATATCAGGAGCAGCAGCAGGCTTCTCTTCCGGGATTTCAGTGATCATGCACTCAGTAGTGATCATCAGGCCGGCAACGGAGCCAGCAGCCTGCAATGCGCTGCGAGTCACTTTGGCCGGGTCGATGATGCCCGCTTCAACCATGTCTACATACTCGCCGGTGGCGGCGTTGTAGCCCTGGTTGCCAGTGGCAGACTTCACCTTGTCGAGAACAACCGATGGCTCGTCACCGGCGTTGCGCACGATCTGACGCAGCGGAGCAGTGACAGCACGCATCAGCAGCGCGATACCAACGTTCTGATCTTCGTTGTCGCCTTTCAGCTTGCCTTCAACGGCCTGCAGCGCACGCACCAGAGCGACACCACCGCCAGGAACAACACCCTCTTCTACCGCAGCACGAGTTGAGTGCAGCGCGTCTTCCACGCGAGCCTTCTTCTCTTTCATTTCCATTTCAGTGCCGGCACCAACACGGATGACCGCAACACCGCCAGCCAGCTTGGCCACGCGCTCCTGCAGTTTTTCCTTGTCGTAGTCAGACGAGGTATCTTCGATCTGCTTGCGAATCTGATTCACACGCGCTTCGATCGCCTTCTTGTCACCTGCGCCATCAACGATGGTGGTGTTTTCCTTGGACAAGGTCACGTTCTTGGCGCTGCCCAGGTGAGACAGGTCAGCCTGCTCCAGGCTCAGAC
Source organism: Gammaproteobacteria bacterium UBA2675 (assembly GCA_002354805.1). Taxonomy (GTDB): domain Bacteria; phylum Pseudomonadota; class Gammaproteobacteria; order Pseudomonadales; family Pseudohongiellaceae; genus Pseudohongiella. The sequence continues at coordinate 116,167 of DEMH01000014.1, forward strand.
CCACTTCTTCGCTGATCACAGTACCACCAGTCAGCACGGCGATGTCTTCCAGCATGGCCTTGCGGCGGTCACCAAAACCTGGGGCCTTGGCCGCAGCCACTTTGACGATGCCGCGCATGTTGTTGACGATCAGGGTCGCCAGCGCTTCACCTTCGACGTCTTCAGCAATGACCAGCAGCGGACGGCTGGACTTTGCTACGCCTTCCAGCAGCGGCAGCATTTCGCGAATGTTGGAGATTTTCTTGTCAACCAGCAGGATGTACGGGTTTTCCAGCTCCGCACTCATGTTGTCCTGGTTGTTGATGAAGTAGGGAGACAGGTAACCGCGGTCGAACTGCATACCCTCAACCACGTCCAGTTCGTTGTCGAAACCGGAACCTTCTTCAACAGTGATGACGCCTTCTTTGCCCACTTTTTCCATTGCTTCGGCAATGATCTTGCCAACATCGGAGTCAGAGTTGGCAGAGATTGTGCCGACCTGAGCGATCGAGCGTGAGTCGGTGCAGGGTGTGGAGATCTTGCCGATTTCCTCAACCAGGGCTTTTACAGCCTTGTCGATGCCGCGCTTGAGATCCATTGGGTTCATGCCCGCGGCGACAGACTTCAGGCCTTCGTTGAGAATCGCCTGGGCCAGAACAGTTGCAGTGGTCGTACCATCACCAGCCACATCTGAGGTCTGGGAAGCGACTTCTTTCACCATCTGCGCGCCCATGTTCTCGAACTTGTCCTTCAGTTCGATTTCCTTAGCTACAGATACGCCGTCCTTGGTTACGGTAGGTGCGCCAAAAGACTTGTCCAGCACCACATTACGGCCTTTGGGGCCCAGGGTTACCTTGACTGCGTCTGCCAGTACGTTAACGCCCTTCAGCAGTTTCTGACGGGCTGGATCTCCGAATTTTACGTCTTTAGCCATGTTCTATGTTTCCTTTATAAATCCAGAATACAAACAAAGTGTGATTGCGAATGACTCAGGAGTACCTCTGAGCCAGCTGTTTAGCCTTCAATCACGCCATAAATTTCGTTTTCGTTGAGGATCAGCAGCTCTTCATCGTCGATCTTTACGGTGTTGCTGGCATACTTGCCAAAGACCACGACATCGCCCACTTTGACGTCGACCGGACGCTTTTCACCGTTTTCCAGAATGCGACCAGGACCCACTGCCAGCACTTCGCCCTGAGCCGGCTTTTCGGCTGCAGAACCCGGCAGAACAATACCGCCTGCTGTCTTGGTCTCTTCTTCCTTGCGTCGGACGACAACACGGTCTTGCAAAGGTCGAATGTTCATTATTCGTACTCTCCTGACTGAAACATTGATTATCGATGTTGAAAATCGCCAGACTGGCGGTGCCAGGCCGGCAAAACTTACTACCTAGTGACAGCGTATGTGGGGATGACCGGCAGGATTTCAATGGCTGGGGCAAAAAATTTTTAAACTTTTTGCGGGTTTTTCAGGATAACACTCATGGGCCGGAGCCGCAGGTCTGCATCAGGGGTTTTAATGGCGAAAGCGCTCATCGTCGCTGTTGTGCTCAAGCGTCGAGTCTCGCGGCGGCGCGTCCCGGTCCACAACCTCACCATCAATGATATCGCCCCGGCCGCGACTGTTTGAGGGCCCGGACTGCCAGCGGGTGCCGGATGCAAAGCCGCCAACAAAAAAGCCGCTGCCTTTGCTGATCGCGCGTTTGGCCAGTCGCTTGCGCACAACTGGGGTCAGCAGCAAAAACCCTATTGTATCCGTAATCAGGCCGGGAGTTAGCAGCAGCGCGCCAGCGACTGCCAGCATCATGCCCTCAACAATCTCCTGACCCGGCAGTTGCCCGGCGGCCATCCGCTGATTGGCGCGGTTCAGGGTACTGAAGCCCTGATAACGCAACACGCTGAGGCCAACCGCCGCAGTCAGTATCACCAGTGCCAGCGTCGCCAGCCCACCGATCAGGTCAGCCACTGCAAAAAGCAGGTAAAGCTCGGCCAGTGGGACAACGATCAGCGCTAAAAACGGTATTCTCATCAGGCATTCTCTTCGGCCAGGGCATCCTGACGTTCTTTGTATTGGTCAATCTGCTTGCCTATCCAGCCTAACATCAACAGGCCGGGAATCACCATCGCAGCTGTCATCACAAAGAACAATGGCCAGTTTCCATCCATTGAATCCACGATCAGGCCACTGCTGGCTGCCAGTGTGGTGCGCCCAAAGTTCGACACCGATGACATCAGCGCGTACTGGGTACCGGTGTAAGTCCGGCTGGTGAAATAGGAAATAAATGATATGAATGCGACGGTGGCAAAGGCGCCAGTGAAGTTGTCCAGCACCAGGGTCGCCAGCAGAATCGGGATACTTGGACCGGCCAGCGCCAGCCAGGCAAACATCAGGTTGGTGGCCCCCATGGCCGCACCACCCACCATCAGCCCCTTGATGACACCATAACGGGTGTTAATCAGTGCGCCGCCCAGGCAGAAAAGGGCGGTCATGACGCCACCAAAAAATTTGGAGTAGAACGCGATCTGGTCACGGGTAAAGCCAATTTCCACATAAAAGACCAGCGACATGCGCCCGAGCATGGCATCACCCAGCCGAAAAACCAGCAGCAGCACCAGGATGGAAAGCGCCAGCTGCCAGCCGCAGCGGACAAAAAACTCCCGAAACGGCCCGATCACGTAGGTCGTGAAGCCTTTGATCAGCGCGCGCAGTGCAGACGGCGCAGAAGCGGGAGCAGCAAGCGGTTGGGCCGATGCTTCGGCTTCTTCCTCAGGCTCCCTGATCAGGACCACACATGTCATTAACAACAGATACAGAATCAGCAGCGCGCGATAGACCTGTGGCCACTCCAGACCAATGGTTTCGCCCCCCAGCGCCAGTGCAAACGCACCGCCGATGAATCCATAGCCGGCCCACCAGCCTGTAGTAGTGACGGCGGCGGCAAATGGCATTTTTTCGTCCATTTCTTCGCGTTTGAAAATACTGATTCGGTAGGCATCCACCGCTATATCCTGCGTCGCTGAAAACAGCGCCACAGACAGTGCGCTGATGCTGATCAGCCACAGGTTGCTCGCCGGATCGCCGGTACTCAGAACCAGAATGGCGCAGGCGATGGCCGCCTGAGTCAGCAATATCCAGCTTCGTCGTTGACCAAAATATCGATAAAGAATGGGCAGGCGAAGTTTGTCGACCATGGGCGCCCAGGCCCAATTGATGGCGTACACGGTCGCGACGGCACCGATGTAACCAATGGCAGAGCGCGACAGTCCAGCGCTTTGCATCCACAGCGTCAGTACCGAGCCATGCAATACCCAGGGGAAACCACTTGAGAAACCCAGCAGGAAGATCGCGATAAAACGTCGATCGCGCAACTGGGCCAGGGACTCCCGCATGGAAGTCACCTGACCGTCTGAGGATTGGCGACTAAACACTTAATCCCGGAAATTGTTGTACTGCAATGGAATATCGATCTTCGCTTCCCGCAGCATGGCAATCACGGCCTGGAGATCGTCGCGTTTCTTTCCAGTAACTCGAAGCTTGTCACCCTGGATGGCAGTCTGGACTTTCATTTTTTCGTCTTTAATCAGCTTGACGAGTTTGCGCGCAGTATCCGCATCAATTCCCTGCTGAATGCTTACCTGCATGGAGGCCTTTCTGCCGGTTTCAACGATTTCGCCTTCCTGCATGCTTTTGATATCGACATTGCGTTTAACCAGTTTGCCTTTCAGGATATCCAGCATCTGCTGCACCTGAAAATCTGATTCAGCAGACAGTGTGATCTCGGCTTCCTTAAGCTCGAAACTGGCATCCACACCCTTAAAATCGAAGCGCGTGCCGACCTCACGGCTCGCCTGGTCCACAGCATTGCGCACTTCCGGCAGATCCACTTCAGATACAACATCAAACGATGGCATAAAAACCTCTGACCTCACGACAATCACGACAATGGCGCCTATACTATCATCATGTCGCAGTCAGTCCATATCCTCCCCACATCAGAACAGACCAGCAGTGCCCCTCAGTGGCACGTCCTGGGTGCAGGCGCCATGGGCTGCTTATGGGCATGCCGACTGCTTGAGACGCTGGGGCCGGGGTCCGTGCAAATGATTGTGCGCAATCAGGAAACGCTGGCCGATTTTCAAGGTTACCTGACTCTGGAAGTCGACGGTCGCTCGACACACTACCCCGTTACGGCGACAGTGGCGGATAGGCTCGGGCCAGGTGCTGCAGGTGATGATCAGCAGTCGGCCGACAACGGCACCATGATCAAAAGGCTGTTATTGGCCACCAAGGCGCACGAAACTTCCGGTGCATTGAAAGGCGTATGGCACGCCATTACGAAGGATGCTCCAATTGTCTTGCTGCAGAACGGCATCCGCACGCAACTGCAAATGATGAGTCAGTACCCGGACAACAATCTTTACGCATTAAGTACCAGCCACGGTGCCTGGCAACGTGCTCCGTTTCATGTCGTGCACGCCGGGCACGGCGAGGCGTGGGTGGGGCCGCTGGAGCAGGCAAACCTGGGCTCATCTTACCTGTCGAGAGACAGCTTGCCCCTGCCCTGGCAGTCAATGAACATACACCCGGACAAGCAGATTGTAGATCGTCTGTGGCGCAAGTTCGCGATCAACTGCGCGATTAACGGACTGACTGCTATCCACAACTGTCGCAACGGTGAATTGCTGTCCAACCCTGACTATCTGGCGGAACTGCACAGCCTCTGCACCGAAATTTCTCAGTTACTGGTGCGCATCGACAGGGCGCCTGCTGTCGCCGACCTGTACGGTGCCGTCGAACAGGTGCTGACGATTACCGCCTGTAATCACTCTTCCACACACCAGGACATCCGGCACGGCAGACGGACTGAAATTCGTGAATTGAACGGCTACCTGTGTGATATGGCAAGCGCACAGAATCTGCCCTGCCCCCGGAACCAGTCAGTACTGGACAGGGTGCTGGCCCTTGAAAAACGCGCGGACCAAACATGACGCCGGTGTACCCTCCAGGCGTGAAGCGCCATATGTACCTGATAACTGCCCTGGTCCTGCTAAGCGTGGTCAGTCTGCTGGTCGCCGTCAGTACGGGCAGTGTGACGCTATCGATGACAGAACTCTGGCAGGCGGTGCGACTGCCAGACGGAAATGCCAGCAGCCTGATCGTCTGGGATATACGTATACCCCGGGCTCTGGCGGCTTTCCTGTGTGGAGGCTTGCTGGCTCTTTCAGGCGTCGTTATGCAGGTCCTGCTGCGCAACCCGCTGGCCGACCCCTATATTCTCGGCGTGTCCGGCGGCGCTGCAGTGGGAGCACTGATAGCGATTACACTTGGGGCGGCCGCCTTGTGGATGACCCAGGCGGCCTTTGCTGGAGCCATGTTTTCGGTACTTCTGGTATTTGGTCTGGCTGCCCGCAGCCGGCACTGGTCATCAACCCGGCTGCTGCTGACCGGTGTTGTGGTATCAGCAGGATGGGGCGCTTTGATCAATATCCTGCTGACCACGAGCACCGCCAATACGGTGCAGAGTATGCTGTTCTGGCTGATGGGAGATCTTAGTCAGAGCCGCCCGAACCTGTGGCACCTGCTGATACTGATCAGTGGCCTGGCGATACTGCTTAGTCAGGCACGGCACCTGAATGCTCTGTCACGCGGCGACCTTTCCGCGGCAGCACTTGGCGTCAATGTCGCTAGACTAAAATTGATACTTTATTTTTCGGCAGCGTTGATGACAGCCACCGCGGTGACGGTGGCCGGTTCTGTCGGATTCGTCGGCCTGGTTGTGCCACACATGCTGCGCCTGCTTGGAGCCCGCGATCATCGCTGGCTGATCCCTGGCTCGCTGTTCCTGGGCGGCAGTTTCCTGGTGCTTGCTGATACGCTGGCTCGAACCATCGTGGCGCCCCAGCAGTTGCCGGTCGGTGTTCTGACAGCCTTGATAGGTGTTCCTCTGTTTCTCGTCATTCTGCACCGGGGCTACCGACAGGAGACATTATGAACAGTCCGCTGCTCAATGTATCAGAACTGTCACTTTGTTCGCCCGGCGGTATCCTCTGCGAACCAGTCTCACTGTATTTGAATGCTGGCGAGAGACTGGCAATTCTTGGCAAGAACGGTACCGGCAAGACCACGCTTCTACACACACTGTGTGGACTCCAGCCAGTCACTGCAGGGACTGTCAGTTTCGAGGGCCTTGACCTCAGGGAGCTGTCTGGTCAGCAGACCGCGCGGCTTTGCGGCATGCTGTTTCAGCACGAGGCGGAACCGATGCCAGCCACAGTCTACGAAGTGGTTATGCTGGGGCGTCTGCCACATGCCCGGCAATGGCACTGGGAGTCTCGGCAGGATCACGACATCGTGCAACAGTCACTCAAGCTGCTGAATCTGAGCTCGCTGGCGACACGCGACATTCACACGCTCTCCGGTGGCGAACGCCAGCGTGTTGCGATCGCTGCCGTGCTGGCACAGCAACCGAGGATATTCATGCTGGACGAGCCCAGTAATCATCTCGATATAGCATTCCAGATTCAGGCATTGAACCTGCTGTGCGAGCGTGTATCACAGGATAACACGGCGCTGATCATGGCCACCCACGATATCAACCTGGCGGCCCGATTTTGTACTCATGTACTGCTACTCAACGGCAAAGGGGGATATCGATTTGGCGAGACTGAGTCTGTCCTCGACAGCGCCACCCTGTCTGACGCATTTGAGTGTCGTGTCGACATGATTGTCACTCCGGAGCGGCGTCTGTTTTTCCCTGCATGATACGCTGTCCCGGCTCCAGCCAGCCAATTGCAGCGAATGATTGATTAAACGCTCAGTGTGGTTTACTCTCCTGCCGATTCAACAGAAATTGTTGTTATTTCAAAATATTACAAACCTTTACAGCTGTAACATTCAAGGAACCCAACAATGAGAAAGACATGTCTCTCCGCGCTTTTTTCCGTGCTGACAGTCGCTGGACTGGCTGCAACGCCAGTTCTCGCCCAGGATGATGTGCGACTCAATCGCAGCATTCAGACACTGGAAAATGGAGATCCGGTTTTCGGCCTGTTTACCGGTAATTTTTCACTGGCCAATGCGCGTGCACTGGCGCGCTCCAACCTGGACTACATCCTGATCGACATGGAGCACACTGCGCATGACATGGAGACCCTGCAGGAGTTTCTGCTTGGCATGACGGATAAACTTGCGATCGTCCGTCAGGGCAACGCACAAATGCGCACGACGCCCATCGTTAGACTGCCTGCCAATGGCCGTAATGATCCAGAGTGGCTGGTAAAACAGATTCTGGATATTGGCGCGTTTGGCATCATGTTCCCCTACGTCGAGACCGGTGAAGAAGCACTGCGTGCGGTCAAGGCCATGCGCTACCCGCAGCCACGCGGCTCTGAGATTGCGGAACCCGCAGGTATGCGTGGCTCCTCTCCGGGCGTTGCAGCATGGTACTGGGGTGCTGCTGACTATGTGCAGCGTGCTGACACCTGGCCACTGAATCCACAAGGTGAACTGCTGGCAGTCATGCAGATCGAATCAGTGGCAGGCGTGGAAAATGCTGAAGATATCATCACCACACCTGGCGTCGGCGCGATCTTTGTCGGACCGGCAGACCTTTCCATGTCCATGGGTCTGCCCAGCAGCCACCCTGAAGTGCAGGCAGCAATTGACTCTGTAGTAGCGCTTTGCAAGCAGCATAACGTGCCGTGTGGCATCACAACCAATGCCAGCGACGTTCAGGCACGACTGGATCAGGGCTTCCTGTTCCCCACTGTGGGCTACTGGGGCGATGCGGGTATTTCTGGCAGCACCGAAGCCAATCTGAGAATCGCACGCGAGCACGCAGGTCGCGACGACTGACGATCAGGGGACGGAGCCTTGCTCCGTCCCCTGGCCGAACAAAAAAAGGGGCCTGACGGCCCCTTTTTTGTTGATTGGCAGTTACCGCCTTACATCATCAACAGGCGGATATCTGACAACAGTTCTGCCAGACGCGTCGCGAACAGGCCCGCGTCCAGACCGTTTACCGCCCTGTGGTCATAACACAGAGAGAATGGCAGCATCTGTCGCGGCACAAATTCATTGTTGATGTACACTGGTTTGACCTGAGTTTTTGATACACCCAGGATGGCTACTTCCGGTGCATTCACAATCGGTGTGAATCCCGTACCACCCAATGCGCCAAGGCTTGAAATGGTGAAGCAGGCACCCTGCATGTCTTCTTTGGTCAGACGGCGCTGTTTGGCCTTGTCAGTCAGTTCCGCCAGCTCAGCCGACAATTGCCAGATCGACTTCTTGTCTACATCGCGCAGCACTGGCACTACCAGACCGGCTTCGGTGGCAACAGCCACACCGATGTGGATGTACTTCTTCTGAATCAGTTTTTCACCAGAGGAATGCAGCGACACGTTGAACTGCTTGTATTCGTCCAATACTTTGGCACAGGCCTTCAGCAGGAAGGGCAGCGGCGTCAGTTTGACACCACGCTTGTCAGATTCCTTGCGCTGGGCATTGCGGAATTCTTCCAGCTCAGTGACATCGGCTTCATTGAATTGTGCAACGGCAGGAACATTCAGCCAGTTGCGGTGCATATTGACCGCCGTGACTTTGTGCAGCTTGCTCATCGGCACTTCTTCAACTTCGCCAAACTGACTGAAATCGATATCCGGTACCGCAGGAATGCCAGCACCACCACCAGACATGCTGGCCGACACAGGAGCGCTCAGACGTGCCTTGACGAATGAGTGGATATCTTCTTTCTGGATACGACCTTTAGCGCCGGTACCCTGCACCTGGGTCAGATCCACTCCCAGTTCTCGGGCCAGCTTTCGTACCGCCGGGCCAGCATAAACCTTACCGTCGTTGCGGCTGGCCACTGCTTCAGCGAACTCCGCCTGTTTGCGAGCCAGGCTCTTGTCACCAGAACCACTTGGGCTGGACGGCTGGCTCACCGGCTCTGAGGACGATTTGCTCTCTGACTTTTTGTCCTGCTTGTCGGCACTCGCCTTTTCGGCTTTCTTTGCCGGCGCACCGCCTGCAATTTCCAGCTCCAGAATTGCGGAGCCCTCGGACACTTTGTCACCGACCTTCAGCTTCAGCGATTTAACAACGCCACCCTGTGGTGCCGGAACATCCATGGCAGCCTTGTCGGACTCAAGCGTGATCAGAGCGTCTTCTTTCTGAATCTCATCGCCTTCCTTGACGTGGATCTCGATGACTTCAACATCGCTGTCACCACCGATGTCAGGCACCTTGATTGTCTCGACGCGCTTCGCGCCACCGCCAGATTCATCAGCCTGATCACTATCGTCGGCAGCTTCTGAACTGTCAGCGGCTTCGGATTTCCCGGACTCATCCTTTGACTTTGAAGCTTCAGCCTTGTCAGCCTCAGCACCCTTGTCATCAGAATCAGCGGAACCCTCGACGTCCATGGTGACGATTTCATCGCCCTCATTGACCTGGTCGCCAACTTTCACAGTGATACTCTTGATGACACCCGATTTCGGCGACGGTATCTCCATCGCCGCCTTGTCACTCTCAAGCACCAGCAGCGAATCGTTTTCCGCAACTGTGTCCCCCGCCTTGACGAGTATCTCGATAACTTCTACGTCTTTGGTGTCCCCCAGGTCGGGGACTTTTATACTTTCTACAGCCACTTGGCATGCTCCTGAACGTTAGGTTCAATTCAGATTCTTATTGTTTCTGACCATTACACCGTCATCGGGTTGGGCTTGTCGGTATCGATGCCCATTTCCTTGATGGCCTTGCTGATCACGTCGGCGCTGACAAGATTCTCTTTGCCCAGTTCTGTCAGTGCTGCCAGCACGATGTAGTTACGATCCACCTCGAAGAAGCGTCGCAGATTCTGGCGCGTGTCACTGCGGCCGAATCCGTCAGTACCCAGCACCCGGTAGGATGCCGGCACGTATTCGCGAATCTGGTCAGCGTAAATGCGCATGTAGTCGGTGGCAGCAATCACCGGACCCTGTCCATCCTGCAGACATTTGGTGACATAAGGCACTTTAGCCTTCTTGCCAGGGTGCAGCATGTTCCAGCGTGTGACGTCGATACCATCGCGTCGCAGCTCATTGAAACTGGTGACGCTCCATACTTCGACCGGCACTTTGTAGGTGCTGCGCAGCACTGCTGCCGCTTCACGTACTTCGCGCAGAATGGTGCCACTGCCGATCAGGCGCAATGGCTTTTCGGTCAGGGCCTTGCCACTGACTTTGTACTCTTTCGCCTTGCTGTCCTCCAGCACGTACATGCCCTTGATGATGCCTTCTTCGGCACCTTTGGGCATCTCCGGATGAACATAGTTCTCGTTCATGCTGGTGATGTAGTAATACACGGACTCTTTTTCGTGGTACATCCGACGCAGGCCGTCCTGAATGATTACGGCCATTTCGTAGGCGTAAGTCGGATCGTAGGTCACACAGTTAGGAATCGTGGAAGCCAGCAGATGGCTATGTCCGTCCTGGTGCTGCAGACCTTCACCGTTCAGTGTTGTCCGGCCAGCGGTGGCACCGATCAGGAAGCCGCGCGCCTGCGAATCACCCGCTGCCCAGGCCAGGTCGCCAATACGCTGGAAACCGAACATGGAGTAGTAGATGTAGAACGGAATCAATGGGTAGTCATTGACGCTGTAAGACGTGGCAGCCGCCAGCCAGGTGGAGAATGCACCGGCTTCGCTGATGCCTTCTTCAAGCATCTGGCCACTCTTGTCTTCACGGTAATACATGACCTGGTTGGAGTCGGCGGGATCGTACAGCTGCCCCACGGCGGAGTAGATACCCAGCTGACGGAACATGCCTTCCATACCGAATGTACGAGCTTCGTCAGGCACGATCGGTACAATTCGCTTGCCGATTTCCTTGTCTTTGCACAGCGTGTTCAACATGCGCACGAAGGCCATGGTGGTGGAGATCTCACGTTCACCCGTTCCTTTCAGCTGAGCGTCGAATGCGCTGATATCCGGCACCGGTAGCGCGTAGCTCTGCGCCCGGCGCTGCGGCACTGCTCCGCCGAGTGCGTCCCGCATTTTGCGCATATAGCGCAGTTCCAGCGAGTCTTCCTCAGGTCGGTAGTAAGGCAGATCCTTCAGCTTGTCATCAGGAATCGGAATATTGAAACGGTCGCGGAAGCGCTTGAGCGATTCAATGTCCAGCTTCTTGGTCTGGTGGGCGGCGTTCTGCGCTTCTGCAGCCGAACCAAAGGCATAACCCTTGACAGTCTTGGCCAGAATTACGGTGGGCTTGCCTTTGGTTTCTACGGCCTGCTTGTAAGCCGCATACACTTTGAACGGGTCATGGCCGCCACGGTTAAGCGCCATGATGTCGTCATCGGACAGGTGCTCAACCATTTTCAGCAGTTCGGGGCTCTTGCCGAAGAAATGCTCACGTGTGTAGGCACCACCACGTCCCCAGTAGTTCTGGTACTCGCCGTCGCAGACTTCGTCCATGCGTGCCTGCAGGATACCGTCTTTATCGGCTGCCAGCAGCGCGTCCCAGTGACGACCCCAGACCACCTTGATGACATTCCAGCCGGCACCGCGGAATACACCTTCCAGTTCCTGAATGATCTTGCCATTACCGCGCACCGGACCGTCCAGTCTCTGCAGGTTACAGTTAATGACAAAGATCAGATTGTCCAGGCCTTCTCTACCGGCCTTGCTGATCGCGCCGAGTGATTCCGGCTCATCCATCTCACCGTCGCCAAGGAATGCCCAGACTTTGCGGTCTTCGTGCTCCAGCAGACCACGCGCCGACAGGTACTTCATGACGTGAGCCTGATAAATTGCCTGCAGCGGCCCCAGACCCATGGAAACGGTCGGGAACTGCCAGTAATCAGGCATCAGCCAGGGGTGCGGGTAGGAAGACAGACCATTGCCGTCCACTTCCTGACGGAACTTGTCCAGCTGCTCTTCGGTGATACGGCCTTCCAGGTAGGATCGCGCGTAGATACCGGGTGCGGAGTGTCCCTGGAAGTAAATCAGATCGCCGCCCTGGTTCTCGGTTGGACCACGGAAGAAATAGTTGAAACCTACATCATACAGCGTCGCCGATGAGGAGAAAGTGGAAATGTGCCCTCCCAGATCGGAGTTATCCTGGTTGGCGCGCATCACCGTCACCAGCGCGTTCCAGCGGATGATGCCGCGGATCTGACGCTCCATGAACATGTCGCCGGGCATACGGTCTTCGTCTTTGGACGAGATGGTATTGCGATACGGCGTGGTAACCGAAGCATAGGGCAAGGTTTGCGTGACTCGGGAAACTTTATCGGTCAGACGATTGAGAAGAAAGTGGGCCCGATTGGAGCCTTCGTGCTCAATCACAGCCCCCAGGGCGTCAAGCCATTCTTCGGTTTCGGTAGGGTTCAGATCATCATTAAGGTCGGTCATATGCGTCATATTCTGTCGGTTGGTTTTGATTATGTGACGGTTGCCGGTCACTTCTGAATAAATGCCGGCAATTTTGTAAATCAATTACATCTGGCGGCAAATGCTACCCGTTGGCGACGCAGATTTCAAGTCGGACACGGCATTTTTGTAGTTAAACTACAAAAACCAGCATGGACAACACAATGACCCATACCACCTGAGTGCGCAGCAACAGATCCTGCAGCGCCTTCAGCTGGTGCGCAGCCCGCAGCCGCGATTCCTGAGCAGTTGCCTCCACGTCATCCAGACCAGCGGCACCGTCGGTCGCCGCCGTCAGCAATGAAAAATTGGCAAGCAGATCCGGTGCCTGCCAGAAATGATTGCGCAAAGCCCTGAAGGCACCAACAAAATCACCAGCCAGGGCGAAGCTGAATGCCAGAATTCGAACCGGCACCCACTCAACGGTCGCCAATGCACGCTCGAACAGGGCAAAGTCGTCCACGTCATCCAGCAGGCGACCGTCCCGGAACATGGCCACCAGCAGACAATAGGCGAGTGCGCCGGCTGGCCCCAGCAGGAAGTAGAAAAACAGCACGGCAAACAGCTTGCGCAATGCCGTGCGCTGCAGGTAATTCATGAACTGACTGTGGATTTTCGCGTAGTCACCAGCAGTTGGCTCACCAGACTCCTGTACCAGCGGCTCTACCATCTGACAGGCTGCTTCGTAGTCACGCGCCTCCCAGAGCTCCAGATACTGCTCCACCAGCTGGTTCTGGTTGTGTCGGGAGAAACAGTACAGTACAACCAGCACATGGATGCCCAGCGTCAGAAGACCAAAAAAGACCCCCTGGGCAAGCCAGATCAGCAGCAGCAATGGCAAAAGCGGCAGGATAACCGCCATCGCCGGAATCAGTGCCCGCCACTCCGGCAGGCGATGGCGATGATTCAGCAGCCAGCGCTGCCAGGCGACAAACCAGGAATCCACGGCCAGATGGCGATCGCGACGCCAATAGTGATTCAATAACAGGACGATCAGAATAGTCAGGAATTTCATAGGCAGTTGGCCAGATAGCGTGTCCAGTCAAAGTGGGGGCCTGGGTCTGTCTTGCGGCCTGGAGCGATATCACTGTGCCCTACTATACGCCCAGTGCCGATTGCCGGGTAGTGAGAGATCAGATAGCGGGTCACGCTGGCCAGGCGATCGTACTGTGCATCGGTGAATGGCTGATCATCACACCCCTCTAGCTCGATGCCAATTGAAAACTCGTTACAGTTTTCACGCGTCTCAAAACAGGACTGGCCAGCATGCCAGGCCTTCCTGTTAAACGGCACATACTGAATGATAGCCCCATCCCGCCGGATAAGCAGGTGCGCAGACACACGCAGGGCTGCAATGTCTGCAAAGTACGGGTGCGCATCGGGTGGCAACTGATTGGTGAACAGCCTGTCGATCCACGGACCGCCGAACTCACCGGGTGGCAAACTGATATTGTGTATCACCAGCAGGCTTATTTCTTCGCCTGCCGGGCGATCACTGCAATTGGGCGATTGCACTTGCGTGACATCCGCCAGCCAATGGTCTGCTATCAAGCATGACTCCTGTCAGTTATGCTAAAGTCGCGCACCAGTATAGCACCCGACAGGTAAATCGACATGAGTCTGGATTCACTGACACTCCCCAGCGATATCAGCAGCTGCGTCACTCGAGCGCTTGAGGAGGATATCGGTAGCGGTGATATAACGGCGATGCTGATTGACGCCGGTACAGCCGCCCAGGCGCGCGTGATCAGCCGGGAGCCCGCAGTTGTATGCGGTATTGCGTGGGCAGAGGAAACCCTGCGCCAGGTCTCCCCGGACATCAAGGCGACCTGGCATAAGCAGGATGGTGATGAGATCGCGGCCAATGAGACCTTGCTGTCATTGAGTGGCCCGGCTCGTGCACTGCTGACTGCCGAGCGCTGTGTGCTCAATTTCCTGCAGACATTATCCGGCACTGCCACGCTGGCTCGCCAGTATGCCGCGCTGGTAGCCCATACCCGCGTAACCCTGCTCGATACCAGGAAAACCCTGCCGGGGCTGCGCACCGCACAAAAATACGCCGTCAGGACAGGGGGCTGCGGGAATCACCGCATGGGCCTGTATGACGCGTTTCTGATCAAGGAAAACCACATCAGTGCCTGTGGTTCGATTGCTGCAGCCGTGCAGCAGGCGCGACAGATTGCACCAGACAGGCCGGTTGAGGTTGAAGTGGAGTCTTTGGAGGAATTCAGACAGGCCACCGACGCGGCCGCCGACATCATCATGCTGGATAACTTCTCGCTGGAAGATATGCGCACAGCGGTGGTCCGCAATGCGGATCGCGGAGACCAGCGTTGCAAGCTGGAAGCATCAGGAGGCATTAACCGCGATACTCTGGTAACGGTTGCCGAGACTGGCGTTGACTACATCTCAATCGGCGCCTTGACCAAAGACGTGCGCGCAATTGATCTGTCCATGCGACTGACGATGCAGCAGATTTGAGCAGATTCTGAGCGCCTGAGATCGGAACTGTGTGCCTGCGCCAGATTGCGGGAGCCTGGCTCGGAGCTGACGCCAGGTTATTTAAGGTCGGAGACCAGGCTGTCTCCGCCGGCCTGACCGAGGGTCAGGCCGGGAGACATTAGCAGGAATCGCGGATCAGGACTCCGGCGGAATGATTACAACGGTTTCCATGCTGCCACCATAGTAGTCAAGGGGCTCTTCACCAGCCGGGAAGCCGGTAATTGACAGGATGTGAGCCAGAATATTCTGGTAGTCCTCATCCATCAGCGAGCCGGGCATGTCCATTGGCATAGTGCCGAGAATTTCTTCAAACAGGAATACCAGCGGCTGGTTGTTACGGTTGGACAGCGCAGTTTTGTAGAAGTCCGCGTTATGGCACGCTGAACAGCGCTCTTCAAATACCGGCTGGCCCGCTGCGGCCTGCTCTTCGGTATAAACACCATCCGCAATTGTCTTGGGTTGAGCACCCAGGCCGAAGGCGGCAACGGCAGCTGCGGCCGACACAATTGACAACATACCAAACTTGAACTTATTCATAATTGCTACTCCGACACCCTTTGTGTCTTTACGTCTTCTGTTTCCGTTAAACCACGATAGACCTTGATTTGTCTGATCCGTTGACAGTTTCACTATAGAAACATCTGGCTGAACCGCTGCTTAACAGATATCTGCATTCTTCAGGAAGGCGGTAATGTAGCAAAAATACAGCCGACGGGGTAGCTACTCAGCATAATCCGCTGTCAATACACCCAGAGTCGGCGTGGGTCTGCCATTGCACCGACCCGGTGGCGGCCTGCCCGAGAAGAATATAGGTGTCTGTTACCGCAATACCGGCTGCTGTTCCAGCGGGCGTGACAGTCACCAGAAAGTCGTCTTCTTCCATTGAGACAGCGACCGAGTCAACCCCGCTGGATGCCGACCAGCCATCGCGGGCAGGTATATCCGCACACTGTTCCGCTCCCCGGGACTGAACACAAAGGTCCACGGCTGCCCTCGCTGGCGACGCAGCTGCGATCACTTCCGCAAAACTGGCTCGCGCCGCGTAACTTTGATATGACGGCAGCGCCACAGCTGCCAAAATGCCTACGATTGCGACCACCATCATCAACTCGATCAGGGTAAAGCCCCTGGCCCGATTGATACTGCGAGATCGCGCGAAACAGTTAAGTGTTCCTGGTTCCATACTCCATCCTCCATGATGGCAAAGTCTGATGTGAACGGGTAAACCTCCGGAATGGCTGAACATCGCCAGCGTTCCCTGATCGATTTATAGCAGCTGCAACGATTGCCTGCTATACAACTGAACAGGGAACCACGCTCAGCACACAGGCGAACTGATGTTCAACCAGAGTATTGCCAATTCCATGGTAAAGGCAGGGCTTTTGCCATCAGCAGCGGCCAGGGAGATGGTGCACCAGGCGGAATCGGAGCATGTCTCATTATTTAGTCTGGTTGCACGCAACCAGAGTATTCCTGGCAATATTCTGGCCCGCTTTGTTGCCAGGCAACTGGCATTGCCATGGGTCGATCTGGGCAACATTCGTGCATCTATTTCTGACGACACTCAGCTTGAGCCATACCAGCTCAGCCTGAACATTTTGCGCCAGCATGAAATACTGCCACTTTCGCTGCACCCGGAAACGCCCACTCTTGCCTTCTTTGACCCCGCCTGCGTGACATTCATTGAAGAAGTTGTGCAGCGCAGCCACGCTCCACTGCCGCTTGTTATCGTAGCCCATGATCAATTGCACCAACGGCTCAGCCCGGTCAAAAGCCTGCAGGAACAGGATCGTCCGGATGACGACCGGGACCTATCTGGCGGCGACCAGTCACAAAGCAATGATGACCAGGAAGCACCGGTCGTGCGTTTTATTGACCGGACAATATGCGCGGCTATTGACGCAGGCGCCTCGGATATTCATCTGGAACCGGGCAAAAACCACTATCGCATCCGCTTTCGCTGCGATGGTTTGCTGCACGAAATGGAAAGTACCGCGCTTCACCTGGCGCCACGAATCAGCGGCAGGATAAAGGTGATGGCCAATCTCGATATCACCGAGCGCCGCAAGCCGCAGGACGGTCGAATCCAGTTCGACTACCGCCCGGGGCGACAGGTGGGTCTGCGCGTCAGCACCGTCCCCGTAATCTGGGGCGAAAAAATTGTCATTCGCATCATGAACGACGAACCCGAACAGCTGGATTGTCGGAACCTGGGAATGGATGAGCAGCAAACAAATGCTTTTTTAAAAGCGCTGGGTCGCTCTCAAGGCATGGTTCTGGTTACCGGGCCCACCGGCAGCGGCAAATCAGTCACCCTGTATGCCGCGCTTCAGCACTTGAACCAGCGTGACAGGAACATCTTTACTGTGGAAGACCCTGTCGAGATGACGCTGGCCGGCGCCAACCAGGTTGCGATTAATTCTGCCGTCGAACTTGACTTTGCCACCGCGCTGCGTGCGTTTTTGCGACAGGACCCGGACATCATCATGCTGGGTGAGATTCGTGATCAGGAAACGGCGGACATCTCCGTAAAAGCTGCACAGACCGGTCATCTGGTGCTGTCGACATTACACACCAACAGCGCCGCCGACACTGTTCGACGACTCCTCAATATGGGCGTGGCGCACTACAACCTGAGCAGCGCACTGTCTCTGATTGTGGCCCAGCGCCTGTGCCGTCGATTGTGTGAACACTGCAAGATGGCAGTTGATATCAACAGCAAAGATGGCGCTGACAGGCTGCTTGCGGCGGGCATGAACGCCGAACTGGTCGCATCCGCAACCGTTTTCGAGGCGCTTGGCTGCCATGCCTGCCACAAAGGCTATCGCGGGCGGGTAGCCATATTCGAGCTGTTGCCCATTACCGGAGACATTGAGTCATTGATAAGCGCAGGCGCCAGTACCATCGATATACGCCAGGCGGCAGCCCAGTCAGGACAGATCACCCTCAGACAGGCCGCCCTGCAAAAGGTGGCCGCTGGCGAAACCAGTCTGGCAGAGGTTGAACGCGTATGTTGAAGCGGAACTGTCAGCTATATTGCTGGCAGGGACAGGATGCTCAGGGCAACAGCCTGAATGGCGAGATAAAGGCAGATACAAAAAGCGACGCCAAAGTGATGCTTCTGAAACAGGGCATTACTGTCCATGTGCTTTCCGGGGCTCGCCAGAAAGGCCAATTGAAAGGTGTCGAAAAAAAAGCTGCACACCTGTGGCGCCGGCGCCCCGGCACCAACGCCACCATGGTGATGCTGGAACAACTTGCCAGCCTCACCAGGGCGGGTTTGCCAATTAACAAAGCCCTGGAGATTTGCACCGCCAGTTGCACTGACGGGAGTCTGCAGCAGATTTTGCGAACAATGAACCAGGATGTCACAAACGGGAGCATGCTGCATCAGACGATGGAGAAGCATCCAGAGTGCTTTGAACGATTGACGATCAACCTGTTAAAGGCCGGTGAACTGACTGGCCAGCTGGATGCCATGCTAAAGCGCGTGGTCAGTCTTTCGCAGCACCAGCTGCACACACGCCAGCAACTCAGGCGGGCGCTGCGCTACCCAACGATTGTGCTGATGACGGCCATCGTGGTGTGCGGTATTTTGCTGACACGGGTGGTACCCGGTTTTGCAGACAGCTTTTCACAGTTCGGAGCTGAGCTGCCATCGCTGACCCGGCGTGTCATGAGTATCTCAGACTTTGCCATCCAGCACGGACTGTCGATCTCCGTTGGCCTGGCAACAGTGCTCGTTTCAACAAGTCTGGCAATCAGACGGACGGCACGCGCAACGCAGGTCTGGCATAGAGTCATCATCAATACCCCGTTGATAGGACCCACCATCCGCGCGGCCTGCATCAGTCGACTATGCAATACGCTTACTGTGGCGCTGCGCAGCGGGCTACCTTTAGTGGAGGCGCTGCAGCTCAGTGCACCGACCGTCGGCAATGAGGTGTATCAGAATGCCGTGAACTCACTGCTTGCCCAGGTTTCTCAGGGCAATACGCTGTCGTCGTGCATTCGCAAGACAGGGCTGTTTCCGGTTATGATTGAGCAAATGGTCACGGTCGGTGAAGAGGTGGGCACTTTGGACTCCATGCTGGACAAATGCGCTGCCCACTACCAGCAGGTGCTGGATTCGCGTATTGCGCAGTTTACCGCTTCGCTTGAGCCGTGCCTGATGGCTTTTCTCGGCATTGTCATTGGTATTTTGATGCTGGCGATGTATCTACCCGTATTTACACTGGGAAGCGCAATATGACGCTGCTTGAATTGTTGGCCCAATCACCTCTCGCAACCATTCTGCTGACAACACTGCTGGGGCTGCTGGTAGGCAGTTTTCTGAATGTTGTCATTTACCGTCTGCCGCTGATGCTGCAGCGCGAATGGCAGCAGCAGTGCTGCGAATTTCTGCAGACAGACCCTGAAACACTCAAGATCAATGATCCGGCACCAGAGCACAAGGTGTTCAACCTCACCGTGCCTGCATCACACTGCCCCGTCTGCAAAAAGCAGGTCAAACCCTGGCAGAACGTGCCAGTTGTCAGCTATTTATTGCTGAAAGGCAAATGTTCAAATTGCCAGACGCCCATCCATTGGCGTTACCCGGTTGTTGAGCTGGTGACTGCCGTTCTGTCCGGCCTGGTTGCATGGCAGTTTGGCCCGACTGCCACCATGCTTGCCGCGCTGGTCATGACCTGGTGTCTGATAAGCCTGACAGTCATTGATGTTGATCACCAGCTGCTACCGGACAATATTACCCTGCCCCTGCTGTGGCTGGGTCTTGTCCTGACCCTGACTCCGGCTGGGCTGGGAACAACACCCGCTGAGGCGATCCTGGGCGCCAGCATTGGATACCTGAGTCTCTGGAGCATCTACTGGGCGTTCAAACTGCTGACTGGTCGCGAGGGTATGGGGTATGGCGATTTCAAATTACTGGCGGCACTGGGCGCCTGGCTGGGCTGGCAGCATCTATTGACTATCATTATCCTGTCATCACTCGCAGGTGCCGTTATTGGCATTGCGCTGACTGTCATCGCCGGCAAGGATCGCAACATACCCATGCCGTTTGGTCCGTATCTGGCCATCGCCGGGTTTCTTGCGCTCATCTGGGGCGATGCCATCAATCAGTGGTACCTTTTGACAGTCGCGGGCGCCTAGTGTCCTGCAAAAAAACCGATCAGCAGAAAGCTGCTTTAGAAAAGCTGGGAGGCGCACATGACACAAACTCTCAAATCAGAACGTCTGATTATAGGCCTGACGGGCGGTATCGGGAGCGGCAAGTCTGCAGCGACCCGATTCTTTTCTGAACTGGGTATCACCGTCGTTGATGCGGACGAGCTGTCACGGGAAGTCGTTAAACCCGGTGAGCCTGCATTGCAGGCCATCGTTACGCACTTCGGAGAAGGTGTGCTGTTGGACGACGGTCAGCTGGACCGGCGCCAGCTACGTCAGCGAATCTTTGATGACCACAATGAAAGAAAGTGGCTTGAGCAGCTGCTTCATCCATTGATCCGGCAGGAGATCATCACTCGTCTGACCGCCAGCACATCGCCCTATACACTGCTGTCTTCACCCCTGCTGCTGGAAACCGATCAACAGCGCCTGTGCTCACGCGTGTTACTGATAGATGCGCCTGAATCCCTGCAGATTGAACGCACGATTATCAGAGACAACAGCAGTGAAGCGACCGTCAAGGCCATCATGGAAAGCCAGATGGCACGCCACGCCAGGATCGAACGCGCGGATGATATCATTGTCAATGACGGCGACCTGAATCAACTTAAAGACGCTGTAAGGGCTCAGCACCAAAGATATCTGGAAATGACACAATGACTGAAAGAATCCTCAAAGTGAACTGCCCTACCTGCAGCAGCATGGTTGTCTGGAAAGAGGAAAATAAATACCGGCCGTTCTGCAGCGAACGCTGCAAACTGATTGACTTCGGCGAGTGGGCCAATGAGCGCCACACTATTGCCGGTGACCCTGTAGACCCTGAGCAGATTGACGCCCTGGCCAGTTTCAGCTCCGAGCGAAATGACTGACACCGCAACTGCACAGACCAGTGCGACCGTTCACGTGGCCGTCGGTGTAATATTAGGAGCGGATGGAAAAATCCTGATTACCCAGCGGCATGCGCGACAGCATCTCGGTGGTTACTGGGAATTTCCGGGGGGCAAAGTAGAGCCCGACGAATCCGTTGGGCAGGCGCTGACAAGGGAACTCCACGAAGAACTTGATATCCGCGTTGTCAGTCATCGCTCACTGTGCAGAATCACTCATCATTACCCGGATAAATCCGTGTTACTTGATGTGCATGAAGTGACCGCCTTTGATGGTGAGCCGCGTGGCATGGAGAACCAGCCGATGCGCTGGCTCGATCGCAGAGAGCTGCGGTCTGATCAGTTTCCGGCCGCCAATCGAGCCATCATACGGGCATTGCATCTGCCCGATCATGTCGTGATTTGCGACTTTGTCACCAGCGCTGCAGAATTGCTGCCGACTGGCCCCATGGCCAACGCAGCACTGATCCGATTGCGCAGAACTGACTCAGATCCGTCGCCATCAAACTACTACGCCATGGCCAGCAAGCTTTTCCAGCTGTACGGCCACAGTGCAACTGATACACAGCCTGCCAGATTCCTGCTGGATACCGATTTAAACAGTCACGCCGATACCCTGCAGCTGGCGAAGAAGTTTCCGCTGCAAGTCGCCGGCTTCTATCTGAACAGCCATGCTGCGAGACAGATTCCCGTCGGGCATCAACTGGAGCGGGCAGACGATCTGCTACTGGGCACATCCTGCCATTCAGAAATGGAGTTGCATCATGCTGCAGAACTTGCGGTGGACTTTGCCATCGTGTCACCCGTATTGCCAACCCCCAGTCATCCCGGCAAGCCGGGCATGGGCTGGCCGACATTCCGACAACTGGCGAGCGATTTTCCTGCGGCTGTATACGCCATGGGGGGAATGCAGCTAACCGACCTGGAAACAGCAAAACAGGCCGGCGCCAGAGGCATTGCCGGCATCAGTATGTACAGGAAGAAGGGTTGAACTGCCGGCTCGCAGCTGACTGATCAGCTGCGATAGGAAGCGTTAATGCGCACGTATTCCTCTGTCAGATCGGCTGTCCATACCTGCTCATTGACATCACCACGACCCAGGCTGATGGTCAATGTAATATCGACCTGGTTCATGACGCGCTGCCCCTGCTCTTCAGTATAGGAAGGCGCCAGACCTCCCTTTTCGACGATCTGCACTTCGCCAAGCCAGATATCGATTTTGCTGACATCCAGACTCTCGACGCCTGCCCGTCCGATCGCTGCCAGAATACGACCCCAGTTCGGGTCCGACGCGGCCAGCGCAGTTTTAACAAGGGGCGACTCAGCGATTGCGTAGGCTACCTGCAGACATTCCTGAACCGTGCCGCCACCACGAACATCAACAGTGACAAACTTGGTGGCGCCCTCTGCATCACGAATAATGAGTTTTGCCAGCCCGATCATCAGTTCATGCAGCGCGGTTGTGAATGCATCAAGCAACGCCGGATCTGCCTCACTGACTTTGACGCCACTCCTGCCAGTGGCACTTAGTGTGCAGCAGTCATTGGTCGAGGTATCACCATCCACGGTAATGCGATTGAACGAATAGCTGACCGCCGACTGCAGCAGCGACTGCAGCAGTGGCAATTCGATATCCGCGTCGGTTCCAACAAAGGCCAGCATGGTCGCCATGTTGGGTTTGATCATGCCCGCACCCTTGGAGATTCCTGTCAGTGTGATGCGTTTGCCCTGGTGTTCAACAACGGTAGAGATGCCTTTGGGGCGCGTATCTGTAGTCATGATACCGCTGGCGGCTGCCAGCCAGTTGTCAGCCACCAGCGACTGTCTGGCCTCATGCAGTGCTGCGACAATGCGTTCAGCTGGTAATCGCTCACCAATGACCCCGGTGGAAAACGGCAATACCTGTTGATCCTCAACGCCCGTGAGCCCGGCAACAGCGTGACAACAGCTTTCCGCATCTTTCATACCCTGCGGGCCTGTGCCGGCATTGGCATTGCCGGTGTTGACCAGCAGATAGCGGATATCCCCCTTAGCGCCAGCGATATGATGACGGGCCAGGGCAACGGGTGCCGCGCAGAACGCATTCAGCGTGAAGACAGCCGTCGTGCGTGTGCCCTCGGCAAGTTCAAACAAAACCACGTCGCGACGGTTCTTGTAGCGCACGCCAGCGCAGACTGCGGCGATCTTGATGCCGTCTACTGGCAATAATTGACCCAGTTCATGACTTCCTGTTGCCATAACTTACACCCTGAGGTTCGTTCTGTTCGTGATCACAATCATCCACCCGATCGGCGGGCACCCACACTGAAGTGTCAGCTTAATCGGCCGTGACACTGTTTGTACTTCTTTCCCGACCCACAGGGGCAGGGATCATTTCGGCCGAGCTTCGGGGTTTCGCGTACAAATGGTGACTGCTGGTCATCATTGTTTTCCCGTGACCTGCCCTCTGCGGCAGCCTCGGCCTGCATGGCATTTGCCTCAGAATGCTCGAACTGAATTTTCTCTTTGGCACGCTCTGCTTCACGGGCGCGCTCAATGGCATCGATTTCTTCCGGCGAACGCACCTGTACGTGACTCAGGAAGCGGATCACATCATGCTGCAGGCGAGACAGCAGGCTCTGAAACAGCCCGAATGCCTCGCGTTTATATTCCTGCTTGGGATTCTTGCCTGCGTAACCACGCAGAGAAATACCCTGACGCAGGTGATCCATAGCCTGCAAATGCTCCTTCCATAAGGTATCGAGAATCTGCAATACGATCTGCTTTTCCAGCAACTGCATTTTCTCGCCGACTGTTGTGCGTTTTTGCGTATACGCATCCGCCAGCGCCACCTTGATCTTTTCACGCAGGGTTTCCTCGTAGAGCTTTTCGTCTTCCTCCAGCCACTGGGCGATTGGCAGGTGAATGGCAAACTCGGCTTCGATGGCCTTTTCCAGACCCGGAATATCCCATTGCTCAAAAATGCTCTGCGGCGGTACATGGCTGCTGATCACTTCATCCGCCACATCATCGCGCATGTTGCTGACCAGGTCACTGATGTCGTCGCTGGCCATGATTTCATTGCGCTGACGATAAACAATTGTTCGCTGATCATTTGCCACGTTATCGTATTCAAGCAACTGTTTACGGATATCGAAGTTTCGACCTTCCACTTTACGCTGCGCTTTTTCGATAGACTTGGAGACCATGCCGTGTTCGATCGCCTCACCACGCTCCATACCCAGCGCCTGCATGATGTTCTTCACGCGCTCTGAAGCGAAAATACGCATCAGATTATCTTCCAGCGACAGATAAAAACGTGAGTAGCCCGGATCGCCCTGACGACCGGCTCGACCGCGCAACTGGTTATCGATTCGACGTGATTCGTGACGTTCAGTACCGATAATATGCAGACCGCCCGCTTCCAGCACCTGGTCGTGGCGCTGCTGCCACTCTGCTTTCAGTTTCTCGCGCTGTTCCGGCGTCACTTCCCCGGCTGCAGCCGCTTCAACTTCCCAGTTGCCGCCCAGTACGATGTCTGTACCCCGGCCCGCCATATTGGTGGCAATGGTGACGACTCCCGGTCGACCCGCCTGGGCGATGATCTGCGCTTCTTTTTCGTGAAACTTGGCGTTGAGGACCTCGTGCTGCACCTTCTCTTTCTTCAGGAAGGCAGACAGCAACTCCGAGGTTTCGATTGAGGCAGTACCCACCAGTACCGGCGCGCCCTGAGAACTGAATTCCTTGATATCGCGGACAATCGCCTCGAATTTTTCTTCCATGCTCATGAACACCAGATCGTTCATGTCGCGTCGCTGCATGGGTTTGTTGGGGGGAATCACGACAACGTCCAGATCATAGATCTGTTTGAATTCAAAGGCTTCCGTGTCGGCAGTACCGGTCATGCCTGAGAGTTTCTGATACAGACGGAAGTAGTTCTGGAAGGTGGTGGATGCCAGCGTCTGGCTCTCGCTCTGAATTTCCAGCCCTTCTTTAGCCTCGATGGCCTGATGCAGACCCTCGGACAGTCGTCGCCCTTCCATGGTGCGGCCAGTGTGCTCGTCAATCAGCACGATACGGCCTTCCTTGACGATGTACTCAACGTCTTTGTTGAACAGATAGTGCGCCTTGAGCGCAGAATGGATATGGTGCAGCAGGCCCAGATTGGCAGCCGCATACAGGCTCTCGCCCTCTTTGAGCAGGTTACGCTCGGACAGCAGTTGTTCAAGGTGTTCATGACCTGCTTCGGTCAGCTCCACCTGGCGGGTCTTCTCATCCACCATGAAGTGACCTGACTCAACCTTTTCCTCACGTTCCAGCGAGATGCCTGGTGTCTTTTCAACCGGAGCATCGCCTTTCTCAAGCTTGTCCACCAATGAGTTGATGGTCTGGTAAAGGCGTGAGCTGTCTTCTGCCGCACCCGAGATGATCAGAGGAGTTCGCGCCTCATCGATCAGGATAGAGTCCACTTCGTCGACGATGGCGAAATTCAATTGACGCTGGAACTTGTCCTGAACGCGAAACGCCATATTGTCGCGCAGGTAGTCAAAGCCAAACTCGTTGTTGGTGCCGTAGGTAATGGATGCCTGGTAGGCCTCGCGTTTTTCCTGAGGCGGCTGGCCGCTCTTGATGACACCAACGGTCAGACCCAGGAACTCATATAACGGACGCATCCAGTTGGCGTCACGAGAGGCCAGGTAGTCGTTGACCGTCACAATGTGGACGCCTTCACCGGTCAGACCATTCAGGTAGGCAGGCAGCGTGGCGACCAAAGTCTTGCCCTCACCGGTTTTCATCTCGGCTATGTCGCCGTGATTCAGCACCATGCCGCCAATCATCTGTACGTCAAAATGCCGCAGGCCCAGCGTTCTTTTACTGGCTTCACGAACCACAGCAAATGCCTCGGGCAACAGGCTGTCCAGTGACGCGCCGTCATCGTAACGCGATTTGAACTCTTGCGTTTTGGCACGCAGCTCGGCATCGCTCAGTTTTTCCAGCTCCGCCTCATGGCTGTTGATCTGCCTGACAGTTTTTTGCAGCTTCTTCAACTTTCTGGAATTGCTGCTACCAAAAATTCTGCTTAGAAATGATGTACTCATGGTGTCCTGCTTGAATCGTAAATGACGGTATACGGCGCCGGCTCATCAGGGGGCGACGGCATTGTTAAATAAGGGAATGTCTGAGTACCACGTCAGCGGTGTGTGCGGCGGATATAAGAGGATGGGTCAACGACGCGACCGTTCTTGTAAACCTCGAAATGGACATGCGGCCCGGTTGATCGACCGGTGCTGCCAATCAATGCGATGGTCTGGCCCTGGGTGACGATGTCACCAGGTTCGACAGTGAGCTCCTTGGCATGCGCGTAGCGGGTCAGGTAGCCATTGCCATGATCAACTTCAACAGTCAGCCCATAATTGTCGCGGTCACCAGCGTAAGTAACCACTCCCGCACCGACTGAAACAATCGGTCCACCGGCAGCACCTGCAAAGTCGACACCACTGTGCCAGGCCATGGCACCAGTGAATGGGTCGGCCCGGCGACCAAAACCCGATGACAGCCAGCCGCTGCGCACCGGACGTCCGGCGATCTCAGCTTCCTTGACAAGTTGTTGACCGTTGATGAGCTGGCTCAGCGTCTCGAGCTGTTCGCTGCGACGCGCAATATCATGTTCCAGCTGATCAATCGCAAACAGGAAGTCTGGCGTTGACACTGTGCCGGAATCACTGATCAGGATGCCGCCGGCAGCCGGCGGCTGGCTGAAGTCAAATTCACTGGTATCCAGGTCAGCGACTGTGGTCAGTCTCTCACCCAGTGCGTCCAGGCGCAGCATTCTTGCCTGCAGCGTCGCCAGGCGGGTGGTCAGCGCTTCGAGCTGCACCTCGGCATTGCGTTTCAGCTGCGCAAGCGTCTGCGACTGCTCATCAAGTTTCTGCTGCCACTTTTCGGTAGCTTCCTGGCTGACAAGCTGATTGGCATCGGAATCGCTGACTGCCAGCTGATAACCCAGGTAACCCAGCGCAACGGGGGCACCCAGCAGGCACAGCGACAGCAGCCCCTTGAGCCATCCGCGGATCACAATAGTCCGGCTGTGTCCGTAGCGTTGATTTACCAGAATCAGTTTCATAGCGAGGTCGGTGTCATCGTGTCATTGTCGCTCAGGCGGCTAACACCGGTTTGATGTAGGAAATCGGCACCTGTGATTCCGAGTCAAAGCTGACTCGTTCCCAGCTGTCCGGGTTGGCCTGCAAGGCTCGCAGCAACTTGTTGTTCAGCGAGTGGCCTGACTTGTACCCCTTGAATTCACCCAGCAGACTGTAACCGAGCAGGTAAAGGTCGCCGATAGAGTCGAGGATCTTGTGCTTAACAAATTCATCCTCGTAACGCAGACCGTCTTCGTTAAGAACCTTGTAATCGCCTACGGCAATGGCGTTGTCCATACTTGCACCCAGCGCCAGATTGCGGTTACGCAGTTCTTCAAACTCATGCATAAAGCCGAAGGTTCTGGCCCGGCTGACTTCCTTGACGAAGGAAGTGCTGGAAAAGTCGATAGTCGCGGATTTGGTATAGCGCCGGTAAACGGGATGGTCGTAAAGCAGCGTGTAGCTGACCTTGAAACCATCAAATGGCTCGATGCTGACTGATTTGTCGCCTTCCTCAAGCTTTACCGGTTTGGTCACGCGGATAAACTGTTTGGCGGCATCCTGCTCTTCAATACCAGCAGACTGTATAAGGAATACGAATGGGCCTGCACTGCCATCCATGATCGGCACTTCGCCGGCACTGACTTCCACGTAGGCGTTATCAATGCCGAGGCCAAACATGGCCGACATAAGGTGTTCAATGGTGGAAACCCGTACCCCGTCCTTGACCAGACATGTGGACAGCGTCGTATCACCGACCAGCTCTGCGCGAGCCGGAATGTGGGGGCGCGACTCAAGATCTGTCCTTACAAACACAATGCCAGTGTCGACCGGTGCCGGTCGAAGCGTAAGATAGACCTTTTCACCCGTGTGCAGGCCAACGCCTGTGGCTCGGATGACATTTTTTAAGGTGCGCTGTTTCAACATATCGGGAAATTTTTCCGGGAATGGTATTTCGCCGGATGATAGCAAAGATCAACAAATAACCCAAATGCTGAATTGGCGCAAAACTGGACCCGGGTGGAGCCACCTCCCGGGTCCAGCCGGGTTTAGTCGGCCTGGCGACGCAGGAAAGCAGGAATATCCAGGTAATCCATACCGTCCTCAGCACCCACTGCCTTGGCAAAGCTGCTGCCTGGCATCGTGTGACCAGTCGCTGCCGGTCGCGAACGTGCTGCCATCGGGCGCTCTGGAGGCCGCTCCGCGCTGCGCTGGCTCGCGCCAGATGCCACCGCACGGGTGTTATCCACCACTTTGGTAGGACGCTGCTCTGCGGCGCGAATTTCACCCAGACCAGTGGCTACGACGGTAACACGGATTTCGTCTGTCATGTTCGGATCGATCACCGTACCAACCACAACAGTCGCGTCATCGGAGGCAAATTCAGAGATAGTGTCACCCACTTCCGAGAACTCACCCAGTGACATGTTCTCACCAGCCGTGATATTGACCAGGATGCCGCGTGCGCCGTGCAGATTGACGTCTTCCAGCAATGGGCTGCGAATGGCAGCTTCAGCCGCTTCGCGTGCCCGGTCCTCACCGGTTGCGTAGCCGGTACCCATCATGGCCATACCCATTTCAGACATCACGGTACGCACGTCCGCGAAGTCAACGTTGATCATACCGGGACGAATGATCAGATCAGCGATGCCTTTCACGGCTCCCAGCAGCACATCGTTGGCCGCCTTGAACGCCTCCAGCAAGGAAGCCTGCTTGCCGAGCACGGCCAGCAGCTTTTCGTTGGGGATAGTGATCAGCGAGTCGACGTGCTGGGACAACTCCTGAATACCCTGCTCAGCGATCAGGGAACGCTTGCGCCCCTCGAACGGGAATGGCTTGGTAACCACCGCCACGGTCAGAATGCCAAGCTCGCGGGCGACTTCAGCAAAGATCGGTGCACCACCAGTACCGGTGCCACCACCCATACCAGCGGTGATAAACACCATGTCGGCACCGCTGAGGATCTCCGCAATTTCTTCGCGGTCCTCGAGTGCAGCCTGGCGGCCGACTTCGGGATTGGCACCGGCGCCCAGGCCCTTGGTTACCGTACTGCCCAGTTGCAGCAGTGTTTTGGCGTGCACATCAGTCAATGCCTGTGCATCAGTGTTGGCACACACAAACTCAACGCCTTCTACCTGATTGGCGATCATGTGGCGAACAGCGTTGCCTCCGCCTCCACCAACACCAACCACTTTGATGACTGCACTTTGCGGAACGCTTTCTAATAGTTCAAACATATTGGCCCCCATTTCTACATCAAAAAGAATTTATCGGTTTTAAAACATTCATTACTAAAAATTTTCTTTCAACCAGTCTTTGACTCGTTTCAACACATTGATTTTTGGCTCCTTGACCGGAACCGGCTTGTGACTCCTTTCCTGGTGCTGTTGCTGTTTCATTGCCCAGATCAATAAACCAACGCCTGTGGAGTAAATCGGGTTGCGTACAATGTCGGAAAGACCTTTAACACTTTGCGGCATGCCAAGCCGGACCGGCATGTGGAAAATTTCCTCAGCCAGTTCGATGACGCCTTCCATCTTGCTGGTACCGCCAGTCAGTACTACACCGGCGGCCATCAGATTCTCATAACCACTGCGCTGCAGTTCGGCCTTCACCATTGTGAACAGTTCGTCATAACGTGGCTCGACCACTTCCGCCAGTGCCTGTCTGGAAAGTTCACGCGCTGGTCTGTCACCAACACCTGGCACCTTGATCATGTCGCCGGCGCTGGCAAGCTGAGTGAGCGCACATGCATACTTGATCTTAATCTCGTCGGCATTATCAGTCGGGGTACGCAGGGCCATGGCAATATCATTGGTTACCTGATCTCCAGCGACAGCAATCACACCTGTGTGACGAATGGCGCCTTCTGTAAAGATCGCGATATCTGTCGTACCACCACCGATATCTACCAGACAGACGCCCAGCTCTTTCTCATCCTCAGTTAATACTGAGTAGCTGGACGCCAACTGCTCAAGAATGATTTCTTCGGTCTGCAGACCACATCGCTTGATACATTTCTCGATATTCTGGACGGCATTGATGGCGCAGGTCACCAGATGCACCTTTGCCTCAAGGCGAACACCTGACATTCCCAGCGGCTCTTTCACGCCCTCCTGGGAGTCAATAATGTACTCCTGCGGCAGAATATGCAGCACGCGTTGATCTGCCGGAATAGCGACCGCCTGAGCAGCATCAATCACACGGTCAATATCAGCGCGAGTAACCTCACGATCACGGATGGCAACGATTCCGTGAGAATTCATGCTGCGAATATGACTGCCTGCGATTCCGGCATAAACCGAGTGAATTCGACAGCCTGCCATCAATTCGGCTTCTTCTACGGCACGTTGAATCGATTCAACCGTCGATTCGATATTAACGACCGTGCCCTTCTTGAGTCCGCGCGAGCGGTGGCTGCCTATGCCAACAATATTCAGCACACCATCGGCCTTGATCTCACCCACAATGGCGACAACCTTGGATGTACCTATATCCAGACCTACGATCATGTTGCTGTTCTCTGCAGCGCTCATAACTTTTACCTGCCTATCGGCTCGCCACGGTATCTGTGGGCGCCGAGCGTTTGCTTACTGAAAATCCGTTGTTGTACCGCAAGTCGACTATTTCGGCTGCGGCGATTTCTGCTGCCATACCCCGATCGTGAACCGAGATAAATCGGGCCAGCCGCTCATCAGGCTGAGTTCTACCCAGCTTCAGCGTCAGTCCGTCGGTCGTTTCTATTTGCCATGACCCGCGCCCGTCCAGTGCAACTGTTTCTATACTCATTTCGATACCCGCCAGCATATCTTCATACTGTCGGTAGCGTTGCAGAACCTGGGACTCCATACCCTGCGGACCCGACAGACCCGGCAATTCGGATTCCCCACCGCGCCAGGGCGCACTGAATACTTCACCTTCGATATTCAGCAGTTGACTGTCACGCCAGCGCGCAATGCCCTGCTCCTCCTCGAGCCGAATCACCAACGCATCCGGCCAGACCCGACGAACGCTTGCATGATGTATCCATGGGTTCTGCTCCAGCTCCTGCTTCAGATCCTGAACATCCACCCCCAGAAAGCCAGACTCGGTGTAGCGTGCCAGCAGGCTTCTTACCTCCTGCTCGGTTACATTGGTCAATGGCGATTCCATACGCACGGTGTTGATCGTTCTATTGATGACAGGGCGATCAAACTCCGGCATGTTGATCGCTGGTATATTCACAGCGGGCAATAAAGCAGCGTACTCCGCGACGGTATCGGAGATGATGCCACGGTAGTGATTGGCCAGCACAACTGCCAGCCCAATAACTGCCAGTGCCAGCAGCCACCAGGGTTTGCGACGCCTCACATCAACAGCCGACACTTCAGCAGTGGCTCCTCTGGCTGCGTTCTCTGCCCTTATCGGCGCAAAGTCCTGCGGCACGTCAGCACTGGCTGAGTATGCAGAAAACGATGTTGATCGACGATTTCCGGTCACAGACTTGTCTCCAGAATTCGAACTACCAGTTGCTCAAAACTGAGCCCGTTTGTCTTTGCTGACAGTGGCACGAGACTATGGTCTGTCATACCTGGAACTGTATTGAGTTCAAGCAGCCAGAAGTTCCCGTCGCCGTCCTGCATGACATCAACGCGCCCCCAGCCATTGGCGCCAAGCACCTCGAAGGCTCGCAGACAAAGTCGAGCAAGCTCATCGCTTTTTTCATCGCTTAGCGGCGCGGGACACCGATACTGTGTGTCGTTGGACTTGTACTTGGCATCGTAGTCGTAGAATTCGTGATGGGTGGACATTTCAATCGCCGGGAACACCTCACCACGAATAATCGGGACCGTGAACTCTCTGCCGCGGATACGCTGCTCTGCCATGACTTCGGTGTCAAAACCACGTGCTTTCTCGAAGGCAGCCTTCAATGCACCGGCATCGGCGACCATGGACATTCCTATACTGGAGCCTTCATGTGAGGGCTTCACCACCAGCTCTCCAAAACTGTCCACCAGTCCCTGCCAGTCAGTTGCCTCATCAAGGACGGCACTGGCTGGCGTTGGCAGCCCGCTGTGCTGCCAGATCCATTTGGTTTTGACTTTGTCCATTGCCAGCGCAGATGCCAGTACACCACTGCCTGTATACGGGATACCCATCAGATCAAGCATGCCCTGAAGCTTCCCGTCTTCACCTCCGCGGCCATGCAGAATATTGAATATACGGTCAATCTTTTTATCCAGCAGCTGAGCAGGCAGGCTGTCATCAACGTCAATGCCGATTGCGTCGACGCCAGCGCGCACCAGGCCGTCAAGTACAGCACGACCACTGAGAAGAGAAATTTCCCTTTCCGCCGACTTGCCGCCCATCAGGACTGCCACTTTGCCAAAACGACTCATATCACTCATTACATCAACCCTTGCTCGGCCAGAGCCCTGGCCAGTGCACCGACACTGCCGGCGCCCTGTGTAATCACTACATCACCATCTTTGACGATATCTTTGAGAACGTCCCGGACACTGTCCTCGCTCTTGACGAACACCGGGTCAATCTTGCCCCGCATGCGAATGCTGCGACACAGGCTGCGCGAATCAGCGCCCGGAATTGCATCTTCACCAGCCGAGTAAACATCGAGCATCAACAGCACGTCGACCTCTGACAGCACGGTAACGAAGTCCTCGTAAAGGTCTTTGGTGCGTGTGTACCTGTGTGGCTGATAGATCATTACGATACGTGCCTGTGACCAGCCAGCCCGCAGCGCCGCAATGGTCGCAGCAACTTCGCTGGGGTGGTGGCCGTAGTCGTCCAGCAGCATCACTTTGCCACCACCTGCAATCTCGAACTCGCCCTGAATATCGAAGCGCCGACCGACACCCTGAAAACTAGCCAGGCCAGAGCGAATGGACTCATCGTCGACACCCTCGTCAGTTGCTACAGCAATGGCAGCGGCTGCGTTCAGGGCATTGTGCCGACCGGGTATCGACATGCTGACTGGCAGGCTATCGTGGCCATCAGGACGATGCACCACAAAGCGGGTATGCTGCTTCTGCTGACTCCAGTCAGCAACGCGATAGTCCGCATCATCCGAGAACCCGTAGGTGATCACTGGGCGAGCGACCCGCGGCAGAATCTCGCGCACCACCGGATCATCAACACAAAGAACGGCCAGACCGTAAAACGGCAGATTGTGGAGAAATTCAATAAAGTAGCTTTTCAATTTATTGAAATCGCCGTCATAGGAACCCATGTGGTCGGCATCAATATTTGTGACAACTGCCACCATAGGCTGCAGATGGAGGAATGACACATCGCTCTCATCAGCTTCACAGACCAGATACCGGCTTTCACCCAGCGCCGCATTCACGCCTGCGCTGTTCAGACGGCCACCAATAACAAAGGTTGGCGCCAGATCAGCCTGCGCAAAGATGGAAGCGACCAGACTGGTTGTAGTCGTTTTGCCATGGGTGCCGGCAATCGCCACGGCGTGACGATACCGCATCAGTTCAGCGAGCATTTCTGCACGCGGGATAATTGGTTTACCGCCCTGCTTGGCCGCGACCAGCTCAGGGTTCTCCTTGTTAACGGCGCTGGAGTACACAACGACATCGGCATCTTTGACATTGCTGCTGGCGTGCCCGATAAAAATACTCGCGCCAAGTTGATCAAGGCGATCCGTTACAGCTGATGACTTGATATCGGAACCACTGATGCGATAACCCTGGTTCAGCAGGACTTCTGCAATACCACACATGCCCGCACCACCAATACCAACAAAGTGGATGGTCTTGATACGCCGCATTTCAGGAACCTGGTAATAACGCGGGCGATGACTATCCATGACAGACCTCCTTACAAATCGCTGCAACATGCCTGCTGGCATCGGGCGTCGCCGCACGTCGCGCAGCCACTGCCATTTCCGCCAGACGGGCAGGCTCCGCCAGAAACCCGCGGCAAAGCTCGACCAGCATGTCGACGTTCAAATCTTTCTGCTGGTACATTACAGCAGCACCAGCTTCGACCAGGTGTTTCGCATTGGCAGTCTGGTGATCATCAATGGCATGAGGAAACGGTACCAGCACCGAGGGCAAGCCAGCGATGGCAAGCTCGGCCAGCGTGCCGGCACCAGCACGGCAGACTACCAGGTCCGCCCATTGCAGCACTTCCGCCATATCATCTATGAATGGCAGCAGGCGGACACGGTCTGATCCGGCAAGTCCGGCGCTGGCGTATGCTCGCTCGGTTTCCACAAACTTCTGTTTGCCGCACTGATGCCGGACTTCTATATCGGCGTCGGCCGTCCGTGACACAAACTCGACCATTACTGAGTTCAACCAGGCGGCGCCCAGACTGCCACCCAGCACCAGCAATCGCAGTTCGCGCCGACCATCGTACTGGTCGGTGCCGACGGACATCTGAGCGATATCGGCGCGCACAGGATTCCCGGTGTATACCGTTTTGTTGCTGCCCGGGAATGTTCCGCGGAATGACTCAAGGACACGTTGCGCAAATGGTACGAGCAGGCGATTGGTAGTCCCGGCGATTGCGTTCTGCTCATGGATGATCAGCGGCGTACGCGTCAACCAGGCAGCCACACCACCAGGTCCAGCAACATAGCCACCGAAGCCAATCACGCAGCAGGGGCGATAACTACGCAACAATCGAACAGCGCGCCAGACAGAACTCAATAACATGAAGGGCGCCTTGAGCAGTGACAGGCGACTTTTACCACGCAGACCGCTGACTGGCAGTTTGTGAAGTTGCACATCGGTTCCCGACAGCACTTCATTTTCCATGCCCGCAGGCGTGCCGAGCCAGTGCACCTGGTAATGCTCGGCCTGAAGAATTCTGGCGACAGCCAGGGCGGGAAAAATGTGCCCACCGGTGCCGGCTGCCATGATCAGAACAGATGGGTGCGTCATGCTGCATCCTCCTGTTCGACTGGAGAACTGCCATTTGTCAGCTCATAGTCGATGCGCATCAGCACCCCGATCATTAAAAAGCTGATCAACAGGCTGTTGCCACCGTAGCTTAGAAATGGCAGCGTCAGCCCTTTCGTTGGCAACAGGCCGGTATTCACCCCAAAATTGATAAACACCTGTGTGGCAAAAATCATGGCCAGACCGTAGGCCACATATGCATTGAAGTAATTTTGTTGAGTCTCGGCAGCGCGACCTACCCGGAATGCAGTCAGAATCAGCACACAAAACAGCGACAGCACGACCAGAACACCCGCCAGTCCCAGCTCTTCAGCAAGAATGGACAACACGAAATCGGTATGGGCTTCCGGCAGGAAATACAGTTTCTGAATACTGCTGCCCAATCCAACACCGAACCACTCGCCACGACCGAAGGCAATCAGTGCCTGAGTCAGCTGATATCCCTCGCCATACACATACTCTGCCGCCCATGGATTGAGGAACGAGGTCAGACGATTGATGACGTATGGTTTGCTGATCGCCAGCCAGGCAAATGCGGCAAAGCACAGCATCACCAGGAACATGAATCTGTGCAGTTTGGCGCCTGCCAGGAAAAGCAGTGTGAACGTCGTGGCCATCAGTATGACCATTGCGCCGTGATCAGGTTCGAAGTGCAGCAGGACAACCGCGCCCCCCATGATGACCATTGGCTTGAGAAAACCCGACCAGCTCAGCTGCACTTCTTCACGGCGACGGGAAAGAAAAGCTGCCATAAAAAAGACCATAAATACTTTGGTCATCTCGGAGGGCTGTAGACGATAGAACCCCAGGTCGAGCCAACGCGCGCTGCCGTTTACGACAGTACCTACACCCGGAATCAGCACCAGAATCAACAGCAGAATCGCTACCGCCAGAAGCGGCGCGCTCGCCTGGTACCAGAGCCGCATCGGTATCTTTAATGCCACTGCCACCAGGCACAGGCCCGCAACAATAAAAAATACCTGGCGCTTAAAGAAGTAAAGGGGATCTCCCATCTGACTGTTGCCGATCTCCATTGATGCCGATGTCATCATGACCAGACCAATACCAGTCAGCATCAGCATCATCAGCAGCATTGTGTTGACAGGTCGCGCCTGTTCTCTGATAGCGACCCGCTCGGCACCGCGGCTTCGTGTCATCAGCATACTCACGACAGCGCCTCCACAGCGGCCGCAAATACACGGCCACGATGTGCAAAGTCTTTGAACATGTCGTAACTGGCACAGGCTGGCGACAGCAGGACAGCATCCCCACTGTTGGCACTCTCAGCGGCTTCGGCCACTGCTTCTTCCATAGTCGATGCGCGCATAATGTCGACGGCGCTGCCAATCACGGCGGCCAGCTTGTCTGCGTCTTTACCAATCAGAATGACTCGCTTGACAAACCGATCCAGTGAAGGAAGCAAAGGAGAAAAGTCCTGGTCTTTGCCAACACCGCCGGCGATCAGTACCAACTCACCGCGTGTTCGCTCGGCAATGGCCTGAATCGCCACCAGGGTGGCACCCACATTGGTTCCTTTGGAGTCATTGTAATAATCAACACCACGTAACGAGCGGACCAATTGGCAGCGGTGCGGCAGGCCGGCAAACTCGCGCAAGGTCGCGATCATGGCGGACTCCGGAATGCCGACAGCAAAGCCAAGGCAGTAGGCCGCCATCACATTGCTCAGGTTATGTCGCCCTACCAGACGCACATCACGCGCCGGCATGACCAGATGCTCCCCCATGGCAAGCCACGGCTCGCGCTCATGCATGGTGATACCCATCTGCTGCTCAGCCGGCTCGCTGAAACCATAGGTGAATCGGCGGCCAAACTGCGTTGGACCCTCCGGCTCGCTTGCCGCATCATCGGTGTTTACGACGACCTGCTGACAGCCACGGTAGATCCGCTGTTTTGCAGCTTTGTAGTCTTCCATGCTGTCGTAGCGATCCATATGGTCTTCACTCAAATTGAGTATGGTCGCCACTTCTGCGCGCAGGTTCTGAGTCGTTTCCAGTTGAAAACTGGACAACTCCAGGACATAGAGGTCGCGCGCCCCCAGTCGCAGCAGATCAAGCGCTGGCATGCTTGCCCTGCCATCCAGATTGCCACCCACACCAACTTCCATACCTGCGGAGCGAGCCATCTCGGCAACCAGTGTTACAACTGTGCTCTTGCCGTTTGAGCCCGTTACTGCAACAACTGGCGCTGTTGCCTGACGGCTGAAAATATCAATATCACCGGTAACTGGCACGCCAGCCTCGACAGCAGCGGCGATTTCAGGCGTTTTCAGTCCGACACCCGGACTCAATACAATCTCTTCAGCATTCAGCAGCAGCTGCTGATCGAAATTCCCAAGGCTGACCTCGGCAAATGGAAATTCGACTTCGAATTCGGGCAGGCAGGGAGGGCTGAAGCGATTGTCAACAACACGAAAGATTTGACCAGTGGAATGGAAATAACGCGCACAGGACAGTCCAGTCTTGCCCAGACCGACGATGACCTTGTACTTTTCCACCTTAGCTGATGTCACTGCTATGACCTCTTGGCCTTACCTGAGTTTTAAAGTTGCCAGTCCGAACAAGACCAGCATGACCGTGATAATCCAGAACCGCACGATGACTCTCGGCTCCGGCCAGCCTTTCAATTCAAAATGGTGATGAATAGGTGCCATCCGGAACAGACGTTTTCCGGTCATTTTGTATGAGGCTACCTGCAGAATGACGGACACCGTTTCCATGACGAATATGCCGCCCATGATGAACAGAATGATTTCGTGGCGAGCGATGACAGCCACGATCCCCAGTGCTGCCCCCAGAGCAAGGGCACCCACGTCCCCCATAAAGACCTGCGCCGGGTAGGTGTTGAACCAGAGAAACCCAAGACCGGCACCCAGCAGCGCACCGCAAAAGATGACCAGCTCACCAGAACCGGCAATAAACGGAATATGAAGATAAACGGAGAATTCCGCATGGCCCGCCAGGTAGGCAATAATGCCCAGTGCGCCGCCAACCATCACAGTCGGCAGAATCGCCAGTCCATCCAGACCATCAGTCAGGTTGACTGCGTTGCTGGAACCGACGATCACGAAATAAGTGATAACGACATACAGCAGGCCTACGTCTATCGCGACATCCTTGAAGAACGGCACGATGTAGGCTGTCTGCACCGGGTCAGTGGCATTCATATATAAATATAGCGCGGCACCCAGCCCGACTACCGATTGCCAGAAATATTTCCATTTTGCAGGCAGTCCACGCGAATTTTTGCGGATGACTTTTCTGTAGTCATCAACCCAGCCAATGGCACCAAACATCAGGGTTACCGCCATCACGACCCAGACGTAATGATTGCGCAGATCTGCCCACATTAATGTGCTGAAGGCTATGCCAACCAGAATCAGCGCACCGCCCATGGTCGGCGTGCCAGCCTTGCTGAAATGGCTCTCTGGCCCATCAGTGCGCACGACCTGGCCAATCTGGTAACGGTTCAGCCGGCGGATCATTGCGGGCCCTACCAGCAGCGACACGATAAGGGCAGTAAGTATTCCCATAATGCCGCGCACTGTGATGTACTGCACCACTGCGAAGCCACTGTAAAACTGCATCAGATATTCAGCTAACAGTACCAGCATCAGTGCGGCCCCCCTGTTGTCAATTGCGCCACAACTGCATCCATCCCCGCGCTTCTGGAACCTTTAACAAGCACCACCATGTCGTTGGCCATCGCATCGCGAGCGAAGGCACACAGCGATTCCTGACTGTCAAAATGATGCGCTCCGTCGCCGAACGACTGCGCCGCCAGAATGCTTAACGCACCAACACTCCATACTTGATTGGCGCCGCGCTCACGGGCATAACTCCCAATTTCTGCATGCAGCATTTCTGCCTTGTCACCGAGCTCGGCCATGTCACCCATGATCACCACTGCCCGTCGCTGACTGCTATGGCAAATATCCGCCAATACATCAATCGCGGCTTTGAACGACGACGGACTGGCGTTATAGGAGTCATCCAGCAGACGTGCTCCCTGTACACCCATCAGTGGATAGAGTCGACCTGGCACGGATTTAACGCATGCCAGTGCTTCTGCAACTTTTTCCAGACTGGCGCCGGCCTCCACCGCAAGCGCGGCAGCTGCAACTGCGTTTGCAACAATATGTCGACCCGGCATGGGTATGAAGCAATCTACCCATCCCTTGGGCGTAGTGAGCGTATAGCGTGATCCGTCGGCATCAGCCTGAATATTGAGTGCCTGATAATCAACTTTTGGTTTTTGCGGTTTGGCTATTGAAAACAGGCGAACCTGGCGACCCGCTGCAATTGCGCGATCGCGCCAGGCCTCACAGTTATCATCGTCAGCGTTGAGTATCACAGTGTGCGTTGACTCTCCGGAATCAACGATTTCACCCTTGGCCCTAACCACACCCTGCAGACTGCCGAAACCCTCCAGGTGTGTTTCAGTGGCGTTATTGATCAACACAATGTGCGGATCCGTGATGCGGGCTGTCCACGCGATTTCGCCAGCCGCATTGGCACCCAGCTCAATCACAGCACGATCGTGTGCCTTGTCCAGGGCCAGCAGGGTCAGTGGGGCGCCTATCGTGTTGTTAAGGTTTCCCTGAGTGACCAGCACATTGAATTCAGCCTTCAGAATTGCTCCTGTGAACTCCTTGACACTGGTCTTGCCCTGACTACCGGTCAATGCAATCACGGTCGCCCCGGACTTCTGTCTATTCAGGCTGCCAATGAAACCCAGTGCCTTTTCCGTGTTGTCGACCAGCAGCTGCGGCAGCTCAATGCTCTGTCTGGCCGATACAACCACTGCGACGGCACCGCGATCGACAGCCTGCGGAACAAACCGGTGACCGTCGAAAGTTGATCCCGTCAAAGCGATGAACAGCTCACCAGTTTTCAAGGTACGGGAGTCTGTGCTGACGGCAGTGAAACTGACGTCTTCACCAATCAATTGGGCATCCATCTGCGTGGCGATGTCTGATAACCGAATGCTGCCAATCATGGCTGATTACCTTTGGTGTCTGCTGGGTGCTGAGCGCGCGTCTGCAGGGCCAGTCGTACCTGCGCGGCATCACTGAACGCCATGCGCTGGCCTGCTACATCCTGATAACATTCGTGCCCCTTTCCGGCGATCAACACCAGATCACCAGGTTTGGCCATGGTAACCGCCAGGGTGATTGCTTTGGCCCTGTCCCGCTCAACACGAACACTATCCGGATCTGAGAAGCCCAGCATGATCTGGCGCACGATATCGTCGGCATTTTCGTTTCTGGGATTGTCATCAGTTACGATGATCTCGTCCGCCAGCGCATCCGCCACCTCAGCCATCAGCGGCCGCTTACCCTGATCACGATTGCCGCCACAACCAAAAACACACCAGATCCGGCCATTGGCATGCTGACGCATTGCTTCCAGGGCGGACTTCAAGCCGTCCGGCGTATGTGCATAATCCACTACCGCAGCAACACCTGCGGCACTGCCAATCAGCTCCATCCGTCCGTTGACTGGTTGCAAGGCTGCCACCTGTTCAGCCACCCGCTCCAGCGTAAATTCGCCTGACGCTGTCATCACGACCGTCAGTGCAGCCAGCACGTTACTAAAGTTAAATGCGCCCAGCAGACTGCCGGAAATCTGAACGCTGCCCCATGGGGTATGAACCCGCGCTGCATAACCCTGAGCCGTAAAAGTTAACGCTTCAGCGTAAACATCGGCGTGACGATTACTCAGACTGTACGTAACACATTTGGCTTGCCGTGGCATTGCGTTGAGCATCATCACCGCGTAGCTGTCATCCATGTTAACTACGCCAGCCTGCAGACCTTCGCACTCGAAAAGTCGACGTTTGGCTTCAGCATATGCCTGCATACTGCCGTGATAATCGAGGTGATCGCGGGTAAGATTGGTAAACAACGCAACACGGAAAGAGACACCTGTCACTCTATGCTGGTGTAGCCCCTGCGATGAAACCTCCATAGCCACAAACCGGGCATTGGAGCTCGCCAGGTCGGCCAGCGCTGATTGCAGTGCAATCGCGTCCGGTGTTGTGTAACCGGTGTCGTGCAGCTTTGGATACACACCAAAACCAAGGGTGCCAACAACACCACAGCTGGCGTTGAGGCCCGTCAGAATCTGCGCGACAAACTGTGTACAACTGGTTTTTCCATTGGTACCGGTGACACCAATGACGGTGTACTTGTCCGACGGGTATCCGTAAAAGCGCGCCGCGAGGCGGCCGAGTTGATACCGCAGGCAGTCGATAGCGATGACCGGCACGCCGTCGATGGTTTGTATGCCCTGCCACTCGCCTCCAGCGTCGGCCAGGACGGCGACGGCACCGCGATCGACAGCTACCCGAATGTAGTCACGCGCATCGTGATTCTTGCCAAACAGCGCGACAAAAATATGGCCTGGCTGGACAGCACGACTATCCTGAGTCAAGGCTTCCACATTGACCGACGCGAATGGCGCAAGCAGCGCTTCATAGGCTGGCAGCGTATCGCCGACCAGTTCACCCAGTGTTATCGATTTTATTGATTTCTGTAGAGTATTCATGACATCACCTGGCCGTCAGCGTCATGACGTTGGATGAATCAATTTTGTCTGGACTTACTTCAAGAATTCTCATGGCGCCATTGGCGATGCGCGCAAAAACCGGCGCAGCCACCTGGCTACCGTAGCGTTGCGCGCCCTGCGGTTCATTGATGATGATGACAACCACAATGCGCGGATCATCGGCCGGCACATAACCGGCAAACATCGAATTGTGCAGACGGGCATCGTAGCCATTGGGCCCTACGACTCTGGCGGTCCCTGTCTTACCGGCAACAGAATAGAACGGCACAAGAGAGCTGTCGGAGCCACTGACTTCCGGGTCGACAACCGAACGCAGCATGTCCTGAACCTGGGCGATCACATTGCGATCAATGACCTGCTGCCCGGCAATGGCTCCATCAACGTTATTGCCGTCTTTTAATATGGTGACTGGTCGTCGGACGCCGTCACTGGCAATAACCGAATATGCCTGTGCCAGTTGCAGTGCGGATGTGGAGATGCCGTAGCCGAATGACAGTGTGGCGACCTCAATGTCGTGCCATATACGATGATCAGGCATCACACCCACGCGCTCTCCGGGGAAGCCGCTGGCAGGGCTTTCTCCAAACCCGACACGCAGCAACACATCACGCAGTGGTTCATGGCCAAGCGCCAGTGCGATTTTGGCCGATGCAATATTGCTGGACTTGACCAGCATTTCTTCCAGCGTGATCTCGCCGAAATTGAGTCCACGGTCTTCCACCCAGTCGCGTCCCACACGCATGCGACCCGGACTGGTATTGATCAGCGTACTGCGGTCATACAGACCGGACTCCACCGCCGCCACAGCGGTAAATGTTTTCAGGGTCGATCCCGGTTCAAACAGGTCGGTCACAGCACGGTTGCGCAAGGCGCCAAAATCCGTGATGGCACCACGATTGTGTGGGTTAAAAGACGGCTGATTGACCATGGCCAGAATTTCACCATTACGGGCATCCAGAACAACTGCGGAAGCAGAACGCGCGCGTCGGTAAATGTATTCCGCTTTGAGTTCGCGGTAGGCGAGATTCTGAAGTCGAAAATCCAGGCTGAGTTGCAGAGTCTTTCCAGGCTGCGCCGGCTCGATTGTGTTCAGCTCACTGATGATGCGGCCACGACGATCCTTGATCACCTGCTTGCGGCCAGGCACACCCTTGAGCCAGTCATCGTAGGCCAGCTCGACGCCTTCCTGACCAATGTCATCTATATTACTGAATCCCAGAACATGAGCCGTGACTTCGCCCTGCGGATAGTAGCGCTGGTATTCCTGTCGCGAGTAAACACCAGGAAGGTCCAGCGCAAGCACAGCCTCTGCTTCTGCTGGCGGCATTCGACGACGAACGTACATGAACTCACGCTCAGCATTGTCCATTACGGTAGCGACAAGGCTTTCTGCATCCATGCCGACCGCTTCTGCCAGACGACGAATATCAGCTTCATCCGGGGAAAGTTCGCGCGGATTGGCCCAGATAGTGGATACCGGCGTGCTGATGGCAAGAGGCTCGCCGTTGCGATCGACGATCATGCCGCGGTGCGCGAGAATCGGCTCGGTGCGGATAGTACGGGCGTCGCCCTGCCCCTGCAGGAAATCGCCGTCCACCAGCAAAAGCGTGAACAACTTCCATACTACAGCCAGCATGGCGACAGCCAGCGCTATCCAGACCAGCCAGATGCGCCAGGATTGAGTGATGCTTTTTTGTTGCGTATTACTCATCGTCCACCTCATTTAGCGAACGATCCTGAACAACCACGATCTGTGACCAGTCAGGCACCTTCATGCCCAACTGCTCCACGGCCACCTGCTCGATACGACTTTCCAGCGCGAAGGTACTTTGCTCGATCAGCAACTGACCCCACTCCACATCAAGCTGGTTGTAGAGATCACGCTCCTCCTGCAATGCAAAGAAGACGGTCCGGGATTCAAACGTGTAGACAACAACCGCCAGCGCCGTCAACAAAACCGCAGTCGCCAGCCCCATCACCAGCAGATTGGCAGGCACAAACAGTCCCAGCCAGCGTTGCACTGGTGTAACCTTTTCTTGCCGGTTTGCTGTTTGTTGGTTTGCTGTTGTCATGACATCGTGTCTTTTATTTGGATTTCCTGTCTGTTTTTTTGTTTTAGTCGAGACGCTCCGCAACTCGCAAAACAGCACTGCGGGCACGAGGATTAGCCTCGATCTCCCGGGCTGTCGGTTTGACCGCACCCCCCACTTTCTTGAGTGTAGGGTTTAAAGCGGACTGCGGTACTGGCAAACCGCGCGGGTACTCATCGCCCTTGCTTTGCTTGTTTATAAACTGCTTTACCAACCGATCTTCCAGCGAGTGGAAACTGATGATTGCAAGCCGACCACCTGGACGAAGCATTGCCACCGCCTTCTCCAGCAGTAACTGCAATGACTCCAGCTCGCGATTGATATAGATCCGGATACCCTGAAAGGCGCGGGTCGCCGGATGCTTATGCTTTTCCCAGGCCGGATTGGCTTTCTTCACAATTTCTGCCAGCTGCAGCGTTCGCGTTATAGGCGCCAGGTCGCGCTGTTCAACGATGGCTCTGGCAATTCGCCGCGAATATCGCTCCTCGCCAAACTGATACATCACGTTGGCGATATCTTCCATTGGCGCTCGTGCCAGCCATTGCGCTGCGCTTTCTCCTTCATTCGGGTTCATGCGCATGTCCAGCGGACCATCCTGCATAAAGCTGAACCCGCGCTCGGCGTCATCCAGCTGTGGGGACGACACACCCAGGTCCAGCAGGATTCCGGCCACATCTCCCTTCATGCCATATTCGCTGACCCAGTCATCCATGTCAGAAAAAGTGCCCTGCCGGATGACAAAACGGGCGTCACTGGCAGCGAGATCCCTGCCGACCTCAATCGCTCGTGGATCTTTATCGATACCCAGTAATCGCCCGTTTTCATTAAGTCGTTCTAGAATCAGCCGCGAATGACCGCCACGCCCGAAAGTACCATCTACATAAAATCCGGCGCAGTCTGTCACCAGTGCATCCACTGCCGGATGCAACAACACGGTTTCATGTACCTGCGCTGCAGTCATAGCACACCGCTCAGACATCATGTCCACCACACCAATCAGAGTGACAGACTAAGTAATTCCGACGGCAGCTCATCCTGTCCGGTATCACCGGAGAACCAGCTGTCCGCCTGCTCGTTCCAACGTTCTTCGCTCCAGATCTCAAACTTCATGCCCTGGCCGACCAGCGCCACATGCTTATCCAGCTGCGCCCGGGCACGTAAAATCTGCGGTAGCAAAATCCGTCCACTACCATCCATTTCCACATCGTGGGCGTGACCAATCAGCATGCGCTGAACCTGCCGACTGGCACGATCAA
Source organism: Gammaproteobacteria bacterium UBA2675 (assembly GCA_002354805.1). Taxonomy (GTDB): domain Bacteria; phylum Pseudomonadota; class Gammaproteobacteria; order Pseudomonadales; family Pseudohongiellaceae; genus Pseudohongiella. Next base: position 161,081 of record DEMH01000014.1, read on the forward strand.
AGCTGGAGAGGCCCTCAACTTTCTGCTGAATGACATCCCACTCATCAATGGGATACAGCAGCAGGCATTGACCCGAGAAATCCACAGTCGCCACCAGTCGGCCGGCGTACTTGTCAGACAATAGTTCGCGGTAGCGCGCTGGCATTGCCATACGCCCTTTAGCATCCAGGTTGATTGTGTTTACACCTCTGAACACGCCGCTCGCTCCTGCCAGTCAGATCAGTCTAACGATCCAGGACCTGCAAAATTCCCCACTGAACTACACTTTGACCCACTAAACTCCACATTGCGACACTATATGCACACAAATAGCCCAGCGCAAGCACTATTTGTACTTTTTGGCGGCTAGAAGCGCCTGAAATTTCAAGGAAAAATGGCTCGAAGCTGAAGTGGGAGAACAAGTCTCAGCAAAAGAAACTTATTATCAAAAAGCTATAAAATTAACTTAAAGTAGATTGTGAGGAAGGCGTGTAACCAGGAGTTCCAAAAGTCAGCCAGAATTGGCCTTGGCCGGCATCTGCAGCCGCCCTACAGTGCTGTAGAGCGGCCGCAAAAGCGGAAAAACAAACGAGTCAGCCGATAAGCCGGGTTCTGTCGGGGACAGTCATTCATCTGGGATCAGTATCACTACTGACCTCAAGCAGCCTACCCGAACCCAGTGCGAGCCACACCATTGGGTTCCTATTTGGCCTTGCTCCGAACGGGGTTTGCCGTGCCACGAACTGTTACCAGTCGCGCGGTGCGCTCTTACCGCACCCTTTCACCCTTACCGGTTCGACACCGAAGTGACGTACCGGCGGTCTACTCTCTGCTGCACTTTCCGTGGGCTTTCACCCCCCAGGCGTTACCTGGCGTTCTGCTCTGCGGAGCCCGGACTTTCCTCCACCGGCGGCCTCTGCGATCGATTGCACGATTGCAAAAGCGGATGACGGCAGCGACTGTCTGGCCAACTCGCAGCGCAGCTTAAGTGAGTCCCCTGGCAAACTCAAGCGGAATTAAAGGCTGAACCGCAATATGCATGTCATGGCCTTCGCGCCTCCCGCATGGCAAACTGAAATTCCAGGGGATGATCTTCGAGCACTGGCATGAACGACAGGGATATCCAGACACCCAAAACGACAGGACGGACCACCCGCCGGTGGCTAATCCTATTGTCAGGCACTTTACTGCTAGTTATTGCCGCCGGCGCTGTAATCCATCAATACCAGACTGAAATCGCCAACACCTTGCTGGACAGAGCGCTTCGCAACCAGCCGGCGCGCATCACTGAAATGTCCGGACTGAACGCTGACACACAACACGCCACAATCGATAGCATCAGCGTGGTGCTGAGCGAGCCCGCAATAGAACTGACTCTCAATCAAGTTGAGCTGAGCTACAGCTGGGCCAGCCTGCTTGCGCGCCGGGTCGAGGCTGTCAGAATCGATGGCATCCGGGCTACGCTTTTGCAAGGCGAAGACAGCCTGACTGAAGGCACCCTGCAAACCGGCCGCGTTAGTGTCGACTGTGCACGCACTGGCATCTGTCAAGTCGTTGCCGACGGTGGCGGCTCGGTCAATATCGAGATTCTACTGCCGGGCTCACCAGATCCGACCCCTCTGCAGTTCGACTGGACACAACCGATACGGGCAGGCTGGGTCAGCGCCAGCCAATTCACTGCCTCGCTTTCGCTGCAGGCCGACTCCCTGGCATTGCCCTCACTGCCATTGCAATCGATGCCCGTTCAGCTTGATCTGGCCGTTTCCCGAACCGGCGATGAACTGCGGATCGATGCAAGCGCCCATCTGCCGGCCGACCGAAGCCTGCAGATAAATGCCAGCCACGAAATAAGCACTGGCAGAGGTAGCGGCCAATTCACGACGGATGGATTTGTTTTCACCGAACTGTTTCCCCTGTCTGCTCTCGTTTCGCTGCCAGACGAAACCGATATCATTGCCGGTCAGTTGGCAGCACAGGCACAGTTAACATGGCTCCGCCCGGCTGTAGGTGAATTTGAACTGCAGGGCCCAATCGATGTTCAGGCACAGAATCTCAGTGGTTATTTTGACGATACCGTATTCACACGGCTGGGCGTTTACATGAAAGCAGAGCTGCTGCCTGACTGGCAGCTGCGCACCCGCGAGCCAGGTTCTGCAGCCCTTACCGCCGTTGATCCTGGTATTGAACTGGAGTATCTAAGCACCCGTTTTACGCTGGATACACGGAATGCCAGCCTGCAGTTGATACGCCCTCAGGCCACGGTTTTTGACGGCATCGTCAGCGCTGAACAGATCGACTGGCAGCCGGACACACCTGAGCACTTCGAGATCCAACTGCAGCGTATCGATGTCGCCCGGATACTGGGCCTGAGTGCCTATCAACAGGTTCAGGCGACAGGCCGCCTGGATGGCAACCTTCCAGTTGGACTGCTTAATACGACCGCTGTTATCAATGGCGGCAAAGTCACCTCAGTTCCGCCTGGCGGCTCCATTCGCTATCAGGGCGCACGATTCGGCGGCAGCAACCAGAATATGGAGCTGGTCAATCAGGCATTGCAGCGTTACGACTACAGCTCGCTTGATGCCACCATCAACTATTCTGCAACCGGCGACCTGAACCTGGACATTAGCCTGCAGGGCATCAGCCCGTTGCTCAACAACGGCCAACGTATTAATCTGAACCTGACCATAGCGGATAATGTTCCTGAACTATTACGCAGCCTGCAGGCTGGACGTTCCGTTCAGGAAGCGCTAAGCGATCATCTGCAACGGAGGTAAATCTGAACATGGATATCAGCGCGATTACACGCCAGCTCGGCAATTTCCGGATTAGCCTGCTGATTGCGGGCACCGTATTGGGCGTGCCCGTGGCATGCACTCCGACAGTTCAGGTCGCTGCGCCCACAGAGCCGATCACGATAAACCTGAATGTCCGCATTGAACATGAGGTACGCGTGCGGGTTGATCGCGAACTCGATGATATTTTTTCTGAAGACAGCGATCTGTTCTGACAACTGCAGCTGCTGATCACACGTCTTTACTGGAGCCACAAATATGAATGCACGCCGACATTTGAAAATACTTGTGCAGCTGATACTGATGAGCTGTCTGCTTGCTGCAGGCAGCATCGCCAGCGCACAGACACTGGACCAGGCTAAAGCCGACGGCCTGATTGGCGAAAAAAGCGATGGTTATATCGGCTTTGTCGCCGAGCGCGTGTCCCCCGAACTGGTCTCGCTGGTTGAAAACGTCAATCGGCAACGGCGCGAACGTTACGAGCAGATCGCTCAACAGAACAACATCAGTGTCAATGAAGTCGCGCAACTGGCGTACGCGCGCGCGGTGCAGGCGACACGGCCCGGTCATTATGTCGAAGATGCGAATGGGCAATGGGTGAAAAAGCCATGAACAGCCGCTAGTCCTGCTGCGATTCAGCTGCCATGGACAGACCCGCCTGATACAGCGCATTCTTTTTCGCTCCGGTAATTTCAGACGCCAGAGCAGCCGCCTGCTTGAGCGGTAAGTCCCGCGCAAGTATTCCCAATATCCGCTGCGCATTCGCGTCCACGTCTGCAGCGGCAGGTGTGGGAGCGCCATGCACAATGACAACAAACTCGCCCTTGCGTTGATTGTCATCATTGGCCAGCCAGTCACACAGATTTGCCAGTGAATCACCGTGCACGGTCTCCCAGGTTTTGGTCAGCTCTCTGCAGATCACCGCCTGGCGATCACCCCCAAACGCGCCAGCCATATCGTTGATGGATGCCTGAATGCGGTGGGGCGACTCATAAAACACCAGTGTGCGAGCTTCGTCAGCCAGAGCACCAAAGTATTTTTGTCGCGCTCCAGACTTGGCCGGAGCAAACCCCTCAAATACAAATCGATCACTGGGTGCGCCTGCCACGCTCAATGCAGCAATCAGCGCGCTTGCCCCGGGAATCGGCACCACAGCGATACCGTGCTCCCGGCAGCGCATCACCAGCCCGTAACCAGGATCGGAAATCAGTGGCGTGCCAGCATCCGAGATCAGCGCTATAGACTGCCCTTCTACCAGTCTCTGCAACAGCGCAGCCTCCTGCCTTTCATTGCTGAAATCATGATAGGCGACCATGCGGGTGGAAACTCCCAGATGTTGCAACAGACGGCCACTATGGCGGGTGTCCTCAGCGGCAATCACATCCACGCCCTGCAGTACGTTTATCGCCCGCTGGCTTATGTCCTGCAGATTGCCTATGGGTGTCGCAACGACGTACAGTGTCGATTTGGCAACTGCCGAAGCATTTGCGTTTTCCATGGCAACTCCTGACTTTTGAGAAGGCGTTATGTCGCATCCAGCATCAGCGCCTGCTATGATTATTTACGCCAAGATATAACGCGTTATTCGAGACACTAGCGACTAAATTTTCTGAACGCCTATCATAGCAGCCCGCATTTATGACCGTCACTGTCCGCACACTTTTTCCCCATCGCCCTCTTCTGATCATCTCGCTCGGAATTCTGGCTGCCTGTGCATCAGCGCCGATCTCCGACAATACGCGGCCGGAACAGACTGTCACGGATACGTCCATGCCAGTAACAGTTGGAGAGCTGGACGTCATTCTGCAACAGGCAGCACAGACGGATGGACCAGAAGCACAGATCTTGTTAATGGAGGCTGCAGCCGACGCGCTCGACGAAGGTGACAGCGAAGTTGCAGCGCAATTACTGGAAGCCGTTGACACTCGACCGCTGTCCGGGCAACTGCAGGCTCGCCAGTTGCTGCTGCAAGCACGCCTGGCGCTTGCCAGAAACGATACAGCAATGGCTGCCCAGTTGCTTGAACAGCAGCAGGATGTCAGTCAACTGACAACTGACACGCGCATCGCCTTCATGCGCGGTCGAGCCGATCTCTACCTGGCTCTGAACCAGTACCTGGCAGCCGCCAGGGAGTTGACCCGTGTCGCGCCGATGCTGCCCGCTTCAGAACAGGGTGAGAACATCGACAGCATCTGGCAGATACTGTCAGCCGCACCCGAGGAAAGCCTCAACGCTCAGCGCAATATTATCGACTCCTACGAGCTGCGCGGCTGGATCGATCTGGTCACAGTCGTAAACGCGCGTGAGGACAATATTGAGGAACAGGTCGAAGCCGTCAATCGCTGGCAGGCGCGCTGGACCCAGCACCGCGCCGCCGGCCGCCTGCCTGAGTCCCTGGCCTATACAGTGCAGTTAATCCGTGACAAACCGCAGCGTATCGCTTTGATGGTACCTCTGGCCGAGGCTGCCGGCCAGGCGGTCGCGGAGGGCTTTCTGGCCGCCTATTACGAGGCTGTGGCCCAGCAGCAACAGGTCCCCGATGTCACTGTGATTGACACCAGTGGAGTCGTTGACGTGCTGCCTCTGTACCAGCAGGCAATTGAGGCCAACGTGGATCTGGTGGTCGGCCCGTTGCGTAAAGAGTCAGTGCGACAACTGCAGCAGCAGGCCTCGCTCCATATCCCGACACTGGCACTAAATTATGGTGATGAGGGTGTCATCAATCCCGCTGGCTTCTATCAGTTCGGGCTGGCACCCGAAGATGAAATCAGACAGATCGCCAGACTGGCCGCCATGGCCGGCCATCAATCAGCCGCCCTGCTCACCCCTTCAGGGTCCGAGTATCAGCGTTTCCGGGAGTTCTTTACGCTGCAGTGGCAACAACAGAATGGACGCGTGACAAGCTCTGCTACTTATGTTGGACCTGGCTCCTATTCAGACGCCGTAAGACAGCTCTTGAATATAGGTGCCAGCGAGGCGCGCGCAGAAAGATTGCTGAGTGTGTTGCCAAGACAGGACATGGAGTTCATCCCCCGCAGGCGCCAGGACACAGACTTCATTTTTTTGCAGGGCAACCCCAGCGAGGGTCGACAGCTAAAATCCACCCTTGGTTTTCATTTCGCTGGCGACCTTCCGGTCTTTGCGATGCCATCAATCTTCAATGGTGAGTTCAACGCCGTTGCCAACCGGGACCTCAATGATGTCATCTTTATCGATGCACCATGGATGCTGGGGACGGCTGACCCGGCCCATCGACAGGCTCAACAGACCTGGCCAGGTGCACCGGCGGCTGTGCAGCGACTGCGCGCCATGGGAGTTGATGCATTCAGACTGCACGCGCGCACCGGTCAGCTCGCCAATTTTCCGGAAACCCGCATTCAGGGCGTAACCGGAATGCTCCACATGAGAGCTGATGGCAGTATCGCGCGCGAGCTGGTCGTCGCACAATTTGACGACAACGTTCCGCAGATCATACCTGCCGAGCAACTAATGGAGTAAACGCCCGGAACAGCGCCAATCGATCATTATTGGAGGACATGGATGTCAGCCACAAGAAATAATGCCATTAAGCCTGCAGACCGCCGTCAGGCTGGACACCAACTGGAATCTCTCGCCGCCAGCTGGCTTGATCAGCAAGGCCTGCAACTCGTCCAACAGAATTTTTATTGCCGGGTTGGAGAAATCGACCTGATCATGATGGATGAGGACACAGTGGTGTTTGTCGAAGTCCGCTTCCGCAGCCGCACCAGCTTCGTTGATCCGATAAGCAGTATCAATAGAAAGAAGCAGCAACGTATCATTAAAACTGCCCTGTACTATCTACAACGAAATAAAATAAGCAATTCAGCAAGATGCAGGATCGATGTGCTGGGCATCTCGTCCGCCTCCGCCGGCAACTATCAGTTTGAATGGATTAAAAACGCAATCCAGACGTAAATTACTTCAAGAACCAATTTTCTTATTGCGCGAGACTCACCTTGAAAGCACATTCCGGTAGAATGCTCAGGATGGCCACCAGACTAAACATCAGAACCAGCGACGCCGGGTATTATCAATGAGTTTGCAGCTACGCATCCAACAGCACTTTCAACAGGGTACCGACAAACTGCGCGAAGCCCACGATATGCTGGCCAACCCGATAGCCGAGGCGGCCGAGGCGCTGGCAGGTGCATTACTGCAGGGTGGCCGCATACTGGCTTGCGGCAACGGCGGCGGCGCAGCACTGTCGCAGTATTTTGTACAGGCACTGGTCAGCCGGTTTATCCGCGAGCGACCGGGCCTGCCTGCCATCTGTCTGAGCGCCAACGCGACACAGTTGACCGGGCTGTACCAGAACCACGATTCAGCATCGGTTTACGCACAACAGATTCGGACTCTCTCGCAGCCACTGGATGTCCTGGTGATATTTGGTGGCGATGCCGAGGCAGCCAACCTGAGAGAGGCCATCACTGCAGCCAACGACCGGAGTTTGACCGTCATACTGCTGAGTGGTGAGCAGAGCGCTGGACTGGCCGAAGTGTTAAACTCTGAGTCGTACGAAATACGGGCACCGTCCAGACATTCACACCGGTGTTTCGAGATTCAGGTACTTATTTGCCATTGCCTTTGCGACTTGATCGATATTCAGATATTTGGAGATGAACTGTGAACCTTAAATATTTTGCATGCATGGGCCTGATACTGAGCATGATGTCCTGTACAACCATTCTGACGCAGACTACGGGGGACCAGGGGCTGCAGGAAGATCCTTATCTGCGGACAACCGGCACAATAGTTGAAGACGAATCAATTGAGACCAAGGTCGCTGTCAATATGCGATCCCAGGAACCACAGTTCCGTGACGCCAGCTTTGATGTCACAAGTCACAACGGTGTTGTGCTGCTGGTTGGCCAGGTGCAGTCGGAGGCGCTCAAGGAACAGGCTGCGCGAATTGCCGCCGATGCCAGCGTGCACGTTCGCAGAGTTCACAACGAACTGGAAGTAGCTGGCAGCCGCAGCCTGCTGGCGCGGGGTAATGATTCCTGGCTGGCTACCAAGGTCCGCACACAACTGGTAGCCAACGACGATGTGAATGCCAACCGCATTCGAGTTGTAGCCAATAACGGCACGATTTATCTGATGGGCATTGTTGATCGCTCGGAAGGAGAGCGCGCCGCCAGCCTCACGCGCAGTGTCGGTGGCGTTCAGCGCGTGGTGACGGTATTCGAATACCTGTAGGCAGCTAATCCAAAGGCTTACTTGACGACCCGCAGTGATGGGCGCTTACCCTCTGATTTGGGTGCGCCTGCGGGTTTGGCTTTGCCGGCTTTGCCAGAGTCATCCGATACTGGCGCATCAGGTGGCGGGGGCGATGGAACTTCGGTCTCGAATACCATCCCCTGTCCATTTTCCCTGGCATAAATACCCATTATCGCGCTAACGGGTACATACACTGGCGTCGGGATACCTGCAAAGCGGCCGTTAAAATCCACCGCCTCATTATTCATTTGCAGGGCATGAACCGCAGCGGGAGAAATATTCAGGACGATCTGGCCGTCTTTTACATACTCCTGCGGCACCTGCACATGCTCAGCGTAGGCGTTAACAACGATGTACGGCGTACATTCGTTTTCCAGTATCCATTCGTACAAGGCGCGTAACAGATACGGACGACTGGAAGTCATGGCCATAAACGGACCTATACCATCTCTTTTTCCTGATCCGACAAACTGCTTCGTATCGAATCCCGTGAGAACAGACGAGCGCGATACTCCAACAGTGGCTGGACAGCCTTGTGACTGCCAAGATCAACACCCAGTGACGGCAGCCGCCACAGAATAGGCGCGACACAGCAGTCCACGATGGTGAATTCGTCACTCATGAAGAAGGGTTTTTCTGAGAAGATTGGAGCGATGGAAATCAGGCTTTCACGCAGTTCTTTGCGCATTTTTTCCTGCTGCGCAGCAGTACCCTTGCCCGCTGACAGCTCATCCACCACTGCACACCAGTCGCGCTGGATGCGGTACATCCAGAGGCGGCTTTGGGCACGCGCAACTGGATAGACCGGGAACAGCGGCGGATGCGGAAAGCGTTCATCAAGATATTCCATCATGATGTTCGCCTCATACAGCACCAGATCCCGGTCTACCAGTGTGGGCAGGCTGTTGTACGGATTCAGGGAAGACAGGTCTTCAGGCGGGTTGGCTGGATCCACGCTGATTGTTTCAACGGTGACACCTTTCTCCGCCAGCACGATTCTAACCCGATGGCTGTATTGACTGTTGCCATCAGAATAAAAGGTCATGGAAGAGCGCTTAGCTACAACACCCATAAATTGCTTCCTCAAATAATACCGTCAGCCTGCACACGTGTGCATGGGCTTTTAGTGAATACGTCTCCAGTATTCACGGTTCAATAGCACAACCAAAATGAACAGCAATGCCAGGAATCCCAGTACATAGACACCGATGGTCTGACGCTGCAGACGCACTGGTTCGCCGATGTAATACAGGAAGTTCACCAGGTCATGTATCACGGTATCAAACTCTTCAGGCGTCAGCTCACCGGTTCCTTCGACATGAGCCAGTTCGCACAGATCGGGTGACTCCGCATTATTCGTGCAGATTACGTCACCTTGCAGGCTGTGAAGCACATTGGGCATACCAACGTTAGCAAACACCTTGTTGTTGACACCATAAACACGCGCCTCATCCTCGTAGAATGAGCGCATGTAGGTGTATAGCCACTCCGGGCTGCGCACGCGGGCGATCAGCGTCAGATCGGGTGGCGTTTTGCCAAACCAGTTGTTGCTGCGATCCGCAGGCATGGCGTTTTCCATCAGATCACCGATAGCTGCATCACCAAAAATCAGGTGGTCCATTACGAGATCATTGGGTACATTCAGATCAGTCGCAGTACGCTCATAACGCGCGTATTGCAGCGAATGACAGGAATGGCAGTAGTTCATGTAGGTTTTCCAGCCGTTCTGAAGCGATGCTTCATCACGCAGGTCAAGCTCGATCTCATCCAGCGGAACGCTGGATGATTCAGCACCGACTGCTTTCAGCGGCACCACAACAAGCAGGGCCAGCAATGCAAGCGTGATAATGAGCTGCTTGTTGCTGATCCAGCGCCCTGTGACACGCTGCGGCTCAGGGAACACCTGCTCTTTCTTCGTATACCAGGGCATCAGGAAGAAGAACAGGAAGTACAGCACAGTACAGAACTGAGCCAGGGCAATTCGCGCAGGACTTGTGCCCAGCGTACCGAGATAACCCAGAATCAGGAAGCTGGAGATGAAAATCAGTAGCGCTATTCGGCTGTACCAGCCCTTGTAGCGGATTGACTTCACCGGGCTCCGGTCCAGCCATGGCAGCACAAACAGAATGGCGATAGCACCAAACATTACGATCATGCCCCAGAACTTCGCATCAATGCCGAACAGAGGCACAGTAACTGCGCGCAGCATGGAGTAGAAAGGTGTGAAGTACCAGACTGGCGGCACGTGTTCAGGCGTAACCAGCGGGTTTGCTTCCTGGAAGTTTGGCGGCTCAAGGAAGTAGCCACCCATTTCCGGAGCAAAGAAGATGATCGCACAGAACACGAAGAAGAAGACGGTGATACCGACCAGATCGTGGACCGTGTAGTACGGGTGGAAAGGCACACCGTCAACAGGAATGCCGTTGGCATCCTTGTTTTTCTTGATCTCGATACCGTCAGGGTTGTTGGATCCCACTTCATGCAGTGCCAGCAGGTGCAGCACAACCAGCGCGATCAGAACAATCGGCAGTGCAACCACATGCAGCGCAAAGAACCGGTTCAGTGTCGCACCGGAAATCAGGAAGTCACCACGAACCCATACCAGCAGATCTTCACCAATGACCGGAATAGCGCCAACCAGGGATACAATCACGTTGGCACCCCAGTAGGACATCTGACCCCAGGGCAGAACGTAGCCCATAAAGCCTTCCATCATCAGAATCAGGTAGATGGCCATACCAAATACCCAGATCAGCTCTCGCGGCTTTTTATAGGAGCCGTACATCAAACCGCGGAACATGTGCAGATAGACCACAACAAAGAATGCGGATGCACCAGTGGAGTGGATATAGCGGATCAACCAGCCAAATTCCACATCACGCATGATGTATTCGACGGACGCGAATGCGCCTTCGGCACTGTTGGTATAGTGCATGGTCAGGAATATACCGGACACCAGCTGGATGACCAGCACGACCAGTGACAGTACACCAAAGAAATACCAGAAGTTGAAGTTCTTCGGCGCGTAGTACTTGCTCATGTGCTTTTCCCACGCGGTCATGATCGGCAGACGATCATTGGTCCAGTCGCGCAGGCCTACGAGTGAGGACACAATCCAGCCTTGTTTCTTCGTATCGCTCATTATGCACCCACCTCGTCTTCACCAATCACAAGAACAGTATCTGATTCGTAGTAGTAAGGCGGCACTTCCATATTACGGGATGCGGGAGAGCCACTGTAGACACGACCGGCCAGGTCAAACTTGGAGCCATGACATGGACAGTAGAAACCGCCCTTCCAGTTTTCTTCGAAGGGCTCCGCACGAATCGCCAGCCGGGGTGTTGGAGAGCAGAACAGGTGCGGGCACAGACCGATCAGCACCAGAATCTCTGGTTCGCGTGAACGGTATGCGTTCTGTGCATACTCGGGCTGCTCTGGCTGGGAAGAATCTGGATCCTGCAGATCATCAGCAATTGTCGGAAGCGCTTCCAGCGCCGCCTGCGTTCGACGGACTACGAATATAGGTCGTCCGCGCCATGCCGGGATAGGGCCAAGGATACCACCCTCTTCTATCTGGCTGATATCAACCCGAACCGGGGCGCCCGCTGCGCGCGCTTTGGCGCTGGGGTTCCAGGAACCGACGAAGGGCACTACCGCGCCTACGACACCGGCTGCGCCCACAACCGAGGTTGACCCCAATAAAAACCGTCTGCGGCCAGAATCAGTACCGTCTTCACTCACCGTGTATTCTCCTGAGCTTTGTCGTCTATCAAAAAAGAATCGAGACCGCAGCACGACTGTCATTAGCCGTGTCACGGACGAAATCTGCAAAATGCTGCTGCGCTGCGCTTGTCTGGGCTCGCCTTTGTTGTCAGATCGTGAGGCAATCTGTATTTATGAGTCGGAAGTGGCGCAAACCGGCAAACGGGCTGAATAGTAGTTAATTTGGCGACTTTTTTCAAGCGCCCGATCACCCAATACACAGTTAAGCAATTGAATAAAATACAGAAATTTATTTTCCACCAGGCGAAAAAAAAGCGCCTGTCGCAAGACAGAGCGCTTTTTTTGATTCGAACGCCTTCCAACTCGTGGTCGGCGAAGAAAGATACCGATTAACGCTTGGAGTACTGAGGACGCTTGCGCGCCTTGCGCAGACCCACTTTCTTACGCTCTACTGCACGCGCGTCTCGCGTTACAAAACCTGCTTTACGCAGCGGCGAACGGAACTCCTCGTCGTAGGCAATCAGTGCACGGGTCAGACCGTGGCGAATAGCACCCGCCTGGCCGAAGCTGCCACCACCATTGACAGTCACTTTGATGTCAAACTGGTTATCAAGCTCCAGCAGCTCCAGAGGCTGCTTGACAATCATTCGTGCCACTTCGCGACCGAAGAATGTGTCCAGTGAACGGTTGTTGACCGTGATCTCACCGCTTCCTTTGCTGATAAACACGCGCGCGGTTGCGGTTTTGCGTCTGCCGGTGCCGTAGTATTGAGTCGTTGCCATGGGGATTCCGTGAACCTCTTAAAATTCTTACAGTTGCAGAGCCTGCGGCTGCTGCGCCGCATGTGGATGCTCGTTACCGGCATACACTTTCAGCTTTTTAAACATTGCTCGACCCAGTGGAGTGCGGGGCAGCATGCCTTTAACGGCCAGCTTCAGCACTTTCTCGGGTGAACGGTCGATCAGCTTCTCGAAGCTGAAAGATTTCAGACCACCCGGGTAGCCGGTGTGGTGGTGGTACATCTTGTTGGCAGATTTTTTGCCCGTCACACTGACCTTCTCAGCGTTAACCACCACGACAAAGTCGCCGGTATCCACGTGAGGCGTGTATTCAGGCTTGTGTTTGCCGCGCAAACGGGTTGCGATCTCTGCCGCCAGACGACCCAGCGTCTGGCCTTCTGCATCTACCAGCAGCCAGTTGTGTTCAACATTTTGTGGTTTGGCACTAAAAGTCTTCATGTAACATCACCGAAAAGGGCATATTCTTCAGGGAGCGCGAATACTACCGAAGAGCCTATTAAACTTCAAGTATTTTATGGAGTATTTCTTTCCAACAGATCAGGGGCGATGTTCGCGGGCCAGATACTCCTCGGACTGCATCTCCAACAGGCGGCTGCGGGTGCGTTCAAATACAAAGGCCAGGTCCTGGCCGATATACAGATCACGCAAGGGCACTTCTGCCGAGATGATCAATTTTACATGGCGATCATACAGCTCATCGACCAGACTGACAAATCTTCTTGCCACATCATCGTTGCTTACCCCCATCTGCGGAACGTCCGCAAGCACCACCGCGTGGTAGATTTTGGCCAGCTCAATATAATCAAATGCGCTGCGGGCACCGGCACAGAGCCTGTCGAAACCAAACCAGATCACATCTTCAGCGACCCTGCGCGCGCGCACTGGTCGACCCAGAACATCAATATCAACATCGCTCAACACCTCTTCATGACCAGTGCAGAGCTTTTTGAAACCGTCATCCAGCGCTGTATCAGCCTTTTCCCCCAGCGGCGAGAAATAAAGACAGGCCTGTTTCAGGGCGCGCAGGCGATAATCAACCCCGCTATCCAGCTCTATGATCTGCGTGTGCCTGTGAAGCATCGCAATGGCAGGCAGAAACCGGTCGCGCTGCAGACCATTGGCATACAGACCGTCAGGGTGGATATTTGAAGTAGCCACCAGCACAACCCTGCGCTCAAACAGATGCTCCAGCAGCCGACCCAGAATCATGGCATCACCGATATCCGAGACAAAAAACTCATCGAAGCAAAGAACCCGGGTACTTTCCGCCAGATCGTCAGCCACCTGCTCAAGCGGGTTTTTCTGGTGCTTCAGCGCGGCAAGTCGGGCGTGTATCTGCTGCATGAAGCGGTGAAAATGCGTGCGTTGCTTGTCAGCAAACGGCAGGCTTTCGTAAAACAGATCCATGATGTAGGTTTTGCCGCGCCCTACGCCACCATAAAAATAGATACCCTTGACTGGTTCCTGTGATGCAGCCCTGAACCAGCGCATCGGGTTCACCCAGCGCCCCAAACCATTGGACTGCCCGCCCGCCAGCAATTGTTTATATAGCCGCTCCACCGCTTCAATGGCTGCAGCCTGTGCTGCGTCCGGCTGCAGCAGGCCCGATTTCAGGTCATTCTGATAGCGCTGCTGCGGCGACGCTGTTGGCGCAGAAATCCCCGACACTGGTACGCCGCTCATAGACTGTTCTCTCCTGACGTTAAGCCGGGCATTCTAAGCGAATGCCTGATAGTAGACAAAGGCGGCACAGAGGCAGGCAACACAGAACGATTGCATCGTGATAGAATCGCCATGACTGAACGAACAGCTTTATATTCAAAAAAGCAATATGTATATGTTTTTATATAGCTATACATGCTTTAAAAGTTTCATTATTGTATCGCCGTTAAGCGAAGGTGGATCCGTATGTTGTGGGTGACAGGCATCGTGTGTCTGGCAGTTGGTCTGGTAGCCGGACTGCTTGTTGGTAAAAAAGTACAGACTGGCAGCCCGACGCGAATTGCTGAACTAGAAGCACAGATTCAGGAATTGCAGCGCAGCCACGCCGATTATCGCGAGCACGTCAGCAGTCACTTCGATACAACGGCAGAACTCGTGCAACAGATGACAGAAAGTTATCGCGATGTGTATCAGCATCTGGCCACCGGCGCTCAACAGCTTTGCACCGAAGATGTTGCCAGCAAATTGCTGCCGGCAGGTGAGCAGACGATGTTTGTCAGCGATGCTGACCAGAACGATACACTGGAGCCGCCGAAGGATTATGCGCCCAAGAAATCGCCCGGCCCTGGCGCTCTGTCTGAGGAGTTCGGGCTGGACAGAAACACGTCTCGCGCAGAGGAGTGAATCGCAGCGGCCAGCAGGCCACGGCGACCTCCCCATCATCGTAAGCAAAGCACTCCAAATTCAATGAGCAAATATGCTGCCTCCTGGCCATGGCCGGGAGCCCGCGGCTTGCGGCAACCTAGAACCTGAACTTATGGCTGACTACAACCTGACACACCTCAAGCAACTGGAAGCCGAGAGCATCCATATCATTCGCGAAGTCGCAGCGGAATTCAGTAATCCGGTCATGCTTTACTCCATTGGCAAGGATTCCTCGGTCATGCTGCACCTGGCGCTCAAGGCGTTCTATCCTGGCAGACTGCCGTTCCCGTTGATGCATGTAGACACAACCTGGAAGTTCCGGGAGATGATCGAGTTTCGCGACAACCAGATGAAGAAGCTGGGTCTGGACCTGATCGTACACACCAACCAGGAAGGCGTTGCGGCGGGCATCGGACCGTTTACTCACGGCAGCGAAAAACACACCGATGTCATGAAAACACAGGCGCTGCGTCAGGCACTGGACAAACACAGGTTTGATGCCGCTTTTGGTGGCGGCCGCCGCGATGAAGAAAAGTCTCGCGCCAAAGAGCGCGTATTTTCCTTCCGCGACAAGAACCATCGCTGGGACCCCAAAAACCAGCGTCCGGAGCTCTGGAACACCTACAATGGCAAGGTCAACAAGGGTGAAAGCATTCGAGTTTTCCCGCTGTCAAACTGGACCGAGCTTGATATCTGGCAGTACATCTACCTGAACAACATCGACATCGTGCCTTTGTACTTCGCCAGGAAGCGGCCCATCGTCAACCTCGACGGTGTGGATATCATGGTCGATGACGACCGTATGCCAATTCCCGAAGGTCAGAAAATTCAGGAGAAAATGGTGCGGTTCCGGACCCTGGGCTGCTACCCGCTCACCGGTGCCGTTGAATCCAGGGCCACCACACTGCCCGAGATCATCCAGGAAATGCTGTTAACAACCAGCTCCGAACGCCAGGGCCGCTTGATCGACTCGGATCAGGCAGGTTCCATGGAAGAGAAAAAGCGCAAGGGGTATTTCTGATATGTCACACCAGTCCGAATTGATTAGCACTGATATCACTGCTTACCTTGCGCAACACGAGCGCAAGGAACTCCTGCGCCTGTTGACCTGCGGCAGCGTTGATGACGGCAAGAGCACCCTGATTGGTCGACTGCTGCACGACTCCAAGATGATCTATGAGGATCAGCTGGCCGCCATTCAGAAAGACAGTCTCAAAGTCGGCACGACCGGCGGCAAACTCGATCTGGCGCTGCTGGTCGATGGTCTGCAGGCAGAGCGTGAACAGGGCATCACCATCGATGTTGCCTATCGGTATTTTTCGACATCAAAACGAAAATTCATTATCGCCGACACGCCCGGTCACGAACAGTACACGCGCAACATGGCCACAGGTGCATCAACCTGCGATCTGGCAGTCATCCTGATCGACGCCCGCCATGGCGTTCAGGTTCAGACCCGGCGCCACAGTTTCATCACCTCGCTGCTGGGCATCAAGCACATCGTGGTGGCGGTGAACAAAATGGACCTGGTTGACTACAGCCAGGACGTTTTTGAAAAAATCCGCACCGACTATCTGAAGTTTTCCGAAAAACTGAAACCGGCCGAGTTTCACTTTATTCCGATGTCAGCACTGGATGGCGACAATGTCGTCAACCCCAGCGCCAACATGGCCTGGTACGAAGGCCCGACATTGATGAACCTGCTGGAGAACGTTCAGATCACCGAGAACCGGAACTATGAAGACTTTCGTTATCCGGTTCAGTATGTCAATCGCCCCAACCTTAACTTCAGAGGCTTCTGTGGCACAGTAGCGTCAGGTGTCGTTCGTAAGGGCGACGAGATCATAGTGCTGCCATCACGCAAGAAGAGTCGCATCAAATCGATTGTGACCTTTGAAGAAGAACTGGAGCTGGCACACTCTGATATGGCGATCACGCTGACCCTGGAGGACGAAATCGACGTCAGCCGCGGCGACATGATCGTGCATCGGGACAACATGCCTGCTGTGGCCGAGGAGTTTGATGCCACAGTGGTGTGGATGACCGAAGACGCTTTGCTGCCGGGCAAGATGTATGACTTTAAACTGGGTACAAAAACGGTCAGCGGCCGAGTCAATACCATCAAACACCAGATCGATGTCAACACACTGGAAGAGAATCCGGCCCCGGCGCTGGAACTGAACGAAATCGGTGTGTGTGATGTGTCGGTAGATCAGCCGGTTTGCATCGACAGTTATGATCGCAATCGCAATACCGGGTCATTTATCGTCATCGATCGCCTCACCAATGTCACGGTCGGCGCAGGCATGATCAACCTGGATGCTGCCGCCGCCAAACGCCGCAAGCGCAGCGGTATTACTCACGTAACCCGTGAAGAGCGTTCAGCCCGTTACGGCCAAAAACCGGCAACGGTCATGTTCATCGGTGTCTCCGGTGCCGGCAAGTCAACACTGGCTCATGGCCTGGAACGTCGCCTGTTCGACATGGGCAGGGTCAGTACGGTGCTGGACGGCAAAGCCATGCGGCTGGGTATCAGCAAAGACCTGCCACATGACGCCGAGGGGCGCGCTGAGAACCTGCGCCGCAGTGCGCATATCGCCCGCTTCATAAACGACTCGGGGCTGATCTGCTGTGCCGCTTTCGTCGCGCCAAACCCGGATTCACGTGAGCATGCGGTCAGTGTAATTGGCAAGGACAACTGCTACATCGTGTATCTGAATCCGCCCATCGAGGTCTGCCAGCAGCGTGACCCCAGCGGTATTTACGCGGCTGCAGAGACAACAGGTTCAGCCGACATACCTGGCATCTCCTTCCCTTACTCACCGCCTGAGAAGGTCGAGCTGGAACTGGACACCGCCAGCCTCAGCGTCGATGAGTGCCTTGATCAGGTGCTGGACATGATGCGCGACAAAGGTATCCTTAACGGTCGCTAGACCGGGTTATCGATGTCGATGAACTGATGGCTGAGGTCGAATTGCTGGGCGATCCATTCGCCCAGCGCCTGGACGCCGTAGCGTTCGGTGGCATGATGGCCTGCAGCAAAATAGTGGATACCGTGCTCACGTGCCATATGGACAGTTGGTTCGGAAATCTCGCCTGAAATGAAGGCGTCCGCACCGATCTCAACTGCCCTCTCGATATACGACTGGGCGGCGCCTGTACACCAGGCGATGCGCCGGATTGGGCGGCCCGCAACATCCTGCCCGGAGCTGCTCGATGAAGACTGAGGCGCGATGTGCAAGGGCTCACGCTGCAGGGCGTCGTGAATGCGCGCTCGCAACGACTCGCCAGTCATGGATGTATCGAGGTCGCTATACAGGCCCATCGGTTGCCTGTTGACCTTAGTCAATTCTCCACTGACCGGCAAACCCAGCACAGCAGCCAGTTGCGTGTTGTTGCCCAGTTCAGGATGTGCATCCAGCGGCAAATGGTAAGCCACCAGGTTGATGTCGTGTTCCAGCAGAAGGCGCACCCGCCGCTGTTTCAGACCCGTAATGACAGACGACTCGCCGCGCCAGAAATAACCATGGTGCACCAGCAGCAGATCTGCGCCCGCCGCAGCAGCCGCTTCGATCATTGCCTGACTGGCTGTAACACCCGAAACAACATGCCGAATCTGGTCTTTTCCCTCAACCTGCAGTCCGTTTGGGCAATAATCATTGAACTGGTCCGTCTTTAGCAGGGAGTCCAGTTCTTTGAGCAGGGTGCGGCGATCTATCGGCATAACGATTTACCTTCACTTAATGGGTTTTTATTCGCATAATGCGCAACCATATGAAAAGTTTTTTGCAGTTTATCAGTTGGCCCACATTCGTTGGTGTACTGCTGGCACTTGTGCTGCTGCAATACCAGCAAATTCGCCAATTGTCGGTTCGAATTGACGAACTGGCACTGCAGTCACAGGCACAGATTTCTCAGCCTGCTCCCGCCCAGTCGACGACATCTCACGCCAGTGCAGTCGCCAAAGCATCCCCATCGGTTGTCAGCATTCACTCTACAATTCGCGAGCAGATTCAACTTCCGCCTGTTGAGGAGTTGCCTGCGGCGCTACGTGATTTATTGCAGAATCTGCCATCGGAACGTCTCTGGGACAGCCTTGGCTCGGGCGTTGCCATCAGCGACCAGGGGCATATTCTCACAGCTTTGCATGTTATTGAAGGCGCCGAAGATATTGAGGTCCATTTCAACAATTCGCAGGGCATGAACATCACTGCCCGGGCTCGCCTGCTGGGTGCCGACGCTGACAGTGACCTTGCCCTTCTGCAGGTGGACAGCGCAGAACTGCCTCCTGCTGTGCCGATCGGTTCTTCGGACAACGTCAATGTGGGCGACACTGTCCTGACGATAGGATATCCGCGGCGCGACCTTATGAATCAGAAATCGGTATCCGCCGGCGTCGTCAGCGCCCTGGGTATCCCCAGGGACGGTCTTCCCATCGTGGAATATATACAGACTGATGCGGCTATGAATTATGGCAATTCCGGCGGCGCCCTGATCAATGCCAATGGTGAGCTGATTGGCATCAACTCCTTTATATATTCTCAGTCCGGCGGCTCTGACGGCATAGGCTTCGCGGTACCAATCAATAAAGCCATGATAGTGGTGGAGCAGCTGCGCCAGCAGGGCGTATTCACCCCAGGCTATCTTGGCGTGATTACCGGGGAGCTGCTGAATGACGAAACCAGCAATACCTTTTTCGGAACACCAGATATTGAGGGTTTGCTGATTGAGCAGGTTGATGCCAACAGCCCTGCAGAACAGGCCGGCATTCAGGCAGGGGACGTCATGACACACATCGATGGCCAGGCCATTGAAAGTGTCATCGGCGCAATCGAGCAGATCAACCGCAAACCGCCAGGTGAACAGGTTGTTCTCACGCTTTACCGCGCCGGTGGGACTGTTGAAACGACGGTAACGCTAGGCACTGGCACAGCTCAGTATCGTACCCGGCTCAATACACAGTAAATCCGTCGCGCGCAAAGACACCTGCTCCTGCTGCAGACGGCACCCTGCTTTTGTCCTATGACTGATCAGACGAATGTCGGCCCGGAATTCGCCAGGCTGCCGATAGCGCATGTGCCTGCAGGCGTTCGTTGATGGCCAGCGTTTCTGCCACCGGCGCCAGCGCTGCCGCACCGTGCGGAGAGCATTTCAGAATGGAGCTGCGTTTCTGAAAATCGTAAACACCCAGCGGTGAAAAGAATCGTGCGGTACCCGAGGTCGGCAGAACGTGACAGGGTCCGGCACAATAATCTCCTAACGCTTCCGGCGTGTGGCGCCCCATGAAAATGGCGCCAGCATGCCGCACACCCGGCAGCCACTGGTCCGGGTCCTCGACCGACAACTCCAGGTGCTCAGGTGCAATCTCGTTGCAGATTGCCAGCGCCGTTTCTTTGTCTGGTGCGTAGATCAATGCGCCTCGATTGCTCATGGAGGTTGCAATGATGTCACGCCGCTCCATCTTCGGCAGCAGCCGTGCAATACTGGCACTGACTGCATCGAGAAAATCTTTGTCCGTACTGATCAGGATGGACTGTGCCTGTTCATCGTGCTCGGCCTGAGAAAACAGGTCCATCGCGATCCAGTCGGGGTCGGTCTGACCATCACAGACCACCGTCAACTCCGATGGTCCGGCTATCATGTCGATACCCACCTCACCGAAGACCTGTTTTTTGGCAGCCGTCACAAAAACATTACCCGGCCCGGTGATCTTGTCGACTCTCGGTATGGTCTGCGTACCAAACGCCAGCGCTGCAATTGCCTGCGCACCGCCGATAGTAAACAGGCGATCAACACCGGCCACCGCCGCTGCCGCAAAAATCAGACGACCATCACCTCCCGCATCTGCACCATAGGCAGTAGGAACAACAGCAATCACCTCGTGCACACCCGCGACTTTGGCAGGGATGGCGTTCATCAGCACCGACGAGGGGTAATTCGCCTTGCCACCCGGCACATACAAACCCGCTCTATCCAGGGCGACGACGTGCTGACCGTATACCGAACCGTCCTCTTCTTCATATTGCCAGGATGGTTGCCGCTGCCGCTCGTGATAACGGCGGATGCGCTCTGCAGCCACCTGAAGTGCCTCTGCCTGTTCGGTGTCCAGTGCATCCAGTGCTGCCTGCATTTGTTCCCGGCTTACTTCCAGCTCTTTGACACTGTCGACAGCGCGCTGATCGAAACGACGGGTGTACTCAAGCACAGCCTCGTCACCACGTGTCCTGACCTGCAAAAGAATTTCAGCCACCGTATTACTGACTGTTCGGTCTTCGATCATGCGCCTATCAAGAAGTGCTGTCAGGATCTCGTGAAAATCAGCCTGACCCGCTTCCAGTCGGCGAACACTCAGCGATGTTGATTCAGTTGCATCACTCATGATTTTTCCCCTGCTTCCACCGCCGCGCGTAGCCGTTCCAGCAGATCAGAGACAGCTGCGTGCTTCATTTTCATGGCAGCCTTGTTCACTATCACCCGCGAGCTGATATTGGCGATCAGCTCCAGCGGCTCCAGGCCATTGGCTTTTAGCGTATTGCCACTATCCACAATATCAACGATCCAGTCTGCCAGGCCCATCGACGGAGCCAGCTCCAGAGCACCATTGAGTTTGATGATATCCGTCTGCAGCCCCTGGCCAGCAAAATAGCGGCGCGCAATGTTCACAAACTTGCTGGCTACACGCACTCGATCAGTCGGCGCCGACGCGCCAACCGGCGCTGCTGTCATGAGTCGACAACGCGAGATTTTCAGATCCAGCGGCTCGTAGAAGGCGCCTTCACCATGCTCCATCAGCAGGTCCTTGCCAACAACACCCAGGTCTGCACTGCCAAACTCCACATAGGTTGGAACATCAGAACCGCGCACGATCATGATATGTAAATCAGGACGATTGGTCTCGAACAGCAGCTTGCGACTGGTGGTGTGATCCTCCAGCATCTCTATTCCTGCAGCCGCCAGCAAGGGCAGGGTTTCCTGCAGTATTCGTCCTTTGGTCAAGGCCATGACCAGCGACTGGCCCTTGTTGTCTTTCATCATGCGTTCCTTATGGCAGGCGACGGATCCTGGCGCCCAGTAATTGCATTTTTTCTTCAATACATTCGTAACCGCGATCAATATGGTAGATCCTGTCTACCAGCGTTTCATTGTCTGCAACCAGTCCAGCGATGACCAGGCTGGCAGAGGCACGCAGATCCGTTGCCATGACGGGTGCGCCACGCAGCGATGGGACGCCAGTTATGGTGACAGTGTTGCCCTGGACCTGCATGGATGCTCCCATCCGGTTCATTTCATGCACGTGCATGAAGCGGTTTTCGAAAACAGTTTCGGTAATAATACCCACACCTGACGCGACAGCGTTCATCGCTGCAAACTGGGCCTGCATGTCGGTTGGAAAGGCCGGATGTGGAGCAGTACGCAGCGACACTGCTTTTGGACGTTTTCCATGCATGTCGAGCTCAATCCAGTCCTCGCCGACCTGGATCTGGGCGCCCGCTTCCTCCAGCTTCAATAACACCGCCTCCAGTGTGCCTGGCACCGTGTCCTTGACTCGCACACGGCCGCGTGTTGCGGCGGCGGCAATCAGATAGGTACCTGTTTCAATTCTGTCGGGCATGACGGAATAACTGCAACCATGCAGACGGGGTTTGCCATTGACCACGATGGTGTCAGTTCCGTGTCCCTTGATCTCGGCACCCATGGCAATCAGGCAATTGGCCAGGTCAACAACTTCAGGTTCCTTGGCGGCATTCTCAATGATCGTCTGTCCGTCGGCCAGGGTAGCCGCCATCAGCACGTTTTCTGTACCGGTGACGGTGACCAGATCGAAGAAAATTCTGGCCCCTTTCAGACGACCATCAACGGAAGCCTTGATATAACCATCTTCAACAACGATATTGGCACCCATTTTCTGCAGGGCCTGAATATGCAGGTTGACCGGCCGACTGCCGATGGCACAGCCGCCGGGCAAAGCGACCTCTGCCTGACCAAAGTGCGCCAGCATGGGCCCCAGGACCAGAATCGAAGCCCGCATGGTTTTGACAAGCGCATAGGGCGCGCTGAGTTTGCGCACCGTCGATGCATTAACTTCCACAGTCAGTGTCTCGTCAAGCATGGGCTCAATACCCATGCTGCCCAGCAGCTCCAGCATTGTGGTGATGTCGTACAAATGCGGCAGATTGCTGATTTTGACAGTCTCATCTGTCAACAGCGTCGCCGCCAGAATTGGCAATGCAGAGTTTTTGGCGCCCGCTGCACGGATTTCACCGCTAAGACTGACACCGCCCTGAATCAAGAGCTTGTCCATGAATGATCCCGTATAGAGGAAAGGGTTGACGTCAGGCGGCAGCGGCCTCGGCCGGTGTCATCAGCCGCATGGTCACCGCATGCACTGCGCCGCTTTGAATGTGTGGATTAAGATGCTGATACACCAGTTGCTGACGCTTGACAGCGCCGAGACCCGAGAATACGTCTCCCACCGCAATAACCTGGAACTTGCCTGCCCCGCCATCCACTTTGATCTGGCAGTCTGGCAGGGCAGCACTCAACAACTCTGAAATATCCTGTGCATCTAAACTCATTCGAAAACCTCTAACGGCGTAACCGGGATCGGGACCTTACTGCCACGCCTCAATAACTGCGTCGATATCATTATTGTTGCGCGCCATCAGCGCAGCAAACTGGGTGTGGTACTGCCTGCGCAGGTTGATCCCGCCGACAAACAGGTTGCGCAGTTTCCACTCACCCTGGTCATCTTTGAACAGTGCGTACTGCAGCTCTATCCGGGCTCCTTCGGAGTTGATCTGCATGCGCACATTGGTTGGTGCATTGGGATCTTCCGGTGGATTCTGCGGAGGCAGATAAGTGAGTTCCTGACCACCATATTCAACCAGGGCAGAACCGTAGAAACGCGTCAGGGTACTGCGCAGCTTCTCTCCGAAGGCAGTGAGCTGCGCGTCGGTTGCGTTTTCCGAGAACCGCGCCATCACGCCGCGGGCAACTTCACGAAAGTCCACAAACTTGCCGACTTCCTCTTCAATCCCCGCATAGTAGCGAGTCGGGTCGGATTCAAAATAGGGCCTTAGCTCTTCAACCCGCTGCAAAAGCTGGTTCACCGACTGCTCAGCAGCTTCAACCGCAGTTGGCTGATCGTCCTGGGCCAGTGCTGGCGACAGCGCTACCAGTGATACCGCAGTCAGCAGTGACATTAAATAATGACGCATGTTCGATTTCATCTCTGTTCTCCTTCCTGGCCCGTGCGGGCTGACGAGACGCGTGGCAACGGTCGTTTTCCACAGTGTTGCAGTGTACCTCAAATGAGAAAGACTATAAATTACTACTTGCAATGCAGGGTGTTACTCCGTCTAATGGGCGGCCCAGACAAAGCCTGCGTTCATCGTTTTTTGGTGTCATCAGCAGCTGGACAGTATGCATTTAACTGGAATTTCTATCCTGCAAACTCAACTATGCTCGTAAACATTCTGATAATCTGCCTGGGATTTGCCGGCCTGATATGGGGCGCTGACAAATTCGTCTTCGGCGCTTCAGCATTCGCACGCAATGTGGGCATACCACCACTGGTCATCGGCCTGACAATCGTCGCTTTCGGCACCTCCGCACCAGAAATCTTTTCTTCGGCTGCATCTGCGCTGGCAGGTGAGCCGGAACTGGCGATAGGCAACGCTATCGGCTCCAACATATTCAATCTGGGCATCGCGCTCGGAGTCGCACTTGTCATCAAGCCAATCACCCCACCAAAATCATTGGCCCGCAAAGAGCTGCCAGCACTGATTCTGGTCAGTGTTATCTGCGGCATACTGATGTTCAATGGCTATATCGGGCCTATTGATGCGCTTCTGCTGATTGCCGTGATGACGTTTTTCGTCTGGAAGTTATTCCGCAGCCATCGCTCAGGCGAGGTCGAAGCGATTGAAGAGGAAGAGATTCCAGACAATGTCAGCACCGGCAAAGCACTGGGATTCCTGCTGCTGGGACTGGCACTGCTGATTATCAGTGCCGAATACCTGGTCGACGCATCAATAGAAATCGCCGCCATTCTCGGTGTCACCTCCGGCATTATCGGCCTGACCCTGGTCGCCCTGGGCACCAGCCTTCCCGAGCTGGCCGCCACCGTCACCTGCGCACTGCGTGGGCACCACGAACTGGCTGTTGGCAATATCATTGGCTCCAACATTCTTAACATCCTGGTCGTGCTGCCATTCCCCGGACTGCTGGCCGCTGGTCACTTCGACAGCTCCCTGCTGACACGTGATTATGTTGCCATGATGGTTCTGACTGCCCTGCTGGTTGCACTGTGTTATCCGGCAATACGGGCCCGGCGCCAGCTGGGTCGCCTCAGCGGGCTGGCATTCATAATGCTTTACCTGGCATGGTTCGGCATAATGTATTATCAGATTCACTAGACTGGCGAGACTTCCATGGCCGACCCCCAATCACTGATCGACAGTGCCTTGCGCACTATTCGCATTGAACATGACGCGATCGCGGCACTGCTGCCGCGCATCGGCGAGGCATTCGCCCGCGCCTGCCAGATCATGCTTGACTGTGAGGGCCGCATTGTTGTCACCGGCATGGGCAAGTCCGGCCACATCGCTCGCAAGATTGCCGCCACCCTCTCCAGCACAGGGACACCAGCCATGTTTGTGCATCCCGCGGAGGCCAGCCACGGCGATCTCGGCATGATTACCGGCAAGGATGTGTTGCTGGCACTGTCGAATTCAGGCACCACCGAGGAGCTGGTCAACATCCTGCCTCTGATCAAACGCAAGGGTGTTCCCTTTATCAGCATGACCGGCAACCCGAATTCCAATATGGCCACGACTGCCACCGTTCACATCGATGCCAGCGTCGCAAAAGAAGCGTGCCCACTGGGTCAGGCGCCCACAGCCAGCACCACCGTCGCTCTGGTTCTTGGCGACGCACTGGCGATGGCACTGCTGGAGGCCAAAGGGTTTACCGAAGAAGATTTTGCATTTTCACACCCGGGCGGTCGTCTGGGTCGACGCCTGTTGCTCAAGGTCAGGGATATCATGCACAGTGGTGACAGTATTCCCAGGGTCAAGGCTGGCACCCTGCTGAAGGACGCGCTGTTTGAAATAAGCAGCAAAGGGCTGGGTATGACCACGGTGGTTGACGACAGTGGCAGGCTACAGGGGGTTTTTACCGATGGCGACCTGCGACGGACCCTGGATGCCGGCAAGGACATTACCCGCACCCTCATCACCGATGTCATGTCCGTGAACGGTAAAACCGTGTCCGTGGATGCCATGGCTACTGAAGCTGCCAGACTGATGGAAGAGAACCGAATCTATACACTGGTGGTGCTGGATGACAATCAACAGTTGAGTGGCATCATTCGCATGCACGACCTGCTGCAGGCCAACGTGGTCTAGGAGTACCGATGAAATTTCTGACCGACTCTGCCGATGCCACTCGCCGCGCAGCCAGCATATCGCTGCTGTTGCTTGATGTGGACGGCATCCTGACAAATGGCCAGCTCTACTTTGGCGATCAGGGCGAAATTTTTAAAGCATTCAATACGCTGGACGGCCATGGCATCAAGCTGTTGCAGGCCAATGGTATTCGTGTCGGCATCGTATCCGGCCGCCACTCGCAGGCCCTTTCGGCACGCGCCAGCGCTTTGGGCATTACCCTGATCAAAAGCGGACGCGAAGACAAGCTGACTGCCACCCGCGAGCTCTTGTCAGAGCACCCCTGTGACTTTGAACACATTGCCTTCATGGGTGACGACCTGCCCGACCTGTCGGTCATGATGCGCTGCGGGCTGGCAATTACTGTCCCCAATGCACATCCCAGCATTATTGAACGCGCGCACCTTTGCACAGACGGTGGTGGCGGCACCGGTGCAGTTCGCGAGGTGGCGGATTTCCTGCTACAGGCGGCAGGCAAGTATGACGCCATCATCGCTGCCTGCGAGAGCGGACAGGATTCCTGATGCGTGCGCTGCGATACCTGATAAATCGACTGATTTCATTGCGCCTGAAAGGCTGGCTGGTGGCGCTGGCCCCTGCCGTTCTGCTGGCATGGCTGATGACGGGAGATCTGGATGTCTCCAATCCTGACCAGAGCAGCTCTCAGGTGCAACTGCCGTCGGGCGAACAGTACGAGGGATTCGGCCGTGACATTCACAGCCGTGTCTACAATGACAGCGGCGAGCTGGAGTACACGATCGGAGCGGAAGCCCAACGCCTGTACACAGATGAGGTGACAGAGCTCGATTACCCCATGATCCGCATGTTTCAGCAGGGCCAGGAACGCTGGAATATATCCGCGGTATCAGGCAGAATTCGAGCCTCGTCGGGCGGCGATATTCAGGAACTGGAACTTCGGGACTCAGTTCAGGTGCGCCACCAGATGGGCGCCGATGATGCCATACAGGTGCAGACTGCCTGGCTGATAGTCGAACCGCAGGCCGAGCGGCTGTATACCGACGCGCAGGTACTGATCAACGGCAATCGCATCGAACAGCGTTCTGTGGGCCTGCGGGCCAATTTCTCACTGGATTCACTGGAATTTTTATCAGATGTCGAAGGACGTTTTACAGACATATCACCGTAAACAGGCACGCCAGTCGCGACTGCCTGCCGTGCTTTCCTGCGTGAAAGCACTGTCCTTTGGCGTGTGCCTCACACTGATGCTGCCTGCATTTTCAGCCATGGCACCCACCGACAGTGGTGAAGACATCCGATACCACTCTGATGGCGGCGGCAGTATCGAAACCGAAGGGAATGTCCGAACCACCACCCTGCGCGAGAACGTCCGCATTCAGCAGGGCATGGTGACGATCTTCGGCAACACAGCCAGTCTGATACAGAATACTCAAACCGGTGAGCTGATTCGCGTCACCGTGGCCGGGGAACCCGCGCGCTTCACGCGTGAAGCACCCCTGGCGTCGGAGACGATCACCGGTAGCAGTGACACCATCATCTATTACAACGAGCCAGGCGCCACTGCCGAGGCGCTGCTGTCCGTCGTGGAATTTGTGGGTGAAGCCAGCTTTACTCGCGGCGGCACGGCACTGGAGTGCTCGGAGATCAAACACATCATTGAAACAGCGGCAACGGATTCACCTGGCCCCTGCAGCGGTGTGTTTGCACCCGATGAAACCCCCGACGAAGACCCGGTGGACAACTGATGGATCTGCTTAGCGCCAGCCACCTGGCCAAATCCTATAAAGGTCGCCAGGTTGTCAGAGATGTTTCGCTGACCGTTAACAGCGGTCAGATTGTTGGCCTGCTTGGCCCCAATGGCGCGGGTAAAACCACCTGCTTCTACATGATCGTGGGCCTGGTAAATGCCGACAAAGGCCGGATCAGCATCAACGACCAGGACCTGACCGGGCTGCCCATTTTTGCCAGAGCACGCCTGGGACTGGGCTACCTCCCCCAGGACTCCTCCATCTTTCGCAACCTGACTGTGGCCGATAACATCATGGCCATTCTGGAAACCCGCAAGGAGCTGAGTGCCCGGCAGCGCGAAGAGAAGCTTGAAAGCCTGATTCAGGAGTTCCACATCAATCACATTCGCGATAACAAGGGCATGAGCCTGTCGGGCGGTGAGCGCCGCAGGACTGAAATTGCCCGGGCGCTGGCCACCGATCCACGTTTTATCCTTCTGGATGAGCCATTTGCCGGTGTTGACCCCATCTCGGTCAGTGACATCAAGTCCATTATTCAGCATCTGAAGGATCGTGGCATCGGTGTGCTGTTGACTGACCACAACGTTCGTGAAACGCTGGACATCTGTGAGAAAGCTTACATTGTCAGCGATGGCGGCATTATTGCCGAGGGTGATGCCCAACAGATACTTGCCAACCAGCGTGTGCGCGATGTGTACCTGGGCAAGAATTTCCAGATCTGATCAGCAAATGTCGTGACAAAATCTTGAAAATTCCACCCAATATCGGCATGATGTTTGCTTTAATTAACCGGTCCACATCCGGCCCAGTAATTCACGAGATCGACCCCGTTCTAGCGATGCGCCTGATGTCATGAAGATTTCGCTCCAACTCAAACTCGGTCAACAGTTGACCATGACCCCCCAGTTGCAACAGGCAATTCGCCTGCTGCAACTGTCGACGCTTGACCTTCAGAACGAGATTCACGAGGCGCTGGAATCAAATCCAATGCTGGAAGTGGATGAGTCTCATGACAGCGACAGCAGCGATAGTTACGAGAACAGCGATAACGCAGACAAAGCCAATGGCGCCGACGAAGCGACCGACTCGCGCACCTACGAGGAGCGCCAGAGCGCCTTTGATGAGGTCACAGCGGCCACACCTTCCAATACCGACAGCGATACTGGCGAGGCAGGCTGGGAGGAACACATTCCCGAGCAGCTGTCTGTGGATACCAACTGGGACGATATCTACCAGACCACCTACTCCACCGGCAGTCCGATGGCAGACACGGATGATTTCGAATCACGTGATTCCGCCTCCGAAACTCTGCAGGACCACCTGAACTGGCAATTGAACCTTACCAACATGTCGGATGCCGACCGACTGATTGGCATGGCGATCATTGATGCCATTGATGCCAACGGTCAACTGTCGCTTAGCGTTGAGGCCATTCACGAAGGCCTGATGAGTGATATCGAAGAGCTGGAAGAGGATGAGGTACTGGCCGTACTGCATCGCATTCAGCAGTTCGACCCGGTGGGTGTTGCCTACCGTGACCTGTCGGAATGCCTGTTGATCCAGTTGAACCAGGTCCCGTCCGAACTCGAGACCGACCCCGTGCGGCATGCCAAGGTTCTGGTACGGGACTACCTGGCCCTGCTCGGCAGTCGGGACTACGCCCAGATCATGCGGCTCACGCGATTAAAAGAGCCGGAGCTGCGTGATGCGATTGCCATCATCGAAAAACTCAATCCACGCCCGGGCGCCGATATTGCACCATCCAGCGCCACCTACGTTATCCCTGATGTGATTGTCAGCAAAGACGCCCGCAGTGGACGCTGGCGCGTTGAACTCAACCCGGAAACAGCCCCAAAGCTACGCATCAACCCGGACTATGCAGCGCTGGTAAAACGTTCCGATAACAGCTCCGACAACAACTATCTGCGCGACAATCTGCAAGAGGCACGCTGGTTCCTGAAGAGCCTGCAAAGTCGCAATGAGACACTGCTGAAAGTTGCCTCGCGCATCGTGGAGCATCAACAGGGCTTCCTGGAACAAGGTGAAGAGGCCATGAAACCCCTGGTTCTGCACGATATCGCCGAAGCAGTGGAGATGCACGAATCAACCATCTCCCGGGTAACCACACAAAAATACATGCACACGCCGCGGGGGATCTTCGAACTCAAATACTTCTTCTCCAGTCACGTCAGCACAGCCGGTGGCGGCGAGTGCTCATCCACCGCGATACGCGCGCTGATCAAAAAGCTGGTCGCTGGCGAAAACCCGCGCAAACCACTCAGCGATAGCAAAATCACCCAATTGCTGGAGGATCAGGGCATTAATGTTGCCCGCCGGACAATCGCCAAATATCGCGAATCTCTGTCCATCCCCCCCTCCAATGAACGCAAGCGGCTGGTCTGACTCCTTGCCAGTCCGCTCGGCGCACGTTGCCAGCGCCTGTCCAAGGCACTAGAATGGCGGCTCTGGAAAACAGGACACAGCAATGCAATTAAGCAGCATACTTACCCCGGAACGCACCCTGTGCAACCTGCCGGGTGTCAGTAAGAAACGATTTCTGACCACGATCAGCGAAACCATCGCAGAAACCACGCCCAAGCTGTCGGCTGATGCTATCTACACCGCATTGCTGGCACGTGAGCAATTGGGCAGCACCGGCATAGGCAATGGTATTGCCATTCCCCATTGTCGTGTATCCGAATGTACAACAATCACCGGCACCCTGGTAAAGCTGGATGAGGGTATTGATTTCGATGCCGTCGATTCACAACAGGTCGACCTGCTTTTTGTGCTGATCGTGCCGGCCGAGGAAACCGATGAGCACCTGCGCGTGCTGAGCGCACTTGCGCGCCTGTTCCATCAGGATGAATTCTGTCAGGCTCTGCGGGGCGCTCGCAGTAGCCAGGAGCTGTACGATATCGCCGTACGATTTGATCAGGAACAACAGGCTTAAGCCTGACAGTTGACCCAACGATTCATTGAAGCAGGCTGTGAGACGTCGTGAAACTCTTGATTATCAGTGGTCGCTCCGGCTCGGGAAAAAGTACCGCCCTCAACATGCTTGAGGATCACGGTTATTATTGCATCGACAACCTGCCTGCCAGCCTGTTACAGGCTTTTGTATCGCGCATTTGCCGCGACACGCCAGAACTGCCGCGCGTCGCTGTCAGTATAGACGCGCGCAATATCCCTGAAGACCTGAAGAACGTCCCGCAGATTCTGCAGGAGCTGCAGCTGTCGGCGCTCAATATCGAAATCATTTTCCTTGATGCCAACAGCCCGACACTGATCAAGCGATTCAGCGAAAGCCGCCGGCGTCACCCTCTTACCAGCAACACAGTTGGATTGCGCGAAGCCATCATTCAGGAACGCGAATTGCTGGAGCCCATTTCCGCCCTGGCCGGGCTGTCGATCGATACCAGCACGATGTCGGTGCATCAGTTGCGTGAAGTCGTTCGTTCACGAATTCTGGAAAAAAAGGACTCATCGCTTTCCGTGATGTTTGAATCCTTTGGCTTCAAGAATGGCGTGCCGATTGATGCAGACTTTGTGTTTGACGCCAGGTGTCTGCCCAATCCGTACTGGGACAGTCAGCTGCGGCCATTAAGCGGGCTGGATGCACCGGTTGCCGAATACCTGCGCAATGAGCCGGATGTGCAGGAACTTCTGCAAGACATTGAGGCATTTCTGGACCGTTGGCTGCCGCGCTTTGAAGCCAGCAATCGCAGCTACATGACTGTTGCAATCGGCTGCACGGGTGGGCAGCACCGCTCCGTATTTCTGTGCGAACAACTGAAGCTGGCGTTTGCCGACAAGATCAACAATCTGCAGGTTCTCCATCGAGAGCTGCGACGACGTCAGGACAACACCATCGCAACATGATCGAATCGACCATTACTATC
This sequence comes from Gammaproteobacteria bacterium UBA2675, assembly GCA_002354805.1. GTDB lineage: Bacteria > Pseudomonadota > Gammaproteobacteria > Pseudomonadales > Pseudohongiellaceae > Pseudohongiella. The sequence goes on from DEMH01000014.1 coordinate 193,059, forward strand.
TGTAACAAAGCGGGCCTGCATGCCCGCGCAGCCTCCAAACTGGTGGGCGTCGTAAACAAGTACCAGAGCAAGGTGCACATCGGCAACGACAAGCTTGTTGATGCACACAGCATTCTGTCATTGATGATGCTTGCTGCCAGCAAAGGCACCACATTGCGAATTGTGGTTGATGGCGACGACGAATCAGCAGCACTGGAAGACATCGTGGCGCTGGTAAACAACCGATTTGACGAAGGCGAGTGAGCAAAAGCGTGACAGACTATAAAGAATCCCCCTGGGGTGATGACAACGAGACAGAGAGCAAGACCCGCCGCAAGCAGCGCATGACCGAACTGCAGAAAATGGGTGCGGAACTGATGACCCTAAACAAGCGCCAGTTGGATCTGATTGACCTGCCCGAGAACCTGTTGTCAGCGATGCGCGAATACCAGCGCCTGCCTAACCGCCACGAAGCCAAGCGCCGACAGATGCAGTTCATTGGCAAACTGATGCGTGCTGCCGACCACGATGCTATCCGTGAGGCACTGGACAAACTGCGTGCGCCTGATCGTCAGGAAATGCGCCGGGCACAACAGATTGAAACCTGGGGCGAGCGTTTGCTGCAGGGAGACGATGAGACGGTCGAGGCATTTCTGGCAGAATGGCAGCATGCCGAACGCCAGCCGCTCAGGCAATTACTTAGAAATTGCACCGATGCTGGCGTCAAACCTTTATCCGCGTCCGAGGAAACTGACTCGGCAAAAGCCGCCATGGAAAACACCCAGGAGGCAGACAACTCATCTCCTGCTGTGGTCGCGGCACGCAAAGCCCGCCGCCGCCTTTTCGACTACCTGGGCCAGGTCATTGTCTGACATCTGGTGGCGATGCCAGAAAACTCCAGCGGTCTGCGTATTCCAGGATCAGGGCATCAACAGCCCCCGCTGGCGAGTGGCCCTCGCCCTCCGCGGCATATAACCAGGCTGCAGCCCTGTCACCGTGACGACGCTGCAACGCGGCAATCAGTTTGTAACTGTGCGCCGGCGCAACTATGTCATCACCAGGCCGTGCGACCGTCAGAACGGGCGGCAGCGAAGCCGGTGAATTCTCGCCAGTCAGTGCCTGGTGGTAGGAAGAATTGGCAAGCTGCCATTCTCTTGACTGCTCAACACCGGGGTCACCGTATTCCGCCACCCAGGACGGCGATCCTCCCAGCCGCAGAAAGGACGGCAGGTCGTGCAGCCCTGAATCCGCAACAACCGAACTAAAGACATCAGGCGCCTTTAACATGGCCATGGTGACCAGCAGCGCACCATGGCTGCGCCCCATAGCGGATACCTTGTTCCCCTGCGTCTGCAAAGCTGACGCTACATGGACAAACTCATCAACAGCCTGAGGCAGATCACCAGCAGGCCCCACGACGACGTAATGCCCCCCAGCCAGCAGCCACACATAACGTGCAATAGAGAACCCCAACTCAATTGGCGCACCGAACCCACCATAGGTTTCAACCAGCACATGATTATTGTCGTCAGGAATCAGCGAATCAGCATCTGTTTCTTTCTCAGGGGAAACCACAAAATACGGGACAGTACCATTCTCGCCTGCTGAATTGCCCATGTTGGACAATTCAAGCCTGACATCCAGATCAGCGGCAGGTGGCATATCCTGGCTCAGCAACTTCGTATTTCCCGTGCTCAGGTCCAGCAAGGTCGCCTGCGGCGGTATGGTCAGGCCGCTGTAGGCCAGCAATAACTGCTGGGGCTCTGTGGCACGCATTCGATCAAGTCGCACCGGTTCTGGCAATGCCACCTGCCCCACGATTACGCCATCCAGGCGCTGCTGGTAGAGCAACGATTGTCCATGGCGAAGGTATTCTACAAGCAAAACGTTGCCTACGACCTGCACGGAGGACAGTTGGGCGTCTTCGAGTGGCGCATCCCAGGACAGGGATCGCAGCGCGGTATCCGTCAGAGAGGCCGTGTAAATGACAGGATCACCAGACGGTCGACGCCCTTCACGGCGATAAAAAACAAACTCTTCGCCAATCGCGCCAGCAAACCATAAGCCGACAGCGTCGCCCTGCCAGAACCCGTCGCTTCGAACGGGCGTACCAGTGCTCCAGCGCGCCAGTTGGGTGCCGGAGCGATCGGCCAGCAGTGTCAGGCGATGGCGACCTTGTTGCGATTCAGCAACAATGACCCGCTCCGACTGCAGTACCGGTAGCAAAGCCTCTATAACCCAGCCTTCCTCAGGCTGATATACCGTCGCGCTGTTTGCTGAATCTGATGGCGCAGATCGCAGCTGATGATAATAAAGCGATTGAGCGTCGCTGCTCCAGACCCCGTCCTGACTGCCAGCCCAGACGGCAAGAACCGGGTTCTGACCGTTTGCGGTCAATGCCAGGCTGTCACCCGAATCGACAAAACCAACATGCCATGCGTCAGCCAGTTGCAACAGGACTGCCGACCCATTCGCATTCACCGATACCGAGCGCCAGCTGTCAGAGGTCACACCAGCGACTGACGGCAAAGTCTGTCCAGCAGCAGCCACATCAAATGAATTGCGGGATGCATCGCCGGGTGCCGGCAGCTCAGACCAGTAGAGTTCGTAATGGTCCTGCATACCAGGATTGAAATAATAGAAATAGCGTTGCCCGGCGACAGCCACTGCCTGAATGCGGGCATAGTCCCAGCTTTGGGCCATCAATCGCTGCCACTGCTCACGGCTGGACAGTCCGGACAGCATTTCAACGGTGCGTGCCTGCTGTGCCTGGCGCCAGGTCCGGCTTTGCCCGGTATCTGTCTCAAGCCACCGAAAGGGGTCGGCTGTCGGCTGCGCGCTGATGGATGCAGACAGGAGCACCATAACAAGCGTCATGATTAGCAGCACGATCGCGCCAGCGCCGAGATGACGGTACTTTGTCGGCACTCTCAGCAGAACATGCTCTGGTTGATGATGCCCGCACCCCATGCTGTGTCACCTTCAGTTTTTGAACAGCGCCAGCAGGGTCTCGCGCAACCAGCGATGTGACGGGTCGCTGTCCGACTGGCGGTGCCAGTAAAGGTGCAAATCCAGTGGCATGGTTTCGAAGGGAAGTTGGCGCAATGTCAGCTGGTATTGGGACGCCAGGTAGCGTGGGACCGTCAGTACCAGATCGGTGCCCCGCACCACTTCGGCAGCGACCCGGTAGTGCTGAACGCGGAGTTGGATGCGACGTTCAGCCTGGTGGCGCAGCAGGGCCATATCGACCTGCCCCAGTCCCCTGCGACGGCTCGACACATGAATATGGCTCATGCCAAGGTAAGCGTCCAGTGTCAGTGGCTGCTGTGACATGGGATGGTCGGGGCGCATGGCGCACACATAGTCGTCCTTGATCAAGGACTGATGTGACACCTGGGTATCTTCGATCAGGGGCACATCGACAGCAAAGTCCAGCTCGCCGCGTGACAACTGGCGTACCATCTCGTGACGCTTGGTATAGTAGCTCTGCAGTGACAGGTGTGGCGCATGCTGCTCGAAATGCGGAAACAGCCTGGGCAGAATGACCGCCTCGGCCAGGTCCGTCATGCTGAAATGATAGGTACGTTCCGCGGAATCCGGGATAAAGTCTTCACGCTCCAGAACACTCGCGTTCAACATACCCAGTGCAGCAGAAATGTTCTGGGCAATACTGTCTGCCACAGGCGTCGGCAACATGCCTTTCGAGGTGCGAACAAAAAGTTCGTCGTTGAACACTCGTCGCAGCCGCGACAGCGCATTGCTGACTGCCGGCTGGGTGATGGCCAGTGCCTTGGCAGCCTGAGTCAGGTTGCGCTCGGTATAGATCGTGTCAAACACCAGGAACAGATTTAGATCCAGCTTTTTCAGAGCACGGCCCCCTTTTTATTATCGCAGTCGCCAGTCCTTGTGCTGTTTCCAGACATGAGACCTGTGTGACTTGCCCTGCTTTATGTATTATTCTCATGAATGATACTTAAATTCCGCAATAATACAAATCAATAGTATGGATAAGTTTAAATGAGTCAGTTGTATCTGGTCCGCCATGGACAGGCGTCGTTCGGTGCCGACAATTATGATCAACTATCAAAGCTGGGCGAGCAGCAGGCGGTCTGGCTTGGTGATTATTTTCGCGAACTGGGTGTGACGTTTACCCGCGCCATCGCGGGCTCCATGAAGCGTCAGCAGCAGACAGCGCAGGGCATCCTGCTCGGCGCCGACCAGCCTCTTGGCATTGCCACCGACGCCGGCTTTAATGAGTTTGACTTCCATACCCTGGCCACAGTTTATTGCCACAGTGCTGGCATGGAAGTACCTTCGGTCAGCGACGGTGGACGTCTGTTTTTCCAGATGCTGCGCAAGGCCATGCATACCTGGTCGCGTGATGAATTGCATGCAAGTGACCATGACAACTCGCCACACTCACTGGAGCGCTGGCAACAATTCCATAATCGGGTGCACAACAGCATGCATTCCCTGACCGCCCTGGAATCGGGAGAAACTGTTCTGGTTGTCAGTTCTGGTGGCGCAATGGCCATGGCTGTATCACAGATTCTGGGCTGCGGAGTCGATACTATGATCGACCTTAACATGCAGACACGCAACACCGGCATACACCACTTTCATTTCAGTCAGCGCGGCTTTCAATTAACCACTTTCAACGCGCTGCCGCACCTGCAGAGACGCGACCGATTGCACGCGCTTACTTACACCTGAATGCAGGACCTCTGACAGCGAACTTAGACTTGAAGGCAATGCCCGACCGGAACTGGCACCATGAACAACAATAAAGCTTTGGCAAATTGGCTAAACACTCATATCGATGGCTGTGACGGCCAGTATCAACTGGAAAAGTTTGCAGCTGGACAATCCAATCCCAGTTTTCTGCTGCAGTGCGGGGGTCAGCAGTTTGTCCTCAGGCGCAAACCGCCTGGCGAACTTTTGGCATCGGCTCATGCAGTAGATCGCGAGTATCGCCTTATCAGTGCACTTCGGCACACTAAGGTGCCGGTACCCCAGGCCCTGGCACTGTGCACCGACGACAGCGTGATTGGCAGCATGTTTTATGTGATGAGTTACGAACCGGGTGACATATTGTGGGACCCGGCGTTGCCTGATGTTGAGGCGGCTTTGCGACCGGGCTATTACCACTCACTGATCGGCGCGCTCGCCACATTGCACGATGTCGACTATGAGGGTATCGGGCTGCAGGACTTTGGCCGGCCCGGCAACTATTTTGAGCGTCAGCTGACACGCTGGCACAAACAGTATCAGGCTTCGCAAACCACCGAACTGCCTGCCATGGATTCACTGATTGCCTGGCTGCAGCGCAACATGCCGCCTGATGACGGCGCCAGCAGCATCATTCATGGTGACTACCGGCTGGACAACGTCATGTTTCATAAGGGATCGCCGCAGATCCGAGCTGTCCTGGACTGGGAGCTGGCAACGCTGGGGCACCCAATGGCTGATCTTGCTTACTACCTGATGGCGCTTCGATTGCCGGGCGAAGGCGAGATTCGGGGCCTGCAGGGCAAGAATCTGAAGGAACTGAATATCCCTGAAGAAGCGGAGCTGATAGACCTGTACTGCCAACAGCGCCAGTTAGCCTCACCGCGACACTGGAACTTCTATATGGCATTCTGCTTCTTCAGACTGGCAGCAATTCTGCAGGGCGTCTACAAACGTGGCCTGGACGGCAATGCCTCCAGCGAGCGGGCGCTGCGCATGGGAAAGCTGGTGGCACCGCTGGCGGAAATGGGGCTGGCCTCCGTTGACTGACGAGTGCTACCATCGAAGCAATAATAAAAACTGAGGGTGTGTTATGCGCGACAAACACGCACGAGCCTATTGGCGGGCCAACGTCAGAATACTGGCGGGCCTGTTGTCTGTCTGGTTCTTTATCTCCTACGTCTGTGGCATCCTGCTGGCCGACACGCTGGATGCAATCCGGTTCGGCGGCTTCAAGCTAGGTTTCTGGATCGCACAGCAGGGATCCATCTACGTTTTTGTGGTGCTGATTATTGTTTATGTTGTGCTGATGGACCGGCTGGATGCGCGCTACCGAAGCGATAGCGAGAAAGGTGTATCCAGGGAGGATCAGTCATGACTGTGCAGCTGTGGACATACATTTTTGTTGCGCTCTCTTTCGGTTTATACATCGGCATTGCCGTCTGGTCGCGCGCCGCATCAACCAATGATTTTTACGTGGCTGGCGGTGGTGTTCACCCTCTCGCCAATGGCATGGCAACTGCGGCTGACTGGATGTCAGCAGCGTCATTCATCTCCATGGCAGGCCTGATCTCCTTCCTTGGACGCGACGGTGCGTTTTACCTGATGGGCTGGACTGGCGGTTATGTGCTGTTGGCGCTGCTGCTGGCTCCCTACCTGCGCAAGTTTGGCAAGTACACCGTGCCGGACTTCATCGGTGACCGCTATTACTCACGCAGCGCGCGCCTGGTGGCAATCTTCTGCGCCATTTCGGTGTCCTTTGTTTACGTCTGTGGTCAGATGCAAGGGGCAGGTATCGTTTTTTCCAGGTTCCTGGAAGTTGATATCACTACCGGTGTGATTATCGGCATGGCCATTGTGTTCTTCTATGCCGTTCTGGGTGGCATGAAAGGCATCACTTACACGCAGGTTGCACAGTACTGTGTGCTGATTTTTGCGTACATGGTACCGGCTATCTTCATCTCGCTGATGATGACGGGCAACCCCATTCCACAAATCGGGTTTGGTTCCGAACTTACCGCGGAGTATGGGGGCGGCTATCTGCTTGACCGCCTGGACAATTTGAGCCAGGACCTGGGCTTCGCGGTCTATACCGAAGGTCAGCGCGCGACACAGGACGTATTTTTCATCACCGCTGCCCTGATGTTCGGCACAGCCGGACTGCCGCACGTGATCATCCGGTTTTTCACTGTGCCAAGCGTCAGAGACGCGCGCAAATCAGCAGCCTATGCGCTCATCTTTATCGCCATTCTGTACACGACAGCACCAGCAGTTGCAGCATTCGCACGCACCAACTTGTTGAATACCGTCGACAATGCTGTATACGAAGAGCTGCCATCCTGGTTCAGCACCTGGGAAACAACCCAGCTGATCTCTTTTGACGACCGCAACGGGGATGGCCGGGTGCAGTACTCGGGCGATGCAGAAACCAACGAATTGCAGGTCAACCGGGACATCATGGTGCTCGCCAACCCCGAGATTGCCCAGCTGCCCAACTGGGTGATTGCGCTGGTAGCGGCTGGCGCGCTGGCAGCGGCGCTGTCAACGGCCGCCGGCCTGCTGCTGGTCATTTCCACGGCGGTTTCGCATGACCTGCTTAAACGCAGTCTGCTGCCGGGGATCAGTGAAAAGCAGGAACTGTTATTCGCCCGGCTTGCCATCTTTGTCGCCATCCTGATTGCGGGTTATTTCGGCATCAATCCGCCCGGGTTTGTTGCCGAGGTAGTTGCCTTCGCGTTTGGACTGGCAGCCGCGTCATTCTTCCCGGCGATAGTACTGGGCATATTCTACCGCCGAATGAACCGTGAAGGAGCAATCGCGGGCATGCTGGCAGGCTTTCTGTTCACCGCCGGTTACATCGTCGCCTTCAAATTTGTGGTACCCGAACTCAGCACGCCGGAGCACTGGTGGTTCGGAATATCACCAGAGGGCATTGGCACGCTGGGCACGCTGATCAATACCGTGGTGGCACTGACTGTCAGCCGCCTGTATCCAGCACCACCTCGCGACATTCAGAACATGGTGGAGGAAATTCGATTGCCGGGCGCAGTGCCGGCGGCAGTCAATCATCCGTAACATCGATTGTGGGCGCTGCGGGTCTGGCTTCGACCTGCTGCGCCAGGCGATCGCGCAATGCGTCGCCCAGAGAATGATAGGCCCTGGCGATCGGACCATCCGGCTGAGCTATTGTCACTGGTGTGCCAGAATCACCCTGTGATCGGATCAGTCTGTCCAGCGGCAGGGAGCCTATCAGCGGGATATCAAAGTCCTGCGCCAGGCGATCGCCGCCGCCCTCACCAAAAATCGCCTCAACATGCCCACAATTGGAACAGACATGCTGACTCATGTTCTCTACCACGCCCAGCAACGGCACCCTCACCTTACGAAACATCTCCATGCCTTTACGTGCGTCGGATAGCGCCACATCCTGAGGCGTGGTGACAATCACAGCACCGCTGATACGCGCGGTCTGCGTCAGGCTCAACTGTATGTCGCCGGTCCCGGGCGGAAGATCAATAATCAGGTAATCCAGTGCTGACCACTGGGTGTTGAGCAGCAACTGATTGAAGGCACCAACAATCATAGGCGCGCGCCAGACCATGGCAGTTTTCGCATCGACCAGAAAGCCAATTGAATTTGTCTCAATGCCGTGGGCTACCAGTGGCAGCATGATTTTCCCAGGTTTGACCTGCGGGCGTGTCCCGTCTGCAACACCCAGCATCAGCGGCAGGCTGGGACCGTAAATATCCGCATCCAGCAAACCGGTGCTATAGCCCTGTTGATGCAGCGCTACCGCCAGATTCACCGCTGTTGTAGATTTGCCTACGCCACCTTTGCCGGACGCAATGCAGATAATGTGTTTAATGGTTGCCAGCGGCTCCATGCGACCCTCCTGCTCAGACAGACACTGCCTGACTCAATTGCTGTAACTGCTCGAGGCGTGAGTTTAGCAGGCTGTTGCGCTTAGACACACTTGCAGTCTTGATATTGGCGCCAAAACCATGTTCTATTTGACGTCGTACATTAATAGAATCCGGTAACTCTGGTTGGACCATGACAACGCCTGGCAAATACACTGAACGAGTCGAGAACAGCCAAGCTGCCAATCGCAGCAATGGCTTGAGACACTGTCTGCGACACACGGTGGCATTTGTTATGGCTTCCGCGCTGCTGGGCAGCATCGCAGCCGCTGCCGAGGAAAACCCCGCCAACATGGGAAACGACCCTCTGACCAATGCCCAGCGATCCTTTGAGCACCCGGTCAAGTATGCAATCTATTCGCCAGCATGGCACCTCAGCACCAATGCTGGCCTGCGCATCGTTGCACAAAACCAGAGCGACGAAGCCATCGAATTGAAAAAGGTTGTGTTCACAGATGAGTCGGGGGAGGAGCCCCCCACGGAGCTGCTGTTGAACCTGACGGTACCCGCCCACGGCTGGGCCGAGACCCAGGTTGACTATCATGAGCTTCTGGCGGGAAATGACTGTGTGGAACGCACCATGGAGGATGACTGGAAGCTGGTGGAAATTTCCAACTACACGCTTAATCCGTCGGTGCGTGGTCTGATTATTGAAAACACCCGCTCATTTCGAATTTATCAGTGCGTACGCAGTGTTCGCGCACACTGGCACAACATCGACCAGGATATCAGCGGAGAAGGCCCGCAATGGTTGATGTACCACTTTGAACGGCTACCCATCGACTGATGTACCTGCGGATTACCTGCTCTGCTTAGTTGCTTAGCGCCTGCGCCTCTCTGACCAGACGATCCTTGCGCGATTCCAGCTCGGAGATAAGCGCCTTCTGCAGGGGCTCGGCGGTCTGCCCATTCGCATCCACATTGTCGTACTTGCTCTGCTCGGTTGCCAGCATCTGCAGCAGTTCCTCGGCGGCCGTAATCGCCTCACGCAATCGTGCATTGGCCTGTTCGCGCCGACTGATGCGGGCCTCGTACTCGGCCAGTTGCCGCTCCATGGCAGCAATACGCTCTTCCTCGGCCTGAGCCATGCGCGCCCGCTCGGCTGCCATTTGCTGTTGCTGCAGAGCTGCGGCCTGGCGAGCCCGCTCCTCGGCTCTTTGTTCTGCCTCTTCTCTGGCCGCTTCCGCCGCCTCTCGCTCGCGCTGAATAATTGCCAGCTGCTCGCGCAATTCGCGCTCACTGCGTTCAGCCTCAAGTCGCGCGCGCTCTGCCTGTTGAAATTGAACAGCCAATTCTCTGGCCTCGGCCTGAGCCGCCGCCTGCTGCTCCATGATTGCCTGCTGTTCGGCCTGCGACGCGCAGCCCGCCAACACCAATAAAGTCACGGCTCCGAGCAAGCGGCGCAGTGCGGCTGTGTTTGAGCTAATCATCTTAATACCCTTGTCTTCAATCACGATCAGGGACAGGCAAGCGGGCTTGCCGCATCAAATGGAACAATATCCGTACTTTACCACACCAACCAGAAGATTGAGCAGCGCTCAGGCCAGATTGGCTGTCGAGCACCAACTTACTCTATAATCGAATGCGTACCAGAGGCCCTCGAGCCAACTCATCGATACCGTGAACCATGCCCAGAACGTTTGTACGACATTTTCTTATCATACTCGGTCTGCTACTGGCATGTCTGTTGGCTCTGGGCATGCTCGCATTGAGCACATCTCCGAATGTGGCTGGTAACGGGGCGCTCAACGAGTCAGAACGTCGCGAAGTCGAGCAGCTGATTGCCGATTACAGCCCCGACCGCCTTAGCGGCAGTGGTGAGCAACAACTGACGCTGAATGCTCACGAGCTGACCATGCTCGGCAACGTCCTGCTTAACAGTGTTCCCGGACTGCAGCCAGCCGCAATGAAAGTGGCAATCAGTGGTGCAACGGCAGACGGCGAGATCAGCATCCCGCAAGCACTCGGCCCTTTCGGTACCGTATACCTCAACCTGAGCGCAAGTTTTGCGCAGCAGGGTGACAGCGTCCAGCTGACGTCGCTGCGGGCTGGCAGACTGCCAGTACCGCGCTATTTCACCAATGCCGCACAAGCCTGGCTTGCCAGCCGTCTGCAGGCGGCTGGTACACCCAGAGAGGAGCTGCTGGTACTGAGGCGTAATCTGGACAACACTTCGCTGGCCAATGACGAGCTGCAACTAAGACTGCAATGGAACGAACAGACCCTGGAACGTTTGCGCAGCCAGGCGCAGCAGTGGGCCATTTCCGCAGAAGATCGTGAACGAGTGCGTGCCTATTACGTGGAAATCGTCCGCATCGCGGAACAGCAGGCCGCCGACAACCGATTTGTATCCCTGCACCGTTTTCTGCCACCGCTGTTCGCGCTCGCGGTTCGGCGCAGCGACTCGGCGGACGACGCTATAGCTGAGAACCGGGCCTTATTACTGACCCTGTCCATGTTTGCCAATGAACTGCCAGTCAGTGATCTGCTCGGCCCCCAAACCGGCACGCAGCCAGGCCTCGACGCTCTCCGCAACACAGACCTGCGCACGATGATGTTCTACCGGCACGATCTCAGCCTGCACTTTACCACCGCTGCAGCAATCGCCGCCTCGGCCGGTGTCGATCTGGCAGACATACTGGGAACCGCCAAGGAAGTCTACGATTCGCGGCAGCGCAGCGGCTTCAGTTTCAGTGACCTGACAGCCAATCTGTCAGGAATGGCGCTGGGAGAAGCCGCCACACAGCTCGATAGCGCGCAGCAACTGCAGCGCCGGATGGCTACAGCGCAAGCCGAGACTGACTACATGCCCACCCCAAGCACCGATGCTGATGGAATGTCCGAAGAGGAATTTGCGCAACGCTTTGTAGATCGGAGCAGCGACGTTTACAATAGCAGGCTTTCCGATATCAATGAGCTAATAGCGGCCTTGCCGGTTTACACGGACTGATCATTCAGCATGACAAAATCAGACAAGCAGGGATTCATCACGGCAAACCTGCACGCCGACCGTAATGCCAAACCTGAACATGGTGTGCTGCACAAACCTGTACACACCTCGGTTGCATTCAGCTACGATGATGCGCGCGACCTGGCAGCGGTATTTCAGGGCAAAAAGTCAGGCTTTAATTACGGCCGACAACAGAACCCCACGGTGAATGCTCTGCAGGATCGCGTCACCCAGATGGAAGGTGGCATTGCCAGCACCGCATTTGCGACGGGAATGGCGGCTATTGGTTCGACACTGTTTGCCCTGCTTAAACAAGGCGATCACATCATTTCCAGCGCATTCCTGTTCGGCAACACCAACAGCCTTTTTAACTCGTTCAAAAAATTTGGCGTTGAAGTCAGTTTTGTCGATACAACCTCAGCCGAGGCTGTTGCGGCGGCGATTCAGCCCAACACCAGGCTTGTCTTTACGGAAACAATCGCCAACCCGGTAACCCAAGTCGCCGACCTTAAGGGTATTGGTGAACTGTGCAGTAAGCACAACATCATTTATATCGTCGACAACACGATGACCTCGCCGTGGCTTTTTAAGCCGGTCACTGTTGGGGCCAGTCTGATTGTTAACTCGCTCACCAAGTTTATAGGCGGTCACGGTAATGCACTGGGAGGTATGTTGACCGATACGGGTCTGTACGACTGGCAGACTTACCCGGGCATCGACGACACCTACAAAAAAGGTGACCCGACACTATGGGGAACAACTCAGATTCGCAAAAAAGGCCTGCGGGATTTTGGTGCCACGCTCGGACCGGAAGCTGCCCATCACCTGGCAGTCGGCTCAGAAACTTTGCCACTGCGCATTGAACGGGCGACCGATAATGCACTGAAACTGGCGCAGTTCTGTGAGCGGCACCCACGCATCAACAAAGTGTTCTATCCCGGACTGCCATCGCATCCGCAGCATGAGCGCACAAACGAACTGTTTCGCAAACCCGGCGCTCTCATGAGCATTGAGCTGGATGACAGCATTGACTGCTTCGACTTTCTCAACAAACTGAGCTGCGTGGTTGCTTCAAGCAACCTGGGCGACGTACGCACACTGGCGATTCCGGTTGCTCACACTATTTTTTACGAAATGGGTGCCGAGCGTCGTGCATCCATGGGTATCAGCGACAATCTGATCCGACTGTCTGTCGGTATCGAAGACATTGATGACCTAATTCAGAATTTTGACGAGGCACTGCGCTAGTGTCCTGACAACCGACAATCACTCTGAAACTATGCGAACTAATCAGACAGGACACTTAATGATTACACTTTGCCACCAGTCCGACATCGAGGAAGGCCGCGCCAAGGGATTTGATGTGAATGGCAAACAGCTGTTCGCGGTTAAAAAAGACGAGCAGCTTTTTCTGTATTACAACTACTGCCCGCATCTTGGCACCCCACTGGAATGGCTGGAGGATCAGTTTCTCGATCCGGATGGTGTCTTTATTCAATGCGCCACCCACGGCGCCCTGTTCCAGATCGAGAACGGTCAGTGTATTCAGGGCCCCTGCAAAGGCAAGTCGCTAAAACCAATCCCCTTTGAGTTGGGCAACGGCTTCATGATGGTTGAAGAATCGCAGGTCGCCCTGCTTGGTCGCCTCTGAGGTCGGCAGGCGCCCTTCAGCCAGATCGCAGGGCTTTGGCCAGACGCTCAACCGCACGCTCCATATCATTCAGTGACCGTGTATAGGCAAAGCGGACATAACGTCTGGCGCTGTGTTCGCCAAAATCCGTGCCTGGAGTCAGCGCCACGCCATGGTTCTCCAGCAGGTTCTGGCAAAAAGCTTCGCAGTCGTCAGAAAATCGATCAATTCCGGCATAGCAGTAAAACGCACCCTGTGGTTGCCACGGCAGGCTGAATCCAAGTTCGGGCAAAGCACTGGCCAGGAAGTCGCGCCGCTGCCGGAATGCTTCGCGCCGGGCCTCGTGTATATCTACGGATGCCGGATCAAACGCCGCCAGGGCTGCATGCTGCGAAGCTGTGCAGGCGGCAATGAACAGATTCTGAGCCAGCACATTGGCGGTGGCGGCAAAGCTCTGCGGCACGACCAGCCAACCAACACGCCAGCCTGTCATACCAAAATATTTTGAAAAACTGTTGATGACAAAATTCTGTTCACCAAAGGCCACAGCTGACGGCAGATCACCCATGGGCCGGCTCTTTTCCCGAGCGCAGGTGAAGTCCAGACCGTGGTAAATCTCATCAACCAGCAGGTGGACATTGCGCCGCTGCGCCCAGTCACTAAGCTCCTGCAAGGCTGCAGATTCAATGACAGCACCAGTTGGATTGGCTGGTGAGGCCAGCCACAGACCTTTGACACGATCCGTGTAGATGGAATCCAGCTGCTCGATTGAAGGCGCCGCCTGGCCAGGTGTTTCCGGCGCAAGCAGCACCGACTGACCGCCGACCAGCTGAACGTAATTCCGATTGCATGGATAGGCCGGATCCGGCATCAGCACATGATCACCAGGGTTGATAAGCAGATTGGACAGGAGTACCAGGGCGCCACTGGCACCGGGCGTTATAATGATACGAGACGGCTCAACATCCACTTCGTGATGCTCTGCGTAGAACCGGGCGATGCGCTCGCGCAGAACAGGCAGGCCTGATGCCGGCGTGTAACTGGTCCGGCCAGTCTGCAATGCCTGAACGCCCGCAGCGACGATGGGGTCGCTAGTCGTAAAGTCAGGCTCACCGACTTCAAGATGAATGATGTCGCGCCCCTGTGCTTCAAGTTGCATGGCCCGCTCGAGCACATCCATGACCCTGAACGGGTTCACTTTTTTGGCCCGATCGGTCGCCTGAAACGGCTGTTTTGTCATGCGTTTTTACCTGCATTGCAGTGGTCAAAATTCAGCGTCGCAACATAACATTTTTTGTAGCCTGAACGATAATAATCTGTTAGCTTACTGCGCTTGCTGAATCCGACACCGCCGTCAGGGACGCTCTGCCATTCAACAAGAGCAGGATGTGCGGGGATCAGGCAGTAATTCTGTTGGCAAGCGTGCAGGATCGCGCTACTGTTAAGAGTCAGATTTCGGTTACCGGCGACGGCACCGGAATTATGGAAAACCCGCAAGGGTACGAGGCCTGGTTAACCATGTCCAAGACACAAACGAGTATTGCAACTGACAGCGCTTCGGTTCTGAAAACGTTCACGCCCTACAAGATCAAGAAGGGCGAGGAGTACATGAACGAGGCCCAGAAAGAACATTTCAAGGCCATACTTCGCAGCTGGCGCAATCAGCTCATGGAAGAAGTGGATCGCACAGTGCATCACCTGCAGGACGACGCGGCGAACTATCCGGACCCGGCAGATCGGGCCACTCAGGAAGAAGAGTTCAGTCTCGAGCTGCGCACGCGCGATCGCGAGCGCAAGCTGATCAAGAAAATCGACTCTACTATCGAAAAGATTGCCCAGGATGATTACGGATATTGTGAGTCCTGTGGCATAGAGATCGGTATTCGCAGACTCGAAGCCCGCCCTACGGCCGACAAATGCATCGACTGCAAAACACTCGATGAGATCCGCGAAAAGCAGTGGGGAGCCTGAACACGGCTACACAGGCCGTTTCGCTCCCTCACCAAGTGGCGCTCTCCACTTTGGCTCCCTGCTGGCAGCTCTTGCCAGCTATCTTGATGCGCGTGCGCACCGCGGCCAATGGCTGGTGCGCATGGAAGACCTTGATCCTGCCCGCGAGCCACCCGGCGCCGCTGATCAGATTCTCAGGACACTTGAAGCGTTCGGACTGCACTGGGATGGCCAGATAGTCTATCAGAGCCAGCGACAGGCGGCCTATTTTGAGGCCCTCGAGCAACTGCAGCACCAGAGTCTTACATTCCCCTGTACCTGCTCTCGCAAACGCATCAAAGCCATCGGCGGCGTATACGATGGCAAATGTCGCCAGCGCCAAAGCCCGCCTCGACATGACTTTGCCACGCGCCTGAAAGTGACCGACGAAATGGTATGCGTAGCTGATCAGATTCAGGGCGACTTTGCACAGAACCTGCTGCACCACTGTGGCGACTTCATTCTGCAGCGTCGCGACGGGTTGATTGCCTATCAGCTGGCTGTGGTTGTAGACGATGCCTGGCAACAGGTAACTGATATTGTGCGTGGTTACGACCTGCTTGATTCAACGCCACGCCAGGTGTTTCTGCAGCGGCTATTGGGCTACCCTGCGCCGGAGTACGCCCATATTCCCGTCGCCGCCAATGATCTCGGGCAGAAGCTCAGCAAGCAGCACTTTGCCCGACCGTTGCTGGCCAGTGAGTCTCAACAAGTCATTTACAAAGCACTTGAATTTCTCGGCCAGCTGCCGCCTCCCGAGCTCGCCAGCGAGACCACATCGATTCAGATTGACTGGGCCATCGAGCATTGGGATATACATAGCGTACCCAAGTTGGCTAATATCCCGGTTTCACCCATGTTGAGCTGAATGCCGAACCAGAATCGGAAACCTCATGTATCTGCCACCTACAACACTGATTGTCATGCTGTTCACCTACCTGCTGTTTCTGGTCAGTGTGGAATGGGCCATGCAGATGGACGGTGCGTGGTATCGCCCTTTTGTGCTGTGCTTTCTGGTAATAGCCGCTGGTGCCTGGGCGTATCGGGAACAGAATTCCGATGAGCTTTGAACTCAGTACATTATTCGCGCTGGGTATTGGCTATCTGGCCATTCTGTTTGGTATAGCATTCATAACAGAAAAAGGCTGGATACCCGAGCGCGTGGTGCGCCATCCCATCGTGTATGTTCTGTCGCTCGGCGTCTTTGCCAGTGTGTGGTCCTATTATGCCTCCACGGGCAATGCCTTCAGGGACGGTTTCGGCTATCTGGCGCCGTTCATCGGTATCTCTCTGGCCTTCCTTCTGTCGCCGCTGATTCTGCGCCCCATTCTGAATCTGACAAAGACCTATCAGCTTAGCTCACTGGCGGATCTGCTGGCGTTTCGTTATCGCAGCCCCTGGGCCGGCACACTGACAACCGTTATCATGCTGATCGGAGTCATGCCACTGCTCGCCCTGCAGATTCAGGCGGTAGCCAACACCGTAGGACTTTTATCCCCTGAAGCGACGCAGACTACACTGGCGCTGACTTTCTGTCTGCTGATCACCCTGTTTGCGATATTTTTTGGCACCGGCAAGGGCTCCGGCCGGGAGCGTCATGACGGCCTTGTCATGACTATTGCGTTTGAGTCCCTGGTCAAATTGCTGGCCGTATTGCTGGTCGGCTGGTTTGCCGTTCATGAGGGATTTGGGGGCTTCGTCGCCATGGAGGAGTGGCTGCAGGGCCAGCCGGAACTGCTGCGGCGCCTGAAAGAGCCTGCGCCGCCCGGCACGTTTCAGGTTCAGATGCTGATATTTTTTACCGCTGCTGTGGCAACGCCACACATGTTTTACATCACCTTTCACGAGAACAATCACCCCAGAGCACTGAATGTTGCCAGCTGGGGGTTGCCCTTGTACTTTCTGTTGCTGAGCCTGCCGGTGCTGCCCATCCTTTGGGCCGGTCTGAATTCGGGCAGCCTGACACCCATGGAGTACTACCCGGTTACGCTGGGTGTTGACTACGGCTCGCCCCTGATGACGCTGATCGGCTTCCTGGGCGGACTGTCAGCAGCCAGTGGTCTGATTATTGTCATTACCCTCGCCCTGTCGACGATGTGCCTGAACCACCTGATACTGCCCATCTGGCAGCCCCGGGCAAACCAGGATATCTATCGGTGGTTGCTGTGGAAGCGCCGAGCCCTGATTGCCGCACTGATATGGGGTGGCTTCCTGTTTTACTACATTCCCTCGGACAGCCAGAGCATTCGTGCCGTCAGCAACATTGGCCTGGTCGGCAGCCTGCAGTTTCTGCCGGCAGTGATTGCGCTGCTTTACTGGCCGCGTGGCAACAAAAAAGGTTTCATGGCCGGTGTGGCGGCAGGCACGATAATCTGGGTCACCTTGCTGGTATTGCCGGTAGCGACCGGATTTAATCTGGTGGTACTGGATGGCATGAACACGCGCGTCATCATTGCCCTGTCACTGATCTGCAACATCATCCTGTTCATCACCGTGTCACTGATGACACGCAGTTCGACAGAAGAAAAAGTGTCCGCAGACATCTGCTCGGTCGACAACCTGCGGCGCCAGCGCCGGGCGCGGGTCAGCGCCGGATCGGCCGATGAATTCATTTCCCAGCTCACCAAACCGCTGGGTGAGCGGACCGCGACTCGAGAGGTCATGCAGGCACTTCGCGACCTCAACATGGATAAAAAAGACAAACGCCCCAAGTCGCTGCGTTTACTGCGCGGCCGCCTGGAGGCAAACCTGTCGGGCCTGCTAGGCCCCGCCATTGCGCATGATCTGATTGATCGATTCCTGCCCTATACGGCCAACAGCGAACCGGGCGCATCCGACGTTGCGGCGATTGAGAATCGAATTGAGGCCTACCGCAGCAATCTGTCGGGCATGGCGGCCGACCTGGACAACCTGCGACGCTACCATCGCCAGATCCTTATGGACCTGCCGCTGGGCGTCTGCTCACTGGGACCGGAAGACCAGATCATTATGTGGAACCACGCCATGGAGAGCCTCACAGGCATCACCCCGGACGAGGCCGCCGGCCTGCAGCTGGGAGAAATCGGCGAACCCTGGTTTTCGCTGCTCAATCAGTTTAAAACTGGCGACAACACGCATCAGCATAAAGCCACCGTCAACATCCACGGCAGTAAACGCTATGTCAGCCTGCACAAGGCTGTCATCGAAAAGTCAGCCAGCCCCAGGATACGTCAGGATGGCGTCATCATTCTGCTGGAAGATCTGACGGAAACCGAATTACTCGAAGAAGAACTCGCACACAGTGAACGACTGGCTTCCATCGGTCGCCTGGCTGCGGGCGTGGCGCATGAGATCGGCAACCCCATTACCGGCATTGCCTGCCTGGCCCAGAATGTCCGTGATGAAACACAGAATGATGAGATACGGAACATGGCCCGCCAGATTATCGAACAGACAGATCGCACATCGCGCATTGTCCAGTCGCTGGTGAACTTCGCCCACAGCGGCAGTCACAATAAATCTGATCAGCGTAAAGAACGGGTATCGGTATCGGAATGCATAGATGAGGCTATTACGCTGGTATCCCTGAACAAGAAGGGCAAGTACATGAACTTCGATGTACGTTGCGATGAGCCGGCGTTCATTCTGGGAGACTCACAGCAGCTGCTGCAGGTGCTCGTCAATCTTATCAATAACGCAAGGGACGCCAGCCCGGAGCAAAGCACAATCACTGTCACCTGCGAGCGTATAGCGGCCTCGGTGCAAATAAGCGTCAGCGATGAAGGTACTGGTATCCCGGAGTCTATCAAGGACCGCATTTTTGAGCCCTTCTTCACAACCAAGGAGCCAGGACAAGGAACCGGGCTGGGCCTGTCGCTGGTTTACAGCCTGGTTGAAAACCTCGGCGGACATATTGATATAATGAATGCTTCGGCGCGCTTGGATAACCCCGGCGCTAAGGTAATTCTGAGTTTTCCCTGTTATGATGCGCAACACGCTCCGAACTCCTGAGTACTAAAGAGCGCCGCCAACCGAGTATGACGATGACAGCAAAGCACAAGGTTCTGGTAGTAGAAGACGAACAGGTGATTCGCACCGCATTGCGCCGTCTGCTGGAGCGTCACGATTATCAGGTCAGTGAGGCTGGCTCAGTCAAAGACGCCCTTGATCTCCTGGCAGAGCAGACATTTGATATTGTGGTCAGTGACCTGCGCCTGCCCGGTGCGCCCGGCACTGATCTTATCAAGGCTACCAGCACGCCAGTCCTGATCATGACCAGCTACTCCAGCCTGCGTTCTGCGATCGATTCAATGAAACTGGGTGCAGTGGACTACATCCCAAAGCCATTCGAGCATGAAGAAATGCTGCAGGCAGTCGCCCGCATCATCAAAGATCACGGTACCAGAGCTCCCGAGACACCTGCCAGGGCGCCGGCTCAGGAGGTCTCGGAACCACCCGTGCCAGGCATGATCGGCAGCTGCCCGCAGATGATGGAACTTTTCAGACGTATTCGCAAAGTTGCCATGACCAGCTCAACTGTGCTGATCAACGGCGAATCAGGCACCGGCAAGGAACTCGTTGCTCAGGCAATACACAAACTCAGCGATCGCACGGATTCCGAAATGATCTCGGTCAACTGCGCCGCCATCCCGGAAAACCTTATCGAGTCTGAGCTGTTTGGTCATGAAAAAGGGGCGTTCACGGGCGCCACCGCCAACCGCACCGGTCTGGTTGAGGCCGCCAATGGCAGCACATTGTTCCTGGACGAGATAGGTGAACTGCCGCTGGACGCGCAGGCCCGACTGCTGCGGGTACTGCAGGAGAGTGAGATCCGCAAAGTGGGCTCTGTGCAGTCGCGCAAGGTTGATGTGCGGCTGGTGGCAGCCACCCACCGAGATCTTAAGCAGCTGGTTATTGACGGGGATTTCCGTGAGGACCTGTATTACCGGATCAACGTCATGACACTGATCCTGCCACCGCTCAGAGAGCGTGGCAACGATATCCTGGAACTCGCCGACGCCATCCTCGGCCGCACCTGCAGGCGCCTGAAGTCGCCGCTGCTGACTTTCACCCGTGACGCGACCCAGGCGATTGCCGACTACTCCTGGCCAGGTAACGTCCGAGAGCTGGAGAACGCCATTGAGCGTGCAGTTGTACTGGCCGAAACCGATGAAATAGGTGCCGAGCTGCTGGCAATCGACCTGAACAGCAAAAAAGCCATTCGGCCGATGACCGAGCGCACTCAACATACGGCCAGCGACGAAGATGATTCTGCAGAGGAACTCTCTCTGGAGGACTATTTCCAGAAATTCGTCCTTGAGCACCAGGACCAGATGAATGAAACACAGCTCGCAAAAAAGCTGGGGATCAGCCGCAAGTGTCTTTGGGAGCGCCGCCAGCGCTTTGGCCTTCCGCGCAAGAAAAAACAAGCCTGAGATTGTGTTACCGATACTCAACTACCCATTTGAGTGTGAAAAGGGGTAACAGTTTTCCTGACATTCACCGTCACCAAATAGTCACAAAAATCATAAATAGCTGATAAACAAAGATATTTAATTGTTGGCACACTACGTGCACTATTACGCGCAATAACAATAAAAAGACACAATAAAAATAAATCACCAAAAATAATAAAAATTTGCATCGCTTATGGTGCCAAATAATAAAAATAATCTGACAGGCAGGTAATGAGTCAGGTATTGCTGATCACTACCGACACTGTGGCTGGACAGAAAAGAACTGTCACCAACAACAAAAGGCATCCAAAAGTTGCCTGTAAACAAGAACAAAAAGAAATAACAATAAAAATAATCAAATACCTTCCTTGCGGGGGGGTCGAGTCACCCCCCAGAGCATTTCACCCTGCACTCCTCCTTCACTTCAGTGTATTATTGGCCTTTGTTACAGATCCTGTATTAGTGCATCATGCGTGCTTTACAGTCCATAAGGGCTGATCGGGGTCATACAGTGAACGGACACAGATGCCTAGATGTTTAAAAAGCTAACCCGCCTTTTGACAGGTCGCCCGTGGCGAGACACGGGAATCACGGATGGTGCCAACAGTGCCGACAATGCCACTGGCCAACACGACCAGAGTCGCAAAACCAGGCGTCTGGAGCATCCTTCATCAGAGAAGCCGGGCCGACAGAAGGCCGCATCCCGTCACGGCAAACCCAGCGCTAAAACAGTAGCAGAGACTTCACCGGCGAAATTGCTGGGAATGGATCTGCATGACGTCGACATCATTGCCCGCGAAGACCACCATATTTCACGCAAGGACATATCAGCCAACGCACTCAAGGTGCTTTATCGCCTCAACGACGCCGGCTATCCGGCCTTTCTGGTTGGTGGTGGCGTACGCGACCTGTTGCTGGGTGGCCACCCCAAGGATTTTGACATCTCGACCAATGCGACCCCTGAACAGGTCAAAGATCTGTTCCGCAACTCCCGCGTGGTCGGCAGACGCTTCAAGATTGCCCATGTCCGTTTTGGCAGGGAGATTATTGAGGTCACCACCTTCCGGGCACACCACGAGATTGAAACTGAGGTTCAAGACGATCAGCCGCGCAAACATATCCGCGACCTGGATTCGGCACACACCACCGGCGGCATGATTCTACGCGATAACGTTTATGGCTCTATCAACGAAGACGCCATGCGACGCGACTTTACCGTCAACGCGCTGTACTACACCACCAAGGGTTTTTTGCTGCTGGATTTTGTTAAAGGTCTTGCCGATATTGATGCGCGCCTGATTCGTATGATCGGTGATCCGGAAACCCGCTATCGCGAAGATCCCGTGCGCATTCTGCGTGCGATACGTCTGGCCGCCAAGCTGGACTTTCAGATCGAAGCTGCCACCGAAGCACCTCTCAAAAAGCTGGCGGGCTTGTTAAAACTTATATCCCCTGCCCGTCTGTTTGATGAGACAGTCAAACTGTTCACGACTGGCAAGGCGGAGGCAACATTTGCGCTGCTGCGTCACTATGGCGTCGCCGACTACCTGTTCAAACCGGTCATGCCCTATCTCAAGGATGCGGACTCCATCGACAGCAAACTGATCTGCCTGGCGCTGCGAAACACAGATCAGAGACTGGCGGACGGCAAGTCAGTTACTCCAGCTTTCCTGTATTCGGCGCTGCTGTGGCCCGCGCTCAAGGATGCGCTGGCGGACACGGATGGCAATCGACCACCGGCCATGCCGGTGATTCAACGCGAAGCTTCGGAAGTTATCAGTCGGCAGCTGGCCTACACCTCAATTCCCAAGCGCTTCACTGCCATGATGCGAGAAATCTGGGAGCTGCAATGGCGTCTGCAGCCCCGAAGCCGGCGCAATGTGGAGAGTGTAATTGCTCACCCTCGATTCAGGGCTGCCTACGATTTCCTGCTGCTGCGAGAAGCGTCCGGTGAAAATCTTGGGGGGATTGGTGACTGGTGGACACAATTTCAGGATGGCGATCATGCCCGGCAGGAGAGCATGATCGGAGATCTGCAGCCGGCGCGGTCGCCAAAACGGCGACGCCGTAAACCCCGTAAACCCGCGGAGCCCAGCAACTGATGTACTATTTGCCTCGCTATATCGCAGTGGAAGGCCCGATCGGCGTCGGCAAAACCAGTCTTGCCAAACGACTGGCCGAATCGTTCAACTACGACATAGTGCTGGAGAAGCCCGAAGACAATCCTTTCCTGGAGCGTTTTTATCGCAATCCCAAACAGCACGCGCTGGCCACCCAGTTGTTCTTCCTGTTCCAGCGCTCGCAGCAGTTACAGGGACTGAAACAGAATGACCTGTTTGAACCTGTCAGGGTGGCCGATTTTCTGATCGAGAAAGACATGCTGTTCGCACAGCAGAACCTCGACCCGGATGAATTCCAACTCTATCAAACCGTCTATCAGCACCTGACGATTGATGCGCCAGTACCGGATCTGGTGATTTATCTGCAGGCACCCACGCCGGTATTGCTGGCGCGCATCCAGAAACGCGGCATTGCAGCCGAACAGGCCATCGAGGCTGATTATCTGGAGCGGCTCAACAATGCTTACACTACATTCTTTCACTACTATGACCGCTCTCCCCTGCTGATCGTCAATTGCAGTGACCTGGACCTGGTCGGTCGCGATGACGACTATGAACAACTGGTCAACCAGATCAAATCAGGGCTGCGTGGTGTACACTATTTCAACCCCAAGCCCACCTTGCTGTGACTACAGCGTCAGGCTAAGCTCATCATCAACAAGGGGGAAGCATGAGTACACAGTCCGGTCGCCAGCACGTGACGCTGGCCACTCTTAACAAGATTCACAAGGCCGGTGACAAATTCGCCTGCCTGACCGCCTACGACGCGTTGTTCGCCTCTCTGGTCAATGAGGCCGGAGTAGAGGTCATTCTGGTGGGCGACTCTCTTGGCATGGTTCTGCAGGGACATGACAGCACGCTGCCCGTCACCATGAGCGACATGATCTACCATGTCGAATGTGTGAAACGTGGCAACAGCCGCTCCTTCCTGATGGCCGACATGCCATTCATGAGCTACTCCTCCGAAATCGAGACACTGGAAAATGCAGCTGCCCTGATGAGGGCTGGCGCAGAAATGGTCAAACTTGAAGGGGGCGCCTGGCTGACCAGCTCAACCCGGCTGTTGGCCGAGCGTGGCATTCCGGTCTGTGTCCATATGGGACTGACACCGCAATCCATCAATCTGTTTGGCGGTTATCTGGTCCAGGGGCGAGACCCGGCGCAGGCCGACAAGATGGTTGAGGAAGCACTGCAATTGCAGCAGGCCGGTGCCAGCATCCTCCTGCTGGAGTGTGTGCCGACAGTAGTGGCCAAACGCATTACCGACGCGCTGGACATTCCCGTGATCGGCATCGGCGCCGGACCACACACAACCGGACAGGTGCTGGTATTGCATGACCTGCTGGGTATCTCACCCATCAAGCCCAAGTTCGTGAAGAACTTTCTGGCTGACTCTGACAGTAGCATTCCGGCAGCACTGAAGGCATATGCCGAAGCAGTAAAGAGCGGCCAGTTTCCTGCACCGGAACATTGTTTCGACTGATGCTGCGCGCAGCTCCTTTACACTGCCCCTGAGCATCAACAGAAAAGGAACACGGCCAATCCAGGCGGACCACGAACATTATGCAAATCTGTTACCTCATTCGCGACTTGCGCGACACACTCAAACCATTTCGTCAGCAGGGCAAGACCATTGCGGTGGTGCCAACCATGGGCAACCTGCACGCAGGCCATATCAAACTGGTGACTACGGCTCGCGCAATAGCAGATATCGTTGTTGCCACCATCTTCGTCAATCCCATGCAGTTTGGCCAGAGCGAAGACCTGGACAAGTACCCGCGCACTCCAGATGCTGATATCGAAAAGCTCACCGCTGCCGGCTGTGACTACCTGTTCACGCCGCCGGTCTCCGAGATTTATCCCAGGGGTCTGAACAATCACACGCTTGTCCATACGCCGGACATCGTTGAGCGTCACTGTGGTGCGAGTCGCCCGGGGCATTTTGACGGGGTCGCAACAGTGGTAAGCAAACTGTTCAACATCGTGCAGCCTGACCATGCTGTATTTGGATTAAAGGACTACCAGCAGTTCCAGGTGATTCGTAAAATGGTCGAAGACCTGTGTTTTGATATCACACTGACTGGCGTCAGCACCGAGCGTGAGCAAAGCGGCCTGGCCTTGAGCTCGCGCAACTCCTACCTGAGTGAGGCCGAAAAGACACAGGCACTGGCACTTGGTCAGGTGCTGCGTCAGACTGCCGGTGAGATTCATTCAGGACAGCGCGACTACCGCGCGCTGGAATCAGATGCATTGCAGGCCCTTTTGGAGTCGGGCCTGAAGCCTGACTATTTTGCAATATGCACTCAGGATGACCTGCAACCAGCTGCTCCCGGGGCGGTGGCTGACCGCCCGCTGGTCATCCTGGCCGCTGCCTTCGCCGGGTCGACCCGGCTGATTGATAACATTGAAGTCGACACCAACAATAAACAGTGAGACCCAATACGTCGACATGTAAGGAGAATCGCATGGCTGAAGACAAACTCTATCCTGTGGATCCCGCCAGAGACCGACACAGTCTGATCGACTTTGAGCAGTATCAGAAGCTCTATCAACAATCGATCAGCCAGCCGGAGACGTTCTGGGCCGAGCAGGCAGAACAGTTCCTGTCTTTCTTTAAACCCTGGTCAGCCGTGTACCAGGGTGAATTCGCCAAAGCGGATGTCCGCTGGTTTGCAGATGCAAAATTGAATGTCTGCTGGAACTGTATTGACCGACATCTGCCGGAGCGAGCCGATCAAACTGCCATCATCTGGGAAGGTGACGAACCGGATACCAGCACACGAATCACTTATGCAGAAATGCATGAGGCAGTCTGCAGATTTGCCAATGTGCTAAAAGCCCGTGGCGTCAAAAAAGGCGACCGTGTCTGTATCTACATGCCAATGATTCCTGAGGCAGCCTATGCCATGCTGGCCTGTGCACGCATTGGTGCAATTCACTCTGTGGTCTTTGGCGGATTCTCGCCAGACTCTATTCGCGATCGTATCCAGGACAGCGACTGCCGCACCGTCATCACAGCCAACCAGGGCGTTCGTGGCGGCAAGAAGATTCCCCTGAAACAGAACGTGGACAAAGCACTTGCGCACTGCCCCGACGTGCACAGCGTGATTGTTGTTAAACATACCGACGCCCAGTGCGACTGGAGTGCCGGGCGCGACGTCTGGTACCACGAAGCGGTTGCCGAAGCGGACACTGACTGCCCTGCAGAACCCATGGATGCAGAAGATCCACTGTTTATCCTCTACACCTCAGGCTCCACCGGCAAACCCAAGGGCGTGCTGCACACCACCGCCGGCTATCTGCTGCAGGCAGCCATGACACACCGCTACATCTTTGATTACCGGGAAGGCGAGGTCTACTGGTGCAGTGCTGATGTTGGCTGGGTGACCGGACACAGCTATATTGTGTATGGCCCTCTCTGTAATGGCGCCACGACACTTATTTTCGAGGGTGTTCCCACCTACCCTGATGCCAGCCGCTTCTGGCAGGTCATAGACAAACATCAGGTGAATATTTTTTATACCGCGCCTACGGCCCTGCGTGCGCTGATGGGTCAGGGTGACGAACTGGTAAAACGCAGCTCTCGAGCTTCGCTGCGCCTGCTCGGTTCGGTTGGCGAACCGATCAACCCCGAAGCCTGGGAGTGGTATTACGAGGTAGTCGGTGAACAGCGTTGCCCAATCGTCGACACTTGGTGGCAAACGGAAACCGGCTCATCCATGATCAGTCCGATCGCTGGTGTCACAGACCTGAAGCCCGGATCGGCTACCCTGCCGTTTTTTGGGGTCAAGCCCGCGCTGCTGGATGCTGATGGCAAAGAAGTGACCGGTGCCGGCAAAGGCAACCTGGTCATAACCCAGAGTTGGCCGGCACAGATAAGGACGGTTTACGGTGATCACCAGCGCTGCGTGGATACCTATTTCACTGCCTATCCGGGTTATTACTTTACCGGTGACAGTGCGCGCCGGGACGAGGATGGGTATTACTGGATCATCGGGCGGGTGGACGATGTCATCAATGTGTCTGGTCACCGTCTGGGGACGGCAGAACTGGAAAGCGCACTGGTACTGCATCCCAAAGTGGCCGAAGCCGCGGTTGTCGGTTATCCGCATGATATAAAGGGCAATGCAGTGTATGCCTATGTCACACTGATGTCCGGTATCGAAGAATCTGACGCACTGCGCCGCGAACTCATCCAGTTTGTCGCTGATGAAATTGGTGCGTTTGCAAAACCGGAAATCATACAGTTCGCCCCGGGTCTGCCAAAAACCCGCTCCGGCAAAATCATGCGCCGAATTCTGCGCAAGATCGCTGCCAACGAGACCTCACAGCTGGGCGATACCACAACACTTGCCGATCCCTCTGTGGTCGACAATCTGATCGAAAACCGAGTCAACAGGTAAGCATATGCAGGACATCGTTATTGTAGCGGCGGGACGCACCGCCATCGGAAATTTTCAGGGCAGCCTGGCGGACATTCCCGCCGCCCAGCTTGGCGCCGAAGTCATCAAGCAGCTGATGGTCAAGTCCAACATTAAACCAGAGCTGATCGATGAAGTGATCATGGGCCACGTACTGACCGCCGGCTGTGGTCAGAACACCGCACGTCAGGCCAGCATCAATGCCGGACTGGGCGTGGAAACCCCGGCCATGACGGTGAACAAAGTCTGTGGCTCCGGCCTGAAAGCCGTGCACCTGGCTGCCCAGGCCATTGCGCTGGGCGATGCCGGTATGATTGTGGCGGGTGGCATGGAAAACATGAGCCAGTCGCCTCATGTAATGCCTGGCTCACGGCAAGGCCAGAAAATGGGGCACTGGCAGGCCATCGACACCATGCTGCACGACGGCCTGTGGGATGCGTTTAACCACTACCACATGGGCATCACTGCCGAGAACCTGGTCGACAAGTATCAGATCAGCCGAGAGGACCAGGACGCGTTTGCGCTGGCCTCACAGCAGAAAGCCGCCGCTGCCATGCAGCATGGCTATTTTGACCGGGAAATCCTGCCCATCGAAGTACCACAGCGCAAAGCCAGCCCCATCATCGTGAATCAGGATCAGGGCCCTAGAGCCGACACCACCATCGAGCGCCTGGCGCGGTTGTCCCCTGCCTTCAAAAAAGATGGCACCGTGACTGCCGGCAATGCCTCAGGATTAAATGATGGCGCCGCCGCGGTAATTGTCTGCAGCCGCGATACCGCAGAAAAACACGGGCTGGAGCCCCTGGCGCGCATCAAAGCCTGGGCGAATGCAGGTGTCGATCCGGCCATCATGGGCATCGGACCCGTCTCTGCCACCCGGCGCTGTCTGGAAAAGGCCGGCTGGACGCTGGACCAGCTGGACCTGATCGAAGCCAATGAAGCTTTTGCCGCACAGTCACTCGCCATTGGCAAAGAACTGCAATGGGATATGGACAAAGTCAACGTGAATGGTGGCGCCATCGCACTCGGCCACCCGATTGGTGCGTCGGGATGTCGCGTGCTGGTCACCCTGATACACGAGATGATGCGTCGGGATGTTCAGCGCGGCCTGGCAACACTGTGCATCGGTGGTGGTCAGGGCGTCGCTATCGCTGTGGAACGCTGAAGATCGCTAATCGCCTGGTGTTGACTGAGATAGACCTGACCACTTAAGGACTGCAGAAAGTGCGTGGTCTCCAGTGCATCCATCACCGGGCCCTTGACCTCAGACAGATGAAGTTTGATGCCATTATCGGCCAGGCGGCGGTTGATGGCCTCAAGCGACTCCAGCGCACTCAGGTCAATCTCATTGACCGCACTGCACATCAGAACGACATGCTGCAGCGCGGGTCTCTCCGCCACTTCACGGTATATCAGGTCTTCCAGATAGCGCGAGTTGGCGAAATAAAGACTCTCATCTACGCGCAGCGACAGGATAGTGTCATAGGTGATGACCTCATGTCGTTCAACATTGCGATAATGCTCTGTCCCGGGCACCTGTCCCACGATGGCAACATGCGGGCGTGAACTTTTGTACATGTGAACCAGCACGGACACGATAATACCGGCGGCCACGCCGGCCTCAACACCTTCCAGCCAGGTCAGCAGAATGGTACTGCAGACGGCCAGAAAATCGGCACGCGAATACTGCCATGCCTTTTTTACAATACTGAAATCAACCAGAGACAGCACAGCGGCAATAATGGTTGCCGACAGTGTGGCTTTGGGCAACCACGCCAGCAAAGGCATCAGGAAAAAGGTTGCCAGTCCCATCAGTATTGCGGCGAGCAGGCCGGCAGCCGGCGTCGCGGCGCCCGCATCAAAATTTACCACCGAGCGTGCGAAACCGCCCGCCACCGGAAACCCACCGGCGAACGAGGCCGCCATATTTGACGCCCCCAGACCGATGAGCTCCTGATCCGGATCAATCCTCTCGCGACGCCTGGCGGCCAGTCCCTGGGCTACGGAAACTGATTCCACAAAACCCAGAATGGCAATCAGGGCCGCAGAACCCGCCAGCGCCAGCCACAGCCCAAAGTCCATCACTGGCAGTGCCAGTGCCGGCAGCCCTGCGGGTACATCACCAACCAGTGTCAGCCCCCTGTTGCCAAGATCCAGCGACCACGCTGCAACGGCTGTTGCAACCACGGCCACAATCGGGCTGAGTCGCGACAGTATGACGGCCAGACGCTGATTGAGACCAAACCGAACCAGCAATGCCGCGAGGTAACGTTTTGTCCACAGCAGATATGCCAGCGTACCCACACCGACTGTAATCGTTGGCCAGTTTAAGCTGCCAGCCGCCGATTGAAATCCTGCCACAAGCGATGGGACCAGCTGCAACAGAGTCTGTCCACCTGCCTGTATGCCAAGAATGCCCGGCAATTGCCCCAATGCAATAATGACACCTGACGCCGTTATGAACCCCGCGATAACTGGATGCGATAAAAAATTGGCCAGAAAGCCCAGTCGCAATAGACCCAGCAGTACCAGAAACAGGCCCGCCATCATAGCCAGCAGCGTTGACGCCGCAATTACCTGAGCAGCATCAGCAAGCTCCAGCCTGGCTACCGCTGCGGCTGTCATCAGCGACACTACGGCAACGGGTCCTACAGATAGCGCCCGACTGGTGCCGAAAACCGCGTATACCATCAACGGGAAAATACTCGCATACAGACCCATCTCTGGCGGCAAGCCAGCCAGCAGGGCGTAAGCAAGTGATTGAGGAACCAGCATGACCGTAACGATGACGGCAGCCAGCAGATCATCAGTGAACTGGGCCGCGCGGTACTGGCGGCCCCAGTTCAGAATGGGCAGGTAACGGTTCAACCCTGGCTTTGTTGCGCCAGCCAGCCCGCGACCCCTCTAAGGTCATAGCCAGCTTCCGCACCATGAGAGACTACAGCTTCCGGGGCCATGCCTTTAAGGCCTGATGCCAATCCCCAGAGCTGGATGGAACGTGTACCACTGCGACAGTAAGCCAGTACCGGACGCGGTGCGTTGTCCAGAGCTTCGGAAAAAGCCGCCACATCTTCAAGGCTAAGCTCCCCGGATACAACCGGGATATAGCGAAACTGCATGCCATGATCCTCTGCGACAGCCTGGATCTCGGCGCGCAACGGCTGACCGGCCGCTTCACCGTCGGGGCGATTGCAGATGATGGTCTTGAAGCCGGCTGCGGCCATCATGTCGACATCATCTGCTGTCAATTGCTCCGCGACCGCGAATTCGTCAGTCACCTGTTTTGCCTTCATATACTTTACTCCATGTTCTTCATAAATTTACGCCCTTGGGCAATCACACCACATCGGGCTTAACAAGCCACTCCCTGCCTTTCAACATGCCGTTCCAGTAGAGCCAGGGCAGAAAGTCCTTTTTCAGCAGCCACGCCAGGCGTGTCGGCTGCTTGCCCTGCAGCAGCCAGGTCGGCATGCTGGGCAGCAGCTTTCCACCGTAACCAAACTCTGCCAGCACTATTTTGCCGCGCTCAACGGTGAGCGGACACGAGCCGTAGCCATTGTAGTTTGCATGACCCTGCAGCACGCCCATATCAGACAGAACATTGCAGGCCACAATTGGTGCCTGCTTGCGGGCCGCCGCTGCCGTTTTGGCATTGGGCGCGCTGATGACATCACCCAGCGACCAGATATTAGTGTAGCGCTTGTGACGCAGGGTTTGCTGATCCACATCAACCCAGCCGGCACTGTCTGCCAGCGGGCTGCTGCGAATGAAATCCGGCGCCTGCTGTGGTGGGCAGACGTGAATCATATCAAATTCTGTCTCGACAGTTTCCTTGTTTCCGTCACTATCGCTTTTCACGAACCAGGCTTTACGGGCTTCGCCGTCGATCTTCACCAGGTTGTGACTGAACTTTAATTCTGCCTGATAGCGTTTGACGTACTCCATCAGGGCAGGCACGTAGTCGGAAACGCCAAAAAGCGCACCGCCGGCATTGTAAAACTCAATATCGATGTTTTTAAGGACACCCTGGCGCAACCAGTAATCTGCAGACAGATACATGGCTTTCTGGGGAGCTCCAGCGCACTTGATGGGCATGGGCGGCTGGGTAAACAGCGCGCGGCCGGATTTCAGACCCTGCACCAGCTTCCAGGTATAAGGCGCCAGGTCATATCTGTAGTTGGAGGTTACCCCATTCAGACCCAGTGTATCGGTCAGGCCTTCGACCCCTTCCCAGTTCAGTTTCAGACCCGGAGCAACAATCAGGCGCTCATAGGTCAACTGGCTGTTATCATCAAGCCTCACAATATTATTGTCAGGCTCAAACTCGGTAACCGCAGCTTTTATCCAGTTGGCACCATCGGGGATCAGTGAGGCCGTCGTTCGTTCAGTCTGGGCTGCATCAAAAATACCGCCACCGACCATAGTCCAGCCGGGCTGATAGTAATGCTTCTCGGATTTATCAACCAGCGCGATGCTCAGACCAGTCTTGCGCTTGAGCAGACTGGCAGCCACAGAAATTCCTCCGGCGCCGGCACCGACAATCACGATATCGAAATGTGTTCTGGTAGTCATGGCATCATCCCCGCTGTTCACATGGAAACAGTGGTTATCATGACGCCTGGGCCTGCAGCGGTCAATCGCCGCCGTTAGTGTTGATGACTACTCAGGCGGCCTTCTGTTTGCTGCCGCTTACAGCCATGTCTGCTCGTGGGCGCAGCGCAGATACTGCGGCCTCACGTGCCCAGAATACCAGCTTGAGATTGCCCTGCATGTCCTCGGTCAGCGCTGAGCAGTTTTCTACCCAGTCGCCATCATTGCAGTACAGAACTCCGTCCAGCTCGGTGATTTCAGGGTGATGAATATGGCCGCAGACGATGCCGTCAAGCCCGCGCCTGCGGGCATGCGCGCATCCTGTCTGGCGATAGCGCACAATTGCCTCGCCGGCGCCACTTATACGCTGTTTGATATAGCCAGCCAGTGACCAGTAATCGCGGCCACGCCAGACCCGGTAACGGTTGTACCAGCGGTTGATGAACATCAGCATTCGGTAGGCTTTGTCGCCCAGCCAGGCATGCCAGGGTCCGAAACAGACTTCCTGATCAAACTGATCACCGTGCAGCACCAGCATTTTGCGGCCATCTGCCAGCGTGTGAATGTATTCGCGGTGAATCTCGACATCGCCAAGTGCCATGCCGTCATATTTCTGCGCTGGCTCATCGTGATTGCCCGGCAGGTAAATGACCTGAGTTCCCTCTGAGGAAAGACTGATAAGCTTATGCAGCAGACGATTGTGGCTGTCAGGCCACATGAACTGGCGTTGCATGGCCCACATGTCGATGATATCGCCAATCAGATACAGACGATCGATACGAGTGTGCTTGAGAAAATCCAGCAGAAATTCTGCCTTGCAGTCCTGGTCACCGAGGTGAATGTCGGACAGGAACACTGTGCGGTAATGTTTGCGTTTTTCCATCAGAACAACTCCAGTTGCCATCTTGATGGAAGCACAGCTTAACAACCGGACATAACAGAACCGTAAACAAGCAGTGACGGTTTAGTGACAAATAAAAGGCCCGACAGAGCGTGTCTGTCGGGCCAAAGGAGAGAACTGTACCTATACACCTTCCTTTACGTGCCGAAAGCCAAGACTGTCCCATGTAAAACTATTGCGAACCGCCAGCGAGGCTTTGTCATTGGTTACGGTTAGTATGACGAATCGGTTCAGTCTTTTATTCCATTAATGCCACCGACTTTATAAGCGCCCATATTTCGGTACCGACATTAAGCCCCAGTCGCTCTGCAGACCAAGCCGTTACCTCTATCTGAAGAGCCTGGCCGTCTGCCAATTGGGCCGTCAGCAATTGCTGCTGATCGGCGATCGGCGTGCTTGCCACGATAGTGGCTCTCAGCTGGTTACGAATACTGATTCGACCGGGGTCGTCCAAAGCCACGCTGACATCTCGCGCCAGCACACGAACCCTCGCCTCTCCGGAGCGAGCGGATCCTGCTCTGACCAGAAGGGAGATCTTAGCGGTCTTGAAGGTCCGCAGGCCGGAGGCATCCGCTTCATCAAGAGTTCCCCGCAGGATACTCGCCGGGCCCTCATCAGCGAACAGTGGCGACGCCGGATCAGCCATCGCCTGTTCAATTGCCAGGGTCCTGGTAACACGTCCCTGATCCATAAAGACAACACGGTCCGCCAGGCGCTGCACTTCATCGGGTGAGTGCGTCACGAGAATGACTGGGACTTCGCTGTCACGGGTCACATCCAGCAGAAAGGGCAGAATATCGCGCTTGCTCTGGGTATCCAGCGCTGCCAGAGGTTCATCCAGCAGTAACAGATCAGGGCTGGTCAGCAGCGCGCGACCCAGTGACACCCGTTGTCGCTGCCCTCCGGACAGCTGATCAATGCGCCGACCCAGCAGTGGTCCCAGCTCCAGGCGACTGAAAACCTGCTCCGGGTGCTGGCGACGATGTTCTGGTTTGGTCCGTTTGTAGCCATAAAGCAGATTGTCGGAAACATCCAGGTGGGGCAACAAGCTGTGCTCCTGAAACACCAGCCCGAGGCGGCGCTGCTCGGTGGGTTTGAATATTCTTCCCTGTTGCCAGACAGACTCCCCCCACAGGACCTCCGCTCCCCGCACACGATCGAGCCCTGCAATGACTCGCAGCAGACTGGTTTTGCCGCAGCCAGAGCGACCAAACAGCGCAGTGACTCCAGTCATTTCAATCTGCTCCGCAACCTTCAGCAGAAACTGCTCACGCCGCCACTCGACATTGATACTCAGATGCATGGCGATACTCCGTGAGTCACGCCAGGAGTTGACGCATCCGTCATGTTCAGCCAAAAGTTATTCATCAGAATCGGACCGTCCGGAATCGACGATTGAAGGCATAAACAACAAACAGCACAACAAACGCAAATATCAGCAACATGGCCGACAATCTGTGTGCTGCCGCGTAGTTCATGGATTCGGCATGATCATAGATCAATACCGACAATACGCGCGTCTCCCCCGGTATACTGCCGCCGAGCATCAGAATGACACCGAACTCGCCGATGGTGTGAGCAAAGGTCAGCGTGGCTGCGACAATAAAACCACCACGCGTTAGCGGCAGAATCACACTGAAAAACCGGTCTACCGGGCCTGCGCCCAGCGATGACGCTACCTCTGCTGGCCTGCGGCCCAATGTGGAAAAGGCCTCTTGCAGCGGCTGCACGGCAAATGGCATGGAATAGATGACAGAGGCAAGCAGAATTCCTTCAAAACTGAAAGCCAGATGATTCAGACCCATCTGTTCCAGCGTGGCGCCAATCGGGCCTCGCGGCCCGAGCACTATCAACAGATAGAAGCCAAGCACAGTCGGTGGCAATACCAATGGCAATGCCACCACCGACTGCACCAGCGTGCGCAGCCATGAGCGCCCGCTGGCCAGCCACCAGGCTATCGGTGTCGCCAGCAATAACAGTATTAGTGTGGTATACAGGCACAGCCGCAGCGTAAGCTCAATGGCCTGCCAGTCTTCGGGGCTCAGTCCCAACACCTGAACTCAGCTCCCTGCTGCCATGCCGGCGACCGGCATCTGGAACCCCGCCCGCAAGAGAATATCTGCCGCGTCCGTCTGACGCATAAACTCGATAAAGCGCCGCGCCGCACCGTTATCCTGACCGCGCGCGGTCACCACCATCGACTGGGCAAGTGGCTCATGCAGCGAGTCATCGATCAAGGCATAGGGGCGTTCCACCAGGCCATCCAGCATGGCCAGCGACAAGGCAGTGATCGCAACGTCCGCCGCCCCTGAAGCAGACATCTGAGCCACCTGTGAGATATTCTCCCCATACACTACCCGATTCTCTATCTGCGCCCAGACACCCACTGCCTCCAGAGCCTCTCTGGCGCGCTGGCCATAGGGCGCAATGGCCGGCTGGGCAATGGCAATGCGCCGGAATCTGTCCTGAGTGAGATCAGTCAGCGCCAGACCTGTAACATCATGATTGGCGCTCCAAAACACCAGACGGCCCAGCGCATAAATCACTGGCTCGGAGGTGCCGGGCGCCTGTTCAAAAAGTGCCCCTGGATAGGCAGTATCTGCTGACAGAAACGCATCAAAAGGGGCGCCATTCAAAATCTGCGCGGTCAAACGCCCGGAGGCGCCATATATGATCGTGATCGAATCTTCTGAATTGGCCTCCATAAAGGCTTCAGCAATCCGGTCGAGAGTCGGGCGCAGGGAGGAGGCCGCAGCGACCGTCGCTGACTCCGCCCAGCTCAATGCCATCGGAAACCCTGTCAGAACAACAAACAGCACCAGTCGCGCTCGAGCAGCTGCCAGTGTTGAAAAAGTCATAAATATTCCAGTCCTGAAATGCGGCAAGTTTTATTCAATCTTCCTGCACGGTAAGAATTATATTTGACGCCTTGATCAGAGCACAGATTGGCTTCCCCTCCTCCAGCTCCATGGCCTGAAGGCTTTCCGAGGTAATGATGGCCGCCAGTGTATTGCCGCCATCGAGGCGAATCACAACTTCGGCATTCACAGCCCCAGGGGTTATTCTCTGCACAGTTCCGCACAGACGGTTGCGGGCAGAGGTTCTGCCCGTGCTGTCTGCATCGGCCAGAATAATCCAGGACGCCTTGATCAGCGCCTGCACCTCGCGGCCTTCAGCCAACCCCAGGTCCAGTACGCTTTCTTCTGTACAGATCGCAATCAACTGATCATCGCCACCCAGCCGGATCGACACCTCGGCGTTAACAGCACCATGCGTAACCCCGACAATCCTGCCACTGAGCACGTTGCGCGCACTGGTTTTTGTTGTCAGCCGTCTTAGCATGCGCAAGGAGTCATCCAAATCAAATTCCCCGTTCTTCCCCATGGTCACGCTTTCAACAAAGGCCTGCTGCAGATTGCGCAACAGCTTAAGATCACGCACCAAATGCCTGCCTTCGTCGGTCAGTTCCGTCCCGCCGCCGCCGCGACCACCATGCTGGGCGCTAACCAGACTGCAGCCCGCCAGATTGTTCATGGCATCGACGGCATCCCAGGCCGCCTTGTAGGTAATGCCTACCTGTCGCGCAGCTGCGCTGATCGAACCACAATCACCAATTGCCTCCAGCAGGGCCAGCCGCCGCGGCGAAATTTCCCCCGCGGCCGTGGTCAGTACCCAGGGCGCGACGAAGTCGCCGCGCTCATGCGGGACACTCGTCTCGTGATCAGCTTTCTTCATAAATCGAAATATAGTTTAGTATATAGCTTGATGCAAGCAGGTGTTTGTCAGCGTTCCTTAGCATTTGTTGTCAGAGTTTTCGTTTGACTGATAGACTGTTCATCCAATAATCAAAAGGGAAAGTTCGATGCTGCGTTCTGTCAATCTGGAAGATTACATGGTCGACAAGCCGATCACGGTGGCACCTGAGGCACCACTGATCGAGGCAGTCGATCTGATCACCAAAAACCGGGTATCCGGTCTGTGTGTTGTTAACGAGACGGGTCAATTGCTGGGTATTTTGTCAGAGCTGGACTGCCTGAGAGGGATTCTTGGAGCCAGTTATGACCAGGGCTCGATCGGTCAGGTGCAGGACTATATGGTGTCGGCCAACATTAACTCCGCCAGACCCGGTGACCACATCATCGATATCGCCACCGACATGCTGTCAAAAGGGCAGCGTCGACGCCCGGTCGTCAATGACAACGGACAACTGGTCGGACAGATTACCTGCCGTCAGATACTGGCTGCGGTTCGGCAGTTGTCAGCAGGCAACTGAACCGGATCACGCGAGTCTGCAATTCCCGGTGCGGCTAACCCGGCTGGGAATTGTAAACTGCGCGGCGCCTTTGCTGCCGAGCGGAATGTATGTCGTGGCGAATGCGTTGAAAGCTCATCCAGGTCCCAGTCAGACATAACAGGGTCACGCCTGCCAGCAGAATAATCACCAGGATATCCCACAGCGGCCTGTCCTTCATGAACGCGAAGTCCAGGCGATGCAAACCCACTCTCAACCAGCGCGAAGTGCGACTGGTGTCGGTCATTACCCGCACGCTGGCGGACTCTGGCCCGATGTAAATGGCAGTGTTATCGGAATCAATCAGTTGCGCGCGCCAGACCGGCAACTCAATCGGGCTCTTGTGGGCGTAGTAATACGCGTCTTCCTCAGTCAGCAGCGTCAGTGACTCCAGCGGCACTCCGGCAGCTGCAATACGCTGTCGAATAACACTTGCGGTCAGCGGCTCAGCGGGTCGTGCCGTGGCGTCAATTCGAAGTGACTGCTCACCATCAGCGGTACCCACGAATGCATGCAGATCTCCTGCAAAAACACCTGACTGCAAGGCAACCATATCTTGCGGTAGCTCGCCCTGTTGCTGCGCCTGCGCTGCTGATCTGAGCAGATTGCGAACCTGCTGCCAGGACGCATCTCCCATAAAGTCCTGGCGGTAGGAGCTTCCGCCACCTGCAAGTGCGCCCCAGGGATTCATGGTCAGCAGCCCGCTGAACACCCAGGTGAGAGTCAGAATGCCAAATACCAGTCCCAGCATGTGATGCCAGTACCAGAGCCCCCTGTACGGGGATATCTGGCTTCTTGAATGAGCTCCAGCGTCACGTCTGGCGCGTCGGGTTCGCAGGCGGGCGATACCGACGTAGAGTCCGGTTGCGGTCAGAAAGGTACCCGCAATCGACGTCCAGATGACAATCCCGGACCACAAGGCGCCGTTCTGACGCAGCACAATCGGGTACAGCCAGTGAGGTATCACGCCAAGCCAGGCCAGCACTCTCTCGCGCCGGGTGGTTTTCTGAAACACCTCGCCAGTGCCGCCGTTAATATAGATCTCGGTACCAGCGCTATCGCCCATCAACACGTGGTTAACCGGCCGGTTGCGACGCGCAGACTGGATAATCCACTGGTCCATCTCCAGCTCACCCTGCAAGCTCGGGTTGGCATCCTGAAGGTTGTTTCCTTCCGCCCAGAGACGCGCAACCTGCATGAGCTCGGCATCACCTAGCGGTGTAATGGGCTGGCCCGTGCGGAGATTGACAACGGCAGCCGGCGTCCGCATCACCGGATCATCCAGTAACATCTCAATGCGGAAAGCTGGTGCCACACTGCTATCCACCGCCGCCAGAGCAGACAAGTCGCAGCACTCCTGCAGGTCCAGGGGAGCCAGACCCTGCAGGCGCTGCGCCCGGGTCTGCTCCGGGAAGGCCTGGTACATCATCACGAAACCTGACAGGCACCACAGGCTCATTAACAAGCCTACGGCAACTGCCAGGTAACGGTGTGTGATCAGGATATATCGCATGATCAGAAGTTATAGCTGTAGTTCAGGTGCACTGTACGCGGAGGTGCCAGGCGTTGCCACAGGAAACGCTCGGATGGGTTGGAGCCGGCCAGTTCTGCTGAGCCCAGACTGCTGGCATAGTCCTCATTCAGCAGATTTTCGAGTCGCAGGGTCAGGCGGTGCTGTTGGTCCCTGTCAAGATACAGGTGAGCGCCCATGTCGAGCACGTGGTTGTCACCATAGTACTGCAGCCCAAAACCATTCACATTGGACGATTTCCGACCAATGTATTTGAAGGCGACGTTGACACCAAAACGACCACTGGGAGCGCTGTAGGCCAAAGCACCCTTGTAGCTGCGCGGTGGACGATCCTGTATCTGCTGCCCGGTGCTGCGTACTTCCTCCTGACTGAAGGTGTAGCTCAGGTCGTAGGACAATGTGCTGGTCAGCTCACCATTCAACAACAGCTCGGCGCCGCGAACTTCAACTTCCTCGCCAATATTAATGAAGGTGTTGTCAAACCCGGGGCCGGGACGGTTGGGCATGTCTGCCGGGATGGGCGCGCGCGTGATCAGATTGTCCACCGATCGATCCCACATGGATACCTGCCAGCCTATTTCACGCTCTGCCAGGGTGAGCAAACCACCCACTGACGCGTTGATGGCAAAACTATCCTCAGGTGCCAGGTTGGGGTTGCCATGCGTACAGCCACTGCCACTGGGACAATGGATACGATACAGGTTCTCGGCACTCGGCAACATAAAGGACGTCCCTGTCATCCCCTTAACATAAAGGGTGTCCGTAAACTCGTACACACCGGTCACATTCCAGGTGTTGGAGCTGTTGCCGCCAGTCTCGTCGCGCCGGAAACCGGCAGAAAAACGTGCCCGGTCGCTCAGGTCATCGGTACTGCGCAGCTGAGTGAATACCGCATGAACATCTTCGCGCTGGCGAGCGATCAGCAGGTAGTCATCCTGACCGGTATAGGTCTGGAAGTCGTAGCCCACATGGTACTCCAGAAAACCTTCGGGTTTGAAAACAGCCGCAGCATTGACGCCCTTGTCCTCGTACCCCCAGTAGTCCGAGGGGTTGCCGGGCGTGTAATAGTCAGTATCCCAGCTGTGGTAATAGCTTTTCAGGAAAAACTGCGCTGTCTCGGAGGGCAGCCAGTCAAGTTTGGCACTGATGATGTTTTCAGTCCGGTCATTGATACTGACATTGCTCACATTCGGGTAGTCGATACGACCTTCAGTATGAATGCCGGTCACTGACAGGCTCAGATCGGGCGTGAAGTCGTAGCCGTACTTTACACCGGCACTGTCAACTTTGTAGCCGCGCTTGCGATAACGCGAGGTGGGCTGGTAGTTGTCGTAGATTTCATAACCATCGCTTTCATCGCGCGATGCCCAGCCAACAAACTTGTGGTCACCGATGGCGCCACGACCATAGCCGTTAACGCGCATCAGGCCATCGCTGCCCGCACCCACGCTGATCTGTCCCTCCGGGGTTTCGGAAAAACCACGTGTCACGACATTGATCACACCCGCGATTGCCTGGGTGCCATACATCAGGCCGTGACTGCCCTTCAGCACTTCAGTGCGCTCGATCATGCTGGACGGAAGTGTGTCGGCCGGACTGGTTGAGTTGTACAGACGGTTGTTGATCCGCACGCCATCGACCGTCCAGAGAATGTCGCTGGACCGCGACCCCTGCATTGCCACGTTCACATAGC
This sequence comes from Gammaproteobacteria bacterium UBA2675, assembly GCA_002354805.1. Taxonomy (GTDB): domain Bacteria; phylum Pseudomonadota; class Gammaproteobacteria; order Pseudomonadales; family Pseudohongiellaceae; genus Pseudohongiella. The sequence goes on from DEMH01000014.1 coordinate 233,237, forward strand.
TGAATGCGCCAGCCTGCGTGGTCAGTAACAGGCCTGGCACCAGCATTTCCAATGCCTGGGCAACATCCACAAAACCGTGATTACGGATCTGCTGCTCCGTGACAATCTCCAGATCAGCACCATAGCGCGCCAGTTCCAGCGGCAGGGTGTTCTCGATACTGCGCTCGGTGATCAGCATCTCCTGAACCTGCAGCCCATCACTGTTCTGGGCCTGCGCGCTCAGACCAGGCAGCATTACGGCGCTCGTTATTGCGGCTCCGCAGAACACCTGGTTAATGGTTTTGTGCAGCCTTGCAATGGGGAGAACGGTATGGTCTGTGATGAGTCTGATTTGCATGGAAACTTCCCTGATAGTCCTTAGTAAAGCGATCGCCGGACTATACGCGCGTGCGGGGCCGCAGGCACGCAGCAGGGAGTTGTGAAACTGTTTATTAACCAGCGTTAACAAATATCGTTAACGCTGAAAAATTATTTGAATATAAAAACTTACTGCAGAAACTGAGCTGGCACCGTACTCAGGTCAATACCCCACAGGACTGGCACACCAAAGTAAACCATCAGCGTGATCAGCACGGTTGCAATCAGATTAAGCAGGAAGCCCACCTTCATCATTTCCACAATGCGGAGTTTTTCTGTGGCAAAAATAATGGCATTGGGCGGCGTACCCACTGGCAGCATAAAGGCACAGTTAGCGGCCATTGCGCAGGGAATCATCAGTGCAAACGGGTGCACATTAAGTGCCAGCGCGAGACTGGCAACAACCGGCAGGATCATCGTAGCGGTTGCGGTATTGGAGGTGATTTCCGTCAGGAACAGAATCAGCAGTGCTGCTGTGGCAATCATGACGATCAGGTGTACACCGTCAAGCACGGTCAGTTGACTGCCCATCCAGTCTGAAAGGCCAGTTGAGCGGAAACCAGCCGCGATGGCCAGACCGCCACCGAACAACAGCAGAATACCCCAAGGTATCTCCCGACTGTCCTTCCACATCAGGACCCGGGAGCCAGCTTCAGAGCGCGACGGAATGACAAACAGCAGCACTGCTGCCATGACGGCAATCATGCCATCCCGGATTTCCGGGACCAGATCAGCCCAGATAAAGCCTCGACTGATCCACATAAAGGCGGCAAAAGCGAAAACAGCAGCCACGGCTTTTTCTTCAAAAGAAATAATGCCCAGCGCATCACGCTCCTGCTGAATCAATTGCCGTCCACCTGGCAGCGACTTGATATGCATGCGAAACGCAACCCGCCCCAGATAAACCCAGGTTATTACCAGCAGAACGATGACCATGGGCACACCGATAAGCATCCAGCCTGCAAAGCTGATCTCGACGCCAAACAGCTCACGCGCCTGTGCGGCGAGAATGATATTGGGCGGCGTGCCAATCAATGTACCCAGCCCGCCAATTGTGCCGGCGTAACCCACACCAAAGATGAGGGATTTCTCAAATACCGGAATATCTTCTTCGCCAGGCTTGCCGCGCAATGTATGGGCGACCTGGGCCGTAATCGCCAGCGCCATCGGCACCATCATCATCACCGACGCCGTGTTGGATACCCACATGGATAGAAACGCTGTGGCCAGCATGAAGCCCAGCAGAATACGCTGCGTACTGGTGCCAACGTAGGCGATGATAGCCAGCGCCATCCGTTTGTGCAGATTCCACTTTTCCATGGCGGTGGCTATAAAAAAACCGCCAAGAAAAAGAAAAATAATGTCGTCGCCATAAGCAGAGGTCACTGTGGCATTGTCGACGGCACCAGTAACGGGCAGCAGCAGAATCGGCAGTAATGAGGTTGCGGGTATTGGTATGGCCTCAGTGATCCACCACGTTGCGATCCACAGTGTCACGCCCAGCACGGCCTTGGCCTCGTAACTCAAACCCTCTGGCGCGAAAAACAGCATGACCAGCAGAAACAGTATAGGCCCCAGCAGCAGCCCGACCAATTGCGAGCGGGAATATGCCCGCGGTGTGGCGGCTTCTGGCGGTTTCCCCTGCAAGGCACCCTTGGTCTGGTGGTGGGACGCCCAAAGGCGTTGCCAAAGCGCGCTGATCGGGTTGCTCATAGCGGTAGGTGACCTCAATGTCTTTTCATTATTGAGCGCCAAGCCTAAATAGAGCATCACTAAATGTAAAGGCAGTTACGTCAGTGCATAAAAAAACAGGCTTTTCGGTATGAGCCGAAAAGCCTGGTAGTGGTAGGCGGGGAGAATTCCACAAATAACACAAGGGATATCAAGTTGAACAAAAAGAACCGATTGCAGGACCAACCTTGGCATTCGCTTCTGATGCGTACTTTAGCGATGTGGTGTGACAGTATGATGAAGCGAGCTCTGAAAAAACTCAGCTGTTGCCGGTCCTGACCAGCCTCACAGTAGCCTGATCGCCAATCTCGATGTCACCGCGTACGCGGTAGTCGATCAGGGCCGCCTGCATTTGCGCGTAAATCCAGCGGCCCAGTTCGTCGTTGGGTGCCGTGATTAAGACAAATGCCTGAGTTTCATAAACAGTGCGTGCCAGCTGTTGCAACTGGTCGACCATAGATTCATTACGGGCATAAAGAGCGCGTCCATCAAGAGTGTGAACGCTGTGGGTCCGCTCCCTCTCGGCCGCCAGATTATTGTGGGCAGCGACGATTCCTTCATAGTCCGGATCGACCTGCGCGGCGCGGCGCAGATAGGTCTCGGCGTTGTCGAACTGCCCCTGCCGCGAGGACAGCTCGGCGAGTTGCAAATAACGACGGACAATATCCTGCATACCTTCAAGCGCAACGTTATTACCCGGATCCAGCGCCAGAGCGCGACTGAAGTAGCGATAGGCGCTATCCTCTGGCGGCGTCAGCAGTCTGTCGGCTCGCAAGGCTCGCATGCCGCTGTACAGAATATCAGAGACCATCCGACGGTGGCGTTCTTCTTCATCAAGCAGTGATGTAACTGTACTCTGGTCCTCAGCTGGTGGTTCGACAACTGGTTCTTCCACCGGCGTGGCTGGCTGAGGTTGCTGCACGGTGCAGGCAGCCAGGCCAGTCAAAAAAACCAGACCAGCCAGACCTTGTCTTGCAAATTTGCCCATTGAGCGTGGGCCAGCTTGCGACAGGAAACTAAAGGGCATGTAATACATGATGACTTCACAGAGGGGATTTGATTGCTGAATTAAACTATGTCACTAAACGCGAAAAACCGCAATGTGTCGCCAATCGCGAGGGTCTTGCCCGCGGGCACTACAGCGAGCCCATCAGCGGCATGAATCGAGCTCAAAACCCCGGAGCTCTGATCAGCAAGCGGCCCTGCCCACACCTGTCCATCGTTCTCCCGGCACCTCACCCGCAGATACTCCTCACGTTCGCTGGCAACCGGGCGCTCGAAATCGGCACGGACTGGCCAGGATGTTGCCAGCGGTCTTGCAGCCCCCATCCATGCCAATAATGCTGGTCGCACCAGCAGAACAAAAGTCACAAAGGCAGACACCGGATTGCCAGGCAACCCAAAAAACAGCGTGCGCTGCAGATGACCAAAGGCAAAAGGTTTGCCGGGTTTCAGTGCCAGCTTCCAGATATCCAGACCGCCTTCCGTCTGCAGCGCGCTGCGCACGTGATCCTCTTCACCGGCAGAGACACCACCGGTGCTGATGATACAGTCGCAGGACTGCGCCAGCTCGCGTAGCACACTCTGAGTCTCCGCCAGCGTGTCAGCCACATGCCTGACCTCAATCGGCACGATACCCAGTCCGCTTAACAAGGCCTGTAAGGTCACCGCATTGCTGTTGTAGATCTGTCCAGGCGCCAGGCTCTGACCAGGCGCAACCAGTTCATCACCTGTCGTCAGGATGGCCACTCTGGGCAGACTACCGACCGTAAGCTGCGAAACCCCGGTTGACGCCAGCATCCCAAGATCGGCTGCCTGCAGACGGTAGCCACTGGGGAACAGCTGGCTGCCTTTCTGTATATCCGTGCCACGGCGCCTGACATTGGCCCCGGCCGCTGGAGTCTCCAGAACACGGACGGAGTATGCGCCGCTGCCAGAGTCAACCGTCTCACAATTTTCCTGCATGACTACGGCATCTGCACCTTGCGGCACGGGAGCACCGGTAAAAATACGGGCGGCACTGCCCGGCTCCAGCGGCTTCGGTGAGCTGCCGGCGGTAATACGTTGACTGACCGGAAGCACGGGCTCGCCGGCCAGTTCGCTGACATTAATGGCGTAACCGTCCATGGCACTATTGTCCCAGGGAGGAACGTCAACCGCTGCGATGACTTCCTCTGCGAGGATGCGACCCAGCGCCTCAGATAAGGGGAGTGTCTCGGATGTGCAGCGATTGCGAACCACCTGCAGAAGATGCTCTCTGGCCTGTTCGACGGGCTTCAGTGTTGTAGCTGATCTGTGCTGGCTGGGCTGGACCATTACGCGGGCTGCCCTTTGTACCAGGACTTGACCAGCTTTTGCAGACTTCCCTGCCATGGCCTCTGCTTGATACCAAAGGTTTCGAAAATTTTCTTGGTGGCCAGCGTGTTATTGGCGATATGTGGCACTTCTACACGAACCAAATTGATATTGAGATGGTCCAGCAGCGCGTAAACGCGTTCATCATGTTGTGCGGCAAACTTGACCAGATGCTGCACAAACTCGCTCTCGCGAAGTGGTTCCAGCGCCGCATAATGATATACACCCCACACATCAGCGTGACAGTCCACCTGCAGAGCAATCGCAAGAATTACGCGAGCCAGATCCTCAACAGGTGTCGGTGACAGTTTGCGCCGCATGACCCGGACGTTGCCGTCACCGTCACGCAATTCATTCAGCCAGCGCCGCAGGTCCTGATCCTGACCGGGACCAAACAGCCAGCCAGAACGAATGATGATGTGCTGCTTGAGGTTTTTCTGGACTGCCTGCTCACCCGCAAACGCCGCTGCGCCGTAAACGCTCACCGGCCCCGGGGTATCCTGCTCATTATAGGCAAGTTTCTTGTCACCACCGAACACCTGCGCAGTGGACAGATGGATCATGGGGATGTGCAGATGGTCACAAACCTGCGACAACAGGTCCGCCAGCTGGTGGTTCTGTTTATCTGTTTCGTCGGGAGCTGATTCAGCCAGCTGAAGAGCATCCTGGCGACCTGCAGCATAAGCTGTCAGATTGATTACCTGACCTGCCCCGGCATGGGTGACGACCCGCGCAGCGCCGACCGGGTCGTCTACATTGACACTATGTTGTTCCGCCGCTACCCATTGAACCTGGCGTTCATCAAACAGCCGGCACAATTCCTGTCCGATGCCGCTACTCGCCCCGAGAATTAAGACCTTCACCGACTGAACTCACTCTCCGCCCAAAGGATCAAAAAGGAATGTCGTCGTCAAAATTATCGAAGTCTGCTGGTCGCGAACCGCCCGATGCAGCCTGACCGCCACTGCGTTGCGCCGGGCCACCGTGGGACGGCGCGTCCTGGTTCATGTCCTGGCCAAACCGGTCGTCACTGCCACTGGATGCACCGCGCGAATCCAGCATCTGCATCTCATTGGCAACGATTTCAGTTGCATAACGGGTAATGCCGTCCTGCTCCCATGAGCGGGTGCGCAGACTGCCCTCGATATAAAGCTTGCTGCCCTTGCGGACGTATTCATTGACGATTTCAGCCAGACGGTTGAAGAACACAATACGATGCCATTCCGTCCTTTCCTGCTGCTGCCCGGTATTTTTATCCTTCCAGGTTTCGCTGGTTGCCAGGGTCACATTGGTAACCGCGCCACCGCTTGGCATATAGCGGGTTTCGGGATCCTTGCCTACATTACCTACCAGAATTACTTTATTGATGCCGCGACTTGCCACCTTTGCTAATCCTCCCGTGCCCCTGGCGTCTTCTGCCGGTCTTTTATCAGACTGAAGATAAATTCGTTACGTTCCGAATAAGCATAGCATGATTCCCACGGCTGCGCCGACAGCAGATTTACCGCCAGCGCCCTTTGCGCTAAGACAGGGATTTGACCATAATGGGCTGTTGTATTGCCATTGGAGCTGCAGGATCAGCATGGATAAAATTACCATCCGGGGGGCGCGCACCCACAACCTGAAGAACGTCAGTCTGAGTATCCCCAGGGACAAGCTGGTGGTGATCACCGGGCTGTCAGGGTCTGGAAAATCCTCGCTGGCGTTCGACACGCTTTATGCCGAGGGTCAGCGCCGCTATGTGGAATCGCTGTCCACTTATGCCCGGCAGTTTCTGTCCATGATGGACAAACCGGACATCGACCATATTGAAGGTCTGTCTCCAGCCATATCCATTGAGCAGAAATCGACGTCTCATAATCCACGCTCGACTGTCGGCACCATTACCGAGATCTACGACTATCTGCGTCTCCTGTTTGCGCGCGCCGGCGAACCTTTCTGTCCCGAACACCACCAGAAACTTCAGGCGCAAACCGTCAGTCAGATGGTCGACCAGCTACTGGCCCTGCCCGAGGGCAGCAAGATCATGGTCCTGGCGCCTGTGATCCGGGAACGCAAAGGCGAGCACCTGCACGTCTTTAAAGAACTGCAGAGCAGCGGTTTCATCAGGGCCCGCATTGACGGCACCGTCACCGAACTGGACTATCCGCCAACGCTGGAAAAAAACAAAAAACACACTATAGAAGCGGTCATAGACCGGCTAAAGATTCGCAGTGATATTCAACAGCGACTGGCCGAGAGCCTGGAAACAGCCATACAGCTGAGCGACGGTACAGTGACCGTTGCGTTCATGGACGAGGAACGCGACGAATTGATGTTCTCGGCACGTTTTGCCTGCCCGGTGTGTGGGCACAGCATAAGCGAACTGGAACCTCGCATGTTCTCGTTCAACAATCCGGCGGGAGCCTGCGGCAGCTGTGATGGTCTGGGTGTCAAACAGTTCTTTGACCCGCAGCGCATCATCACAGACACCTCTTTATCGCTGGCAGAAGGGGCGATTCGCGGCTGGGACAGGCGCAATTTCTACTATTTCCAGATGCTCACCTCACTGGCGGAACACTATAGGTTTGCAGTAGACACGCCATTCTCTGAGCTGAGTGACTCAAATCAGAGTCTGATCCTGTACGGCAGCAAGGGCAAACAGATCGACTTCAAGTTCGCCAATGACCGTGGCGACACCATGGTCCGTCGCCACGCCTTTGAAGGCATCCTGCCCAATATGGAGCGGCGCTACCGGGAAACAGAATCACAGACTGTGCGCGACGATCTGGCGCGTTTTCTCAGCTCCCAGGCCTGCCCGGACTGTGGGGGAACACGACTTTGTTCTGATGCCCGGCATGTCTACATCGAGGGCACTACACTGCCGGAAATCACGCAGATGACCATCGCCCAGGCCAGAGAGTATTTCGGCGCCCTCAAGTTATCCGGGGCACGTGCCACTATTGCCGACAAGATCCTGAAAGAACTTGAACTGCGACTGCAGTTCCTGATCGATGTGGGACTGAATTACCTGACGCTCAGTCGCAGCGCGGACACTCTGTCTGGTGGCGAAGCCCAGCGTATTCGCCTGGCCAGCCAGATTGGCGCAGGCCTCGTGGGCGTGATGTATATTCTGGATGAACCATCCATCGGACTGCACCAGCGCGACAACGACAGACTGCTCAACACACTCTTTCATCTGCGTGACATCGGCAATACGGTCATCGTGGTCGAACACGACGAAGACGCCATTCGCAGCGCTGATCATTTGATTGATATCGGACCTGGCGCCGGGGTTCACGGTGGGGAAATAGTGGCACAAGGCACTATCGACGATATTATTGCCGAGCCCCGATCTTTGACTGGCCAGTACCTTTCCAATAAACGCCGTATAGAGATACCTGCCAGTCGGCATGCGCCCAAAAAAGGCAAAATGTTGAGTCTGATCGGCGCCAGCGGCAACAACCTCAAACAGGTCAACCTGGAGATACCGCTGGGGCTGTTCACCTGTGTAACCGGTGTTTCAGGCTCGGGCAAATCAACACTGATCAACAACACACTTTACCCCGTTGCCGCAACGCAGCTGAATGGTGCGACCACACTTTCGCCTTCTGAGTTCAAGCAGATTCGTGGCCTGGAACTTCTGGACAAGGTGGTTGATATCGACCAGAGTCCGATTGGTCGAACACCCCGATCCAACCCGGCGACCTACACTGGCATTTTTACGCCGGTTCGTGAACTGTTCGCCGGCACACAGGAAGCCCGCTCACGGGGTTACACACCCGGACGATTCAGTTTCAACGTCAAAGGTGGGCGCTGTGAAGCCTGCCAGGGCGATGGGGTTGTCAAAGTGGAGATGCACTTTCTGCCCGATGTCTACGTAGCGTGTGACATCTGTCACGGCAAGCGTTACAACCGCGAGACGCTGGAAGTGAGATACAAGGGCAGGAACATTGCCGAAGTATTGGACATGACCATCGAAGACGCCCGCGAGTTTTTTGACCCGGTACCGGTCGTTGCCCGCAAACTGCAGACCCTGATGGATGTTGGCCTGTCCTACATCCGGCTGGGCCAGGCAGCAACCACGCTGTCAGGCGGCGAAGCGCAGCGCGTCAAACTGGCCCGCGAGTTGTCCAAACGTGATACAGGTCAGACCCTCTACATTCTGGACGAACCCACAACCGGTCTGCACTTTGAGGATATCCAGCAATTGCTGACAGTACTTCACCGACTGCGCGACCAGGGCAATACCATTGTGGTGATAGAACACAACCTTGATGTGATCAAGACCGCTGACTGGATTGTTGATCTGGGCCCGGAAGGCGGCAGCGGCGGTGGAGAGATCATCGCCGAAGGCACGCCCGAAGCGGTAGCGGCCTGCGAATACTCTCACACCGGACAGTATCTGCGACGCCTGTTGTCCTGACAGCAGACAGACTGCAGGCCTGACAGGCTGAAATGGCTGTGCTGGCGGCGTGCAGCGGGTAGAATGACTTTACTTGAAACAACAATCAAAAACCTCGAGGAAGCAAAGTGATGAGAATATTGAATGGTTGCTTGCTGGCCTGTCTGATGGTGTTTTGCTCGGGCACGCAGGCGCAGGTCAAGATTACCCCGAACGTGGTATACGGACACAAGGACGGCATGGCATTGATTTATGACGTCTTTCAGCCCGAGCAGAACGCCAACGGAGCGGCCATTGTGTACATGGTCAGTGGTGGCTGGTTTTCGCGCTGGACGGAGCCGCAGAACCGACTGAACTCTTTTGCATCCATGCTGGACGAGGGCTACACCGTGATTGCAGTGCATCACGGTAGCGCGCCACGCTACAAGGTGCCGGAGGCACGCGCCGATGTGTCCCGCGCCCTGCGCCATATCCGCCTGCACGCTGAAGAATATGGCTTTGATCCTGAGCGCATTGGCGTAACAGGCGGCAGTGCTGGCGGGCACCTGTCCCTGATGCTGGGCCTGGATGCCGATGCAGGCATGACAGATAGCGACGATCCGATCATGCGGGCCGGCAATGGCGTGGCCGCCGTTGTCGCGTACTTCCCGCCAGTGGACCTGCGGAGCATGACCGGCCCCAACGATCGCTTCCCGGCGCTGGATTTTCCCCAGGAACAGGCAGCCGGCATTTCACCGCTACTGCACGCGGACGAAAATGATCCACCCGTATTGCTTATCCATGGTGATGCGGACGAACTGGTGAATATCAGCCACAGCGAGAGAATGTATTCAGCCCTGCAGGAAGCTGGAGTCGTCAGCGAGTTTATTACCATCGAAGGCGGTGCACACGGCTTTCGGGGAGATGATGCGCAGGAAGCCGCAATGGCTCGCCTGGAATGGTTCAATCAGCATCTACTGGATTAATAATTAATCGGCTGGCTTCCCATTGGGATCCAACGGGAGGCCAGCCGATTATTGGCAGCGTTACTCAGCCGCCATGGGCGAAGGCTCGCGCACATCGCTCAGTGCGTTTGATTATTTGATTCGTCATTGATTCCGGCATTTTTGCCTCCCGCCTTTGGCAGGAGGCAAAACCGGGGATTGCCTTCTCCGTTGAACCACTGCATAGTTCCTAACGTAATCACGCAGTTGTGGCATGAACCGAGACTCAAAGGATGCAAGAGCTGAATAATAACCAGCCCAACCCGCTGAACAATTCACGTCGCTCAGACCCCATTCGACAGATCCGCACCAAACGTATAGGCCAGGGCATCATGGTTATGCTGCTGGCAATCATCACCCTCTCCTTGGTCAACTTCCTGGACAGTCAACCCGTTGTTGTAACAGCGCTGCTGTTTACTGTCATATTTCTGTTACTTGCCCTGCTGCTTTTACGTAATGGCTATCCGCAGGCGGCTGCCGCATTGACCGTAGTAGTCATGTTTGTCTGTGTGGCACAGGCCATGTGGGGAGGTGCAGGTTTGCGTTCATCTGCCTTGATGGGTTACCCGGCAATTTTATTGTTCGCAATGATCATGATTGGCAAACGGACGTTTTACATGGCCCTGATCGCCATGCTGGTGTACATGCCAATTCTGCTATACGCCACCCAAAACGGCTGGCGAACCGGCCTGGAAGACGCCACTGCCTATCGCTGGCTGGGCGACTACGGAGTTATTCTGATTGCCGCGGCCTTCATTATTCGCGTGCTGGCTTCAGACCTGCTGGCGCTGTTGGCCGCGCTGCATGTGCAAATGGACGATGTCACTCAGTCAAAACTGCGGGCCGAGCACATGGCCAATCACGACAATCTGACCGGGCTGCCAAACCGACGGATGGCCGAGCAATACTTTCAGGAGCTCTTGCAGCACGCCCAGCAAGAAGCGGCGGGTGTGGGTCTGGTCTTTGTTGATGTCGACAACTTCAAGACCTTCAACGATTCACATGGCCACGACCTGGGCGACGAGCTGCTCCGCCATTTGGGCCAGACCATCAGCTCGCAGCTGCGCAAATCCGACCGGCTGGTCCGCATCGCCGGCGACGAATTCCTTATCCTGCTATCCGATATTTCCAAAAGCGCGGATGTCGAGATTATTCTGGAAAAGGTCCGCCGCGCAGTCGCCAATCCCGTCACCATCCGCAGCGAGACACTGATCCCTGCGCTGTCCATGGGCATAGCGCTGGCGCCGGATCACGGCCATGATTTCAAGGAACTGGTGACCAAGGCCGACCACGCCATGTATCAGGCCAAGGCCGCCGGCCGGAATCAGTACCAGTTTTTCCGCCCCACCTGATACATACCTTTAACATTTATGGGCAAGGCAAGCAGACTGCTGCGGGCCGTGACAACAAGCACATCACGGTCAGGTCCGCCAAAGGTCATATTGGCCGGCGCCAGCGGAAAAATCAGCGTCTCCAGCAGCTCGCCAGCCGGACTGTACACTGAGATGTTGTTGCCGCCCATTAGGTTGGTGGCGCCCACATGATTACCGGGCTCGCCTGGAGTGGTTCAATCAGCACCTGCTGGAGTGATCAATACTCAGCTCCTCCCATTCAGGATGGGAGGAGCTGATCTACGGTAGTGTCACTCGGCCGCCACGGTCGCGGCGCGCTGCAACAGAAACGCCCGAATGCCTTCCACCTGAGCTTCACCTATGTCAGCCGAGAAATTCGGCATGCCACGGCTTTCCAGCGTGCCTTCCAGCACGATGCCATGGAAAGCTTCACTGCTCAGCAGCATCGGGCTGTAACGCAGATCAGGAATCGGGCCAGCGCTCAGGGCCATTGGGCCATGACAGACAGAGCAGTAAGCGCCGTACATGGCTGCGCCCAGCTCTGCATTGCCCTCACTGCTGATTCCTTCCAGATTTAACGGCACACGCTGGGTCGTTGCCATTTCCGGCACCTGGCCCTCAGCACCCAGTTTGAACGCCATCAGGCGACCATTACGCTCTCGCGGATAATTGCCAGACAGCAGCCCCATGGTCAATGGCATCGCACCGCCCTGACCAGCCAGCGCCAGCACATACTGTTCGCCATCAAGTTCATAAGTGACGGCACCGCCGAGAATGGCATCACCAACGGGATAGGACCACAGGCGTTCACCATTGTCCGTGCGATAGGCATGGAAGAGCCCATCTGCGGAGCCCTGGAAGACCAGGCCGCCACCAGTCGACAACAGTCCACTGTTACCATAGACGGGATATTCGACGCGCCAGCGCTCCTGTTGTGTAACAGGATCCCAGGCCAACAGGGCGGATGCCGGTAGCTGCTGCGCTCGCTGCGCATCTTCAGGGTTTGCGGGTGGCGCATTGACACCACCAACACCGAGGTTCCAGCCTACTTCCTGCTCTTCGAAGTCACCGGGGTTCGAGTAGACATAGGAAGTGTTCTGGCTCGGAATGAACACCAGACCGGTATCAGGGTCGTAGGACATCGGGTACCAGTTGTGTCCACCCAGCGGACCGGGAATTACCACGGCAGGGTCGCGCTCGTAGCGCACGATTTCCGCTTCTATCGGACGTCCGGTCACCGGATCCAGGCCGCTGGCCCAGTTAATCTCAACGTAATTGTTACCGGAGATGAATTCACCAGTGGTGCGGTCGATCACGTAGAAGAAACCGTTTTTGGGTGCCTGCATGATGACCTGGCGCATGCGTCCATCAATTTCGATATCCGCGAGGATCATGTGCTGCGTTGCTGTGTAGTCCCAGGATTCAGCAGGGGTAGTCTGGAAATGCCAGGCGTACTCACCGGTATCAGCATGCAGCGCCACAATCGAAGACAGGAACAGATTGTCCCCCTCCCCATTGGAGCGGATATGGTGATTCCAGGGACTGCCGTTACCGACGCCGATATACAGCAGGTTCAGCTCCGGATCATAGGCCATGGAATCCCAGACTGTACCGCCGCCCCCGATTCGCCACCATTCGCCTGCCCAGGTTTCGGCGGCCATTTCCATGGCGTCGCTTTCGAAGCCCTCCTCCGGATTACCGGGCACCGTGTAGAAGCGCCATACCATATCGCCAGTTTCTGCGTCGTATGCGGATACGTAGCCACGAACACCCAGCTCACCACCCCCATTGCCAATCACAACCTTGCCATCGACGACTCGAGGCGCGCCAGTGATTGTGTAGCGACCCTCGGGATCGACGGTCATCGTTGACCAGACTTCGGCACCGGTCTCGCGATCCAGCGCAATCAGGCGGCCATCAAGGGCACCCAGAAATACCATGTCACCCCAGGCTGCCAGGCCCCGATTGACAACATCACAGCAGGCATCAGCCGCCTTCGCACCAGGTACCTCGGGATCATAACGCCAGATTTCCTCACCGGTGCGCGCATCAACAGCAAACGCCTTGCTCCAGGCAGAGGTGAAATAAACTACGCCATCAATGATCAGTGGTGTGGCTTCCTGGCCGCGATCCGTGTCCAGTTCAAAGTCCCAGGCCAGGCCCAGCTGTTCGACATTGCTGCGGTTAATGGTGTCCAGCGGGCTATGACGCTGCTCCGAGTAGGTTCGCCCATGGCTAAGCCAGTCAGCAGTGTTGCTCCCCGCATTGATGATACGGCTGGCATCTACCGGCCGCAGATCCTCAGGACGATCGGCCGCCATCTGGTCAACGGATGCACTGCCTGTGGTTTCGTTCAGGGTTTCTACCGGGGGAGTCGTCTCCTCGCTAGAACATGCTGCCAGCAGCATGCCCGACATGATCATGGCCAGCGCCAGTTTATTGCGCAAAAAAGGTGTCGACGCCGGTGGGTTGGGGGTTTGCATACCTGAAATCTCCGCTGCTTATTTTTGTGCTTTGATTTCGGAGCATAAACAGGGGGGCACGGCAAGGCAAGAGCAGGCGCTCGATAAATGACTTTTGACGTGCCCCAAACCCGTGGTGAAGGGTCAGCTCGTGATGGTCAGCGCGCGACTGCCTGCACATTGACCGTCAGCGAAACCTCGGACTCACCCGCCTCAGCTGATGGTGTTGCCATCTCACGAGAGCCGGTGTCCATGGCCCGCATCATCACCGGTGCCGCGTATGACATGCCGGTCTCGATGGTTAACGAGGCGATCTCTACCTCTGGACGGCCCAGTGCTGCCGCCGCGCGTTCCGCATTGGTACGGGCCCTGGCGATGGCGGTCTCCATCAGTGAATCGCGCACCTCATCCGCCCGTTCAGTGCTCAGGCGGTAGGACAACTGACTCATGACAAAACCCATATCCTGCAGCTCACCCGCCAGCGACAGCAAGGTCTGAGGGTCTTTGCTCTCCAGTGTGATGCTCTGGGAACCACGCCAGACCGGATCTGCGCGCCCACCCTGAGGCTGGCGATTGATCTGATAAACACTGTAGTGGCCCGTCGCAGCATCTACTCCAGTCACGGCGCGCGCCACGATCAGCCCCTCACGCATCTGCTCATTGATGGCATTCTGGACAACACTCGCATCGCGGTCCTCTACTTCCACGCGCAGATCGGCAACAATCTCGTCCTGGACCACGTTGATCCGCTCTGTGACTGACAGATTGATCAGCGTATGGCCTTCCGGCAGTTGCGGTAATACTGATTGCTGTGCATTCGCTGACAATGCCAGCAGCGTGAGTGCAGCACTCATTACCGTGAATCGTATCCCATTGCGAAAACTCATATGAATCTCCTTTCATCTGTCGCAGTTTTAGAATGTCGCCTTTGGCAGGCCCTGCCAGGTAAACATGCCCAACAATATTGGCTGTTGACTAACTCTTCGTCATCCATGAGAGTGAACTTATACTCACGCTTGCAATCAACCAGTTAGAACTCAGCCATGAGCAGTCATCGTGAGCAAAGTACCGATATGAGCATATCAGAACCTGGAATCAGTTTTGTTACTGAAAGTGCTATTCTCCTGCAGTTCGCTGAACCTTCGCTGAACAGCGTTGATGTCGAGCTGCAGGCCAGAATCTGTCACCTCGCCAGCACCCTGCAGGCACACCTGCAGATTGGTCCCTTATTGACCGATGCGGTACCGGGGCCAGGCAGTCTTTTGCTGGCCCTGCGAGACGGGCATGCGGCGCGCCGTGTGCTGCGCGAAGCTGAGCAGCTGTGGCAACACCTTGAATTCAATGCCAGTGCCGGTCAACGACATGATATTCCGGTGCATTACGGTGGCGACGATGGCCCTGACCTGCTGGCGGTGGCCGAGATCACCGGCCTGTCCCCACGCGAAGTTATTCACCGCCACTGTTCGTTGGACTATTTTGTCTTGTGCCTGGGTTTCATGCCGGGTTTCCCATATCTAGGCGGCATGGATCCGGCTCTCGCCACACCTCGCAAGGACAATCCGGCAACCCGCGTATTGCCCGGCGCCGTTGGCATAGGTGGTGCCACAACCGGCATTTACCCCTCTGCGAGTCCCGGCGGCTGGCATATCATCGGACGCACCTCCATCAAACTCTTCGAGCCCGACAAGCAGCTGCCCAGCCTGCTGCAGCCAGGCGACTGGGTTCGATTTGTCGCCGTCAATGAGGAGCTGCCAGCATGATAGAGGTCATCACCACAGCGCCACTTTTGACCGTACAGGATCAGGGCCGATTCGGCATGCGCCATCTCGGTGTACCTCGCTGCGGCATGATGGATGCACCCGCCCTGTTGCGGGCCAACCTGCTACTGGAGAATGACCCGCTGGCCGCAGGTCTGGAAATTTCGGCTGGGCCCGTGGTTCTGCAAAGCGATCGGGACCAGCATATTGTTCTGTCTGGCGCAGATATGTCCGCTCAGCTATTGCATACCGATATGCAGACAGTCGTGCAAAATTATTTGCCGCCAGGCTTCATTATTCGCTGGCCGGCAGGAACACGACTGCTACTCGACCGCCCTCAGATTCCCGGACAACGCGCCATTCTCGCCATTGCCGGAGGCATTGATGTTGCCCCCACATTAAACTCCCGCAGCACCGACCTGAATAATCAGCTGGGCGGTTATCAGGGGCGCGCCCTGCGGGCGGGAGATCGATTGCCTATTGGCGAAGCGACTACTCAACAATACTCTACCAGCGGCATTAGGCAGCCAGCCATCACCTTGTCATTGCGCGCCATACGCGGGCTGGACTACGAGCATTTCGATCCCCACAGTCAGAATGCTTTATGGCAGTTTCCATGGCGAGTGCAGGCCAACAGCAACCGCACCGGGCTCCGTTTGTCAGGCCCCACCCTGAGATATCAGGGAGACACCCTGCGACTGTCAGCCGGAGTGCTGCCCGGACTGTTGCAGGTGCCAGGCAATGGCCAGCCGATTCTGCTGGGCTGCGACGCCCAGACAACCGGAGGCTACCCGGTCATTGCCAGCGTCATCGAGGTCGACTTCCACCAGCTTGCCTATGCGACACCTGGCACGCTTCTTTACTTCAGGGAAGTAAGCGTTGCTGAAGCTCAGGGTCTGCACAGCGCCGGGCAGCATGAGCTGCAGATACTCAGGCAACAGATACAGTACCGGAAGCAGGCAAGATGAAGGCGACGCAGGTAGACCTGAATGCAGACCTGGGTGAAGGCGCCCCGAATGACAGAGAGCTGCTGCAGCTGGTCAGTTCTGCCAATATCAGTTGTGGCGCTCACGCTGGCGACGCTGACAGTATTCGAACCGCGCTGCAACACGCCGTGGCGTTTGGTGTTGCCGTTGGCGCCCACCCCTCATATCCGGACCGGGAACACATGGGCAGGCACTCGCTGGATATGCCGACCAGTGAGCTGCGCGACAGCATCTGGCAACAATTGACATATCTGTGCGACATGGCTTCATCAGAAGGTGCACGCGTCTGTCACGTCAAAGCACATGGCGCACTTTACAATGACATGGCCACTGATCAGGCACTGGCTGAAAAGTTCTGTGGCTGGATCAGGGAGTTCGACACGAAGCTGACGATAGTGGGCCTGGCGGGCAGTACATTGCTGCAGTCAGCCAGACATTTTGGCATCAGAACCCGTGCGGAGGCGTTTGTGGATCGGCGCTACCAGGCAGACGGCACCCTGGTGCCACGCTCGCAGCCTGACGCCGTCATTCATGATGCAGATGCCGCTATTAAGCAGACCCTGTCAATCATAAAACAGGGTTACCTGATGACTGTAACGGGGCAGCGGCTTGCAGTGAATGCCGAAACCTTTTGTGTGCACGGCGACACACCAGCAGCACTGCTGTTCGCCAGCCGACTTGTCACAAGTTTGCGAGAGGAAGGTATCAGGATTGCCAGCTGAACAGATAACTGCCAGACTCATCCTGTTCCAGCATCAACGCCAGCCACTCAGGTAATGTGATTGACTGATTACCAATCGGCGACAGGCGAAGCTGAACCTCGGAAACCTGTCCATTGTTTATCTTAACAGCAACGTCCAGTGCCACTTCGCCAACGTCAATGTGATCCCGCGTTCCCTGCCCCAGCACCGTGATACCAGCCTGCGACCAGAGCCCACGCGCGTGGGCTACCGCAGACCCGGCCTGTAATGAAACCGGCTCAACAAGTTGCAGCGCCAGGTGACCTAACAATCGCACGTTTTCTTCCCGCCACAGGACGGCGGCTGGCATGTCCGCGGAGGCCTCGCTCAGTAGCACAGCGCCGTTTGCCTGCAGGCAGGCGCGGGCGTCTACGGACTGGAGCTGGCCGGCTATCGGGCGGGCACGCGACTGCACATCTGCACACAATTGACCCTGGATGAGTCGGGATGGAAGCCATTGCCATTGCAGCTCGCCGATATCCAGCACGACCTGCGGCTGCCGGAGCATTGCTCGATCCACTGTTCCCCGCCACACTGTGCCGTCAACACTGAACAATTGTACGCCAGCACCCATGGCCGGCCGCACCAGCAAAGTCGCCGGTGCAAGCAGTACAATCCATACCAGCGTTACTGGAACCACCAGCCAGAGTACGCGAGTGCGGGTCACGTCAACGGCCTCGCACTGTGACATTTACCGACAGACCCGTGGCAGCTGATGGCACAATGGTCATGCTCTCGACACGGTTACGACCACCCGCCTCGACCGCTGAAAGCCACTGCAGCAAATTGTTCATGGGCACCTGTTCCATGCGAATGGTGGCCGACTGACCGTCAATCGCGGGTTCCAGTGTGCTTACCCGCAGGCCGGTTGCGCTTGCCGCGTCATCAAGAAACTGCGGCAGACTTACCATCGCTGTGCCAAGCTGACGCTCATCGCGCAACTCGATCAACTCCTGCGCAAGACTCTGTACAGCAAGTACCTGCTGGCGCGCCTCTGTGAGCCGTCTTTCTGACAGCTCTCTGGCCGCATTCAGCGGCTGGACGATGGCAGCCCAAAGCAGGTACACCAGCAGCGACGCACCACATGCCAGCAGCCACAATTGCTCACGTCCGGTAAATTGCTGCCAGCGCTGTATCAACTTGCCCTGCAATGCTCTCAGTTCCATGGCGCTACCCCGCTGACAAGCAGATTGGCCTGTTGCCGACTGCCGGCCTGACTGATATTGCGCGCCTGCGCTGACAGCCCTGCATTCCCGAGTGCCTCGCTAAAGGCGAGTAGCTGCGCATTGCTCTGCGCAGTCAAGGCCAGTTGTAACTCCTGGCGCGCCGCCAGGAAGTTCACACGGTGTACGCGCACATCGCCGTGCTGCAACAGCACCGGCGCGATCTGATCCAGCAGTGGCAGCACCGATGCGCTGGCACCAGAGCCGCGAAGTTGTGCCAACTGGCTGCGCAGCTGCTGCTCAGCATCTACCAGTACACCCTGCGGCACGGCAGTCCGGTAAACCTGCTCCACCTGCTGCTGTATGCGGCGATAATCAGCGTTATTGATCTGTAGTTCTATAAAGCTGGACAACAGAAAAATCAGCAAGGCTGCCGCCGCTGCAATGACAGGAATCCGCACCGGTCGCCACAGTTTTTGCCAGCGTACCGGCGCCGCGAACAGTCCCTGACGCAGTTCGATGGCGCCCGGCCTCTCAAACGTCAATGCATCCCAGGGCTCGTTAACAATGGATACTCTCGTGCGGGCTTCGCCCCGAATGCTCTCCGGCAGCATACTGACGATATCGTCAGCTTCGGACTGTGAACTCGCAAACACGTGCAACGCCGGGCTGGCTCCAGCAACGGCTTCGCGCTGGACTCGCTCTGCCACCAGCGGCAGCATGCTGACATCAACGGATAGCCCGAGACCGCTGAGCTGTGTCGGCAGCCAACTGTCATCCGCGCCGTCCGTGACCAGTATTTTCCAGTCATCGTTATCGCCATCTATCAACTGACCGGTAACAAAACAGCGTGACACTTCAAGGCCCGCTGATTCCAGGGCTTCTATCTGTTCTGCAAACCACTGCCGGTCGACATAGGCCAGCGTAACTGTCTCCGGCTCAACAGCACCTATGGCAATATGCAGGGATTGAATATCACCGGCAATGTCTGACTCCAGTTCGAACGGAACGAGTCGACTGAGATGTTTGCGCTCCTCCGGTCTGTAGGGCAGGCGTCGCATGACCAGCTGTGGCCCGTCCAGCATCAGCCAGACCTGAGTACCAGAGTGCTGTTTACACAGCGTTTGCAGTGATCCTGTCTGGGAAGCAGCCAGCCAACCGGCGCGTCGGTCATATCGCCGCCAGCGATAATGACCCGGAGTCGATTCCGGCCTGATTATCAATACACTCATTTCTTAATTCACCAGTGTTTCAAACGGATTTTCGTGAAAAGAGTTGTGATAACGCGCCAGCGTCGACACGCCACTCTCATCACGATGAATCATCGAGGTCAGATAACGGGAAACCTCACCGATTGTGACCTGTATGTAGGCCAGAAAATATTCGCTGCTGACGCTGTATGTGGGCACTTGACCCGCAGTGTTCCCTGACTGTCCGGGATCAGACGGCAGGCCAGACTGCTGCGCGGACTGCAAAAACTCAGTGACAGACGCAAAGGCCTGCTGATCCCGCAGCTCCATAAACGTTTCCACAGCGGCCTGATCAGCAACAGTCAGGGTGTTTTCGTCATTGACGCCTGACATCACTGATGCCGGTGCCGTGTTGATATTGATGGATGTCGCAACTGGCAGGGCAACAACACGTGGCCGCAATGCCTTCAGAAGCTGCGGCGTGACGTGTCGCACCAGCGCCAGCTCACTCACATCATGCATGAGTTGATTCGCAGACTGTGCGACCGTGCCGGCGCCTGTGTAGTAAAGTGACTCGGCGCCTGACAGGCCACTGACGCGGTCATCCTCGTCGACCCAGTCTACAATAGCCTCGGTGATCGCGACCGCCTGCGCTTCAGTGACAGCCATTTCGGGCAGGCTCTGCAACATGCGTATAAAGTGCCGCTGCGCAGCACTGAAACGAACTGAACTCAATGCGCCCAGATCGTCAAAATTTTCTGTTTTGTATGCCAGATTGTTGATATTGAACCGCCCCTGCGCGTCCTCGATAAATACACGCAGAAACCCATCGTCGGTTGGCATGGGGGGCAACATCGCAGCCCAGCTCTCACCAAGGTGATCAACCGGCTCTGCAGGCCTGTCGCCTGCCCTCTGCGTGTCCATGAGCAACACCTGCGCAGCCAGGGTTTCAGCTCCCTGCAGATAGGTATCAAATCGTTGCTGCATTAATCTTGCCTCCGCCAGCGATGCGCTACGTACGAAGGACTCAGCAAATTGCGTCGCCAGCACGGCAACCATGGCAGTCACCAGCATGGCCAGAATGAGTGCGCTGCCAGTCTGCTGACGATGCTGGCTTGCAGCTTTTGAAAGCTGATCGCTCACGTTGATGTTCCGCCCGCTGAAAATGCCATCGGCAACACAAACACCCGGCGCACCTCACCCAGACCCGAAACCTGCAAACTGACCTCGATGGCCGCCGGTAAGCGGCGTTGTCGCTTCAGAATTTCGTTTTCCCCGGCAGCAGCAGAAGCGAGCGGCCAACCCGATATCCAGCCCGCGTCATCGATTGATGAGCCCTGGGTAGTGCCGCCAACCGGCAGGAACCGCCAGGAGACCTGCTCTACAGCCTGCAACAGTGGCATGGACTGCATTGGGGGTGTGCCCAGCGCCTGATTGCTTTCCTGCCACGAATCACGGTACAGCGTGCCGTCAGGTGACAGGCGGTAGAGCACCCGTTGCAGCTCCGATCGCGGAGACGCCAGTGAGTTGTGCCAGGCGTGTCTGCTGAACCAGATCATGGCACCCTGTCGACCACTGAGTGCTTCCAGAGAAAACGCATTATGTGGCACTGCCAGCATTACAACCCGCTCATCTGTGTCACCAAGCACAGACTGCAGCGGATCAACCCCGGTGGCCGGCATCGGTAATGGGCGATTGGCAATGTGCTCGATATCGCCGTTCAATAATTGCCAGAACCGTTCGATCTGCTCTATTTCCTGCATGAGTTGATCGCCGCGTTCACGGGCTTCAATCGCGCTGTCCAGAAACTGATAGGACACTGCAGCGATCATGACCGTGATTGACATCGCGATCAGCAGTTCGACCAGCGTAAATCCACGTTCAGTCCTGACCATCGGCATCTCCCCCGAGCGCTGATGGGCCAATCGCCTGTGCAGCTGACAAATAACTGGTCAGACTGGCCAGTGTGTCGGCGGGCCTCTCCTTGGCTGCTACATCAAGCCGGTGGCGCAGCAGACCCGGCACAGGTGTCTCTTCCACCGACAATTGCCATGACCATCGACGCCCGGCAAGTTCAGTTTCGCCCTCCCGGAACGCCGCAGTCGTCATCATTCCCGCCGCCGCATCCAGCTGTAAATGTGACATCTGATTCTTAGCAACCCAGCTGGCAATAGTCTGCTGGCGAAACCGGTCGGTCGCATCCAGTTGTGCGCCCAACTGGAACATCAGCGCCGGCAGCGCTATTCCGACGACAAGCAATGCCACCATCACCTCAATCAGGGTAAAGCCAAGCTGTTCCGATCGCTGATTGTGCATCATGCGCTCACCATTGCGGGCTCATCAACTGCAGTATCCGAACCAGCGGGCTGTGGAAATTTTTCGCTACCACTGTGTTTCGATGACCCCTGATTCCTGAGTGGCGACACGAGCAAGCTGTGTTTCTCCACTCGCCGTTTGCACAGACAGTTGCAGGCTGAATGGCGTCGTTTCGCCAGTCGGATACATGACCAGCACCGGCTCATTTAACTCATCGCGAGATTGCAGCGCACGACGGGCCAGATCAACAGGCTGTTCTTCAACCCACAGCTCGAGCTGCAGGGATTGCGGCAACTCAGCCTGTAATTCCATGTCGTCATCAATCTGCCACTGACCGTTACGCCAACGGGACCACACGAGCTGCCAGCCTTCATCAGCCAAATCTTCAGGAGCCCTCAAATGCATTCCTATCGGTTGCGCCATGACAACAGCCCGATTTGAAGCAATGCCAAGCAGCTGGCTCACATCCTCTGCGATGTCCAGAGCCAGACCGTCAGCGTCTGAATCCCGCCCCAGGGAGAACGCCACCGTGCTGACCAGCAGCGCAGCGATTGCCATCACCACCAGGAGCTCGACCAGGCTGAAACCACGGGCCGCGCCAGCGCTCATCGGATTACTGTTCCTGATTCTGCCAGTTGCCATAATCAGCGTTCTGTCCCTCACCACCACGCGTTCCGTCGGCACCAAAGGTAAAAATGTCGTACTGACCGTTCTGACCAGGACTCAGATAGCGATAGGGATTCCCCCACGGATCGACAGGCAGTGCTTCCAGGTAGCCATCCTGCTTCCAGTTTGCCGGCACCGGCTCCAGCGTCGGACGGTCTACCAGTGCCTGCAGCCCCTGCTCACTGCTGGGATAGGCATAGTTATCCAGGCGATACATACGCAACGCAGTTTCGATGGCGCTGAAATCGGCGAACACTTTCTGCACTCGTGCCTCATCGGCACGGCCGAGAACATTGGGCGCAATAATGCTGATAAGCAGGCCCATGATGACCAGCACTACCAGTATCTCGATGAGACTGAAGCCTTGTTGCTTACTGATAGCTTTGGCTTCTGGCAGAGCCAGAGCTGAGCAGTTTGTGCTGTTAACGGCAGCGGTTTTAACCAACATAGAATCACCCATCGTCTGAACTCGTTATATCAATGTGTTGATATCAAAAATTGGCAGCAGAACTGCCAGCATGATCAATGTCACCAGACCGCCCATCAGCACAATGGTCAGCGGTTCCATCAATGCCATCATGGTGCTGAGCCTGATGCTCAATTCCCGTTCCTGGTTTTCGGCTGCATAGGCCAGCTGACGCCCCAGGCTGCCATTCGCCTCTCCATTGGCGGCCATCTGCTCAAGGAGTGGAGGAAAGGCCGCGCATTGACGCAGGCTCTTGCTGAAGCTGCCACCCTCCTGGACTGCAGTCGCCACGGTGCGTGCCGCGGCGCGCATGACCTCGTTATTGAGAACCTGTGCCGCAATGCGGACTGATTCCAGCAATGGCACTCCGGAGCCAAGAAGTATCGCCAGCGTAGAAGCGAAACGTGCACTTTCCAGCTGCCGCAGGTTTTCACCAACACCTGGCACCTTGAGTAAAAACCCATGCCAGCGCAGGCGGTTTTCGACAGCCTGCAGCCACCAGCGAAACAGCACCCCGCATAATGCAATGGCGCACAGCAACAGCAGGGCCCATGGTGAGCCCATAAACTCACTTACGTTGATCAAAGCCTGTGTCAGATCAGGCAGGTCGCGTCCCGATGTGTCAAACATGGTAACCAGTCGCGGCACCACAAAGGTCATCAGCAAGGCCACTACCAGCAGACTGACCGACAGTAATGCCAGAGGGTAGATCATGGCGGTGCTGAGTTTCTGACGCGCCTGCTGGCCTGTTTCTGTGTACTCTGCCAGGCGCTCCAGAACCGGACCCAAGTAACCCGCGGATTCACCTGCCCGCACCATGGCGCAATACATTCGGTCAAACGCCGCCGGGTGTTCTGACATTGCCTGTGCCAGCGAATGGCCTTCGACAACCCGCGACCTGACCTGAGACAGTATGCCTTTCACCTTAATCTGCCGTGACTGCCGGGCGCTGATCTGCAGTGCCTCGTCCAGCGGCATGCCTGATTGCACCAGCGACGCCAGTTGTCTGGTAATTAATGAAAGCTGGGCGACTGACAGGCGTCGCGGTCGCCACCAGAGGGACTGACCGCCACTGGCGTCATTGGCTGCACTGGTCACAGTGACCGTCATGGGTTTCATGCCCTGGCTGCGCAGCCGTGCACGCGCCTGACGCTCGCTGTCAGCCTCCAGCACACCACTCACCGGCTTGCTGTCGGCGCCGAGTGCTTTGTAGCGGAACGAAGCCATGACCTAGATCCCCGTGCCCATGGCAGTCACCCGCAGCACTTCTTCCAGACTGGTTTCGCCAGCCAGTATTCGCTGCATGCCGTGCTCGGACAAGGCAGGACTGGTCGCCCTTACATGGGCTTCCAGGGCTGGCTCTCCAGCCTGGTCGTGAATCAGTCGACGCATGATTGCGTCCACTTCCAGTACCTCGTAAAGGCCGGTTCGGCCTCGGTAACCAGTGTCGTTGCACTGATCACAGCCGGCGGCACGCCATATCTGTGTTCCCTCAGCAAATCCGAAACGCTGCTGTTCAGTAGCATCGGTAGCAACCGGTTGTTTGCAGTCCTTACATAAACGTCGAACAAGACGCTGCGCCAGCACCAGTTGCAGACTGGACGCCAGCAGAAAGGGCTCAATGCCCATATCCTGCAGTCTGGTGACCGCACCCACCGCCGTGTTTGTATGCAGTGTCGACAACACCAGATGTCCGGTCAATGATGCCTGCACGGCAATCGCCGCAGTTTCCTGGTCACGGATTTCACCCACCATCACCACGTCGGGATCCTGCCGCAGAATGGCACGCAATCCCCGTGCAAAACTCATATCGACTTTGGTGTTGACCTGCGTCTGACCGATGCCGGGCAGCACGTATTCGACCGGATCTTCAATCGTCAGGATATTGCGCTCACGACTGTTGATATGCTGCAGACCTGCGTAAAGCGTTGTGGTTTTACCGGAGCCCGTTGGTCCGGTGACCAGAATGATACCGTGGGGTTTAGCCAGAGCACTGGCAAACAGCGCATGAATGGGTGCCGGCATCTGCAGCTGCTCCAGCTTTAGCTGGCCGGCAGCCTGATCCAGCAGGCGAAGCACGACGCGCTCTCCAAACGCAGATGGAATGGTGGACAGGCGAATATCCACTGCGTGACCCGCCAGCCTGACGCTGATGCGTCCATCCTGAGGCAGTCGCTTTTCGGCGATGTCCAGGCGCGCCATTACCTTGAGACGTGAGACCAGCACGGGTCCCAGCTCAGAGCGCGGCGC
The DNA here is from genome assembly GCA_002354805.1 of Gammaproteobacteria bacterium UBA2675. Lineage (GTDB taxonomy): Bacteria > Pseudomonadota > Gammaproteobacteria > Pseudomonadales > Pseudohongiellaceae > Pseudohongiella. The sequence continues at coordinate 258,395 of DEMH01000014.1, forward strand.
CAGCACATCGCGCAGGACACCATCCACGCGAAAGCGGATTGCGACGCGCTGCTCGAAGGGTTCGATATGTACATCTGACGCCTGCTCGCGAACAGCCTGGGAAAGCACGGCGTTGATCAATCTGATCACCGGGGCATTGTCGGCATCAGACAGCAGATCGCTGTTGCCCGGGATATCATCAACCAGGGCCGTCAGATCGATATCACCGCCCAGCTCATCGGCCGCGCGCTGGGCGTCATCTGCCCCACTTTGATAAAGCGTGGTCAGCCGCTGCTGAAATTCGTTTGCTGATATCACGACCGGCGTGAAACCATGACCCATGATGCGACGCAGTTCCAGCAGCACATTCAGCGCAGGTTCACCCCGACAGATCACTTCTCCGTCGTCAAGCAGTACGCCTTTGCCATTGGCAAAATCATAGGGCAGAACATAGTGCTGGTTCACGGCTGATCTTCCTGCGCCCCGGCTTCAGGGGCGTCCAGCAGAGTCTCCCAGGCAGGCAGCAGTGGCATTTGTGAGTCGCCGAAAATACCACCATGGACAGGCTGCTGCAGAAGCTGTTGATTACGGATGTGTTCGTACTTTTCGGCGGTGGCACCGCGCAGGGCGTTGTCATCGCGCAGGATCGTCGGCCTTATGAACACCAGCAGATTGGTCTTCTGTACCGAACTGGAGGTGGAACGGAACAGTCGGCCCAGGCCTGGTACGCTGCCCAGTACCGGCACCCGACTTTCACTCTGAACCACATTGTCGCGGATCAGGCCGCCCAGCACGACGGTCTCACCATCTGCTACCGTGACGCGAGTTTCAATTTTGCGTTCGTTGGTGATCAGGTCCACCGCACCTGCTTTCTGGGAAATACTGGAGATTTCCTGAGCGATGTCCAGCGCTACTTTGTCACCACGATTGACGTGTGGCGTCACTCGCAGGGTTGTACCTACATTCTGCCGGGTAATGGTCTGAAATGGATTCTGAACGTTGCCGCTATTGCCCGTGCTGGTGTAGGAGCCGGTGATGAACGGCACACTCTCGCCAACAGTAATCAGTGCTTCGGTGTTATCCGTGGTCAGTATGTTTGGCGTAGACAGAATGTTGGCGCCGGAATTGGCCTGTAACAGATCTATCAGCGCCAGCAGGTCGGTGCTGCCACCGAGGCGACCGATACCAATGGTCTGGCCGGCTGCGCTGGCCAGACCGGCCGCCAGGTTTTGCAGGCCTTCCTCGCGATCTTCATTGAGTGCGCCATCGGCAATAAGTCCAAGTCGCTGCAGATTCGCTCCGGGCTCGAAACTGCCGGCAAACGCGCCACTTTCGTCCCTGAACAGCCACTGGATTCCGAGGTTCTGCCCCACATCATCATTGATCTCGACAATAATGGCCTCGACCAGAACCTGGGCGCGCTGGATGTCCAGTCGCTGCACAACATCCATCAGCGAATCGATGATGTCCATGTCTGCAGTAATGATGACCGCGTTATTGTCAGGGTCAGCTTCAACACTGGCTCGGCGCGCCCCATCGGCCGCTGCACCCTCGGTGACACCCTGCCCCGGCGCCGCACCACCCAGTTGAAAGGTGTTGCGTATGACTGAGGTCAGCACCTCAGCGACTCGCTCGGCGCTTGCGTATTCCAGATAGACAACACGAGTGTTGCCGGTCTGCTCACGCGGTTTATCAAGCAGGGTAATGAGTTCCCGGATGGTGTCCCGCTGTCGTTTGCCACCTGTCACCAGCACTGAGTTCGTGCGTGTATCCGCATTGATCTGCAGCCGCGAGGTGACCGGCTCCTGATCAGCGGCCACCTGGTCTTCATTCATTTCGCGAAGCAGGGCAACAATGTCGCTGGCCTGTGCAAACTGCAGGCTGACGACTTCGGTTTCCGGCACTGAAGACTGATCAATGCGATCCAGAATCTGTCGAATACGCTGCACATTGGCAACCGTGTCGACCAGAATGATCATATTTCCATCGGGATAAGCAGACATCTGCCCGTTGCTTTGCGACACCAGCGGACGCAGCACTGGCAGCACCTGATTGACGGACACATTGTCGAGCTGAATGGCCTCGGTGACATAGCGACTGCTGTCGTTGCTGTCGTAAGTCGAGAATGGCAGCGGCGCCGAGCGCACTTCCTGCGACGGTACGATACTGACCATATCGTCGCCGGTTTCCACGGCGGTAAATCCGGTGATGTCCAGAGCTCTCAGAAAAATACGGTAATAGTCCTGAGCGTTGACAGGCGTGCTGCTGATAACGGTAATTTCGCCACGTACGCGCGGATCCAGAATCATTGTTTTCCCGGTCACATCCTGGACCGCCCGAATGACCTCAAGAATGTCACTGTTACGAAAATTGGGCGTCCACATGGCTTCCTGGGCAATGACTGTCACGGATGACAATGCCAGCATGAATGACAGGCACACAGGAGCCATCCAGTCGAGCTGGAATTTGCGGATAAGCAGATTGGCAGGATTCGCTTTCATTAACTCTCTCATATCACGGCAGGCCAAGCGTGGCCCTGTTCAGATTGACAGTCTGCAAGATGCCATCGCGTGACACCTGCAGCTGCACTGTTTGTGATTGCTGCAGCTGACTCATCAGATTTTGCAGCTGACCAAGGTCATTGATGGCCGTTCCATCGACGGCAGTAATGATGTCGCCAATTGCCAGGCCGGCATTTGACAGCAGATCGGCACGACTACCGTGACGGATGCGCAGACCAGCGACACCATCCAGATTGACCATCTGCAGCCGCATGACGCGAGCCAACTCTGCTGCCTGATCCATGCCAGACACAGGTTCCGTCGTGTCAGCACTCCCGGAGCTCGACTGGGCAGCCGCGACTGGTGCAACAGATGAAATCGACCCATCGGCTGCAGCAGGATCATAAAGCCGTAGTCGCTCTGTCCGACCATTGTTGTTCAGAGTGACATGGTCGCTGAAGACCTGCTGAAGTGTCACACCGGCGGAGGTACCCTGCAGCGCATCGCCGGGTCGGTAAACCTGCTGCTGGTCGCCACTGGCAATGATGGCTCGGGAAGAGGACGGCTCAGTGCTGAGTACGGCACCGCGTAACACCAGCTGCAAGCGAGTGTCATCGGCCGTAGCAGTCTCACTGGTCATGTTCGAAGCCGACAGCCCGCTGGCTTCCGTCAATGTGAAAGCCTGGGCAATGCGGGCAAGATCTACAGATCGGGACTGCGTCGCTACATTATCGGCGCGGGTTACGGACGGCGGCGCAATACCTTCTGCGGCATCAGGCACCAGCAACCAGAACAGTCTCGCCAGCGAGTATCCGGACCAGATCAGCGCTGCCAGCGTCAGCAGTACTGCAAGTCCAGACACCCACAGGCGGGTTTGCGCAAGCTTGTTCAGCATCGTCTCCGAATAAACCTTACAGTTTCCACTGCAGGTCAAGACGCAAACGCGAACCGGTAGCAACATCGATGATTTTTACATCATCCTGATAGAATTCGCGGTTTTCGTCGAGCAGGTTCTGCGCACGCAATCTGACAGTAATGCGGTCTGTCGGGAAGTACGAGTACGTCAGGTCCAGTGAGTGGAACGGGTTCTCAAAAGCATCCGGAGACGAGTTACGACCACCGAAGAAGACCCGTTCACCAAACACGTTGTACAGCAAAGAGGCGGCGTGTCTGCCGTTGTCAGAGTCGTAGCCTAATTGCGTGTTCACCACATATTCCGAGTGGCCGGTCAATCGACGGTCCAGGCTGGTCTGCGAGCTGGCAGCGTCAAACGACAGTTCTGAATCGCTCAGCACCACATTGCCGCTGACAAAGAAGCCGCGCCCGATGTTTTTCAGACCTTCGAATTCGACACCATAGATCTCACCCGCCAGCGCGTTCTCAAAGCTCAACAGGCGTGCATCCTGTGGTCCAGGTCGTTCAACTCGTTCGATCGGGTTGGCAATATCTTTGTAGAACAACGAAACCGTCAGATTGTCACCGTTATCAAAGAACAGTTCGGTTCGCAAATCAATATGATCAATATCCGAGAAGATAAGGTTCGGGTTGCCTTGTACGCGGTCATTCAACTCAGGGTCGATGAACTGAATGTCTGCATACTCACGCAGGTCCGGACGTACAACCGTCTTGCCATAGCCGAGTCGTACCTGAAAATTATCAGTACCAAACAGGCCATCCTGCATATAGGTCAATGCGACCGCCGGATAGAAGTCATCGTCACGAAGCGAGGCGTTACTGCCCGGCTGGTTCATATCGTCAATCGCTCTGTTCAAAAAATCGCCTGAATAGTCCAGCAGGTTCAGGGGGATCACACCGCGGGCGAAATCTTCCCAGCGAACACCTGCCGTCATACGCCAGTTGTCCATGAAGTAGGCATCAACAGAACCGAAAGCAGCCATTTTGGTCTCACCAGCAACGTAACTTTCAGTACCAAAATTGGATCCCATGTTCAGGAAGAAACCATTATTGAGGTCCGTCAGATTGTCGTCACTAAAAACCTGTGAAGGCAGACCTTCCCTGGCGATCGGGCCCATCACGATATTGGCTGTGTAGCCGTAATACTCACGAGCCTTTTCACTATAGTTGTAGCCACCAGAAACGGTACCGTTTGTGAAACCAAGGTCAAAATGGGCATCGGCCTGATAGCCCCAGCTCTCGACACTGTCCTCAAGTTCAAGGAACGCAAACTGCGCTGATGAGCCGGTGTTTACCTGAGTTGAAATCAGTTGCTGAGAGCCTGGATCCAAAATGTTGGTAGACTGTACCGAACTGGAATTGGGCACACTGGTACTGGCCTGCGCGTCGGAATAGAACCAGCGCAGATCAACTCCGTTCACGAAACTGAACAAATCGCGCATCGGCAGGCGTTCCAGATCGTAAGCTTCCAGAGAATGCTCACCCACCACCTGATTGACAAACAGTTCGCGCTGCTCAAGACGCGATACGTTGGTCTTGCGCTGGCGACCACTGGCCTGCTGGAAATCCGGGTTGAAGCCCAGCACGATGGACGCCTGATCCTCATCATCCTGCAGCAGGTAGGAGTTCGTTGAAATAGTATGGCGATCCTGGTAACTCAGGCTCAGATTGAGCGCAGCAGTCAGGCTGTCATTGGTAAACGTCCGCTGGATATTGCGGAAAGTTTCATCCGGGTTGCTGAAACTCTGCTCGAACTGATCTGAATTACTTTGCGTTGTACCAATAGCGCCGTTTGCAAGTACACCGAAAGTCAAATCATTGGTGATATCGAACGCATTACCCAGTGTGATGGAGGCGTTGGTATCCGGATCAAGCGAGGTCTCTCTCTCAATGTCGACATCCCGGTTCAATGACCGCATCAGTTCACGGTTGATGCGAATACCCTCCAGCCGCTGGGCTTCAGATGGGGTGCCAACGCCCGGATATTCAAAACGGGTGATGTTCGATGGACTGATATCGCCCTGGTAAGTATTCAAGGCATTTACGATACCTTCTGGCAGGTCACCCTGGTCCCCCAGATTACGTAGCCCGTCGCCACTGTTTTCGGTGTTCCATCCAGCACCAACCGAAACATCGAATACCAGGTCGTCCGGAGTACCACGGGTACGGATATCCACGTTGCCGCCGCCAAATGCAGCGGGCTGATCCGAAGAATATGCTTTGTGTACCTTGACTGAATCGAGGATCGAAGCAGGGATATAGTCGAGCGGGATTACGTTTCGGCTCAACTCTGGAGATGGAATTTCTGCGCCGTTCAGTGTTGCACTGGAGTAGCGCTCGCCCAGACCACGGACATAGATGAACTTGCCATCCACCAGCGACAGGCCCGTCACACGACGCAGGGCCATCGCTACATCGGAATCGCCGGCACGCGAGATCTGTTCAACACCTACAACCTCGGCTGCGAACGGCTGTTCCACCCGCTCCATGATGATGGAGCGCGCCGCATCGCGCAGGCGTCCCATAACCATGATTTCTTCCACCTGAGGTGCCGCGACCTGGGCAGCCTGTCCAACCTCGTCCTGCGCCAGAACATTGCTTGAAGCGGTTGCTGCACCCGACATTACGACTGCAATCGCACACGTCAGTTTGCGTGGTTGCCAGTTCTTCATATTCATCACCTTTACGTTAATCTATGCCATTCTGGAAACCCGAACGGGGACAAGTCCTGTTCGGCCTCATCCCCGCTCTGGGCTGCGCTCAATTGCGCTGACTGTTACAGGCCAGTTGTCCAGCCAGATACCCAGTCGTCACCCTCTTTTACAGCACCGATGAAGTCGACCGCCTCAAAGAACGAGCTGCTGCCCGAACTACCCAGGGCCGGCGCTGCGTCAGCGCTGAAATCGTCCTGCAGGCGAGTCACATCGAACACAGTCACGTTGATCGCCGCACCGTTGGCATCGGTCATGTTTGGAGCAGTGATGTAAGCGGTCGGGTTGGACGGACTCAGACCAGTGATCACCGTAGCCGGCAGATTGGCTGAGGCATCAATGACGGCGTTGCCATTGCTTGTCCACCAGTTGCGCAGATCCAGACCGGCACTTGAAGATACTTTCAGTGACTCGGTACAGGCCACTACGTTACCGCTGGCTGCACTGATACCGCTGTTGATACCAGCAATTGTCTGAGAGCTTTCCACTTCGAAACACTCGTTACTGGCCATGCCGCTGGCATTGGAAGTAATGATTGAGTTGTACTGCTCAAAGTAGCTGCCTTCACGGTACAGCGGGCCTTCTGCATCACCTTTGGAGGAAGGCGCAGTACCTGCGTTGGTATCAACGTTTGAGGTGATACAGGTCATGTTGGAAACACGGCCCTTGGTGAAGGGAGCGATATCGTCAGGCTGCGAGTCGCCAGTGTTATCGGCTTCGATGCAGCGGTTGGAGCCCGAAGTCTGGACGATCAGCGCAAACTGGATGTCGCCTACCCAGCCTTCAGAATAGTCGATCGAGTCGTCGCCCACGTTAACAGCCACAACGTTCTTCAGGTCAACAGCACCACCGAACATTTCGAAACCGTCGTCGAGCGTGGTGTAAGTCTGCACATACTCGATAGTTGTTCCAGAACCTACCGCGTTCAGGGTCAGACCATTCAGCTCGTCGCCATCAACCACTTCGAAACCAGCGTGACGGATCTGGACATAACGCAGCAGGCCTGAACTTTCTGCGTTGTTGTTGCCTCCGTAAGTAGCTGGACGACCCTCAGCGGTCACATGGCAGTTATGCGGGTTGTTTGCCGTCGCCTGGCGGTCAGCATCAGTACATTTGTTGGTCAAACCGTTACCGTTAATCTGCATGCCACCCCACAGACCACGATCAGATTCAGTTGCCTGGTTATCACGCAGGTCACGGACCGCACTGAAAATAATCGGTTTGTTGCGAGTGCCATCGGCAACAATGCGCGAACCACGTGCGATTCTGACGTAGTCTTCCGCATTAAAGAAGGCAATCTTGGCGCCGGCGCCGATTGTCAGGGTTGCACCCTCGCCATCCTGAGGAATACGGACGCCCTGGGCTGCAGAGTTGGCGTTAACATCGCGACCAACGAACAGGCTGTCTTCAAAAATGTGCAGGCCATCATTTGGCAGCTCATTGATGACCAGATCGGTGGTCAGAGGACGTGTGTCGCTGACAAAGGTGTTTGAGTAAGTGCAGTTGCCACCACTGAACGTTCCCTGTACTGCCTGCCCGGACACGCTGTAGCTGGCACAAGGGTTGGTTGTACCACCACCGCTGTCGCCACCAGTGTTAGTGGTGTTGTTGGAGTTTGAAACAGTTGTGGAAGGAGCCAGCGTGACACCACCGCCATCGCAAGCTGCGACTGCTGCGGCCAATACACTGACACCAAAGATTGTTTTAATATTCATACCTTAGCTCTCTCCGGGATGGAATCAAGAATCCTGAATGGCCGTATACTGAACGAGTTCTTTGTCAGAACTGTGACAAGTCTCGAAAAATCCACGGCTCCCGGTCTCAGCCCTCAGACTGACGCTTTATTGATGCCTATCAATGATTTGTGTTTCGATATGAGGGATAGTAATGACACTGTTACATGACAAAATCATGACAATTTGGTAAATAACAGGAACGCAGCATGATCTTCAGACAACTGTATGATTCGGTATCTTCCACCTACACTTACCTACTGGCAGATGAACACTCGGGTCAGGCGATCCTGATCGACCCGGTATTCGAACAGGTGACCCGCGATCTTGCCATGCTCAGAGAACTGGAGCTCAAACTAAAGATCGTTGCTGATACCCACGCACATGCCGACCACGTTACTGCAGCATGGCTTTTGAAGCAGCATACAGGCTGCTGGATAGCCTCGTCAGCTGCTGCCGGAGCCGAAAACGTTGACCTGCCACTAAAGCACGGCGACAAATTTGGCGTGCAGGGTGTCAAGCTGGAAGTCAGAGCCACACCGGGCCATACCGCCGGTTGTCTGACTTATGTGCTGGACGATTACAGCATGGCATTCACTGGTGATGCATTATTGATCCGCGGCTGCGGACGCAGCGATTTTCAGCAGGGCGATGCATCTCGCCTGTACCACTCCATAACCGAGCAGATTTTCTCACTGCCTGACGATTGCGCCATCTACCCCGCCCATGACTACAATGGACGCACACGCTCGTCCGTCGCGGAAGAAAAGCTGCACAATCCCAGAGTAGGGGGAAATGCAAATGAAACCGATTTTGTACAATACATGAAAGCCATGCAATTACCTCATCCCAAAAAAATAGATGAGGCACTTCCTGCGAACATGCGAAGTGGCAAACCAGAAGACGGCAAGTTACCTGACGAACCCGACTGGGCAGATATTCGCATAAGTTTCGCAGGCATCCCCGAGGTAACACCAGAATGGGTGGTACATAACCAGCCATCTGTGACAATCATTGATGTTCGCGAAGCCGAAGAGGTTGAACAGGATATTTCAATTCTCAGCAACGCCATCAGCATCCCATTAAATCAGCTGCGTGATCGTCTTTCAGAAATACCCGGCGACAAACCGATAGTGACTCTTTGCCGCTCAGGCAAACGATCATCGCTGGCCTACAGCATTCTGAAAAGCGCTGGCTTTGACAAAGTTGCCAACATCCGGGGCGGCATTCTGAATCTTCCTGCCCGTTAATTCAGGCTGTTCAGCAAAGGTTAATACTCAGGCTTCTAGGCTGTCTCTGTTAGCGCCCAATCGCTAGTTGGGCACAGTCAGAGGCAATGCGAAGGAGCAGCGGCATGAGTAACAAACGAGAAGTCAAGACCATCCGAAACCGTTATATACGACGCCTGTTCGGCATTATACTGCCAGCCTGCCTGCTGATACCGGTCAGTGTCAGTCATGCAGACGAAGAGTATGTTGCAAGTGCCTGCGCCACGCTTGAGTTCATGGCGAAGATGACTGCACTGAACCTGCTGTTGCCTGCCAACAATGATGATGTCGCCGAACTGCAGCTGGCCAGTCAACAAATGCGCGAACTGAATCGCCTTGCCTGCCAGCCGGTTGTGCACGATGGCGGGACACGCTATCAGAATACCTATGCCAATGGGCGCCAGGTATCCATTGATCTGTTCAATCAGGCCTGGTACTTCCCGAATGGCCAGGTTTTCACAACACATCCAGGCCGCAATTCAGCCATCTACTACCCCAATGGTCAGTTGCTGGCATATGGCTGGACACGCGGTGAAGAAACCGTTTTCTGGCCGAATGGAAACCCTGCCACGTTCAGCTTCCGGACCGAGCAGGAGGCGTGGTACTACCCTGACGGGCATATTATTACTTACCTTGCAGGTGTGCAGGGTGCACGCTGGTTTTATCCGTTCGCGCGACTGGACGGGCAAGTCGGCCAGGAAATGATTTCATCGAAGTGGGGACGTTCCGGCGAATACTTCAGTCACTTGCGGTTCTCCCGGAATGGACTGGCCTTCGTGGAGCAGCAGCGGATCCGCGGCAAGCTGGTGCTGTCTGACGCCGAGCTTCTTGACGTCCCGGGTGTCCTGCTGATGGTGACACGCCTTTACCAGGCTCCTGACGAGGCCATGCTGTTTCTGCCAGGAGATGGCAGCATCGCCGGGGCGCCCTACTGAGGACAGGTCGCTAGATTTGCCCCAGCAACTGCACAACACCCAGCGTCAGCAGCCAGGCGGCCATCACAAAGACGAAGGATCGCCTGGCTTTCACCACCGCGCAAAATTCTTGTTTCATCAGTTTCATACTCCCCACATTTCCGGCGCTTTTTTCTGTTATTATCTGGCTCGCAGTTTCGATAGTGCTAAAAACGGTATCGTTTGTCGTTGATCCAGTTCACAGTCATTGTAAAAAAATGTACGCTACCTGCTTTACGGTATGAATAATAACAATTCGGTATTAATGCTTGTTGATGACGACCCGGTATACACCCGGATACTGTCGCATCAGTTAAAAAATCGAGGCTATCAATGCCTCGTCTGTAATGACGCCACGCAAGTTTTGCCATCCACTCAGGCTTCCAGCCTGAACGGCGTAACGGATGGTGAGTTGCCCGATGTCTTTATTCTGGACTACCACCTGGGCAATGAGTCGCAATCCGGACTGGATTTATGTCGGCAGATACGCGTTTATCTGGACAGGCCCGTCATCATGTTATCGAACGACGACACCACAGATATCAAAGTATCCTGCCTGAACGGCGGTGCCGACCAGTACATCGTCAAGCCATGCGACCTGGAAGAACTGGTGGCACGCATCGAGGTAGTGAATCGCAATCGACAGCGACTGTCCCGGGTCCCCGACCATCAGGGCGCGGCACGCTCGGCCATGACCATCCCACTCAATGAAACCTTCAGGCTGGACCGCCAGAGCCACAGTATTATCGGTGATAATGGGAAATCCGTACCACTGACTGAGAAGGAGGCCGCCTTGCTGGAGCTGTTCTTCTGTCAGCAGCCGCATTTTATCAATCGCTATGGGGCGTTTCAGAGCCTTTATGGCTATGAAATGGATCCCAGCAATCGATCTATCGATATTCTCATCAGCCGCCTGCGCCGCAAGCTGGCAACGGCAGATCCGTCTTTCAGGATTCGTACCCGGCGTGGCGAAGGTTATGAACTCTCCCTGGGGTGACTGACATGAATACGCTTCCGGCTCGAAGCAAATCCTCAGCGCTGTTTGATGCCAAACGGCTCCCGCAGGAACTCGAGTCCGATGAACAGGCTTTACTGCAGTCGCTACACGAGCATTATCAATCTCACTTATCCGCGATCATCCTTGCTTTGCAGAAGGCCATTAACATTGATCAGGACCTGGCCGGGGCTGCCAGCCTGGCGCACAGCGTGCGTGCTTCCAGCATTAGCATCGGCGCGCGACGGGTGGCTGAGTTGATGGCTGAACTGGAAACACATGGTGAACGAGGAGACAGCCAGACATGCCAGCAGTTGCTGGCTCAACTGCAAGAGGCATGGCCAGCAACCTGTCAGGCAATGCGCGAGGCTTTAATGTGAGATGTCCCTGTGACTGAAAACATTCCTCCAATACATGATGCCGGGTCAACACATCGTCTGTTACTGGGCCTGGCACTCGCCATTTCGCTTGAAGATCGTGCCGATGTGTTATGCCGACGATTTCTTTCCACTCTCTTCGAACACATACAGGTCCGCTGCGCTCAAGGCTACGCTGCCCTCGAGCTAAAGCCTGTCATGCACGTTCCTGGCGACGAAACTGTTGTCCTGGTCCCCGACAATTCAACAACACGACAGCTTTTGTCCCGACATGCAGATGAAACACCGGCTGCGATGCGCCACTTTCCTGTTGCGGACAATGCTACACTGATTATTCATTGTGATACCTGGTCACTGTCGGAGACCGACAGCCACCAATTCATGCGCATTCTCGACAAACTGGGCAACGCGCTGCAGCAGTCGCAGAATCGTCTGAGTGAAATCGAGCGCAGCCGCCGCCTGTCGCTTGCCACACATGCTGGTGGCATTGGTGTCTGGGAGTACAAACTAAGTTCGCAGACACTGAACTGGGACGAGGAAATGTTCAGGCTGTTTGAAGTCGACCCGGCACAGTTCAGCGGCGGTATAGATGACTTCCGGCGCTGGCTTGACCCAGCAGACGCGGCCGATGTGGTTACCCTGCTTGGCAACCTGATCAAGCTGGACCTCAAAGAACCAGCCGAATATCAATTTCGCATCACAACGCCAGGCGGCGTGACTAAAAAGCTGGCAGGTTATGCCTCCTTGACGACAGCGCAAGATGGTTCAGCGCAGATCATTGGGGTCAACTACGATATTACCGAACTTGAGCTGGCGCGCACGCAATCGCTTTACCGATCACAATTGGAAAATCTGCTGATCACGCTGTCAATGAAAATGGTCAGGGCCGATGCCATGGAAATTGATCATCTGACAACCGAAGCTCTGCGCGACGTTGGTCAGTTTGTTGGTGCAGACCGTGCCTATCGTATGGATTATCTGTTCGACGAGCGCATCATACGCAACACCCACGAATGGTGTCGGGACGGGATAACCCCGGAAATAGACAACTTGCAGAACGTGCCTATCGATGACATACCACTGTGGGTAAACACTCATACCAGCGGCCTGCCGTTCTATTGCACTCGCGTATCCGAGCTCCCTGAAGACAACGTCCTGCGCAACATACTCGAACCCCAGCAGATTCGTTCCATCGTCACTATCCCATTGATCGACAATGATCGCTGCACCGGCTTCATCGGCTTTGATGCCGTACACCAGGAGCGTCACTGGTCTGAAGTTGATATCACCATTCTCAAGCTGCTTGCCGAGCTGCTCGTGAATGCCGAGCGCAGGCAAGGCCATGAGAAAGCGCTGCAGGAGGCCAACGCAGCACTGCGCAATTCGCGGGATACCGCCGAAAGGCTGGCCAATGATGCGCGAGCTGCGAATGAGGCTAAATCACGTTTTGTGGCACGCGTCAGTCATGAAATTCGCACGCCTTTGCATGCCATCATGGGGCTGACAGATATCGCACTGGAGCATGTCGACGACCGCCGGTCACGACAGACCTTACATGCCATTCACGATGCCGGTGCAACGCTGCTGGAGATCATCAATGACATTCTCGATTTCTCCAAAGTTGAGGCCAATGAAATCACCATCGAAAAGGTCGTGTTCAGTCCCGCCGATATTCTGGAGAAACTGAGTCGCATGTTTTTGCCGCTGGCAAAACAGCAGGGCCTGGAACTGATTGTGAATCTCGATGACTCAGGCCATATGCCACGAATCGGCGACGCTTTGCGCATTCGCCAGATACTGCACAACTTTGTCAGTAACGCGATCAAATTTACCAGTATGGGCTCTGTGTCCGTGAGTGCCACGGTTAAAGATGAGGATTTACTGTTCAGTGTGACGGATACCGGTATTGGTATCGCCAGCACTGATCAACCTCGCCTGTTTGACGCGTTTTATCAGGTCGATGATCGCGATAGCCGTTCTTACTCCGGCACCGGGCTTGGGCTGACAATAGCCCATCAACTGGCCAACAAACTCGACGCCACTATCGCTGTCTCCAGCGAGAAAGGTAAAGGCTCCACATTTACGCTGCAGTTGCGCGCACCGCGTGCCGCCATCCCGGCCACAGAAGATATTGCTGTCGACGGGGCGCCCGTCAAAAGTCGCCCTCTAAGCATCCTGCTGGCCGAGGACGACCCCATTAATCAGCAATTAACCAAAGCTTTTCTGGCCAGCAGTCATTGCCTTCTTGATATTGTCCCCAATGGCGCGGCCGCAGTAGACGCCGTCCGCAATCATGACTTCGACCTCATTCTGCTGGATTGTCAGATGCCGGTGATGGACGGTTATGCGGCCACAGCCCAGATCAGGCAACTATCAGGGCCACGGACGCCCATAGTCGCCATCACCGCCAGCGCCCTGGAACAGGATAAACAACGCTGCCTGCAGGCGGACATGGATGATGTCCTGACTAAACCGTTCAGTAAAAGAGAGTTGTTACGCCTGATTGAGCGCTGGACGGCTACGCCAGCGACCGACTGATTCTTCCTGATCCATTTCGCAGACTAAATGATGATTAATGCTGCGCGGGGCTTCTTCGTCAGTGTGGCTTACATAGATAAGATGGGTCTGCCCTTGTGCGGCTATAAGGTCCAGCAGCTGCAGCAGTCTCGCCCTGTATACATCATCGAGGCCGACGCAGGGCTCGTCCAGTATCAGGATCAGTGGTTGCTTCACCATGGCACGGGCCAGCAGCACAAGTCGTTGTTCACCAAAAGACAACTCACTGAAAAAACTTTCAGCGCCACCAATCAGCCCCAGGGCCTGCATCCAGGCTTTGGCATGAGCACGCTGCGTCGCACCAATATCTGCGTACAGCCCCACGGTGTCGTGGAAACCACTGCAGATAACATCAAGCACATGCCAACCGCTGACGTATTGACGCTGTAGTTCGTTGGAAACAATACCGAAGTGCGCCTTCACATCCCAGACAGACTCTCCTGTACCACGGCGATGGCCGAACAGAACGACATGCTGGCCGTAGGCCTTGTGGTTGTCGCCATCGAGCAGGGCCAGAAGCGTTGATTTCCCGCAGCCATTGGGACCTTCCACCAGCACGTGATCGCCCCAGTTCATCTGCCAGCTGAAATCACGAAATACATGCTTGTCGCCGTACTGAACACTGACATGTTTCAGTTCGATCAATGGCTTTGATGGACTGGGCGAGATGGCACTTTTTAATTGATCACTGAAAGTCATTGCCGGCGTCTCAGGCAAAGTGATGTCACTGGGCAACTGTGGAGACAACAACTGCTGGCAATAAGGGTGATGGCTGACAGGACCTGTTTCGCCTTCAGCAATCAATTCAGAATCCCGAATAAGGGCCATATGGCTCAGCCGGGAAAACAGATGATTCTCGCGTCGAGCAAGCAACAGGGTAGTATTTCCAGGCGTCATCCATTCGGCAAGCGCCTGAGTGATGACGGTTACGCTGTCTCTGTCGATACTTTCCAGCGGTTCGTCCAGAACCAGCAATCTCGGGCGCTGAGCAAGTGCACGGGCGATCAGTGCACGCCGGAACTGCCCTGAGGAGAGGAAGCGAATCCCCCTCTCAGCAAGATCATGGATACCCAGCGCTCGCAGGTAATACTGAACCTCACTGTCGTTGACCCGAGCGCGACCGGAGACCAGCGCCCAGACCGTCGTCCCACTGTCTGCCCCACTGGCTTCAAACTCACTGACATCAAATCGATTGTCGCGCTGCCATAGACGCTGCTGCTCTTCAAATGACACAACGCACACGTCGACGCGCGGATCAAAACCATCTTGATACCTAATGTGCGAGCGGGCCAGCGGGAGATTACCAAGCAGGGCATCGAGTAGCAGCGTTTTGCCAGCGCCGTTGCCACCAAACAGACACCAGTGCTGGCCCTCCCGGATTTCGAAGAAATCCACCTGCAACTGCAACCGGCTGGTAACCCTGCAGTTGAGGTTCTTGATTGAAAACAACGCCTGATCAGTCATCGCCCTTGAACTCAGGGACGGTTGCCCAGCGCACGCTGCATGATTTCATTTTGTACCGGCATGAATTGCCCAACTGAGCGCCGCCAGTATTCTGAGTTGTGACGGCCCGTTGTCTGCATATAAGTAAATGGGACGTCGTTCAGCAACAGTACCTGCATGAATTCGCGCGCATCATTGATCAGGCCATCACTGAGTCCGGCATCGAAATAAAAATGTGGCAACTGACTCTTTGGCACATTATAGATGATCTGGAACGGATCGTAGGCCTGTGCCTGCTCCACGGTGGCGAAATCCACACCCTGCGGATTGCGCTCTTCCTGAGTGCTGAATCCGGGGATATCAATAATCTGGGATATGACGGCGTCTGCCCGCGCCAGCTCGGGCGAATCGGCTGCGGTACGCGGCTGTGGAGCTGGCCTTTGCTGTGCGATTGCCTCTGCGCGCTGTCTGGCGTGAGTCAACGCACCACTGGTGCTGGCCACTGACACAAACATGTCCGGGTGACGCAGCGCCAGCATCAACGCACCATAGCCGCCCATCGATAAACCAGCAATCGCCCGCCCCTCGCGTCGGGCATGAGTCCGGAAATTCGCATCGACGTAGCCTATAACGTCCTCGATAACATGATCTTCCCAGTGATTGCGCTGCCCGTCTGCACTTTCAGCATAATTGATATACCAGCTATTGCCGGCATCCGGCATCACCACTATCAGCTCACCGATATTGCGGGCGTAGAACGCAGCCCCAAGGTTTCGTCCCCACACAGTATAGTTCTGCATGTAACCGTGCAGCAGGTACAGCACAGGGTAGCGTCTGTCGCTTTGTTCGTAGTCAGGCGGCAAAACGATATCGAACTTCATCTGGCGGCCAACGGCAGGACTGTCAAAGCTGATCGTCTGCAGTCCATCTGGTAGTGGCACAGAGGGCGGGGACTGGGCAAAAGTTGCGGAGAAGCAGCTCAGGCACATCACCAGGAGCAGTGTTTGTTGTAGAGAATACACCTGAGAATCTCCTTTCAGTCTTACTGGGGCGGTGGTGCCAGCGAGTCCACTGGTAGAGGCCCGTCGTAGCGTTGCCGATCTTCCTCGGTTGCCGCCTCTCGACACTCACCTCGCACTTCAAAATGCTGCAGACCCTGCTCACGATACAGCTCAAAGAAGCCGGTGCGGCAGTACTCAGTCTGGAGAAGGACGTTATCAATACGCTCTGTGACATCATATTCACCGACTGGAAGCTGTTGTCGCCGCGACGGATCAATGGGTGTCTGGACGGTGGCGGGCTGTGGTCGATGATAGTTACGCTGAAACACAAAAAACTTTGTACCGTCTGCCGAGATCTCCGGGATGAGAAGCTCATCAGCGGAAGGTGCCTGCCACCTGGGGCCACCCCCGCAGGCAGACAGGACCAGTGCAACAAGTGCAGTGATCAGGACAGGACGGCTTGCTGACAATATGTTCATTCACATTTCCAGATTGGAATCAGATCACGGCATGGGTCTGTTTCTGCTGCGTTGAGCTGCTTCGATGTTAATCGATCCCGGCAAGCGCTGTACAGCCCAGCGCCGCTGGCTGGAGCTTGCAAACTAGACTGAGCAGAATGCCTGGCAATCCACCTAGTGTCCTGTCTGGTTAGTTCACATCATTTCAGCGCGTCCTGCAAAGTTTCTGGCAAGGCGCAGCCCGCCGCAAATGGCAAAAGCCCTTAGCAAGGGCTGCAACGCCGTCAGAGGCTTTGCAGGGCGCGCCCTTCGGGAGTGATTGTCAGCTGCCATTACTACGTTATGTTTCTTGATAATAGCGGGCTATTATCTTCGAAACATGCCTTGTCCTGGCAACAGACAATCACTCTGAAACTATGCGAACTAACCAGACAGGACACTAGGCTCCGGCAAAAAAAAAGGGCGACCGCCTGGTCGCCCTCTTACTGCAACTTGCTCAGCTTAGTTTGCGCTGCTGACCAGGTTAGCGTCGTCTGATTCGGCCTGAGCCTGGTAGCGGCTCTGGTCTACGAACTTGTAGTAGACCTGACCGAAGAACATCTCATCCCAGCTCTGGTCGCCCCATGGCACTTCACGCGCCGGGTCAGGGTTGGCTTTGTTCTGGGTTGAGTTGTCGAATGCACCGGTTGCTACGATGCGAGTACCCGCAGGAACGCGCTTCTGCTCAGCCAGCTTGTATTCCATCTGCCAGTTGTAGTCGTAATTGGCGATGTTGGCCAGCAGCTCAGTAGAACCATCCGGGTAGTGTGCTTCGAAGCGCATGTACTTGCCACGGAAGTGCATGTGCGGCAGGAAGCTGTGCAGATACGCATCGTCCGGGATCACGATTTCGGCCTGCTGCTCGAAGTTGGGATCGTACGGAGGAATGTTGGTCCATGTAGGTGTAAAGATACACGCACACTCGCCTGTCATACGCTCTTCCGGAATCTCATCTTCATCGTAGAACCAGACACCAATACGGCTGGCATCTACCGACTCACGGCCGGTTGTTGTGTAGTGAAGCTGAATAGCGATGGTAGAGCCGTCCATCAGCAGACCACCGGTATTGGGCTCTTCCACGTATGGCGCAGCACCTGGAATGTAAGGCGTGATGTAAGCCTGATTCGGATCAGGCGTACCTACAAAGCCGTTTCCGCTAGGGCGCACACCTGGCTTGAACAACGCGTTCAGCGTGTGGTGCAGCACAGTGCGGTCACCAGGCATATACTGGCTGGCCTTCACGTAGCGATCTTCGCCTTCCGGCAGATTGATCGGGATGAATTCATAGCGGTAATCCAGAACACCGGTTGCAGGAATCTGCTGCTCCGGAATCTCGATTACGTAGTCTGGCTCGCCGAATGCCCACTCTGTCGGTGGCCACTCAATCATGGCCAGCGGATCTGTGGCGCCATCTTTCTGCGAACCTGCTGCAATCCAGTCCAGCACCTTGCGCTGATCTTCGAAAGGCACGACGTAGCTGTTACGGAAATTACCCACATGCGGATCCATCTGACCCGGCGGCATACGCTTGGTCATCAGTACTTCGCGGATCATCGGGCTCCAGCCCTGCACCATCGCATGGCTGTTAAGCGCGAACGGTGCTACACCACCTTCGCGGTGACAGCTTGCACAGTTTTCAGCAATGATCGGCGCAACGTCTTTCTCGTAGGACACTGAGCTTGGATCACGCTCCACATATTCAACTTCCGCGCCGCTGGCTGCCACGTATGCGGTGCTGACGGCATTGCCGGCTGCAACCTGGGCCAGTGCATCAGCGAATGGCTGACCGGCATCACCCCGGTAAACAACCGAGAACGATTTGGGATCATATATGACAGCTTCGCCAAAACGCTCAATACCCATGGACTCGGAAACAGCCTGAACATCATCGATCAGCACAGGTATTTCGGTATTCAGCGCAGCAACATCTGCTGCCACTTCGTCACGAGCCTCACCCAGCGGATTGATCATCATGAACTGAATACCCTTGTCAGCGTATTCCGCTTTCAGGGCAGAGAACTGGCCAAGTGCCGCACGGGTTTCTTCGGCGCCATTACCCTGCACCAGAAACGCTATAGCCTTGTTGTTGTCATACCACGCCATGTGGTGGTAATAACCCTCGTGATCGAGAAGGGCAAAATCCCCAACCCGCTCATCGGCAGCATGGCTGAAGCTTGCGCTAAAACCCAGTGCCAGGGCAGTGATGGCGCCACCGGCTGCCATCCTGCTGCTCTTTTGAATCCAACTGATCATGTTACCCCTCCGACTAAAACCAGCTAGCCAAAACCACTCTGGCTGAGCCAAAAATTGATGCGATTTAAACCCTAGTTTAAAAGACCCGCTAAAGCCGCCAGTCCATTCGGGCGCTGCTCTTTATCAGATTAACTGATACCGCTTATTCGCAGAGTTAATAAGATATTGAAAATCAGGCGATTAAACTGTAATTCTGAGTCTATTCAGGATTCTGATCGTACCACCGTGCGGTGCAAAGTCAAATGACGAAAGTCATTTTCTGAGGGGGCTGGGTTGCCGGCGCGCAGCACATCTGGCGACCACAGCCGTAGTCAGGTCGGACAGCTCAGTTGAGCAGCGCGTGAAGCGCGTTTCGCAGGCTTTTACGGAACTCTGTTTCGGAATGAAATCCACACAGATAACCCTGCAGCAGGTGATAGTAGAGAGCAAAGGCGCTCCAGGCTGCTGTGCCGGTATACAGATTCTTCGACAAACGCCCGTCTCGCTTGGCTTTTTCTATAAGTTTCATGAGCTTGGCGTAGGTGCGATTCATGATCTGATCGATATCTTCGCGGCGCTGCTCAGTTGCGGAAAACGACAGCTCCTTGAGCACAGTGCGGGACAGCACCTCATCCTGACTGTGATAGCGGATATGACCATCAAAGAAAACCATTAACTGGTCAATCAGTGGCGCATCTGGCTCAATTTCCGCATACGATTGCTCAATCATGCTAATGATGTCGTCTTTAAAGACCATCACCAACAGATCTTCCTTGCTCTTGGCATACAGATAGAGTGTACCCAGGCCGACATCGGCTTCCGCCGCAATATCCTGAATCGTGGTCTTGGTGAAGCCTTTCTCGACAAAAAGGATACGGGCCGCCGCGACAATCCGCTGCAAGCGAATTATCTTTTTGCGCTCACGCAAACCCAGGGTTGCGAACGCAGGATCGTCGGCAGGGTTTACTGTCATATCGATCACCTTGTCCGAGGCCCGGAATTTAGTGTCGTCTGCCATGTCTGAGCACCTGATTTAACTTGCCGTAATTTAACGGCGCTAAAGATTACCATACTCAGTTATGACACAATAGCGTTTATTTGCCGCGGGAAAAGCAATGAGTGAGACTGATCTATCCCCACAAACCTCAGATATCAAAGCCCTGCTGGGTGTCAGCAAAACGCCTGTCACAGTGTTCACGCTGTCCTGGTGCAGCTATTGCCACGCAGTTAAACAGTTGCTGGATCATCTTAAGATTGCATACACCACTGTGGAGCTGGATACCGGAGAGTACGCCAACCCAGGCCGCCATGAACAAATGCGGCGTGAACTGCTGGAAATGACCAGCAGCCGGACACTGCCGCAGGTTTTTGTGGGAGCCTCACATAATATCGGTGGTTATACAGAGACCAGACAGGCAGCTCAGATTGGAAAGCTGCAGGAACTGGTTAATGCGCAGCTGGCCGCCCGGCAGCAAAATTGACGGTATGAACTGACATGATCACGGCGGCAATTGATTTCCTGCATATCATCGCGCTACTCGGCTGGGCAATCGGCCTGCTGATAGTTGCCATGGCGCCGCGTGAAGCCGTCAGCCACGACGACCTGAAAGGGATTGTTAAAGTCTATCAATGGACATTAGTAGCCTTGCTGGCAGCAATCACTGCAGGACTGACCTTGTGGCTGATGGTTGGGAAACCGGCAGAATTCTATAGTAATAACCCACTGTTTCACGCCAAACTGTCCCTGGTTGCTGTGCTGATTCTGTTGACAGTCTGGCCTGCCGCATTCTTCTGGCGCCAGCGGCGCGCACTGACACCGGACAAACGCATCGAGGACACCCCCGGCGCCATCACGAGACTGCAAAAAGCCGCCGTAGCACTCGTTATCGTGACCCCGGTGCTGGGCTGGCTGGTGGCAAGAGGCATAGGTTACTAGTCGACCATCAGGCCGGCCTGGTATTCAGCGTCGATTGAAGCCAGCTTGAGATATCCCTGATTTCCTCCAGACACACGGTATGCTGCATTGGGTAGCTGCTGTACACTGGCTTGTAGCCTTTGGCCTGCAGTGCCGCGACCGCCTGCTGTCCCAGCTCCTCTCGCACGACCAGATCCGCCGTGCCATGAAAGACCCTGACAGGCAGCTCTCGATTAGCCTGATTGACTGTCACGGTGTCGGCCGTCGGGAAGTAACTGGACAGCGACATGATACCTGCCAACGGATGTGGACAGCTCAGGCCCGCCTCCAGTACAACCGCACCGCCCTGTGAAAATCCAGCAAGGACAATGCGTCGACTATCGATGCCAGCCGCCATCTGGGCTTCAACCAGTTCATGCACGGCTGCAGCCGACGCGCGCAGCTGAGCTTCATCCACCCGCCGGCTGACATCCATTTCCAGAATGTCATACCATGCCGGCATGACATACCCCTGGTTTATGGAGACCGGGATCGATGGTGCATTTGGAAAAATAAAGCGCAGCGCCATGTCAGACGGAAGTCGCAACTCGGGTACAATGGGGACAAAGTCGCTGCCATCGGCACCCAGACCATGCAGCCATATAACCGCCGCATCGGCGTGCCCATCCGGGCGGGTTTCTCTGACAAGCGCGGGCAAATTAGTCATCAAGCATCCTTCGCGGTTCAATTGTTGATTTAAGTAATTTCGACATTATAGGAAACTTTAGGGTCAATCGACCACGTAAGAGGAACAACCATGCTGAACAAGCCGACACAGCACCTGACAAACATGCTTACGATGGTATGCCTTCTCGCTGGTCTGATGACCGGGGCGCTCGCGCAAAGCCTGGACGGCGAGGCGCTCAAGGCACAGATAAGCGGTAGTGATCGAGACATCAGCGATCGCATGCGTGATTCAGCCCGACAGCCTGTGGAAGTGCTGCAGTTTCTGGGTCTCGAGCCAGGCATGACGGTGCTTGATGTCTATGCCGCCGGTGGTTATTACACTTACATACTCTCAAAAGCGGTAGGCCCGGATGGAATCGTTTACGCGCAGAACTCGCCCAGGGCCCTTCGTTATGACGAAGATCGCACCGACATAAGTCAGGGCGACGCGCTCGCCAACAAGATACGAGACGGCCAGTTGCAGAATGTCGAGCGGATCGATCGCGGTATTCAGGACTCGGGACTGCCAGAGGCTTCTGTAGATTTTGTGCTGGTATCGCAGATTCTGCACGATTACTTTAACCGCAGCCCCGCAAGTGCTTACAGCCTGCTGGTCGAGCTGCATCGTTTGCTTCGACCAGGCGGCATTATCGGCATCATTGATCATCATGGTGCACCTGGCAATGACAACCGCCGACTGCACCGCATGGTGCAGTCTGATGCAGAGCAGGTAATTACTGATGCGGGCTTTATCATCGAGGCAGAGAGCGAGCTGCTGCTCACTGATGGCGACAATCCGCGTCGATCGATTTTTGATCCCATGCTCAATCGCGGAACCAGCCAGTTTTTGTTGCGTGCCCGCAAACCGGCCGACTCTCTGTAATCGCCACCCAGCAATCTAATCAGGTAAACACCATGGAAGACATCATCGATCAGTTGCATGAAATGAGTGAGGACGTACCAGTTGCACTGGAGTTGCCTGATGACGATCTGCTGGTCGAGATCGAGGAAGAGCTGCTGCTGTCATTACCCGACGACTTGCGGGTTTACTTGCTGGAGGCCAGCGACGTTGTGCTGGGATCCTTTGAGCCGGTAACAGTAACCGACCCGCGCTCACATACCTATCTGCCTGAAGTCGCGGCGATCATGTGGAATGAAGGTATGCCGCGCCACCTGCTGCCGGTTTGTCAGGCAGGATCGGGCTGCTACTGCATCAGGGAAGACGGTGTAATCCTTTACTGGAATGGCGAAAAGCTGGGCAAAGACCCGGAAGGCAATAAAGAATGGCAAAACCTGTGGGAGTGGATCAGGGACACCTGGCTCCCACAGGCAGAGGAATAAGCTTCGCGCCGGAACTGTGGCGCTACAGCAAGGCGGATAGCCGGGCGTCTGCACCCAGCACCCTCACCAGCTTGCCGTTCTGAAACACCGGGACCGAGACTGTAAAACAGAACTCGTCAGTAGCCGACGAACGATATACATCAGATATATAGACCTTTCCGGTGTCAACGACCCGCTTGAACCATTCACGTGAACGCCAGTCTTTGCCACGTGCCGATGCCCTGTCCGCGGTCGCCGACAGATCAGCGGCAAAAATATTCTCGGAAATCTGAATTCCATCGGCACCAACCAGGTACATGAGTTCGAACTGTTGGTGCTGGTTGAGCGCTGCAGCCAAACGGGACTCCATGCTTGCACGATCGTGACCGACAAGCTCGGGTGCCGCAGCCAGCTCGGCAATAACCTCACCGGCCAGCCTGTGAATCTGCAGACGGAAACCACCCAGACCTTCCAGCAAAGAGTCGCTCTGGACATGAATGGCGTGTCCGAGCTCATTCACGCGTGCCGCCTTGGACTTCATATCGGCAGCCACACTCGAGACGGTGTGCACGTCGCGGTTGACTGCCTGCATCGCCTGACTCATCTGCTCGGTGCTTGATACGATGCCATGAAAACGCTGATCAAGGTTATCCATTGCTTCGCGAACTTTACAAAGCTCCTCGCCAATATGCTCCACACTGTCTGAACCTGCCGTTACGGCCTCACGCATTTCCTTGCCAGCAACGCCCAGACCCGCAACCTGCTCAGTGAAATTCTCGATAATCATTGAAACCTGGCTGGTGGCATCTGTTGTGTTGTTGGCCAGGGCCCTGACTTCTTCCGCAACGACAGCAAATCCACGCCCGTGCTCGCCGGCCCGAGCGGCTTCAATGGCCGCATTCAGGGCCAGCAGATTGGTCTGTCTGGAGATATCGGAGATGGACGAGATTACCTTGACGACTTCCTGCAATTGCAGCTGCAGGCTCGCGATGACACTGCCGAGATGCTCTTCAGTGGCGTTGATGCGAGTGATGCTCGATCGGGTGCGGCTACTGTCAGCTTCACAAGTACGTATGGCATCCGCCACTTCGGCCGACAATTTGGCAACATCCTGCGTCGCTGGCAGCAGTTCAGCTTCAATAGCAGTGGTAACCTGCTCACTGCTGCTGGCGATGGCTTCCGACGACTGCGCCAGTTGCTGTCCCGTGCGCGTCGTGTCACTGGCAATGGCGGACATTTCAGGCGCCTGACAGGCGATGGTCACGGCAGCCTCAATGCAGTGTTTGATTCGGCTGTGCAAAGTCTGTTTCAGTGCAGTCAACGCAGCGTCGTGTTGTGCCCCGGCGCCAGCGCCGAGATCCAGATTCCTTGCCAGTTCATCAATTGACTGTTCAATATTGCCGCGAAGCCGAGAGTTCGACAAAAACTTCATGATTAGCAACTCCTTCCGTGGACTACTGCTTGTTGATATCTGCTTCTGATGCCACGATCACACAGTATTGACTGAAGCAATTTAAGTGCCATTCGCGTGTCATCGCGCTCACTTTATGACATACGACGCAAAATTTGCCGACAATACGAGGGCTTGCTTAGACTGACAGCAATCTGCGCGTGTTCCCGGCTGGAGCGAACACGCTTCCTGCTGTCCCCTGTAGAGCTTTTGTCACTCCCGGGTGCAAGCCAGTCTGCACCAACGCGGACACTTGAATCAGGCATTCGCACCAGCTGTGTGCAGATCAGATCACCAGAGCAGACGCCGTTTATCAGGTATCACGTGCCATGTAACCTTCTAAATCAAGAACCTGTTCCTGCGTAAAACGGATACCCAGCTTTGTTCGTCGCCAGAGTATGTCGTCGGCCGTCATCGCCCATTCTTTAGCGATCAGGTAGTCCACTTCGCGAGCATAAAGACCCGGGCCAAACTGCCGGCCAAGATCAGCCACTCCATTCACACCATCAAGTAACTCTCGAGTTGATGTGCCGTAGCGTTTCACCCAGGCGGCAATCTGTTGCGCTGGTAAAGCCGGGTGCTCCTGTTGCAAAACGCTCAGCAATGAAGCCTGGTCAGTAAAATCACCTCCCGGCAGATTGGCGGTCCTGGTCCAGGGCTCCCCCATGTCGGGAAATATCTCACGAAGCTGACGAAGTGCCGACTCAGCCAGATGCCGGTAGGTTGTGATCTTGCCCCCGTACACCGTTAACAGTGGTGCCTCGCGCCTGTCGAGCTGAAACGAGTAATCACGGGAGACTTTACTGGCGGACTTTCCGACTGCCTTATCGCTTTCCTCTTCTACCAGCGGCCGGACACCCGCGTAGGTATGAACAACATCGGCTGGTGATATATTCCGCTTGAAGTACTGGTTAACCACGTCACACAGATATTCGATTTCCTGCGACGAGATTTTGGCATCTGCTGGATCGCCGGCGTAATCCTCCTCGGTCGTGCCTATCAAGGTGTAGTCATCTTCGTAGGGAATGACAAACACTACCCGGCCATCAGCATTCTGCAACAGGAAGGCCTCCTCGCCAGGATGCATTCTTGGTACCACAATATGCGATCCTTTCACCAGTCTCACCGCCCGGTTATCGGTGCCTGATTGTGTGAGGACACGTGTTACCCATGGCCCTGCTGCATTAACCACACAGCGAGCACTCACTTTTGTGACCTCACCACTGCGCTCATTCAGAAGTTCAGCCAGCCAGCGACCTTGTTTTCCTTTCTGCTGCGCTGTCAGGTTGACACAACGATGGCGCGGCAGGACCTGGGCCCCATTGCTGGCAGCCTGCAGGGCATTAAGAATGACCAGGCGTGAATCATCCACCCAGCAGTCTGAATATTCGAAACCACGCCGGTAATCGGAGCGCAGTGGTCCGTCGTCACTGAAGGAAATGCTGCGGGATCCGGGTAAAGTGACACGGCGAGCCAGGTGATCGTACAGGAACAGGCCGATGCGAATCATCCAGGCCGGGCGCAACTGCTTGTGATGAGGTAGCCGAAACCGCATCGGCCAGATGATGTGAGGGGCGGCACGCAGCAGCACCTCGCGCTCTTCGAGCGACTCGTGGACCAGTTTGAACTGCCAGGTTTCGAGATATCGCAGACCACCATGGATGAGCTTGGTACTGGACGAAGAAGTCGCACCGCCAATGTCTGCCTGGTCACACAGGACCACTGACAGACCTCTGCCTGCTGCATCCGCGGCTATGCCGGCTCCATTGACACCTGCTCCGACTACCAGCAAGTCAGTTTGTATAACGCCTGATTGATCCGGCACTTTGTCCCCCTGTACACCGTTTACGTATCGAACGTATGTTATAGTAGCACGCAACAATAAGCGAAAAAGGAGGCCGGTGCGATGGAAACGGAAAACACCTATGAGTGACTATCTGTTGGCTATTGATCAGGGAACGACAAGCAGTCGGGCCATCATTTTCACGCGGAATGGCGAGCGCGTCGCAGTTGGTCAGCACGATTACCCACAACACTACCCCAATGACGGATGGGTCGAGCATGAAGCCGAAGATATCTGGACAACAACTGTCCAGAGCTGTCGTGAGGCTCTCACTGCCAGTGGAATCCAGCCGTCAAAATTGGCCGGTATCGGTATCACCAACCAACGCGAGACCACGCTGATCTGGGATCGTCGCAGCGGCAAACCCATCCATAAAGCCATCGTCTGGCAGGATCGTCGCACTGCAGCCTTCTGTGAGAAGCTTCGATCACGCCTTGAGCGTGAGGGACGTCCCGATCTCGTCCAGAAAAAAACCGGCCTTCTTATCGACTCCTATTTCTCGGCCAGCAAGATCCACTGGCTGCTTGAAAACGTGACCGGCGCACGCGACGCGGCAAAGGCAGGGCATCTCGCTTTTGGCACAATCGACACTTTCCTGTTGTGGCGCCTGACTGGCGGCAAGGAACACAGCACCGACGCCACGAACGCCTCTCGCACCATGCTGTTCAATATCCAGACGCAGCAATGGGATGAAGAATTACTGGATCTGTTTGATATCCCAGCCTCTTTGCTACCTCAGGTTAAGGATTGCGCTGCCGACTTTGGGCAAACCTCGTCTGAGCTGCTGGGCGCGCCCGTGCCAATCTGCGGCATGATTGGAGACCAGCAGGCTGCAGCGTTCGGGCAGGCCTGTTTTCAACCTGGTATGGCAAAGAGTACATATGGCACTGGCTGTTTTTTGCTGATGAATTCCGGCGAACAAATTCTGGAATCTCGCCACAACCTGCTTGCTACCGTGGCCTACCGGCTTGACGACAAGCCTGTATACGCACTGGAAGGCAGCATCTTCATGGCAGGTGCCACCATGCAGTGGCTGCGCGATAAACTTGGCCTGTTCAAGTCAGCAGCAGAAACTGAGGCCCTGGCCAATCAGGCTGACCCTGGATTGTCTGTCATGCTGGTGCCAGCATTCACTGGCCTGGGAGCGCCCTGGTGGGATGCCGATGCGCGTGGTGCGATTTTCGGTTTGACACGTGACGCAGGTATCCCAGAGATCGTTGCTGCCGCACTGATGTCGGTGGCCTATCAGACCAAGGACCTGCAAAAGGCCATGGAGTCAGATGGTCAGCGTCCAACCATGCTGCGCGTAGACGGCGGTATGGCAGACAACAATTTTGCGATGCAACGACTTGCCGATTTATTGGGCGGCCCTGTCGACCGACCACAGATCACGGAGACAACCGCCCTTGGCGCCGCCTTTGTAGCAGGTCTGCAGGCTGGCCTGTATGGCTCACTCGAAGACATTTCAGTGCTGTGGCAGCTGGAGCGTCAGTTCGAGCCTACCCAGCCGAAAGAGTGGCGCGACGCTCAGTACGCCCGCTGGCTGGACGCCGTGCGCAGAACCCGGAGCCAGTCATGAGAACCTTGCATCTTATTCGGCATGGCGAAACAAACTGGAATCGCGAGCGGCGCGCACAGGGACAGCAGGAATCTGTTCTGACTGACACCGGCCGTGAGCAGGCCAGACAACTGCGACAGGCATTACGCGACATTCCAGTGCAGGCTGTTTTTGTCAGCAGCAGTCAGCGCGCCCGCGAAACGGCCGAGATCGCGTTCAGCGAGCGAGGCGTGCCAATGGAATATTGCGACCTGCTCAGGGAAATCAATATGGGACCCTGGGAAGGACAACTGTATGCAGACATCCAGAAAAACGATCCGCAGCGCTATCATGCATTCTGGAATCAACCTGATGCGTTTTTGCTGAGCGGTGCGGAGACCTTTGCCGACATCCAGCATCGAGCGCTGAGCAGACTGGAAAAAATACTGGCAGAAACTGATGCAGGACATATCGCGATCGTCAGCCACGGCGTCTGGATAAAATCGCTGCTGTGTGCAATCGAAGGCCGCGACCTTGCTGATCTGTGGCAACCTCCTGCCATGCATAACTGTGCACGCAGTACGATACAAATCCAGCGCGACGGCAGTCGTCGTATAACTCTCTATTGCGACAAACCTTACGAACACCCTTCCGTGGAGATTCAAAATGAGCACTGAAAACAAGACTAAAGCCGGATTACCGTTAATCTTGACGGTATTAGCGGGCATTGCAGGTATCGGTCTGGGATTGACCGCCCTGGCTGCACCTGTCGGTGTCTGGCTGCAGGCCTGGGACTTCCGCCAGGGTTTCTCCATTTTGCGTTCAGCCCAGCCACTGGTGGCCTGGATAACGATAGGCTGCGCGCTGGCGACCGTCATCGTCTTTGGACTGGGGCGTCGGCAGAGTGACAGCAATGCCGGCCGAAACACTGCCATTTGCCTGGCTGCGACAGTGGTTGCGGCAATCGCCTGGTACGTTCCCCAGTCCTATCTTCCGGGCGCGGGTCGCACGATTCCTCCGATCCATGACATCAGCACGGATGTGGCCAATCCGCCGCAGTTTGTTGATGTGCTGCCACTAAGAGGCAGCAACAGCAACCCGACAGTCTATGGCACCGGCAACCCCAACTACACACCTGAGCAGCATGCAGAACTGCAACTTGAAGCCTATCCAGATGTGAGCACTCAGACATTCTCAGAGCCTGTCGATGTTGTGTTTGAACGCGCATTGGCGGCAGTCGACGCATTGGGCTGGGAGCTGGTGTCTCAGGTGCCTGATGAGGGGCGCATTGAGGCCACTGATACAACCTTCTGGTTCCGCTTCAAGGATGATGTCGTCATACGGATTCAGGAGACAGAGGACGGTACGACGGAACTGGATGCTCGTTCAACTTCCCGCGTTGGTCTGAGTGACGTCGGCAAAAATGCCGAGCGGCTGCGGGCTTTTTTTGCTGAACTATGAATGAAGTTCCGGTAGGCTTGTCCGCTGGATCCGGTTGCTGCCTGCAGGGTGGCAACCGGGACACTCTGGCCAACCGTCAACGGCATAAAATCGCGAGACCGAATTGAATCACACTAAACCCTCACCCCAATCCCTTCGGGACCGACTGATAAACGACGCGACGTCGACTCGCCCCCGGGCATTGCTTATTTTCTTGGCGATCGCAGTCACCTGCCTGTCTCTGTCCCAGTTAAGCAGCTGGCTGGTAAACAGCTCACTGTCTATTGGCAGCAGTGTGGCCGTAGTCGATGGCGTGTTTAATGTCACTCACGTGCGCAATCTGGGCGGTGTTTTCGGAATGGCGCAGGGCAAAGGCTGGCTGTTTGCGCTTTTCAGTATCGCACTGATATCAGTTCTTTGCTGGTACCTGGTGAAAGGAAAACAGGTTCGCCAATACGAGTTCATATTTTTCGGCTTTGTCGCCGGAGGCGGAATCAGCAATATCCTTGATCGGCTAATCTACGGAAGTGTTGTCGACTTTATTGATATCCGCGCAATCCCATTCTGGAACTACGTCTTTAATACTGCCGACGTATTCATCCACGTCGGACTTTGGCCTCTGTTATTTATTGGCCTGTTCTGGCACAGGGACTGAATTGTCAGGCCCCAACTGAACTGGTCCGTTTCTGCTTTCTAAGGCAGCACGTCCTGCAGCGCGGCCATCAGCAAACGCACATGGGTGGCGTCCGCGCTATGTCCCATCAATCCAATACGCCAGATTTGGCCCGCCAGCGGACCCAGGCCTGCGCCAATTTCCAGGTTCCAGTCGCTCAGTAGCGCATTTCTGATCGCTGTCTCATCCACTCCCTCAGGAACCTTGACAGCATTAAGCTGGGGCAGTCGCGACTCTTTTGCCACAGCCATCTGCAGCCCCATCGCTTCCAGACCTTCAACCAGCGTGTGGTGGTGCTGCGCATGCCGAGCCCAGGACTGTTCAAGCCCTTCTTCCTCCAGAATGCTAAGAGCCTCATGGAGAGCATACATGGCATTAACTGGCGCCGTATGATGATAGCTGCGCTTTTGCCCGCTCCCCCAATAATCCATTATCAGATTCATATCCAGGAACCAGCTTTGCACACGTTCGCGTCGACTCTTGATTCGCTCTACTGCTCTGGGGCTAAAACTGACTGGAGAGATACCTGGCACACAGGACAGGCACTTTTGTGTGCCGGAATAGATCGCGTCGATCTCCCACTCATCGACTTTAAGTTCGATACCACCCAGCGAGGTAACGGCGTCGACTATTGCAAGACAGTCATGTCGATGCGCCAGCGCGGCCAGTGACTTTGCGTCACTGCGCACACCTGTTGACGTTTCAGCATGAACAAATGCCACGGCTACAGCATCCGGGTTGGCCAACAGGGCTTCCTCGACTTTGCCGGGATCGACAGCTGCCCCCCACTCTGAGCTAACCATTACCGCAGTGCCACCGCAGCGCTCGACGTTT
Source organism: Gammaproteobacteria bacterium UBA2675 (assembly GCA_002354805.1). Lineage (GTDB taxonomy): Bacteria > Pseudomonadota > Gammaproteobacteria > Pseudomonadales > Pseudohongiellaceae > Pseudohongiella. Next base: position 289,272 of record DEMH01000014.1, read on the forward strand.
TCTTTCATTCGCCCGCCAAAAGCACCATTTTGGCAGACAATTACTTTGTCTCCTGCTTGCACAAGATTTACAAAAACCGCTTCCATCCCAGCTGAACCTGGTGCTGAAACGGGCAAAGTAAGCTCATTTTCTGTCTGAAAGGCATATTGCAGCAGCCGCTTGATATCATCCATCAATCCGATGAAGGCGGGATCAAGATGACCAATAGTTGGACGGCCAAGAGCCTCCAGCACACGCGGACTGACATCAGAAGGACCCGGCCCCATCAAAACCCTGTGTGGTGGATGGAATGTCTTGGTCATATGCTCCTCCCAAACAAAAAAGCCGGGACACAGTCCCGGCTTTTTTGTATTTGAACGCAGAAAATTATCCGCGACATCAATACAGCTTGCTTCAGTCTTCAGCGCCTTCCTCAGCGCTTACACCTGCCGGACGATCCACCAGCTCTACATAAGCCATAGGTGCTTTATCACCAGCGCGGATACCACATTTCAGGATACGGATGTAGCCACCAGGACGACCCTGGTAACGCGGACCGAGATCCGTGAACAGCTTACCGACGGCAGACTTGCTACGCAGACGGCTGAAAGCCAGACGACGGTTGGCAACGCTATCCGTCTTGGCCAGGGTAATCAGAGGCTCCGCAACCATACGCAGCTCTTTTGCCTTGACGACAGTGGTCTTAATAATTTCGTGCTCAACCAGCGAGGCAGTCATGTTACGGAACATGGCCTTACGGTGCGCAGAGTTTCTGTTCAACTGACGTCCACTATGACGATGACGCATATCTACAATTCCTATTTCAACCGCAGCCTCACGGCTGACTCGCTATAGTATTTTAATCCGATGACGGTATTACTTGTCTTCTGTACGCAGGCTAGCCGGCGGCCAGTTTTCAAGACGCAGGCCCAGTGAAAGTCCACGAGTAGCCAATACGTCTTTAATTTCTGTAAGCGACTTTTTACCCAGATTTGGAGTCTTCAGCAGTTCAACTTCTGTGCGCTGAATCAGGTCGCCAATATAATAAATATCTTCCGCTTTCAGACAGTTTGCAGAACGAACTGTCAGCTCCAGGTCATCGACCGGACGCAACAGAATCGGGTCAATCTCGTCTTCGGGCTCTTCCGGTGCTGCAGCTTCCTGGCTTTGCAGGTCAACAAACACAGCCAGCTGGTGCTGCAGGATTGTTGCTGCGCGACGGATCGCTTCTTCTGGATCAATTGTACCGTTCGTACGCAGATCGATAATCAGCTTGTCCAGGTCAGTACGCTGCTCTACTCGAGTGCTCTCAACAGAGTAGGCAACGCTCAGCACCGGACTGTAAGTGGCGTCCAACTGCAGACGACCAACAGCGCGAGTCTCATCGTCATCATGACGTCGAGAATCGGCAGGAACATAACCTCGGCCTTTACGTACCACCAGTCGCATGTTCAGCTCACCTGAACCATTCAGGTTGGCAATCTCGTGCTCCGGATTGACGATCTCGACATTGTGGTCGGTCTCGATATCAGCAGCTGTGACAACGCCAGGGCCTTTCTTGCTCAGGTTGAGCACGGCCTCGTCCTGGCCGTTCAGAATCACTGCAACACCTTTCAGGTTCAGCAGGATCTCAATAACGTCTTCACGAACGCCTTCGATACTGCTGTACTCGTGCACAACACCATCGATTTCAACTTCTTCCACTGCACAACCAGGCATGGAAGACAGCAGGATTCTTCTTAATGCGTTCCCCAGAGTATGGCCGAAACCACGCTCAAGAGGCTCAAGCACCACTTTGGAATGATACTTGTCAAACTCTTCTACCTTGATCAACTGTGGTGTAAGAAAATCCGACAACGAAATCTGCATGGGGTCACCCTTAACAATTAGCCCGGTAATGTTTAACTCTACTTCCGAATAACGCCTGTTTAAGCAGGTTTACTTGGAGTAAAGCTCGACGATCAGGTTTTCGTTAATATCCGCTGAGAGATCAGCACGGTCTGGCTTGCGGGTAAACTGACCTTCCAGTTTGCCCGAATCGACAGTGATCCACTCAACCGGCGTACGCTGGTTGGCAAGCTCCAGCGCTGACTTGATCCGCAGCTGTTCTTTGGATTTCTGACGAACAGCAACGACATCACCGGGATTAACCTGATAAGACGGCACATTAACAACGCTACCGTTAACAGTGATCGATTTGTGAGACACCAACTGGCGCGACTCAGCGCGAGTTGCTCCGAATCCCATTCGGTACACAACGTTATCCAGTCGCGACTCAAGCAACTGCAGCAGGTTTTCGCCTGTTGCGCCCTTACGACGGGCTGCTTCCTTGTAATACGTGCGGAACTGACGCTCGAGTACGCCGTAGATGCGTCGTACTTTCTGCTTTTCACGCAGCTGAACGCCGTAGTCAGACAGACGGCCGCGTCGTGCACCGTGCTGACCCGGAATCGTTTCCGCCTTGCACTTGCTGTCGAGCGGGCGAACGCCGCTCTTCAGGAACAGATCGGTTCCTTCGCGTCGTGCGAGTTTACATTTGGGGCCTAGATAGCGGGCCATACACTGACTCCTGTTTTCTAAATCTCGGTTATTAGCCGGAATAAGCTATTACTGATCCTACGACTCTCGCCTTTAGACGCGACGCTTTTTCGGGGGTCGACAACCGTTGTGGGGAATCGGTGTCACATCAGTGATCACACCCACTTTCAAGCCACAGGCGTTCAAGGCACGCACTGCCGACTCACGGCCAGGGCCAGGACCATTGACCTTAACATCCAGGTTTTTCAGACCATAAAGCTCGATGGCAGTCTTACCCGCACGCTCCGCAGCAACCTGAGCGGCAAATGGCGTACTCTTACGCGAACCGCGGAAACCAGAACCACCAGATGTAGCCCAGCTCAGAGCGTTGCCCTGGCGGTCAGTGATGGTAACGATGGTGTTGTTGAACGACGCATGAATGAATGCAATTCCGTCAATAACGGCTTTTCTTGCCTTCTTTTTAGGCGCTGCTTTAGCTGCTGGCTTAGCCATAGAAAATTCCTGAATAAGATTAAAGCGTATTGTCTCTAAATATTATTTGCGAATCGGCTTGCGCGGACCCTTACGTGTACGGGCGTTAGTCTTGGTGCGCTGACCACGTACTGGCAGTGACCGGCGATGACGAATACCGCGGAAACAGCCAAGGTCCATCAATCGCTTGATGCTCATGGATACTTCACGACGCAGGTCACCTTCTACAGTGAACTTGCCAACCTCGGCACGCACATTGTCGAGTTCTTCCGGTGACAGTGCACTGGTTTTTGTCGAAGGAGCGATGCCCACGCGTTCACAAATCAACTTAGCGCGCGTGGCACCAATCCCGAAGATATAACTCAGGGAAATAACCAGGTGCTTGTTATCTGGTATGTTGACACCGGCAATACGTGCCATAGCTTGACTCCAATCTTTTAATTTACGCGTTTACCAGAGAACCTGGACCCCTAAATTCAGGGGCGCAAAGGATATACTCTGGCGAATTAAAAATCAACCAGTGCTTAACCCTGGCGCTGCTTGTGACGAGGCTCTGCTTCGCAGATCACTCGTACTACTCGGTTGCGCTTGATCACCTTGCACTTACGGCAGATTTTCTTGACTGATGTTCTGACTTTCACTTTCTACTCTCCATTCAACGTCGGGTATCGCCCGAGACGCTCTAAATTCAAGTTCCCGACGGCCTAGCGGCCTCGACCGAAACTACCCAAATTGGACTTTTTCATAAGAGAATCATACTGATGCGACATCAGATGCGCCTGTACCTGTGACATAAAGTCCATGCTTACGACCACAACAATCAACAGCGCGGTGCCGCCCAGGTTAAACGGTACATTCGCCATCATCTGAAAGAAATTCGGCAACAGACACACGATGGTGATGTAGATCGCACCAAACATGGTCAGTCGCGTCAGAACAGCATCAATGTACTTGGCTGTCTGCTCACCGGGACGGATACCCGGGATAAATGCACCTGAACGCTTCAGATTATCCGCTACATCTTTCGGGTTAAACACCAGCGCGGTGTAAAAGAAACAGAAAAAGATGATCATCGCGCTGAACAGAATCACGTACAGAGGCTGACCCGGACCAATCAGCAGCGCGAGATCCTGCAGCCATTCGGCTCCTTCACTCTGTCCAAACCACTGTCCGATGGAAGCCGGAAACAGCAGGATACTGCTGGCGAAAATCGCCGGAATTACGCCCGCCATATTAACCTTGAGAGGCAGATGGCTGGACTGTGCCTGATAAAGCTTGTTGCCCTGCTGACGCTTGGCGTAGTTCACCGTTATGCGACGCTGTCCGCGCTCGATAAACACAATACCTGCAATAACGATGACCGCGATTATGGCCACCACAAACAACAGCAAGCCGCTGATCTGACCTTCATACGCCTGTGACAGCGAACTGCCGATTGCGGCTGGCAGACCTGCCACGATGCCAGCGAAGATCAGCATGGAGATGCCGTTACCTACGCCACGCTCGGTAATCTGCTCACCCAGCCACATCATGAACATGGCACCTGTCACCAGCGACACAATAGCCGTAAAGGTGAAGCCCAGACCCGGGTTGTAAGCCATCGGTGCCAGCAGACCAACGGCCATGCCAGTACCCTGCACAATCGCCAGCGCCAAGGCACCATAACGGGTATACTGCGTTATCTTGCGACGACCGGACTCACCCTCTTTCTTCAGCTGTGCCAGGTAAGGGTTTACCGCACTCAGGAGCTGCATGATGATCGACGCGGAGATATACGGCATGATGCCCAGGGCAACAATACTCATGCGCTCCAGCGCACCACCAGAGAACATGTTGAACAGACCGAGGAACGTACCTTCGTTCTGACTGAACATATTCGCCAGCTGCGCTGGGTCGATACCAGGAACCGGTATATGCGTGCCGACACGATAGACAAATATGGCAAACAGCAGGAACAGCAGACGAGCCTTCAGCTCACCCAGTCCCGCTCCAATCCCTTCACCTGACATATTGGGTTTCTTTGCCATCTTTAATCAATCAGCTCTTTCGGTAGTTGCAAAATTAAGCGCTAGCCTTTTTGGTTTTTTTCTTTCCTGCGTACTCAGGTACAACAGGATCGATCACCTTGCCACCAGCCGCTTCGATTGCCTGACGCGCACCTTTGGTGACACGCAGACCTTCTACAGTAACAGCTTTGGTCACGTCACCAGAAAGCATGATCTTAACGCGCTTGATGCCACCGTTGATCAGGTTGGCAGCTCGCAGTGTTTCGATACTTACAATGTTGCCTTCCAGCGCATTCAGTTCGCTGGTGCGAACTTCGCCAGTCACACGACCAACACGTGAGCTGAAACCAAACTTCGGCAGACGACGCTGCAAAGGCATTTGACCGCCTTCGAAACCTGGACGTACAGTACCGCCGCTGCGTGACTTTTGACCTTTGTGACCTGTACCACAGGTCTTGCCCCAGCCGCTTCCGATACCGCGTCCAACGCGCTTCGGAGACTGGGTGCTGCCCTCTGCAGGGCTCAATGTATTCAAATGCATCTGTTAACCCTCAACTTGCAGCATGTAGCTGATCTTGTTGATAATGCCGCGGACAGCAGGCGTGTCCTGCAGCTCCACAGTCTGGTGCATACGACGCAGACCCAGACCTTTCAGGCACTGACGATGACGCTCCATCGTGCCGATCGGACTGCGAACCAGCGTAACTTTAACTGTTTTGTTGGCCATAACGCTTAACCCAGGATCTCTTCAAGTGTCTTACCACGCTTGGCTGCAACGCTCTCAGCCGCACGCATCTCTTTCAATCCCTTGAACGTCGCGTTAACAACGTTGACCGGATTGGTTGAACCGTAACATTTAGCCAGAACGTTCTGGATACCAGCGAGTTCCAGCACCGCACGCATCGCACCACCGGCGATGATACCGGTACCTTCAGATGCTGGCTGCATGTAGATCTTGGACGCGCCATGACGCGCCTTGACCGGATACTCCAGTGTATTACCGTCCAGCGACACGGAAATCATGTTGCGACGTGCGGCTTCCATGGCCTTCTGGATCGCCAATGGCACTTCACGTGCTTTGCCGCGACCGAAGCCTACTCGACCGTTACCGTCACCTACTGCGGTCAACGCAGTAAAGGCGAAAATACGACCACCTTTAACTACTTTGGCGACACGGTTTACCTGGATGAGTTTCTCCTGCAAACCTTCTTCGTTCTTTTTCGCCTCGTCTCTCAGTGCCATAGTTCTAAACCCTTAAAATTCCAAGCCGCCTTCACGTGCCGCATCAGCCAACGCTTTGATTCGACCATGATAGTTGTAACCGGAACGATCGAACGCCACTTTGCTTACGCCAGCCTGCTTGGCCCGTTCAGCAATCAGTGCGCCGATTTTGCCGGCCGCTTCAACGTTTCCTGTTGCCTTACCACGCAGGTCTTTTTCAACTGTGGAGGCAGAAGCCAACACTACATTGCCTTCAGGGGCAATGATCTGCGCATAGATATGGCGCGGAGTACGATACACGCACAATCGGTTTACACCGAGCTCCGCTATTTTTGCTCTGGTACGTCGTGCGCGACGGATACGAGCTACTTTTTTATCGTTCATAATGTCACGCCCTACTTTTTCTTGGCTTCTTTTCTGTAAACATTCTCATCCGCGTAGCGAATACCCTTGCCCTTGTAAGGCTCCGGTGGACGGAACTTGCGGATCTCAGCGGCTACCTGGCCAAGCAGTTGCTTGTCAGCCGAATTCAGTACGATTTCGGTCTGAGAAGGTGTGTCTGCTGTGACACCGGCTGGCAGCTGATAATCGATCGGATGAGAATACCCAACTGTAATATTGACAGTGTTGCCCTGTGCCTTGGCTCGATAACCAACGCCCTGCAACTGCAGCTTGCGCTGAAATCCTTCGCTTACGCCAACAACCATGTTATTGACGAGTGCGCGGAATGTACCAGCCATCGCAACTGCTTCGCGAGACTGGTTCTTCGCGGACACGCGCAGGACTTCACCGTCTTTCTCGATCTGCACATAGTCATGCAGGTCAAGATTAAGACTGCCTTTGCTGCCTTTGACAGTGATCGCTGAACCAGCGATTGTTGTCTCCACGCCTTTGGGCAGCGAAATCGGATTTTTTGCTACTCTGGACATAATCGTGCTCTATAAACTGTTAGTAAGAATCGTGTGTATCAGAATACCGTACACAGAACTTCACCACCGATGCCGGCAGCACGTGCTTGCTTGTCTGTCATCAACCCTTTATTGGTTGACACAATCACAATGCCCAGTCCCTGACGGTTGCGGGGCAGCTCTTCTTTGCCCATGTACTGACGCAGACCAGGACGGCTGACTCGTTTGATTTCTTCGATAACCGGCTTGCCCTGATAGTACTTCAGATCAATGACCAGTTCGCGCTTGGCGCTGACATCGTCACTGACTGAGTAACCACTGATGTAACCCTCATCCTGAAGAACGTTGCAAATGGCAACTTTCAGCTTGGACGCGGGCGCGCTCACCTGGGACAAGCGGGCCATTTGTGCATTTCGAATGCGTGTCAGCAAATCTGCAATAGGATCTGACATACTCATAATAAATTTCTCCGCTTACCAGCTTGCCTTGGTCAGTCCCGGCACATCACCACGCATCGCTGCTTCACGCAGCTTGTGACGACAAATACCAAATTTACGATATACACCGTGGGGACGACCGGTGATACGGCAACGCTTCTGTTGACGAACAGGGCTTGCATCGCGTGGCTGCTTCTGCAACTGGATCTGCGCCTGCCACTTGTCATCTTCACTGGCATTCACATCAGCGATGATTGCTTTCAGGGCAGCTCGCTTGGCAGCAAACTTGGCAACTGTGCGCGTACGTTTCTCTTCACGTGCAACCATTGAGGTCTTGGCCATCTTTACGACTCCTTGGCGGCAGCTTTGCCGGTCAATGCTTTAAATGGGAAGCGCATCGCCGTCAGCAGGGCGCGTCCTTCTTCGTCGTTCTGTGCAGTAGTGGTGATGGTAATATCCAGACCACGCAGCTTGTCGACTTTGTCGTATTCAATTTCCGGGAAGATGATCTGTTCAGTTACACCCATGGCGTAATTACCACGACCATCAAACGCCTTTGGATTCAGACCGCGGAAGTCACGAATACGCGGAATCGCGATATCAACCAGACGATCCAGGAATTCGTACATACGCTCGCCGCGCAGTGTGACCTTGCAGCCAATAGGCCAGCCAGCACGAATCTTGAATCCGGCAATGGATTTACGCGCTTTGGTGATTACCGGCTTCTGACCACTGATCATGGTCAATTCAGCGACGGCGTTATCCAGCAACTTCTTGTCGCCGACGGCCTCACCTACACCCATATTCAGTACCACTTTAGTGATACGGGGCACACGCATCGGATTGTCATACCCGAACTGTTTGGTCAGTGTGGGTACTACGTCACTTTTGTAAAATTCTTTCAACTGAGCCATGTTGGCGACCTGAGTTTCCGTTAATCAATGACTTTGTTAGTGGACTTGAAAATCCGCTTTTTCTTTCCATCTTCAACCTGAAAGCCGACGCGGTCAGCTTTGTTGGTCTCCGGATTGAAGATCGCTACATTGGAAACATCCAGCGCAGCTTCCTTCTCAACGATACCGCCTGCGATACCCGCATTGGGGTTAGGCTTGGTGTGTCGTTTTACAATATTGATACCACCGACAATCACCTTGGTTTCACCGACCAGGCGCGTTACGGTTCCCCGCTTGCCCTTGTCTTTTCCGGCGATGACGATTACTTCATCATTAGCTTTAATCTTACGCATATTCCGCGGCCTCGATATCTGTCACAGCACTTCTGGTGCCAGGGAGATGATTCGCATGAACTTTTCAGTTCGCAATTCACGCGTCACAGGCCCAAACACACGAGTACCGATAGGCGCCTGCTGGTTGTTCAACAGAATCGCGGCATTGTCATCAAACTTGATCAACGAGCCATCAGTTCTGCGAACACCTTTCTTCGTGCGAACAACGAGTGCTGAAAGCACCTGTCCCTTTTTAACTTTGCCTCGGGGAATCGCTTCTTTCACTGTCACTTTGATGACATCCCCGATGCGGGCATAACGACGATGAGAGCCACCGAGCACTTTGATACACATTACTCGCTTGGCACCACTGTTATCTGCCACATCTAAATATGACTGTACCTGAATCATCGATTCTCTCCGAACCCTTAAACTGTCGCTTTAGCAACAACGCCGACTGGCGCCAGAAACCCATTTACCGCCAGAATCAGATCTGCGTTGCACGCTCATCTATTGATACCAAAGACCAGGTCTTGGTCTTGGAGATCGGTCTGACTTCTTTAACTGTAACTCGATCACCTTCGCGACAATCGTTGTTCGCATCGTGCGCATGCACTTTTGAAGAGCGAGTTATGAACTTTCCATACACCGGGTGCTTAACCCGACGCTCGATCAGCACAACAATGGACTTGTCCATCTTGGCGCTGACAACTTTGCCGGTCACAACGCGACCAGTCTGTACTGCTTCTGTTTCATTAAGCGACATAATCAGGACCCACTTTTCTGCTTTTCAGTAATGATGGTCTTAATCCGGGCAATATCCTGCTTTACTGCAGAAAGCACATGAGTCTGTGCCAGTTGCCCGGTCCGCTTCTGAATCCTGTAGTTGAACTGGTCACGATACAGGCCATTGAGCTGCTCGTTCAGCTCAGAAACTGACTTTTCTCGCAATTCGCTGGCTTTCATCACATTACCGTCCGTTTTACAAAAGTGGTTTCAAACGGCAGCTTGGCAGCAGCCAGTTGAAACGCTTCGCGCGCCAGACCTTCGTCTACGCCTTCGATCTCAAACATCACACGACCGGGCTGAATCTGGGCGACCCAGTACTCCACGCTACCCTTACCTTTACCCTGACGAACCTCAAGAGGCTTCTGGGTAATTGGCTTGTCGGGGAAAACCCGAATCCAGATTTTACCGCCACGCTTTACGTGACGAGTCATGGCACGACGGGCAGCTTCGATCTGACGTGCAGTCAGGCGGCCACGACCCAGGGCTTTCAGGCCAAATTCGCCGAAATCCACTTTGCTGCCACGATGAGACAGACCGCGGTTACGGCCCTTCATCATCTTTCTAAATTTAGTACGCTTTGGTTGTAACATCTTGGCCTATCCTCTACTTGGACGCTTTCTGGGGAGCCGCAGGGGCTTCCTTGTGGCCAAGGATCTCGCCTTTGAAAATCCAGACCTTAACGCCAATGATCCCGTAAGTTGTGCTAGCCTCTGAAGTCGCGTAGTCGATATCGGCACGCAGTGTGTGCAATGGCACACGACCTTCCCGATACCATTCCGTTCGGGCAATTTCCGCACCGCCCAGACGACCGCTGACCTGAATCTTGATACCTTCCGCACCCTGGCGCATAGCGTTCTGTACAGCGCGCTTCATGGCGCGACGGAACATGACACGTCGCTCCAACTGCTGCGAAACGCTGTCAGCAACCAGTTGCGCATCGAGGTCAGGCTTACGGATCTCTTCGATATTGATATGAACCGGCACGCCCATCTTGGCAATCAGAGCGGTTCTCAGCGTCTCTACATCTTCGCCTTTCTTACCAATCACGATACCTGGACGGGCTGTGTGAATGGTAATGCGGGCTGTCTGCGCCGGACGTTCGATATCAACACGTGAAACAGACGCATTGGCAAGTTGCTTGCGGATGTAATCACGCACCTGCAAATCAACCAGCAAATGCTCAGCATAATCTTTGCCTTCGGCAAACCACACTGATGTGTGCTTTTTAACTATACCAAGCCGAATTCCGGTTGGATGTACTTTCTGACCCATCCTGATCTCCTACTTATCGGCTACTTTAACGGTGATGTGACAGGTACGCTTCAGAATGCGATCGGCACGGCCTTTGGCACGTGGACGGATTCGCTTCATGGACATACCTTCGTCGACGTAGATAGTGGAGACACGAAGCTCGTCCACATCCGCCCCTTCATTATGCTCGGCATTCGCAATCGCAGAGTTCAACACTTTCTTGATGACATCAGCACCTTTCTTTGGGCTGAAGGTCAGCAACTGAAGTGCCTCTTCGACATTCTTGCCGCGGATCTGATCGGCTACCAATCTCGCCTTCTGGGCAGAGAGCCGAGCGCCGCGCAATATTGCTACAACTTCCATCTCAATTTCCCCACTTATCAGCGCTTGGCTTTCTTGTCTGCCGCGTGACCGCGATAGTTACGCGTCAGCGCGAATTCACCCAGCTTGTGACCAACCATGTCTTCGGTCACAAAAACCGGCACATGCTGCTGTCCATTGTGCACAGCCAGCGTCAGCCCGAGCATATCTGGAGAAATCATCGAGCGTCGTGACCAGGTCTTAATAGGACGCTTGTCATTAGCATCGCGTGCTGCCTGCACTTTTTTCATTAAATGAAGGTCTATGAAGGGACCTTTTTTCAGTGAACGTGGCACTTTAATTTCCTCTGTTGTCAGGCCTTATCGGCTAGCATTTCTGCGGCGGACGATCATATTGGTCGTGCGCTTGTTAGTTCTGGTCTTGTAGCCCTTGGTCGGCTTACCCCATGGCGTCACTGGGTGACGACCACCAGAGGTACGACCTTCACCACCACCGTGCGGGTGATCAACCGGGTTCATGGCCACGCCACGTACCGTCGGTCGAATACCACGCCAGCGTTTGGCACCGGCTTTACCCAGGGAGCGCAGGCTGTGCTCAGAGTTGGAAACCTCTCCCAGCGTTGCGCGACAATCGGCCAGCACTTTGCGCATCTCACCAGACTTCAGACGCAGCGTGACGTGATTACCCTCTTTAGCCACCAGCTGCACCGAGCCGCCAGCGCTTCGCGCGATCTGAGCACCTTTACCCGGCTTCAGCTCAACGCAATGAACAGTACTACCCAGCGGGATGTTGCGCAGCGGCAGACAGTTACCTGTCTTGATCGGCGCCTCATCACCCGAGACCAGCGTGTCTCCAGCAGAAATCTTGGCCGGCGCAATAATGTAACGGCGCTCGCCATCGGCGTAGAGCAGCAACGCAATGTTGGCCGTACGGTTGGGGTCATACTCAAGACGCTCAACCTTGGCTACGATGCCGTCTTTATCACGACGGAAATCGATAATTCGGTACTTTTGCTTGTGACCACCGCCCGCATGACGACGAGTGATGCGTCCAGCATTGTTTCGACCACCAGTCTTTGACTTGGTCGCCACCAAACCAGCGTAAGGCTCACCCTTGTGCAAATCAGGGTTTACGATTTTTACGACGAACCTGCGCCCTGGCGAGGTGGGTTTACATTTAACAACTGCCATAACCGCGACCCTTTCTTACGCCATCTCCGCAAAGTCAATTTCCTGACCCTGCGCCAGCTTCACGTAAGCCTTTTTCCAGTTTGATTTTTGTCTCAGCTTGCCACGCGCAGTACGCTTGGTCTTGCCCTTGACGTTGAGCACCTGCAGATCTTCCACTGTCACTTTGAACAGTGTTTCAATCGCTTCACGGATCTCAGGCTTGGTTGCGTCATTGGCAACACGGAACGCAACCTGATTGTTGCGATCTGCAATCAGCGCAGCCTTCTCAGATACGTGCGGCCCAACGATAATCGAGTACAGTCTCTGTTGGTTCATGACAACATCTCCTCAACTTTTTTCAGCGCAGGAACAGTCATCAGCACCTTCTCGAAACCGATCAGACTGACCGGATCCAGACCTGACACATCCAATACATCAACGTGACGCAGGTTGCGAGCTGCCAGGTACAGATTTTCTGCCACTTCATCAGCAACGATCAGTACGTTATCCAGCGAAAACTCTTTCAGCTTGCTCGCCAGATCTTTGGTTTTGTGCGTATCAACGCTGAACTGCTCAACAACGACCAGACGATCCTGACGCAGCAACTCAGACAGAATGCTGCGCATTGCACCGCGGTACATTTTGCGATTCAGTTTTTTGCTGTGATCCTGGGGACGCGCAGCGAAGGTTACACCACCGGTACGCCAGATAGGACCACGAGTGGTACCAGCACGCGCACGACCGCTACCCTTTTGACGCCATGGCTTACGGCCACCACCGGCAACTTCGGAACGTGTCTTCTGCTTGACGGTACCCTGACGGGCGCCTGCCATGTAGGTCACGACCGCCTGATGCACCAGCGCTTCGTTAAATTCTTTACCAAACGTTTCTTCTGAAACAGAAACAGTGCCTGCTCCGGCCTTTTTACCGGGCTGCGCAAGATTCAATTCCATCATTGCTTACCCCCTGGATCCGGCTGACTTGACAGAAGGACGCACTACCACGCGTGAGCCAGTAGCTCCCGGAATGGCACCTTTTACCAACAGCAGATTATTTTCGGCATCCACGCGAACGACTTCGAGAGATTGAGTCGTTACGCGCACATCACCCATGTGTCCAGCCATTTTCTTGCCTTTCCAGACACGACCAGGCGTTTGACACTGACCAATTGAACCAGGAGCACGATGAGACAGTGAGTTACCGTGAGTTGCATCCTGTGCGCGGAAATTGTGACGCTTGATGGCGCCAGCGAAGCCTTTACCTTTTGAAGTGCCGGTTACGTCTACACGCTGACCTGCTTCAAACAGAGCAACTGTCAACTCAGTACCGGGGGCGAACTCAGCCAGCTCCTGCTGACCAGCGCGGAATTCCCACAGACCGGCACCAGCCTCTGTTCCAGCTTTCGCGAAGTGACCCGCCAAAGAGCGCGAAACGCGGGAAGCTTTGCGCTCACCCACAGTCACTTGAACGGCGCTGTAGCCATCCACTTCCTCAGTTTTCAACTGAGTAATTCTGTTTGGGCTGACCTCTACCACTGTTACTGGAACGGAATCTCCAGCTTCAGTAAATATACGGGTCATGCCGCTTTTTCGACCGACCAAACCAATCGACATTTTTTGAACCTCATCGTGTACGGGGCTTTAACCCGCTATGGCTGCTATCGCATTACACCATGTTTGCCTGGGGGCTTTTGGACCCCGCCAAGCCAGCTGTTATCAGTTGTTTCAGAGTTGAACCATTACTGAACCATTCTCGCTTCTATCTACAAACCCGGCCTAACACAAAATTCTGGATCACTCAGCCCTTACCCAAGACTGATCTGCACTTCCACACCTGCCGCCAGGTCCAGCTTCATCAACGCATCCACTGTTTTCTCTGTCGGCTCTACGATATCCAGAAGGCGCTTGTGCGTTCTGATCTCGTACTGATCGCGCGCATCTTTATTCACGTGCGGCGATATCAGAATCGTGTAGCGTTCCCTGTTCGTTGGCAGAGGTATTGGCCCTCTTACCTGCGCACCGGTTCGCTTGGCAGTATCGACAATTTCCTGAGTAGACTGATCAATCAGCCGATGATCAAAGGCCTTCAGCCGAATTCTGATACGCTGATTTTGCATCTAGTCTGCTCTCCAAACACTTTTTAAATTAAATACTTACTTTTTTTGTTACCCGGATCCCAGTTGAGGACCGGAAAAAAGGAAGCGGAATTCTAAGGCTGACGCAGCCCCATGTCAAGAAAACTATTTCGTTACAGCAAATTTAGTCTTCTTTGACCCTAACACCGCGAAGCAATAAAAAGAGGCGGCCTATCGACCGCCTCTTTTATGCCTTCACCGACTTACTCGATAATCTTGGATAC
>DEMH01000010.1 GCA_002354805.1 Gammaproteobacteria bacterium UBA2675
TCGGTTTAGAAGGGGCAACTACATCACCGGCTTTGTGCACCTGACGCATGGAGCGTTTTTGCTGACCCAGCCAGTGACGGTAGCGATCACAGAACTGCGAGTAGCTATAACAGCGGTTGGGATACTGTTGGGTGTACTCCTCCCACAGCAGTAGTTTGGTGGTGCCTTTGCGTTTAAGCTCCTGGTGGATCGTGCTCCAGTCTGGCTTGACCGTCATACCGCTGCTGGTATTGGCTTGCGGATAGAACAGACGGGCCAGTGCAATGTCATCAAGTTCAGGCGCCAGTGGCCAGGTCAAGCCCAATGTCTCGGCTTTGCTCACTAGATTTTTAATGGCACCGACGCTGATCTTTGTGCTGGCATTGATCTGGCGATAGGAAAGCCCTGCCTCCAGACGTAGCCGTAATGTTTCTCGTATTTTACGCATTGTCAGTCTCGCTGCTGGCATGGCTCCCTCGAAAAAGGCAGGGAGCTTACCAGAAGATTTGAAAAAACAATGCGTTGAGATCTATTCTGGTCAACGTGAACACTGATTACGGGAGGGTGAACAGCAATTCCGGAAAAACCGGAAAAAGTGTTCACGTTCAGCCGGATTGGGTGTTCACATTCGACCAGAATCGGTGTTCACGTTCGACCGGAATGGGTGTTCACTTTGCGCCGGAATACGCAGCCTTGGCCGTTGCTGTGCCATCAGGTGTAATCCCCCCGAAAAACCGGGGCAGTTATAAGTAGAAAATTCCGTTAACATTAGCACAAGGAGTTTTCTATGAAGAAGTCACGATTTACCGATAGTCAGATTCTGGCCGTTCTCAAACAGGCTGACGCTGGTGTGCCAGTCCCGGAGCTGTGCCGCGAGCATGGCATGAGCAGTGCAACATTTTACAAGTGGCGAGCGAAGTTCGGTGGTATGGACGCCTCGCTGATGAAACGGATGAAAGAGCTGGAGGATGAGAATCGTCGGCTCAGGAAGATGTACGCCGAGGAAAAGCTCAAGGCTGAGATCCGCCAGGAAGTCATCGAGGGAAAGTACTGAAGCCATCTCAACGCCGAGAGGTGGCTGAAGAAATCGTTAAACGCCGGGGCGTAAGCATCAGATTTGCCTGTTTGTGTATAAGTGTGAGCGAGTCGTGTTATTACTACCGGCCGAAGCTTAGCTCACAGAACGCGGTAATAGCTGAGTGGCTGTTGCGTCTTACCACAGCCCATAGACGCTGGGGATTTGGACTTTGCTATTTGCACCTTCGTAACGTGCGCGGTTTTAGTTGGAATCATAAGCGCGTATACCGGATCTATCGGGAGTTGGAATTGAACCTGCGTATCAAGCCCCGGCGGCGAATACAGCGTGACAGGCCTGACCCGCTGAGTGTGCCGACGAACGTAAATCAGGTCTGGTCGATCGACTTCATGAGCGACACGTTGATCGATGGACGCAAGATGCGCACCTTCAACGTGATTGACGATTACAATCGTGAAGGTTTGTGCATTGATGTCGATCTATCGCTGCCCAGTGCTCGGGTAGTTCGCTCGCTGGAGCAGATCATTGAGTGGCGCGGAAAGCCAGCAGCTATTCGCCTGGACAATGGCCCGGAATACATTGCACAAACGTTGATTGACTGGGCCAATGAAAGGCGGATCACATTGCTTTATATACAACCAGGCAAACCGACGCAGAACGCATACATCGAGCGCTTTAATCGGACGGTTCGACATGAATGGCTGGATCTACATCAGTTCCATTCGATCAGTCATGCTCAGGAGCTGGCGACTCAATGGTTGTGGAAATACAATAATGAAAGACCCCATACAGGCATCGGAGGCATACCACCTCGACGATTACTGATGGCAGCATAAGTTTCTACGAGTAACTGCTGCGGGAAATGGGGGGATTACACTTAGGAATTAAAGGCGGTAGCGGGTAAAAAACGGCAGAATGGCCGGTTTTTTGTGGCCCGGTACTGGGTCTAAAAGTAGATTTAGAGTTGTGTACATACCTGTGTACATAGTTAGCGAGGTTGAGTTTGTCGTCTAATAATTTATCCAATCAAATCAATAAGAGAAGAACTTTTGCGATCATCTCCCATCCGGACGCCGGTAAAACCACGATTACCGAAAAGCTGCTGCTGTTTGGACGTCTGATTCAGACAGCCGGTTCGGTAAAGGGCAAGCGCGATGAAAAACATGCGACCTCTGACTGGATGGCCATGGAGCAGCAAAGGGGCATCTCGGTGACCTCGTCCGTGATGCAGTTTCCCTACAATGATGCTGTTGTAAACCTGCTCGACACGCCCGGCCACGAAGATTTCTCGGAAGACACTTACCGCGTATTGACTGCGGTAGACTCGGCGCTGATGGTGGTGGATGGCGCGAAAGGCGTCGAGGAAAGGACCATCAAGCTGATGGAAGTCTGTCGTCTGCGGGCCACGCCTATCTTTACCTTTGTCAACAAACTGGACCGTGACACGCGAGATCCGATTGAAGTGCTGGATGAGATTGAGACAGTGCTTAATATCCAGTGTGCACCGATCTATTGGCCACTCGGGAATGGCAAAGGTTTTAAGGGTGTCTATAACCTTTACACTGACACGATTCACGTCTATCACCATGGCCAGGGCGACCGCATTCCCGATGATGTGCAAATCAAGGGTCTGCGCAGTGCCGAGGCCAAGGCCCTGCTGGGTGCTTACGCCGACGATTTCGCTGACGAGATTGAACTGGTGCGCGGTGCCAGTCATGAATTTGACCTTGAGGAATACCTGGCCGGGCGCATGACACCTGTGTTCTTTGGTACGGCGCTGGGTAACTTCGGCGTGCGTGAATTGCTGGATGATTTTGTCAAATGGGCACCGTCACCGCGGCCCAGAGGCACCGACAACCGAGAGGTGTCGCCGGTCGAGCCGCAGTTCAGTGCGTTTGTGTTCAAGATCCAGGCGAACATGGACCCCAACCACCGGGACCGCGTGGCATTCCTGCGTATCTGCTCGGGCAAATACAGCAAGGGCATGAAGCTGCAGCACTGCCGGCTCGGCAAAGATGTCCGTATCAGCGACGCTGTGACATTCAAGGCGGGTGAGCGCGAACAGGCGGAGCATGCAGTGTCTGGTGACATCATCGGTTTTCACAATCACGGCACCATCCAGATCGGTGACACCTTTACCGAAGGCGAGCTGCTGCAGTTTACCGGGATCCCGCACTTTGCCCCGGAACTGTTCCGCCGCATCCGACTGAAGGATCCGCTAAAAACCAAACAGCTGCAAAAAGGTCTGCGACAGCTCTCCGAGGAAGGTTCGGTCCAGGTATTCATGCCGGAGCGCAACAATGACCTGATCGTCGGCGCGGTCGGTGTGCTGCAGTTCGAAGTGGTTGCCTATCGTCTGAAGGATGAATACAAGGTGGACTGCATTTACGAACCGGTGAACATTTACAGCGCACGCTGGGTGGAATGCGACGATCCGAAGAAGTTCGAGGAGTTCAAGAAGAAGGCCTATGAGAATCTGGCTGTGGACGGTGGCGATCACCTGACATATCTGCCGCCAACGCGGGTGAACCTGAGTCTTATGGAGGAACGCTGGCCCGACGTCCGCTTCCGCGCCACCCGCGAGCACGCGGCCGGTTCATCTTCGTAACTTGCGGAAAAGCTTTGTAGCCCGCGCCTGGGGGTGGTGCATCAGTCACTACGTAGCTCGCGACGCGCGCTGTCGGGAGCTGCCGTTCGGAGACGCCCGTAAATACATCTGACCGCCATGGACGGCGGAAATGCCGGTTTTGCAGGAGCAAAAACCGGCCCTGTAGGGCTCGCCTCGCGCCGTCCCTGGCGCTCGACGCTCCTCAGGTCGGCTTCGGACATCACGCGGCGCTGCCATTGTGCCGACCTTGGCCATGGGAGTCATTGAAGCTTGAAGTTGGCACAAGGTTAGCGGCGGGATGGCGGATGCTGACAGACTGGACCGCCGGCGGACAGGACGTCCGACGACGAGCCCCCCATGGATGGGTTCACGGGCGCGTCCAGGATGCAGCAACCGTCAGCGCGACGCGGGCTACAGGGCAATCAACACAGCTCCCGGCAGCGCGCGGCGCGAGCTACGTAGTGATTGAACGTACAACTTAACGATTAAGCCGGATGCCGGCACTGAGAGAACGATGGAATTCAAGGTACACCATACTGACGGTCACGCCCGACGCGGCACGATCAGCTTCCCGCGCGGCGACGTGCAGACGCCCGCGTTTATGCCCGTCGGCACCTACGGCACCGTCAAAGGCATGACGCCCCAGCAGATTCTCGACACCGGCGCCGAGATAATTCTCGGCAACACCTTCCATCTGATGCTGCGCCCCGGCACCGACATCATCCGCAAACACGGCGACCTGCATGATTTTGGTGGCTGGCAAAAGCCCATCCTGACCGACTCCGGCGGTTTTCAGGTCTTCAGTCTGGGTGAAATGCGCAAGATTACCGAAGAGGGCGTGACCTTCCGCTCGCCCGTGGACGGCGCCAAAGTGTTTCTCGGTCCGGAGTCGGCCATCCAGGTCCAGCACGAACTGGGCTCAGACATCATCATGATTTTTGACGAATGCACGCCCTATCCGGCTACTGAACAGGAAGCTGAGGCATCCATGCAGCTGAGTCTGCGCTGGGCGCAGCGCTGCAAAATGGCGCATGGTGACCATGCCTCGGCGCTGTTTGGTATTGTGCAGGGCGGCATGTACGAGCATCTGCGGCAGCAGTCACTGGACGCATTGGTTGAGATGGATTTTGATGGTTACGCCATTGGCGGTCTGTCGGTGGGGGAGCCCAAAGATGAGATGATCAAGGTTCTGGATTATGTCGGCCATCGTCTGCCGGAGCACAAACCCCGCTACCTGATGGGCGTTGGCACACCAGCCGACCTGGTTGAAGGTGTGCGACGCGGCATCGATATGTTTGATTGTGTGATGCCGACCCGTAACGCCCGCAACGCCCATCTGTTCACCAGTCAGGGCCTGCTGAAGCTGCGCAATGCCCGTTTTAAAGACGATGTCCGGCCACTGGACCCCGATTGTGACTGCTACACCTGTCAAAATTTCAGT
Source organism: Gammaproteobacteria bacterium UBA2675 (assembly GCA_002354805.1). Lineage (GTDB taxonomy): Bacteria > Pseudomonadota > Gammaproteobacteria > Pseudomonadales > Pseudohongiellaceae > Pseudohongiella. The sequence continues at coordinate 5,065 of DEMH01000010.1, forward strand.
CGGGCCTACCTGCATCATCTCGACAAGTGCAAGGAAATGCTGGGTGCCCAGCTCAATACCATCCATAATCTGCACTACTACCAACACTTGATGCAGGGTTTGCGTCAGGCATTGGAACAGGGTAGATTTACCGCCTTTGCTGAAGAGTTCTACCAGAATCAGGCCAGGTTGCAGGACGAACCTGAGGCTTGATATTGCATGGCTTGTAACTGCGCCCAGCGGCATTGGTCATTGTTCTGTCAATGCCGCGAACCGTACAGGTCTTGCCATTTAACCGATATATAATATTGATACAACACCGACATTATTTGAGAGAGACGCTATGGACTTTTTTATCAGTACCGCACATGCCCAGCAAGCAGCAGCCCCGCAGGGTGGTGCCATGTTCAATCTGCTGTTTATTGGCGGCATGTTTGTGCTGTTTTACCTGATTCTGTGGCGCCCACAGGCCAAACGGGCAAAAGAGCATCGCGAGCTGGTCAGCAACCTTGGCAAAGGTGACGAAGTACTGACCAGTGGTGGCATCCTGGGCAAAGTCACTAAAGTTACAGACGATTACATTGCTGTAGAAGTGGCTGATGGCGTCGAGCTGAATCTGCAGAAGTCAGCAGTAGCGGCAGCTCTGCCCAAAGGCACGATCAAGTCGATCGGATGAGTCAGCGAACATAAGCGGCTGGCCTCGGCCCGCCGCGCTGTAACAGGTTCTAAGCATGCTTAACAAATTTCCACTCTGGAAGAACATCCTGGTTGCCACCGTCGTGGCGCTCGGTCTGATATACGCCTCCCCCAATCTGTTCCCGGACGATCCGGCCCTGCAGATTTCCCACGAAAACCGGGAAGTCACCGCCATCGACCTGGGTATGGCGACCGATGCCCTGCGTGCGTCGGGCATTGAATATTTCGGCGACGAGCTGACTGATCTGGGTGGCCTGATCCGCTTCAACAGCTTTGATGATCAACTGCGTGCCAAGTCGGCCATTGAGCAGAACCTTGAAGGTGATTACATCGTCGCGTTGAACCTGGCACCAACGACTCCAGGCTTCCTGCAGGCGGTTGGCGCAGGCAAGATGAATCTGGGCCTGGATCTGCTGGGTGGTGTGCACTTCCTGATGGAAGTCGACATGGAGACCGCGCAACGAAGGCGCATGGAAAATACCATGAACTCCATTCGCCAGGAGCTGCGGAACGAGCGTATCCGTTCACGCAATCTGTCCCTGGAAAATATCAATCTGATTGAAGCTCGCTTTGAAGATGAAGAGTCACGCAGCCAGGCACGAACCCTGATCCGGGAGAATTTTGCTGACCTGCAGGTCATCGCCAGAGAGCAGGGCGGCGATTACCTGCTGGAGATGTCGCTGACAGCTGAAGATCTGGACCAGATGCGTCAGGACACCGTTACCGCCAACCAGACCAGCATCCGAAATCGTGTTGACTCGCTGGGTGTCGCTGAACCCGTGGTGCAGCAACAGGGTCCCAACCGGATTGTTGTGGAGTTGCCCGGTGTTCAGGATACCGCGCAGGCCAAACGTATTCTGCAGCGTATCGCCACGCTGCAGTTCCACCTTGAGGCGGAGCCGGGTGCGCCCACAACCTCTTACGAGACCTACGAATATCAGGGACAGCGGGTCAACGTGGACAATACCGTCATTCTGCAGGGTGACCGTATCAGCAACGTCCGTTCAGCACTTGACCAGTATGGTCAGCCGCAGGTGGTCATCAATCTCGATGCGCAGGGCGGGCAGCAGTTCAATCGGATCACGCGGGAAAACATTGGTAATCTGATGGACATTCTGCTCATCGAGACACGCACCCGCACCGTCTTTGAGGAAGACGACGAAGGCAACATCGTAGAGAGGCAGGAGACTTACGAAGAGCGCCGCCTGATAAGCCATGCAGTCATCCGCGCAGCGCTGGGCCGTGAGTTTGTGATTACCGGCCTCAGCCAGCGCGAAGCCAACGACCTGTCGCTGCTGATTCGCTCGGGTGCGCTGGCGGCGCCGATGTACTTCATCGAAGAACGTACCGTCGGTCCAAGCCTGGGTCAGGAGAATATCGAACAGGGCAGCCGTGCAGTCATGCTTGGTTACCTGCTGGTCTTGTCCTTTATGCTGTATTACTACCGCCTGTTTGGCCTGGCGGCCAATATAGCCCTGGTCATCAACGTGGTGCTGCTGGTGTCGATTATGTCGATCATATCCGCAACGCTCACCTTGCCTGGCATCTTTGGTATTGTTTTGACGATCGGTATGGCGGTTGACGCCAACGTACTGATATTTACCAGGATACGGGAAGAAATCGTCTCAGGCCTGTCGCCGCAGAACGCCATTTCCGCCGGTTTCGACCGTGCTTTCTCGACCATTGTTGACGCCAACCTGACGACATTCCTGGTGGCCATGGTGCTGTTCTCTGTAGGCACCGGCCCTGTCAAAGGCTTTGCGGTGACCCTGATGGTGGGCATCATGACTTCCATGTTCTCTGCCATTATGGTTACGCGTTTCATCGTCAACACGATGTACGGTGGCCGCAAGGTCGACAAACTTTCCATCGGCCCGTTCATCAAGGCAGTTGAGGCATAGGGGCAAGCACTATGGCACTGATAAAATCCGATATCGACTTTATGAGCGCGCGCAAGCGCCGTATCACGGGGACCATCTCTGCGGTCATGCTCGTGGTAGCCATTCTGTCGCTGGCGATAAACCGTTTCGAATTCGGCCTCGACTTCACCAGCGGCACGCTCATTGAGGTCGGTTACCCGCAATCCATCAACCCGGAGGATGTGCGCCAACAGCTGATTTCCGCTGGTTACGAGGAGGCAGTTGTTGTCGCTTTCGGCTCCGACCGTGACCTTCTGGTCAGGCTGCCGGTGGAAGAAAGTGCTGACGACCTGGCAGCCGCCAGTGCGGCCTCTTCGCTGGGCAACGAAGTGCTTGTTGCCCTGCAGCAGGCTAGCGACGTACCGGTCGAGATGCGCCGATCAGAATATGTAGGACCGAAAGTTGGTGAGGAACTCGCCGAACAGGGTGCATTGGCCCTGCTGGTGGCGCTGGGCATCGTCATGCTGTACGTGGCGGTCCGCTTTCAGTACAAGTTTGCTGTGGCTTCTGTGGCTGCGCTGGCGCACGACGTGGTTGTTGTGCTGGGCATCATCTCACTGTTCCAGCTGACCTTCGATCTGACTGTGCTGGCGGCATTGCTGGCGGTAATTGGTTACTCATTGAATGACACCATCGTGGTATTCGACCGGGCGCGTGAGAACTTCCGTACCATGCGCTCGACTGATTCGGAGTTCATTTTGAACACGACACTGAATCAGGTGATTTCGCGTACTTTCGTGACCTCGTTGACCACCCTGCTGGCGCTGTTTGCCATGCTGCTGATGGGAGGCGAGTCGATTCGGGGGTTTGCGGTGTCATTGATTGTTGGTGTCAGCGTGGGTACCTACACCTCGCTGCATATCAGCTGCAACTTTCTGATGTACCTCAAAATCGACAAAGAAGACCTGGCAGTTCCCATCAAAGAAGGTGAAGAAGTCGATTCATTGCCCTGAAAGGTCTCACTGCCTGGCCTAGCCATAAATTGTTTTGGCGAGGCTGGGCATGGATGCTTTTACGTATTCCATGAAGGCGTGCATGACCGGTGTGGGATGTTTGCCGCGCGGGTAAACCACACTCCATGAGCGGCGCAAGGGGAATCCCGGTAACGCCGGAGTCGCCAGCTCGCCCAGTCGCAGTTCTGCACTGATGCTCAGGCGCGGCAATACGGCAACACCCAGTCCCGCAAGCACGCCATGCTTGATGGCATCATTGGACCCCATCTCCAGTCTTGGTTGAAACTGCAGCTGTTGCTGGCTGCACCACTGTTCCAGCGCATGACGGGTACCCGAACCGCGCTCACGTACCAGCAATCCCGCATCCAGGAATTGTTTTGTCTGCAGGCTGCGTTGTGTGAGCATTGGATCTCCGGCCCTCACCACTGGCACCAGCAGATTGTCCAGAAATGGCAGCAGGTTAACGACTCGCGACTCTGGCACCATGCCCATGATGAACAGATCTTCGCGATTTTGTGACAGACGCTCCACGGCCTGTGCCCGGTTTATCACCTGAAGCTGAACATCTACCTGGGGGTAGAGCTCAAGAAATCCCTGCAGCAGATAGGGCACGACGTACTGGGCGGTGCTGACCGCGGAAATCCTCAGGTCGCCTCTGATCTGCCCCTGAAGTACGGCCAGCTCCATCTGCAGGCGTCCAAGACTCTCGAACAGCAAGGTGACGTGTTTCATTAGTTGTTCGCCAGCCGCCGTCACATACAGCTTTTTACCAACGTACTCAAAAACCGGCTGTCCAATGACATGTTCCAGTTGACGAATCTGGGCGCTTACAGCTGGCTGGGTCAGGCCGAGCTCTACAGCTGCATGACTGTAGCTTTGTTTGGTGTAAACCGCGTCGAATACCTGCAGTTGCCTGAAAGTGAGTCGCTGTATGAGCTGGTTGAGTGTGTAAAGCATGTGTTTTTGCGGCGCCTGTGATTTATGTATAAGGTAAACCTTATGTTAAATAAAAGTAAATTCAATTTTTTCTTTTGCTTCAGGTGCATTATGTTAGTCAGCCTGCAATGAACGCACCCAGCGGAGACTGCGCATGCTAAAGAAAATACTGATCGCCAATCGCGGGGAGATCGCGGTCCGGATTGTCCGGGCCTGTGCCGAGATGAACATCCGGTCCGTGGCGGTATACACGGAACCTGACCGGCACGCCCTGCACGTGAAACGTGCCGACGAAGCCTACTGTGTTGGTGAGGACCCGCTGGCGGGATATCTGGATCCGCGCCAGCTGGTAAACCTGGCCGTCCAGACCGGCTGCGATGGCATTCACCCGGGTTATGGTTTTTTGTCGGAAAACGCCGAATTCGCCAGAATCTGTGAATCACGGGGTGTGCGCTTTATCGGCCCGTCGGCCGACGTGATTGCCAAAATGGGTGACAAAACTGCCGCACGAGCCAGCATGATTGCGGCAGACGTTCCGGTTACGCCGGGCTCTGATGGCAATCTGGCGGATGTCGACGAGGCCCTGCAGGTCGCTGAAAAAATCGGTTACCCGGTCATGCTGAAAGCGACTTCCGGTGGTGGTGGTCGCGGCATTCGTCGCTGTGATTCGCCAGATGATCTGAAAAAGCAGTTCTCACGCGTCATTTCGGAAGCGACCAAGGCCTTCGGGTCGGCGGATGTGTTCCTGGAAAAGTGTATCGTCGATCCCAAGCACATCGAGGTTCAGGTGCTGGCGGACAGCCAGGGTAATGTCATTCACCTTTATGAACGTGACTGTTCCATACAACGCCGCAACCAGAAGCTGATCGAAATTGCGCCCAGTCCTCAGCTGACGCCCGAGCAGCGTCAGTACGTGGGTGAGCTGGCAGTGCGTGCCAGCAAAGCTGTCGGTTATGAAAATGCCGGCACAGTCGAGTTTCTGGTTACAGGTCACGAAATCTACTTCATGGAAATGAACACGCGCGTTCAGGTTGAACACACCATTTCCGAACAGATCACCGGCGTCGATATCGTGCAGGAACAGATCCGTATTGCCTCGGGACTGCCGCTGCGTTATCGCCAGGAAGACATCAGCTACCGTGGTTTTGCCCTGCAATTCCGGATCAATGCCGAGGATCCCAAAAACAATTTCCTGCCGAGTTTTGGCCGCATCACGCGTTACTACGCGCCGGGCGGACCTGGTGTGCGCACGGACACTGCTATTTACACCGGTTACACTATTCCTCCGTACTATGATTCCATGTGCCTCAAGCTGATTGTCTGGGCGCTGACCTGGGAGGAAGCCCTGAACAGGGGTGCCCGAGCGTTGTCTGATATGCGCGTCCAGGGAGTCAAGACCACTGCGCGTTACTACCAGGAAATATTGCAGGACCCTGATTTTAGAAGTGCAGAATTCACCACCAGTTTTGTGCCGGAGCATCCGCAGCTTCTGAGTTACTCCGAGAAACGTAACCCCAATGAAGTGGCTTTGGCCATTGCGGCAGCACTTGCTGCACATGCCGGCGTGTAAGGCGCCAGGAACAAGGAGACAGACCTATGAGCAAAATTCATGTTAGCGATGTGATACTGCGTGATGCGCACCAGTCACTGATCGCTACCCGTATGCGCACCGAAGACATGCTGCCCATCTGCGAGAAACTGGACAAGGTTGGTTACTGGTCGCTGGAAGTCTGGGGCGGTGCGACCTTTGACGCCTGTGTGCGGTTCCTCAAGGAAGACCCCTGGGAGCGTTTGCGACAGCTGCGCGAGGCTCTGCCCAACACGCGTCTGCAGATGTTGCTGCGTGGTCAGAACCTGCTGGGCTATCGGCACTACGCCGACGACGTGGTTGAAGCATTCGTTGCCAAAGCGGCGACCAATGGCATCGATGTGTTCCGGGTATTCGACGCGCTGAACGACCTGCGCAATCTGGAAGTGGCAATTCGTGCGGTCAAAAAATCAGGCAAGCATGCCCAGGGAACCATCTGCTACACCACCAGCCCGGTACACACGGCCGAGCTGTTTGTTAAACAGGCACTGGCGCTGCGTGACATGGGTGCCGACTCTATTGCCATTAAGGATATGGCGGGACTCCTGACGCCATATGCGACCTATGATCTGGTCAAGGCCATAAAAGGCGCTGTTGACCTGCCGCTGTTTATTCACAGCCACGCCACTGCTGGCATGGCAGATCAGTGTCAGCTGAAGGCGATCGAAGCGGGTGCCGAGCATATTGATACAGCGATCTCATCGTTTGCCTGGGGTACCAGTCATCCGGCGACCGAATCAATGGTAGCGGCACTAAAAGCCACAAAATGGGACACCGGGCTGGACCTCGAACTGCTGACTGAAATCGCAGATTACTTCCGTGAAGTGCGCAAGAAATATCATCAGTTTGAAAGTGAGTTTGCGCGCGAGGATATTTCAGTTCAGATCAATCAGGTGCCGGGCGGCATGATGTCCAACCTGGCCAACCAGTTGAAAGAACAGAACGCACTGAGTCGTATCCGTGACGTTTTTGCGGAAATTCCGCGCGTGCGCAAGGATCTGGGCTATCCGCCGCTGGTAACACCCACGTCTCAGATTGTAGGCACGCAGGCGGTACTCAATGTGCTGACGGGCGAGCGCTACAAATCAATTACCAATGAAGTGAAACGTTACCTGCAGGGTGGTTATGGTCAGCCACCAGCGGAAGTGGACCAGAAGCTGCAGACACGCGCGATCGGCAAGGAAGACATCATCGATGGTCGGCCGGCAGATCTGCTCAAGCCCGAGATGGACAAGCTGCGCAAGGACATCGGTGAACTCGCCAGAACTGAAGAAGATGTACTGACCTACGCCATGTTCCCGGACCTGGGTCGACAGTTTCTGGAGCAGCGTGAGGCTGGCACTCTGGAGCCCGAGCAACTGCTTCCAGAACCCAAAAGTGGTCGCACGGTTGAAGAAGGCGTTGCCACCGAATTCATCATTGATGTACACGGTGAAACCTACCAGGTCGCCGTCACTGGTGTTGGCAAACAGGAAGATGGCAAGCGCCGTGTCTACCTGACGCTGGATGGCATGCCGGAAGAGGTGGTGTTCCAGCCAACCAACGCCTACGTTTCAGAGGGCGGCGATGCGCGGCAGCGTGCCAGCCGGCCAGGACATGTGACGACCACCATGCCGGGTAATATTGTCGAAGTGCTGGTTCAGGTCGGGGATAAGGTTGAGGCCGGCCGGGCAGTGCTGATCACTGAGGCCATGAAAATGGAAACAGAGATTCACGCGACGATTTCAGGCACGGTGAAAGAAGTGCATGTCGCCAAAGGTGATCGTGTGACACCTGGCGAAGTGCTGATCGAAATTACCGAGGGCTAGTCAGTTAGCAGCCACAGAACATCGCCCGGGTCTGCTTGAGTAGCGTTTGCACGTCAGGCATCTGGGCGATTTCCTTTTGTTCCTCCAGCATGTCCGCGAGAATCTCATCGGTTGTCAGCGGATTTGCCAGTACCGCGCGGAACACAATAATGGGGTCGCGGCCATGCTGATGTGGATTCAGGCGTGTGCGAGAGACAAACGAGCGACCCAGTCCACGCTGAATCTTCTGAATACGCTTGGTCACCAGATTGAGGCTGTCATTGACCTCCTGGCGCAGGCTTGCTGGCGCGTCCTGCAAGGCCTTCTGTATGTCGGCCGGCACGTAGCGATAGGTCAGGATGTTCAACTCAGGTTCGCTGATCAGTTCAAAGTCGGCTTCCCGCCGGATCATGTCTGCAAATTGACGCGCACGGCTGATGCCCTGGTCAATCAGCAGTTCGTAGCCCTGGCGTCCAATGATATGCAATCCCGAATGCACCAAAATGGCCATGCCCGGTCGTGAGCCTTCCACGGTGTGGCTGCCAAGGTCCTTGGAGCCTTTGCGGATAATGTACTCGGCATGATGCTCAACACTGCTGAGGGTGTTTGGCCCCTTGAACACGCAAATGCCGGCACCCATCGGTACGTAGAGCTGCTTGTGCGCATCCAGGGTCACCGAATCGGCCCGCTCAATGCCTTTCAGCAGCGGTCGATGAGTGCTCGAGAACAGGGTGGGGCCACCCCATGCGGAGTCGACATGAAAGTGAATGCCGCGCTCCTCGGCAACATCCGCCATGGCATCCAGCGGGTCGATACTGCCGGTCTCGGAAGCCCCGGCGATACCAACCAGTGCCATGACTTTTATATTTTTGGCCGCCAACTCGTCGCATTTCTTCGCGAGCAGATCCGTGCGAATGCGGTTATTGGCGTCGGTTTCGATGGCAATCAGGGAGCGACGGCCAATACCCAGGATGTCGGCTGCTTTACCCAGGGAGTAGTGTCCACGTTCGGAAACCAGAATGGCCAGACCCTGGTATCCATAATGCTGCATACCGGCCATAAGGCCTTCCTGGCCGAGCCCGGCAAACCCTTCTCGCGGGGCCAGTACGTTATTGCGTGCCGCCCACAGCGCGGTCAGATTGGCAATCGTGCCGCCAGAACAGAAACTGCCGAGCGCATGAGCCCGGTCATGCATCCATTGACTGTAGAAATCCTCATCCCGGCCGTAAACCAGATGGTGGATCATGCCGATGACCTGCCGTTCCATGGGCGTGAACGCCTTGGATGTCTCAACCTTAACCAGGTTCTGGTTCAACGCCATCATGATGCGCGACAGAGGCAGCATGAAGTAGGGCAGTGCCGAGGCCATATGGCCTACAAAGCTCGGGGCTGAAATATGGACGGACTGCGCGACGAGTTTGTCCAGAACAAACTGGATCTGGTCGGAAACAAAGGTCGGCTGTTCCGGAATCTGCGGATCAGAGAAGTCTTTTTCTATGTCGGCAAGGTCGCGCTCTGATGCAACGATATGCTCTTGCAGAAAGCCCGCCAGGTTCTGGGAAATAGACTGATCTATGCGTCCAAGCGTCGAATCCGGCGCCTCTGGGACGGTAAAGATACGGTACAGGGATTCCAGACTTGCCCTGGCCAGTTTACGGCTGCCGGCCTGGGCCAGCTCGTTGCTATCGCTCATCGTAGACGCTCATTGGCAAACGGGGTGCGCAGTATAGAGCAAATGTCCGGTAAGTGAAACGCCGCCCGGCACCCGGGCCGAGGTTGACAGCTTGCATGGCTGCGGGCAAGATCAGGCAAATTAATCCGGGTCTGCGGAAGACCTGCACGACGATAGTTCCAATCAAACGAGAGACAGAACAAGAGTCTTCACACAATGTCAGTGACAAGTGCATCCTCAAGCTTTCTAAGTCGGTGTTTGGCCAGCGCGCTGCTATTGGGTCTGTTGATGGCACTGCTGCTCAGCTCTCGTGTCTATGCCCAGACTGGCACTGATGCATTGCCGCGTCCGGCCGGTCTCGAGCCAGCCATTCGTTTCTGGACCCGTGTTTATACCGAAGCAGATACGGAAAGTGGATTTCTGCACGACGCGCGCAATCTGTCAGTGGTCTACCGCAAAGTGGATTACGATCGACGCGAGATCGAAAGTTACCGCAGCCGGATAGTTGAAGATCTGAAGGTCCTTGCGTCGGGCAAGCGCACGGGCCTGACCCTGACCCAGCAGGAAGTGCTTGATGCCTGGCCGGCCGGTGTCGACAACGCCACACTGGCCGAGGCGGCCAACAATGTGCGCTTTCAGCTTGGGCAGTCCGACCGGTTCATCGAAGGCCTGATCCGCTCTGGCGCCTATAGGGAGCACATTGAGCAGGTAGCTCGTGAGAAGGGGCTGCCAGTCGAGCTGGCGGCGCTTCCGCATGTTGAGTCTTCATTCCACCCGGGTGCCTATTCTCACGCCAATGCCGCCGGCATGTGGCAGTTCATTCGTGCTACCGGGCAGCGATTCATGCGTATCGACAATGTCGTCGATGAGCGTATGGACCCTTACACCGCCACCTATGCGGCAATGAGCCTGCTGGAGTACAACTACAATCTACTCGGCAGCTGGCCCCTCGCGCTGACAGCCTACAACCATGGTGCCGGTGGTCTGGCCCGGGCAGTCCGCGAAACCGGCACCAATGACATAGCGACCATCATTGCCAACTACCAGGGGCGGGCGTTTGGATTTGCATCTCGCAACTTCTACCCGCAGTTCCTTGCCGTGCTTGATGTCGAGCGTCAGGCACAGGCACTGTTCGGCGTTCTCCATCTGGATCCAGCGCCGGACTATCAGGAGTTTGAGCTGCAGGCCTACATTGAGGCCGACACCCTGGCGCAGTCGCTGGGTGTAACGATTGACCAGCTGAAATTCGATAATCCGGCACTGCGCCCGGTCGTCTGGCAGGGTGGCAAGCGCATACCCAAAGGTTACACGGTCAAGATCCAGAGCGACTCCATCCGGGGCAATCTGGACGCTCTGATTGCGGCGATACCCGATACGCAGCTTTATGCGTACCAGACTCCCGACGTTAACTATGTGGTGCAACGTGGCGACAGCCTGTCAGTCATCGCCTCACGTTTTGATACGTCGGTGGGTGAACTGGTCAGGCTGAATCAGTTGCGGAACCAGCACCAGATCCGGGTAGGTGAAACACTGTTGTTGCCGCATGACACCCAGATGGTCACCCAGACGCTGGCATCGGAAGACGAACCTTTGCCGATCGCGGCAGATGGCCGCTATGTCGTCCGCTCCGGCGACACACTGTCCCGAATTGCTGATCAGCACGGCGTCTCCGCCGTCGACATCATGCGCCTGAACGGCCTCGACAGCGTAGATCGCATTTACGCAGGGCAGTCGCTGCAAATGCCACTGGGCGATGAGCCGGAGCTGATTGCCGCATCCTACACGCTGCCAGAACAGGCGCCGGCAGAAGCAGATATAAGCGAATCACAGGCATCAGCCGAATCCACGCAAACTCCGGAACGCCAGCCACCCACTGGTGAGTTTTTTGGACCACCGGCGCCTGCAGAAGTGGCCATGGCTGAACAGCCCATGTCGGCAGTAAACGCCAGCCAGCTGGCAGTGGAGATTATTGAAAGCCCTGCCGAACGTAATGAGCTGGCAGCACAGGCGCTGGCGGCTGACCCCAACGACTATTCAGTTGCGGAGAACCGTACCATCGAAGTGCACGCCTCGGAGACACTGGGTCATTACGCAGAGTGGCTGGGCGTGCGCACGCAGGATCTCCGCAATGCCAACAACATGCGTTTCGATCAGCCACTGATCGTCGGTCAGCGTCTGGTAGTGGATCTGTCAGAGGTCAGCCGCGACGAGTTTGAACTTCGTCGCCGCCAGTTCCACATTGATCAGCAGCAGAACTTTTTCCGCAACCACCGTATTCAGGATCTGGAGCAGCATCAACTGGCCGCCAACGAGAACATTGATACCCTGGCCCGTCAGCGTTACTCAGTACCCTTGTGGCTGCTGCGCCAGTACAACCCGGAGCTGGACTTCAGTCGCGTCCGGGTTGGTCAGACAATCGTGTTCCCGGTTGTTGAGCCGGTTAATGACGTGTGATCAGTTGGAAATATCGGCAATTTCATCGGCCAGCAGGCTTACCGACAGGGCATATCGAAATGCCGGGTTGTAGCGCATGATTGAGCAGAAGTTGCGGTAAACCAGATAACCCTTGTCATCGCCTTCATCTCCCATCAGCAGCGCTGCCGGCAGATTGCGGGTTGGCAGGTCACTGCCGTCACTGCGGCGCACTCCCAGCTGTTGCCAGTCTTCCAGAGGGCGCCATGCCCCCATCGTGCGGAACGAGCGACAGGTCGCATCGGGTGTCATGCCGGCACTCTGAGGCGCCGCCAGAGACTGTTCACCACCGGGCGGCAGACTGACTTCACGTCCCCAGGTCTGATCTTCACGCCACCCAAAAGAGGCAAGGTAATTGGCGACCGAGGCAATCACGTCCGGACCCATAGTCCACAGATCAATGCGACCGTCTTCATCGTGATCAACTGCCAGGCGCAGGAAGCTGCTGGGCGTGAACTGGACGATGCCGAGCGCACCCGCCCATGAACTTTTCATCATATCAACAGTCGCATAGCCGCTGTCGATTATCTGGAGCGCGGCGATCAATTCATTGCGAAACATGTCGCCGCGCCGACCATCAAAGGCCAGAGTAGCGATGACGCTGAACAGAGGCTCGGTGATTGGGAAAGAACCGTAATTGCTTTCCAGTCCCAGGATGGCCACCACAAAGCGCCACTGCACGCCGTAGTGCGCGCTGACCTCACGGATCATGTCGCCGTGCTCAGCCATCAGCTCTTTACCGGCTTCAATCCGGTTGTTGTTGACGCGCTGCAGATAGCGAGAATAGGTGTTATCAAACTCGGCCTGATTGCGATCCTGCTGGATGACCTGACGCTGCTGCGAAATCTGTGGCAGTACTTCATCCAGTGTCCGCTCGCTGATGCCCCGTTCCAGGGCCTCACTGCGAAACTCAAGCAGCCAGCTCTGAAATGCTGCCTCGTTGTCAGCCTCGGCAACTTCCTGGGCGAGTCCGTTAGGGGACAACAGGCTGGAGGTTGCCACGCAGACGGCAAGGGAAATAGCTTTAAGTGAGGGTTTGACGAACATGCAGACTCCTGAGGGAAAACCAAAACAGCCCCTAACTTTATCCTGAGCTGATCAGGGTGGACAAGTTATTTACTGTTGTTGTGTTTGTGGCGCTTTATGGTAGCGAGCAATGCGCTGGCCCAGGCTGGTCGGAGCGCAGAGGCTGACAGACTTTGCAGCTCCGGCGGCGAGACAGGCAAATCAGACACCCGTTCCACGGCCAGTCGATGAATCAACTCCGCCGCCGCCAGTGCGATGCCGTCATGGTCGAGCTCACCAACTTCATAACGAAAGTGGCTGGCAAAATATTCCGGATAGGCCAGCGCATCGGGCACTGCAGGCAGGCAACCAAGGATACTGGCTTCCAGCACTGAAAGCCCCTGAAAGTCGTGTTCCGCCGTCGACAGCACAATGTCTGATTGCGCCAGCAAAGCCTGGTAGGTCTGGCGGTCACTGACCCATTCGTCAACACCGGGGCTGATGCCGCGGTCCTGATAGTGCTGCTGCAGGCGACTTCTGATGCTGTCAAATTCCACCGGGCTGCTTCGAAAGCGTTGTCCCAGCAGGTGCAGCCGGAAGGCGACACCCCGGTCACACAGCCTGTTGACGATGCTCAGCAGCAGGGCCGGGCCTTTGTCATATTCATGCCGGTGGTTCCAGACGATGTTCACTGGTTCTTCGGCAGCCCGTGTCCACTGCGCTGTGCGTTGGGTCTCCCTGAACAGTTGATCCGCCAGCGGTACCGCCAGTACCTGCGATTTATTCTGAAGTTCGGCAAGCAGATTGCCAGGTACATGATCAGGCAATTTGGCCAATAGCTGCCCGGCGCCGGTAAAGAAGCTGCGCCGGTTCCAGTCGCTGTTGAACAGCACCTGGTCTGCACACAGTGCCGTGTAGAGGCTGGTTAGCTGCGCCTGCACTCGGGCTACTGTCTCACCTTCAGGCTGCTGGCTTTCAGGCCTGCGGTTTTCAGGCCTGCGGTTTTCTGGCCCGCGGTTTTCTGGCCCGCGGTTTTCTGGATAGGCAAACTGATTTTCGTGGAAGTAAACCATTGCCGGAAGCTGTGCCAGTTCCGGCACAAATCCCCGCAACGCACTCAGGTCAGTCAGCGATGTCGCGAGGACCATGTCATAGTTGTCAGTTAACTGGTCGCGGTGGTTAAATGCCCAGCTCAGACTATTGCCCCGAACGCGCCATGCAAAATAGCGCGGCGGCAGGCTAAGCACCGTCCAATTGATCTGCGGAAACATGTCGACCAGTGTCGTGCGCCACAGCTGGTGGCTGTAGGCGTCGTAGGCGCTCAGCAGCAGCACGCGTTTGCCAGCCAGCGAGCTGAACGTGGTCGCCAGTCGTGGCTCAGATGTGAGATGAGTGCTGATAAGTTGTATCCAGGGATTCGTAACAGGAACGGAACATGCAATCTAATGATGAACAATTGCTGGGTCAATCACCAGAGGCGCTGCTGACAGGCTTGCCAGCCAAAGTAAGCACACCGCTTTTTACGCAGGCCAGAATTCGGCCCGATGCGCCGGCAGTGACCGACCATCTGGGTCGACAACTTACTTATCGAGAGCTCGCGGCTACGGTTGAACAGACAGTGCTTGAACTGGCGTCGCTGGGTGTTGTGGCAGGCGATCGGGTGGTGCTGGTCAATGAGAACTGTGTGCCGTTGCTGGTTGTGATTCTGGCCCTGAGTGAAGTGGGTGCCTGGCCGGTTGTCATTAACGCGCGGATGGCGGCAGATGAAATAGACAAGATTCGCATGCACTGTCAGCCAAGACTGTCACTGTACCTGCTCGATTCTTCGGCAGCCCAACAGCATTGGCAGGCACTCGCGCATACCGATGCTGAAAAGACCCAGCGCGACCTGGCTGGTGGCGCCGTCGGTGTCCTGCAGCACCAGCCCGATGAGCCTGACGCGGCGGCTGATACGGCTGATGTGTTCACTCTTATATACACAACGGGCACAACTGGCGATCCCAAGGGAGTTATGCTGACGCATCGAAATATACTTTTTGTATCTGCAGTCAGTGGCGCGCTGCGTGGCCTGAACAGCAGCGACAAGGTTTATCTGGTGCTGCCGGTTTCCCACGTATTCGGTTTGTCGGCGGTCTTTTTGGCCGCGATTTATGCCGGTGCCGAGCTGATCGTCGCGGACCGTTTTGATGCCAGTCAGGCTTTGCGGGTCATGCGCGAACAGTCGGTGACCGGTATTTTTGGTGTGCCCGCGATGTTTGCACGTCTGGTCGATTATGTGCGTCAACAGGGCCTCACCGGAGACGACATCCCGGCACTGCGTTTTATGTACAGTGGCGGTGCCCCGCTGGACCCGGCCATCAAGGAAAAAACCGAAAAGCTTTTTGGGCTGCCCCTGCTTAATGGTTATGGCATGACAGAAAGCGGGCCCACCATCTGTCAGGTAAGATTTAATGAGCCCCTGGACAGCTGCAGTGTCGGCAAGCCGCTTCCCGGTCTGGAGGTGCGATTAATTGGAGCGGACGGCCAGCCAGTCTCTGACGGTGAAGTTGGTGAGCTGCACGTGCGTGGTCCGAATGTCATGCGCGGCTATTACCGCAATCCAGTGGCCACCAGAGCCGCCATCGATGCAGATGGCTTTCTCAATACCGGCGACCTGGTCAGGTTGGACGAAGCCGGTAATGTCCACATCGCCGGGCGCAGCAAGGAACTGATCATTCATTCCGGGTTTAATGTTTTTCCTCCGGAAGTAGAGGCAGTTATTTCCAAACATCACGATGTACTGCTGTGTGCCGTGATCGGTCAGATGCACGACGGCAATGAGGAAGTGGTTGCCTACGTTCAGCGGATTGCCGATAGCAAGCTCAGCGAGGACGAGCTGCGGGTTTTCATTAAACCCAGACTGACGGCCTACAAGCGTCCAGGTATCATTCATTTCGTTGAATCGTTACCGACTGCACCGTCCGGCAAAGTGTTGAAACACAAACTCAAATAGTGCCACAAATAGGAACTTGCCAGCGGCGGTGCTTTCCGTTAAAAATGAGTGATGCGCACAATAATGGTGCAACACACATGATGTCCCCGAGTCTGGCCAGCACCGTGGTGCTGGTTCGGGAACAGGCCCAGACATCCGGCCCTACGCAGCTGGAGACTCTGCTGCTACTTCGGAATTCAAAGCTTGTGTTTGAGGGCGGGGCCTGGGTATTTCCGGGCGGAAGAGTTGATGCGTGTGACTACCCGCCCGATCATGCAGATCTCCCGGATTCCCACGTCGAGTACCTGGCGGCCATCAAGGCCGCAGTGCGGGAAACCGAGGAGGAAGCCGGTATCTGCATCTCGCCCGGAGAGCTCATCCATATTGCTCACTGGACCACACCACAGGGTATGTCGCGGCGCTTTGCGACCTGGTTTTTTCTGTGCCCACTGAATGAAACGGTCGACATCATTGTTGACCAGCAGGAGATACACGACTATCAGTGGATACGGCCAGACCTGGCACTGGCCCGTAACGCAAGTGGTGAAATTCGACTGCCTCCACCCACCGCACATACACTTCAGAGTATCGCAGGCTATCAGTCGCTGAAGTCCCTGTGCCATGCCATGTCCACCGCTGATGTTCACGTTTTTCCGGAAGACTCTGCGCATTATCGCCCGGTCGAGGGTATCTGCAGCATCCGTTGACGCCGCTTGAGCGTACCCGATAAGTGAACCTTGCTGCGTGTCAGATTCCCTTGCTTTGCCCGGTCCGTTAATGGGATAGTTGAAGCAGATCCGAAAGAAGAATTAACCGAGTCGCATATGAGCCGTCCCGAGACTGTCAAACCGGATTCAGCCAGTGTCATCAAACTCAGAGCCGCGCTGGCCGGTGTTCGTAAACGCCGCCAGCGGCTGCTGATACTCAAGCAGACCAGCCTGGTCGCCATTGCGCTGATTGCTGCATTTTTGGGTTTGTCCACACTCAGTGTGTCGCTGCCTGGCGGGCGTGGCCTCGATGCCGTGCTGTTCCTGGTCTTCATTGCAATTGCTGGCGTGCTGGTCTGGCGTTACCTGCGCACGCTCGCACAACTGCGGCAGGACGATCGTCAGCTCGCGGGCTATGTTGAGTCACGCTTGCCCGATCTTGAACAGCGACTTCTCACTTCACTTGAGTTTTCATCCGATCCCGACAGCGTGGAACAGCGTGGCGTTTCGCAGCAGTTCGTCCAGCAGCTTTGGGATGATGCGGATACCCAGTTGGGCGCCCAGCAGCAACGACTGCTTGAGGATGCTGACAATCGCATGCCGTGGCTGCCATTATCGGTGGCTGGCGGCGCTGTTCTGACACTTGTTGTGCTGCTTTCCGCCTCAGACGCGCTGTGGCGTGCCGGTTCGTCACTACTGTGGCCATTCGGTGCAGGTCCGGAACTCGCGCTGGCGCCAGTGCCTGAACCTGTGGTCGAGCCGGCCGACATGGTCATCTCGGTGGAACCGGGTGACATCAGCATGCAACGCGGCCGGGCCGCGACCATCGAAGTCCGTGTCGAAAACGCCATCCCCGATGATGTGCGGTTGCGTATGCGCTCCGACCAGGTCAACTGGTACGACGCCAATATGCAGCGTGACGGTAGCGGTAGCAACGGCGCGGCATTCAGCTACTACCTGCCGGCTGTGGAAGAGGATCTCGTTTATTACGTCAGCGTGGGCGAGGGTGATGATGAGCGGAGCCGCGAATACCGCATTACGCTCTATGACCTGCCACAGGCCGAACAGATTGATGTGGCTTACGACTTTCCGGAATACACTGGCATAGACGATTACCAGGAAACCGACAGTGGTGATTTTGTTGTGCCAGAAGGCACTTCCCTGACGCTCGACATCATGTTTAACAAGGCAGTCTCCCAGGCTGACCTGGTGTTTGAGGATGACACGCGCGTACCGGTCACCGTTAATGGCGATCGTGGCCAGGTCACCCTGATTGCCGAGCAGGATCGTTCCTACCGTGTCGTGGCAACCGATTTTGAGCAGCTGCAGACCGAAGATGCTGACATCTACTACTTGCGTACCATTCCTGATGAGCCTCCGGAGCTGGCTTTACACAGTCCGGGCCGTGACCAGGATGTGATGCCACTGGAAGAAGTGATTCTGCAGGTGGAAGCCACTGACGACTATGGCCTGAGCGATTTTACGCTGCATTACAGCGTAATTGGTTCGGACGAGGTGGCGATCGACTTCCTGCCCGAAGAGCGGACCCGCAATGTGACCGGCAACCAGATGATCTACATGGAAGATCTTGTTGTCAGCCCGGGAGACTTTGTCAGCTACTACCTCACCGTCGCCGACAACAATGGGCTCAGGGGACCACAGGAAGTGGTGTCTGACATATACTTCCTGCAGGTGGTTCCCACAGATCAGGAATTCCGTCGGGCCAGTGGGGGACAGCAGGGCGGCGGTGGTGGTGGCGGTGGTGACACCGGCAGTGCGCTGGTGACATTACAGAAGGATATTATTGCGGCGACCTGGCGCCTTCGGCAGCAGCAGCTGGATATGGACCAGCAACAGTTCAGTGATGATGTTGCTGTGATTGCCGAGTCCCAGCGTGATGCCTCGGACCGGGCACAGATGTCCATTGATCGCCTGTCCGAGCGTGTCAACTTTGCCGATGACAGCTATGGCAATGCGGTGACCTACCTGCAGCGTGCCATCGAACAGATGGAGGCGGCCGCCGCTGATCTTGACCAGCTCGCCCTGACTCAGGCCATGACTCCCGAACAACAGGCGCTGCAGTATGTGCTGCGTGCCGAGGCAGAAATCAATCAGACCGATGTAAGCTTCCAGCAGCAGGCCGGAGGCGGCGGAGGTGGTGGCAGCCAGCAGGAGCGCCAGGACCTGCGTGAACTTTTTGATATGGAAATGGGGCAGAATGAAAATCGCTACGAAACCCCGCGTCAGGCCAGCCAGGGCGGCCAGAACACTGAAGAGGCAAGTCGTCTGGAAGAGCTTGCCAGACGCCAGGAGGGCCTGACCCGCGCACAGCGCAACCTGGCCCGCCGTCTGGAAGAAATGGATGAAGAGCAGCGTCGGCGTGAACTCGAGCGCCTGCGCCGCGATCAGGAGCAGATCAGTAATGAGCTGGCGCAGCTGCAGCAGCAGATGTCACGCCGGCAACAGATGAGTCAGGGGCAGCAGAACAGTCAGGCGCAGGCTGGCGGCAGCAGTCAGCAGATGGAGCAGATGCAGCGCACCATCGAACAGATGCAGGAAGCGGCCCAGGCCGAGACGCCTGCGCAGGCAGCTGCCCGCAGTCAACGTGCCCTGGACAGTCTTCGGGAACAGCAAAGGCAGCTGGCACAGCAGTCTGAGCAGTCACCGAACCAGTTGGTTCAGGATCTGGCGCAGCGTGGACAACAGCTTCAGCAGCAACAGCGAGAGCTGCAGCAGTCGCTGGAAGACCTGAGTCGCGAGCAGGGCCTCGGTCAGTCGCGACAGTCGGCAGCCAATGATGAAGGCCTGCAGGAGCTGACGGAACAGCAGCAGCGTCTGCGTCAGGAGCTGGAAGAGATCGATCGCATGTTGCGTGCCGTCATCGCGCGGGCGGGCAATGATGAACAGCAGACGCTGGCCCAGGCGCAGGAAGCCACACGGGCGCTGCGACCTCTGCGTGAACAGATGGACACCAGCAACCGTGTGCTTCGCAATGGCATGGTCAATCTGGCTGTTGATATTGAGCAGGACATTGCGGAAGCGCTGGCTGAATTGAGCCGGGATCTGCAGGGTCTGGAGCCGGGCAATCAGGTCGCCCAGCAGACGGACGCTGATCCAATCAATCAGGCCGCCGCTGACGCCAGTGCGCTGCGGCGCGAGCTTGAGGCGCTGCAGGAGCAGATCAGCAACGGCCAGCAGGAGTCAATCGGGCAGATGCGTGAAAGACTGGCGCGCTCCCAGCAACTGGCGCAGCAACTCGATCAGCAGCTGTCGCAGGCCGGCGAGCAGCAGTCCGGCGAGGGTCAGCCCTCGCGTGGTCAGCTCGCTCAGCGCGGCCAGCAGGGTAACGCTGGCAACCAGGCGCAACCGGGTGGCGCCGCCAGTCAGGTCGATCCCGGCGATCAGCGGGGTATCGGGCGCATTCCAGCGGAAGGTGAGGCGGCACTCTGGGGTAACGCCCGCTCAATCAGTACCGAAATTACCAGTCAGTCGCTGGAAGCATTCATGAATCAGCCCGAGCTTCTGCAGGGTGTTCTGCAACCACTGATTGAACTGGAAAGTGATCTGCGTGCGCGCGCTGAACTCGCCCGCATCACGCGCCGCCTGTATACCGTATCCGAAGAGGATATCCCTGAGGAATATCGGCAGCTGGTGGAAGACTACTACCGGGCGCTGTCCGAGAATCGGAGCGCGACGCCTTAAACGATGAGTTTCTTTGTAGATCCATACGCACTTGAGGCTATCGCAGACGGACAGTTCTCGTTCGCCAACAGCCCGCACCCGCTGGTCACTGTGATTCTGGTACTGCTGGTACCGGCCATTGTCTGGCTGCTGTACCGGCGCACAACACGGCCGGTCAGCCCGCGCTGGAAGGCCCTGCTCATAACCCTGCGATCGGCCGTCCTGCTGCTCCTGCTGCTGATGCTGCTGCGCCCGGTAATAACCACCTGGGAAGTCAATCCACAGGAGACTTACCTGGCCGTGTTGATTGATGACAGCCAGAGCATGCAGATCAATGACATGGGGAATGGCCAGTCACGGGCTGCAGCCGTGCAGCAGGCGCTGTTCGCTGACAACGGCATACTGTCGCCGCTCGCGGAGCGATATCAACTGCGGACATTCGCGTTCAACAATGCGTTGAACAGGCTGGATACCGCAGAAGAACTGCAGGCAAACGGCAATCTGTCTGATCCCGGCCAGGCATTGCAGCAACTGCGCAACCAGCTGGGCGGGCTGCCATTGAGTGGCGTTGTGCTGATCAGCGATGGTGCCGACAATTCCGGTGCCGATGTCCTGGCGCAGGCGCGCGAGTTCGCGGCACGTCAGGTGCCAGTTTTTACGGTCGGTGTAGGTCAGCCTGAAGTTCAGCAGGATGTCGCCATCACCGATGTTGCAGCTGCCAGTACGATTCTGGATAACAGCATCTTCGATGTTCAGGTAACGCTGCAGCAGCAGGGCTATGCGGGGCGTCAGGTCCAGCTGCGGGTTCTTGATGGTGAGACCGAAGTGCTCACTCGAAATGTGACACTCGGCGCGAATGGTGGCAGCAGCCGCTACGAGCTGGAACTGGAACCAGAGCGCCGGGAGCCGATTCTCTACGAACTCGAAGTTGAACCCCTGGACGGTGAGCTGATTGTCCAGAATAACCGTTATCAGTTTCTGGTCGACAACAGCGAGCGCCCGCCACTGAATATTCTGTATGTTGAAGGCCACCCGCGTAATGAGTTCAAGTTCATCAGACGGGCTGCCGAAGGTGACGACAGCCTGCGTCTGGCCTCCTATCTGCAGACGGGGCCTGGCAGGTTCTACCGGCAGGGCATCAATACACCGCTGGAGCTGAACGACGGGTTCCCTGCCACGGCAGAAGACCTCTATCAGTATCAGGCCGTCGTGATAGGCGATATTGATCCGGACTTCCTCAGTGCCGAGCAGCTGACGCTGCTGCAGGATTTTGTGGCGGAACGCGGTGGTGGTCTGCTGGTGAGCGGCATGCTGGATGATGCATTTGTTGATACGGCGCTGGCCGACATCCTGCCGGTCACTCCAGTGCGGCTGTCTGCACTTCCCGGATACCTGCAGGGTGGTGTGCGGCGCGGCAGCCATGCTACCGGCGAAATGTTTACTCCCCGGTTGACCACGCCCGGTGAATTTTCACCACTGCTGCGACTGGGCGCTGATGACAGTGAGAATCGCAATGCCTGGTCGGCCCTGCCGCAACTGCAGGGTATCTATGTGACCGGCCGCGCCAAACCGGGCGCTACCGTCCTGATGGAACACCCGTCGGTGCAGTTTCAGGATCAGGCGCTGCCGGTCATGGCAACGCAGCGTTATGGCAGCGGTCGCAGCATGGCGATTACCACGGCCAGCACCTGGCGCTGGCAGATGCTGATGCCGGCAGAAGATGAATCGCACGAGCGTGTCTGGCGACAGATACTGCGCTGGCTGGCGCAGGGAGCGATGGAACGCGTTACCGTGAACTTTGATAAACCATTTTACAATGTCGGTGATGAAGTCACGGTTTCAGTGGAAGTGCGTGATGAGCGCTTTGAACCCGACAACAATGCTTCATTGTGGCTGCAACGCACCGACCCGCAGGGTGAAGTCAGTGATATCGCCATGGAATGGGATATAGACGAAGACGGCGTCTACCGCAGCAGTTTCCTGGTTGAACACGAAGGCGTTTACAACACGCTGGTGGATGTCAGCAGCACTGCGGCGGCAAGAATCGATGACGAAAAACCGGCAGCATTTGTGGTTACCCCTTCGCTGCGCGAATACAACAATGCAGCCCGTGACGACGGTCTGCTGGGTCGCATCGCGGAAAGCAGTGGTGGGCGGTATTACGATCTGGGTGAAATCAACCAGCTGGTTGGCGATATTGAGCGCAGCCCTGGTGCGTATTCGCAACAGGTTGAGGAAGACCTGTGGGACCGGCCAGGCATCCTTCTGTTGTTGATCGCATTGATGTGTGCAGACTGGATGGCCAGACGTTACCGGGGGTTGTCATGATTGCTCGAAGCGTATTTGGCAGACTTGTTTTTGCGCTGATTGTCATCTCGCCAGCGACTTTTGTCATGGCGCAGAATGCTGCAACAGACGGCGAGACGCCATGGTTCAGCCAGGCAGTAGATACTGAAAAGTACGCAGTAATCATTACCGGAGCGGCAGCCACGCCGGAGAGCAGGGAACAGTTTCGCAGCTGGACTGCAGGCTTGTACCAGTCGCTTCGCGATGACTACGGTTATCCGGATTCCCACACCACGCTGTTGATGGATGATGGCAATAACGTAGGCGAACTGGCACCTATGGTTGATGGCAGCTCTGAGCTCGAGGATATCCGCAGTGCCCTTTATCAGCTGAGCCAGCGGATGGCTCAGGGTGATCAGCTGACATTGTTTTTGATCGGTCACGGTTCCAGCCGGTTTGGTGAGGCCAAGTTTAACAACGTCGGTCCGGACATGACTGGAAGTGACCTGGCACAAATGCTTGAAGCTTTTGATGGCCAGGATATTGTTGTGGTCAATACGACAAGTGCAAGCTTTGAGTTTTCACGCGAACTGTCAGCCAACGGGCGTGTCATCGTGTCGGCTACCCGGTCTGCAGCAGAACGTTATGATCCAGTGTTTGCCGGTTTTTTTATCGAGGCCATGAAGGGACGACAGGCGGACCTGGATCGCAATGGTCGACTGTCGATTCTCGAAGCATTCAATTTTGCAAGCAGTCAGACCGCCGAGTGGTACCGCCAGCAGGGCAGATTGCCCACCGAAAATGCCGTCCTGGATGATACCGGTGACGGCCTGTTCAGCCGTGAACCTGGCCGCAATGAATCTGATGGCCTGCTGGCAGAAATCGCCTACATCGATATTGTCAGACCTGATGAGGCCAAAACATCACCCGGCGCGCGGGAAATACTGGCAGATATTCAGCGTCTGGAGAGAGAGATTTTCATACTTCGTAATCAGAAGAGTAACTACCTGGAGGACGACTACTGGAACCGGCTGGAAGCCCTGTTAATTGACCTGGCGTTACAAACGAGGGACTACAATGCTTTGCCCTGAATCGATTGGCCACGTAAAGACCAGAAAATCCAGACGCGTCGCGGCGATGCGCAGGCGACGCCCGGTCACTGCCTGCCTGATGCTGGCAATGCTGGTTTCGCCGCTGGTAACGGACAGACTTAATCTGGCAGGTGTGGTTGTTCATCTGACACCAGCAGCCTATGCACAGGCCCAGCCGACTGAGCTGGAGAATCTTGAGCGCGGGCAGCAGCTGCTGTTGCGCGGATCATACCTGGCTGCGATGGAGGTTCTTGGCTCTGTACGCGACGATTTTTATCGGGAATCTGCCGCCCTGGCACTCGCCCGTGCACATGTCGAAACAGGACAGTACGATCGTGCCGTGGAAGTGCTGCAGGATGTCATGCGCGACGCGGCTGACACGCCCGAAGTGGCCACAGCGCTGGCTGAGATTTATCTGCGTACCGGACGTTCGGAACAGGCAAACACCTTGCTGACAGAAGTAACACAGCAGCTGACTACACCGCCTGTGCGGTCCCTGGTGCAGCACGGCATGGTGTTGTCGCTGCGTGGCGATCGCGAGGCGGCGCAGGAGCAGTTTAATGCCGCGCTGGCGCGTTACGACAGTGGCAGCGTATTTGAATCGTCAGATGTTGGTATGGTGGCACTGGCTGCCTGGCAGCTGGATGAATTCCATGATGCCAATGCACTTTTTAACGAGGCCGTGCGTCTGGACGACAATAATCTCGAAGCGCTTACGTTGTGGGGTGATTTATTCCAGGACAAATTTAATGACGAGGATGCCCGTCGCAACTATCAGCAGGTGCTGGATATCAATCCCCGCTACACACCGGCACTGGTTGGCATGGGGCGCATCACGTCCCCGGAGCTGAACCTCTCACGTGCGCTGGATGTCAATGTTCGCGACAGCGAGGCGCTGCACACATTCGGGCTGATACTGATACGTAATAATCAGCGCGAAGAAGGCGTTCGCATGCTGGAACAGGCGGTTGGCATCAACCCCGAGTCCATTCCTGCACGGGCGATACTGGCGGCGCTGGCTGTCATGAATGATGACGAGGCTGCACTGGCTGCCCAGCGCGCCGCAATCAACGGTTTCAGTCCTGACAATTCCATGTTTTATGCGCTGGCCGCCGAGTTCCTGGGCAACAACTACCGTTTTGAAGAAGCCGTAGAGTATGCAAGGCTGGCAATAGACAGCGATCCACAGAACTGGTTTGCGCATACCGTGCTGGGTGGCAATCTGGTTCGCCTCGGCGAAGAAGCAGAGGGTAAAGGCCATCTGGAAAGCGCCTTTGATAATGATCCATTTAACGTGCTCACATCAAACATGCTGCAGGTATTTGATGTGCTGGAAGAGTACGAAACGCTGGAGACCGAGCATTTCCGCGTCAACATGAGTTCGCGCGATGCGCAGATCCTGTGGCCGTACATGGCGCCGCTGCTTGAGGATAGCTGGGACCGCCTGGTGGCCAAATACCAGTTCGAACCAGAAGTGCCGGTTGTCATTCAGGTCTTCGAACGAACCGAGGATTTTGCCGTGCGCTCTGTCGGACTCCCCGATATCGGGCCACTGGTCGGCATCTGTTTTGGTAAAGTGATTACGCTGATTTCACCAGATACCCTGAGTGCCAACTGGCAGGAAATTGTCTGGCATGAACTGGTCCATGTGTGGACGCTGCAGATGACCCGCAATCGCATGCCGCGCTGGCTGTCCGAAGGGATCTCAACCTGGGAGGAGCGACTCGGCCGACCGGAATGGGGCCGACGCCAGGGGCTCGATCTGGTCAGGGCAGTGCAACAGCAGCGCGTTGCACCAGTCGCAGAACTCAACAATGCCTTCACCTCGGCAGGGAGCAATGCTGATCTGAACTTTGCCTACTATCAATCCTATCTGGTGGTGGAATACATCGCTGAAGCCTTCGGTTTCGAGAGTCTGCTGGCCCTGATTCATCAGTACGCTGAGGCAAAACCCGAGCCTGAAATGTTTGAGGCCGTGTTCAATATGGACATGGCCAGCTTTGATGAGGGCTTCCAGGCCTGGCTGCAGGCCAGAGTGGAATCGATCAACGTCTATGTGCACAGTGAAGACAGCCCTGACGATGGCGCGGCGCATGGTCACGGGCGCCGTGAAAACAGTAGTGCGGTCCTTGCCGAGTTGTACAACAATCAATCTTTGAAGGAATACATGGAAGGGCGGGTGCAGCGTCAGCCGCGCGACTTCCAGGCGCACCTGCAACTGGGAATCGTCCAGTTCCGCGAAGAGGCATGGGACGATGCGATTGAGCATCTGGTCATCGCTCATGAAATTCTGCCAGATTATTCCGGCTACCCGAGTCCGCCACTGGTGCTGTCACAGGTTTACGAAGCCAGGGGTGACACCAACCAGCAGCTTTACTGGCTGGAGGTCATGCTTGAAAACAGCCAGCATGATTTTGCATCGCCTTTGAAGCTGGCTAATGTTGCACTTGAAAATGGCAATCTGGAACGCGCCGGGTATTACATAGAGCGTGCCCTGTCGGTCAACCCTTATCGCCCTGAGATTCATCAGGTCAATGCCGAACTGGCATCGGCACTGGGTGATACTGCAGCCGCGGTTCAGGAATACGAAGTTCTGCTGGTGCTTGATCAGACCGATCCGGTCGCCGCTCGAACCAATCTGGCGCAGGCTTACCTGGAAAACAACCAGACTGAGGAAGCGCGTCAGAGTGTGTTACGCGCACTAGAAACGGCGCCCGGTTATGAACGTGCGCAGCAGATACTGCTGCGCGCTGTTGGCCGGGGGGGAGAGTAGCATGCCGGTCCGGCTGCGACACATGATTGCTGGTCGCCGTGCGGTTGCCTGCGGGCTGCTGATGGCGACCATGTTGCTGGCAGTCAATGGTCAGGCGCAGCCGCAGTCCGGCATCGCATTCCCACCGGATTTTGACATACGTTCACTGCAGGACCGCGACCCGCCCCAGATCGCGATTGGCGGGCAGAGCAGCAACCAGGCAAGCGAGCCTCGGGTAGCACCTGAATTCACTTTTATCCGGGGGCGCTATGAGAACTATCCTGGCGGAATGGGACGACGCGGTGGCTGGTGGGATACGGACTACCCGGACGCCGAACAGAACTTTCTGCGTGGCGTGCAGCGCTATACCCTGGTCGACACCGAGACGCAGGCCACGCGCTGGCTGGACCTGACGGATCCGACCCTGTTTGAGCATGTGTTTCTGTACATGACCATGAAACGCGTACCCGTTGGCAGGATGTACAGCGGCCCGAATTTCTCGACCGCAGAGGCGGAAGCGCTGCGCGAGTTCATGCTGCGCGGCGGATTTGTGATGCTGGATGATTTCTGGACCGAGGCGCATTTTGAAGACTTTCTGATAGAGATGGTGAAGATCTTTCCTGACCGCGAAGTTGTGCAGCTGCCCATGGACCATGAGATATTTAATCTGTTTTATGAAATTGACCGGGTGCCCCAGGTGCCTGGCCGTGCTGTGACCTGGGACTACGGCGGTGTCACGCTGGACGATGCGCGCTATCCACCCTCCGTACACGCCATCCTCGACGATGACGGACGGGTCATGCTGGTGGCAAATTACAATTCGGACATGGGTGACGGCTGGGAACATACCTTTCTGGAGATGTATCCCACGGAAATGAGCAACGCCGCCTATCGACTGGGTATTAACTATCTGATTTACGCTTACACACACTGATTAGAGCAGAGAGACTGCTTCAACCTATTGGCACAAGAAGGACATGACGATGACAGACACAGATACCATACAGGACGCACCAGTTGCCGGGCTGGATGATCAAGACGATCTGGCGCTGGTCAAAAAGATGCAGCAGGGACGGGATCAGATGGTGCAGGAGATCCGTAAGATCATCGTCGGTCAGGAAGCGGTCGTTGAGGAACTGCTGATCGCGCTGTTTGCCGGCGGTCACTGTCTGGTCACCGGTGTGCCGGGTCTGGCCAAAACACTGTTGATCAAAACCGTGGCTGACATCCTGCAGCTTGATTTCAGTCGCATCCAGTTCACACCGGATTTGATGCCATCCGACGTGGTTGGTGCGGAGATTGTCGAAGAGCAGGAAGGTCGTCGCAAGCTGGTGTTTGTCAAAGGCCCCATCTTTACCAATATTCTGCTGGCCGACGAGATCAACCGTACGCCACCCAAAACCCAGTCCTCCTTGCTGGAGGCGATGGAAGAGCGTCAGGTTACAGCAGCAGGTGTCACACACAAAATGTCCAAGCCGTTTTTTGTGCTGGCAACTCAGAACCCGATCGAGCTGGAAGGTACCTATCCCTTGCCGGAGGCGCAGCTCGACCGATTCATGTTCAAGATTGAGCTGGGCTACCTGAGTGAGGACGAAGAGGTAGAGGTCGTCAGCAACACAACCCGCACGGTTGATCACACGGTATCACATCCATTGAGTGGCGAAGACATTCTGGCCTTCCAGCGTATCGCCCGGCAGGTTCCGGCGGCTCAGGCTGTCATCCAGTATGCCGTGCGACTGGTACACGCGACCCGTCCGCAGAGCGAATCGGCACCGGATTTTGTGCGCGACTGGGTAACCTGGGGCGCTGGTATTCGCGCATCCCAGAACCTGGTGCTGGCTGGCAAGGTTCGTGCGCTGCTGCATGGCCGCTATAACGTGTCCTTTAATGACATCCGGGCACTGGCGCCATCCGTGCTGCGTCATCGTCTGCAATTGAACTTTCACGCCGAGGCTGAGCGCATCAATGCTGACGAGCTCATCAGACGCGTGCTGGCTCACGTCAAGGAACCGGCCTGATCAATCAGGTGGCTGTTGAAACAATAACAACGGGAACAGGTGTGGCGACAGGAAGCTGGCAGATATGACACAAAGCAATAACTTTATAGACCCTGCTGTGCTGGCAACTCTGGACAATCTGGAGATGCGGGCCCGCGTCGTTGTCGAAGGGTTTATTGCCGGTCTGCACAAAAGTCCCAAACGTGGTTTCAGTGTGGAGTTCACCGACTATCGTCACTATATTCGCGGTGATGATATGCGTCATGTGGACTGGAAGCTCTACGGCCGCACCGACAAGCTGTACATCAAGCAGTACGAAGATGAAACCAACGTGCGCTGCTACCTGCTGCTGGATAGCAGTGCATCGATGAGCTATGCCTCGCCAGGCATGATGAGCAAGCTTGAGTATGGTCGCACGCTGGCATCAGCGCTGGCCTATTTCATCATGCGGCAGAAAGATGCTGTCGGTCTGATTACTTTTGATGATCACATTCGAGACTACATTCCTGCCCGCGCGAGACAGCTGCATCTGATCCGGATTCTGCGGACCCTGAATGAGCTGCAGGCAGGCAAGACTACCAATATTGTGCGGCCGTTAACCGAGCTGGCCATGTCGCTGAACAGTAAAAGCCTGGTGATACTGATCAGCGATATGCTGGAAGATGAAGAGGGCACCATCAAGGCTCTGCAGCAATTACGCGCGATGGGTAACGAAGTCATTGTGTTTCATGTGCTTGATGATCAGGAGCTGAATTTCAACTTCAGGGAGTCCACCGAGTTTGTCGACATGGAGTCGGCGGAAACCCACCGGACATCCCCGGCCGCTGTGCGCAATGCCTATCTGGAAAATCTTAACAACTATCTGACTGAGTGCCGCAAACGCTGTCAGAGCAGCGGCGTTGATTACTGCCTGCTCAACACTTCACAACCGCTGGATAAAGCGCTGGCCTCGTACCTGGCGCGCCGGGCAAGGAGCGCATAAATGGGTTTCCTGTCGCCTCTGTTCCTGCTGGGTCTGCTGGCTGCGGCAATTCCCGTGGCCATTCACCTGATCAAGCGCGAAGATCCGCCCAAGGTGCTGTTTGGATCACTGCGGTTTCTAAAGCAAACCAGCAAAAAACTGATCCTGTTTCAGAAGGTGCAGCAGTGGTTGCTGCTGTTGCTACGCTCACTGCTGATCTGTCTGGTCGTGCTGGCCTTCGCCAGGCCGTTGCTCTATCAGGGCTCGCTGGCGCAACTGGTGGACGCAGAGCCTGAGTCTGTTGTGATCCTGCTGGACACCTCATTGAGCATGCGGTTTGGTGATCGCTTCGAGCGTGCTGTTGAGCAGGCCCATGATGTCCTCGACGGACTTTCCAGCAGTGATGAAGTGGCCGTGGTCACCTTTGCCGCGGGCACTCAGGAAACGCGGGAACTGAGCAGCGATCTGGACAGTCAGCGACAATTCATCGAAGAACTCGAAGGTCCCGGCTACGAGCGGGTGCGGTTTTATCCGCCGTTGCAGCTGGCTGACGATATGCTGGCCCGCCAGGCCATACATGATCAGCGACGCGTTGTGCTGATTTCTGATTTTCAGGCTGACGGTCTGTCTGACGACGTACAGGGGTGGCGACTGGCGCCGGGGGTTGCCTTTCAGGGTATTGATGTGGGCGATGAGCGCAGCAGCAACCTGACGCTGACTGATGTCAGAGCACCAATGCAGGTGATGGAGACCACCGACAATTATGAAGTCCTGGCGCGGGTGCGCAGTACCGGCTCAGTGTTTCAGCCGCGCGCTAATTTGACGCTGCGAATGAATGGTGAAGTGGTAGGACAGGAGGCGGTCGATCTTGGGGATCGCTCCGAGGCGGTGATCACTTTCCCGTTTGAGCTTGAAGACTCCGGTTCCTATCGCGGCGAGTTGCGCCTGTCGGACGACGATTTCGACGTTGATAATCGCTGGTACTTCACCATGAATGTCCTGCCACCGATGCGTGTACTGGTTATCAACGGGGCGCCTTCTTCCGACTGGTTTGACGATGAGGCTCACTGGTTTGTACTGGCGCTGGAAGGCATGGAGAACTCTCCATTTGCCGTGACAACAACCACGCCCTCTGAGTTGTCTGCAGATATGCTCGCCAGCAGTGATGCCGTGGTTGTCCTGAACCTTGATACCCTGCCTGCGGCTTTTGTCGATGACATGTCTGATTTCGTGCGGCAGGGGGGTGCGGTCTGGTTTGCGCCGGGTGACCGGGTGCGAGCCGACGTGTTCAGTCGCAGCTTCGCTGAGCTGAGTCCCGCCACATTGCAGGCACCCAATGTACTCGGCGAGGCAGACTATCAGTTGATTGCTGATATGGATCGTCGTCATCCCGCGCTGAGAGGTCTTAACGTTGACTGGACAGCACGTTTCCAGGGGTTCTGGCAGGTGGCACCATCAGACGAGGCCGATGTATTGATGCGCTTTGATTCCGGGGCACCCATGGTCATGGAGCGCTCGCTGGGGGACGGTCATACAGTTCTGCTGACAACCTCGCTTGATCTGGGTTGGAGCAATTTTCCGTTGCAGGGGCTCTATGTACCGTTTGTTCACGAAATGCTTCGTTATCTGATCCAGCCACCACAACAGCAGGGCGCCTGGCAGATTGGTGACCGCATTGTTCTGGACGAGTCCATGCTCGATGCACAGCGGGGCTCCGGTGAAGAGCTGGTGCTGACACAAAGTGACGGACAACAGGTGAGGATAGACTCGCAATCCCCGTACTACACGGCATCCATGCCCGGTTTTGTTGAAGGGCCTGATAATCGCACGCTGGCGGTCAATATTGAGCCAGCCGCTGCGCAGTTGAACCGGGTAGCCGTCGCCACCGTGAATGATCGAGTCCTGAATCCGGAAACCACACCGCGCGCCAGTGACCAGGTTCGCTCTGCCCAGCTGATTGCTGATCTGGAACAGCCGCAGAGGCTCTGGTGGTGGATTCTTCTGGTTGCGGCATTAATGCTGATCCTGGAGGCCTGGATCGCCAATCGCACGTATCGCTGAACTACTGTACACAATCACCAGAACAAGGCTGCAGGAGCAGATTCCAAGTCAGTTAGGGGGGAACAGAGAATGATGACCCCACAACCTTGCTCTGGATGCTCGAATCCTATCACAGGCCTTTCGGGCCGTACCCCGGGGTGACAAATTGTTGCAAAGCGTTTGTATTGCTGTAACGAAGCATTACAAACGCCCGCAAATGTAACTCAGTCCTGGCCGTTTCAGGCTGCAGGCTGAGCCTGAGAGCCTCGACTGAAGCGATCACGTACCCATGCGATCTTGCTGCGCAGGGAATCAGGCAATGCCAGCATGGCAGGTGTCACGATCAATGTCAGAATGGTCGCAAAGGACAGACCAAATACAATCGCATTAGCCAGTTTCACCCATTGCGAGGTGATGGGGCCGCCGATTTCAATCTCGGCACCAATCAGGTCGAATGACACATGCGCCGCGAGCGGTAGCAGGCCGCAACCGGTCGTGAAGGTTGTCAGGAACACCGGTCGCAGACGCTGCACCCCGGTCTGTACAATTACCTCACGGATATGCCAGTCCTTGTGTCGTTCACGCAGATAGTTGAACGTATCGATCAGAACGATGTTGTTGTTCACGATGATACCTGCCAGCGACACAATACCCACCCCGGTCAGAATTACACTGAAGGTCTGGCCCGTGGTCAGCAGACCCAGCAGCACGCCCGCAGTCGACAGCAGTACCGAGGACAGGATCAGCACAGCCTGATAGAAGCTGTTGAACTGAGTGACCAGCAGTACGGCCATCAACGCAAGTGCCAGGCTGAAGGCCACCATCAGGAATGCGAAAGACTCTTCCTGTTCTTCGTTGGCGCCACGGAACACGTAGTTGACGCCAGGTGCCAATGGGTTTTCCTGCAGCCACTGACGGATTTCCTGCAGCTTGTTGTCTGTGACAACACCCGGTGCCGGATTGGCTCGCACATATATTACGCGATTGCCATCGACACGCTGGATGGAGCTTACGCCCGGCAGTGCTTCACGCTGGATAAAGCTGCTGATCGGCACCAGCCCGTCCATGGTGTTGATCCGGATGTTGTCGATCTGCTCAATGCCACGATATTCGCGCGGGTAACGCACGCGAATCTCAACTTCTTCTTCACTGTCGTCCGGGCGGTACTCACCCATCATCACGCCATTGGTCAGCAGCTGGATAGCCGTGCCAATCTCGGTCATGCTGGCGCCAGACATGGCAGCACGTGCACGGTCAACAGTGATTTCCCATTCGATGCCGGGTACCGGAGTCGTATCATCGATATCAATCAGGCCGGTGACTTCATTCTCGATGAAGTCCCGCACGCGACGGGCTTCAGAAATGATGGCGCGCAGGTCCTCGCCGTAAAATTCGATCTGCAGTTCCTTGCCGACCGGCGGGCCCTGTTCTGGTGTATTGATTTCGGCGCGTACACCGGGAATGCCCTGAATGGCCTGACGGTATAGATCTTCAACTTCAAAACCATTGACATCCCGGTCACGGCGGTCGGTGAACTCCAGGAAAATGGTACCGACCAGGTCCGGCGCGGCACCCATGCCACCACCCATGCTGCGGCCAGCGCCAGACTGGGTGACAATGCTCTTGTAATAGCCCACATTCTTGATGCGGTCTTCAACATCCAGCACGATGTCACGTATCTCTTCCGGTGAGTAATTGCCGCGTGCAAATATCTGCACCTGAGTCTGCGCTGGTTCTACGCTGGTGAAAAATTCAACGCCACGGCCAAACATGGCATACATCACAACGATTGAGATCAGCGTAGCCACACTGCCCAGAAAGACCAGGCCAGGGAATTTGACGGCTGTTCGCAAAATGGCTGCGTATATCCCTACCACGCCACCAATTTTCTCAGGTTTTACGTCCTCCAGCTGGCTCAGCTGGCTCCCCCCCTGCATTTTTACTGTCTGACTGCCGATCAGCGAACCGATGGTTGGTGCGAAGATCAGTGCATACAGCAGTGAGCCCACCAGCACAGCAAAAACCGTGACGGGCAGATAACCCATAAACTCGCCGGCGACGCCGGGCCAGAACATGAGCGGCAGGAAGGCGGCCAGGGTTGTGCCGGTGGATGCCATAATGGGCCAGAACATCCGGCTGACAGCCTCCTGGAATGCGTCAGCGCGGATATAACCCTCGGCCATCTTGCGATCGGCGTATTCCACCATCACGATGGCACCATCAATCAGCATGCCCAGGCCCAGCAGCAGGCCGAAGATCACCATGAAATTATAGGTGAAACCCAGCATCGAGATAACAATGAAGGCAAAGAAGAACGAGAAAGGTACAGCCAGCGCCACCAGAATGCCTGAGCGGACGCCAACGGCCGCTATGACCACAACCA
Organism: Gammaproteobacteria bacterium UBA2675; assembly: GCA_002354805.1. GTDB lineage: Bacteria > Pseudomonadota > Gammaproteobacteria > Pseudomonadales > Pseudohongiellaceae > Pseudohongiella. The sequence goes on from DEMH01000010.1 coordinate 38,941, forward strand.
GCACCAGTACCATTGCTGTGGCCATATTGCCCTGCAGGCCCGAATTCTGCTCAATGACCAGCGGGATGGTGTTGTTAAGATAGGTGATCTCGACCGCCGGGGGTATCTGGGCACGCATGTCACGTACCAGTGCATCGATATTGTCCATGGCCTGAATCAGGTTGGCACCCTTGCGCTTCTGTACGTCGAGGGAGATGCTCTGTTCACCATTGGCGTAGGCGTAGCGCTCCGCATCCTTGAAGGTGCGACGCACTTCGGCCAGGTCGCTCAGCACAACGACGCCGTCTTCGGTCGCCGCCACTGGCAGCTCGAACAGGTCATTGGCGGTTTCGATCAGCCCCGGAACCTTGATAGAGAAGCTGCCTGAACCAGTATTCAGGGTGCCTGCCGGGATCAGACGGTTATTGCTGCTTACCGCCTGCACCAGCTGTTGATTAGTGATGCCATAGGTTTCCAGTTTGGCAGGATCGACAATGACTTCCAGCAACTCTTCACGAGCACCAATCATGTCTGCGGAGAGGATTTCCGGCAGGTTTTCGATATCGCGCTGCAGATCCTGGGCGATCTGCAGCAGCACGCGTTCCGAGACGCCAGTACCGCCGATAGCAATCTGCACCACGGGTACTGTTGCCGCCGATACTTCCTGAATGATCGGCTCCTCGGTCTCTGCCGGGAAGCGCGCTTTGGCCCGATCCACAGCGGTGCGGATATCCTGAACAGCCAGGTCCGGATTAAAGCTGACATCAAATTCGGTGATGATTGTTGCCGTGCCTTCATTGGCAAACGAGCGAATTTCGGTGATGCCTTCGACGTTTTTCAGCTCAATTTCAGTTGGTCTGACCAGCAGGCGCTCAGAGTCTTCGGGTGAAATGCCGGGGAAGATAATAGTTGTGATGATAACCGGAACCGTGACATCCGGGTTCAGCTCCACAGGGATGGACCGGTAGGACGCCAGACCAGCCAGCAGGATCACCACAAAGATACTGAGTGTGGTGCGCGATTTAGATACGGCAGATTTGATGTATCTCATTGTTGTGCCCAGTCAAAATTGGCATTGACCTGCTGTCCTGCAAACACCAGCTCCTGGCCCAGCGTAATCAGGGTAATCTGGTCCGGCAGTCCGGCTACCCAGAATCCCGGGTTCGCCATATCTGTGCTTTCGCCAACGATCTCGACATGATGAAACTCGACGACATTGTCGCTGTTCAATGTCTTGACGCCGACCATGCCCTGGTCATCCATGGTCAGTGATGATGGGGGTATCAGGTGAGCTCTGGTACGATTGGCAGCGATCTGGATTTCTGCGCTGACGCCCTGACGGATCAGCTGATCGTCCTGCAGGTTCAGCGCCACTTCTATGCGGTAGCTGCGCGACATATTGTCAGCTGCCCGCGCGATGTAGGTCAGCGTGCCCTGAACCCGCTCCCCGGTAACCAGACGCCCGCTTACCTGGCTGCCCAGCTCCAGTTTGCCCACATCAAGTTCAGGCACCTGGGCCACCAGCAGCATCGGGCGATCGTCCATCAGGGTGGCGCAAACGCCGCCCATGTCCATGTAGCCACCCACTTCGACGCGGCGCGATTCCATGATGCCGTCAAATGGTGCCTTGATTTTGGTGCGCTCCACCGCCAGTTCAGCGCGCGCGGCAGCGGCGACTGCGGAATCATAGGCGGCCTTGCGCTGGGAAACGGAGACCGATGATTCGAGATCGCGGCGCTGCAGATCCTGAGCACCTTCATATTCCCGGCGTGTCTGCTCGACGCGGCTCAGTGCCTCCTGAAGGTCTGACTCCCGGGTGTCCATGGCCAGCTCGCAAAGAGTGTCGCCCTGTCTGACCCGCTCGCCTTCGGCCACCGGCGTGCCGACGATACGGCCTGCGGTTTCAGCACGGACCTCAACGAGACGGTCTGCCTGGGTACGGCCGCGGACGCTGACCGACTGTGTGAACATGTCGGCACTGACACGGCGAGCCCGTACAGTGAAGGCTTCGCCGTTGCCGGACATGGATGCGGATTCAGCAATTACATTGATCTGGGGCTGATCATCACTAATTGCGTAACGGTCATCGTCTGCGCGTTCACCTCGTGGCATGACCATCCATATCACTATAAGGGCAACCAGGCCCACTGCTACCAGATACTGTTTTTTCACGCCAGACTCCACTTGCTGACAAAAATGTGGGGTGTTACCAGGCCATTAAGCTATGACAGTCGGCTAGTAAGACCAGCCAGAACAGGCAACCATGCTCGAACAATCGCAATGCCGACACCCGGTCCGGATGCACCTTATGTATTATTGTTTTTGTATGAGTTAGTTACGCCAGCGGCTTGCGGTCAGATCTTGAGAAAGATGAGCGCCGGATGAGAACATTGCGCGAGGCTTTATACCACAACGCCGCAAAATGCCTGAGTGCCAAAAGTCACAAAGCCGGGCGCTTCGTAGCCCGTGTCTAGCCTGCCACAGGCTTCTTCTGAAGTTTGCGTTGCAATGTCCGCCTGTGCATCTTCAGTTGACGCGCAGTTTCGGAAATATTGCCATTGTTCTCTTTAAGTACCTTCTGAATGTGTTCCCACTCAAGGCGTCGAACAGACATCGGTTCCTGAAACTCAGGTTCAAGAGTCGATTCTATGGAATCCTCCTGAAGTGCCGCCAGAATCTCATTGGTGTCGGCGGGCTTTGCCAGGTAATTGTCGGCACCGAGTTTGATCGCTTCCACCGCGGTAGCAATGCTGGCGTAGCCGGTCAGCATCAGGATGCGACTGGCAGGTGCATTGCTGCGAAGCAGCGGAATCAGTTCCAGCGACGATTGTCCGTCCAGATTCAGGTCAACAACTGCATGGGTGAAAGCCGTTCTGGCGATTAGCTGGCGTGCTGTTGGGATACTGGTGGCATGTGCTGTTTCAAATCCACGGCGTTGAAAAGCGCGGACCAGTACCGAGGCAAAAACCTCATCATCTTCAATCAGCAGTAGTGAATTGTTCGACATCGCCGGAAACCCCAGTTACCGTTGGCAGGCGGACGACCGTTCTGGCACCGGCGTCCTTCAGGTTAAACATTTCGATCTGACCACCCAGTCGCTGAATGGAAGCATTGGCCAGAAAGATACCCAGGCCCATATTGCCTTCCCGCGTCGAGATGAACGGCTCTCCCATGTTTTCCATGACATGCGCAGGAATTCCCGGCCCGTCGTCCTCGACGCTGATCAGCAGAACGGCTGGTGTTTGCGGATCACGCTGGTACTGAACCTGTACCTCGCTGCCTGCGGCCCTGATGGCGTTCTCGATCAGATTGATCAGGGCGTGGCGCACCGTCAGGTCACTGCTCAGATAAAGTCTGTCGCATTCAGCTTCGACAGTGAAGGCAATCCTGGCGCTGGGATGGATATTGGTAATATAGTCGCTGATCGCCTGACGAAACGCTCGTACCGATATCCTGCCGGGGTTCTGTGGGTCATTCTGATGATAGAACTCAGTCAATTGATCCAGAGAAGCCTTGCAGCGCATCACCTGCTGACGTAGCAGGTGGATGTCGCGCTTCAGCTCTTCAGGTGGCATGTTATCGAGGGTGCGATCGTCCAGATCGGCCAGCAGCACCGACATGGTGGAAAGTGGCGTGCCCAGCGCATGAGCAGTTCCTGCTGCCAGTGTGCCAATGGCTACCAGTTGTTCGTTGCGCATTTCGTTTTCGCGAAATGTGGCCAGACTCAGTTCCCGGCTGCGTATCGCCGCGGCCATCCGATTGACAAAGATGCTGATCAGGGCTGCACTGACTACAAATGTGACCCACATGCCAACCAGGTGCACCTGGAAGCTCTGCATCATGTGATCACCGTGGGCGTCAGTATTGATGCCAATCAGCAGGAAAACCGTGTAGAACACCATGGCTGCCAGCGCAAAGGCGTGCGCCCATAGCGCTGTCATCAAGGTGGCCGCAACCGCTAGCAGCACCAGCAGATAGGAAATAAGCGGATTGGCAGCGCCGCCAGTGTAGGCCAGCAGAATGGCCAGAAACACAAAATCCAGCGCCAGGTTCATTGCCACAGTGCGCTGTCCAATCAGTGTCGCCCGTTGAACCTGGAACCACCCGGCAAGCAGCGACACAATGATTCCGGACAACAACACCAGAATCACTGAAAGCGGGACCTGCAAAGGCGAGAAATAGTTGAAGATGAGTGCACCGAGCGTGCCTGTAATAGTGACCAGCGCGCGCAACAGCAGCAATCGCTGCAGGGCAACCCGCGGGGAGCTGCGCAGTTCACTGGCGCCGGCGGCAAACAGTCGACCCAGGGCTTGTAGCAACGATTCACTCATGCACAGCATTCTACCGTATAATGCCGCGCATGGAGACAGTCGCAGCAAAATTACGTTTTCCCCTGAATGTCTACGCCGCATTGATGCAGGCGACAGCAGAGCAATCCGCCTTTCTGGCTTACGGAATACTGCAGGCCCGGCCCAATGCCACGTCACCGAGCGCAGATGAGCTGATAGGCGCTCAGCGGCAGCTTGCTGACCAGATACTCGCGGCGCTGGCACTGCCTGCGGGTGCCAGAGTACTGGAAGTGGGCAGTGGTTCGGGGCTGCTGGCGCGACACATGGCTGATGCCGGATTGCAGGTCACGGCCGTGGACAACAATGAGGCGGCCAGCAAGTTGAGCACGCAGGCCCTTGGCGAGATCAATGCAAAAATTTTCACAGCGGACTTTGCCAGTGAATGGTCGCAATGGGCGCCGCAGCAATACGACGCACTGATCTTTCACAATAGTGCGCGTTATTTCCTGCCTTTAAGCTGTTTTGCGTCGGCAAGACACTTGCTCGCTGACAATGGTTTGATGCTGATTGTTGACGAATTCCTGACAGGAACATCGGAGAACCCAAAGTCGTGCGACCTGGCACAACTGGTGAATGTTGAGGCGCTGGCTGCACGTACTGGATTCCTGTTGCAGAACAGGGTGGACATGAGCGACGATACTGCGAATTTTCTGGACGCGTTCATTGCCCTGTTTCAGGGACACCGGCAGGAACTGGTGGCACTCACTGACGAGTCTCCGGAGACGATCAGTGCGCTGGAAACGGCCATGCTGGGCGATTTAAAGCGATTGCAGCAGGGCGAAACCAGTCACCAGCTACTGACCTGGCAAATGCAGGCGGCGGCAGAGTCACTGGTGCCTGCTGAAACTTTGCGGGCAGAAGATTTTCAGCAGGTGTTTGAGCGAAGTTTCAAAACAGATTTTTCTGCTGCGTTGTGGCACTGGAAATATGGTGCAGGGCGTGGCGCTTCGGTGGCCGCCCTGCGGGGTCAGCAGGTGGTGGCGCACTACGGCGGTATCCGCAGAGATATTCTGTACTTTGGCGATCCGGGCACGGCAGTTCAGATCTGTGACGTCATGGTCATGCCTGAGCAACGCAGTTTCTTCAGCCGTGACAGTCTGTTTTTCAAAACGGCTTCAACCATGCTGGAACAATACGCCGGTTATCACGCCAGGCATCTGCTTGGTTTCGGCTTTCCCAACATGAAAGCCATGCACGTTGCACAGCGCCTGAAGCTTTACGACAAAACTGATGAGCTGGTGCAGTTGAAAATTCCGGTAGCGCAGCATCAGACCGACTGGCATCTGCAGTTCGGAGACATGGACGCAGCAGTCATCGAAGCGGCGCAGTGTCTGTGGCTGGCCATGAAAGAGGGTTTTACAGATAGCATTATCGGCGTCAGAGATTCGGCGTATCTTGACTATCGGTTCAGACAGCGCCCTGGGCTCGAGTACGAAAGCGTTCAGATTATAGATGGCGACACGCTGGTCGCCATCATTGTGCTCAGGCCGCATGGTGAGCATTACCTGGTTATGGATATACTATGCGAACCGGCACTGTTGGGTCAGGTGTTTAACGAAATCAGTGCATATACGCAGCGCCACGGGCGACCGGCGGTGTTCTGGTTGTCGGCGGGGCAAGTGGACCGACTCGGCATGGAGGCCGTATGTGTCGAGTCGCTGGGCATACACATTCCCTGCAATCGCTGGACAGTTGGTCCCGGTGCTGAGCAGCTTCAGGGTGCCTGGTGGCTGACCGCCGGCGACATGGATTTCATGTAGCCGACGGTGCAACAGTCAGTCGCTCAGAAACGCGCGGTAATCGTGGCGCGCAGGCTTCGCGGCTCGGCCGGATGGAAGTGGATATCTTCAACCGCCTGAGCCTCGTTTGGCAGGCGTGACGCGTAGTAATAGGTGATATCGCTATCGCGGCTGTCCAGCACGTTCAGCAATTCAATATCCAGCGATATACTGTCTGTCAGTCGGGTGCTAAGCTGGGCGTTGACCAGCGTAGTGGGATCAGTCCGAACCGAGTTGTCTTCTATCAAAGGCGCGGAACCCAGATAGCGCATGCGCAGTCCAGCACTCCAGCCGCTGTCGCGGATGTTGTCGGCAATCACGCCCAATGAAGCCGTGTTTCTCACGGCATTGGGGATATAGTCGTCGGGACCGACGTTCTTCAGGCTGGCATCCGTCCAGGTCGCGTCAGCATCAATCAACAACCAGTCCAGCGGCGAATACAGAATATCAACTTCCACACCGTCACGTTCACTGGGCGAAAGCGCTTCGGTATTGCCAGCGTCACCAACGTAAATCAGCTCTGACGACAGCTTAAGCCGAAACGCGGTCAGTGTTATCTGCGTCCTGGGGATAATGGTGGATTTCAAACCGACTTCATAACTTCTGGCTGTGGCCAGCGGATCAACAGGCGTCGTCGGATCTCCGGTCATCGGGTCGGTCCTGGTTGTGGCGCCACGTGCATCATTGCTGTGGTAGCCCTGGCCGGCGCTGAGGTAGGTCTCAAAGTCGTCAGTCAGCGTGTAGATGACATTCAGCCTGGGGTTCAGCAGAGAGTCATTGCCGTTACCGCTGTTACTGCCCAAAAGGTCATCGACACGGAATCGATAGTGATCGGTCCGCAACGAGGCGACAGTTCGTAATTTCGAGGTCCAGCGTGTATCGACGGCGGCATAGGCACTGGTCAGCGACTGTTCGACATAGTCGTCGCGTGTGCTCTCGTAACGCTGGCGCTGCTCTGTCAGATGCAGACCAACATGAATATCATCATAGCGATGCTGCAAACCGAAGCGCACAGTAGTCGGCAATGAGGTGGCCAGGTCTCGTTCGTATTGGGTGTCGATTCCGGCAACGCGACGGCCGTCAGTCTGTTGAAACTGATCGCCTCGTACCGGGTCAGCGTCGAAGTAGGTAAAGTTGGAGTAAAGGTCCAGCTCGTAATCCATCAAATAGGCGCTGAACTGCCAGCGGTTTTGGTTGTCGAGCTGGCTGTCATAGTCCATGGACAGGCTGTTGCGCCGCGACTCTCCACCGGCTGTCGGGTCAATATTGCCCCAGATGCTCAAGGTGCCATTTTCGACTGCACGCAGTGGAATCTGGTCGGTGGCATCCCAGCTGTTGTCGTAGGCCAGGCCAGTGATACTCAGACTATAGTCCTCGCCCTGTTCGTGATACTTGATCATGGCGTTGCGCTTGTCGAGATCCTGATTCAGGTCCCAGGGCCCATCATAATCGGTCAGCGCGCCGGCCAGGGTGAGTTTTCCGTCGCCAACGGCAAAGGACTCACCTGCAAACAGTCTGCGGTAGCCATGTTCACCCAGTGTCAGACTGATCTGCCCCTCATCAAGGCTGTCGAGATAGACAAACTCGGCTGAGCCGGCGGTGGCAAAGTTGCCAGCGTCTGCGTAATAAGGGCCTTTGCGATAGCGCAGGGTGCCAACCAGTTCCGGGATAATAAAGTTGATGTCCGCATAACCCTGACCATGACCATGTGACGGTGTATTGACCGGCATCTTGTCGACACTGATGGCAAAATCGGTGCCGTGATCCAGGTTGAAGCCGCGCACAAAGTACTGGTTCGCTTTGCCCTCGCCACTGTGTTGTGTCGCGATCATGCCCGGAACAAATTCGAGCAGTTCCGCAGTTCGTGAGACAGGGCGCAGTTCCAGTTGCTGGGCGTAGACTACCCCTTCGGTTGCCGTCTCAGGGTCGCCCTGAAGGTCGAAATCTGTACCAAGGATCAGAATTTCACGCACGCTCTGTCGTGTAATCTGCCCGGACATATCTCCAGAAACGTTGTCTGCATCACTATTTGTCTGAGCATGAGTGGGCAGTGCCACGGCAATCGCAGCGCTCAACAGGTAAGTTGACTTCAAAATTTCTTCCTTATTCTGTGGGTTTGTTAAATTGCGTATCTCTCAGTCAGTGACTTTCGAGTATAGCTTTTCGAAACGATGATGAGTTATATGTGACTGATATATATAAAATAAACAGATTTAATTGGCGCCGACCGGCAATCGGTTTTTGCAATTTTCACGGAAGGGCGCTAGATTGGCCGCTTGCAGTCTGCATGCAGGTGAACGCAAGGCTTAGCCATGGAGAACAACAAGCATAGAGCGTCTTCAAATATTCTGGCGACCCATCTGGGTGAGCTGGAATTGCAGGCCATGGAAGTCCTGTGGAGTTGTCCTCACCTCGATGCACGTCAGATCCGCGAGCGCATTCAGCGTACGCGACAACCCAGCCTGAGCACTGTCCAGTCGGCATTGGAACGCCTTTATCGCAAGTCTTACGTGGACCGAATAAAGCATGGCCACGCTTTTTCATATTTCGTGACGATTTCCAGAAGCGCGTTGCTGGCGCGCATGCTGGGCGAAGCGATCCACTTGTTGCATGACGGTCGCATGGAAACCATTCTCAGCAGTTTTGTCCACGTCGCCGCCGATCTGGACGAGTCGTCACTGGACAGCCTGGAAGCGATGATCAGGGACTATCGCAAGAAGTCGGGCGGCAATGATGGAACTCCGCAAGCGGGCAGCCTCTGATGGAGTCGCGATCATGATTCAACTGGTCGGCACATTCTCCCTGATCTGGCTGATGTTGTGGTCAGGCCTGGCATTATTGTTTGCCTTGCTGTATCCGCTGCTGCGGCGCATTGTGTTGGGAATACATCCGCAGCACGGCAGTCAGCTGCTGCTAGTCTATTGGGCGGCACCCGCGCTCGTAGGGTTTCTGGCCAGCAGTCTGCTGTTGGTATCGCGGGCGGACGGGATGTTCATCTCGGCTCACTGTCACGGCGCCTGCGAAGAACATGTGCCGCTGCTGAGTGTGGATGCACTCGCCATTGGTGGTCTGGTGATAGCGGCGCTGCTGATACTGGTGCTGTTATTCAATTTTTTGCAGCAGCTGGCGAAAGGCCGCTCTATGTTCAAACAGTTTGAACTGATGACGGAAACCAGGCCCGGATACCGGTTTCTTGATGCTGTGGAGCCTGCCGTGTTTACCCTGGGCTGGTGGAATCCGCGCGTCTTTATCAGTCGTGGTCTGCTTGAGTCCTGCAGCCGTGAGCAACTGGCGGTCATACTCGATCATGAGCAGGCGCACCGTCAGCGTAAAGACAATCTGAGGTTGCTGCTGGGTCGGGTGTTCACGCTGTTTGTCCCGGGAGATCGTGGCAGGCAGATTCGCCATGATATGCATTTATTGTGTGAAGAGGCCTGCGATTTTGTGGCTGCGGGTAATCATGGCGTTGCCAGTGTTGCCGAGACCCTGGTGCATGTGGGCAGAGTGCTGAAGAATCATCCGGCGCCCATTCACTCGCGTGGATTCGCGTGCAGTGATCTTGAGCTGAGAGTACAGGCCTTGCTGGCTCATCACGGCCGACGTCCTATTCCCGCCTGGCAAATACTGCTGCTGACCCTGGTCAGCATGTCCCTGCTCATCCTTTCGCTGGACCCTTTGCATCACGGTGCTGAGTCGTTGATCACGCTTCTGGAATATCTCGTGCACCAGCTCGTCTGACTGTTGAATAATGACAGAATGTGGCCAAACATGAGCTTCGCAGGGGAAATTTGCGGGGCTGACTGGCGGTGCCAGAGAAGCTGCACTAAACTGGGCCGGCTGGGATCAACCATCAGGGGAATCAAGTGGGCAGGACGACATTGGCGCAAATTATTTGGCTGCTGACACTGCTGTGCCTGCCAACTTCGATTGCCTGGGCGCAGGATGACGACCCTGGCCTGATATCACGTGCGCTTGACGAGTTGCCACTGGACCGGACGCTGGAGTGGCTTGAGGAACAGCGAGACGATATGTCCCGGCGTGTGACCAATATGGGGCGCTCGGTCGATGACTGGCTCGCTGGCGATATAGAAAGTGCAGACATTAATCAAAGCTACCTGAGACTCCGCTTCAACCAGCGTATTGGGCGACATGATGCTTATTTCTCAAACGCACGCATCAGCGGCCGCCTGGACCTGCCGCGTGCCTCAGAACGCTGGAAGCTGATCTTCGAGTCTGAGAACCGTGAGCAGAACTCACTGCGCGATCAGCGCCTGAGCAACATCAATTCTTCTGAATTCACTGGTGGCTTCAGCTACGAACATCCTGAGCGCAACGGGTGGCGATTTAATCATGATGTTGGCGTCAGAGGACGTATCCCGCTGGATGTGTTTTACCGACTGCGAACGCGTTATGGCGTGGATATTAACGAGGACTGGTACGTCGGCCTGAACAACCGCATTTTTTATTATCATAATGACGGCTGGGGTCAGGATACCCGGCTGTTCTTTACCCGACGAATTACCGAGGACTGGAATTTCCGTATTGAATCGGAAGTGAACTACGAACACAAATACCGGCTGACAGAGTTTGCACAGTCCTTCTCGCTGCATCAGCAACTGGCTGAACGAGAGAGCATGATTTATGAAATCGGCTTGTTAGGGCAAAACCGGCCGGAGAGCGAGGTAGACAGTTATTACGCGCAGATGCTGTATCGGAAAGCGATCTATGAAGACTGGCTGGTTATGGAGGTGGTGCCGCAGTTGCTGTTTGAGTACCGTTATGACTGGGAGCCTGATCCACGCGTGCAGCTGAATCTGGAGGTTTACTTTTTTGAGTTTGGCAACGCGGTCAACGATTGAGGCAGGCTATGACAACTGACGGAACAAACTTGCCCATATTCATGCGGCCAGGACATTGCGCGGGGGATCTGCTGGAAGCGCCGCAGTGGAAAGTGCTGGCGCAGTCGCACGGCTTTGTCGACATTGATGCTCATATTCCCAGTCAGGTATTGAATCCGCGGCAGCAGTTATTTGGCGGGTTTACCGGGACCTACGTCGACATGGTGGCTTTGTACACCATCCGTACCATGTTTGGGTCGCGTCATGACTACTGGATTACCACGGTCAACATGCGGATTGACTATCTATCGCCTGTGACCGGGCCGAGAGTGCGTTTGACAGGGGAGTTGATCAATCAGGGCCGCTCAACATCGCTGGTCGCGGTGACATTTTACGGCCCTGATGGGGAAAAGCAGGTTTATTCAATCGTGACCCTGCGCGTCATCGACAAGGTCAGCGATTAAGCGGTAATTATCAGACCTGCCTTAAAGCGCATCGTTGCCCGTTTCGCCGGTACGGATGCGTATGCTCTGTTCGAGGGCAGTCACAAAAATTTTGCCATCGCCAATATGACCGGTATTGGCCGCTTTGCAGATGGCATCGATGACAGCGTCTACGATCTCATCAGCTACTGCGACTTCAATTTTTGCTTTAGGCAGAAAATCAACGACATACTCCGCACCGCGATAGAGCTCAGTGTGGCCTTTTTGCCGGCCGAAACCTTTAACTTCAGTCATGGTCATGCCATTGACGCCAAGCTCGGACAGCGCTTCGCGAACATCATCGGATTTGAAGGGTTTAATGATGGCAGTTATCAATTTCATCCAGCTTCTCCAGCGTGGCCATAAACTCGTTTGTGGACGCGCACTTTATCATGCAGGCCTGGCTTACACCATATCCGTGGTGTTAACTGCGTGTCAGTGGGGGGCTCAATTGCTGCCCGGCTCGCGCGCGTGTAGAGCATCAATCCATGGACGCAGCTCATCCCAGTCCAGCTTAAAAATGTGCTTGGCGCTGGTGCCAGTCACAAGCCCGGCATTGACTCTGGCGCCGGCCTGTTCCAAAGCCGTGACCATGTCCGGCAGCGCGTGATCCCAACGAAACAGGTCGTTCTGGGCGATCCGCACGTAAACTGGCAGATTTTTCATGTCCTGGATAATGCTCAGGTCGCGCAGAATACCGGGCACGGCTACCACGCCGTGGTACTGGTCGGGCTGCTGCGCCGCCAGCGCCAGTGCCGAACTGCCGCCCGTTGAGACACCAACCAGCAGTGCTTTGCCCGGCAGAATGCCGGCCTGGCTTTGCAGGTGTGCAATCACTGCCGGGATCTTGTAGCCGTTTTCTCCATCAAACGTGCTTCCATCGGTCGTTACCGGGACCGCGATCATCCAGCCCTGTCTTGCCAGCTCGCGGCCCAGCCAGAACTGCGCGCGGGCAACATATTCATTGCCGCCACCGCCGGGCATAAGCACCGAAAGCGGCCATGGGCCCTCGCCATGATTGTCTGGTTCAAACAGGAATACCTTGACCTCACTGCCATCTGTCATTGGCACGCGTACTTCGCGCGCAAACGCCTGGCCGGATTTTGACAGCAGCAATGTTGTCAGGCACAACATCAGCGTCCAGCGAATGTGTCGTTGCCATCGGTGCCTGGTTGGCAGCCTGGCTGGCCCGGCTTGGTCAATTCTAAACAGCATGCAGTGTCCGGCCTGTAATGGTTGGTGGCTGGCAATAATGGAATTTTTGAACAGATTCAGAATATCAGATATAAGGTGGCGTAGCGCCCCGGTGTCGACAGGCAGTGTCTTTGACCCGACAGAAAGCGCACCTTAGGCTATGAGCCGAATATTAAACTGCCAGACAATGTGCGTTCTGCCGTTGCAGGCGATGCACCTTGCTGGTCACGCCATTGAAAGAAGCTGTAGATTGAGCCTGCAAGCAAAATGAGTGTGAGGACAATCCAAAGGATCAATCGCAGGCGTGAGGCCAGGCTGCGGTGCAGGGTCGGATCACCGGTGCCGTTGTCCCGCCATCCTGATGACGTGCCGGCGTGTCCCAGAAATTCGTTGACGCGATGCTGCTGCCGGGCAGCCTGCTGCAGCCGGCTGCGTCGTTTGAGGTAGGCAAAAGCGGCCACCACGACAAGAGTTGTAATCAAAATCTTCCAAAGCATATTGCTACCCAGTCTCGCAAGGACCCGAATGATACCTTTCAGCCATGCCCGCTGCCAGTGTTATGGACCGATCGACCTTTCCGCTGCCATAATCGGTGGATCTGAGCATCAGGATAACTGGACGCTGGAGGCGTGATGAAAACAAAAATAATTGCAGTGATTCTATTGGTGCTGGCGCTTGCCTGCGCGCTTGCAGCGGTAATGACGGCCATTAATCTGGGTTTTATCATGACGCGGCCTGATTCGATCTCCGTGGCCAATACCGTTATCGGCCAGTTTGTTGTGATTGTGGCGGCGCTGGTACTGGCCAAATGGTTATACGAGGCTGGCAGAGCCCGGTTGCGCTAAGCGCGGATGGTCTGGCTCAGGAGTGGGAAGCTGGCGACTAACACGTTATAATCCGGCTTTTTCTGCAGCAGCTGGCTCATGAACGTCATTCACGACACTGAAGGCTTCCTGGAACATCATCCAGGTTGTGTAGCGACCATCGGCAAGTTTGATGGCGTGCACCTTGGGCATCAGCAGATCGTCAGGCAATTGCGTGCCAGGGCAGCTGAGCTCGGTGTGCCCACTGTTGTAATAGTCATTGAGCCGCATCCGGAAGAGTTTTTTGCCAGAAATCCCCGTGACTGCCCGCCAAGACTCAGTGAGGCCGCTGAAAAGATCTCATTGCTGGAAGATCTTGGCGTCGACACGGTCTATCTGCTGCGCTTTGACGACAGACTTTGCCGACTGAGCCCCCAGCAGTATGTCGAGGATATCCTGATCAAAGGTCTGAATGTGCGCTGTCTGATCGTGGGCAATGACTTCCGTTTTGGTCACCAGCGTCAGGGCGATTACGCCTTGCTGCAGGAATATGGGGCGCGTGCAGGTTTTCAGGTAATCGAGACCCAGAGCTGCAGCTACGATGGCACCCGCGTCAGCAGCACCTATGTGCGCGACCGGCTCAGGGCCGGGGACTTCGAAACCGTGGCTGGATTGTTGGGGCGGCCTTATGCAATTGCCGGAGAAGTGGTTAAAGGCAGGCAACTGGGGCGGGACATCGGCTTCCCAACCTGCAACCTGGCGCTTAATCGTCGCAATATCCCCCTGCATGGCGTCTATGTCTGCGACACACAGATCAGCCTGCCTGATGGACGGCAGCTGAGTGTACCGGGGATTGCCAATATCGGATATCGTCCGACAGTGGATGACAGTGGCGAGGCCATTCTGGAGGTACATCTGCTGGATTTTGACCAGGATGTCTACGGTGCGTGGATGTCGGTGATCTTCCGGCACCGGGTGCGGTCGGAGCAGAAATTTTCGTCACTGGACGAGCTGACACAGCAAATAGGCAAGGACACCCAGCAGGCCAGAGCATGGCTTGCCAACCATTGAATTCAAAACGTAAATCGAGCAAGTGACACTTTATGACTGACTACAAGCAAACCCTGAACCTGCCGTTTACGGAGTTTCCGATGAAGGCAGGTCTGTCGCAGCGCGAGCCAGCCATGCTGAAACGCTGGCAGGACATGGATCTGTACGGACAAATCCGACAACTGCGCGCAGGCAGCCCGACATTCATCCTGCATGACGGCCCGCCTTATGCAAATGGTGACCTGCACCTGGGCCACTCAGTCAACAAGACTCTGAAAGACATAATCGTCAAGTCACGCTCGCTGGCCGGCTATGATGCGCCTTACGTGCCGGGCTGGGACTGCCATGGCCTGCCCATCGAACACAATGTTGAGAAGAAAAAGGGCAAGGCGGGTCACAAGATCAGCCACGCTGAATTCCGTAAAGCCTGTCGTGAGTATGCAGCGCGCCAGGTCGAGAACCAGAAAAAAGACTTTGTCAGACTGGGCGTGCTGGGCGACTGGGACAATCCCTACCTGACCATGAATTTCGATACCGAAGCAAATATTGTCAGGGCGCTTGGCAAGATCGCCGTTAACGGTCATCTGGTCAAAGGTTTCAAACCGGTTTACTGGAGCGTTGTCGGTGCCTCTGCCCTGGCCGAAGCGGAAGTCGAGTATCAGGACAAGACATCGTTTGCGATCGATGTGCGCTTTCCGGTGGTCGATACCAATGCCTGGCTGCAGGCCTTTGATGCTGACACTGCCGGCACCGGCAGCCTGTCACTGGTGATCTGGACAACCACTCCCTGGACCCTGCCGGCCAATCAGGCGGTTTCCCTGAATGCCGATCTGGAATACGCGCTGATCCGATGCACCGTCGATGACGCGGTGGGTGAAGAGTTGCTGGTGGTTGCCGCAGAAATGCAGGACGACGTGCTGCAACGTTATGGCTGTGCGGAATCCGCGACGCGGCTTGGTATCGCCAAAGGCGCGGCGTTTGAAAAGATGCTGCTGCAACACCCGTTTGTTGAGCGTCAGGTTCCAGTGCTGCTGGGTGATCATGTGACGCTTGATGCCGGCACGGGTGCCGTCCACACGGCGCCCGACCATGGTATGGAAGACTTTGTAGTGGGGCAGGTCTACGGCCTGGGTACACTGAACCTGGTCGACGAAAATGGCGTGTTTGTGGAAGCGGCGGGAGAAGTTGCCGGTGAACATGTCTACAAAGTTGACGAAAAGATTCTGAAAATTCTCAAGCGACAGCAGGCCCTGGTACACGTCAATAAAATCACGCACAGCTATCCGCACTGCTGGCGTACCAAGACGCCGCTGATCTACCGTGCGACGCCCCAGTGGTTCATCAGCATGACGGAAAAAGGACTGCTGACCGATGCCCTGGCTGCCGTCAAACAGGTCAAGTGGATGCCCGAATGGGGTCAGGCACGTATAGAACTGATGCTCAAAGGCAGCCCTGACTGGTGTGTGTCGCGTCAGCGTACCTGGGGCGTGCCAATTACTCTGTTTGTTCACAGGCAGACCGGTGAATTGCATCCGGATACAGCATCACTGGTCGAGCAGGTGGCCACTCTGATTGAACAATCAGGCATCGACGCCTGGTTTGAGCTGGATGCTGCCGAGTTGCTGGGTGCAGAGGCCGATAACTACAGTAAGGTGACAGATACACTGGATGTCTGGTTTGACTCAGGTGTCACACATTACTCTGTGTTGCAGGCACGAGAGGGGTTGAGCTACCCGGCTGACCTGTATCTGGAAGGTTCAGATCAGCATCGTGGCTGGTTCCAGTCATCGTTGAAAACAGCGATTGCCATGAACGGTACGGCGCCGTATCGGCAGGTGCTGACACACGGTTTTACGGTGGATTCGCAAGGACGCAAAATGTCCAAATCCATCGGCAATACCATCTCCCCGCAAGAAGTATTCAATGAATACGGTGCTGATATTCTGCGTCTGTGGGTCGCTGCCACTGATTATCGGGGTGAGATCGCTGCATCGAGTGAAATTTTCAAGCGCGTTGCCGACTCCTATCGTCGCATTCGCAATACTGCGCGCTTCATTCTGGCCAACCTCAATGGCTTCGACCCGGTTGCCGATGCAGTAGCGCCGGAAAAGATGCTGGCGCTGGATTACTGGATCACCCGCCAGGCACAGCTGCTGCGCGAGCAGGTCAAGGCAGACTACGAAAACTACCAGTTCCTGAGTGTCTATCAGAAAGTGCATAACTTCTGTGTCATCGAGCTGGGCAGCTTCTATCTGGATGTCATCAAGGACAGACAGTACACCGCCAAGGCTGATGGTCTGGCACGGCGCTCCACCCAGACTGCCATGTACCATATTGTCGAGATTCTGGTGCGCCTGATTGCACCGGTACTCAGCTTTACGGCAGATGAAATCTGGCCGCTGATTCCAGGGCATCGCAGTGAGTCCGTGTTCCTGTCCGCGTTTGCAGATGGCCTGGCACCTTTGCCGGCGCGAGACGACTTCAGTGATGCCTTCTGGCGTGAACTGATAGAGGTCAAAGCCGCAGTCAACAAAGAGCTGGAGCGTGAACGTACCGAGAAACGTGTCGGCGCCGCGCTCAGCGCTGAAGTTACGCTGTACTGTGCTGATGGGCTGCTGAAACGGCTGGCCACTCTGCAGGACGAATTGCGATTTGTGCTGATTGTCTCGGCAGCCGAACTCCAGCCCCTGGAACAGGCCGGTGATGCCAGTGCCACCGAAGTGGAAGGTCTCAAGGTCAAAGTGAAGCCGTCAGCTCACACCAAATGCGTTCGCTGCTGGCACCACAGAGAAGATGTAGGTCAGCATCAGGAGCATCCGGAACTGTGTGGTCGCTGCGTTGACAACATCAGTGGCGAGGGTGAAATACGTCACTATGCCTGATCATCATGCTGACTCTCCGGCAACGGAAATTGTTGCCGGCGCACGGGTTACCCTGCATTTTTCGCTGGCCTTGACCGATGGCTCCATCGTTGACAGCAATTTCGATGGCAAGCCAGCCACGTTTACCGTTGGTGATGGCAATCTGCTGCCGGGTTTTGAGGCAGCCCTGATGGGGGCTAAAGCCGGTGACACGCGAGAGTGCGTCCTGCCCGCCAGTGAGGCCTTTGGCGACAGCAATCCCAGCAATGTGCAGACGTTTCCGCGTCAGCAGTTCGCCCGCCTGCTGGCCAATACCACCGATCCGGTGGAGCCAGGCACGGTTCTGTCATTCACAGACAGCGGCGGCAATGAGATTCCTGGTGTCTTGAAACAGATTGGTGAACTGACTATCGTGGTGGACTTCAACCATCCGTTGGCGGGTCGTGAAATCGTATTCAGGGCGCAAATTATTTCTGTCATGGCGCCCGATGTTCAGGCTGTCAGGATTCAGGGTTAAGCAAATATGCAATCAAGCGGAAAAACAGAAATCAAGCTCGCCAACCCGCGTGGTTTCTGCGCTGGTGTGGACCGTGCCATCGATATTGTCAATCGTGCGCTGGATGTATATGGCGCGCCTATATATGTGCGGCACGAGGTGGTGCACAACAAATTTGTGGTTGATACCCTGCGCCAGCGCGGCGCAATCTTTGTTGATGAGCTTGATGATGTCCCCACAGAAGACAGCCTGGGTCGTCAGCCCATCGTTATTTTCAGTGCGCATGGTGTCTCACAGCAGGTACAGCAGGAAGCCACGCTGAGAGGATTTCAGGTGTTTGACGCTACCTGTCCGCTGGTCACCAAAGTGCATCTGGAAGTGGCCCGTTTCAGCGCAGAAGGGCGCGAATGCGTTCTGATTGGTCATGCCCGACATCCGGAAGTGGAAGGCACCATGGGCCAGTATGATCGCAGCCACGGCGGTGATATCTACCTGGTGGAAAGCGTTGACGATGTGGCGACACTGACCGTCCGCAATCCGGACAAGCTGGCCTACGTCACACAAACGACGCTGTCCATGGACGATACCGCAAAAATCATCGATGCGCTGCATGAACACTTTCCGGCGATCGAAGGCCCGCGCAAGAAAGATATCTGTTATGCCACGCAGAACCGTCAGGATGCGGTGAAGCAGCTGGCACTGGAGTCAGATCTGGTGCTGGTGGTTGGTTCACCCAACAGCTCCAACTCCAACCGTTTGCGGGAGCTGGCAGAACGGCTGGGTTGCGAAGCCTATCTTATTGATCGCGTTGAGGACCTCAAACCCGAGTGGTTCAACGGCAAGCGTCGTTTCGGAGTCACTGCGGGAGCGTCGGCGCCCGAGATTCTGGTACAGCAGGTTGTTGAGCGGCTGCGCCAAATGAGCGGCGAGGATCCTGTCGAAGTGCCCGGGGTAGAGGAAAATATCGTTTTCCGCATGCCCCGGGAACTGGCCAGAAGCTAGGATTCAGACTTACTGGTTGTTGCCTGCTGCTGCGTTTCGCTCAGCAGCGCGTGCGCCTGAAAGAATACCCATCAGTGCATAATTGCCCTCATGACAGGCGTACTCGAAGATCGGGTCCTCGCTGGCGGTATAGTTGATAATGGCCGTCCAGGGTCGCTCCCAGGTGCTGGGGTCTTCCACGGTGAACTGATACTGCAGCACATCCTCGGATATCCGGGTGTAGCGCTCCATAAACAGCCGGTCGGCACCCGCGCCCCGGAACAGGCTCTGGTCGGAGAAATTACGGGTTTCCACGACCAGCGTATCGCCTTCATACCAGCCACGTGATGCCCCGTGCCAGAGCCGCACCCGGTCATCCAGCACAAACTCATCCTGCTCCGGTGCTTCAACGATCGGAATCACCCGAACGTCGTGAATCATTTCCTGAATAATGGCCACCGAGTCGCTGCCCTGAACAATCTGATAGTAGCTGTTATAGCCGGCCATGATGTAGGGCATTCCCCAGGTAATGCAGCGTTCCTGCAAGGGGCGTCCCAGGTAGGAGTCGGTTTCTCCCGGTCGGTTGGCATTTCGCTGTGCCAGGCGTGCGCGGGCTTCTTCGGTCATTGGCGGGATGCGGCCGTTGGATGGATCAATAATCAGGGAGGTACGATTCTCCAGATTGCGATCAACCATCCAGGCTGCATCATAGTTGCCGGTTGACGGGTCATACGATTGCACTTCACCGGTGATTACCGCATTCAGGAAACCGTCGCCAAACAGGGCATCACCGCCGCTGTCGCGAATTTCCTGAGCCTGTCGTCGCAGTTCGGCAAATTCCTCCGCAGAGAGCGTGGCGCGGTCACCAAATATTTCCGGCCTTTCCAATGGCGTACTGCTGTTATTGGCCCATACACCTTGCAGGTCAGGATGACCATACGGAGTCATGGGGGCCTCCCAGTCATTGGCCTGTTGCGCCGCGACCTGGCCAGTCAGCGCAATGGCAGCAAACAAGGCCAGTAATCGTCGTGAACTGGGACCAGCGGTTCGCACATTCATTTCAGTATTGGTATAAGTCATGACGAGACTCCTCGGCATGCGCACTATTGCGCAGGTTCCTGAATGGTAAATGGCATCCCGCGCGGCGGGACACGGTCGTCAGGAGCATCCTTGTTCAGGTAGCCGTAGATCAGTTCTTCGGCGAATTCCACACACTTGAATTCCAGCAGCTGGGCGTTGTCCTCAAGGCGCCGGTAGATCGGGAACTTCATGCGCCATGGGCGCGTATAGGTGACCGGGTCGCGAATTTCAGCCTCGTACATGATGACGTTGGGGCCGGCAGGTGTGTAGCGCTCGATGACCTCCAGCTGGTCACTGTGGTGATTGCCAGCGTGGTCAAACCAGGTGTAGGGCATGAAATCGGTCACGCGGATGACCAGCGTATCGCCTTCCCAGTGTCCGCGGGAGTGACCCATCCATGCTGGCACCGGGCCGTCGAAATCAGGCTGATCCATGTACACAATGCGCATGGCTGAGGCAAACTCATAGGCCATGACAATGTGGTCGTCGGACTGAATGATCTGGAATGGGAAGGGCAGGTAGTTGGCGCGTGGGACACCTGGCATATAGCATTTTACCAGTGGATCAAGAGCCAGCCAGTCAGCCTGGTTTTCCTGCTTTTGTGCGAGACCCTGCGGCGTATACGGCAGCTCACCATCCTGTACAACGCCCAGAGTAGCCGGGATGGCACCATAGGCACCCAGTTCCCAGTCGGGACCGGCACGCGCTGCAGAGGGTTCGATGTTGTAATGGTGGTTGCCCATGCTTTGCCACAGCCCGCTCAGGTCTGGCCTGCCGTCTGCAGTGCGGCTGATGGTGTCGCTGGTGACTGGCTGCGCGTGGGCATTGGCGCCGCCCAGAGAGAGCGTCACCGCGATTGTCATTGAAAGAGTCATTGCAGCTGCGCAATACAACGCATCAGCCCGGTATTTCGGCATACTTGTTCTCCCGCTTGTTCTTCATTATTGTGAAGGAGTTATTTTCGGTCCAACTATCACACGAGTATGCCAGTAAATCAATTACAGGGTTTGTCATGACGATTCGTGTTGCCGTCTATGGCACGCTGAAAAAAGGGCTGTCCAATGCGCACTATCTGCAGCATGCGCAGTACCTCGGTACCGACTGTCTGACAGAAATCGTGCTGTATGACCTGGGCCCCTGGCCGGGTGCCAGGCTGGAGCGGTCGCTGGGGATTGATGTCGAAGTGTACGAGATAGACACAAATCAGTTGCAGCAACTTGATGAACTGGAAGATTATGACGCGATTGAACCCTGCAATGGCATGTATGACCGCATACAGATAAAGACCCGCTATGGACTGGCCTGGGTTTATCTTTACCTGCTGCCCGTGGCGGGCAGACCACAGATCCTTTCCGGCGGCTGGTTGCCCGGCGAAGGGCGGGACCATCGCCACATGAATGACACAGAAGAAACCACCACATAAAAATATTTCTGACTGGAGGAACCGCGCGTGACAAAACAATACCTGGATATCCTGCGTATACCAGCGCTCGCTGTATGCTTTGTACTACTCGCTGCCTGCGGGCCCTCTGATACAGGCGCTGACGTGCCAGAACCCGACATGTCGATGTCGCAGTCCATCGCCGAGTCTGCTGACATGGTTGACGCTGCCGCTCAAGAGTCAGAAGAAGATCTGGTAGCCAGGGCGCTGGCGATTCATGAACGCGTCATCGTCATGGACACCCATGTTGATATCAATACTGCCAATTTCACAGAAGGACAGAACTATCTTCAGGACCTGAACACACAGGTCAACCTGCCCAAGATGGAAGCCGGCGGGATGGATGTCGCCTGGCTGGTGGTCTACACCGGGCAGGGGCCATTGACACCTGAAGGCTACGCGGCCGCTGAAGCCAACGCTATCGACAAGTTTGAGGCCATTCGTCGTCTTACCACTGAGATTGCACCCGAGTAGATTGAGTTGGCCACCACATCGGATGACGTTCGGCGTATCGTTGCGGCGGGCAAGAAGGTTGCCATGATCGGCGTTGAAAATGCCTACCCGCTGGGTGAGGACCTCAGCAAACTGCAGGATTATTATGATCGCGGCGCCCGTTATGTGTCATTGTCCCATAATGGCCACAGCCAGTTCTCCGACTCCAATACCGGTGAGCGTGACGATGTATGGCTGCATAACGGACTGAGCGAGCTGGGTCGACAGGCCGTCGCCGAAATGAACCGTCTCGGCATCATGATAGATATTTCACACCCTTCATCCGTAGCCAATCAGCAGGTGCTCGAGTTGAGCCAGGCTCCAGTCATTGCCTCTCACTCTTCTGCACGCGCCCTGGATCCGGACGTCAGTCGTAACCTGACCGACGAAGAGCTGCTGGCAGTGCGCGACAATGGTGGCGTTGTTCAGGCGGTGGCTTTCAGAGGTTATGTCAACTCAGCCAAACATCGTGCCTACGTTGAGGCCCTGAACGCGCTGCAGGCGGCCATTGCCGAAGAGCTGGGTTACACGCTGATGGAGCCGGCTGAGGTGCGCGCCCTGGATGCAGAACAGCGAGAGATGTACACAGCCCGGCTTGAGGAAATCAACGCCATGGCCGAGCCCCGACTGGCCGAGGAGGTTTACAGCGTGGCACCGCCGGTAGACGTCAGTGACTTCGTTGACCACATTGACCATATCGTGAACCTGATAGGCATTGACCATGTCGGCATCAGTGGTGACTTTGATGGTGGTGGCGGTGTGACTGGCTGGGACGATGCCAGCGAAACCTTCAATGTCACGCTGGAAATGGTGCGACGTGGCTACTCAGAGGAGGATATCGCCAAAATCTGGGGCGGAAACGTACTGCGGGTACTGGATGAGGTGCAGCGAGTCGCCGCTGAAATTCAGGCTCAGGAATAAGCCCTGTTCAAACCATCCTGGCGCGTCACGCGTCTGCGCACAGCACGCGCCAGGATATCTGGATCAGTCTGAATCAGTGTGAATTGCCGGGACGCCCGCGTGACGGCTGTGTAGATCAGCTCGCGTGTCAGTATCGGCACATCGTGTCCGGGCAGCACCAGTGCGGTGTGGGCGAACTCTGAACCCTGTGACTTGTGTACCGTCATTGCAAAGGCCGTTTCAACTGATTGCAAACGAGTGGGTGAGACCCAGCGCACTGCGTCGCCATCTTTGCCCGGGAAGGCCACCCGTAAACGCAGACGGCCCTCAGCGTCGGGGCAGGGCAGCACAATGCCGATATCACCATTCATCAACTTCAGATTGTAGTCGTTGCGCGTCAGCATGATGGCGCGGCCACGATACCACAGTGTTTCGCTGCTCAGGGCAGGACTGTCGTACCTAGCCACTTCACTATCCATGCCGGTCGAGCGCAGGATTGATTCAATGCGTTGATTCAGGGCGATAGTCCCGAACTCTGAACGACGCACCGCAGCAAGCACCCTGAAGCCGTCGAAGGCTTTCAGTACCTGCTGGGCCCAGCCATCCCAGATCGATGGTTTCGCACCCTGGCGGCTGTCTGCTATGGCAGGCTGCTGTGACAGTATCTTCAGCAGTCGCCCATAACCATTATCGGGGTCCAGTATCAGTTGTCGAAATGCTTTGTCGGAAGACGTCTGCAGTCGGAGCGCCTGCAACTCGGGATAGCGTCCATCGAACAGTTCCAGCAGGGAGTCCTGTTGACGGTTTATGGCACCGGCCAGGGCGCCAATGCCTGGAATGCGGCCAAACCGATAGCTGAAACGCAGCATGGTAATGGCCTGATCAATGGGCTGGCCGTCACTGGACTGTACAGATGCGGGCAACTGCTGGCCGGTCGTGGATGTCAGCCAGGCGATGGTGCTGGCAGAGTAATGGCCAGCATCAGCGCGCGCGCACAGACTACCCAGCACGGCGCCGGCCTCAACCGATGCCAGCTGATCCTTGTCACCGAGCAGTACCAGACGACAGGCGTCTGGAAGCGCATCCAGTAACTGTGCGAACAGCTCAATATCCACCATCGAAGCTTCGTCGATGACCACGACATCGGCGGGCAGGGGATTACCGGCGTGATGTCTAAACTGTCTACTGTTGGGTATCGGTCCCAGCAGTCTGTGCAGTGTCGTGACTTCGCTCGGCAGGCTGGTGTCATCGCCCTCGCGGCTGATTCGTTCGCGCTGACTGCTGATCGATTCGCTCAGGCGCACGGCCGCTTTGCCGGTAGGTGCGGCCAGACGGATACGCAAGGGTCTGTCCGAACTGTTTGACTGTTGTAATGCAATCAGCAGGCGCATGACTGTTGTTGTCTTGCCCGTGCCAGGACCGCCAGTGATGATTGCGAAACGGTTACGCAATGCATTGGCACAGGCTATTTTCTGCCAGTCACAATCCTGAGCATCGGGGAACAGGGAGTCCAGTATGTTGCGCAGCTGTTGTGGATCGACAGCTTTATGGCCGTTGCTGCCTGCCGATGTTTCAAGCCGCTTTTCTATCTGGTGCAGAATGGCCTGTTCATAGCGCCAGAATCGGCGCAGATATAACAACGGTCGCGCCGGATCATCAACCAGCACCAGAGGTGCATTGCCAGTCCCTGCATCGATTAGCTGAGCATGAGCCAGATGCCCGCGCCATTGTTCCAGCGTCAGCCCGGCCAGCAGATCTTTCGGCAAGACGTCCGGCTGACCGTGTGGTCTGTCGGGTGGCAGAGCCAATGCCTGGTCCGGATCCTCAAGACAATAGGCCAGGTCCAGGCAGGCATGTCCGTGTCCGTTCTGGTGACTGCAAAGGGCAGCGGCCAGCAGCAACAAAGGGGATGCAGGTTCGCTGGTCGCGGTCTGCTGCCAGAGAAAGCGTACCACCTCAGCATCCAGCCAGCGCAGCCAGTCTGCCTGCGCCCACTGGTCAAGCACCCTGATCAGTATTTTACTGTCTGCCAGTGCCTCGCTGACTGTCACGCGCTGTGATGATGCCTGCTCTGCAGCAATCATGGCTGGCCCTCCGCCAGGGGTTTACCGGCAAACAGTTGGTCCAGGGCGTGAATGAATGCCGCTGGTGGCCTGTCCATCAATACACCCTGAGTGTCGGCCTGATAGCCACGCAAAAAGAAATATACGGCGCCGCCGACATGCTGCTGGTAATCGTAGTCAGGCAATCTGACTCGCAGCAGCCGATGCAGGGCCAGCAGGTAGAGTGCGTATTGCACATCATAGCGATGTTCCAGCACAGCCTTTGTCAGCGCAGCCTGATGGTACGCTGTGTCGTTGCGCCCCAGATGGTTGGATTTCCAGTCTGCCACGTAATACTTTCCGTCGTGTTCGAAAGTCAGGTCAATAAAGCCCTTCAGCATGCCGTTCAGGTCTGTCGGCTGCAGCCTGGGACGCGGGTGTCCCGGCAGCAGATACTGATGACACAGGGCGTCGATGTCAGCAGTATCAACGGTGTGTGCGGGTAACAGGAATTCCATTTCTGGCTGCAGATTCTGCAATTTCGTAAGTACCAGGTCGCTCTGATTGTGCAGTGTGAAGGTTTGCTGGAGAAAGCCTTTCAACCAGGCATCCAGTCGCTGCACTTCGTCCTGCCAGCCTTTTACCCGACAGCGGGACGTGATGGCCTCGAGCCTGCGAGTATCATCGCTGGCAGCATTGGCAAAGCCTTCGGCGCAGGCCCATTCCAGCAGGTTGTGAAGGAAAGTGCCTTGCGCGGGACCGCGAGCGAATCCGTGCAGCCCCGGGTCATTGCGGTCAAAACTGCGCGGAGTGGACAGTACAGACTGATCCAGTTCGGATTCCTGAGCCATTCGTTCTTCAAGCGCCTGATCGTCCTGTGGCTGTTCAGGTTCAACCCGGTCGCCGGCAACTGTAGCCTGGGTAATCAGTGAGTAACTGGAGATCCACCATGGCTGTGGACGCGTGTGTTCTGCCTTGCGAGCCGGTTGGAGCTCTGTTGCTGGCCTGTTCACACTTGAGTTGAAAGCTTCGCTGTTGTCCTGATCGTCGTCAGCGTGACTCTGCTGCGTTGTGACCCTTTCCACAGTGATGTCGCCACAACGCTGCTGCAGTTCGGCAAGCGCCCTGGACAGACCATTGGCATCTATCTCCTGGCCACCGGCAAGCAGATAGCCCAGAGCACTTTCATGCAGCCGGGGTTTGCTGCTGTTGCCGTGTTTCAGAAGACCAACGCCCAGCCAGAGTCCATGCACTGCACGTGTCATCGCCACGTACAGCAGCCTCAGGTCCTCTGCCAGCCGTTCCTGCTCGGCCAGCGCGGTATCTTCATCATCACGGTCGGGTGAGATTTCCAGCCGGCGCTGCTGTGTCTGATCGGCCATTGGCAACATCACTGTCCAGTCTTTGCGAATGGGTCGCCAGCTGGCTGCAAAGGGCAGGAATACCAGCGGATACTGCAGCCCTTTTGATTTGTGGATGGTGACGATACGAATCAGTTCGGCGTCACTTTCCAGGCGCAGAATCTCCTCGTCGCCCGGGTTGTCGATCATCTCGCGCAGGTGACGAATGAGGGCCTGTTCGCCTTCAAATTCAACACTTGCCTGTTGCAGGTATTCCGCCAGGTGCAACAGATTGGTCAGCACCCGCTCGCCGTCAACCAGCTGGACCAGGCGTTGTGGCACGTGATGCCTTTGCATCAGTTCACGCAACATGGGCAGCACACCATTGGTCTGCCAGTGCCGCGACAGCAGACGGAAAAGCTCAGCCTGATCCTCCCAGTGCTGTTCATCCTCATTAAGTCTGCGAAGCGCATCGACAGTGAGGCCCAACGATGCAGTACCTAGTGCTGCCCGCACAGCGCTCTCATTGGCTGGTTCCGCGCAGGCAATCAGCCAGCGCAGAACATCGTGCGCCTCTGGCGTTGCAAATACAGATTCCTGGTCGGACAGGTAAACGCTGGCGAGTCCATGCTGCTGCAGGTGTTCCCTGATTGCCGCAGCCTCATGCCGGTCACGGACCAGGATAGCGATATCACTGGCACGAACCCGCTGCTCCGATGCGCCAGCGAATCGCCACTCACTGTCTGGCTGCAGTATGGTCGCGATGCGGGCTGCACACACCGCGCCCAGGCTGCGCTGGTAACGCTCCTTGCTGATCGCTGTTTCCGCATCATCAGCGTCGCTGAGTTGCCAGAATGTGATGGCCGCCGCAGCAGTATCGGCTGACTGGCACAGTGCTTCGGGTCGGCCGTTGGCTTTGACCGGATGAAACGGCAAGGGATCATCGCCACTGGCTTCCCGGAAACAGAAGGCTCCGGCCGGGAACTGGTCCGCGTGCTCAAAACAGGTATTGACGGCATCGACCAGCGATTTACTGGAACGGAAATTGGTGCCCAGGTGGAAGTGTCGACCCGTGGTTGCTGTCCGTGCGGCCAGGTAGGTGTGAATGTCTGCATTACGGAACGAATAAATGGACTGTTTGGGGTCACCGATCAGCACCACGAGCTGCTCCGGTGGAGCATCGGCTATTCCGTAAATCCGGTTGAAAATTCGGTATTGCAGCGGATCAGTATCCTGAAATTCATCTATCAATGCTGCCGGGTACTGAGCGCGGATCTGCGCGGCCAGTTGTTCACCCTGGGCGCCGTGCAGGGCTCTATCGAGTTGCAGCAAAAGGTCGTCAAAGCCGAGCTCGGCCCGGCTGTGAATGCGCTGCTCCAGAGCCTGTTCCAGCCAGTGCCGGGCATGCTGCAGAATAATCGCGCTGGCCGAAATGCGATGACGTGCGGCAGCATCCTGTTCGGCCGCAGTCCAGTGGTCTATTGCCAGCAATGCAGGGTGCTCTGGTGCACTGTAGCCTTTTTTGAGTCTAAGAGCGCTGTAAGCAAAACGTCCCAGCTTGACATCAGACTCATCGCCCTGCGCCCAGAGGTAAAGCGACTCCTTCAGGCTCGCGAAATCCGCGTCGGTCTTGGCTTCTGGATAGGTGGACTTGTTCAGGCCAGGCTGCAGCGAATCCAGAAGGGCGCTGAGTTCATCCCAATGTTGCAGCCAGATCTCACGTGCCGCCTGCTGCGCAGCAGCCGAGTGTGCGTGACGCTTGATGACGGGTGCCAGCGCCTGCTCGAGATCTGCCTCCACCGGCAGCGGCTGACCATTGAATGTGATGGTGGTCTGTGTTTTGTTCAGAAGTCCCCGGACTGCCTTCAGCAGTTCTCCGGGACCTGCAAACGAAGCCTGCACCAATGCCACACAGGCCGGATCGAGTCGGTAAAAATGCTGGCGCCAGTAGTCGCGCACCAGCTCTGCCAGCACGTCCTGCATCTGGGTGATCAGTTGCTGGCGAAACAGTGAACCGCTGTCGAAAGCGTGTTCGCGCAGCATCCGGTAGCACCAGCCATGAATGGTGGATATGGCAGACTGGTCCATGCTCTGGGCAGCCAGCGTCAATTGTTGTGCACATCGCAACCAGTCGGATTCGGGGTAGTCTTCACGGAGCGCCAACAGGCTCGTGTCATGTTCCGGGCTGTCGTTCAGAAAGCAGCGCGCAGCGGCGCTCAGTCGTGCGCGGATCCGATCACGCAGTTCCTGGGTTGCCGCGTCGGTAAAGGTGACCACCAGGATTTCATCTGGCGTCAGCGACCGGGAAAAAGCCTGTTCATTACCGTGCTGAAGAATCAGCCTGACATAGAGCAGGGCGATGGTATATGTCTTGCCAGTTCCCGCGCTGGCTTCGATGAGGCTGCTGCCACGCAGCGGCAGACTGAATGGCTGCAATGCGATGCTCACTCAACTGCCTCCTGATCTGCGCGCTCCGAACCCTGGCTGAATCGCTGTGATCTTGATGCCTGCCAGAATGCCACCAGAGGGCTGTACAGGGCGGTGCTGTCTTGTTCAAAACCGTTAATGCACAGACTGTCGAAGTCTGGCCACAGACGCGCCAGGGCCTCGCTGTCAGCCACCTCGCCACTGCGATGGTAGTCGCCTTCATAACAGGCCAGTGTCGCTTTTGATGGTGATTCGCCGTTGTCGTTAGCCAGCCAGCTGCAACCGGTTTTAACAGAGCTTGCCAACGGTGTCTGTAAATTATCATGCCAGGCGGACAGCAGCTGCAAAAGCGCAGCTCTGGCTTCAGCAGCTGTCATGGCTGGCAATACCTCATTGGTGTCTGGCCCGAGTATGTGTGTCGGTGTCGGGCCGGCCAACTGCGCCGCCAGATGTGCTGGCCAGATACGAGCCAGGTAATGCCACTTGACCAGGGCCTGCCTGCCGCCTGACTTTTTGCCCTGCCACAGCTGGCCGCTGATCAACTCGATGCGCAGGCGTTGCCCGGTGTCCGATCTTCGAATCCCGGTCAGTGTGTCGCTCAAGGCTGCGGCACCATCATCCTGCTCCAGGTCTATGCTGTCCTGAAGTGTCTGCGGGTGGCTGCTGCACAAGTCACGATAGACTTCCAGCGACTTGCTCAGTGGCTCTGTCAGCGAGTCGTGGTAAATGTCTGCAAAATGACCCAGTGGCAAAAGTCCACGCCCCTTGAGACGCTGTAATGCATGTTGCAGCGCATCGCCACTGTCCCGATCGGGGTCGCGCCGCATGACATCGGTCGCCATGCTCAGCAGCTGGTCCTGCAGCTGCCAGCGTTGCATGGCATCCACTGTGAATACTTCGTCGTCATCAATGTCGGCGCCTGGCGAGCGAAACACGATGCCCAGCACATGCTCAAAGAAAACCGCTGCCGGGTTTTTCAGCAAACCCGCCAACTGACGCAGGGACACCACAGAGACTTCTTCGCTGGCCGGTCCGGTGGCTGTGCCAATGACACTGGCGGAATCTGGACTATCCCCGGTTGCTGTCAGTTGCGCCGGCTGCCATTCATGGGCAAAGGTCTGGTACGGTGATCCTGCAGTGAAGTAACTCAGGCTGAATGGCTGCAGTGGATAGACGCTTGTCAGCGCGTCTATGTCGCAGGTGTCAGCAAGGTATTCTCGAAGCTGGGCTACCAGCACTGATGGCGGGCGTTCGCTGTTGTCACGAATGCTGCGACCCGTCCAGCCAATGTAGAGCGAATCGCGTGCGGACAGCAGTGCTTCAAGGAACAGGTAGCGGTCATCTTCCCGGCGCGACCGATCGCCGGGGCGATAATCCTGTCGCATCAGGTCAAAATCGACCGCGGGTACCTGACGGGGATAGTCTCCATCGTTCATGCCCAGCAGGCAGATATGGCGAAACGGTATGGCCCGCATCGGCATCAGCGTGGCAAAGTTGACTGAGCCACCCAGGAAGCGCTGGTTAAGGTCAGACTGATCCATGGCATCCAGAAAATAATCACTGACGATTTCAATGGGCAACCCGTCATTGAAGTCCGCGAGCTCACAATGTTCCTGCCACTGTTGGAGTTTCTGCTCTACTCGCGTGATCAGTAACAGGTCCTGTTCGCTGTCTGCTTTCAGAAACTCCTGCATCATGGCGCTGATGCGTGTGGTCCATTCGCGAACCGGAGCGGGTGTCATAAATAATTCGCGATAATGGTTCAGACGCTCCACGACATGGGCGACTATACCGGCCAGGGCGGCATCAAGCCCGCCCACTTCGGCGTAGGACTCTATGCCCGACCACGCACTCTGATCACCACTGGTGTAACCGAGCAGCATACGCTGCAAACCGAACTGCCAGGTATTCTGGTTGGCAGATCTGACATCGTCAGTCATCAGCCAGGATTGCTCCAGCCGCTGTTTGGCGTCCATTCCCCAGCGCACACCAGAGCCGGTGATCCAGCGGTGCAGCAGGGCATGGTCTTCACTTTTTAAACCAAACGCTTCCTGAACTACAGGGATGTCGAGCAGGTCAAGAATTTCGCTGACGGCAAAGCGTGAACGATGCAGGTTCATCAGCACATCCAGTGCGCGAAACGCACCCGCCCGCTGTCGCTGTCCGCGGTCGGAGACAGTGAATGGTATGTAGCGTGGATCGTCGCGTGACAGCCGCCCGAACACCGCCTGAATGTGCGGTGCAAACTGATTGATGTCGGGCACCATGACCAGAATATCCCGCGGATGCAGTTGCGGATCCTCGGCAAACAGGGCGAGCAGGTGGTCCTGCAGTATCTCTACTTCGCGCTGCCGGCTGTGGGCTATGTGAAAGCTGATGCTGCGGTCATCCGACGGCAGTGTGGCCTGCTGCTGGATTTCGCTGCGGCTTCGCAAATGATAGATATCGCCCTGCAGGCGCCGCAGTCGCGAATTCTCATCCGGCGCCTCAAACAGGTCGACGGCCAGTTTGCGGTTGGCAAATACCTCTTCGTAGGCTGCCCGTTCGTCATGTTCGTCCAGCAGCCTGATATAGTCGCGTCCCTGCTTGCCCCAGGCGGCAAGCAATGGATTGCCGCGCGAAAACAGTTCATCGATTATCCCGGGGTCGATATCAGACTGGTCGTCTGCAGGCAGCTGCGGAAAATCGGGTCTGGCATTGTGACGCCGATAGGGCTTGTGGAACAGTCGCATCACCGTTTGTGGTTCAATGATGTCGCCCCAGTAGAACTGGCAGGGGTTTTGCACACAAAGGATCACCTGGGTATGCCGGGACACGGCCGCCAGAACCTCAAGCGTCTGAGCGGGCAGGGACGACAGACCAAACACGATGACGCGCTGCGGTAACTGGTGCGGCATGGCCAGTGAGCCGCTCTCGCAGGCTTTCAGAAAACGCGCATGAATCTGTGCTCTGCCACTGTCGCGCTGTATGTCGGGAATATCATCCAGCAGGCGTCGCCAAAGCTGCGCCTGCCAGCGTTGCGAGTCAGGTAAAGCCGTGATGCGGTTATGCTGGCTTATCTGGTCCTTGCCTTCAGCCCAGTTGTTCAGCCAGTCGGCCCGGTATATCTGATACTGGTCAAGCAGGTCGGCCAGGCGCTCTGCAAGCTGATAACGTTTGCGCTGGCTGTCGTCGCGCTGCAGGAAGTGCCTGAGCGCAGAAAACTGTGGGTCATCCAGCAATGAAGGCAGCAGGTGTAACAGGCGCCAGACCAGCAGCGGTTTGTCGAAAGGCGAGAGGGGTGGAAGATCGCCCAGCACCGCCCGATAGGCCTGCCAGTGAAAGCGTCCGGGGAGATCAATGGAGAGGGCGGCGGCGATTCCGCAGCCAGCATCACTGCTGCCATCGTCGTCATTGGCCAGCGCGAGTTTCAACCACTGCGCGACACCGCTGCTCTGAACCAGTATGACTTCGTTCTGCAGCGGCGGCAGCGGGTTGAGGCGCAGCCATTCCACGGTGACACGGCGCAGGTTTTCCAGTCGGTTGCTCTGCAGCACCATGAAGCCGTGTTGAATCATCCGTCAGTCCTTGTCCTTCGCATTCGGCGAGTATACACCGACAGAGCAGCGTCAGGGCGATACTGATGTCAGCTCGGGCGCACGCCTGGCCTGGGTGCGCTGTTCGTAGGCGAAGGCCAGGGCAATAAGTTGGGGTTCCGAAAAGGCAGCGCCGAAAAAGGAGATGCCGACCGGCATCCCGTCTATGTAGCCAGCGGGAACCGTGATGGCAGGGTAGCCGGCGATCGCGGCGAGGCCGGAGCTGGATACATAGTTCACCGAGGAGCCGTCATCACCATTTTCCAGATCGATCAGCCAGCCAGGGCCATTGCTCGGTGCCACAATCGCATCCAGCTGATTGTCTGTCAGTGCCTCGTCAAGGCGGGACTGACTGATGGACTTTGCCTGCTGTAGGGCTTCCAGGTAAGCAGGATCGTTCAGATTTGTAGTCGCCTGGGCCTCAAGAAAAATCTCCTGGGCAAACCAGGGCATCTGCAGTGATGCATTCACCTCATTAAAGCGGATCAGGTGCTCAAGGGACTGATAAAAACCACCACGATTTCTCAGGTAGGCATTCAGGTCGTTTTTGAACTCATACAACAGCACCTGGTAAGAGGCCTCGCTGAGCTCGCGGCTGCCACCCAGTTCGATGTCAACCACGGTAGCGCCCGCACTGCGCAGCTCGTCCAGTTGCGATTCCATCAAGGCGTCAAGCGGCGCATTACGGCCAAACAGAGAGCGCATCACGCCTATACGCTTGCCTGACAGCGCGTCAGCCTGCAGGTATTGCGTGTAGTCCACATGGCTCTGCGCCTGAGGGTTGTCAGTGATGGCATCCTGCGGATCGCTGCCTGCCATCACGCTCAGCATGACAGCGGCGTCTGCCACAGTCCGCGTCATGGGGCCTGCAGTGTCCTGACTGTGGGCAATCGGAATCACGCCGCTGCGGGAAATCAGTCCCAGCGTGGGCTTAATGCCAACCACGCTGTTGTTGGCAGAGGGGCAGATGATGGACCCGTTGGTTTCCGTCCCCACTGCCAGCAATGTCAGATCGGCTGCGACTGCGACGCCGGAGCCAGAGCTGGACCCGCAGGGAGTGTGCAGCGGATTATAGGGGTTGCGGGCCTGGCCACCACGCGCCGACCAGCCGCTGGATGAGCTTGTGGAGCGGAAGTTGGCCCACTCACTGAGATTGGCCTTGCCAAGAATGACGGCCCCAGCCTCACGCAGCTGCTGAACCAGAAAGGCGTCCTCGGCCGGTGTGGGCGCAAACAGCAGCGCATAACTCCCGGCTGTCGTTTTCATGGCATCCGCGGTATCGATATTGTCTTTCAGCAGCACCGGCATGCCGTGCAGCGCCGAACGCACGTTGCCGCTGGCGCGTTCCTGGTCGAGGCGGGCGGCGATGTCCAGTGCGTCCGGATTCACTTCGATCACTGCCCGCAAGCTGTCGTTGTAGGTGGCGATACGCTGCAGGTAATACTCAGTCAAGGCGACGGCAGTCAGCTCACCGTCCTGCATGGCGTCCTGCAGGGTTTCGATATCCGCCCAGGCCGGAACCAGCTCACTGTTGTTGACTGCATTCTCGCTGGCAACGGTCGAGCCGACGCTGACATCGCTGCTCTCACCAGTCTCAGTTGGCGGCGAACAGGCTATCAGCAGTGCTGTCGCCCCCATCATGGCGGTTCGCGCGAGCAGCAAAGCGTGATACCTGATTCCGCGTTCGATTGTGGGCGGGTGAATCATGGTTACGGCTGTGTCAGTCATCATTCACCTGCATGTCAGAGTATTGGGTCCAGTGTTTGCTGTTTGATTACTCGCTGGCGCTCATGGCGGCTTCTGCTTCAGCCCGTCGTGCCCCTGCCAGGACGCCAGGCAGCGCATAGTTACCCTCGTGGCAGGCGTATTCGAATATTTTTTCGTCGCTGGGCCGGGCGTTAAACATCAGTTCACCCGTCCACGGCTGTCGGTAAACCGATGGGTCATCCAGTGTAAAGGTATACAGAATCTCGGTTTCCGAGACCCGTTCGAAGCGCTCGGTCACGGTCAGGTTCTGGGAAGCACCAAACACACGCTGTTGCGGATGAAAGCCTGTCGTGGTCACGACCAGGGTATCGCCGTCCCAGTGACCCACGGAGTCGCCCATCCATTTGTTCATTTCCGGGCGCAATTCATCATTCAGGCGGATGATACGGGCGTCGTGATTCATCTCGGCCATGATCATCACATAGTCGTCATTCTGAACGATCTGATAATTATTGTTGTACATCACTGGCAACATGGGCGGACCAGAGTGGTTGCCAAAGGAGAGCAGGCAACGCTCAGCCAGCGGCCGGCCCTCAGGGCCGTCATTGGCGCTGACCCCTGGTGGCAGCTCGCGGCGCAGCCGGACACCTTCTGCAAAGGGAATCTGCCCGTTGGGTGGGTCCACAATGATGGAGGAGCGGGGCTCACCATTGATCACCTGGATGCGGTCGCCGACTTCTTTCCAGAACTCGTTGTAGCCGTCATCGGTATCGCCATCGTCGCCAGCCTGGGCGCCGGCACCGGCCTCGCGATCGGGATCGCTGGGTGCAAATTCGGCATCGATGAATGAGGCATGGTTCTGCTCCATGGCACGCACCTGCTCTGGGCTCAGTACCAGCGTTTCGCCCAGATCGCGGTCGCGGGTCAGCGGAGTCAGTGTTTTATTGCTCCAGACACCCTGCAGATCAGGCTGGCCATTGGCCAGGCGGGGCAGATCGTCAGATTGGGCATGGCTGAGACCAGCCGGCAGGGTGGCAAGCAGGGACAGTGAAATAGCGGCGGCGCGGAGAGTCATTATTATTTCCCCCGGGATCGTTGGATTTGTCACAGAATTGTGTCTGAACAACACCGATTATTGGATAAAGGGTCCGGGTAAGGCAAGGTCTAGTCAAGCATTTGCGGCAAATGGTCGACAATTGGACAAACTTTGCTGCAATTTTATTAAAGCCACTTCCATATCAGGTCGTTATAATCCCAAAGTTTTGTTACTCATAATTCAAATTACAGGAAGGTCGTTTTGAGATCGATTGTTCACCTGACCATTGCCGGTTTGCTTGCCATCCCGTTCAGCCAGCTGGCAGCAGCCCAACCCATTAACGCCGCCGCCACGGAAACCGTTCCCAGACTGGGAGCCGAAACCAGACTGCCTCTGCAACGATTACCGGATGATGTAGACATTCGTCTTGATGGTAATCTGGACGACTCTGCCTGGCAGGGACTGACGGAGTACACCGGTTTTGGCGTGGTTGAGCCGGAAACACTTGCACCGGCGCCTTACCGAACCAGACTCAGGGTGTTTTATAACGACCGTGGTATCTACATCGGCGTCGATATGGAACAGCCGTCGGATACCCTGGTGCGCCGCATCACCGCGCGCGACAATCGCGAAGTGAACCGCGACCGGGTGTCGATAACCCTGGATTCCTCCGGCGAAGGGCAGTACGGCTACTGGGTCAGTCTCGCACTGGGTGACAATCAGCTGGACGGCACGATTCTTCCTGAGCGTCAGTACAACAGCCAGTGGGATGGCGCCTGGTACGGCGCCACATCGGAAACGGCCAATGGCTGGTCCGCCGAGTTCTATATCCCCTGGGGACAGCTTGCCATGCCATCTCGTGATGAAGACCGGGAGATCGGTTTTTATGCAGAACGTGTTGTGGCCCACCTGAACCAGAACTGGTCCTGGCCGGCCATCGCCAAATCCGATCCGGTGTTTCTCAGCAACTTTCCGCGGATGCAGCTCGATGGCGTCAATCCCACCCAGCAGTGGAGCCTGTTTCCTTCGGTTGCGTCGACCTATGACGAAATCGACAGTGAGTGGCGGCATCGCACAGGTGCAGATATATTCTGGAGGCCGTCTACCAACTTCCAGATGACGGCGACCATCAACCCTGACTTTGGCTCGGCTGAAGCAGATGACGTTGTGGTCAACCTCACCGCCAGTGAAACTTTCTTCCCCGAAAAGCGCCTGTTCTTCCAGGAAGGCCAGGAAATCTTTAACGTCACCTCGCGCGCCAATGGCAGTTCCGGCAAGCGCTTCACAATTCTCAATACACGACGCATTGGTGGCCGCCCACGATCGCCCGATCTGGATCCCGGTGAATCGCTGACCGCGCGCCAGCGCATCACCAACGCCGATCTGCTGGGAGCCGTTAAAGCCACTGGCCAGCTGGGCCGCGTGCGTTATGGTCTGCTGTCAGCGGTGGAAGATGAGACCCGATACAATGTCGGTGGTCAGCGCATTGAGCAGGAAGGCCGCGACTTCACAGCGTTCCGTGTGCTTTATGAGGATGCAGCAGGCGGTGCCGCGTATCGCGGGCTGGGTTACATTGGCACACTGGTGGCACACCCTGACTCTGATGCCGAAGTGCACGCGGTGGACTATCGTTATCTGACCCAGGGCGGTATCTGGAGCTTCGATGGTGCTGTGGTGACCTCCGACTCCGATGAGAACGGCCAGGGTTATGGCACATTTACGGATATCGTTTACTCACCGCGGCAGGGCTTTAAACACACCCTGAACCTGACCTACCTGGATGACACCATAGACATCAACGACTTTGGTTACCAGGATCGCAACAACGTCTGGGAAGCCTGGTATCGTTTTGAGTGGATCAAGACCAACCTGGGCTGGGCGCGTGATATCCGTGTCAGTCCCTTCCTGCGCTACGAAGAGAGTCTGGACGGTGATCGCACCAATAATGCGGTGCCAGTGATCAGCACGACAATTACGCTGAATAATCTGGACCGGGTCAACCTGAGCTTCCAGCACTTCCCCAAGCGTTATGATGATCTGAACAGTTTTGGCAATGGCACATTTGCTACCCGTGAGCGTGTGAATGCCAGCGCCAACTACAGCACCAATACGGCTCTGCCGTTCAGCTGGGAAGTTGGCTTTGGCCGTTCCGAGGAATTTGCCAGTGGTGACAGCTATCGCTATGACCTGGGTATGAACTGGCGTCCGCTGCCGAACATTAATTTCGCGGCCAATGTTAACTATCAGGATCGTGATGGCTGGTTGTTGCATCAGGGTGGTCAGAACTTTACTGCCTTTGAAACTTCGCAGTGGGAGAGCAACTTCCGTTTTGAGTACTACCTGACCGCCAAGCAGCAGCTCAGTGCGGGTCTGCAGTGGGTGGGTATAAAGGCTCTGGGCGATCGCTACTTCCGTCTGCCTGCGAATGCTCCGACCCGCAACCGTGATCTGATCGAAGTGGATCAGCACTCGGCGACACCCGGGGATTTCTCGATTTCGCAGATGAACTTCCAGCTGCGCTACCGTTGGGAGATTGCGCCGCTGTCAGATCTGTTCATCGTCTACAACCGCAACGCCAACCGTCGTGCGGGGCTGTTCGACTTTTCCGATCAGTTTGATGATTCCTGGCAGAACCCGCTGGTCAGCCAGCTGGTTATCAAGCTGCGTTACCGCCTCGGTACCTGAGGACTTTGCAGTTCAGCACTGGAGCCCTGGTTTGATATCAGGGCTCCATGTGTCACTCAATAAAATTTCATAGCAGTCGCGCCAGTGTCAGCAGTGCTCTTTCCAGTCGCGCATCCCAGCGCACGGCACAGTTCAATCGCAGGCAATGGCCAAATTTGCCGCTGGCAGAAAACAGCGGACCTGGCGCAAAACTCACACCTTCATCCATCGCCTGTGCCATCAATGCGGTGGTGTTGATATCTTCTGGCAGCTCCACCCACAGCACAAAACCACCGGCGGGTCGGCTGACCCGGGTATCTTCCGGAAACAGCTGTGT
Organism: Gammaproteobacteria bacterium UBA2675; assembly: GCA_002354805.1. Lineage (GTDB taxonomy): Bacteria > Pseudomonadota > Gammaproteobacteria > Pseudomonadales > Pseudohongiellaceae > Pseudohongiella. Next base: position 76,793 of record DEMH01000010.1, read on the forward strand.
CACCCTGTCGGTCATGCGGGCAATGGCTCGCACATATTCACTGGCTGAGCGTCTGACTTCCCGTTCGTAGTGGCCGTGCTGCAGAATATGCGCCAATGCCAGCTGACCGGGTGAATTAACCGAAACCGTGTTCACAAACTGCAGATAGGTTGCTTCAGCATGGCGTTTGCCAGGAATCAGCCAGCCCACCCGCATGCCAGCCGAGAGGGTTTTTGACGATGAAGAACAGTAGTAGAGCAGACCTTCGGTGTCCCAGCGCTTGACCGGCGATGGTCGTCTTATATTGAACGACAGGTCGCCATAAATATCATCTTCTATCAACGGTACCTGGTGTCTGCTCAGGCATTTCATCAGCGCCTGCTTGCGTGCGTCGCTCATGCATACGCCAAGCGGGTTGGAAAAGTTGGGGACCAGAATGCAGGCTGCGACCTTCCATTTTTCCAGTGCCAGATCCAGGGCTTCTATGGAGAGGCCTGTCTCGGGGTCAGTTGGAATCTCCAATGCCTTCAGCCCCAGCGCTTCGATGACCTGCAGCAGCCCATAATAGGTTGGCGACTCTAGAGCCACGGTATCGCCGGCCTTAGTCAGCAACTTCAGCGCGATGGCAATGGATTCCTGACAGCTGTTGGTGACCAGTACATCGTCAGCGTTCACCAGACACTGCATACCCGCCAGTCTGCGCGCAATCTGCTGACGCAGCTCCGGTGCCCCGGGCGGAAACTCATAACCTGTGCAGCGTTGGCGCTGGCTCTTGAGTACGTGATGAAAGGCCTGTTCCACCTGCCGTGCAGGTAGAAAATCAGCGTCTGGTACGGCGGCGCCCAGATTGACAATCCCGGGATCGTTGACGGCCTGGAGTAACTGCAGTACGCGCTCCTGCCCGGTGACTGCGCGGGGCCGGTGGCTGGTGTTTGCCTGCCTCGGCATGTCACGCTGGGCAGGTGGCTGGCGCACAAAATAGCCGGATCGTGGCCTGGCTTCCAGCACGCCTCGCTGCTCAAGTTCACGACAGGCACTGACGGCGGTGGCGATACTGACTTCCTGCTGAATGCTGAGTTTGCGAACGCCTGGCAGCCGGGAACCGACAGGGAAAAGCCCGGCGGCGATTTGTGTCTGCAGTCGGTCTGCCATTTCCAGATAAAGCATAGTAGCTCCAGCGTTACAGTCCAGCGGTACAGATAGGCCTCAGGCCGCCATTACAGATATCAGATATTCATAACTGTAACGGTTCAATTTCGTTATTTTATATCTGTATTGGTGGTGCCTGTCCAGCTACAGTGGCATCCGTAATAGCACTATGGGCAGGTGTGACCCCTGCGGAGGAGGATTGGTATGGCATTGGAGCAGATTCTGGCACTTGTCGGATTTGTGCTTGTCATGACAGGAACACCGGGGCCAAACAATATGATGTTGCTTGCCTCGGGCGCCAATTTTGGTTTTCAGCGATCGATACCGCATATTCTGGGTATCACAGTCGGCTGTCAGATATTGCTGGTCGCCGTGGCACTGGGGATTGGTCAGCTGCTGCTGCGTGTGCCTCTGGCGGCAGGCCTGCTGAAGGTATTGTGCGGCGTTGCGCTGCTCTATCTCACCTGGTTGCTGGTGCGTCCGGCGCCTGCTATTGATGAGTCTGCGCCCGTGAAGGTTAAACGTCCGTTGAGTTTCTGGCAGGCTGCGCTGTTTCAGTGGGTCAATCCCAAGGCATGGATGATGATGATTACGGCCGTGGCAACCTACACACAGCCCGAAGCCATGCTCGACAGTCTTCTGATGATTGGTCTGATGTTTGCCTTAGTTGGCATCCCCTGCATCAGTATCTGGAATCTGTTCGGCGCTTCGCTGCGACGCTTTCTGGCAGATGCAAAACGTGCGCGTCAGTTCAATCTGCTGATGGCAGGGCTGTTGCTGGCTTCCATGTATCCCCTGCTGGTGTGACAGAGCTTGCGAACGCATTAGCAAATAGTACGAATTGGCTTATCATCGTTCCGGTTAAATGGAAGTATTCGATAATCAGGAGGAAAGTGTGGTGAACACAAACTCTGTGGACTACCTGACACATGCCAATACGATGGCGGCCTATAATCAATGGATGAATCAGAAGCTTTACCAGGCCAGCGCCATCCTGAGTGATGAGCAGCGCAAAAAGGACCAGCGTGCCTTTTTCAAGTCCATACACGGGACGCTGAATCATCTGATACTGGCTGACCGCATCTGGATGGGACGCTTTACTGGCAAACCATATGTCGTGCCGTCACTGGGCTACATGCTGACTGATTCATTTGAGGAGCTGCGACAGGCCAGAGAAGCGGAAGATCAGCGCATTATTGACTGGGCAGGCAGTCTGGACCGGGAGACCGTTGAGTCAGAGCTGCATTTCACCCCGATGACCAATCCGCAGCCCCGGACCCTGCCGATGTGGCTGGCGCTGACACATTTTTTTAATCATCAGACCCATCATCGTGGGCAGCTTACTACTTTGCTGTTCCAGCTGGGCATCGACCCCGGTGTGACGGACCTGCCCTTTATGCCCGGACTGTCATGAGGCAAGCGATCGGCAGCCGGGGCCGCTTATCCGGCTGCGCCCGCCGGCCACTGGGGCTACCGAAATCTGCGTGCCAATGCGCTCTTTGAGGGCAGCAACGTGGGAAATGACACCGATCAATTTGCCTTGCTGCTGCAGACCGGACAGTGTATCCAGCGCGACATCCAGGGCTTCTTCATCCAGAGTTCCAAACCCTTCGTCCAGAAACAGCGAGTCTACCCGCACATTGCGACTGGCCATGCCCGACAGCCCGAGTGCCAGGGCCAGTGACACGATAAAACTTTCGCCTCCTGAAAGGTTCTTTGTTGAACGTGTTTCACCGGCCTGATAGTTATCGATGACATTCAGTTCCAGCGGCTGCTCGCGATCACGGACCAGCAGGTAGCGATCTGTCATTTTCTGCAATTGCTGATTGGCATGCGACACCATCAGTTCAAATGTCAGGCCCTGTGCAAAGTTGCGGAATTTCTTGCCGTTACTGGAGCCAATCAGTTCATGCAGGCGTCCCCAGCGTTCGACCTCCTCGCGGTGTCGGTCAATCTGTTCTGACAGTGATTGCTGTCGCTTGCGCGCCTCGTCATTGTCCTTAAGGCGTTGTCGAACAGCGCCGAGTGACTCCCGCAATGAGTTGGCCGTCGTTTCCTCCGCCTGCAACTGCTGCTGCAGAAGCTGTCGTGTTTCCTCACCCGGTTTACTGGCCAGCAGGGCCTCCAGTTCCTCATTGCGACGCTGTAACAGTGCCTTGATGGTTTTGCCTTCGTCCGTTAATGCCTGAATCCGGTCCGCCAGCTGCTTGCGTTCCCGTTCCGGCAACTGGGCCGACAGCAAGGCCTGTTCACTGTCGAACTGCTGAGCAGACAATAATTCGCTGAAATGTGATTCGTCATCACTTAACTGGCGGGACAATCTGTCAACGCTCTTGATTCCAGTTGCGATGCGTTGTTCACAGTCGCTAATTTGCTGGCCAAGTCGATTCAAGCTAACTTGTGCGGTGTGCAGTGACTGCCGTGCTTTCTGTGTTTTTTCGGTGACAGACTGCTCTTGCTGCTCAACTGATTTGTCACCCAGCAGTTCCCGACGTTGCTGTACCAGTGCCTCAAGCTTCAGCTGGCTCGCTTCCAGCTGGCGCTTGATGCTCAGTGCTTCGCGTGCGCCCTCAGTGGCTATCTGTTTTTGTTGGGCGGCATGCAGCCTGGACTGAGCTGCATCAATTTCCTCGAGCACTTTGTTTAGAGTGACTTTCTGCTCGATGATTGAGTCGCGACGTGATGCAACTGTCTCGCTCAGCCTGTCCTGTTCTGTGTGTATGCCAAGCTCAAGGCACTGGCTTTCTATATGTCTATGTAATTCAGACTGCCTGTGCTGCAGTGCCTCGATCTGCTGCTGCAGTTGTTCCTTTCTGGTGTGCCATGTCACTTCTTTTTTGCCAGCAGTGGAAACGGTCTGAGTACTGTTTTCCAGAGCCTGTTGAGTGCTGTCGATCTCTTCCTGAACTGCATCCTGATTGATGTCGGGCTGATGACTGGCATAGGGGTGCTGTGTGGAGCCGCAAAGCGGGCAGGGGGCATCTTCTTCCAGTTGCGTGCGCATGGCCTCCAGATCCAGCACGCGCTGCTGCAATAGCTGCTGCTCCTGCAGTGACTTTAACGTTTTCTGGTGCGCAAGCACCATGGCCTCCGACTGCTCGCGCTCCTGACTGGCGCGAACAAGCTCCTTGTTGGCGCTGACAGTTTCCTGCTCGAGTTTCGACACCTGTTCATCTGAGGATGAGAGTGATTCGATATCGCGGAGCAGATTGGCATGCGCGCCAAGCTGCGCTGTCGCCGCTTCGGACTGCGCCCGAATGTCGGCACTGCTGCTGGTACGGGTCAGTTCCTGGAGGTGTTGCTCTGCGGCGCGTACTTCGCTGCTGGCAAGTTCGTGGACTGCATCGGCGTCCGCCGGATCCATCTGCAGGATTCTGTCTTTTTGCAGGCCCTTGTCTTTGATGCATTTTGCCAGTTCGTGCTGCTGATGTTCTACCGACACTCTGGTCTCTTTAATCTGGGTATCCAGAGCATCGACTTTTCGGAACAGGGGACGCATCTTCTGCTCATGAGCCTCGGCCTCCTGCAGCGCGGCCTCACCGTCCGAGATAAGTCGCTGTTGCTGTTCGATGTCAGCCTGCAGTCGTTGCTGCAAGGTTTTGTCGTCCCTCAGCCGCTGTTCCTCGGTTTGCGACTGACGTCGCAACTCAATCAAGCCTGTGTATTTTGAGCTGAGTTCCAGCGCCCGGTTGGCTGCCTCCAGCTGGCGTCGGTCTGGCGCGGAAGCTGCCTCTCGTTGCTGCCATTGCTGCTGGTCGTGTTGCAGTTGTTCCAGACTGTTGCGCAGCTCGTCACAGTTGACATGCCATTGGTATTTTTGGCGCAGGGAGTCGATCTTCGCAGTCGCAGTCTGCAGTTGCGCGGCAAGCTGCGAGGCTTCATTCTGCAGTCCGGTTTCCTGCTCCTCCGTCAGCAACTGTGTGCCATGTTGCTCAGCCAGCAAAAGGGCTAGCTGCTGCTTCTTCTCGCTGAGCCGCTCATGCACGGCCAGGGAGATATCGCCATAGATGGCGGTGCCGGTAATTTTCTCCAGTATCGGGGCACGGTCGTCGGGCGTGGCGCGCAGAAAGGCAGTAAACCCACCCTGCGCCAACAGCATTGATTGCGTGAATCTGGCGAAGTCCATGCCGGTCAGCTCAATGATTCGCGAGCCGACGGTGCTCAGCTTGCTATCAATGATTTTGCCGGAGTCTGCATCCACAACTTCATGTCGGGCTGCCTGCAGTTTACCGTCAGGCTTCCTGCGCGCGCGGTGCTGCGCCCAGAACGCACGATAGCGACCCTGCTGCGTGCTAAAGGTAATTTCCGCAAAACATTCGCCACTCTGGCGCGACATGATTTCATTGCTGGAGACGGTGATGGAACCAAGGCGCGGTGTCTGTCCATACAGGGCCAGGCACATCGCATCCAGCAGCGTGCTTTTGCCGGCACCGGTGGGGCCGATGATGGCGAAAATGCCGTCACTGGTGTAAGCCGGATCTGTGAAGTCGATTTCCCATTCGCCAAGCAGGGAATTCAGGTTCTGAAAGCGTATGCCCAGGATGCGCATGTTTATTCAGCCCGCCGATCTGCTGATTGCATGTCGTTGACGATCTCGCTGTAGAGGCTGCGCAGTTCGTCGCGTTCATCCATAGGGATTTCATGCTGGCTGAGACAGCGTTCAAAAACATCCTCTGGTGTCAGTTCATCCAGTGTCTGTTCGTCGTCGGTCTGGCTCAATGCCCGCTGTACTGCCTGGGGGTGTTTTATCCGCAGCACGGTGAGTCGTCCTTCGCCCATATCGGCGGCGACGGCTTCCAGCTTTTCGCGCAGCTCAGGCTGTCGACGCTGATTGGTGTACACCAGCTCGACCCAGGTGTCGCCAGGCAGTTCCGCAACATCACGCAGGGCATCCTGCAATGTTTCAAGGTCACCGCGGCACTGACGCAGACGTTGAAAGACCGGCACGGGCAATAGCTTCAGCTGCGGTTCGCGGCCCTGGAATTCAAGCAGGCAGACAGACTTTTGCTGGGTTGCCTCACCAAAGCCCATGGGCAGCGGTGAGCCACTGTAGCGAATGTTGACCAGCCCGCCGACAGCCTGCGGTACATGCAGGTGGCCCAGTGCCACATAATCCAGAGAAGCGGGGAAGATGTCAGGGCCCACGTGCGCAAGCGAGCCGACATACAGATCACGAACGCCGTCGTCTTCGACAGTCTGTGCGCCTGCGGTAAACAGGTGGCCCATGCCAATGATGGGCACATCAGTGCCGGTCGCACTCTTTTCCGCAGGCTTGTCGGAACTGTTCAGACTGGCTCGCAGTGTTTCGGCGGCAGTAACGACCTGCCGGTAGTGCCCGGCAATGCCCGACAGCAGTTTCTGCTCCTTGTCGGCCATGGATTCGCCAGCCTCAGATTGTCGAATATCCCGGTCGCGCAGGTAGGGGACGGCGCAGACGATCATCATGGGCTGCTGCTGTGAATCCCTGAGCAGCAGAACTTCGTCCGCCGGATCATCCAGCGCGGCACCAACAACGTGGACATTCAGTGCCTGTAGCAGTTGCCGGGGAGCATTCAGGAATGTGGGTGAATCATGATTGCCGCCGATAATCACAATGTGCTGGCACTGTGTTGCGCTGACACGGCGCAGAAAGTCGTAATACTGCTGCATGGCACGATTGCTGGGGGTGGTGGTGTCGAAAATGTCACCAGCGATCAGAAGTACATCAATGAGTTCCGTCTCAATGGTGCTGACCATCCAGTCCAGCATGCGGTCAAACTCTTCATAACGTTTGTGGCCGTAAAGACTGCGGCCCAGATGCCAGTCTGAAGTATGTAAGACGCGGAGTGTCATGTTCGGGTGTGTTCAGTTAATTGGGTGGATTCAGTTTGCCGGTCAGACGCTGCAAATGCCGCTGCAGCTCGTCCTGGCTGATGTCGATGATCTCGCAGACACGGCCATACAGCATGATGGTGGATACAGAACGTCCACCCAGCTCCTGTTGCGTATCATGCAGCACTTTAAGGATGATTCGCTCAACACGGGTCAGTCCATCCCTGACATCGGGGATAGTATCCAACAGCTCATCCCTTGGAAAAGCACTCATCCTTGCTCCTGACTGGCAGTTATCGGGCGTGTCGATTGCTATATCAACGGCTGCAGGGGAAGCGTTGCTGCAGGCCGCTCAGCAGCAGAGACTCTACCAGATAATCGTCCTGCACGTCTGCTTCCGCGGCCTGCTGGCGAACGATAGAGACGATTTCATTCAGGCCCATTGAACCTCCCTCGGGTGGACAAAACAGGGTTGCCAGCTCTGCGTTTACGGCTGCCCGATGGTAAGTGAAGAGAGCAGTGGTGATGTCACTCATACGCTGGATGATGGCTGTATTCGCGGAGTTGCCCTGCTCGACAGACTGGATTTCCTGGTGCAGTTCCTGCCAGGTCAGTGCCTTGACTGGCGCTGCAGCGACAAACAGGCAAACCAGAAATAAGGTCCTCATGATTCGGAATACCTCGAAATAATTATTGTTTTACAATAATAAAATATTGTTTTACGATGTCAATAGTGCAATTTTTGTGTTCTGTCCAGGAGGGCATGGCAATGAATCATCTGGTGCGGATAGGCCGTATCAGCAGGCTGATGCAAATCGCCTGCACACTTTATCTGGTGTTGGCGCCCGTGATGCTGCTAGTGATCTGGTTGAGTTTCGAAACACTGGGTCCACGCTGGCAGACACTCCAGCAGCTGCCGATCAGACCGGAATATGTCGGCACCCTGAATCTGGTACTGGGCGCCATGGTCAGTGCAATTCCGCTTGGTCTGATGATGTGGGGTGTCTGGCATTTGCGCATTTTGTTTGGGCAGTTCCGTCGCGGCGAGATCTTTAATGACAGTGCCGCAGCGCACCTGCTGGTGTTCGCACGCATGCTGTTCATCACGGTGTTGATTTCACCTCTGATCAGCGCGCTGCTCAGCCTGGTGCTGACCATGAATAATCCGCCAGGGCAACGGGCGATTACCCTGAGTACTGGCAGCAATGATCTGGCCCAGCTGTTTATCGCCGGTCTGTTGTTGGCGGTGGCCTGGGTCCTGCGCGAGGGACATCGCATACAGTCAGAGAACGAGGCGTTTGTCTGACTGTGGCGATTATCGTAAACCTCGATGCCATGCTGGCTATCCGCAAAAAGCGCTCTAAAGAGCTAGCCGCTTATGTAGGAATAACAGAGCAGAATATCTCGTTGTTGAAGACGGGCAGGGTGAAGGGGATTCGCTTCGCGACGCTGGAAAAGATATGTGAATTTCTCGAATGTCAGCCGGGTGACATTCTTACGTATGTAGCTGGCGAAAACGAAGCGCCATCAGACGGCGAAGCCGAATGATGGCGCTCGTTGGTGCTTTACAGTGAGGTGTTACAGATCAAAACGATCAGCGTTCATCACCTTGGTCCAGGCGGCCACAAAATCCTTCACGAATTTCTCTTTGGCGTCATCCTGGGCGTAGACTTCTGACAGTGCCCGCAACTGGGAGTTGGAACCGAATACCAGATCCACGCGGGTGCCTGTCCACTTCACTTCACCGGACTTGCGATCGCGGGCTTCGAACACATTGTCTTCACCCTTCACCGGCGCCCATTCGAGGTCCAGATCAGTCAGGTTAACAAAGAAGTCATTGGTCAGCTTGCCAGGTGTTTTGGTCAATACGCCGTGTTTGGCGCCTTTATAGTTGGCATTCAGCACACGCATACCACCCACCAGCACGGTCATTTCCGGTGCACTCAATTGCAGCAGCTGGGCTTTGTCGACCAGCATTTCTTCATCGGAGACGGTAAATGCAGTGCGGCGATAGTTACGGAAGCCGTCTGCCTCAGGACGCAGTGGGTCGAAAGATTCCGCATCCGTCATTTCCTGAGTCGTATCAGTGCGACCTGGCGCAAATGGAACAGCAATGCTGTGACCGGCATCCTTGGCAGCCTTTTCAACGGCAGCGCTGCCGCCCAGCACAATCAAATCAGCCAGTGAGACCTTTTTGCCTGACTGTGAGCTGTTGAATTCAGACTGAATGGCTTCCAGTTTGCCCAGCACCTTGGCCAGTTGTTCCGGCTGGTTCACTTCCCAGTCTTTCTGGGGTGCCAGGCGGATACGCGCACCGTTCGCGCCGCCGCGCATGTCGGAACCACGGAAAGTTGAGGCAGAAGACCATGCCGTGTAAACCAGCTCGGAGACGGTCAGGCCGGAGCCAAGAATCTTCGCCTTGAGATCAGCAATGTCCTTGTCGTTGACAAGCTCGTGATCAACTGCAGGTACCGGATCCTGCCAGATCAGGTCTTCGGCCGGCACTTCCGGCCCGAGGTAGCGAGACTTCGGCCCCATGTCACGGTGCGTCAGTTTAAACCACGCTCGCGCGAAAGCATCGGCAAACTCTTCCGGGTTCTTGTGGAAGTGCTGGGAGATTTTGCGGTACTCAGGATCTTCCCGCATCGCCATGTCGGCCGTTGACATCATGATGCCGACTTTCTGTGATGCATCTTCGGCGTCGGGTGCCTTGTCTTTGTCAGCCAGGTTCTTGGGCTGCCACTGGTGAGCGCCAGCCGGACTCTTGGTAAGTTCCCATTCATAACCGAACAGAACATCGAAGTAGCTCATGTCCCACTTTGTTGGCGTGGGCGTCCACGCACCTTCCAGTCCGCTGGTTATGGCATCGCGGCCTTTGCCGCTTTTGTAGCTGCTCTTCCAGCCCGTGCCCATCTGCTCGATCGGCGCGGCTTCCGGCTCGGGTCCAACGTGCGAGGGGTCGCCGGCACCGTGGGTTTTACCGAAGGTATGACCGCCAGCGGTCAGTGCAACGGTTTCGTAATCGTCCATCGCCATGCGCTTGAAGGTTTCGCGGATGTCTTTGGCAGAAAGCAGCGGGTCAGGGTTGCCATCCGGGCCTTCCGGGTTTACGTAAATCAGACCCATCTGCACCGCAGCCAGCGGATTTTCCAGCTCGCGATCACCAGAGTAACGGCTATTGGGTTTGTCGCTGGTGGCCAGCCATTCGTCTTCCGCACCCCAGTAGATATCTTCTTCCGGCTGATAGATGTCGGCGCGACCGCCAGCAAAGCCAAATGTTTTGAAGCCCATCGATTCCAGTGCGACATTACCGGTCAGGATGTACAGATCAGCCCAGGAAAGTTTGTTGCCATACTTCTTTTTGATTGGCCAGAGCAGGCGGCGGGCTTTATCAAGGTTGCCGTTATCCGGCCAGCTGCCGATTGGGGCAAAACGCTGAGCGCCGGTGCCAGCACCGCCACGGCCATCACCCATACGGTAGGTGCCAGCACTGTGCCAGGCCATACGAATAAAAAACGGACCATAGTGACCGTAGTCAGCCGGCCACCAGTCCTTGGAGTCGGTCATCAAGGCTTCAAGGTCTTTCTTGACGGCTGCCAGGTCCAGTGACTTGAACGCATCGGCGTAGTCAAAGTCATCGCCCAGCGGATTCGATTTCGGCGAGTGTTGATGCAGGATGCCCAGGTTCAACTGGTTGGGCCACCAGTCCTGCACACCCGTGCCTTTGCCACCCATCTGGGTGCGGGAGCCGTGCATCACGGGACATTTGCCAGCGCTGTTTTCGTTTTGACGGTCCATAACTCACTCCATTGTGCTGTATGATTTGATTGAGGGTGAAGTCTTGTACTTCTGCACTATAGCGCGCTTTGCTTGATATAGAGAATCTTGTTTTTGCAATAAATCAATAGAAAATATGTATCATTAGGGCTGCCAGAACGCATTCGCGTTTCGGCCCTGCAAGACACTACGCGCTAATGTTCCGGATAGATGATGTGCGCCAGAGCAATTGTTCAGGCGCCTGAGCGCCGGCCAGCCTGCGCTGGCTGGCGGCGTTCGTGGAGTGTGGCGCTTAGATTACGCCAGCGACTTGATGGTATTCAGCTTGTCCTGCAATGCGGCCACGGAACTTTCCACAGCGCGTTGTCGTTCACGCTCGGTAGCCACGATTTCTGCCGGGGCATTGTCGACAAACCGTGCATTGCCGAGTTTGCCGTTGATGGCCTGCAGGTTTTTCTCCAGCTTCGCTATCTCTTTTTCAAGGCGCGCGATTTCCACGTCCTTGTCGATCAGGTCTGCCAGCGGCACCAGAATCTCCATGTCCTGATAGAGCTGCGTGGCGCTGACCGGTGCCGATTCGCCTGCCTGCAATGCACGCAGCTCCGACAGTTTTGCCAGTTTCAGCAGGTTGGCCAGATTTTCATCAAGACGTCGGCGGTCCTGCTCGGTGGTGTTGCCCAGCAGCGCCGGGAACTGTTTGCCAGGGGCGATATTCATCTCGCCGCGAATATTTCGAATACCAATGATCACGCCCTTGACCCAGTCGATGTCGGACTCTGCCTGAGGATTGATCAAGGCATTATCCACGGCCGGATAGGCCTGCAACATGATACTGGTGTTGCTGGTTTCGATGCCGATCAAGGTGGCGATCTTCTGCCAGATCTCTTCGGTGATAAAGGGCATCAGCGGGTGCACCATGCGCAGGCTGGTTTCCAGCACTGTTAACAGAGTCAGGCGTGCAGCGCGGGCTTTCTCCGGTTGATTGTCGGCATCCCAGAGCACGGGCTTGGACAGCTCCACATACCAGTCACAGTACTCGTTCCAGAAGAAGTCGTAGATGGTCTGTGACATCAGGTCAAAACGGTAGTTGCCCATGTGATCATGCACCTGGGCGACGGTCTGCTGCAGACGTGAAAGAATCCAGTGATCGGCTAGGCTCAGATTGGGATCGTCGCGCAGCGTGGCTGCATCAGAGGCAGAGAACTGGATTCCCTTCTCTTCAGTGTTCATGATCACGTAGCGCGAGGCATTCCAGATCTTGTTGCAGAAGTTGCGGTAACCCTCCATGCGGCTGACATCGAACTTGATGTCACGGCCGGTGGATGCCAGCGAATAGTAGGTGTAGCGCAGGGCATCGGTGCCATAACCGGTAATGCCATCCGGGAAAGACTCACGGGTAAATTTCTCGATTTTTTTCTCGAGCTGCGGCTGCATCAGGCCTTCTGTCCGCTTGGCAACCAGATCATCCAGGCTGATACCGTCGATCAGGTCGATCGGGTCCAGTACGTTGCCTTTGGACTTGGACATCTTCTGGCCGTTTTCATCGCGGACCAGGCCGGTGATGTATACCTTCTTGAACGGAATCTCGCCGGTGAATTTCAGTGTCATCATGATCATCCGGGCTACCCAGAAAAAGATGATGTCGAAACCGGTGACAAGTACATCGGTCGGATGGAAGGTTTTCAGGGTTTCCGGGTCATCCGGCCAGCCCAGCGTTGAGAAGGTCCACAGTGCCGACGAGAACCAGGTGTCCAGCACGTCTTCATCCTGCTGCAGGGCCAGGTCCTCGGGCAGTTTGTACTTCTCTCGCACCTGGGCTTCGCTGCGTCCGACATAGATCTTGCCTTCGGTGTCATACCAGGCCGGTATGCGATGTCCCCACCACAGCTGACGTGAAATACACCAGTCCTGAATGTCGCGCATCCAGGCAAAATAGGTGTTTTCCCAGTTCTTTGGCACAAATTCAATATCGCCGTCTTCAACCGCCTTGATGGCTGGTTCGGCCAGCGATTTGACTGCCACATACCACTGGTTGGTCAGGTAGGGCTCAATGACGACGCCGGTTCTGTCGCCGCGCGGTACTTTTAGTTTGTGTGGCTCGACTTTGGAGAGAAGCCCGGCTTTCTCCATATCGGCAACCACCTGCTTGCGCGCTTCAAAGCGGTCCATGCCACGATAGGCCTGGGGCGCATTGTCATTGATGGCCGCATCGATCGTGAAAATATTGATCATTTCCAGGTCGTGGCGCTTGCCAACTTCATAGTCATTAAAATCGTGGGCAGGCGTGATTTTTACGCAGCCAGTACCAAACTCCGGGTCCACGTAATCATCCGCAATAATCGGTATGCGTCGGTCGCAAAGTGGCAGGTCTATCCATTTGCCGATCAGTGACTTGAAGCGCGGATCTTCCGGGTTAACCGCAACCGCGGTGTCACCCAGCAGCGTTTCCGGGCGTGTAGTGGCGATGGTGATGAAAGTCTCACCACTGTCGGTTGTGGCACCGTCCGCCAACGGATAATTGAAGTACCAGAAAAAGCCGTCTTCTTCCTCGTTGATCACTTCCAGATCAGAAACCGCCGTGTGCAGTTTCGGATCCCAGTTCACCAGACGATTGCCGCGATAGATCAGGCCCTCGTCATAGAGGCGGACAAACACTTCTTCCACGGCCGCAGACAGCCCCTCGTCCATGGTGAAGCGTTCACGTGTCCAGTCGATGGAACCACCCAGGCGGCGGATCTGCTGCGTGATGATGCCGCCGGACTCTTCTTTCCACTTCCAGACTTCATCAAGAAACTTGTCGCGGCCCAGATCCGTGCGCTTGACTCCCTCGCGCTCCAGACGACGCTCGACCACCATCTGGGTGGCGATGCCTGCGTGGTCGGTACCCACCTGCCAGAGCGTGTTGCGGCCCATCATGCGGTGATAACGGATCAGCGCATCCATGATGGCATTCTGGAAACCGTGACCCATGTGCAGGCGACCTGTGACGTTCGGGGGCGGTATCACAATACTGTAGGAGTCGCCTTCGCCGCTGGGGGCAAAGTAGTTACGCGATTCCCAGGTCTGGTACCACTGTTGTTCGATGTCTTGGGGCTGGTAGGTCTTGTCCATGGATGCTCGGGGGTCTCTGCGATGGCTCAATGTCGGAAAGCCCCGGATTATACCCGATGCAGTGCCACATTTGCAGCGATCATCGGGTTTGCTTATTGGTATTGGTCTCCATCGGCTCCGGTCCTGTAGGGCTCGCCTCGCGCTGTCTGCTCGCCAAGGACGGCGAGCATGGCGCTGTAGCAGGAGCAATCAGCGTCCCTGGCGACGAGCCCCCCATGGATGGGTTCACGGGCGTCTCCTAAGCAACTACCCCCTCCATCCAAAGGCCGGGTCAGAAACGAAATAGTCTTGATTCGCGGCGGATCGAAGCCATCCACGACGGGCGCGGCGGCGTAAAATCTGATAGATAATGGTTGCCGACTGCTGACTGGAGAGCGCGGGGGATTTTGTGAATCGATTGGGTGTTTTTGCTCGGGTGACTGCCGTGTGGTTGCTGGTGTCTGCGGCGCCGGTGCAGGCGGCGTTTGATCATCAGGCGTGGACTGCGCTGCTGCAGGAGCATGTGCGGGTGATTGATGGTGGGCAGGCAACGCAGGTTGATTATCGGGGTATGCAGGGTGACAGGCAGGCGCTGCGGGTTTATCTGGATGCGCTTGCGGCTGTGTCACGTGACGACTTTGAACAGTGGTCGCAGGATGAGCAGCTGGCGTTTTTGATTAACGTCTACAATGCCTGGACTGTCGAGCGGATTCTGACCGAGTATCCGGATATCGACTCCATTCGCGACATAGGTGGCTGGTTCCGCTCGCCCTGGGGGCAGGATATCGTCGAGCTGTTTGGTGAGCACTACACATTGGACAATGTCGAGCACGACATGATTCGCGGCTGGGATCGCTACAACAATCCGCTGATTCACTTTGCCGTCAATTGCGCCAGCGTTGGCTGCCCGGCGCTTCGCAATGAGGCGTATACCGGTGAGCAGCTGGCTGCGCAACTGGATGAACAGACGCGACTTTTTCTGGCAGATCGCTCGCGCAATCGAATCGAAGACGGCCGTGCCCGAGTATCAGAGATTTTCCGCTGGTATCCGGAGGATTTTGAGCAAGGCTGGATGGGTTACCAGAGCGTGGGTGAGTTCCTGGCGGGTTATGCCTCTGCGCTCGGCGCGACAGCGGAGCAGGCGGTGGTGCTGAGAAACGGTGAGATGGCGATACGGTACCTGCGTTATGACTGGTCGCTGAATGATATTGGCGAATCCTGAGCCGGGTGCAAAATCTGTTGGCCGGATTCGTTGACGCCTGCTGCTTGCCGCCTAGTGAGCAACCGGTGAGGTTGGTGCTGGTGGCCGTTTGTTCTGCACAATGCCCAGCAGCACCAGCGGCACAACAATCATCAGACTGCCAATCACAAACCAGATGTCAGGTGCCTCGGCAAACCAGATCCAGCCAATTACAATTGCCCAGATCAGACCGGTGTATTCGGCACTGGTCACCTGGTTGGCATCCACTGTCCGGTAGGCCAGCAGCACCGTCAGGCTGTAGATCAGGATCAGCGCGCCGGAACTCAGCGCATAGCTGACAATATCCAGGCGCCAGCCGGGTGTAGAGAAAAACCACTCCCAGCCGAACAGTAGCAGGGCCGGGGGCACCATTAAAAGGTGACTGACAAACAATTTGTGGACGGTGGACTGATCTTTTGGCAGCAGGCGCACCAGTACCGCATTGACGGCCAGTGCCAGTGCGCCGCCCAGCGCTGCCAGTGCGCCCCAGTTAAATTCGAGCGGCCGCAGAATCACCAGCGTGCCAACAAAGCCACTGACGACGGCAAGCACACTCAGCGGTGTGAGTTTTTCACCAAACAGCACTACGGCTAGCACCATCACCATCAGGGGAGCCACATAAAACACTGCATTGGCCGTGGCCAGTGGCAGCGTTGTCAATGCGACAACCATACAGAATATACCCAGCAGGGCCATCAGTGAGCGGACAAGATGCACCTTGAAGCCCCCAAAAGGCGCCTTGAGATTAAACTGTCGATAGAAGGGAAGCAGCAGCATCAGCGTGATCAGGGTTCTGATCACGATAAACTGAAAAATGGGGGCGTCGTTGCCCATCAGCTTCACGACAACGTCCGAAAGCACCGCGAGTGCGTTGCCGACGACCAGCAAAATCATGGCGCTGCGCAGGGTATGCCCTGACATGCTCCGAATCCCCGAAAATAATGATTAATGCCGCCAGACGCACTGCCACCATGGAGTGCGTCTGGTTTGGAAACTACCGGCTTTTGAGTCGCGTAATCAGGCTTTCTGTTGACGCAGGTATTCAACCAGCAGCGGAACCGGACGTCCCGTGGCACCTTTCAGCGCGCCGCCGAACCAGGCCGTGCCTGCGATATCCAGATGCGCCCACTGGAATTTTTCGGTGAAGCGCGACAGGAAACAGGCCGCTGTAATAGTACCGGCTTTAGGGCCACCAATATTGGCGATATCAGCAAAATTGGAGTCCAGCAGGGCCTGGTATTCATCGCTCATGGGCAGGCGCCAGACCGTATCCAGCGTGGTCTGACCAATCCTGAACAGCTCATCAGCCAGCGGGTCGTGATTGCTCAGCATGGCGGTATTGACGTCACCGAAAGTGGCCACCGCAGCGCCTGTCAGCGTTGCAACATCAATGACAGTTTTGGGTTTGAAGCGCTCTGCGTAGGTCAGCGCATCACACAGCACCAGTCGGCCTTCTGCATCTGTGTTGAGGATCTCGATGGTCTTGCCTGACATGCTGGTGACGATGTCACCGGGTTTGGTTGCCCGGCCACTGGGCATGTTTTCAGCAGCAGCAATCACCGCCACAACATTAATCGGCAGGTTGAGTTCTGCCACGGCTGTCATCGTACCTATCACTGAGGCCGCACCGCACATGTCAAACTTCATCTCGTCCATGCCCAGTCCAGGCTTCAGGCTGATGCCGCCAGTGTCGAAGGTGATGCCTTTGCCAACCAGACAGTAGGGGCGACTGTTGGCTTTTGTGGTGCCTTTATGCTCTATGACAATCAGCCGGGACTCCTGATCCGAGCCGTGTCCCACTGACAATAGCGAACCCATACCGAGTCGTTCCATCTGCTTCTCGGTCAGAGCTTTGACTTTCAGTGACTTGTACTTCAGGCCCATTTCGGTGGCGCGTTGCGCCAGGTATGACGGTGTGCAGATATTTCCAGGCAGATTGCCCAGCTCTCTTGTCACGCTCATGCCGGCACTGATTGCCTGACCTGCCTGCAGGGCCTGATCCAGTGATTTTTTGGTGCTGTCCGCCGGTGCGGCGACGCCAACCGTTTTAAGACTCAGTGGTGGGGCTTTTTTGCTTTTGGTCTGGTCGTAACGGTACTGGGCATTGCCCAGTTCCATGGTCAGCTGTGTGACAGACCACTCGCCATCGCGCTCCTTGACTGGAACCTGTGCCAGCGCAACCAGGGCCGATTTGGCGGGTGTTTTGTTCAGAGCCTGGGCGGCGGCGCGGACCGCCTTGCGCCAGACTTTGGCCTCCGCCGGCGCACTCTCGCCAACGCCGACCAGCAGCAGTCGATCCGTCAGTGAGCTGTCTGCAACCGGCACCAGCAATGTCTCGCCAGCTTTGCCTTTAATGTCGCCGGCTTTGTGCAGTGATTTGATCAGTGCGGCCAGCTTGTCGTCCAGCGGGATATCCTCGGCCAGCAGGCCGGTTTTTTCGCATACACCCAGTACCAGGCAGTCGTGTTTTTTGCCCAGATTCTTGTCGGCGAGCAGCTGAAATTTCATAGAAGTTTCCTGAAAAGTGCGTTATCAAAAGGGTAACTGCCTGACATGCTAGAGAATTACGCGCGGCATGGCAATAAGTGTACTTTAGTGCCCCAGACGATTAAAATTGGCGCCTCATTTTCTCAGCACGCAGCATGGAGCGGTTATGGCACGTGTCAAAATCAATATGCCGGAAGAATTCCTGTTCAGCATGGAATATCCGGTGCGCTTCAGCGACCTTGATTACGCCCGCCACCTCAACAGTGTTGCCATGGTTCACATCCTGCATGAAGCGCGTTTGCAGCTGCTGGCCAGCCTGGGACTGACCGAGTCCAATATATTCGGATTGGGTATGGTCGTGACGGATATGGCCATTGATTATCGTTCTGAATCGTTTGCCAAGGATGTGCTGGTCATCGAAGTGGGTGTCGGACGTTTCAACAAGTACGGCTGCGATATCTGCTTTCAGATCACCAACTCCGCGCTGGATCGGGTTGTCTGCAATGCCAAGCAGGGCGTTGTGTTTTTTGATTTTGACAAGCACAAGATCGCCCCGGTGCCGCCTGCCTTCAAAACTCTGGTGGGCGAGAGTGAACTTTAAACGGGACGCTGCCCAGTGATCCTGTTTCGCTACCTTGCCCGTCAACTGCTGCAGGTCACTGCGGCTGTCACACTGATCCTGTTGGTAGTGTCCTTTACCTCAAGATTTCTGCAGTATCTGGGCGATGCCGTTGCCGGGCAGATGACAACCGATATTCTGCTGTTGCTGATGTCGTTCCGGCTGCCCGAGTTTCTTACTATCATCGTACCCTTCGCGTGGTTTCTGGCCGTGCTGCTGACTTATGGGCGTATGTATGCCGAGAATGAACTGGTTGTCCTGCATGCCTGTGGTTACAGTCGCCGCCGGCTGCTCGGCGTGACTACCCTGATTGCCTTGATGCTGGCGTCGCTGATGGGCCTGCTGAGTCTTTACGCTGCCCCGGCAGGTCTGCAGCAGACCGAACGATTGCGTCAGTCGCAGCAGGAACTGACCGAAATAGACCTGATCGTTGCCGGACAGTTTCAGGAGTTCAACCGTGGACAGCGTGTGACCTACGCAGAAACCATTTCCGAAACCGGCCAGGGCCGCCAGCTGAACAATACCTTTGTGGTGGTCAGGGACCCAACGCCGCCGGAAGGCGAGTCCGGTCTGCGAGTGATGATTGCAGAAACCGCCCGCCCCGTGCTCGACGAGCCCAGCGGGCGTCGCTTCATGCTGCTGGAAAACGGTGTGTTTTATGACGGCACGCCAGGTCAGGCAGACTACACCATCACAGACTTTGTGCAGCAGGGCATACTGCTGCCGGAACAGGTCGGCATTGCGCCGGTACTGGAAGAAAAAGCCCTGCCGACACTGGCGCTGCTTGGTTCGGCAGATCCGGCCTATCAGGCGGAACTGCAGTGGCGCATTTCAGTGGTCCTGCTGCTGCCCATTCTGTCCTTGATTGCGGTGCCCCTGAGCAAGGTCGAACCGCGTCAGGGGCGTTTCGCCAGGCTGGTGCCCGCGGCACTGCTGTATGGTGTCTATTTCATGCTGCTGCAGGTGTCCCGTGACGCCATCGAAGAGGGTGAGCTGCCGGTGCTGGTCGGACTCTGGTGGGTACATCTGATGTTTCTTGCCGGCGGTCTGTGGCTGATGCTGCGCGGTCGGCCCAGGGTCAGCCAGGCTTCCCGCCTCGCTTCCGGGCCGGAGGGACAGCCCTCATGAGCATGCTGTCCCGATACGTGACGCGAACGGTGCTTGGCGCAATGCTGATTGTGCTGGGCCTGATTACCACGATTGATCTGATCTTCACGCTGGCTGACGAGCTGGGCAGTACCAATCAGTTTTACACAGCTGCAAATGCCTTTGCTTACGTGATGAAAACCCTGCCTACCAGCGTTTACGAGCTGCTTCCCTACATTGCTCTGGGTGGCGCGATTATCGGGCTGGGTGTGCTGGCCTCCAGTCAGGAACTGCTGATCATGCAGGCAGCCGGTGTCAAGACGCACACACTGATAGGCTGGGTAATGATTCCTGTTCTGGGTGTCATGCTGTTTGGCCTGGTTCTGGGTGAATGGGTGGCGCCGACTCTGCAGCAACAGGCGCAAAGTGATCGTGCCATGATCATGAGCGGTGGACAGGCGATCAGCAGTGATGAGGGGGAATGGCGCAAGATTGGTGATCAGTTTATTCACATCAATGCCATTGCACCGGGCGGGCGCGAGCTTTTCGGTATCACCATTTTTTCCCTGAACGCCGAGCGCCGGGTAGCAAGCAGCCGCTTTGCGCAGCGTGGCGAATATGTCGACACCGATGGTCAGTCCTACTGGCGTCTTTATGATGTGCAACAGACTGTATTCGGCGACACTCAGTTACAGGGCAGTCGCCAGCCGGAGTATCGATGGGACGTTGATATGTCGCCGGAACTGTTAAGCGTATTGCTGGTCAGGCCGGACCGTCAGTCGATCAGCGGTCTGTTCCAGTTTGCACGCTATTTTGACAGCGAGGGTCTGGACAGCAGCAGCTATTACCTGGCGTTCTGGAAAAAACTGATGCAACCCCTGGCGACTCTGAGCCTGGTGCTGCTGGCGGTATCATTTGTATTTGGACCGCTGCGTGAAGCGACCATGGGGCACCGTGTGTTTGTCGCCATTGCGATATCGCTGGTGTTTACCATTGTCCAGCGCACCATTGAGCCTGTCACATTATTGTATGGCATCAGCCCGTTCCTGGCGGCATTGCTACCGGTACTGCTGTGTGTGTCGATTGGAGTCGTGCTGCTGCGCCGAGTCTGACTGATCGCCAGCCAGCTCAGCATCGCTGCCCGATCAGGGGATCAGTGCATGCATACGGATGTTGATCATGCGCAGGGTGGCCTTGACCGCCGCCAGCACCTGGTTGGCATCCACACCACGGGTTTTTATCTCCCGCTCCTCAACCCGCCAGGTAATGATACATTCGGTCAAAGCATTGGTATTGCCGCCACGTGGAATGTGGACTTCATAGTCGACCAGTGCCGGCATGACAAAGTCGCGCTTCTTGAGGATCTTGCTGATGGCATCGATGAAGGCTGCAAAGCCGCCATTCCCCGAGCCTGAAGCGTTGTAGTTCTTGCCCTGAATGGTCACGCGGATGCTGGCGGTGCTGTCGACATCCAGGCCACTGCTGATGTAGCAGTTCAGCAGTTCGATGTAACGGTACTCGCGTCGTTCGAGCACATCGGCAATGATGAAAGGCAGATCGTCGGCCGTGATCAAAGCCTTGGAGTCCCCAAGCTTGACGATTTCCTGCAGCACTTTGCGCTGGTCTTCGTCGGACAGCTCCAGGCCCAGCTCTTCCAGATTGTTGGCCAGAGAAGCCTTGCCACTCATTTTACCCAGGGCGTAGGTGCGCTTGCGGGCAAAGCGTTCCGGGCGCAGGGCAGTGATATAGAGTCCGCCTTTCTGGTCCCCATCGGCGTGAATGCCCGCGGTTTGAGTAAACACATCGGCACCAACAATGGGTGCATTGGCGGCCACCCATTTGCCGGAAAAATTTTCGACCATGCGACTCAGCATGGCGATCCGGGTTTCGTCGATGGACAGCCGGACATTCATTTTGTCTTTTAAGACCACGGCGACTTCTGCCAGTGATGCATTGCCGGCACGTTCGCCAAGACAGTTGATTGTGCAATGAATGGTGTCGACACCGGCTTTCACCGCGGCCATGACATTGGCGGTGGCCAGACCGTAGTCATTATGGGGATGGAAATCGAAACGCTGATCCGGAAAGCGACCCACCATGTCCGAGAGCGCTGCGAACACTTCATCCGGGGTCATCACGCCCAGCGTGTCAGGCAGCATGAAGTTGCGAATGCCAATATCACTGACACCAGCCACCAGGCCATAAACATACTCGCGACTGTCCCGGTAACCATTGGACCAGTCTTCCAGGTACATGTTTACCCGCAATCCGTTCTCATGTGCATAGGCTACGGTGCGCCTGATGTCGTTGATATGCTGTTCCAGTGTTCTGCCCAGCTGCTCGCGGCAGTGTTTTTCGCTGCCTTTCGCCAGCAGGTTGATCACCTTGCCGCCGGCATCGCGTACCCAGTTGACACTCAGCGTGTAATCCACAAAGCCAAGCACCTCGACTTTCTCCAACAGGCCTTCCTGCGCCGCCCAGGCGTTAATATCTGCCACTGCCTGTTGCTCACCCGCAGAGACCCGGGCCGAGGCAACTTCAATACGGTCGACACGCAGCGCCTGCAGCAGTGATTTGGCAATCTGCAGCTTTTCCTTGGGCGTGAAGGAAACACTCTGGGTCTGCTCACCATCGCGCAGCGTGGTGTCCAGCAGGCGAATGTGGCGGCGGGTGTCGTTGGCCGTGTCTGTCATGTGTTACGGGTCCCGGTACTGGTCTGGACGAGAGCGGCGATTCTATCAGAGTTTAAGTTTGTGGCGAAATGACCGATAATGACGGCATGAGGACAAACAAACTGAAGCTGTCAATTTTGGCCCTGTTCCTGCTGCCGACGCTGGGTCTGACCCCGGTCGCAGGACAGGCGCAGAGTATTTCCGGTAGCAGCACTGAGCTGCTCGACGAGCAGGAAATTGCCCGGTTGTGGTTGCCCGCCAGCTATGCGCATTTACAGGATCAGCTGGTTCTGGCCGCGCGCCGCGCAGCCCGTCACGAGGATTGCCAGGAAGTGCTCTACGGACGCCTGAACGAATATCGCACACAGCGCGAAGAACCCTCGTTCACAATCATGTGCATGAAGGATGTGCGCACCACCTTTGATCAGGTGTTTTTTGCCAGCGAGCTCGATGGTGAGTCACTTGATGAGCCGAGGCAGCAACCTACCTCTGAGGAACTGGAGCAGTTGCGTGGCCTGTTGCAGTCAGTGGCTCCGAATCGGCGTGCTACCGGCACCGAAGATGAGTCAGCCGAACCTGAAGTTGATATGACCCCGCCGGAAGTATTCTGAACCCATGAGTGATTCCCGTCAGGCGCCGGACTCCGGCGCCGCAATCAAGTCAGGCAAAACCAAAATCGATCGCCGTCTGCTGGATGCCTCAGAGATCGCAGAGCTGCCGCGAGCAGGGCTGCTGCGGCGTCTGGCAGCGCTGCTGTACGATATGTTTCTGGTGGCGGCTATCTGGTTTTGTTTCGGCTACGTCCTGCTGTTTATCTTCGGCTTTTTTGCGGACAACACCAGTCAACTGGTGGATGGCGAAGTGGTTACGCACCCGGTGCTGTCTGCTCTGCAGTTTGTCATGATGGTGAGTACTTCACTGGCGTTCTACGTGTGGTTCTGGTGCCGCAGTGGTCAGACGCTGGGCATGATTGCCTGGCGAATTCGGGTGCTGAGTCTGGATAATCAGCCCTTGACTGCGCGGCAGGCGGTGACACGTTTTGTTGCCGCATGGCCAGCTTTCTGGCTGGCCGGGCTTGGGTATTTTTGGATGTACGTCGACCGGGATCGGGACGCCGTGCATGACAAGCTGTCGGGCAGCAAGGTGATCCTGCTACCCAAACATGCCAGACCGTTCTGACGGTCCGGGCCGCCTGTCAGGCTGAGGGTACAGGCAGCTTTCGCAGTGCCTCGACGACGCGGTCGCCAAATGCCTGGGTATCAATCATTTTGACGTCGCTGCCGGGTTTGGACAGATCCGGAGTCGAGTAGCCGTCGGCAAATACGCTTTGCATGGCGTGCCAGACGTTGCGTGATTCCTCGCGCATTCCAAAGCTCATCTCCAGCATCATCGCCACAGACCCGATCATCGAGTAAGGATTGGCGATATTCTTGCCCGCGATATCCGGAGCCGAACCATGAGAGGGCTCATAGTAGGCCTTCTCGTCACCGATACATGCTGAGGGCATCAGTCCCAGTGAGCCCAGAATGCCGCCACCCTGGTCGCTGAGAATGTCGCCGAACATATTTTCCATCACCATCACGTCAAATCGACCTGGGTTCAGGCAGAGGTAGGTCGCGGCGGCATCAACCAGAATGTGTTCGATCTTTACGTCCGGATAGTCCTTGCCAACTTCTTCAATGACCGTGTTCCACAGCACGCTCGACTTCAACACATTGCTCTTGTGGATGTTGTGCAGTACTTTTTTGCGGCTCTGTGCCGTTTCGAAGGCGACTTTGGCGATCTGACGAATCTGTACTTCGTCATACTCCAGAATCTCTTTGACATAACGAATGCCATCGGCCGTTGTGCCCGTTTCCTTCTCGCCGAAGTAAAGGCCACCAACCAGCTCACGGATGATCATGATATCAATGCCGTCACCTATGATTTCTTTTTTCAGCGGCGAGAAATGCGCAAGACCCTGTGGCAGGAATACCGGGCGGAAGTTGGCGTAGGTATTGTAACGACGGCGCAGTGGGAGCAGAGCGCCACGTTCGGGCTGCATATCGACCGGGATCTTCTGTGATTCCTGGTGGTTCAGACCAATCGGACCTTTCAGAATGGCATCTGCCTCATCACATACCTTCTGGGTCTGTTCCGGAAACGGGTGGCCGCACTCAAAATAGGCGCTGGCGCCAAAGGGCGTATGGATCAGGTCAAAGGTGACGTCATTGCGCTCGGCAACGAGTTCCAGCACCTTGACCGCTTCGCGCATGATTTCCGGGCCGATTCCGTCACCGTCGAGCAAGGCGACCTTGTAATGTTGAGACATATGAATTCCTGTATATAGATTAGGGCCCGGGCGGGCCTGCGTCCGCACGGGAATTTCAAAAAGGGCGTTAATTTAACACGGCAGGAGGGGGATCGGAAGTTTGCTGACCGGTCCTGCCAATCAGAATAGCTGCATAACCTGGCGGATAAAAATCAGTGCCAGAATTACCACCACGATATACGAGACTGTATCGCTGACCTGAAAACCAAAAAACTTTTTAGGTTTGTCTTCGTTATTTTGTGCCATGTCAGACCCTGCATCCTTGTCATACATGGAGCGTAGATTACACAACATTGTCAATGCTTACTAGCACCGAATGGGGGGGATTTAGGGTATATCCCCTACGCAACCGGCCAATCGGCTGCATCAACCGAGTCCAGCTGGGTATTTGGCTGCTCAGGTGCCCAGTGCCGCACATAGTCTCCGTGAGGGTCGAACTGGGCCGTCTGTTTTTCAATATTGAAGTGTCGACCACCGCGAGGATCCACACCTACGCCTGCAATATATTGCCAGTTGCCCCAGTTTGACGCGACATCATAATCAACCAGCTGGTGCTCAAACCAGGCCGCGCCATAGCGCCAGTCCATGCCCAGTTCGTTGACAAAGCAACTGGCTGCAATCTGACGTCCCCGATTGGACAGGTAGCCAGTCGCCTTCAATTCCTTCATGCAGGCGTTTACCAGCGGCCAGGGCGTATTGCCATGACACCACTTCTGGTATCGCTCAGGATGCAGGCAGGCGTGCGGTGCCTGCTTGCGCAGGCCTTTCAGGCGGTACAGGCTGTCATGCTGTGCCAGCGCCAGCCAGTGAAAGTATTCACGCCAAAGCAGCTCCTGCAGCAGATGCTGACTGGATGCGGTGACACCGTTTCGCTCCTCGTGTTGCTGCAACATGTGTGCAGCACGGCGCACTGACAGACATCCCTGCGAGAGTGCCGCTGATAACCTGCTGGAGTTGTCCCTGCCAGACAGCGCGTTGCGTGTCTCCTTATAGGTCATCGGCAACTCTGATTCGAAGTAACGCCTGGCATGACTGGAGGCAGCCGACTCACCCGGCGGGAAAGCGAGATCCGCGCTATTGTCGACGCCGGGGCGCTGACCGCCATTGGCTGCCAAAGGCGGCAGCGTTGGCAGCCAGGCGGGTAACGGGCTGCTTTCTACAACTCGCAGCGGCGGGCGGGGCAGCGAATCAGGTGTCTGAATGGGAAGTTGCGGCGGAAGATCCTGAGCCCGCTGGCGAAATGCCGCAAATCCCTGCTTCAGTGTGCTCAGTTCGGTGTCAATCTGTTCTAGCTCATAAAGCGTATTGTTATCTACCTGCACTATTTGCAGGTTGGGGAAACGAGACTGCAGATAGCTCAGAATCCGGCGCTCATCGCTGCCATTCTGACGACTGCAGACCAGGCGGTTGACGGGGTGTCGGTCAATCAACTGGCTTAGCTGTTGTTCTGTGTAGCCGTACTTGATATCAAGGTATTGACCGCGGTCACGCAGGGATCGGCCCAGTTCGGCCAGTGACTCATTCAGGTAGCGCCAGCGATGCAGGCCCATTGAGCTGATATGATAGCGATGTGGCAGAAACCATCGCTGATCAACACAATAAACACAAATTAATGCGTCGCTTTGTGAGGCCCGCAGCAGGGCCGGGTTGTCACTGAGTCGCAAATCATTCGTTATCCAGTACAAAGTTGTCGCCATGTGATCGCGCCCATCGAGTAAATTGGGGTAAAATTGCGCCGCGCGGCAAGTTGCAGATCAAACCGGTGAATTTGGGTCTGTTCCGTGCAGATGTAGGGTATCACCGGTGCTTATGAATTTCAGGAGTAATTATGAAGCAAGTGTACATCCCGGTTTTAACTGTATTGGGCACCGTAGCGGTCATTGGAATCGCCTGGATGAATCTGGATCTGCCTGATCAATCACGCGTTCATGCCTGTATTGGCGAGTGTTATGAGCAGTATGTAGCAGACAACGGTAACATTCTCGATCAGCAGCGTGCTGCCGCTGAGGCGGCTGCCTCTGCCAGTCCTGCAGAGCTTGGTGCGGCCACCTACGCCAGCTGTGCTGCCTGTCACGGCGCCAATGGCGGCGGTGGCATTGGCCCAGCCCTGGCTGGTCGCAGCCCGGACTTCATCGTGGAAGCGCTGACAGCCTATAAAAACCGGGAAGAGCGTGGCCCACAAAGTGCAATGATGTACGCGACGGCGGCAGCACTGACCGACGACGAAATGCAGAATCTGGCAGCTTACATAGAGACACTGTAAGCCTGATACATGCCGGGCGCGATAGCCGTCTGTAGTGCAATTCTGCAGACGGCCAAGCGAAAACCCCCATACCTGAGCCGATCCTTCCCTGGCCGCAGGTCCCTTCGTTAAACAGCCTATCGCTATACCATTGGCAGCTCGTCGACGGTCGCAATCATGCGGCGTCGCATGGCTTCGTCGGGCAGGCGCCCGAGCATTGCACCGATATTGTCTTCCATATTGCCGGGCCTGCTGGTCGATGGAGTCGCGGCGGTGACCACAGGGTGGCTGAGCACAAATTTCAGGAAGAACTGCCCCCAGGTTGATGCATCGAATTCGCTGGCATACTCAGGTACTGGCCGGTCGCCAACGCGTGACCACAGACGTGTCCGGCCAAACGGCGCGTACACCAGCACGCCGATACCGCGTTCCTGGGCCAGCGGCAGAATGGTTTCCTCAACGTCGCGGTTGTCGACAGCGTAATCAATACCGATAAAGTCCAGCGGCTGGCTGCGCATCACCTCAATCAGGTGATCGTACTGTCCAGGGAAAGTTGTTGTAATACCCATGTAACGAATGCGACCAGCCTCTTTGTATTCTCGCAGAATGCCGAGTTGTGTGTCCGGGTCACCCATATTGTGGACCTGGATCAGGTCAATAACCGGCTTCGCTATGCGTTCAAAGGAGGTTTCAATCTGTTCGCGGGCGGCCTGTGGATCTGCGCTGCCGCCATCCCGGCCGGCGACATTGACTTTGGTTGCCCAGAACAGTGAGTCATTGATACCCAGTTCCTGGGCGATCTGGCCTGCCACTTCCTCCGATGCGCCGTAACTGGGAGCGGTATCAAACACACGCCCACCCAGAGAGTGCATGCGCTGCAATACGTCCCGAACAGCGCTGATATCTTCGCTGCGTGCCACCTGTGCAAAGGTGGCGGAGCTGCCCAGCCCGATGGCAGGCAGCATCTGTCCGGAAGATGGAATTGGTCGCATGATGGGTGACGCATTCTGCGCAAGTGCCAGAAAGGATGGCGATAAAGTCAGTGCCGCTCCGGCGCCAAGACTGGTACCGAGGAACTTGCGACGCGAAAGAACACGGTTGTTGCTCATCAGACTACTCCGGTTTGTTTGAATGGTTATTCAGAGACCTGCGCAGGTCAGTTTACCCAGAGGGCTGATAACGCATCAACAAAAACCGGTTCGCCCGCCGGATACCAGTCAATTACGCCGGAAGATGACACTCAGATTGTTGGCAGGCATCTCAATTGTGTCTACCAGTTCAAGTTGATGCTGGCCTGCCAGTTGCACCACATCTTCAAGGTGCCGCACGCCCCACTGCGGATTTCTGCTTTGCAGGTCGGCATCAAAGGCTGCGTTGCTGTCTGCAGTATGGCGGCCCCCGCGCTGATAGGGGCCATACAGATACAGAATGCCACCAGCATTCAGTAAGGCCTCTGCATGGCGCATCAGACCCTGTGTGGCTGGCCAGGGACTGATGTGAATCATGTTGATGCAGGTGATGAGGTCCAGCGCGACAGGGTCCAGCCCGGCCAATGCCAGTTGCGCACTGGTCTGGGCAGGCTCGCCACTGATATCCAGCGGGAGTGGGGGCTGCAGCGCATCGATGCCCTGGTGTTCACGCCATTCGGCAATGCTCGACAGTGCCTCGGGTTTGATATCGCTTGGCCACCACTGCGCAACTGGCAGCTCGTGACTGAAGAAAATGGCATGTTCGCCAGTCCCCGCTGCGATCTCGAGAGCCTTGTCGCCAGGTTTTACAAACGACTTCAGGACCTGACAGATTGGTTCGCGGTTACGCAGCGCCGATGGTGCACTCTGTCTCATGCCGGCAAAAGCGCCATCACAGCAGCCACAATGGCACCGATCACAAGAAACAGATTGGGCAGCATGGTAAGCGCGAATCCAAGGCCTCGTGTCTTGGGGTCTTTTACGTAGGCGATGGCATAGAGCTGGCGGCCGATGACAAAAATCAGGCCAAGTATGGCGGCATACAATGCACTGATACTGTTGGCGAACATGAAGATGGCCGGCAGGAAGATCACCAGGCTTTCCAGTGTGTTCATCTGAACCCGATAGTAACGCTCAAAGGTCGGGTCGCCCTGAACTGCTGGTGCGGGCACATTGTATTTTCCCCGAGCGCGTCCAACCTGTACGCCGAATACGATGTATTGCAGCAGTGCGACAGCAACGATCAACATTACCCATGCCATGATGGCTTCCCCTGTTGTTATGTGATGGTGGCCCGATCATAAGGTCTGGCACGGGTATTCACAAGCGCGGTTAAAGTCCAAATCGTTCGCGGAGAAAGCGCGCAACACCGTCTTCATGGTGATGCCCGATGACAGCCGTGGCGGCGGCTTTGACCGGATCTTTGGCATTGCTGGTGGCGTAGCTCTCGTCAGCAATGGCAAACATGCTCAAGTCATTGTCGCTGTCGCCAAAACAGATCACCCGGGAGGCGCCCAGTTGCTCACGCAGTGCAGCAATTGCTGCCCCTTTGCTGGCTTCGCTGTGATGAATGTCAATCCACTTGAGGGACTGGTCTTCCATGGCTGGTCCGGAATAGGCAACCAGCAGCGGTTCATTGGAGATGTTGTCGTTTACAAAGTCGACAGATTCATTTTGACCAATCATGTTAATGTTGGTGATCTGTACGTCGTTCGGCATGGCCTGCAGTGGTTTGACCGGCGTTTCGGTGCGGGCTGCAAAGACTGCCAGCAGCCGTTCTTCAACCGAGTGTCGCACTGGCGGGTGGAAAACGGCGTGTTGGTGCCGCTCGTTGATGGTATGCACAAACGGCGTCAGATCCGCCTGGTCGGCAGCTGCCAGGATGTGTCTGGCCTCAACGATAGTGAGAAAGTTGCCCAGTGAAATGCTTTCCTGGCGCGGGTCCCATACCAGCACACCGTTAGTGTAAACATGAGGGAGTCCGAAGCCATGATCAGCGATGATGTCTTTGGCTGCATGCAGGTTGCGACCGGTCGCAACCGTATAGGCAATACCGTTGCGTTCCAGCTCGCGCAGAGTGTCGCGCGTGAATACGGAGATTCTGGAAGAATTATCCAGCAGCGTACCATCGAGATCAAAAACGAACAGTTCCATAGCAAATACCGGGTTACGGCCCACCAGGGACTCGCAAAACGTTGATTGTAACAAAGCTTGCTGGATTTATCTGCCGCGCAGGGCTACGCTTTCTGGCACTATCGGCAGATCAATAATGACAACTCAGGAGCCAGAACAATGAAACAGCTCACCGCAGCGCTATTCCTATTTGCAAGTGCAGTTGTCAGTGCCCAGACCCCGGCGCTGCCGGCCAGTGTGCAGGGGCGTGTTGATGCCGTCATGCCCCAGGTAGTCGACTGGCGCCGCGACTTTCACCAGCATCCTGAACTTGGCAATCGTGAATTTCGTACCGCCGGTGTGATTGCATCACATCTGGAATCACTGGGTATGGAGGTCACGACTGGCGTCGCACATACGGGTGTTGTTGGTATTCTGCACGGTGGTCGGCCTGGGCCGGTGGTTGCGCTGCGCGCGGATATGGATGCGCTGCCCGTGGAAGAGCAGGTGGATCTGCCGTTTGCCTCACAGGTGCGCACCGAATACAACGGTCAGGATGTCGGGGTGATGCACGCCTGCGGTCATGATAATCACATGGCCATCCTGATGGGCACAGCCTCAGTGCTGGCAGGCATTCGCGATGAGCTGCCCGGTACCGTCATGTTCATCTTTCAGCCAGCCGAGGAAGGCGCTCCCGAAGGTGAGGAGGGTGGTGCTGAACTGATGCTGAAGGAAGGCCTTTTTGACGAATTGCGGCCTGATGCCGTGTTTGGCCTGCATGTCTGGCCGATTCCGGCCGGACAGATTGCGGTTCGTGAAGGTGGTACCATGGCATCCAGCGACTCCTTCCGGATTCGGGTGCAGGGGCAGCAGACCCACGGCGCAGCTCCATGGGCAGGCATCGACCCGATTGTGATTGCCTCACAGATCGTGCTGGGCCTGCAGACGATTCCCAGTCGCCAGCTGGATGCCACGCTGACCCCATCGATTGTCACGGTGGGGGCCATTAATGGCGGTCTGCGCAGCAATATCATCCCTGACTCGGTGGAAATGATCGGCACACTGCGTACCTTTGATGCCGAGACACGCCGGCAGATCCATCAGCGCGTTGAGCGAACGGCAAAACAGATTGCAGAAAGCGCCGGCGCAACTGCTGAGGTCGATATATCGCTGGGCTATCCGGTTACCAATAACGATCCGGCTTTGACGCGGCGTATGTCGGCGACACTGCAGCGTGTAGCGGGTGAACGATTCACCGAGGCTTCACTGATTACTGGCGCGGAGGATTTCTCCTACTATGCCAATGAGGTGCCAGGTATGTTCTTTTTTCTGGGTATTGCCGCCGATGACCCTGCCATGGTGTATCCAAATCACTCACCGTTCTTTTATGCCGATGAGCGGGCTTTGCCGGTGGGCGTGAGTGCCATGACAGCGCTGGCACTGGATTTTCTGAACGGAAATTAAGAGCAGCGCACTAACGTCGCAGCCATTGCGTTAGTTTGTGCCAGACACGCAGTGCCGGGTAGACATTGACCACGCTGTAATGAAAAGGTCGCTTGACCGGCACTGAGCACTGCAGAAAATCTTCCGCCACTGGCAGTATCTGCAGGTCACGGCTGCGCATGCTGGCCACCTGCTCAGCTGTCATGGGCAAAAAAGCTTTGGGCTCGGTGCCCGCCCAGCGCTCTGCCAGTTGTACGGCTCGGGTTTTGTGTTTGCCCCGGTAAACGGGAACCTCTGGCAGGAACATTGCGACCGGGTGTGGCCAGATGCCCATTTTGCCGAACAGCGGGGCGGCCTGGTCAGCATTGGCTGCCTCGCCTTCTACAAACTGCCAGTCTTTGGCTTTTAACCTTCCCGCATGGGCGATGACGCCGTCCACATAGCTCAAATCGCGCTGTGTCTTCTTCTCGGGCTGATGACGGAAATACACAGGAAAGTTGTCTGCCAGCTGTGTGATGCGTCGGTCGCGTCGGTTGCGCCGGCCACGCAAAAACATGGGGTGCAGAAATGCAGCATTTGGATACTGCGCAAAAAATGCCTCAATGTAGTCCTGATCCTGTTGATCGATATCACGTACCACCTGCATATCATCCTGAATAAAAAACACCAGCTCGCTGCGGCTGTTGTCCAGGGCCAGTTGCATATTATTGTAGAGACCACCATGTCGTGCGCCATCCTTGACCTGGCCCAGCATAAGCTCAACACCGGGCGGCAAGGCCGACAGATAAGCTTGTGTGTCCGGACAGGTGCTGCGATCATCGACAATACAGATGCGGCTGTCTGGTGCGTGTCGCAACAGCGAATCGACACAGTTTTTAAGGAAGTCGCCGCGATTGTAGGAAAATACAAAAATGTCCATGCAGGTCCAGTGATTGGCAGTAAATTCAGGTTGCGGCCATTTTACGGTGAATGGCGCTTAATTGCAGTCCTGCATGAGTAAATACAGGAGTGTTGCATGCTGAAGTGGGACCATCCCGCACCTTTTATGCACGAATTGACGGTTACCCGTGAAGATATAGATGAGCTCGGGCATGTCAACAACGCAGCCTATGTGCGCTGGCTGGAAGCCTGTGCCTGGCGTCACTCAGAGTCACTCGGCCTGTCATTGGCAGAATATCGCGATCTGGATCGCGCCATGGTCGTGTTGCGTCACGAAATCGATTATCTGGCAGCGGCATATGAAGGCGACGAACTGGTGGTGGCCACCTGGATTGTAGAATCGGACGGACGGCTGAAGCTGAGCCGTCATTTTCAGATACAGAAAACCGGCAAAGGTGACACGCTGCTGCGGGCGCGCAGCGCATTCGTGTGCATTGAACTCAGCACTGGCAAGGCCAGGCGCATGCCGCAGGAATTCGTCAGTGGCTACGGCCAGGCGATGGTCAATATCAAAGGAGAGCCTTGATGGCATCTGGAAACAGCAGCATCAATAAACTAACCCGCCGTGCCGCTCTGGCGGTAGGCATTGCCTGTCTGGGCTCAACACTGACACATGCACAATCTGCCCCGCAATTGCCTGATGGGTTCAGCCTGTTGTCAGAGGTGGCACCGGATATTCAGCAGGATATCCGATACCGGGGCAACAACAACTTTCTTGGGCGTCCGGTTGCCGGCTACAGTGCCAACGAATGCGTACTGAGTACTGAAGCTGCCAATGCCCTGGCCGAGATTCAGCCACACCTTGCCGCGCTGGGTTTTGGGCTCAAGGTTTACGATTGCTATCGGCCCCAGCATGCCGTGGATGACTTTGTTGAATGGGCCCAACTGGTGTTTGATCAACGCATGAAGGCCAGCTATTACCCGGATGTTCCAAAGGCGGAATTATTTTCGCAGGGCTACATCGCCGAGCGCAGTGGTCATAGCCGCGGCAGCACGGTTGACCTGACGCTGGTACCGCTGGACAGTGAACAGCCAGAGGTCGATGCACTGGCCCGCGACTACGATTGCCGGGCACCGGTTGCCGAGCGGGTGCCGGACAACAGT
Source organism: Gammaproteobacteria bacterium UBA2675 (assembly GCA_002354805.1). Lineage (GTDB taxonomy): Bacteria > Pseudomonadota > Gammaproteobacteria > Pseudomonadales > Pseudohongiellaceae > Pseudohongiella. The sequence goes on from DEMH01000010.1 coordinate 109,822, forward strand.
CTGGATATGGGCACGGCCTATGACTGTTTTGATGCCCTGTCGCATACATTCAATGCCGCGGTGGGAGATGCGGTGCTGGCGCGCCGTCGCATGCTGGTCAATATCATGAATACCGCAGGATTTGATAATTACGATCAGGAATGGTGGCATTTCACCTTGCGGGACGAGCCCTTTCCGGAGCAATATTTCGACTTCGCGTTGCCGCAGACTACTGGCACAGAACAATAATCAATAACCACAGAATCGGACGCAAAGATATGAAGAAACTTATTTCTGCCCTTGGCATTGCCATCACGACCCTGAGCGCACAATCGGCGCTGGCCCAATCGACCTACATCCATGCCGGCAGCCTGTGGGATGGCAGTGGTGCAGATGCTCGCCAGCAGGTCACACTCATCGTGCAGGACGGGCGCATCAACGCCATCGAAAACGGTTACCTGCAGCCGGGCGCCAATGACACACTGATTGATCTGTCTGAGCGCACGGTGCTGCCCGGGCTGATTGACCTGCATGTGCATATCGAAAGTGAAACCAGTCCGACTCAGGGGCTTAATCGATTCACCAAAAACCCGGCAGACATTGCCTTCGACGCCGCGGTTAATGCACGCAAGACGTTACGCGCGGGCTTTACAACAATTCGTGAGCTGGGTGGCAGCGGTGTCAACATCGCTTTGCGTGACGCCATCAATCAGGGCAAAACCGAGGGTCCACGCATCATCACCGTGGGTAAAAGCCTGGCTACTACCGGTGGTCACGCTGATCCGACCAATGGCTGGCGCGATGACCTGATGGGTCATCCCGGACCTGGAGAAGGTGTGATCAACAGTGCTGAAGATGCCCGTGAAGCGGTTCGCCAGCAATATAAAAATGGCGCCGACCACATCAAGATTACCGCGACCGGTGGTGTATTGAGCGTGGCGGCCTCTGGTCAGAACCCGCAGTTCATGGAAGACGAACTGGAAGCGGTGGTTGCCACTGCCCGCGATTACGGCATGCATGTCGCGGCCCATGCGCACGGCAAAGAGGGCATGCTGCGTGCCATTCGGGCTGGCGTACATACCATCGAGCACGGCACCTATATGGACGAGGAGGTCATGGCGGCCATGGTTGAGCATGGTACCTGGTACATACCGACGATTTCGGCTGGCAAGTATGTTGCCGAACAGGCGGAGATCGAGGGGTACTACCATCCGCTGGTCGTGCCAAAAGCACGTGAAATAGGCCCGCTGATTCAGGGCACTTTTGCGCGTGCTTATGAGTATGGAGTCAATATTGCCTTCGGTACCGACGCCAGTGTCTTCCCGCATGCAAGCAATGCCATCGAGTTTCAGTACATGGTGGAGGCGGGCATGCCTGCGCGCGAAGCACTGCTCAGTGCAACCTCAGTCGCTGCCGGTGTTCTGGGTCTGGAGAATGAGATAGGTACGCTTAAACCCGGCATGAGCGCCGACCTGATTGCGGTCGACGGCGATCCACTCAGCGACGTGACTGTGCTGCAGCAGGTCGACTGGGTCATGAAACAGGGTCAGGTCTACGACTGACCTTGCGTGCGCCGGTCATTCTTCCATCAGTTCTATGATGGCAGGGACCGGCGCATTGCCGTAACTCAAAAATTCGTTGTGGAATGCCTTCAGATCAAAGTCGTCGCCCTGACGCGCCTTGACGCGTTCACGATAATCGTAGATCTCAGCGTAGCCGGTAAAATAGGAGGTCAACTGAACCTGTGACAGCCGGATACGGCGCCACTTGTTCTCTGCTTCAGTCTGCTCCTGAAAGGCCTCATTCAGCATCATGTCCATGGCTTCGTCCTCGGTCATGCCCAATACATGCACGGCATAGTCCATGATGGCATTGGTGACGACGCGCAGGTTCCATTTGCCGTACATCAGCCACATCTCCAGCTCCTGATTGCCCCAGCCTTCCTCCAGCATCATGCGCTCGGAATACACGGCCCAGCCTTCAATCATGGCGCCGTTGCGCAGCAGGCTTTTGATCAGGCCGGACGACTTGTTACCGTGCACGAGCTGCGTGTAATGCCCTGGCACAGCTTCGTGAATGTTAAGAATCTGCAGCACCCAGTGGTTGTATTCGCGCAGATAGCTTGCCGCCTGTTCTTCGGTGTAACCATCCAGTGGCGTGACGTTGTAGTAAGTGTCTGCGGTCGGGTTGAAGGGCCCCGGCGCACTGACAGAGGCGCCGGCACCACTGCCGCGCATGTACTCCGGTGTCTCCCGCACAACCAGGGGACGGCTGGGATCCTGATCCAGCAGGTCGTTCTCAGCCACAAACGCGGTCAGTTCCGGAATCTGCCGACGGATTTCCGCAAAGAACTCGTCTCTGGCGACATGCCGGTCAGATAGCAGATCAACGAGCATGCCTATGCGCTGCAATCTGTCGTCAGGCATTACAGTATCGGGGAAGTAGCTTGGCCAAAGCTCGCGCGTGATCGCGTCCATATCGTCATGCAGTCGCTCTTTTTCGGCGAGGGCCCGCTCGTACATTTCCCGGGCGGTGAAACCGGATTGTATATCGTAGCGAAATTTTTCTTCGTAAAGCTCGGTGCCGATGCGAAAGCCGCGCGCCTGCGGGTTGTCTGTCAGTAATTGCTGCAGCTGTTCGAGTTCCGTAATAAAACCGTCCACCGTTTCCAGCGCCTGCACCCGAAGCTGTTCAAATCTGTCCTTTTCAGCCTGTTCCAGATTGGCTGCCATGACACGCTCACGCAGTGATTCACCCAGCAGATTGCGGGTGCCCTGATTCTGGGTAATGGCCAGTTCGGTGTGGGGCAGCGTCGGATCACTGATATTGGCGCGGGCGGCCCTGTAGTACTCGGGAACCTGCTCCAGTCGCGCCATTATCGTGCGCAGACGCTCCTCTTCCGGCGCGTATGGCGTCGTGAGAATCAGGCCGATCGGACCCGCAACATTGTAGCTGGAGGGGTCCCATTGCCAGTCACGAAACGCTGTCAGATACCACTGCATTGACTCCAGTTCATTGCGCAGCAGAGCCTGGTCAATGCGCTCGGAGGCGGTCAGTGTATCCTCAGGGTACTCCGCCAGCTGCGCCAGTGCCTGTTCAGCAAACGCCACATCATCGGCAAAGCGCGCAGGTGTCGGCAAGGTGACCATATGCGCATTGTCGTAGCGCCCGGCGTACAGAGCCCACTCTGGGTTGCGCTCCAGCATTTCAATCATTAAAGACTCGCTGAATTGGCTGAATGACGCATTGTCAGCGTCACCGGGTTGCGCGACGCTCAGTGCACTGTATGCCAGCAGGATTGCAGCCAGGGTAATGGAACGCATAAGGAGGTCTCCGTAGGCCAGAAGTCGAGATTCGATGGTTTCCGAGAATAACACAACAGTATGAATCACGGACGCTGTGGCATCAGGTGATGCAATTGAGGGCAATGATTTTCGAGCTTCGTATAGGACTGCCCGCATGTTTTGGTTATGATCAAAGGCATGAGCACTCGCGCACCTGACAGCAAACCCCGCGAATCAGCCCGGCGCGAGCCCACGCTGGATGGACGGCGAATTGGCCTGAACGAGCTGAACCTTGGCGTTGAGCCAAAGCGGGGACGATGGCAGCGATGGCTGTACGCGTGCTCGCAGTTTCTGGCGGGTATGTACACCGGTGAAAGCTGTGCGGGAACGCCCCACAGTGAGCGCAGCACTTCCCGTCGAGATAAAGACACCGCACAGGCAGAGCCTGAGTCTGAAGACTCCGCCCGCGACAAACGACTCTGATATTCGAACGACGCAGTCAATAAACTGATTTAACGGTGATTTTTACAAGCGCGGAATAAGCAGAACAACAGGAGCACATCAAAATGAGTCTTACGATACTGGGAAGGGCGCTGGGACTTGCAGCGCTATGCCTGACGGTGACAGGTGTCGCGCAGGAAACCGCCACCCCCAATGGCGTGGTCGATAATCGACGATCCGCCATCGCTTTGAGCGGGGTGACAGTGTATGTGGGCGAGGGTGAGTACCGACCGGATGCGGCGGTGCTTATTCGTGACGGTTCTATCGTTGAAGTCACCGGTGAAGATGACATACCCGATGACTATTTTGTGATGCCACTGCCCGGTCGCTACGTCTATCCCGGGTTTATTGACCTGTACAGTGCTTATGGTTTGCCAGAACCGGCTCGACCCGCCGGAGGTGGCGGTGCCGAAGTGGTTGAATCCGGCCCCCGCGCGCTGAATGTCAACGATGCCATCAAATCGCACTACCGTGCGGTCATGGCGTTCGAACCGGCACGTGATGACCAGGTTCCGCTGCGCAGGCAGGGGTTCACGACGGTAGCCAGCTTTATGGCCGATGGCATTGCCCGTGGCACCTCCGTTCTGGTCAACCTTGATCACAGTAACGCCAATGAAGCTGTACTTGCCTCCGATGTGGCGGCCTACTACTCACTGGACAAAGGCAGCTCCAGGCAGACCGTACCCGTCTCCCTGATGGGGGCCATAGCACTGCTGCGGCAGACCTACCTGGATGCAGAGTGGTACGCTCAGCATGATCCACGCCCATTTGCCGATGAGTCGCTGGAGGGCTGGTTGCGCACGCAGTCGCTGCCACAGATCATGGAAGTGGACGACTGGCATCAGGCACTGGCTGTGCATCGTGTTGCCGAGGAATTTTCCACCCGTTATATCCTCAAGGTAGGCACTGACGCCTATCAACAGGCTGCCCGACTCGCAGCCACCGGGGCACCGCTTATTGTCTCTGTCGACTATCCGGAGACACCGGAGGTGGCCGATCCGTTTACCGCGGATGATGTGTCATTCACAGAGCTCAAGCACTGGGAGCTGGCGCCATACAATCTGCGCCTGCTGCACGAGCAGGGCATACAGATGGCCATTACCCGTGCCGGTTCCGGTGACGAGTTTATTGCCAATCTGCGCAAAGCGGTTAATGCCGGGCTGCCGGAAGAAGCAGCCATCGCAGCACTGACCAGTGTTCCTGCGACACTTATCGGTGAGCAGCAACGGCTTGGCCACATTGGTGCTGGCGCGCTGGCCAATCTGGTGGTCAGCGATGGGCCATTGTTCGAATCGGATACCCGCCTGCTGGAGACCTGGGTGGCCGGCTCGCGCTACGTGGTATCCGAGCCATTGAGCGAACAGGAAGGCCGCTATCAACTGGCAACGCAGAATGCGACCGTGGATATGGCTTTGCGTCTGGCTGATGGTCGTTTGCGAACACAGGTGCTGGACGGCAGCAGCGACACGCCACTGGAAGGTGCGCGCGCGAGTGTGACGATTGCACAGGATCTCATCAATCTGACGTTGCGCATGCCCGGTGAAGAACAGACTCTGCGTCTGAGTGGCTGGCCGACACGGGATGGCTGGGAAGGCAGCGGCTGGACGCTGGCGCGAACCGGAGAATTACCAGCCAGCGAGGAGACTGATGCTGCTGAAGAAGCGGAGATGTCGTCAGAGCTGCCTTCGCCGGTCATCTACCCCTTTGCTGCCTATGGCAGCGAGTCAGTGCCGACGCAACAGGCAACGCTGATACGCGGTGCAACGGTCTGGACCAACGAAGATGCCGGCACCCTGGTAACTGATGTCTTGCTGCAGGACGGAAGTATCGCGGCGCTGGGTGAGAACCTGCAGGCTGGGGGTGCGGTCGTGGTTGATGGAACCGGCATGCACCTGACACCCGGCATCATTGATGAACATACCCACATCGCTTTGTTCGGCATCAACGAAGTGGCTACCAACTCAAGCATGGTACGCATGACGGACGTCGTGAATTCTCAGGACGTAAACATCTACCGCAATCTGGCAGGTGGCGTGGTGGCGGCGCAGCAGCTGCATGGCTCAGCGAATCCCATCGGCGGTCAGTCCTCATTGATCAAAATGCGTTGGGGCGGAACACCTGAAGAGTTGCAGATTGAGGATGCTCCAGGATTCATCAAGTTCGCACTGGGTGAAAACGTAAAACGCAGCACCAATCCTGCATCCATTCGTTACCCGCAGACCCGCATGGGGGTGGAGCAGGTTTTTGCCAATGCCTTCAGCCAGGCGCGTGAGTACGAATCGCGCTGGCAGCAGTGGAACTCGCTGTCCAGCAGTGCACGCCGGGATGCCATCCGGCCGCGCCGCGATCTTGTTGATGAAACGATGCTGGAAGTATTAAACGGCGAGCGTTACGTCACTGCACACTCTTACGTGCAGTCGGAAATCAACATGCTGATCCATATTGCGGAGAACTTTGATTTCACCATTAATACCTTTACGCATATCCTGGAAGGCTACAAAGTGGCAGACAAGATGGCTGCGCATGGTGCCGGAGGTTCCACTTTCTCGGACTGGTGGGCCTACAAGTGGGAAGTGCGTTATGCGATTCCCTACAACGCCGCACTGATGCAGCAGGCCGGAGTAGTTGTTGCCCTGAATTCCGACGATGCCGAAATGTCCAGGCGCCTGAATCAGGAGGCCGGCAAGATGGTCAAGTACGGCGGTGTCAGTGAGTCTGATGCATTAAAGATGATTACGCTGAACCCTGCCAGACTGCTTCACCTTGATGATCGCATGGGCAGTATCCGCGTAGGCAAGGACGCAGACGTCGTGCTTTGGGATCAACACCCGCTGTCTGTTTATGCCCAGGCACAGACCACCTGGGTTGATGGCATCCCGTATTTCGACCGCGAACGTGACCGCGAACTGCGTCAGTACATGGCCAGCGAACGTGAGCGCATCATCAATGTCATCTTGAGTGAACAGGAGTAATCGCATGAAAGTTTTAAATAGAGTAGTGCGCGTTGTACCTGTTGTGCTGGCCGTTTCAATGCTGCAGGCGATTGTGCCGAGGCCGGCCCCGGACCAGTCCGAGCCTATAGCCATCACCGGTGCTGTCATACATGTGGGAGATGGCACGGTGATCGAGGACGGTGTACTCGCTTTCGACCAGGGAGTCATCACCTACGTTGGTACTGACGCCAACAGCCCGGCGTTTTTTAATCACCAGGTGATAGATGTCGAGGGGCGTCATATCTATCCCGGCTTTATTCTGCCCAACACGTCTCTGGGCCTGTCCGAGGTCAGCAATATCCGGGCAACCAATGATGTGGTGGAAACAGGCGATATCAATGCCAGCGTTCGTTCGGCGATTGCGTACAACACCGACTCAGAGTTGATTCCGACGTTTCGTTTTAATGGCATCCTGACTGCACAGATCACGCCACAGGGTGGTCTGATTTCAGGCAGCTCCAGCGTCATGAAACTTGATGGCTGGAACTGGGAGGATACATTGCTCTCTGCTGACGGCGCCATACATATGCACTGGCCCGCACGAACCCGGCGGCAGCGTAATGAAATCTCCGGTCAGTTCGAAACCGTGGACAACGAAGACTACGCCAATCAGGTGCAAGTGCTGCACGCACTGTTTCAGGATGCGATCACCTACACAGGTTCGCCGGTGAATCTGAATCTGGCCGCCATGCAGAATGTTCTGTCTGGCGACGCAAAACTGTTCATTCACGCCAACGAGGCCCGTGACATCGTCAACAGTGTCCAATTCGCCAGGGACTACGATGTACCCGAGATTGTCATCGTTGGTGGGCGCGATGCCATGAAGGTCAAGGATCTGTTGCTGCAGGAATCGGTGGCGGTGATCTACGAATCTGTCCATGGCCTGCCCGCGCAGTCCTGGTACGACGTTGACGAGCCTTTCAAGGTCCCGTTCCAGTTGCACGACGCCGGTATTCTGGTGGGTATTGGTGGTGGCGAGACAGCCCTGGATTCGCAGCGCAATCTGCCTTTCTTTGCTGGAACCGCCGCCAGCTATGGGCTGGACAGGGAAACCGCACTGGCCATGATCACGGAGCACAATGCGCGAATTCTGGATGTAGATGACCGCGTGGGCACTCTGGTTGTCGGCAAAGATGCAACGTTTTTCATCGCGGCTGGTGACGCGCTGGATATGCGCACCAATCAGCTTGATGAGGCCTTTATTCAGGGCAGGTTACTGGAGCTGCAGGGCATGCAGCAGGAGCTGTACGAGCGGTTCTACGAACGCTACGCAGGTCAGCCTGTCGAGTAGTCAGTGATTCAACGGTGCAGCATGAGAGGCTCAGTCTCCATGCTGCACGGAATAATTGATCATGACAGGCCGTCGACAGATTAGCGTCTGATAAAAGGGCGCGGCTCCATGGAGGTAGCGTTTGTTTATTTCAATATTGGCGTGGTTGATGTTTGGCCTGTCCATTGTGTTGTGTGCAGTTTCCACACTGGGTCGCCTGTCACATTATGATTGGTGGATCCGGGCCTGTGAGTTCCCACGTGTTCAGATCGCTGCTTTAGCGTTTATCCTGTTAGTTGGCGGCTTGTTGCTGGACAGTCCGCAAATGCTGGCGGGTGTGGCCTTGTCGCAATGGACATGGGCGCTTGGCCTGATCGTGCTGATCTATCAGCTGTCGCGCATTCTGCCCTGGACAAGGTGGTGGCCCACGCAGATGGAGGACGCTGATGGAAAAGTGTCTGGCGACCACTGCGTAACATTGCTGGTTGCGAATGTGCTGACGCCCAATCGCAATAGTGACGGCCTGATCAATCAGGTGAAACAACATGAACCCGATATTTTGCTGGTGGTGGAGTCTGACCTGTGGTGGCAGTCCCGGCTCGATGAGGCATTTGGCGACTGGCACTCGATTGTGCGTGTTCCTCAGGACAATCTGTACGGTATGCATCTGTACTCCAGGTTGCCGCTGGAAGACGCCAAAGTTCACTACCTGATTGAAGATGACATTCCGTCGATTCGGGCCTGGGTAAAACTGCCGGGCGGCAAACGTGTCCGCTTTTATGCGCTGCATCCGCGGCCGCCGGCGCCCAATGAAAGTGAGGAGTCATTGTGTCGTGATTCCGAGCTGTTGCTGGTGGGGCAGCAGGTTTATCGCGACAAAGAGCCGGCGATTGTCGCCGGTGATCTCAACGATGTGGCCTGGTCGCGAACAACACGTCTGTTTCGTCGCACCAGTGGCATGCTCGACCCACGTCGGGGCAGGGGCATGTTCAATACCTTCCACGCTGGTTACTGGTTCATGCGCTGGCCCCTCGATCATGTGTTCTGCACCGAACACTTTCTGCACAAGCGCATGCAGCGACTGGACTACTTCGGGTCTGATCACTTCCCCATCCTGGCGACTCTGTGCTTCCGTCCATCCGAGTCAGATCGTAATGACACACCAAGTGCGGATGGCGACGAGCGCGACGAAGCCCGCGACATCATCGATGATGGTCAACAGCTGCGAAAAAACCGCGGCCTGGGCGACTCAGCCTTTGGCTAGTATCTCTTAAAGGTCCTGATGACCGTCAACCCGGATATACGATTCCTTCAAGTTTAAACTCCTCGTCCGTGACTCTTACCGAGTCCTGGGCCATGTAGTCCCGCTTTTGTTTGACATAGATCAATTTACATGTCGGCAGGCGCGTTACAGTGGCCGGATTAAACGTTCTCTATTCAAAGCGTGTTGAAAATGCCGGAATCAGTACCATCCATGCTGCCGCTGCGCGCGCTGATTGCGCCGAAGAAAACCTGTGGACAGCTCGCTGCGAGCGAACCAGCTGCAATGACTATCATGTTTCGCTACGCGATTTGGTTGCTGCTGATGCCGCCCGTGTTTTCCTGGCTGGGAGCCTATTTTTTCGGTTGGCGCCTGGGTGCCAGTGAGCCACTGGTCTTGCCAGCAGCAACGCTGACCCTGATCAGCATTGGCTACTTCATTGCGCTACTGTTTGGTTTTATTTCGACTGCACTCATCAGTCGCTGGATGGCAACCACTTACGGCGCCAACCGTCAGCTTGGCAGGCATTTTGCGTTCATCACCGTCATCGGAGCGCCACTGGCGTTTGCCAGCCTTGGTCATCTTTTTCCGCATGTGTTTCTGAATGTCGTGATACTGATACCAGCCATGATGTGGAGTATGTACCTGCTGTATTCGGGTATTGCCACCACGTTTGATACCGTTCCGGAGCGTGGCATTTTGATGGCTTCGGCGCTGGTGGGCTGGTTGCTGGTGGCCGCTGTTTCGCTGCTGGGTTTGAGTATGTGGTTATGGGTGGCCGGTATTGGCCCGTCATTGGGAGTGTGACCGGATGTCCGCTGTATTGGAACAAGGTGTTATTGACAGAAGTGTCGCTGTGCCAGACACGTACTATGACAAAGTTGTATTGCGTCTGGTGCAGTTCTCTATCGTCTGGGCGATTGTGGCGATGGGGGCTGGCGTTTATATTTCAGCAGAACTGTTGTGGCCATGGCTGGACTTTGGGCAGCCCTGGCTCTCCTTCGGGCGTCTGCGCCCACTGCATACCAATGGTGTCATATTCGGATTCGGCGTTTCTGCGCTGATGGCGACGGCGTTCTACAGTGTGCAACGTACCAGCCATGTATCACTCTTTGCGCCGCGCCTGGCATGGATCGTCTGTTATGGATGGCAGCTGACTGTCCTGCTGGGCGGCCTGTCACTGCTGGGCGGCTGGACCTCAAGCAAGGAATACGCAGAGCTGGAGTGGCCGTTTGATATCGCCATCGCGCTGCTCTGGGTATCGTTCGGGATTGTGTTCTTCGGTACTCTGGCCAGGCGTCGTATTCGTCCCATCTATATTTCCAACTGGTTCTATGGTGGTCTGATCATCGTCATTGCCATGCTCCATATTGTTAACAACCTCGCACTGCCCGTGACGCTCGACAAGTCCTACTCCCTTTACGCGGGTGCCCAGGACGCCGTGGTGCAATGGTGGTATGGACACAATGCAGTGGGCTTTCTGCTGACTGGCGGCTTTCTCGGCATGGTTTATTACTTTCTGCCCAAACAGGCTGGCAGACCGATATGGAGCTATCGGCTGTCGATAGTGGCATTCTGGGCCTTTGTTTACACCTACATCTGGGCGGGTCCACACCATCTGCACTACAGCGCCATTCCTGAATGGGTGCAGTCGCTTGGCATGGTGATGAGCATTATTCTGCTGGCCCCGTCCTGGGCGACGCTGATTAACGGCATCATGACGGTCAGCGGCGCGTGGCAGAAGCTGCGCACAGACCCGGCATTGAAGTTTATTGTGCTGGCTCTGGCATTCTATGGCCTGGCAACCTTCGAAGGGCCCATGATGGCAATTCGCAGTGTCAACGTGGTCAGTCACTTCACGGACTGGACCATCGGTCATGTGCACTCCGGCGCACTGGGCTGGAATGCCATGATTACCTATGGAACCTTCTATTTCCTGCTACCGCGAATGGCGGGTAGAGCCCTGTACAGCACATCGCTCGCCAATCTGCATTTCTGGCTGGCTCTGGCTGGCACCATGCTCTACATCATGTCGATGTGGGCGGCAGGCGTTTCCCAGGGGCTGCTTTGGTTGAACCTGGATGAAACCGGCGAACTGCGCTTCAATTTCACCGACATCATGGCAGGAATGGCGCCGTACTACGGACTGCGCCTGCTGGCTGGCCTGATTTTTCTGCTGGGTACCTGTCTGATGGCGTGGAATCTGTTCATGACCATCAGGGGGAGGGACCCGGTTGAGGTCACCGCACCCGACGTAGACCCGCTTTACGAGGTAAAACGATGACCGGCATGTCGCTCCACAAAAAGCTTGAAGAAAATACCGGGCTGCTGATCTTCGGCATTCTGGTTGTTTCTGCCATCGGCGGGCTGGTCCAGATTCTACCGGTGCTTAATCAGGAGTCGCTGGAAACCCCAACTGGCAGCACAGAGCCATACTCTGCTGTGGCACTGACAGGCCGCGACATCTACATTCGGGAAGGCTGCTCTGTATGTCATACACAACAGGTCAGGCCTTTGATTGCCGAGGTTGAGCGCTACGGGCCCTATTCAAGGTCGGGCGAATTTGTATATGACCGTCCATTCCTGTGGGGCTCCAAACGCACCGGACCGGATTTGCACCGGCTGGCAGGTAAGTATTCCGATGACTGGCATCGTGTCCATCTTCTTGACCCCAGGTCAGTCATTCCGGAATCGGTCATGCCGGCCTACCCCTGGCTGGAAGATGCCCCGGCGTCTGAAGTGGGTGATATTCAGAAAAAGATGCAGGTCCTGCAGCGGCTGGGTCACCCTTACACGCAGGATCAGATAGAGGCGGCCCCACAACAACTGGAAGGGCTGACGGAGCTGGACGCGCTGGTTGCCTATCTGCAGCAACTTGGAAGTGCTGTTTCACGAGAGGAGGCGCCATGACACTTTTTATATTTGTAGGCGACATGCTGGTCATGTTTTTTATGGTGACGATGATAGTGTGGTTGACAGCGGGCGTGGGTAAATCCAGAGCACAGGAAATCAGCAGAATCCCGCTGGAGGATGAGAACTACAATGGCTGATATGCCCGGAGATTTTTGGAGTGGCTGGATCATGGTGCTGACGTTGGTGTCGGCGGCCGTGGTCGGGTGGCTGATCTGGAGCGTGTATTTTTCGCCGACGCCACATGAGCCGGAAGAAGAATTAAACGAACCCGTGTGGGACGGCGATATGCGGGAGGGCAACGCCCCGGCCCCCATGTGGTGGTTCTGGCTGATTCTTGGCGCCACCGTATTCTCTGTCGGTTACCTGATGCTGTATCCGGGGCTCGGCTCCTTCAGTGGCATGCTGAACTGGTCGCAGGACGCCCGTGTAAGCAATGCCTACGAGCATTACCAAAACCAGTTTCAACCAGTCCGTGAAGAGATTCTGGCCGCCTCGCTAGAAGAATTGCAGTCCAGCTCAGAGCGCATGAATACAGCCTCGCGCCTGTTCGCACGTGAATGCGCAGCCTGCCATGGACGAGACGCCGGTGGGCAGCTGTCTATGTTTCCTGATCTGACCGACCAGGAGTGGCAGTGGGGCGCAACTGCAGAGCAGGTGGAACAGACGCTTCGTAGTGGGCGTCGTGCTTCCATGCCAGCCTGGTCAGGTGTGATCGAGGAAAGTCAGATTGAACCCCTGGTGGATTATGTGATCGCGATGGATGACAGCGATGCTGAGCAGATGCCAGGGCGTGCAGTTTACATGACCTACTGTGTTGCCTGTCATGGCGCAGAGGGAGAGGGCAACGCTATGTTTGGTGCACCCTCGCTGCAAGACGATGACTGGCTCTACGGGGGGGACCGTGCGAGCGTGCTGACATCCATTGCCGCCGGTCGTGCGGGTGTAATGCCAGCATTCGACGATCGCCTGAATGACGCGCAGATCCGCTTACTGGTCGCGTGGTTAACACGCGAGCAGTAAGCCTGCCGGATACTTCGACCTACTGGTTGTCCTCATCGTCAAAGTCTTTGCCTTTTTTGGCGTTGGTTTCAGCGCGTTTGTCATCAACCTTTTCAGGTTCACTGTTGTCGCTGACAGTTTTCTGTTCACCAATTGAGTGGATGGTGATCGGCGCTGCCGGTGCATTGCCGTCTTTGTCTTCGCCAAAATAGAGCGTCATGTGTGGGAATGGGATCTCTATGCCAGCTGCATCCAGACGGTACTTGACCAGCCGGTTGTAGGCGCGTCCGATGCGCCACTGAGATCCCGGAAGAGTCTTGATGCGGACACGAATGTTAACGGAGCTGTCAGCAAGTGCTGTGACACCGTGAACTTCCAGGTCCTCCAGGATATCGTTCTTGCACTCATCATCTGCCATAAGCTCTTCAAAGGCCTTGCGCAGCTCTACAATCACTGTATCGATATCTTCGCGATAGGCTACCCCGTACTCGCCAAGATGGTACGCAAATTCGCGCATGTAGTTGGATACGGTATCTACTGATGAGAATGGGATCAGGTGATAGGTGCCGGATAGATCACGCAGCCCCAGGGAGCGGATGGTGAGTTTTTCGGCGACGCCGGTGATACCGGCAGCTGTCACGACATCACCGTTATTGATGGCGTTTTCCAGCTGAATAAAGACCCCGGTAATGATGTCCTGCACCAGCTTCTGGGCACCAAAACCAATGGCCAGACCCAGCACACCGGCACCTGCGATCAGTGGGCCTATATTAATACCGATTTCTGACAGTACGACCATCAGGGTCATCACAACCAGGGTGATCGACACCGCATTGCGGAAGATCGTCAACAGGGTTTTCTCGCGTGCGCTGGGTCCGCCACGCGATGAATCCGGGTTGAGTCGCTGCTCTATCCAGCTTGCCAGGGCAATCCAGACACCAAGTGCCAGCAGGATGATCAAGGCTACAGAAATGGCTGTGCCCAGCGTGTTGATGCCGGCGTCCGATGCCAGCCATGCGGGCAGGTTGAACAGGCTCCATGCATCCGCCACAAAGCCGAGCACAACAATCAGAATGACCAGTCTGACACCCTTCATGATCGCGGGCAGGAATCCGTTCAGCCGATCCTCCAGCAAGGGGAAACGTGCCCGCGTTTCATCGCTTAACTGGAAACCACGACCCAGCAGCTGCCCCAGCACCACTGACAGGAACAGGCCCAGTCCGATAGCCACCAGCGTCTGCAATGAAGCGCGCAGCATAAAGGGCAGGGCATCTTCGGGGCGCGCGATGGTCACCAGGGTCATCGCTGCCAGGTAGGCAATAGCCACCACGAACCAGCTTTTGCTCAGCATGCCCAGCAAGACGCGATTGAATGTCATTTCAGCATTCTGGGAAAGCTCTGTGAGCTTGTCGGTAATACGGGCTTTATTCTGCAGAAGAATGGCCAGTGCGTACAGGAACGCCAGCAGCATCACAATCAGGGCAGTCAATTTGCCGACGGCAGGCGTAAGCAATTCATTGGCCAGCGGCACCAGAAACAATATGCCGTAACCGATGAATCCAACCAGCCTGGACAGCCAGGCGTGCCAGTAATGCGCCTGTTCGGCGCTCAGCGGCAGCATGCGGAGACCATCATTTCGGGCGGCAAACAATACTCTGATCAGTGCCCGCGTGATTTCGATGATTAGAAACGCATTCAGGAACAGCGACTGCTGAATGTCCATTTCGCCAGAGTTGCCAGGTACAAAAAGCGCAACCAGGTAGCCGCCCACATAGGCGAGCGGGATCACTACAAAATCCAGCAGGGCGGCACCGCCCACGGCAATTGATTTGTGCAGCATACGACTGCCGCCAGTATCTTTGAGAGCCCATCGGTCAATCGCTGTGAACACCGGACGTGCCATCAGTCTCAACAGCAGGAATAGCGACACAGCCGCCGCGATGACAAGCAGCAGACCCATTGCTTCACTGGTCAGATTGTCGACCTGCACAGCCTGCTCGCCAGAGACCAGGTCAGTTATTGACTGGAAAGCCTCCATGGATTCAGCGACCAGATTCTGTGCCAGCTCACGTGTGGCGCCTGCGATTTCCTGCACCGGTGAGCCAGAGGCTTCTTCCTCGGTTGAAGGTTCATCTGTTGTCGGATCCTCGCCGGCTGCCAGGGCACGCAAGTCACTGATTAGCTGCTCTCTGGCCTGCTGATCCTCGAGGATATCCGCGAGGTAGGCATAGGAATTGTCAGTACCGGAGTTGTTCTCGGTAGCGGTTTCTGCGGCCGTAGACAGCGCCGGCTGTGCGTTGGCGAGGCCAGCGACCATCAGTATGCAGAAACTGGCAAGGATGGCGATTATATTGGCCGGTGTCAGATGCGTCACTATGCGATCTCCATGTGGTCGTTATTTTCTACGTTGCAGATGCTGAACAAGCCTAAGGTCTGGCAAGCCAATTGGCAAATCTGCGGCTTCAGGCAAAGCGCTTGACAATACTGTGTGACATACAGCATTATTACTGTGTCGCGCACAGTAAGCGAATGCCTAGCTCTGCTGATGCCGACTAAATTCAGCAGTAGCCGGGTACCTGGTTAAGTACGGATCTCTCGCGAGCTGGATCATGTAAGACAGCAGCCCTGAGGCAGAGTCCTTCAGAGAGGTAGCAAATGAGTGAAGATCGTTTGGAGGCCATGCGCCTTGAATTGCGGCGTGGCAGTCTGGCATTGATCGTGCTGACTGCGTTGCGTCAGGAGCATTATGGCTACTCACTGCGACAAAAACTGCAGGCTGACGGACTGGCCATCGAAGAGGGCACTTTGTACCCCCTGGTGCGCCGGCTTGAGAGTCATGGCCTGCTGGACAGTCGCTGGAGTGATGAACAGGGCAGGCGGCGACGTTACTACAGGATGTCGGCAGATGGGCAGAAGGTTCTCAATGCATTGAAGCAGGAATGGCAGACACTCAACAAGGTCATGCACACCGTACAGGAGTCATCATCATGAACTGGATTGATCGCTATGTGGCAGAAATCAAGCGCTACCTGCCAGCAAAAAATCGCGACGATGTCGCAGAAGAACTGCAGTCGCTACTGGAAGAGGAAGTACTTGAACTTGAGGCGGATCGCGAACGGCCGCTGACTGATGCGGAGTGGCATGACCTGCTGCGGGAGTTTGGACACCCCATGCAGGTGGCCACTCGCTACGGAGCAAGTGGCGTCTTGATCAGCGCGGCCCTGTTTCCCTTGTACAGAAAAGTGGTCGGCTATCTGCTCGCTGCCGTCGCAATGGTTTACGTGCTGGCCATCACCTGGAGCATTGTGGCTGATGTTATCTGGGGGGTGATGGCGGACGCCCGCGCGGTCAATCTGGGTTTCGGATTTGGCGAGGCCTGGTCTTTTGCAGTCAACTGGCTGGTATTCATTACGCTTGGGTTTCATCTTGCAGATCGCTATGTGACTGATGCCGGTATTCTCAAGCGCTGGAACCCGGCTTCATTGCCACCCGCGCAGCTGGAGCGAGAGTCACTCAGCAGCAGTATTCTGGTGAGCATTCTGGTCGCGGTATGGCTGGTGATCCTGCATCGTCTGTCACCTGAGTTCAGTGCGGCGGTATTGCTCGGTGAGCAGAACAATCGATTCATAACGCTGATTGCCTGGTTAAAAATTCAGGCCGTCTTGGTGCTGGCGGTTTATCTGATGCTGCTGTTCAAGCCTCACTGGTCGCGAGGCAAACGCATGCTGGTCATGGTGTCAGATGCGCTGGCCGCATTCGGGATCGCCATATGTCTGTCGATTCCTGCGGAAGCGTTGTTGCAAATATACCCGGAGCTTCCGGAGGCATTATTGCGCACTACCTCGATAGTTCTGTGGCTCTGGTTGCTGGGTCTGCTGGCGGATTTGCTGGTGCAGGGGTACAGGCTGATGCAGCGGCGCTGAGTTTTTCTCGGCGCCGCCTGGCCCACCGCCCGGATCAGCTTAGCAGTGATGAGGGTAGCTCTGGTATGCGCGCCACTATGACTTCACGTCGTGCCCGACTGATGCCATAAATGATTCGCTCGCCTCGGGCACTGCGGTCCCAGGCCCATGACTGACCTTCAAACGGAACATCAATGGTGGTCACATACTCCAGCGTGACACCCTGTCTGGGCAGACGCAGTACATAAAGTTCGGCCGCGTCGTGGCCGGTCACATACAGTAACCCGTCGTCGCCCCAGTCTCCGCCGGAACAGGCACTATCGCCCCAGGTCGCTACGATCTGGGGCGGAAACAGCCATGACTCCAGCATCTGCCAGTTGTCGTCGAACTTGCCCACGTGCGTCCAGCGCTGATCAAATCCCGGAGTGGTTCCATTGTCGTTGTAGTTGGCGAAACATGCCCACCAGAATCCCTGGTGCCGGACTGCCCAGGTCAGCGATCCAAGACGTATGCCAAGGCTGTAGGTCGCCACGGGTTGCAGGCTGTTTCTGTCATAGGTTTCCAGTGAACTGGCCATTGGCAGTTGCGGAAAGTTAGAGTGCGCCACGACCAGTTCATCACCGTCGACCCAACCCGCATTCAGATGGATGATGGCACCATCTCGGGGTCCCATCCATTCACTGACCAGCCCGCCTGTATCTTTGCGATGCTTGACCAGTGCATGATTGCCGATACCGTAGAAGTGATCTTCATCGACTGCCACGCCCTGATTGGCATGGCTGATTTGCCAGCGTTGCAGTTCCTCAGCGACCAGGCCGTGTTTGGTGAGCCCGGGGATTGCTCCTGCTGCCGCGTCAGTTGACGCAGCCGCGGCAGGGCGGGCCAGACTTGTCACTCCGGTACCAATAGCGAGCGCACCAGCGGTAGCGCCCAGTGTCAGCAAGACCTGGCGACGAGTGACAGTCGCCTCGGGCATTGAGTTGTCATTCTGCATAATCAGAACCTCCGGGTGAACTGAATGTTCCAGCTGCGGCCGGACAACAGTGACTGGCTGACAGATGGGTTGTAACCAAAATTGTCTGATGACAGCGGTGGTTCTTTGTCGGTCAGGTTGATCACACCCACGCGCACGCGCGTGTCTCGCAGCAGGGGCGATGCAGAGTTGTCAAACTGGTAACCCACGGTCAGGTTGTAGGTAACGAAGCTGTCGATTACACGGCGATAAACGGTTCTACCTTGGGTGAAGAATGGTTCGATGTAACCGGGCTGGCCCATAGACTCGTAAACAGCCTGGGTAGTTGTAGCACCCGTGTCATGTGTCTCACCCACATGATAGATGCCCAGGCCGGCATTCCAGGACCCGTTGCGCCAGAAGATATTGCTGGTGCTGCGCCACTTGGCCGCGCCATTTCCATACAGCTGGTTGTTGATGGTTGGTTCGACGTTGGCAGGCGCCAGAGTGTCTTCAGCCTTGTTCAGGTATGCCCATTCGGAACTGAAAACCATGTCGCCAAACGACAGGCCTCTCAGTTCATATCGGAAGCCAAAGTCGACACCGCTGTGTTCGCTGGTCGACAGGTTCAGGAAGGGGCGGTTGCGGGAGAAAATTCGTCCGGCAGGTGCCACAGGATTATTGGGGTTGGCAGCGTTGTAGGCGGCAAACGCCGCGCGGTCTTCGGGGGTCAGCGCAAAACGCTCCACATCACGATCGCCCTTGTAGTTGGCTGTGCCGCTGCCCAGGTCAATCTGGTCGGCGGGTATACCTGCAGCCAGCTGCTGCTGAGTGTAAGCGCGCAACAGTGCGGTGTCACTTTCATTGATCTGCGCCACACTGCGCTGGCCCAGCAGATTGCTGCGACGAATACGCCACCAGTCAACATTCATGGTGAGGCCATCCATGAATGGCACATCGAATACCAATCCTACCGTGTCACCTTTGGATTCCTGAGCCATCAGGTCCGGGTTGCCACCAAAATAGGTGCGCATGACGTAAGGGCCTTCATTGAGTGCAGGATTACGGTAGGCGTCGATATCACCGGCACCAGCGGTGATGGTCCAGCGCGGACTGGTATACAGGGCTGCCAGGCTGGGTGCCATGAATCCTTCATTGCGCGAAGCGCGCAACATCAACCAGTCGACAGGTTTCCAGTTGACGCCAACTTTTGGTTTTGTCGTGTTGCCAAAGTCACTGTAGTGCTCGGTGCGAGCCGACACATTGAGTTCCAGTCGGTTCATCAGCGGTATGTTGGCATCCTCATTAATCAGCGGAATCATCACCTCAGCGAAGGCGCTGGTGACATCACGACGGCCAAATACATCAGGGCGTGGCGGGTGCAGCAGGAAATCGTTGTTTGTCGTATCCAGTCCCGAGCTGGCTGGGTTCTCGCCACTAAAAGGGGGGCGGATGTCTTCCAGATCTTCGCGACGGTGCTCGACTCCAAACGCCGCCATGACGTCACCGCCCCACCAGCTGAACAGAGTGCCTGAGGTTTTGGCGTCGAAGCTGGCGATGTAGCTTTGTGCTTCGCGCGCAAAGGTGTCGCTGAATGAATCGACAGTTGCCTGCGGATTGTTGTAAGGCGCATCGGCGACCACCGCATCACCCTGGACCCGGAATGTGTAACCAAACGGGTTATAGGCACTGGCATCAGTGCGACCGATGGCGTTCTGAAGCAGGCTTTCGCGCACGTCAGGGTAGGCTTCGTCGTTGCCGTTGACCTGGTTGTAGAATAACGAAGTTTCCCAGGTCCAGGTGGCGCCAAAAGAACCTTTCAGGCCAGTGGCAAAGCGCAAAACATCGGAATCGGTTGTGATAAGCTCTGGTGACAGCCCGGCCAGAGTCATCTGAGTAAAGCTGACCGTACGTGGCTGCCCAGTCAGTCGCGGCGTACCATCTGCGTTTGCTAAGCCGGCAGGGTGATAGAAACGCGACCCGTAAGGGTTGTAGGGATTGTCGATCGGCATGACCATCAGCTTGTCAGAGGTTGGTGCATTTAGTGCCAGTGGCTGCCGTTTCATGGTCGACTCAGCCATGTAGTATCCAACTTCTGCGAATACTGTGACAGAAGGTGAAATGTCGTATTCACCAGCCAGGTAGGCATTGCCGCGTTTCACTTCCGGTGACGCGAAACCAAACTGGTTCAGGTCCAGGAAAAATTCGGGGTTATTGGCGCGTGAAGGGGCACTGTTGGTCAAAGTTGGCGTGCCGTCCACCGGTCTAAAGTAGTTATTTGCTGTGCTGCTGCCAACGCGGAATGTGGGCCAGTAGCCTCGCGCTGAGCGTCCATCAAAACTGCCACCCAGGTTGTTGAATGGGGCTGGTACCTTGTCGCTGTTAAAGGAAGTACGGCTGAAATCCCTTTCAGTCAGGGCAATGCTGTCCCGGTTTAAAGCTTCAATGCTTCCAATGAAGCGACCGCGGCCGTTAGCCAGATCCGTGGAACCAAAAGTCAGAGCCAACTGCGTGTTCTCTCCGCCGCCATGTTCTGTACCGCCTTGCTGCAGTGAAACTTCCACGCCATCAAACTCGCGCTTCATGATGTAGTTTATGACACCGCCCACGGCATCTGAACCATATATTGAGGATGCGCCATCGCGCAGAACTTCAATGCGTTCAACTCCCTGTGTCGGCAACTGGTTAACGTTGACTGCCTGTGACAGGCCTGCTGTCATCGGGTTGATTGACATACGTCTGCCATTGACCAGAATCAGTGTTGCTGTGGCACCCATATTGCGCAGATTGATGTTTGCGTTATCGCCACGTGCACCCGACGACCCGAGGCGAGTCTCGTTCTCTGGCAGGTTTACCACCGACGGTAAAGACGTGAGCAGATCAACGGGCAGAACAGCTGCCCTGACTTCCATGGCTTCTTCGCCAATAACTGACACAGGTACGGTGCCATCGTTTTCGGCACGGCGGATGTTTGAGCCGGTCACCACCACTTCCTGAATTTCAGGGGCAGCGTTGCTTGCCGGGGTTTGTGCAATGGCAGCAGAACCCGCTACAAGCAGCAGGCCGGTCACACTAAGCTGCACCAGCATTGCCAGTGGTTTCTTGCTGAAACCTGGAATATTCAGGAATCTTGTGGTCTCCATGGAGACTGAGGTTTCTGCCATGTGTGGGAATGGCTTGTTCATGTTGTGGACTCCAAAGGCGTGGTTTAAATAGCCTGATTTCTAATTTCCGGAGAGGGCCGGAAGTAATGTTTTTC
Organism: Gammaproteobacteria bacterium UBA2675; assembly: GCA_002354805.1. Taxonomy (GTDB): domain Bacteria; phylum Pseudomonadota; class Gammaproteobacteria; order Pseudomonadales; family Pseudohongiellaceae; genus Pseudohongiella. The sequence goes on from DEMH01000010.1 coordinate 131,135, forward strand.
GATCCGGCCGGGTGCCGGAAGCTATGGAGATTAGACTGACTTGGTGACAGATCAGTGGCGGTTATGTGGCAGTGCAATGAATGTTTTGTGAATGACAGATTGGTGACGGGAAGGGCGCTCGCAACTAGGGACAGTCCAGATAATTAAAGGTATTATTCGCGGCAAGACACTTTCTTTCGCAGCATTGGCAGGCAATTCATGGCGACAAAACCGAGTATTCACAAGTTCATGATTGCCCTCAGTGATCTGGACAGGGAGTATTATGACTCCCTCAACCTGACGGTTGCCAGGCACCCATCAGAGACGCTTGAGCGCATGCTGGTCCGGGTGCTGGCCTACTGCTGCAATGCCTCTGACAGCCTGGTTTTCTGTAAGGGGCTCAGTGACACAGATGAGCCTGACGTCTGGGCAAAAGACCTTAATGGCGGTATTGCGCTCTGGATCGATGTGGGTGAACCGGCTTTCGACCGTATCAAGAAGGCCAGCCGTCTGGCGCGCGACGTCAAGGTTTACGCATTCAACACCAAATCTTCTGTCTGGTGGAGCCAGCAGCAGCAAGAGTTCGCCGGGCTCAGGATATCGGTCAGTCGATTCCCCTGGGCGCCTCTTCAGCAACTGGCAGAGGTCATGCAGCGAACCATGGATATGTCAGTAACAATCTCTGGGGATACGGTCTATGTTGCCGCCGAATCAGGCGAGTACGAGTTTGCGCTGGAAGTCCTGCAGACAGTCAACTAGACCAATGATTTTAACGGGTGGATACAGCAAGGGGCCAGGTCATGCATATTGAGGGAATCAGGGAAAACAGAGTCGCAGTGAGTCTGAAAGACGGAGTCGCCCATGTGCGCCTGAACCGTCCGGACAAGCGCAACGCACTGGACGATGATCTGTTTTTGTCACTGGCAGCGGCTGGCGAAGCACTGAAAAACATGTCCGGGCTGAGAGCTGTTGTATTGTCCGGAGAAGGGGAGTCGTTCTGCGCCGGGCTCGATTTTGCCTCGTTCAAGGGAATGTCTGAGCGTGACGGAGAGACCTCCACAATCGGCACCATGGTGTCCAGTGACGCCATCACGCATCTCGCCCAGCAGGTCTGCTGGGTATGGCAGGAAGTGCCGGTGCCGGTAATCGCTTCACTGCATGGACATGCGCTCGGTGGAGGCATGCAGATCGCAATGGGCGCAGATATTCGTATTGCCCACCCGGAAACCCAGTTGTCCGTCCGCGAAGTCTACTGGGGCCTGATCCCCGATATGACAGGTACACTGATGCTGGGCAGTCTGGTGCGGCCGGATGTCGCGCGCGAGCTGGTATACACAGCACGTGTGCTGCCGGCAGCGGAAGGGCATGGTCTGGGACTGGTCACGCGCCTGTCAGATGAGCCTCTGGTGGAAGCGCAGGCGCTGGCTGCAGAAATTGCCAGTCGCAGTCCGGATGCCGTCAGAGCCGCCAAACGTTTGCTGACGCGACAGCTCAAGCAGCAGGCTGCAGAACAGTTTGCGGCCGAACGGGAAGAAATTCATCGCCTGATTGGTTCAGCCAACCAGAACGAGGCAGTGGCGGCCTACTTTCAGAAGCGGGCACCAAAATTTAAGGATAACTGAGCAGTCTGCTGATCTGTGAGGCTGATCTGCGAGAATGAAGGGAAGATGGTACCGGAGGCCGGACTCGAACCGGCACGCTTTTAAGGGCATCGGATTTTGAATCCGACGTGTCTACCAATTTCACCACTCCGGCAGGATGTGTGCTTGTGCAGAAGGGCGCCATTATAACAACATTGCAACATCTGACAATGGCTGTTTCGCAGCCGTCTGCGGTGCTGTCAGAGCTTGGCAAGCTTCGACGAATCGGGCAAACTTGCCGCCCTTATGAAACTATCCGACTTTGATTATGACCTGCCTGAAGAGCTGATCGCTCACTACCCTGCGGCCAATCGCAGTGGCAGTCGCATGCTGTGTCTTGATCGCAGCAGCGGCGCTGTTTCCCACCACGTGTTCAGCGACATTGTGAGCATGCTGCGGGCAGAGGATCTGCTGGTATTCAACGATACCCGTGTGCTGCCGGCGCGCCTGCATGGGCAAAAGGCAACCGGCGGCAAGGTTGAAGTTCTGATTGAGCGGCTGTTGAGCGAACACGAAGCGCTGGCCCAGGTGCGCGCGAGTAAATCACCCGGCCCCGGTATGCAGTTGATACTGGAGGCAAGTGACAGCGATGCCGGGCTGACGGTGGAAGTGCTCGGTAGACAGGGCGAGTTTTTTCATCTGCGCTTTCCTGCAGATGCACCGGCAGTTGATCTGCTGGATCGCTACGGCCATATGCCACTGCCGCCCTATATTGATCGACCTGATGAGCAGGCGGACCAGAGCCGTTATCAGACAGTTTATGGACGCAATCCGGGCGCCGTCGCGGCACCCACCGCTGGACTGCATTTTGACGACCCCCTGCTTGATGCAATCAAACAGCGTGGCGTCGACATGGCTTTTGTCACGCTGCATGTCGGTTCGGGGACGTTTCAACCGGTGCGTACCGAAAATGTGCTGGAGCATCGCATGCACAGTGAGTGGATTGATGTGCCGGTGAGCGTCTGTGAGCAGATTGCGGCATGCCGTGCCCGCGGCGGGCGTGTCATTGCCGTTGGCACAACGTCGGTTCGCAGCCTCGAATCGGCAGCGCTGAAGGCGGGCGGCGACATCGATGTGGAGCGGACGATTAATCCCTATCAGGGCGATACGGATATCTTTATCTACCCTGGCTACCAGTTTCAGGTAGTGGACGCGATGATCACCAATTTTCATCTGCCGAAGTCGACGCTGATGATGCTGATCAGTGCCTTTGCGTCGCGTGAGAAGGTCATGGCTGCCTACGCTGAGGCAATCAGCCAGCGTTACCGCTTCTTCAGTTACGGCGATGCCATGTTCATTCGGTAGTGGTATACTCTGCCCCCTCTAATCTTCAAGTAACACCTTAAATACAGACTTTACAAGGGTTTTATCATGGCTAAAGCACCCGTTCGCGTTGCTGTCACCGGGGCAGCAGGACAGATCAGTTATTCATTGTTGTTCCGTATCGCTGCAGGCGAGATGCTGGGCAAAGATCAGCCCGTCATCCTGCAGTTACTTGAGATTACACCGGCACTGGAAGCGCTGAAAGGCGTCGTCATGGAGCTGGAAGACTGCGCGTTTCCGCTGGTTCACGACATCGTTCAGACCGATGACGCCAATGTTGCATTCAAAGACGCCGATTACTGCCTGCTGGTAGGCGCACGTCCCCGCGGCCCAGGCATGGAGCGCAAAGATCTGCTCGAAGCCAACGCTGCGATTTTCTCGGCACAGGGCAAGGCCATCAATGACAATGCCAGCCGCGATGTTAAAGTGCTGGTTGTTGGTAACCCGGCCAATACCAATGCGCTGATCGCATACCGTAACGCACCAGACCTCAAACCCGGTCAGTTCACGGCCATGACTCGTCTCGACCACAACCGCGCCATCGCGCAGCTGGCCGAAAAGACAGGTAAGCACAGCACTGACGTTGATGGCATCATCATCTGGGGTAACCACTCCGCTACGCAATACCCGGATATCAACCACGCTACAGTGGCTGGCAAAAAGGCGGCCGACCTGGTTGACCAGGACTGGCTGGTAAGCACCTTCATCCCCAATGTTCAGCAGCGCGGCGCCGCCATCATCAAGGCGCGTGGTCTGTCCTCAGCTGCATCAGCGGCCAATGCGGCCATCGAACACATGCGTGACTGGGCCCTTGGCACCAATGGCAAGGTGGTTAGCATGGGCATTCACAGCGATGGCAGCTACGGTATCGCCGAAGGCCTGATCTACTCATTCCCGGTCACCTGCGACAATGGTCAGTACACCATCGTACAGGGTCTGGATATCAGTGATTTCAGCCGTGGCCTGATGCAAAAAACCGAGAAGGAGCTGGAAGAAGAACGCAACGGTGTTGCGCACCTGCTTCCCTGATTCCGGGCTGGCGGCGGTGACTGTATGAGTCATCGCCGCATTCTCGAGTCCGCAACATGAACATCCGCATTAACTGGCGTCGTGAACTGCGTTTCTGGTCCTTTCAGTTGTTGGGCTGGATGACGTGGATCGTGATGCTGGTGCTGCGCGACCTCACATTTGTTCCTCGCGAATACATTCTTGAGCGCGTCAATGTTTTTGTCGTTGATGCCCTGATAGGCATGGCGTTGACCACGGCGCTGCGTTATCTGTACCGAAGTGTTTGGGATCGGCCGGTGTATGTCCGTTTTCTGGCGGTGATGCTTGGCTGCTGGCTGGCCTCGCAGGCCTGGCGACCCATCAAGGTGCTGATTACCGATTCCGATTTTGGCGCCAGTGTGGATCTGACCGGTTATGGCTGGAACACGTTCAGCAACTGGCTGCCGATATCCATGTCACTGCTGCTGTTGTGGAGCATGCTGTACTTCATGATGAAGTATTATCAGCTGTTCCATTACGAGCGCGAAAAAAGTCTGCGCTCAGAGTCTCTGGCGCACGAAGCACAGCTGCGCATGCTGCGCTATCAGCTCAATCCACACTTTCTGTTTAATACACTCAATGCCATCTCGACGCTGATTCTGGTGCAGTCGACCGACCAGGCCAATGCGATGGTGACCCGTCTCAGCAAGTTCCTGCGTTACTCACTGGAGCACGACCCGCTGGACAAAGTCACGCTTGAGCATGAGCTGGCCAGCGTCAACCTGTATCTGGATATAGAAAAGGTCCGTTTTGAAGAACGCCTGCGGGTTGAATATGATCTGGCCGCTAGCGTCCGTCAGGCACTGGTACCCAGCATGCTGCTGCAGCCGATGGTCGAAAACTCCATCAAATACGCCATTGCACGTCACGAAAATGGCGGTACCATCTGGATCAGCGCGTCGCCGTGTGATCGCAATAAGCTGTGTATTACGGTTGCCGACGATGGCCCCGGTGCCGTGGGCGATCCGACGTCCATTGGGGTAGGATTAAAAAATATCCGTGACAGATTGCAGGAGATTTACGGTGACGAGCACCAGTTTCTGTTCTCTCCACAGGATCCAAAAGGATTTAAGGTAACGGTAGTGATTCCCTATGAAACCAGATAATTCCAAACAGTTGATACGTGCCCTGGTTGTTGATGATGAGGCTCTGGCCAGGCAGGGTCTGGAACTGCGTCTTGCCGACATCGACGGAGTCGAAGTCGTTGGCAGTTGTCAGAATGGTCGCGAAGCACTGGAGATGATCGCCGAAAAGGAACCCGATCTGATGTTTCTGGATATTCAGATGCCGGGTATGACGGGTTTAGACGTGGTTGAGCAGCTTCAGCAGGATAATATGCCGCTGATTGTGTTTGTGACGGCCTATGACGAATACGCAGTGAATGCCTTTGATATTCACGCGGTCGATTATCTGTTAAAACCCATCGAAGTCGAGCGTTTGCAGCAGGCTGTCAACAAAGTACGGGAGCGCCTGGATCATGGGCGCGACGATCAGGAGAAACGCCAGCTTCTGGATATTGTTATCAGTCTGACGGGCAAGTCGGAACAGGCCATCGTTGAGCTGATGAGCAGCGGCAATCCGATGATGCGTTATGGCGAAAAACTGGCAATCAAGGACGGTTCATCCACGACCTTTGTGCCGGTGCGCGATATCGACTGGATTGATGCTGCCGGCGATTACATGTGTGTACATGTGAAAGGCGATACGCTGATCATGCGCACGACCATGAAAGAACTTGAATCACAACTCGACCCAGGCATATTTCAACGTGTTCACCGCTCCACGATCGTCAATCTTGATCGGGTAGAGAAAGTGTCCTCACATATCAATGGCGAGTTCCATCTGACCCTGAGCTGCGGTACCTCGCTGAAAATGAGCCGCAGCTACAAAGACAAGGTCAAACACTTCTTTTGATGCCAGTCTGAGCTGATTTGCGCCTGTCATCCTTTCAGATGTGTCAGGGGCAGGGCCGTGGTATCAAGTACTTTGCGCATGATGAAGCTGGAGTGGACATCGGCAACTCCCTCAATACGGGTCAGGGTGTTGAGCAGGAACTCCTGATAATAGTCCATATCCGGCACCACCACTTTTAACTGATAATCTGCCGATTGTCCGGTGATCAGCAGGCATTCGATGACTTCAGGGTGTTTCAGGATCTCGGACTCGAATCGCTCAAAGCGATCCGGTGTGTGGCGATCCATGCTTACCTGCACCAGCGCGCTGAGTTTAAGGCCAAGGGCAGAGGCGCTGAGGATGGTGGACTGACGTTCTATCAGGCCCTCATCCTGCATCCGTTTAACACGGCGTGCGCAAGGGGTTGCCGACAGGCCAACACGCTCTGCCAGTTCCAGATTGGTAATGGCGCCGTCTCGCTGCAGTTCCTGAAGAATTCGTCGATCCAGCTTGTCTAAATCCATGGTATTTCGCTTTACGTGGTGAATATATCCACAATAAAGCATAATTGTGGTTATAAAGTCCAATAATATCGAAATATGGCGTAAATTAGTGGTGGAATCACTCAAGGCATCCGACTATTCTATGCAACATCCGGCCGAACATGATTCGGAGTCCAACCCAGACAGAATGATCCTTCTGTCGGGTGCCAGGCCAGATGGGCAGTGATGGAGTCGAAGCTTAAACAGAGCGCCGCTCAGCCACACTGACATCCTGACGCCACCAGCGTCAGTTCGCCTGCCGGAACAGGGCACGGACCCAGTAAGATGGATTTCACACTGGTAGCAACAGCAACGGGCAATCGCGTCAAGCGTTAGAAGAAAGCAACTGGAGTCACCGCATGTCGGAACACAATCGATTCGATCATCGTAAATACCCTGCATTCACACCTGTGGGTCTTAAGGACCGTACCTGGCCGGATCAGGTGATCACAACTGCGCCTCGCTGGTGCAGCGTGGATCTGCGCGATGGCAATCAGGCCCTGATTGAGCCAATGTCAGTAGCGCAGAAAAAACAGATGTTCGACCTGTTGCTGGAGATAGGATTCAAGGAAATTGAAGTAGGATTTCCGTCAGCGTCACAGCCCGACTTCGATTTCGTTCGTCATCTGATCGAAGAAGACCGCATTCCCGATGATGTGACGGTGCAGGTGCTGACCCAGGCTCGGCCTGAACTGATCGCGCGTACCTATGAGGCATTAAAAGGTGTCAAGCGTGCGATTGTCCATGTTTATAACTCGACCTCGGTAGTACAGCGTCAGAAAGTATTCAAAACCGACAAGCAGGGCATTATTGATATCGCAGTCCGCGGGGCCAGCGAAGTTAAACGTCACGCGGCTCTTAATCCAGAAACCGAGTGGGTATTTCAATACTCGCCCGAAAGTTTTACCGGTACCGAGGTCGACTTCGCAGTGGATGTCTGTAATGCCGTCATTGATGTGTGGCAACCGACCCCCGACTCACCCTGTATCATCAATCTGCCGGCCACTGTTGAAATGGCAACGCCCAATGTGTTCGCCGATCAGATTGAGCTGTTCTGCCGCAAGGTTGACCGGCGCGACTCGGTCATTGTCAGTCTGCACACCCACAATGACCGTGGTTGTGCAGTCGCCGCTGCCGAGCTCGGCGTAATGGCAGGGGCAGATCGTATTGAAGGTACCTTGCTGGGCAACGGCGAGCGCACCGGCAATATGGATATCATCACCATGGCGATGAATCTGTACAGCCAGGGTGTCGACCCGCGTCTGGATTTCAGCGACATGGACAAGATCTGCACCGTCAGCAAAGCCTGTACACAGATCGATGTGCACCCGCGCCAACCCTATGCTGGAGATCTGGTGTTCACGGCATTCTCAGGCAGCCATCAGGATGCCATCAAGAAATGTCTCGACCTGTATAAAGAAGGCGAAACCTGGGAGATTGCCTACCTGCCGATAGACCCGCGGGATCTCGGTCGTACCTACCAGGATGTGATTCGGGTCAACAGTCAGTCAGGCAAGGGCGGCGTCGCTTACGTGCTGCAGAGCAAGTTTGGTTTCAACCTGCCGCGCTGGCTGCAGATTGATTTCAGCCGGGTGGTCCAGAAGGAGGCGGAAACATCCGGCCAGGAGATTGCGCCGGACAAGATCTGGACCTTGTTCAAGGACACCTACCTGAGCAGTCATCAGGATGTACAGCTGCAAAATTTTAAATTTGAAAAAGTGGGCGATCGTGAACGCTTTAAGGCGGTACTGAACTGCTTTGACAAGGAGCTGGATATTGAAGGTGAAGGCGACGGTGTTGTTGATGCATTCGTTGAAGCCATCAAAAAAGCCACCGACATTGATTTCGAAATCATGGAATACGGTGAGCACGCTCTGGGTCAGGGTGCTGATGCTGAGGCGGTTACCTACATTCAATTGAAGAATGGTCTGGAGCGTTACACTGGTGTGGCCATCAGTCGGGACATTGTCAGCTCCTCGCTCAATGCGCTGCTGCGTGCTGCCGGTCAACTGATTGACGAAGCGCGGCAACGCAACGCTGCCTGAAATTTACCGGGCTCTTTGCCCGTTTAAACAGACGCCCGTGGTGCTATTCGTTGCCGCGGGCGTTTCTGTATGTACACAGCCTTGCGATTCAGTCCGGCAGGGCATCATCACTGTTCATTGCATGCCAGTTCGTAGCATACTTCTCTCCGGCACAAGCCAAACTTTTTCTTCCTCCACTGCGACCAATCCAGCAGGCACATGAAACAGACAATCCAAGACACTAGTGATGAGGTTCTCATTGCTGCCGCGCTGGACGGCTCGCTGACAGCCTGGAATGCACTGGTTCGCCGCCATGAAAGGCAGGTGTACAACTTCAGTTTGCGGTTTACCGGCAATCCGGACGACGCCAGTGATCTGATGCAGGAAGTGTTTCTGGGTCTGTATCGCAACCTGGAGAACTTTCGCGGCCAGTCACAACTGACTACCTGGCTGTTTCGCATAGGCCACAACAAGGCGGTTGATATGGCCAGGCGGCGGCAGGCTGGACCTGTTGTGACGACGCTGGATGATGAGGTGCATGCCGAAGTGCCTCAGGCAGATGATGAAGCTGAGCTTCCGGATCGTCACTTGCAGGAGCAACAGAGTAACGCTCGCATCCAGCGTGTGTTGCAGCAACTGCCAGTTGAACAGCGCCTGGTTGTGGAGCTGAAAATTTTTCAGGAACTGACGTTTGATGATATTGCCGAGATTGAGTCTATTTCTGCCAACACGGCAAAAACGCGCTTCTACGCGGCCTTGAAGAAACTGAAATCCTTACTGGAGAGCACGCCATGAGCTGTGATCAGACCCCCCATTTAATCGCCGACTATTTCGACGATCATGCGGATGCGGCACGCCGGCAGCAAATTGACCAGCATTTGCTGGGCTGCGCTGACTGTCAGCAGGCGGTTCACGAGCTGTCACCGGCGGCAGTCATGCTTGCGCAATGGCGCGATGAGCCAGTGCCGCAGTGGAAACCTGCCAGGATCATGCAGCAGGATAAAGGTATGGCGTCGTCGCCGAATAGTCGGCATGACGAGGGCGGTCAACGACCGGCCGCTGAATCTGCCGGCCGGGCGCGCTGGTTGCAGTGGGGGCCACTGGCGGCGTCGCTGGTCATGGCCGTCGCGGTCGTGTTCCAGGTGCAGATCAACGTAAATGACCAGGGCTGGCAGCTGAGTTTTGCGGGCAGAGATGGCGCAACGATGCAGACTCAGTCTCTCGACAACTATCTGGCCGATTTTGCCGAGCAGCAACAGCTCGCCAATCAGCAGATGGTAGAACAGGCCCTGGCGCAGTTCGGCGAAACCAGTGCCGACAGTCTGGTTCAGCTTGTGCAGTACATCGAACAACAGCGCGAGCAGGACATGCGCCAGATGGAGGCAGGATTCAGGCAGCTATTGAACCGCAATTACCAGACAGTCAATTCCGTGCAGCAGCTGGCATCGTTTGTTCAGTATCAGGAGGCTCAGTAATGGAACCTATCTTGCGACGGCCTTTGACATCGGTGGCCCTGCTGGCGGCGCTGACTCTGACTGCTGGCAGCATCGCGGCACAAAACTCTCAGGATGTCGCAGCTGGTCATGACATGCGTCGCCCGGTTGACGTGTTCAGTGGTGTGCTTCGCGAAAGTCTCGACCTGAACCAGCGTCAGGGAATCTTCAGCCCCCGCAATGGTGATGTCACCGGGCGATATCTGCAGGGGCAGGGCGTAGTGTTGCAGGTGACCACGCCATTGCAGCGCGGTGGTTGGCCCGAGGCATCCATGGACACGCTCAGTCAGTCGCTTAGCGAGCTGGGTGAACAGCTGGGTGTCATGCTGGAGCGCGGCGTTGTCGAGCGTCCCGACTTCGAGGCAGTGCGTGATGCCATGGCGCTCAGCCTGCGCACCGACGAGGTGGCACAGTTCTATCGGGAGCGTTTGCAGGCATTGTCGTCATTCGAGCTTGAGCCTGCCATTCAGCGCTCTCTGTCGGAGGCGGCAACCGTGGTGCAACAACTGCAGCAGGCTGAGCTGCTGGATGCTGATGCGGTTCGGGCAATTGCCAGTGAGCTTTCGTCCCTGCGGGCAGAGCTGAACACCCAGCTGGACCGGGCCATGCAACTGCGCGACGCAGTGCGCGAAGAGGCAGTGCAGGCGCAGGCGCTGCCAGATGACGCCACGCTGGAGCGCTGGCAGTCCATGCGTGAAGAAATTGAACAGCAGATGCTGGCGCTGGCTGAACGGTCACAACAGCAGATGGCCGAGTTGCGACAGCGACAGCAGGCACTGCGTGATCAGCAGCAGCAACAGTGGCAGCGCGATCTGGCTGCATTCGAGCAGCGACTGTTTGGCACTGTGTGCGATTATGCTGCTGGCCTCAGGCAGCTGCCGTCCGGTGAACACCTCAGCCTGGTTCTGGTTGGCACGGGGCAGCAGTTGGATAGTGGTGAGCGGCTGGATCGTATCCATGTCATCGATCAGCAGGACCTGCAGCGATGCCAGCAGGGCGAGTTGACCGGTGAAGCTCTGGCGCAGCGGGCATTGACCTACGACTATTGACGCAGAAGTACTCGATGAATTGAGCTCAGGCGCTGTTAGCCGCCAGAGTAATCTTATAGAATGGAATCACGCAGCGTTTTCTCGCTGACGCAATAACAATAAGCCCTGATGCAAGGAGTCCACCACAGCATGGGGGCGCTGCACAACAAGGAGAATAAAATGGAATGCCCGAAATGTAATGCCAAAATGATAGAGCGATCTGTTGAGGTGCTGCATGGCACCGTTGTGATCGATCAGTGTTCCGGTTGTCAGGGCCTGTGGTTTGACAACGGTGAGGCAGAGCAGCTTAAAAAGTCCTGGATGTCTGATTTTCTGGACAGTGGCGATCCACGTGTAGGCAAAACTTACAATCGAGTCCGTGATATTCAGTGCCCGCGCTGCGGCAAATCCATGCAGAAGCTGAACGATCGCAAACAGCCCCACCTTGAATACGAGGCCTGCGAAGAGCATGGCATGTTCATGGATGCCGGAGAATTTACCGACTACAAACACGAAACCCTGATGGATATCTTCAAGGGTGTGATCGCAGCGATCCGTCGTCGCTAATCAATCTTCAGCCGCGGGCCTGGCGAATTGTGTCCATCTTGGATGTCGCCAGATCCCCTGATCCCTGCATATCTCGGGTAAGCGTCTCACCTTGCCCAGATCCATCCACGTGTGCTCGGGTGAGTGGAAGTCTGAGCCGACAGTGGCCCACAGCTTCCGCTCAGCGGCAATGACCGACAGATTTTTGAGCATGTCCTGGTTGAGGTTCGAGTAGCTGACCTCCAGGGCGTCGCCACCCGCGTCGACAAATTCATCAATGAGTCGTCGAAATTTGGGGCGGCTTAGCGGGTAACGATCCGGGTGTGCTAGCGCTGCGACGCCGCCCGCAGCCTGAATCGCCTCGACTGCTTCTGATATTGAGCACCACTCTGCCGGCACGTACGCGCGTCCGCGCTTGGCCAGGTATTTGCTGAAGGCCTGCTGCTTGCTTTTGACAACACCCTGATGCACCAGAAACTCTGCCACATGTACGCGGCTTACCGCAGTGCAGCCCAGTGACTGCAGCCAGGTCTGCAGGCCACAGTGGCCGGCACGCTCAAGCTGAATACCAATCTTCGCAGCGCGTTCCTGCCGTCGTTGCTGCTGTTGTGCCAGCAGCTCAGAGAGCGTGGCGTTGTTGATATCCACCATCAGGCCAAGAACATGCACCTCCTGATTGTCCCAGCGTGTGGAAATCTCTGTGCCGGGGATGATATCCAGCTGATCCGGTACATCCACCGCACCCGATGCAATCTGCAGGTGGGCATCCACACAGTCATGGTCTGTAATGGCCAATTGCTGGATGCCAAGCGATGAGGCGCGTTGCAGCAGCGTGGCGGTATCCAGATGGCCGTCAGAAAAGCGGGTATGTGAGTGCAGATCTATCATGGCGTGCAGACTACGCCAGCTGCTGGCCGGTGTAAACGCTCCCGGCCGAATAGTTGATTAAATTACTGTGGTATTCCATAATCGTCAAACAGCTGGCTACCCATTCTTTATGGATTTTTTAGCGTATGCGACTGACCACAAAAGGCCGCTATGCCGTGACCGCTATGTTGGATCTGGCTATCCATGCGGGTCGCGAGCCGGTGACCTTATCGGACATTTCAATGCGGCAGGACATTTCTTTGTCCTACCTTGAGCAGCTTTTCGCCCGCCTGCGGCGGCGTGAACTGGTGCAAAGCGTGCGCGGCCCCGGTGGTGGTTACCGACTCGGGCGCAGCACCGCCGATATCGCAGTCGTGGATATCATCGACGCTGTGGATGAGTCGGTTGACGCCACTCGTTGTCAGGGGCAGGGCAACTGCCAGCAGGGCGAGATCTGTCTCACACATCATCTGTGGGAGGATCTGAGTCAGCAGATTCACACGTTTCTGGGCGGTATCAGTCTGGCCGACCTGATGAGCCGTCATGACGTTCAACGCATAGCCGACAGTCAGGATGAACGGCGGGAAGTGATCGTTCGCGACATGCGCCTGTCGTCCTGATATCAGCTTGTAATCAGGCTTGTATTCAGGAGAGTTGATGAAATTACCCGTCTATCTGGACTACGCCGCCACTACCCCTGTTGATCCCAGGGTAGCCGAGCGCATGGCTAAATGCCTGACGCTGGATGGTCAATTTGGCAATCCCGCCTCACGTGCGCATCTGTTTGGCTGGCAGGCAGAAGAAGTTGTCGAAAACGCCCGCCGTGATGTGGCAGATCTGCTGCACTGTGACCCTCGTGAGATTGTCTGGACCTCGGGCGCCACTGAGGCAGACAACCTCGCCATCAAGGGTGTGGCGCAGTTTCATGCCGATCGCGGCAAACACATCATTACCTCTGCCATCGAACACAAAGCCGTCCTGGACAGCTGTCGATACCTGGAAACACTTGGTTTTGAGGTCAGCTACCTGAAGTCTGACAACACCGGGCGCATTGAGCCGGCGGCCCTGGCTGAGGCCATTCGCCCGGATACCATCCTGGTGTCGCTGATGCACGTCAACAACGAGCTGGGAACGGCCAACGATGTTAATGCTCTGGGTGAGGTTTGCAGAAGTAAAGGCGTTATATTTCATGTGGATGCGGCACAAAGCGCGGGCAAGCTGCCAATAGACCTGGGGCAGATGCCTATCGATCTGATGTCGCTGTCGGCACACAAGGTATACGGACCCAAAGGTATTGGCGCGCTGTATGTGCGTCGTGAGCCCAGGGTCGATCTGGTCGCGCAGATCCACGGTGGCGGCCATGAACGCGGTATGCGCTCGGGCACGCTGCCGACGCATCAGATTGCCGGCATGGGGGATGCCTTCCGGTATGCTGCAGCAGAACTTGAGGCAGATCACCGGCGCCTCACCGCACTGCGCAAACGGTTTCTTGAGGGGCTGTCGAAGCTGGATGGTTGGAAGCTTAACGGTCATCCTGAACAGCATGCACCCGGCATCATCAATGTCGCATTTTCCGATGTGGACGGTGAGTCACTGCTGATGGCGCTGCGTGGCATCGCCGTATCGTCCGGCTCTGCCTGCATGTCGGCGACCATGGAGCCTTCCTATGTGTTGCGTGGCATAGGTGTGCCTGACGAGCTGGCCCAGGCGGCGCTGCGCTTCTCGGTAGGGCGTTTCAGTACCGAACAGGACATCGATACGGCCATCGCAGCCGTGCTGGAAATGGTGCCTCGTCTCAGAGCTGTAGAATTACAGCCACGATAACCAGTATAATGCGCGCCTTTTATACACGCGACTTAAGACGCGATATGCTGTGGAGCTGAACAATGGCAACTGAACGTACATTATCAATCATCAAACCAGATGCAGTCGGCAAAAATGTGATCGGCGAGATCTACTCCCGCTTCGAGAAAGCCGGCCTGCGAATCGTTGCTGCCAAGATGGTGCAACTGACCGACGAGAGCGCTGGCGGCTTCTACGCCGAGCACAAAGAGCGCGGATTCTTCAAGGATCTGATCGCGTTCATGACCTCTGGCCCGGTCATGGTTCAGGTGCTGGAAGGTGAAGGCGCAGTGGCCATGAACCGTGAGCTGATGGGTGCCACCAACCCTGCGGAAGCCAAGCCAGGTACCATTCGTGCTGATTTCGCCAAATCCATCGATGCCAATGCCGTCCACGGTTCCGATTCTGCACAGTCTGCGGCGCGCGAAATCGCCTACTTTTTCAATGACTCAGAGATCTGCCCTCGCGGCTGATAAGCAGCGGCACTGAGCGATCCGGGAAATCACTGATGAGCGAAACGGTCACTAAAACCAATCTTTTGGGGCTCAGCCTGCCCAAGCTGCAGGCATACTTTGTCTCCATGGATGAGAAACCGTTTCGTGCCGTGCAGGTGATGAAGTGGATACACCAGCGTGGTGTCACCGACTTTGACGCGATGACAGACATCAGCAAGAGTCTGCGCGACAAACTGAAGACCAACGCGGAGATCCGCCTGCCAAACGTTGTCCAGGAATATCTGGCCAGCGATGGGTGTTATAAATGGATCGTTCAGGTAGCCAGTGGCAGTCGGGTGGAAACGGTTTACATACCTGAAGCCGGGCGCGCCACGCTGTGCATTTCCTCTCAGGCGGGCTGTACGCTGGACTGCAGTTTCTGCGCAACCGGCAAACAGGGTTTTAACAGTAACCTGACCACGGCAGAGATCATCGGTCAGCTCTGGTGGGCCAATCACCGTCTCAATGGTTTTGCCGAGCCTCGCGCTGGCGCTGGGAAAAGCAATCGGGCGGTCAGCAATATTGTCATGATGGGCATGGGCGAGCCCCTGCTCAATTTCGACAATGTCATGGATGCGCTGCATCTGATGATGGAAGACAATGCCTACGGTCTGTCCAAGCGTCGCGTGACGGTCAGCACCGCAGGTGTTGTCCCCGCCATTGACCGAATGAAAGACTATACCGATGCATCGCTGGCCATTTCGCTGCACGCACCCAATGACGAGCTGCGCAACCAGATCGTGCCCGTGAACAAAAAATACCCTATCCGGGAACTTCTGCGCAGTGTTAAGGACTATATGGCTAGTCTGCCGGATAAACGGGTACCGGTTGTTGAGTACACGCTGATCGCCGGCGTCAACGATCATCGTCAGCACGCCAGAGAGCTGGCGGCGTTGCTGAAGGACTTTCCCTGCAAGATCAATCTCATCCCGTTTAATCCGTTTGAGCAGTCGGATTACCGTCGGCCAAGCAATTCGTCGGTCAACACGTTCAGGGAAATCCTGCAACAGGCTGACTACACTGTTACAGTGCGAACCACGCGTGGCGACGACATAGGTGCGGCCTGTGGCCAGCTGGTTGGCGAAGTGGCTGACCAGACCAGGCGAAGTGCACGGTACCGCAAAGCGGCCGAGTTATCGGCCGCCAATCGGCTGGATGTGCATAACGTAGTCTGACAACTGATCGCACGCCGGTGCAGGTATCAGGTCAGATGCCGAGCTAACATGGTTCTGAATAACAGGTCCCGAATAGGATTCAATGAATACACACGACGAAACATCGGATCAGTCCGGTCTGTCTGAAGAGCAGGTCGAGCCACCATCCCCGGCTCCCGCCCAGACGCCCGGCAATCTGCTGAGAACGCAGCGTGAAACGCTGGAGTTGTCTCTGAAGCAGGTATCCGAACAATTGAATCTGACCATGCATTACATCAATTGCATGGAATCCGACAGCTACGACAAGCTGCCGGGCGATGTGTTTGTAAAGGGATACATCCGCAGCTATTCGCGCGTGCTGCAGCTCGACCCAGAGCAGATGATCGAACTCTACAACGAGTTCACCAATAAAAAGGCTGCCCGTAAAGAAGAAGCCATCAAGCGCTACACGCGGCGGCGTCGTGACAAAAACCGGCCATGGATTATTGTTTCTGGCATTGCTTTTGTGGTGATGGCAGTCGCGTTGTGGTTCATCAATCAGAGCGATGAAACACCGCCTGTCGACAATGCCCTGATGGATGAGGCCGTGCGCAATGCGGTCAACGAAACTGAAGTGGGCAATGCCCTGATTGAAGATCAGCCAATTGATGAAGTGCCGGTGTTTAACAGCCCGCTAGAGCCGGAAGCGGCCAGTGACGCGTCAGTGATGGCTCTGGCATGGCCAGGCTCTGACGAACTGGAGATCAACTTCAGCGACGAAAGCTGGGTAGAGCTGGAGCACCGTGGTGGTGAAGAGAATTATCAGGATACCCACCAGCAGGGTGAAAAACTCAGGATCACCGGCACCGCGCCATTTTTATTGAATCTTGGCAACGCCAGAGCCGCGTCGGTTGTTTATAATGGTCGCGCGCTCGATATCAGCAATAACATTCGCAGTGATGACTCGGCCCGACTGAGTGTGGGGATGCAGTAACATGATGAGTGAATCGCCAATCAAACGCCGCAAAAGCCGCCAGATCATGGTAGGGCGTGTGCCTGTAGGTGGTGGTGCTCCGATTTCCGTTCAGAGCATGACCAATACGGAAACCTGTGACGTTGACGCCACCGTAGCCCAGATTCAACGGCTGGCCAATGCAGGTGCTGACATCGTCAGGGTTTCGGTGCCCAGCATGGAAGCGGCCGAAGCCTTCCGCCAGATCCGGGCTCGCGTAGACCTGCCGCTGGTGGCGGATATTCATTTTGACTACAAGATTGCGCTGAAAGTCGCCGAGTATGGCGTTGACTGCCTGCGCATCAATCCCGGCAATATTGGCAGCGAAAAGCGCATCCGGGCAGTCATCGACGCTGCGCGCGACAAGGGCATTCCGCTGCGCATCGGTGTTAATGCCGGCTCTCTGGGCAAGACGCTGCTGCGCAAGTATAAAGAACCGACCGCCGACGCCATGGTGGAGTCGGCCCTGACGCAGATCGACATACTCGACAAGCTCGATTTCCAGGACTTCAAGATCAGTCTGAAGGCATCGGAAATATTCATGACCCTGCAGGCATATCGCACACTGGCCAGCCAGATTGAACAGCCTCTGCATCTTGGTATCACTGAGGCGGGCGGTCTGCGCTCTGGCACCGTCAAGTCGGCAATCGGTCTGGGTGCACTGCTGATGGACGGCATCGGCGATACCATCCGCATATCGCTGGCGGCCGATCCGGTGGAAGAAATTCGCGTCGGCTTCGATATTCTCAAGAGCCTGGGATTGCGCAGCAAAGGCGTCAATCTTGTGGCCTGTCCCAGTTGTTCACGGCAGAACTTTGATGTCATTGGTGTCGTGAATCAGCTTGAAGCCCGGCTTGAGGACATTATTACGCCCGTGGATGTTGCGGTCATCGGCTGCATCGTTAACGGACCGGGCGAAGCCAAAGTGGCAGAGATCGGCCTGACCGGTGCCAGCCCCAACAACCTGGCCTATATCGACGGCAAGCCGCACCACAAGGTGGACAATGCGACACTGGTCGATGAACTTGAGGCCATGGTGCGTGCGCGAGTGGCAGAGAAACTCAGGGCCGAGGCAGAGCAGGCGCCGGCAGGCATCATCGCTCGCGGCTGATGAGCAGACTGGACAAGGAGTCGCTGGAAAATCTATGAGCAAGATCCAGGCAATTCGCGGGATGAACGACATACTCCCCGCTGACACGGCATTGTGGCAATACATTGAGCAGGTGGTCTCGCAGATCGTCCAGGGCTACGGATATCGCGAGATTCGATTCCCGGTGCTGGAGCAGACCCAGCTTTTTAAACGCTCTATCGGCGAAGTGACCGATATCGTTGAAAAGGAGATGTACACCTTTACCGATCGCAATGGCGATGAACTCAGTCTGCGCCCGGAAGGCACCGCTGGCTGTGTGCGCGCCGCCGAGCAGCACGGCCTGCTGTACAACCAGCAACAGCGCCTCTGGTATCGTGGTCCGATGTTCCGCCATGAACGTCCGCAGAAGGGACGTTACCGTCAGTTTCATCAGGTTGGAGTCGAAGCCTTTGGCATGACCGGCCCGGATATTGATGCCGAGATCATTCTGGTGTCTGCCGCGCTGTGGCGTGCCCTGGGTCTGCAGCATGCTGTCAGGCTGGAAATCAATAATATCGGCACCTCAGAAGATCGCAAAGCATATGGCGCGGCGCTGAAAACCTTCCTGCTGTCACATGAAGCCCAGCTTGATGAAGACAGTCAGCGGCGACTGCACAGCAATCCCCTGCGCATTCTCGACAGCAAAGTGCCCCAGACCCAGGCGATCCTGGCAGATGCCCCTAAACTGTCTGAGTATGTTGCAGAAGAAACAGCGGTTCATTATCAGGCACTTAAATCGCTGCTGGATGCCAACGGCGTGACCTATACTGAGAACTCCAGGCTGGTGCGCGGGCTGGATTACTACAATAATCTGGTTTTTGAATGGATAACGGATGAGCTGGGTGCCCAGGGCACGGTCTGCGCTGGTGGCCGTTATGACTCGCTGGTCGCTCAGCTGGGTGGGCGTGGTACGCCGGCTGTAGGCCTGGCCTTTGGCATGGAGCGCCTGGTGCTGCTGTTGCAGAGCGCTGGCGAAGTGCCGGCCTCCCTGATGCAACCACTGGATGTCTATCTGCTGGGCTCAGAAGGAGTGCCGCAGGCCGCGCTGATGATGCTGGCTGAATCACTGCGGCAGCAATTGCCCAGACTCAGGCTGGCAATGCATTGTGGCGGCGGCAAGTTCAACAGCCAGCTCAAGAAAGCATATAATAGCGGCGCCAGTGCAGCTGTCATAGTTGATGCAGTAGAAGGTGATGGGCTTTCGGCACGGCTGCGGCGACTGGACGATGCCGGCGATACCTTCGAGCTGGATGAGGCTGGTCTGCTGGTCGCCCTGCGGCGCCTGGCCACGCCAGACGCAAGCGCTTGACAGCAGGATAACGGTAGGACACGATGCCTGCCTTAAATTGAGTATGCCCGCACTGCAAAGCAGTGGGGTCGGATTGGATTGGACAGGAGCTGGTTTGTGGCTTTAAGTGCAGCAGAAGAAGAAACCCTCGAATCGCTAAAGCGCTGGTGGCATGAAAGTGGTCGCCTGCTGGCTCTGGGTATAGCCGTAGTCGCCGCCGTTTATTTCGGCTGGCAGTTCTGGCAGAGCAGTCAACAATCGGCCGCTGCAGAAGCGTCCGCTGTCTATGACCGCCTGTCGACGCTGGCGGTCACCAACCCGGGTGAACTGATCCCGGCTGAAGGACATGACGAAATCCGTCAACTGGCGGCAGAGCTGAAGAACGAACACAGCAGCAGCGTGTATGCACTTTACGGCGCACTGTTCGCGGCACGTCTGGCGGTAGAAACCGATGATCTTGCCACCGCGCGCCAGGAGCTGGAATGGCTGCTGGCCAACACGCAAAGCGGCATGTTCAATAGCACCGAGCCAACCCTGATCCGACTGGCGCAGCTGCGTCTGGGACAGGTAATGCTGGCCAGCGGGGAAACAGATGAGGCGCTGGCGCTGATCAGTACTGTTGACGGCCAGGCTCTGCAATCCGAATTTGACGAGTTGCGCGGTGACATTTACCTGGCGCAGGGCAATCATGAACAGGCACTGGCGGCTTACGAGTCTGCCCAGGGCGCTGGCAACATGAGCCCGGTGTTGCAGATGAAAATGTCCGAACTGCAGGGCAGCCGTTGATTAATCCATCGATTCAGGCCATCAGACTATGACCCAAGCCATAAAGCTGGCGCTGTTGCTTACGCTTGCCGGAGTGATCAGTGCCTGCAGTCTTTTCTCTGACGACGAGACCGAACAACCGCGTGAACTGACCGACATCAATGAGCAGGTTGAGCTCGAACGTGTCTGGTCAGTCAATGTTGGCGATGGTCAGGGTGAGGGCTACAACCGTCTGGCACCCGCCATTGATGGTCAGAACATTTATGCGGCCAGTGCCGATGGCACAGTGATGGCGATCAATAAGGAGACAGGGCGCGTACTGTGGCGCGAGCGCACTGATCTGCCGATTACCGGTGGCGTTGGCGCAGCTTCTGGCCTGGTACTGGTGGGAACACTGGACGCCCGCGTGGTGGCCTTTAATCAGAGTTCCGGTGAACAGATGTGGACCACTGCGGCGACCAGCGAAGTCCTGGCCGCACCCCAGACTGACGGCCTGCGCGTAGTTGTCCAGACCATTGATGGGCGGTTGATTGGTTACGATGCACGCGATGGTGAGCGACTGTGGATTTACGAGAACACGGTGCCGGCTCTGTCACTGCGTGGCACCAGTAAGCCGCTGATCACCGGTAATCGGGTGATTGCCGGCTTTGCCAACGGCCTGATTGCGGCAGTGGATATAACCAATGGCAACCTGCTCTGGGAAGAGCGTGTCGCCATTCCGCAGGGGCGGTACGATATTGAACGGATCATAGACATCGACGGTAACCCGACGCTGTTTGGTGGTATCGTGTATGTCAGCAGCTTTCAGGGTAACCTGATGGGACTGGATGTACAGACAGGTCGTATCGTCTGGGGTATGGCAGGCTCCAGTTACAATGCACTGGCACTGGGCCTCGGCAATATTTACTGGGTCGATGCCAACAGCCATGTGTTTGCCGTACAGAACAATTCCGAGCGAACTGTCTGGGAAAACGACGATTTGCGACTGCGCAAAGTGAACAGCCCGGTAACGTTCAACAACTACCTGGCGGTCGGTGACTTTGAGGGTTACCTGCACGTGCTGTCACAGATCGATGGCCAGATAGTTGCCCGTACACGCATTGATCGATCAGGTATTCGCGGCGAAATTATCTCCGAAGGCCGCAACCTTTACGTATTTACAAACAGCGGGCGTCTTAGCGCCTTACGCCTGCCTTGATTCCAGGGCCTGTGTCTGACAGGCCCTGACTTGCATCTGGAAATCTTATGAAGCCCGTTATCGCCCTGGTGGGTCGCCCCAATGTGGGTAAGTCCACGCTGTTCAATCGACTGACTCGCAGTCGTGATGCCCTGGTTGCCGATTTTCCCGGGCTTACCCGTGATCGCAAGTACGGTGAGGGTAAAGGCGCCAGTAAACCCTATATAGTTATCGACACCGGTGGTCTGGAAGGTGGCGAGCAGGGCATCGATTTTGCCATGGCATCGCAGTCACTGCTGGCCATGGAAGAAGCCGATGTTGTGCTGTTGCTGGTGGACGGACGGGCAGGGCTGAATCCGGCTGATATTCAGATCGTCGAGCACCTGCGCAAACTCGACAAGCCAGCTTGCCTGGTGGTCAACAAGGTCGACGGCATTGACGAGAACGTAGCCCTTGGGGATTTCTACGGGCTTGGCATGGAGCAGATATATCCGGTCACTGCCTCACAGGGGCGCGGTGTCAGCAAGCTGATCGAATCGGTGCTGGAGCGTTTTCCTGAGCCTCTGTCTGAAGAAGAGCGCGTCGAAGAAGGCATCCGCATTGCCATTGCCGGACGTCCCAATGTCGGCAAGTCCACGCTGGTCAACCGCATGCTGGGTGAGGAGCGGGTGGTCGTGTTCGACATGCCTGGCACTACACGCGACAGTATTTACATTCCTTTCGAACGGCACGGTAAACGTTATACGCTGATTGATACGGCGGGTATCCGTCGCCGTGGCAGAACGCACGAAACGGTGGAAAAGTTTTCAGTCGTAAAATCGCTGACAGCTATTCAGGATGCCAATGTCGTCGTACTGGTTATTGATGCGCGAGACGGCATCGTCGAGCAGGATCTGCATTTGCTCGGTTACGTGCTGGACGCCGGGCGCGCCCTGGTGATTGGCCTGAATAAATGGGACGGCATGGACACCGAGCAAAAAGAACGCATCAAGAGTGACATACGGCGCCGTTTCTCATTCGTGGATTTTGCTGCCATTCATTTCATCTCGGCCCTGCATGGCACTGGTGTTGGAGACCTGTACAAGTCCATTGAAAAAGCCTATGAGTCCGCGAAACGGCAATTAAGCACCAACCAGCTGACCCGGATTCTGCAGGATGCGGTAACTGATCATGCACCGCCAATGGTCAATGGTCGTCGCATCAAAATGAAATACGCCCATGCGGGTGGTCAGAATCCGCCGATCATCGTAATTCACGGCAAGCAGACCGACAAGCTGCCTGACCATTACAAGCGCTATCTGGAGAAAACCTTCCGGGAAGTGCTGAAGCTGGAGGGCACACCTGTTCGCATCGAACTGCGCAGTGATGCCAATCCCTATACACAGCACGAGCAGGGTATGACCCCGCAGCAGGTTGCCCAGAAACGCCGAATTGCCAAGAACCGCGCACAGGGCGGAACACACGCGGAAGAACGCAAGAATCCACGCCGTCGACCTGCTGGTCCCGGTGGTGGTCGCAAGAGCTCCTGATATCAAAACCCTGACGTGCGGCTGGAGCAACGCATGCCTATCAGTAAAACAGCCCGTCTGAACCTGACAGCAGTTATATTGCTGACACTGGTCGCCTGTAGTGAGGATCCGGCGCATTTGCAGCCGACCGGCTTTGCTGTGTCGGCGCCTGAGCTGGCTACACCTTTTGATCAATACCTGGAACAAAGCCGCACACAGGTCAGTTCTGCACTGCAGCGAAGCTTTACTG
The DNA here is from genome assembly GCA_002354805.1 of Gammaproteobacteria bacterium UBA2675. GTDB lineage: Bacteria > Pseudomonadota > Gammaproteobacteria > Pseudomonadales > Pseudohongiellaceae > Pseudohongiella. The sequence goes on from DEMH01000010.1 coordinate 154,115, forward strand.
AAGATCAGCGTCCGTTTGGCGAGAATTATTCGCTGGCTGAGGTGGCAGCAATGCGCAGTCCCTACCAGCTGGAGAGTCGCTCCGGCTGCGCACCCGGACAGCGCCCAAAAGGGTTTTTGCTGTTACACGGGCTCAGTGATTCACCTTACCTGCTGTCCGCGATGGCGCGCGATCTGGTCGCAGCCGACAATTGCGCATTGGCGCGTGCGCTGCTGCTGCCCGGTCACGGGACGGCACCTGGCGATCTGGCACAGGCCACCCGGCGCGACTGGCAGCAGGCGGCACGTTACGGCGTCGAATCGTTTGCAGGTGAGGTCGATTCCCTGACTGTGGTGGGTTATTCAGCAGGCGCCACGCTGGCGATCGATCTACTCAATCGACAACGTGAATCCGGCAGTGACATTGACCAGCAGGTCGACTCGCTGATCCTGATGTCGCCGGCACTGGCCCTGCCGGGATTTACCGTTCGCCTGTCACCCTATCTGGGCTGGCTTGTCCGTTGGACGGGCATCGAACAGGAACGCGATGCGGCCAAGTATGAATCCTTTTCCGTGCCTGCTGGCGGCCAATTCTATCAGCTGCTGCAGGAACTTGAGTGGCAGCAATGGCAGCCTCTCGACGCCCCCGTGATGATGGTCGTCAGCGATGCCGACGAAACCGTCAGTGTGCCGGATGCGGCGCAGTTTTTCTGTCAGCAGCTCAGTCCAGATTCCCGGCAGCTGCTGTGGTATGACTCGGCAGCCCTGCAGGCACCCGACTGCAGCGGAGTTACGCGTGTTGATGTCAGCGCTAATGACTTTCGTGTGCGAAGCCTGTCGCATGTGGGTCTGACGCTGCCGCCAGACGATCCACACTATGGTTTTCAGGGTTTTTATCGCCAGTGCCTGCACTACGCGGCTGAGTCCGAGCAGCGACAGCAATGCCAGCAGGATGATGACAGCAGCATCTTTGCCGAGCGCCATCTGCTGGAATCGCTGGGCATCGAACAGCCGGGTACCCTGCTGCGGCGAACCACCTTTAACCCGTTTTATGATGATATGATGAGTCGAATCCTGCGTTTCCTTGGTCAGGAATAACAGGGAACAGCAATAAACACGGGATAAAACGACATGAGTCAGTCCAGCGTCTGGCACGATTGCGGTTTCAATGTTGCCTGTATCGATACAGGGCTGTTCCGTGACGGTCTGGCAGCCTGCTATCTCATCGAACATGATGGCGAAGCAGCACTGGTGGATACCGGCACTCGCAACAGTCTGCCCAGAATCATGCAGACGCTGGCTGATCACAATATCTCACCGGAGCAGGTTCGCTGGATCATGCCCACGCATGTGCATCTGGATCATGCCGGTGGTGCCGGTGCGCTGATGGACGAAATGCCGGAGGCGACGCTGGTCGTTCATGAACGCGGTGCCCGCCACATGATAAGGCCTGAGAAACTGCAGGCCGGATCAATGGCCGTATACGGCGAAGAGGCTTACGATGCCGCGTTTGGCCAGCTGGTCCCGGTGCCCGAGCAGCGTGTCTGTATTGCCGCGGATGGTGACAGTTTTGACCTTGGCTCGCGGCGACTGCAGACCCTGAACACGGCCGGCCACGCGCGCCACCATTATGTGGTCTGGGATGAACACAGCAATGGACTGTTCACGGGCGACACGTTCGGCGTCAGCTATCCTGAGCTTAATACCGGTCGCGGCAGCCGTTTTATCTTTCCGCCCAGCACGCCAGTGCAGTTTGACCCCGCAGCCTGGCATGAATCACTGATCCGTCTGATGAAGCTGCCTGTCGAGCGGGTATTTCTGACGCATTTTGGGATGCACGAAGACCCCGGCGAGCTGGCAGCGTCGTTGCACGAACAGATAGACGTCTATGCCAATCTTGCGCGTCAGCTTGGCGCCGAATTCAGTCGCAAGCTGGATGAGGTGGATAGCGATGCTAAAGCGCTGGCTGATGCCATGCAACGTCGCCTGCAGTCGCGTCTGATGCAGCATAGTCTGGATGAACTGGCGGCCCGTCAGTGCACGGTGCCGCCGTCTGTTATCCGCCAGAAGCTGGCAGGAGATATGCAACTGAATGCGCAGGGATTACTGCACTGGCTGGCGCAGTCTGCTCCTCCCGGCGCCAGCGCTTAACGCTGGCCGCGGATCATGGAGTCGACGCTGAGCTTGCCGGGTCCGAAAGCAAACAGTACAAAAAATACCACAAAGTACATTGCCGCCAGTTCGCCGTTGTTCAGCGTCGGAAACCAGGCCGGATGGGCCGTCGCATAGGCCATGGCCATCAGCAGGGCCGACAGGCCTGCGGCAAGGCGACTGAACAGACCCAGCACCAGCAGTGCGCCTGCAAACACCTCAATAACGCCGGCAATCCACAGCATGTTAACCATAAGGTCGATTCCGAAAAAGTCCATGCCACCAAGAACTGGCTGCGCGTTGTCGCCAAAAAGTTTGGGCCAGCCATGTGTCATGAACATCAATGCCGCAAGTACCCGCATGATGGTCCACGACAGGGTCTGACAGTTATCCGCGATTGCATTGAAGAGTCTTTCCAGAGATTTGCCAATTGCCATTGTTAAGGCTCCTTGAGAGTTTAATGTACCAAGCTGGGGCTGTGATCATCGCTGGGACAGTTTTGTCCACCTGCTGCCTGAAGCGAGAATAGACTTAATACCAGCAATGGGCTACCCTTTTTCGATTGATAGACGCCTCAGGATTACCGACACGCATGGCCGAGCTGCTGCGCCGCTTTACCAACCCCCGATTTGACCTCAGTCCCCAGGAACGCACCCTGGCGTGGCGTCTGCACCTGGATCTGCCGTTGCTGACTGCTTTGCTGATGCTCAGTCTGCTGGGCATGGTCGTATTGTACAGTGCCTCCGGTGAAGACATGGGCTCAGTGGTCAGGCAGGGCGTTCGTCTGGGGGTCGGCTTCACGGCGTTGCTGATCATTGCGCAGTTGCCGCCGCGTACCTTCCACTACTGGGCAGTTCCGCTATTTGCTGCAGGCGTTGTGCTGCTGATTCTGGTGCTGTTTTTTGGTTCGATACGCAATGGTGCACAGCGCTGGCTGGCCATTCCCGGGCTGGGCCTGTTTCAGCCCTCGGAGATCATGAAGCTGGCACTGCCGATTATGGTGGCCTGGTACTTCAGCAAACGCAGCCTGCCGCCGCGCTATACCGATATCCTGGTAGCACTGGTGATAGTGGCTATACCCAGTGCGCTGATTGCCAACCAGCCCGACCTGGGAACGGCAATTCTGGTTGGCATGGCCGGCATCATAGTGCTGTTCTTCGCCGGAATATCCTGGCGTATCGTCTCGTCGGCAGTAATCGCTGCCATGGTGGCAGCTCCGTTGATGTACATGTTTGTACTTGAGCCGTATCAGCGACGACGTGTGGATACTCTGTTCAATCCTGAAGCAGACCCGCTGGGCGCCGGCTGGAATATTATCCAGTCAAAGATTGCAATTGGCTCTGGCGGACTGTTTGGCAAAGGCTGGCTAAACGGCACGCAGTCTCGTCTCGACTTTTTGCCGGAATCGTCAACTGACTTTATTCTGGCGGTCATTGGTGAAGAGTTTGGATTCCTGGGTATTGCCATTCTGCTGGCGCTGTATATGTTCATTGTCGGGCGCAGCATGTTTATCGCCTGGCAGGCCCGCGAAACCTTTTCAAGACTGCTCGGTATCAGCCTGGGGCTGACCTTCTGTATCTATGTGGTGGTGAACATGGGTATGGTGTCAGGTCTGCTGCCGGTGGTTGGTGTTCCGCTGCCTCTGGTCAGTTATGGTGGTACCTCCGCGGTAACTCTGCTGGTGGGTTTCGGCATTCTGATGTCCATTCATACCCATCGTCGTCTGTTGCCCCCCTGACCGGCGACCAGCCGTTCGATTTTTCTCAAGTTATTGCTCCCGGCTGCCGTTAAGTAGTTGTGACAGCGATCAATTGCAGGGGAGCAAGGTGTCGTTATGATTTCGAATCTCAAGCTGCCATCCATTCCCGTTTTGGGGCTGATGGCCATTCAGTGCGTGTTGTTTGTATCAGGTATTGTGCTGTTTGAAGGCAGTTCGATGTGGCTGGTGCTGGCACTGGCGGCAATCGGCCTGGCGCTGACCGGCATGCTGATGCGCCCGGGCAGCACAGCGGTCTCTGACGAACTGTTGCAGGTGCTGCGGACCGTTAATGAGGCACAGGGCGACCTGTCTTTGCGCATGCGCGAGGCGGGCGATGCGCGCAGTGTCGAAACCGCAAAACTGTTCAATCAGTTTATGGAACGTTTGCGGGCAGCGCTGGAAGATCTGCGCAACCACAGTATCCATGTGACGCTGACGTCGGCTCAAGGCCGCAAGACTGCCGAGCAGGCCAGTGTCGATGCCGGCAAGCAGGAAGACTATTCCGAGATCATCTATAACTCCAGCGAAGAAACAGCAACGGCAATCGAGCAGCTGTCCCGCTGGACCAGCAACATTGCTGATCTCAACTCGCGCAATCTGACCACTGCCAAACAGGCTGTTGGCGAATTGCAGCAGGCCAATCGACAGATCAGCGGTGTCGGCGACATGATGCAGCAGTTCCATGGCACTGTGGCGCAGCTGGAAAGTACGTCAGAGAATATTCGTGTCATCCTCAGTACCGTCCAGGGCTTTGCTGCGCAGACCAATATGCTGGCGCTGAACGCCGCCATCGAGGCAGCCAGGGCAGGTGAACAGGGGCGCGGTTTTGCGGTGGTAGCCGATGAAGTGCGTGACCTGGCCGTGAAAGTCCGCGGTTCCGCAGATGAAATCGGTGCCCTGCTGGAAGACATGATTACCGTTGTGTCCCAGACCTCCACCGGCACCGAAAAAATGATCAGCGAGACAGCGCTGGCACGAACCTCAATCGACAAATCTGCCAATGACTTCCATCAGATGATGGACGGCTTTGAATCGAGTCAGGCTGACCTGCTGCAGGCCAGTTCCGCCGCTGAGCAACTATCCGTCAATAACAACGATATTCGTAGCCGCAGCCATGAAATACGTGATCTGGGTCACCGCATCCGTAAGGACATGGAACAGAACAACGCGCAGACGCACCAGCTGCTGGAGTCTACTGACAAGGCCTTGCACAAGCTTTGTCAGTTCCGTATCGGGCGAGGTGCACTTGAGGAAGTGCTGGAGATACTGGAGCATCGACGTGACCAGATTGAACCGGCGCTGGCCACTCTGCAGCGCAGTGGTGTGAATATGTTTGACCGTGATCACAAGCCGATTGAGGGTACCAATCCGATCAAATACGACGTGTCCTATGCCAGGTCCTTCCAGAAAGCCTGTCAGCATTTTATCGATCAGTGGGCCAGTGAGCAGGACGGTTCGCTGTACTGTCTGCCATTGGACAGCAAGGGCTATGTGGCGATTCACCGCAGTGAGCTGTCCCAGGAACCGACTGGCGACCCGAAGATCGATCTGGCCAGGAGCCGGCATATGCGCTTCTTCCAGAATCGCGACATTCCCTACATGGGTCGTTTCCGTCTGCAGAGCTACCTGCGCGACACCGGCGAAGTGATGTTCAACCTGTCGGTGCCGATCCATATCGATGGCAAGTACTGGGGCGGCCTGTTCCTCGGATTGCCGGCCGCCCGTCTGGGGCTGGATCTGTAGTGTGCGGCAGCGTCACTCGCGGGCGCTGTTGACCAGGGCGATCATGTCGACCGGATTCTGTGGTACCGGCACCTGGCGCCCGTTCACAAACAGCGACGGCGTTGAGCGGACACCTGCCCGGGTACCGCCACGCTGATCATTGCGGACTTTCTGCAACAGCGTATCGTCCTGCATATCCTGATGAGCCTGTTCGACATCCAGCTCAAGCTGCTCCAGATAACCATCGAATTCCGCTTCAACAGATGACAGGCCAGACCAGTAGGCCTGATTCATGAACAGCAGGTCATACATTTCCCAGAATTTGCCCTGGCGTCCGGCAGCCTCAGAGTACAGTGCTGCAGTCCAGGCAAATGGATGCGTGGTGGTCAGTGGATAGTGCCGGAACACCAGCTGAACATTGCTGGCAATCCGTGGCCAGGCCTGACTCATGACGCGGTGTTCGGTGGCGCATGCTGGACACTGGAAGTCAGCATAGACCACCAGCGTGGTGTCGGCTTCAGGGTTGCCGCGCACATGGTCTGTCGGCCCGATTTCGTCTGGTGGATAGACTTCACCCTGGCCCATCAAACCGTACAACACGCCAATCAATACCAGCGGCACGAGGATTACCATAGCCAGACGGGTCAGGTTTTTCTGCAGGGCTGCTTTTTTCTCGGCCGCCTGTTGTTTTTGTTCGCGAATCAGCCTCTGCTGTTCCCGTTTATTCATTGAGTCCTCCGTTGTCGGTATTGCGATTGACCGTTCTGGTTTCACTGATGATTTCGCCGTCCGCCAGTCGGGTTGTCAGTACGTCCCCCACAGAAACTGCTGCGACACTGGTGATCAGCGATCCGTCGTCCCGGCGCGTGATGCTATAGCCTCTTTGCAGGGTCTGCAACGGACTGATGGCGTCCAGATTGCGAGCCAGCATCTGCAGGGAGGTTCGCTTCTGCTGAAGCAGCCGATTGATCGAGCGGCCCAGGCGCTGCTCGAGCTGATCCAGACGCTGTGCCTGGTCCTGCAGGCGCCGCCCCGGATGCTGCAGGCGTCGTTGCAGCCAATCCAGTTGCTGCTGGCGCTGGCTCATTTGCCCCTGCATGGTCCGCACCAGGCGGGACTGAAAATTCTGTAAGCGCTGCAACAGCGCCTGCTGGTCAGGGCTCAGCAGCTCGGCCGCAGCCGATGGTGTCGGTGCGCGCACGTCAGCAGTAAAGTCAGCAATGCTGACATCAGTTTCATGGCCAACGGCGCTGACCACGGGCAGGTCGCTGCTGGCAATCGCTCGTGCCACCGCTTCGTCATTAAATGCCTGCAGATCTTCCAGTGATCCGCCGCCGCGCGCCAGCGTAATCACATCCAGGCTCAGTTCATCGGCCAGTCGATTCGCATCGGCGATTGCCTTGATAATGGCAGCGGGGGCATCCTGGCCCTGCACAGGGACAGGGAACACGGTTACCTGCATGGCGGGGTAGCGGCGCTGGAACACGCTGAGAATATCGCGGATGACAGCGCCGGTCGGGGAGGTGATGACGGCAACGTGACGACAGGGTTCCGGCAGCGGGCGTTTGCGGGCGCTGTCGAACAGGCCTTCAGCGCTGAGTTTGGCCTTGAGGGCATCAAACGCTTTTTGCAGCGCGCCGGCACCGGCATCCTGCAGTGACTCCAGAATCAGCTGATAGTCACCGCGCCCCTCGTACAGACTGACCTTGCCCTTGACGATGACGTGCATGCCATTGCTCGGCCGGAAGCGCACGCCGATATTGCGGTTGCGAAACATGGCACAGCGCACCTGGGCCTGACCATCTTTAAGCGTAAGATACCAGTGTCCGGATGACGGCACTGACAGATTGGAGATTTCGCCTTCGACCATGACGGCCGGGAAACAGTCTTCCAGCAGGCCGCGCGCCAGCCGGTTCAGGGTGCTGACACTGAGCACGGTGTTGTCCAGGGAAGCGGTCGGGGAGGCGTCAAAAGAGTCATTGATCATTACCGCAGTTTACCTCAGTGACTGTGATCTGTATAATCGCGTTTTTGTGGATAGGTGAAAACTTATGTTACGCATTGCTGAAGAAGCGCTGACATTCGACGATGTACTGCTTCTGCCCGCCCACTCCTCCGTGCTCCCCAAATCGGTCAGTCTGAGAACACGATTGACGGCCAGTATCGCACTGAACATTCCCCTGATGTCGGCGGCCATGGATACCGTGACCGAGGCCCGTCTGGCTATTGCCATGGCGCAGGAAGGTGGCATTGGTGTGATTCACAAGAACATGAGCATCGAGCAACAGGCCCGCGAAGTGAAGCAGGTCAAGAAGTTCGAGAGCGGCGTGGTCAAGGATCCGATTACCATTGCACCTGACGCCTCCATTAACGACCTGATTGCCCTGATGCGTGAGAATGACATCTCCGGCATGCCGGTCGTCACAGGGCGTCAGCTGGTGGGTATTGTCACCAGTCGTGATGTCCGGTTCGAGTCGAATCTGGAAGCGCGTGTTGACTCCATCATGACACCCAAGCCCAGTCTGGTGACGGTGAAGGAAGATGCCAGCCATGATCAGATCAAGGAGCTGCTGCATCAACACCGCATCGAAAAGATTCTGGTCGTCAACGACGAGTTCGAATTGCGCGGTCTGATTACGCTGAAAGATATCCGCAAGTCGGAAGATTTCCCCAACGCTTCCAAGGATCAGCAGGGCCGTTTGCGCGTTGCTGCTGCCGTGGGTACCAGTGCCGACACTGAGGACCGTGTCAGCGCCCTGGTCGAGGCAGGTGTGGATGTGATTGTAGTGGATACCGCCCACGGTCACTCCAAAGGTGTCATCGACATGGTACGGCGCATCAAGGGTCTGTATCCGGAGGTCGGTGTCATTGGCGGCAATATCGCCACGGCACAGGCTGCCCGTGATCTGGCTGCCGCCGGCGCAGATGCTGTCAAGGTCGGTATTGGTCCCGGCTCCATCTGTACCACCCGTATCGTCACTGGCGTGGGTGTTCCCCAGATTTCTGCCGTCTCCAATGTGGTGGATGCACTGAAGGACACCGATGTCTGCGTCATCTCTGACGGTGGTATCCGTTTCTCTGGTGACATCGCAAAGGTTATCGCTGCTGGCGCTCATGTCGTCATGATCGGCAGTCTGCTGGCGGGTACTGAAGAGGCGCCAGGTGAAGTTGAACTCTATCAGGGTCGCAGCTACAAGGCGTATCGTGGGATGGGCTCACTGGGGGCCATGTCACAGAGCCAGGGTTCCAGTGACCGTTACTTCCAGGATGCCGCCTCTGGCGTAGAAAAGCTGGTGCCGGAAGGCATTGAGGGTCGGGTACCCTACAAAGGCACCATGTCCGGCATTGTTCATCAGCTGATGGGCGGCCTGCGTTCCAGCATGGGGTATACCGGCAGCGCCGATATTGACACCATGCGCACCAAGCCTGAATTCGTGAAAATCACGGCCTCAGGCATGCAGGAAAGCCACGTGCACGATGTCAGTATCACCAAGGAAGCACCCAACTACCGCGTGAGCTAGAGCGGTCGCGATTCTAATGAACGCTTGTATTTCATCACCGTCGTCAGAGCCCTGGCGGCGGTGTTTTACTTATCAGGCAATGCCAATTCAGGAAATCCAGTTGTCATGACCCAGCAAAACATTCACAGCCAGAAAATCCTCATTCTTGACTTTGGATCACAGTACACGCAGTTGATAGCCCGCCGCGTTCGTGAGCTGGGTGTGTATTGTGAGATATGGGACCATCAGTGCACTGAGGACGAAGTGCGCAATTTTGCCGCGCAGGGCATCATCCTGTCCGGCGGTCCGGAAACGGCAACGCAGGCTGGCTCTCCACAGGCAGCAAAATACCTGTTTACATTAAACGTACCATTGCTGGGTATCTGCTATGGCATGCAGACCATGGCCGAACAGCTGGGCGGCAAGGTCGAGGCGTCGGACAAGTCCGAGTTTGGTTACGCCGAAGTGAATCTGCCATCCCCCGGTGCCTTGTTTGACGGCATCGAGGACCGCATCCTGACCGATGGCACTGCTCAACTTGATGTGTGGATGAGCCACGGTGACAAGGTCGTCAAGCTGCCACCGGACTTTGTGGTAACAGCCGAAACCAGCAGCGCACCGATTGCCGGCATGGCGAACGAAGAGAAGCGCTTCTATGGCGTTCAGTTCCACCCGGAAGTGACGCACACCTCGCAGGGTAAGCGTATTCTGGAACGCTTTGTGCGTCAGATCTGTGGCTGCGACGCTCTGTGGACCTCTGCCAATATCATTGAAGACGCCATCCGCACTGTGCGCGAACAGGTAGGCAGCGATCACGTGCTGCTTGGTCTCTCTGGTGGTGTGGATTCCTCGGTCGTTGCAGCACTGCTGCATCAGGCCATCGGTGACCAGCTGACCTGTGTTTTTGTTGACAACGGTCTGCTGCGTCTCAACGAAGGTGACCAGGTGATGGCGACCTTTGCCGAAAACATGGGCGTCAAAGTCATTCGTGTTGACGCGGAAGAGCAATTCCTGAGCCGACTGGCCGGCGTCAATGATCCTGAGAAAAAGCGCAAGATCATTGGCAATACCTTTATTGATGTGTTTGATGCCGAAGCCGCCAGGATCCCCAATGTAAAATGGCTGGCGCAGGGTACAATCTATCCGGATGTTATTGAATCTGCCGGTTCACGTACCGGCAAGGCCCACGTCATCAAGTCGCACCACAACGTCGGTGGTCTGCCGGAAGACATGGCACTGAAACTGGTTGAACCACTGCGCGAGCTGTTCAAGGACGAAGTGCGCCAGATCGGCCTTGAACTGGGCCTGCCATACGATATGGTTTACCGTCACCCGTTCCCCGGCCCGGGCCTGGGTGTCCGTGTGCTTGGCGAAGTCAAACACGAGTACTGCGAAGTGTTGCGCCGGGCCGACGCAATTTTCATCGAAGAGCTGCATAAAGCCGACTGGTACCACAAGACCAGTCAGGCCTTTGCCGTGTTCCTGCCGGTCAAATCAGTGGGCGTGGTTGGCGACGGTCGTCGTTATTCCTGGGTCATTGGCCTGCGTGCAGTCGAAACCATCGACTTTATGACAGCCCGCTGGGCGCATCTGCCCTATGAGCTGCTGGAAACTGTCAGCAACCGCATCATCAATGAAATCACCGATGTGTCGCGTGTGACCTACGATGTGTCGTCCAAACCACCGGCGACGATTGAGTGGGAATAAGGGCAGGGCAGGCGAATTGATTAATAGCGGCCATAAGCCGCTATTAATCGGTGCCTTGTTGTTCAGGACTCAGGCTCAAGCCTTGTTCATGCTCCTCAGAGGTCGTCAGCAGAGAGCAGGCCCGCAATTTCCGCCGGGGTAGCGCGAAGGGCCATGACGACCTGATTGAAGAAATCTACTTCACCGTAGCGGATCTCATCGTCACTGCGGATGACATCCGCCAGAGAGCTGATAATCACCACGCGTTCACTTTCGGTCAGTTTCTTGGTGGCCTTGGACAGATAGCGTACCAGGGGCTGCGATTCAAAAAGTTCTGAAGAGGCTGCGGTGAGAATGTCAGCTTTGGTGAACTCATCACCGATCTGCTCTTTGAGCACCGCCTTCACTTTCTCTATTTCTACAGACTCGATATTGGAGTCAACACGAATAGCCCGCGACAGGACCATGAGCAGGACTTCCTGAAAGAGTTCTTGCTTTTGATTGGAACTTCCATTGCTGATCAGGTTGCGAATGGAATCAAAGTTGATAATGCTCATGCTGGCTCCGTCTGGATCTTGTTTTTAATTGGTTAAGTACCTTATGACATGGGGCTTGCCTGCTCCATGGAAAACAGCAGACTAATAAGATTCTGCGCTTGTGTCCATATTAAGCCTTTCTTGAAGAGCGTTCCAGTTGGGAGTTGAACGCAATTTTTTGCACCTCATCCCACAGCCCATATTAATTCCCCTGCCACAGATGTAGAGTCTTGTATCCTATATCGAACTGTTCAGGGGGATGTATGTTCAGAAGAAGCATGGCAGTCCGGCTAAATCATATGCTGGCCGCACTGGGATTGTTAGCCTTGTCCCACACGGCCTCAGCCGCGGAAGTACTGGGTGTCACCTGTCAGACGCCGCCACCGGTGCATTGCGCCGACGGTGACTGTGCCAGCAAAACGGCAGTGCCTGGCAATGTCATCGAGACTGACAGCGGCAGGGAATACTTTCTCGATTACCCATGCGACCTGCAACCAGGGGAAGAAGTCACCTTCATCCTGAATATTCATGGTGCCGGTTCCATCGGCAACTGGCAGCGCCATTACTTCCCGGCCATGGACTACAAAGATTCTCATCGTCTTGTGGTAGCCACGCCCACTGCCGCTGGTTCGGCAAACATGGGTAGCGGCAGCGGCGTGCGTGTGTGGGCACCACAAACGGATGACGCGCACCTGCAGGCCATCACCGAGCAGGTCGTTGATGCCTTTGGCGCCGAGAACATCCGCGCCTTCTGGCTGGCAGGCCATAGTCAGGGCGGCATGACCTCGCGTCGCCTGGTCTGCACCGACTTCTTTGCGGACAAAGTCGACGGCATGCTCAGTCTGTCGGGTGGTCGTATCGGCCAGGCACCCTTTGTGGATAATTTTGGACCTCCGATGGCAGACGGTACGCCTCCGCCGTCGCGCCCACGAGGAATGGCGGAAGAGACGCTGCCCAACTGCGATTTCTCCCATATTTTTGCAATTGGAGAGTATGAGATCGAATCGCTGCCCGACAGCTCACCCTGGGCAGAGCGCTATCAGTGTGATGCCCGTGAGCAAACGCAGGTCGTTGATACCGAGCGAGGCTGGGTCTATGACAGCGGGCGTGCCGGCTTCCCTGTATGGGGCGTGGAGGCACGTCCAGGTACAGCGGATGTTTACGAATATCCGAATTGCGAGGATGGCCGGGTAGTAGCTGATGTGGTGCGGCTGGACAAAGGTCACACGGAAGGCCTCGAGCCCAATGTCACTGAGCGCATTGTTGAGCTGATGGTTTCAGCCAGCGGTGGCAAGATCAAGTCATCGCAATAACAGCTCTCTGAAACTGGCGCGGCTGGTGTCTGCTCGGCGCCAGCCGGCGCCAGTCTGTCCAGATTCTCCTTTTTGCCGAAACCGCTCGTGTCCGCAGGTCGTAATAAGGTAACCTTCGCCATGCGAATGATACCCAAATGACCTTAATGCAGAAGGAGAACACCATGCTTCGTCAATCGCTCTCGGCTTTTGTACTGTTGGCCGGATTGCTTATTGGCTCCTCAGCCATGGCCCAGTGGACGCTGGATAACGACCAGTCCAAGCTGAGCTTTGTAACCATCAAGGCCGACCATGTCGCCGAAGTTCACACATTTGATCGGCTTGCCGGCAGCATCAATGCCTCTGGTGAAGTCAGCATTACCATCGAGCTGGCCAGCATCAATTCCCTGATCCCTATCCGCGACGAGCGCATGCAGGCGATGTTGTTCGAAACCAACCTGTTCCCTGAAGCCATGGTCAGTGGCTCGGTCGACATCGCCGATCTGCGCGCGATGGAGCCGGGTGAATCCCGCGCCTTGACGCTGGATGTGTCGCTTGATCTGCGCGGCGACGCCCGCGACTATCCGGCGGAAATTCTGGTGACGCGAACCCAGAACGGTGTCGTTGCCTCAACGCTGAAACCAATTCTGGTGACGGCGGACAATCATACGCTGGCTGCCGGTGTTGAAGCTCTGCGCGAAATCGCGGGTCTGCCCAGCATTTCCCGTGCGGTTCCTGTGAGCTTTACAGTGGTTTTTGAATAAGCTGCTATGAGCCCGAGTTGCCTCCGCAGCAGGGCTGCTGCGGAGGCAACATATCCATTTTGCTTAACGTTACCGCGAATACTGTCCCTGTTCAGGAGTCTTCCCGATCGCGGTCGTGCAGGGTTGTCACCAGATCGGCATCAAACACCCGACCTTCGAACAGTTCAATATCGATGTTGCCGGTAACAGACACAACATCCCCTGGCGTGATTTTCTGATACCCCTCGTCATCAAGCGGGTTATAGGACATTTCATCAACATTGACGGTGATCATCTGCGCGCCGCTGGCCAGCCGGAATTGTTCGGCTTCGGCATCGACGCTGCTGACCATGCCCTGAAAAGTGGTGTCGGACACATTGACCGGGCCGACATCGACGAAGCTGTCTTCCTCATCCAGGGCGCTGGCGTAGAAGTATGTCCCCAGATGTTCCACGTAGACACTGGATGCCTCCAGCGTGGTCAATTCGTAGAAGTCATCATCAATCAGCCCGGATACCGTTACACGGTCACCCGGCATCAGCTTGTAGCCATCGGCGTCACGATCACCATCATCCATTTCGACAAAAACACTGCCCTGACCATAGTCCAGTAGGAACGAGTCCGGGGAAACACTCTCGACAGTGCCGTCAATACTGATCCAGGTGCTGTCCGGCTCAATATACGGGTTCTGCGCTAAAGCGGCAGACGCAAGGAGCACAGAACTGATTGAAGTCAAACAGGCGAGACGTTGAGAACGTTTCATTACGACCTCCTTCATTTCTCTTGGCTTCCTAGTTTGGATGTCAGCCGCCACACGCCGCGGCCATGCGTCGGCAGGTGGGGGATTTTCTGACACGCTTACTTCGGTTGACAGGAAACAGGCGGCTAAGTTTCCTGGGTCAGCACATTTGCTTGTGAAAATACAAATGAGAATGATTCGCTTTACAGTTAGTGTTTGTGCTGCTATATTTCGCGCCATTCTTGTTCATGTTTTAACGTTACTCAGGTGTGTCCCCCATGAAAACAGACTCTGCTACCCGAACTGCAGCTCTCATTCCTTTGCTCGCCGGATTTTCCCTGTTACCCCTCCACTCGGCCATAGCGGCTCAGGACGAGCCAGCGTTCCAGGAAGAAATCATCATCACCAGCATCCGCGCCGACCGCAACAGCCGCGGTGCCACCGGTCTGGATCTTGATGTGGCAGAGACGCCGCAGTCGCTGACCATTCTGGATGCCGAGACGCTGGAGAGCTTTGGTCTGGAAGACATCAACAGCATGCTGAAGCTGACGACTGGCGTGAATGTGGATTCATCCGAGACAGATCGTACCTATTACAACGCGCGTGGATTCGATATCACCAGCATGCACGTGGATGGCGTCGGTATGCCGTTTGGTGAACTGGTGGTGGGTGACATTGACACCGCAATCTATGAAAAAGTCGAAATCATCCGTGGTTCCAATGGACTGATTACCGGGCTTGGCAACCCGTCAGGCACCATCAATTACGTCCGCAAGCGTCCAGGCAATGAATTTGCCATGAGCACTCGCCTGACAGTAGGGCGCTGGGATACCCGACGAGCCGAGTTCGATATTTCCACGCCGCTGGTCGAATCCGGGCGCTGGGCAGCCCGTTTTGTGGGTGTCGCCCAGGATGGCGAAAGCTGGCTGAACAACTATGCCAATGACCGCGCGGTGGGTTCGCTGGTCATTGACGGTCAGATTGGTAACTCAGTCACAGTAGCGCTGGGTTATACGCGCCAGGACAACAACAGCGACGCACCGCTGTGGGGTGCCTCGCCGATGATCTACAGCAATGGCCAGCAACTGGATTTTGATGTTTCGACCTCAACCGCCATGGAATGGTCCTACTGGGACACGCTGTCAGAGCGTTCCTTTGTCGAACTCGGCTGGCAGTTGGCTGATGACTGGCGTGTCGAAAGTTCAGTGACGCATATTGATTACGCTGACAATTCCGAAGTGTTCTACGTTTACTCCAACACTGGCCTGGATGCTGACAGCGGGCTGGGCATGCTCAGCTACCCCGGCAAGTTTGACGCTAGTGAAGAGTCATTGATCTGGGATACCTCACTGCAGGGCAGTTTTCAGGCCTTCGACCGCGAACACGAACTGAATCTGGGTGTCAGCCTGGCTGACCAGGATTCAGGTTCCCTGGACCATACTGCACTGAGTGGTTTCCAGGCCATGCCGGCATTCCCTGGCTGGCAGGGTAACGAAGTGGCGCGCCCAAGCTGGGATACGCCGTATCAGGCGGCTGAGGAAGACACTCAACTGAACCGGCTCTACGGCTCGCTGCTGCTGTCGATGACAGATCGCTTCAAGGTGATTCTGGGCATGAACGTGGTGGACTACGAAAATCGTGGCGTCAGCTGGGGTGTCTCCACTGACTCTGACGAAGATGGCAGCAGCCCTTACGTCGGATTCACCTGGGAACTGCTGGACAGCCTGAATCTGTACGCCAGCTACAGCGACATCTACCAGCCACAGTACTACCTGGACATGGATCTGCAGCCGCTGGGTTCAGCGGAAGGCAAAAGTTATGAGGCGGGCCTGAAAAAGCAGTTTGATTCCTCATGGCTTGCCACGGTCGCAGTATTCAAGACCGAGCAGGAAAATCTGCAGGAATTCGTACGTTATGGCGATGGTGACGGTATCGACGACACCGACTACAGCGACGATTTTGATTTCGCCATGTATCGCGGTATCAGCGTCGACTCCACGGGCATCGAGCTGGAAGTTGCCGGTGAAGTGGCAGAGGGACTGCGGCTGCAGGCCGGTTATACCTATCTGCAGCTGGAAGATCCTAATGGTGATGAGACGCGCACATTCATCCCGCGCAATACCTTCAAGATGCTCGCTGACTGGCGCCCGGTATGGCAACAGCGCCTGGCGCTTGGACTGTCCGCGCGCTGGCAGGATGATATCTATTTTGACTCTGCCTACGGGCGCATCAGTCAGGATGCCTATGCGGTCATCGGCGGTTACGCACGTTACGACGTGAGCGAGTCGCTGGCGGTCTCTCTGAACGTCGACAATGCCCTGGATGAGAAGTATTTGAGCTCGGTCAAGTTTGAACAATCGTATTATGCGGCGCCGCAGAACTACAGTCTGTCAGTGGACTGGCAATTCTGAGAAATCTGATACCACGTTAAACGGAGTTCAAGCACGTGAACAAACTTCTGTTCAAAGTACACAGTTACCTGGCTCTGCTGGCTGTTGTGCCAATTCTCATTGTTTGTGTGACCGGCAGTATTCTGGTCTTCAAGCATGAAATTGATTCTCTGCTGAGAGGGGAGCATGTTCGCGTCGAGCCTCAGTCCCAGCGAATGCCACTGGACTCCCTGATGGCATCGGTCAATCAGGCTCACCCTGACTACGAAGCGGTTGGCTGGACCCTGTTTCAGGATCCTGGCCGAGCCGATCAGATGTACGTCATGGAAAAAGGCACCAGTGACTGGTCGTATGTATTCCTCAACCAGTATACGGGCCAGGTGTTGCAGGAACCGCAGCTCTACGATCAGTTTCTGACCGACTGGCTGCTGGAGCTGCATTTCAACTTCCTGCTGCATGATGCCGGCATGCTGGTGACATCATTTTTTGCTGTCCTTTTAATGTTGCTGGGTTTCACTGGAATCTACCTGCACCGCAAATTCTGGAAAAACTTCTTCACGCTGCGCTGGAAAAGCCGGCTGGTTGTTTACTTCAGTGACATGCACAAACTGGTCGGTGTCATTGCGTCGCCGGCACTGATCATTCTGGCCTTTACCGGTATCTGGTGGAATGTTGTCGCCTACCTGTATGAGATGCAGGAGCATGCGGACGGCAGTGAGCATCACGTCATGGTTGACCGTCTTTATGGGGATCAGGTGTCATTTGATGCGATTGTTGCATCAGCCGAGCAAAGGATAGCGGGTTTTGAGGCAACCTATCTGACCCTGCCGTACGAGCCCGGCGTTGATATCCAGGTCTGGGGCGATGTTCCCACCGGTAATATTCTGACCAGTGAGTATTCCAGTGTGGTAACTTTTGATGAGTCTACCGGCGATTGGCTGTCTACTTATGACATCCGTGAAGCTACTACCGGCGCGGTCATTGTCGACAGTTACCGGCGACTGCATTTCGGAGACTTTGCCGGCCTGCTTTCAAAAGCGCTGTGGGCATTGCTGGGTCTGTCGCCGGTGCTGTTGTCAGTCACTGGTCTGACCTTGTGGTGGAAACGCCGCAGCCAGCGTCAGCGAGCCCGCGAGAAACGTCGTGAGAAACTCGAACTGGCAAATGCCTGAAACCAGCATGCAGTCTCAGTTGGAGAGAGCTGCCTGAATACCCGGTTCGGGGCGTCGTGAGGCGCCCCAGCTGTTTTCCACCATCGATATCACATCGTTCAGTTCCTGCTCGCTGACATCTGCCAGCGCTCCGTGCTCGAGCGGATCGTAATGGAAAATGTAGAGCCGAGATGCAAACTCCGCAAACGCCAGCGATGATTCACCAAATCGTTCTCCGTGACCGGCTGTGCTGACCTTCACGCCATTACCCCAGTCCTGTCCGCTGTCATTATTGGGATTAAAAAAGTACACCCGCGTCGTTCCCTGCGGATCCACCGTCGCCCGGATAATCGTAATGGCATGCCAGCCAATGAATCGCGCTGCGCTGTCGGTGACGGCAATGCCAGCGGGCTGAGGATGAATCACCGGCTGATTGCCGTTGTAGGACGGGTGGTAGTGCGCGTAAAAGTGACGATAGAAACTTTCCAGTTCGTGCAGATGGCCAGTGCCGACATCAACATTGATACGAAAACCGCGTCCGGTCCACCAGCCATGAAATTCGGGGTTTATCCACTGATGCGGGTCGCCATCGCGGCCAATGCAGTGGCGTCCCATTTCCGCGTATATCCTGTCCAGATGCGGTACCACCAGCAGCGAGACTGGATCGAGGTCCAGCGGCAGTGTCTGCGCGACGCCACTCAGGCTCTCACGAGATGAAATGGGTTTGCCTTCAAAGTGCATGACAATTTCATCATCGCGGGCTGCCCAGGTCACCATCTGCAGCAGATAGTCCGGATCGTTGTAGGACCACATCGACAGGGCGCGCGCCGACTGGCAGGTGGGGTTGTTGCCCTGGCCAACACCAAGCGGCAGGCCCAGCATGCAAAGCACACCTTCCATCAGCCGGGCCCGATGCGGGACTGCGTCGCCAAACGCTGCTGACAGACGCGCCTGCGACCATGGCGCGAGCTCCAGACCCAGCTGACGCCAGAGTGCGGGTGCTACCGGTGGCTGATAGAAAATACCGCGCTCCAGCGTCAGTGCCAGTCCATAGATACCCTGTGCGGTTTCTGGAAACAGACAGTTGTCGATAATGCTGTGTACCAGCTCATGAAAGCACAACAGGCAGTCACGCCCGGTTGCAGACAGGCCCAGGGCTTCGGCTAGCAGCTGATCACCATGCTGGGCCACCTGCTTCAACAGGACAGCATGATAGGGGGATACCAGTCCGGTGTCGTGCATGGCACGGGCAAAGCCGGTCGCTTCGTACTGCAGGGCGGCGGTATCCATGGATTCCAGGCGTTGCTGATAGACTTCGACGCCTGGGTCTTCATGGCATGCCTGAGTTGGGCCAAACAGTGCGCTGACCAGCCGGTTGGCACCCTGGCCGCTGCTGCCCAGATCTATCTCGGGGTTGGCCTGGCACAGGCTGATCTGCGTGATCATCTGTTTGACCGGGTCGACCTGGATGGGCCGCTGCTGCAGAATTCGCCAGATCTCATTGATCAGTTCATCAATGATGTGTTCAAAACCGATGCGCGCCGCCAGATGCTGCAGCAGCAGGCTGGGAATCAGCGCCAGGCGTCCCTGAGTTTCGCGCTCCGATTCACCTGTCGAACCGAATAGAATGGGCAGGTTCAGTGCCAGTACCTGGGTCAGAAAATGCTTTGCAGCCACCGCGCTCAGGGATGGGTGCTGGTACCGCGATTTGGCTACAGCCAGCATGCGCAGTTCGCTCAGGGCCTCGATCACCAGCAGTGTGGCATCGCTGCCACGCAATGACTGCCCGCTTAGTGACGGCACCAGGATCGCAGGTTGCGCCCAGTCCGAACCTTCAAACACACCGGCCTCTTCAAGCGCTTCGGCGCGCTCCTCGATTGCTGCGCAGCCGCCTGGTTGCTGCAACACGCGGCGCGCAAGGTCGACGACGGGCTGCAAGCGCGCGGGTTTGGAAAAATCGGGTGCGCGCGCCAGTTGTAGGGTGGCCGCGTCCAGTTTTTGCAGCAAACCTGCCATTAGATCATCCGACAAGACGGTAACTCCTGCTGGTGGTGCCTAGATGTAATAGTCCAGCTCTTCCTGAGCCTTCAGTGTTTCATGCATCTTCTGTGCGTCATCACCCCGAAAGTACACCAGTCCCCAGTGTGTGCCAAACGCTGTGCGTTTGGTAACTGTTTCTTCCAGGGGGGGTGTCAGCTCATGCGACTCAAAGTACGGGTTATCCTCGACCTCTTCGGGGATGACCAGCTGGCTCACCACGCGGCGACGCGGATAGACACCAAAGCAGCCGGCGTAACCGTCAGCATCTTCGATTTCTCTCGGGAAAAATGCCTGAACCTCTTCCGCAGTGGCCTTGGGGTCGAATACCAGCATGCTGGCCTGATAGGCGTTGAACCCATACACGCGCTCAAGCAGCTCGAATACCTTGAAACCCGGCGGACGGTAGGCTACCTCGCCAAAGTACATTTCGCCATCGCTGGTCACAAAGTATTCCGGATGAATCAGGCCGAACTCGATATCGAAGGCCTTGATCAGCTTTTCGATCTGGGCGCGAATCTGAGGACGGTATTTTTCCAGCTCTGGCGAGGCCGGTACGAATACAGAGTAGCCAAGTGTCACATACTCAGAGATATTCAGGAATACGATCTTGCCATTGTGGATCCAGGCCTCTACTGCAAACTCCCAGCCATCCAGGTGCGATTCCATCAACACCGGAAATTCCTCATCGGGAATGGAGTCGACCTCATCGGGGGTTCGAATCACGCGGTGTCCCAGGCAGCCTGCTTTGTCGAAGGCTTTTAAGTGAATCGGATCGTTGGGGTCGCCGTCCAGTTTCAGCAGGGTCTGATTGACGCGCTTCAGGAACCGAACAACGTCCTCCTTGTCGTGCGCCTCTTCAAAGATGCCGACGCGAATGCCGCCCAGCTGCGCCCGGCGCTTCATCAGTGCCTTGTCCCGTAGCAGTAGAGACTGGCCGTAGAGGCGGGGGTTGTCGAGCAGTACCGAGTTAATGGCACCAGCCCACTCGACTGTTTCCTCATACAGGGGGATGGCTATATCGACACCCATTTCCTTCAGGGTTTCAGCGATCTCCATGGATCGGTCATTGAGCCTTTCAAAGTTCCAGGACAGATAGGGAATATTGTGTTTCTCACAGTATTCCTCGGCCCAGTCAGGAGCGACCACCACATAGCGGCGGTCGAACGTCTCTGCCGCCTCTACAGCGTTGAGGCTCCAACCCAGTAGCGCGATATACCCTTTATTGGGGTCTTTGTTCATGCCAATACCTTACCCTTGATGCCAGCAGCTGCCGACATTTCACTTTGAATTTCAATGATTTCGGATACCACTTTACCTTAGTTGGCAAGCAGTTGCACGGTGCCTGGTGACACAGATAAGCCTGGAGTCGGGCGAAGCCTGGGTCGAAATCAGCGAGTCGACAGGAGTCCGCAGCGACGAAACCAGATCTCCAGAGGTAGTGTCACCAGTGGCGGAATGGCCGCCAGCAAAGCGAGCAGACTCATCTGCCAGGACCAGCGCAGGCGCGCGCTGCAGTAGACGCTGACGATCACATAAATGATAAACGCGCCGCCATGCAGTCGGCCAAACAGCCACACTCCCAGGTCAGTTGTTTCGGTGACATATTTCAGGAACATGCCCACCAGCAGGCCAGCCCAGGTGAGGGCTTCAAAGAGTGCAACGACTGAAAACAGTCTGCCTGCCGGAGACAATGGAAGATGGGGCATGAGGTTTGACACTCAGGTTGCGGGAACAAGCGCGCCATTATGCCGGTGCGTGCTTGCCGGATCAACGCCACCTGACGGCAGGCAACGAACTGGCCAGCACCCGTAGCTACTGCACACAGACCGCTCCTGACGGTATAATCGCCGGCTTTTAAGCACGGACGAGATATCAGCCAGGAGTTCAGTCATGCCCGCTTACCGTTCCAAGACCTCAACCGCCGGCCGCAACATGGCTGGTGCCCGTTCGCTCTGGCGTGCCACTGGCATGAAAGACGAGGACTTCAGCAAACCCATAATTGCGATTGCCAACTCCTTTACGCAGTTTGTACCCGGGCACGTGCATCTTAAGGATCTGGGTCAGCTGGTGGCGCGAGAGATCGAAGCGGCCGGTGGTGTCGCCAAAGAGTTTAATACCATTGCTGTCGACGATGGCATTGCCATGGGACACGATGGCATGCTGTATTCACTTCCCAGTCGCGACATTATTGCTGACTCGGTGGAGTACATGGTCAACGCGCATTGCGCAGACGCGCTGGTATGTATCTCCAACTGCGACAAAATCACCCCCGGCATGCTGATGGCTGCCATGCGACTGAATATTCCAGTGATCTTTGTGTCCGGTGGACCGATGGAGGCCGGCAAGGTACAGCTGGCAAGTCCGGAAACCCAGACCATCGAGATCCGTAAACTGGACCTGATTGACGCCATGGTCATGGCCGCCGACGACAAAGTGTCGGATGCCGAGCTGGCAGAAGTCGAACGCTCTGCCTGTCCGACCTGCGGCTCCTGTTCCGGCATGTTTACTGCCAATTCCATGAACTGCCTGACCGAGGCGCTGGGGCTGTCATTGCCTGGCAATGGCACAGTGGTGGCCACGCATGCCGACCGCGAAAAGCTGTTCCGCCAGGCAGGTCGTCAGGTTGTGGAACTGTGCCGCAAGTACTACGAGCAGGAGGACGCCTCCGTGCTGCCGCGCTCTGTTGGCTTCAAGGCCTTCGAAAATGCCATCGCACTGGATATCGCCATGGGCGGTTCCACCAATACCATTCTGCATCTCCTGGCGATTGCGCAGGAAGCCGAAATTGATTTCACCATGGCGGATATCGATCGCATGTCGCGTGATCTGCCGCAGCTGTGCAAAGTGGCGCCCAATACCAACAAGTACCACATTGAGGATGTTCACCGTGCCGGTGGCATCATGGCCATCCTGGGCGAGCTGGACCGTGCGGGCAAGCTGCACACCGATGTGCCCACTGTCCACGCGCCAACCATGAAGGATGCGCTGGATCAGTGGGATATCGCCCGCAACCCCAGTGAAGAAGTGAAAACCTTTTATATGGCAGGACCGGGTGGCATTCCGACCCAGGTTGCCTTCAGTCAGGACACGCGCTGGGAGAGTCTGGATACTGACAGAGCCCAGGGCTGTATCCGTTCCTACGAGAATGCCTTCAGCAAAGAAGGGGGGCTGGCGGTTCTTTTTGGCAACCTGGCTGAGAACGGCTGTGTGGTCAAAACGGCAGGCGTCGATGACAGCCTGATGGTGTTCGAAGGTCCGGCTCATGTGGTGGAAAGCCAGGATGAGGCGGTACGCAATATCCTCGATGACAAGGTTAAAGCCGGGGACGTCGTTGTTGTGCGCTACGAGGGTCCGAAAGGCGGGCCTGGCATGCAGGAAATGCTGTATCCGACCAGTTACATCAAGTCCAAAGGCTTGGGCAAGGCCTGCGCCCTGCTGACCGATGGGCGCTTCTCCGGGGGTACATCCGGTCTGTCTATCGGCCACTGTTCGCCCGAGGCAGCGGCCGGTGGCAATATTGGTCTGGTGCGCAATGGCGATCGTATCCGCATCGACATCCCCAACCGGCGTATTGACATGCTGGTCAGTGATGAGGAGCTGGCTGCACGCCGCGCCGAACAGGACACGCTGGGCTGGAAACCGGCCGAGCCACGGCCACGCAAGGTCTCGGCGGCGCTGAAGGCTTACGCCATGCTGGCAACCAGCGCTGACCGTGGGGCTGTCCGGAATCTGGAGCTGCTCGACTGAGCAGGCCGTATTGGTGACAGACATGCCTGGCTGCGCTAAGGTGTCAGGCCCATACTTGATGTATCAGGAGTGGATTATGCGTTTGCAGACATTGAATTTGACCGCCGCTGTTTCGCTGGCACTGTTTTCGGTATCTGCCGTTCAGGCCGATGACGCCCAGAAGCTGCAGGAACTGATTACCGCAGATCATCGCGATCCGGCGAACATCGAGCGCAATCAGTACCGAAACCCGGTTGAGACGCTGCAATTCTTCGGCATCGAATCTGACATGACGGTTGTTGAGGTATTGCCGGGCGGCGGCTGGTATACAGAAATTCTGGCGCCGTTTTTGAAAGAGCATGGTACGTACTACGCGGCCCATTTCTCACCGACCTCAGGAATTTCCTATCAGCCACCCATGCTGGAGCGCTACCGCCAGAAACTGGCCAATCACAATGAGATCTACGATGAAGTCATTGTGACCCGGCTGCATCCGCCCGCCGATACTGAAATCGCTCCCCCGGGCTCTGCGGACATGGTGCTGACCTTCCGCAATGTGCACAACTGGATCATGGCCGGGACGCAGGAAGAGCACTTCGAAGCCTTTTATCGCGCCCTCAAGCCGGGTGGTGTTCTGGGTGTGGTCGAGCACCGCGCGCCAGAAGGCAGTGGCATGGATGTGATGGAAACCACCGGTTATGTGACCGAGGCTTATACCATCGAGCTGGCACAGGCTGCGGGTTTCTATCTGGAAGAAAAATCGGAAATCAATGCCAACCCGCTTGATACTGCAGATCATCCATCTGGCGTCTGGACGCTGCCGCCAACGCTGCGGCTGGGTGATGAGAACCGTGATACTTACCTGGCGATCGGTGAAAGCGATCGAATGACGCTGAAATTCAGAAAGCCGGAGTAGTGGCCAGTCAGTCGCCGTGAACCAAAAAGCCCGCCAATCTGGCGGGCTTTTTTTTGCCACCTGAATTTGCAGGCAGCTCCAACACAGCAGTTTCAGTCATTAAATATTGTGCAAAGCAGCGCGAGCAATCATCCAGACACCCATACCCATCATCATGAGATTCTCGGTCAATGAAACAAAGCCAAGTGGCACCTTGCTGTCACCGCCAACGCAGGCACATTTCAGGGTCCGCTTGTCGATATACACTGCTTTAAAAACTGAGACGGCGCCAACACTACCGATAAACAGCGCGACCGGTGCTGAGATCCAGACCAGCGCCCCTGCAATCATCAGCAGACCAGCCAGCGTTTCCCCAAAAGGGTAGAGGTAGGCGTATCCAACATAACGCTGCGCCAATAAATCATAATTGAGAAACATGCTGGAGAAGGCTTCGACATCCTTTAACTTCTGCAAACCCAGCAGCGTCATTGCGCCTGCCACAAACCATTCAAATGTTCGTCCGGTAATCACAGAATCTGCCGTGGTCCAGCTGATGGACATCGCCATCAGTGCTGCAACGAGAAAGAGCGTGATGACTGGTCGGTAGCTTAGCCCCTCATCGTCGGCTGACTCTTTTCCGAAATGCTGGCGCAGGGCTTCATAACCGCCGATGCGCTCGCCACCGATGAATGTCTGCGGTGTGGTATCCACATCGTGTTTATTTTTGAAGGACTCAACATCCTCTCTTGATCGCAGTTTGTGATCCTCTACCTGGTAACCCTGGCGCCGTAACAGATGGCGGGATTTCAAGCCAAATGGGCACAAGTGCCCGGGCATGTCCATGCGATACAATGTTGCGCTTTTCTTGTCAGTCGTCTCGTTTGTCATGGTACCTCATAATAAAACATCCTTACTGAAGAGACTGTCATACAGTCGGTGAGTTCCCCGAGTTGACTCTTGCTGTGTCCCGCTTTTTGACATACCTTCAGCATTATTCACAAAAATTCAGGCTGGTAGCTTATGCCACGTTGGCAATGGGTGCTGATGCACCTTATCAGGCGGCTTTGGGTGCGGGCTACTCTGCTTGGCGTACTGGGTGTGGCAGCAGCGATGATTGCCACCACAGCTGATACGCTTATCCCCATCAGTTTTCCGTTTACCATCGAAGCGGAATCGATTGATCGCATACTCAATATCCTTGCGACCAGTATGCTGGCGGTTACCACATTTTCACTGAGTGTCATGGTGAGCGCCTATGGTGCCGCGTCCACCAATGTCACGCCGCGCGCCATAAAACTGCTGACTGAGGACCATACCACGCAGAACGTTCTGTCCGCCTTTGTTGGTTCATTTCTTTTCAGTGTAGTTGGCATTATTGCGCTGCAGGTTGGCGCCTACGGCGATCAGGGTCGCATTCTGCTGTTCGCGGTCACGCTGGGTGTGCTGGCACTGGTGGTCATTTCGTTGTTGCGCTGGATCGATCACCTGACAAGGTTCGGGCGTGTTGGCGAAACAACCGCACAGGTCGAGCAGGCTACGCGACGTGCCATGGACGAGTATCTTCGCGAGCCCTGTCTGGGAGGGCAGCCGCGAATTGACGCAGATCTCGCCGACGTCGATACAACTGCGCAGGTTTGTGCTGCACGTATTGGATACGTCCAGCATATCGACATGTCGGCGCTGACCGAATGCTGCGAAAAAATGTCCGTCAGAATTTTCCTGTCCGTTGTTCCAGGTGCCTTTGTCTACAAAGGGGCTGTACTGGGCTGGTTCGAGTGTGACAACAGCAGCGAAGTTGACACCGCTGCGCTGAGCGCTGCCATCTGTGATGCGGTAACTATTGACGATGATCGCAGCTTTGATCAGGATCCCCGGTTTGGTCTGGCGGTGCTCAGCGAAATTGCCTGCCGCGCCCTTTCGCCCGGTGTCAACGACCCGGGCACCGCGATCGATGTTATTGGACGGCAGACGCGATTGCTGTCGCGGTGGGCCGAAGGGCCATCATCGGCGAACACAGACTCAGATTCTCGTAGTACCAGCGCACCAAGATATCCGCGGGTCTACATTCCGGCGCTTAGCACAGCAGACCTGTTTGAAGATGCGTTCATGCTGATTGCCCGGGATGGTGCGGCGCTTGTCGAGATTCAGTTGCGCCTGCAAAAAGCCTTGCGGGCTCTGGGAGAACTGGGCGATACCCCGTTTCGGGAAGCGGCCAGCAAACAGTCGTTGCTGGCTCGCGATCGCGCCATGCAGGCACTGACGCTGGAGGCTGATCGCGAGCGGGTCCTGGCCGTGCTTGAAACGCCAGCCGAACATGGGCAGCCATCGACACACGATAAACAGTGATGCAAACGATATATGCAGCAGGAGGGAGTCATGGCAGAAAACAGTGACCTGGATACCCTGGCGGTGCCTGAGTTGCTGGCGCCTGCGCAGCCGGAAGATCAATTCTGGATGGAGCAGGCTCTGCTGCTGGCTGACCAGGCTGCCCGGGTGGACGAAGTGCCGGTTGGAGCGGTTGTGGTGTATCAGGGTGCGATTATAGGGCACGGCTTCAATCAGCCCAGGCGCAGTCACGATCCCACCGCGCATGCCGAAATCATGGCCCTGCGTGAAGCCAGTCACAGACTTGGTAACTATCGTCTGCCCGACTGCAGTCTCTATGTGACAATCGAGCCCTGCACCATGTGCTTCGGCGCCATTATTCATGCCCGCATAGCCCGACTTGTGTACGGCGCAGAGGAGCCGCGTTATGGCGCGGTCATCAGCGGTCAGCGCCTGCTGGCGCAGGGCCAGTACAACCACAAGTTGGCGGTGACAGCAGGGGTACTTGCCGAGCCCAGCGCCGAGCGGATGCGCCGGTTTTTCCGCGAGCGCCGTCGCTAAGCTCTTCGATTAGCCAGTCCAGAAGCCACCATATGGCGACAATAGTCTGATTTTTCAGGGCGACTCCTGTATAATCGTCGCACCCGAATGCCGGCGCGTCTGTGTCCGGTAACCTGCATCCCTGACCACCAACTTGTAAGGCTATCTGACACAATGCTAGTTCTTCCCGGCAGCACCGCTCATTCCGACTTCAGACTTCGCAAACTGCTCCGCGGCGTTCAGCAGGACCTGCCAGCAGTAACGGCAATTCACTCGCGATTTGTCCATCTGGTTGACTGCGACGCACCCATGGCAAGCGAGCAGCTGGAGATTCTGGGACAGTTACTTGCTTATGGCGACATGGCAGAAGAAACGCAGGGCAGTGCCCAGGGCGTGTACCGGCTGGTTGTGCCGCGCCCGGGCACCATCTCGCCCTGGTCGAGCAAGGCGACTGACATTGTCCGCAATTGTGGTCTGACAGACGTTGCCCGCCTGGAGCGCGGCATTGAATGGCATGTCACGGTCGAAGGCTCGCTGAGCGATGATGAGCTGATACTGCTTGATACCCACCTGCACGACAAGATGACCCAGGCCGTCCTGAATGAAGTGGAGCAGGCCGCTCAGCTGTTTACCCATGCCGAGCCGGCCGCCATGGCGCAGGTTGATGTGCTGGGCAAGGGCCGTCAGGCGCTGGTGAGCGCCAACCGTGAGCTCGGTCTGGCGCTGGCCGATGATGAAATCGATTATTTGGTGGAGGCCTTCACTAACCTTGGCCGAAATCCCAACGATGTAGAGCTGATGATGTTTGCTCAGGCCAATTCCGAGCATTGCCGGCACAAGATATTTAACGCCAGCTGGACTATCGATGGCATAGATCAGGATCTGTCGCTGTTTGCCATGATCCGCAACACGCACGCCAAATCTCCGGACAACGTTCTGTCTGCCTACAAGGACAATGCGGCCGTCATGAGTGGCAGCGTTGCGGGGCGTTTTTTCCCGCAGCCGCTCACGCATGAATACACCTATACAGAGGAACCCATCCACATTCTCATGAAGGTGGAGACACATAATCACCCGACCGCCATCGCGCCATTCCCGGGCGCGGCAACCGGCAGCGGTGGTGAAATCCGTGACGAAGGTGCTACCGGCACAGGCGCCAAACCCAAAGCGGGTCTGTGCGGTTTCAGCGTGTCCAATCTGCGCATACCGGCATTGCCACAGCCCTGGGAAGAAGATTTCGGTCGCCCGCCGCACATCGTCTCGGCACTGGATATCATGCTGGAAGGTCCGATTGGTGCGGCTGCCTTCAATAACGAATTTGGCCGGCCCAATCTCTGCGGTTATTTCCGTACCTATGAGGAGTCGGTGCCTGCGGTAGATGGCAATGAAGTGCGTGGTTACCACAAGCCCATCATGATTGCTGGTGGTATCGGCAATATTCGTGAGTCGCATGTGCAGAAGCAGCCCTTTGCGCCAGGGGCCAGACTGATCGTGCTGGGCGGTCCGGCCATGCTGATCGGGCTCGGTGGCGGTGCGGCCTCGTCGATGGCAGCCGGATCCGGCAGTGCCGATCTGGATTTTGCCTCTGTGCAGCGCGAAAACCCGGAAATCGAACGTCGCTGCCAGGAAGTCATCGATCGCTGCTGGCAGATGGGCGACAACAATCCGATTGCCTTCATTCACGACGTCGGTGCCGGTGGCCTGTCCAACGCGCTGCCCGAGCTGGTTAAAGACGGCGAGCGTGGTGGTCGTTTTGATCTGCGTCAGGTGCCGAACGCGGAATCGGGCATGTCGCCACTGGAAATCTGGTGTAACGAAGCACAGGAGCGTTATGTGCTGGCGGTTATGCCCGATCGTCTGGCCGACTTCGAAGCCATCTGCAAACGTGAACGTTGCCCCTTCGCGGTAGTGGGTGAGGCGACTGAAGAGAAACATATTGCGCTGGACGACAGCCACTTCGGCAACCGTCCGATTGACCTGCCGATGTCAGTGCTGTTTGGCAAACCCCCGCGTATGCACCGCGATGTGCGCAGCGAGACGGTACGCACCGTGGGACTGGATACGGCCCAGATTGAGCTCGATGATGCGCTTGAGCGGGTGTTGAGTCTGCCAGCAGTCGCCAGCAAGAATTTCCTGATTACCATTGGCGACCGCACCGTAACCGGTCTGGTGTCACGCGACCAGATGGTTGGGCCCTGGCAGGTACCGGTGGCTGATGCCGCCGTGACAGCCGCCTCTTTCGACAGCTATGCCGGTGAAGCCATGGCCATGGGCGAGCGAACGCCGATCGCACTGCTGGATGCGCCCGCATCAGGTCGCATGGCGGTTGCTGAAGCCATCACCAATATCGCCTCGGCCAGCATCAGGGACATTCGTGATATCAAACTGTCGGCAAACTGGATGGTGGCGGCTGGTCACACCGGAGAGGATGCGCGCCTGTACGAGACCGTTCGCGCGGTAGGTATGGAGCTGTGCCCGGCGCTGGGTATCTGTATTCCGGTCGGCAAGGACTCTATGTCCATGCGCACGGTCTGGAAGGAGAACGGCGAGGCAAAGAGCAACACCGCACCGTTGTCATTGATAGTGTCGGCCTTTGCGCCGGTTCAGGATGTACGCAGGACCATCACCCCACAGCTGAGGCTGGAGCGGGGCGATACCGAGCTGCTGTTGCTGGATCTGGGGCGTGGCCGCAACCGCATGGGCGGCTCGGCGCTGGCGCAGGTTTACCGCGAGCTCGGTGAAACACCAGCCGACCTGGACAGTCCTGAAGATCTGAAAAATTTCTTTGGTCTGATCCAGCAGCTTAACGCCGACGGCCTGCTGCTGGCCTATCACGACCGCTCTGATGGCGGTCTGATCACGACATTGCTGGAGATGGCGTTTGCGGGACACTGTGGTCTGGATATCCAGCTGGCGGAGCTGCTCTCCTCGGATCAGGACGTTCAGCCTACGGAGATAGACGTGCTGTTCAACGAAGAACCAGGCGCCGTGCTGCAGGTGTCGTCGGCGCAGCTGAACCAGGTTATCAGCCTGGTCGAAGAGTTTGGCCTGTCCGACTGTGCCTGTGTACTCGGCCGGCCAGTAGCTGGCGA
The DNA here is from genome assembly GCA_002354805.1 of Gammaproteobacteria bacterium UBA2675. Classification (GTDB taxonomy): domain Bacteria; phylum Pseudomonadota; class Gammaproteobacteria; order Pseudomonadales; family Pseudohongiellaceae; genus Pseudohongiella. Next base: position 184,380 of record DEMH01000010.1, read on the forward strand.
CCAGATTCGCATTTTCAATTCAGGGCGCCTGCTGCTCGACACCACACGCACACATTGCCAGCAGGTCTGGGCCCGCACCAGTTACGAAATGCAGGCCTTGCGGGACAATCCGGAGTGTGCCGAGCAGGAATACGAACGCCTTGCTGACAAAAAAGACCCGGGCCTGCATGCGCGACTCAGCTTTGATGTGAACGAGAATATTTCTGCGCCGTACATAAATACCGGCGTACGTCCCGCCGTAGCCGTCCTGCGTGAGCAGGGCGTAAATGGTCATGTGGAAATGGCAGCGGCGTTTGATCGAGCCGGTTTCAAGGCTGTTGATGTGCACATGAGTGATCTGCTCAGCGGCGCCGTAGCTCTGGATGCGTTCAACGTACTGGCCGCCTGCGGCGGCTTCTCTTACGGCGACGTGCTGGGAGCCGGCGGTGGCTGGGCCAAGTCTGTGCTGTTTAATGAACCACTGCGACGCCAGTTTGAAGCCTTCTTCAAACGAGACAACACACTGTCGCTGGGCATCTGCAATGGCTGTCAGATGATGTCATTGCTGCACGAGCTGATCCCGGGCGCGGAGAACTGGCCGCGCTTCGAACGCAATCGTTCTGAGCAGTTTGAGGCTCGTGTCAGTCTGCTGAAGGTACCAGATTCACCCTCGGTGTTTTTCACCGGCATGAAAGATTCTGTATTCCCGGTTGCCGTGGCGCATGGAGAAGGGCGGGCGCAGTTCGCTGACGCCACCCAGCGCGCGCAGTTGAAGGCTGCATCAGGCATTGCCGTTGCCTACGTAGACAACTATGGTGAAGTGACGGAGCACTACCCCGAGAATCCCAACGGTTCGCCAGCCGGCATTGCCGGAGTCTGCAGTCGCGATGGACGTGTCACCATCATGATGCCGCACCCGGAGCGTGTGTTCCGTGCCGTACAGAACTCATGGCATCCGGCGGAGTGGCAGGAAGACGCCCCGACGCTGAGAATGTTCCGTAACGCCCGAGCCTGGTTGAAGTAATGCTGAAACTGACTTTTTACGTGCCCGAGTCCCATCTTGAACCGGTCAAGCAGGCTGTGTTCGAGGCGGGTGCAGGCCGTATTGGCGATTATGACAGCTGTTGCTGGCTGGTCGCCGGTCAGGGCCAGTTCCGGCCACTGGATGGTGCCAATCCCTTTATTGGTTCGCAGGGTGAGCTGGAGACGGTCAGTGAGTACCGTGTGGAGATGATTTGTACGGAAACCTGTGTCGAGGCGGCCATCAAGGCACTGAAAGCGTCCCATCCCTACGAAGAACCTGCCTACGATGTCGTGGCGCTGCTGCCGTACTGACCAGTCTCACCGAGTCGGCTCACTGCTGACGGCATAACTGAATACATTCATCCCCAACTTATGACGCTTTGTCGCAGTTGTGACACAATTTGTTGCAGGTTCCAGGTTTGGTGACGTATGATCGGCCCCGAGTAGCGACAAGACTACCATCAAGGGGACGCAAGCCGAGCCAGGTACGAAATGCGCCAAGCGAGGCAAAGCCCGCCATGCAGGGAGCTCAAGGATAAAGAGCGGTTCTTCCGGCCGCTGGGTAAACGGACATTACACGCAGGATGCGAGCAGGACGCAAACGGCCGCGCAGGGACGCAGAGGCCAACTGCCAACAATGCAGTCTTTCAGCTCTGGCTGATCAACTGAATATCCGCCTTTCTCTCTGGCGAATACCTCACATCAAACATCCTCACCGGATAGTGCTGTTTGCGTCTATCCTCGAAGTACAGCTCCAGCGTCTTTCGAACGACGGCAAAGGCTATGTTGTCCCAGGGCACTTCGTGCTCTCTGAACAGTTTGACTTCAAGGCTTTCCTCACCGGGGTCGAAGTCCAGGCTGGCAAGATCCGCGCGGAAAAACACATATACCTGATTAATTACAGGCAGGTTGAACAGCGCATACAGGCTGTCTGAGGGCAGTTGCAGCCTGGCACCAGCTTCCTCGTGGGTTTCCCGGATGGCGCCTTCCAGAGTGGTCTCACCATTCTCCAGAAAGCCGGCAGGCAGCGTCCAGTAGCCTTTGCGGGGCTCAATGGCCCGTCGGCACAACAGAACCTGATCCTGCCACACTGGCAGTGTGCCCACGACGTTGTTGGGGTTCTGATAATAAACCTTGTCACAGGGGAGGCAGCAATAACGCAGCTTGTCATCGCCGGGCGGTATGTGATGTGTTATCGGGCCGGCACATTGAGGGCAAAATTTCATGAAATATCAGGCAGTAACCGTTGACGCTGAATTGGCGGCACGCTCAGTGTCTGGTAGGCGTGCCGGGTGTATCGTTTTGCTTTCTGGCAGCAGAATCGAGGGGCAGAATATCAGCTTTCGGGCCGCCTTGTCTCGCTTTGACAGCGTCGATCGGGTTGTTGAGGCAGAAGTTCAGTTCAGAGAACGAGTCCTGCATCATGTTGGAAAGCTTCAGAAAGGCGGCAGTTGGATTGCCAGCGCGGCGCAGCTCCATGTTGATTCTGAACTGCAGTCCGGCCAGGCGGCGCTGAGTGTCGGAAGAGGCTGAGGCGACCAGTTCCGAGGTCAGTTTGTTGCGCAACCGGTCCAGTGCATCGGGGTCTTCCCGATGCATGGCCAGCAAGGTATCGAAGTCCGGCAGTTTTGCCATGGCCGATCAGATCCTGTTGATTTCACAATGCAACCGGAACTGCTTGGATGTGATAAACGCTTCAACTTCCTGTAAGCGCTGTTCTGTGGCTCGCAGATTGTTGACACAATCGTCAACGTTTGCTTTGTATTGCGCAGCTTCTGCGGCTCTATCCTGCGTTCTCTGGGTGCCCTGAGTTCCTTTTTTACTTACTTTGGGCTCCTTGTCAAGCACAATCCAGAGGATCACATATGCCCAGAGAGTCAGACCTCCCACGATAAACAACGACAGGAAGGTAATCAGGCGCACCAGGAAGGTACTGATACCCAGGTAATCCGCAATCCCTGCACAGACACCGGCTATACGCACATTGCGTCGGCTGCGGTAGAACGGGCGCTTCAGATTGAATCGACCTGTCCCTGTTGCTTCCTGCGCGGGCTCACTTTCTACCCTGTCATCAGTGGGCCTGTAGCCCGCTTCGCGTTCAGCTTCGCGCATGACTGCTTCTGTGTCATCGCGCTTGCGGGAGATTGCGGCTTTCAGTCGGGCAGGTCGCTCTTCATCTTCGATCAGCCAGTACAGCAGAAAGTAGGCGATCAGCAGAATCGGAGAGACCAGACAGGCAATCAGGTAGATGACACGAACCAGAGCCGCCGGTACTTCCAGGTATCGCGCAAATCCAGCGCAGACACCCAGCAGTTTGCGGTTATCCCGGTCCAGCGCCAGTTTCGGGCGTGGGCGGGTGAAGGCGCCTTGATCATTTTGACTGCTCATGCTGTTCCCTCCAGCCCGGCACCTCAGCGTCGAGTATCGCTTCCAGCGTGTCGATACGCTGGTTCATCGTATCCGCCAACTTACTCAGCTCATTCAGAGTGTAGGTCTGAGCGGCAGCCGGCAATTGCTTCTCCTTGCGCCGGTACAGCAGAACCACCCAGATTGTCACGAATGTGCCGCCAATGGAGACGAGCGCTATGACAAATTCAAAGAATTCCATGACCGGGGTCCTTTACTGTTTGTTCAGTTTGGCTTTGATGCTTTCCAGCTCCTGATCGATCTTTTCCCGATTTGCCAGCTCTTCAAACTCATCGGCAAGGCCACGTTGTTTGATGTTCATGCTGTCTACCTGGCCTTCCATCAGGTCGATCTTGCGCTCGTAATACTCGAACTTGTTCATGGCGCTGTCAATACTGGTGCTGTGCAGCTTCTGATTGACATCCACGCGTGACTGAGCGGCACTGGTGCGCATCAGCAGAGTCTTCTGACGTGCGCGGGCATCAGTCAGTTTGGCCTGCAGCTGTTCAATCTCGGTGCTGAGCTTGTCCAGCGTGTCATCCAGCTTGACCAGTTCGCTTTCCAGCATCGTAATGGTGGTGTGAACAGAGGCCTTTTCGACCAGTGCCGCCCGGGCCAGATCTTCACGATCCTTGCCCAGTGCCAATTCGGCCTTGGCTTCCCAGTCGGCGGCCTGACGACGCAACTGCTCAATGCGGCGATTGACGGTTTTCTTTTCGGCGATCACTTTGGCGGTGTTGCTGCGCACCTCCACCAAGGTCTCTTCCATTTCCTGAATCATCATGCGAATCATTTTCTCCGGATTCTCAGCCTTATCCAGAATGGCGCTGATGTTGGAGTTAATGATGTCGCTCAAGCGTGAGAAGATACCCATATTGTCTTACCTCTGAAATAGTGTTGGTGTTTCAGTGCATCCTTGGGTGCGACTGTGTTCCACACTGTGGTGAGCAGGTTCTGTGCCAGTTTTTGATAATAATCATAAAGCATTGAAAAGTAAGTTAATAAATATTTTTTGCTGGTTCTAAGTCGTTTGCTCTATTGGTTGTTTGAGTCAATAAGTGGTATTTTTCGCGACATGTTGGTCTGAGCTTGATTTCAGACCATAAGAAACAGGAGAGTTTCGGTGTCTGACGATATTTCCCTTCCGCGTATGATAGGCGAATCTGCCTGTTTTCTGGAAATGCAGGAGCACGTCTCGCAGGTTGCGCCGCTTAATAAGCCGGTTTTGATCGTGGGTGAGCGGGGCACAGGTAAGGAGCTGATTGCAGCGCGTCTGCACTATCTCTCCAGCCGCTGGCAAAACAACTTCCTTAAAATCAATTGTGCGGCCCTCAGTGAGTCATTACTCGAGGCGCAGCTGTTTGGTCACGAAAGTGGCGCCTTTACGGGTGCCGCCGGACAGCGCAAAGGTTTTTTCGAGCGTGCTGATGGCGGCACACTGTTCCTCGACGAGCTGGCGAATACCTCGATGATGGTCCAGGAGAAGATCCTCCGGGTGATCGAATACGGCGAGTTTGAGCGCCTCGGTGGCAATCAGACCCTGACCGTGGACGTGCGACTGATAGCAGCCACCAATGAGGACCTTCCGGCCTTGGGAAGGGCCGGCAAATTCCGTGAAGACCTGATCGATCGTCTGTCATTCGATGTCATCACCTTGCCGCCGCTGCGTGCCCGATCAGACGATATCATCGTGCTGGCCGAACACTTTGCGGTAGCCATGGTAAAAGAGCTGGGGCTGGACTACTTTGCCGGTTTCACTGACGGCGTCATTCAGCAGATGCTCAAATACAGCTGGCCCGGCAATATCCGCGAGTTGAAGAACGTTGTTGAGCGTGCGGTCTATCAGCATCCCGGGAAAACGGTCAGCCGTCTGGTATTCAACCCCTTTGAATCTCCCTACCGGCCCACGGTGTCGCCAGTGCGGGCGGCACAATCCAGTGGTGATGAATCCATGCCGGCTGTGACGGACAGCGCGTCTGCGCCTGCACCAGCAGCAAACATTGCCGGCTGGAATGCTGAGCCGCTGGATTTCAGGCAGCACATGCAGGACTACGAGACAGACATGCTGAAAAAAGCGCTGGAACACTGCCAGTTTAATCAGCGCAAGACAGCAGAGTTTCTTAACCTGAGCTATCACCAGTTGCGCGGTTATCTCAGGAAGTACGATCTGATTTCCTGAAAGTTAAGGCGGTAAAAACATGAGGGTTCAGTTGCAGGCCGGATTGCAGAATGTCTATTGATCTGTGGCTTGTTCCTGAGCCGGACATGACACTGCAGCAGTTGCAGGCGATGTCGGCCGGTCTGCTCAGCGAAGATGAGCAAAAGCGTTTTGACAGTCAGCGGCTACCCAAAGGACAGTTCACCTTTCTGCATACGCGGGTGGCACTGCGCAAATTACTGAGTCACTACTGGCCCGCTGTTGAGCCGGGTGCCTGGCGATTCAGGCGCTCGCATCACGGTAAACCCTTTGTATTCGCACCGCCCGGTGTTGTCCCGACCGCCGGCTCCTACAATCTGACCCACGCCGACGGCATGCTGGCCATTGCGGTATGCGACAGTGGCGAAGTGGGGGTTGATATCGAGCCGCACACACGCGAGGTGGATGCACTGGCACTGGCAAAGCGCTTTTTTACTGATGAAGAATTTCAGCTGCTCAACAGCAGTGCGGCCGACATCAGGCAGTCACTTTTTCTGGAAATCTGGACACTCAAGGAAGCCTGCGTGAAAGCCTGTGGCATGGGGCTGGCACACGCGCTGCGACACTTTTCTTTTGAACCGCTTGCGGCGGAAGGTCTGGCCATGACTCTGCACAGGCCGATACAGCCGGCACCTGAATCAGGTGCGGATCACTGGCAGGTATGGTCTGGGATACATGGCGCTTTTCGCCTGGGTCTGGCGTGCCAGATGAGCGCGGCTGACAGCAGTCCGCAGTCGCTGACAGTACAGGGTTTCGATATTGTCTCTGGTGTACACACGGCACATTGGCAGCAGCAGCGAAGCGCCAGAAGCTGAAGTCAGAAAAATCAGCCGTCTGTCTCGTTGGTGTGGTCGGCCGGTTCGGCACGCCACATGCGTACGGTCTTGATCACATTGTCTTTTACCTGAACGATCTCTGCAAAATACTCACCAATCTGAATGCCGATAGCAGAATCGGGGATGGCCTCCAACGTCTCCATCAGTAATCCATTAAGCGTCTTGGCATTGGTGGTGTCCAGCTCCCAGCCAAGAATGCGATTGATATCGCGCAGAGTTGCCGTGCCGTCTATCAGGTAGGTACCGTCTTCCTGTGGGTGAACATCCTGGCTGCTGTCGGCCACATCGGTCGTGAATTCACCCACAATTTCTTCCAGAATATCTTCCAGGGTGATGATGCCTTTGACGTCACCATACTCATCAACAACAAAGGCCATGCGCTTGCGATGACGCTGAAAGTTGAACAGCTGTGTGTGCAGCGGCGTGCTTTCCGGAATGAAATAGGCCGCGTCCAGTTCATTGCTGATATCGTCCTTGGTAATGTCGTTGGACTGAGCCAGTCGGGCAATGCTGCGCATATGCAGCACCCCAATGACATTGTCGATTTCCTTGCGGTACACCGGCAGCCGGGTGTGCTGCGCGGTGCCAATCAGCAGCAGGATGTCGTCCAGGTCGTCATCCATATCGATGCCGGTGATCTCACTGCGCGGCACCAGAATATCGTTCACCGTGACCTTCTCCAGGTCCAGCACATTAAGCAGCATGCCTTGGCCCTGGGCCGGAATCAGCTGTGCTGATTCGTGCACCACCGTGCGCAGCTCCTCCGGACTGAGCTGGTGATCTGCGGAGGACTCGGGTTTGATGCCGAATGCGCGAATCAACAGGTGAGACACGCGGTTAGCCATCCATACCAGCGGGTACAGCACCTTCAGCAACAATACCAGCAGCAGGCTGGACGGATAGGCGATACGCTCCGGATGCAGGGCAGCGATGGTTTTGGGGGTGATTTCGGCAAAAATCAGGATCAGCAATGTCATGACGATGGTCGTCAGCACGGTTTCCGGATTGCCGAACAGTTGAATGGCAATGGACGTGGCGATCGACGCAGACAGGAGGTTAACGAAGTTGTTGCCGATCAGTATCACGCCCAGCAGTTTGTCAGGCGCTTCCAGCAGGCGGCTGACCCGCTGCGCGCCAGCGTGTTTTTGCCGCACCAGGTGCTTCAGTCGATAACGGTTCAGCGACATCATGCTCGTTTCCGAACTTGAGAAGTAAGCTGAAGCGAAAATCAGAAAAACCAGCAGACCAGTGAGAATGGGTACCGATGAGTCGCCGTCCATCAGTGCCTAACCTCCGAGGATGAATTCGATGACAATCTTTGAGCCATAAAAACCCAGCAGCAGCAGGGCAAAACCGGCCAGCGTTCCCTTGATGGCGGTATTGCCACGCCAGCCAAGACGATGTCGGCCCCACAGCAACACCGAGAAAACCGTCCACGCCAATAGCGAAAAGACTGTCTTGTGCGGCAGCCCCTGTGCCATCAGGTCATCAACAAACATGAAGCCTGCGGCGATCGCCAGCGTCAGCAGTACCTGGGCAATCCACAACAATTCAAACAGCAGTTTTTCCATGTCCTGCAGTGGCGGGAAGCGGCGGATGACGGCTGATGCATGCTGGTGGCGCAGATTGTAGTTCTGAAAGGCCAGAAATGTTGCCTGCAGTGACGCCAGCGCAAACAGGCTGTAAGCCATAATTGATAACAGGACATGGGCGGCCAGACCGGAGCTCAGTTGCTGTGCAGGGTAATCGCTGTCAAACAGCAGGGACAGCAGCAACGTGATGGCGGCCAGCGGGAAGACCCACATCACAATGATGGCCAGCGGTCTGCGCAGGTTGGTAATCATGGCCAGCAGGGCGATGGCGGCCAGGATCAGTGTGCTGACTTCCATAATGCCAAAATGGTAACCATCCGGGCGCACCACCAGCTGCCAGGCACTGATGCCATGCAGCACAACTGCTGCCAGCCCGGTCGCGGCGACAGCCGGGCCGGCCTTGATGCGGGCGTTCTGCGTCCGAATGGCGTGACTCTGAAAGCTCAGGCTGGCAATGTACAGCACGATAGCAGTAATGCCTGACAGCGTCGAAATGGGCATGAAAGCAGACAAATCCTTGTTATTGACAATCGCTCAAGCGGGCGGGTCTGAAGGGCTCAGTCCGCATGTTGTGGGCAGAGTGTCGCATAACTGTCCAAGGCGTTGAAGCATTTTTTGGCTTGCCACGCGAGCCCGGAGCTCTGCCTGACGGCTATTGTAGCGGGCGCGTATCAAGGGGATAATACGCGCCATTATTTACGATATACCAGTTTCCGAGGTCTATTGACTATGTTTGACAGCTTAACCGAACGGCTTTCCGGTGCCCTGCGCAAGATCAGTGGCAAGGCGACGCTGACGGAAAACAACATTGAAGAGGCGCTGCGTGAGGTAAGACGTGCGCTGCTTGAGGCGGATGTTGCGCTGCCGGTGGTCAAGGACTTCATCGAGCGGGTCAAGCTGCGCGCTGTCGGTCAGGAGGTCTCCAAGAGCCTGAGTCCGGGTCAGGCCTTCATCAAGATCGTTCAGGCCGAGCTGGAAGCGGTCATGGGCGTGGCCAACGAAAAGCTGGACCTGTCTGCCCAGCCGCCCGCCATCGTCCTGATGGCAGGTCTGCAGGGCGCGGGTAAAACCACGACCGTCGCCAAACTGGCGCGGCTGCTGAAAAACGACCAGAAAAAATCGGTAATGGTGGTCAGCGCCGACGTTTATCGTCCCGCCGCGATCGCACAGCTGGAGACCCTGGCCAAAGAGGTTGGCGTCAGGTTCTTCCCGTCAGATATCTCACAGCAGCCGGAAGACATTGCCCAGGCAGCGGTCAAGGAAGCGCGCAAGGCATTTGTTGATGTGCTGCTGGTGGATACCGCTGGTCGCCTTGCCATCGACGGCGAGATGATGGATGAGATCAGTCGCCTGCACCGCACGCTGAACCCGATTGAAACCCTGTTTGTGGTTGATGCCATGACCGGTCAGGATGCGGCTGTCACAGCCAAGGCCTTCAGCGATGCGCTGCCTCTGACCGGTGTGGTGCTTACCAAGGCAGATGGTGACTCCCGCGGTGGTGCCGCGCTGTCCGTACGCCAGGTCACCGGCAAGCCGATCAAGTTTATCGGTATGGGCGAAAAGATTGACGCGCTGGAGCCGTTCTATCCGGACCGTATCGCCTCTCGCATCCTGGGCATGGGTGACCTGCTGTCGCTGATCGAAGAAGCGGAACGCAAGGTCGACCGCAGCAAGGCAGAGAAGCTGGCTGGCAAATTCCAGAAAGGCAAGGGATTCGACCTTGAGGATTTCCGCGAACAGCTGCAGCAGATGAAGAATATGGGGGGTATGGCCAGCATCATGGACAAGATGCCCGGTATGGGCGCCTTACCACCGGGTGCAGCCGCGAAGGTGGATGAAAAGCAGTTCAGCCGCATGGAGGCCATTATCAACTCCATGACGCCCAAGGAACGGCGCAATCCGGATGCTCTCAACGGATCCCGCAAGCGGCGTATCTGTCAGGGCTCTGGCACACAGATCCAGGACCTGAACCGTTTGCTTAAGCAGCACAAGCAAATGCAGAAAATGATGAAGAAAATGAAGAGCGGCGCGCTGGCCAATATGATGCGTGGCCTGGGCGGTATGCGGGGGCCAGGCGGCTTCCCGGGTGCCGGTGGTCCGCCGCGATTCTGACAACTGCCCCAACAGTACGGCCGCAGTGTGAAAAAAACCAAAGTTTTCTTCCCTCTGGCGGCCAATTCGCTTAGAATACCGCACTTTTTCCGGCACTGTGTCGGGAATACTCTGTTTTCGTACGAAGCTAACATTAGGAAATGTAGTCTATGGTCACAATCCGACTGGCTCGCGGCGGCGCCAAGAAAAAGCCTTTTTATCACATCACAGTAACTGATTCGCGCAATGCGCGTGATGGCCGTTTCATCGAGCGTGTTGGGTTCTTCAACCCGGTAGCGCGTGGTAACGAGGAGCGTCTGCGTATCGATCTGGACCGTGTAAAGCACTGGGAAGGCCAGGGCGCACAGGCCAGCGAGCGTGTAGCTGAGCTGATCAAGCAGGCGAGCGCGGCCGCCAGCACTCAGGCCTGATAGCCGGAGTTGCATTGGCAGCGTTATCTGCAGACCGGATCTGTCTGGGGCGCATAGGTGCGCCTTATGGCATCAAGGGTTGGGTCAAGCTGATTTCATTTACTCAGCCACGCGATAACCTGCTTGAGTACAAAACGTTTTACGTAACATGTCAGGGGCTTGAGAAACAGCTCGACATGGATGCTGGTAAACCGCACGGCAAAGGGCTGGTGGGGCACTTTGTTGGTTATGACACGCCGGAAGCGGCGCGTGAGCTGACCAACGTGGAGCTCTATGTGCAGGCCGATTCCTTGCCGGATCTGTCGGAAGACGATTATTACTGGCACGAATTGATAGGCCTGCGGGTCGAGAATACGGCGGGGCAGTGCCTCGGCAAAGTCAGCAACCTGCTGGAGACCGGCGCCAACGACGTGCTGGTGGTAGATGCCAGCGCTGACAGCATTGATGATGTGCAGCGACTGATTCCCTGGCTGCCCGACAACGTTGTGGTCAAGGTGGATCGAACGGCTGGCGTCATTGTGGTGGACTGGGGCGCTGACTACCTGCTTTAAGAGTGCCACCGGGAAGGCGTCGCCATGAAAGTTGCACCATGAAAGTCGCCATAGTGACACTGTTTCCGGACATGTTCACCGCGGTGACCGACTACGGCATCACTGGTCGCGCCTGTCGCAATGGGCTGCTGGACCTGGCGTGCTGGAATCCGCGTGATTTCACCACTGACAGGCACCGCACAGTTGATGACAAGCCGTTTGGCGGCGGTGCCGGTATGTTGATGAAGACCGAGCCGCTGTGTCAGGCCATCGACGCAGCCACGGCCTGGCATGACAGCAGGCCGACGGTGATTTACCTGTCACCCCAGGGGCGCAGGCTGGACCAGGCAGGTGTTGAGTCACTGGCCGGTCGGACGAATTTGATACTGGTTTGCGGGCGCTATCAGGGCATCGATGAGCGGGTACTGCAAACCCGGATTGACGAGGAATGGTCGGTAGGCGACTACGTCCTCAGTGGTGGTGAATTACCCGCCATGGTGATGCTGGACGCAGTGATCCGGTATCTGCCGGGAGCCCTTGGCAACGAGGACTCTGCAGGTCTGGATTCATTTGCTGCGGTTGAGGGTGGTGCCGGATTGCTGGATTGTCCGCGCTACACCAGGCCGCAGGCCTTTGCCGGGATGGATGTGCCGGCGGTGCTGACCGGCGGCAATCACCAGGAAATTCGACGCTGGCAGTTAAAGCAGCGTCTGGGAAGAACATGGTTGAAGCGGCCTGATCTGCTCGAATCGCGGCAATTGACCGACGAGCAGCGGGTTTTGTTAAACGAATTTATCAGTGAATCTGGTGCCTGACTGCCGTGACGGTAGCAAGGTATCAATAATGGGAGTGCGGCAATGAGCAACAGCAAATACATTGAAATGATCGAAAAAGAGCAAATGAACAAGGAAATCCCGGAATTCAGCCCGGGCGATACCGTTGTTGTTCAGGTAAAGATCAAGGAAGGCGATCGTGAGCGTCTGCAGGCTTTTGAAGGCGTTGTCATCGGTATCCGCAACCGTGGTCTGAACTCTGCCTTCACTGTCCGCAAGATCTCTCACGGCGTGGGCGTTGAGCGTACATTCCAGACCTACAGCCCGCTGGTAGACAGCATTGCCGTCAAGCGTCGTGGTGACGTTCGTCAGGCCAAACTGTACTACCTGCGCGAACTGTCTGGTCGTGCTGCCCGTATTGCAGAAAAGCTGGACAAAAAAGTCAGCTGATCTCTGCCGTCCAGCGCGGCGATCTGCCGGGTGTCACAGCCTGTGGCACAAAGATGCAGAAAAATGCAGAAAAAAGGGGCTTTCGAGCCCCTTTTTTTTGGCCCGTAGTGCCGCTCATGGTAAAGTCTTGGGTATATGTTACTTGCTCTAAATGGCTGTGGAGAATCTCTATGAAGTTGTCATCTAAGCTGAATGGCGCATTGCGTTGGACACAGCTTGCGGCCGTGTCACTGACCTTTGTCGCCGGCAGCGCCACGGCTGCGGAAACCCCGGAATGGGCCGTCGAGCTGACCAATACACTGAATACCAGTCTGGGCGCTGTCAGCCAGGGCCAATTGCAGGTCCGACAGGTCAACGAGACGCCGATGGAAGGCATCTACGAAGTGATCATGAGTTCGGGTGAGATTCTGCATACCAACCGCTCCGGGCAGTTCCTGATGACCGGCGAGCTGTATATGACCCGCCCCGAGGGTCTGGTCAACCTGACCGCAGAGACGCGCAAGGGACAAACGGCAGACCTGATCGCCAATATGGCTGAAGACGACATGATCATTTTCAGCCCGGAGAGCGATCCGCTGGCCAGCATTACCGTGTTCACTGATGTCGACTGCACCTTCTGCCGTCGCCTGCATGGTGATATCGAGGCGATCAATGAGCGTGGCATAGAGGTGCGCTATGTAGCCTATCCGCGCGGCGGACGCCAGTCGGAAGCGTACCCCAAGATGATTTCTGTGTGGTGTGCCAGTGATCGCAAGCGTGCGCTGACGCAGGCCAAAAATGGACAAAACCTGCCAGCGCTGGAATGTCAGAACCCGGTGATCAGCCAGCATGCAATCGGCAATCAGATTGGTATCTCCGGAACGCCTGCGATCGTGCTGCAGGATGGCACAGTGATTCCAGGGTATATGGAAGTTGACCGCCTCGCGGCTACCGTTCTGGGCCAGTAATACGTCACGTACAATCGACGTATCATTATTACAGATCCATTTGTTTTACCCGACACGAACTGGATTCGTGTCTTTTTTTTGATGTGAGGAAATTGTGAGTCAGGATACGAAGAATCAACAGTTGCGAATCGGTATCTGCGGACTGGGTACTGTCGGTGGTGGCACGTATCACTTGTTGCAGGCCAAGAGAAAGGAAATTACCCGCCGTGTTGGCATGGACCTTGATATTATCCACGTTGCAACTCGCAATCCTGATCCGTCATTAAAGAAAGACAACATCAAAGTCAGCAAGGACGTGTTTGATGTTGCTAAAAACCCCGACGTCGACATCGTTGTCGAGTTGATCGGTGGATTCGAACCAGCGCTGGAACTGGTGCTTTACGCCATCGAGAATGGCAAACACGTGGTCACAGCCAACAAGGCACTGATCGCCGTGCACGGCAACACCATTTTTGAAGCCGCCCGCAAGAAGGGTGTGGTCGTTGCCTACGAAAGCGCCGTCGCCGGTGGTATACCCATCATTAAGGCGCTGCGTGAAGGTCTTGCCGCGAATTCCATCCAGTGGCTGGCCGGTATCATCAACGGCACCAGCAACTTTATTCTCACTGAGATGGGAGAACGCAAGCGTGACTTCCCGGAAGTACTAAAAGAAGCCCAGCAGCTTGGCTATGCCGAAGCCGATCCGACCTTCGACATCGAAGGTATCGACGCCGCGCACAAGCTGGCCATTCTGGCCTCCAATGCCTTTGGTATCGCCCTGGAATTCGATCGCGTATTCACTGAGGGCATCAGCCATATCACCACTGCCGATATCGAGTACGCTGATGAGCTGGGTTACCGCATCAAGCACCTGGGCATAACACGCATCACTGAGAGTGGTGTAGAGTTGCGCGTCCATCCAACCCTGATATCCCAGGATACCCTGATTGCCAATGTCAATGGCGTCATGAACGCTGTTGTGGTCAAGGGCGATTCCTCCGGCAGCACGCTTTACTACGGCGCCGGCGCCGGCGCCGAAGCCACTGCCTCATCGGTAGTGGCCGACATCATCGATATCGCACGTGCTTGGCGCGAGGAACGATCGAGTTCAGTGGTGCCGCCACTGGCCTTCAACAATCTGCGCAATGACCTGCGCATACTCGACATCAGCGAGATCGAGTCCGAATACTATCTGCGCATTCCTGCGCGCGACAAAGTGGGTGTGATGGCCAAAATATCCCAGGTGCTGACCAACTACGGTATCAATATCGAGGCAGTCATCCAGAAAGAGCCACATGGCGAGGATGCCGAGAAGGGAATAGTGCCGGTTGTCATTCTGACCAGCCGCATCAAGGAAGAGGTGATGGACGTCGCCCAGGGTGTTATCGAAGGGCTGGATGAAGTGGGTGCTAAAATTATCCGCATCCGCGTAGAACAATTTGATGGCGAGAACAACTGACATGAAATACATCAGCACCCGCGGCAAGTCTCCCGCCTGCACTTTTGAACAAGTGCTGCTGACTGGTCTGGCACCTGATGGTGGACTCTATGTGCCGGAAACACTGCCAGTATTCAACCATGAAGAAATCGCCTCCTGGGCTGGCCTGAGATATGACAAACTGGCTTTTAAAGTCATCAAACCCTTTGTTAATGGCGAGATACCCGACGACGTGCTGCAGGATATCATCGAGCAGAGTTATGCTGGTTTCTCCCACAAGGCGATTGCGCCACTGCGTATGCTGGGCGTCAATGAGTGGGTCCTGGAACTCTACTGCGGTCCGACGCTGGCCTTCAAGGATTTTGCCCTGCAATTACTGGGCAGACTGCTGGATCATGTGCTGACCCGCGACAACAAAAAAGTGGCCGTACTGGGCGCGACCTCGGGTGATACCGGTTCCGCTGCACTGGAAGGCTGCCGCCACTGCGCCAATATCGATCTGTTCATTCTGCACCCGCATCAGCGCGTGTCAGAAGTGCAACGCCGACAGATGACCACCATCCCTGGCGACAACGTGCACAATATTGCCGTCAAGGGCAATTTTGATGACTGTCAGCGCATCGTCAAGGCTGCCTTTGGCAACCAGTCCTTCCTGCCCGACGGTCGTCAGCTGGTGGCGGTGAACTCCATCAACTGGGCGCGCATCATGGCGCAGATCGTCTATTACTTTTATGCCTCGCTGAATCTGGGTGGACCGCTGCGCCCGGTCTCTTTCTCGGTGCCAACTGGCAATTTCGGTGACATCTACGCGGGCTACCTGGCACGCCAGATGGGTCTGCCAGTCAATCAGCTGGTGATTGCCACCAACCGCAATGATATTCTGCACCGTCTGATCAGTGACAACGAATACTCGCTGGGCGAGCTGGAACATACGCTGTCCCCGAGTATGGACATCATGGTCTCAAGCAATTTCGAACGTTATCTGTTTGACCTGTTCGATCGGGATGCCGAGGCAGTCAGCGAGTTTGTCACCAGCCTGGGGAAAAAGCCGCAGCGTCTGGACGAGGCCAAATGGCAGAAAGCCCGCGAACTGTTCTCCAGCCTTGGCGTTGATGACCAGACGACCTGTCAGGTGATTGCCCAGGTGTTTGAGGAAACCGAATTCCTGATCGATCCGCATACCGCCATCGGTGTACATGCTGCGCGCGAGTGCAATCAGGATACGTCTGTCCCCATGATTACACTGGCCACCGCACACCCGGTGAAGTTTGCCGAGGCGGTGGAAAAGGCGGGTCTGCAGACGCCGCAACTGCCAGCGCACATGCAGGACCTGTTTGAGCGTGATGAGCGTTACTCAGTGCTGGATAACGATATCAACGCGGTCACTCGGTTCATGCAGCAACACCTGGGCTGAGCACAATTGCTCGGCCCCCCTGATCCCCGTTCCATGCATGTAAGGATTTCATGATTATAGAAAGGCGTCAGGTACCCGCGGTGGCAGCCTTGCATGGCAAGGTGCCGCCTTTGCTTGAGCGAATCTACGCATCGCGCCAGATTACCGATGCTGAGGAGCTGGAGTTAAAACTCTCCCGGTTGCTGCCACCAGACACTTTAAAAGGCATGCCCGAGGCGAGCCATCTGCTGTACCAGTTACTGCAGCGCCAGGGCAGGGTGCTGATTGTTTCGGATTTTGACGCCGATGGTGCCACCAGTTGCGCACTGGTAGTGCGCGCGCTGGGCAAAATGGGTTTTCAGCACGTCGATTACATTGTCCCCGATCGCTTTGCCTACGGTTACGGGCTGAGTCCCGAGATTGCCGAACTGGCTCTCGAGCGTCGACCTGATCTGGTGATTACCGTGGACAACGGCATCTCCAGTCTTGAAGGCGTTGAGCGCCTGAAGGCCAAGGGAATTGCCGTGCTGATTACCGATCATCACCTGCCCGGTGATGAACTCCCCGATGCTGATGCCATCGTCAATCCCAATCAGCCTGACTGCGGGTTTGCCAGCAAGGCGCTGGCTGGCGTCGGCGTGGCATTCTATGTGATGCTGGGCCTGCGGGCCCTGCTGCGTCAGCAGGGCTGGTTTGACCGCGCGGGTATTCAAGAGCCCAATCTGGGAGAACTGCTGGATCTGGTGGCATTGGGCACGGTGGCAGACCTGGTCCCACTGGATCGTAACAATCGAATTCTGGTCAACGAAGGCCTGCGTCGCATGCGCCAGGGGCGAGCCTGTCCCGGCATTTATGCCTTGCTGTCGGTCGCCGGTCGCGCCACGCACTCATTGACAGCCTCCGACATGGGCTTTGCCGTGGCACCACGCCTGAACGCAGCTGGGCGCCTGGAAGACATGTCCATCGGTATTGCCTGCCTGCTCACTGA
Source organism: Gammaproteobacteria bacterium UBA2675 (assembly GCA_002354805.1). Taxonomy (GTDB): domain Bacteria; phylum Pseudomonadota; class Gammaproteobacteria; order Pseudomonadales; family Pseudohongiellaceae; genus Pseudohongiella. Next base: position 201,433 of record DEMH01000010.1, read on the forward strand.
CGATCCAGCAAGTGCGGAGCGCCATGCCCGCGAACTGGATCGCCTGAATCAGGAGCGTCGTCGTATCGAGGATGAAATGCGCGAGCAGGCCGACCAGGCCCTGCAGGAAATGCTCGGCGAGCTGGAACAGCGTGAACTGCCAGCCGCGCTGTGTCTGTACGATGTAGGCTGGCACCCGGGAGTGGTCGGTATTCTCGCCTCACGACTGAAAGAACAATTACACCGACCGGTCTTCATTTTTGCCAAAGCCGATGAGCAGGAGCTCAAGGGCTCGGCCCGTTCGATTGAGGGGCTGCATATTCGTGACCTGCTGGCGGACATTGCGACACGCTATCCCGGCGTCATTACCCGATTTGGTGGTCACGCCATGGCCGCCGGACTGAGTCTGCCGCCCGAGCAGTTGCCGGCATTTCAGGATGCCCTGCAGCGCTGTGCCGAATCTGTGTTGAAAAGTGATTCCCTGCAGCGCCGCCTGCTGACCGACGGCGAATTACCGATCGAGGCGCACAACCTGGAATCAGCCCGGATGCTGCGTGATGCCGGGCCCTGGGGTCAGGGTTTCCCGGAGCCTGTGTTCGATGGCCGGTTTCGAGTGATCCAGCAGCGTCTGGTTGGCGAAAAGCATTTAAAAATGGTGCTGTCCGCTGACGGTGGAGTCACCCTGATAGATGCCATTGCTTTTAATGTGGATACAGGCAAGTGGCCTGACGCCTCGATTCGAGAGGTGTCTGCGGTCTACCGGCTGGATGTAAATGAGTTTCGGGGAGTCAGCCAGGCGCAACTTCTTGTGTTGCATCTGGAACCCGTGTGAAAAATGTTACTTTTTATCACAAAGGGGACTGCCATCCGCCTGACTTAGACGCTACAATCGGGCCAGTCAAGAAATTGATATAAAAGAAAATATTGCTATATTCAAGCACTTGAGACGGGGAGCTGTGATGCGACAGGGGTTGGTACAGAAGTTATTGCTGCTGATGCTGGCGGTCTTTTCCACAGTAGCGAGCGCGGAAGTATTCGTCGGTGAAGAGATCGAAGTTGAACTGGTCTCCGAGTCAGCCAATGTAGTGCCCGGTGAGACTCTTTGGACCGCTGTGCGCCTGAAGCCCACTGAGGGCTGGCATACCTATTCAAAATGGCCGGGCGACAGCGGCGACGCCACCATGATTCATGAATGGCAGCTGCCCGAAGGCGCCACAGCTGGCGATATTCACTGGCCTGTCCCCAGCTGGCTGCCGTTCCCCGGCACCGACCTGGTCACATTCTCCTACAAGGAAGAAGTACTGCTGATGGTGCCCATTCAGGTACCTGCCGACTTGAGCGGTGAGCAGTTCAATGCCACTGCCCACGTAGAGTGGCAGGTGTGCGACCTGATCTGTCTGATCGGCGACGCTGAAATCAGCCTGACGCTGCCAGTTGATCGTGATGGCGAGCTGCAACCAGATCCCCGGTGGGCAGATGCCTTTGCCGAGACCCGCGAGCTGCTGCCGGTCGAAGACCACAAGCTGGACAGCATGTTTGCCATTGCCGGTGACCGTGTCAGCTTCTCAGTATCTTCCAATGAGCGCGAGTTCGACGACGTCGAAGAAGCCTGGTTCTTCCCGGAGCAGCGACGCATCCTGTCTCCTGGTCCCCTGCGTGACGTGACGGTTTACCCTGGCCTGGTGCAGATCACCCACGGGCAGCCACGTCGCATGCTCACCGACCTCACAGAAATAGCTGGCATGCTGGCCGTACAGCGCAGCAACGGCGACATTGATGGTTTTGTCGTCAACGCCACTGAATCAACGCCCGAAGGGCTGGCCGCGCTGGCTACAGTGGCTGCCGAACAATCAATGAACAATTCAGGTCCGGGCGCGGCGGCAGGCGATCAGAACCTGCTGCTGATTCTGGCCTTTGCACTGGCTGGCGGTGTCATCCTGAACCTGATGCCCTGTGTATTCCCGGTGTTGTCCCTGAAGGTGGTCAACCTGACTTCAAAAGCCGGCGCTTCATCAGGAACCCATCGCATGCACGGCGTTGTTTACGCAGCCGGCATTATCGTGTCATTCATGATTCTGGCCACCATACTGCTGGCTCTGCGCGCCGGCGGGCAGGCCGTTGGCTGGGCCTTCCAGTTACAGTCGCCATGGTTTGTGGGTGCGCTCGCTCTGCTGTTTTTTGTCATCGGTCTAAATCTGTCAGGTGTATTTGAGTTTGGTACACGGCTGATGGGGCTGGGCAGCAACCTGGGCACCGGCAACGGTTACCGCTCCTCTTTCCTGACCGGCGTACTGGCCACTGTCGTCGCCAGCCCCTGCACAGCACCATTCATGGGCGCCGCGCTGGGCTTTGCACTGTCACAATCCTGGATCGTCGCAATGCTGGTATTCGGCTTCCTGGGTCTGGGTATGGCACTGCCGTTCCTGATCCTGACCTTTGTGCCCGGCCTGATGAAACGCATGCCCAAACCTGGTCCCTGGATGGAAACCTTCAAGCAGTTCATGGCCTTCCCGATGTACGCCGCTGCACTGTGGTTGCTGTGGGTGCTGGGTCTGCAGGTGGGTGTTGATGGCATGACCGCCGTCGCATCTGCTGGCCTGATGGTTGCTCTGGCTGTCTGGCTGCTGCAGAAATCGGCAGGACACAGCGGCGCTAAAACACTGGTGGGTCGCGTTGCTGGTGTTGTGTTGATCATCGGCGGCCTGTCCTTCCTGTGGACACCCATGCTGGTGCCAGGTAATGGTGCGGGTGGTGACACCGGCATCGACATGACTGGCGAAGACTACATGGCCGAGTTCGAGCCATTTGCCAGCGCCCGCATCGACGAGCTGCGTGCGCAGGGCAAGCCGGTTTTGCTGAACATGACGGCCGCGTGGTGTATCACCTGTCTGGCCAATGAGCGCACAACCCTGAGCACCCAGCGTGTTCAGCAGGCGCTGGTCGACAATGGCGTCACCTACATGAAGGGCGACTGGACCAATCAGGATCCAGAGATCACCAAAGTGCTGGATGCCTTCAATCGACCCAGCGTCCCGTTGTATATTCTGTATCCTGGCGACCCGGCCCTGGAGCCGGTGATATTGCCGCAACTGCTGACACCTTCGATTGTCATCGACGCTGTTGCCAGTTTATGATCCAGCACCCTGCACGACGGACACGTAGCAGGATAGCTTAATCGTTTGTCTGCGTGCCGGGAGCGCGGAATGAGTGTCAGGCAACAAACACCGCTGGTGAACTTTGCACTGAGTGCCCTGATAGTGGCGCTCAGCATCTATCTGCTGGTGGTGGGGCAACAGCTGTTCCTGCCACTGGTCATCGCTATCGTCTTCTGGTTTCTGATAAATTTTGTTGCCAATCTGGTGGCACGTATCCCTGTTGGGCGCTGGCATATTCCGCGCCCACTGTGTTTTCTGGCAGCCATACTGATCTGGGTGACCGTCGTTACCGTCATAGTCCAGTTTGTCAGTGGCAGTCTGAATGACCTGGGCAGCGTGGCGCGCGTTTACGAAGCCAATCTGCGTGACTACTGGCAGTCATTACCGTTTACTGCACAGTTTCCGGCCGGCGGATTCACCCAGGTAGTGACTGAATGGCTGGACATCTCTTCCATGGTCACAGCACTGGCACTGACATTCACAGGGCTGGCAGCCGACAGCATTCTGATCGTGATTTATGTTGGTTTCCTGCTGCTGGAGCAGGGTAATTTTAACAACAAACTGTCTGCGCTTATTGGTGACCCTGCGCGTGAACGGCGTGTGCGACGGATTATCAACAAGGTGCGTGGTGATATTCAGAAGTACATGACCATCAAGATGCTGACCAGTGCTATTACCGGTACGCTTGGTTACATCATACTGCGTGTGCTGGGTGTCAATTTTCCGGAAGTCTGGGGCACATTGATCTTTCTGCTGAATTTCATTCCCACAGTCGGCTCTATCATCGCCACAATTTTCCCTGCCATGATCGCACTGGCGCAGTCGACCGATGATGGCCTGTATCTTGCCGTGCTGGTACTGATGATGATCGGCGCGCTGCAGGTCACGATCGGCAACATCATTGAACCACGTCTGATGGGAACCTCACTGAACCTCAGTCCGATCGTGATACTCTTCAACCTCGCGCTGTGGGGATACATCTGGGGTATTGCCGGTATGTTCCTGTGTGTGCCGTTTTTGATTATCACAACAATCGTTTTATCGCATTTTCCTAAAACGCGACCGATTGCTATCCTGTTGTCCAGCAACGGCCAGATAGATCTGCCGGTCGATCAGGACACCCCCGCACAATCCTAGTGTCCTGACGACAGGACAATTACATCGGCGTATAATCTGCCGCCAACAAACAGCGCCACCATTCAATATTGGACAGTTAGATGAAAAGTAATGATATTCGCCAGTCGTTCCTGAACTATTTCAAGTCGAAAGGGCATGAGATTGTCCCCAGCAGTTCGCTGGTACCGGGCAACGACCCGACACTGTTGTTCACCAACGCCGGCATGGTGCAGTTCAAGGATCTGTTCCTGGGCTCCGAAGTGCGCAGCTATACGCGCGCCGTCAGTTCGCAGCGCTGTGTGCGCGCCGGTGGCAAACACAACGATCTGGAAAACGTCGGGTATACCGCGCGTCACCACACCTTTTTTGAGATGCTGGGCAACTTCAGTTTTGGTGATTACTTCAAGGAAGACGCCATCCGTTATGCCTGGGAATTTTTGACTGAATCATTGCAGCTGCCGCGCGACAAATTGTGGGTGACCGTGTTCCAGGATGACGACGAGGCCGCCGAAATCTGGACCAGCAAAATTGGTGTTCCGGCCGATCGCGTGGTTCGTCTGGGCGAAGCCTCAAACTTCTGGCAGATGGGCGACACCGGCCCCTGCGGGCCCTGTTCCGAAATATTCTATGACCACGGTCCGGAAGTCGCTGGTGGGCCACCCGGCAGCCCGGACGAAGACGGCGACCGCTACATTGAAATCTGGAATCTGGTATTCATGCAGTTCGACCGCCAGCCCAGCGGCGAGCTGGTGCCACTGCCCAAGCCCTCCGTGGATACCGGCATGGGTCTGGAACGTCTGGCTGCGGTGCTGCAGCACGTGCACAGCAACTATGAGATCGACCTGTTCCAGAATCTGCTGAAGGCAGCCGCAGAGATCACCGGCGTGGCGGACACCACCAATACCTCATTGCGGGTGATTGCCGACCACATTCGCTCCTGCGCCTTCCTGGTGCTTGATGGGGTGACGCCTTCCAATGAAGGTCGGGGTTACGTATTGCGCCGCATCATTCGCCGTGCTGTCCGTCACGGCTATCAGCTGGGTGTCAAAGACGTGTTTTTCTTCCGTCTGGTCGCTGCACTGGTAACCGAGATGGGCGAGGCCTATCCGGCACTGGAAAAAGATCAGGCGCGCGTGGAACGCGTCCTGCGTGAAGAAGAGCAACAGTTTGCCCGTACTCTGGAAAACGGCATGCAGATTCTGGAGCAGGCCATCTCCCAGCTGAAAGGCGAGGTGCTGCCCGGCGACACCGTATTCCGTCTTTACGATACCTATGGGTTCCCGGTCGACCTGACCGCGGACGTGGCACGCGAGCACAATCTGACACTGGACATGGCGGGCTTTGAGCAGGCCATGGAAGGACAGCGTCAGCAGGCACGTGCCGCCAGCCAGTTTAACGCTGTGGAAAAACTGAGCATCGAAGGCGCTGCTGCCACCGAATTTGTGGGATACGACACCCTGCGTGAGGACGCCCGCGTGCTGGCCATCTATCAGGATGGCAAAGCGGTGCAGAATCTGATCGGAACTACCGAAGCTGTCGTATTGCTCGACGTCAGCCCGTTCTATGGTGAGTCCGGTGGCCAGGCAGGTGACCGCGGCGCTCTGGAAGTGCGACAGAACGGCGCCATCAGCGCGCTGTTTGATGTGCAGGATACCCAGAAGCAGGGCGAACATGTACTGCACAAAGGCACCCTGCGCCAGGGTCGTCTGTCAGTAGGAGATAGCCTGACGGCTGCCGTCGAAGAGCAGAATCGACACGCCACCATGCTTAACCACTCGGCGACACACCTGTTGCACGCTGCCTTGCGGACAGTGCTGGGCGACCATGTGACACAGAAGGGCTCGCTGGTGACGGCAGATCGCCTGCGCTTCGACTTCTCGCACAACAGCCCACTGACAGCAGAGGAAGTGTCAAAGATTGAACGACTGGTCAATGTGGAAATACTGCGTAACCAGCCAGTTCATAAAGAAGTCATGAGCATGGACCAGGCGATGGAGAAAGGAGCGCTGGCCCTGTTTGGCGAAAAGTACGGCGACAAGGTCAGAGTGGTCACCATGGGTGATTTTTCGACTGAACTGTGTGGCGGCACGCACGTTGAACGTACCGGTGACATCGGTCTGTTCAAACTGGTTGCCGAAAGCGGCATTGCTGCGGGTGTACGCCGGGTTGAGGCCGTCACTGGGCTCGGCGCGCTGCAATACGTCGAACGCGAAGAGCAGGTATTGCGGCAGGTCTGTGAAACCCTGCGCAGCAGCGCCGATGGCGTTGCCGAGCGTGTTCAGCAGGTCGTCGCCAATCTGCGCAGCACCGAAAAAGAACTGGAGCAGCTCAAAGGCAAGCTGGCCAGTGCGGCTGGCAGTGACATTGCTTCCAGTGCCGTTGAGGTTAATGGCATCAAGGTGCTGGCTCAGCAGGTTGAGGGTTTCGACAGCAAGGCGCTGCGTGAGACCGTCGACAAGCTGAAGAACAAGCTGGGCAGCGCAGTGGTTGTGCTGGGCTGTGCCGACGGTGGCAAAGTGGCCCTGGTCGCTGGCGTCACCCAGGACCTGACCGACCGCATCAAAGCCGGCGATATCGTAAACTCGGTAGCTCAGCAGGTGGGTGGTAAAGGTGGTGGTCGCGCCGACATGGCGATGGCTGGCGGCAGCGATGCAGCAGCTCTGCCCGCGGCACTGGCGTCTGTGATTGAAACTGTGAAGCAGATCACATGAAATTACGTAAGTTATTGACTTGCCAAGGTCTTAACAAGTCTGTTTTAATCACGGTCAATGTCGGTGAAGCAATTATATGGCGTTAATAGTCAAGAAGTTTGGTGGTACCTCGGTAGGTAGTGTTGAGCGCATAGAAGCGGTCGCCGACAAGATTATTGCCAGCCGCAGCAACGGCGACGACATCGTTGTTGTGGTTTCTGCGATGAGCGGCGAAACCAACAGGCTCATCGCACTGGCCGAGAAGATCCAGGAACAGCCAAGTCCGCGGGAACTGGACGTACTGGTGTCGACCGGCGAGCAGGTGACAGTGGCGTTACTGGCCATGGCCCTGCACAAGCGCGGTTGCGGCGCCCGATCGTTTACCGGATCTCAGGTCCGCATCCTGACTGACAGCGCGCATACGCGGGCACGAATCCAGGAGATCGATTCCCAGCGTATAAAGAATGAACTGGCTCAGGGCCACGTCGTAGTGGTGGCAGGATTCCAGGGTGTTGATGGTGATGGCAACATCACCACGCTGGGCCGGGGTGGCTCGGATACCTCGGCGGTGGCACTGGCGGCGGCGCTGGATGCTGACGAATGTCAGATCTATACCGACGTAAAAGGCGTCTACACCACCGACCCGCGCGTCGTTGAAGATGCCCGTTTGTTACGAACGATTACATTCGAGGAAATGCTGGAGCTTGCAAGCCTGGGGGCAAAGGTACTACAAATACGCTCCGTGGAGTTTGCCGGCAAGTACAAGGTGCCATTGCGCGTCCTGTCCAGCTTTGAAGATGATCCCGGCACACTGATTACACTTGAGGACAACACTGAAATGGAAGCACCGATCATCTCTGGTATCGCATTCACCCGTGACGAGGCAAAAGTGACTGTCTCCGGTGTACCGGATGTGCCAGGGGTTGCCTATCAGGTGCTGGGTCCGGTCAGTGATGCGGGTATCGAAGTCGACGTGATCGTGCAGAACGTGTCCGCAGATGGTACAACTGACATAACGTTTACCGTCAAGCGTCAGGACAGCGAGCAGACCCGCAAACTGGTCACTTCAGTGGCGCAGCAGGTAGGTGCTCGTGATGTCAGCGTCGACAACAAGATTGCCAAGGTGTCGCTGGTGGGGGTCGGTATGCGTTCCCACGCCGGTATCGCCAGCCAGATGTTCAAAACCCTGGCCGCTGAGTCGATCAATATTCAGATAATAACGACCTCCGAAATCAAGATTTCGGTGGTTATAGAGGAGAAATACCTGGAGCTGGCTGTGCGATCGCTGCACTCCGCATTCGGGTTGGGGGAAGAGACCGCACTGGCTGGATGATCAGGGGAGCGAGCTCGAAAAGGCAGGCCCTGGCCTGACCGTGATTTGTTTTGGGGAGACGTGACTGCATTTGGTTTGTTATCCGGTCTACTGAATAACCGTGCAGTCTGGAACAATTCCGTGAATACTTTTCAGGCCGCTGAAAGGGATGTTGCATGGATTTCATGAATGGGAAAGGAGATACATCATGTTGATCTTAACTCGCCGGATTGGTGAGACTCTGATGGTAGGCGATGATGTAACAGTCACCGTCCTCGGTGTAAAAGGCAATCAGGTACGAATCGGCGTCAATGCCCCAAAGGATGTTGCGGTTCATCGCGAAGAAATATATCAACGTATCCAGAAAGAAAAGGATGGCGGCGCTGATTCCGGCAACAACTCTGATCAGTGAATTTCTTGGCATTCAAGCCTGCCATTTCTCCAAAGTTATGCTATGATGGCGCCCGTTTTGGAGAGATGGCCGAGTGGCTGAAGGCGCGCCCCTGCTAAGGGCGTATAGGTTAATCCCCTATCGAGGGTTCGAATCCCTCTCTCTCCGCCATACGCCTTATCCACCCCTGTACGGGCCTCTAACTGCAGTAGAAAAATGAGCAGCAGTGGATAGAGGGATTAGAACCCGAAAGAGGGTTCGATGGATTGCAAAGCAATCCAAGACGAGCGCGCCAGCGCGAAGCCCGAAGGGTTGAACAGCCCCAAAAAAGGCTGTTCAATCAATCCCTCTCTCGTAAATCCAGCGCTCAACCCAAACATCACTCCCAACACCGCTCCAATCCCCCTCTCACCGCGTATACATCTACACCACTCGCAAACGAGAGCTTTTCCATGCCCAACCACATCGCCATATTCGGCGCCAACGGCACAATCGGCAGCGAATTCACAAGGGCGCTGTCCTCACACTATCCCGAAGCAACCATCCACGCCTTCTCTCGAAGGCCACAAGACAGTGCCGCCCAAAATATCACCACCCACCAGCTCGACTACCTCGACGAGGCAGCACTTAAAAATGCCGCTAAAGAAGTGTCAGAGCAGGCACCCCTCGATCTCGTCATCGTAGCGACAGGCATCCTGCACACGGACGAGATCATGCCGGAGAAATCCCTGCGTGATTTATCCGCAGACAAGTTCATGCAGCTTTATCAGGCCAATACCATCGTGCCTGCCCTGATCGCCAAATACTTTGTACCCATCCTGAATAAACAGCAGACCGTATTGTTTGCAGCCTTGTCGGCCCGCGTCGGCAGCATCTCCGACAATCATCTGGGCGGCTGGTATTCCTACCGCGCCTCCAAGGCAGCTCTCAACATGATCATCAGAAATGTTGCCATCGAAACGCGACGTACCAACAAGAATGCCATTGTCTGTGCACTGCACCCGGGTACTGTTGACAGTGCGCTTTCAGAGCCTTTTCAAAAGAATGTGCCGGAGGACAAGCTGTTTACCGCAGAGTTCTCCGTGTCGCAGCTGCTGCAGGTGATAGACAAACTCAGCACTGATGATAGCGGCAAGGTGTTTGCCTGGGACGGCAGTGAGATTCAGCCCTGATGCGGTGAATAACGCCCGTAATCACCGCATGATATGCGGTGATTAAGCTTGGTGATGCGGTGAATAGGTCGTATAATCACCGCAAATCATGCGGTGAATAATATGTGGATACATGAACATCAGGACTGGCCTGACTTTAGCTGGGATGCGGAAGCACTGGAAGCAAAACTCGCAGACTGTCGATATCGACAGGGCCGCGTGCTGGGCCGTATGGAGAGCCTTGGATTTGAGCTAAAGCGCGAAGCCTCGCTCAATACTCTTACGAATGACGTCGTTAAATCTTCAGCGATTGAAGGCGAAAACCTGAATCCCACTGAGGTGCGTTCCTCCATTGCCCGCAGGCTCGGTCTGGATCTCGCCGTCCTTGTCCCGGTTAGCCGTGATGTCGAAGGCATCGTCGAGATGATGCTGGACGCCACGCAGCGTTTCTCCAAACCACTGAGCAGAGAACGGCTTTTTGACTGGCACGCGGCACTTTTCCCTACTGGTCGGAGCGGCATGCGTAAAATTTCCGTTGGCCAGTGGCGCACAGAGGATGCGGGTCCAATGCAGGTGGTTTCGGGACCCATTGGTAAAGAAAAGGTTCACTTTGAAGCACCAGACGCCGGCCGTCTGGCTGAAGAGATGGCCCGGTTTCTAGTATGGTTCGAGCGGAGGGGCGATATCGACCCCGTTGTCAAAGCCGGTATTGCCCACTTCTGGTTCGTCACCATCCACCCCTTTGAAGATGGCAACGGACGTATAGCCAGAGCAATAGGTGACATGGCGCTTGCCAGGGCTGATGGTACGCCAGATCGCTTTTACAGTCTGTCAACGCAGATAGAAACAGAGCGCAAGCAGTACTATACACAGCTAGAGCATCAGCAGCGTGCATCTACTGACATCACACCCTGGCTGTCATGGTTTCTTGATTGCCTCGGTCGGGCGATTACCAGTGCCGAAACAACGCTGGCGAATGTCTTGTTCAAAGCTCGACTATGGGAGGAGCTCAAACAGAACCCTGTCAATGACCGACAGCGGCATGTCATCAATCGCATGTTGGAAGATGACTTTCAGGGTTATATAAACACCTCAAAATATGCAAGGCTTGCCAAGTGTTCTAACGACACGGCACTGCGAGATATTCAGGACTTAAAGGAGCGGGGGGTGTTAGTTCAGAATCCCGGGAGAGGGCGGAGCACGAGTTACAGCTTGTCAGACAGTTTGGAGTGAAGCAAGGAAAGCGAGTCGGCGCCTGCGTAGACAAACGACCGACTCATTTCAAACCTGTTGCTTTGATTGTTTTCATATTTATCCCGTATATCAGTTTTTGTGATTATGTATTTTCTTCACTGGCTTGTGGCCGTGAAACGCCTTGTTGCTTACGGGTTTGAAACAACAAGCGTACTGTGCATTTAACTGTGAATCATGGTACTTCTTACGACTGCGATCTTACTGTTTACCAACGAAGCTGAACTTCATCAGAGTGCGAACAGGTACTGCCTGACCAGCTTCAGCAACAACCGGCTCAAACTTCCAGGATTCAATGGCGCTCAGAGCGGCGCGAGTGAACAGACGAGAGTTTGATTCAGCAACTGCAGGAGAAGAAACGCTGCCGTCGGGCATTACAGTGAACTCAACAACGGTGTAACCTTCGATACCAGACAGCTCGGCACGACGTGGGTACTCTGGCAGTGAAGACTCTACAACGCGCAGGTCCTTGCTGCTGTACATGCCTGAAGCTTCAGGAGTCTGTGCATTGGCGCTTACAGAAACGGCACTACCAATAACACCGGCCAGAACTGCGATTTTTACTACTGCTGACTTACTCATTTATTTCACCTCGAATTTTGGGGTTGGATTAACTTGCACCTAGGACAAAGCAAAGCCTGTGCCAGTTTTTTAATATTAATAAAAACAAAGGCATAGCGATCCAGGCCCATCCGTGAGCAATTTGCTGGTGCGCTGTTTTAATGCAGGCTGCACCAACTTGCTTCACGAATGACAGCATGTTGCCATTAGATATTGACAATGTTGTGTCATATTCCTGAATCTTTCGTGACACTCCATTTCTGAACGTATTCATGATAATGTCCGGCGGTAAGTCATTGGCGAATCAGCCAATGAGTGCCGGAACACCGATCGATGTCCTATAACAAGCAGAACACCCGCACCACAATAAAAGATGAGGCAGATCATGATTCGCAAGGTACCCCAGCTAGCCCTGACCGTTAGCCTGCTCGCCGCGCTGGCGGCCTGCAGTGAACCAGATACCGACACTGACCCCGTCAATCCAGCGGCTGACCTGGCCGCTGCGCGAGCAGCCGTCGACCTCGCTGTTGCTTCCAGTGCACCAGACCAGATTAGTGGCAGCTCGGTGCTGGTGACCATTAATGGGGTTGATTCGCTGCAGGGGCTGACCTTCCTGGCAGATGACCGGCCACTGGCAACCGTCAGACAGACCGCAATGTCTGCTGGGAATTCATTTAATGTGCTGCTGGCAGGGCTGGAGCAGGGCAGCCAGGCACTTTCGGTGCAGAACAGCCAGGGTCAGGTATTGGCCTCACTTCCGGTGACCAGCCATCCACTCAGTGGTCCCATCTTCTCCGGCCCGCAGCAATATCCCTTTGTCTGTACCAGTGTGCTGGAGTGGGGTGTGCAGCCACTGGTTGATCACAACGAGGAGTGGGGCTTTCCGGTTTACGCCCCTGGAGCAACTGCCGAGGACGCAGAGCCCATCGGTTACAGCAAGGACTGCATGATCGAGCCCTTCGTTGAATACCACTATATGAGTACTGAGGGTGGCTACAAACCCTGGCCGGCGGATGGTATGCGCCCGGCTGATCTGGCAACAACCACGCTGACAGACGGCACCGAGGTGGATTTTGTGGTGCGCTGGGAACGCGGCACCCTCAACCGTTTCCTTTACAGCTTTGCCACCCTGGTGCAGCCAGATGCAATGACCGGCAGTGTCATCGACCCGGGGCCCGCCAACTGGAATGGTCGCCTGCTGTACCATTTTGAAGGTGGTGTGGGTGTTGGCCACAGTCAGGGGCGCGTCAGTGCCAGCCGTGCACGCTTGCCAGAGGCGCTGGGGCAGGGCTACGCCGTCATCTACTCGTCTGGCAATCGTACCGGTGAGCATTACAACCTGCAGGTCGGTGGAGAAACCGCGCTGATGGTCAAAGAGCACTTCATCAAGCGTTTTGGTGTGCCCGACTACACCGTCGCAGTGGGTGGATCAGGCGGTGCCATCCAGCAGTATGTGTATCAACAGAATCATCCTGGTCTGATCGACGCCGGTGTGGCCCAGTACTCCTATCCGGACATGGTCACACAGACCATCCACGTCGGTGACTGTGAGTTGCTGGAACACTACATGGACGTCACTGATCGCAATAACCCGCGCTGGCAGGTCACCGAGAACCGCAGCCTGCTGATCGGTTTCAATTCCACCGATGCTGTGCCGGATCCGCTGGCCGACATCAAACGTCAGCTGGGTTACGCCTCCGCCCCGGGTGCCAACGAATGCATCCCTGCCTGGCGCGGCCTGACCCCACTGAGCATGAACCCGCACTATGGGCAGGTACGGGAGCAGGACAAGATGCATCCGCCTGGGATCATGGATGACGTGGTATGGACCCACTACGATGACCTGAAGAATATCTACGGCGTCGACGAAAATGGCTGGGCGCGCACGCCCTGGGACAATGTTGGTGTGCAGTACGGTCTGCAGGCACTGACAGAAGGTGCCATCACACCTGAGGAATTCCTCGACCTGAACGAAAAAGTCGGCGGCTGGAAACATCCGTCTGACATGGTGCAGGAAGGCGCCCCGTTTCTGGGTGAAATGACCCCGGAGAACTTTGATCCCTGGAGCAGTCGCAATATGAACCTGTCCACCAATGGTGAGCCAGCGCCGCGTACCAGTGGCGATCCGCAGGCCATCAGCGCACTGTATGAGTCCGGCATGGTGTTTGATGGCCAGCTGAACATTCCCATCATCGACTGGCGGCATTATCTGGAGCACGTGCTGGATATGCACAACTCACATCAGTCCTTCTCTGCGCGCCAGCGCATCGAGAACCAGATGGGCCACAGTAACAACCAACTGATCTGGTTCACCGATGCACGGCCCGAGCCTGCCTTCGACCAGACCCTGCAGGCGCTGGAAGTGCTGCACGAGTGGGTGAGCAATATCAAAGCCAATCCGGATGCCAGTGTCGCCGCGGCGCGTCCGGACAGCGCCCAGGATGCCTGCTTCAATACCCAGGGCGAACTGATCGCGCAGGGAGACGATGTCTGGAACGGCATTCTCAACGAGCAGCCAGAGGGTGCCTGTACGCAGCAGTTTCCGGTTTACTCGACCTCACGGATGGTGGCAGGTGGCCCAATTGAAGGCAGTATCTTCAAATGCGAGATGAAGTCGCTTGATCAGGCGCTGGCCGATGGCACCTACGGCAGCTGGCAGCCGGACCAGACGCAACAGCAACGCCTGCGCAACATATTCCCGCAGGGCGTGTGTGATTACAGTGAGCCTGACAGTGCACGTCCACAATAAGGCAGGGTTTATGGAACACTTTGTCGGCATGCGGGTGATACGGTTACAATCGGGCACCGTATCAACCCGTCGACAAACGATTTGATGTAGAGCAGTAGTAAATTCTCAAAACAGGAAAACAAAACACAGGACGCAACAATGAACTTTGAAGACATCAAGAATATATGTGTAGTGGGCGCCGGCAACATGGGTCATCAGATTGCCCTGCAGGCTGCCATTTGCGGATACAAGGTCAAATGTTTTGACGTCAATCAGGAAACGCTGAAAAAGGCCGATGCCTTTGTTGATTCCTATCTGCCGGGTCGCGTTGAAAAAGGCCGCCTGACCACCGAGCAGGCGCAGGCTGCGCGCGGCAATATTCAGTTTGTCGACTCGCTGGAATCTGCGGCGGGTGATGCCGACTTTGTCATTGAGGCAGCCACCGAAGTGCTTTCACTGAAGCGCAAGATTTTTGCCGACCTGGATCGCATCGCACCCAAGCACGCGATTCTGGCCACCAACTCGTCTGCCATCGTCAGCTCCAAAATTGCTGATGCCACCCAGCGTCAGGATAAAGTGTTGAACATGCACTTCTTCAATCCGGCACTGGTGATGAAGCTGGTGGAAGTTGTTAAGGGGCCACATGTCTCGGATGAAAGCGCTGATCTGACCATGGAGCTGTGCCGCGTCTTCCAGAAAGTGCCGGTACTGCTAAAAAAAGAAGTGGATGGCTTTTTGCTCAACCGTATCTTTGCAGCGATTTCACGCGAAGCCAGCTGGCTGCTGGAGATGGGTGTGGCCGAAGTGGAAGATATTGATAACGCCTGCGTCTACGGCGCTGGTCACCCGATGGGGCCGTTCCGCCTGAACGACCTGACCGGACTGGATCTGAGCTACATCATGCGTATGGAAAAATTCCGTGAGACCGGCAACCCTGCCGATTTGCCCAACCCTCGCCTGGTAGAACACTACATGAAAGGCGAATACGGCGAAAAAACCGGCAAGGGCTGGTACGACTACTCCGGCAAGAAGTAAGTGCGGCGGTCGCCGTCAGGCTTCGAAGTCTGACGGCGCGAGTGCTTTGGCCAGTTCCGCCGGTTCCACTTCGCCACCGGTCAGCTCGGCATCCCAGTCAGTCCCCACCATGGCATTGTCTTCATGCATGCCCGGCAGCCACTCGGTCAGGAAATCATCCAGGCTGATAGCGCGCGGCTTATACACTGACCACTCATCCGTACACATCGCCGCTGCGGCCTGTTCGCTGGACCAGAACGGAAATACATCCGTATCTTCATACTCGATGGAGTCGCACAGCGCCCAGCCATCCTCGCCATACAGGCCCCAGACCTGGCCCTGTTGCAGCGCCTGTTCTACGAATGTCTCAATATTGCTGTCATCATCGGTGTGGGTGTTCATAGGCGTCGAGGCTCCGCAGGCTGGCTGACCGGTCAAAGAAAGTCGCGTATTCTATCGACGACAGGATATCGTATCCACCGATATTATTGCAGCAAAAAGGATGACCTTGCATGACTCAGGAAAACTGCCGTTACAAGACCGTTAACGCCGCCATCAGCCCCACGGGCAGCCTTGAGCTGCTCTCCCAGCAGGAGGTGGAACGCCTCAGCCGGGTAGGGCATGGCGAGATTCATGAGCTGTTCCGCCGCTGCGCGCTGGCGGTACTCAATTGTGACGATACCTCCGACAGTGCTGAAGAGGTGTTTGCCCGCTATCCGGACTTTGATGTCGAAATTGTGCAGCGCACCCGTGGCGTGAAACTGAAGTTAAAAAATGCACCCGCCTGCGCCTTTGTGGACGGCAAGATCATGAGTGGCGTGCGTGAGCATCTGTTTGCGGTGCTGCGTGACATCGTATTTGTGGCCAGCGAGCTGTATCGCCAGGATGAATCCAGCGTAGAGGAGGGTTTCGAGGCCATCCGGCTGGTGCATCGCGGTCCGCTGAGCCCGGCCGCCATCAATAACCTCGTCTTCCTCCTGCTGCGTAACGCCGGCCTGCTCAAACCCCGCATACTGCCCAATCTGGTCGTGTGCTGGGGTGGTCACTCAATCAGCCGTGAGGAGTACGACTACACCAAATCGGTGGGTTACGAGCTGGGCCTGCGTCATCTGGACATCTGCACCGGCTGTGGCCCGGGCGCCATGAAAGGCCCCATGAAGGGTGCCACCATCGGACATGCCAAGCAGCGCATCCAGGGCGGGCGTTATATCGGGATCAGCGAACCCGGTATTATCGCTGCTGAGTCACCCAACCCGATTGTGAATCATCTGGTGGTATTGCCGGATATTGAAAAGCGCCTGGAGGCCTTTGTGCGCGTGGCCCATGGCATCATCGTATTCCCGGGCGGGGTGGGCACGCTGGAAGAGATTCTGTTCCTGATCGGCACACTGATGGATCCGGCCAACAAGGATCAGCAGCTGCCACTGATTTTCACCGAAGCGGCCTGCAGTAACGGCTATTTCAAGCGAATTGACGAGTTCCTGGTGGCCACGCTGGGCGAAGAGGTGCGCCGTCATTATCGAATCATTGAGGACGACCCGGTTGAGGTCGCGCATGTGATGCGCGAAGGCATGCAGCAGGTGGGCAAGGGCCGCCGTGTCTCGCGTGACGCCTACTATTACAACTGGCTGCTGCACATCCCGGAGGAAATGAAACACCCCTTTGAGGTCAATCATGACAGCATGGCCAGCCTGCATCTGACCCGTTCATTGCCGCCTCAGGAGCTGGCAATCAACCTGCGGCGGGCCTTCTCGGGCATTGTAGCCGGCAATGTGAAGGACCATGGGGTAAGGCTGGTGCGCGAGAAAGGGCCCTTTGTGCTGCGCGGCGATGCCAGCATAATGGCGGCGATGGACGGTTTATTGCGTGATTTTGTGGCACATGGACGCATGAAACTGGCCAGGGAACGCTACAACCCCTGTTATACTATCGAGCCCGAGCCAGCCCAGTCAGAACCGGTCTAATAGTTGACTAAAATAGTCGGATACTCGATAATTTGCGGCTCCTGAAAGCTTTTTTAATCGTCGTTAGAGCCGAGGTTGCCCATGAGTGAACAAGTCGAAAGCCTGATCCGTAAGGACTATGCTGCCGGATTTCATTCAGCAATCGAGTCCGACACCCTGCCGCCGGGCCTGAATGAAGACGTCATTCGTCATATCTCGGCCCAGAAAGAAGAGCCGCAGTGGATGCTGGACTGGCGCCTGAAGGCCTTCGAGGCCTGGAAGCAGATGGTCGAGCCGACCTGGGCGCACGTGCACTATCCGAAGATCGATTTTCAGTCGATCTCCTACTACAGCTCGCCCAAGAGCATGAAAAACCGCCCGAAAAGCCTCGATGAGGTGGATCCGGAGCTGCTGGAGACCTACAAAAAGCTGGGTATCCCGCTGCACGAACAGGAAGCCCTGGCAGGCGTGGCGGTTGATGCGGTATTTGACTCCGTCTCAGTAGTGACCACCTTCCGCGAGAAGCTCAAGGACGCCGGTGTCATTTTCTGCCCCATTAGTGAGGCAATCCGCGAATATCCCGAGCTGGTACAGAAGTACCTGGGATCTGTGGTTCCGCAAAAAGACAATTTCTACGCCGCGCTCAACTCAGCGGTGTTCTCCGATGGTTCCTTTGTGTATATCCCCAAGGGCGTTCGCTGCCCAATGGAGCTGTCCACCTATTTCCGAATCAATGAGCTGAATACCGGGCAGTTCGAGCGCACGCTGATCGTCGCCGACGAAGGCTCCTACGTCAGCTACCTGGAAGGCTGTACCGCACCGATGCGCGACGAGAACCAGCTGCACGCAGCGGTGGTGGAACTGGTGGCGCTGGACGATGCCCGCATTAAGTACTCCACGGTGCAGAACTGGTACCCAGGCGACAAGGACGGCAAGGGCGGTATCTACAACTTTGTCACCAAGCGCGGCATCGCGCACACCAATGCCCGTATCTCCTGGACACAGGTAGAGACCGGCTCGGCAGTGACCTGGAAATACCCCAGCTGCATCCTCAAGGGTGACAACAGCGTGGGCGAATTCTACTCGGTGGCGCTCACCAACAATTTCCAGCAGGCCGACACCGGCACCAAGATGATTCACCTGGGCAAGAACACCAGCTCCACCATCATTGCCAAAGGCATCTCGGCCGGTCGCAGCAACAGCTCCTATCGCGGGCTGGTGCGCATCAATCCGGGCGCCGAGGGCGCACGTAACTTTACCCAGTGCGATTCACTGCTGATCGGTGACCGCTGTGGGGCGCATACCTTCCCGTACATCGAAAACCGCAACTCCTCTGCCGTCATCGAGCATGAGGCAACCACCTCCAAAGTCAGCGACGACCAGATGTTCCTGTGTCAGCAGCGCGGCCTGGATGCGGAAAAAGCGGTGTCGATGATTGTTAACGGCTTTTGCCGCGAGGTATTCAAGGAGCTGCCCATGGAGTTTGCGGTGGAAGCCGGCAAACTGCTGGAAGTCAGCCTGGAAGGCTCGGTCGGCTGACGTTCGAATCCTGATTTTTTCTCAATACAACGGAATTTCATTATGTTACAGATCAAAGAACTGGTTGCTGAAATTGACGGCAAGCAGATTCTCAATGGCCTGAATCTGACCATTGGCGACGGCGAAGTCCACGCCATCATGGGCCCCAACGGGGCAGGCAAGAGCACGCTGGGCAATGTGCTGACCGGTCGCGATGGCTATGAGGTCAAATCCGGCGAAGTGCTGTTCAACGGCAAGAATCTGTTTGACCTGGAGATCGAAGAGCGCGCCCGCGAAGGCATGTTCCTGGCATTCCAGTATCCGGTGGAGATTCCCGGTGTCAGCAACATGGAATTCCTCAAAGCCTCGCTGGATGCCCGGCGCAAACACCAGGGCCTGGAAGAGCTGTCGTCCTTCGACTTCATGAAGCTGGCGCGCGAAACCAGTGCCAAGGTCAGCCTGGATGCCGCTTTCCTGAAGCGCGGCGTCAATGAAGGCTTCTCCGGTGGCGAGAAAAAGCGCAACGAGATTCTGCAGATGATGCTGCTGGAACCGCAGCTGTGCATTCTGGATGAAACCGATTCCGGTCTGGACATTGATGCCCTGCAGGTGGTTGCCAATGGCGTCAACGCCATGCGTGACGGCAAGCGCAGCTTTATCGTCGTGACTCACTACCAGCGACTGCTGGACTACATCGTGCCTGATCACGTGCACGTGCTTGCCGGTGGCAAAATCGTCAAATCCGGTGACAAAGAACTCGCCAAAGAACTGGAAGCCAAAGGTTATGGCTGGCTGGAAGGTGAGGTCGCCTGAACATGACACAGCCCGTTCAGCCAAGCGATTTTCAGAAACGCGCCCTGACGCTGGCACAGCAGCGCAGCGCGCCTGCGTTCCTGCAGACGGTGCGACAGCAGGGCCTGGATGAATTCGGCCAGATTCAGTGGCCCGGTCGCAAGACCGAAATGTGGAAGTACACCACTTTGCGTCCGGTCGAAGCCTTTGCCAATGCCGAATGGCCGGCCGACGATGTCGCCGCCGACGGCGAGCAGCTGGCGTCGCTGCCCGAGCTGGATGCCACACGTCTGGTATTTGTCGATGGTCTGTTTGATGGTGCCGCGTCGGATGAACTGCCCGACGGTGTGCGCCTGTTCAGTCAGGCCGACGAGGCGGCACGCGTGGTGCTTGACCAGTACCTGGGCAAGATCGCCAAGGATATTGATCCGTCACGCCGCAATCTGTTTGCTGCACTCAATGATGCGTGGCTGACTGACGGTGTGCTGGTCTATGTGCCGAAAAATGCCACACTGGAAAAGCCACTGTATGTGGTGCACCTGTCGACTGCGCAAGCGGCCGAGCGCGTCGCCAATCAGCGACTGCTGGTGGTGCTGGAGCAGGGCGCCAGTGCCGATCTGATCGAACACTATCTGAGCGCCGACGATGCGAGTGCCAGCTTTGTGAATACGCTGACTGAAATACACGTCGGCGACAACGCAAGACTGAGCCATACCCGTCTCAACCTGGAACACGAAGCCAGCAGTCATGTCGGCGCGGTGCATATCAACCTGCAGCGCAGCGCGGTGGCCAATGGTTTCACACTGGCTGAAGGTGGCGAGCTCAAGCGTCTGGACTACCAGATTAACCACTGTGGCGAAGGTGCCGAGCTTAACCTCAATGGCCTGTATCTGGGCCGGCATCAGCAGCACGTTGATTATCACACCACCATTGAGCACCGCGTGCCCAACTGCACCAGCCAGGAGGTCTTCCGCGGCATTGTCGGTGACAAGGCCAAAGCCGTGTTTAATGGCCGCATCCATATCCATCAGGATGCGCAGAAAACCCTGGCAGAACTGAACAACCGCAATCTGCTCACCTCCAATACTGCCGAGGTGGACACCAAGCCGGAACTGGAAATTTACGCCGATGATGTGCGCTGTGCACACGGTGCAACCATCAGTCAGCTGGACGAGACGGCGCTGTACTATCTGCAAAGCCGCGGCATTGAACTGCCCCAGGCGCGCATGATGCTCAGCTACGGCTTCATCAACGAGGTGCTGGAAACCCTGCCGCACGAGGGTATCCGTACCGCGCTGCAGAAGCGCCTGCGACAGCGGTTTGTTGAGGAGATTTAAGGTGGCCGACGTGGCAGCGGAGACAGTAGTGCAGGCGCACGGCTTTGATGCCGGGCGCGTCAAGCAGGACTTTCCGATCCTGAATCAGCAGGTGAACGGCCAGCCACTGGTCTACCTGGACAATGCCGCGACCACCCAAAAGCCACAGGCCGTCATCGACGCCATCAGCCACTATTATCAGTTCGACAACAGCAATGTGCACCGCGGTGCCCATACGCTGGCCGATCGCGCCACCGCCAAGTTTGAACAGGCACGGCAGCGCGTCGCACAGTTTATCAATGCCCCGGCCGCCAAACAGGTGCTGTGGACCCGTGGCACTACCGAAGGTATCAACCTGGTCGCCTCCAGCTGGGGTGGCGCGAATCTGAAGCAGGGTGACCGCGTGCTGGTCTCGGCGATGGAGCACCACTCCAACATCGTGCCCTGGCAGATGGTCGCCGAAAAAACCGGTGCACAAGTTGAAGCCATTCCGGTGGATGACACCGGCACGCTGGATCTGCAGGCATATACGGACATGCTGGATGACCGCGTGCGTATGGTCTCCGTTAACCAGGTCTCCAATGCCCTGGGCAGCATCAATCCGATTGCCGACATCATCCGTCTGGCCCACCAGCACGGTGCGCTGGTGTTGATCGACGGCGCCCAGGCCATCGCGCACTGGCCGGTTGATGTGCAGGCCATGGACTGCGATTTTTATGTGTTCTCCGGCCACAAACTGTTTGGGCCTACCGGCATCGGTGTGTTGTATGGCCGCGAAGAACTGCTCAATGCCATGCCGCCATATCAGGGCGGTGGCGAGATGATTGAAACGGTCAGCTTTGATGGCACCACCTACAACCAGCTGCCCTACAAGTTCGAAGCCGGCACCCCGGACATTGCTGGCGCCATTGGCCTGGCTGCGGCCATCGATTACGTGGACAGTCTGGATCGCGCAGCAGCTGCCGAGCACGAGCATGCCCTGCTGGCCTACGCGACCGAAAAAGCAACACAGGTGCCGGGCCTGAAACTGATTGGCACGGCCACCGACAAGTGCGCGGTCTTGAGTTTTGTGCTGGAAGGGGTGCACCCCTCGGATCTGGGTATGCTGCTTGACCAGCAGGGCGTGGCCGTGCGAACCGGCCACCACTGTGCGCAGCCACTGATGCAGCAGTACGGGATACCTGGTACGGTGCGGGCCAGCTTCAGCTTTTATAATACATTTGACGATGTAGACAGATTATTCGCCGCCCTGGACAAGGCGCGGCAGTTATTAACGTGAGGTAACAGAAATGACGGTAGAGACATTCGATCCGCAAGCTGCCTCCACCCCGGTGTCGGTCACTCCGGCGGCGGTGGCGCATTTTCGCAGGCAGCTGCAAAAAGACACTAACGCCAGAGCCGTGCGCCTGAGCGTCAAGGAAAGCGGCTGCACCGGTTTTATGTATGTGGTCGACCTGGTCCAGGAAGGCCAGGCCGAAGACCTGCACCAGCAGCTGGAAGACGGCCTGGAGCTGCTGATTGACAGTGGCAGTCTGGGGGTTGTTAAGGGGACGAAGATTGATCTGGTGACTGAAGGCGTTAATCGCCAGCTCAAGTTCCAGAACCCCAATGTCGTTGACCAATGCGGCTGCGGCGAAAGCTTTTCGATTGCGAAGGACTGACTGAGCCTCGATTGGATTATTTGATTTAGGAATCGGATATGGAACGCAAGATGGTGGTGGCGCAGCAGGATTGTCCGGCGCGGCGGGTGCCGGATGGGACGCCTGTCACCATTCCCAGGGACAGTTTTGTCAGCATTACGCAGGCGCTGGGTGGCAACTACACGGTGGTGCACCAGGGGCAGATGCTGCGGGTGGATGGCACGGATGCGGGCGCGCTGGGGCTGAAGCCGGAGACGCTGACGTTTCCGCCGGCCGCAGATGACCAGATTCAGGAATCGCAGGTCTGGGAAGCGCTGGGCACCGTGTTTGATCCGGAGATCCCGGTCGATCTGGTGAATCTGGGGCTGATTTACAAAGTGAACGTTGACCAGGATGCCAAAACCGTTGATATCGACATGACCCTGACGGCTCCCGGCTGCGGCATGGGTCCGGTGCTGGTCGGTGATGTGGAATACCGCGTGCGCAAGGTGCCCAACGTCAAAAAGGTCAACGTTGATCTGGTGTTTGATCCACCCTGGAGCCGCGAGATGATGAGCGAGGAAGCCCAACTGGAAACGGGGATGTTTTTCTGATGGCTAAGCAATTTGGCGTCGACATCACCAGCGACGACATCGTCGACACCCTGGCATTTTTTGACAGCTGGGACGATCGCTACAAATACATCATCGACCTGGGCCGCGAACTGCCACCCATGGCCGACGAACACAAGGTGGACGATAACCTGATCCGCGGCTGTCAGAGCCAGGTCTGGCTGGTCACGCGCGAGGAGCAGGGCAGCCAGGACGGTATACTGTATTTCGACGTCGACAGCGACGCGTTTATTGTGAAGGGCCTGCTGGCCATTGTCATGGCCGCCTACAACGGCAAAACCGCCGACGAGATTCTGGCCTTTGATATCCAGGCTTACTTCGAATCCATCGACCTGATGCGCCACCTCAGCCCCACAAGAGGCAGTGGTCTGCAGGCCATGGTCGCCCGCATCCAGCAGATCGCCTCGCAGGCAGCCTGAGCCTGAGTCCAGGTCCAAGTATAAGCTGAGGCCCGCGCCTCAGCTGCGATTCTCCAACACCCAGTTGGCATAATCACGCTGCCCCTGCGAGCGCTGCGCCGCACTCATCTCAGTCTCCAGCGTGTTCAGAAACTGGGTAGCCAGCGCCACCTCATTATCCTGTGCCAGCCGCGCCCACATATACGCCTGTGCCAGATCCCGGTCCACACCGAGACCCTGATGGTACATGGTCGCCAGGTAATACTGCGCCTCACCATCATCATAGCCCGCTGCCTCACCGTACCAGCGTGCCGCCTGTTCATAGTGCGCGCCACGATTAATCAGTGACAGCGGCCAGACACTCATCCACGACGGCTGTACCCCCAACTGGTTGTAATACAGCACGCCCAGATTCACCATCGACCGCACATAACCCTGCTCAGCCGCCCGCTGCGTCCACAAAAAGGCCTGCTCATAGTCCTGCGGCACACCCTCACCACTGAAATACAGCACGCCCAGATTGTGCTGCGCAATCGCCAGCCCATTCTCCGCCGCCTCGGTAAACAGGGCGACCGCCGTCGCCATATCCCCCGCATCCCGCGCCTCAACGCCCTCGTAATAGACGCTGTAGTCCGGCAGCTCGGTATCCTCATCCACCACCTGAACCTGCGCCTGCAGCGCAGCAGCCGGACAGAGCAGGGCAGCGGCCAGCATCAGATACGAGACAAAACGACTGGAAAATATCACCAAAAAACCTTCCTCAAGACCTTTCTTAAGACCGTATTCAAGACCTTTATTAAGGCGAGGGAGAGCCCGCCTGCTGGCTGTTAAATTCTTCAATCCACTGCTGCACTTCCCGCTGAACACGCTCCACCTCGGCAGGTGGCAGCAATTCCTGGATCAGCACCGCATTGGCCGCCGCACTCTGATGCCCACCGGCACCGGCCAGCGTAAACCAGCGATAGGCCTCCGCCGTGTTCTGCGGCGCACCCATCCGGCCATTAAACATCACCACACCCAGTGTGAACTGCGACTGCCGGTCACCATTATTCGCAGCCTTCAAAAACCACTCCAGCGCCTCAGCCTCATCCCGAATCACACCCAGGCCATTCAGATACATCACCGCAATGTTGTACTGCGCATTGGCATTATCCTGATCTGCCGCCAGCGTAAACCACCGCAGCGCCTCAAAATTATCCGCCGCCACGCCCTCGCCATTCAGATACCGCGTGCCCAGCGCAAACTGCGCCGCCGACTCACCCGCCACAGCCCGGGACTGCAGCGCAGCCAGCTCATCCGACGACTGTGCGAATGCCCCAGTCGCCCAAAAGCACAGCCCCAAAACGCAAACTGCCCCGCAGGCCACGCGCCTAAAGGCACGCACCGGCAGGGCAGAACACATCCAGCGAAAAGAATTCAAACGAAACCGCTCAGAACTGCTCGTACAGACTGTCCGTATCATCGTCAGCAAACACCACACGGTTGGCATCCTCCAGCCACTCCAGCGCCAGTTGCTCACCCCGAACCACATCCGACTCACTCAGACTCTCCCGAATCATCTCCAGCGTAGGCGCCAGATCCCGCTCCCCATTCACATAGGCCAGCGTCAACCACTTAACCGCCTGCACCAGATCCGGCGCCGAGGCCCCCTGACCCGTACGATACATCTCCCCCAGACGGCGCTGAGCCTGCACATGCCCCTGATTGGCCTCCTGCGTGAACTCCATCATCGCAGCCCGGTAATTCCCCGAGTCATAAGCCCGAACCCCAGCCTCAAAATCAGCCAGCACGGCCCCAGAGACCATCAACAGGCCAGCCATTCCAACGGCGCCCAGCGTTTGTTTTATTGATATAGGCATAATGCGACCCTTAGACAATAAGTAGAGCGAAACAAAATAATTCCCGATCTTAGCACGACCACCCCGACCCTGGAAATTTCTACAGAAAATATCAAAAAGGGCTTTGAAAATACTGCCAGTTATATATAATACGCACCCTCAACGCACCCGTAGCTCAGCTGGATAGAGTACCTGACTAC
Source organism: Gammaproteobacteria bacterium UBA2675 (assembly GCA_002354805.1). Lineage (GTDB taxonomy): Bacteria > Pseudomonadota > Gammaproteobacteria > Pseudomonadales > Pseudohongiellaceae > Pseudohongiella. The sequence goes on from DEMH01000010.1 coordinate 227,037, forward strand.
GAATCAGGTGGTCGCATGTTCGAATCATGCCGGGTGCGCCATATTTAGAAAGCAAAAGGGGTCGTGGCGAAAGCTACGACCCCTTTTGCTTTCTAACTTGCCCACTTGGCTCCGAAAGAACATGTGTTCGACTGATTGCATCGCAATCAGGACGGCTGAAAGCCGCCCCGAAGGGGTGAGTAATCCGCCAATGCGGATTACGAATCAATCATGCCTCTCTAATGCTATGCACCCCACAAATGTGATTCATCGCACAAATCCCTCTATTAGCCATATGTCTAATTGTCATAACTCCCTGAATCTGCACATATTCGGCAATTGCTCTCAACCTCGACCGCACTCAAGACGCAGGTGGCCAATCCATACGATTCACCCGTAGGGCGGTAGCGTGCCTGGATCACGGATATTGTGCGCATTCGGACCTAACAGATATTACGAGCGCCTGTTAAATTGCTAATTGAGTGACTGGTCCGAGAAATATTTTCGTAGACGCTGAAGGTTAGGGAGACAAATTAAGAAAAGATCGTATTGAGATAGTGTGCAGTAATTTTGAGAATCTGAGCGTGCGCACTATACGACTGTTAATAGCAAGACGGGGTCTTGCCATGGAAGATACATTGTGAATGATTTCGTAAACGCATTTATAAAAATAATCGATCTATTTCTGAATCCGAGAAAAAATGGCTTTGCTGTTCTTGTGGCTTTAATAGGGCTGACGATTACCTATTTCGGATACAGTTTATTTGTATCTGGGATTCAGGATGGAGGTGCAGCCCTTACTATTGCGTATGGCGATGGTAAAGAATTCGATTTAGGTAAGGGCGGCCCAGGCCTTATTTTTTGCGTCTTCGGTATGGGTCTGATCGTATTTTCAATCTACAACTACTCAAAAATACGGGCTTCTCCAGATTCGTCTAACTGTGAGGAAATTGACGGCCTGGTAGAAATCCATCCCAGAACTATTACCAAAGAATTTAATGCGCTTTTATTACACGCGGGACGATGGAGGTATAAAGGAAATTTTGGCAGATATATGAGAGGGAAAGTGCTTCCGACTCTTGCCTCAAAAGCCAACTTTCATATCAGCGTTTGTATAATCGATCCGACTAATCCGGGACTATGTGAAGAGCATGCCCGCTACCGCAATAGCATTAACTCGATTGATAAAGGTAAGAAATATAACGCGGACAATGTTGCCCTCGAAGTAGTTGTTACGATTATTGTGTGTGCATGGTACGTAGCTAATAAAAATGTTGCCATAGATCTATACCTTAGCTCAGTATTTGATCCGGTTCGAATTGATGCAAACGATCACGCAATGATCCTCACTGTTGAAGATAGGAGGAGTCCTGCATTAAAAATTACGAGTGGTCACTTTATGTTTGAACACTTTGATCTGCAAATGCAGTTTTCGAGGCAGCAAGCAAAAAACATCAAAGTGACTGGATTGAGAGAATCGGAAACAGTAGCCACTCTGTAGTGGTCTAATAAAACCGGACACCATTTAAGGTGGTAACATTACCACATTGAGAGAGGTGTTCGATGGTTAGAAAACGACGTACATTTACAACAGAATTCAAATTGGAAGCTGCCCAGCTGGTTACTGAGCAGGGGTACTCAATCCCCCAGGCCAGTCGCTCGCTTGGTATCGGTGAGACAGCACTGCGCCGCTGGGTTAACCAGCTCCAGCAGGAGACCCAGGGCATTACACCAAAGTCCAAAGCATTGACCGCCGAGCAGCAACGGATAAAAGAACTTGAAGCGCGGATTGACCGACTGGAACGGGAAAAGTCGATATTAAAAAAGGCTACAGCTCTCTTGATGAGCGAACAGATGCAACATACGCGCTGATCGATAAATTGAGAGAGCAGGAATCGCTGGAGCTGATCTGCCAGGCCTTTGATGTACCGAAGAGCACCTACTACGATTACAAAAAACGTAGCCAGAGAGTGGACGTTGAACGACTGACGCTTCGGGCAGCGATCAAGAAATTGTTTCGGGACACACGTAACTCGGCTGGCAGCCGGACACTGGTTGATCTGATGCGTGACTTGGGTCATTGCATTGGTCGATTCAAAGTGCGCAGCCTGATGAAAGAGTCTGGACTGACATCGAAACAGCCGGGGCCTCACGCCTACAAGCTGGCCAATGAAGAGCGGCCAGATATCCCGAATCATCTGGACCGGGAGTTTGACGTTGATGCGCCTGACAAGGTCTGGTGCGGTGACGTGACGAGTTATGCTGATTTCTGGTGTA
>DEMH01000009.1 GCA_002354805.1 Gammaproteobacteria bacterium UBA2675
TCAGATATAAGGACTGCCACCCTGGTTCCGGCGCCGGAAGCGAAAAGCCATAATCTGGCGCCGGATTTGAAGAGCATCAGAGCCCGTACTTACCAGCCATCTCCTCCAGACTGTAAACCTTCCCAATCCGATCAATCTGACCCGCCGTCCCGAACGCCTCCAGACGCGCCTTCACGATCCCCTTCATCGCTTTAACAGTCGGTGTCAGGAATTTACGTGGATCGAACTCTGATTTGTTCTCAGCCAGGAACTTGCGCACCGCGCCGGTAGATGCCAGACGCAGGTCCGTGTCGATATTGACCTTGCGTACACCGTGCTTGATACCTTCCTGAATTTCTTCGACCGGCACACCGTAAGTTTCCGGGATCTCACCGCCAAATTCGTTGATCACAGCCAGCCACTCCTGTGGAACCGATGACGAGCCGTGCATGACCAGGTGTGTATTGGGAATACGGGCGTGAATTTGTTTGATACGTTCAATGGCCAGGATGTCGCCAGTCGGTGGTCGTGTAAATTTGTAAGCGCCATGACTGGTTCCAACCGCAATCGCCAGAGCATCCACGCCTGTATCGCTGACAAATTGCGCAGCCTCTTCAGGGTCAGTCAGCATCTGATCGTGAGTCAGCTTGCCTTCCGCACCGATGCCGTCTTCTTCACCTGCCATACCCGTTTCCAGCGAACCCAGGCAACCAATTTCACCTTCCACGGACACGCCACAGGCATGTGCCATTTCAACTACGGTACGTGTGACTTTGACGTTGTAGTCATAGTCAGTTGGCGTCTTGCCATCGGTCCCCAGGGAGCCGTCCATCATGACTGAGGAGAACCCAAGCTGGATAGAGCGCTGACATACCGCAGGTGACACACCGTGATCCTGGTGCATGACGATAGGGATATGAGGGAACTCTTCGATGGCAGCCAGAATAAGGTGACGCAGGAAGTTGGAACCGGCATATTTTCGCGCACCGGCCGAAGCCTGCAGAATAACCGGGCTGTGGACTTCGTTCGCTGCCTCCATAATGGCGCGAACCTGTTCCAGATTATTGACGTTGAATGCGGGTACGCCGTAACCATGTTCGGCAGCGTGATCCAGCAACTGCCGCAGACTGATAAGTGCCATAGTAACTTCCTCTTGAAAAGTATTTAGTAAATTAGTGTTCCAGAACAGCAACCGCCGGCAGCACATCACCCTGAACGAACTCCAGGAATGCACCACCACCGGTGGAAATGTAAGATACCTGATCCGTAATGCCGAACTTGTCGATGGCCTGAATCGTCTCGCCACCACCCGCAATAGAGAATCCCTTGCTGGACGCCACTGCCTCAGCAATCGCCTTGGTGCCATTGGCAAATGTGTCGAACTCAAAGACACCAACCGGACCATTCCATATAATGGTTTTCATCTCACCAATGATAGCTGCCAGTTTCTGTGCAGTCTGCGGACCGATGTCCAGAATCATGTCGTCATCAGCCACATCGCTGACGGCCTTGATGGTTCCCTCGGCATCAGCAGAAAACGATTTTGCTACGACCACGTCGACCGGCAGAGGGATCGATGTTTTTTGCATCAGGGCTTTAGCGGTATCTACTAGATCAGCTTCCACCAGTGATTTACCAACTGGATAGCCTGCTGCCAACAGGAAGGTATTGGCGATACCACCACCCACGATCAGCTGATCTGTTTTTTCCGCCAGGCTTTCGAGTACCTGCAATTTGCTGGACACTTTGGCGCCACCAACAATGGCCAGCATGGGACGTTCCGGACTCTTCAGGGCTTTGTCGAGCGCGTCCAACTCAGCCGAGAGCAATGGACCCGCACAGGCCTTGCCGGCAAAACGTGCCACGCCGTGAGTACTTGCCTGCGCGCGGTGCGCTGTGCCAAACGCATCCATGACAAAAATATCGCACAGGCCAGCATAGGCCTGGGCCAGATCGTCGCTATTTTTACCTTCGCCAACATTGATCCGCACATTTTCCAGAAGAACAACTTCACCCTGCTCTGGTGTCGCACCGTCAGGATTTTGCAGATAATCCTGCACCAGCCGCACTGGCACACCCAGCAGCTTCTGCATGTGCTCTGCTACTGGCGCCATAGAAGACTCAGTTTGCTCTGAGATGGGCTTTCCTTCTTCCGGGCGGCCCAGGTGGGACATCACCATCACCCTGGCGCCAGCATCCAGCGCCTGACGAATAGTTGGCAGCGCCGCGACGATGCGCGTGTCATTACCCACAACACCATTTTTGACTGGAACATTCAGATCCTCGCGGATCAGTATGCGTTTCCCGGCGAGGTCCAATTCGTGCATCCGTGTAATGGTTTTTGCTGATGATGTCATTTAAATCCTGCTCCTTTGTTCAATTGGATCTGAGCGCTTTTGTTACTGCGACTGCAGCCTGATCAGGTTGGCAACATCAAGCATGCGATTGGCATAAGCCCATTCGTTGTCAAACCAGGCAAGCACTTTTATCAGATGTTCGCCACTCACTCGTGTCTGACTCAGATCCACAATAGCCGATCTTGGGTCATGATTAAAATCACAGGATGCCAGTGGCTCGTCCGTGCAGGCCAGCACATTGGGCATTGATCGGCTTGACGCGCTGCGAATGGCATCATTAACCTGCTGCATGCTGGCGTTGCTTGAGACGGTAACGGTCAGATCGATGGCCGATACGTTGACAGTTGGTACGCGCATTGCCTGCGCCGAGAAACGTCCATCCAGGTGTGGCAGAATACGGCCGATACCCCTGGCAATTTCTGTATCAACCGGAATGATTGACTGTACGGCGCTGCGTGTCTTGCGCAGGTCCTGGTGGTGATAAGCATCGATGACCGGCTGATCATTCATTGCAGAATGGATGGTCGTGATTACACCGTATTCAACACCGAAAGCTTCGTCGAGGCACTGAATCACCGGTACCACGCAGTTGGTCGTGCAGGAAGCGGCCGATATGATCCGGTGCTCGGGTGTCAGCTGCTCGTGGTTGATCCCGTAAATGACAGTAGCATCAACGTCACTTTGTGCCGGCTGTGAAAACAGCAGCCTGCCGGCACCCTGCTGAAGATGCTGCGCGGCAGTGGCTCTGTCACTGAAACACCCGCTGCACTCCAGCACCAGATCAACGTCAAGATCGCGCCATGGCAGTGCGCCGATCTCTTGATGCGAGAGGACCTTGATGCTCTGACCATTTATCTTCATCGTGTCATTCGCCACAAGTTCCACGTCACCCACAAACCGGCCGTGAGTACTGTCGTAGCGTGTCAGGTGCGTCAGCGTCCTTGCATCCGTCAGGTCATTTACCGCAACGATCTGCATTTCGGGCAGATCCTTACGTTCATACAAGGCACGCAGCACACAACGGCCTATGCGGCCATAACCATTAATTGCCAGTCGATACGGCTTGGTCATAGTGCGCCCGGATCCTTCATGCCAACAGTTTTTGTGCGCGGCTGACTATATTCTCTGCGGTAAATCCAAATTCCTTCATCAGTACGCCGCCTGGTGCCGATTCACCAAACGTGGTCATCCCTATCACGTCGCCATCAAGGCCGACGTATCTGGACCAGTACTCTACAGCGCCGGCTTCGACGGCCAGGCGCTTGCGGACTGCGTTCGGCAGTACCTGTTCACGGTAAGCCGCATCCTGCTGGTCAAATACGTCTGCCGACGGCATCGATACCAGGCGTGCCTTGACGCCAGATCCCTGCAGCTCTTTTACAGCATCGCGTGCTACCGATACTTCCGAGCCGGTGGCAATCACGATCAGTTCCGGACTGCCGTCACAGTCTTCCAGCACGTAGGCGCCACGGGAGATCAGATCAACCTGCTCCACGCTGCGTTCCTGATGAGGCAGACCCTGACGGGACAACACCAGAGATGTCGGGCCATCATTGCGCTGCAGCGCACGGGTCCAGGCAATCGCCGTCTCCACTGCGTCACTGGGGCGCCATACCGACATGTTCGGTGTTGTACGCAGGTTGGTGAGCTGCTCGATGGGCTGGTGAGTCGGACCGTCCTCACCCTGACCAATTGAGTCATGTGTATAGACGTTGATGACGTGCTGCTTCATCAGGGCGCCCATGCGCACGGCATTGCGCGCATATTCCATGAAGATCAGGAAGGTGCCACCGAAGGGAATGAACCCGCCATGTAATGCAATACCGTTCATGATGGCGCTCATGCCGAATTCACGCACACCGTAATAGATGTAGTTGCCATCGTTTTGTTCGCTGATCGGTACACTGCCTTTCCACATGGTCAGGTTGGAGCCTGCCAGGTCTGCGGAACCGCCAAGCAGTTCGGGCAGAATCTCGCTGAACGCAGCGATCATGTTTTGGGATGCCTTGCGTGTCGCCAGGCCTTCACCTTTTTGCTGGCACTGCTGAATCAATTCGCGCGCCTGCTCCTCGAAGTGTCCGGGCAATTGTCCTTTCAGGCGACGCACCAGCTCCATTGCCAGATCAGGGTAGGCCTCCTCATAACGGACCAGTTTTTCTTTCCAGCGTGTCTCAGCCTGGAAGCCTTTTTCACGGCAGTCCCAGTCCTGCAGGATGGCCTGGGGCACCTCGAAGGGCGGGTACTCCCAACCCAGGGCCTTGCGCGTGGCAGCGACTTCATCAGGGCCCAGCGGGGCTCCGTGCACACCGGCAGTGCCAGCTTTTGCCGGAGAACCAAAGCCGATGACTGTCTTGCAGCGAATCAGTGTCGGTCGCTTTGTATCAGCACGAGCCTCTTCAATCGCCTTGATGATCTGTTCGGCGTCATGTCCGTCAATCGCCAGTACCTGCCAGCCGTAGGATTCGAAGCGTTTGGTGGTGTCATCAGTGAACCAGCCGTCAACATCACCGTCGATAGAAATGCCATTGTCGTCATAGAAAGCAATCAGCTTGCCCAGGCCCAGCGTGCCAGCCAGCGAGCACACTTCGTGGGAGATACCCTCCATCAGACAGCCATCGCCAGCAAAAACATAGGTGTAGTGGTCGATGATGTCGTGCTCAGGGCGGTTGAATTGCGCAGCCAGTGTTTTCTCGGCAATCGCCATACCAACGGCATTGGCCAGCCCCTGGCCCAGCGGGCCGGTCGTTGTTTCCACACCAGGTGTATAGCCGTATTCAGGGTGGCCCGGCGTTCTGGAATGCAGCTGCCGGAAGTTCTGCAGCTCCGACATTGGCAGATCAAAGCCACTCAGGTGCAGCAGTGAGTAGATCAGCATCGAACCATGACCGTTGGACAATACAAATCGGTCGCGATTCAGCCACTGCGGATTGCGCGGGTTGAATGACAAATAGTCGTTCCAGAGGACTTCCGCAATATCTGCCATACCCATCGGGGCTCCGGGATGCCCGGAATTGGCTTTCTGGACGGCATCCATACTGAGGGCGCGGATGGCATTGGCGCGATCTCTGCGTGAGGTCTGTCGGTTCGACATACGAGCGGGACTCCTGTTGAGGGGCGTATCAAAGCGCGTATTTTCCCGCAGATTGGCTATATTTTCCAGACAAATACGGGGGGTATGGCGGATTCACGCCGGTTTTCAGCAACAACTCTCTATCAAAATATTTTGATATAGGTCTAAAAGCTGGTATAGTCCGCCGCCTATGAGCGCCAAACTTCAACCAGTACATGCAGATAGCACCACTGCCGAGATCGGAGATGCCGAGACGCTCGCGCGCCTGTTCAAAGCACTGGCGGATCCCTTGCGTCTGGATATTCTGCGTCTGCTGCGCACTGAATCATTCGGCGTGCTGGAACTGAGCCGAATCCTCGACGTGCGGCAGTCGGCACTGAGCCATCATCTGAAAATCCTGGCCCAGGCCGCGCTGGTTTCAACGCGCCGCGAGGGCAACAGCATTTTTTATCGGCGAGCTCTGCTGCTGGTGGATGACCCCGCGTACGAAGCCAAACGAGCGGCATTCGCGGCTCTGGATCAGCTAAGCCTGCGACAGACCCTGAAGGACGGCATCAGCCAGATTCATCACGAGCGATCCGAACAGTCCCTGCTGTTTTTCGAACGCCATGCAGAGCGGTTCCTGGAAAAGCAGGAGCTGGTCGCCGAATACGCGCATTACCGAGAGACGCTTAGTGACCTGCTTGACGGCCTTAAATTGTCGAAGAACGCAGCTGTAATGGAAGTGGGGCCTGGCGAAAGCCCGCTGCTCAGCGAGCTGGCCGCTCGATTTGCGAACCTTACAGCGCTCGACAACTCTCTGGAAATGCTCAACAGGGCACGCAACATGCTGTCGCAGCGCAGTGGCCGCAGTGATGTCACTTTCATCCACGGCGACACACAGATTGCGCTGACACGCCCCCAGCGTTTCGACCTGATTATTTACAACATGGTACTCCACCACATTCCGTCGCCCCAGGAGACCTTTAAAGACTGCGCCAGTCTTTTGAACAAAGGCGGCACGCTGCTATTGATTGACCTCAGCCATCATGATCAGGACTGGGTACGCGACTCCTGCGGTGACCTGTGGCTGGGATTTACTGAACAAGACCTCGACGCCTGGGCCAACGAGGCTGATCTGCATTTCGGACAACGCGTATATCTGGGACTGCGTAATGGTTTTCAGGTGCAGATGCGCACATTTACTAAACATTAATTTTTTGATCGCTGGACACTGACTGTTTTAAAGGAACTGATTATGACAACACACCTGTTTACTTCCGAATCCGTCTCTGAAGGGCATCCGGACAAAATCGCCGACCAGATATCCGACGCGGTTCTGGACGCACTGCTCAAGCAGGATCCATCGGCTCGCGTGGCCTGTGAAACACTGGTCAAGACCGGCATGGTGATTGTGGCTGGCGAGGTCACAACTGAAGCTTATGTGGACCTGGAAGATATCGCCCGCCGAGTGGTCGTTGATATTGGTTACGATCATTCTGACAAGGGCTTTGATGGTCACTCCTGTGCGGTTCTGAACGCCATCGGTAAACAGTCACCTGACATCGCCATGGGTGTCGACGAAACCGACGATCACGAACAGGGTGCCGGCGACCAGGGCCTGATGTTCGGCTACGCCAGCAACGAGACCGACGTACTGATGCCTGCCCCCATCACTTACTCTCACAGACTGGTGAAGCGCCAGGCTGAAGTTCGCAAGAACGGCACGCTGCCGTGGCTGCGACCTGATGCCAAGAGCCAGATCACTTTCCGCTACCAGGATGGCAAGCCGGTTGGTATCGACGCAGTGGTTCTGTCCACACAGCACGCCCCTGAAATTGAGCAGAAGGCGCTGCAGGAAGCGGTGATGGAAGAAATCATCAAACCGGTTCTGCCTGCTGAGTGGCTGGATAAGGACACCAAGTATTTCATCAACCCGACCGGTCGTTTTGTAATTGGCGGTCCATTTGGTGACTGCGGTCTGACTGGTCGCAAGATCATTGTTGACACCTACGGCGGCATGGCTCGTCATGGTGGCGGCGCGTTCTCTGGCAAGGATCCGTCCAAAGTTGACCGCTCAGCTGCATACGCCGCGCGTTACGTTGCCAAAAACATTGTCGCTGCCGGCATCGCCGACCGTTGCGAAGTTCAGGTCTCTTACGCCATTGGTGTCGCCGAACCGACATCCATCAGTGTAGAAACTTTCGGCACCGGACAGATCAGCAACCAGCGTATTGTTGAGCTGATTCGTGAGCACTTTGAGCTGCGCCCGAAAGGCCTGATCAAGATGCTGGATCTGATCCGTCCGATCTATTTCCCGACGGCTGCCTACGGTCACTTTGGCCGCGAAGATGCTGAGATCACCTGGGAGAAAACTGACAAGGCTGAGGCGTTGCGCGCGGCCGCCGGACTGTAAGTTAACGAATTCATTCAATCGTTTTTATTAAAGGTTTTTTATGAGCACTAACGACTACAAAGTAGCCGATATTTCACTGGCCGAGTACGGCCGTAAAGAAGTGATTCTGGCCCAGGCGGAAATGCCCGCTCTGATGGCACTGCGTGAAAAGTATCGCGCAGAACAGCCTCTGGCCAATGCCAAGATCATTGGCTGTATCCACATGACCATCCAGACAGCCGTGCTGATCGAAACTCTGGTCGAACTGGGTGCAGAGGTGCGCTGGTCCTCCTGTAATATTTTCTCCACGCAGGATCATGCGGCAGCTTACATCGCTTCCAAAGGCATCGCGGTTTATGCATGGAAAGGTCAGACAGTTGAAGAAGGTGACTGGTGTATCGAACAGACCATCCTCAAAGATGGTCAGCCCTGGGATGCCAACATGCTGCTCGACGATGGCGGCGACCTGACAGCCATGGTGCACAACAAGTACCCGCAGATGCTGGAAAAGATTCACGGTATCACTGAAGAGACAACAACAGGCGTTCACCGTCTGGTTGAAATGCTGGCTGAAGGCTCGCTGAAAGTGCCGGCCATCAACGTCAACGACTCGGTTACCAAGTCCAAGAACGATAACAAGTACGGCTGCCGTCACAGTCTGAATGACGCGATCAAGCGTGGCACGGACATGTTGCTGTCAGGTCGACACGCGCTGGTCGTCGGCTATGGCGACGTGGGCAAGGGTTCTGCACAGAGCCTGCGTCAGGAAGGCATGATCGTGAAGATCACTGAAATCGACCCCATCTGTGCCATGCAGGCCTGTATGGACGGTTATGAGGTTGTGTCTGCCTACAAGGGCGGCGTGAACACTGGCAAGCTGGAAGACGTGGATGCCGCGTTGCTTGGCAAGATCGATCTGATCGTAACCACGACCGGCAACATAGATGTCTGCGACAAGAACATGCTGCAGGCGCTGAAGGCAGGTGCAGTGGTCTGTAACATCGGTCACTTCGACAACGAAATTGACACCAAGTACATGCGTGACAACTGGCACTGGGAAGAAGTTAAGCCTCAGGTCCACAAGATCTATCGTGGCGATCTGGAGAAGAATCCGGAAGACTACCTGCTGTTGCTGTCTGAAGGACGACTGGTCAACCTGGGCAACGCAACCGGCCACCCGTCACGCATCATGGATGGCTCGTTCGCCAACCAGGTAATTGCCCAGATCCATTTGTACAAGCAGGCTTTTGCCAGCAAGTCAGCTGAGCAGAAAGCAGAGCTGCTGCGTGTGGAAGTACTACCCAAGAAACTGGACGAAGAAGTAGCCGCATTGATGGTACTGGGTTTCGGTGGTGTGATCACCAAAATGACACCATCTCAGGCCAAGTACATCGGCGTGAAGGTAGAAGGTCCTTATAAGCCTGACGCCTACAAGTACTGATAATCGTTGATCTGAACGGATGAAGATAATGGACATCAAAAACCCAGACGCACGTTTCAGTTTTGAATTTTTCCCTCCGCGCACTGACGCGGGAATGGAAAAACTGATGATCGTGCATCAGGAACTTGCCGCCCTGCGCCCGGATTTCTTCTCGGTGACCTACGGGGCGGGCGGATCTACCAGGGATGGTACCCGGCAGGCGGTCACAAAAATTTCCCAGGCGGGTTCGGCCGTTGCGCCACACCTGTCGTTTGGTGGTTCCAGCAAGGAAGACATCCTGGCCCTGCTGGAATCCTATCGTGAAATGGGCATCAATCGTCTGGTGGCATTGCGTGGTGACATTCCCTCAGGCACCGGCGCGGCATCACAGTATTTTTACGCCAATGAGCTGATAGAGTTTGTACGCGAAAAGACTGGTGATCACTTTCATATTGAAGTGGCCTGCTACCCGGAAATTCATCCGCAATCCGACAGCTACGACAGCGATATTCATTTTTTCAAAAAGAAAGTCGATGCGGGTGCCAACAGCGCGATCACCCAGTATTTTTATAATCCGGATGCCTACTTCTATTTCGTCGACAACTGCGAAAAAGCCGGTATCGAGATTCCGATTGTGCCTGGCATCATGCCGATCACCAATTTCACCAGCCTGCAGCGCTTCAGCGTCAACTGCGGCGCGGAGATCCCGCGCTGGATTCGTCAGCGCCTGCAGTCCTATGGCGACGATGTAGAAAGTATCCGTGCCTTTGGCGCCGAAGTTGTCCTGCATCTTTGCGAAGATCTGTTGGCCGGCGGTGCGCCCGGCCTGCACTTCTACAGCATGAACCAGACTGAGCCGGTTCGACAGATCTGGCAACAGCTGGATCTGCGCTGAGGCTCTGGTCTCATCATGCGTCTGTCGCGAATCTATACACCTCAGCCCCTGCAAGCAGGGGAACAGCTGCGCCTGGAAGGTGACGCTGCGCACTACCTGGGAAAGGTTTTGCGCGCCAAAGTGGGACAGATGGTACGTTTGTTCAACGAACGACACGGTGAGTATCTTGCCGAGATTCAGGCCGTCGACAAACGCGGCATTGATCTGCAGCTCCACCCGTCTCCAAACTGCCTGCCGGAGTCTCTGTTGCCGGTCCATATCGGACTGGGGCTGTCGCGTGGCGAGCGCATGGACTACGCGATTCAGAAAGCCACCGAGCTGGGGGTCGTTTCGGTCAGTCCTCTGTTCACCGAGCACAGCGAAGTCAAGCTGAGCGACGAACGTGCTGACAAGCGCACGGCACACTGGCAGAAAGTAGCAATCAGTGCTGCCGAGCAGTGCGGTCGCTGCACTATTCCCACCATACATCCACCCCAGGGGCTAAGCGAATGGCTAAGCGGTGTACCCAGCGGACAGGGCTTTATTCTTGATCCTGAGGGAAGCCATGGTTTTACCGGCGCAGCACCTGACCAGGTGTTCTTGCTGATTGGTCCTGAAGGCGGCATCAGTTCTGACGAGATGCTCCAGGCAAAATCACAGGGGATGTTGCCGGTTCGACTTGGTCCCAGAGTGCTCAGAACTGAGACTGCCCCAGTCGTCGCGCTGACGGCTCTGCAGCTGCAATGGGGCGACTTTGGGCGCTGATGCGCTTTTCTTAAGCTCTCTGCCGCGTTAGGGTGTTGATACAACCAGACACCGGAGGCGGGACATGAAGTACATCTTTGAAGTTCACATCAAACCCGGCCATACCGCCGAACAATATGCTGAAGCGTGGCTACGCGCCAGCCGGATTATCCAGCAGGCTGAGGGCGCGCGCGGGACTGAGCTGCACCGCAAACTGGACGACCCCAATGTATTGATTGCCATCGCCAGCTGGGACAGCAAGGCGCATCGCGATGCCATGGAAAAACAGCACAATACCAAGGTGGCAGAGATAATCCGTGGCGCTGCGCACCTGTGTGACATTCGTCCGCTTGGCGAGTTTGCAGAGCCTGACTGGGTGGTGCCGCCACAATAAAAAAAGGCCCCTCATGGAGGGGCCGTATAGTGACGACAGAACCGTTGGGGGGTGGTTACTGTCGTGTTCTTTGTTGCCTCTTGCAGAAAAACGATTCCTTGCGAGCTTACTGCGTCGTGCAAAAGGGCCGCTGCAAACTGCGCAGCGACCCTGGTAAAACATTACTTGGTGAATTCCGGGTAGGCTTCCAGGCCACACTCAGAGATATCCACACCGTTGTCTTCTTCCTCTTCAGTAACCCGTATACCGATGACGGCTTTCAGGGCGATCCAGACGATCAGGCTGGTTACGAATACCCAGACGAAGATGGTCAGGGCGCCGATTATCTGGCCAGAGAAAGATGAACCGTCGTTAGTGATTGGCACCAGCAACAGACCCAGCAGACCACAGGTACCGTGTACAGAAATCGCACCGACCGGGTCGTCGATTTTGATCTTGTCCAGGAACAGGATGCTGAATACAACCAGTACACCACCGATACCACCGAAGATGGTCGCCTGCAGCGCAGTCGGGGTAGAAGGCTCAGCTGTGATGGCAACCAGACCAGCCAGCGCACCGTTCAGTGCCATGGTCAGGTCAGCCTTGCCGAACATCAGGCGAGCTGTGATCAATGCAGCGATCAGACCACCAGCAGCTGCAGCATTGGTGTTCAGGAACACCATGGCAACCGCGTTGGAGTTGGCAACATCCGCCAGCTTCAGTACGGAACCGCCGTTAAAGCCGAACCAGCCCATCCACAGGATGAAGGTACCGAGCGTTGCCAGCGGCAGGTTGGCGCCAGGAATAGCGCGCACTGAACCGTCAGCAGCGTATTTGCCTTTACGAGCACCCAGGATCAGTACACCTGCCAGTGCGGCTGCCGCACCTGCCATGTGAACGATGCCAGAACCCGCGAAGTCAGAGAAGCCCAGATCACCCAGTGTGAACATGCCAAATACAGCGTTGCCGCCCCATGTCCAGGAACCTTCCATCGGGTAGATGAAGCCGGTCATGACTACAGCAAATGCCAGGAAGGCCCACAGCTTCATACGTTCTGCGACTGCACCAGAGACGATGGACATGGCTGTTGCCACAAACACCACCTGGAAGAAGAAGTCAGAAGCGCCAGAATAAACTGAACCGCCGTCAAATCCTTCTTCGGCCTTGCTGGCCAGCGCGTCAGCAACCAGCGTGTCGCCGCCTTCAATGCCAGTCAGGAAGTAAGTACCGCCGTACATGATCGCGTAACCGCTGATCAGATACATGGTGCACGATACCGCAAACAGCGCCACGTTCTTGGTCAGAATTTCGGTTGTGTTCTTGGAACGGACCAGACCGGCCTCCAGCATAGAGAAGCCTGCCGCCATCCACATTACCAGTGCGCCGCACACCAGAAAGTAGAAGGTGTCCATCGCGTACTGAAGTTCAAAAATTTGGTTTTCCACCTTGATTTCCTCCGATTATGGGATCGACAGCCGCTTATACTGCAGCTTCGCCAGTTTCACCGGTTCTGATGCGAATTACCTGCATCAGGTCCGAAACAAAGATCTTGCCGTCACCGATTTTTCCAGTGTTGGCGGCCTTGGTGATGGCTTCCAGTGTCTGATCCAACAGATCGTCGCCGATGGCCACCTCGATCTTCACTTTGGGCAGAAAATCCACCACGTATTCCGCACCACGATACAATTCGGTATGGCCTTTCTGCCGTCCAAAACCTTTGACTTCAGTTACCGTGATCCCCTGTACGCCTATCTCGGACAATGCCTCGCGGGCGTCGTCCAGCTTGAAAGGCTTGATAATCGCCGTTACTAACTTCATGAGTTGCTCCTTTCTTGTTAATACCTGCGCCGCCTATTCAGCCCAGATACACCTGGACCACGTCTATGCATGGCGCGTGCCACATTAATAATCAGTCGTGAATTCATGCACATAGCCGGGTATGGCAGGATCACATAATTAATACAGCACCAATTTGGTGCGACGTGATTTGTTAATGCACAAAAAGGGGGAGAAATCTGAACGGCCGGTTTAGTGAGCAGGATAAGGATTAACTTTTAGCGTGAGACTTATTTCGGCATAATCCGAATGCAAGCCCTAAGCCGCCGGAGGCCAACCTTGAATCGTAATTTGCTGGATGAACTGACCGAACGTATCAGTCGACTGATGCCGCAGGCTCAGGCCATGGGAGAGGAAGCAAAAGAGGGAATGCGCACCGCACTGCAGCAGACCTTTGCCAGGATGGATCTGGTGACCCGTGAAGAGTTTGATGCTCAGCAGCGCGCACTGGAGCGTGCTGAACAAAAACTTATCGAGCTGGAGGCGCAACTGGCGGCGCTTGAGCAGCGTGCGGCGAACCCAGACCGCGAAGACTGAGCCCCCTGTAAGAAGCTGCTTCGGCAATATGTTGTGTTTCAATTTCATCACGGCCGTCAAGGTCGGCAATCGTCCTGGCCAGCTTAATCAGTCGATGACACGCACGGGCCGACAGCTTCATTTTCTCCACCACCGACTTTAACAAGGCGTCACAGGCAACAGACAAGGGGCAGAGATCGTGTAACTGTCGCGCGTTCAGCCGGGCATTCAGGCAGCCAGCTCGCGCAAGCTGCAGGCTGCGGCATTTCTCAATCTGCTGTAAAGTCACGTCGAGGCCTGCTTCGGCTTCAGTATGCGCAGTGCGCTGCATCAACTCCTGATAACTCAGGCGCGCAACTTCAACATGCAGATCGATACGATCAAGCAGAGGGCCTGAGATCTTTTCCAGGTAGCGGGCGATGCGGTCAGGTGTGCAACTGCATTGTCGCTCGGAATCTCCGTAGTAACCGCAGGGGCATGGGTTCATCGCGCAGACAAGTAAAAAATCAGATGGGAATGTTACGCGATAATCCGCCCGGCTGATGGTGATATGCCCGGCTTCCAGCGGTTCGCGCATACTCTCCAGCACATGGCGTTTGAATTCGGTCAGCTCATCCAGAAACAGCACACCAGCGTGCGCTAGCGTCACCTCGCCGGGATTGAGGCTGCGGCCGCCACCCACTATGGCAGCGCTGCTTGCACTGTGATGGGGCGCGCGAAAAGGTGGTTCGCCCCATTGCGCCGCCTCAACCGGGTGACCTGCGACAGATCGGATTGCCGCTACTTCCAGTGAGGAGTCCTCGGGCAAAGTCGGCAACAGTTTTGGCAGGGCGTTAGCCAACAGCGTCTTGCCGGTCCCGGGCGGACCTACCATCAGCAGGTTATGCCCGCCCGCCGCCGAAATCACCAGGGCGCGCTTGGCGTGCTGCTGACCGCTGATCGCAGAAAGCGGCGATGCAGTGTTGCGACCTTGATTTTTGTGCGAAAGCGACGCTGTGGGCAGGGGTTCAAGGCCTGCGCCCGCACCAAAGTGCTGACAGGCTTCAACCAGCGTTGCTGCGCCATAGCACGACGCTCCTTTAACCACTGCAGCCTCAGCTGCATTGCCTGCCGGGATCATCACCTCGCGTGTGCTGCCGCGCGCTGCAATGATTGCCGGCACCACGCCCTGCACACGTCGAATCTCTCCTGACAGCGCCAGCTCACCGAGGATTTCGGTAGACTCCAGACGCCTGGCGGCGATCTGCTCAGAGGCCGCCAGTATGCTCAGCGCAATAGCCAGGTCATACCGCCCACCGCTTTTAGGTATATCCGCCGGCGCCAGATTGATGGTGATGCGCCGGGCGGGAAACTCCAGGCCGGCATTGATGATGGCGCTGCGTACCCGCTCGCGACTCTCCTTGACGGCGGTTTCCGGCAGCCCCACCATGGACAGCGACGGCAGCCCGTTCGACAGGTGTGTTTCCACTGTCACCAGTGGCGCATCCACGCCCTGGTTGGCCCGTGTATAAACTACGGACAGCGACATTGATGCCCTCCCTGACGATGTCGGTGTCGGAATGTTGAAGTGTTGCTAATGGAGTTATAGTCGAAGTGCAGAGTGCTTGCCTGCTGGTCAGCAGTCGGAAGTCGGAAGTCGGAAGTCGGAAGTCGGAAGTCGGAAGTATTAAACAAACGGATTGATAATTCTCAGGCTGGAATCGACAACCATGCCATTTTGCATGTCTTCAGAATAAAGCGTGTGGCAGTCGCTGTTCTGGGCCGCCGCAACTATCATTGCATCGTAGGGGTTAAAACCATAACGAGCAGCAAGACTGCGGCCCTGTCTGTGAATATCGAGTGTTAATGGTTGTACTTCAAGCAGTTGTTCCATGGCATTCAGGAACTGATCGATTTCAACCCAGCTGTAAGAGAATTTTCGCCATAGTACACTCGTCAGCTCGTTGAGGACCTGCACACTGATCACACCGCCAGCGCGAACGAGTGACTCTGCCTGATCGGCTCTACTGACATCCGCGGAGTGCAGATAGAGCAGAACATTGGTATCAAGGAATCTCCGTTCCTCGCGCATTGGCCTCATCCCTGTCAAAGATAAAATCGGCGGGCAACCGGCCCCTATAGGATCTGACCTGCTCAAGCAGATCTTCCCGTGACGGCTTGCGCCGTATTTCAAATGTTCTCAGCCCCGACACAACAACTTCGATATCGTCGCCTTCTTTCAATTTCAATGCCTCAGAAACGGCAGCAGGAATACGAATTGCCAGACTGTTACCCCACTTTGAAACTTGCATAATCTGTCACTCACTGCGCTGGATATACACTAGGATTTTAGTATATCCAGTCGTATTTGCAGCCGAAAGAAATATCACTCAGGAGTTATAGCTGAAATCGTGGGTTTGTGCAGATATAGAGCGATGAGATGTTACGGAAGGATTTGTGATTACTGCTGAAACCGGGTCGGCGCCGGCAACACTTCATCAAAGCCCTGGCGGCGCTCCAGCTCCAGCATGACCAGCAGGTCATCATAACTGATGGGTTTGCTGAAGTAGTAACCCTGCACCTGGTCGCACTGGTTTTCGCGCAGAAACTCGACCACATCCTGGGTCTCGGCGCCTTCGGCGATGACGCGCATGTTAAGGCTGTGGGCCAGGCTGATGATGGCCTTGACGATGGTGGCATCATCGAGGCTCTGACAGACGCCGCTGACAAAACTGCGGTCTACTTTCAGGGCTGAGATAGGCAGGCGCTGGATATGTGCGAATGAGGAATAACCGGTACCAAAGTCGTCCAGGGAAATGGCGATACCCAGTTTGCTGAGTTCGCGCAGACTCTGGTCGACCGCACTGCCCTCAATCATCATGGTGGTTTCGGTCAGTTCAAATTCCAGGCGGCCCGGCGCGATGTCGTGCTTGCGAATGATGTTGGCGACCGTACGTACAAAATTCTTGTCCTGGAACTGTTTGAACGCCACATTCACTGCAATCTGGATGTGATCCAGACCCCGCGCAGAAAGCTCGTTCAGGTAACGGCAGGCGGCATGAATCACCCAGTAACCCAGTGGCACGATCAGGCCGCTTTCCTCGGCAATACGGATGAATGCGCCAGGCGGCAGTAGCCCACGCACCGGATGTTGCCAGCGCACCAGCGCCTCGACACCCACCACGCGATTGCGGCTGATATCAATACGCGGCTGAAAATGCAGCACAAAGTCTTCTTTACGCAGGCTGCGCCGAATCTCGGACTCCAGCTTCAGCTCCTGCTGCGCCGCATCGGTCATCGCGCGGTTGTAGCGCTGCAGCGTGTTGCCTTTTTCCTGTTTGGCAGCCCGCATCGCCATATCGGCCTGTGCAAACAGCGCATCAACGGTCACCAGGCCCGATTCCTTGATCGCCAGGCCGAGGCTGACATTCATTTTTACGGCGTGACG
Organism: Gammaproteobacteria bacterium UBA2675; assembly: GCA_002354805.1. Lineage (GTDB taxonomy): Bacteria > Pseudomonadota > Gammaproteobacteria > Pseudomonadales > Pseudohongiellaceae > Pseudohongiella. The sequence continues at coordinate 16,971 of DEMH01000009.1, forward strand.
CGCCAGTGGGAAGGGCTTGTTCATGGCCTGCAGAATGGCATCGCTTCGCTTTAACGCCTCTACCTCGGCTGAACCGCCAACATGCTGGAAAATCACAGCAAACTCATTACCACCAATTCGCGCCAGACGCTGTCCCGTGGCAAGACAGGACTGGATACGCTCAGCGATCAATTGTATCAGTGCGTCGCCGGCGCCCTGGCCGTAGGACACGTTGACCTTCTTGAACTGATCAACATCAATCAGCAGCAATGCGACCTGCGCTTCATCCAGCACATTGCTCAGGGCGCTGGCAAGCTGCTCTCGCAGCTGCTGGCGGTTACTCAGACCAGTCAGAGGGTCGGTCGCTCGAACCGGTTTGTTGATGACGGTACGACGATTGGCGCCGAAGTGGAGTAAGGCGCTGCGCAGCAATGGCACGCTCAGCGCGGCACGGGGCAGCACTTCAAAATCTCGATGATGGCTGAATTCCGGGCTTTCTTTGTCACTGAGAACGATAAGAGGGAGGGTGATTTTCTGGCGACTGAGTTCCATCAGCAGGCGGGCGGCTACCAGCACATCACTTACCTGGCCCCATATCATCAGGTCGCACTGCGACAGATCGCGCTTGGCCAGAGCTGCGGAGTCGGCTGGGCATCTGATCAATTGCCCGGGAATGTCAGCCATGCTTTGCAAAAGCTGATCCATCAAGCCAAAGTCCGATTCCTGTTCGGAAATAAGTAATATGCGCACTGCGCGGTCACCCTCTAACTCGAGATTACCTCAGAGTCAGTTATCGGCACTGGATCTAAAAACTACAGGTGATCCAGTTCACATATCAAAAAATAGCGAATTCTAGCAAATTCCCAAAGCTGAGCCATCCTTTAAGGCTCATGAGGTATAATCCCACGCCCCGCACTTTCTTACACCAAGCAATCTTCAAAATCGTGAACCAGCTCAACTCTAAACAGAAAGAAGCCGTCAAATACATCAGTTCGCCATTGCTGGTGCTGGCCGGTGCTGGCAGCGGGAAAACCAGTGTAATTACGCAGAAAATCAGCTATCTGATTCGAGAATGCAGTATCCCCGCACAAAAGATCGTTGCCGTGACCTTTACCAACAAGGCCGCACGGGAAATGAATGAACGTGTTGGACGACTGCTGAAAGGCACCGATCACAATACGCGCGGATTGACCATCGCCACTTTTCACCGCCTCGGCCTGACTATCATCCGTCATGAACTCAAGCACCTCGGTCTGAAAAGCGGATTCTCCATATTCGACGCCCAGGATGCGATGTCCCTGCTTAAAAGCCTTTTGATCCAGGGTGCAGAGATTTCCGAAGAACAGCTGCGGCTGATTCAGTGGCAGATATCCGAATGGAAAAACGACCTCTTGCTGCCCGCGCAGGCCATGGACGCAGCGCAGGATGCCGACACCGTATTTGCGGCACGTGTTTACGAGGAATATCAGCGGCACCTGCGGGCGTTTAATGCTGTTGATTTTGATGACCTTATTCTGTTGCCAGTGACTCTGCTACAGGACAACGACCGGGTACGTGAACGCTGGCAGAACCGTGTGCACTATATGCTGGTGGACGAATACCAGGACACCAATACCAGTCAATACCAGCTGGTGAAGCTGCTGGTCGGGCCTCGCAACGGTTTGACGGTAGTGGGGGACGACGACCAGTCCATCTATGCCTGGCGGGGCGCTCGTCCGGAGAACATGCTGCTGCTCCAGCAGGACTACCCCAGCCTGAAAGTCGTCAAACTTGAGCAGAACTACCGCTCCAGCAACATCATTCTGCAGGCTGCCAACACCCTGATCGGGAATAACCCGCACATCTACGAAAAAACGCTGTGGAGTGAGCTGGGGCTTGGCGAGCCAATGCGTGTGTTGGCGGTCTCTGACCAGGACGCTGAAGCTGAACGAATCTGCACTGAAATTCTTACATTATGCGTACAAAAGCAGCTCAAGTATGGCGACTTTGCCATTCTGTATCGCGGCAATCACCAGGCGCGACTGCTGGAGATCAAATTGCAGGCCCACCAGATTCCTTACCAGCTCAGCGGCGGTACGTCTTTTTTCTCCCGCACTGAGATCAAGGATCTAATGGCCTACCTGCGCCTGCTCATCAATCCTGATGATGACAATGCCTTTCTGCGCATCATTAATACTCCCAGGCGCAAAATTGGTCCCTCCATTCTTGAGGGTCTGGGCACCTACGCCAATGAACGCGGCGTCAGCATGATGGCTGCCATTGACGAAATGGGTCTCGAGCAATATCTGGGCAAACCCAAAACAGAAAAACTGCGCGGCTTTCGTGAGTGGCTGCAGGGCGTTTCCCGGCACTGTCATCGCGGAGACCCCATCAAGGCCATCCGCGAAATGATCAGCGATATGGACTACGAAGGCTGGCTGCAGCAAAACAGCCCGACACCCAATGCTGCTGAGCGGGCTATCACCAATATCAACCTGCTGCTGGACTCGCTGGCTCGCAGTCTGCAGAACGACGATGAAGCCGAGCAGGATGAAGAAGCGCGGATTGAGGCAGCTATCAACAAGTTGATACTACGCGACCTGCTGGAACGCCAGGAAGAGGAAGGCGTGGACAATCAGGTCCAGCTGATGACGCTGCATGCCGCCAAAGGCTTGGAATTCCCCTGGGTATTCATTATGGGGATGGAAGAGGAACTGTTGCCGCACCGAAACAGTATCGAGAACGACGACATTGAAGAAGAACGCCGGCTGGCCTACGTGGGTATTACCCGGGCAAGACGGGGACTGGTGTTTACGCTAACCAAAAAACGTAAACAGTTCGGTGAAATAGTGCCAACAACTCCCAGCCGTTTCCTGGATGAACTGCCGCAGGACCACCTGCAATGGGAAGGGCGAGGTGACTCCACACCGGAACAGAAGCGTCAGAAAGGTGAAGCCGCACTGGCAGGCCTGAAAGCCTTGCTGGAAGGTTAAAGTGTAAAGGGGACGGAGGGATTTTACGTAGTAAATCCCTCCGTCCCCTTTACAAATTACTCGGCGCTGTTTTCCAGGATGTAATCCAGAACCAGAGCCAGCTCGTCGTTGGAGCAGGTAAAACACATGCCTTTTGGCGGCATGATGTTGTTGTAACCATTGATGGTGTTTTCCAGTAGCACGTCACGGCCTTTCTCAAGGCGCTCTGACCAGTCTTCGGCGTTACCAAAACGCGGGGCACCCGCGGCACCGCTGTTGTGGCAGGCTGCACAGCTCTGGGTATAGGTCTGTTCAGGGCTGAAGCCTTCTGACACCTGTGCCAGAGTCAGCGTTTGTTCAGCCGTTGCTGAACCGGTTGCCATGACAGTTGCCAGTACCAGACCGGAAAGTGCAGCACCTGTTCTTACGATATTTCTCAACTTCACGTTTGTTCCCCTCTCGCTTGACGCATTGAATAAGGACTAGCTGGACCTATTATCTGCGGTGCAAACTGAACCGCAGATGAACAGACTTACTCGGCAGATTCGCCGCTCAGGTATTCCACCAGGGTTGCAATGTCTTCATCGGAGCAGGTAGTGCACATACCGCGTGGCGGCATGGCGTTTACACCATTGACTGCATTGGTAACGATGGTGGCAAATCCGGCTTCTTCCACGCGAGCTGTCCAGTGATCAGCGTCGCCGCGACGGGGCGCACCGGCCATACCCGTGTTGTGGCACATTGCGCAGTATTGATCGTATGTAGTTGCAGGATCAAACGCGGCTGCAGTAGCACCGGATGCTGCAGGAGCACCACCGGTAGCGCAAGGCTCGCCCGCCAGACAGACTTGACCGACCGGCTGCAGTCGCTGGGCAACCTGCTGTTCGTGTGTCTGTGCAACTACTGCACCGGCTATACCAAGGCCCAGTACCAGCAGACCCATTTTAACTACGCGGGACTTAAAACCCAGATTCAACATGCTTAACTCCTGAACTGATAACTAATAGGTGCTCCGAACAATAGAGACCCGACCACTGACGACAAAACTTTCACCGGGGGACGGACACACTCGAACACGGCATTATAGCTGAAGTGCCGCAGGTGGTGCTACTGCGTGAAACTACTCAGTTATCGCGTCGTACCCCATCGAGACCCGCTTCAGTGCTGTCCGCCAGCCAGGGTAAATCCAGCGGCAAGTGCCAGTGTGCCTCGTCGCATTTACTGATCATCAGCTCAATTAGCTGGTGAACGTTGTCCGCTTTCAAGGGGATAGCGAATACAGGAAGATGCTGTCGACTCTCAATCATCGCATCAGGCATTGGTAATCCTTTGAACGCCAGAAGCAATTGTTGCTGGTTTTTTTCACCGCGTAACTGTACTGTCAATTCGGTTGCCAGGTACAGCTTGCCGCGAAGCGAAGGCTGTGAAGTGTCTGAGTCGCTCTGACCAGCCGTTTTGCCTGGATCCGCGCCGTCATTTTCCGGCGCCTTTGCCGACCCTTCCGGTTCATCCGACTTCGCCTGCTGAGCCGCCTTGTCAGCCGCGGCTTTGGCCTGCATAGCCTGTTGATGCCCCATGCGCAGGACTTCCTGCCAATACACGCTGGGCGTTTTTTCCAGGCCTGTGAGCGCCGGCAAGCGATCAACCAGTTGCCGCATCACAACCATCACCATCCGCCTGCTTAGCAGCATGTGAACATCATTGTCGGCACCGGCCAACTGGGCCCGGACCACCAATCGGTCCTCCAGCGCGCTATAGCTGATGGTGAACTGATTGCTCAGGGGAAAGTGCAAATTCTGTGGTTGCTGATCTGCCATCGTTCCGATGCCTACAGTGAATCAAAGTTCAACGTGCCGCCATCTCCTTCACCGAACAGACTGTCGAGCTCTGCTGGTGCCTTCTTGGGATCGGCCTTGCTGTGGAAGTTGGCACGCTTGATCAGTTGTTCCATTTGCGCTGTTGAGAACAGTTGAGCGTAGGCTAATGGCAAGGCGCCGACATTTCGTAGTGCGATCAATTGTGTCGCATCAATTTCATTCAATTTTGATTCATTGACCCTGTGCACACCATTAATTGCCAGGGGCGTTTGGTCGTTGCCCCTCGGTATCTCGATGCTCCACGGTTCTATCAGACCGGCTTCGTCTAAAGCGGCACACGCCTTGAGGGTTTGTAGACGATTCTCTTCACACTGAGTAATAAAACTCACCGTATCAGTAGGTGTTTTTTCGAGCGTCCCGTCATCCTGAAAAAGGCGGGGAAACGACTCATCGTCAGTCAGATGGCTTTCATCCACGCAGAATAACTTGTTCCCCTCCGTGTCATTCAGCAGCGCGAATGGATATGCTCTGAGGCTGGCTGGAATATAATCACCAAGCCACAGAGAGTCGCTGGTGACGTACAGGTTACGGTCTCCGCCAACGCCAACCAGCGCCACGTATTGAAAGGAACCATCCTCAGCCTGTACAAAACCGGTGACATGATGTGGCGCGATCCTGGCTATTTCTGCCAACAGGATCGGAACGATCTGCTGGTCCGCAACGAACTCAAACCCTTTGCTTGGCTGCCATCGTTTGTGAAGATGGTCTTTTCTGGAAATTGCTATCCACGAAGTCATAACTGCCTGGTCCTGCTACTGTTGGTTCTGGCAAGTGGCGCAATACAGCCACTTAGCAAAAGCTGTTTGGGTTTCGACATCCATTTTTCGGAGGCTAAACTATCTGCAGCGCCTTTAGCGCTGGCAATTGTTTCTGGGCAAACTCGTCAGCCTGGCGACCCAGTTCCGCCAGATTTTCTTCAGCTGTTTCGAGAGTTTTGCCATCTTTAATCAAGCGCTGGTTTTGGCTACTGACGACCTGCCACGCGTATTTCGCCCAGTCTGTCGGCTGTTTCTGCCCCTCACTGATGGCAGACAGGAAAATCTGATTAAATCTCGGCACCATAATTCCACCACCGGTTACCGGACTGGCAAGGAACAATATGTCGTTGCTACCATGCGCGTTTGATCGAAGCCTGGCGTTAATCCTGTCCGTGTGTTTTTTGGCCTTTTGAATGATGGCGTCATCCTGGGCCGGCGCTATGGCGCCTGAAGCGGCCAATACCATGGTGGCCTCAATTATTTGAGCTAGAGTGATATTGTTTTTGGCCAGATGTTGCTCGACTTGTCGCAGTGTGCGGATTTTATGGTCTGCCATGAAGTCCAGAAACGGGCCGTAAACTGCTTCGCTCATACTGGCCTCACCCAGCGCGGTTTTCACTTTTAGCGAGACTTCCGGACGATACACGGCCAGTACAATTTTCTGCGCTCTAACTGTTTCGGCAAGCTCCAGCGGATTAAGCTTGCGGGCACCCTTTACCCAGTAGTCTTTACGAAACTGCTGGTTGACCATAAAGTCTCGCACCGACTCGCGAAACATATTGTCCGGGATCTCTTTCATGAACGCCTGCTGTTCAGCACTCAAATTGATTGAGTCAATGTTCTCCAGATAGCTGGCGGAACAGGCATAACTGACCTTCGCAGTTTCCAGCCAGTCCGCCATTGTGGAGAAGTGCATGGGGTGCCAATCACGATTGAAATACTCGTGAGCCAGATAATGTCTGCTTTGCTCCTTCAACTTCTTTAACCGTTCACCGACTGTCGGATTTGCCCTCGCAAACATCGGATTGGTCGCTATCAGATTCTCAGCAAATTCAATCGCATCATCTATACGTGAAACAATTCCCCGGCCTTCCGACCCGATCACCTCGGCATGTTCTGTCATCAAGTGTCGCATCGGGGCGAACGTCGCCCAGCCAGGCAAGGTGTTGTAACTGATGTATAGAACGCCGCCGACTTTGAGTTTGCGTCTGACAAAGTCGACGATTACGGCACGATTCGCATCCGATATCCAGCTCCAGATGCCATGCAGGCCAATATAGTCGAATTCCGGCAGATCATCGCGGCATGCAAAGTCTTCGAAGGATTCGTCGTACAGCCGTGCATCAGAGCCCGAAATGGAGGCCAGCTCCTGCGCAAACCCAGCTTGAGCCGGGTTGAAGTCTGTACCGTACCAACTGGTAACAGAGGCCGATGCATGCAGGGCGGCGCTCAGTCCCTGTCCGAAACCCAGTTCACAGGCTGTCCCGACCTCAGGAAATACCAGCCCCTTGTTAAGAAAAGCCATTTTGACTCTTAACGGGTTAAGCTCGGCGTAATAGCCATAGGTGTATCCAATATCGGCTACGTAGCCCGCGCTCCAGTTGCTCACCAGACAATCTCCTGTCAGTCGAATTCAATAGACGAATTTAAAGAAGCTTACCTTATTTCAATCGCATAATTCCAAGATAAAAAAAACCCCCCGCCTTGCGGCGAGGGGTTTTTTATTGCTCAAACTATCCGAGCACTCGCGACTACATTATGCGAATGTCAGGTAGTCGGTAGCTGTGTCAAGCGTAGAACCGGACAGATCCAGAACACCTGTCAGCTTGACAACCAGGTCGCCAGCACCCAGACCGGCGGTGCCATCGTTAGCAACGATGTAGGTGTCTGTGCCGTAGGTGAACCAGGACACTTCGTTAGCTGTGTCAGTCAACGCAGCCAGCTGCAGCGCGCCGTCCAGAGTGGTTACAGCAGCTGTCAGCGTAGTTTTGGCACCCAGAGTGGCGCCAGCCAGCGTGTTGCCAGCCAGCAGCTTGACGCTGTCGCCCACTGCAAAGTCAGTAATAGTGACGTTAACCGCAGTAGCTGCAGTGTTACCTGTAGCGACTGAAGCAGCAACGTCGAACTTGTCGTTGCCTGCACCACCTGTCAGCGTGCCACCTGCAGCAGCAGTTGTGATGGTATCGTTACCGGCACCGCCAACCACTGTTGCTTTACCAGCCAGGGTGATCACGTCGTTAGCAGAACCACCAGTTACGGTCAGGCCTGCAGCTGCAGCCTGTACGTTAGTGGTGTTGATGGTCAGGACGCCAGTAGCGGCTGAACCGTCGATCGCGCTAACACCTGCGGCAACGCCTGTACCAGGAGCTGTATCACCAGCAGTTGCAGCGAAGTTCAATGTCAGCGCTTTGCTACCGCTAGCATTCACAGTCTTCAGCGTGCTGCCGTCGATAGTGATGGTGTTTGTACCAGTGCTGCCGTTAGAAACAACGTTTACAGTCTCAACGCCATCAGTCTTGACGGTACCAGCAGCTACTGTACCAGTAGTACCAGCAAAGGTTACTGTGTACGAATCGCTGGTGCCAGAAGTGCTCTTCAGACCAATTGTGGTGGTACCAGTGTTGTTGCCAGTCACTGACAGGCCAGTAGCTGCAGCAACGTTAGAAACCGTAGCACCACCAGCACCGCCTGACAGCGTCAGAGAACTGATAGTAGAACCGGTCATCAGTTCAACATCCAGAGTCGCTGCGGATGACAAGTCCAGCGCTTCGAAGTTGATGAAACGAGCCGCGTTGGCTGCGTTGATCAGTGCTGCTGCCACAGTGTCATTCCCTTCACCACCATCGATGGTGGTAGAGGTGCTGGCAGCTACTGAACCACCGTTGACCAGCAGCTTGTCGTCGCCAGCGCCCAGGTTGATGGTTGAACCAGCAGCTACTGCACCGCCCAGCGTTACTGAGTCGTTACCTGCGCCTGCATCAACTGTCAGCTTGGCAGCACCCAGCGTGAAGCTGTCGTTGCCAGAACCGGTTTTAACAGTTGTCACTGTTGCAGCCAGAGTACCCAGTGTCAGAGCAGCTGTTGCAGCTGAACCGTCAACAGAGGTCACTGTGCCAGCTACGCCGTTGTTCAGAGTCAGCGCTGAACCACCAGTGATGGTGATTGACTTGGCTGCAGTGAAACCAGCGATATCCAGAGAGTTCTTGGAACCAGCTGAGTTGATGGTCAGTGAGGTAGCAGTTGTGCTGTTAATGTCTGCACCGCCAGCCAGGAAGGCACCCGTAGCGCTGCCGCTGTCGACACCCGCATTGGTAGCGTTAATGGTGAACGCGTGACCACCAGTTGTGGAGTTGCTGATGGTAGTTGTGTAAGTAGCGTTAGTAGCACCCGTCAGGTTCAGAGTAGCCAGAGCACGGCCATCGGCTGCCGCGTTTGCATTTACTGTATCCAGGGTAACTTCTGTCATTGTGGAGCCGTTGTTGGCACCCAGAACAGCAGAGTTGTTGTCGATGTCTACTGCACCGCCGCCTTTAACAGTTACGCTTGTAGCCGCGTTGCTGTCAATGGTAGTGGCACCTGTGCCTGCAGTTACGTTGATCACTTTACCGCCATTGATGGTGGTAGTAGCAGCACCTGTAACAGTGGTTTTGACATCAGTTGAGTTGCCAGCAGTTACAGCTGTGTTAGCTGTACCAGCGGCTGCTGATGTGAATGAAGTCAGGCCAGATACGGCAGAAACGTCAACGTTCACGCCACCATTGGTCTGCAGTTCCATCACCTCGATGTTGGTGAAAGTCACGCCCGGCAGGCTGAACTGTGCAGCCGCACCAGTCGCTGTGTCAGTGATGGCAACGGTATCAGTACCTGCGCCGCCGTCCACTTTGTCCAGACCACCCAGCACAGCGCTAGTGCCAGTGATAGTGGCACCGAAGGTGTCATTGCCGGAAGTACCAACCAGGTTGTCGATACCGGTGGTGAAGTTGAAGGTCTGGCCCTGAGCAACTTCGCCGTCGATCTTAGCTTTGGCATCTGTAACGCTGGCAGCTGTTGCGTTAACTTCAGCAATCACTTCCTGCAGGTCTGCCAGGTTGGTTGTTGCTTTCTTCTGAACAACAGTGTGGTGGTTGGCCACTTCAACTTTGTTGGCCAGCTGAGCTTTAGCGTTAGCCCAGTTGGTGTCAGTTGATGGAACACCGTTCAGAGCCGCTACTGCAGCCAGAACTGTTTCAGAGCGGGTCATGCCGTTGTTCAGCATAGTAGTCAGCTCGCCAATCGCGAAAGTGCGAGTTTCGGCTGAAACTGTTCCACCAATCAGATTGTCTACGAACTGGGTAGCAAATTCTGCGTCGGACAGGAACGTTGGGTAAATGCTTGTGAATTCAGCAGAGGTCGACAGGCTAGCTGCGATCTGTGCAACAGTGGCACCAGATTCATATGCGGCCGACAGATCAGACAGTACTGCTACACCAGGTGCAGCGTCGAACATAGCTACCACTACGGTAAGCAGTTCGGTACGAGCTTCAGTGCTAATCGCCATTTATAACTCCTTAAAGTTTATTCCAAATTGTTTTATCCGATTGTGACATGCTTGAACAGCAGATGACCGCATATCGGCTATGCCAAGAATACTCAAGTAAAGCAAATCTGCCTGTGACCGGAGTCACACAACAGAAAATAAGCCCAACTACGCTTTTGTATCCCGACCAATCACACTTGAGCCACATGGTTATGAGTCACAAGCGGACGTGCGCAGGGATATTAACCTGTTGATTGGTGGCTTGGCAACGGCTTAAAAAGGGTTTTTCTTAAGTTTGTGCTGTAAGCGGCTATTTTTGTTAGCTATATGGCTAATACTGCATCTTTAGAATGTATGCGTGAAGCCAAATTCGAGGGTGGTGTCGACGCTACGGAACAGCTCCAGATTGCTGCGCTGTTTCTGATGGTAGAAATTCATCAGTAATTGCGTGTCAGCCGACAGCGGGTGATTGTACTGAATCAGCAAATAACTGCGACGCACTTTACGTCGGGCATTGTCTTCAAGCAGAGGGCTATAGCCACTCTGGTCCATCATTTCGGTGTGGTTGATCTGACTCATCAGTGAGCCCTTGAAGGGGCTTCCTTCAGGTAGCTGCAGGCGCCAATCCAGATTGAACTGCCAGCCAAGGCGGCTACTACCGGAGCGCCGGTTACGAATGGGATCGTTATACAGCGCACTGAATTCGGGGGTCCATTGTTGCTGACCAATGCTTGTGTTGCGAATACAGTTAAGGCCCAGTGATGCCTTGGTTTCAATTGCGTTCAGCGAACTCTGGTTGTGAAACAGCTGGTGCTGGGCAGCAGCTGCCGTGTAAGGACGACAACTCGCCAGCTGAAAAGCCGGCATGTAGCGGCCACCGACTTCAGCAGCTGTATAAAGAGGTGTCCCGCCGAACATCAGATGACTGATACCTGCTACGGCCTGCCAGCTATGGACGGCATCGGGCTTGATAAAGGCATACCGCGCGTCGAGCTGCAGCATGTCAGAGGCTGTGTCGTCGCTGACCCGGCCCCTCAACTCCGCAACTATATTGTGCTGGTGCTCAGGAGCCAGCTGCCGGTATCGCATACCCAGCCTGCCATTCAGATAAGGCCCTTCTTTCGGTTGAAACTCCGGATTCAGTGGCAGCGTAACGTCTTCGCCCGACAGGGTCAGCGTGATGTCACTTGGCGAGGGCGCGCCATTAAGGTTGTTGTCATAGCCCAGCAGCAGATCTCCATGCCACTGCGTCTGGCGGGTCAGGCCCTGCCACTGCTGCTGGCGCTGCCGCAAAGAGGGGGCCAGATCTCCTGGTAGATCTTCGCGAGTCAGAATCTGGCGGTTCATGGCCAGAGCTGAAAACAGATCACCACGCAGATAGAGCGCCTGCGCATAGTCAATCTGTGCCCCACCATTGTCAGGGTCCAGCAGCAATGCACGCTCAAGCGACTCCAGTGCCGGATTCAGATTGCCGGTATTAAGCTGGGCGGCACCCAGCAGGGCAAAGTACGATGTTTGCTGCAGACAACGCGGCAATAAGGGTGAAAGTTGGGCCTGCAGATTATCCCAGTCCTGAGCAGACCAGTCGGGACTGGCGGAGAGCCTATAGAAAGGCGTCAGGTCGGGGCAGGCCTGGGCGGCCACCGACTGTGCAGCATCGGCTGAGGGTGCCAGGCCACCGGGAGCAGTTTGCGAGCCGGTATCTGCCTGTGCATAGGAAAGTCCTGAAAAGGCCAGGAACACCCCTGCCAGACCCAGACTGTAGCGAATGCTTTTTATTTTCGAGGGGTATTTTGACATGCGGGCAATTATCGTGAATCGCATGCGCGCAGGCAATAAGAAGACTGGTTAATTGTATTATATAAGACAAGCAAAAAGCAGAGCAGTTTGCCGGTTTACGGTTTGCCGCCGGAAACTACTTTGAGGTTGAGCTGATCCTGCCGCGCACGACGCTGTGCAGCCTCATCATTCGCGGGCGCAAACAGGGTATGCGGAATGCGCAGGCCGTCCAGCAGATAGCTGCCCTGGGATTCGGGCTTGAGGTCGGCAAGCTGACGGGCAACACATTCGCCCAGCAGAATTGGTTGTGCCAGTTCCGCAGTCAGTTCCTGAATACGAAGGGTAATGGTTACCGTGTCACCCAGCAGTGTATGACTGCGACGATGCGCCGGACCGATGGAGCCTACCAGGGCGGGACCCTGTTCAATACCTATGCCCAGCGCCAGTGGTTCGAGACCTGCTGGTGGTGTTTGTGGCATATCCTTGTGAATACTATCCTGCATCTGACGTGCGGCTGCCAGGGCCGCATGCGCAGCGCGCTCGTTCTGACCATCCCAGACTGCCAGGACGCTATCGCCCTTGAACTCCTGAATGCGTCCACCATGCCGTTCAACAATCTCCGCAGATTTGCTGAAAAAGAAATGCAGGATGGCGGCGGATTCCTCCGGCGGACGCGCTTCGCCAAAGGCGGAGAAATTGCGCAGATCGGCGCTTAACAGTGTCACGTCGCAACGACGTGCATTGATGCTCGAGCTGGGCAGGCTGTAGGCGATCTCGCGGGCGATATCGCTGGGCAGGTAGCTGTTGAGGTTTCCATACACGCGGGTGCGCTCAACTCGCACACGTGCCTGTTCCAACAAAAGCAGGGCGCTTGCGGCAAGAATTCCGAACAGTGCGGGCGCAACCCAGCCCAACCAGATTTCATAAGCTGCCAGCAATTGCCAGTGCAATGTCAATGCGATCACCGGCATCAGGACGGCCGCTGCGGGCAGACCATAGGCCGCCATACGCTCGCGGGCACTGGCCAGTCCATACAGGGCAAGGGCAAACAGCGCTGCCATCAGGCCCAACAGCATTTCGGCGCCGCGAGGCGTATAAGGCATGGTGGTATCGAGCAGACTGCCCAGCAGACGCGCCTGAAGTTCAACACCGGGTGTCGCGCCATTATATGGTGTGGGCACGATATCACCCATGCCAAACGCGGTACCGCCTATTAACACCCATGCGTTTTGCAGCATCCCGGCGGGGTAGTTGCCATTGATCACATCAATCGCGGAAATAGCCTGAAAATTTTCTGGGCGGTCTTTGTATGAGATTCGCAGATTGCCGTCCTGGTCCAGAGGGATATCCAATCCTGGATAGGCATTCAGTCGCATGATCTGTTCGGGCGCCAGCCAGCTGTCACCTTGCGTAATCGACGCCTGCCAGCTTCCAGCCGTTGTTGCCTGCAACAGTGCGCTGATCGCCAGTGCTGGATAGGTCTGACCGTTAACGCAGATAACGGCGGGAACATTTCGAACAGAGCCATCGCTGGCGACAATAGGTGCAATATGACCCTTTGGAAGACTGGCGAAGCCAGCGTGGTTGGCAACGAAACTGCCTGTTTGTGTGGCTGTGGCATCGCAGGCAACCCCCTGCATCGGGTGAGTCATCTGACCCGTCTGGACATCAGGCTGATTCTGCCCGGGTAGCACTGGCACCTGCGCCAATACAGCGCCCGGTGCTGCCTGCAGCGCAGCAATCAATATGTCATCCCCGGAGCGGGATTCGGGGTAAACCACATCATGTATCTGAAGTTGCACGCCAGCAGCATTCAGCGCACTGACCAACCGCGCCATATCATCGCGAGCCCATGGCCATGGCCCAATTTCAGCAATACTGCGCTCATCAATGGCAATAATCGTGATGCGTTCTTCCAGCTGCTCATCAGCCGACATCACCCAGCCCTGGGCGCCGAGTCGCTCCTGCAGAATCTGCAGGGGTGCGGAAAACAGTGTCATCAGCAACAAAGTCAATAATGCCGCAAGCGCCAGCATCAACAGACGCCCACGCATGGGCATCAGTCGCGCTGCGACGTTGAGCGGGTTATAGACGGTTATCAGATGACGGAGCGTTTGCATGATCAGCGCTTGTTCCACAAGGTCAACCCGTGGATACCGCCGGTTTGCAATTGCTGTTCAAAAAAGTAACTGGCTTCTTTGCCATCCAGACTGACGGCGCCAGCCATGGTAGCTGGCTCCGGACCTGTCCGGTTGTGGAAAATGCCTGTCTCGCTGATCAGACCGCTGGTAATAAAATCCACATTACCTGTGAGGTTATGCTTCATGTTCAGTTCGGTCGAGAACTGACGGGTATTAAAGTTGATGTCAAACTTGCCGCCCGTGACCGCCATTGCCACGATGCCGGTGCCGGAGTCGTAGAAGGCCTGGGCACTGCTCAGTTCAAAACTCACCGGACCCAGTCCCGCGTCCACGCGGTCGCGTCCATTGCTATCACGAAACAGCCGATAGTCACCCAGGCCGACCATCCAGTCACGCCCTTCCTGGGCAATCTCGAATGGCGCCGTAATGCGCTCAAGGTCACCTTTGGCACTGCCGAAGCGCCCCCAGATCAGATTGTTTTGCTGCAACTGCTCGGTAGCAATCGCGAGCTCTGGTGTGAAGTTGGTCTCGGCCACAGTGGGCGGCACTACTGGCGGTGTAGTCGGTGGTGTGGTGGGGCGCGCCACATTGGCAGCTTCCTGTTTAACACGCTGGGCGGTCACGTTCTCAAGATATTCTTCAGTGCCTGCTGTCTTGTCGTCAGCCCTGGCTTCGGAGGCAGCAATGGCCTGATTCACTTCTTCCCGCATCATGCCAGGCTCACGCTCGACAGTTGCTGGCATGATTTGAGGAGCGGTCGTACTGCCATCAAGCTCCAGCATCTGCATTGAAGTGCCAGTCAGCTCGACTGCATTCGCCAGACAGGGACCAAAGGCATCGGCTGTGCAATCAGCAGAAAATGGTGCCATCACAATAGTGCCTTCGTTAACCTGGGCCCGAACAGCACCACTGGATGCGTTCACAACAAAGTCAGTACCGCGCACACCTATCGCAGCGATAGGTGTATTCAGGCGGAAACGCTCACGGGCAGCTGTGGCACCATGACCAGATATCGATCGAGTGACACCTTCTTCCAGATTCAACTTGATACTGGAACTGGCCGGCTGGTCAGGGTTGTAATCGTAGCGCACAATTTCCAGGCGGCTGTCGGGCCGCACGCTCACCAGCGCCTGATCGACAAAACGGATGTGCACATGCCCATTGGCTGCCGTGTGGATACGGTCACTTGCCACGATAATGGACCCTGGCACCGCAACTGAGCGGCGGCCATCGGTGTGTTCAATGTAGGCGTTGCCCAGCACCAGGCTGACTTCGCCCACCGGCTCGACTGTCTCCAGCTGCGCATGGGCGAGTGTGGAGCCGGCAGCCAATGCAGTAGCCATCGTGACCGCCACTGCGACCGTTCTGGCTCGCAATATCAGAGATGTCATCATTCTGTAAACTGGCTGTGGTGTCATAATGTTCACTTTTGAACCCCTGGATCCAGAGTCTGGTCCATCATTAGCACAAAGCTTATCTCAAGCGGCCGCCCCGGTAAGTGACCACGGTCACACGTTTGCTATTCCAACATGCCTTACTATAATGGCCCGGCAGCGCTGACCAAAGGAATGTCAACAACCAGCGCACCAAACCGGAATATTTCGCATGCTGGTTACACCTGAGCTTCTCGGCATATTTCCCAGCTTAAAGCCGCTACCCTTGCCGCTGTTGCAGCAGCTTGCACAGCAGTCGACTGTGCAGCGTTTTGCCCGTCGCGGCGTGGTGCTCAAAGCTGGTGTTCGCGAGGAGTCAGTGTGCTTTCTGTTCGAAGGTCGCTTACAGGGTGTGGATTTTACCATTGATGGGCGCGAAGTGGGTCTGTACTTTGTAGAACCTGGCGACTTTTGTGGTGAGCTGGGCATGTTTGACGATGGCCCGCAGCCTGAACATGTGATTGCACTGACATCGGCGATGGTTGTGTTTGTGCCTCTGGCCAGCCTGCGTCAGGTTACCCGGGAGCACGCCGTGCTGTTGCAGCGCATGGGAGAGCGACTGGCCGCACGGGTTCGTCAGATGACCAGGCAGCGCTCTTTGCTGGGCCTGCCTAACGTCGGTCAGCGCGTTTGCTGCCAATTGTGGATGCTGATTCCTGAATCCGGTCGCCCCGCAAGCGGCCAGACAATAATCAGAAACCCGCCGACTCACATGGAGATCGCCATCATGTTGAGTCTGAGCCGGGAAAGTGTAAGCCGCGTGTTCCAGTTGCTGCAGGCACGTGAAATAGTCAAACGGGACGGGCCAGGCGCGCTGATTGTGCTAGATCTAGCGACTCTGCAAAGACTGGCAGAGGGTGCAGAAGAGCTGTAAGGCGCTGTATTTTTTTGGAAAAAGTCGCTGAGGCGGCCATGCTATAATCAACGCGTTTATTCCGCTGGGGTTGAAACATGCGATGTTTCACCCCACCTAGTCTATTCGCACCTAATGGACACCATGCACTGACGGCAAGCACCACTCAATGGATATATCCCAAAAAACAAATACTTACAAAGAATTGAATGAATCGCTGAAGAGCATTCGTCACTATTTCATCTACGCCGGCTTATTCAGCGCCGCCGTCAATATTTTGATGCTGACCCCCATCATTTACATGTTACAGGTGTACGACCGGGTGATTTCCAGTGGCAGCGTATCGACGCTGACCATGCTCACGCTGTTAATGGTGGGACTGATGCTGGCCATGGGTGGTTTCGAGTGGGTGCGATCCATGATCCTGATCGCTGCCAGCAACCGGATTGAACAGCAGTTGAGACGGCGCGTATTCAACGCCTCTTTCACGCACGCGCTGCTCAGCGGTTCGGGTGCCAGCGGCGGCCAACCCCTCAACGACCTGTCCAGCCTGCGGCAGTTTTTGACTGGTAATGGGCTGTTCGCCTTTTTCGATGCGCCATGGTTCCCTATCTATGTGGCTTTGATGTTCGTTTTTCACCCACTCTTTGGCGTGGTGGCGATCCTGGCCGGTATCGTCATGGTAGTGCTCGCCTGGATCAATGAAGTTGTGACGACCCGCAAGCTGAAGGATGCCAACACCAAGGCCAACCGGGTCAACAACCAGGTCAACGGCAGCCTGCGCAATGCCGAAGTCATCGCCGCCATGGGAATGACAGACAACATCAGGCGTCAGCAGGAGCAGCAGTCAAACGAAGTTCTGGTATTGCAGACCGATGCCAGTCGTTCTGCGGGCGCGCTGACCAGTATCTCCAAGTCTTTCCGGCTGATAGTGCAGTCTCTGATCCTGGGTCTTGGCGCCTGGCTGGCGCTGCGCCAGGAAATCTCTCCAGGCATGATGATTGCCGGTTCACTGTTGCTCGGTCGTGCACTGGCCCCCATCGACATGCTGGTTTCCACATGGAAGGGGTTTTCAGTGGCACGCGCCCAGTACGAGCGTCTTGGTCAGCTGCTGGAGCGTATTCCTCCCGAGGCGGAACACATGCCGCTGCCGCCACCGCAGGGCGATCTGTCTCTTGAACAGGTTACTGTAGCCCCGCCGGGCACACGAGTCCCTGTTGTTCGCGGCGTTACCCTGCAGTTGGCGGCGGGTGAAGCCCTGGGCATTGTAGGTCCCAGCGCGTCCGGCAAATCAACTCTGGCACGCGCGGTGCTGGGTATCTGGCCGGTCATGGCAGGGAAGGTGCGGCTTGACGGTGCTGACATCGCTGGCTGGGATCGCGGCCTGCTTGGCCCCCATATTGGTTACCTGCCACAGGATATCGAGCTGTTTGATGGCAGCATTTCAGACAATATCTGTCGATTCGGTGAACCCGATGCCGAACGAATTGTCGAAGCTGCCAAACTCGCCGGCGTACACGAACTGATTCTGCGCCTTCCGGACGGATACGACACAGTAATTGGCGGGTCCAGCGGCGGACTGTCCGGCGGCCAGCGACAACGAATAGGTCTGGCGCGAGCAGTCTACGGCAATCCGCGATTACTGGTGCTTGACGAGCCCAACTCCAATCTGGACGACCAGGGCGAGAAAGAGCTGGTTTCTGCCATTCAGCGCATCAAGGCCGGCGGTTGCACAATTATTGTTATCTCGCACCGCACCATGGTCCTGCACAGTATGGACAAGCTGCTGGTGATGAAGGAGGGCGCTGCCCTGAGCTTTGGCCCTAAAGATGAAGTTCTGGCCAACCTGATGGGGCAATCCGAGCAGCGCCGGGCTGGAAGCGCCTGATCGCCAGTACCCGTTAGAAAACCTGACGCCCGGAGTAACAGGCAACAAATACGACAGCTGCAACTGTCGAACGAAATATCATCCAGGAAATTTGTCTGGGCACCGCCCAGCAGAGAGTGAACGTGGAAAAGCAGACAACGGACAACGACTTTCAGATTGATACCAGCATGGATACGCCACGGCGTATTGGTTTACTTATATTCTTTTTGGTATTTGGCGTATTCGGCCTGTGGGCTGCCTTTGCACCACTGGACGGTGCTGCCCATGCTACCGGTCATGTGACGGTGCGCTCCAACAAGCAGCTGGTGCAACATCTCGAGGGCGGCATCGTTGCAGACATCCTTGCGCGCAACGGTGATGTTGTCGAGGCCGGCGAACCCCTGCTGGTTCTGGATGACACGCAATCCCGTGCACAGCTGCAGATTGCCAACTCCCAGTATGTGGCCCTCAAAGCACTCGAGGCTCGCCTGATCGCCGAGCGCGACGAGCTTGATGCCATTCAATTCCCTGTGGAAATCTCATCACTTGATGCCAATGCGCAATCAGAGATAGTTTCCCAGACCCAGATTTTTCAGACGCGCAAAGCCGCTCTGGAAGGAAGCATCGAGGTACTGGAGCAGCGTATTGAGCAATTGCAGTCGCAGTTGCGCGGACTGCGAGCGCTGCAGGAAAGCAAACAGGACCTGGCTGATTCTTTCGACGAAGAGCTGAACGATGTGCGGGCACTGCTTGAGGAAGGCTTCGCCGACAAGAACCGGCTCCGCGAATTGGAGCGAAACGCAGCGCAACTGCGTGGAGAAGCTGCAGAGCTGACGGCAAACATATCGTCAGCAGAGATTCAGATTGGTGAAACACGCCTGGAGATTCTACAGCAGCGTCGCCAATTCCAGAACGAGGTAGCCAATCAGCTGGCAGAGACTCAGACTAATCTGAAAGACGTCACCGAGCGCATCGGAGCATTGCGCGATGTGGTCAACCGCACTGTCATCAAGGCGCCCGTTACCGGCATCGTAAATGGCCTGCAGGTGCATACAATCGGAGGGGTAATTCCAGCAGGTTCTCCGATTGCGGACATTGTTCCTCAGACAGATGAGCTGATTGTTGAGGCCCGTGTATCACCCATTGACATTGATCGCGTTGCAATTGGTCAGGAAGCCACCATTCGCTTTTCAAGTTTCAGCAGCTCGGTGCCCAATATTTTTGGGCGTGTTATTCATGTGTCCGCCGACAGCTTCACCGAGCAGAGCACTGGCATGACGTATTATTCGGCACGTATCGAAGTGACTCCAGAAGGTTTGCAGGACCTGGGCGACCTGACACTTATTCCTGGCATGCCCGCCGAAGTGTTCATTGCCACCGGCTCCAGAACCTTCCTGCAGTATCTGATCAAACCCATCAGCAATGCGCTGGCGCGCAGCTTCATAGAAGATTGATTGGCTTATGAGCAGCAACGACCAGATGTCTGAATCCCTGCGCAAACCCCGGCGCTCGAACCAACTATTGGCGCATGCCATCTGTGGTCTTTTGGCCCTGTCAGGCTCGATGGGCTCACTGGCCCAGAGTGACAGCCAGCAGGAGACAGAGGAGCTGGCATCGCTCATGCAGCGCCATGATGGCGTGGGGCGAACCCTGGAAGACTTTTTTGTAGCGTCAATGGAATTCAGCCCTCGCCTGGAAATTGCTGAAGAGCAGATGAACATAGGCACGGCGCGTCGCGAAGCGGCCAATGGTCAGCTGTTCCCGCAGGTATCGGCCTCTGCCAGCATTTCTGACAACCGCCAGGAGCAGACCGGGAGGGTCCCCGCAGACTACCGCGGTGAGCGCTATGCCGTTCAGCTTCGCCAGGTACTGTTTGACTGGCGTGTCTTTGCCCGGCGCGGGCAGGCCTATGCAGTAGAAAACCAGTACGAAGCTCTGTACTACGCGGAGCTGGCAGCGCATCTGTCCGATGTCGCTGAACGGTATTTCGATGTACTGCAGGCACAGGACGCACTGGAGTCCAGCCGGGCCGAACTGGAGGCCATCAACAACCAGCTGGCACAGATTGAACGCATGCACGACCTGCAGATGGTGCAGATTACTGACCTTTATCAGGCACAGGCACAAGCCTCGGCTGTCGCAGCCGAGCAGGTGTATTTGAGCAGCGAACTGGAGCTGGCAAAAGAAGCCCTTCGCTCTGCTACCGGCCTGGCTGTAGGTGAGCTATATACCCTGCAGGACACCACAGAACTACCACAGATTGAAGGCACGCTGGAAGAGTGGGTCAGCCGCGCACGCGCCAACAGCCACCAGATACAGGCGCGACAGTACGCCGTAGAGGCGGCTGACGAGCGCGTCTCAGAGCGACGTGGCAACTACATGCCGCAGGTAAGTCTTATCCTGCAGCAGCAGCGCTCGGATCTCGGTTTTGATAACACACCAATGGCGCGCACGGACACCGGCTATGTTGGCCTGGATGTGTCCATACCGCTGTTCGCAGGCGGCAGCAATCGCGCGGCGGTGCGCGAAGCGATAAGCCAGCAGAATATCGCGCGCAATGAGCTTCGCCAGATGCATCTGGATGTCAGTGAGCAGACTCGTTTTGCATTCCTGCGGCTGCAAGCGGCGGAACGCCAGATTCGCGCAGCAGAGGCACTGCTTGAATCGCGTGAACTGTCAGCGCGCGCCCGACGCAGAGGCTTTGAGCTTGGCACCGTTACCACTGTAGATGTGCTTGAATCCGTCCGCGATCAGTTTGTTGCGGAGCGCGATCTGCAGCAGATTCGTTATGATTACATCCGCCTCTTATTGAACCTGCGGCGTGATGCCGGCACACTGGGCCCGGACGACCTGATCGATATCAGCTCACGCCTGCAACCCGGCGAATAGCAGTTTCCCCCGAGACAATAATTACTCCACCAGCAGGTTGATGGGCTGCTGGTGGAAGTAGAGTTCATTCGGGTTGCTGTCTACGCCGTAACCAATCAGGAAATCGATGTCGATGGTATTGACCCCGATATCCCTTGCAACAAACTGCTTGAGAATATCGATAGACTCCACAGCCTGCAGTGTCCTGCGCTCGAATATTGGCACCAGCTCCAGGTCTGGCCGATAACCCACAAAATCACCATTCGGATGTTTGACCAGAATCTCACCCTCAGGTGTGATACCTGCGACGACAACAAATCCTGACTGACCCCTATGCATGGGGTCTACAGTTATTTCGCCAACGACATCAAAGCGTTCTGTAGAGCTGACCCGGTTAATATACGTCTGCCCGTTGTTGCGCGTCACACCGCCGCGAAACAAAGCGTTTACCTCGCCGCCCTGAAAACTCTGCCTGCCTTTGAGGGTCAGCATGGACGGACTTTCATAGGTGACTGACATGCGGTAGTTGCCGGTATTGGTTTCACCACAGGGCGGGCGCGTATTATTGCTGTAGGTGTTGACCAGGATTGCGTACTCGCCGGCCGGAAGATTGGCACTGACTCGCGGTCGACAGGCGCCTGCACTGTTTTCGTCTATCTCCAGCACATCCAGCTTCATATCGGCAAGCAGCAAGACACTGTCCAGTCCGCCGCTGGTAATAGTATCAAGTGTCACCCTCATGGGCTGATCGACCTGCAGTGTGTAAACGTCGACAAAACTGTCATCGGACCCACCCTGTTGCAGATCCTGGATCAGACAGTCACCGGAGTTAAGGTCCCCGTAGACCCAGCCGAATGTTATTGGGCGGTTCTCGCAGTTACTGATGCCACTGTAAAGTACGTTGACTCCATCAATGTCATCCTGCTGCAACGTGAACAGATTACCGATTGAGGCATTCATGATGGCCGGGACCGTATTCTCGTGCGCCAGACCCATAACGTGACCCAGTTCATGCAGTGCCACGCGACGGAAGTCCACCACGCGGTCGATGCGTTGATTGCCATCGTAGGTGTCAAATGGCACATTCGAGTTGAAGACAATATCAGCTTCAACCAGGTCCGCTGAGCCCAGCGTATTGAACTCGGTAAAAAATACCGTGACGGCAATTGTCTGGCTATTAAACTGGCGGCCACATATGGTGCTGCCAAACGCAGCTCCATTTCTGAAGTCTGGCGGCCTTCCGGATCCTGTTTGCCCAATGCACGGATCCAGAAACTCAGGAACAATTTCAAATGTAAAGTCTGTCTGACTGGTCCACGATTCGGCTGCTTCCCTGTAAGCCTGTGCCCACGGCACCCCGCTGGCAGACACCCCTGGAATGCCGGTATAGATTGTCGTCCTTGCACCAGGCCATTTATTGCCCAGAGGATCAAATTCATAAGCTGTGGCGGGCATGGCCAGCAAGCCGCTGACGGCAGTCATCAACAAACCGGTCAGCGCTCTCAGAAAAAGGCGCATCAGGGGGCTCCTCCACTGCTGCCTGTGGCAATATCACGAATACGTGCCTTGAACGCGCCAGGTGTCATCGGCAGCGCATTGCCGTTCAGACCCTGCACCTGCACGCCGCGCGCGGCTCCCTCATGCGGCAGAATGATCAGAGGGGACTGATTGCCTGCTTCCAAAGCGGTGACAGACTGCCCATCTGCGGTTGTGACCTGTGCAGCGGTGCTTTCGCCCTTGATCAGAAAGTGTCCCTGCGTCCAGCCGACCAGCGGATGAACCTGTGAGTCATCCAGGGAGTGAACGAAATAGATACCTGTTTCGCCGACCTCGGGAACCTGCATTTCTGAAACAGTCATTTGCAGGTTGCCTACCCGGCCGCCCAGGAAACTCAGTTCAATCGCGTCACCTGCATAGCTGCCCTTGATGACTTCATCAACGCGAAAACGAACGTAGGTACTGATGCTGCGGGGTCCTGTCTGCCGGGATTCAACCGCAAGAACTTCACCCTGGAAGATCAGCGCTGCGGTGTCGACGACCTGTTCAAAGCGCATCTGTTCAATCGTTGTTGCTGTGCTCAGCGTCGAGACTAACAGCAGGCCTAACGATAACAGGAGTTGACGCAGGCGGATTGTGAGTAGTGACACGTTAAATTACCTCCTGCAGGGAAAAGTCTGCTTTGCTAGGCCATCGCGGCAATGACATCGACCAGTTCGTGCCGCCAGTGTCTGGGCGCCACGTCCAGCACAGCCAGCGTCTGTGACTTGTCGAGCACACTGTATGGTGGGCGTTTGGCTGGCGTTGGGTAATCGCTTGCCGGAATCGCCGCTATGGATATTGGTTTGTCCAACAGGCCTGCCTTGATTGCCTCGTCCTGAATCGCAACAGCAAAATCGTACCAGCTCGCGACACCGGCGTCGCTCCAGTGCAGGGTGCCGACTGGCCGTGACTGCAGCGCCGATTCGATGCAACGCGCCAGACCCCAGGTCGAGGACGGCGTGCCAATCTGGTCTGTTACTACTTTAAGAACGTCTCGCTCGGCCATTAATTTCAACATAGTCTTGAGAAAATTCCGGCCGAACTGCGAATAAACCCACGAAGTTCTCAGAACCAGGCTGTGCTTTGGCGCCAAATATCGAACATGCAGCTCTCCTTCGAGCTTGGTCCGCCCGTAGATGCTCAAGGGGTCCGTCTGGTCATCAGGTGTGTAGGGGCGGTGATTGCGCCCACTGAATACAAAGTCGGTCGATATCTGCAGCAGCCAGGTGTCATGCTCGGCTGCCCATCGTGCCAGATTCTTGGGGCCGGTTGCATTAGCGGCGCGTGCGACCAGGTCATCTGTCTCCGCAGCATCGACGGCTGTATAGGCCGCTGCGTTGATGATGGCGTCTGGCTTGATGTCCGTCAGATGCTTGCGCAATGCGGTTTCATCACTGATGTCCAGCTCCGCATGTGTTATTGGAATGATCTGATAACGTTCGGCCGACAGGTACTGCTGCAGGGTCTGCCCCAGCTGGCCGCCGGCGCCAGTCAAAGCGACTTTAATTGGCTGACTCATTAGAAACCCTGCTTTTGATATTTGGGGGCATCGGCAAAGCTCAGCGCCTTGCTGTCCTTGCCCGACAGTACTGGTTCACCCGCACCAGCCACCAACGGCCACTTTATTCCCAGTGCAGGGTCGTTCCACATCAGACTGAACTCATCTTCAGGGGCATAATAATCGGTGCACTTGTACACCATTTCGGCACTTTCGCTGATCACGTAAAATCCGTGGGCAAAGCCGGGCGGCACCCATAGCTGGTGTTTATTGTCGGCTGACAGAACACAACCCACGCTTTGACCAAAAGTCGGTGAGCCCTCGCGCATATCCACCGCCACATCGTAGATTTCACCGGACACCACGCGCACCAGCTTTCCCTGAGGCTGCCGCAACTGGTAGTGCAGGCCACGCAAAATTCCTTGCGCTGATTTGCTGTGATTATCCTGCACAAAGGTCAACCCGGGCAGCAGCTCATCAAATATCGACTGGCGAAAAGTTTCCATAAAAAAGCCGCGATGATCACCAAAAACAGCCGGTTCCAGCAGCAGGACATCAGGAATATGTGTAGGGGTTACTTTCATTGCGTTGCCTTGTTGATGCAGTTTGGCTGACGATATTTTATGACGCTATTCTGGCACGCTCAGTTGCGAATCAGATTCAACAGGTACTGACCATAGCCGCTCTTGGCCAGCGGCGCTGCCAGCGCACGCAGCTGTGTAGCGTCAATGTAGCCGTTGCTGTAAGCAATCTCTTCCGGGCAGGCAATTTTTAATCCCTGCCGTTCTTCCAGCACCCGAATAAAGTTCGCCGCATCGAGCAGGGACTGGACTGTGCCGGTATCAAGCCAGGCCGTGCCACGATTAAACAGCTCTACCTGAAGCTGCCCGCGGGAAAGATAGGTTTTGTTGACGTCCGTAATCTCCAGCTCGCCACGGGCGGAGGGCTTGATTGTCTTGGCGATCTCCACGACTTCGTTATCGTACAGATACAGGCCTGTAACTGCGTAGTTGGACTTGGGTTTTGCCGGCTTTTCTTCCAGATCGATTGCAGTATTGTTTTCATCCAGAGCGACAACACCATAGCGCTCCGGGTCGTTTACATAGTAGGCAAACACTGTGGCACCCGATTTCTGCTGCACCGCACGCTGCAGTTTTTCTTCGAGTGAATTGCCGTAGAAAATATTGTCGCCAAGTATCAGGCACACACTGTCATTGCCAATGAACTCTTCACCGATCAAAAAAGCCTGGGCCAGGCCATCCGGGCTGGGCTGCACCGCATACTGCAGATTGATTCCCCAGCGGCTGCCGTCACCCAGCAGGTGCTCGTACAGATGCAGGTCGGCTGGCGTGGTAATGATCAGGATGTCGCGGATACCAGCCTGCATCAGTGTGCAGAGCGGGTAATAGATCATCGGTTTGTCGTAAACAGGCATCAGCTGTTTGCTGACCGAAATGGTCATCGGGTGCAGACGGGTGCCCGTGCCGCCAGCCAGAATTATTCCCTTGGTTGTATGTGTCGATGTCGGCACAGACTGAGTCATGGTTCTATCCTTGTGATGTTGCACTGTCAGCGATGATGGACGGCAGTAACTGGTAGAAAGTCAAGCGCGGATTATAGCCCAGATCCTGGCGACTTGCTGAGCCGTCAACGTGATTCGGGCGTGACAGCGCACGCCAGGTGCGAAGTCCGGGAGCATTGCGCAGTGGCAGCAGCCGACCCGCCACTTCCAGCAGCAGTGCGCCAGCGAAAAACAGCCACCTGGGCGTGGTGAACGTCGCCGGCGACTTGCCAAGCGCGTCCCGCATGGCCTGCTCAATACCCTTGATAGTGTAATGCTGACCATCAGAAACCGCATATACCGGCGCGTGGGAGGGAGGCGAACGCTCAAGGGCAGTGGCTGCCAGCACCAGCACCTGACACAGATCCTGAACGCCGATCAGCGAGATTGCCTGCTGAAAGTCCGGCAGAGGAGGCATGACACCCTTCTGGATCAGCCTGAGCAGGCTCATCAGATTGCCTTTCATGCCGACCCCATAGACGCTCGCCGGGCGAATGATGGACACAGCAATCCTGCCCTGCTCATGGGCAGCCATCAGCTGTTGTTCGGCCTGATATTTGGCATCTCCGTAAGCAGTGCGCGGCTGGTCGTGGGCTGGGTCAGCCAGAATGCTGCTGACGTATACAAAGCGGGATACCCCCGCATCTATGGCGGCCTCCAGCAGGTTGGCCGTGCCTTCAACGTTGGTCTGATAGATCAGTTGCGTGCGCGCATGATTGACGTGTGCATAGGCAGCAAGGTGGTAGATGCAATCAACCCCCTGCACCGCCGTGACCAGTGATTCAGGCCGGGTCAGATCCTGAGTCGGACGCTGCAGTACACTGACCGTATCACCCTGAGACTGCAGCAAGGGCACCAGATGGCGCCCCACAAAACCGCTACTGCCTGTCACCAGCACGCGAGAGCTCATGTCCAGCGCCAGCCATGCGTGTTAAAAAATCGCAGCGCTGAGCGCCCGAACATGCAGATGTGCCGCAGGCCTTTTTTGGCACTGTTGCCACCCAGGTGCGTGATTCGCATACCCGGCAGATAGGTCAGGGTACCAAGGCGATGCGCTCGAAGCGCCAGATCGAAGTCTTCGAAGTACAGGAAGTAGCGCGGATCAAAACCATTCAGTGATTTCAGCGTTGTCAGCCTGAACAGCATGAAACAGCCACTGATAACGGGAATGTCCTCGCTGGGCCGATCGTCGGGAAGGTCCTGCATGTCGTAATGCGCCAGGCGCTTGTAGAAACGCTGCCTGATTGCCTCCGGTGCAAAGCCGCGCAACAGGAAGTCGAGCACGCTGGGGTAGCGTTTGCAGGCAGAGGCTGAGCCTCCATTACCGTCACTGATTGATGGCGCCACCGCGACTGTGCGCTGATGCGACTGCAGCCAGGCGACACCGACACAGAGCGTGTCCGGCTGCACAATCACGTCCGGATTCAGAATCAGGTACAGATCGTTTTCGGTGTCAGCCAGCTGCTGTGCACGTGACAGCCCTAGATTGTGACCGCGACCGTAACCCAGATTGCCATGGCCGGTGATCAGCTCCCCCTCCAGCCCAGTCTCACGCCACCCATCCAGCACATCACGCAAGGGCATGACATTACTGTCGGAATCTCCGTTATCAATCAGATACAGCTGGCAGGCAGAGAGATGCTGTTGATGCAGCGCCTGCTGGGCGGCTGTTGCCAGAGACTGCAGCGTCTGCCGCAATACTTGCGTATCCAGGGTATGAACAACAATCGACACACAGAGTCTGAGAGGGCGGCTCTGGCTCACGTCGCGCGAAATCTCACTGGGGACAAGGAATTTGCAGTGAGAACCGGCGCATCAGCGGTCAGCGGGCTAGTATTGACTGGTCGGCGTGTCACTGGGAATTTGGCTCCGCAGGCACGATTCTGTCGCCGAAGGGAGTGCGCACGAGGCGGGCACCCTCGGGGACATCCGCCGGGTCAATACGACGCGGTCTGAATCTGGATTCTTCGGTCCGGCGGACAGCTGCATCCGGATCACTGCGCTCTCTCGCAGCACGCAGGGCAGCCGCAAACGGGTTCTCCGGCTGCTGCTCAGCACTATCTTCACCCCGGCGATCACGTCGCCCGCCCCTGTCTTCAGATGACTCCTCCGCTGGTTGCGCCGGTGCCTGGGACGCTATTGGAGCGGCTGTCGCCAGCTGCAGGCGGGATACGTTGCTACCCACGCAGGAGACACCTTCATCGGGATCTGCATAACAGGAATTGCCGGCGGGATGTTGAATGATCAACTGGCGACTGGCTACTTCGTCAACGAAGTGACCGGGATAGCCGGGAATCTCAGCACGCGCGCCCACAGACCCGATCGACTCATTCGGCAGCGGAACCACCAGGGTTTCTCCGTTCTGCAGGCGCAAGCGCACCTGACGCTTGCTGCCAAACTGGCTGGTACCGACCAGAGTAAACTGCGGTGCACCGCTGCGCGGCGTCGTGTCAGGCGCAGGGGCAGGGGAGTCTGCTGCAGCGCTCACCTCGACCGGCTCAAACAGGCGAAGCGGTTCGTTGCTGGTCGGCGACGGGGTAGCCGACAGTTGACCGGCCACGGAGTCCGGCGTCAGGTCTGTAAACAGTTCCGTTTCCTGGGCGTGAGCATGCACAGCGCTGATCAGCGCCGCCAGCATCATCATTAGGGCCCTCAGCATCATTCTGACTCCTGTCAGCGAACTGACTGTCCGGGTACATCATGACCGCCCCGGACCAAGCGGTACTTGAACATTGTTACGTTAACGGCTTTTTTATTTGTCGTGCAATTTTACGGTTTAGTTTGCCCACGTTCAAAATATCTGGCTACTGCCTGCTGGGTCAATGCCTCCAGAGACTCAGCCAGCATGCCCGGATCATATCGATTAAACGCCTCCACATACTTTACCTCCGCACTCATGGAAAAGGTGCGTGCCTTGTTCAGGGCCAGAATAAGCTCGGGATAGTTATTCTGGCTGTTCTGGCTGGCATATACAGCCATGGCCTGCTGCTTGGCCTTGATTGTCGAGGTGATGTCAATCAAGCGGTTGACGGGGCTCTGAACACTGATCTCATAGGACCACACCTCTGGCATATGGCCACGCCAGGCGCGCTGCTGCAAGCGCTGCACGGCTGCCCAGACCAGCTGTGCGGTGACCCGATGGTCCGGGTGGAGCTCCAGTACGCCGGGGAAAAATACCGTGGCTGCCTGCAGGTCGGTCAGCGCGCCAGCGATCTGCTCGACCACCACATCGTCCATCTGCAGGCCACGATCCGCATGATCCCAGGTCTGAACGCTGCTGACGCCAAGTACATCGCAGGCCTGCTGCACTTCCGTTTTGCGCTGCGCCACCAGGGCCTGCTGGTCATCCGGATTGGTGGCACCGCCCAGCGCGCCATCGGTCAATACAATGACATGGGTCGCCAGTCCCTGCAGCGCAGCAAGACGCAGCGCCCCACCCATGCCAAAGGTCTCGTCGTCGGCATGCGGCGCAAAAACAACCCAGGGCGCCGGCGGCAGGTCGCATACGTGAAAGGGGACCAATATGTTTTCAGGATTCATGGCGCGGATTGTAGGCGGTTTTGCCGGTTTTTTTTAGCGTTTTGTGGAGATTGAGGCGCTTTCGTGGTTAAATCTGCGCCCTTCTGGAGTGAAATTATCATCGTTGATTGCTGCTATGACATCTAGCCTGCTGCGTCAGTGGACATTGTCTCCCATTCGCCACTTCCGGCTGTTCCATCAGTTCGTGCGACAGGAATTCAGCGGCCAGTTCGCCGGCTCGCTGGGTGGTTTCCTGTGGCTGTTTGTTACTCCCATCGTCAATATCATCATTTACTCATTCGTGTTCAGTGTGGTTTTTCGCGCCCCCATGCCGGAAAACTTTGGTGACGTACCTTTTGTCATCTTTCTGATGATTGGTTATCTGCCCTGGTTCGCCTTTGCCGATGCGATGGGTCGCTCGAGTGGCCTGCTGCTGGACAAAGCCCCGCTGATCACCAAGGTCATGTTCCCGGTACAGCTGATTCCCATGGTGGGCACACTGGTCCCTTACCTGGTCCACGGCATCGCCATTTTTGTATTCCTGGTGTATCTGGCCACGCAGGGATATCTGCAAATGGCCTGGCTTTGGCTGCCGGTAGCCTTCGTGTTGCAGTTCATGTTTACCATCGGCCTGGTCGCCATCCTGTCCGCTTTCTGTGTGTTCCTGCGTGATATCCAGCAGCTTGTGGCCCTGATGCTGACAGCGTGGTTTTTCCTGACGCCGATTATTTATCCTTTGTCGCTGCTGCCCGAGCAGGTGCGGCCACTGATGATGTTGAATCCCATGCACAGCTTTGTGCAGTTCTATCGCGAAGCGATTCTGCTGGGAGATTTTTCTGCCATCCATTTCCAGGTGATGGTGGTATCGGCCGTGCTGAGCTACCTGCTGGGCGGCTGGCTGTTCATGAGAATAAAACACGCTTTTGGTGACGTTTTGTAATGCACAGTATTTCGGTCAACAATCTGAACAAGGACTTTCGTATCTACGCACGTCCGCAGGACCGCCTGCTGGAGTTGTTGCTGCGCCAGCCTCGTCACCGCGTATTTCATGTTTTGCAGGATGTTTCCTTTGACGTGATGGAAGGCAAGAGCCTTGGCATCATTGGTGACAATGGCGCGGGCAAGTCGACCCTGATGAAGCTGCTGGTCGGCACCCTGCAACCAAGCAGCGGAACCGTACACACCAAGGGTCAGGTCGCGGCCCTGCTGGAACTGGGTGCGGGCTTTCACCCGGAGTTCTCCGGCCGTCGCAATATTTATCTTAATGCCTCGCTGCTGGGTGTCCCGGATGACGACATTGCCGCGCTGGAAGAAGACATCATTGAGTTTTCCGAGCTGCGCGACTTCATTGACCGACCTGTCAAAACCTACTCCTCGGGCATGTATGTTCGACTCGCATTCTCCATCGCGACGATGGTTAGACCGGATGTGCTGGTGATTGACGAGGCGCTTGCTGTTGGCGACATCGCGTTTCAACGCAAGTGTGTGCAGCGCATGAATGAGTTTCGCGCGCAGAACAAAAGCATGGTCTTCTGCAGCCACTCCATGTATCACGTGCAGGAACTCTGTGACACGGCGATCTGGCTGGAGAAAGGCCGAATTCGCGAAATGGGCCAGAGTGAAGAAATCGTCGCGCGCTACGAAGATTACTGCAACAGCCGGCGTTCTTACACCAAGGCTGAAGAACAGGCCAAAGCGCTCGAATCAGAAAGCTCTGCCGCAAAGGCTGAGCAGGCAGAGAAAGACAAGACGCCCAAGGACGCCCGCATCATCCATACCGTGGTGCGCAATACTGATGGCGAAATCATCGACACTGTTGAGCCCCTGCAGGAAGTCATTCTGGAGTTGCAGGCCGAGATACTGAACGACAACAGCATCTGCTATTTCGGCTTCGCCTTGATGAAGGACCTGGACGAGGTTATTTCCGCCTATCTGGGAACTGACCGACCCGACGTCGAGCATGGTCCATTCCGCAAAGGCGAAATTATCACCGTACAGTTGCGCCTGGATGCCATGGCATTGCGGGTCGGCAACTTCCATGTGCTGGGTGGTATCAATGACGCAAGTGGACTGCTCTGGTACGAGACAAAACTCAGCAAGGAAATCATGGTAAAAACAAGCAAAGGGCTGGGTGTCTTTGTCATGAAATCGGAATGGAAGGTCGAGCACAGTTAAACCTTGTTGTGCTCTGAGCGAAGAACGTCTCCCTGTTCATATTTATCTCAATCAACTCGCAACAGGCCAGGCGGCAACTCCGCTCTGGGCGGCGCCGTGTCCGGCAACATGGCATATGGATCAACGTGACGTACACGCGCGCGCTGATTAAAGCTATCGACCTGCATGATCTGCATGTAGCCCTGCCGCACAGGATCCTCAACTGCTAACAGATCTTTGCTTGTCCCTTGGGGTTCCTGCTCCGCATTGGCAGTTTCGGCCGCCGGGTAGACGTATACCGAATATATACTGGAAGCTGTGAAACCCAGCCAGGGTGACAGTTCTACCATATTCTCAAGTGGAATCAGGGCACCAACTTCACGCATGGTCCGCAGGTCCCGGTGCTGTCGATAAGCAATAATCTGCTCGGCCAGCTCCTCTTCCATGCCTGGCAGCAACATCAGGGCTTCCCGTGTTGCCATATTGGGATTGACCACGGCCTCATTGCCATAGACAGTAAACGCGGCCTCAAGATTGACGCCCTCGAAAAGCTCGGCGAAACCTCTTATCAGCAGAATCTCGTCGACTGATTCCAGATCAGGACTGTTGCGTGGCGTGTAAGGCGGGTCCAGCGTCTGATAATACTCAGCCTCGGCGCCGCCAGGAGTGATCAATTCGTTGAGATCGGTCCAGTCATTCCAGGCCGCCAGTAGTTCCTGCACCTGGCGTGGGTCAAAGTCAGGACCCAGTCGCGTTTCGATTATCTGTTGCAGCCGTCGTACTTCAATTCGATTGAGATTAATTTTCCCGGCATGGTCATAAATCCGCACCACCATGTTTTCGGGGGCAGGGTAGTGCAGGGAGAGCGGCTGACCATTAAAGCGATACGTCGACATCCGTACCTCACCCCAGTCGTTCAGCACTGGCTCTTCGTCCAGCGGCAAGGGCATGCGTTCCAGCATCAACTCCATCTCGGCCTGGTTCATGGCCGTCATGATATCTGCGTAATCGCTGACACCCTCTTTATGCCGCAGTGCAGTTGTGGCTCCCAGGCGAATATTGGTTGCCAGCACGGTGACCAGAACGGTCAACACCACCGCCGTCCAAAGCACCATGATGAGCACCGCGCCCCGCTGCGATTTCGGCATCATGGTATCAGCTCCAGATTGGGACGAATGCTGCGATGCTGCCGCGCGTTGACGGGCGCCACTATGTCCAGCGGCTCCACGTTCCGGTCATCAATGGGTTCCAGGCGTATATGGACAGCAAACGGCAACACACTGAACGTGAAGGCAGGCCAGTCTTCACGCCACAGACGTTCAAACTCGAGATCCTCATACAGATACTGAAAGCTCGCGCGGTAGCCTGGCAAAAGCAGTCGCGGTTCGGCATCATCCAGGCGCGCCGTCGGATCATCACTGAGTGCGGGCGCAAGTTGAAGGTACACTCCCTCATCGTCACGCCAAAACAGTCGCCAGGCAGTCAGGCCATCCCTTCTCTCAGGGGACACTGTCGACACCCAGGACAGCTGGCCGGATTCACCTTCAAAATAGACATGGCGCCCCAGAGTTTCGGGGTCGCGATAGCTGTGAGGAAATGCACCCTGCAGTGCTCGCTCCAGTTGCAGTATCGCAATCGATTCGTCCAGATTGTTCTCCAGCGCGGAAGCATTATTGTCCCAGTCACGCACAACAGAGAACATACCCGCCGTCAGCATGGTCATCAATGTCGCTGTCAGTGCCAGCGCCAGGATGATTTCCAGCAGCGTGAAACCTCGCTGCTGGTATGATCGATTTGCCGTTTGCTGCATTCGATTCATGTCCGTTGTCACCGTGGCAGATCAGAACGTAGCCAGCGGACGCCCTCGATCTGCTCACCCGTTTCCGGGTCCACCATTCGGTAGGTTTCCAGAAGATCATACATGGGCGCTGTCCGTCGCAGGGGATCTTCAAGCTCATCTTCTGGCGAAACATCAAATTCGTCTTCAATAACAGATTCGATGTCGCGAAATTGATTATCGAGCAGCGCAAAGTTGATGTTGGCGCGAGCCTGAACCGTATCACTTAAACTGCTCTGCGCACGGCCAGCCAGCTGCTTACTGCCGGCAGCCAGAGTGAAAAGCCCCCCCAGCACCATAGCCGTGATGGTCAGAGCAACCAGCACTTCCAGCAGCGTGAACCCGCGCTGCACAGTTTGTACTCTGCTTGTCGTCCTGCAACTAGTCATTTTCATCAAGACGTTTTACTCGACCGGAAAAGGGGTCAATTGAAAGTTTTAAGCGACGGGAATCCTGCGAGAACTCCAGTGTGCCGCCAGAGCTGCCGCCTTCTGGATAAAACTCGATGCTGAGCTTTTCCTGCACGGAAGACTGGCGGCCAGTACTGTCTGTAAACGCAAGCTCCGTTCCGGCTGAAAGCCACCTTCCTACCACCGATGGGTCGGAAGTCTCGAAGTCATCGGCAATACTGGTGTTGAGGGAGCCAGGCGGGTTGACTATAAACTCCACCCTGGTTGTGCCACCCTGGACCACCGCCATACGTCTGGCATGATTCAACAGGCCCGTTGCCTCACGCACCTGTGCATTGAATCCCGGGGAATTGAGTGAACTGATTCCAGGGCCGATCAGCATAGCCATCATGGCCGCAATTCCCAGCACCAGCAGAAGTTCCAGTAGCGTGAAACCACACTGGTTTCTAGTGCGCATTGGCGCGTTCCGCCTGGCGGCGGACAATGGCATCTTTAAAGTTAGTGGCTTCCCTGTTTTAGTCGCCAATATCAGCGTCATTGCCTTCGCCACCCGGCGCGCCGTCAGCACCGTAGGAAATCAGGCTGAAGTCCCGACCGCTCGACTCATAAACATAGGCATTACCCCAGGGATCAACGGGTACATCACCACGCAGGTAGGGGCCGTTCCAGGTGGAGCGCCCGCTGTCGTTCTCGATCAGTCCCTCCAACTCATCCGGATACTGACCTACATCCAGTCGATAGGCATCCAGTGCACTGGTCAGTGAGGATATCTGCGACAGCGCCGCATCACGACGAGCGCCATCCGCCTGGTTAAACAGATTAGGGGCGACCATGACCGCCAGCATCCCCAGTATCGCCATGACGATCAGCAGTTCGATAATGGTGAAGCCCCGGGCGCGCTTGATGCTTTTTACTTTGTTCATATCAATTCCTCTGCCTGTATTCAGATATCTTCCAGCATTTCTGCCGCAAGTTCAAA
The DNA here is from genome assembly GCA_002354805.1 of Gammaproteobacteria bacterium UBA2675. Taxonomy (GTDB): domain Bacteria; phylum Pseudomonadota; class Gammaproteobacteria; order Pseudomonadales; family Pseudohongiellaceae; genus Pseudohongiella. The sequence goes on from DEMH01000009.1 coordinate 51,490, forward strand.
ACGGTTGAGTATTTCCTGATAGCGGCTGTTGGTCTGGTTGTTCAGATTGATCATCTCCGGGCGCAGCACGATGAACAGCTCAGTGCGCTCGTTATTGTCCTGCTGATAGCTGAACAGCCGGCCCAGGCCTGGTACCCGATTCAGGTACGGGACACCGGTATTCAGCCGGTCGTTGGTATTCTGGATCAGACCTCCAAGCACCACATTCTCGCCGTCACGGACAACCACGGAGGTTTCTATTTCCTGATTCTGGAAAATCGGATTCTGATTGATGCCTGCTGAGCCAGAAACAGATGACAACTCCTGACGTATTGTCAGATTAACAACACCCTCTTCATTGATGCGGGGAGTGATCTGCAGTTCGATACCTGTTGGTCGGTACTGGATATTGGTGGTAGATCCGCCGACCCCAACTGTTTCACCCAACTGCACTGGCACCTCAGCACCAATACGAATCAGGCCTTCCTGATTATTGATCACAGTCAGTGAGGGTCTGGCCAGCAGCCGCACATCGTTATTGATTGCGATGGCTTCCAGCGTCGCTTCAACTCTGGCGGCGCCATCAAGAAAGGCCCGGTTGAACAGCAATCCACCCAGTCCACCGGAACCATCCTGATTGCGTGAAGGCAGAAACTCGGTTGTCACCCGTGTTGCCGTGCCATCAGCATTCTCAAGCACGCGCGACCAGTCAACGCCAAATGAGGTTTCATCTGTCAGCACAATCTGTGCGATCGCCGCATTGATCATTACCTGCAGCGGCGCGGTGTCCAGTTGACTGATGGTGGTCAAAAGCTGTCGATAGTCTCGCGGATTGGCACGAATCAACAAACTGTTGGTGGGCTCATCGGCGACAATGCTGACGCGCAGATTGGCGGACACGGCGATGTTGCCAGAATTTGATGATGCAGGCTCAGACACTTGCGCCTGCTGTGTCGCAATCTGTTCTCCCTGCTCATTGATGATGATGACAGGCTCAGGCCTTGTGGGTTCATCGTCACTGTCACCGACTGGGCGCTGCTCCTCTTCATCCAGGCGAAATACCTCACTGAGGGTTTCTGCCAGCTCAACCGCATTCAGATTCTTGACACGATACTGAAATAGCTGCTCCGACTGTTCTTCTCGATCCGCATCCAGTATACGAATCCAGCGCGCAAGCTCTTCGAATCCGCGAGCAGCCGGCGCTGTCACCAGCAGGGCATTGATGCGCTCAAGGCCCTTGACCTGATAAGACGGATTTTCGCCTTCTATCATCACCAGTATTTCTGTCAGCTCCTGGGCTACATCTGACGCCAGCGCATTGTTCAGCGGGTAGAGCTGCAGACCCTGGTTCTGGAATGGATCATCATCAACGACCACCAGGAGCTCGTTGATGCGCACCAGCTGAGATCGCGTGGCAGTAATCGCCAATGTATTGCTGTTGGAAATGCGGACAATGCTGTCTTCTTCGTCAAGAATCGGGGCGAGTATGTTGGTGGCGCTGGGCGCAGAGACATAACGCAGAGGTGTAATCTGCATGATAAGCGCCGCAGTGCCCTGATCAAGTGAGTCGGGCGTGGCAATCTCAATCGGAACACTGTCAGTGCCGGACCTGGCGTACCAGACATTGCCAACCTGCTCCAGTATGATACCGTGATTGCGAGTAAGCAATCTGATTAAAGGCCATACATCATCATAAGTTAACGGCCGGTTCTCTGCCGTACGTAAACTGACTCTGACATCTATTGACGGGTCTATGATAATGGACAGGTCAAGTGCGTCAGCAAGCTCTTCCAGTACTTCCCGCAGATCAGCCTGTTCATAGTTCAGTGCCACGGTATTCTGGTCTGGCGGATTGACCGGAGAGGGAACCGGTTCAAGCCGATTCGAAACAGACACCTGGCGCCCATCCCGGTTGATTTCATCAATGAGTGCCTGCCTCTCTGCCGCAGCCTGCTCGGCAGAAGGCATATTACCGAGCATCTGGGGCGCGCTCTGGCTTGTCGCCTGCCCAGTTGTTGTCCCGGAAGAGGTGTTTTGATTCTGGCCAGCCGAACGACTGTCACTTGAATCAACACCAGCACATGAAGCCAGTCCGACTGCCAGACTCAGAGCCACTGTGCGCACTGTGAACTGTCGTAAGCTTATATTCACTTTCTGTCTCTCCTTGTGCCAGAAACCGTGCTGCCCTGGCCGCTCACAATAATGGCGATCTTGTCTGACTGTCAGAATTCCACTGCGTTCATGCTGAATACCGCAGACAACATCGTAATGGTGATTCCACCGACGGCGATGCCCAGTATCAATATCAATCCCGGCTGCAATGCTGCGACCAGCCTCGCCATCTGATTTTTTACGTTCTGGTCAAATGTCTCGGCTGTTTGTACCAGGATACTGCCTGTGCGCCCTGACTCTTCCCCTACGGCAACCAGTTGGTGCAGTAATGTTGGGAAAGCCCCCGTTCGCTCGAGTGCAATACCAAGTCCACTTCCACCACGTACGTCCTCTTCGACTCGATGCAGTAATCGGCTGAGTTCAGTATTGCCCACAACCTCTCTGGAAACTCGTAGCGCGCGAATCAATGGAATGCCGGCACCCAGCAGTGCGCCTAGCGTGCGCGCGAACACGGCGCACTCTCGATAAAGCAACAGTTTGCCCATTAGCGGCACGCGGAGCAGCAGGGCATCCTTGCGAAGTTTGCGTTGCGGATCACGATCCTGCATCAGCCACCAGTAAACAAGTGCCACTACTCCCACTATAAGCAGCCAGCCATAGCTTTTTATGAAATCACTCAGCGCCAGCAGGAATGCGGCCGACGCAGGCACTTCGGTGCCCGCATCTTCAAACATGACTGCGAACTGCGGTATCACGAATACAAGCAGCAAGAATACAGATATGATGCCAGTAATGAGCAGCACAATCGGGTACACCATGGCGGACACAATCGCCTGCCGATTCTTGGCACTGGTCTCCAGAAAATCTGCCAGGCCCGGCAGCAGTTTGTGCAGTATGCCGCCTTCTTCTCCAGCACGGACAATATTGATATACATCTTCGAGAACACATCGGGCCGCTGCTCCATGGCATCCGCCAGGCTCCTGCCCTCCTTTACGTCTTTGCGCATGGCCTTGACCAGCTGTTGCATGGCCAGTGACTCGGTAATGCCTTCCAGCAACCGCAGCGCCTTGTCCAGTGGTACTCGAGCCTCTGTCAATGTGCGCAGGCCGTTCGTGAAATCCAGCACATCACTGGCGCGAATCTTTTTGCCGTGCCGACGGCCGGTGTTTTTGTCGGCCACTGCCTCAAGCCTGACCGGGATCAACTGACGGCCCTGCAGCACTCGCACAGCATCACGTTCGGATTCAGCTGACAGCTGACCCGACTGAACATTGCCACTGGCATCACAGGCCTGATAGTTGAAGTTCATCATAGCCCGCTGACCGCCCCGGCGCGCGTCACACGGACCACCTCTTCAGGTGTGGTGAGCCCGGCCGCGAGTTTCTCCAGCGCGTCTTCACGCAGCGTCTTCATGCCTTCGGCAATCGCCTGTTCACGAATGACATTTGCATCAGAGCCCACAGCGATCTCATGACGAATGGCGTCGGACATGACCAGTAATTCATAAAGGCCAATTCGACCCCGGTAGCCGGTGCCACCACAACGCTCACAGCCCTGGCCTTTGCGGGCCAACGGATAATCCGCGGCATCGACTTTAAGCACGGCGGCTTCATCAGCTGTCAACTTATGTGGCTGCCCGCAGTCGGGACAAATGCGTCGCACCAGCCGCTGGGCCTGGACGCAGAGCAGACTGGAGCTGATCAGATAGCCTTCCACACCCATGTCCTGCAATCGCGTAATGGCGCCAGCCGCATCGTTGGTATGCAGGGTTGAAAAAACAAGGTGACCTGTCAGCGCCGACTCAATCGCAATCTCTGCAGTTTCGTGATCGCGGATTTCACCGACCATGATGACATCAGGGTCCTGACGGACAATGGATCGCAAACCGGCCGCAAAATTCAATCCGATGGCGGCATTGGCCTGAATTTGTGTGATGCCTTCCATTTGATACTCTACCGGGTCTTCCACGGTGATAATCTTGGTAGTCTGGTCGTTAATCTTTTCGAGAGTGGCGTAGAGTGTTGTGGTCTTGCCACTACCGGTAGGGCCGGTGATCAGTATCATGCCGTGGGGTTGATTAATCAGACTCTGATAGCTGCGCAGGATATTCTCCGGCATACCCAACTGCTGGAGGCTGACGGCCGTGTCACTGCGATCGAGGATACGCAACACGATGGACTCACCGTGGACGCCGGGCAGAGTTGAGACACGCATGTCAAGATGTTTGCTGCCCAGTTTGTAGTCGATGCGGCCGTCCTGTGGCAGACGTTTTTCGCCAATGTCCAGGCGCGCCATCAATTTCAGTCGCGATGCAACAGCGGTGGTGATTTTTACCGGCAGGCGCTCAATGCGGTGCATGATGCCGTCGACACGGCATCTTACTTCCAGATGTTCCTCATTGGGCTCGAAGTGTATGTCACTGGCATTAATATCCAGCGCACGTGCAAACAGGTGATTCACCAGACGAATGATGGGTGCTTCGGAGGCAAGATCCTTAAGCTCTTCATCGTCCTCATAGCCGGAAACAAACACATCATCGTTGCCGGTTTCAATATTCGGTGACAATTCTGCGCGCCAGTGGCGGATCAGTCGGCGTACTTCTTCAGCGCCGGCTTCGCGGAATGACACTTCTGCCTGCATGACAAACCGAATCTGGTGTCGTAGCTCGATATCAGGTGCCACCTCACACAGTAATATATGCGACTGGCTGAAATCCTGCGCCGGCACGATACCAGCCGGCTCAAGCAGTTGGCTGAAAACCGGCAGCGAGAGAGCAGGGTGCTGTTGAGTCTGCGCCATTACTCCGCCTCCTCAGTATCGTTCTGTCGACTGAAACCGACCACGGTAATGTCGCCAATAAACTGATTGCGCGCTCGGCGCATACTAAAGTCCTGCACCGCCAGATATGGCCTGGACTGGTCGAGCACGCGCAAAAAATTCATGATGGATTGCTGGTTGTCCATCACGAATGACAGACTCTGCTCCAGTTTGGTCCAGTCTCCGCTGCTTTCAGTTTCTGCCAGCTCTGTCGACGTGATATTTATGCCGGACTGCGTGGCGTGCTGGCGAATAAGACGCTGAATGGAAGCTGTCAGCATCGGTGCTGTCCCGGACTCAAACAGCATGTCGTCCAATCTTTCACGTTGCTCGTTGGTCTGTGCGGCTCGCGCCTGCCATTGCTCAGTCTCCTCCAGCAGGCGTTGTTCACGTTCAATATCGGTAAGCAGCTGTTCAATCTGTGTTGCGCGATTCTGATAAATTGACTGCAGTGCAGGGATGCCGTTGCTGAGCACCAGCAATAGCGCAACGGCCAGCGCCAGTCGCAGAATATTCCGCTCCCTGTTATTCAGCGGACGGCTGTTTAATTGGCGAAACTTGCTGATCACCGCGCCTCCGGAAAGTACCATTCCTGATAGGCTGGAAAGTTTACATCCGCCAATCTGAGATCGATGTAATAGTTTTGGTTGCTTGTGGCTCGCGCAAAATCCACTTCAGTAAACATGGGGTTCTGCTCCAGTGCTTCAAGCAGGTTTTGCGGGTCTTCACTTTGACCTTCGAGGCTGATGTAACCTGCCTCGATCTCGATGGAGCTCAGGTAGCCCGGGGTAATGATCTGCTGCAGTGTCATCAGCACATCCTGAAGATTCTGTCTGGGAAACTCCGACAGCACACCCCATTGTTGTTCAAAGTCACGCACGGTGGCCTGCGCCTCGCGTGCCGGTTGCGATTGCTGGCGAAGGTTGTCCAGTCGCGACTCGAGGCGGCTGATCTGAAAAGTCTGAAACAGAAACGGCAGCAACACCAACGCGGCAACACCGGCTGCCAGCGCTGACAGGGTTGTGCGCCGTTTGCCTTTCGTGAATCGACGCCTGGCAGCCAGTGCCGCAGGTGGATTGATCATAAAAGGCGCCAGATTCTTTTCCAGAGAGTCGTCTGCCGCTGCCTTGAGTGCCATTAGACAGCTATCGGCATCGCTGACGTGATGGACTGTGCCGATAGAATATTGTTTCAGCAGCTCATCCCATTCCTGCCGGAAAGCAAGCTCAGCAAGGTCCTGAGTGCGGGTTTGCACAAATGCTTTCAGTTGTCCGTCAGTTTTCGCGACCAGAGCTGTATCCTGTCCATCCTGATCGACTACCACAGCTTCCTGGTCTGCGATCAGTCCTATGGCCAGGGCGCGGGGAGTAACGGCCGACAGAAACAGGGACTGATCTGCAAATGCTTTGAACAGAGCCTCCAGCTTCTGCTCCGGCATCCAGAGCGCCAGCACCGGATTGTCAGGATCAACAGCAAGGGCCAGGGGCTCCTCAAAGGCGGGCAGCATGCTGGTGCCCTGCAGCTTCAGGGCGGAACGAAGGGCATCAGGTGCCAGGCCCGGCAGATTCACACCAGTGGTGATAAAACCTGAAGCTGGGAGCAACAGGAGTATGTTGGCCGCGGCATCCTCATCTTCGTGAATCAGCTGGCGCGCGGCTGCAGCGAGTTCGTCAGGGTCTGATGCGTCACTAACTGACTGGCTGCGACCGTCGGATACAAGGTATACCCTGTGCTCATGCAGCATGAGCAGCGTATTGATATTTTTCAGCAATGCGTCGCCGCTGTGCTGGCGGCCCCATGCACGCATTGTTTCCAGAAGCTCATCGAGGCCCATCGGGCGGTCCCTGTTGTTATATACCCATTGTCTGACGCAAAACGGCAGCAGAAAGTTTGCCGGCACGATATTATCAGTTTGGCAGGGGTATTCAACGAGGGCGAATGACCCGGTTTCGACCTGACTGCTTGGCCTGATAGAGAGACTGGTCCGCCCTGTCGAACAGTGTCTCGGGGGTGTCGTCGCGCTGCGCTGGGACTACGCCGATAGACACGGTAATTTCAACTTTCTCTTCGCGGAAATGAAAGGGAATTGCACTGATCGCCTCACGCAGCCGATTGAGTGTGTATTCTGCGTCAGGCGGACGGATATCAGGCAGCAGAATGACAAACTCCTCACCGCCGTAGCGGGCCACAAAATCCTGTTCACGCAGGCGAGAGGCGATCTCGCGAGCAATGATCTTCAGCACCTTGTCGCCGGCAAGATGACCGAAACTGTCATTGATGTTCTTGAAATGATCAACGTCCAGCACCGCCAGGCACAGCGCTCGATCTTCCTGCTGACTTGGACGGTCAGGCTGACGCTGCCATTGGCCCAGCAAAACACGAATGCGCTCGTTGTAGGCGCTGCGGTTTGGCAATTCTGTCAGTGTGTCAGTGGCCGCTGCTGATTGCTGCCGGGACAGATGAACACGCAGTTCCCGAGACTCTGACTCCAGTGCGGCAATACGCTCAATCAGGTCGCCCATTTCCTGCGTCGCCTCTGAGTGCTCACGATGCCGCTGGTGTTTGAACCCATCCAGAGACTTCAGGATGCCATCAATCTGCGACTGCACCGATTGCCGCAGACCAGTGATGTCCAGAGAATCATTCTGCACGGCCCGCGCGATATCTTCGACCTGGCCACGCACCTGGGAATCCATCGCTGCGTCGCTTTCTGCACTGCTGGCAGCCTGGGCTTTGGCATTATCGACAAACGCCTGGACCTGGGCGAGGCTTTCAGTGACATCGCTTAAAAATGTCTGAAACTCGGTACGTTGTTGATCTGCTGCAGTTCGCAGGATATGCAGTATTTCCTCCAGCACAGCGACAAAATCGTACCAGTTGAGACCTTTTAGAATATTGCGACGCACGGCATCGACGATGGAATAGGACTCGGAGCTGATGTGGATGGCTTCCAGAATTCTCAGCAGGATTGGTTCTACATGGCCGGCAATATAAGAAAACGCTGGCTCTGACAGTCCGGAGCGATCGCGTACCAGTTCTCCCTCTAAGCTGGCGTCTTCTTCCTCTTCTACTACGACTTCTGTCTGAACCTGCAGGTGAAGAGCATGGTCACGCTCGCGGTAACCATCCTGTTGAGCATTGGCGCCATTGGCAGTTGTACTTGAATCTGAGGGCTCGAGGTCAGCTTGTGCCTGCAGACCATCGCTTTGCAGTTTAACTGCAGAGCCGTTAGCAGCAGCCGCAGCGCTGCTCTGCTGTCTCGGGGCTTCCTGCGACTGAGTGGTTTTGTGCAGCGGTGCACTTTGCTGTGCTTGAAGGCTGTCATCCAGCTGAAGGGCTTCGTCGCGACTGCCAGTTCCCGACGCCTGGCCGTCAATCGCATTGCTCACGATATCGCCCGAAGGCGGTTCGGTGCTGGCAGGAGTATCTGATGAGTCACTGCTGCCAAACATCCGCTTCCAGAAACCTGCTGACTGGCCAGAATCGTCTCCGCGAGCTGCCTGCTCACGTTTTTGTTCCTGCTCAAGCATCGAATGAACAGCTTCGCGCAGAATATCAATAAACTGACGTATCAGGCCGGCATGTTGCTGTGTGTCATCAAGGCGCGCAGAAAGGTTTTGGGAGAACTTCCTGAGTTGTCGGCGGGTGGTTTTTGGCAGCGGCAACTTGTCCAGCTCGGCTATGCTGCTGGAGAAGGCCTGCTGTAGTGCTACATTGCTGGCGTTTTTTTCATTGTCGAGCCGAATAATCGACTTCTCGATCTGCTCGAGCAGCAGCTCTAGCCCGACTTCCCGGTCATCATTACGGAGGGTTTTTCGTAGTTCGGCCAGCTGACGATCCAGCTGCGGGGCATGACCATCGCCTGCCAGGCTGACACCCAGCAGGCCACGGCGCAAAAGCTTGATACGACTGTTGAGCAGCTTTTCACGCTGCTCCTGGTCTTCCAGCGCATCCAGAAACTTGCGTTTCCAGCGTTGCGCCTCGTCGCCGCCATTGTCATTGCCATAGTTGTGCTGTGGCATGTTTCAGTATCCAGAGAGTGGCCTTGAATACCTGAGGCGACCTGTCAATTGAATTACTGGGCGCTGCGCTCCTGTTCTACCAGGTAGTCAACGATGGCCAGCATGTCCTGCTGTGTGCGGACAGCTTCATTGGTCGTAACCAGATATTTGCCGTTAACAATCACGTTAGGTGTGCTGCGAATCTGGTAGTCAGACATTTTGCTTTCTGCCTGATTCACTTTGGTACGCACCTGGAACGAGTTGAATGCCCGCGAGAATGCTTCTTCGTCCACGCCGTGGGCGGCAAACAGTTCAGCCAGCTGGCGCTCATTCTGCAAACGATTGCGCTGCAGATTGATGGCATCAAAGATCGGTCCATGTACTGTATCGACCACACCAAGATTTTCTGCAGTGTAATAGGCCTGGGCGTGGATCTTCATAAGGTCGTTCCAGATGGCAGGAAAGCGCAGATAGTCGACGTCTTCAGGGGCGTTTTCGGCCCAGTGATCAACCAGTGGCTGAAAGCGGAAACAGTGGCCGCAGCCATACCAGAACACTTCGAGCACTTCGATTTTTTCCGCATCATTGGTGCGGACCGGCGCTGGCAGGGTTTCATAGTGGGTGCCATCAACATAAAGAGCGGGCTGCGCCCAGACAGCAGAAGCCAGCAGACTCAGGACACTGGCGGTGATGGCGGCTTTCAGGAACTGCTTGATCATATCCTACTCCACATTGTTATCAGAGGTAGTCGGTACTTTAGGGATCGTTACTGTAACACCGATTAAAGCGCCTGCCGCCTGAATAGGGGCTGAACAGGCGCGATTTTGTCTTAGTTCAGGCCTGAAATGTAGCTGGACAGCGCTTCGATTTCGCGGTCAGTCAGACGCTCGGAAACGTTACGCATCGGCATGGCGTCACCATCATTGGTGCGTTCACCGGCACGGAAGGCCTTCATTTGCGATTCAATGTAGGCTGCGTGCTGGCCACCCAGGGCGGGGTACCCAGCCTGTGCCACTCCACTGCCGTCAGGTGCATGACATGCAGAACAGGCAGCAACACCCAGGTCAGCAATACCAGCGCGGTAGATTTGCGCGCCCAGTTCGACCAGTTCGGGGTCAGCGCCAGCAAGGGTAATTTCCTGTGCGGCGTAGAAGGCAGCGATATCTTCCAGATCCTGATCGCTCATGTTATCGAGCAGGCCTGTCATCAGTGGCACTTCGCGGGCACCTGATTTGATGTCGCGCAGCTGCTTGAGAGTGTAGCGCTCACCTTGGCCAGCCAGTTTGGGGTTGGAGCTGATTTCACTGTTGCCATCAGCACCATGACAGGCAGCACATACAGCGACTTTTTGCTCGCCGGCAGCGGCATCGCCATCAGCGTTGGCAGTCAGGCTGGCGCCAGCCATCAGCAAAGATGCCAGGGTAAATACTAATCTTTTCATGGATTGTCGAAGTTCCTGAACAGTTATAAATTCGGATGAGTCATGCGGCGGGAGAGTATAGCACAGCTGCCGTTATTGTGTACGGCCATCATGGAATCTGCCCGCCTTCTGGATACGAGGCGCGGCGGAATTGCTGGCTCAGTATCGGTTCTGCCGGTAGAATGCCGCTCCATGAACTATCAAGCCGCCCAATTTGAAATAAGTGCCGCCAAGCTGCGCGACTGTCCGACCGACAGCGTGGCCGAGGTCGCATTCGCTGGCCGCTCCAATGCGGGCAAATCAAGCGCGATTAATACCCTGACCCGCCAGGGTCAGCTGGCCCGAACCAGCAAAACTCCCGGCAGAACACAGCTGATCAACTATTTCAGGATTGATCAGGGGCGATATCTGGTAGATCTTCCCGGCTACGGGTACGCCAAGGTACCGCTGAAAGTGAAGGACGACTGGCAGGTCCACCTGGAACACTACCTGAACGCTCGCGAGCCGCTGCTGGGACTGGTACTGGTCACCGACATCCGCCACGTGTTCAAGGATTTTGACCTGATGATGATCGACTGGGCTCGTCAGAACCAGTTGCCCCTGCATGTTCTGCTGACAAAATCGGACAAACTCAAGCGTGGCGCCATTCAGGAAGCCCTGATGAAGGCCCGCAAAGAGCTGGAAGGCATGGCTGACGCGAGCGTACAGGCATTTTCATCGCTGAAGCGGCAAGGCGTCGACATCCTGAGCCAGCGCCTTGACGGCTGGCTGGAACCGGCCGACGAAGCGCCAGCCGATCCTGCCGTCGGTCAGTGAGCCTGATCCCAGTTTTCACCGACACCGACATCAACAACCAGCGGAACGTCCAGTGACGCAGCGCTGACCATACGAAATCGCACTCCCTCCGTCAGCAAATCCACGTCCGCTTCTGCGACCTCGAAAATCAATTCGTCATGCACCTGAAGGACCAGTCTGGCGTCGAGCACGCCAGTCTGTAACCAGTGATCGATATCAACCATCGCCTGCTTGATGATGTCCGCAGCGGTTCCCTGCATGGGTGCATTGATCGCGGTGCGCTGGGCAGCCTTGCGCAGCATCCCGTTACCGGCCTTGATGTCTGGCAGATACAGCCGTCGACCGAACAGTGTCTCCACATAACCTTTGTCCTCGGCCAGTTCCCGGGTGCGCTCCATGTATTCCAGGACGCCGGGGTAGCGTTCAAAGTAGCGGTCTACGTAAAGCTGGGCATCATGACGGTCGATTCCCAGTTGCCGCGCCAGGCCAAACGCTGACATGCCGTAAATCAGGCCAAAATTGATGGCCTTGGCGCGCCGCCGCTGCTCGCCAGTGACTTCGTCCACGCCCACCCCAAAGACCTCTGCGGCGGTTGCCCGATGCACATCCTGTGCATTGGCAAACGCGGTGACCAGACCCTTGTCCTGCGACAGATGCGCCATAATGCGCAGTTCTACCTGTGAGTAGTCAGCTGCTACCAGCCGGTAGCCCGGGGCTGCGATGAAGGCCTGACGGATTTTGCGCCCCTCGGTGCTGCGTATCGGAATGTTCTGCAGGTTGGGCTCTGTCGATGACAGTCGTCCCGTGGCCGCTACCGCCTGCTGAAATGTCGAATGGATACGGCGGGTACTGCGGTTTATCTGCAGCGGCAGCTTTTCTGTATAGGTGGATTTCAGTTTGCTGAGGCCACGATGCTCCATGATCATGTTGGGCAGGTCGTATTCCAGCGCCAGCTCCTGCAACACGGCCTCGGCCGTGGAGGGCTGACCCTTGGGCGTCTTTTTCAGCACGGGCAGATTCATTTTTTCATAAAGCACGGTCTGCAGCTGTTTCGGCGAACCGAGGTTAAAGGTCTCTCCGGCTTCCTTGTAGACCTGCTCCTCGAGCTCTGCCAGGCGCTCAGACAGCGCTGCTGACTGTTCGTGCAGCCGCTCCGGATCAACCGCAATACCGGTTCGTTCCATACGTTGCAGAACCGGGCTCAGTGCCAGTTCAAAGTATCGATAAAGTCCCCATAGCTCACCGGTACTCTCCAGTAAGGCCTGCAGCTTGTGGCGAAGCCGGAACGTCATGTCGGCACGCGGCGCCAGCCAGTCGAGCGCGGCCTGCGGATCGCACTGACTGACCGGGAGCTTGTTCCGCCCCGAGCCGAGCAGGGCATCCAGCGACTTCAGCGACTGTTGCAGGTAGTAGTGACTGACATCTTCCAGACTGTGATTGCTGGCCACCGAGTTCAAAACATAGGAGGCCAGATGCGTGTCGAATCGCCAGCCTCGGACTGCAATGTCATGATTTTGCATCAGATGAGTCAGACGTTTGCTGTCGTGTGCAACTTTGTGGATTGACGGATCCTGCAGGACCGGCTTGAGCAACTGCAGACATTCCCGCCGATCGAGATTGGATGCCGACTCAAGGCTGTCGTGAGCCAAAGGCAGATAGACTGCCTGACCTGGCTCCCAGCTGAAGGCCAGTCCGATGACCTGGGCAGACATGTAGTGCTCATTAGCATCAAACAGCGCGGCCAGCGCGAATTGCCCCGCGGATTTGATCGCTTTGATGGTGCTTTTCAGGGCCTCAGTGTCCGCTATTAACTCGTAGTCCTGCCGCGAGGTTTCCAGCTCACTCAGATCAGGACCATCGTTCTCCGCAGCGTCGGTGACTCCCAGATCTTCACGCACGGCAGCCAATTGCTCCGATGAGACCTCAACACCCTGCGATTCCAGCTCCTTGGTCCAGGTCTTGAATTCGAATTCACTGAACAGCGCCATAAGTTGAGCCTGGTCCGGCTCTTCGGGGATCAGCTCACCGATGGAAATATCCAGGGGCACATCCAGCTTAATGGTGGCCAGTTCATAGGACAGACGCAACTGTTCGATGTTATCTCGCAGCTTTTCACCGATTTTGCCGCCAATTTTGTCGGCGTTTTCGATGATGGCATCCATGGACCCGTATTCCTGCAGCCATTTCACCGCAGTCTTTGGCCCGACCCCTGGCACACCCGGTATATTGTCCACCTTGTCGCCCGTCAACGCGAGAAAGTCGACTATTCGCTCTGGTGGCAGGCTGAACTTTTTGTTGACCCCTTCAATATCAAGCCGCTCGTTTGTCATTGTATTGATCAGCGTAACGTGATCACTTACTAACTGGGCAAGGTCTTTATCGCCGGTAGATACCAGTGTCTCCCGTTGCTGCGTGGTCGCCTGGCAGGCCAGGGTACCGATGACATCATCGGCTTCAACATCCGGGATCACCAGCAGCGGCAGACCCATGGCTTTGATGATGTGGTGGATCGGCTCAATCTGACTGCGCAGCTCATCGGGCATTGGCGGGCGATGGGCTTTATATTCTTTGTAGATCTCATTACGAAAGGTGTCGCCCTTGGCGTCAAATACAACAGCGATTGGGCTTTCCGGATACTCTTTCTGGAGACTGCGGATCATGCTGATGACGCCCTTTATGGCGCCAGTCGGCTGGCCTTTGCTGCTGACCAGAGGAGGCAGGGCGTGATAGGCCCGGAAAAGATAGGAAGATCCGTCAATAAGGATTAGAGGGCTGACTGATGCCATGGTGTGGGACGTCCGCTGTGCTTTACAGGCTGTTAGGTTAATTTTAGTAAACCTGACACCGCTTGAAGGCACTGGCAAGGTTTTCCATCAAGTTTACATAAGCCTGGGGGCCGGAGGTCAAGGCCTGTCCCGTGGTATCTGCCTGAATCCGGTTGACCGGCTGGTTGCCAAGCAGGGTGTTCACGGTGCTGGCCTGCGCCGTGACATCTTCCAGTACGCAGGTCAGCGGGCGCTCTTCTATGGCTCTGCGAACCGCCAGCATATGGCGCACACCTGGCTGAAGCTCCTCGCTTTCCACAAATACCAGCTGATGACCCAGGTTGAACTGGCGCTCAAAATACTGGAAGGCGTTGTGATACACCGCATAGTCCGTGTTTTGCAACGGCATCAGATCGGTCTGAAGACGGTCTTTGAGAGAGATCAGCTGTCGTGAAAAGCTGGCCAGATTATGCTGGTAACGGCCTGCATTGACTGGGTCCAGAGCAGACAGTTTGCTCACCATGGCCTGGGCAATCAGCAGGGCATTATCGGTATCCAGCCAGATGTGGGGGTCAATGCTGTGACCGTGCTTATGCTGATGGCCGGCATGATCACCCTGCTGCGGAATGAGAATCTCGACATCGTCGTGGTCGTCATACCCGGCGTGGTGCACCTTCAAGCCAGGCAATGCAAGTACCTCGACGGTTTCAGTATCACGCTCGGCAAGCGTGTCGGCCAGCCAGGTTTCCAGTTCGGGGCCCACCCAGACCAGCAGACTGGCCGTGCTGATGGCACGAACAGTGGAGGGTTTCATGACAAAGTGGTGATAGGATTGATTGGCAGGAATCAGCACCGCCGGCTCTGAAACACCATCGGTAACCGCATGGGCGATCAGTTGCAGTGGCTTGATACTGGTAACAACGGTAACCTGCGCCGCTGCTACATGGCTGAGCATCAGTGTAAGACTGACTGCCAGAATCGTTCGTAACATTGGGATCATCTGTCATCAAAAGAAATGCTATCATATACCATTTTGCGCAAAAGCTCCATCATCGCCCTCCCACGTGCCGGTATCCTGCAGTTGGTGCAGATGTCAGCCAAGGGCCTGTATTAAATGATCGATGCAGCCGCCACGGGTAGTTCAAGGACTTCATATGAGCCATGAAATATTAGTAGAAGCCAGGGATGTAAGCCTCAGCCTGGGTGGCCGAAAAATTCTGGATCGTGTGAATCTGACACTGAACAAGGGCAAGCTGTTAACGCTAATTGGTCCCAATGGCGCTGGCAAAACCACACTGGTCAGAATCGTGCTGGGGTTGATGCAGGGAGAATCTGGCAAGCTGGTGCGCAAACCCGGTCTGCGCATTGGTTATATGCCGCAGAAAGTATTTGTCGAACCCACCCTGCCTCTGACCGTCGAACGCTTTATCCAGCTCGGCGCTCGCGGACAGAAAGTGGTGGCGGCCAACAAGGTGCTGGACGAGGTCAAAGTCGGGCACCTGCTCAGACAACAGGTTTCCGCGCTGTCCGGCGGGGAAATGCAGCGCGTTCTGCTGGCGCGCGCGTTAAGCCACTCGCCAGATCTGCTGGTGCTTGATGAGCCGGCCCAGGGCGTCGACATTAATGGTCAGACGGAACTGTACGAGTTGATCAACACCATTCGTGAGCGGCACCATTGCGGGGTGATGATGGTGTCTCATGACCTGCACCTGGTCATGGCCGCCACCGACGAAGTCATCTGTCTGAATCAGCACATTTGCTGTCATGGCAAACCTGAACATGTGAGCAATGATCCGGCCTACCTGGCGCTGTTCGGCAAAAGGCAGGCGGCCACACTGGCAGTTTATACTCACCACCACAACCATGATCACGATATCGCTGGCGATGTCATCAAGCCAAAGGACGGCCACCGCCATGTATGACTTTATCATTTACGCCGTTATCGCCGGGCTTCTGATAGCCGCGCTGGCAGGGCCGCTGGGATGTTTTGTAGTCTGGCGCCGCATGTCCTACTTTGGCGATACGCTGGCGCATTCGTCGCTGCTCGGTGTTGCTCTGGCCATCGTCGCCAGTATCAATCTGCAGCTTGCCATCATTATCAGCTGCGCCGTGTTTGCGGCGATTCTGTTGCTGCTGGAAAAAAGGCAAATGCTTGCCACTGACACACTGCTAGGCATCATCGCCCACAGCACGCTGGCTTTCGGTCTGCTGATTCTGTCACTGTCAGACATGGTGCAGGTGAATCTGATGGCGTTTCTGTTCGGCGACCTGCTGACCATTACGCAACAGGATCTGATCTGGATAGTCGCGACCTGTGTGGTGCTGGCGGGGCTTCTGTATCACTTCTGGGGAGAGTTTCTGGCGTTGACCGTTCATAAAGAGCTGGCCATAGTCGAGGGTCTGCCAGTAGAACGGCTGTATGCACTGCTGGTGCTGATGATTGCGATGCTGATCGCAGTGGCCATGAAGATCGTGGGTGTTCTGCTGATCACTTCCTTGCTCATCATTCCGGCCGCTGCCGCCAGACGACTGGCCAGCACGCCGGAACAGATGGCATTGGGCGCCGCAGTAATCGGTTGCCTGGCCGTGGCAGGCGGTGTCACGCTGTCTTTTTATCTGGACACACCGGCAGGCCCTTCGATTGTAGCCTGCGCATGTGTTTGCTTCCTGCTTATTTACGCCCGTCCGGTAACGCGCGTTTAAAGCGTGTTGCGGATGATCCGGTAGGTTTCGCTGATCTGGCCCCGCTTGATATTCGGCTCCAGAAAACCGCGGTAGCGACCCTCAGGATCAATCAGCAGGATGTTGCCGCTGTGGTCAACCATGAAGTTTTGTGGCTGACCGCCATCCGGCGCTGGCACCGGCATGATGCCATGCGCAATGAAAAGCTCACTGGCCAGTTGTGATACCTGGCGATACTCTCCATTTAGACCCAGAAAATCCTCATGGTAGGCCTGCATGAAATCTGCGATTTTTGCGGTATCGTCGCGAAAGGGGTCAACACTGATCATTACCACCTGTGTGTCATCCTGCAGGGGATCACCTTCCAGCTCATTATAGAAGCCAGTCAGCTCAAACATGGTCAGAGGGCAGATATCGGGACAGTTGGTGAAACCAAAAAACACCATGGTCCAGTTGCCTTGCAGAGACTCCTCTGTGAAAGGCTGACCGTAGTGATCTACCAGGTCAAACTCACTGATGGCCACAGGCGCTTCATAAATCATCGCGCCCATTTCACGCAGCTCTTCAGCAGAAACCTGCTCCTGCTGAGCTGCCCGATTGTTGTCAGCGTACCGTGCATAGGTCATGTAAAAAACGATAACCACCCAGACAAGGCACAGAATGAGGGTCAGTTTTACGCCTTTTTTCATAATTTACTGCCTGCTATGAAAAGTTTGCGAAAATTAGATCGTGAAGTAGTGATCAAGCAAAAGAACCGGAAACAGCACCATCAGATAGATGATGGAGTATTTGAAAGTATCCATGGCCGTTGATGGCTTGGGCCGGAACATCAGCAGCAGCGACCAGACCAGGAAGCCAACGCCGAGGACCACTGCGGCAAGCAGATAGAGCAGGCCGCTCATGCCAATCAGCCAGGGCAGGATGCTGACCAGCAACAGGATAATGGTGTAAAGAATAATGTGGATCTTGGTGAGATGTTCGCCATGGGTGACAGGCAGCATGGGGATGCCTGTTTTGGCGTACTCGTCCTTGCGGTATATGGCCAGCGCCCAGAAATGCGGCGGCGTCCAGGCAAAGATGATGAGCACCAGAATCAGGGCGCCAGGCTCAATGGTACCGGTCACTGCAGCCCAGCCAAGCAGGGGTGGCATGGCGCCTGACAGGCCGCCAATAACGATGTTCTGGGGTGTCGCGCGCTTCAGGTAGCCGGTGTAGATAAAGGCATAACCAATAAAAGAAGCCAGCGTC
This sequence comes from Gammaproteobacteria bacterium UBA2675, assembly GCA_002354805.1. Lineage (GTDB taxonomy): Bacteria > Pseudomonadota > Gammaproteobacteria > Pseudomonadales > Pseudohongiellaceae > Pseudohongiella. Next base: position 69,310 of record DEMH01000009.1, read on the forward strand.
AGCCAGGCGCTCAGCGGGTTGACCCAGATCAGCATGATCGCCATGCCGGCTATGCCAATGATCGCCGCAAACCAGGCAGCCTGCCGCGGAGCCACGCGGCCCTGTGGCATGGGGCGGTTAATGGTTCGGCGCATGACAGCGTCAACCTTGCGGTCGATCAGGTGGTTAACCACGGCGCCGGAGCCGGCAACCAGCGCAATGCCGATATTGCCGAGTATCAGGATGTCCAGCGGCACCATGCCAGGAACCGCCAGAAACATGCCAACCAGGGAGGTCAGAATCATCAACATGACCACCCGCGGCTTGCACATTTCATAATAGTCGCGCCAGCTTGCGGTCTGATTGTGCGTCAGTTCTGTCACGGAGATCTCTCTCTGCATACACCTGCGCCACGGACTTCGGGCGGGCATGTCTACTGTGAATTTATCGGGGGTTGGCTATTGTAACGTAAATCAGTCTACGATAGAAAAAACAAGACAAATTATTTTTGGAGGAGTAAATTGATATTGAGAGCGGCCCGAAAGGTCAAGTCCGCTACTCAAGGGAAATGGCCCCAAGCCGACCCAGCAAGACCGGCAGCAGGGTCTCAGTCTGTTGATTTAGTGTCATCTGAAATTGCGGAGCAGGTGTATACAAGACTGATAGATGTACAAAGAAGCGATCCAAAAACAGAAGGAGAAGCTAAATGAGATGTATCTATTATTTGTCACCCACCCTCAAAAGCACCCATCAGATCTCAGACGATCTGCACTCCATCGGCGTGGATGACTGGTTTCTGCATATCCACAGCAAGGACGAGAGCGGGCTGGTCAAAGAGCATCTTCACTCGAGCAATTATTTTGAAACCCTGGACTTTATTCGCGAAGGATTCATAGGCGCTGGAATTGGCTTTGTCGCGGGCCTGGTGTTTGCCGGTCTGATCGGCATGACAGATCCCTTTGCGGTATCCATCCCCTGGTATGCTTTTGCGGCCATAGTGTTTCTGGTCACCTGTTTTGGTGCCTGGGTAGGCGGCCTGACCGGTGTGATGAATGAGAACAAAAAGATCGCTCACTTCCACGACGATATTAAAGCGGGCAAGTATCTTGTTCTGATTTACGCGAAAGAAAAGCAGGTCAAGAAAGTGCAGGAGATGATGACCAACAAACACCCCGAGGCACAACTTGCCGCTATTGATCCTCACTTCCTGAACCCATTTGCAGACCTGCAGATGGTACGTGCCTGATTGCTAACAGCAGTTGTTGCACAGACTAAAACAATACTATACGATCCAAAGGGATGGTGGTTTACACCGCCATCCCTGCTTGAATGTTTGATGTAACAAGTACGATGTAACACCGTTGAGTACCCGTCCGAAAGATAACAAGAAAGGGAGGGACCCGCGTTGTGAACGGCATTTGTTTTCACGTTCGATGTCAACGACGTAACCAGGACATTCACCACCCGATGCTGCTGCCAATGCAGTGCATCCGGCCTTTTATTTTTATCTTTCGCTGTACAGTTGCTGTATCCACTGTTGTCCGTGCTCGCACTTTCACAAGGATATCCCGCGTATGGCTATTGCAGTTGTTCTCGTCCTGTTGGTCGTTGGCTCCGTCGTCTTTCACTTTGCCAGTCCGTGGTGGTTTACTGAAATCGCCTCAAACTGGGCAAACATCGACTTCACGGTTAATCTCACTTTCTGGGTAACCGGCTTTGTATTTATAGCCGTCAACCTGTTCCTGGCCTACAGTGTCTATCAGTATCGCCAACGCAAGGGCGAGGCCAGCAAGGCTGTTTATGAGCCCGAAAATGCCCGCCTTGAGACCGGCCTGACAGTTATCACCACACTGGGGGTCGCCGCATTGCTGGCGCCAGGTCTGTTTGTTTGGGCCCAGTTTGTCACCGTCCCGGAAGAAGCCAGCGAATTCGAAGCCTTCGCGTCACAGTGGCAATGGTCCTTCCGTTACCCTGGCGCCGATGGCCAGCTTGGCACTGCTGATATTCAGCACATTACCGAGACCAACCCCTGGGGCATTAACCCTGACGACCCAAATGGCCAGGATGACGTGGTTGTTAAAAAACCGTACATGGCGCTCTCACTCAATGAGCCCGTCAAGGTACTGCTCCGCTCTCGAGACGTACTGCATAACTACACCGTACCCCATTTCCGCGTGAAGATGGATATGGTACCGGGCATGGTTTCTTATATGTGGCTGGAGCCAACGCGGACGGGTGTGTTCGATATCCTGTGTGAACAATACTGCGGACTGGGTCACCATATCATGCGCGGCCGGGTAGAAGTCATGGAGCCAGGCGATTTCCAGGCCTGGCTTGCCAATCAGCCCACCTTTGCTGAAACCCAGGCCCGGCCGGCTGCCGACGTGGCCGCTGGCCAGCAGTCATACGTGGTCTGCGCCAGCTGCCATGGGCAGAACGGCGAGGGTAATCGCGCCCTCAATGCGCCAGCGCTGGCTGGATTGCAGTCCTGGTACATTGAACGCCAGTTGCGCTACTACTCAGAAGGTGTGCGCGGCGCCAATCCGGAAGACACCACCGGCCAGTCAATGGCACCCATGGCCAATATGGTCAACTCTGATGCCGCAAGACGCAATGTCGCGGCGTACATCGAAACCCTCTCCGGTAACGACTCGGCTCAAACCACCATCAGCGGCGACATCGATCGCGGGGCTCGCATCTACAGTGCCAACTGCGCGGCCTGTCATGGTGACGACGGCCGTGGCAGCTGGGCAACGGACGCACCCGCACTGGCGGGTATGGACGACTGGTACCTTGCGCTGCAGCTGGACAAATACCGCAGCGGCATTCGCGGCCAGCACCGTGATGACGATTATGGTTACCAGATGACATCGATGGTGAAGGCGATGCGCACAGAAGAACAGCAGAATGACGTCATTGCCTATATCAATTCGCTGCGCTGAGAGACCGGGCAGGACTTTACAACAATAAATTGAATAGCTGGACAGGGTTCTACACCCGGAGGATGTTTACATGGCATACGTACCATTGGCCGACCAGGACGATCCGCACGCCCTGCATGATCCGCACAGTTTCATCACAAAATATGTCTGGAGCCAGGATCACAAGGTAATTGCGATTCAGTACGGCGGCACTGCCATCTTTGTCGGATTGATCGCATTGGGGCTATCGATCCTGATGCGCTTGCAGCTTGGTTTTCCTGACTCCATCAGCTGGATAGATCCCGCCTTTTATTACCAGGCTGTGACCATGCACGGCATGATTATGGTGGTGTATCTGTTAACGGCCCTGTTCCTGGGCGGCTTTGGCAATTACCTGATTCCTCTGATGTGTGGCACCCGGGACATGGTGTTCCCGTTCCTCAACATGCTGAGCTTCTGGTTCTATCTGTTGTCAGTGATCATTCTTCTGGCAAGCTTCTTTGTGACGGGAGGGCCGGCGGGTGCTGGCTGGACCCTGTACGCGCCGCAGTCGATAACGGCCGGTACGCCGGGTTCTGGCGGCGGCATGCTGTTGATGCTGATCTCCCTCGCCGTGTTTATCGTTGCCTTCACGATGGGCGGCCTCAACTATGTGACCACCATCCTCCAGGCGCGTACCCGTGGCATGACCCTGATGCGCATGCCGCTTTCCATCTGGGGCATCTTTACGGCGACAGTTCTCGGTCTGTTCGCCTTCCCGGCCCTCTTGGTCAGCGCAATCATGCTTGGATTTGACCTGGTGCTCGGTACCAGCTTCTTCATGCCAGCTATGATGCAGTTGGGAGAGCAATCAACTCAGGATGGCGGCAGCCCGATACTCTTCCAGCACCTGTTCTGGTTCTTCGGGCACCCGGAAGTGTACATCGTGGCACTCCCTGCATTCGGCCTGGTGTCTGATGTGATCGCGACCCACGCCCGCAAGAACATCTTTGGCTACCGCATGATGGTCTGGGCGATCATCGCCATCGGTGGCCTCAGCTTCCTGGTCTGGGCTCACCACATGTATGTCAGCGGCATGAATCCTTACTTCGGGTTCTTCTTTGCTACAACCACTCTGATTATCGCAGTGCCTACTGCACTGAAGGTATACAACTGGGTACTGACTCTCTGGCAGGGCAATATTCGACTCAACACCCCCATGCTGTTCGCCATCGGCTTTATCTTTACTTTTGTACACGGTGGCCTGACCGGGCTTTTCCTGGGCAATGTGATCATTGACGTACCGCTGGCCGACACCTACTTTGTGGTTGCTCACTTCCACATGGTGATGGGTGTGTCTCCGGTACTGGTGCTGTATGCAGCCCTGTATCACTGGTATCCCAAGATGACCGGCCGCATGTACAACGAGACCATGGGTAAAGTGCATTTCTGGTGTACCTTCCTCGGCACCTACGCCATTTATCTGCCCATGCATTACCTTGGCTTCCTGGGTGTGCCGCGTCGTTACTACGAGATGGGCAATACCGATTTTGTTCCAGCAACGGCTCAGGCGCTTAACGCCAACATCACCATAGCCGCGATTTTTGTTGCCACCGCTCAGGTGCTGTTCTTTATCAACATCTTCATGAGCCTGCGCAAAGAGAAAGACGCCGTTGGAAATCCGTGGGGCGCAACCACTCTCGAGTGGCAGACACCTGACACCCCTCCCAAGCACGGCAACTGGGGTCCGGAACTGCCCACCGTTTATCGCTGGGCCTACGACTACAGTGTGCCAGGCGCCAAACAGGACTTCATCCCCCAGAACGAACCGGGCGAGGAATACGAGAAGACCTTTCATACGCGAGGTCACTCATGAGCCTGTATCGTCAAGTTACTGAGAAACCCTGGGACCAGGTAGGTCTGCCTGATGGTATAGAGGCACGCCCCACTTTCCAGGTACCCGACCAGAAAGTGGCACTGGTGCTGTTTGTAATCGTGGCTTGCGTGCTGTTCTCATTGCTGACGGTTTCGTATTACCTGCGAATTGCCTGGGGGGCAGGGGACTGGGTGCCAGTATCAGAACCCGCCACGCTCTGGGTCAATACCGGGGTTCTGGTGGCATGTAGCGCGGTTTTGCAGTGGTCACTGATACAGGCACGACGTCAGGAGGCAATTCGACTGACTTCAATGGCAGGATTGCTGTTCCTGGCAGGCGGCTTACTGACACTGGTATTCATTGCAGGGCAGTATGCAGCCTGGCAAACCCTGATAGGGGGCGGTTACACACTGCAGAGCAATCCGGCTAATGCCTTCTTTTACCTGTTGACGGGCGTTCACGTACTGCACCTGGCCGGCGGTTTATGGGTTTGGACCAAAGCGCTGTTTCGTATGAGCAGCGGCGCGGACGCGGGTGACAGCCGCCTGAGTATCGAGCTCTGTACCTGGTACTGGCACTTCCTGCTGTTGGTCTGGTTTGGCCTGTTTTATGTGCTATCAACCACCTGAAGCAATCGATGTGGATCTTAAAAAAGAATAATTGGACTACAGAAAGGAAATTAACATGAGTCAGAGCGAGGCAGTAGCCAACGGCAGCCCGACAGCAGCGGGCATGACTGGCTTTGTACAGGACTGGAAGGCTGACAAACAGACTTACCATGTACCCTGGGGCAAGGCCATGATGTGGATATTCCTGGTCAGTGATACCTTCATTTTCTCCTGCTTCCTGGTCGGGTACATGACCGTGCGGATATCGACCGCAGACCCGTGGCCACTTGCCACGGAAGTTTTTGCCTTGTCCTTTTTCGGCAGTGATCCTATTCCTCTGATACTGATCGCCATCATGACCTTTGTGCTGATCACCAGTAGTGGCACGATGGCGCTGGCGGTGAATTTTGGCTATAGGCGGGACAAACGCAAGACCGTCATGTTCATGCTGTTTACCGCAGCGCTGGGTGCCACGTTTGTGGGCATGCAGGCTTACGAGTGGTCTAAGCTTATCGAGTATGGTGTCAGACCCTGGAGTAATCCATGGGGCGCCGAACAGTTTGGCTCTGTTTTCTATATGATCACAGGCTTTCACGGCTTACATGTAACTGCCGGTGTGATCTACCTGCTGATAGTTGCAAGAAAGGTTGCCCGTGGTGATTATGATAAGAAGGGTTACGAAATCGTGGAGATCACCGGACTTTACTGGCACTTCGTTGACCTGGTCTGGGTGTTTATTTTCGCCTTCTTCTACTTATTGTGAGTTGGCATTTGAAGCAACTGACCCTGAATATATTCTGGAAACAACCTGAGGAGCCTGGTTATGGCATCTGAAGCAGGACAACAACACCCGCTGGGGATTTACTACAAGATCTGGATTCTACTGTTTGTGCTGAGTCTGTTCAGTTACATGGTCGATTACATGGATGTTCAGGGATTCTGGCGCTGGACACTGGTATTGATTTTTATGGCACTGAAGGCCGGCTTCATTCTGGCTATTTTCATGCACGTAAAATGGGAGCGGATGGCATTGGTGATGACCATCCTTGGTCCACCTATAGTTCTGTTGTTGCTGATATTTTTTATGGCAGTCGAGGGCCATTACACTGAGTCAGCGCGTGTACAGTACCTGGGGCATGACGCCAACCAGGCACCGGCACATGTTGAACATTAACCAAGGCTGGAATGACGGAGCAGTTTTTCAAGATCGGTTTTGATTTCGTCTATCCCGTGGGTGCTGTCGTAATACATCATGACATTGCCCACCGGATCGACAAAAAAGATGTAGTTGTCGTCTGACAGGTTCAATTCCACACCTTTTGCAGCCAGATTGTTCTCTACACTGGCCTCATCCGCAAACGCCACTCCCATGCTGGGGAACTCGGCACGAAAATGCTCACGACTTTCCTGACTCAACGGAGACATGTTTGCCGCCAGGTCACCTGCCTCGAGGTAATAGCGTCTTACTCGCGGCGTATTTTTGTTCAGCGTGATGTGCATTTGTCGAAGTAGGTGAATGCGCTCACGGCAGGATGAATCACAGTCCTGAGCGTTCACGAATACGATATGCCAGGGTTGCGGCTCATAGTCATCATCACTTTCCAGCTCAGCTACCAGTTCATCAAATGACCGAAAAACAGGATTACCTGCCGCGTCGAGCATGGCCAGATCGGTGATGTCGGCTGGTGGATTTATCAGATTGCCTTTGTTTACGGTTCCGCCAAAAAAACCTGACTCAGACGCTGAGCGGAATGCGAATGTCGCCATGGTGATCGGAACAAACGCGATCAGCAGTAAAAAAGCGAGTTTGAGTTTAGTACGAGTCATTTGTTGCATATCAGCTCTCCGGACGTCTGAAACTGAACATTATATATAAGACGATGAGCACCGCTGCCATCAGGAACCACTGTATGGCGTAACCACGATGCACACCGGGTCGTGTATTTATGGCCTGCCAGTTTGGCTGCAGGAGCCCTGCTGAGCCTGCCTCCAGTCTGGCGCTATAGGGCAGCAGATCCTGGCCAAGTGCTTCGGCTGAGCGGGGCAAATCAATTTTCTGCACGACCTGCGGCCAGGAATCAGTGTAGATATCTTCGGCAAACATCATCAATTCACCATCTGGCACATAGATGACTGCATTTATCGTAACCTGACCTTCAGGCGCACTGACACTGGGAAGTTCCTGACGTGTCCGACCCTGCGGCACCCATCCCCGATTGACCATAAGCACTCCATAGTCAGTGTCGAATGGTGTCAGTACCTCATAACCCACCTGAGAATCATATATCCGGTTGTCGAGGTAAAACTGACGGCGCTGATCAAAACGACCTGTCGCCTGAACACGGGCCCATCCAAGATCGCGCTGAAGCCAGTCTACCCTGTCCAGGGAAATTGGCGCTTCAAGCAGACGCTGCTCATACTGATTCTGCAGATCGATCTTCTGCTGTTCGCGCGACAACTGCCAGAAGCCCAGTGATAGCAAAAAAGGGAACAGCAGGGCGGTGAATACTGTGAGTTTCCAGTTTATTCGAAACAAGCCAACCTCAATCTATGCTGCTATTATGGTTTTCCAATATTCAAACCTTACGGAATCCTTCAGAGGACCACTATGTTACAAGCTGCTATTGTTGTTTTACTGATCGGCATTTTGATCAGTCTGGCTGCCGGGTTTTATTTTTTCTACAAAGACCAGGGACGATCCAAGCGTGTTATGTACGCCTTGGGTGTACGCGTGACAATGGCGGTAATTTTGATGGTCCTGGTTTTTTACGGGCTTAGTACTGGCCAGCTGAACCTACAGACCCCCTGGAACCCCTGACACTTTCACAATTAAAAACCTTCTCAAAAAAAGACGGCCCGCATAAGCGAGCCGTCCCTGGTCATATGTCATCAAATGACGACCGATTGATGTTTACAGCAAGTAAACAAAGATAAACAGGCCTACCCAGACCACGTCAACGAAGTGCCAGTACCAGGCTGCCGCTTCGAATCCAAAGTGGTCATTCGGCTTGAAATGACCTTTCATGCAGCGCAGCAGCATGACGATCAGGATGAACGTACCCAGCGTCACGTGGAAACCGTGGAAACCTGTCAGCAGGAAGAACGTAGAGCCGTAGATACCGGAATCCAGCGTAATGCCATAGTGTCCGTAGGCTTCTACGTATTCCAGTGCCTGCAGTCCCAGGAAGATGATACCCAGAGCCACAGTCACAAACATCCACTGTATCAGACGCTTGCGGTTTTCTGCCTTAAGCGCAACGTGTGCATAGTGCAGCGTCACCGATGAAGTAATCAGGATTACGGTGTTCCAGAAGGGCAGGTAACCAGCGAAGAAGCTCAGGCTCCACTCTTTGACATTCAAACCTTCGTGCGGGTTGGTGAACAGAGTCGGATCCGGATTGACAATCAGCGGCCACGCAGCCTGGAATTCCGGCCACAGTACTTCACCCGCAAGACCTTTCTCGCCTTCACCGCCAAGCCACGGCACTGCCAGTGTCCGAATGTAGAACAGGGCGCCGAAAAATGCTGCGAAGAACATCACCTCAGAGAAAATGAACCACGCCATACCCCAGACGTAAGAACGCTTGAGCTGGTCATTGTTCAAACCGGCGTGGTTTTCACGAATGACTGTGGCGAACCACTGGAAAATGATGAACGAAAGCAGCAGGAAACCGGCCAGTGCTATCCATGTGGACACCGCCAGCGAATCACCCGCAGACATATCATTCAACAGGCTGCCTAAGCCAAATACCATGAAGAACAAACCAATCGATGCAAAGAACGGATACTTGGTCTGTTCCGGTACGTAATACACACTATGGGAGCTTTCGCTGGCCATCTTATCTCTCCAGAAATAACAATATTATTCTCGTTTACCTGCTGGCTACTGCCGCTGTCTTACTTTTTTCCGTAATGTCGTACAGCGTATAGGACAAGGTCAGTTTGGTGATCTCCTCCGGCAGCCTGGGGTCAACAAAAAAGCGCAGTGCCATGTCGACCGTTTCACCCGCCTGCAGAGGCTGTTCCGCAAAACAGAAACATTCAATCTTGTTCAGATGGCCTGCTGCTGCATTGGGCGCCACACTCGGAATCGCCTGACCTACCATCAAGGTGTCACGTGGATTGCTGACACGGTAATGAACGACATGAACTTCACCTGGCTTGACGCGCATCTGATTGGCAGAGGGCTTGAACTCCCAGCCCATCTCGACGTTCTGGTGCGCAATGAACTGCACCGTCACTTCGCGATCTTCTTCAATCAGCTGACCGGCTTCCGCAACTTCCACGCGTCCGCCAGTCTTGCCATTCAAACCTGTTATGTCACAAATCACGTCATACAGTGGTACCAGAGCAAATCCAAATGCAAACATACCTACCACGGCAAACAACAATTTTACGGCTAGTTTCTTGTTATTACCTTTCGCTACGTTCTTGGTCATCTCATCTACTCCGGTACAACTACATCGTAAATTTGACAGTACCTCTTTGCCCTTACTGAGCCTTGATCAGGCTGGGGTCAGGCGGTGTTTCAAAGGTGTGGTATGGCGCCGGAGACGGCACAGTCCATTCCAGACCCTGAGCACCTTCCCAGACCTGGGCAGTTGCTTTCTTGCCACCGCGGATACACTTGATGACAACCAGCAGCAGAATCAGCTGCGAGAAGCCAAACAGGAATGCACCGACACTGGAGATCCAGTTGAAGTTGGCAAACTGCAGCGCGTAGTCCGGAATACGGCGGGGCATACCAGCCAGACCCAGGAAGTGCTGCGGGAAGAACAGCAGGTTTACACCGACAAACGACATCCAGAAGTGCAGCTTACCCAGTGTCTCGTCGTACATGTAGCCGGTCCACTTAGGCAACCAGTAGTAAGCGGCCGCCATCAGCGAGAACACTGCGCCCGGCACCAGTACGTAGTGGAAGTGGGCAACTACGAAGTAGGTGTCGTGATACTGGAAATCAGCCGGGGTAATCGCCAGCATGACGCCAGTGAAACCACCGATGGTGAACAGCACTACGAACGCGATTGCAAACAGCATTGGCGTTTCAAAGGTCATGGCACCGCGGAACATGGTGGCAACCCAGTTGAATACCTTCACACCGGTCGGAACGGCGATCAGCATGGTGGCGTACATGAAGAACAGCTGGCCGGCCAGTGGCATGCCGACTGTGAACATGTGGTGGGCCCATACAATGAAGGACAGGAAGGCAATTGACGCAGTTGCGTATACCATTGAGTCATAGCCGAACAGACGCTTACGGGCGAAGGTCGGGATGATTGCAGACACAATACCAAAGGCCGGCAGAATCATGATGTACACTTCAGGGTGACCGAAGAACCAGAACAGGTGCTGGAACAATACCGGGTCACCACCACCAGCCGCATTGAAGAAGCTGGTACCAAAGTGGATGTCAAACAGCATCATGGTAACCACACCGGCCAGAACCGGCATCACCGCGATCAGCAGGTAGGCTGTAATCAGCCAGGTCCAGACGAACAGTGGCATCTTCATCAGCGTCATGCCAGGGGCACGCATGTTCAGAATGGTTGCGATCACGTTGATCGCACCCATGATGGACGACGCCCCCATGATATGGACGGCGAAAATGAAATACGTAACCGAGTCCGGCGCATAGGTCGTCGACAGCGGAGCGTAGAACGTCCAGCCGAAGTTGGGACCACCACCTTCCATAAACAATGTGGAAACCATCAGCAGAAACGCGAATGGCAGGATCCAGAAGCTCCAGTTGTTCATGCGTGGCAGCGCCATGTCAGGAGCGCCAATCATCAACGGTATCATCCAGTTGGCCAGGCCCACGAATGCGGGCATGACCGCACCGAACACCATGACCAGACCATGCATGGTGGTCATCTGGTTGAAGAAGTTTGGATCCACGAATTGCAGACCGGGCTGGAACAGCTCGGCGCGAATCACCAGGGCGAAGGTACCGCCCAGCAGAAACATCGCAAAGCTGAACCACAGGTACAGAGTACCGATGTCTTTATGGTTGGTTGTGAACAGCCACCGGGTAATTCCCTTGGCAGGACCATGGTGATGGTCGTGATCATGTGCATGATCGATAGCAGCGCTACTCATGGCGTTTACTGTCCCCCTACAATGAATTCGTTGACTTCAGCGGGCTGAACCATGTCACCTGTCTGGTTGCCGAAGGCATTTCGCACGTAGGTGATGATGGACGCGAGCTCAATCGGATTTAGCTGACGACCGTAAGCAGCCATGGCTGTTCCGGGCACACCATTGACGAGTGTATCCATGGTAATACCGATGTCCCCGGTCGCCTTGGCACTGCCAGTAATCGCCGGGAAAGCCGGCGGCATACCCTGACCGTTGCCCTGGTGACAGGCAACGCAGTTGCGGGTATATATTTCCGCGCCCTGAGCCATTGCGTCATCCATGCTCAGTGCAGCATTGGTCAACTCGGCAACCTGCAGCGCCTGCTGCTGTTGCTCGGCATACCAGGCTTCAAAGTCGGCGGGCTCGAGCACGTGCACTTCGATCGGCATGAAACCATGGTCCATACCACACAGCTCGGCGCACTGGCCGCGGTAGATGCCGGGCTCTTCAACGATTACCCAGGACTCATTGATGAAGCCAGGGATAGTGTCTTTCTTGATGGCAAATTCAGGCACCCACCAGGCATGCAGCACATCTGCGGCTGTCATCAGGAAGCGGACCTTGGTGTCAGAGGGGATTACCAGCGGGTTATCAACTTCGAGCAGGTAGTTTTCACCCTTGTCGATTGAGTTGCTGATTTCTTCACGCGAGGTTGCCAGCGAGCTGAAGAAGGAGACCTCTTCGGCATTCGGATCATCGTCCATATAGCGATATTCCCAGCGCCACTGGTAACCGATGATCTGAACGTCAAGTTCGGATTCGGACGCGTCGTAAGCTGCGGTCAGCACCCGTGTTGCCGGGATGGCCATCGCGATCAGAATCAGGAAGGGGACCAGTGTCCAGACGATTTCCACTTTTGTGCTTTCGTGGAAAGTTGCTGGTTGGGCACCTTTGGATTTGCGATGGTTGATGATGGACCAGAAAAGAACCCCGAAAACGACTACCCCGATGGCGATCATCCACCAGAAGATTGTCATGTGCAGGTCATAGGTCTCGCGACTGATTTGGGTTACGCCCCTGGGCATATTGAGTTCCCAGGCTGCATGCGCACCAGCGCTCCACATAAGCAGAGCGCCGAAGGCAAGGCTTAACCACAGCTTTGCTTTGGACAACATTCGCCGTGTCTCCGTATAGTAAGAAAAGGCTGTTTCTACGTTTTAGATGTATTTATTGTTTTGATTTCAGACGCTCCACTTGCGCTGACTTGTGTAACCCCTTGCGTGACCCAGGACCCGGACGTGACGTTCCCTTGACGTATCAAAGGCTGTAACCGGAGCAGATTGTGGGCAGGATTTTCAGGTGCAAATTAAAGCGCCGGGCATTATAAAAAATTTTTTCTTCAATTGCCATGAAATCCGGCCAACATTTGACACGTTGTTGGCCTTCCATGTGCCGGGCAATATAGACGTCTTTGCCATCCAAATTCCTGCGTTAGATCAACTAATCCTTTGATTTCCGGGCCTGTCGAGCCCTTCCTGCCTGAGAAGAGCCGACATATCCGGCTCTCTGCCCATAAAATCTTTAAACAGGGTCAGTGCGCTGGCACCACCACCTTTTGACAATATTTTGTCAAGAAAGCTCTCCCCTACATCCGGATTGAGAACGCCAGACTCGTTGAAGCGTGAGAATACGTCTGCTGAAAGCACCTCAGCCCACTTGTAACTGTAGTATCCGGCCGAGTAGCCACCAGCGAATATATGCGAGAAGCTGTTTTGGAAGCGGTTATAATCTGGAACCGGATAGACTGAGGTTTTCATTCGCGTCGCGCTCAACACTTCAGCAATAAAGTTGCTTTCGTCTGAATACGGAGTCTGATGCAGCGTGAAGTCGAACAGTGCAAATTCCAACTGACGAACCGATCTCATTCCGGACTGGAAGTTTTTGGCCGCAATCATTTTCTCCAGCTGCGCATCCGGCAGCGCCTCACCTGTCTGATAGTGGCCAGAGATCATGGCGATTGCCCGACTGTCCCAACACCAGTTTTCCATCAGCTGGCTGGGTAGTTCGACGGCATCCCATTCGACGCCACTGATGCCCGAACTGCCCAGATACGGTTCCCGTGTCAGCATGTGGTGCAGCCCGTGACCAAACTCATGAAACAGCGTAGTCACATCATTGTGCGTCAGCAGCGCAGGCTGACTGGCAGTGGCAGGCGCAAAGTTACACACCAGGTAAGCAACAGGAAGCTGTCGCGATACTGCAGCATCTCCGTTGAAAATGACTCGATGGTTGCGGCAATCCGCCATCCACGCTCCGCCGCGCTTGCCTTCTCGGGTATACAGGTCAAGGTAAAAACGGGCAACCACTTCTCCGTCGCGGAGAATCGAGTAGAACTCTACATCCTGATGCCAGACGCTGGCATCGGTGTCCCTGGAAATCTGCACGCCATAAAGCGTCTCAACAATCTGGAACAGGCCCGCCTTTACCTTTTCCGCAGGAAACCAGGAGCGCAGCTCTTCCTGTGAAATGTCATAACACTCTTTGCGCAGCTTCTCGCTGAAATACGTTATGTCCCAGGCATTCAGCGAAGTCACACCGTAGCGTTCCTCGGCGAACTCACACAGTTCCTGATACTCGCGCTCGGCTGCCGGACGGCTGTAGTGGATCAGATCGTCAAGAAACTGATTTACCCGCTCCACCGAGTTGGCCATCTTGCGGGCCACGGATACTTCTGCGTAGTTGGAGAATCCGAGGATCTCTGCTTTTTCCTGTCTTAACTTGAGAATTTCCAGCATGATTGGCTGATTATCTAGACTTTTATCGCCAAATTCAGCCGCTCGGGTGGTGTAAGCCTGATATACCTCCTGGCGTAGCTCTGCATTGTCGGCGTAGGACATCACTGCGTAGTAAGACGGAAAATCCAGAGTCAGCAGAAACCCCTTTTTCCCTTTTTGTGTCGCTGCTTCTTCTGCGGCACTAATGGCGGCCTCAGGCATACCAGACAGGATTTTCCTGTCTTCCACCAGCTTGCTCCATGCTCTGGTAGCATCGAGCACATTGTTGCCAAACTGATTGCTTAATTCGCTTAATCGGTTTTGTATATCAGCGAACCGCTTTTTGCTGTCGCCGGAAAGATTGACACCCGACAGTTCGAAGTCCAGCAGACTGTCATTCAATATCTTGCGCTGTGATGCATTCAAGGACAGTGCCTCAGCCGCCTCGTAGAGCGCCTTTACGCGCTGGTAAAGTGCTTCGCTTTGACCCAGCGCGGAGTAGTACTCTGAAATCAATGGCTGACAGTCGGTGTAGGCCTGCCTGATTTCAGGCGTATTCATTACGCTGTTAAGGTGGCTGGCAGTTGACCACACTTTGCCAATCCTGTCGTCCAGCTCATCCAGCACGCCCATCAATGAATCCCAGGCCGGATCTGATAACAGCGAATTGTCAGCCTCGAGGGATTTCAGCGTATCTCGATTATCTGCCAGAACCTGCCGGACGGCCGGTTCGATATGTTCCGCGCGGATGGTGGCAAAATCCGGCAGTCGATCAAAGGCAAGCAAAGGATTCTGATTGGCACTCGATGCAGGCATCCAGAAAAACTCCTGTCTGGGTAGTAAGAAAAACGGCTCTCATCATATCATTGTCACAAGCCATTGCCGAAAAGGAAGCTTTATGAGCATCAGACGCTTCGAGTCCCACGAACCACAGCAGGGAAACCGTGTATTTATCGATGAGACCGCTGTCGTAATCGGTCAGGTAGAAATAGGCGATGATTCTTCTGTCTGGCCAATGACAACCATCCGCGGCGACATTCACAGCATTCGCATAGGCGCCCGCAGCAGTATCCAGGATGGCTCGGTTGTGCATGTGACCCACGATGGCCCCTTTAACCCGGGTGGTTTCCCATGCTCAGTAGGGAACGATGTCACCGTCGGCCACAAGGTCATGCTGCATGGTTGTACGATTCACGACCGTGTCCTTGTCGGGATGGGTGCCACCATCATGGACGGAGCCGTTGTCGAAAGCGATGTGATCATTGGCGCCGGCAGCCTGGTTCCTCCCGGCAAAACTCTGGAGAGCGGCTACCTGTATGTTGGCTCTCCGGTGAAACAGGCTCGCAAACTGACCGAGCAGGAAAAATCCTTTTTCCTTTACACGGCTAAGAAGTATTGCGAGCTGAAGGACCGCTATTTGGCCAGCAAGGCGTGAAGTGCCGCGATAACGGGCTGTGTCTCTGGCTGGACACCGCGCCAGATGCGGAATGATTCGGCCGCCTGCTCAACCAGCATACCACTGCCATCCAGCGCCAGCAGCGCACCACTCTTGCGTGCCCATTGCTGAAACACCGTCCCGCCCGGGGCGTAGACCATGTCATAACAACCCGTAGCGGCTGATACCAGCCAGCCTGGCAATACCGGCATTTCTCCTTGCAGACCCGCAGAACTGCCATTGATCAGCCAGTCCAGCGCAGGAGTTCGACCTGTCGACGGCTGGCCTTGCAGCTGCTCCAGGCTCAGCACCCTGAGTGGGTACTGCGATCTGAAATCCTCAGCCATAGACGCGGCGCGCGCCAATGTGCGATTGACGATGGTGATCGACGCCGGCCTGGCTGCGATCAATGTTGGCAATACGCCGCGCACGGCGCCGCCGGCACCAATAATCATGATGTTCGAACCAGCCAGTTTGCCGCCATGGTTCTTTTCAATGTCGCGAACCATGCCGGTACCATCGGTGTTGTCGCCAGCAAGGCGCCCGTCGGGCAATTGGTAGAGCGTGTTTACAGCGCCAGCCAGCTCTGCATTCGGGGCAAGCCAGTCGACCAGCCGCCAGGCCGTTTCCTTATGCGGCACAGTGACGTTCAGTCCTTTGCCGCCCTCTGCAAAAAACTTGTGAACACCGACCACAAAATTTTCCGGTGTCAGTTCGAGACGCTCATAAGACAGCTGTTCGCCAGTCTGCTCGGCAAACTGTGCATGAATGAAGGGGGATTTGCTGTGCGCGACCGGGTAGCCGGTTACCGCGTATCGATCGATATCTGCCATCAGTTCCTACACCCAGTCCCGAGCGCCCAGGAATTCCGTGTAGAGACGCTCCTCTTTAGTGCCAGGGGCAGGGTGCCAGTCATAAATCCAGCTCACTTCAGGAGGCAAAGACATCAGGATGGATTCAACGCGACCCAGTCCGGACTGCAGACCGAAAAGTGTGCCACGGTCGAACACCAGATTGAACTCAACATAACGACCGCGCCGGTAACGCTGGAACTGCTTGTGTTCGGCGGCAAACGGCACGTACATGCGTGCCTCCACGATGGGCGCATAGGCTTCGATATAACTATTGGCAATATCCTGCACCATCGCAAATGTGTCTT
The DNA here is from genome assembly GCA_002354805.1 of Gammaproteobacteria bacterium UBA2675. GTDB lineage: Bacteria > Pseudomonadota > Gammaproteobacteria > Pseudomonadales > Pseudohongiellaceae > Pseudohongiella. Next base: position 86,116 of record DEMH01000009.1, read on the forward strand.
CAAAAGACTTTTCATTAAAGTCATCAAAGAACAGGCCACCAACGCCGCGGGTTTCTTTCCGGTGCGGCAGATAAAAATAATCGTCGCACTCTTTCTTGAATCTTGGATACAGGTCTTCACCATGCGCGTCACAGGCGCTTTTTGCCGTTCGGTGCCAATGTCGGCAATCCTCTTCATTGCCATAATACGGTGTCAGGTCATAACCACCCCCGAACCACCAGACCGGAGACTTGTTGTCGTCTTCAGCAATAAAAAACCGAAAGTTGGCGTGGGACGTTGGAATAAACGGGTTGTCCGGGTGTATGACCAGTGACACACCCATGGCCTGGAAGCGTCTGCCAGCCAGTTCGGGCCGACTTGCAGTGGCCGAGGGAGGAAGCGCATCGCCGTAGACGTGGGAAAAGTTTACGCCGCCTTTTTCGAAGACTTTACCGGCACTGATGACGCGGGTTATGCCACTGCCACCTTTGTCACGCTGCCAGGAATCCTCATGAAAGCGCGCCTGCCCATCCAGTGCTTCCAGCCGTTCACAAATGTTGTCCTGCAAAGTCAGCAGGAAAGTTTTGACCGCCTCGGTATTTACCTGCTTGTCTGCTTGTTCGTTTGATTGATCAACCACGACCAAATCTCCTCTTAAAATGTCAGGCGGCGCGCATAACCTGACCCGTCGCCAGATCAATAATCTGCGACGGCTTACTGGCACCCCCAAGTGGCCCGGGCAGCACATAATCCAGCTGCGCCCCGAGTTGCTGCTCTAACAATACTCTTGAACGAATCGCTGGCCTGCCGGCCAGATTGGCCGAGGTAGAAACCACCGGGCCACCGAATTGCCCGCACAATTGCCGGACCAACGGGTGGCTGCTGACACGCAGCGCAACAGACGAGTGATCTCCTTTTATCCACCATGGCACCACATCCAGCGAGTCCTGCACCAGATAGGTAACCGGGCCTGTCTTCGCCTGCCCGGACCAGCCTTTTTTCAGCACATCCCTTTGCTCAGCGGGCAGGGCCGATAAAATGAAATCCAGCTGATCAATCGTTGCGGCGACGAGAATCATACCTTTTTCAACAGGCCGGCGTTTGATCTGCAACAAACGCAGTGTGGCCTGCTGTGAGAATGGATCGCAACCCAGGCCCCAGACCGCCTCGGTCGGGTAGGCAATGACTCCCGCGGATGACAGCACCCTGCAGGCTTTGTCTACAGCCAGTCTTTTCATAGTGTTCTCTCGGCTTGCTTGTCTATCGGTTTATATACCACTTACCCGCCTGTTTGCAGATATGCCCGGATAACTCCAACTGAAGCAGCTTCAGGTTCAGCGTCGGCAGTGCCAACTGTGAATGGCTCAACAGTGCATCACTGGTGACGCCATCGTCTGCAATTAGCCGCAATACGTCTGTACAGCCATTGGGAACCGACTCAGCTTTATCAGAAACTGCGTTTTCTGGAATGTCTTTGGCCTGCAACTCCAGCTGGCCCTGAACCATTGGGGCGAGCTGCTCAATAATATCTGCGGCATTTTCCGCCAGTGTGGCGCCCTGGCGCAACAGTCGATGACATCCCCGGCTGCCCGGTAAATTGACCGAGCCGGGTACAGCGAAAACATGTCGCCCCTGCTCAAGAGCAAGACGTGCGGTAATAAGCGAGCCGCTGCGCAGCGTCGCTTCTATGACACATACTGCAAGACTCAGCCCGCTGATAATCCGATTGCGCTGTGGAAAATGAAAGGCATCCGGCGGCGAGTGCAGCGGAAACTCGGAGATGACTGCACCTCTACCGCTGCCATGACTGATTTTTGTAGCGAGCTCGGCATTAACCTTTGGATAAATTGTATTCAGGCCGCTGCCCAATACCGCAATGGTTGGTTTGTCCTGTATCACGCTGGCCATATGTGCGGCCGTATCAATACCGCTGGCCAGCCCGCTGACCACAGTAAAGCCGGCGCGCCCAAGATCTGCGCTTATACGGCCCGCCAGGTCTCTGCCATACCGACTACAGTTTCGGCTGCCGACCAGCGCAATGCAGGGCTGGCAAAATACGCCTGGGTCGCCGCGGACAAACAGTATCGGCGGCGGGTCCGGCAATTCACGCAACAGGACCGGATAGCGATGGTCATCGAACAGAACGAGACTGTGCCCGTCCTGTTCTCTCCATAACAGGGTCCGTTCGAGCGCCTGTCTTGCCTTGGAACCCGAATCTCTCGCAGTTCGTATGCGCTGAATAATGTCATTATCCAGTTTTAGTTGCTGCAGGCTGTTTATTGGCAATTCCAGTACGCCTTTGGCGCTGCCAGCCATGGCCAGCAATCGGTGCATGCGACTGGCGTGACTTTCGAGAGCATGGTAGAGCAGCAGGTAGCTTTCCAGATCTGTGCAGGGCACCATTGTTTACCTCCGTGTATGATGTCTGAGGATGCGCATCCCGGCGCATCGCCTGTGCTACAATTCGCAATAATCTGCAAATCATCAGGGTCCTTTAGCGTTTATGGCACAGCTTGTGCGCTGTTGCCGAAACGATAATGTCTTTTCGGAGTGAACTATGGCCAAACTCGAAATTCTGGAGTTTCCCGATCCGCGGCTGCGCACCGTGGCGGAGCCAATTGATACATTTGACGAAGCACTCAGTCAGCTGATTGATGACATGTTCGAGACCATGTATGAGGCGCCCGGCATTGGCCTCGCCGCAACTCAGGTCAATGTGCACAAACAGCTGATTGTGATTGATATTTCCGAGGACAAAAGCGAGCCGCTGGTTTTCATCAACCCGGCCATCAAGGTGCTGGACGATGAGCTTGCCGAATACGATGAGGGCTGCCTCTCGGTGCCTGGTTTTTACGAAACTGTCAGCCGGCCACGACAGGTCAAGATCAATGCTCTGGATCGGCACGGCGAGGCTTTTGAAATGGTGTCTGACGGCCTTCTCGCCACTTGTATCCAGCACGAGATGGACCATCTCAATGGCAAACTGTTTGTTGATTACCTGAGTAATCTGAAACGGCAACGCATTCGCAGCAAACTCGAAAAAGCCCATAAACTGGCGGCGAACGGCTGATCCCATCTCATGTCAAAACTCAAACTGGTGTTCGCCGGCACACCGGCGTTCGCCGCCAGCCACCTGCAGGCATTGATTGATGCTGGCCACAACATTGTGGCCGTATATACCCAACCCGATCGCGCCGCAGGACGGGGCAAGAAACTGCAGCCCAGCCCGGTCAAACAGCTTGCCCAACAGAACCAGCTGCCTGTGTTTCAGCCGGCCTCACTTAAAGATGCCGATGCGCAACGGGAGCTGTCAGCTCTGAATGCTGATCTTATGGTTGTTGTGGCCTATGGCCTGCTGTTGCCCCAGGCAGTTCTCGACATCCCGCGGCTCGGATGCATCAATGTTCATGCCTCACTTTTGCCGCGCTGGCGCGGTGCGGCGCCTATAGAGCGTGCCATTCTCGCTGGCGACAAACAGTCTGGCGTCACCATCATGCAAATGGACGCCGGTCTCGATACCGGAGCCATGATCCACAAAATCGAGACGCCCATTTCTGACGCAGACGATCGTCAGACCCTTGAAAACCGCCTTGCCGTGCTGGGTTGCCAGGCTCTGATACATACGCTGGCAAATTTCGATTCATTGGCGTCCAGCGCCGAGCCACAAACCGATGACGGGACGACGTATGCGCGCAAGCTGGAGAAGTCAGAGGCCCTAATAGACTGGAGCCAGACCGCGGAAGAGATTAACCGCTGCATCCGTGCCGGTATAGGCAGAAATCCAGCCTACACTTTCATAAATGGCGAGCGTATAAGGTTCATCCGTGCACAGGTGCTCAGTGGCAAACAGAATCAGTCACCTGGCACGATCCTCGGCACGGTCGATCTGACTTGCGCTGATTCGACGACCGGCGCCGCCCAGGGCCAGAGCCTCAAATCGCTCCGTATTGCCTGTCAAGATGGCGAACTGGCGCTTCAGCAGGTTCAGCTACCCGGCAAGAACGTCATGTCTGTCACTGATCTTCTGAATGCGCGACGCGCCATGGTTGAACCCGGCAACCAGTTCTCCAGCATCGAGACTCCCTCGTGACGCCCGCCCAGATACGGGCTCAGGCCGCCACAATTCTGGCGAGCCTGGTAAAACAGCAGGGCTCTCTGGCCAGCCTGCTGCCTAAACCGGGTGAGGGGACAGAATCAGCAGATGGTCAGGCACTGCTCAGGGAGTTGTGTTTTGGTACCTGCCGCTGGTTTTTCCAGCTGGAGAGCCAATTGTCTGGCCTTCTCGACAAACCTATACGACGCAAAGACGCAGACATTCACTGCCTGTTGCTGATCGGCCTGTATCAACTGCAGCACCTCCGGCTGCCGGATTATGCTGCCATCAATGAGACCGTCAATGCCGCTGTCACCCTGAAGAAAGTCTGGGCCAAACGGCTGATCAACGGGGTGTTGAGACAGTGGCAGCGTCAACAAAAAAAGACTGACGATACCGGCTCGCTGTTTGATGATACGGCAGCGATCGCTGACTCCTATCCGGCATGGCTGCGCTCGGCCATCACCCAGGCCTGGCCGGACAGATGTGATGAGGTGCTGAAGCAGGGCAACCTGCATCCGCCGATGACCCTGAGGGTCAATCTCTCAAAAATTTCCCGGGACACATATCTTGAAAAGCTGGCAGGGCAGAACATAAGTGCTTCAGCCGGCAAGCTTGCCGACAGCGCCATCTATCTGGAAAAAGCGCTGTCTGTTCATGCGCTCCCTGGTTTCGCAGAGGGGTGGGTTAGCGTTCAGGATGAAGCATCGCAATTAATCCCCGCATTGCTGGCACCACAACCGGGAGATCATCTGCTTGATGCCTGCGCTGCACCCGGCGGCAAGACAGCGCACCTGCTGGAATCACAGCCGGAGTTGGCATCATTGCTGGCACTGGACAGTGACAGTCGCCGGCTGCAGCGTGTCCACCAGAATCTGCAGCGCCTTCAGCTGCACGAGGCACCGGTCACAGTTGTTTGCGCAGATGCAGGCCAGCCAGACTCATGGTGGAGTGGTGATCAATTTGACCGGATTCTGCTCGATGCTCCATGTTCAGCAACAGGAGTCATCCGCCGTCAGCCCGACATTAAGGTTTTGCGTAAATCAGAGCATTTAGGTCAGTTGCTGAATATTCAGGCCCGGCTTCTTGACGCCATGTGGCTGTGTCTTGCGCCGGGTGGTGTGATGCTTTACACAACCTGCTCAATTCTTCCGGCAGAAAACACTCAACAGCTTGAGTCCTTTTTGGAACGCACCCCAGACGCCGAATGTCTGCCCCTGTTGACAGAACATTCCGGGGAGCCTTGGGCAGCTGATTGTGAAACCCCGGGACGCCGGTTTGGTCGACAGCTGTTGCCGAGCGATGGTGGGCCCGACGGTTTTTTTTATGCATTGCTGAAAAAACAACAATAATGCATTGAAAAGATGCCTAATGGCTTGTATCTGGTTGGTACCCGCCGGATAATTTGATGGCAGCGGCACCATCCGGACGCATAAGAAGGATCAAGGCGCAGGAGCCTGCTTTTACATGAAAATAATTATTCTGGGCTGCAATGCGGTCAGTGCCTCACTGGCTGAAAACCTGGCAAGCGAAAATACCGATATCACCCTGGTTGACCCGGATGCAGAAGCCCTGCGGGAACTCAAGGACAGACTGGACATCGGTATCGCACAGGGCTGGCCTTCTCACCCTGATGTGTTGCGTGCCGCCGGCGCCGACGATGCCGACATGATCATCGCCGTGACAGAAAACGACGAGATCAATATGGTCGCCTGCCAGATTGCGTTCTCTGTTTTTAAAACCCCCAAAAAGATCTGTCGCCTGCGCTCGGCGTCATATATTGCCCAGGACGACCTGTTCCGTCCTGACGCCATACCCCTCGATGTTGTCATCAGCCCGGAATTGCTGGTTTCCAACTATATCCGTCGTCTGATTGAGTTGCCCGGATCACTGCAGGTTCTCGATTTTGCCGATGGCAATGCACAGCTGGTGGCGGTTCGTGCTTATTACGGCGGGCCGCTGGTCGGTCAGGAGATCCGCTTTCTGCGTGAGCACATGCCCAATGTGGATGCTCGTGTGGCGGCTATTTTCCGCCGCAACCGCGCCATTACTCCTGAGGGTTCTACCGTCATCGAAGCAGACGACGAAGTCTTTTTTATCGCGGCTCCCAAAAACATCAAAGCAGTCATCAGCGAACTGCGCCGCATGGATCGACCTTACAAACGCTTGATCATCGCTGGCGGCGGCAACATTGGCGCGCGCCTGGCCTCAGCGCTGGAAGAGCGTTACCAGGTTAAAGTGATTGAACACAATCCGGATCGCTGCGCCTATCTGTCCGAGTTTCTTAATCGAGCTGTGGTCCTGAATGGTATTTCCTCTGACAAAAAGCTGTTACAGGAAGAGGGCATCGCGGATACCGATGTTTTCCTGGCCCTTACCAATGACGATGAGGCAAATATCATGTCGTCATTGCTGGCGAAACGCCTCGGGGCGCGCAAGGTCATGTGTCTTATCAGCAACCCGGCTTATGTGGACCTGGTGCAGGGCGGTGAAATCGACATTGCAATCTCACCTCAGCAGGCATCGATTGGCAGTCTGCTGACTCATATTCGCAAAGGTGACATTGTTAATGTGCATTCACTACGACGGGGCGCCGCAGAGGCGCTGGAGGCAATCGCGCACGGTGACAGCCAGTCGTCTAAAGTGGTGGGTCGTGCTATCGAGGATATAGATCTGCCCCATGGCACAACCATCGGCGCTATCGTCCGGGATGAAGAAGTGTTGATTGCCCATGACGATATCGTGATCGAGCCCGAAGACCACGTCATTTTGTTCCTCACCGACAAGAAACGCATTCCTGAAGTAGAGCGTCTGTTTGCTGTTGGATTCGCCTTTTTCTGATCTGGAGTTAAGCACTTACTATGCATTTTGCCGTTGTCGCCCGCATACTTGGTGTTTTGCTGATGCTGTTCAGCATGCTGGCCAATCTGCCCTCCATTCTGGTTTCTTTCCTGTATGGGGACGGCGAAGTGAGCTCGTTCTGGACCTCCGCCATGATCACCTTTGCGACCGGATTCATTCTCTGGCTGGTGACGCTTCGCTCCAAGAAAGAGCTACGCACTCGTGACGGCTTCCTGGTCGTGACACTGTTCTGGACAGTATTGAGCACATTCGGTGCATTACCCTTCCTATTCTCGCTGGATGTCCGCCTGTCAGTGACAGACGCGGTATTCGAATCCTTTTCGGGGCTGACGACTACCGGTGCAACGGTTATTACCGGGCTTGATGTGCTGCCCAAGTCAATCCTGTTTTACCGGGCCCAGCTGCAGTGGCTGGGCGGTATGGGTATCGTTGCCCTTGCGGTGGCCGTGCTGCCCATGCTGGGTATCGGTGGTATGCAGCTGTATCGGGCAGAAAGCCCGGGGCCCGTGAAAAACGACAACCTGGTTCCCCGCCTGGCGGAAACTGCCAAGGCACTGTGGTACATCTATCTTGGATTGACGGTGACTTGCGCCCTTGCTTACTGGGCGGCCGGCATGAATCTGTTCGACGCCATCTGTCACAGCTTCACAACCGTTGCGATCGGTGGTTTCTCCAACTATGACGCCAGTATCGGGTATTTTGACAGCAATATAGTAAATCTTATTGCGGTGGCATTCATGTTTCTGGCGGGTATCAACTTTGCGTTGCACTTCACCGCCTGGCAGCGGCGCAGCCTGATTCAATACGTTCGCGACCCGGAGACGAAGTTCTATGCGGCGGTCCTGGCTGGGATTGCCTTGTTCACGATCATTGTTTTGTATGCCACAGAAACATACGACATGCAGAACTCGTTTATCCACGGGCTGTTTCAGACTGTTTCTATCGCGACCACAACGGGTTATACAACAGCTGACTTCAACGCCTGGCCATATGCATTACCGTATCTGCTGATTTACGCCTCCATAATCGGCGCCTGCGCGGGTTCTACCGGCGGCGGTATGAAGGTAATCCGGATATTGCTGATCTTTAAGCAGGGCATTCGTGAGGTCAAACGGCTGATTCACCCTAACGCCATTATTTCAGTCAAATTGGGCCGTCGAATGGTTCCCGACCGGGTAATTGAATCAGTCTGGGGATTCTTCGCCGTCTATGTGATGGTCTATATGGCTCTGCTCATCATGCTGCTTGCCATGGGCATGGAGGTATTGACCGCATTCAGCGCCGTGGGTGCCAGTCTTAACAACCTGGGCCCTGGGCTCGAGGGCGTTGCAGCCAATTACGCCAATATATCCGATCCGGCCAAATGGGTGCTTTGTCTGGCCATGCTGTTGGGACGTCTGGAGATCTTCACGCTGCTGGTGCTGTTCCTGCCAATGTTCTGGCGACGCTGACGCCTGGATAACTGACCGCGGGGCATCTTCAAGCCTAATAGAACCGCTCAATTTCATCGTCCGGTCGCTTGCGATAACGTTTGTAGCTCCACTGATATTGGCTGGGCAAGGCGCGAATACATCGCTCTACTGAGCGATTCATGGCTGCCGCCGCAGAAGCCGAATCTGCCTCATAAATACCATCATCGGCCGGTTCAAATACCACGTGATAGCCACGACCGCCGGACAACCTCTCCGCGTAAGCAAAAATGACCTGTGAGCCGGTTCGGCTGGCAAGTTTAGGGACCAGTGTCATGGTGTAAGCCTGGATGCCAAACAACGGGGCGAATACACCACCCTCATTTCGAGGCTGCTGGTCAGGCAGGATCCCCGTGGCACCGCCCTGCAACAAAGCCTTGTTGAGACGCACAACACCCTGACGGTCGGTGGCGACCAGTTCGGCGCCGGCTTTGGCTCTAGAACCGGCGACAAGCGCGTTGAGGCCCTTGATTTTTGGTGGCTTGTAGAGTGTTGTCAGCGGCCCCAATGTTGAAACGTAAAGTCCCAGCGCTTCCCAGCTACCGAGGTGTGGGGACGCATAGATGATACCTTTGCCGCTGGCCTGGGCGTTTTCGACATGTTCCATACCATCAACGCTGACAATCATGCTCAAAACGTGATCAATGGACCGGCACCACATATGGCCGAGTTCCAGACCTGTCTTGATTGTCTCCTTGATACTCTCTTTGGCAAGTTTCTGAGTTTGCTCAGAGCCCAGCTCCGGGAATACCCGCTGCAGATTGATCAGCGTGACACGGCGGGTTTCTGTAGGCAGCAAATACACGAGTGTGCCAATGGCATTCCCAATCATGTGCAGCGCCGGTAGTGGGAACCACGCCAGTATGTTTAATGCGAATTTGATAATCGCGGTCTTCAGGGTGTCGATAGGAGTGCTCTCCAGAGCTTGTTCATAGTGAAAGCCATCATTTTAGCGCAGTGGATATTAACTGCCTAATCCCGCATAATTGCGCCTTTTCAACCGTTTTACATTGGGGTGAGACTTGTCAGACGTTACAACCTTCCAGGGCCTGATTCTGGCGCTTCAGGACTTCTGGGCGAAGCAGGGCTGTGTGGTATTGCAGCCGCTGGACCTCGAAGTGGGAGCGGGCACCTTCCATCCGGCGACGTTTTTGCGAGCGATCGGCCCGGAAAGCTGGCGCACGGCTTATGTTCAGCCCAGCCGCCGCCCGACAGATGGTCGATATGGCGAGAACCCAAACCGGTTGCAGCACTACTACCAGTTTCAGGTGATTCTGAAGCCATCGCCGCCCGATATCCAGGATCTGTACTTTGCCTCTTTGAAACATCTCGGCATTGACCCACAGGTTCACGATATTCGCTTTGTTGAAGACAACTGGGAGTCGCCGACGCTGGGTGCCTGGGGTCTGGGCTGGGAAGTCTGGCTGAACGGCATGGAAGTTACACAGTTTACCTATTTCCAGCAGGTCGGTGGCCTTGAGTGTTTCCCGGTCAGTGGCGAGATTACTTACGGGCTTGAGCGAATCGCCATGTATCTGCAGGGTGTGGACAGCCTCTATGACCTGGTCTGGACGCGCGGACCGGAAGGGGATGTGACTTACGGCGACGTATTCCATCAGAATGAAGTTGAAATGTCCGCGTATAACTTCGAACACGCCAATGTTGATGCGTTGTTCCGCAACTTTGATGAGTGCGAAGCTGCGTGTAGCCAACTGATTGAGAAAGGCCTGGCTCTGCCTGCTTATGAGCAGGTATTGAAAGCCTCGCATTATTTCAACCTGCTTGATGCCAGACAGGCTATTTCGGTAACCGAGCGTCAGCGCTTTATTCTGCGGGTCCGTACCCTGTCTCGTCAGGTTGCAGAGGCGTATTACGAAAGCCGTCGCAAACTTGGGTTCCCGCTGGCGCCAGAAGCGCTGCGGCAGGCCGCGTTAAACACCCAGTAATTTACCCAACCGATTGCAGCTATCATGACCGAAAAACATTTTTTAGTAGAAGTAGGGTGTGCCGAGCTTCCGCCGAAGGCGCTCAAAGGACTTTCCGATGCTTTCACAAGCGGCGTTGAAACGGGCCTCTCCGCAGCCGGCTTGAGCTTCACAAAAGTTGTGCCGTTTGTCAGTCCGCGCCGACTTGCTGTTCGCGTCGAAAATCTTGCCACTCGACAGAACGACGTGGCGCTGGAAAAGTTCGGGCCAGCGGTCAAGGCAGCTTTTGACAAGGACGGGAACCCCACGCCAGCAGCGCAGGGTTTTGCCAGAGGCTGCGGTGTCAGCGTGGCAGATCTGGAGCGGGACACCCGTGATGGCGTGGAGAAGCTGGTGTATCGCGCCACCCAGAAAGGTGCCGACACTGCCACCCTGTTACCGGGCATCGTCCAGCAGTCGCTGGCCAAGCTGCCAATACCAAGGAAAATGCGCTGGGGCAGTACACGTGACGAATTCGTCCGGCCGGTATACTGGCTGGTTATGCTGTTTGGTGATGATGTGGTCGAGACCGAATTGTTCGGCATCAGCAGCGATCGTGTCACCTATGGTCATCGTTTCCATTGTCCACAGGCAATCACGCTGACTTCTGCCGAGAGCTATGAACAGCAATTGCTGAAACCCGGCCATGTTGTCGTTGACTACACGCAGCGACGTCAGACTGTGGAGTCGCTGATTTCTGAGCAGGGCAAAGCGCTTGATGCGCAGGTCATCATCGACTCAGACCTGCTGGATGAAGTTACCAGCATGGTGGAGTGGCCCGTTGCGCTGACCGGCAAGTTTGACGAGCATTTTCTGTCAGTTCCGCCTGAAGCACTGATCTCGTCGATGAAGAATCATCAGAAGACTTTTTACGTGCTGGATAAGCAGGGCAAAATGCTGCCTTATTTTGTAGCCGTAGCCAACCTGCACAGCAAAGACCCGGCACAGGTTATCGCGGGGAATGAGCGTGTCATCCGACCCCGCCTGGCAGACGCAGCGTTTTTCTACGAAACCGACCGCAAACAGCCGCTGGCGTCTCGCCTGCCACAGCTCGGCAGTATCGTGTTTCAGCAGCAGCTTGGCACAGTTGAACAGAAGTCTCGTCGTGTCGCTGAACTGGCAGTGTCCATCTCTCGGGAGCTCGGGCTTGATTCAGATTCATGTGAGCGCGCCGCGCTGCTGGCCAAGTGCGACCTGCTGACCAACATGGTTGGGGAGTTTCCCGAGTTGCAAGGCACCATGGGCTACTATTACGCCCTGCACGATGGCGAGACTGAGGCTGTAGCCCTGGCGATCACTGAACAGTATCAACCCAGATTCTCCGGTGACGCTGTTCCATCGAGCGAGACGGGTGCCGTACTGGCTGTGGCAGAGAAGCTCGACACCATATGTGGTCTGTTTGTCATTGGACAGCCACCCACTGGATCCAAGGATCCCTTTGCACTCCGTCGAGCGGCATTGGGTACGCTGCGCATTCTGGTGGAAAAATCCCTTGACCTGAATCTGGCGCAAGCGATCAAGCAATCACTTGCCAGTTATGAGGCGCAGGGTGTAAGCGTTGCCGCGGAAACCGGCAGTCAGGTATTTGAGTTCATGCTGGAGCGATTCCGGGCCTGGTATCTCGGCGAAGGCGTATCGACAGAAGTCTTCCAGGCCGTGATGGAGTTGAAGCCCGAAAGACCGCTGGACTTTGCGATGCGAGTTAATGCGGTTCAAAGGTTTTCGCAACTGCCTGAAAGTGCTGCACTGGCAGCGGCCAACAAGCGTGTGTCCAATATTCTACAGAAAGAAAAGCAGCAGCAAACCGAAGTTGACCAGGCTCTCCTGTCAGAAACCGCTGAAAAGGATCTTGCAAAAGCAGTTGCTGAAATGCGTGGTGTAATCGATCCGCTTTTCGAGAAGCGAGAATACACGCAGGGTCTTGAAAAGCTTGCAGCTATGCGACCTGTGGTTGACGCATTTTTTGATCAGGTGCTGGTGATGGCTGAAGATGACGCAGTTCGCCAGAACAGGCTGGCGCTGCTGTCCGAGCTTCGCGCCCTGTTTTTGGAGGTGGCTGACATCTCCAGCCTTCACCGAAGCTGACACACTATGACTCCCCGGGGGTCCAGGCTGATAATCCTCGATCGCGATGGTGTCATCAATGAGGATTCTGATGCTTTTATCAAGTCCGTCGCAGAGTGTGTGCCTGTCGAAGGCAGCATTGACGCGATTGCCAGACTTAGCCAGGCTGGGTATACAGTTGTAGTTGCCACTAATCAGTCAGGTATTGCCCGGGGCCTGCTTTCAGAGACAACGCTGTCACAAATTCATGCTTATTTATCAGGGCTGGTTGAAAAAGCCGGTGGACGTATCGCGGGTTTTTTTTATTGTCCTCATGGACCTGATAACAACTGTAGTTGCCGAAAACCAAGGCCTGGTCTGTTGTATCAGATTCGAGATGAATACGGCAGCGAGATCTCTGGCGTACCGGTAGTCGGCGACAGTCTGCGAGATCTGCAGGCGGCGCTGACAGCAGGCTGCACACCAGTTCTGGTTCGTAGCGGAAAAGGTGAGCGGACATTGGCAACGGGTTTGCCGCCTGAACTTGCTGACTGCCCCCAGTTTGCCAACCTGGCCGCGTTTGTTGACGATCTATTAAATTAACTGCCACAGGAAGTTGGCCTGCCGATATGTTTATGAAGTTCAGATCCTCACTGTTTTTCCTCGGCTATGCGACACTGACTTTTATAATCTCGTCTCTGGTCATTTTGCTGTTTTGGATTCTTCCGCCAAAGCGTCGTTTTTATCTTTACGCGCTCTGGTGTCGCCTGGTCCTGGCCTGGCTGAGACTCAGCTGTGGTATCAGCTACAACATAAGGGGCCTGGAACACATACCAGGCCACCCGGTCGTAGTACAGAGTAATCACCAGAGTACCTGGGAGACGATCTTCCTGTATCAGTTGTTTACACCCGTTTGCCCCATCCTGAAGAAGGAGCTGTTGGACATACCATTCTGGGGATGGGCACTGCGACTTCAGCAACCAATTGCCATCGACCGCAGCAAGCCACGAGAGGCTGGCAAGTCCTTACTATTGCAGGGAGCGGCACGGATAAAGGATGGTTTATCGATTTTGGTGTTCCCTGAAGGAACCCGGGCACGCACTGGCGCACTTGGAAAATTTTCCAGGGGCGGGGCGCAGTTAGCAGTTGCGACCGGCACGCCCATCATTCCTGTGCTGCACAATGCGGGTTACTGCTGGCCAGCCGGCACGACACTCAAGAAACCGGGCTGTATTGAGGTGCTGATAGGACCGCCTATTGCAGTCGATGGCAAAACAGCAAAAGAGGTAGCGGCCGAATTTGATTTGTGGATGAACACAAACAAATCAGCCGTTGGTCTGCAGTAAGACCAACGGCCGATGTTTGTCAGGCGACGTGTTACTTAGATGTCCAGATTCTGGACAGCCAGCGCGTTGGTTTCGATAAAGTCTCGTCGCGGATCCACCTGATCACCCATCAAGGTTGTGAATAGTTGGTCGGCACCAATCGCATCTTCAATTGTGACTTGCAGCATACGACGGCTCTCTGGATCCATCGTGGTTTCCCAAAGCTGATCTGGATTCATCTCACCCAGTCCCTTATAGCGCTGCAGGTAGTGACCCTTCATCGCATCATCGGTCAGCCACTTCAGCGCTTCGCTAAACGTTTGAATTTCCTGTGTTTTTTCGCCGCGCTTAACGTAGGCACCTGCTTCTATCAAGCCGTTGAGCATTTCACCCAGGCGGTTCAAGGCTCGGTATTCACCTGATCCGAAAAAGTCTTTGCTGAAGCGATAGTCACGAATTAGACCGTGCAGGCTGTGGCGAACCTGTGGCAGGAAGACATGCCGCTCTGGGTCTTCGTAGGCCTGAACATAGTAGTTCTGGGCCGTTTTGGGATGAAGTGATTCCATCGATTGCCACAACTGCTTAAGCCAGTTGGTCACGCCTTCTTCTGTGTAATCATCGCTGGTCAACACTGGCGTGAAGACCATCGCCTCAAGTATTTCAGAAGGGTAGAGGCGCTCCAGGCGTTTTATCATCGCGTATGTCGAGTTGTACTGCTTGACCATCGCCTCCAGGGCGTCCCCGGAAATAGCGGGTGCGTCTTTATTTACGTGGAGGGCCGCGCCATCCAGGGCTATCTGTGTTTGATACCGTGCCAGCTCTTCATCATCCTTCAGATACTGTTCCTGCTTACCCTTACGAACTTTATATAAGGGTGGCTGAGCAATATATACATAGCCACGCTCTACCAGCTCTCGCATTTGACGAAAGAAGAAGGTTAACAGCAGTGTTCTGATGTGTGAGCCGTCGACGTCGGCGTCCGTCATGATGATGATGCGGTGGTAGCGCAAACTGTCTGGCGAAAACTCATCCTTGCCGATTCCGCAGCCCAGCGCCTTGATCAACGTGCCAATCTCAGCAGAGCTCAACATTTTATCGAAACGTGCTTTTTCGACGTTCAGAATCTTGCCCTTGAGCGGAAGAATGGCCTGGTTTTTACGGTTTCGGCCCTGTTTTGCTGACCCGCCCGCTGAGTCACCCTCCACGATGTATATTTCTGAAAGAGCGGGGTCTTTTTCCTGACAGTCAGCCAGCTTTCCTGGCAATCCGGCCATATCCAGAGCGCCCTTGCGACGCGTCATTTCTCGGGCCTTTCGTGCTGCCTCACGAGCCCTGGCAGCATCGATCATTTTTCCAACAATCTGTTTGGCTTCATTGGGGTTTTCGAGGAGAAAGTCAGTGAAATGGGAGACCATCTCCTGCTCAACCGCTGTTTTAACCTCAGACGAAACCAGTTTGTCCTTGGTCTGGGATGAAAACTTCGGATCTGGCACTTTGACTGAGATAACAGCTGTGAGGCCTTCCCGAGCATCATCTCCGGTGGTAGTAACCTCTTTTCCTTTTTTGGCCGCGACTTCTTTGTCGATATAAGTTTTTAGTACGCGTGTCAGTGCACCGCGGAAGCCGGCCATATGAGTGCCGCCATCACGCTGTGGAATATTATTGGTGTAAGGGAAAATATTTTCCTGGTATGTATCATTCCACTGTAGCGCTATCTCTACACTTATGCCGTCTTCCGGCCGTTCTTTCTGGAAGTGAAATATCTTGTTGATGGGCGTCTTGTTGGTATTCAAGTATTCAACAAAAGCTCTCAGACCACCATCGTACTTGTAGGTATCTTTTTTGCCGCTACGCTCGTCAAAAAGATTAATGGTTACGCCGGCGTTCAAAAAAGCCAGCTCGCGAAGTTTCTTGGCGAGAATATCGTAGTGGAATTCGATGTTTTTGAAGGTCGCAGCGGAGGGTTTGAAGAAAGTCTCAGTGCCAGTGATATTGGTATCGCCTACGACTTTAAGAGGGGCCTGGGGCACACCGTGGACGTAGTACTGCTCATGAACTTTGCCGCCACGGCGAATTGTCAGCTTCAGTTCTTCAGAGAGTGCATTAACAACCGAGACACCGACGCCATGGAGTCCGCCCGACACTTTGTAGCTATTGTCGTCAAACTTTCCGCCGGCATGCAGGACGGTCATGATCACCTCTGCTGCAGAAACCCCTTCAGCATGCATTTCGGTAGGAATACCCCGCCCATTATCCGAGACGCTGATAGCCTCACCGACGTGGACTGTGACGTTAATTGCATCACAGTGTCCTGCCAGCGCCTCATCGATGGAGTTGTCGACCAGCTCGAATACCATGTGGTGCAGGCCTGTTCCATCCTCTGTATCACCGATGTACATCCCTGGTCGTTTTCTTACGGCGTCCAGTCCCTTCAGGACTTTGATGCTGGACGAATCGTAGGTTGATTCCTTAGTCATTCTGTTCTCCGCGTTGGGGTTCAAGCCGGGTGTATTTTACCATGTTCCACGTGGAACTTCCCCGGCTCACTAGAGCATATTTGTCTAAAGTCCGGCAGATCAGCAGGATCAATAGATGTTAGAAAACACTGCGCGCCAGTAGCAGCAAGTAAACTTAGTACTTTTTCCTGGTTATCGCGGTCAAGTTCCGCAGCGAGGTCGTCAACTAGGTATATGCAGTTATCGCGACGGGGCATTGCATCGGTCGAGTGACTTCGATAAAGCAGTCTACCAACCGCCAGCTTCAGACTGCAAACCAGCAACTTTAGCTGGCCACGGCTAAAGACCTCCGAGACTTTACCGCGACCAGGCATAGACAAGCTAAAGTCTCCTCTATGTGGGCCCGACATCGTCATGCCGTAACGAATATCTCTTGTACGTGATGACGACATCGCCTCTAACAGCCCTAGCTCGTCTTCCCAACCTCGCTTGTAGTCGAATTCGAGCTGGAAACCGGGCATCAAATTTTCAAGTGTTTCGATCAACACAGGACGCAGGGTTTTAAATAACTCGTTTCGGCCACGATGTATTGCTTCACCATGGCTGGCAGCTTCTTTCTCCCAAATTTCAATCTGCGATAAAAATTCCTTACCGAAGGTCCTGTCATTCACGTCCTTGATTTGCCGAAGTAGCGCGTTCCGTTGTGTAACTGCCCGCCGATACGCCCGCCAGGAATTCAGAAAGGAATGTTCCACGTGGAACATAGCCCAATCAAGAAAACGCCTTCGCCCTTTAGCAGGGCCTTCTAAAAGTGCAAGACTATCCGTATTTATAACCTGCAGAGGCAGCAGCTCTGCTACGTATTGCCAGTTTTTCTGATTTTCACCAAAGGCACGCAGCTCAGTTCTACCTTGTCGAGACTTGGTCAAGCCAATCCCACCATGCTCATATCCGGCAATATTGGAAACCACCAACAGCTCAGATTCTTCAGTATTTACCAGTGGTGCGATCTTATGAGTACGAAAAGACCGACCCACGCTCAGCACATGAATACTCTCAAGCAGACTGGTTTTACCGCTGCCGTTTTTACCAAAAATGAGATTAAAACCGGGGGAGGGGGAGAGATCGACCGACTTCAAATTTCTGAATCGGTCGACCTTATGGCGAACTATCACGGTCATGTCAGACCAGGGATAGCAGATTAAAGACGCATGGGCATAACAACATACAGGGCATCAGACGCCGAAACAGCTTCTACCAGGGCACTGCTGTTTGAATCCGCCAAGGTAAATTTGACCTTGTCGCTATCAAGAACGTTGAGCACGTCCAGGAGGTAACTCACGTTAAAACCTATCTCAAGCGTTTCACCCTTATACTCGATACCGACCGTATCCTCAGCTTCTTCCTGCTCCGGGTTATTTGCCACCACCTTCAGCTCATCATTGTTGAACTGAAGATGCACACCACGATACTTCTCGTTAGACAGAATGGATGCGCGATTAAAGGCCTGCCTCAACTCTGAGCGATCCCCAAGAACAACTTTGTCGCCACCCTTGGGTAGAACGCGCTGATAATCAGGAAACTTTCCATCGACAAGCTTGGAGGTAAAGGTAAAGTCGGTAAGCTTTACTCTTACATGACTGAGACCAAACATCAGAACCAATTGATCCTCTTCCGGCTCGGACAGCAATCGGGATAGCTCCAGCACACCTTTGCGGGGCACAATAATCTGCTGCAGTTCTTCGACGCCGGTCTCCACACCACTCGTGTGCATGGCAAGTCTGTGTCCATCGGTCGCAACGACTCTGAACCAGGAAGGGCCAACCTCAAACAGCATTCCGTTAAGATAGTAGCGAACATCCTGCTGAGCCATGGCGAATGCACAGGAATCAATCAGTGACTTTAACTCACTGCCCTGAAGACGGACTTCAAAGGTACCTGGCTCATCGCTGGTGACAGGAAAATCTGTAGCTGGCAGGGTAGCGAGCGTAAAGCGACTGCGGCCGGCTTTGACGACAAATTTGCTGTCGTCCACAGAGAAACCCAACTCGGAATCATCCGGAAGCGACTTACAGATATCGAGCAGCTTACGACCTGGAACAGTAACTTCTCCGTCACGCGCCCCATCGTTAACGCGAACCCTGCCAATCAACTCTACCTCGAGATCAGTCCCGGTAATTTCAAGTATGCCGTTCTTCAAAGTAAGAAGAACATTCGCTAACACCGGAAGAGTATGACGACGTTCGACCACGCCTGCTGCGAGCTGCAGTGGCTTCAGAATTGCTTCCCTGGTAATGGTAAATTGCATAGTCCTATCTCTGCTTCTACTGTGGGGGTTTCGAACATCAAACCAGGTTTACGTGGTCAGTGCTCTCAACAGGTTATTATAATCTTCTGCCAGATCCTGCGAACTACCGCGCAGATTCTTCACTTGTTTGCAGGCGTGCAACACCGTTGTGTGGTCACGACCGCCAAATGCCTCACCAATCTCTGGCAGACTATGATTAGTCAGCTCTTTTGCCAGACTCATGGCAATCTGTCTGGGTCTTGCAACCGAACGGCTGCGCCGCTTGGAAAGCATGTCCGACATCTTGATCTTATAGTATTCCGCAACTGAACGTTGAATGTTATCAATAGAGACCAATTTATCATGCAGCGCAAACAGATCCCTTAGTGCCTCTCGGACCAGATCGAGATCAATTCTGCGATTCACAAAATTTGCATGGATGATCACTTTCTTAAGCGCGCCTTCCAGCTCACGCACATGAGAGCGCAGTCTCTGGGCGATGAACATGGCAGCATCTCCAGGGAGCTCCACGTTACTCTGAGCGGCTTTATTTATCAGAATGGCAGCCCGGGTCTCAAGTTCAGGTGGCTCAACCGCCACACTTAAACCCCAGCCAAAGCGAGACTTCAGCCGCTCCTCTAAGCCATTGATTTCTTTATGATATCTGTCGCTTGTCAGAATAATCTGTTGTCCACCCTCCAAAAGCGCGTTGAAAGTGTGGAAAAACTCCTCCTGGGAACGCTCTTTCCCCGCAAAAAACTGAATGTCATCAATCAGCAATGCATCAACTGTTCGGTAGTAGCGCTTGAACTCATTTATCGCATTCAACTGCAGTGCTGTAACCATCGTCGCAACAAAAGTCTCTGAATGCAGATACACCACTTTGGCATCCGGTTTACGCGCTAAAAGATAATTTCCGATCGCGTGCATAAGGTGGGTTTTACCCAGACCTACACCACCATATATAAAGAGGGGGTTGTAAGCACCACCAGGATTCTCTGCTACCTGTAAGGCAGCCGCCCGGGCGAGCTGGTTAGACTTACCCTCAATAAAATTCTCGAAGGTGTTATCCCGATTCAGGGATCCTTTATGACGCAGCTTACCTTCAATTATCTGGTCCATCCTGTGTGAACCGCCAGCGCTCTTGCCAGGCCTGCGATCGCGCGTGGAAGCATGGTTTAGAGCACTGCCATTATTTTGGCTGTCGAAGCCTGAAGGGCTACCTTTTAGTGCATCACCATCCAACAGTGCTTTTGGAGACTCTAAGTCAGGAAGTACCAGCTTTCTTGCCGTAGGCGACGAACGGGACAATGCTGTACTCGTCACCACGCCACCCGGGCCACCAGGCGCCGGTGCTGAAGAACGTGAATGAGTACAATGAGACTGAATCTGCTGTCTGCCGGCGCCTACTTCGACGCTCACGTCCAACGCATCATCACCGCCATGGCGTCTTACCAACTCACAAATACGGGAATAAAACTTGTCTTTCACCCAATCCTGCACAAAACGATTAGGAGCAAAAAGCGTTAAGCCACTAGGGGTACTTTCTGCCTGTAGAGGTCGGATCCAGGTGTTGAACTGCTGCGACGGTAACTCATCCCGGAGATTGTCAACGCATTGTTGCCAGGTTGCTTGTTGCACGACTTTCACTGCCCTGTAGTCTGTTATTGTAGAACTGCTTTCTGAATAGGAAAGGAATTCTACCCTGCCAATACACAGTTATCCACATCTGAACGATCGAAAACAGAATATTTGGAAGAATACTTTTTTATATATTATTCAGAAACTTAAACAAATTAATCGCGAAATACGGGCCATACTCCAGAGAATAATAGATCGCATTGGCGTACAGTTATACACAGGATAAGCTGTGGATAAGTTGTGACTAAACAGGGTATAACAAACCTGAGCGATCGTCGGGCAAAAAAGCACTGTTTTCGCAACAAGTTACTTGCAACGTCACTGCAATCCCTATAAAATTCGCGCTCTTCGATTTACCGAACCAATTTACAGAATTACCTGGAAGACCATTATGAAAAGAACTTTTCAACCCAGCGTTTTGAAGCGTGCTCGCAGCCACGGTTTTCGTGCTCGCATGGCCACCCGCGGTGGTCGTCTGGTTATCAAGCGTCGTCGTGCTCGAGGCCGCGCCAAACTGTCTGCCTGATCGTTCTAACCCGGGCCGCATGTGACCAGCAAAGGTTTTGGCAAACAACTGCGGCTTCTTACTGCGTCTGATTTCAAACAGGTATTTGACCAGGCGCAGTACAAAGTCTCCTGTTCTCAATTTCTGATTCTCGCCATTGAAAATGGGCTTTCAGAACCCCGACTGGGGCAGGTGATTGCCAGAAAGAACATTCGACTGGCTGTTCAACGTAATCGAATTAAACGGTTGGTGCGCGAATCCTTTCGCCACCGTCAGCAATTGCTCAGCGGTCTGGATATCGTTATTCTGGCCAGACGCGGTCTGGATTCAACAGAAAATCCAGAGCTTACAGAGCTGCTGGAGAAACTGTGGCAAGATCTTATCCGACGACGCAACCGAAAGGCCGCACGCTAACGGGTAATTCTTAATGCTGGCAAAGATCGCTATCAAATTGATCTCCGTTTATCAGTGCACCCTGAGTCTGCTGATAGGCAACCAATGCCGATTCTACCCTTCCTGCTCCCACTATACTCAAGACGCCATTGTCACTCATGGTCTGGCTAAAGGGTGTATGATGGGCGCCAAACGAATTCTGCGTTGCCATCCCTGGCATCCGGGAGGCTATGACCCAGTCCCTGGCTGTCATCATCCAGCAGATAATTCCAACACCTCAACCAAATAAGTAGCTTTCGCACATGGATTACATTAAATACGCATTACTTGCCGGTCTGGCCGCTGTTTCCTACTTGTTGTTGCTGGAATGGCAACGTGATTACCCACCGATTGATTCGCGCCTCGACACGACTGTAGTGGAATCAACACCAGCAAATTCGGAAGCAGCTAACGCTGTAGCACTGGAAGATGTACCGGATGTACCAAGTACCAACAGTGACGATATCCCGGAAGTTAGCTCAGCCGTTGCCACAACAGACACTGTAAGCAGCCAGAGCAACGATCAGGACAGTCTGATCAGCGTGACAACCGATGTGTTGAACGTCACTATCAATCGTCGCGGCGGAGATATTGTTTTTGTTTCCCTGCCGGAACACGCGACTGAAATCGACCGTCCCGAAGACCCCTTTGTTCTGCTGGAGTCAAGCGGCAATCGCAATTACGTCGCTCAAAGCGGCCTGATCGGTGCTAACGGTATTGATGGAGGCACTCAGCGTCCGCTTTATTCTGTTTCCAGCTCTGACTTTTCTCTCAGCCCTAACCAGGAAACCTTGCAGGTGGATTTGACGCTGACTGATGAAAATGGTGTCGAAATAACCAAACGCTTCACCTTCAGACGTGGCGACTATCTGATTGATATCGCCTATCTGATAGACAATCCAACGCAGGCGCCCTGGCGCGCAAACATGTTTGGTCAGATCAAGCGCGGAAACTATGAGGATCCGACCCAGGGCAGCGGCTTTGGTATGGCAAGTTATCTCGGCTTTGCCACCACAACCAGCGAAGATAATTACCTGAAGATCCCCTTCGATGAGATCACGGGCAACCGCCCTGCATACGACATGCAGGGTGGCTGGGTCGCCCTGAGTCAGCATTACTTTATTTCAGTGTTCGTCCCGCCACAGGACATGAGCAATACCTATTCATTCCGACGCAACGCCCAGGGCGAGTTTATCGGCGGTTTCACCAGCCCGCAGTTTGAAGTTCCTGCCAACAGTAACGGTATGCAGCAGCTTTCTTTCTATGCGGGCCCCAAAGATCAGTACCGACTTGGTGAAATCGCACCGTGGCTGGATCGCACCATCGACTATGGCTGGTTGTGGTTTGTTGCATCGCCCATCTATTGGCTGCTGACACAGATCAATGACGTGATCGGCAACTACGGCTGGTCAATCCTTATCCTCACCCTGATCGTTAAAGCCGTGTTCTTCAAACTGTCGGCGACCAGTTATCGCTCCATGGCAAACATGCGTCGTGTCATGCCGAAAATGAACCAGTTAAAAGAGCGTTACGGTGATGACAAGATGAAGCTCCAGAAAGCTACCATGGAGCTATACAAAAAAGAGAAGATCAACCCCTTCGGCGGCTGCCTGCCGATGCTGGTCCAGATGCCGGTGTTTATCGCTCTGTACTGGGTATTACTGGAAGGTGTAGAGCTGCGTCATGCTCCCTGGATCCTGTGGATCAATGACCTGTCCGTGATGGATCCCTACTTTGTGCTGCCGTTGCTGATGGGTGCGTCCATGTATGTTCAATTTATGTTGAACCCGACACCCCAGGATCCTACCCAGGCCAAAATCATGAAGTTCATGCCGGTTGTCATGACCGTTTTCTTCCTGTGGTTCCCGGCCGGACTGGTACTGTACTGGCTTGCCAACAGCGTGCTCGGTATTGCCCAGCAGTGGTATATCACACGCAAGATTGATGCTGAATACGCCGCCAAGGAAGCTGCGCGCAGCTGATCAGTATGCTGAGCGCATCGGACACAGATACCATATGCGCAATCGCCACCCCGCCAGGACGCAGCGGGGTGGGTATTGTCCGGGTATCAGGTCCTGCCTGTCTGGCGATTGCAGCCAGGGTCCTCAAATTCTCTCCAACTCCGCGTCACGCGCATTACTGTCCTTTTTACAACGTCGATGACTCTGTCCTGGATCAGGGCATAGCGCTGTTTTTCCCTGGTCCCAATTCCTTCACAGGAGAAGACGTCCTGGAACTGCAGGGCCATGGCGGTTTTTATGTCCTAGATGCCTTACTGCAGACTTTGCTGCAGTCTGGCGCCCGCCTGGCACGACCGGGAGAGTTCACAGAAAGGGCGTTTCTGAACGACAAGCTCGATCTTGCCCAGGCTGAAGCTATCGCCGATCTGATCGACTCCAGCTCTGCTGAAGCCGCTCGGAGCGCCATGCGAACCTTGCAGGGGGAGTTTTCCAGGCTGATCGATTCGCTGGCCGACAAGATTGTTAACCTTCGTGTTTACCTTGAAGCCGCTATCGACTTTACCGATGAGGAAATCGATTTCCTGTCAGAAGGTCGCATCGGAGAAAAGTTGTCAGAGGTCAACCTGCAACTTGATCAGATCATGGCACAGGCACGCCAGGGCGCTCTGATCAGGGAGGGTATGGCGGTCGTCATCGTTGGCAAACCCAACGCAGGCAAATCGAGTCTGTTAAACGCTCTTGCTGGCAAAGACAGCGCCATCGTCACTGACATCGAAGGCACAACCCGCGATGTGTTGAGCGAACAGATCCATATTGATGGCATGCCTCTGCATATTACCGACACGGCTGGTCTTCGAGATAGCAATGATCCGGTAGAGCAGGAGGGCATCAGGCGGGCCATGAAAACGCTGGAGCAGGCTGACCGCGTTTTACTGATGGTCGACAGCAGCAGGGAAAACGTGGATAACAGCAACCTGTTTGATTACCTTAACAACACAATTCTTTCGCCCCTGTTGCCTGCAGTCGACAGTGCACGACTGACAATCATTCAGAATAAAGCTGACCTGACCGGGCTGGCAGCTGAACGAATCAATCCAGATGATGCACGACAGGCCACCATCATCCGCCTGGCCGCCAAACAACGACAGGGCATCGAACTGCTGCAACAACACCTGAAAGACTGTATGGGCTTCCAGGCAGCAGGAGAGGGTGGTTTCATCGCCAGACGTCGACATCTGGACGCCCTCAATAAAGCACAGCAATGCCTGCAACAGGCAATCTGGCAACTGGAACATCACGGGGCTGCTGAGTTGGTCGCCGAAGATTTGCGACACGCACACCAGCATTTGGGTGAAATCACGGGTGCATTCACCACAGATGACCTGCTTGGCAAGATTTTTTCCAGCTTTTGCATAGGAAAATAATCGCTGTCAGTAAGATGGCCGAAAACTGTGCATAACCTTAATATTTCTGTGAATAACTTTTTGATAAAAATCTCCCTTTTTGGGGCCTGTGGACAAACATCGCTTTAGCCAACAGCTTTACCACCTGGTGCAACCAGTTTGAGCATAGCTTGTGAAGAGACTTATACAGCTATCAGGTCTTTGTTTTATATAGATAATATTTGGTTCTCAACAGAAATGTAGCCGACCATTAATAACATCAATATCAATTCTTTATTTATCTATTAACTAAATAGATTATTTTAGTAATCAGTATTGTGAATAATATTTGCTTGTGGATTATTTTCGCCGCTAGCCCTTTAAATTTGTATTTGAGCGCTTATACTTAGCGACCCTTTACCGGTAACTGAAGACCTTATGGACTTTTCCAAACGCTATGATGTGATCGTGGTAGGTGGCGGACATGCTGGCACCGAGGCAGCCCTGGCGGCAGCCCGTTCCGGCGCGCAAACCCTGTTACTGACACACAACATCGAAACGCTGGGCCAGATGTCCTGTAATCCCGCCATTGGCGGTATTGGCAAGAGCCACCTTGTGCGTGAAATCGACGCGCTGGGCGGCGCGATGGCGCGCGCGACAGACCGGGCAGGTATCCAGTTTCGAGTACTCAACAGCAGCAAAGGGCCCGCTGTGCGTGCCACCCGGGCGCAGGCTGATCGCGTTTTGTACAAGGCCGCTATCCGAAGCATGCTTGAGCAGCAGGAAAATCTGGATATTTTTCAGCAGGCTGCCGACGATCTGATCATCAATGGCGAACAGGTCCAAGGTGTTGTTACACAAATGGGCGTGCGCTTTCATGCGCCGACGGTGGTACTGACAACCGGCACATTTCTGGGCGGTAAAATACATATTGGCCTGGAAAATTCAGCTGGAGGTCGAGCCGGGGATCCGCCTTCGATCAGACTGGCTGACCGTTTACGGGAGTTACCATTCAATGTGGGGCGGTTGAAAACCGGGACGCCACCACGAATCGATGCCCGTTCAGTTGATTTCTCCGTCATGCAGGCTCAACCCGGCGATACGCCACTACCGGTCATGTCCTTCATGGGTTCAGTGGACGACCATCCACAGCAGATCAATTGCTACATTACCGCTACCAACGAGCAGTGCCACGACATAATCCGCAGTGGTCTGGATCGATCTCCGATGTATACCGGCGTCATAGAGGGACTGGGCCCGCGCTACTGTCCGTCCATCGAAGACAAAGTCATGCGTTTTGCCGACAAAACCTCACACCAGATTTTTGTCGAACCGGAAGGTCTGACTACCAACGAACTGTATCCCAACGGTATTTCCACCAGCCTGCCATTCGATGTGCAGCTGCGAATGGTGCGTGAAATCAAGGGTTTTGAGAACGCACACATAACGCGACCCGGTTACGCTATCGAATACGACTTCTTCGACCCGCGTGATCTTAACTATTCGCTGGAAACAAAATTTATCAAGGGACTGTACTTCGCAGGTCAGATCAATGGCACGACAGGTTACGAAGAAGCCGGCGCGCAGGGTCTGCTGGCCGGCATCAATGCCGCCAGAGCCGCGCGAGGGCTGGAAAGCTGGTGTCCACGGCGCGACCAGGCTTACATCGGTGTGCTGGTAGACGACCTGATCAGCCTGGGAACCAATGAGCCATATCGCATGTTTACCAGCCGCGCTGAGTATCGGCTGATGCTGCGTGAAGACAACGCTGACCTTCGCCTGACGGAAGCCGGACGCGAGATGGGGCTGATCGACGATCAGCGCTGGGAAGCCTTCTGCCGCAAACAGGAGGGGATCCGGGATGAGCTGGCGCGACTGAAATCTACCTGGATTCAACCGGGTACTGACAAGGCGCAGGCAGTTGACCCGTTGCTGGAGAAACCGATCGCACGTGAATTCAGTCTGTCTGACCTGCTGGCGCGTCCCGATGTCACTTACCGGGGGCTGGCCAATGTGCTTGCTGAAACCAGTGCGGCCATGCCGGATCTTGATCCTCATGTTGCTGAGCAGGTTGAAATTCAGCTCAAGTACCAGGGCTATATAAACCGTCAGCAGGGCGAGATTGAAAAACTCAAGCGCCAGGAGAATACTCCGCTGCCGGCTGATCTGGACTACCAGCGTATGGATGGTCTTTCCAATGAGCTGAAACAGAAGCTGTTGGCTGCCCGGCCGGAATCGATAGCCCGTGCTGCGCGTATTCCCGGTATGACGCCAGCAGCTGTGTCGCTGCTGTTGATTCACCTGAAGAAGTATCAGGCGGTGAGAGACAAGCAACGTGCCTGACAAACAACTGCTGGCTCTGCTGCAGCGGGGCCAGGAAGAAATGCAGCTGGGCTTGTCGGAGTCACAGTGCCAGCAACTTATTTCATATGTTGAGTTACTCGACAAATGGAACAAGGCGTTTAACCTTTCAGCGATCCGCGACCCACAACAGATGGTATCTCGTCATCTGCTGGACAGTCTGACGCTGCTTCCACGCCTGCGCCACCTCCAACAGCAGAGCAGCGAGCCGCTGGTGCTGCTGGATGTCGGCACCGGTGGCGGATTGCCGGGAATCCCACTTTCCATCGCCTTGCCGGAAATGGCTTTTTATCTATTGGACAGCAATGGAAAAAAGACCCGTTTTCTGTTCCAGACGGTAACAGCCCTGTCACTTGGCAACGTCACGGTCGAGAACTGTCGCATCGAAAGCTACCAATGTGCCAAGCAAATTGATATTGTCGTCAGTCGAGCGTTTTCTTCGCTGTCTGATTTTGCCGCTGGCTGCCAGCATTTGTGTCAGCCTCATACCCGGCTACTGGCCATGAAGGGAGTTTATCCCGAAAGTGAACTGGCGGAACTGTCTGCCGACTGGCAGGTAGTGGCAAGCCAGCCGCTGTCGGTGCCTGGCTGCGAGGGTGAACGACAACTAATTGAATTGATGCAGAACCCGACGATCTGACACTCACGCAGGTGACGCAGGTGACAAAAATACTGGCAATCGCCAACCAGAAAGGTGGCGTAGGAAAAACAACCACTTCGGTCAATCTGGCTGCATCCCTGCAGGCTACCAAACGCAAAGTACTGCTGGTCGACATGGACCCTCAGGGCAATGCCACCATGGGAAGTGGTGTAGATAAAGCTGAGCTGGAATACTCCGTTTACGATGTGCTGATCGGCGAGGCCGATTTTGATCAGGCCAGAGTGACTGCGCCAGAGGCAGGCTTTGACATGTTGCCGGCAAACGGCGACCTGGTGGCTGCCGAAATAGAATTGCTGGAGATGAACGAGCGAGAAAGTCGCCTCAAGAATCTGCTGGCAAAGATTCAGGACCGTTATCACTTCATCGTTATTGACTGCCCGCCGTCGCTCAACATGTTGACCCTAAACGCGCTGGTGGCAGCGCAGGGCGTCATCATCCCTATGCAGTGTGAATACTATGCGCTGGAGGGGCTTTCTGCATTGATGGACACCATCGCGGCGGTCAGTGAGACACACAACCCGCAGCTCAAGGTCGAAGGAATTCTGCGAACCATGTACGATCCGCGCAATAAATTGACCACTGAAGTGTCCGGTCAATTATTCGACCATTTTGGTGATCGTGTCTATCGCACCGTGGTGCCACGTAATGTCAGGCTGGCAGAGGCGCCAAGTTATGGCATGCCGGTACTTCAGTACGACAGGCAGTCGCGCGGAGCAATCGCCTATCTGGCGCTTGCCGGAGAGATGCTGCGACGAAATGAGCAGCAGGCGATCGCCTGATTGAACCATCAAGAATTTGACTGAGCTGAGGCAGCCAGTAGAAGCAATCAAGGAACAAGCATGTCAGGAAAGAAGAAACTGGGCCGTGGACTGGACAAATTGCTGGGGGGAGCGACAACCGTCAGACGTGAAGCAACACCCGATGTCAGCGACGCTAAGACCCTTACCCCGGGTGAGACTCTCACCGACCAGACTCTCCGTCACCTGCCTGTTGATCTGATCCAGCGCGGCAAGTATCAACCGCGCACCGATATGCATCAGGAAGCCCTGCAGGAGCTGGCGGAATCGATCAAGGCCCAGGGCGTCATGCAGCCAATCGTGGTTCGCCCGATTTCAGATGACAAGTTCGAGATCATTGCTGGCGAACGCCGCTGGCGTGCCACGCAACTGGCGGGCCTGGATACCATCCCCGCCGTGATCAGACTGGTGGGCGACGAATCAGCCATCGCCATGGCGCTGATCGAAAACATCCAGCGTGAAAACCTTAACCCGATTGAAGAAGCCACCGCGCTGAAGCGCCTGCAGGAAGAGTTTAATCTGACACAGCAGGAAGTGGCAGACGCAGTCGGCAAATCCCGTACAACCGTAACCAATCTGTTGCGACTGATGTCACTGACCCCGGATGTCCGCCTGATGCTTGAGCGTGGCGACCTGGAAATGGGACATGCCCGGGCATTGCTGGCGCTGACCGACGACGCGCAGAGTGATGCCGCCAAAACGGTCACCGGCAAAGGTTTATCTGTACGCCAGACTGAAGAGCTGGTGCGCCGACTGAGCACAGAACCCAACAAGCCCAAGCCTGAGCCCCAGCGCGAAGATCCAGACATCAAGCGACTGGAAGAAAGCCTGTCAGAACGCGTTGGCGCACGTGTCCAGATTCAACATGGCCCCAAAGGTGCAGGCAAAGTGACGCTGCGCTACAACAGCCTGGATGAATTGGACGGAATTCTGGCACATATTAAGTAATTAGCAGCGATTAGCGTGTTGATACTGTGCACCAAAATACCTATAATGCGCACCTCTAAAGGGGAACGGACGCCAAGAACAAGAGAGCTTTTGACGACCAGTGACAGACATGTCAACGATAAAAGCTCCTCCCATATATAAAGTTGCAGCCTTCCAGCTGTTGTTTTTGTTGCTAATCAGTGTTTTAGCAGCGATTCTGGCTGGCTGGGTCAGTGCGTATTCTTTACTGATCGGTGGTTTGATTTCTTTGATTCCGGGCACGCTGTTTGCGAGCCGGGTTTTCAAGTACCGGGGCGCGAGAGCGGCCCAAATGATCGCGCGAGAGGTTTACCGCGGCGAGGCCATAAAATGGTTTCTTACCGGGTTGGGTTTTGCACTGAGCTTTATATACGTAGAACCCTTGAATGTAGTGGCTTTATTTTCAGGATTTGTCCTGGTTCATCTGGCTGGCGTCGTAGTGTTTGTACGCCTGATCAGGTCGCCGGACAACTCGTAAAATCGGCGAACTGACAAGTACATAACGACTCATGGCAGAATCAAACTCAGCAGGCTTCACCCTGCCCGAATACGAAAGCGGCACCGAATACATCGGCCACCACCTGGGATTCCTGAAATACGGTCAGTTGCCCGACGGCAGCTGGGGCTTCGCGCACAGCATTGAAGAAGCCAACGCAATGGGGTTCTGGTCCATCCACGTTGACTCCATGTTGATGTCGGTTCTACTTGGCATCATTTTCATGGGCCTGTTCTACTTCGTCAGCCGCAAAGCCACGTCCGGTGTTCCAACTGGTTTACAGAACGGCGTGGAATTTCTGGTTGAAATGGTGCAGGGCACCATTAAAAACACCTTCTTTGCCAAAAATAATCTGATCGGTCCGCTGTCGCTGACCATCTTCTGCTGGATCTTCATGATGAACCTGATGGATCTGGTGCCGGTGGACTGGATTCCACTGCTGGCGCAGGTGATCGCTCAGGACAGTCATTTGTACTTCAAGGCTGTACCGACCACCGATATCAACATCACAGCTGCTTTCGCGCTGAGTGTGTTTATACTGGTCATTTTCTACAGCATCAAAATCAAGGGCATGGGTGGCTTCCTGGGCGAATTTGCCTTCCACCCCTTTGGCAAGTGGGCCCTGCCGCTGAACCTGGTGATGGAAATCCCCAGCTTCCTGGCCAAACCGGTCTCACTGGCACTGCGTCTATACGGCAACCTGTTTGCCGGTGAAATGATCTTCCTGGTAATTGCACTGGTTGGCTGGTTCCAGCTGCCGCTGCACTTTGCCTGGGCCGTGTTCCACATCCTGATCATCACGCTGCAGGCGTATCTGTTCATGATGTTGACCATTGTTTATCTGAACCAGGCTCATACCAAGCCAGAGGCTCATTAAACGCTTTTAGTTAGACCTTTAAGATCAGCAAAACCTTTAGATCAACCTTTAGTGAAACTTGGAGAAAAAAATGGAAACTATTCAGGCATTTTCAGCAATCGCAATTGCCCTCATCTTCGGTCTGTGTGGTGCTGGCACCGCGGTAGCTTTCGGTAACCTGGGTGGCAAGTTGATTGAAAGCTCAGCACGTCAGCCAGAACTGGCGCCAAAACTGCAGGTTCAGTTCTTCCTGGTTGCTGGTTTCGTTGACGTAATCTCCATCATCGGCGTGGGTGTATCGTTCCTTGTTATGTTCGCGAACCCATTCATGGGCTAATCACGCGCTTGAAGACTAGCTTCAAGCCACGCGAATACTGACGCAGAGGTAACAACATGAATCTTAACGCAACCATAATCGGCCAATCGATTGCCTTTGCCGTGTTTGTATGGTTCTGCCTGAAGTATGTGTGGCCACCGATCACACAGGCACTGGCGGAGCGGCAGAAGAAAATCGCCGAGGGTCTGGAAGCGGCGGATCGTGCCCAGCGTGATCTGAGCCTGGCTCAGAACAAGGCGGCCGATGATCTGCGCGAAGCCAAGATCAAGAGCGCCGAAATCATCGATATGGCGAACAAACGCGCCAACCAGATCGTTGATGAAGCCAAAGAAAAAGCACGTGACGAAGGGCAGCGCCTGATTGCTGGCGCCAAAGCTGAAATCGAAATGGAAGTTCAGCGCGCCAAAGAAGAGTTGCGTGCACAAGTCGCAGCCATTGCCATTGCGGGTGCCGAGAAGATTCTCGAAAGCTCAGTGGACAAGGCTGCCAACGAAGAGCTGGTTAAGAAACTCGCTTCTGAGTTATAGGCGAATAAACGATGGCAGAGTCAATTACATTAGCCCGGCCCTATGCCAAAGCAGCATTTGAAGTTGCCCTGGCAGACAAGGCACTGGCGCAGTGGTCAGAAATGTTGACCACATTGGCCGCAGTCAGCGCCGACGCCAAAGTCAGCAGCCTGTTGAAAAACCCGGCACTGACTGCAAAGCAGCAATCCGATGCCCTGCTGGAGATCTGCGGTGACGCAATCTCTGACAAAGGTCAGAACATGATCAAACTGCTGGCTGAAAACCGCCGGTTGGGCCTGGTGGTCCAGATCAGACAGATCTTTGAGGTATTCAAAGCGGCCCAGGAAAAGAGCATCGATGTAGATGTTGCCACTGCGTTCGAGCTGAGTGACGCGCTGGTGGAGCAATTGACACAGGCATTGCAGAAACGCCTGGATCGTCAGGTCAAATTGCACGCCCATGTCGATCAGCGACTGATCGGAGGCGCCGTTATTCGAGCAGGTGATACTGTCATCGACAATTCTGTTCGAGGAAAACTGAACAAATTAGCCGAATCATTGAGTTCCTAGACCACCTGGGAATGAGGGAAAAAGCATGCAACAACTGAATCCGTCAGAAATCAGTGAAATTATCAAGCAGAGAATCAACAGTCTCGACGTTTCTGTGCAGGCCAAAAACGAAGGTACTATTGTCAGCGTTTCTGACGGTATCGTACGTATTCATGGTCTCGAAGACGTCATGTACGGTGAGATGATCGAATTCGATGGTGGCCTGTTCGGTATGGCACTTAACCTGGAGCGTGACTCCGTGGGTGCAGTCGTACTGGGTGACTATCAGGGTCTGGCAGAAGGTCAGTCCTGCCGTTGTACCGGTCGTATTCTGGAAGTACCGGTCGGACCGGAAATGGAAGGTCGAGTCGTTGATGCGCTGGGTAACCCCATCGACGGTAAAGGTGCAATTGACGCCAAGCTGACCGCTCCGGTAGAAAAAGTGGCACCTGGTGTAATCGCGCGTCAGTCAGTTGACCAGCCAGTGCAAACCGGTCTGAAAGCAATCGACGCGATGGTGCCGATTGGTCGTGGTCAGCGTGAGTTGATCATTGGTGACCGTCAGGTTGGTAAAACAGCCGTAGCCATCGACGCCATCATCAACCAGAAAGGCAAAGGCGTTAAGTGTGTCTACGTTGCGATTGGTCAGAAGCAGTCTT
This sequence comes from Gammaproteobacteria bacterium UBA2675, assembly GCA_002354805.1. Lineage (GTDB taxonomy): Bacteria > Pseudomonadota > Gammaproteobacteria > Pseudomonadales > Pseudohongiellaceae > Pseudohongiella. Next base: position 118,702 of record DEMH01000009.1, read on the forward strand.
CTATCGCCAACGTGGTAAGCAAGCTGGAAGAGCATGGCGCCATGGAGTACACCGTAGTCGTTGCCGCTTCTGCTTCAGATCCCGCCTCCATGCAATACCTGGCACCTTACTCAGGCTGCTCCATGGGCGAGTACTATCGTGACCGTGGTCAGGACGCACTGATCATTTATGATGACCTGACCAAACAGGCCTGGGCCTATCGTCAGATCTCTCTGCTGCTGCGTCGTCCGCCAGGCCGTGAAGCGTATCCTGGTGACGTATTCTACTTGCACTCACGTTTGCTGGAGCGTGCATCACGCGTTAACGCCGACTATGTAGAGCAGTTTACCAACGGTGAAGTGAAAGGCCAGACTGGTTCACTGACAGCACTACCAATTATTGAAACACAAGCTGGTGACGTATCTGCTTTTGTTCCGACCAACGTGATTTCCATCACCGACGGTCAGATCTTCCTGGAGACCGACCTGTTCAATGCCGGTATTCGTCCTGCGATCAACGCGGGTCTGTCGGTATCCCGGGTAGGTGGTGCGGCTCAGACCAAGATCATCAAGAAGCTCGGTGGTGGTATTCGTATCGCCCTTGCTCAGTATCGTGAGCTGGCAGCATTTGCCCAGTTTGCATCTGATCTCGACGAAGCGACCCGCGCTCAGCTGGAACACGGTCAGCGCGTAACCGAGCTGATGAAGCAGAGCCAGTACACACCGCTGTCAGTTGCGGAAATGGGTCTGGTACTGTTTGCTGCCAACGAAGGCTTCCTGAAAGATGTAGAGCTTCAGAAAGTTGTAGCCTTCGAAAAAGCACTGCTGTCTTACGCTAACAGCCAGCACGCAGAACTGCTTGCCAGCATCAACCAGAAACCAGACTACAACGACGAGATTGCTGCCAAGTTCAAGGCTTTGATCGAGCAGTTCAAATCAACTCAGACTTGGTAAGACCAGGACCTGGATAGATAAGGTAGGCGGTGAATTATGGCTGGTGGTAAAGAGATTCGAGGCAAGATCTCCAGCATTAACAATACGCAAAAGATTACCAGTGCCATGGAAATGGTGGCTGCATCCAAAATGCGTAAGGCGCAGGACCGTATGGCCGTAGGCAAACCCTACGCCACACATATCCGGAATGTAATCGGACATGTTGCCAACGCGAATCCGGAGTATCGTCACGTCTATTTCACCAACCGTGAAGTAAAGCGTGTTGCCTACATCGTTGTGTCTACAGACCGTGGCTTGTGCGGCGGTCTGAACATCAACGCATTCAAGGCAACCGTCAAGGATGTGGCTGAATGGCGTAAACAGAATGTCGAAGTGGAATTCTGTGCAGTTGGCGCCAAGGCAGCGGCCTTCTTCAACAGCTACGGTGGCAAAGTGGTTGCTTCGGTTCGTGGTCTGGGTGACGCACCCGAGCTCAACCAGGTAATTGGCGCCGTGAAGGTGATGCTGGACAAGTTTGAGAATGGTGAAATTGACCGGCTGTATCTGGTCAGCAACCAGTTCGTCAACACAATGACTCAGAAGCCTGTTGTTGCTCAGCTGCTTCCGCTGGAAGCATCCGACGACTCTGAACTGAAGCATCATTGGGACTACATCTACGAACCTCAGGCCGAAGCGCTGCTGAATGGCCTGTTGACGCGCTACCTAGAAACTCAGGTGTATCAGGCAGTCGTGGAAAATATTGCCAGTGAACAGGCAGCGCGAATGATCGCGATGAAGAACGCAACTGAAAATGCCGGTGAGCTGATCGAGAAACTGGGCCTGATCTACAACAAGGCACGTCAGGCATCGATCACGCAGGAGCTGTCGGAAATCGTCGGTGGCGCGGCAGCGGTTTAAGGCTCACAGCATAATCAGTCATTAACAGAATTGAAGATCAGGAAAATTTAAGAGGAACCGGACATGAGTAGCGGTCGTATCGTACAAATTATCGGTGCAGTTATCGACGTACAATTCCCTCGGGAAGAAGTACCTCGTATCTATGATGCACTGTCCGTCGAAGGCGGCGAAATCACACTTGAGGTGCAGCAGCAGTTGGGCGACGGCATCGTACGTACCATCGCGATGGGCAGTACCGAAGGTCTGCGTCGTGGACTGGATGTGACCAATACAAAGGCGCCTGTTTCAGTACCGGTTGGTAAAGAAACACTGGGCCGTATCATGGACGTACTGGGTCGCCCGATCGACGAGCGCGGCGACATCGGTGAACAGGAGCGTATGCCCATTCACCGTAAGGCTCCTGCTTACGATGAGCTGTCAGCATCCAATGAACTGCTGGAAACAGGCATCAAGGTTATCGACCTGATCTGTCCGTTTGCCAAAGGTGGTAAGGTTGGTCTGTTCGGTGGTGCCGGTGTTGGTAAGACCGTTAACATGATGGAGCTGATCAACAACATCGCCAAGGCTCACTCTGGTCTGTCAGTATTTGCTGGTGTGGGTGAGCGTACTCGTGAAGGTAACGACTTCTATCACGAAATGCAGGAATCCAAGGTTATCGACATGGATGACCTGACCAACTCCAAAGTGGCGATGGTTTACGGCCAGATGAATGAGCCGCCCGGTAACCGTCTGCGTGTGGCACTGACTGGTCTGACCATGGCCGAAAAATTCCGTGACGAAGGTCGTGACGTACTGTTCTTCGTCGACAACATCTACCGTTACACACTGGCCGGTACTGAAGTATCTGCACTGTTGGGTCGTATGCCTTCAGCGGTAGGTTACCAGCCAACACTGGCGGAAGAGATGGGTGTACTGCAGGAGCGTATTACTTCCACCAAGACCGGTTCCATCACGTCAATCCAGGCCGTTTACGTACCTGCGGACGACTTGACCGACCCGTCACCAGCGACCACTTTCGCTCACCTGGACGCAACCGTGGTACTGTCACGTTCCATCGCCGAGCTGGGTATCTACCCGGCGATTGACCCGCTGGATTCCACCTCCCGTCAGCTGGATCCGCTGGTTATCGGTCAGGAGCACTACGAAGTAGCGCGTGGTGTGCAATCAGTTCTGCAGCGTTACAAGGAACTGAAAGACATCATCGCGATTCTGGGTATGGACGAACTGTCTGAAGAAGACAAGCAGATCGTTGCCCGTGCTCGTAAGATCCAGCGCTTCCTGTCTCAGCCATTCTTCGTGGCAGAAGTATTTACCAACACACCCGGTAAGTACGTTTCTCTGAAAGACACGATTGCTGGCTTCAAAGGCATTCTGAACGGCGATTACGATCACATTCCGGAGCAGGCCTTCAACATGGTCGGCACCATCGAAGAAGCCGTGGAAAAAGCAGCCAAGCTCAAAGGCTGATGCCAACCCGGGCCCAGGCAGCAGGAAACCGCTGCCTGGCGGTAAGCCCTGACAGCGTTGCAAAGAGATAAAGATTATGGCGATGACTATGCATTGTGACATCGTAAGTGCAGAAAAACAGATTTTCTCTGGCCTGGTAGAAATGGTAGTAGCTACCGGTACCCTGGGTGATCTGGGTGTGGCCCCAGGCCATGCGCCGCTGCTGACCGAACTGATTCCCGGCCCGGTACGTTGCGTGCTGCGCGATGGCGGTGAGGAAATCTATTATGTTTCTGGCGGCTATCTGGAAGTACAGGCAGGAACGGTTACGGTTCTGGCTGATACGGCAATCCGTGCTGGAGACGTAGACGAAGCTGCTGCCCAGCAGGCAATCGAAGACGTACAGAAAGCCATTGCGAATAAAGACTCAGAATTCGAGTACTCACGTGCGGCGACACAGCTCGCTGAAGCCGTGGCTCAGTTGCGTGCTTTGAAACAGCTTAAGAAATAACATTGAATACATGATCGACCTTGTCTAACAGGGTCCAATCACGGTAAAAAGGGTAGCCAGAGTGCTACCCTTTTTTTTGGATCAAATAAATGAATACAGATGTCATTGTGCTGGCTGCGGGTAAAGGCACCCGCATGTACTCCGACAAACCTAAAGTATTGCACGAGCTTGCCGGGCGACCCATGCTCACTCATGTTTTGCATGCCGCCAGGCAGCTCCAGGCTCGCAAAACATGCGTCGTAACAGGTTTTCAGTCTGATCTGATCCGAAATCATTATTCTTCGGCCAACGATGTCGGCAATCTTGTCTGGGTTATGCAATCAGAACAGCTGGGCACTGGGCATGCAGTCATGCAGGCAGTACCAGAGCTGACCGATGATGACGCCATTGTTTTGATTCTTTACGGCGATGTGCCGCTGATTCAACCTGAATCCCTGCGAGGATTGACTGAGCTGGCAGAAACGCACGGGATCGCCGTGCTTACTCTGCAAACCGAAAACCCTTTTGGTCTGGGACGCATTCTGCGCAATGATGACGGACATGTTGTAGGCATTGTTGAGGAGAAAGACGCCACGGACGAGCAGCGCCAGATCAAGGAAATTAACACAGGCATTATGGCGTTCAGGGCCGGGCTGCTGAAAAAAACACTAACCCAGCTCAATACCAATAATGCGCAAGGGGAATATTACCTGACAGACACTGTCGCAATAGCGAATGCTGCAGGTGTCACAATCGCTGCTCTGCAGACTCAGGACGAACACCAGGTGCAGGGCGTCAACAATCGACTCCAGTTAGCTGAACTGGAGCGCGCCTACCAAACCCGCAAAGCACGCGAATTAGCACTGAAAGGGGTAACCATCATGGACCCTGGTCGCGTCGATATACGTGGTGAGGTCACCATCGGTCGCGACAGCATGCTGGACATTAATGTGATCCTGCAGGGTAAAGTCAGCATTGGCGATAACGTCGTTATAGGGCCCAATGTCACAATCATCGACAGCAGCATTGGTAACAACGTTCACATACTGGCAAACAGTCATATTGAAGGTGCTACCCTATCTGATAGCAGTCACGTTGGACCATTTGCGCGTTTGCGACCGGGCACAGCACTGGGTACCGGCAGCAAGATCGGCAACTTCGTTGAAACCAAAAAAGCGACACTTGGCACTGGAAGCAAAGTAAATCATCTAAGTTATATTGGTGACTCTGAGATTGGTGAGCACGTCAACGTAGGTGCAGGCACTATCACCTGTAACTATGACGGTGTTAACAAAGCTAAAACCGTCATCAAGGATGGTGCGTTTATTGGTTCCAATACCGCACTCGTCGCGCCCGTCACGGTAGGCAGACAAGCGACCGTGGCTGCAGGATCAGTCATTACCAGCGACGTACCAGACAAGGACCTGGCGGTCGCCAGAGGTCGGCAGAAGAATATCAGTGGCTGGCAGCGCCCAGTCAAAAAGTAACTCAATAAAAAGGACTAAATCATGTGCGGTATTGTTGGAGCAGTCGCTCAGCGTGATGTTATTGGCATTCTTCTTGAGGGCCTGAAGCGCCTTGAATACCGTGGATACGATTCTGCAGGAGTTGCGGTTTTTGACAAAACCAGCTCCACGATAAACACCGTCAAAGCCGTTGGCAAGGTAAAGGAACTGGTCGACAAGGTTGCTGGAAGTGGCATCGAAGGGAGAACCGGCATCGCACACACACGCTGGGCGACTCATGGCGTACCCAGCGAAAGCAACGCCCACCCCCATATCTCTGGTGCAAAACTTGCGCTGGTGCATAACGGAATCATTGAAAACCACAACGAACTACGCAATGAACTCAAAGCCGCCGGCTATACATTTGCCTCAGACACAGACACTGAAGTGGTGGTACACCTGCTTCGCCAGGTAATGGAAGGTTCGGATATGGATCTGCTGGCAGCTGTTCAGAAGATTGTTCCTCGCCTGCACGGTGCTTATGGCCTCTGTGTCGTCAGTGCGGACGAGCCGGAAACACTGGTGGTCGCCCGCAGTGGCAGTCCGCTGGTTATTGGCTGTGGCATCGGCGAAAACTTCGTAGCATCTGACCCCCTCGCTCTTGGTCAGGTTACCGACCGCTTCATCTATCTGGAAGAAGATGATGTTGCGGAAATTAAACGCGATAGCATTCGAATATTCTCGGGTGACAAACCCGTCGACCGCAAAATTACTAGAATCAGAAGTGAAATCGACGAAATTGAAAAAGGTGAGTTTGGCCACTTCATGCTCAAAGAGATTTATGAGCAGCCTGCCGTTATCAAAAACACTCTCAGTGGACGTATTAGCGACCGACATGTGCTTGAAGAAGCGTTTGGCGTCAAGGCTCGTGAAATCTTTGACCAGATAAACAACATACAGATCGTTGCCTGTGGCACCAGCTTCCATGCCGGTCTGATTACCAAATACTGGCTGGAAGACATTGCTCGCTTGCCCTGCCAGGTTGATATTGCCAGCGACTACCGCTACCGCAATATTATTGTTCGGCCCGGCACACTTTTTGTAACAATTTCACAGTCGGGAGAAACTGCAGATACCCTGGCTGCGCTGCGCTACGCGAAAGAACTGCCCTACGTGGCGAGACTGGCAATCTGTAATGTTGCCACCAGTTCGCTGGTTCGTGAATCTGATTTTTCGTTGTTGACGATGGCCGGTCGTGAGATCGGTGTTGCGTCCACCAAAGCGTTTACCACACAACTGGTTGCTCTGTTCCTGCTCTCTCTGGTACTCGGCCGACGCAATGGTCTCAGCGAAACCGCCGAGGCTGCTTACGTGAAAGATCTTCAGAATCTGCCGGAGCTGATCAGGAGCGTGTTGAAGCAGGACAAGCCAATTCAACAGCTGTCCATAAACTTTGCCGACAAGAACCACGCGCTTTTCCTTGGACGTGGCCCGCAATACCCGGTTGCCAAGGAGGGTGCGCTTAAACTGAAAGAAATTTCGTATATACACGCCGAAGCCTATCCCGCGGGAGAGCTGAAACACGGACCTCTAGCCCTGGTAGATGACAAAATGCCTGTTGTCGCCGTGGCGCCCAATGATGAGTTGCTGGGTAAGCTGAAAGGAAACCTGGCAGAGGTGAGCGCGCGCGGCGGCAAGTTGTTTGTGATTGCGGATGAATCCGCAGGCTTTGACGATGAGCGTGAGTACAAGTTGATCAGGTTACCGGCAGTACCTGATGCACTTGCACCCATCGTATACACCATCCCGCTGCAGCTGCTGTCCTATCATGTAGCGATTCTTAAGGGAACGGATGTGGATCACCCCCGCAATCTCGCCAAATCGGTGACAGTTGAGTAATAGATCTTAACCTTCCTAGCCATTTGGCTAATTGTTTTTGTTTCGCTCTGAGACATTTGTGTGACTGGTGACAGTACTTGTAGAGCGAAACAAAAACATACCTTTCGGGGCATGGCTTTTGTGACGATCGTATCGTAACATCGGGAGTTCATATCTGCTTTAACCAATTGTTATTGTTTGGATAAAGTAGTCTGATGGCCCTGGCCATTGTATAACCGCCCGGTGGAACGATACGTGCAATCTAGCCAAGATAGCGCTGAAGAAATAGCCACAGCCATAAGCCGTGGAGAGAGCCAGGCAGAAGCCCTGCTGGTTGAGCGTTATTATCGGATAGTGTTGTACATTCTGAAAAAGCGAACCAAGGATGAAAACCAGGCGCGCGACCTATGTCAGGAGACGTTTCGTATTACGCTGGAACGCTTGCGGGCAGAACCGTTGGCGGACCCTGAAAAATTACCCGCCTTTCTGCACAGTGTAGCGATAAAGCTATGTATCGCCGACGGACGAAAGGCGGCCAGAAGACAGACTTATGCGGACAGCGACTTTATTGACCAGTTTGCTGACCAGAATTCGGATCAGTTTACACAGCTGGACCGTGAGAGAGCAGCAGCAGCAGTAAGGTCACTGCTCGACGAACTGGAAAACGAGCGCGATCAGAAGATTCTGAGGCGCTATTACATAGATGAACTGGACAAACAGATTATCTGCGACGAACTGTCATTGAGTCACCGTCACTTTGACAAAGTGATATCAAGGGCAAGAACTCGTTTCAAGGAGCTGATTGAGACCAGAGGCCGGATTAGTTAGCCGGGGTCAGTCAGTTCAGGAGGGTAGCGAGCATGCTTGATGAAAAAAGCGATGTTCGACATGAGATGATTGATGCGTATCTGCGTGACACTCTGCCCGATGAGGAGCGTGCACAGGTAGAACTGTGGATGCTGGAAGATTCGCAGTTCCACGAGCAGGTCCGTCAGGCAGAGCTCATGCTGGCCTCATTCAGTCAGCTGGAAGAATCCGCATCAGCATCAATTCACTCTATAAAACCTGCGGATCAGAATCAAACGCACATATCATTTAAGCAATGGATAGCGCAGCCACTGTCGATGGCGGCATCGGTGTTACTCGCTGTAGCAGCTACCCTGCTGATCCGCGGGGGTAATCAGTTACCCGACGGTGTTTCACTGTCCAATGGGCTCGCCTTGAACTCCGTGACCACGCTGCAATCAACCCGCAGCGCGGGTACTGAAATTCAACTAAGTGGCGACACGCAATTACTGCAAATCGATGTTGGTATTAGCCTTGACGATGCGCCTTACCAGGTATTGCTTACGCACGAAGACGGTAATCCACGCTTTGAGTTTCAGCTGCATGCAGATGCCAACGGAATGGTCCGGCTTCTGACACCCGCAGATCTCGCAGGCCGTTATCTGTTGAGCGTTCAGCAATCAGGCAGTAGTGGTCAGTCTGAACAGACTTACCTGCTCGAAATCAACGGATAGTCCTAACTAACTCTACCTACGGGCCAGGAGTGCTGCCATGGAACTAGTGCGAGGTCTCAATGAAAAAGGGCAATTCAAGACCTTACCTGACGGCGTCAAGCTCTACACGCTGTTCAATAACGATGTTCCGCAGGCAGACTTTGACGCTACTGATTTGCGCAAGCTGGGCGCCGCGATGCGGGACCTGCAGGCCTCCAACGTGTCAGCAATGGCTGGCTATACCTATCTTGGACAGTTTCTGGCTCATGACCTGAGTCGACTGCGAATTGAGGGACATAATAAGACTGTTAAATCGTTCACCACTGACATCCTGCGCAGCGATGTCAGTTGCGTACTGGATCTCGGCAGTGTTTACGATGGAGCTTTACCCGGCAGTTTGATGCGAAAAAACGGCACTGCCTTTATGGCCCTGGGCAATGCGCAGGTTACTGATGGGCCCGACCTTGTAGGTTACGACCTGCCTCGCAACGGCTTGCGAGCCTGTATCGGGGATGACCGTAATGACGAGAATCTCATCGTTTCCCAGCTGCACGTTCAGTTCCTGAAACTTCATAATTTATTTGTCAGGGAAATAAGTCACGATCAGCCGGGGCTTGGCACTGAATCGCTTTTCGAGGCAGCCAGGGAACAGGTCATCCTCCACTATCAGGAGGTCATTCTTCATGATTTCCTGTATGAAATTCTCCATCCGTCAGTTTGGCAAGCCATAATCCTCGATAACCAACATATACTTTGGGATCCGGACCCTACAGAGCCAGCAGTGTTGCCGATTGAGTACACCGCCGCAGCTGGCAGATTCGGGCACGCCATGGTTCAGAACAACTACAACCTAAATGCAGTGACCAGTGTGAGTGTTTCAGAGTTGTTTGAGATGACAGGTGAGGGCGGATTTGGCGGTAAGTACCAGCGGATGCCAGCAAGTCATTTGATCGACTGGAGACTCTTTTTTGACTTTCCGAATCAAAACACCTTGGGCCTGCCAACGCGAAACAAGGCTTCGCGAATCTCGCCGCGTGTTCGAGTCGATCTGACCAATACACAGTCTCTGACTGTACCAGAGGAGACCAACCTGGCTACACGAAACTTGCTCAGGGGTTTACAGATGCGACTCAGCTCCGGCCAGGCGACGGTGAATCACTTGATAACTAATTTTCAATCCCGGTTGCATGACCTGGAAATCCCTGTTTGTTTGCTTAGTAGAGAACAGCTTAACCTTAATAAGCCAAACTATTCGCAAAACGTTCTCGATCGCTGCAATCCGGCTCTGAGTAGTCACACTCCGCTATGGTATTACGTGTTGGCCGAAGCTTGTGTGGAAACCGTTGAGGGAATTGGAAAGTTGGGCCCGCTGGGTAGTCTACTTGTGGCCGAGTCCATCCGTGGTCTATTGCAACTCGATCGCAATTCAATGATGTATAAGAGACGCAGACACGACATTGCACCCAGCAAGCGTATCAGCATTGCGCCAGCGAGAAAGTTTTTGCAGATGAGTGATCTGATACTTGCAGCCAACTCGGTCGTCTCAGATCCCACGACGCTAATAACAAGGCAGTAGCTCCATTCAATTAAAATGAGGACAAGCAAATGTCAGCGAATGATTTCTGGACAGACATTCAAAATAGTGAGTGGCACTCTGTCGGTGGAAGCACGGTAAGAAACAAACAGTTCAATCCCTTTCCTGACGATGATTGGCGTGAGGGTCTGGTGCGAGACAATGAAAACTATTATCCACCGAGTGGTGTGCACATAAAAATAAAATGCCAGGAAGAGACTCGTGGCGAGTACGCTGTCGACCACCACGGCAAACCAGAGCGGGTACCGGCAACAAAGCTGAGAACCTTTAGGCTGGAAATTTCGGGCGACGATTTTCTGGGAAAAGAAGTACTCAGTACTGCGCGATTTCTTGTGGTTGGTGATCATGCCATATCGTCGCCGCTGACACTCAGCAGTACAAAATCAGTCGTTGTACTTGTGCGCCTGCATACCGCATCGGATGGAAAGCAGGTCATGGTCAACGAGCTGATCTGGTCAGTGCAATACGATAAAACGCCAGGTAGCACCAAGACCTTCTACGACATCCAGAAGTGGTTCTGCTGCAGATATCCATGAAATCACTTGCTTTAACAGGCACGTTGATTGGCTTATTGATAGCCAGCAATCAGGCTGAGGCCCAGTGCAGGACTGGAGATGACGCCTTTCGCGAAGAACATCAGGTTCAGGTGCCTGAAGGAGGTCTGCTGCTTCGCGTTGCCCCGGGTGCTGAGTCGCTCATTGTTGAGCTGCACGGAAATGGGCAATCGTTCTCGTCGGCAAGTCCTGCAGGCGCGGTGCTTGAGCATCACATCGTATTGGGCGGTGATGCTGTCAACGAGACGTATCAGGTTTGCATGTATGCACGATATCAGCAGTCCCGCCCGAGCAGCCAGTTTCTGAACGAGATACCACTACGCAACATAAGCATTATTGAGGCGGAGCTATTGTCATTGATGTCTGCTGCCTTGCGCCTGTGGGCTGACGATACGTTTCAGTCCCGCAATGAGGCTATTGAGATTTTTGGCCAGGTAGCGGCAGCGGCCAGGTCAGTTTCAGAAGAGCTGATGACAGATGCATTGCTGATGATGGCAAAAGCACAGCTTAGACAAGCGGATTTCGCAGATGTACTGAATACCCTGTCAGAGCTGCCGGCTGAACTGGATGATCCGATTAAAGGCTACAAAACAGCGTGGGCAATCGGTGAAGCGAATCTTCGTCTGAATGACCTGCCCGGAGCCATTGATGCACTGCAAAGATCAGTGGATATTATTCTGAATTTTCCTGCCGGTCTGTCAGACAAAGCCACACGGGATCTGGTTGATATACGCATCCTGCTGGCGGAGTCATTCCTGGCCGCGTGGCAGATTGAACAGGCGGAAGCGCAGATCGACCTGGCGGCAGAAACCGCGGGTGACGAATACCGACTGACCGGACGTTTGCACGACGTGATGGGTTTTCTGGCAATCCGCCGGAGTGATCTGCCTGGACTGACACTTGCCGAGCAGCGGCAACATCTGTCAGAAGCAATCGACATCATGCTTGCCGGCAGGATCTATTCCCAGGAGTCAGCAGATCCGATACCGATGGCGGCGTTCGAGAACAATCTGGGATTTGTCTATGACCGCCTCGGTGAATACCGGCGTGCACTCATTCACTATCGCAATATACTCGATACAGTTGATCCAGGCGAACACCCATTGGTCTATCGTTTTGCTTATTCAAATCTGGGCCGTATTTATCAGATGACTGCTGACTACGATAGATCTGAAAGTTATTACCGGCAATCTATCGCTTACTCAGAGAGCTCCAGCGGAACCATTTCAACAACACGCTGTGCACTGGGTGCAACACTGCGCATGAAAGGCGACATCGACAGTGCTTTAGCAGAGCAGAGTCTTTGCCTGCGACAGGCTGAGGCGACCGACAATACCAGAGCGACCATTCTGGCTCGTTATGAGATGGCCGAAAGCCTGTTAATGAAGGGTGATCAGGAAGCGGCCTGGCTAAATGTGCAGTGGGCATGGCAACAGGGGGCGTCTGATATAAGCCCGGCCTTGCGAGCCCGCATAATGAGGCTGTACGCATGGTTATCCCAGCTGAGGGGGAATCAGGAGCAGGCTTCGTTCATTATTAATGAAGCTCTCGCTCAGCAAAACGAAGAGCAGGCACGATTGGATACGGCCGATAAAATAGAAAATCTGGCTATGGCCATGAACATCGGTCTTGAACAGGGAGACATGGCGCTGGCAGAGCAGCACGGGCTGTTGGCGATTGATCTTGTCGAAACACAATACGAGAAGTTCGAGTCAGAAAGGCTGGGTCCAAGCTGGGGGTCACGAACGCACAGGATTTACGTTCAGTTGGCGGAGGCCTATATCAGGCAGCATCTGGCTACCGGCGATCAGCAGGCACTGGGCAAGGCCTTCGCGATAACGGAAAGATCTAGAGCAGCAAGTTTACGTCAGCAATTTGCAATGTACCAGCAAAGCGACCGCAGCGCAGAACCGGTCGGCAATGTTGGCGACGACTCCATCAGCCAGGAGGCCGCCAAAGCCCAGATCGATGCGATCAGTCGTATTGCCAATGAGTTTGCCAGCAAAAACATGACAGCCACTATCGACAGCGCCGATATCAGCCTGCCAACCAACTACTATCATCACCAGGACGTTCTGTCCCTGCATCGCCTGCACGGAGTCTCAAGCATACCATTACCACAGGCCATGCCACTGGCGCAGATACAGTCCAGGCTCAGACCTGAACAGGCAGCACTTTACTATCTGACGACGGATTCAGATAACTTCGTGTTTACTGTCACCTCAGACGCGTTGTCGGTAGCGAAACTCCCCGACTCACTGCCAGCAGGACTGGTCGAAACGCTGCGGCAGCATTTGGCTGACCCTAATTCACTGCCATACAATTCGCTGGCTCAGCTCTCAAGGCATTTGTTGGGGGACATCGATGAACTGCCAGGCAAGACAGACCTCTTGATAGTGCCACACGGCGCTTTTCACGCAGTTCCATTTGCGGCACTGGCCCTACCGGACGAACCTGGCTACACACCGTTGATATCGCGCTTCAGCGTGCAGACTCTGCCGTCGCTGACTGCCTACTTGATGGAAAAGTCACTGAATTCCAGCGACGCTCAGGTTGATATCGCCGTGTTTGCAGACCCGCTGTTTGACGCAAACCAGCTGACTCAACAATTGGCAGCGCTGGACACCTTAGATGCAACTGGGCTGCGAGGCTGGTCGGACAGTCTGCAGCGACTGCCCAACACCGCGATCGAGGCCGCCAAGCTGACAGAGCTTTTTGGAGAAGACCGTACCCAACTGTTTACAGGACAACGAGCTTCACGCAACAACCTCGCTCGAGAAGATGTACGCAATGCCAAGGTTCTGCATATTGCAACGCACGGCTACTTTAACGCCGCCAATGAAGACAATGTTGGCCTGGGCTTTTCAGTCATAGATGAGTTCGGGAATCCTGACACGGGCTTCGTTACCCTCCCGGAGCTGTTTTCCTACCGATTTAATAACGAGCTGGTTGTTGTCAGTGGCTGCGATACAGCGATGGGGCGACAGCTGGGAGGAGAGGGCATGATGGGTCTGGCTCGTGGCTTCATGGTTCAAGGCGCGAAACACGTCATTTCGACTCTCTGGCCAGTGTCCGATAGAGCCTCCGCCGATTTCATGGCCATCTTTTACAGACACCTGCATCAGACCGGCAATGTTGCCGATGCGCTTAAGTCGGCGCAGCTGGACATGCAACAGAACCCTAATTATCGCGACCCGTTCTACTGGGCCGCGTACACACTCACCTCGGTCAGTCCCGACCCAAGCCTGACTTTCTAAGCATCCCTCAGTAATACCTCAGCCACGCGCACAGGCAACCAGGCTGGAGCCTGAAAACACCCCGAGTCTTTGCCAATTTTTTTCACACTGGCTGAGACATTCCGCGTGGTCACGACAGACTTTCCTCAAGCAGACACACAAAGTCTGCGTATTGCTATTTGGTCCCATTCATCGGGCCAATCAAGGCATCAGGCAGAACCAGCAACGTCGCCATTCAGAATCAGGAATCTGTGTCATGACAATAACAGTAGCCAATAAGTCAGCGCCCTCGAAATCAGTTTCAGGAAATCATACAGAGGAGCGCTGCCGGCGAAGTGACAAGCGAAGAGTAAATCCAGTTGCTCTGGCGCTCAGCCTTTTCCTGGGTTTGACATTTAACAGCATCGCCGCCGCGCAGACAGACACAAGGACGGCCCTTCAGGCAGTCTACAATTCAACCGGGGGTGCCAACTGGGTAAATAGCAGTGGCTGGCTGGGTGAGGCCGGTACAGAGTGTGACTGGTTTGGTGTTCAGTGTGATCAACAAGGTGCCCTGACAGGCCTGAACCTCTCAAATAACAACCTGACTGGGGTATTGCCAGACGAGCTGTGGAGCACTACCACGCTGCAGTCGCTCAGCGTAAACAGCAACAATCTGTCAGGCGATTTTCCCGATTCGACTACTTTCGCGGCGCTGAACCAGCTGCATAGTCTGGATCTGGGCGGCAACGACTACAGTGGTTCACTGCCGGCAAGCCTGGGCAGTGCGGAAGGTCTGCGCTTCCTGTTCCTGTGGGGCAACCAGTTTAGTGGTCCCATCCCCGCCGAGTGGGCCAACCTGACCTCGCTGGAGCACCTGTCACTGGGAGGCAACAATACTCTTAATGGCTCGCTGCCGGCATTTCTGGGTGACCTGACCGGTCTGACCAATCTGGACCTGGCCTACAATGCCTTCACTGGTGAGATTCCAGTGGAGCTGGCCAATCTGGGCAATGCGACGTCAATCAACCTGCGCAGCAACCAGCTCAGCGGCGCCGTGCCGCAGGCCGTTCTGGATATGGGCGTGGTGGTCAATCTGTGGGCCAACCCGGGTCTGACCGGCATTGCCCTGGGCACTCCGGCCGCTTGTGACACTCAGACCACGTTGACGGTGGGCGAGCGCGCCGACGGTGAACTCACACCGTTCACCGACTGCTACTTTGAAGAAGACCATATTATGGCGGACTTCTTCAGCCTCGATCTGAGTGGTGCAACCGGCACTACCTTGCTGCGCGTTGAAGCCTATTCAGATTTCTTCTACCCCCACGTCGGTGTGCTGGATAGCGACAGCTACGAAGGTCTGGATATAGTAGATACCCAGATCCAGCAGAACGGTCTGTCTTTCGAAGTCGCCTTGCCTCCGGGTGAGTACGTGCTGTACATGCACGGCGGCACCTATCAGCCGCAGAACGTGCCGGCGACAGGGACATACTGGTTGGAAGCGAACGCGATCAATGAAATGCAGGCGGGTTGCCTCGACTTCAACACTGCCTGGGTAAGCAAAGGGGCTGAACTCAGCGCGACCATTAGCGGTCACGACTGCCTCGATGAGTTTGGGGATCCGGACCGGCTATTCGACTCTTACGCGATCTGGCTGGAGCAGGGTGACTCGGTAACCGTCACTATGGAAGCCGAAATCGCCACGCAGATCCTCAGCTTCAACGAGAACAGCTTTATTGCAGCTACTCCCTCTGCTGCGGCCAATACCAAGCACGGATTGACCGTCACAGCGACGGACCGCGGCTGGCATCGATTTGCCGCGTATACCACCAATAACAACCCAACTGAGACAGGTGCCTACACCATCCGTTTCATCGAGCCCCCAGTGTTCGGCGATGCTCAGGCCTGTACTCAGAATCTGACAGGCATTGGCCTGGGGCAATCAGCCAACGGGGCACTCAACAGCGAGACCGACTGCTTCTTTTTCAACCGGCTCAGCGATCGTTACCTGCTCACCCTGAATGAATCCACGCTGTTCCGCGCGGATGTCACCGCAGACGGTTTTAATCCGCTGCTGGCGATGTATCGCGCAGGTAATGCCGATCAACTGCTGGCCAGCCGCGGTAGCGCCACAGCCAGTAACAGCATCGAGTTTTACCTGGCGGCCGGTCAGTACTGGCTGTCTGTGACAACGAACCAGACGGCGCTTGATACTGCGCCCCAGGGCAGCTATACACTGGGCCTGACATCAGCGTTGCCCCTGTCAGACATGCAGACTACCGGTTGTCCGGGCGGCAATACTCGCCTTGTGATCGGCGGGCCAACTACGCTGTCAGGTGAAGTGGCGGCGGGTGATTGCCAGGACAGTAACTCGACTGTTGGCATTGAGGCCGGCAGTCCGGAATACGATGGATACCAGCTGGTGATTCCAGAAGGCGCGCCAGAGCTGGAAATGAATCTGAACGCCGACTTCGCAGCCCGTCTGAGTGTCTGGCGCGCAGGACAGTTTGTTCAGTTCTGGGACACGGAAGCAAACCAGAGTCTGGTCCAGTCTCTGACATCACCGGGCTCCTACCAGATCTACGTACTTGGCCAGCAGGGTCCTGAGTCTCTGGCCGGCGCCGACCGGGGAACATACTCACTGACGCTTACCCCGCAGCTGGGAATCACAGAGGCCTGCACGAATCTTCCAGCGATAAGCCTGGACAGTTCGCTTGACGGCTCGCTTAGCGCTGGCAGCGATTGTTACGTCGATGGCAGACTGAGTGATCGCTACCAGTTGACTCTGAACGATACCAGGCTGTTCCGCGTCTCACAGATTAACAGCGCCTTCATGCCTTTTACCGCCATCTACAGCGACGATGGCAGCCGACTGCTGGGTAGTCGCATCTCTGCGGGCAGCGCTGTATACACCGAATACCTGCTGCCGGCAGGGCAGTACCAGCTGGAAGCCAGCTCCCGCCTGACCGACGGCTTTAATCCACCACAGGGCAATTACACGCTGCAACTAAGCGCGGCATTGCCACTGAGTGATATCCAGACCAACCTGCAGTTCGGTCCGACCCGCCTGGTGCCGCAGGGCACTATCCAGGGTGAACTGAGCAATACCGACGCGCTCGACCTGTTCGCTGCAACTGAGGAGCAGGCACGTTACCTGGATGCTTACAGCTTTGCCGTGCCAGCCAACGAAACGGTGACAGTCACCCTGCAGGCAGGCTATCCAGTGCTGCTGTCCAAGTGGCAGGGGACCAACTTTTCCAACCTGCAGTTTGCCGAAGCCCAAGCGGCTGCGGCTAACTCTGAGGTCAGCTACGTGCTGACAGGCCCGGCCAACTACATCATGTATGTGATTGGCGACCAGGATGGCGTAACCGGGCCCTATACGCTCAGCTTTGAAGGGTATCAAAATCCACGAGAAACCGTTTCTATCGCTTTCTCTTACATGTTCTCTGGTTTCAGCAATAGTGTTGATGGACAACCAGTCACTGGAGCGTCAGACCATGTTCTTGAGGGTGTTTTTGAAGCGGAGATGATTGACGACGACGTATTTGAGGTGGTTCGCCTGCTACAAGCCTCGTTGGACGGAAATTCATACACGATAAATGATAATCAGGGCATTGTTGCAATACGTGCCGATCAACCTCCATTGATGAGTCTGTCAGGCAGCCTGATGGACATTCTTATTTGTCCAGCCGGATTCACCGAAGGCAATGATTGCTCGTTCGGTAGTGAAGGCGGTTTCCTATTCAGCGATTTCTGGCCGAGCAGTGGTGCGCTCGCTGGGCAGGGCGGAGCACTGGCTGGCCACCCCAACCTAGGTGTCAGCTATCGCGACCGAGATATTCCGATTATAAAGGCCAACTGGAACGCGGCGATTATTGATAACGCTCAGATTCAGCGAGACATCCTGCTTACATTATACAACGCCACCGGTGGTGCCAACTGGACCAACAATGATGGCTGGCTGGGTGAGCCTGGTACCGAGTGTAACTGGCATGGCATAAGCTGCCAGAACGGCATCGTTACCCAGATTGATCTGGGTGGCAACAACCTGGTCGGTACGCTGCCTGCAGAGCTGGGTTCATTAAGCAGCCTGACCGGCCTGTGGCTGTGGGACAATCGCCTGGAAGGCTCCATCCCAACATCACTGGGTAATCTGACAAACCTGACACATTTGGACTTGAGCTCCAACCTTCTGACCGGTCAGATACCGGCATCTCTGGCTAACCTGAGCAATGCCCAGAGCATCAGTCTTCGCGGTAACGTGCTGAGTGGTGATGTACCGCAGACGGTGCTGGATATGGGCATCGTCGATCTGTGGGGCAATATTGCCCTGAATCTGCCAAAAGGTGACCCGGCTGCCTGCGCTGTGGACGACCAGATAACGGTCGGCGGTTCTGTTGCGGGTGAGTTGACCCCATTTGCTGACTGCTATGTGGAAAGCGAAAATGTGATGGCTGATTTCTATCAGCTGGATCTGACCGCTGTCCAAGGTACGACACTGGTTCGTATCGAGGGTAACTCACAGTCTTTCTGGCCACACATGGGTATCATCGGTGCCGAGGGCCTAGGCGATCGTGATATTGTGGAACGCCAGGTAGGCGAGCCACCTTATGCCTTTGAGGCGGCGCTGGCTCCGGGTGAGTACACCATCTACTTCCACGGCGGGGTATACAACCACGACAAGAACGTGGATGTACCAGCAACCGGCACATATACGCTGAGTGTGACAGCCATCAATGAGCTGCAGGCGAGCTGCCGTGACTTCAACAACACCTGGGTGACCAAGGGCGTTGAGATCGATGCTGCGCTGAGCGAAGAAGACTGTCTGGACACCTTTAACGAACCCAATCGCCTGACTGACTCCTATGCTATTTATCTGGAGCAGGGCGAGTCGGTGACGGTGACCATGGAGGCGCAGATTGCCACGCAGTTGCTCAGCTTTAATGAGTCTGCGTTTATTACCGCAGCTTTCGGCCCGGCCAATACCAAGTACGGCATGACAGTGACCGCTACCCAGGATGGCTGGCATCGCTTTGCGCCGTACACTACCAACAATAATCCATTGGAGACAGGCGCCTACACCATTCGCTTCATAGAGACGCCGGACTTTGGTGTACCTGAAGCATGTACGCAGAACCTGCCGGAGCTGGGATTGGGTGGCCAGACTAATGGTACGCTGGACAGCGACACAGACTGCTTTGAGTTTGGTCGTCTGCGCGACTACTACCGCCTGAACATTAGCGAGCCGACGCTGCTTAGAGCTGAGGTAGAAACTGGTGTGGATTCCGGCTACATGCCCATGCTGGGTATCACTCGTGCCTTCAACAGCAATGAGTTGTTGGGCAGCCGGGTAGGCATCGATAACACAGTGACACTTGAGGCATACCTGGCACCCGGCCAGTACTGGCTGTTTGCTTCCAGTCGCTTTACCGCGCTGGATACAGCCATCGAGGGCGACTACACCCTAAACCTGAGTCAGGCCCTGCCGATCGAGCAGATGCAGACCGGTGGCTGTGAAGCCGGCGATACCCGTCTGGTGCTCGGTGGTCCGCTGATGATCGATGGTGAAGTTGCTGAGGGCGACTGTACCGACAGCAGTCAGTTCGGTGAGGCCGCCGGCTTCCCCGAGCGTGATTCCTATCAGCTGGTGGTGTCAGAAGGCAGTCTGCCCGTGCAGATCGATCTGCAGGCGAGCTTCAATGCGCGTCTGGCGGTCTGGACTAACGGTCAGCCGCTGGCTGCCCCAACGGTCGATGAACAGGGTCAGGCCAGCTACACGATTAACGGCGCTGGCTCCTACCAGATCAATGTGCTGGGCCAGCAGGGTCCGGGCAACGGTACGCCTGACCGTGGCAGCTACCAGTTGGCGATCACACCCCTGGTGGGCAATGAGATAGCATGCAGCAATGTGCAGACAATCAATCTGGGAGACAGCGTAAACGGCACACTGGATCGCCTGGCCGACTGTTATCGCAATGGCCGGATGACCGATCGGTACCTGCTTGAGCTGGAAGAGACCACGCTGTTCCGTGTCGAGCAAAGCACCCAGGGCTTCCCGCCGCTGACCGGCATTCTGGCGGCGGATAATGAGTCCGCGGTGCTGGGCACGCGAGTCAGCAACGGCACGGTGTATACCGAGTATCTGCTGCCGGCGGGTCAGTACTGGGTCTTTGCCACCAGCTGGCAAATCAACGGGCTGATGCCAGTGACAGGCGACTACACGCTGTCGCTGAGCGCAGCGTTACCACTGAGTGACATCCAGACCAACCCACAGTTCGGTCCGACCCGCCTGGTGCCACAGGGCACTATTCAGGGTGAACTGAGCAGTACGGACGGACTGGATCTGTTTGGAGCGACCGAAGAAGATCAGCGATATGTGGATGGTTACAGCTTCGCTGTACCGGCCAATCAAACAGTGACGGTCACACTGCAGGCAGGTTATCCGGTACTGCTGTCCAAGTGGCAGGGCACCAACTTCTCCAACCTGCAGTATGTGGAGGCCCAGGCTGCTGCCGCCAACACATCGGTCAGCTATGATCTGGAAGGCCCGGCCAACTACATCATGTATGTGATTGGTAACGAAAACAGCGTCACTGGACCGTACACGATCAGCTTTGATGATGGCAGTACAACTGCTGCCGCGACCAGAGCAGCACTGGAGGCCGTCTACAACGCAACCGGTGGTGCCAACTGGACCAACAACACCGACTGGCTGAGCACTGAAGTTGCTCCGTGTGACTGGTTTGGTGTTCACTGTAATCAGCAAGGTGCGCTGATCGGTCTGGAGTTGCCCAACAACAATCTGAGCGGTGAGCTGCCCAGCGAGTTGTGGAACACCACCACACTTCAGTTCCTGACCTTGCGTCAGAATAACCTGTCCGGCTCATTCCCCGACGCGCAAACCTTTGCGGCACTGACACAGCTGAGTGGACTGGATCTGGGCGGCAACGACTACAGTGGTGCATTGCCGGCCAGCCTGGGCAGTGCGAGCAACCTGCGAAACCTGTTCCTGTGGAGCAACCAGTTCAGCGGTCCAATCCCGGCAGAGTGGGCGAATCTGACTGAGCTGCAGTACCTGAGTCTGGGTAGCAACAACACGCTGAGCGGGTCACTGCCCGCTTTCCTGGGTGACCTGAGCAATTTGCAGGATCTTGATCTGGCCTACAACGCCTTCACCGGTGAGATTCCGGCTGAGCTGGGTAACCTCAGCAATGCGACCTCAATCAACCTGCGCAGCAACCAGCTCAGCGGCGCCGTGCCGCAGGCTGTTCTGAATATGGGCGCAGTGGTCAATCTGTGGGCCAACCCTGGTCTGACTGGCATTGCCCTGGGCAGCCCAGCCGCTTGTGACGTCCAGACACCACTGGCGGTGGGTGAGCGCGCTACAGGCGAGTTGACGCCGTTCACCGACTGTTACTTTGAAGAAGACAACATCATGGCTGACTTCTTCAGCCTGGATCTCAGTGGTGCAACCGGCACTACCTTGCTGCGCGTTGAAGCATACTCGGACTTCTTCTACCCGCACGTCGGTGTGCTGGACAGCAACAGCTATGAGGGGCTGGATATCGTTGATACCCAGATCCAGCAAAACGGTCTATCGTTTGAAGTGGCGCTGGCCCCGGGTGAGTACGTGCTGTACATGCACGGCGGCACCTATCAGCCGCAGAACGTGCCTGCCACCGGTGAGTACTGGCTGCAGACCTCGCAGATTAATGAGCTGCAGGTCGGTTGTCTGGACTTTAACAATACCTGGGTAACCAAGGGCGCTGAGCTTGATGGTGCCATTAGCAGCGATGACTGTCTGGATACGTTCAATGATCCAGACCGCCTGTTTGACTCCTACACTATGTGGCTGGAGCAGGGTGAGTCGGTCACGGTGATCGTGGAAGCGGAGATTGCCACGCAGACCCTGAGCTTCAATCAGGCGGCGTTTATCACTGCCGCCTCTGGTCCTGCTAACACCAAGTATGGCCTGACAGTGACCGCTACCCAGGATGGCTGGCATCGCTTCGCGCCATACACTACCAACAACAATCCATTGCAGACAGGTGCCTATACGATCCGATTCATAGAGACGCCGGACTTTGGTGCACCTGAAGCATGTGCGCAGAACCTGCCGGAGCTGGGATTGGGTGGTCAGACAAATGGTGCGCTGGACAACGACACAGACTGTTTTGAGTTTGGCCGTCTGCGCGACTACTACCGCCTGAACATTAGCGAGCCGACGCTGCTGCGAGCCGAGGTAGAAACTGATGTCGATACCGGCTACATGCCCATGCTGGGTATCACTCGTGCCTTCAACAGCAGCCTGCTGCTGGGCAGCCGGGTAGGCATCGATAACACAGTGACACTTGAGGCATACCTGGCACCCGGCCAGTACTGGCTGTTTGCTTCCAGTCGCTTCACCGCGCTGGATACAGCCATCGAGGGCGACTACACCCTAAACCTGAGTCAGGCGCTGCCGATCGAGCAGATGCAGACCGGTGGCTGTGAAGCCGGTGATACCCGTCTGGTGCTCGGCGGTCCGACCGTGATCAACGGTCAGGTGGCCGAGGGTGACTGTTTCGATAGCAGCCAGTTCGGCGAGCTTGACGGCTTCCCCGAGCGCGATTCTTACCAGCTGGTGCTGCCAGAGGGCAGTCCGCAGGTGGAAGTTGAGATGTTCGTGGACTTCAACGCCCGTTTGGCGGTGTGGCGCAATGGCCAGATTCTGGACGCCGTTGCGGTTGATGCCAATGGCGATACCAGCTACACACTGAACGGTGCTGGCACATACCAGATCAACGTGCTGGGTCAGCAGGGTTCTGGCAATGGCATGCCCGATCGTGGCAAGTACACACTGGGCATTACACCCCTGGCAGGAAATGAGCTGTCCTGTACTGAAGTCCCGACCATCAATCTGGGAGACAGCGTCAACGGCACACTGGATCGAGTGGCGGACTGCTATCGCAATGGCCGGATGACCGATCGGTACCTGCTTGAGCTGGAAGAGACCACGCTGTTCCGTGTTCAGCAGACCAGCCAGGGCTTCGCGCCGCTGACCGGTGTCATGGCAGCTGAGGATCAGTCCAGAATATTCGGCACCCGGGTCAGCACGATGCCAGTGAATGGTGTATTCAATGTGTACACCGAGTACCTGTTGCCGGCGGGTCAGTACTGGGTCTTCGCCAGCAGCGTACAGGCCGACGGTCTGATGCCACCGGTGGGCAACTACACGCTGAACCTCAGCTTGGCACTGCCGCTCGGTGACATCCAGACTAACCCGCAGTTTGGTCCGACCCGTTTGGTACCCCAGGGCACCATTCAGGGTGAACTGGCGGACTCAGATGGGCAAGATCTGTTTGCCGCCACAGAAGAAGACGAGCGTTACCTGGATGCGTACAGCTTCGCGGTTGCCGCTGATGAACGGATCACGGTGACTCTGCAGGCAGGCTATCCAGTACTGCTGTCCAAGTGGCAGGGCACCAATTTCTCCAACCTGCAGTATGTGGAGGCGCAACCTGCTGCGGCCAACACATCGGTCAGCTACGAGCTTGAAGGCCCGGCCAATTACATCATGTATGTGATTGGTAACGAAAATAGTGTCACTGGACCGTATACCATCAGCTTTGATACCGAGGTATTACTGCCCTATGTTGCGCCGACCGGATCTGATGCAACGATTACCTTGAACGAGGACCAGGCGTATAGCTTCAGTGAGAATGACTTTGGGTTCTCGGATGAGGACGGCAACACGTTCACCGCTGTTCGCATCAGCAGCCTGCCTGCCGCTGGCAGTTTGGCACTGAACAGCACAGACGTGGTGGAAGGACAGGAAATAGACGTGGCAAGTCTGCCGCAGCTGGTATTCAGTCCTGCTGCTAATGCCTTTGGCAGTCCTTATGCATCATTCACGTTCCAGGTGCGGGATGACGGCCTGGATTCGATCACGGGCCGCGACGGCAGCGTGGATCTGGATCCAAGCCCCAACACCATACAGGTGAATGTGAACCCGGTAAATGACGCACCAGTTGGCTCAGGAAATGATGTCACGCTCAATGCAATCACGTCATTTTTCTTCTCTGCGACTGACTTCGGATTCAGCGATCCTAATGACATTCCTGCGAATCTACTGCAGGCAGTCAGAATTGCTGCCTTGCCGAATGCGGGAGCACTCTTGTTGAATAATGAGCCTGTGGCTTCCGGCCAGATTATTCCTGCGGAGGAGTTGGTCAACTTGAGCTATGAACCGCCAGCCGATCTGGTCAGCCCATTCCTGATCGCCTTCACCTATCAGGTGCAGGACGACGGAGGCACTGCCAATGGTGGAGAGGATACCGATGCCACAGCGCGCAGCTTCAGTATCGCCGTAGTGATCGAGCCACCGGTGACACCGCCACCAACAACGGGTGACGGCGGTGGTACGCCAACGCCTGAACAGGTAGCTGACGAGATCAATGACCTGGATAACGAATTGCAGGCTATCGAATCGGTGGTCGTGCAGCCCGGTCAGCCGGTCAGCCAGGAAGTGGTGAATCAGGTGGGTACCGCTCTTGAGCGCACCAATACTTTGGCTCAGCAGGTCACAACTGCGCTGCCAACTGGCACGGAGGGCGTGAACTTGGCTCTGAACGCGTTGAATACCATGTCACGTACACTGACAGCTTCGGCGACAGTATCTGCGGGTGGCGGCAGTGTTTCAAACACGGCGGCGACCAGCTCCATCAACAGTGTCGCGACCGTATTGACCGCCTTGAGCACGCGTAGCCAGGACATTACGCCTGAACAGCGTGCCACTGTGCAGAACCTGGCAAGCACTACAGTGAGCAACTCCAGCAATCTGATCCGCGCTGGCAGCAGCAACGACGAGCTGGTATCCATGGTCGCGGCTACCAGCGCCGTCATCAACGCCGCTTCGGCAGCGGGCGGGCAGTTGACCACTGAGCTGGTAGCACAGGCCGAGGCCCTGGTGACCAAGGCGGTGAAAACAGGTATCTCGTCGTTCGCGCCGGGAATAAATGTTGATAGCCCAGCGGAGGTAGAGAACCTGCTGCGAACCAATCCTCAGGCTCTGGAATTTGCGATCGACGCGTCAGTAGCGGTCAAGTCGCGAATTCAGGCGGACAACACCGCTGTCCAGCAGGAGCTTGCCAATCGGGGGCTGGATACGGTTGCCAGTGAGCGTCTCACCAATGTGCTGACGGCAGTATCCAATCCTGATGGTGTAACTGTGGCCGGCTCCAGCGCCAGTGAAGTATTACTGTCAGCGCTGGTGCAGTTCCTGACCGGTGGGTCACAATCGTTGCAAACCATTGATGGTCGGCAGGTGTTTGCTCTGAGCACCGGTGGTATAGAGCTGACTGTAGATGCGTTGACCGGAACAGTGATGATCAAGGCGCCAGGTGAGACTTACTCGGCGGCCGTGGTCAATACCCGTATCGTGTCATCCAGCGTGCCTGAGGGACTGTCATTCATGCGCGATGGCCGGGCCCTGATAGTCGCCAGCGGTGTAGCCATGGAACTGGCGCCGATCGCGGTCGACCTGGTTGGCTTCACCAGCCTGGTGGAAAGCGCTGGCTATGAGATGAGTCTGCGTGAGCGCGGCGCGATTCATGTCTCGCTGAGCACCACAGATACCTTTGTCGGCGTGTTCGCCTATGACAATCTGGCTAATACAGCTGGTAGCTGTGGCACCAGCACATTGATAGAACCAGTTGGCGAACCCAATTCGGCAGGCTATTCATTTGGTGTGAAGTGCAGCAATGGCGTCAACCAGACGATAGTGCCGTATGTCCATGATCCTGTGTTCTATCGATCAGTAACAGACTATGGTCTGACGCTGACCACCGATCGAAACACCGGCATCATTACCATACCGAACGTTGGTGTCTACAAGCCTGGTTTCTTTGTCAGTACGCTGAGCAGTGCCCAGCAGCAATTCCTGACAGCCAACAAGGACGCACGTGGTGTGGCCTTTGAGTTCAAGGACCTGAATAACGACGGACGCGGCGACGTGGTGTTCTACACAGCGGCTGGCGCTCAGCCACTATACCACGTGGCTCCTTGAGGCAGGAGGCGGATTAGGGCAGGGACGCCTGGTAGCAGGGAATTGCTGCAGGGACGAGAAAGGGGCCAGGGACGGCCCCACTTATGGGAGTGATGGTTTACAACAGCTCAGGCCCGCCAGCATTCGGCTTCTGCGTCCGCAGCGCCTTCAGGCTCTTGTTGATGCGTTTCAGGTAGTCCTTGAGCAGATCCTTACGCAGTCGGGCGACACCCATCGCCAGCACATCAATCACCAGCAGGTGGGCTATCCGGGATGAGACCGGTGTGAACACCTGCAGGTCTTCTTCCATGTTGACAAAAATCGGGATGGTGCACAGCTTGATCAACGGTGTGTCCTGGGGCGCCAGGCCGATGACAGTGGCACCTGCTTCCAGTGCCAGTTCAACACTCTGAATCAGGGCTCTGGTTCGGCCAGACTGCGATATCGCCACAATCACATCGCTTTCGCTTAATGACAGAGCAGACATGTGCTGAATATGAGGGTCCGTATAGGCCGCACTGGAAAGTTGCAGGCGGAAAAACTTGTGCTGGGCGTCAGACGCCACCGAGCCGGACGCACCGAAACCATAAAACTCGACGCGCTTGGCCTGATTGATGGCAACGATGGCGGCTTCCAGCGCCGCTGGATCGAGTTCATCGCGGACAGCGATTAGCGACCCAATGGTCGAATCGAACACTTTATGACTCAGGTCAGCGACCGTATCTGAATCATCAACCGAGAACTGCGAATAGCTGCTGTTGGCGCCCAGATGCTGGGCCAGTTGCAACTTGAAAGACTGGAAGCCGTCAAAGTCCAGCGCCCGACAGAAACGGACGACAGTCGGCTCACTGACCTCAGCATGCGCGGCAACATCCATGATACGCATGGTCAGCACGGCAGCTGCATTGTCTACGACAAAATCAGCCACCTTGCGCTCTGACTTGCGCAGAGATTCGCGTCTATCCTTGATTTTTGTGATCAGATTCTGGGCTTCCACCGCTGCCTTCCTGTTACACTGCAGTGAGAAACTATAGCAGGAAGGGGGTTGCCAAGACAGTGCGAGTTCGTCTGGGACAGCGCATGCAGGACATCAGCGCTGCATCATGGAATGCCTTGGCCGCTGGTTCAGGTCCATTTTTGAGGCATGAATTTCTGGCGGCGCTGGAGGCAAGCGACTCAGTGGCCCGCTCAACTGGCTGGCAGCCCTATCATGTCACGGTGCACGATCAGGATGAACTGATCGCAGCGATGCCACTGTACGTCAAGCACCACTCTTACGGGGAATATGTATTCGACTGGTCCTGGGCCGATGCCTATCGTCGTTACTGCAAGCCATACTACCCAAAACTGTTGACGGCAATCCCGTTCACACCCAGCCAGGGCTCGCGCCTGCTGGTGAAGGATGCACAGGTACAAAGCAAAGTATTGCCGTTGCTTGTGGATACGATAAGAGGGTACACACAGCAAGGCGATTTCAGTTCCTGGCATCTTTTGTTTCCACACCCTGATGATGCAGATGGGCTTGATCAGACTGGCCTCATCCGGCGTGAGGGTTGCCAGTACCATTGGCATAATCGAGGTTATGATTCATTTGATGATTTTCTCGCCCAGTTCAGTTCGCGCAAACGAAAGAATCTGCGCAAGGAACGATTGTCAGTCAATGATCTGGGTTTGAGTTTTCACCGAATTCACGGCCACGATATTGATCAGCAAACCTGGGATGTTTTTTATCGTTTTTATCAGAATACATACCAGATTCGTGGTCAGCACGGTTATCTGACGCGCGACTTCTTCTCTCGTCTCTCCAGTGACATGCCCGAGAATGTCCTGCTCATCATGGTGAAGCACCATGATCGATACGTCGCTGGCGCGCTATTCCTTTACGATGAGCGCTCGCTGTTTGGACGCTATTGGGGGTGTGAGGCAGATTTTCACAATCTGCATTTCGAAACCTGCTATTACCAGGGCATTGAGTTCTGTATTGAAAAGGGGCTGACACTTTTCGACGCGGGAGCCCAGGGTGAGCACAAACTACGCCGTGGGTTTGAACCGGTGCGCACGCTGTCATATCACTGGATAGAAGATCCGGCATTCAGACACGCGATCGCCGACTATTGTCAGCAAGAGTCGCTCCACGTCACGGAGTTCATCGACTCTGCCGAAACGTATCTCCCGTTCAAAAAATCACTGACCGTCGACGATCAGTTCACCAAGTAACTTGCGCTGTTCATTGTCAGGGTCAATAAAGCGGACCAGCAGATTGATAAACTCCGAGTCCTGTCTTTTTTCAACCGCGGCGCAACTGTGAACATAGGCTTTGAGCCCGGTGATGCTGCCTGCCGCCTGGTTGCCGGGTGACAGTGTAAGCGTCAGTGACTCAAACACACCCGGATGAGCATCGGCTCGTTTGGTTACCATCAGTGCTTCGTCAATACTGATGGCCTTAATCATGCAGCGTAACTCCTGACCGCCCCAGTGAATAATGCCGGTGCCCTTGATGCGTGGCTTCTCAGGCTTGCCAGCGGTCAGTGCTGCCGCTGAGCCTCCCGCTAAGGGGTCCTTGCCACTGAGAATCTCAACGGAACTAAAGGGGCCAGATTTACCACTTTGAGTGGGTTCGGCGTTTGATTTCGGCAGCTTGCCTGAGCGAACCAAAGACTTGCGGACTTTCTGCAACAACTCTTCGGGTGTGAAGGGCTTGCCTAGATAGTCGGAGACACCGGCCTGCACAGCGCGCATGATATTGTCTTTGCCACCCAGGCTGGTGATCATGATGAAAGGAATCGATGCCAGCTTCTCCTCGGCGCGTACCCACAGCAACAACTCCTCGCCGCTCATGCCTGGCATCTCCCAGTCACTGAGGATCAGGTCGACAGGTTGTCTGGCCAGAATTGATTGAGCTTTACGACCATCCGAGGCTTCCATGACCTCACACTGCGGAAGATATTTGCGAACTGTTCGCTTTATCAGGTCGCGGATGAAACTGGCGTCGTCGCAAAGCAGAATTCGGAGCTTCATATCAGGCCTGCTTTCTCAAAAAGACGGGTGACTTTTCACTGGAGTCCTTTTCACTGTATCGGTAACCTGCCACATCAAAGTCCAGTAGCGCTGACCTGCTCCGTACCCGATTTTTGATTACCCATGAAGCCATCATGCCGCGAGCCTTCTTGGCGTAAAAGCTGATTATTTTGTACTGACCATTTTTGTAATCTTTAAACACCGGGCTGACAACAGGGGCGCAAAGCTTTTTGGGGCTGAGCGACTTAAAGTATTCATTAGAGGCCAGATTAAGCAGGAACGGGTTTTTCTGTTCTGCCAGAAGAGAGTTCAGGTGCTCTGTCAGAGTGTCGCCCCAGAATTGATACAAAGATACGAATTTTCCATGTTTGAGCGCTGTACCCATTTCCAGCCGATAAGGCTGCATCAGATCAAGCGGCCGGAGCAGGCCGTAAAGACCTGACAGGATACGGACATGATTCTGCGCGAATGTCAGATCGCGTTTGTTGAGCGACTGAACGTCCAGCCCGATGTACACATCACCCGTGAAGGCAAAAATGGCCGGTCGTGCGTTGTCTTCGTTAAACGGAAGCTGCCAGTTCAGATTGCGCTGAAAATTCAGTTCGCCCAGCTTTGGGCTGATGTGCATCAATTTTGACAGATCTTCAGGTGAATATTTGCGCAGCGTTTTCACCAGTTTGGCCGACGCATCCAGAAACTCGGGTTGAGTAACCGTCAGTTTGGGAGTCGCTGACTCAAAATCGAGTGATTTTGCCGGTGATAAAACCAATAACATATAAAGCCTCTAATGCGACCACTACACCGAGCTGGCGAGATCCTGCCACCAGTTCAGTGGCGTCTGGCCATCCTCAGGATCGTAAACATTGCCATAGTACCAGACACTTTCCGGAAAGCGCTTAAGTACGGCGGTAATGACTTCTTCAATCTTCTTGAAGCCAATCGATACATGCACACTGTAAATCAGCACACCCGGGCTGCAGACATCGCGGGTACCATCGATGAGCTCGATATCAGGTGTCAGGGCCTGATCCAGCTCCGCTATGTTATGCTTACTGAAAACACGGATGCTCAGATTACCGCTATGTTCCAGTAGTTCGTATCCACCCGTGTTATCGGCCGGATATCGGATAAGATCACCGGAAGCGAGTCCGCGAACGAAAACAGGCGATTTCTGCAGCCGGAACTGATCGGGGTGTCCCTCGACAGCAATAGCTGAGACCTGTTCCACAACAGGGTCATTATTGTCGTTGTAACCTGCGATTACCGGGAGCTGTTGCGTCTGGCTCATGTTGTGCCCTGGTACCTTGAATATGTCTGAACAAAAACACCATTGTAACGCGTGAGCTACCATGCTGGTACTGTTTGAAAAGATCGTACAGCGCAGTCGCTTGTTTAAAGGCCCCGCCTTTGTGGCGCTGGCCACGATGTTGGCAGTATGCGCCTGGGTGCTGGTATGGGCTCCAATGCCGGTGCAGGATCAGTGGCTGATACCCATCATTGTCCTGACACTCTGGCTGCTGCTCTGCGCCTCGACGATAACCGTATTTACCAATGTTCCACTGAATGACTATCAAAATCTGGGCTGGACAGGCAAAATACGCCGCAAACTGGCAAGATTCTTTTTTCATTTGCTTGCCTGGTTCATGCTAATAGTCAGTCTGGCCTTGCTGGTAGTCAGTTTTCAGCTGCTGATGGCCTGGTTTAGAGGTCCCTGAACAA
Source organism: Gammaproteobacteria bacterium UBA2675 (assembly GCA_002354805.1). Lineage (GTDB taxonomy): Bacteria > Pseudomonadota > Gammaproteobacteria > Pseudomonadales > Pseudohongiellaceae > Pseudohongiella. The sequence continues at coordinate 149,417 of DEMH01000009.1, forward strand.
AACCAAAAACAGGAGTACAAGGTGGGCCTGATCGACGACGATATGGATAAAGACCCCGTTCCGGCAGGGGAACTTGCCCTGCAGACCCTGGCCATGCCCAGGGATACCAACGCCAATGGCGACATATTCGGTGGCTGGCTGGTCTCGCAGATGGACCTTGCAGCAGGCATTGCCACCAAACAGGTGACCCGTGGCCGATCCGCCACGGTTGCGATCAAAAATGTGGAGTTTCTGGCACCTGTCAGCGTCGGTTCGGTGGTCAGCTGTTATGCCGAGGTGCTGGAGATTGGCCGCAGCTCGATGCACATCAACATTGAAGTGTGGATCTCCAACTCGCTGACGCACGAAGCACAGCGCAAGGTGGCCGAGGGCCTGTTCATTTTTGTGGCCATCGATGACAACGGCCGCACCCGCCGCATTACGCCACCAGCCTAAAGACCCAAAGGGCCTAAAGGGGACGGGCCTAAAGGGGACGGAGGGATTTACGAACGTAAATCCCTCCGTCCCCTTTACAAGCCTAAACGCCTTCCTTGATAAACGTGCTGGTGATTTTGCCGCTGGTCATGGCTCCACTGACATTCAGTGCGGTGCGGCCCATGTCTATCAGCGGTTCAATTGAAATCAGTAGTGCGGCCAGCTCAACCGGCAGACCCATGGCTGGCAACACGATCAGTGCAGCAAATGTTGCACCGCCACCAACACCGGCGACACCGAACGAACTGATAGTGATAATGCCGATCAGTGACAGAATAAAACCAATGTCCATCGGGTTGATGCCGACCGTCGGGGCGGCCATCACTGCAAGCATGGCCGGGTAGATGCCGGCACAGCCATTCTGGCCAATGGTGGCGCCAAACGATGCGGACAGACTGGCAATCGACGGCGGTACCTTCAGTTCATCTACCTGCGTGCGGATATTCAATGGGATGGTAGCCGCTGAGCTGCGGGTGGCAAATGCAAAGGTCAGCACTGGCCAGATCTTGCGGTAGAACTCGGCCGGGTTATTGCCGGTCAGGCTGAGCAGCAGGCCGTGCACGCCGAACATGATAGCCAGGGCTACGTAGGACGCCACAACAAAACCAATCAGATTCAGGATGTCGCTGCCATTGGAGCCCGCTACCACATAGGTCACCAGCGACAGGATGCCGTAAGGTGTCAGACCCATGATCATCTTCACCAGTCGCATCACGATGGCCTGCACGGTTTCCGTGCCGCCTTTGATGCGGTCACTGTATTCAGGCTTCTCGCGGCTGACCAGCAGTGCCGCCAGACCAAACAGCATACCGAAGATGACGACGGCGATAATGGATGTACTGCGTGCTTCGGTCAGGTCACGGAAAATGTTGGTAGGGATGAAATTGACGATGACCTGAGCGAAAGTCAGACCTTCGACCATGGGCGCCCGTGACTCCAGGAATTCCACCCGCGCGGCTTCGCGCGCACCACCGACCATGCCCTCAGCGGTCAGTCCGAACAGGTTGGTGACGACGATACCGACAATCGCCGCAATCATCGTGGTGAACACCAGAATACCAATGACGGAACCACCAATCTTGCCCAGTGCGGCTACCTCATGCAGGCGCACCACCGCCGCAATCATGGTGACAAGCACCAGCGGGATGATGATCATGCGCAGCAATGCGACATAGATATCACCGGGCAGATCCGTCCAGGTGAGCGTGGGGCGGATTTCATCGATATTGCCGCCATGAAGGATCTGCAGGAACAGTCCAAACACCACACCCATGGCAAGCGCTATGAAGACCTGTTTGGCCAGGCTGGTGTCGGGTTTGCGGAGTTTGTACAGGGCGTACAGCAGCCCGACGAAGATGATGATGCCTAGCACGTTTAACATGGACATTGAGGGTCTCCCGTTTTTATTGTCCCACTTGTTTTTGTTCCACTCTTATAGCGCGTAAGCGACTGCCCTAGCAAACATTTTGCCAGTCGAAGGCAACTGAATACGTTGCCATCATCAAATAGGTTCAAGACGCGCGTAGGCAAGTACCAGCCACTTGCTGCCTACTTCGGTGAAATTCACCTGGACGCGTGCATTATTGCCACTGCCTTCATAATTCAGGACCACGCCTTCGCCAAACTTGCCGTGGCGCACACGCTGGCCCAGGGTGATGTTGGTCTGAGGCACCGCAGCACCGCCGTAAAGACTGCTCGACGAGGCCCGTGGCGCGACTGCCGGGCGCTGGATGGTGGTTTTCATCCGTACCGGCTCAATCAACTCCTGCGGCAATTCGCGGATAAACCGGGATGGGCGACATATGTTGACATCCCCGTGCATGCGCCGCGATTCCGCACAGGTCAGATACAGCTTTTCCATGGCGCGGGTGATGCCGACGTAGCAGAGCCGGCGTTCTTCCTCCACGCCGGTCAAGTTCTCCATAGACATTTTGTGCGGGAACAGGCCTTCTTCCATCCCGGCGAGAAACACCAGCGGGAACTCCAGGCCTTTGGCGCTGTGCAGAGTCATCATCTGCACGGCGTCGTCTGATTCTGAAGCCTGAGCCTCGCCGGCGTCCAGTGCCGCCTGATCCAGGAACGAGGCAAGTACGTCGCTGGTCAGCGCGAGCGGGTCATCACTCTCGTCGAGGCCGGAACTTTGCGCCTGCCAGTCTTCGGCAAAGCTGCGTGTGGCACTGATCAGTTCGTCCAGGTTTTCCAGTCGCCCCTGGGCTTTGTCACCGCCCTCTTTCTGATGATGTTCAATCAGGCCGCTCTGCTTGATGACATGAGCGACTTTTTCGCCCAGCTCCAGCGGATCACAGTTTTCATCCATGTCATCAATCAAACGCATGAATGCCTGCACGGCGGCAGCGGCGCGAGCAGGCAACAGTTTATGGTCGAGACTGCGCTGACAGGCCTGCCACAGGGACGACCCGTCATTGCGCGCCAGTTCCCGCAGGCTGTCCAGCGTACGCGCACCAATGCCGCGCGTCGGCACATTGATGACACGCTCCATGGCAGTATCGTCGTGGCGATTAACGGTCAGGCGCAGATAGGCCAGTGCATTGCGGATTTCCAGCCGGTCATAGAAGCGCTGGCCGCCATAGATGCGATAGGGCATGGACACGCGCAGCAGCGCTTCTTCCAGCTCGCGGGACTGGGCGTTGGAGCGGTACAGGACTGCTGCATCACTGAGGCGATGTCCGGTGTTCAGCCAGTCCTGCAGTCGATCCACAATGAATCTGGCTTCGTCCTGCTCGTTGAACGCCTCGTAAAGCGAAATGGCTTCGCCTTCGCGGTCCTCCGTCCACAACTCTTTGCCCAGCCGGCCTTGGTTGTTGGCAATCAGGTGGTTGGCTGCCTTGAGGATGGTGGAAGTCGAGCGATAGTTGCGCTCCAGCCGGATGATGTCAGCGCCGGTAAAATCCTTGTTGAACTGCTGGATGTTTTCGATGCGGGCACCGCGCCAGCCGTAAATCGACTGATCATCGTCGCCAACCACCATCAGGTGATTGTTGCCGCCGGCCAGCACGCGCAGCCAGGCGTACTGCACAGCGTTAGTGTCCTGGAACTCATCGACCAGGATATGGCTGAAGCGGCGCTGATAGTGGTCCAGCAGGCCTGGATTGTTCAGCCACAGCTCGTGGGCGCGCAGCAAAATTTCAGCAAAGTCCACCATGCCGCCGCGCTGACAGGCCTCTTCATAGGCGGTATAGACCGTGAGCATGGTGCGGGTGAACTCGTCACCGTAGTGTTCTATGTTGGCGGCGCGCAGACCTTCGTCTTTCTGTGCGTTGATGTACCACTGCACCTGGCGCGGGGGCCATTTGTCCTCGTTAATGCCCAGCGCCTTGCTCAGACGCTTGATCAGGCGAAGCTGGTCATCACTGTCCAGGATCTGGAAGTTCTCAGGCAGATTGGCTTCACGCCAGTGTTGGCGCAGCAGCCGGTGCGCCAGGCCATGGAAAGTGCCGACCCACATACCGCCGATCGGGCGCTCCAGCAGCTCTTCGATACGGCTGCGCATTTCGCGGGCGGCCTTGTTGGTAAATGTCACGGCCAGAATGCCAAAGGGCGATACGCCCTCCACCTGCATCAGCCAGGCGATGCGATGGACCAGCACGCGGGTCTTGCCGCTGCCGGCGCCAGCCAGTACCAGCATACTGCCAGGGGGCGCGGAGACAGCCCGGCGTTGCTCGTCGTTCAGGGAATCTAGTAAGTGAGATACGTCCATAACCGCTTATTGTAGCAGCCTGATTAAAGCATGGCTGTGATATTTATCCTTTTGCCCACTACGCCTTGCTGATAAAATACCGATCCTTTGCTCGATAAAAGACACCCATTTAGCTAGCTGAATCAGGAGTAGAATATGTCTGCAAAATCAGACAACGCACCGTTTGACTGGAAAGATCCGTTTTTGATGGAACAGATGCTGACCGAAGAAGAGCGCATGATTCGTGACACGGCGCGTCAGTACTGCCAGGAAAAACTGCTGCCGAGGGTGCGTGACGCGTATCGCAACGAGCAGACTGATCCTGAAATTTTCCGCGAGATGGGCGCACTAGGCCTGCTGGGTCCGGCACTGGACGGCTACGGCTGTACCGGCACCAACTACGTAAGCTATGGTCTGGTAGCTCGTGAAGTGGAGCGCGTCGACTCAGGCTACCGCTCAATGTTCAGCGTACAGTCCTCGCTGGTCATGCACCCGATCCACGCTTTCGGCAGCGAAGAGCAGAAGCAGAAGTATCTGCCCAAGCTGGCCAGCGGCGAATACATTGGCTGTTTTGGTCTGACCGAGCCGGACCACGGATCTGATCCGGGTGGCATGGTGACTCGCGCCCGCACAGTTGAGGGCGGCTACAAACTCAGTGGCGCCAAAAACTGGATTTCCAACTCACCCATCGCCGATGTGTTCATCGTCTGGGCCAAGAATGATGATGGCGTGATCAAGGGTTTCATCCTGGACAAGGGCATGGCCGGCCTGTCGGCACCCAAGATTGAAGGCAAGCTGGCGCTGCGTGCGTCCATCACCGGTGAAATCGTCATGGATGAAGTGTTTGTGCCGGAAGAGAACATGCTGCCGCACGTGGAGGGCCTGAAAGGTCCGTTCAGCTGTCTGAACTCTGCGCGTCTGGGTATTGCCTGGGGCGCCCTGGGTGCTGCAGAAACCTGCTGGCATGCAGCCCACGACTACGTCATGGATCGCAAGCAGTTCGGTCGTCCATTGGCTGCCAATCAGCTGATCCAGAAAAAGCTGGCTGTAATGCAGACAGAGATTTCGCTGGCGCTGCTGGGCTGCCTGCAGGCCACTCGTCTGAAGGACGAAGGCAAACTGGGTATTCCGCTGATTTCTCTGCTTAAGCGCAATTCATGTCTGAAGGCGCTGGACGTGGCACGCGAAGCACGCGACATGCTGGGTGGTAATGGCATCTCTGATGAGTATCCGGTAATGCGCCACATGCAGAACCTGGAAGTGGTCAACACCTACGAAGGCACTCAGGATATCCACGCCCTGATTCTGGGGCGTGCCCAGACAGGCATCCAGGCGTTCTTCTAAATCTTAAAGGGGACGGAGGGATTTAGCTCGCTAAATCCCTCCGTCCCCTTTAACCCCCCCTTTAACCCCCTTTAACCGTCCGTTGCTGAGCCAGCTTTGCCAGCAACCCGAATAAAGCAGTGTCATTCAGCAGTGCCATTTTTTCCCGACGGTTCATCCAGGCCAGCACCTCCGAGACATCCATGGCATCGCTGAGTTTAAGCCTGGCGCCGGCTGCGTCCATGTCCGGATCTCCGCGGCGTTTGATCGGGCGTTCTCCGGCCAGATTGAAATGGCGCGAGGCCTTTTCGCTGTCTGTTAACAGCAGCTGGATGTCGACCAGGTCCACCACGTTCTGGAATTCTTCGCGATGGCGATCCCGGTCGTGAATCTCCGGCGCAGCGGACACCTCCTCCGGGGTCCGCAGCAGACCCAGCCATGCCAGCATACGCGCGAAGCTTTTGCTGCCGCTGAGCGCTGACAGTGGGATCGACAGCACCAGGCCAGTAATAATTGGCAGCATCCAGTAAAGCAGCGGGTTTTGCAGCAGCACCAGGCCTGCCAGCACGCTGATGCCGACCAGGGTGTGAAACCAGTGGTGCCTGAACAGCAGACCCCAGTCGGTGCCATGGGTATCGCGCTGCTGGGTCGACCAGCCCGAGTCCTTGCCACGGATGATTTCCCAGACCTGACGGCTGTGAATCATCATGAATATGGGCGCAAAAAGGATCGAGAAAAACAGTTCGAGCGCCGCACTCAGTGTCAGCCGGATCGGCCCCATGGCACTGCGAACATCTCGTCGGAACAGACCGGCCAGGTATCCCAGGAACTTGGGTAACAACAACACCGACATCGTGAACCCAAACAGCATGATCATGCGCTGTGAATCGAACACAGGCCAGTGAGGGAACAGCTGGAAGTCGTCAGTGAAGTATTCAAAGCCCTGGGTTGCGATCTGGGCACTGATCAACAGACCGACGGTCATCATCGCCAGCCATAGCGGAGAGGCGATGTAGCTCATCACGCCTATCAACATATGCATGCGATTGGGCCAGCGCATGCCACGCGTGGGGATCACGCCCAGATGCTGAATGTTGCCTTGGGCCCAGCGTCGGTCCCGCACCGCAGAATCCAGCAGGGTAGGCGGGCTTTCTTCCCAGGATCCGGTCTGGGCGGGCATCATACGCACCGTCCAGCCAGCTCGTCGTATCAGCGCTGCTTCCACAAAATCATGGGACAGGATGGGGCCGCCAAAGGGTCTGGGGCCTGGCATGACGGGCAGTCCGGCAGCGCTGGCGAAGGCAGAGACGCGAATAATGGCATTGTGACCCCAGTAATTACCGTCATCACCTTGCCAGGCAGTCATGCCGTGTGCCACTACTGGACCATACAAAGTACCGGCAAACTGCTGCAAACGGGCGAACAGTGTCTTGCCGGCGTAAAGTCGCGGCAGTGTCTGCAGAATGCCACAGCCGGGGTCCGCGTCCATTTCGCCAACCATGAATGTCAGCGTATCGGCAGCGATCAGGCTGTCTGCATCAAGGACGATCATATAGTCGTAACGTGCACCCCAGCGCGTCACGAAGTCCTGCACATTGCCTGCCTTGCGCGCGGTGTTGAGGTAGCGACGTCGATACCAGACCGCCATGCGGCCCTGCAGACGCTCCCGCAACAGATCGACAGCCGCAGTCTCCTTTACCCAGACATCCGGATCCGTCGAGTCAGAGATGATGAAGATCTCGAACCAGTGCTGTTGCTGCCGGGCGATCAGTGATTCGGCCATGGCCAGCAATGCTGCGCAGGTGGCTGCCGGATCCTCGTTGTAAACGGGCATCAGCAAGGCGGTCTTGCCGCGCGGCTGCGCACCTTTGGCGGCGCCCGCTTTCGGATGACCGAAAAACAGGCCAGCAATCGAGCTGGTGGCGGCCAGTGCAATCCAGCCAAAGGTCAGCAGATACAGCACCAGCAACAGCCACTGCAGCCGGGTCACATCACTGACCGAGATAATCAGGTACATCTGGTAACCGGCATAGCCGGTCAGAGCCAGTGCCCCAGGAAAGGTGACCAGTCTGGCAAACAGAGTGGCCAGCGATTGCCAGCGGAACTGGACCTGTGGCGCAACCTTCAAATTCTGCGCCGGCATCTCCAGTGGCGCCGGCTGGGGTGTCGCGCCCACACTTTCCCTTATTGAGTCCATCGATATATCCAGGTTTCGCCCCACTGTTTGCCGTTAACATGCAAGGTAGCGCGCAACTCAATCAGATCAGCACGGCCCGGGTCGATGCGAATGAATGCACGGTACTGACCTGTTGCCTGAACCAGCGTACCGCTGGTGTTGATCACAGTGCCGGCGCTGTTTGTAACACGAATTTCTACGGCGTCGGTATCCGTGATGACATTGGGAATCGTGTCACCACCTGCGTAATCGATCACAAATACCATGTCATCGCCGTTTATCGACTGACCGCGGCTGGTGTCGGTAATCCGCCCCACCTCCAGCTCGTACGGTCCAACCGGGCCCCAGTGCATGCGATACCGGTAATCATACTGGTTGCCGGGTTGCAGACTGTCTTCGGGCTGCCAGTAAGCCACGATGTTGTCGTGAACTTCCTGCGGGGTGGGAATCTCAACCAGCACCACCTCGCCAACGCCCCAGTTCTCCAATGGCTCTATCCACAGCGAGGTGCGCTTGTCATAGCGAGCTTCGCTGTCGTTAAAATCTTCGAACTGATTGTGGCGCTGCATCAAGCCGAATCCTTTGACTGAGGAGGATGCGGACGAGACGAATGACGAAGACTGCAGACGCCGCGGGTTGGCCAGCGGGCGCCATATCTGCTCGCCGTTCTGCATCATGATCTGTAGCCCGTCGGAATCATGCACCGCCCGGCGGTAATCGTCATAGCGGCTTCGGTTGGTGTCGTCAAACATGAACATGGAGGTCAGCGGTGCGATGCCGTAGTGCGTCATTTCCTCACGGGGGAAGAGAGAAGCTTCCACGTCCATTACGGTCGAATCGCCAGGACGAATATCAAATCTGAAGGCACCGGTGGTCGATGGACTGTCGAGCAGAGCGTGGATCACAATCTTCTCAGCACCCACTTCCGGCCGCTCTATCCAGAAATCCGTGAAATAAGGGAATTCCTCACCTTCCGGGCGGGCAGTATTGATCGCCAGACCCCGCGCTGAAAGGCCATAAAACTGGTCTTTGGCGGTGCCCCGAAAGTAGCTGGCGCCCTGGAAAACCAGGAACTCCTCAAAACGGTCAGGGGTATTGATAGGGTGATAGACGCGAAAGCCGGAGTAGCCCTGGGCATCGAAATTCTGTACGTCACTGATGCCTTCTTCATACCGGAATATGTCGGTGGTGTAGAGCACCTGTCGCGATACACCGCCTACCACCAGATTGATATTGACCGGTGTGGTGTACAGGAATCCTGGATGGAAAAGATCCAGCGTAAAATTACGGTCCTGTCTTGCCCAGATGGCTGCATAGGGATCAAAAGAAATGCGCCGATACTCGTCATAGTTGAGTTCGTTAAGCGGATTGTCCTCATCGAGTGCCGGCAGTTCGAAGGGCTGCTCAGCCAATGATCGGGCATGTTCAAGCAGCCACTGGCGACTGAACTGATGCGTGCGACGCTCGGGTTCTGCCGAGCCGGTGCTGGCGTCAGCGCCAGCCGGGCTACTGGCGCTTGACGGCTGTGACTGCGTCAGTACCGGTGCTGCAAAAACCAGAACGACCGTACAAATCAGTGCGGTCAATATGGCGTAAGCGGGGGACTTTCTGATAACCATTTCCTTTCCTCGAAATTTCCCTGAATCCTTAAGACAGACCAGTACCGTAGATACTGTCAAAATCGCTATCGGGATCATTGGATGTTTGGAAGGCAGGCGTAGACACCGAGGCTGGGAGTGTTCGACCGACAAGATCGACCTCATCCGTGCACAACTGCAGGGCACACCGCATACCTTTCGGCAACGATCCTTTGACCAAGTAACTCCCAGCCGTGGTGGCTGGATCAGTCATTGTGTACCTTTTAACCCACAGTCATAATTCCGACCATCATACAACCGCTAAGTTCCGCGCGTAAGTCCCGCACAAAAATATTTTTTCTATCAATTGTCCGCGAAAACCCTACTATTGTTGAGTTTAACGTCGGCAAACGGTCCAGGCTGGGCTAAACTGCGTATAGCAATATCAGCTCTCACATCTTTCTCATCCAGCGACAGGCCCGGACTCAATCTTGCGTTTTACTCCCCGCTCTTTCCCAGTTGCTCACTACGCGATCACAGTTTCAGCGTTCGCTGTTCTGTTCCTAGCCCTGGTATTGCCCAATCGCCTTGACTGGATCTCACCTGCCGCCTTCACGATGTTTCCACTGGAGCTGGTCATCATCGGCTTGCTGCTGCTTGCTCCCGGGCGGAGTGGCGCGGTGTTCCGTATCCTGCTGTCAACTCTGCTGGGCCTGAGTCTGGTACTCAGGGGGGCCGACCTGGCCACTCATGAGATGTTTGCGAGGCCGTTCAATCTTATTTTTGATGGACATCTGCTGGCCGATGGCAGTCGCTTACTGACTGGTGTATTGGGAAGCTTCACCGCTGTTGGTTTAGGTATTTTGCTGGCATTGATGGTAGCCCTGCTTTGTGTGCTGGCATTTGTGGTGCTTGGTCGCATTCAGCAGACCTTGCGAATAAAACCCAGGCTGTCAGGTTTATGCCTGCTTGTGTTGCTCGCTGCCTGGTTGGCGCTTGACACATTCAGGTGGGTGGAGCGGCCACGAACCGATGCCTACGCCTGGCATCAGCTAAGACTGCACGCCGAAGACACCTGGCGAAGCTGGCAGGACATCCAGGAGTTTGCGGCCACCATCGGTGTCGATGAGTGGTCTGACCGTCTTGGTGATCAGCTGTTTGATCGCCTGCGGGGCAAAGATGTGCTGGTGATTTTTGCTGAGTCCTACGGGCGCATGCTGCTCGAACGTGAGCCGTTTGCTGAGCATATGCTTGATGCGCTATCGCAATCCGAAAATGTGCTGCGCGACAACGGCTTCGATATTCAGAGTGCATTCCTGACGTCCCCCACCGTCGGTGGGCTTAGCTGGCTGGCGCATGCGTCCGCACTCGCAGGCACCTGGATCGACAGCGAGACTCGTTACAAAAGTCTGGTCATGAGCGAGCGTGCCACGTTAAACCGCTTGTTCAGAGAAGCAGGCTGGCGAACCGTCGCCGCGATGCCGGCAATCAGCATGGCCTGGCCTGAGGGTCAGTACTATGGCTACGATCACATCTATGATGCACACAATTTTGGTTATCAGGGATTGCCTTTCAACTGGGTGACCATGCCCGATCAATATGTCCTGTCGGCACTCCATGCGCGTGAACTCAGCGAGCAGGTACGCCCGCCTGTCATGGCCGAGGTCGCACTGATCTCCTCACATGCGCCATGGACTCCGGTGGCGCAGCTGCTGCCCTGGTCTAAAGTCGGCGATGGGCGCATTTTTAACCAGCAGGCCCAGGCCGGCCCGACACCAGAGGAAGTCTGGCAGAGTGTTGAAACGATTCGCGATCACTATCGACGTTCGATTGAGTACATGCTGGAATCCGTAGTCTCCTATTTAGAGCATTATGGAAACGACAATCTCGTTGTTCTGCTTTTGGGCGATCACCCGCCTGCGCCTCTGGTATCAGGTGACCCGGAAGGGCGTGATGTCCCTGTGCATCTGATCGCGCGAGATCCGGCCGTATTCGAGGCTGTATCGCAGTGGCGCTGGCAACCAGGAATGCTGCCGGATGATAAAGCCCCGGTGTGGCGCATGGACCAACTGCGAGATAGATTTGTAGACGCCTTCTCCAGCACCCGTTTGCCTCTGGAAAAAACGGGCTCTGGCGGATCGACAGCAACAGGAGCCAGGTAATGCAGACGCAAGCTAATACGACTTCCCTGGCGACCCGACTGCGCGAGCGGTGGGGGCTGACAAGGTCCTTACTGATGTACTACGGCATTCCGGGGCGGCAGGCGCGGATGCGTAACTTTTACAGGCAGTTCATATCCCCGGGCGATCTGTGTTTCGACATTGGGGCGCATGTTGGCAATCGCCTCAAGGCGTGGCAGGCACTGGGTGCGCGCTCCGTTGCCGTGGAGCCACAGCCATTGCTGATGCAGACACTACAAAGCCGCTACGCCAGCGCAGAGGACATTGATCTTGTGGCCCAGGCGATTGGTGCGCAGCCAGGTGAGGCAACGCTGCACATCAGCACGCAGACACCGACCGTGACTACCATGTCCCAAGAATGGATAACACAGGTAAAACAGGACGCGTCATTCGAGCGTGTAAAATGGGACCGTCAGGTTGTGGTGCCGGTAATCACGCTGGACCAGCTGATTGCCGAGAAAGGTGAGCCGGTGTTCTGCAAAATCGACGTTGAAGGATTTGAACTGCAGGTCCTGCAGGGACTGTCGCGCCCGCTGCGCAGCTTGTCGTTTGAGTATATCCCTGCAGCAATATCGATGGCGATCGATTGTATTAATCGCCTCGAAGAGCTCGGCAATTATGAGTACAACCTGGCACCTGGTGAGTCACATCGACTACGCTATGATCAGTGGATTGCGGCTGACGATATGCGACAGCAGCTGAAGAACATTAGCCAGGGCAGTGGCGATGTCTACGCCAGGCTGCACACTCGCTGATTGCCGGCCTGTACACGGCTACCTTCTACCTACTCACGCGCTGCGGAAGCGCCAACAGATCCATGTGTCCCACACTGCAGCTGCCGGTGTGGACATTGGCCAGCCGGAAGTCTATCCATTCCTGCAGTTCTTCATGCTCAATTGAAGACCGCACCGCATTGGCGATGCCATGTATCAGTTCGGTCATCAACTGAGTGTCACCAGCAGTGCCATGATTGCCGCGCAGCAGCCACGGACTGCTTGCCGAGAGCACTGTGTAGCCGGCAGCGGTCAACACCTGAGTGAGGCAGGCGGAGGCATGTGGGCCAAGAGCCGGACCAAAGCCTTTATCCCGGCGCTGATCCTGATTAAAAGCCTGTAACACTGTCATGTCCAGCTTGTGAGCCGGAGTCCAGCGAGTAATGCCGTCATAGTTCAGTGCTGTATACACGGCGATCGGATGAGGCTGGCTGGCAATAGAGGCGACCAGGGATTCAATAAACTCAGCGGACACAAGGTCAAACAGTGCTGACGCGGTTAACAGATTTATATCGCTGAGGGAGAGATGCTCAGGCTGAGCCAGATCTGCAACCCGGGTTTCCAGGCTATGCCTGTCGCCGTAACGTTCAGACGCCACGCTCAGGAGTTCGGCATCGTGGTCAATAAGTCGCCAGGCATATCGACTGGTTTCGATGCCCCCTGCGGCAAATGCGCGCAACGTGGACCCTGTACCAGAGCCCAGATCTGCAATCATGGGTTGCTGCCGGTCGCCAGACTGGTCAGACGACGACTGATCCAGCCACTGCTGGGCACGAGCCAGCAGTGCAACATCACGCGCACGCAGATCTGCAGCCTCACGTAAATCGAGCCAGTCGACACTGAACCCGGCCATTAGCACTTACTCCTGTTTACCAACTCTTCGGTTAATTGCTGCACCAGCAATGCGCTGTCCCGCCAGCCAGGCAGGGCGAGTGCGGCCTGCCTGGCCCCGCTCTGTAAGTCTTGTCGCAGTGTGCTGTCTGAAAGTACCTTGCGCAAAGCGGCGGCAAGCGCCTCTGCGTCATCGGCAGGTACCAGAATGCCAGCAGACGCCGGCACAACATCGGGTACAGCTCCGGCTCGCGCTGCGATGACCGGTAAACCCGCTGCCAGAGCCTCGGCGAATACCATTCCGTAACCTTCAAATCTTGATGGCAATACAAACAGATCAGCCTGCTGGTATTCGGGCTGAAGATTATCCACTGCTCCGACGAAATCAATACGCCGGGCCAGCTGTTGTTGGTTCACTTGTGCCTGCAGTTGCTGAGCCCACTCTCTGTCGAAGTGATCTCCGCCAACGAAACGTGCCTGCCAAGGCAGATCTGTAAGCGAGGCGAGTGACTCAATCAGCACATCATGCGCTTTCCGGCGAGTCAGTGATGCGACCGTCAACAGCTGAGGTGGACTACCAAGGCAGGGCGCAAATTCGCTGCGATCAGTGCCGGGGCAGGCTACCAGGATGCTGTTTGTGTCGAGATCGAACTGAGTGCGCAATATTTCTGCGGTATGGGGACTGGTGACAACTGTCGCTCGAGCGCAATGCAGAGAGCGCTTTTCGGAGTGATGCAGGGCGTCCTGCTGTGCAGCATTGAGACCCGCCTCCAGTGACAATGGGTGATGACACAGGGCAATCAGGCATAGTCGCCTGGCGTGACGACTGACAATCTGATCCATGACCCCCATCGCCAGGCCATCCATCATGACCTGGGCGTCATCGGGGATGGCCGAAAGTTTCTGCTCAGCGTCAACCAGCGCGTCTTGATCTGGTGTCGGAAAGCGGTCCGACAGCGCAACCGGAATGACCTCCTTGCTAAGCGCACGCAGCTCGCTGATCAAGCGCCGATCATAGTGATAGCCGCCAGTAGGTGTGTCGAGATCGCCGGGGAAAACAAAGTAGAGAGGCAGGGTGCTCACAGCTGATTTGATCCGTTCCAATGCAACAGTCGTAATCTAGTTAACAGTCAGACCACCTTACCACGGCGCTGACCCGGAAACTGCAAGTTTCAGTCAAAACAGTCAATCTAGAAGAGCGTGCCATGAGCAAACAATCGCTATCCGTCACCCGCAAAGTCTGCGCCAGAATTCCTACCGATCACGGCGATTTTCAATTGTGTCATTTCGCCAACACCCTGGACGATAAAGAGCACCTTGCTCTCTACATGGGCAATCCGGCTTCGGTCGATCCGGTGCTGGTCCGTGTCCACTCGGAGTGCTTTACCGGTGATGTGCTGGGATCGCGGCGATGCGACTGCGGTGAACAACTCGATAGGGCTATGGCCATGATTGCCAAAGCCGGGACGGGTGTGATTCTGTATCTGCGACAGGAAGGCCGCGGCATCGGTTTGCCAGATAAACTGCGCGCGTACAATCTGCAGGATCAGGGCTACGATACTGTTGATGCCAACCTGATGCTTGGTCATGTGGCAGATGGACGCGATTATTCACTGGCGGCCTTGATGCTGCAGGATCTGGGCGTGCGTTCGGTGCGATTGATGACCAATAACCCCGCCAAGATCGATGCACTCACTACGGCTGGCGTTAACATAGCCGAGCGCGTGTCGCTGCAGATCCCCGCCAACAACGACAATTTCGATTACCTGTTGACCAAAGCCCAGCGAATGGCTCATCTTTTGCCACTGAGTTCCCTAAACAGTCAGTGACTTCATGAATTTCAATCAACGCCTCGAGCAATGGTTGGTCGACGCACAGCAGGCTTTTCACCAGAGCACGGGGCGCATTGAGCAGCGCCCGCATGTCACCCTGTGCTACGCGCAGAGCTGGGATGGCAGTATTACGACCGGACCTGGCGAAACGCTCGCCTTGAGCAGCCCTGAAGGACTGCGCATGACACACCAGCTGCGCAGCCTGCACGATGGCATCCTGGTAGGCATTGGTACCGTTCTGGCTGACAATCCACGTCTGAATGTCCGCGAGTGGACCGGCAACGATCCCCAGCCAATTGTGCTCGACAGTCAGTTGAGACTGCCGCCCAGCAGCAAGCTTTGCCAGAATGGCAGTAATGGAAAACGACCTTGCTGGGTGTTGACCACACAGCAGGCGGAAGCAAAGCGAGAGGGTTGTGACCTGATTGTGACACCCGGTGATGGTGAAGGGCATGTTGATCTCACACAGGCCATGCAGGCACTCTATCAGCGTGGTATCAGAACACTCATGGTTGAAGGTGGCGCGGCTGTCATCACGGCATTTTTGCGCACGCGTCTGGCAGACGCTGTGGTATTGACTGTAGCGCCTGTGCTGGTCGGCGGATATAACGCGATTGGCAGACTGGCTGACCCAGCGAAAGTGAACTTTCCTCACATTACACCCTTGCAGAGTGAGCAGCTTGGGGACGAAATGATCGTCTGGGGCAGACTGAAGTATCGCGCGGAGGCAGCATGAGCGCCGGCATTGCGACCGCTACACAGCTCTGGTTTACAGCGCCAAAGCAGATAGAGCTGCGTACGGTGGACTTGTCAGTACCCGCGGCAGATCAGGTAGTGGTCAGGACGCTGTATTCAGCCATCAGCGCTGGCACCGAGCTGCTGGCCTATCGTGGACAACTGCCGGCAGACATGGCACTGGACAGCACGCTGGAATCCCTGCAGCAGCAGGCAGAGTACCCCATGCAATACGGTTATGCCTGTGTTGGAGAAGTTGTGCAGCCAGGTTCCGGACTTGATATTGCCTGGAAGGGGCGCCAGGTATTCTCATTTCAGCCTCATGCCAGTCATTTTCTGACCGACACACAAAACCTGCAGATTGTGCCGGACGACATACCGGCCAGAGCCGCCGTTTTCCTCCCTAACACTGAAACAGCCGTCAATCTGGTTCACGATGGTGCGCCAATGATGGGCGAACGCGTCGTCGTTCTTGGACAGGGTGTTGTCGGACTGTTACTGACAGCGCTGCTGTCCAGACACCCACTGGCTGAGTTGATTGTTGTAGAGGGTCGCGCTGAGCGACAGGCACTTGCAAAACAGCTGGGTGCGCATCGGGTGGTGCATCCAGACGAGGCTGCCACCCAGATAAGTGATGCAGATCTGATCTATGAAGTCAGTGGACAGCCGGCCGCGCTGGATCTCGCTGTCGCCGTCAGTGGCTACAGCAGTCGTATCGTGATTGGCAGCTGGTACGGCAACAAACAAGCGTCCATCAATCTGGGCGGCGCCGCGCACCGTAACCGACTGCAATTGATTACCAGTCAGGTGAGCACGGTGGCACCTGCTCTGAGCGGCCGCTGGGACAAACAGCGGCGCTTCGACCTGGCCTGGCAGATGATCCGCGACTGCGACCCGCAGCGCCTGATCAGCCATGTTGTGCCACTGGAAGACGCGGAGCCACTTTACAGGCAACTGGATGAAGAAAATCTCAGCCTGGTTCAGGCAGTGTTCGACTATCAGGACGCCTGAGACCGGAAAAATTAACTAGTAGCCGGCGTATCCAACATCAACTGTTTGATGAAAAATACGCCAGGCAAATACCACGCTTAAGCAACAGGACAGATTATGTATACCGTAGCCGTCACCCGGGATTTTATCGCCAACCATTATTTGATTGGAGGCGACTGGGGATCCGAAAACAATCCACATGCACATCACTATGTAGCCGAAGTGCGCATCGAGAGTGACACGCTGAATCAGCATGGCTACCTGGTGGACATCGTCGAGATAGAAGCAGCCCTCGATGACATCGTCACCTACTTTCGCGACAGCATGCTGAATGACAAACCGGAGTTCGCCGGACTGAATCCCAGTATTGAACACTTCAGCCGAATACTGGTCGAGAAGCTGATGCCCAAAATCACGCCGCCCGGTGAGGGCGTACTGACGGTCAAACTCTGGGAAAATGAAACCTGCTGGGCAGCTTATCGTCAGGCCTTTGCCTGACGCCGGCCGCCCAGGCTGCCGAGGCACAGCAATCCGATAATCAGCACCACGGCATCACGTAAGCGTATCAGCGCAATCAGCATGCCTGCCGCCGCAACCGGCAGGCCGAGCAGACTGAAAGACCATAGCAGTGAGGCCTCGATGGTACCAATGCCACCTGGCACTGGCAGCAGCATCGCCAGCCGCATGCCCACCATGATCATGATCAGATCCTGAATCTCGGGTTGAATTCCCAGCATCCGCAACAAGACAAACAGCTCCAGCAACAGCATGGCCCAGCCAAGCAATGACAGGATCAGCGCAGTCCATAGTTTCGGGCGCTGATCGCTGAGAGCGCTCCGCAATAAAGTCACCATGGCCGACCAGCCGCCCGACGTGGACTGAGCTTGCTCGCCCTTGGATTGTGCCTGTTGATCCGCGGGCAGATCAGGTTCATCGCCATTGCGAGCCTGGCGCCAGCGTTGTGCCAGTGGCCTGAAGCGATCTGCCAGCCACTGTGGGTGACGTATGACCACCGCCGCAGCCAGCAGCATTCCAGTCAGCATCAATATCAGTGCCAGGGATATCTGCAGCCACTCACCGGCAGGAAGTAATGCCGTTCCCAGTAGCACCAAGACACCGGCAAGCAGCACGGCAAAATTGCTACCCATCTCTACAAAACGATCCATGCCCAGCATCGCAACCGATTTATGCAGGGGAATATTGAATCGTTGCTTGAGCCAGTAGAGTTGTAATGGTTCACCGCCAAAATGTGGGCCTGGCGTTATAAAGCTGACTGCACTGCCAGCCTGACGCAGGCGAAACAGATCTGACAGCCACAGTGGCGAGGACAAAGCCCATCCCAGAATCTGCCAGCGTTTGACTGCCAGATACAGGATGACAACATTGATGGATATCCACAGCAGCCAGTCACGCCACCGCAGTCTGCTGACACTAACGCCAATGTCCCGCAGTGGCAGCTGCCACAAAGCCCAGCCGGCCAATGCCAGTGCCAGGACCCAAAGCAGCACAGTCAGATATCGCCACTGGTTTTTTGTCATGAGGCTTTTCCGGGTGAAGTGCCGCGTCGCCCACTCACGGCCAGCCAGTCACGCCAGAAACCGGTCAACAGCGGAATCATGAAGAGCACACCAAGAACCTGCGTCACACTGCCCGGTATTGGCGGCCAAAGTGCGGTTGCTACCAGACCCATCTGCCAGCCTGCCAGTTGGCGGCGCAGCTGGCTGGGTGGTAATGGATACACTGCTTTGTTGTGAAGCCGACGCCAGCGCAGCCCCCAGACAAACAGATAATAGGCAATGCTGACCAGCAGATAGCTGACATGAAGCTTGCCGGTGATCACCGCCAGTAGCGGCGCGACCAGCAAGCCCAGCGCATCAAGTGTGGTATCCAGCTCAGCACCCAGCCTCGACACCTGCTGCTGGCGCCGGGCCAGCACACCGTCCAGTGCATCTCCAAGGGCGGCTGCGGTATAAGCGACCGCCGGAACATACAACAGCGCAGTCGGCAATGGCAGGAGCATGGCGGGCAACAGAAAGCCTGCGGTCACGGCGATCAGTAGCCCACGCAGCAGTGTTACACAATTGCCGTGACCCAGCGACGCGTACATCAGGTCGCTGTCTGCAGGGTGATTCAAATGCAGGCGCTGCTGACAATGCCGCCACACGTACAGCCAGACAAGCAGGGTCAGCGGCAGCCACATCAGCGCCAGATCAGTCGGCAGCAGCAATGCCAGGCTGAATGCGGATAATGCAATCAGCACACAGCCCAGGACGCCAAAGTAGCGCAGCTGGCGCATCAGGGATTGCGGTAAGTCACGGGTGCTTGCAGAATTTTTCGGGTGGGCAGCCAACAGAGGAGGTCCAGTTAGTCAGTGAGTATAGCCAGTATACGCTGCCAGTATTGCAAGGGACCACCTGATGACGTAGTGGTCAGATCATCGCAAAAAACGACAGCTTCAGCCAAATTTGGCCCCCTCCTCCAAAATAGTCCGTATACTGGTGTCAATGAAAAGGCGAAAAGCCACTACTGGCTGGCGATGGAAAATAAGGATTAAAACCAGAACGGTACTCAAAACTCTATAAAAAAGCGAGACCAACATAAGCTAGACCAACATAAGGAGCGTCAATCATGCACAGGACCGCGCGACACGCTTTACTTTCAGCCATGACCAGTCTGCTGTTCACCACGCAGGCCGTTGCCCAGGAAATAGAGGGTGACATACCCGCCGACCTCGCCAGAGCATTGCTGGGCGAGAACCAGCCGTTTGAAATCCGCTTCTTTAAAGGCCTGCCGGAGCAGTTTCCAGAGATTGATCTGCCACAGGACGCCGAGCTGCTGGGTTCGGTCGACATGGTAAATTCCCAGCGAGTGGTATTGCAGGTAGCGGGTGACGGCATAGCGCAACGTACGCAGCTCATCCGTGAGCTGGAAGCGCTGGGTTACCTGATGATCACGCGGCCAAACCTTGTTCCACCGCAACAGCGCGGGTTTGTGGTGCAGATGCCGATCCCGCCGGGCATGCCCATACAGCTCTGCAGCAATGATCTGGGTATGTTGTCACTGCGAATTGGCAATATGGGGACAGTTGTGACGTCCAATCCTGGACCCGCCACCTGGGTCGGGAGTGCAGGAAGCGCATCCTACACGCCATTTGTAGTCGCCGAGCGCAATCTTCGTATAGCGTCGAGCGCACCGCCAGCGGGTGCCATGGACAGCCTAATCTACATTACCCAAACGAATACGCCGGTTCGACCATTTGCTTCCACGCCGGGCGGACCGAGTTGTGAGCAGTATCAGGCCCAGATCCAGGCGAGTGGCGCAGCGGGTGGATTTCCATCCATCAATATTCAGGAGCACATGCCGCGGATTGAGCTACCCGCCGAAGCGACGGCCTCGAATGTTAATGGGCCGTCTATGCGAGGCTTCGGTGGTTCTGGCTATACAACTGAATCGCGCACGCAGGTTAACCTTGATTGGGAGCTGGATGTGTTGCTGGATCATCTGGCCGCCCAGATCGACGAGCAGGGCTGGCAGCGCGATCACCGGGCTGCGGGCGATGTTGCGGGTTCGGTCGTGTGGACACGCGAGGTCGACGAGCTGGATCTGGTTGGTACGCTGCGGATCCTGAGGCTGGACTCAGAAGAATTTGAACTTGTGTTCATTTTGCAGAGCATGCCCACACTAGAGTAAAAATAGTCTATAACCAGACTAAGCGGCTTCCCGTTGTGTCATTGCTACGGGCAGCTGTGTCCGGTTGGGCACTTGATAGTCTAAATTCAGGCACATATACTTCCACATATATGGAGGGAGTGTTATGGGTCAAGTCACGATTTACCTGGAAGATGAAGTTGAGGAAAAGATGAGCGCAGCCGTCAAGTCAGCGGGAGTGTCCAAAAGCCGATGGATATCCAGGCTTATCAGTGACAAGCTGGCAAACGACTGGCCTCAGTCCGTTGTCGACATGTCGGGAAGCTGGACGGACTTTCCCACATTGACCGAGATACGGCAGGACCAGTCGGACGACCTGCCGCGCGAAAAATTCTGATGTATGTGCTCGATACCAACACGCTCATTTATTTTTTCAAGGGCATGGGGCGCGTCGCCGACTCCCTGTTAGCAACACCCCCTCAAAAGATCGCTATACCAGCCATTGTGCTGTACGAGCTGGAGTATGGCATCGCCCGATCAAGCTCTCCCAAAAAACGCCGTCAGCAACTGGCGGAATTGTGTGCGCTTGTGAAAGTACAGTCGTTTGATCAGGATGCTGCGCGTCATTCAGCAGCTATCAGAGTAAGACTCGAGAAAAAAGGCACGCCAGTTGGCCCACACGATCTGATGATCGCAGGCACTGCTCTGGCATGTAGTGGTGTACTTGTTACCAGCAACACACGCGAGTTTGCTCGTGTACCCGGGTTATCAGTGCTGGACTGGTTTTAGTGACAGACTCAAACACCAAGCACAACACCCACAAACACTGCCAGTCCCACCCAGTGATTGTTCAGGAAGGCCTTGAAACAACCTTCGGTTTGACGGTCGCGAATCAGCCAGTGCTGGTAGACCAGCAATGCCGCAGCAACAAGAAGGCCAAGGTAGTACCAGATAGAAAGAGCAAACTGCTGGCCGGCCAAAACCAGCGCCAGCATGAACATACCCTGCAGCATGCCGATCATCACGCGGTCGGCATCGCCGAACAGGATGGCCGTGGACTTGACGCCAATCTTCAGGTCGTATTCACGATCGACCATGGCGTATTCGGTATCGTAAGCGACTGTCCAAAGGCAGTTGGCAACGTACAGCAGCCAGGCAGTTGGTGGTGGCAGCTCGCCAGTCTGGGCCGTAAATGCCATCAGAATGCCCCAGGAAAATGCCATGCCCAGTACGACCTGCGGCAGGTGGGTGTAACGCTTCATGAAAGGGTAGATGGCTGTCAGCACCACCGCCCCAATTGACATGACGATGGTGAGTGAATTGAGCGTCAGCAACAGCAGAAATGCCAGCAGGCACAAGCCGACAAAGCAGTAGAGCGCCTCTTTGCGGGTGATCTGGCCCGTTACGATAGCCCGGTTCTCGGTACGCAACACGTCGCCATCTATATTCGCATCGGCATAATCATTGATGCAGCAGCCAGCCGAGCGCATGATCCAGGTGCCCAGGGTAAATACAACAATCAGTTTCCAGTCCGGCCAGCCATCGGCAGCCAGCCACAGGGCGCCAAGTGTCGGCCATAACAGCAGATAGGTGCCAATGGGGCGATTCAGGCGGGTCAGCAGAACAAAGGCCGGCCAGCGTGCGTGCAGACGTGGCGCATGGCGGCGCGCGAGTTGATCAATAAGCTGGAAAATGGACTGTCGGGCATTCTTTAGCAAAACAGAGACATCTCCTTTCGCAGCGACGGATGTTGTTGGGCACTCACAGAGTCATTTGCTCGGCAATCAGAGCAATGTCTTCTGAGGCCACCAGCTTGGCGACAAGCTCCCGACAGCGCTCGGGTTTCAGCTCGCGGCGGTCGAACATCTCGTCCGGAATCGGGTCAGTTGGCGCATCACCAATGCCATGTTCGCGTAACAGACGCGTCGCGATAAAGACCAGATTGGCATATTCAGCATGCTCTCCCTGGTAGTCGGCATCCTGCTGATGACGAAGCGCGGTGCAGACTTCTTCCGGCATGTTCCAGGCCTGCATCAGCCAGGCACTGATCTGCTCGCGGCATATACCTACCAGATGCTTTTCAATCGCGACGTGACTGATGTTGGGGTTGGCTTCCGTGTAGCGACAGATGCGACTGAAATGCGGTGGAAAGGTATGTGCCAGCACCAGATAACCAAAGTTGTGCAGTAGTCCCGACAGATAGATCAAGCCCTGCCGCGGGCGCACTCGCGCTGGCATCAGACGGGACAGAGCCTCCACCGTGGTCGCGCAATAGGCTGCCTGCAGCCAGTAAGGCGTCAGGCCGTCGGAGCTGTCTTTGGGCAGACTGACGGTTCGTCCAAGGATCAGGCCCACCGCCAGATTGCTGACCAGATCAAAACCCAGCACGCGCACGATGGCATCCTGAACTGAGCGAATTTTGCCCGGTGCGGCGTAATAGGGCGAGGATGCCCAGCTCACGACCTGCGCCGCCAGACTGGGATCTGATTCGACAATATTGGTCAGATCGGTCACCGAGGCGTTGGGGTTGGCCCGCAGTTGCATAATGCGGTCAGCAGTAGGCGACAGCGGCGGGATTTCCAGCGTGTCATCAAGTCGCTGACGAATACGCAGTGAGGTAAAATTGCGCAGCGAGTCATTGATCTGCTCTGGATCCTGATCAGCGTCTGGTAGCGAGTGGTCAAGTTCAGTGGCAGCTACGGTGATATCAACATGGCGAATGCTCATGCGTTGCTCCAGCAGAGCATCGCGCACCTGCTGTAAGCTCATGCCATCAGCGTCTACCGCCAGGTCACCACGTGCTGCCAGGGATTGATCGACCCAGGTGGGCAGAGCAAAGAATTGCCGTGACTTGTCCAGAGGTACCAATTGGCGCATTTTGCTGGCGCGCAGGATTTGTGCACTTGGCATCGGGTTCAGATCGCGGCCGCTGCTGGCCTGCAACCTCCCCAGCTCCAGCATCGAGTCGGTGGGCACCAGACACTGCGCAATAACACCCTGTTCGTCGTGCACAAGCACACATCGCACGGGTAGTGAGGTTTTAATCGATCCTGATTCAGACATTACCGTACAGTTCCCTGTCCCCCAGCCAGCGATCAACCAGCGGGGCGATATGTGATGGATAGGCGACTTCAATTTGGTCAGCCGCCAATTTTACCGGATCAAGTAATTGAGCGTCACGTGACAAATCGGCAACGCGAAAGCTCATCAGGCCTGTCTGTTGCGTCCCCAGGACCTGTCCGGGGCCGCGTAATGCCAGGTCCTGCTCGGCGATATAAAAGCCGTCATTGCTGTCGCGCATAATGCCCAGACGCTGCTTGCCTTGCAAGGACAGTGGTGGCTGATACAGCAACAGGCAGTGGCTGGCCTTGGCTCCACGCCCGACACGGCCGCGCAACTGATGCAATTGCGCCAGCCCCAGGCGCTCGGGATTTTCTATGATCATCAGGCTGGCATTAGGCACGTCCACACCCACTTCGATAACGGTTGTCGCCACCAGCAGGTGAGTATCTCCACGTTTGAAGGCATCCATCACGTCACTTTTCTCCGATGGCTTCATACGTCCGTGCACCAGCCCGACTGTGAGGTCCGGCAGTTGTTCCTGCAGCGTTTGCCAGGTAGCCTCGGCTGCCTGACATTGCAGTGCCTCTGATTCTTCGATCAGCGTGCAGACCCAGTAGGCCTGACTGCCGGCCCGACAGGCATCATGGATGCGTTCGATAACGTCATCCCGCCGGCTATTGGCGATGACCACCGTATTTACCGGAGTGCGTCCTGGAGGCAGCTCGTCAATAATGCTGCATTCAAGGTCAGCATAGGCGCTCATGGCCAGCGTGCGAGGGATGGGCGTTGCGGTCATCACCAGTTGGTGAGGCAGCGTCTGCCCGTCATTACCTTTTTCACGCAGTGCCAGACGCTGGTGAACACCAAAGCGATGCTGTTCATCGATAATGACCAGCCCCAGGCGCTGAAACCTGACCTCATCCTGGAACAGGGCATGCGTCCCGACGATGACGCGAGCGCTGCCATCTGCGAGTTGCTGCAGTACCTGCTGGCGCTGTCTGCCTTTGACTTTGCCACTCAGCCAGCCAACCTGAATGCCCAGTGGCGCCAGCCAGGCGGAAAAGTTGGCGTAGTGCTGCTCGGCCAGAATCTCGGTAGGAGCCATGATGGCCGCCTGGTAACCACTGTCCACGGCCTGCAATGCTGCCAGCGCGGCGACGACTGTCTTGCCAGAGCCCACATCGCCCTGCAACAGACGCAGCATCGGCTCTGTCTGACAAAGATCGGCATTGATCTCGTCACTGACGCGCTGCTGGGCGTTGGTCAGTCTGAACGGCAGGCGCTTGGTGAACTGTGCTCGCAGAACCGGCTTGCCGGTCAGATTCGGTGCCAATTGATGGCTGCTTTGCTGCCGCAGTCGTCGCAGGCAAAGCCGGTGGCTGAGCAGTTCTTCGAAGGCCAGCCGCTGTTGTGCCGGGTGGGTGCCCTCCAGCAGAGCAGCAACAGGGGCCGAGGTCGGAGGATGATGCAGATACTGCAGGGCAGCCGGCAGCGACGGGTACTTGAATACCGCCAGTATGTCTGCGGGAACCCAGTCGACCAGCGCGTCGGACTCATTGAGCATGGCCAGAGCCTGATCGATCAGTGCTCGCAGGCGAACCTGCTGCAAACCCTCAGTAGCTGGATAAATCGGCGTCAGCCTGTCCGCGACCGGAATTGTCTCGCCAGCTTTCAGAACCTGATATTCCGGGTGGTACAGTTCCGGGCCGCGCTTGCCGGCGCGGACTTCCCCGTAGCAGCGGATGCGGTTGCCCGTGGCGAGCATGTTTTTCTGAGCGGCGCTGAAGTGGAAGAAGCGCAGGCTGATCAGACCGGTGTCGTCTTTGATGCGACACACCAGGCTTCGCCGGCGGCCGAATTCAACATCGCTGCCAACAATCTCGGCCTCCAGCATGACGTCCTGGCCCAGTCGAATCTGACCGATGGAAGCAATGCGTGTTCGATCCTGATAGCGAAGCGGCAGATGGAATAACAGGTCCTGCACGCTGCTGATGTGCAGGGCTGCCAGGCGCTCCACCAGACGCGGCCCGACGCCTTTCAGGCAGTTGACCGGTCGTTCGCTGAGCGGCGTTGCTGGCGGCATCGTCCTTGATTCCAGATTTCAGCCCACTTGCATGATGGCTTCGATTTCAACCAGTGCGCCGCGAGGCAGAGCAGAAACCTGTATGGTGGCGCGCGCCGGATAGGGTTTCTGAAAATACTGCTCCATGGTGGCATTAACAACGCCGAATTCGGCCAGGTCGATCATGTAGATGGTCAGCTTTACGCAGTCGTCCAGGCTGCCGCCGGCTTCCGATGCCACGGCTGCGAGATTTTTCAGAACCTGATGGGCCTGGGCTTCAACCCCACCCTGGACGATCTCCATGGTCGCCGGATCCAGAGGTATCTGGCCAGACATGAACACCAGATTGCCGCTGCGGATGGCCTGGGAGTAGGGACCAATGGCAGTTGGCGCGCGAGGAGAGGTTATGGCTTCTTTCTGAGTCATGTTGGTGTCCGTTATCTAAAATGGAGTAAGTGGTTACTCTCCGGCTTTCCTGAGTAAAGATTCAGGTGCGATGCTGCTCTTGATGGGCCTGACAAGTTTCTTGCTCTTGACCCTGGCGACCTTGCTGACGGGTTTTATCAGACGAATGTGCTTCATGACGCGGGCCAGGTGGACCCGGTTCTTCACGGTCAGCAGCAGATTGACGATACTGAATCGTGCATCACGTTCGACGGTGCTGATACGTTCGATATTTGCCTCTTTACTGGTGATGGCGGTGGCAAGTTTGGCAATAATACCGCGCTCATTTTCCAGTTCGACGCGAATCTCAACTGAGAACTCTCCCTCAACATCGGGATCCCAGCGCACCGGCACAACTTTATCGGGCTGCTGACGGATCTCGGCAATATTGTTGCAGCTGTCCATGTGAATCACCATGCCACGCCCGGAGCTGATATGAGCAACGATGGGGTCGCCCGGGATCGGGTAACAGCACTTGGCGTAACTCATCACCATGCCTTCGGAGCCACGAATGGCCAGTGAGGCCTGGCGCGCCTCCTTCTTGTTCTTGGGGCCGGGTGTCGCAACTACTGGCTGCTCTGGTAAAAGTTTCTGCGCGACGATATGCGCCATGCGATTACCCAGGCCTATGTCACTGAGCAAATCGTCCAGTGATTCGAGATTGAATTCCTGCAGGGCAGTCTGTATGCGTTCGGGCGTCAGCTTGTCCAGCTGGGCTCCATGACCGGCCAGAATCTTGTTGAGCAGACGTCGGCCAAGCGCAATAGACTCGGACTGTCGCTGGTTTTTGAGGAAATGGCGGATATTGCTGCGTGCCTTGCCCGTGACTACAAAACTCAGCCAGGCCGGGTTGGGCTGGGCGCCTGGTGTGGTGATGATTTCCACCGTCTGGCCACTTTCCAGCGGCTCACTCAACGGCGCCAGACGGCGGCTGATGCGGCAGGCCACACAGGAGTTGCCGACGTCGGTATGGACAGCGTAGGCAAAGTCGACGGCGGTTGAACCAGCCGGTAACTCCATGATGCGCCCTTTGGGCGTAAACACATAAATCTCATCCGGGAACAGGTCAATCTTGACGTTCTCGATAAATTCCAGCGAGTTGCCTGCATTCTTCTGCATTTCCAGCAGGCCATTGATCCACTGCCGGGCGCGGATATGCGCATTGCTGGGAGTGTCATCGGATGACTTGTACAGCCAGTGCGCCGCGATGCCGTTGTTGGCCATCGCTTCCATCTCCTCGGTGCGGATCTGTATCTCGATTGGCACGCCATGCATTCCAAACAGTGTGGTGTGCAGGGACTGGTAGCCATTGGCTTTGGGGATGGCAATATAATCTTTGAACCGGCCTGGAACAGGCTTGAATAGGTTGTGAACAGCGCCTAAAACCCGATAACAAGTGTCAACTGAGTCAACCACGATACGGAACGCATAAACGTCCATGATTTCCGAGAAGGATTTACGCTTGGTGCGCATTTTCTCGTAGATGCTGTACAGGTGCTTCTCGCGGCCGAACACGCGGGCTGACATGCCCTCGCGCTCTAGGCAGGCCTCAACAGCACTCTGAATCTGTTTGACGATTTCTTTACGGTTGCCGCGAATGGATTTGACGGCGGCGTCGATGCGGCGCGCGCGCATCGGATACAACGCCTGAAAACCCAGTTCCTCAAACTCGACGCGCACTGCGTTCATGCCCAGGCGATTGGCGATCGGCGCGTAGATATCCAGCGTTTCCTTGGCGATACGGCGGCGCTTTTCCGGGCTCAGGACTTCCAGGGTACGCATGTTGTGCAGGCGGTCTGCCAGTTTGACCAGGATGACACGCAGGTCGCGGGCCATGGCCAGCGCCATTTTCTGGAAGTTTTCGGCCTGCGCCTCGGCGTGGCTGCTGAAATGAATCTTGTTGAGCTTGGATACCCCGTCAACCATGTCGGCGACAGTTTCACCGAACTGGCTCTTGATAGCCGTTTTGCTGATGCCAGTATCTTCGATCACGTCATGCAGCATGGCGGCCATCAGGCTTTGATGGTCCATATGCATGTCGCTGAGGATGCCGGCTACGGCCAGGGGGTGTGTAACGTAGGGCTCGCCGCTGCGGCGGAACTGACCATCGTGCGCCTGCTCAGCATAGAAATATGCCCGGCGCACATGGTTGACCTGTTCGGAGGCCAGATAACCTGAGAGGTTGCTGGCCAGTGAGTCGATTGTAGTAAGGGACACCAGCCGACTCCTTGACGCCTTACTCGTCGTCGTTAAGTGACTCGTCGGCAGCCTGCTCAGCCTCTGGCTCAGCCACAATTGCGCCCATCATGGCGGCAGTGGCATCCAGCTCGGCTTCGGGAACTTCACGGGCAGGAGCGGGGCGAGTGTGCAGAATGCTCTGGTCAACATGACCTTCGGCGATTTCGCGTAGTGCGATCACAGTTGGTTTGTCGTTGTCTTCCGGTACCATCGGATCTTTGCCGCCAGTTTGCAGCTGACGAGCACGTTTGCTGGAGATCATTACCAGTTGGAAGCGATTGTCGACTTTATCCAGACAATCTTCGACAGTAATTCGGGCCATAGCGATCAACCTGTTTCAAAAAATATTGGGGAAATTTGGCGGCTGTTATTCAACCAGACCGGCTATGATACTGAAAACCTTCAGACAATGCATGTGTCAGCGCACAAAAAAGACGCAAACAACCCACTTCTTGTCGCTATCAGGTCAGCAAATCTGCCAGAAGTTGGCAATTGTTGTGCTGCTGGCGAGCCTGTTCCAGGCGCACTGCGCGGAAAACGGCACGTAAATCGTCCAGCGCCCGGTCAAAGTCTTCGTTGATAATCAGATAGTCAGCGTCGCCATAGTGCGATATTTCGTCGCGTGCCTGCTGCATTCTGCCAGCGATGGTTGCCTCATCGTCCTGCGCGCGTGATGTCAGGCGCTGCTCCAGCGTCGCCAGAGATGGCGGCAGGATAAAAATGCTTTTCAGCGGACTGATTCGGTCACGCACCTGGGCCGCGCCCTGCCAGTCGATCTCGAGAATCACATCACGGCCAGCGTCAAGCTGCTCCTGCACCCAGTGTGCAGAGGTGCCGTAGAGGTTGCCGAACACCTCCGCAGACTCCAGGAATACGCCACGCTCT
This sequence comes from Gammaproteobacteria bacterium UBA2675, assembly GCA_002354805.1. GTDB lineage: Bacteria > Pseudomonadota > Gammaproteobacteria > Pseudomonadales > Pseudohongiellaceae > Pseudohongiella. Next base: position 178,345 of record DEMH01000009.1, read on the forward strand.
CGCATCGCAATAAAGGTATCGCGATCCACAAAGTGGTAGTTGACCCCATCCTCTTCGCCCGGGCGGCGGGCACGGGTGGTATGGGAGACAGACACACAGATGCGCGGGTCGTTGTCTTTCAGAAGCGCGTTGACCAGGCTGGTCTTGCCGGCGCCGGAGGGAGCAGAAATTGTAAACAGGGTACCGTAGGCCATGGATTGGTGTCAGAGTGAAAAGGTGACTGGGATGCCGCGAACTATAGTCAAACCGCTGCAGGGTGTCTACTTCCTGACCTGAGCAGATCGCCTTCCTGTGCGGACACCGGTTTAGCAGCGTCAGGCTTATTAAGCTTGCGTACCATGTCGCCAAACAGTCGAAACTCCGAGCCTCGCGGCGATTTGTGTCGCCACATGAGACCGATGGAGCGATGGACATTGGTGTCATTCAGTCGGCGGACACAAATATTGGTGCCGCTAAGGATCTGTTTGTCCACTGCCATTTTGGGAATCAGCGTGATCCCGATACGGCTGGCGACCATTTGCACAATGGTGTTCAGGCTGGTGGCGTGATAGGGAACACTGACATCCTTCAGGCTGAGGCGGCATGCTTCCAGCGCATGGTCACGTAAACAGTGGCCATCTTCGAGTAGTAATAACTCACTTCCCGCCAGATCCTGAGTGCAGATACTTGCGCGCTCCGTCAGCGGGTGAGAGGGGTCACAGGCCAGCAGAAATTCATCATAAAAAAGGTGTTCGGTTTCTACCCGCTCGGCCCGGTAAGGCAGCGCCAGCAAAAGCAGATCCAGCTCACCCGTCTCCAGGGCGCGTGTCAGATGTTCGCTGAGATCCTCCCGGATGAACAGCTTGAAATCAGGATACCGGTCGCGCAGCTCGCCCAGCAAATCCGGTAGCACATAAGGTGCAATGGTCGGGATCACGCCTATGCGCATCTCTCCGGAAAAGGGTGTACGGGAGGCATCGGCCGCTGCCATCAAATCCTCGACATCGCTCAAAATGCGTTCGCCGCGGGCAATGATCTCTTCGCCGATGCGGGTAATGATGATGGATTTGTGTGTACGTTCTACCAGGCTGACGCCCAGATTGGACTCCAGCTCCTGCAGCGCAGTGCTAAGAGTGGACTGCGATACATGGCAGGCCTGTGCTGCTTTGCCAAAGTGCAAGTGTTCGCCGATGGCGCAGAGATAACGTAACTGTCGGAGGGTGGGCTGATGTGACATTGGTTTCTGTCCTTGATGACCGGTTGCTTTGGTGACTGGGCGATCACTCGTGAAAGTGCATCTGGTTTCACGGCTCGATCAATTTTTCCGATCAACCCTGCGAACACAATCAATTATACAGATCATAATCGATTTTTCTAATATTGTCGGGCTAATCAGCACGTGGCGAGTTATCGCTCCGCTTTATGCGGTTAGCCGCATACACAGTGCTGTCCCAACAAGCTGAACATCATATGTCACACAAGGGGGTTTTATGATCAAGAAAACATTGCCGTACGCGATTGCAGCGGTTATTGCGTCGGCTACCATGCTGCCAGTATCTGCCCAGGACGTCCCGGCTGCCAACGAGCCGGCGCCAAGTCAAATGGGCACCCAGCGTACCATCCACGATTGGTGGCCGGAGATGCTGGATCTGCGACCGCTGCGTCAGCACGACCCGGCATCCAATCCACTCGGTGAAGATTTTGATTACGCCGAAGCCTTCGCCCGGATCGACCTCGACACGCTCAAGCAGGAAATCGAAGAGGTGATGACCACCTCACAAGACTGGTGGCCAGCAGACTACGGCCATTACGGTCCATTCTTCATCCGCATGGCCTGGCACAGCGCCGGTACCTACCGTGAAGCCGACGGCCGGGGCGGTGCAGGTGGCGGACAGCAGCGCTTTGAGCCCCTGAACAGCTGGCCGGATAACGCCAACCTGGACAAGGCCCGTCGCCTGTTATGGCCAATCAAGCAGAAATACGGTGCCAGCCTGTCCTGGGCAGACCTGATGGTCCTGACCGGTAACGTTGCTCTGGAATCAATGGGCTTTGAGACTTTTGGGTTTGCCGGCGGTCGTGAGGACGACTGGGAGCCTGATATGGTGTACTGGGGTCCGGAAACCGAATGGCTGGCTGATGAACGCCACAGCGGCGATCGTGATCTGGCCAATCCTCTGGCAGCAGTTCAGATGGGTCTGATTTACGTAAACCCGGAAGGCCCGGGTGGTAACCCTGATCCGCTGCTGGCAGCGCAGGATATCCGGCAGACCTTCGGTCGCATGGCGATGAACGACGAAGAAACCGTTGCGCTTATCGCGGGCGGTCACACCTTCGGTAAGGCACACGGCGCCGTTTCCGCAGACTGTGTTGGCGTGGAGCCAGCAGCTGCAGAGATGGAAGAGCAGGGCTTTGGCTGGACCAACGAATGTGGCGCCGGCAATGGTGAAGACACCTTTACCAGTGGTCTGGAAGGCGCATGGACAGTCACTCCAGCACAATGGTCGCAAAACTTCTTCCAGAATCTGTTTGGATACGAGTGGGAACAGACGCGCAGCCCCGCTGGTGCCATCCAGTGGCAGCCCGCAGGTGGTGCGGCAGCCAGTCTGGTGCCGGATGCCCACAATCCCAATGAGCGCCACGCTCCCATGATGCTGACTACTGACCTGGCCTTGAAGGAAGACCCGGCTTACCGCGAAATCTCAATGCGTTTCATGGAGGACCCGCAGGCATTTGAGGATGCATTTGCACGCGCCTGGTTCAAACTGACGCATCGTGACATGGGTCCGCGAGCCCGCTATGTCGGAAGCGATGTACCGGAAGAAGTACTCTCATGGCAGGATCCCATCCCTGAGGTCGACTACCAGACCATCAACGATCGCGATATCCGTGCGCTCAAGTCAGATATTCTCGATTCAGGTCTGACCGTGCCGGAACTGGTTCGTACCGCCTGGGCAGCAGCTGCCAGCTATCGCGGTTCTGACATGCGTGGTGGTGCCAATGGTGGCCGCCTGCGTCTGGCACCGCAGAACAGCTGGGAAGTGAACAACCCCGCCGAGCTGAACCGCGTGCTGGATACGCTGGCTGGCATTCAGGCCGAGTTCAACGAGTCACAGCGTCGACGTCAGGTATCCATGGCGGACCTGATTGTGCTGGGCGGCGCGGCTGCGATCGAGAAAGCTGCTGCTGATGCCGGTTACGAGGTGCAGGTGCCGTTTGTGCCAGGCCGTGCTGATGCCAGCCAGGAAATGACAGACGTGCAGTCCTTTGCAGTGCTGGAGCCGACCGCTGATGGTTTCCGCAACTACTTCGGTCCGAATGCCTATCGCTCGCCCGCAGAAATGCTGGTGGACAAGGCAAATCTGCTGACCCTGACAGTGCCGGAAATGACGGTTCTGGTAGGCGGCATGCGTGCCCTGGATGCAAATACCGGCGGAATTGATCATGGCGTGTTTACCGATCAGCCCGGGACGCTTAGCAATGACTTCTTTGTCAATCTGCTGGATATGTCTACGGCATGGCAGAAGTCTTCGACTGAAGGGCTGTACGAAGGTCGCGACCGCGCTACCGGCGAGCTGAAGTGGACTGCCACTCCAGTTGACCTGGCATTCGGCTCCAACACCGAACTGCGGGCTGTGGCAGAGTTCTACGCTGCGGCTGATGGCGAACAGCGATTTGTAAACGACTTTGTAGACGCGTGGACCAAGGTGATGACCCTGGACCGCTTTGATCTGCAGTAATCTGACAGGCTGCATCGCTACAGTGACCGACGGTCACTGATCGGTTAGCGATGCAACTGTTTGGGGGGAAAGCCCCGGGGTAACACCCGGGGCTTTTTTTTGCCTGCTATAATGCCGCCGCATAAACAGATCATGTTTACCAAGGAGTTCCCAATGGCTGACCGCAGCGTCCGCTTGACTGCCTACAGCCACGGCGCCGGATGTGGCTGCAAAATTGCGCCCGCTGTGCTGGATCGTATTCTGGCCACACAGCGTCAATTTATGACCGATCCCGCGCTGCTGGTTGGCAACAGCTCAAAAGATGATGCAGCCGCCTACGATCTGGGTGACGGGCAGGTCATTCTCAGCACTACCGATTTCTTCATGCCAATTGTTGACGACCCCTTCGACTTTGGGCGGATCGCTGCTACCAATGCCATCAGCGATATCTATGCGATGGGCGGACGGCCGCTGATGGCGATTGCCATTCTGGGCTGGCCATTGGACAAGCTGGCGCCAGAAATAGCCGGGGAAGTCGTCGATGGTGGACGGCAGGCATGTTCTGATGCAGGCATGGTGCTGGCCGGGGGCCACAGTATTGATTGCCCGGAGCCGGTATTTGGGCTGGCAGTGACGGGTCTGGTCAGTCGAGAGCATTTGAAGCAAAACAATACGGCTCAGGCCGGCGATGTACTCTATCTAACAAAAAGGCTGGGCATTGGTGTGCTGACGACTGCCCAGAAGCAGGGAAAACTGCGACCTGAGCACGCTACACTGGCTCGCGACACTATGTGCCAGATGAATTCAGCAGGTCAGCATCTGGCGCAGCTGCCCGGAATCACAGCCATGACCGACGTCACCGGGTTCGGATTGATGGGACATTTGCTGGAAATGTGTGAGGGCAGCGGGGTGGATGCTCTGATTGATGTGGCGCAGGTTTCGGCACTGGAACCGGTGGCCGAGTACATCAGCATGGGATGCATACCCGGTGGTACTCAGCGAAATTTTGCCAGCTATGGCCAGCGGCTGGGCGCGATGACTGAGGCTCAACGAGCGCTGCTGTGCGATCCGCAAACCAGTGGCGGTCTGCTGCTCGCGGTCAGGCCTGAGCATGCAGCAAGTGTCGAGCAGTTACTGCGTGACCAGGGCATTGAAGATTCATTGATCAGACCAATAGGCGAGCTTGTCAGCTCACGCGAAGAGGCGATCCGTGTCCAGCTGCGTTGATGCACGTTCAGACACTGACGACTATCGGTCACTTTTTCTGGGTGACCTGCCCCTGATTGATACACGGGCCCCGGTTGAGTTCGAGCACGGGGCCTTTCCTTCAGCGGTAAACCTGCCACTGATGACAGATGACGAGCGTGCCCAGGTCGGCACCTGCTACAAGGCACAGGGCCAAAAGGCGGCCATTGCCCTGGGACATCAACTGGTCAACGGGGAAGTCAAGCAGGCGCGTATTGAGCAGTGGCTGAGCTTTGCCCGGCAACATCCTGATGGCTATCTGTACTGCTTTCGGGGCGGGTTGCGGTCCCAGATCTGTCAGCAGTGGCTTGCCGAGGCCGGGCTGCAATATCCTCGCGTTGTTGGCGGTTACAAAGCCATGCGGCGGTTTCTGCTGCTGGAACTGGAGCGCTATTGCATGCAGGGCTCCCTGATAATCCTGGCAGGCCACACCGGAGCGGCCAAGACAGAGCTTCTCAAACATGTACCCATGGCGGTCGACCTGGAGCATCATGCCAATCATCGTGGCAGCGCATTCGGGAAGCGGCCTGACGGTCAGCCAGCGCAGATCGACTTCGAAAATGCTGTCATCATCGATATGCTCAAAAAATGTCACCAGGCGCCAGGACTACCTGTTGTGCTGGAGGACGAAAGTCGACTGATAGGGCGCTGTTCATTGCCGCCGGTGCTGCGTGATGCCATGGCCAAAGCGCCAGTCGTGCTGCTGGAGGCAGACCTGGAGTCACGCACTGAGCACTCCTGGGAGAATTACATTCTACGCAAATCCACCGAATGGCTGGAGGTGGCAGGTGCCGAGCAAGGCTTTGACTGTTTTGTAGGGGATCTGCGCGAAGCGTTGTCCAGAATCCGCAAACGCCTGGGCGGTGAACGGTATGCGGAGATTGGTCGTATGCTGGAAGACGCTATTGATGCCCATCGGCGTGGCGACGCCAGCCAGCACAAGTTGTGGATACGCCGGTTGCTGGAGGATTACTACGATCCCATGTACCAGTGGCAATGGCAGCGCCATGACTCACGCGTCATGTTCCGTGGTAATTTCACGGACGTTTTAAACTACCTGCGCTAAGGTGCCACTCACCGACAGACGACGGAGCCAACAATGACGACGCCTGTATCAGAACCTGAAACAAGAAAAAGCAGCACATGGGAGGTCTTCCGTGTCTTTCTGCGATTGGGGCTGACCTCTTTCGGCGGGCCTGTTGCGCACCTTGGATATTTTCGTGAGGAGTTTGTCAACCAGCGGCGCTGGATGAGTGAACGCAGCTACGCTGACCTGGTTGCCTTGTGTCAGTTTCTGCCCGGGCCGGCGAGCAGTCAGGTCGGTCTGGCAGTTGGCATGTCGCGAAGTGGATACCGCGGCGCCGCGGCTGCCTGGCTGGGCTTTACCATGCCTTCTGCGATCGCGCTGATTCTGGTGGCACTGGGAATTGGTGTCTACGCCGACGGCATTAACTCAGGCCTGCTTGGCGGCCTCAAGGTCGCCGCAGTTGCAGTAGTGGCGCAAGCCGTGTGGGGAATGGCGCGAAATCTTTGCCCGGATACACCACGCATTACCTTGATGGCGGTTGCTACCTGCCTGATGCTGATCAGTCAGACCGCCTGGTCGCAGGTGGCCGTTATCATTGCTGCAGGCGTGACGGGTTTGTTTCTGTTCAAAGCCGACACACAGAGTTCAGATGATGATGGATTGCAGGTTTCGGTAAGTCGACGCGCCGGTATTTTCTGGCTCATGCTGTTTTTTATTCTGTTGCTGGCGCTACCGGTGCTTGCAGGCACGATGTCATCCCAGACGCTGGACATGATTGATGCGTTCTATCGAGCCGGTGCGCTGGTCTTTGGTGGTGGCCACGTGGTGTTGCCTTTGCTGCAGGCTGAGGTGGTGCCGACTGGCTGGGTCAGCGAGGACAATTTTCTGGCCGGATACGGAGCCGCGCAGGCCGTGCCGGGTCCCTTATTCACATTTGCAGCATTTCTGGGTGCGGCAATGAATCAACTTCCTACGGGTTGGCTGGGCGGACTTATCTGCCTGCTGGCGATATTTGTACCATCGTTCCTGCTGATTGCCGGCGCATTGCCATTCTGGCAACAGCTGCGGCAGAGTCCGCGTATTCAGTCAGCTTTGATGGGAGTCAATGCCGCAGTGGTCGGCTTGTTGCTGGCGGCACTTTATGATCCGGTGTGGACCAGCGGCGTCAACGACGCCGCCGATTTTGGTCTGGCGCTACTGGCGCTGGTGGCTCTGGCCACCTGGCGCCTGCCCCCGTGGCTGGTGGTGGCAAGCTGCGCCGTTGCTGGCTGGGCGATCAGCCTGGTCTGAGTCATAAGGTGAAGCGGCCACGCTGTGTGGCCGCACGACTGCTTCAGTCCAGCGGCAGTATGCCCAGCGCGTTGTTGTTGTTCATCGGGATGATGATCTGGTTTTGCACAGAGTCATAACAGATTGAAGCGGCGCTCGGGATGCCCTGCGCAATCACCTCAGCCTCTTCGCCCGGACGAATACGGGAAATGCTGCCGAATCGCACACTGCTCACGTACTTGGTGCCATCCTCAGTCACTATCACACCGTCATTGCCAGCTTCCACGGCATATTCAGTCTGCAGAAGTTCGCCAGAGGGGGCGAATGTCATCACATGGTTGTTGCCGATATTGACGACAACAATATTGCCATCATTGTCTATCGCCACGCCATTGGGTGCCATCAGCGGGCTGCCATCAATAAACACAGATGCGTCACCATCCGCCGTAATACGATAGACGCGTTGTGGATCTCGGGTGTTGGAGGCGTAAATGGTACCGTCTTCAGTCACACCAATGCCATTGAGCATGCTGGCGCCGGCTTCTGCGACGGAGTAGGCCTCGAGGGGCTGACCGCTGGCCAGATCAAACGTGCGCACGTGATCCATATCTGCCACATACAGCACGCCGTTGCGAATTGCGCTACCCAGGGGATGGTTCAGCGTCAGGCCATTGCGATCATTGCCAATCCATTTTGCAGTGTGGACGGTGCCATCAGGATTAATCAGGGAGACGTAGCCGTCATTCGGTTGCATGTCTTCTGAAACACCGGCGTTCATGGCCAGAATCAGGTTCCGCTCGGGATCGAAGGTACAGCTCTCGGCAAATCGGAAGCTGCCAAAGACTTTGACGTTGCTGGACATCGGCGTGGCCTGGCCAGCCTGATTGACTGTACCCAGGGGCTCTCCTGCCTGGAAAGACCCGGTTTGTGCGGCGACCGTTGAACTGGCCGCGATTGCAAGCACACCAAAGATGGTACGAAAACTCATAAGCGTTTCTCCTTAAACAGGACAGTTTGTATACTGTGCCAAATGTTCGGCCCAGTTTACTTGATACTGGCCGCCTCGATACAGGTATCATCGTCATTACTACGCAATTCATCGTTTCTGTGTTTCTGTTTGCCCTGGCAGCCGCCATCACCCCCGGTCCCAACAATGTCATGTTGATGAGCTCGGGAGTGAATTTTGGTTTTCGGCGCAGCGTGCCGCTTCTGCTGGGTGTGTGTATCGGGTTTCCGGCCATGTTTCTGGCTATTGGATTCGGGTTGGGCACGGTATTCCAGCAATCTCCTCAATTGCATGAAATCATCAGCATCATAGGCATCGTCTATCTGCTGTACCTGGCCTGGCGCATTGCGCGATCGGGCGAGCCAGAGCGGGCGCGCGACATCAAGCCATTGACCTTTCTGCAGTCAGCCGCCTTTCAATGGGTCAACCCCAAGGCCTGGGTGATGGCTACCGGTGCCATTGCTGCCTTCACAACTATAGATGGGAATATCTATCTGCAGGTGATCAATCTGGCACTGATTTTTATAACTGCAGCCGTGCCCAGCGCGCTCACCTGGCTGTTCTTTGGTCTGGGATTGCAGGCTATGCTGTCCGATCCGCAGCGCCTGCGGCTGTTCAACTACGTGATGGCGGGTTTGCTGGTGCTGTCCATGCTCCCGGTGATTATGGACCTGCTGGAATAAAAAAAGCGGCGCCTCCATCAGGAGATACCGCTCTTTATCAGACTATTGCTGGATCAAACGATTAAAAATGCCCGGCCTTGCAGAGCCAGACCGGGCTGTTACCAATCAGTGTTGCGGGAAGTTGTCTGGCAGCAGACGGGGCACGAATTTGGTCATACCCTGCACCGGACCAACTTCACCAGCGTAGATATTGCCGTTGCGATCAACGGTCACACCTTCACCCATGGCACCAATGCCACCCATGCCGGTAGGACGCTCGGACATATGCTCCGGGATGTAGTACCAGACATCACCAGTGCGCGCGCTGCCAATACGCAGGCCCTTGCGCCAGCCTGGGTTGTAGTTGGCATCAGATTCGGAATCGATGGCGTAAAGAACGTCGTTCTCGTCGATGAACATACCGCTGATGCGACTGAACTGGTACCAGGTGTCCAGATGATTACCGTCCTGATCAAAGATCTGGATACGGCGATTACCACGGTCGGCGACAAATATGCGACCCTGCGAATCCATTGCCAGCGCGTGTGGTGATCTCATCTCGCCTTCAGCGTATCCCCAAGTGCCCCAGCTTTTCACGAAGCTGCCATCGGGTGCAAACTTGGAGATGCGGCTCAGGGCACGAGGGCCTTCCTCATCCATGAACTGTGCACTGTGGGTCTCGGCCACAAAAATATGGCCATCAGGAGCCACCAGGACGTCATTGGGTTCGGTAAAGTGAGTGGGCGGGTTGCCGGTTTCACCGGGCGTACCCAGCACCATCAGCACTTCCCCTTCAGGGCTGAATTTAATGACCTGGTTGCCACCTGAAATATTGGGGTTTTCGGCCAGTTCCTGTGCGTTGGGCAGGCGTGCGTCGGCTATCCAGACGTTGCCTTCCTGATCCACTTCGATGCCGTGTGGCCAAACGATCAATCCGGCACCGAAACTCTGCACCACGTTACCGTCCGGGTCGAGTTTTACAATCGGGTCGACGTCCGACAGCGCACATGAGTTGGTTCCGCAACGATCACCAGCCCAGATGTGAACACCGTCGACATCTACATGGACTGCACTGACCGAACCCCAGCTGCGACCGTCGGGCAGCGTACCCCAGTCGCGCATGGTCTCGTAGGGGTTGGGCAGATTATTGATTGGGGTCACATCGGCGTGTTCCTCCGGTCCGGTCGCGCCCGGTTGAGCCAGGACTGCCGGGGCGGCCACAGCCAGCAGAGAGCCGGCCACCAAACCTGTTAACAGGCTACGTTTGTTCATTTGCTGATATCTCCTTTTCGCTGGGTTGCGGGACTGTGCCCCGCAATTCATGACGCCGTTACAGCGCCGTTTCAAATATGGCAAGCATACGGCTCCAGGCTCTTTCGGCCTGTTCCTGATGGTATACCGCCGAATCAATTACACACCAGCCGTGCATGGCGTCTTCGTACACTTCGATCTCTGCGGGTACATTTGCTGCAGCAAATGCTTCGCGAAGCACTTCTTTGGATTGCGGATCACGTTCGTCGTCATTCTCGGCGACCGCGATCAGCATATGAGCATCCATGTTCGGAATGCCCAGATGCGGGCTGTCGGGGTTGTCGGTGACCAGTCCGCCGCCGTGGAATGAACCACCTGCGCCAATTCGGTCCGGTAAAGCAGCAGCCGTACGCATGACGATCGGGCCGCCCATGCAGTATCCCATGGTGCCAATCTTGCGGCCGGTATCCACAGCAGACTGCTGATCGAGCCAGGCGACAAAGGTTTCTGCATCAGTAACGTGAGTCCGTGCATTTAATTGACCTGCCATCGGCAGAACAATCTCGCGGATAGCCGGATCCTGAAAGCTCGCGCCCTCGCCGACTACCGGTGAAGGTGCGCTGCGATAGAAAGGGTTGACCACCAGTACGGAATAACCCGATTGAGCAAGCCGTTTACCCATTTCACGGAACGCTGGGCGCAGGCCCAGAATATCAGGCCACATCAATACCGCGGCATGGCTGCCGCTGGACGGATGGACGAAGTAGCAGTCGGCCGACCCATCGGGTGTTTCAATGATAACGTCGGATTCGGTTACGTCCTGAGCGTTGAGTACAGGCGGCAGCATGGCGGCCAGCGCGGCGCCAGCAGTCAGTTTGCCAAATTGACGTCGGGACAACTGACCCTTTTTAAGCATGAATAAAATATCGTCTTCGAGGGTATGCTGGTCACACATTATTTTTCTCCTGAGTTGGAAGGCCGGCACCGTGACGAACCTGACACATGCTAATGCAAAGCATTCGGCAGCGCAAAGCCCGGGGTAGCGCGCTGACAGTAAACTTGACGCACCGGTTCCAGGTGCCCATAGTTGCGCCACACGCCGGTTTAATGCCGTGTGGATGACCGGGATAAACTAAAAGGAGTTTCAAGCATGAAAAAACTACTGGTAGGTCTGCTGGCGCTGGCTGTGATTGTCGGCGCAGGGATGATGTTGCTGGTCAGTAATCTCGACAGCATTGTCAAACGAGCGGTGGAAAGCGCAGGCACCGATGCGCTTGGTACGCCGGTACGACTCGAGTCGGTTGCCATCGACCTTCGCGCTGGTACCGCCAGCCTCTATGGGTTTTCGGTCGCCAATCCGCCTGGCTACAGCGATCAGGATATGATTCGTGTTGATGAGTTAAGTGTCGCGATCGATATTGCCAGCCTTAACAGTGATGTTATCCGGATCACCAGTATCCGCTCGGTCAATCCCTATGTGCTGTACGAGTTACAGGGCACCCGCGGTAATCTCAATGCAATTATGGACCAGTTCCCGCCAGCGGCCGAAACACAGGAGCCCGCCGGCCCCCTGCCAGTGATTGCGATCGATGAAATCAGCGTTAATGGCATCCAGGGTTCTCTGCAATCCGCTCAGGTCAGCAGGGCCGTCGATATCAATCTGGGCAATGTATTGGTGACCGGCGTTCAGGGCACACCGGATGAGCTGGCCACACAGATTTCGCGACCGCTGATCGCCCAGCTGGCCCGCAATGCGGCGGCGGCGCTGAGCTCCGCCATTGCTTCAGGCGCACTGGAAGGCGACTTACAGCAACGCGCTTCGGAAGCTGTCGACGATCTGCGATCAGAAGCCGCCGACCAACTGGAACAGGCGGAAAATGCGGTACGTAGCCTGCGTGACCGGCTTTTGAACAATAACTGATCAGGGTAAGCGGAGCTCACCCCTCCGCCGTGGTGCAGACAGTCGCATGGCCCTATCGCTGGCGCGGTTTGGTTCGCGCAGTCGCGACAGCGCTGGCTGGATCTTCTGGCCAGGGATGTTTGGGGTAGCGGCCCCTAAGGTCCTTGCGCACATCAAAATAGCTGGTCTGCCAGAAACCGGCGAGGTCCCGTGTCACCTGAACCGGGCGCCGCGCCGGAGACAGCAGATGAACCAGCAGCGGTACTCTGCCTGCCACGATGGCGGGTGTTTCGCCCTGACCGAACATCTCCTGAAGCTTGACTGCCAGTATCGGCTCGTCTCCACTGTAGTCGATGCTTATGTTCGATCCGCTAGGCACTTTGATGTGAGTGGGTGTTAACTTATTTAGTGCATCCTGAAGTGACCAGTCCAGGCTCTCCAGCAGTATTTTTCCCAATGGCAGACGATCTACCTGATCCAGCCGATGCAGGCCGACAACATGCGGCGCCAGCCATTGCTCAAGGGATTCGAGCAATAAAGTCTCTTCCACATCCGGCCAGGGATCGCCCAGTGTGTTGTGCAACAGTCTTAAGCGGCCCAGCAACTGACGGTCTGCATCCGACCAGCGCAGGACCCCCCGTCGACGCAGCCCCTGCAGCAATGCATTTGCAACAGTGTCAGCAGGCAAAGAGCTGACGCTGACAGTGCCGGGGCGAGTCGCCAGGGTGAGTTCACGATGGCCAAGCCGCAGGCGACGACACTCGTTGGCTACCAGCCTCTCGGCTGACTCATCCCAGAATGCCTGCGGCTCCCAGTGCATCGATTCAGGATACTGGTGGGCTAACGTCGCTTCAGGTAGCGAAACCGCACTGAAAATTCGTGCATTGGACGGTTGTCCATCCAGCTCCAGAGCCAGTAGCAAAAGTGACTGGCTTAGAGGGTGCTGTTGCGGCAGACTGGCCTGGCCCCCCGAGAATAATTTGTATCTACCTTCACCCTGACTAAGAGCTATCCGGTCTGGATATGCTTGCAGCAATAACATCGGCGCCACCGATTGCAGTGTTGTCATATCGGGCTGAGGCAATCTGATTCGCAGCCGCTGCGCCCATTGTCTGGCCGTCTGCTCCAGTCGCCGCTGCCGATGCCCCGCCGATTGACCAGCCTTGATCATCGTTGACAGGGCGCCGAGCGCATCAGGTTCCGACGATTCTGGCCGTTCCTCCAGCCAGGACAGCAGCCAGCAGGCCACCCCCTTACAGTCGAGACTGTCCTGTTTGTCAGCGAACTCCAGCAGGCGTGCAAGTCTTGGATGTGTCGGCCAGCGCGCGCAGCGCCTGCCCAGTGGGGTCAGTTGACTGGCATCCTGAGCCTGCAGTAACTGAAGCATCTGCAATTGTTCCTGACTGCTGCTGAAAGCGCCGGGAGGAGGGGGTGTCACCCAGCTCAGGCTGCCCGGATCGGCTGCACCCCAGCGGGCCAGTTCAAACACCAGTCCGGCGAGATCAGACTGTTGGATTTCCGGCTCCCGGTGCGAGGCCAGTACTGTCTCTTCTGACCACAGTCTGTAACAGAATCCCGCCGCTTCGCGCCCCGCGCGACCACGGCGCTGGTCGGCACTGGCACGATTGACCAGCCGGGTAGTCAAGCGCGTCAGGCCGCTGCGGGGCTGATAGATTGGCACTCGCTCGCGGCCACTATCGACGACAATTCTTACACCAGGGACCGTCACACTGGATTCGGCAATCGCAGTCGATAGAATTATTCTTCTGCGGCCATCCCGGCTGGCGCTCAGTACCGCCTGTTGCTGGGCGAGTGGTAGCTGTCCATACAGGGGGCTGACGTCGATTCCTTCAGAAAGCCTGCCGGCCAGCGCATTATACAACTCTCGGATCTCGCGTTGACCTGGCAGGAACACCAGAATGTCGCCCTCATGCGCGGCCAGAGCTTCCATGATCACATTGGCCTGGTGCGTGACTGGTGGCGTTTGTAGTGAGGCATTGCGGTAGAAGGTTGTTACTGGCCATTGCCGTCCAGGGCACTCGATGAGTGGTGTCTCGGGGCCCAGCAGATCCAGCAGCGCGCGGGTGTCCAACGTTGCCGACATGATCAGGATTTTCAGGTCTTCGCGCAGCACCTGTTGAGCTTCAATCATCAAGGTCAGCCCCAGATCCGCATCCAGGCTGCGCTCATGAAACTCATCAAAAATGACGCCAGTCACGTCGCTTAGGGTGGGGTCGTCCTGAAGCATGCGGATCAAAATGCCCTGGGTGACCACTTCCAGGCGTGTCTGGGAGCTGGTTTTGCTGTCGCCCCTTACGCGGTAGCCAACAGTCTTGCCGACGGATTCGCCGAGTTGCTCTGCCAAAAACGCTGCAGCCAGCCGTGCCGCAACTCGACGCGGCTCCAGTACCAGCCAACGACCGCCAGGTGGTGTATCTTCCAGCAGAGCCAGTGGTACGCGAGTCGTCTTGCCCGCGCCGGGCTGTGCAACCAGCAGGCAATTTGGATTGGCTGCGACGGCTGACCGTAACGCAGGCAGAACCGTTTCAATCGGCAGCTGGCCAGACATCAGAGTCCCAGCCTTTCACCTGCGCCCAGCAAAGTGGCGACACCCAATGCAGCGAAGATGATGGCCGCAACAATGTGTATGGCTCTCACGGGAAGTCGGTCCGCGAGCTTGTCGCCGACATAAACAGCAGGGATATTGGCGATCATCATGCCCAGCGTAGTGCCGATCACAACCCACACCAGAGCCTCATACTGCGCAGCCAGGGCGACGGTCGCAATCTGGGTCTTGTCACCGATTTCGGCAAGAAAAAAAGTGATGAAGGTGGTACCAAAAACGCCAAAAGAAGTCGTTTTGGTTTTGGTGTCTTCCAGAGAGTCTGGTATCAGCACCCATACTGCCATGGCAACAAATGACACACCGAGGACCCAACGCAATGCCTGGGGTTCCAGCAGCGCACTCAGCCAGCTGCCTATCAGTCCGGCAACTGCATGATTGGCAAGCGTGGCCAGTAAAATTGCCAGAATGATGGGTGCCGGACGGCGAAAACGCGCTGCCAGCAGGAAGGCCAGCAGTTGAGTTCGATCACCGATTTCAGCCAGCGTCACCAGTCCGGTGGACACCAGAAACGCTTCCATCAGGAGCGCTCGTTGAACATGGCGGTACGACCACCATCAACAATGATGTCCTGGCAGTTGATATAGCTGCCTTCATCGCTGGCCAGAAACAGAGCGGTGTAGGCAATGTCCTCCGGCAAGCCGGAACGCGGGGTCGGCGTTGCTTTGGCGAGATTGCCCTGCAGTTTGGCCATCTTGCCAGCGTTCTCATCATCACTCAGCGTTTCCGCGCGTGACGAGCCACCCCAGAAAATAGGTGTGGCAATTGCGCCGGGAGATATGGCATTGACGCGAATATTGTGAGGTCCCAGTTCCACGCCGGCCAGCCGGGTCAGGTGAGATACGGCGGCCTTGGCGCCCGAGTAAAGATAGCCACCCTGGTTGATTCGGTGAGCAGCGATACTGGCATTGTTGATAATGCTGCCACCGCCGCTGGATTTCATGACCCGGGCCGCGTGTTTCATGCCAAAAGTGACACTGCCGACCAGCAGTCGCATCACGCGATCGAACTCTTCCTCTGTAACAGATTCCACTGAGCTGCGCTCGCCCGCACCGGCATTGTTAAACAGGCAGTCGAGCCGGCCGAATTTTGTCAGACAGGCATCTACCATTCCTGCCATCTCGGCCTCGCGGCCGACATCCACGGCATGAAACATGAACCGTGCGCCATATTGTTCCGTAAGACTTTCAACCAGCGCTTCACCACGCTCTTTGCTGCGCCCGGCAATTACCAGTTGCGCACCGTGTGCCGCAAAAATCCGTGCAGTTGCTTCGCCGATGCCACTGGTAGCTCCAGTGATAATGGCGACTTTGTCTTGTAAACGACATGACATCGTGGTTTCCTTCTCAAGTATTCAGTCACGGGGCATTCTACTGGGTTATTTATGGATAGAAAACGTGCAGTACTTACCGTGTTTTTGATTGGATGGGTCGGTGCAGGGAGCGCTCTCGCGCAGCAAGCACCAGTCGACCCAAACGATATAGAACCCAATGTGGTCGGAGTCAGGGACGAATCGGAGCTTACCGAAGAGGAGGCAGAAAGCCCTGCCATCGTGGCCGTAGCGGAGTACCGCGACCCGCTGCAGCCACTCAATCGGGCAATCTTTGCATTTAATGATGTCTCTTACCGGTATGTCATTACACCTGCCGCCAGAGCCTATCGCACTTCTGTACCGCCGCCGGTGCGGACTGGCATAGGCAATTTTTTCCATAACCTGAAAACACCAATTTATCTCGTCAATCATCTGCTGCAGGGCAAACCACGCGAAGCAGGCACGGATGTGGGCCGGTTTCTGATAAACACAACCATCGGTGTGCTGGGTTTTATGGATCCAGCTACAACACAGTTCGAGCTTGAGAAACGAACTCCCAATGCCGGTGACACGCTTGAGGGTTACGGCGCAGGCTACGGAATATACTTGGTGCTGCCATTTATCGGTCCTTCAAACCTGCGTGATGGTGGCGGGACCATGTTTGATTCCATGCTCAATCCCATTCAGTACACGATGGATAATCCAGAGGGGCTCGCAGTCAGAATCTTCGATAACTTCCAGCAGTATGCACCGTTTGCTGAGACCTATTTTGATATCAGGGATGAAAGCCAGGACCCATATATCTTTATGAGAAACCTACATCTTCAGGGATTGGAACGCGATGCAGCCTACGCAGAAGAGTGACAAGCCAACTGGCGGATTCAGGGACAGCATTGTCAATCTGATTATCGCGCAGCCTCTGCTGATTCTTTGTCTGTTTCTGGTGTTGGCCGGCGGGCTTGGATGGCAGGCGCAGAACTTCGAAATAGATGCGTCACCTGACACCCTGTTGACGCGTGACAACGAACTCTATCAGCAGACCCAGCAGGTCAATGAGCGCTACGCACCTCAGGAATTTCTGCTTCTCACCTATGAACCACTGAATCAGCAGCTTTACTCGGACCAGACCTTTGACGACATCCTGACAATAGCGGATGACATCATGGAATTGCCGCGCGTTGAATCGGTGCGACATATTCTGAACGTGCCGGTGTTTTCAGGTGTAGAAGGTGTCACGGAGCTTGACGCTGATCTGTCAGGGCTCTCCATCGATCCGGAAAACTACGACTCTGAGGCATTGCGGGACTCGTTCGACAATCATCCGATTTATACCAATCTACTGGTCAACGAAGATCAAACCGCCACGGCCATGCAGATCCTGTTTCGTGATGTCGAGGGGGAGTACAGCCAGCAGGAGCTGGAGCAGATGCGCGTCGATGAAGTCGATCGCATTCGTGAACTGACAGCTCCTTACGCCGAGCGTGCCAGTATCCATCTTGGCGGCGTACATGTTATCGCGTACCAGCTGATCAATATTATCAGCAGCGATCTCATTGTCTTCGGTCTGGCTATAGCGGCATTGATCTGTGTGCTGCTGCTTATTCTGTTTCGCGGATTGCGCTGGGTAGCAATTCCGGTTATCTGCTGTGCCTGCAGTGTGTTGCCTACCATGGGACTGTTTGCCTTGCTGGGCATCAAGGCTACGGTGATCTCTGCCAATTTTATTGCCTTGCAGCTGATACTCACGCTGGCCATTGTCATCCATTTGATCGTTCAGTATCGGGAAGAGGTAACTGATGATAGCGGTGACCATAAAAACCGCATTCGTAGAACACTACAACACAAGATAGGTCCGTGCCTGTTTGCCGGGGTGACCACCTCAGTTGGTTTTGCTTCGCTGATCTTTAGCGACATACAACCGGTGATCAGTTTTGGCTGGATGATGATCATTGCGATGGGTTTCTCGATTCTGGCCAGCCTGGTGCTGTTTCCGGTGCTGGTCCTGTTGCTGCCGAGAGGCGAGATTCACGACGATTATCGCGGACTGACCGGCCTGGTTGGCGGTATGCGAAAGCTGGCGCTGGGTAAACCAGTGCTCGTGTGTATTGCTGCTGCGTTGATACTGGCTGTCGGTATTGCTGGCGCGACGCTGTTATCTGTGGAAAACAGTTTTATTAATTACTTTCGAACGTCAACACTGATCCACCAGGAGCTGGCATACATAGATCAGGACTTTGGCGGCACCACGCCGCTGGATATCACCTACCAGATTCAGGAAACGCCTGATAATCCTGATCTGATCATGTCTGCCGAAGCTTCGTTGACGCTGCAGCGCATTCATCAGGTCATGGAGAATTTTGAGGCGACAGGACGCATTCTTTCGCCAGTCAACCTGACAGATCTGGCACGTGAAGTTAATAATGATCGACCCATCACCGAGTATGAACTCACAGCGATTTACTGGCTGATGGAGGAGGAATTCCGCGAAGATCTGGTGGGTTCATTTTTTAATGAGGAGCTACAGGAAGTCCGCTTCAATGTCTGGATACAGGACCTGACACCTGGGCTGAATCGAGCGGAGTTTCTGGATCAGGTCAGGACGGATCTGGCTGCTATCGGCGTGACGGAAGAGAGCTATCAGCTGACCAATCTGTTTATGCTTTATCAGCAGATTATGCAGAAGCTGTTCGATTCGCAGATAAAGACCCTGGGGCTGGTATATATCGCCATTACCCTGATGTTTATGTTGATATTCCGATCCGTGAAGATCGCTCTGGTGGCAATTGTCCCAAATATTATTTCAACAGCAGCGATATTCGGGGTGATGGGATGGGCAGGGCTGCCGCTGGACCTGATGACAATTACAATCGCGGCAATTGTGATGGGTATCGCCGTAGATGACACGATTCATTATATCCACCGATATCTGGAGGAGCGAAAATCCAACGATGTCGAGGTCGCGATTGATAATACGCATCGCAGTGTCGGCATGGCAGTTCTCTACACTTCGGTACTGATTGCTGCCGGGTTCTCGATGCTGGCGTTTTCAGATTTTGTGCCAAGCGTGATCTTTGGCCTGTTGACGGCGCTGGCTATGATTATGGCGCTACTGGCGGATCTCTGTTTATTGCCAGTGTTGCTGAAGCGATTTGTTTCTTCATAAAAAAGAGCCTGGATTACCAGGCTCTTTTTTATCGATCATTTTACAATAATCATTGTTGCATGCCCTGTCGTTGTCAGGGAACTGCATACTGAATCTTAGCAGTCTGCGCCGCCAACCGCTTCACAGGCTTCTTCTGCGGCGTCTTCAGTCGCGTCCATAACTTCTTCGGCGGCATTATCAATGCTCTCGCCAGCTTCTTCTGCAGGACCGTCACTGCATGCGGCAAGTGTCATGAACCCCATAAATGTAAAAATAATTGCAATCAATCGCATAAATTTTTCTCCTGGTTTACGTCCGTGATTTGATTAGTGTGTGAAACTTCAGAATTTGCTGTATGTTCACCACTACATGGGAGGTTTTCCTCGTACGGCTCTTGCGATCAGCGCGATCACAAAAAGTACGATGAAAACAAAAAACAGTATCTCAGCAATCCCTACCGCAGCCCCAGCGATACCGGTGAAACCCAGCAAGCCAGCAATGATGGCGATTACAAGAAACGTTAACGCCCAACCCAACATGTTACTCCTCCTTAAGACACTAAGTCTTGAGTGATTGTTCATGTGGTGCCATTCGATAATGACAAATTTCCTTTTCAATAGCAAAACGGCTGCCGAGCGTTATTATTCCATGTGCTTTCCGTCACTGGTGTGACACAGCGCTTTGCAGTGCCTGCTGCTGGGCCAGCAGTGGAGCGATAATCTGGAATTCCACGAGATCATATAATCGGCCAAGATGGCCGCGGCGCGTGTCGCCGGGAGTGCTGTCGGATGTCGCTACAACGACCATGTCAAACATGGGCAGTACAAAAATCAACTGGCCTCCAAACCCCCACGCCAGAGGTACCTGCAGGCCGGCCATGTCACGCAGCCACCAGCCGTAACCGTAAAAACGGCCTTCGCCGCGCGGTGACTGGGCGTGGGCCTGAAAAGACTCCTGAACCCAGTCGCCAGGGACGACCTGCTCGCCGTCAAAACGTCCCTGGTTCAGATACATCAGGCCGAAAGCCAGCATGTCTCTTGGGCGCATCTCCATATCATTGCCGCCAAAATAAACGCCTTTGGGGTCCTGGCTCCAGTACGCCATCCGAAATCCGAGCGGATCAGCAAAGTATCGCTGCGCAAACGCTTTGGCATTCAAGCCGGACGCACGCTCCAGAATTGCAGACAGAATATGTGTTGTACCGGTGCTGTAAATCATGCGGCTGCCTGGCTCAGCAATCATGGGCATGCGCAAAGCAGCGTCGACCCAATCGTCGGAGACAACCCAGCGCCCGTAGTTGCGGCCGCTGGTGCTGGTCAGTCCGGATTGCATTGTCAGCAGGTCTTCCACTGTGATCGATGCCACCGTCAGCGCCAGGTCGGTATCGACGTATTCGGGGAAGAACTCAATGATCGGCTGCTCAACACTGTCGATGAATCCTTCTTCAATCGCGATGCCGATCAGGGCTGAGATAACGCTTTTAGACGCAGACTTCATGTTGGCAGGCTGGCTGGCGCTGCGACCGTTGAAGTAGCGCTCATAAATGGTTTCGCCATGTTGATGAATGATCAGACTGTGCAGACGCGGCAATCGCTCTGCTGAGGCGTCGACCGCGTCAAGGCTGATTGCGTTTGCTGTTGAAGATTCTGATTGCTGTGCCGATAAGAACTGGGGAAGGACAGCGCTAAAAGCCAGCCATACGATGAGCGCCATGGACCGAACCTGGAACAAAATGTTGTCCTCCTGGTTGTTGCGGATATTGAGAGAGCGTTGCTGAATTGCATCATAAACAATTACAGGCATAAAAAAACGTCTGCCTGAGTCAAGTGATTTACCTGTCCAGACAGACGCCATCGCCCTTCTCTCACTGCAAGTACGCATATTGGAGTGAGTCGGTTCATTAAACTGGGAAGCAGTTATCATGCCACAACAAAAGCACCCAGTAGTGCGTTCGCCAGATTCACGTAAATTGGCGTTTTTTCGACTGTATCTATAATCTGGAAGGGGTGTAATAATACCTGACTGGAAATATCCGCCCAATTTTGGTGCGCCAGCATACTTCAGGTGGCCAATTTGGGGCCGTTTGGCTTGCCGGTACTGATATGACCGATCTTCAGAGCAAGGATTACAGAATATCTCCATGGACGGCCGAGTTCCAGGATCCGGCGGTCGAGAGGGAGTATTGCCGCACGGTCGAGCGCGATAATGCGCGTTTTTTGCGTGTAGCGCTTTTCATTTGGGCCGCTTTACTGCTTGCCTTTGCACCTCTGGATTGGTTCACGCTCGGCGACAGCGAAGCTTTCTACTGGGTTTCCGCAGCACGCTTTGTCAATGCAATCGCCATGATCTGGTTGGCTGGTATGCTTCTAAGGCGGCCGCATTGGGTAAGCTGGGGTTGGCCAGTTACAATAGCTGCGATTCTGGGCTATTTGCTGTTCTTTGCCTACATCAGGCTCATTCCAGATAGCGGTCCACTGGGTCTGGCAGTACTCATGTTGTTGCTTTTTAGCCTCTATGTGTTTATCCCTAATCGCGTGCCTCTGAACAATATTATTGCAGGGACCGGGATTTTGGGGGTGTTGCTGACGTCGATATCAGCAGGATTGGATCTGCTAAGTCTGATATACCTCGCGGTATTGTTAGTCTGGCCGGCCGGTGTCGGCTATTTTACAGCCTTGCGAATTGGTATCGGCAATAGGAGAGCATACCTGTTATTGCTGAAGTCTCAGCGGACTAACAAAGAGCTCGAGCAGGAAATTCGGCGTCGCCAGCAGTTGGAAAAAGAGCTGAAGTGGCAGGCCCAGACCGACCCGCTCACGGGGCTGTTTAATCGCAGGCAGTATGAGCTGCTGTTCAACCAGGAAATGGCAAGCGCCCGGCGCAACAAAACACCGCTGACGCTGGGGCTGATTGACCTGGATCACTTCAAGGCCATCAATGACAGATATGGTCACGATCTGGGAGATCACGTACTCTGCCAGGTCGCCGATATTCTTCAGCAACCATTGCGTGAGTCGGATATCCTCGGTCGGTTCGGTGGTGAGGAATTTATCATCATCCTCCCCAGGACTGGCGTGGATCAGGCGCGGGTTGTGGCCGAGCGTATGCGCATTGCTCTCTCTGAAACCATCATCAGCCATCAAGGGCAGACATTGGTCGTCAGTGCGACGTTCGCACTGGCAGAACTGGCGCCCGAAGACAAAGATATCAACTCCGTGATTCGTCGAGCGGATGAGGCTCTCTACGAGGGCAAAGGCAGTGGCCGCAACTGTGTTGTCTGCGTGAGAGCTGCCTGACCCCTATGCGACTTGATAAGTATCTCAGTCAGGCCAGCGGTCTGTCCCGCTCGCAGGCCCGTGATGCAATCAAGAACGGCGGGGTCAAGGTCAACGACCAGCTGGTTAAACGCGTCGATCATCAGCTTGCTGCAGATGCCGTTGTGACCTGGGGTGACGAGCTGGTTTCACCAGGCTCGGCCCGCTACTTTATGCTGCACAAACCTCCCGGATATGTCAGTGCCACGCGAGACAGCGATCACCCTGTCGTACTGGACCTGCTGGATGAATACCCGCGGGGATTGTCTGTGGCAGGACGTCTGGACAAAGACACAACCGGTCTGGTGCTGATCAGTGACGACGGTGCCTGGGTGCACGCCATCATTTCACCGCGGCGCGATTGCGAAAAGGTGTACCAGGCGGAGCTCGATGCTGAAATTGATGACAAGATGGTCACGGCGTTTGCGCATGGAATGACTTTGCGCAATGAAGACAAACCCACCTTGCCAGCACAATTAAAAGTCCTGTCCGGCCGGCTGGTCGAAGTCAGAATTCGTGAGGGCAAATACCATCAGGTAAAGCGCATGTTTGCCGCCTGCGGAAGAAAGGTCCTGGCATTGCATCGAACACAGATTGGCTCTATTGTGCTCGACCCATCACTGGCGCCAGGGGGCTACCGGGCGCTGACAGAGGAAGAAGTCAGAAGTATAGAAAAAGGCTGACGGTGAGCGGGTCGGCCGCAACAGTCATCGGAACAGGGCCGACCAGCGATCCACGTTGAAAAGAAAAGCCTGCAGGAAACCACACTATGAAAGATGCCAGTCTTGACCAGCTAATGCTGGTGCTCAGCAACGCCCTGCAGAACCGCGAGCAGGTACTTTGGGTTGCCGATGAGAATCTGTCCCCTGAGATCATGATGCAGCTTCGCCCCGATACTGCACTGACGGCGATGACCAATCGTATTGATGTGGCGGATAAGCTGAAGGGCCTGGGTGTTGCTGTTTGTGCGAGTGATTTTGATTTTGACGGTCTGGGAAAATTCGACCGAATTGTGTATCGACTGTCGAAAGAAAAAGCCATTGTGCATCACGTAATCAACCAGTCACTTCAGCACCTGACAGAGCAGGGCGTGCTGACATTGATTGGTGGCAAGCAGGACGGTATAAAATCCATTGTAAAAAACGCATCAGACACTTATGGCCTGAGTGCGAAGGCTAAAAAGCAGGGCATCACCTACGTCGCGGAGCTGCCGGCTCCGAATGTCGATGTCCCGGCGGACACAGCATTGCCCGATAGCAACTACGCCAATCTGCGCCAGATCAGTGTGGGTGGCGAAAAGTTCTGGACCAAGCCGGGCATCTTCGGTTGGGATAAAGTGGATCGCGGCAGCCAGTTACTTGCTGAATCGCTGCCTGGCGTTTGCCAGTACATCAAATCAGTCGACAGCATCCTGGACCTGGGCTGCGGCTGGGGCTATCTGATGTTGCAGACAAAGTTTCTGGAGGCCGCCCGTCGAGTCGCCACCGATAACAATGTCGCGGCGGTGCTGTCCGCAGAGAAGAATTTTGCCGAAGCCTGCATGGAAGTTCTGAGTCTTGTCGATGATTGTGGTGCGTCACTTCAGGAGCGGTTTGACCTGATTGTCTGCAATCCACCATTCCACCAGGGCTTTTCACAAGGGGAAGCAGTCACGCTGAAATTCCTGCAGGCAGCCAGGCGGTTGAGCCGTCGCAGCACGCGCGCAGTGTTTGTGGTCAATCAGTTTATTCCGCTGGACAGACTGGGTGCGCAGTACTTTTCCCGAATTCAGGTTGTGGCCAGCAACAACGGTTTTACGGTGTACGAGCTGCGTCCCTGAGCGATTCAGATATCCTGACAAAATGAACAAACATTTCAGATTGGTCGCTGTAGCTGGCATCCAGGGATTGATCCGGATTTGCATTAAACGGATTCGATGATGAGTTGTCATAGACAGTTTCTGCTGTCAGCACGGTGCCAGCGGGCAACAGTTTCTCTGCGGCAGCCCGATAGTCCAGCTGCCAGTTGTAATTAAAATTGGCCACGTTTATAAGGGACTCCTGGCGCCCATCCGGATAGGTAGCCGTCAGGTTCATGCTTTTTCCGCGACTGTGGGCGTGGGGTGAATAACTTTCCAGTCGTGCATCCTGTGTCAGCGGCTCGGATTGAAGTGTTTCGATATGATTGGCGGCATTGGCCGGGATATTAAGTTCGGGCTTCTCCAGCATGACGGTTCGCAATTGCCGCGCAGGTGCTTCGTCATGAAAATACAAACCAATCTGAGAGCGGTCAACTGTCTCACGGCCTGAGGTCAGATAACGCAGTTTAAAAGCCAGGTCGCGATCAGCACTCAGCAGGAAGCCGGTGTCATCACCAAACTGGTCACTGTGTTCGCCAGGCACATAAACACTGATGTACTGCGCATTGTCCCCAGAGATCAGGGCATCGGGATCTGCCGCTGTCACCGATTCTTCCACTGCATAAACCAACAGGCTGTGCAGCACACTGCGATCACCCACCTTGTAAGAGATGGCGCGCAACCAGCGATCTTCGGCTAAATCCAGAGCAACTTTTTCTACCAGGAAGTCGACATTACCCGTGGCAGGTATCTGTTGTTCCGGGACATCCACAATCAGGTTCGGTTCGCCCAGAGGCCAGTCTTCCATCGGCGCAGGCGGAACAAGCAGCGGATCTTCGCTGCCATCATTGGGCGCACCACGGTCTATCCAGGCAATCAGCATGGCCATTTCGGCATCGCTGAGCTCATGGGTTCGCAGCCAGTTACCGACGGCATTATCGATCTGTCCTGGCGGCATTCGACGCGTGATCAGCACTTCCCGCATCATCGGGCTCCACCCCATCACCATGATATGGCGATTCATCGCCCAGGGCGCCAATCCGTTTTCAATGTGGCAGTAAGCGCAACGTCTTTGCAACAGGGGCGCAATGTCGTCCTGGTAGGAAATACCACGCTCGTCCAATGCGGCAAGAAAGTGAAAGTCGATGGCCGTTCCGTGCTCAG
The DNA here is from genome assembly GCA_002354805.1 of Gammaproteobacteria bacterium UBA2675. GTDB lineage: Bacteria > Pseudomonadota > Gammaproteobacteria > Pseudomonadales > Pseudohongiellaceae > Pseudohongiella. The sequence goes on from DEMH01000009.1 coordinate 203,792, forward strand.
GAGTCTCGAATCCGGCAATGGCGGCATCCTTGAAATCGACGGATGCGGGGTCCAGCGTGACCAGTTCTCCCAGTCTGGTGAAACCGAGTGTACCGGCAACCGTCTGTGAGCCGTCGATCAGCACGGGCAGGTTTCCTGGTGATTCAGTCTGATTACGAATTTCGTCGGCTGAGTCGGTCGCGTTCAGCAACAGACAGGTCAACTGTGAGGGCTCAGCCTGATCGCAGGCGTCGGCAAATTGTCGGGCCACGGCGAGGGATTCAGCATCATGATAAGAAAATGTAAGCACGGCGACAGTCTCCACATTCCTGTACCGGTACAGGTGATGGAACTGGCCATGCTGGTCAATCAGTCCAAAGTCTGCGGCGCTGGCGCGCGGGCTGGCGGCCAGCAGCAGAGTGGTCACTACAACTGTGATCAGGGCGAATCGCATAGCAGAAAAATCGTTATTGTTGTGTCTGTCTATTTAAGCACAGAGCCGTCACCAGGTAAGCCAGCAACAATACAAACCCTGACGGATTTTCGAATTCAGCGCTATTTTTTGCGCAGTCTGAGTGCGTTAGCAACGACGAACACACTCGACATGGCCATCGCCCCCGCTGCCAGCATGGGTGACAACAGCAGCCCGGTAACCGGGTACAACACGCCGGCGGCGACCGGAATCAGGCTGATGTTGTAAGCAAACGCCCAGAAAAGGTTCTGTTTGATATTGTTTAATGTGGCCAGGCTGATGCCCAGTGCATTGACGACACCGTTCAGATCGTCCCCCATCAGCACCACATCTGCCGCCTCGATGGCGATATCGGTACCGGTACCGACGGCAATACCCACATCTGCCGCAGCCAGCGCGGGTGCATCATTGATGCCATCACCCACGAAACTGAGCGTACCGTGCTGCCGACGGAGGTTTTGCAGGGCATCTACCTTGCCCTCTGGCAGCACTTCCGCTACAACCTCATCGATACCGAGCTGATGCGCGATGGCTTCAGCTGTGCCCCGGTTGTCGCCGGTAATCATGGCGACCTTAAGGCCCAACTCATGCAAGCCTTTAACAGCGGCTCGTGCAGACTCCTTGATAGTGTCGGCAACTGCCAGAGTGGCAGCGGGTTCTCCGTTGATGGCGGCGTAAAGCGGCGTAGCACCTTCTTTGGCCAGCAGCGAGCCCTGCTTCGCCATTTCAGTCAGCTCCGGGTATTTTTCCGCCAGAAACCGATCGGCACCCACTTCGACCCTGACGCCGTTGACGAGCGCGGAGATCCCCATGCCTGGCGTTGCCTGAAACTCATCAGCAGGCAATAGCGCGATGCCCTGTTCCTGAGCAGCACTGACGATGGCTCGCGCAATGGGATGCTCCGAGTGCTGCTCGGCGGAGGCGATCAATTGCAAAACTTCCTCGTGCTGGCGGCTGCCGCGCAGAATCAACTCAATCAACTGCGGCTTGCCTTTGGTCAGGGTGCCAGTCTTGTCGAAGGCCACCACCCGCGTGTCACGTAACAGCTGCAGGGCCCGGCCTTTTCGCAGCAATACCCCCAGATCCGCCGCCCGGCCAATGCCGACCATGACCGACGTGGGTGTCGCCAGCCCCATGGCGCAGGGACAGGCTATGATCAGAACAGCGACCGCATTGATCAAAGCCATGGTGAATGCAGGCTCTGGTCCGACCAGCAGCCAGACCAGAAATGTCAGAGCAGCAATGCCCATGACAATCGGCACAAACACGGCCGTTACCCGGTCGACCAGTTGCTGGATCGGCAGTTTGGTATTCTGCGCTTCCTCGACCATCTGTACGATGCGGGCCAGCACCGTGTCACCACCGACACGAGTGGCGCGAAACGACAGTCTGCCATTCTGGTTAACGGTACCACCAGTGAGCTCATCGCCTTCACGCTTGGCGACAGGCATCGCCTCGCCGGTCAGCATCGATTCATCGACATAGGAGTCTCCCGCCAGCACGATGCCATCAACGGCTATCCGCTCACCCGGGAATACGTGGATTGTGTCATTAAGCCTGATGTCTGACAGCGCTACTTCTTCTATGGCACCGTCTCTCTCAACCTTGGCTGATTTGACCTGCAGGTCCATCAGTTTGCGTATGGCGTCACCTGTTTTCCCTTTGGCGCGTGCCTCCAGCAGTCGACCCAGCAGAATCAGGGTGACGATCACTGCAGCGGCTTCAAAATAAACATGACGTGTCTGCTCTGGAATGAAACTGCCGAACAATGTGACAAAAACCGAAAAACTCCAGGCAGCCAGAGAACCGAGTGCCACCAGCGAGTTCATGTCGGGCGCGCGGCGCAGCAGAGCCGGAAGACCTGCTTTCAGAAAGCGCCGGCCGGGCACAAATAATACAATGGAAGTAAGCACCAACTGCAGCCACCAGCTAGCGGTCTGGCCCAGCGTCTGCATCACCCAGTGATGGAAGGCAGGCACGATATGCCCTCCCATTTCCAGCACAAAAACCGGCAGCGTCAACACGGCTGCCAGAATTACATCGCGTTTGAGCTCAGCTAATTCGCGATCGCGGTGCTGTTCCTCCTGCTGGTAGGAGCTCTCCTTTAGTGGTCGAGCCAGGTAGCCGACATCCGTGACAGCGTGCGCAATGGTCTCTATGCTGGCGCCAGTGGACAGCGTGACTTCCGCGCGTCCTGTTGCCAGGTTGACCGAGGCTGCTTCCACGCCAGGCGCCTTTGCCAGGGCCTGTTCAACGCGACGCACACAGGAGGCGCAGCTCATGCCTTCAATTGCCAGTTGTACTCGTTCACTCATTACCAGTTACTCCAGGTTCGGAAAGCTCATCAATAATGACACAGTCAGGTGAGTCATCGCCTGCGCAGCGCGCGACAAGATCGTTAAGCATGGCCTGCATTTTTTTCAGGGCCAGCATCCGCTGGTCCAGTTCCTGCAGATGCTGCAGAGCCAGTTGCTTCACCTCTCGGCTGGCGCGGTGCGGGTTGTCGCGCAATTGCAGGAGGTCGCGAATCTGCGCAATTGAGAATCCCAGGCTGCGCGCGTGGCGAATAAACCCAAGCTGCTCCAGCTGGGCCGACGAATACTGCCGGTAACCTGCCTCGGTTCGCGCTGCCGCCTGGATCAGACCCACGTCTTCGTAGTGCCTTATCATCTTGCTGCTCAGCCCACTGTGCTGCGCGGCTTCACTGATTCGCATCATGGTGATCACGGCTCCGTGTTGTTTACTTGTGAGCTTAGTTTGAACCTTCCCATAGTGGTAAGGTCAAGCACAGGATGCAAATAGCGGTTAAACTTCAGGACTGATCTGCTGGTTTGAGCCTGATACAGGAGTTAAACGGATGAAATTGATACTTAAACCCTTGCTGGCGATGGCGGCGCTTGTGCTGCTGACTGCCTGCCAGTCAGCGTATTACGGGGCGATGGAACGATTGGGTGTGGCCAAGCGGGACATCATGGTAGACCGTGTTGAGGAGGCACAGGACGCACAGCAGGAAGGGCAGGAGCAATTTCAGAACGCCCTCGAGCAGTTCCGCAGTGTAGTTAATTTTGATGGTGGTGACCTGCAGCAGGTCTATGACCGCCTGGACGCAGAGTTTCAGCGCAGCGAACAGGCTGCCGATCGTATTCGTGATCGCATCGAAGCGGTAGAGAATGTAGCCGATGCACTGTTTGACGAATGGGAAGACGAGCTCGATCTTTATACCAATCAGCAATTGCGTCGCGACAGCGAGCAGCAGCTTCGCGCAACGCGCGAGCGCTACGATCAACTGGCGCGAGCAATGCAGCGCTCAGAAGCGACGCTGGACCCGGTACTCGACAGTCTGCGCGACAACGTACTGTATCTGAAGCACAATCTGAACGCCCGGGCAATTGCGTCGATACGTGGCGAGCTGGACACAATAGACGCAGATGTGGACGAATTGATGGCAGCTATGGAAGCAGCTATCGCAGAGTCAGATCGATTTATTGCGCAGATGCGAAGTTGAGCTGAATCAGGCTGACTGCCATTCCGCGTGGGCAAGCTTGTCCGGATCGATCGCCGCCTTGACCCAGAAATCAAAAGCGGCAAACACGCATTGCTCGCGTGTCATGCCAACTTTCTCGAAGGTTTTACGTCGTGCCGCATCCGTCATCAGCGTGAAGTAGCAGGACCAGGCAAACTCTGCATCAACATCGTCACGCAAATAGGGCGACAGCCGCTCGCGCATCGCGCGCATACTCTCGTAGAGTGAGTCGATGTACACCTTGTAAAGCTCGGGGTACCCGGTTTTCAGATCCAGCCAGAACGCCGAGGAGTACTGCGCATCGTTCTCAACCCAGACGCCAATCCGGTAGCGCAGAATCTCCATCAGGTCGTTGGTGCCATAAGCTGTAATGGGTTTGTGCACGCGGGCTTCCCAGCGGAAGACCAGCTCGTGTACCAGCGCTTCTTTGGTATCAAAGTATTTGTACAGGGTTTTGGTACTCATGCGCAGGCTGCGCGCCAGGTCGCTCATGGAGATTGAGCGGATACCCAAGACCCGCGCCTTGCGGGCAAAGGCGTCCACGATGCTGTTGGCCACGCGGGCGTTTTCATCATCGTGGATACGGGTAGTCAGCTTCTGTGCAAGATTGGTCGACATAGCACGTGATTATAGATCAGCCTGCCCCCATTAACGAGGGGGCAGAATCACCGCATCAGGACCAGCCTGTTGCTCGGCATTCGGGTCGATGACAATGCCGCCGACAATCTGGTAACGGCCAAGCGTTGGCTGCTCACGCGCTGGCAGTGGTGGTGCCTGATCCCGGTACGAGACGACTTGCGTGGCAATTTCTTTCGCATCAGGTGTTACAACAAAAGCTGGCAGTGCGTCGACCCGCAGCGCAAAAGAGATGTGAGTGTTGCCGCTGTCGTCCCGGCCGGCCTGTTGGCCATGATCGGGGTGATAGTCGGCGCTGCGTTTCAGCGCGTAGTAGACAGCGGGCAGTTCCACCCAGGTCAGGGATTCGATCACGGGACCACGTGCGTTTACCCAGCCGTCATAGACATCCCGCCACGGCCGGTAACCGCCGACGTAACCACGCAGACTGCCGTCTTCTTTCATCTCCAGACTGATCTGCGCTTCCAGTAATTCCAGGTCACGTGTGTAGCCGGGGTCGCGCAGGGTGGCCGTCACCGGTTCACGCGACTCGATAACGCCATCAACAGTGCGGGCCGGAAACAGACCTTCGTATTTGGCATGTGGGGCGATGCGGTAGGTATAGTCAGGCGAAATACTGCCATCGCCGCCTTTGACCATATTGTCTTCGCTCATGTAGAAGCCGACCATGACATTGTTGTCATTGAGCGGATCGTCGCCCTCGCCGGAAACCACAATCACCATGGTCCACGAGCCGTTGCGCATGCCGTCATTGAACTGCATGGCGCCGCTGGAAAGACGCTCTGGCCCCCGATAGGTTTTCCAGCAGCCCAGCGCCTTGTAGAAAGTATTATCAATGCCCGGCTCGCCGGTGGGGCTGGTAAAGCCGGTATCAGGATTGCCGTCCAGGTCAAGGCCCTCGGCAATCGAGCCGGTCATCGGATACAGACCGGGATCCGGGTAGGATTCCGGATTTGTGTAGATATTTGCTCTGTCCTTGCCGCGAAAGGCCATCTGGTTCTGCCCGTGAACCGGGCTGCGGGTCGGGTTGGCAGGGTTACGCAGCCATTCGGCCTCTTCACGCGTGTAGCCGGCATTAACGAGCACTTCCACCCAGTCCAGCTCGGGATTGACACCGTTCGGGCAGTCGCTGCCGGGACTCTCGATACCACTCTCGCCACCAAAATACATGGCTGGTTCATTCCATTCGATGACATAGGAACGCTGCCAGTCGGCCTGCGCGACCGTTGCCATGGTTGCCATTGCAGATGTCAGGACCGCAGTGCGGACCAGGCTGCCTGGTCGGTGAACCCTGGTCCGGCAGGAAGCTTGATAGTCTGTCATGTTTTGCCTCCTCAGGATGCCATCACATCGGTGATTGGACGGGCAGTGCGCATGGATCCGCTGCCGAATTCGCCAGCCGGTGCGCCGGCCAGTTGCATGGCCGTCAGAGAGACACGTGTCACTGATTCACCCGGGGCATGGACGTGATGCCCTGCTTTGTGACGGCCGCTGGCGCCACCTGCCAGCATCATGGGGATGTTCTCCAGTGAGTGAATTTTGGCGTAGCCGGTATCGCTGAGTGCAAACACCAGGCAGTTGTCGAGCAGGGTGCCATTGCCTTCCTGTATGGCATCCAGCTCTTGCAGGAAGGCACCAAAGCCTTCCATTACCAGTCCGGCCAGTTTGCTGGTCTCCGGCTGATACCCCAGTTGCGAATCGGTGGGTTCGTCGTGCGTTATCTGGTGATAGATCTTGCTCTGTCCAGGTACGTAGGTTTCTGATGTGCCACCAGTGTGGACGAAGTTGAAAACACGGGACTGGTCGCAGGCCAGGCCCATGGCCAGCAGACGCGCCATGACCCGGGTATTGTTGTTAACGACGTCTACCGAGCCAGCGCGCGCCAGCTCAGGTGGCATATCGGGAATTACACAGGCCTCACGCGGCTCAGGGCGCTGCAGCTGGACGGCCAGTTGATTTTCCATCTCGCGCAGCGAGGTGAAATACTGTTCCAGCTTTATCTGATCCTCATGCCCGACGCTGCGCATCAGTGCCTGGCGCTGTTCTGTGACAGCCGACAGGACGCTCTGGCGCAGCATGATGGCAGGGTCCGGTGCCCAGTGATCACTGTTGGGATCCTGGAATCCCTCACCAAACAGGCGTTGATAAAGTGCCAGCGGTGTCTGGTCTGGCGATGCGAAGGTAGTGCCGGTTCGCGTCGAATAACTGATTGGGCGGCGCGAAATGGAAGCATCAATGTCCAGCACCTTGAATCGGGTGGCCCCACCGATGGCATCGGCAACGCGGGTATCCAGCGTGGCTCCATCGAAGCTGCCGCTGGCAGCAGGCGCAACGCCAGACAGAATGGAGGCGTGGCCACTCCAGTGCACCAGGTTCGGACGTGTGTCGGGTATGGCGCGAAAGCCGGAGAACACCGACACCTTGTGCTTGAATGCCGCAATCGCCTCGAGTTCGGGTGTAATCTCATAATCCGCACCAACTGTCTGCGGCACCCAGCGCGTACCTCCCGTGGGAGTATCGGTTAATCCGAGCCCCCAGAAGTAGGTGCCAAACCGGGTCGGAATAACGCTGCCGTCGGCATAGGCATTGCCGTTCTCATTCAAAAACACATTCAGCAGCGGCAGACCCACGCCTACCGTGGCACCTCCCAGTATTCCTTTGAGGACCAAGCGACGATTTATTCTGGTTTTCATGATTCTCTCCCCCTGATTCTGTTATGGCGCGGCGGTGCCGCTGGCCAGTTGTGTGGCTTGCTGTGGCAGGCCTTCTGGCAGCGAGACCGCAAAAAATGCGGGTGTGCTGGCAATCTGTCGAAACAGCGCAGGCACTTTGTGGCCATTCTCGGCAAACTGCGCGATCTGTTCGTTGATGTAGGCACGCTGCGAGCCACCAGGCATGCGGGCTGTGCCGTAGGCATAAACGTTTCTGACCAGACAGGAAGAGGCGCGCGGATCGTTGTACAGGAATTTACCCAGACCCTGCGCGCCGACAAACTTGTTGCCAAACAGATCCGCACTAACGTCGATCAGCTGGCCATTTTCGTATTTGCGGATCTGACCCAGGCCATCAAAGTGTTCCAGCGCCAGGCCGGGTGGGTCGCTGCGCTGATGGCAGACCACACAGCCAGGATTGCTCATATGATCCAGCAGGCGTTCCCGTGAGGTGGCCGCATTACTGTCCTCAACGGCAGAAAAATCGACATCGGCTGGCGGCTCGGGTGTGTGTTCACACAGGAATATCTCGTGCAGCTTGATGCCCCTGATTGTTGGCGAGGAGCTGCCCGGGTGCGCGTACTGAGACAGAAATCCAACCTGCGAAAAAATGCCGGAACGTTCCGCCGAATCCGGGAAAGTGTAGGGCGCCCATTCCTCTGTGGAGGTAAACGGCACCTGGTAGACAGCTGCCAGTGGCCGATTCAGAAAGGTATCGTTGGAGGTGAAGATCTCACGATAGTCGCGTTCGCGCACCACCAGCAGATCGACCAGCGTACGCACCATCTGCTCGCGGGCGCTGTCGGCAACCAGTTGATTGAACTTTGGATAGATCGAAGCGTCCTTGACCATGCTGTCAAAACCATCAATCTGCATCATGTCAGTCAGGAATGCAGTGATGCCGGTTTCGATACGTGGAGAGCTGCTCAGACGGTCAATTTGTGCCTGCAGGCCTCGTTCAGTAAACAGCTCGCCGCTCTCGGCGGCCGCCAGCAGTTCAGCGTCCGGTGTGGTATTCCAGAACAGGAAAGAAAGTCGGGACGCTCGGGTGTAGGCGTCCAGGCGCCACTGATCGGGGTTCTGCGGGTCCACTTCTGCCCGTTCCATCCGAAACAGAAAGTCCGGCGCGGTCAGCAGACTCGCAAGCGCCAGTTCCAGCCCCTCGTAAAAATCACCGGTCTGGGCAGTGCCGGTTTCCGCCGTTGTCATACGGGCGCTCAATTCAGCCTGGGTCAGTGGCCTTCGGAAAAGTGCCTCACCATAATGCGTGATGAAATCCGCGGCGCAGTCGCTGTCATGGGCAGCATTGTTGGCGGGTGAACAGATCATGGTTTGCTGGCGCCGCGATTCATCCAGCACCTGGGCGGCGATGTCCTGGGATAGACCAAAGAACTGTTCGAAGCCGGCTGCTGTCATTGACAGCGTGGCATTGCCAAGCGCCAGCAGCCCCTGTTCGCGGCGTTCCGGTTCAAAGCGGGCATTGATTTGAATGTCATCACCAAAAATGTCGGCGATGCTCTGGCGGTACTGCTCTTCAGTCAACCGGCGTGTGGCGACGACAACAGAGCTGGCCGCCATATCGTTAGCCGACTCCTGAGAGTTTGCCAGTGTGGGTGCAAGTGACGCGATTGCTGTCAGCGCGGTGAAAGCAAGAGGAAAGGCCAAGGTTGGCCTGTGAATGGTGCTCATTGTGAACCGACCCCAGGCAGCCGGGTATGCTGCCACTTTCTGATTATTCATTCTTGTTTGGGTGATCTGATCCTTGCAGGATCATGAGGAAAATATCAGTATCTTTATATTTTCCTCACAAAGAGCAGTCTACCGACTGTTGAAGCCTTGTCAATCATTGTGTGTCAGCCCAGGCCAGGTCGCTTCAACAGACCCAGCCTAGCAGGGGCAGCGGCTTACCTTGCCCCCAGAACCACTGCCATAGCGGGCGTCGACGCGGTTTCGATACCAGGCGCTGTAGTCGAGCGCGGGGATCTCCGGGTGATGCAGCTTCATATGCTCCAGGTATGCCTCGTAATCACCAACGCCGATCATCAGACGCAGCGTCTGGGCTGTCAGAGACAGCCCTCGACGCAGTGCTGCCGGGCGCAGATAGTTGCCCGCAGTCATCATGCATACTCCTGGGCCGGCACGAGCCCGGCGGGATCAGAGTTGTTCAGGGTCTGACGTATGGTTTTGATGGCAAAGAACACCATCGCAACCACGATCACCATAAAAAACGCGGTCATGAAGGCATTGATCCGATCGTTAAACAGCACCGCCTGCATCTGAACCATGCTTGTAGCTGGCGCCAGAATTTCACCGCGGGCAATGGCAGCAGAGAACACATCAGCATGTGACAGGAAGCCAATGGCCGGAATATCGCTGAACAGTTTTTGCCAGCCGGCAATCAGTGTGATCAGCAATACCCAGGCCGCAGGCACAGCCGGCACCAGTGCCAGGCGACCACGACCCATACGCACCAGGGCCACAGTTGCCAGAATAAGGGCGATACCTGCCAGCATCTGGTTGGAGATACCGAACAGTGCCCACAGTGTATTGATGCCGCCAAACGGATCAGAGACACCCTGATACAGGAAGTATCCCCAGCCCGACACCACCAGGCTGGTGGCAATCAGGTTTGCAAACAGATTGTTGGTATCTTTCATGGCAGGTACGGCCGTGCCCAGCAGATCCTGCATCAGGAAACGGCAGACACGCGTACCGGCGTCCAGTGTGGTCAGGATGAACAGGGCTTCAAACAGAATGGCGAAGTGGTACCAGAACGCCATCATCGCGCCGCCGCCCATTGCCTGAGACAGAATATGGGCCATGCCGACGGCGAAGGTTGGTGCACCGCCGGTTCGCGACAGAATGCTGCCTTCGCCCATGTCATTGGCCAACTGGGTTAACGCTTCCGGTGTCACTACAAACCCCCAGGAACTGATGGCCGCGGCCGCACTTTCAACAGTTGTACCGATAACCGCAGGACCGCTGTTCAGCGCGAAATAGACTCCCGGGTCCAGAACGCAGGCTGCTATCAGCGCCATGATGGCCACGAAGGATTCGACCAGCATGGCGCCGTATCCGATCGGGCGGACATGCCCTTCGTTATCAATCATCTTTGGCGTGGTACCTGAAGACACCAGAGCATGGAAACCGGACACTGCGCCACAGGCGATCGTAATAAACAGGAATGGGAACAGCGAGCCTGAGAACACCGGACCTGTGCCATCGATAAACGGCGTAACGGCCGGCATCATCAATGGCGGATTGACCACAAGGATACCGATTGCCAGGCCAATGATGGTGCCGATTTTCAGGAAAGTGGACAGATAGTCGCGCGGCGCAAGCAGCAGCCAGACTGGCAGAACCGAAGCAATAAAACCATAACCCATCAACCACAGCGTCAGTGTCTTGCCGTCCAGGTTAAACACCTGACCCCAGTAAGGATGTGCGGCAACAGTCTGACCGTACAGCAGGGCAAACATCAGCATGGCAAAACCGATAACCGAGATTTCTCCCACTTTACCGGGACGGATGTAACGCAGATAAATACCCATGAACAGGGCGATCGGGATGGTCGCCGCCAGTGTGAACACACCCCATGGGCTGCCGATCAGGGCCTTTACGACCACCATGCCGAGTACGGCGAGCAGGATGATCAGAATCGCCATGATGCCAATCAGCGCAATGATGCCCGCCACCGAACCCATCTCGCGACGGATCATTTCACCCAGTGACGCGCCGTTTCTTCGTGTCGACAGGAACAGAATGATCATGTCCTGCACGGCGCCCGCCAGCACCACACCCGCCAGTATCCATAGTGTCCCCGGCAGGTAACCCATCTGCGCCGCCAGTACCGGGCCAACCAGAGGTCCGGCGCCGGCAATCGCGGCAAAGTGGTGTCCGAACAGCACCCACTTGTGAGTCGGCACGTAATCCAGGCCATCGCTCATGGTATGTGCGGGTGTCGGTCGTTTTGGATCGACCAGCAATACCCGATTGGCTATGAACCTGCTATAGAAGCGGTACGCAATCAGGTAAACCGAAATCGAGGCGCAGACCAGCCAGAGCGCACTGATTGTTTCTCCCCGATGCAGGGCAAGCACTGCCAGACAGATACTGCCGAACAGGGCTATGAATGCCCACATTATTTTCTGCTTCATAATTCAAGACCCCCAGGGTCAATTGAAGGTTGATGAGTAAGGTTTTGTGTTAGAGGGAGAGGTGGCAGAGATAGTATTCGCTGTCCAGATCCTTGAGGGATCCGTGCTTATTTACGTCGGAGATTAGCAGTAAATTTTCCAAAAGATAGATGGCTGCAAAAATATTTACAGGCCTACAAAAGTGGTATGAGTATTGCCACAGGTATTTGGCGTGATCTGGCAGACAGCCGCTGCCATTGGCTAGTGTCCTCTGCAAAAAAAACCGGCGGGCATCACTTCGTAAAAGTCGCTATGATTAGATAAGTCTTCTTCAAAATTTTGCCGGGGACTGATCACCAATAAAAATAAGGAGAGAAAGCATGATGAAGGATTATCAAGCCGTTGATCCCGCCTACAAAACCCTTCTGCGACTGATCATCCTGATTGATTCAGGACTGCTGCTGACGCTGGTCGTTCTGATTGCCCTGCTGATTCCCGCTATACTGCCATGGCACGGCGTCCTTGCTGCAACGCTTATTTTGCTGCCAACGCTGTTGTTAATGACCCTTTGGGTAAGCAGGCGATATCATCTGACCGGTTATGATGTTCAGTCACGGGCAGTGCATTTTAGAACGGGCGCGCTGTGGCGAACCCAGACCGTTGTGACGCTAAACCGTATCCAGCACGTGGAGGTCACTCAGGGTCCGCTTGAGCGCGCTTTGAAACTGGCCAGATTGATTATCTACACCGCGGGAGGGCGCGGATCCGACCTGACTGTCCCCGGGTTGCCTTTATCAAAGGCCGAGTCGATTCGTGACAGCCTGTTGCAGAGAGTCGATGAACAGCCACGTTTCGATGATACAGGTACACAGGGGGTGGCTCGTGATGAATAATTATCAACGCGTATCGATCTGGGCCCTGTTTCACTTCATTGGCCGCACCCTGGCTCTTTTCCTGAAGCAGGCCGTAAATCTGATTCCACTGGCCGTTGTTGTCATTACGGGAGGCGAGCAGATCCGCATGATCATTATGTGGGTTCTTGCGATAGGGCTGCCAGGCCTGATCGTATTGCATGCCGGGGTCTCCTGGTGGTTTTTTCGTTATTGCGCTGATGCGAACACGCTGCATATCAGAGAAGGCATCTTCAAGCGAACACAATTGACGCTGGATTATGACCGTATTCAACAGGCGGACATTCGCCAGCCATGGTATTTCAGACCTTTTGGTCAATCTGTACTGGGTGTGGAAAGTGCGGGATCCGATGGCAAGGAAGTTGAATTGGCCGGCCTGAGCCTGGACCAGTCGGAGAAACTTCGCCAGACAATGATGTTGCACAAACAGGAGCAGCAATGCCGGGCGGGAATCGAGCAAAATGATAGCGAAGTATGGCCAGATGGTTCACCGCAGCCAGACCTTAAGGTGGACTTGCCGCTGCCTGAGATTGCGCGCTACGGCCTGATACATAATCCGGTGCTGCTGGTGCTGCCGGTTGTTGCCTATCCAATCGGCCAATTGGATCTTATTGACGACTGGCTGGTACCCAGAGTTGAAGGACTGGTGGCTACCTTTACCAATGGCAGCTCTTTCATTGAAACCGTATTGATGAGTTCTGCAGCCGTGTTAGTGCTGCTGGTGTTGATCGTTGTGTTCTCAGTATTGCTGTCAATTGTCAGGTACTATGGTTTTACTCTCACCGTGCATGGTCAACGTTATCAGACGCGGGCGGGTCTGTTGAGTATTGTCAGTCGCAGTTTTCAATACGCTCGGCTTCAGCGCCTTGTATTACAGCAGGGAATCATTGCTCGGCTGCTGGATCGAAAGTCATTGCGTATCGACCAGTCAGGAAGACCTGACGCTATACAGCAGACAAAATCGTTTTTTGTCCCCGTGCTGGACGCCTCGAGAGAATCTGAGCTGGCGACCTCGCTAAAGCTGAATAAACCCGACTGGCAGTCCGTGCACCCGGCGAGCATGGTGATGCCCTGGCTGATCAGTACTACAATACTCGTGGTTATGACAGGCTTAATTGCAGACTGGAACTCGCTGTGGATGTCGGTTTCGGGCACGCTGGCAGGTGCTCTTACGGGTTTGCTTGTCTGGGCTGGATGGCGCCGCAGGGCAGTACATATAGATGAACAGTGGCTTGCGGTGCGGCGCGGTGTGATTGGTCAGCAGCAAAGCTGGATTCCCGCTCACAAAATGCAGACCTTGCGAATTCGGCAGGGACCCTGGTTGAGACTGTGGGGCGTTTCAGCACTGCATGTGCTCAGCGCGGGCGGTCGAGAGACAATAGCCTGGCTGCCCGTTGAACAGATTGAGGCCCTGAAGTCGCGGCTTACACAGTGCACGGAGGACTATCAGGGTCGCTGGATGTGAAACCTGATATGATCAGGAGACTGCGCTGTGTACCAGATACATCTTGCGCAGCGAATCCACGGTCAATACAAACGGATAGCTGTCGGGTTGGCCCATACTGCGAGCCAGCACGTTGAGGACGCTGCTCAGTCGCACCCACTGATTTACCTTTTGCAGAAAGCTGTCTGAGAGTTCGGAATCAGCCGTGTGAAATGGAAGCACTGCCAGATCCTGTTGTGTGAAGGGATCGGTTTGAAAACTTAATGCATCAGCAGCAATTCCAAACTGATCGGCAGCACTCAGTGTGTCCGTCATGTGCAGATAGTGCGCCCAGGTTTCCGCCCAGTCTTCCCAGGGGTGGGAGGCAGCATAACTGCTGATGTAATGGCTTTGCCAATCGGGTGGGGGGCCTGCATTGTAGTGATTCTGAAGCGCTGCGGTGTAGTCCTGACGCTCATCACCAAACAGGCTTCTGTAAACAGGTAACCAACTGGTGTCTCGTATCAGGAGATCCCAGTAGTAGTGCCCGGACTCGTGGCGGAAATGTCCCAGCAAAGTGCGGTAAGGCTCCTGCATCTGCTGACGAATCTGCTCACGAAAAGCAGGATCGGCTTCGGCGATGTCGATGGTTATGACACCACCTTTGTGACCCGTGACAGGTGCATCCTCTCCTGGCTGCCAGCGCAGCAGTTCAAAGCCCAGGCCTTTTTGTGGGTCCATCTGACGCGTTTTCACCGGCAAGCCCAACATAAGCAATTGCGCAATCAGCCGCCGTTTGGCAAGCTCACACAGGCGCCAGTAGTCAGGATTTCCGGACTGGGAAAGATCAGGAATGGTAATGTTGGTTGCGCAGGCGAGGCACAGGTCGGCTGGTGAATCCTGGTCCAGTGAGCCAGTGACCAGCCAGTTGCATTGTGCGGCTGAATCGACATTGGCGCAGCGTCGATAGCTGGGAATAACGGCTTTGTCGCTGTCGCAGTCCGTTTGCAGCACCCAGCGACCATCCTGTTCTGCAGGTGCCAGGCTCTGTAGCTGACCTTGCTCGGGCAGAAAGCCCAGCGCAGAACCACAACGCAGGCAAACGCTGTTGTCAAAGAATACGACCTGGCCGCATTGGCACAACTGCCGGTGACTGTATGAACTGAACAGGATCATCCTTATGGGACCTGAGTCTGCACGTTATCCTGTACACGCGCGAAGTAGGTGTTTGCCAGCGCCTCATGAAGTTCACTGAAGTCCAGCTGGATCTCGTCGACGAAAGCATGCAGGCGCTCCGGCTCGCTGGCCAGCAATGGAATATCTGCCCTGGACAGATGTTCGCGACAGGTCTCTACTTCGTTTAGCACGATCTCATGACGTGGCAGTGTCAGTAATGCATTCGCAAATCGTTCCAGACAGGTTCCAACAGCGCGCGGAAAACTACGATTCTGCAGCAGGAAGCTCAACACGTCAGGGCCACGAATACGCAGCCGCACATGCTGGCGGTACATTTGATAACCGCTGAGTGACTTGAGTACGCTCATCCACTGTATATTCTCAAAAGGGGTCAGTTCTCCCGGGCTGCGTGGCAGCAGGTTGCCCGACCTCACATCGATAATCCGGGTAATCATGTCAGCGCGCTCAAGCTGACGCCCCAGCATTAAAAATGTACGCGCCTGTGTATAACTCAGGGTGCCCTCAATCAGTCCATTGACAGTCTGGCAGCTGCGAATCACGCGTCTCAAAAATGCATCGCGCTTGCGCGGTGTGATACCCGATTCAACCTGGTCGCGTACCGAAATAAACAGTTGATTGATCTCTTCCCATATCTCTCTGGGGATCACGTCACGAGTGGTACGCAGATTTTCTCGTGCTGCAGCCAGCGAGCGGATGATGGAACCGTCGTAGCGTTTATCCCCGCATATGAATGTCAGTACACTGACCTCGTCCCGATTGGGATAAAGCTCGTCGAACAGTTCCGCATTGCCCGTGATAGCGATGATTTCTGACCAACCAAGCTGCGTGGCGCGCGGCAGGTCCAGCAGCAGATTACTATTTACGCTGAGCAGGCGCGCAGTGTCTTCCGTTCGTTCGATATAACGTGCCAGCCAGTAAATGTTTTCAGCAACGCGGGAGAGCATGGTCAGCGGCCCTCCACGTCGACAATCCAGGTATCTTTGCTGCCGCCGCCCTGGGATGAGTTGACGACCAGTGAGCCCTTGACCAGTGCAACGCGTGTCAAACCGCCGGTGGTCACGTAGGTGGATTGTCCCGACAAAATAAATGGACGCAGATCAACGTGACGCGGCTCCATGACATTGCCGATAAGAGTTGGCGAAGTTGACAGCGCCAGAGTCGGCTGCGCCATGTAATTACGTGGATCGGCCTTGATCAGTTCGGCGAACTTCTTGCGTTCTTTTTTGTTTACGTGCGGGCCAATCATCATGCCATAACCACCCGACTCGTTGGCGGGTTTAACCACCAGCTTGTCCAGATTATCCAGAACGTATTTACGGTCGTCCTCGAACATGCACAAATAACTGGGCACGTTAGGAATAAGCGGTTCCTGATCGAGATAATACTTGATAATCTTCGGCACAAAGGCATAAACCACCTTGTCGTCAGCCACACCTGCGCCTGGAGCATTGGCCAGCGCCACGTTACCTTTGCGCCATGCGCGCATCAGGCCACGGGCACCCAGTGTCGATTCGGGGTTAAACACCTCAGGGTCAAGGAACATGTCGTCAACGCGCCGGTAAATGACATCGACTCTCTCCAGACCATCCACCATGCGCATGTAGACGCAGTCATCATCACCGACCACGAGGTCAGATCCTTCAACAAGCTGTACACCCATTTGCTGCGCCAGGTAGGCGTGCTCATAGTAGGCGCTGTTATAGATGCCCGGGGTCAGGATGACGATGGAGGGATCGTCTCCGGGCCGTGGGCTCATCGAGGCCAGCATTTCGTATAGCTGTGATGTGTAATCGTCGACTGGCTGGATGAAACCGGTAGCAAAAAGCTCTGGCATCACCCGCTTGGTGACATTGCGGTTTTCCAGCATATAGGACACACCTGAGGGTACACGCAGGTTGTCCTCAAGCACGTAAAGAGTACCGTCTTTGTCACGCACAAGGTCTGAGCCACAGATATGCGCCCAGACGTTGTGAGGCGTATTGATGCCGACGCACTGGGGGCGGAAGTTTACCGATTGTTTCAGCAGTTCGGCGGGGAAGACACCGTCTTTGATGATTTTCTGGTCGTGGTACAGATCATTGATGAACATGTTGAGCGCCTGGACGCGCTGCTTCAGGCCGGCCTCGGTTTTTTGCCATTCCTGCAGTGGAATGATGCGCGGCACAATATCAAAAGGCCATGCCCGATCAATCATGCTGCCTTCGGTGTAGACAGTGAATGTGATACCCATCAGCTGGATGGCCAGTTCGGCAGCAGCTTTATGCTCACCCAGTTCCCTGGCATCAAGTCGTGCCAGATAGTCGCACAGCATGTGAGCTTCGGGACGTGGTTTGCCAGGTGCGGCAATCAGCTCGTCATAGAATCCATCAAAACTATAGGTATCCCAGTCTACATTGCTCATTCAGATGCTATTGTCCGAAAACGTGAATAACGGTACGAATGCTGTAACGTGCAATCACCGTACCAGTTCATCACGTTGTATCATGCGCCTGACTGATCGGCAACTGCAGCATTGAACCTCCTGATAAAAATGCCGCCACAGAACAAGTTCAGGTGTTTGTCATTTGCAATCGGCATTGCCCTTGCTATGCTCGATAGACCGTTTTATGAACCGGACTCCCTGTCATGACGATTCGCGTAGCACTGAGACACTCGACCCGCTATAACTTTGACAGGCCCGTTCAGGTTCATCCTCACCATATTCGCCTGAAACCGGCACCGCATTGCCGCACGCCAATTGAGGCCTACAGCCTCAAGATCACAGGTGGTCAGTACTTCATCAACTGGCAGCAGGACCCATTCGGCAACCATGTGGCGCGGCTGGTGTTCCCCGACAAGATGACCCGGCTACACGTAGACGTGGAAGTCATTGCGCCGATGACGGTCATCAATCCTTTCGACTTTTTTGTGGAGGAGTACGCCGAACATTTTCCGTTCAGCTATCCGGAGACGCTAAAAAAAGATCTGGCGCCTTACCTGGAAACAGGTAGGGAAGGGTCGGACGGCCAGGACGGGCCCTTGCTGGATGCCTGGCTGCAGCGGGCCCGAACAGAATTGCTGGACTCAGAGGACCTCTTGATCGCCAGTGCACTGGTGGCACTGAATCAGCAGCTCAGCAATGATATTGAGTACCTTATTCGCATGGAGCCAGGCGTTCAGACGCCTGAGGAAACCCTGCAGAAGGCCAAAGGCTCGTGTCGCGACTCGGCCTGGCTACTGGTCCATATTCTGCGCCGACTGGGACTTGCTGCGCGCTTTGTGTCCGGATATCTGATTCAGCTGAAGGCAGATGTCAAAGCTCTGGACGGACCCTCGGGGACCGATGTTGATTTCACCGACCTGCATGCCTGGACTGAAGTTTATATACCCGGCGCTGGCTGGATTGGTCTGGATCCGACATCCGGACTGTTTGCCGGTGAGGGCCACCTGCCACTGGCAGCCACGCCAGAGCCGTCCACCGCAGCTGCCATCACCGGCTCAACCGGAAAGTGTGAGGTTGAGTTTGACTTTGCCATGAGTGTGAGCCGGATTCACGAAGATCCCCGGGTTACCAAGCCTTACACAGAAGCGGAATGGAAAAAAATCGATGCGCTGGGCGAGCAGGTAGACGCGCAGCTGGAAGCACTTGACGTGCGCTTGACCATGGGAGGCGAGCCCACTTTTGTATCAATCGATGATATGGATGCACCAGAATGGACCATTGCCGCACAGGGACCCACCAAGCGCCGGTTTGCTGAAAATCTGCTGCATAGACTGCGACCACACTATGCTCCCAGTTCCCTGCTGCATTATCAGCAGGGCAAATGGTACCCAGGCGAACCTCTGCCACGCTGGGCGCTTGCCTGCTACTGGCGAAAAGACGGGAAGGCAGTCTGGAAAGATGATCGCTGGCTGGCCCGCATGGATCAGGATTATGCAATTGGCGAGTCGCAACTGCGCCAGTTTGCCAGCGTCCTGGTCAAGCGACTGGCGCTGGACGAGAAGTACCTGATTCCGTGCTACGAGGATGCGTATCACTATCTCTGGCTGGAACGTCAACAGCCGGTTGATATTGATCTGCGCGGCGAAAAGCTGGGCAAGGATGAAGATCGCTTGCGACTAGCACGCCTGCTGGAACGTGGTATGGACGCTCTGGTGGGAATGGCTCTTCCCCTGACGGCAACATCCGCGAAACAGAGTCAGTCTAAACAGCCGCGGCTGTGGTTAAGTGGTCCCTGGCACGTTCGCCGCGACCACCTGTATTTAATTCCGGGAGATTCACCGATGGGGTTGCGCCTGCCTTTGAGCGCATTGCCCGTCAAAAAACGCGAGGAAGAACAGGCGCCGTCCTGGTTTGGCGAACTGCCACCGCTCGACGAGGACAGCGGCGAGGTCGCACAGTGGTACAGCGAGTCACCCCAGCGCCAGCCAGGTGTTACACAATCGGGGCTGCACATTTACGGGCGTAGTCAGGAGTGGCAGGAACAGATCCCTGACCAGACCGATGAAGAAACCATCGGCACCGCATTGTGTCTGGAACCCAGAGACGGCAAGTTATTTGTGTTCATGCCTCCGCTGCCTCTGCTGGAAGACTACCTGGCCTTGCTGGGGGCGATCGAGAAAACAGCAGCGGAGCTGAAGTTGCCAGTCTGTATTGAGGGCTATCCACCACCTTCAGATCCGCGCCTGCAAAAATTCATGATTACGCCTGATCCCGGTGTCATCGAGGTTAACGTGGCACCGTCGAAGAGCTGGCGCGAACTGGTCACCAATACCCGAGTGCTGTATGAAGAGGCACGCCTGAGCAGGCTGGGAACGGAAAAGTTCATGTTGGATGGTCGACACACCGGCACGGGTGGAGGTAACCACGTGACCCTGGGCGGGGCAACGCCGGCTGATTCGCCATTCCTGCGACGGCCCGATCTGTTGGCAAGCATGCTGACATTCTGGCAGCACCACCCCAGTCTCTCCTATCTGTTCTCAGGCATGTTCCTTGGGCCGACCAGTCAGGCGCCGCGCGTTGATGAGGCACGTCATGAAGCCCTTTACGAGCTGGAGATTGCACTGTCGCAAATGCCAGTTGGCGAGGTGCCTGCGCCCTGGCTTGTGGATAGACTGTTGCGGCATTTGCTGACCGATATAACTGGCAATACTCACCGCGCCGAGTTCTGTATCGACAAGTTGTACTCACCGGACTCTGCCACCGGGCGTCTGGGTCTGCTGGAGCTGCGCGGTTTCGAGATGCCCCCGCATGCCGAGATGAGCCTGATGCAGCAATTGCTGATTCGGGCACTGGTGGCGAGATTCTATGCCTCACCCTATCGCAAGCCGCTGGTGCGCTGGGGAACCGCGCTGCATGACAAATGGATGATGCCTTACTACATCTGGCAGGACCTTTGTGATGTGCTGGCGGATTTGCGCGATCACGGTTTTGAATTCAAAAGTGAGTGGTTCGCCGCTTTTCTGGAGTTTCGTTTTCCGCTGGCTGGAGAAGTGCAGTACGACGGTGTGCAGATTCAGCTGCGACAGGCTATTGAGCCCTGGCATGTATTGGGGGAGGAAGCCAGTGGCGGTGGCACAGCGCGCTATGTCGATTCTTCTGTCGAGAGGCTGGAAGTCAAATTGACAGGCTACAACCCGGCACGCCATGTGCTGACCTGCAATGGCTACAAGGTCCCGCTGCAGCCCACCGAGCAATCCGCGCAGGCGGTGGCGGCGGTACGTTTCAGAGCCTGGCAACCGCCTTCGGCGCTGCATCCGATGATCAAGGTGCACGCACCGCTGGTCTTTGATCTGGTGGATACCTGGAACGGGCGTACTCTGGGTGGCTGTACCTACCACGTGTCGCACCCGGCTGGCAGGAACTACGAGACATTCCCGGTTAACGCCAATGAGGCAGAAGCCAGGCGTATGGCACGATTCTGGGCGCATGGTCATACTCAGGGACAGATTGCAGAGATCAGGCGTGTGTCGGTGCGGGAATACCCGCATACCCTGGACCTGAGGCGCAGCGCCGTGACGGATTCAGATCTCTAGTGTCCTGTCTGGTTAGTTCGCATAGTTTCAGAGTGATTGTCGGTTGTCAGGACAAGGCATGTTTCGCAGATAATAGCGCGCTATTATCAAGCAACATAACGCAGTCATGGCATCTGACAATCACTCCCGAAGGGCGCGTCCTGCAACACTTCTGACCGCGTTGCAGCCCTTGCCAAGGGCTTCGGCCATTTGCCGCGGTCTGCGCCTTGCCAGAAGCATTGCAGGGCGCGCTGAAATGATGTGAACTAACCAGACAGGACACTAGCGTCCGGGCTGACGGCAATCACCCGGAAACTATGTGTGCCAGGCAGACAGAAGGCTAAGCCTGTACACTTGTCAGCCGACACACTGCATGACAAGATCTACCGGTTTTTAATCACGAACAGGCCACACCATGCAGTCCGCAAGCCCCGCTGACCCCGTCAAATCCCTGCTGGGCGACTACCCTGGTTATGGTGCTCATGATGAGTTGTACGAGCGCGGGCAGGTCCGTGCGCACTGGCAGCAGCTGCTGACAGAGTTTGCAGCGCTGGGTGCAGAACTGCTCACTCAGCGCAGCGATGAAGCGCAAAACCTGCTGCACGAGAATGGTGTCACCTTTAATCCCTACGAGGACGACCCAGGTCAGCAGCGCTCCTGGCGACTCGACTGCATGCCCTGGGTCATCAGTACCGCCGAATGGGAGGCGCTTGAGAAAGGGCTGCAGCAACGCAGCAGGCTTCTGGCTCACCTGCTGGATGATCTTTACGGTGAACGCCATGTCATTGCCGAGGGTCTGTTGCCACCGGAGCTGGTTTATACCCATCCCGGATTTCTGTTTTCTGCCGCCGACGCGCCCCCCGTGGTCGAACGGCCGCTACTGATTTCCCATGGTTGCGATGTAGTTCGCGATCACGAAGGGCAATGGCTGGTGCTGGGCGACCTGACACAATCACCCTCCGGTGTAGGTTACGCACTGGAAAACCGGATAACACTGTCCCGCGCGCTGCCGGGCCTTTACCGTGATGCACCACTGAAGCGACTGGCAGGGTTTCTCCAGGCACAACACCGATGCCTGGCGGCACTGGCGCCGGCGCACCGCGAACAGGCCAATATCGTCCTGCTGACGCCGGGGCCAGGCAGCCCGGGTTATTTCGAACACGCCTGGCTGGCCAACTACATGAATGTGCCACTGGTAGAAGGCGACGATCTGGTTGTGCGCGATGGTCAGGTATGTGTGCGCACGCTGGGTGGTCTTAATCAGGTTGATGTAATTCTGCGTCAGATCAATGACCCCTGGTGTGACCCGCTGGAGCTGCGACCGGATTCGCTGCTGGGCGTGCCAGGACTGCTGCAGGCAGCGCGTGATGGTGAAGTGAGGATCGTTAACGCACTGGGCGCCGGTGTGCTCGAGCATCCGGCCCTGGCCGCTTTTCTGCCGGTGCTGTGTGAACGTCTGCTGGGCGAAGCGCTGATGCTGCCCGGTCGTGAAACACTGTGGTGTGGCAACAATGATACGCTGCAGCGTGTAAGACAGGCACCTGAAGAATGGATTCTGCGCGATATTACACAACCGGGTAAAACCTTCCGGGTTGATCAGATGGGGCTTGAGGCTGCCCGCCATCTGCGTATGGACCTGAATGCACGACCTCATCTGTTTTCCGCCCAGCGGCCCATAAAAACAGCCGTGACACCGGGCTTCAATCCCCGAACCGGTCAGCTGGAACGCCAGCAGGCCTCACTGCGACTGTTCTCACTGCTGGAACCGAATGACATTCCCAGGCCTGTTGCCGAACAGCATTTTCGCGTCATGCCCGGTGGTCTGGCCTGGGTGGGCGAACCCGGCTCAGCGATGATGAAAAGTGCAGTGGTCAAAGATATCTGGGTGCTGGCACCGGTACCACAGCCGCACATCAGTATGCTCAGGCATGCCGGCGGTCCTATTCTGGTGACGCGTGATGGCAAGGACCTGCCATGCCGGGTCGCCGAGAGTCTGTTCTGGCTGGGCCGCTACGGGGAGCGCCTGGATGTGCGCGCCCGTCTGCTGCGAGAATCCCTGACCAAACTGCTGCAGGAAGACCCACACAGCGAGGGTGCAACGCTGCTGCCTGACCTGATGACCGCACTGGATGTGGCACCTGACCCAGATGAACTGGAAGAAATGCTCAAGGAACGTCCAGAGCATCCAAGATTTTCCAAGGCGCATACATTGGCGCGGGACCGGCTGCTGAATCTGCTGGCGGACCAGGGGTCACAGGGCATGCCAGGAATTTTTGCCAGTTTTGTGCGCAACAGCCGCTCCGTGCGTGATCATCTCGGCGACGATCTATGGCGCTCGGTCAGCAATATTCGCCAGCGCTGCAATGCCATGTCGCGTGCGCGTGGCGTGGTTGCCGGCCAGCGACTGCTGGAAGCCGTGGTCCTGGACCTTGCTGGCTTTTTTGGTCTTTGCAACGAAACCATGCCGCACCACTTTGGCTGGCGTTTTCTGGACATCGGTCGTTTTATCGAACGTATTCTGGGTACGCTGGAATTACTGAAGCTTGCGCTGCTCACCGCCAGGCAGCCCGGCATCCCGCTATGGGAAGTAGTGCTGGCTACGACTGATAATTTCACGGTTTACCGACGTCGTTTCCGTTCACAACTGCATCCCTCCGCAATCCTCGATCTGCTGCTGTTTGATGAAACCAACCCGCGTTCGGTGGGTTATATGTTGCGCCGCATTCAGCGGCAGGTGGCGCGTCTGCCGGGCCAATCGCAGTCGTCCTACCGTAACCTGGAGAACCGGCTGATCATCGAGGCGACCAGTACCCTGCATCTGATGGATATCGAGACCCTGGCTGATCTCGAAAACTCCGACTCGGCCCGAGAGGCCCTGACGGATCTGCTGGATCGGATTATTGCGCCAATGTCGGCGCTGTCGGATGCTATCTCGCACAGTCACTTCAGTCATGTTGAGGCGCCGCGCCAGCTGGTCACCATGCAGGTCAGCCCGGGTCTGGACGATGGCAAGACGCCAGCCAGGAGTGAGCGCCGATGAGATATCAGATCCGTCACCTGACGCGCTACGATTACAGTGGCCAGGCAACGCTAAGCCACAACGAAGCGCGGGTTCTGCCGCGCAATCTGCCCTGGCAGAAATGTCTGAACAGCGAGTGGCAGATCAGCCCGAAACCGGTGCGGCTGCGCGAGCGCACCGATTTTTTTGGCAACCGGGTTGCCTATTTCTCGACCGAAAGTGTGCATGACAGCCTCGAGGTGGTGGTCGTCAGTGAAGTCGACGTCAGCGCACGTCCTGCGCAGGACATATTCAGCACCATTACCTGGCCTGATGCGGTATCCGATGTCGCGCAAAGTCACCGCACCGGAAACAGAGAATGTATCGACGCCAGGCTGTACGTGCTGGAGTCGCCATTTGTCCGGCAGCAGCAGACCCTGCAGCAGTACGCCGAAGAGTGTTTTGAAGACACTTCAGACCTGATTCAGGGCCTGCATGTCCTGAATAAACGCATATTTGATGAATTCACTTATGATCCGGGAGTCACCACAACGGCAACCCCGGTGCATGAGGTGATGGCTGCCAAGCGCGGCGTCTGTCAGGATTTTGCGCATCTGATGATCGGATGCCTGCGCTCTCTTGGGCTGCCAGCGCGCTACGTGAGCGGTTACATGGAGACCCTGCCACCACCTGGCCAGGAGAAACTGCTGGGTGCTGATGCCACCCATGCCTGGATTGCGGCCTTCATCCCGGGTTGGGGCTGGCTGGAGCTGGATCCAACCAACGGCTGTCTGCCGGACGAGCGTTATATCGTGCTGGGCTGGGGCCGTGATTATGCTGACGTGACACCGCTCAAAGGTGTCATGACCGGCGGCGGGGAGCATGAGCTGTCAGTAGCTGTGGATGTCGTTCCCAAAGAAGTCGAGCAGACCACAGCCGTGCCCCTGGATTTTGGCAAGTAGCGGACGCAGGTTTTTGCGCCATAATATCCGGCACGAAAATCAAACAGACGGGAGTCAGTGATGAAAAAAGTGGTACTGGTGACGGGTGCCTCCTCTGGCATTGGTGAAGCCACCGCGCGCAAGTTTGCCGAGAATGGCTTCGCCGTGATTCTGGCGGCCCGCAGCGAAGACAAATTGAATGCGCTGGCCGAAGCCCTGCAATCAGTCACCGATGTCCACGCTGCCAGGCTCGATGTCACCGACCCTGCATCCATTGATGCGTTTTTCCTGAGCCTTCCCGAGGCCTTTCTGCACATTGATGTGCTGGTTAACAATGCCGGCCTGGCGCTGGGTCTGGAGCCGGCGCATGAGGCATACATGGAAGACTGGGAAACCATGGTGCAGACCAACATCATGGGGCTGCTGCGAGTAACCCGGCGCGTATTGCCAGGCATGGTAGAGCGCAATGCCGGCCACGTCATCAATATAGGCTCAACCGCCGGCAACTGGCCCTATCCTGGCGGCAATGCCTACGGCGGTACCAAAGCCTTTGTGCAGCAGTTCTCGCGAGGTTTGCGCTCGGATCTGCGCGGCAAGGCCATCCGTGTCACCAACATTGAACCCGGCATGTGTGAGACCAATTTCTCCAACGTGCGCTTCAAATGGGATACAGAAAAGGCCAGCTCGGTCTATCAGGGTACCCAGCCGCTCAGCGGCGAGGATATCGCCGACATCGTCTACTGGGTGAATTCAACCCCGGCCCATGTCAACGTGAACACGCTGGAAGTCATGCCGGTGAGCCAGACCTGGGCGCCGTTTCATATCCATCGCGAGTGATATCACTCTATATTCTGGATCTGCTTGTAGAAAATAAAATTAATATATTGAAATATCAATAATATATATTTGATTGGCGTGAGAAATATGCGGTCCTGTCGCCAGTTCTGTCACCATATTGTATCTAGCTCTTTTCGCTCATCATTGCCACAACATCAACTTCGAATTTGTTTTTTATATCTGAAATAAGGCGCTCTGAGAGAGTTTCTACTAGATTGAGAGTTTCCGCATCGAACAGCTTTTCAATTGCTTTACGTTTGCGAATTGACGTTTTGCCGCCATTTTGGATTATGATCGACAGAGCTGTATCAATATGTTTGTTTGGCACGTCGATGCGGCTATTCACAAACTTCTTCAGTCGATCAAATACCGTTAATAGACATACTTCTTGTAGTAGATCTTCAGACACTGCCGTATCCATCATGTCGTATACAAACTTCACATGCTCGGTGTAGTCGGGGAATCGATACATGTAATCGATATCATTATTTATCACTATTCTATTTTCGTCATCGAATTCATAATCAAGCATGGCCATTATTGGTATTGAGACTGTTTCCAAGACCTTATCGTATTTGCTTTGATTTTTCAGAATTGCGGCTGAAATTGGTATTATGAATTGATGTTCAGGCTCGCGGTGCTTCATCACCTCGTGAATAAGATAACGGTGGAGGCGACCATTCCCGTCGTCAAAAGGATGGATGTAAACCTCCCCAAATGAAATGATGGTGGCATGTATAAGTGGAGGAATGGATTGATCCAGCATTAAATTCTCATGAAGTTTCAATAGTCCATGCATCATGCTAGCAACGTGTGTTTGCTTTGCCCCAACGTAGTGAACATCCTCATCTTGCAATCCGAAGCGCTGTATGGTGGTGCCAACGTAGATCTCAGAAGTGCGATAATCTGTCGCTCTAAACTTTTCAGCCACAATTTGATTCTGTACATTTATAATCGACTGGCTGTTGAGCTCATATAGTCCAACATTCTTTATCGCATTCAAGAATCGCTGCATTTTTTGTCTGTCAGGTTTTTCTTTTTCAATTTCTGTCGACGACTTTGTCTCCTTTGTATAAAGGTAATTAATAGAGCGTCCAATCACATCAACTGATAGAAACTCTCCGATCCCCTGCATTTTCGCGTATGCTGTCTTGTAAACATCAATTTTTTCAAGACGCCTGATTTCTGGGGTCTTCCGCACTGTTGGACAGAACTCTGATGTGCCGAGTGCATTGTTGATGACGCGAGTTCGCTTATCTCGATGCCCCGTTTTCAGTGTGTAGTAAAACTCATCCTCAAACAAATTGATGTAGTTGCCAGATTTCAAATCAGGGAGATCTAGCTTGCTATTTGTCAGCCACTCGAATAGAAACCAAAGGACTCGGTTATACTGGCTCATCGGCTTGCTAGCTATGAAAGTGGTAAACTCGGCAACGTTCACTTTTCGGAACATCGCTGCAAAGAAATGAAGGCGAATCCCTTGGTGCTTTATTGCTGCGTGCATTTGGGCGTATGGGTTATCCTCATACTTAAGGTGTCCGGGGAGAATTTTTCGCTTACTGGCGCCATAGGATATAGTTTGCTCTTCTGTAGCATTTGGCGCTTGGTACACTTCGATACCTAGCTTAGGTAGGTGTAATGCATAGTATTGATTTAGGTAGGCGTAACCGACGGGTTTCATGGCATTCCTTTACTTTTTAGCCAAAAAGGTTTTATTGTGGCCGGTAAATCCTGTTGTGCACTTCCTTTCTGCCTCAGTCTAGCAAAAACCATTAGAAATTTCCATTTATGCTTAGAAAACTAAGATGTCACTTATAAAAACAATATAAGGGTTACAAATTGCCGATTGACATTATGTTTTCGAGCAAGCATTTACATTCAGCTCAACGTCCGAATTTGCCTATAGCAATAATTATTATAAATATCAACACTATAGCTGGCGCATAAAGGTGCTGCCATACACAACATTTCCAAACCTGCAGATACACAGATAACTAGTAAGGTTAAGTCTTCAAGAGTGCATCTAAAGAGCCCAACCTGGTTTAGAACTAATCCTCAGACTACGCTGTAGCATAAAGGCTCTTCCGACGCAGAAAAGGGGCTGACGCCCCCTCCCGCGCGAAGCTCATAAAAGCCTCTCTGCAAACGAGACCGCCGTCTCAGCTCCTGTATATACTGATATTAAAACGGATTAAATATTTTGAATTGCTATTCAATATTCTGGATCTGCTCGCGCATCTGCTCGATCAACACCTTCAGCTCCACCGCATTCAGCGTGGTTTCGGCCACAATAGACTTGGATGACAGGGTGTTCGCCTCGCGGTTAAGCTCCTGCATAAGAAAGTCCAGGCGCCGGCCGATGGGCTCTTTGCGGCCCAGTACGCGCTCCACTTCAGCCAGATGGGTGTCCAGGCGGTCCAGCTCTTCGTCCACGTCGGCTTTCTGAGCCAGCAGCACGGTCTCCTGCTCCAGGCGTGCCGGGTCGAGTTCAGTCTTGAAGGCATCCAGCCGGCTGCGGATGTTGTCCTGCTGACGCTGCAGAATCTCCGGCAGCCGGTCTCGCAATGAGCTGACAATTTCGGCAATAGCGGTCAGCCGCTGGCGAATCAGTCTGGCCAGCTCGTCGCCTTCACGCTGCCGCGCCTCGTTGAAATCGGCCAGGGTCTCCTGCAACAGCGCCAGTGCTTCGCTTTGCATACTGTCGGCATCCAGTTCATGTTCCTGCATAACACCAGGCCAGCGCAGGATGTCTGCGACCGTCAGTGGGGGCGCATCGCTGATGACGGCGCTGACCTGATCGCTCAGGGATTTAAGATGCTGGACGCGCTCGGTATTCAGGGCCTCCTGCACGGAGACATCCTCGCGCATCTGGTAGCGCAGCGCGCAATCTACCTTGCCCCGCGCGATCGCCCTGCGCAGGGCGTCCCGTACGCCTGGTTCAAGCGACTTGAACATCTCTGGTATGCGCAGGCCCGGCTCCAGGTAGCGATGATTGACGGAACGTATCTCCCAGCTCAGCGTGCCCCAGTCATACTCTTTTTGCTTCCTGGCGAAAGCCGTCATGCTGGCTACCATAGTGTCCCCTTTATTCCTGTGCGTGTTGCTGCGGTGTGCGAGCAGATTTACATCTGTCGTAAACGATCAAGTGTAACCCAATCGCATAAAGATCGACGAGTGCAATGCCGGGGGGAATGCGGGATAATCACAGGCCGAACATTCATCAGTATTTTGAGGTTACATGTCTGACACTATCCAGAATTCCGTTATCCGTCCCAGTCAGCGCGCTGCCTACCAGCTTCGCGAAATCCGCCTGACCCGCCGCTATACCAAACACGCCGAAGGCTCGGTTCTGGTTGAGTTTGGTGACACCAAGGTCGTCTGCACCGCCAGTGTGGAGGAGGGAGTACCGCGATTTCTGAAGGGAAGTGGCCAGGGCTGGGTCACTGCGGAATACGGCATGCTGCCACGCTCCACCGGTTCACGGATGGATCGCGAGGCTGCACGTGGCAAGCAGAGTGGTCGCACACAGGAAATTCAGCGCCTTATTGGTCGCTCACTGCGAGCAGCTCTGGACATGTCACTGCTTGGCGAAAATACCATCAAACTGGATTGTGACGTGATTCAGGCCGATGGTGGCACACGTACGGCCTCCATCACGGGTGGCTGTGTGGCATTACACGATGCGATCACTTTCATGCTTGAGAAAAAACTGATCAAGCAGAACCCGATCAAGCAGTTGATTGGCTCGGTTTCGGTTGGCATGTATCAGGGGATGCCGGTGCTGGATCTGGATTACGCTGAAGATTCAAACGCCGAGACCGATATGAATGTTGTAATGAACGATGCAGGACGCTTTATCGAAGTACAGGGGACCGCCGAAGACGGCGATTATGACTTTGAACAATTACAGCAGATGATCGGCCTGGCGCAAAAAGGAATTGCCGAATTGATTGTGAAGCAGAAGCAGGCGCTGGGACTGGCATGAGCGACACACACGAGGAACAGGAGATGACTCTGAAACCGTATCAAATGCGTTTTCTGGAGTACGCGATAGAACATAACATCCTGAAGTTCGGAGAGTTCACGCTTAAATCCGGGCGAGTAAGCCCTTACTTTTTTAACGCTGGCCTGTTTAATACCGGTGAGGCACTGGCCTTTATCGGCAGCAGTTACGCAACCATGCTGGCCAGCTGCGGGCTTGATTATGACCTGTTGTTTGGGCCGGCCTATAAGGGCATTCCACTGGTGTCAGTGTCGGCGGCGGCACTGGCATCCGAGCACGGTATCAACAAGCCCTACAGCTTTAACCGCAAAGAGGCCAAAACTCACGGTGAAGGCGGCAACATCGTCGGATCACCGCTGCAGGGCAGGGTGATGATTGTGGACGACGTGATTACCGCGGGGACGGCGATTCGCGAAGTCATGAGCATGATCAAACAGGCAGATGCCAAACCGGCCGGCATTCTGGTTGCCCTGGATAGGCAGGAGCGCGGCCAGGGCGAACTGTCCGCCATCCAGGAGATCGAGAAAGAATTCCATGTGCCGGTGCTGAGTCTGATTAACCTGAATCAGATCATGGACTTTCTGCGTTATCAAGGAGATGAGAGGCTCAAGTCCTTCCTGCCGGCGATCAGACACTACCGCCAGCGCTACGGAGTATAGCGCTGGCCCGGTCTGCTATTTCAGAAGTTGTACGGGCTGGGATTGGCAGTGGCCTCATCAAACGGCTGCAGCAGGTTCTGCTGCAGGTAGTGCCACTGCTCGTCCCAGTGCTCAGTCGGCTTGCGGCTGAATTCGCTGCGAACAAACTGGACCAGGCGGCCTTCCGCGGCGGACAACAGCAGGTTTGCCAGAACCGCAGGTGAGACCGGCGGTTTAAGATTCTCGCGAATCTGCGCTTCCCGCAATACCTGCTTGAGCTGCGCTTCCAGCCGGTCAAACAACTGGCTGATGCGTGCTCGGAGCCGGTCTGTTTCTCCAGTCAGTGCGTCGCCGACCAGCAGCCGGGTCATCCCTGGATTCTTTTCCGCAAACGTCACCAGCAGGGTTAGAATCTTCTCGCAGCGCTCAGCGGTAGTCAGTTCGTCCTGCAGGATGCGGCTGATGCGTGTAAACAGCGTGTCTTCAATAAACTTGATAAGTCCCTCAAACATGCGCGCCTTGCTGGGAAAGTGCCGGTAAAGCGCGGCCTCGGAAACGCCCACCTCTCTCGCCAGTGCCGCTGTGGTAATGCGGGCGCCAGGGCCCGACTCCAGCATTTGCGCCAGCGACTGCAGAATCTGTTCCTTGCGGGATGTTTTTTTGGCAGCTCTGGAGCTGGCGTCTCTGGCCTGCGCAGCGGATGTATTCATCAGGCAGGTTCTCCTATGGTGCGCGTGTTGCTGATCAATGTACCAACGCCGGTGTGTGTGAATATCTCCAGCAATACCGCGTGCTCAACACGACCATCAATGATATGAGCGCTACGCACGCCATGATTGACCGCATCAAGCGCACAGTTGATCTTTGGCAGCATGCCCCCGTAGATCGTGCCGTCGGAAATCAGCTCATCGACCTGCGCGGTTGTCAGCCCGGTGAGAACATTGCCTTTTTTGTCCATGACGCCAGAAATATTGGTCAACAGCATCAGTTTCTCGGCATTCAGCACTTTGGCAATTTCACCTGCTACTGTGTCGGCGTTGATATTGTAGGTGGCGCCGCTGTCATCAACACCAATGGGTGCGATTACCGGGATGAAATCACTGTGCTCCATCATGCGCAGCACTTCGGTATTGATGCGGGTGACCTTGCCTACCTGGCCCAGGTCCAGCAGTTTGTCGGCCTGGCCGTTATCGCCGGCTTTTTTCTTGAGCAGCTTTTCGGCGCGGATCAGGTTGCCATCCTTGCCGGTGATGCCGATGGCCTTGCCACCGTTCTTGTTCAGTAGCGCTACAATTTCCTGGTTCACAAGGCCGCCAAGCACCATCTCCACCACATCCATGGTCTGACTGTCGGTGACACGCTGGCCCTCGATAAATTCGGACTGGATGTTAAGCCGCTCCAGCAATGACCCGATCTGCGGACCGCCACCGTGCACTACCACTGGATTCATGCCAACCAGCTTCATCAGCACTATGTCGCGAGCAAAACTGTTTTTCAGAGTTTCGTCAGTCATTGCATTGCCGCCGTACTTTACGACGATGGTGCTGCCAGTGAACTGTTGAATGTAGGGCAGTGATTCAGTCAGTACGTTGGCAATATTCTTGGCGGCTGCTAGGTCCAGGGGCATCAGAAATTCCACTCAATTCGTTGGATTACAAGAGTTTGGCAGTATATAACGACTTACTGCGTTTTAAAAATCAGGCTGTCTGTCAGTGATCGTCAGAAGCGGAAAGTCCAGGATGGGGTCAACACGCTGCAGCAGGGCCCGGAATTCGCCCTGAATGCGCTGCATGACATCTTCTGTCTCAGCCTCAAAGCGCAGCAGCAGGGCGGGCGTGGTGTTGGACGCGCGAACCAGACCCCAGCCCCGATCAAAGTCTGCACGTATGCCATCAAGTGTGTTTACACGTGCGGCTGGAAACTCGGCCAGTTCCGCAAGCCGGGTCATCAGCTCAAATTTGTGAGATTCATCGACCTCTATCCTGATTTCGGGTGTCACCAGGCTGGTCGGCAGCGACTGCAACATGGCATCTGACGTAGCAGTGCCCGCGGCCAGGATTTCCATGAATCTGGCTGCTGTGTAGAGACCATCGTCGTATCCAAACCATCGATCTTTTATAAACACGTGGGCCGAAAACTCGCCGCCCACAACGGCGCCGGTCTCCTGCATCCTGTGTTTCATGAAAGAGTGGCCGCTGCGGCTCATGACTGGTTCGCCACCGCAGCGCTGAATGCGATTGATCAGCAGGCTGCTGCATTTAACATCAAACACCACACTGGGCCTGCGGTCTTCGGCAGTCGCGCAATAGCCGGGCAGTATTTGATCGACCAGCAACATCAGCAGGCGATCCGTATCCATGACCCGGCCCTGATCTGTGACCAGTACCACCCGGTCGCCATCGCCGTCCAGAGCAACTCCCAGGTCTGCAGAGTGAGTCTTCACTTGCGCCACCAGGTCTTTCAGATTGACGTTGATGGTTGGGTCAGGGTGATGGTTTGGGAAGCTGCCATCCAGCTGGCAGTACAGCTCAATGACCTCACAACCAAGGGCTCGGTACAGCGAGGGGGCTACCAGGCCCGGCACTGCATTTCCACAGTCAACAACCACACGCAAGGGACGCTTGAGCTTGACGTCCTGGCGAATACGATCGATATAGGCAGGCATGATGTCCAGTGCGCGCCGGGAACCTCGCGGCAGTCTGGGCTCGCGCACCTTGTCGGGTCGTCTGGCGAAAAAGCAGGCCTGTTCCCGAATACCCTGAATCTCCTCAGACGTCAGACAGCTGCGCTCACGCACTATCTTGATACCATTGTAGTCGGCGGGATTGTGGCTGGCGGTCAGCATGACACCGGAATGGTAATCGGTGGTATGCGTTGCGAAATAAAGCAGTGGTGTAGGTATGGTGCCAAGGTCGATAATGTGGCATCCGCTGTCAAGAATGCCCTCGCCAAGGGCTGCGGACAGGCTGGGGCTGGAAAGGCGGCCGTCGGCGCCAAACAGGACTTCGTTGTGACCATGGCTTAGCGCCAGATAGCCAATGGCCTGGCCAATGACACGAATATTGTCTTCTGTCAAGTCTCGGCCAACGATACCGCGAATATCGTAAGCCCTGAACATTCTGCCGGGCAATTCGCAGCTGGCAGCCTGCTGTGCCATGTCAGACACGGGTGCCTGATGTTGCATTGGCATCCAGCCGCTCCTTGATCAACGCAAGCATGTGCCTTGCAATCAGGTGTTTGTTGCCCGGTCCCAAGGATTGTTGTTGCGTCCCATTGGCAGCGGGCCAGAGGGCTGTCGCCGCGATGGAATCGCTATTGAAGGTCGCAGTGGCGTCATTGGCAAACAGTAGGTCAAGCCTCTTGCGATTAAGTTTGTTCTCCCCGTGCTCAAGCAGCTGCTGTGTCTCGGCGGCAAATCCCACCATAAACGGACGGGTCTCAAGGGCTGCAATGGTGCTGATAATGTCTGGATTGCGGACCAGCTCCAGTTGCAGCGTATCTGCGCTTTTTTTGATTTTGTGTGGCTGCTGCTCGGCTACGCGGTAATCAGCGACTGCCGCTACACCAATAAACACATCAGTTTCAGGCGCTGCTGCCAGTGATGCATCCAGCATCTGCCGGGCGCTGACAACATTGACGAGCTGTGCACGCTCTGGCGGCGCCAGGGTCACCGGCCCACTGATCAGTGTGACGCGTGCACCCAGCTGAATCGCCTCGGTGGCGAGTGCATAGGCCATTTTCCCGGAGCTGTGATTGCTGATGAATCTGACAGGGTCGATGGCTTCACGCGTTGGACCTGCGGTAATGGTCAGATGCAAACCACTGAGTATGCCGGTGTCAAACAGTCCCGCGCAGGCTGTCGCCAGGTCGATTGGTTCCAGCATCCTGCCGGGGCCCACTTCGCCACAGGCCTGAGATCCGGCAGCAGGCCCGAGTATGGTGTATCCACGTTGTGTCAGCGTGGCCAGGTTGTCCTGGGTCGCCTGATTCAGCCACATGCCCTGGTTCATGGCCGGCGCAACTGCTATCGGTGCCTTGCTCGCCAGCAGCAGCGTGGTGAGCAGGTCGTCAGCGTGTCCGCGTGTGGCTCGCGCCAGGAAATCAGCGCTGGCCGGTGCGACCAGTATCAGATCAGGCCAGCGTGCCAGTTCGATATGGCCCATGCCAGCCTCGGCGTCGGCATCCAGCAGATCCAGGTGGACGCGGTGGCCGGAAAGGGCCTGCATGGTCAGCGGCGTGATGAATTCGGTGGCAGCCCGTGTCATGACGACGCGCACTTCGGCGCCGGCCCTGGTGAACAATCGCGTCAGTTCCGCGCATTTGTAGGCAGCGATTCCGCCCGTCAGCCCAAGCAGGATACGCTTGTTGGCCAGTGTTGCCAGCGGGTTTGTCTGCATAACCGATATCCATTCACGGAGGGTAAGAGGTGCATTCTATGCAAGCGGACACCCCAGCGGCAAGGCGAGTGCGAAACCAGGATGCTATAACCCTATGGTGGTGACAGCGCTGGCGGCCAGCTTTAGCAGTCAGACTCGCTGGTTCTCCAAGTCTGGCACCGGCATGGCAGGATAAAGGCCCAGCTTACATTGCCACAGACATTTTTCCAGGGAGAGGAGTAAAGAGCGACGTGGGAATCAAGGACTGGCCCGCTGGCGAGCGGCCACGGGAAAAGCTGTTGGCGGGTGGCCCCTCTGGTCTGTCAGATGCGGAGCTGTTGGCCGTGCTATTGCGAACCGGTACACGGGGGCAAACAGCGCTGGATGTGGCGAGGCGACTGCTGGTTGAGTTTGGCAGCCTGTCGGCAATCCTGACGGCCACGCTGGATGAGTTTTGCAGCTGTGATGGTCTGGGGCCTGGCAAATACGTGCAGTTTCAGGCTGTTCTGGAGCTGGCACGACGCTATATGGCCGAACGGCTGATGGAAGCCGACGCCCTGACCAATTCAGAATTGACGCGCGACTATCTGCGGGCCAGGATGCGGGACTACCCGCATGAGGTCTTTGCCTGCCTGTATCTGGATAATCAGCATCGCGTCACGGCAATGGAAGAGCTGTTTAAAGGCACCATCGATGGGGCTGCAGTCTACCCGCGTGAGGTGGTCAAACGCTGTCTGCACAACAACGCAGCAGCCGTCATATTCGCCCACAACCACCCCTCAGGCCTGGCGGAGCCCAGTCAGGCGGACATTGCTATCACCAATCGCCTGAAGCTGGCGCTGAACACCATCGATGTGAGAGTGCTGGATCATGTTGTGGTCGGCCGCGGGGAGGTTGTCTCATTCGCAGAGAGAGGGCTGCTGTGACGATGCTGCTGTCGCTGGAAATAGCCGAAATAAGTTGCCTTTGGGTAGCCGTTTTGGTATAAATCGCGGCTCAAATTTTTCTGCACGGGTTTGTAACGAGGCAAGATCATGTCCAACGTATGTATGGTAACCGGCAAAAAGCCGATTACAGGCAACAATGTTTCTCACGCGCACAACAAGACACGTCGTCGTTTTGTGCCAAATATCCAGACACACCGTTTCTGGGTTGAGTCCGAGAAGCGTTTTGTGAAACTGAAAGTATCAACCAAAGGTATGCGTACTATCGACAAGAAGGGCATCGATGCCGTTCTGACCGATATCCGTGCCAATGGCGTAAAAATTTAAACATTTCCGGATTCAGGTGGTAATCAGCCATGCGCGATAAAATCAAACTGGTTTCTTCTGCAGGTACCGGTCACTTCTACACGACTGACAAGAACAAGCGTACTACGCCAGACAAGATCGAAATCAAAAAATTCGATCCAGTAGTTCGCAAGCACGTCATGTACAAAGAAGCCAAGATCAAGTAATACCTTTGCCGTCGCGTCCTGCGACGGGCAGCAATCAGACGCTGCGAAGGCCTCCGTTACAAAAACACCCGGTCGACATCGTGTCTACCGGGTGTTCCCGTTTCTGGACTACAAGAGGTCAATCGACGCCATTCGTGCGGCGATAAATCTGCTTACTTCTGTTTGCTGAGAGATTTGGCCAGCTTTTGGGTTGCTGCGGCCAGCTTCGGATCGCTGACAAATTCCTTTTTCAGCTTGCCAACGGTCGTAGAGACCGTGCCGTAGCGCTTCAGCTTGAACAGTTTGGCGATGGCCTGCAGTGTTGAGGCTGACAGTTCCTGGCACAGGTACATCGCGACCCAACGCGGAACGTTTTTGGATCCAGGGCCTCTGGCTGCCTGATAGATGCTGTCTTCGGTCACCTTGAAGTGCCTGGCAACTGCAGACACGATCTGCTTGCAGCTCGGTCGCCACTTGGCATTCACACCTCTGGATACACCCCGTGCTTTGGTGGCGCTGCGTTTGCTGGCGGCAAATTTACGGAATTTCTCATCGCCCATGACAGATGACAGATTCTTCTTGCCGTAGAAGTGGGCCATCTCCTCGTCAACACCTTCGTCAACGTAGGCCGCATAACGCTGGAAACGGCGATTCGCCGGCCCATCCAGCTGACCCAGCGCGTCATCACGCACCAGCCAGACAGGCGGTTTTACTTTATTGGTATAAGCCGGGTAGCTGGTCCAGTCATTCTTCTCCAGATCCTGTTTGCGCACCCCCAGGTGAATATACCGGGTCAATGGCAGCAGATACTTGTCGGCCTGTACCAGTACAGCTTTGTAGCGACCTTTGAACAGCGAGCCGTCCGAGCGCTTCATGCGCTGATAGCTTTGTGTGTAAAGGCCGTCGATCTGCCGCATGAAGCGGCTGAGGTTGCCCTCGGGAGTTTTTATCAGAAGATGGTACTGATCCTTCAGCAGTGCGTAGGCGTGAACCTGCACGTTCAAGCGCTGGCAGGTTTCCTCCAGTGCTTGCAGAAACGCCTCATAGTAGCGTGCTGACGGGAAGACACGCTGGCCTTCCAGCGCTACATTGGAGACGTGATAAACTGCATCCGGATACTCGATTCGAAGTGGTCGTGCCATGGCCTGAGTTCCTTTTTTGCTTACGTTCTGTAGTTTTATTCTTCTTTATTAAATACAGTTGACCCCACTAACAGGTCAAATAGTGAACCACATTGACGCGTCAGGTCAACAGCAATTCCCCGGTTTGCCTCGCAGCTAAAGCTCCACTCGGCGCACGGACGGCCAACGAGACTATTTGATCGGCACCTCAGCCAGCGTGATTGCACGCTTGGGGCCAGGTAATCCCTCAATGCTGAGGTTGTGATCCGCAGGGTCCAGCCCGTCAACCAGCGACTGAAACGGCATCCATTCGGTGGTGCGCTGCTCCTGCGCAGAAGTCACGTTAACATCGACAGTTCGAACATTGACGAAGCCACAGCGCCTTAGCCAGCTTTCCGTAGTGGCTACCGAAGGCAGAAACCACACATTATTCATGCGACAGTAGCGATCAGGCGGGGTTAACGCATAACCTTCGGGGCCATCCGCTATCAGGGTTTCAAGCACCAGTTCACCGCCTGGGCGCAGGCTGTCGAACAATTGAAACAAATGGTCCAGAGGTGAGCGGCGGTGGTACAACACGCCCATAGAGAAAACGGTGTCGAAGGCAGCGCTTTTGGCGGGGAACTGATCAAGCGTGACAGGTACCACAAAGACTGGCAGATCACGCAGAAAGTGCTGGATCAAACGGTACTGAAAAAAGTAGGCAGGGTGCGGGTCAACACCCAGCACCATCCTGGCGCCTTCGCCCAGGGCGCGATAACAGTGGTAGGCATTGCCACAGCCAACATCCATCACACGACGACCGGCAAGAGGCGCTATATGGGGCAGCACGCGGTCCCACTTCATGTCAGAACGCCATTCACTGTCTATCTCAACGCCAAACAGAGACCAGGGGCCTTTGCGCCATGGTATCTGTGACCTGGCGGCTTCCAGAATCGTCTGATACTGCGAGTCGCTGCAGTCCGAGCGGTCGCCAATGCGCACGCCGTGCTTCAGATCCAGCACGGAGCGCTTCACATCAGGCAGCGCGTCGTACATGGCGAGCCATTTGTCGGTCAGGCCATGCCCGCGTGAATACAGGTATTCCTCGCTGGCATAGCTGGAAATATCCTCCAGCGGTGTACCCTTCAGCAGGTGCCGCAGTCGTTGATCAGCAGTTGTATCGCGCATCAGCGTACAGCCACCATGGAGCAGAAGTTAAAGCATTGAAACCAGACATCACAGGACTGAAACCCGGCTGCCTGAAGACGGGTTTTATGTGCGTCGATGGTCTCTGGGATCAGCACATTTTCCAGCGCTGCGCGCTTTTGGGCGACTTCCATTTCAGAATAGCCCTGTGCCTGTTTGAACTGATGGTACAGATCAACAAAAAGATCATTCATGTCATCATTGGCGAGCCGAATCTTCTCTGACAAAATGAGGATGCCGCCAGGGACCATGCCATCGGCGATCTTCTGTATCAGCGCCTGACGTTTTTGAGGGGCTATGAACTGCAGCGTAAAGTTCAGTACAACCACCGATGCGTTAATGATCTCCGACTCGCAGACATCTTCGCACAGCACACGTATCGGCAGGCCCTGATGCTCGCCTGTCTGTACCATGCTATTGAGCCGCGTTACCATGGCCTCGGAGTTATCAATGGCGAGCAGCTCGTAATCTTTATGTTCAAGCTGATGTGCCATCGCCAGGCTGGCACCACCCAGTGAACAGCCCAGATCATAGATCCGGGTGCCAGGTCTGCAATAGCGAGCCGCCAGTACGCCAATCATCGACAGAATAGTCGCATAACCTGGCACCGAGCGATTGATCATGTCGGTAAAAACTGACGCGACTTTTTCGTCGAAAACAAAATCGCTGCGCTGTTGTGGGCTGGCGAAAATGTTATCGCGCAGCGGTGGCGTGTGCGTCGACTTGCTCATGCGGCTCTTCCGTAAAACTAGTCAGCAGGGACGTGCTGATGGCCGGCGTCGCGCATGGACTGGCGAATTCGGGCGGCAGTCAGGCGCTGGGCTGCTTCGTCACGCTCTTGTGCCAGCGAGAAATTCAGGTCGCTGATGGCCGTGATGGGGACCAGGTGAATATGTGCATGTCGCACTTCCAGCCCGGCAATCATCATGCCCACTTTTTCGCAGGGGAACAGTGAACGCATGGTGCGTGATAACAGACGGCTGACCGTGAAAACATGCTGAGTCAATGACTCGTCCATATCATCCCAGTGGTCAACTTCCTGGTGTGGAATCACCAGCAGATGGCCTTCGCGAATGGGTTTGATTGTCAGGATGGCAAAGCACGTGCCATCGTTCCACAAAAGGTGTCCGGGTAACTCACCCTGACGGATGCGGGTAAACAGGCTGCTCATGGTGTAGGGCTCCTTTCAGTGCGCTATTATGCTGGATTTCGTGATACAGTCCAATCGCGTCAGTATCAGGGAGTCAGTCGTGATGTTTCTCCGTCGCAAAAGTGCCAGACCCGTCGCCGTTGTTGAAGAGCAGTGGTTGGACGACCTGCCCCTCGAATGCCGCCTGGTCCGCAGTCAGCGCAAGAGCCTGGCCGTGCATGTCAGCCACGACCAGATAGAGGTTCGCGCACCGGTTTTTGTATCAGAGGCCGAGATCAAGCGCTTTCTGGACAAACATCGTCGCTGGGTTCTGCGCAAGGTGGAAGAAAAACAGCAGCGGCATTCAGAGCGACTCGATCTTGGTGACGGTGGTCGCATCCTCTACAAGGCGCGTGACACCCGCGTTGTTCATCAGCTTGCCAGCAGCCCGGCGGTCACCGTTATAAACAAGACAGATGGGCAGACCCTGCGTATTAGTGGTCAGGGACTGGAAGCAGGTGCGCCAGACAGCCAGGCGGCGGCGGCCCGCATTCTCCGGCAGTGGCTGCAATCGCAGGCCAAAGCCTACCTGCCACAACGCACACAGGCACTGGCAGACTATCTGGGTGTCGGCGATAAACTCAAGGAAGTGGTGTTCAGGAAAACCCGCAGCAAGTGGGGGCACTGCACCTCAGCCGGGCGCATACAGTACAACTGGCTGATCATGCTGGCCCCGGATGGGGTGATCGACTACATGATCAGCCACGAAGTGTGTCACCTGTTGCACATGAATCACTCGAAGGCCTACTGGCAGGCAGTGTCGCGAGTCTGCCCTGATTACCAGCGCTACGTGGGCTGGCTAAAGCAGCACGAACACCGCCTGTGGTTCTGATCAGCTGGCGGCAGCCGATTGCTGGCGGCGCTGCATGATCGCAATTCCCATACCGCCGATCAGCAGTACAGCACTGATGGTGAGCAGCATGGTCTGACTGTAGCCCAGCATGCCCCCCGAGGGTGCCGCCAGTGCGAGTCCTGATACACAGACCAGCCCGCGACCGAACAGTCCGATTCGCCCTTCGCCCAGTCGCCCGAATCCCAGCAGGTAGCCTTGCAGGCCCGCAGACAGCAGAGCCACACCCAGCAGCGCCGTGGATATCAATATCACAGCCTCGCCAATCTCGCCCTGCAACAGCAGCGCCGGATTGAAGACAAAAAAGAACGGAATGAAGTAAATGATCGCGCCGAGTCGCATGGCTTCCCAGCCAGCGCGCATTGCCGACACCTGGGCGACGGACGCGGCAGCAAAGGCGGCCAGCGCGACTGGCGGCGTAATAAAGCTCAGCATGCCCCAATACATGATGAACATATGTGCTGCCAGCGGGTCGAGTCCAGCATTGATCAGTGCTGGCGCCAGTACGATGGCAAGGAAAATATAGGCAGCTGTCACCGTCATGCCAATGCCCAGCACAAAACTGGTGATGGCACCCATGATCAGCAGCACCAGCGTATTGTCACCTGCCAGATAGACCAGGTCGTTCGCCAGAGTACCGGCCATACCCGTAACGGCCAGAGCGCCAACAATCAGGCCAATGGCAGCCAGAATACCCGCCAGCTCCGCCATCAGACGGCCCGTGGCTGCGACCATCAGCATGAACTTCTTCAGATCCATGCGATGGCTGGTGAACTGGTTGATGATCAGCAGGGCGGCGGTGGCGATGAATGGCGCTGTCGCCTCTCGCTGCATATAGACCAGCATCACCGTCAGGATTACGAAGACAGCAATAAAGTACCAGCCCTCCTTGAACACCTGTCCCAGTTTGGGCAGTTCCGGTTTGGGCAGGCCGCGCAGGTCATTGCGCGCCGCGTAGGCATCGATCTGTACAAACAGACCAAAGAAATACAGCACGGATGGAACGATGGCCGCGACCGCGATGGTCACGTAGCTCACGCCGAGAAAACTTGCCATCACAAATGCCGTTGCGCCCATGATAGGGGGCATCAACACACCGCCTGTGGACGCGCAGGCCTCTACGCCTGCCGCATAACCGCGGGAGAAACCAACGCGCTGCATCGCAGGGATGGACAGCGGGCCCGTGGTCAGTACGTTAGTGATCGGGCCACCACTCATGGAGCCCATAAGGCCGCTCGAGAATATTGCCACTTTTGCCGGACCGCCGCGCATGTGGCCAAGCAGGGCAAAAGCCAGATTGATGAAGAACGGACCGCCACCGGTATATTGCAGGGAAACCCCAAACAGAATGAAGCCGAATACCAGCATGGCAAAGGAGTTCAGGGCCACCCCAAAAACACTCTCCTCACCCAGGACATGGAAGATCGCGACGTCATGTATCGGCATGCCGATGCCGGCCACCACAGCTGGCATCTTGTCCGCGTAGGTCGGGTACAGCGACAGCACCAGCACGATGAAGAAGATTGGCCAGCCGCCGGCGCGGCGTCCGGCTTCCAGAATGATGACCCAGGTAATCAGCGCCAGCACAATGCCTTCCAGTGGTGCTGCGTATTCCCAGGCATCCAGGATGATGCGTTCAGCATTAAAGGCAAAGTAGGAGAAGATCACTGCCACCAGACCAATGATCACCTTGTCATACCAGGGCACAAAGGTGAGATTGTGTTTGTTCGACGGGAAGGTAATGAACACCATGGACAGCATCAGGCCGGTTATCAGATAGAGATAACGCCCATCAAGCATGGTGTAGTTGATAAAGAAACCCAGCGCAAAAATCTGGTTGATGGCCAGCAGCGACGCGGCCGCTGTCAGCACAGCCATCACTGCCCGCCAGCGAGTGGCCAATTGCCGGTAGCGCCCGATGGCTGGCAGCTCGGTGGTGTCTTTCTTTTCTTCTGGCGGCGCGATGGGCGGGATAATCTTATCAGTCATGGAATTATTCTTTATTGTGGGTCTGTTGGGTGTGTCGGCAAGGCCTCTACTGAGTATCTGACAGCGTGATCAGCCCGCGAGCGGCCAGCGCCTGTTCGCGATGGGCCAGCCAGCCGGCTTCAAAGGCGGCGCGGTCTTCGGGTGCACCAGGCAGATACTCCTGCCAGGCGTCCATCAGCACCTGCTGACGGAAAAGGTTTTCCTGTTGCTTGGCTTCCGCCTCCTCAGTCCAGATGCCGATTTCCTTGAAGTAGCGTATGGCGCCTTCGTGATAGGGAATAAAGGCATTCTCGAGCTGCTGGCCATTGATGCGCCAGCCATTGGCGCCCGGTGCCGAGGTCTTGTAGTCATCGTAATGAACTGCAATAACCTTGGCGATGCCGTAGACCATATCGGGGTCCAGATCTTCCATGGCGACCAGTAGTGGATAGGCTGAGGTAAATACTTCAATCCCCTCTTCAGGATCGATCGCCGGGCCTTCTGTCGCGACATGCGGGACATACCAGGGCAAGCGGTCCCTGACGCGCTGCACGCCTTCAGCGTTCTCCGGCGGGAATTCCACCCAGTACAGGCCGCGCGGCGAGGAGTCCAGCCGCATGAAGGGCGGCGAGTTGCACGCGCCACCGGCGATATCAGCTCGATCATTGATCACCGCGTCAATTGAGGCGTTGTAGCCACCCACTTCAACCATTTCCACGTCGTCCCAGGTCAGCCCGGCATAGGCCAGCAGTGCTGTGGTGGCATTGTTCAGTGATGGCGCGCCCTGCACAAAGGTCACGCGTTTGCCGCGAATATCGTCGACAGTGCCAATCTCGACATCGGCAGCTGTTGCCAGACTGAATGAGCAGCTGGTTGAAAAGTTGGACAGAATTGCGCGAATGGGCTGTGGACCCCAGATGCGTGCGGCAAAGTTCAGAATACCTTCCTGAGCGTAAACGGCCTCTGAGCCACCGGCCGACATATTGACCCGACCAGCGTTCAAGGTTGCCAGACGCGAGACATCATTGCGGCCCGGCACAACGCGCAGATTGACCCCATACTGGCGTTGCAGGATATTGCCTATCGCAACAGCCTGGCTGTAGCCGCCCGTCCCGGTTGGATAAGCCGACCAGGCAATGGTCTGTGGCATGTTGAGTTGGCCGGCGGGTGGGTTTTCGGGAAGTTCTTCGGTGTTACAGGCAGACAGGGCGACGGCCATGATACCGGCAGCCGACGCACGCCTGAGCAGGGTTGCGAGTGCTGGTTGCCAGGGTTGGGCAAAAATTGTGGCCGGTCTTAACATCTGCGTGTCTGCTCCTGAAGGTCGCTATTTTTAAACCAGTCAGGAAGAATAACGCAGGACATTCCCCAAAGCCAGAACGACTCCGGTGTGAATCAGGCCAATGGCGGTTGTTGTGGGGTGAACGTGTAGACCAGATCCCAGACGCCATGCCCCAGCCGATGGCCGCGTCTCTCAAACTTGGTTTCGGGGCGGCCGGTATTGCTCGCCCAGACAGCCTCGCCAGCACTGTTGCTTAGCTCGGCATCGGCATCCAGCACTTCCAGCATGTGCTCTGCGTAATTCTCCCAGTCGGTTGCCAAGTGAATGTTGCCACCGGGTTTGATTTTCTGCTTGAGACGCTGAAGGAAGCCCGGCTGGATCAATCGGCGCTTGTGATGCTTCTTCTTGTGCCATGGATCGGGGAAGAATATCTGCACTGTATCGATGCTTTGATCGGCAATGCAGTCGCGCAGAATCTCCACGGCATCATGGCAGTATATGCGAAGGTTGGTGATGCCCTGCTGGTGAATTGTATGCAGTAATTTGCCGACACCGGGGCGATGTACTTCAATGCCAATAAAATTCTTCTCAGGACTCTCAGCAGCCATCTGTGCCAGCGAGTCTCCCATGCCGAAACCGATTTCGACCACCAGCGGTGCCTCGCG
Source organism: Gammaproteobacteria bacterium UBA2675 (assembly GCA_002354805.1). Classification (GTDB taxonomy): domain Bacteria; phylum Pseudomonadota; class Gammaproteobacteria; order Pseudomonadales; family Pseudohongiellaceae; genus Pseudohongiella. The sequence goes on from DEMH01000009.1 coordinate 248,265, forward strand.
CCCAAATGTCTGCAAAACGTCGAGAGGCGTACTGGTATCGTCAATCACGTAGGATGACCAGTAATTCTCAATCGCTTCTTTCTGGGCCGTGGTCAGACGTCCGGCGCGAATCACAAAGCTTCGCAGCGGGCGATGATGAGCCGTGTCCGGCGTCTTTTCTGTCATGGGTGCGGGTCTGCTGATTTATATTGTCGTCAAAGGGATCAGAAAAATGTGCCATCAATTGGTGAGGATGCGCTGGCATACAGCTTTCGTGGCATGCGGCCAGCCAGCCAGGCCTCACGCCCGCTCTCCACGGCTTTGCGCATGGCGCTGGCCATCAGCACGGGGTTGTTCGCCTCGGCAATGGCAGTATTCATCAGCACACCGTCGCAGCCCAGCTCCATGGCAATGGTGGCGTCTGAGGGCGTGCCGACACCGGCGTCCACAATAATCGGCACGGTGGCGTTTTCCAGAATCATACGGATGTTATAGGGGTTTCGAATGCCCAGGCCGGAGCCGATTGGCGCACCCAGTGGCATGACGGCAATACAGCCGATTTCTTCCAGTCGTTTGGCAATCAGCGGGTCGTCGCTGGTATAGACCATGACATCGAAGCCGTCGGCAACCAGCTGTTCAGCGGCCGCCAGCGTTTCAGTGACATCCGGATACAGGGTTTTCTGATCGCCCAGCACTTCCAGTTTTACCAGTTTGTGTCCATCCAGCAGTTCGCGGGCCATGCGGCAGGTGCGCACCGCATCGGCGGCGGTATAGCAGCCAGCCGTATTCGGCAGGATGGTGTAACGGTCAGGAGAAATGACCTCCAGCAGGTTCGGTTGATCCTTGTGCTGGCCAAGATTGACTCGCCGGATCGCCACCGTGATCATTTCCGCGCCGCTGGCTTCCAGTGCCGCCAGATTCTCTTCAAAGCTTTTGTACTTGCCGCTGCCGATGATCAGGCGCGACTGGTAGGTTTTGCCGGCAAGTGTCAGTGGCTTGTCAGTATGGGACATAAAGCGTGGTTCCTCTGTGTTCAGCCGCCGCCGATGGCGTGCACAATTTCTATATTATCGCCGTCTCGCAGCTGTGTTTCCCGGTGGCTGCTGCGCGGGGCAATTTCACGATTGACTTCAACCGCCACGCGTCCGGTGGCCATATCGAGGTGCATCAGCAGATCCTGAATGGTGCAGGGTGCTGTGACGTCGATAGTGTCGCCATTAACGGTCAGCTTCATCCGCTGCGCCCCATCAGCATGGCAGCAGCCAGCAACAACCAGCCTGTCAGAAAAGCGACCCCGCCTATCGGCGTGATGGCGCCCAGCCAGCGGATACCGCTCAGACTGAGGATGTAGAGGCTGCCGGAGAAGATGACAATACCAACCACGAAAGCCCAGCCGCTGGCGCGTAACAGGGTGGATTCGCCGTACTGCATGCACAGCAGGCCAACACCAAACAGCGCCAGGGCGTGATACATATGGTACTGCACGCCAGTCTGAAAGACTGCCAGCAGATCCTCCGGTAACCGTGCCCGCAGACCATGGGCAGCGAATGCGCCAAGTGCAACAGCAAGAAAACCATTGATGGCCGCGATGGCTACAAAGACTGCAGGCATGCTGACTCTCCAGGAAGAAAGACGTTTCAGTTAAACGCACATCCATGCGTGATAATAAAAAAGGCCGCTGTGATTAGCAGCGGCGCCTTTTTGCGTCGGGTTGGTAACGCAGGTGGCCGGTCAGGCGGTCAATACGCCCCGGACCTTGCTCATGGCATTCTGCTCAAGCTGGCGGATACGCTCTGCTGAGACATTATATCGCGCTGCCAGTTCGTGCAGTGTGGCCTTGGGTTCGTTCAGCCAGCGACTGGTGATGATGTCACGGCTACGCTCGTCCAGTTCGCTCATGGCCAGATGCAGGCTTTGCGTCTGACGCTCTTCCCACTCGTTTTCTTCCAGTTCGCGAGCCATATCGGAGCTGCTGTCTTCGAGGTAATACGCCGGCGACATATAAGCGTCGTCATCATCGGCGTCCGGGTCCGCATCAAAGGCTTTGTCGTAGCCGCTCATGCGACCTTCCATCTGACGGACTACCGCAGCATCCACGCCCAGATCATCAGCCACCGCCTGCGCTTCGTCATTGCTCAACCAGCCCAGGCTCTTTTTGGCACTGCGCAGGTTAAAGAACAGTTTTCGCTGTGCCTTGGTGGTTGCGATTTTGACGATGCGCCAGTTACGCAGAATGAATTCGTGCATTTCGGCCTTGATCCAGTGCACAGCAAAGGATACCAGTCGTACACCCATTTCCGGGTTAAAGCGTTTTACGGCCTTCATCAGGCCCACATTACCTTCCTGAATCAGGTCCGCCTGGGACAGGCCGTAACCGGAATAGCTTCTTGCCAGGTGCACAACAAAACGCAGGTGCGCCAGTACCAGCTGGCGTGCCGCTTCAAGATTGTTCTCGTAGTAGTACTGGTTGGCCAGCTCGAGCTCCTGCTCGGCTGTCAGCACCGGAATGCTGTTGACAGACGCAACGTAGGCCGTAAGGTCACGTCCCGGAACGGCCGGGCCGACCAGTTGTAAACTTCTTCCTGTCGTCATATTCTCTGTACTCATATACGTTCCCGTAGGTCTTGCTTCAGACCCTATTCTAGCACTATTTATTGCATGAGAGATGTCCCTATGTCCAGCCTCACATTAACGCGCGCCATCCGCCTTGCCACACTGGGCCTGGGCCTTGCCCTGACGGCGGCGGCCTGCACACCAGAGTCAGGCGATACCCCCGCCGGTCAGGCGTCTGCTCCAGCCGAATCGGCAACTGTCGAGAGCTCCCAGGCCGAGCTGGGTCTGGGCGTCAACCTCGATAACCTGGATCCCTCGACGCGGCCCCAGGATGATTTCTACCGATATGTGAATGGAGGTTGGGACGATCGCACTGAAATTCCAGCCGACCGTTCACGTTGGGGCAGTTTTGATGAATTGCGCGAGACGGCAGAGCAGCGCGTTCTCGACATCATTGCAGATGTAACTGCGCCTGGCGGTGCGCAGACAGAGGAACAGCAGAAAATCGCCGACATTTACCAGTCCTTCATGAACCAGGCGCGTATCGAAGAGCTGGGTCTGCAGCCACTGCAGGCTGATCTGGATGTCATCAGTGCCATCAGCAGCCATGAAGAGCTGATCGATTACTGGGCGCAGGCGCCCGCTGAAGGTCTGAATGCACCGTTTGTATTCGGTGTGGGGCAGGACCAGCGCCAGTCAGACCAGTACATCACGACCATGTTCCAGGCAGGTCTGGGGATGCCTGACCGGGACTACTACCTGAGTGAGGACGCCCGGTTTTCCGAGATCCGTGCTCTGTACCGCGATTATATTGCCCGGTTGCTGGAACTGGCTGGTCATGCCGACCCGCAGGGCGCTGCTGAGCGCATAATAGCGACTGAAACGCGACTGGCGGAGGTACAGTGGACCCGGATTGAGAACCGCGACCGCAACGCTACCTATAACCGCATGACACCAGAAGAATTGAATCTGGCGGCGCCCGGTATTGACTGGCTGCGCTATTTCTCCTCGTCAGATCTGCCTGAAATAGATGCACTGGTGGTCCGGCAGCCTGCCTATCTGGAGGCCGTCGCCGACATGTATCAGGATGTCAGCATTGAAGCCTGGCGCGATTACCACACCTTCCAGTTGCTCAGTTCGGCGGCACCCTATCTGAGCGAAGATTTTGTGCAGGCGCATTTTGCCTTCTTTGGCCAGGAGCTGAGCGGTCAGCCAGAGCTGCGTGCGCGCGATCGACGTGCCGTTGACACAGTGGAATCGCTGATGGGTTTTGCGGTGGGCAAAGTCTATGTAGAGCGGCACTTCCAGCAGGAATCCAAGGACCGCATGGATGCGCTGGTGCGCAATCTGCTGGCGCAGTTTGAGGTGGCGATCAATGAACTGGAGTGGATGAGTGCCGAGACCAAAGTCGAGGCTCAGGACAAACTCTCCAAGCTCAACACCAAGATCGCTTACCCTGACGTGTGGCGTGATTACGAATGTCTGGAGACAGCGGCGGATGACCTGGTAGGCAACATCATTCGCGCTACGCGCTGTGAGTTCGAAAAAGACATGGAGCGGCTCGGTGGTGAAGTCGATCGTGACGAGTGGTTTATGACACCACAGACCGTCAATGCCTATTATTCGCCGACCATGAACGAGATTGTGTTCCCCGCAGGTATCCTGCAACCGCCATTTTTTAACGTCGAGGCGGATGATGCCGTCAACTATGGCGCTATTGGCGCCGTGATCGGCCATGAGATCACGCACGCCTTTGACGACCAGGGGCGTCGTTCCGACGGAGAGGGCAACCTGCGCGACTGGTGGGAAGAAAGTGACGAAGAACAGTTCACCGAGCGTGCTCAGCGCATGATCGATCAGTATGACGCCTATGAACCAATCCCGGGTATGTTCATTCAGGGCGCTCTGTCACTGGGTGAGAACATTGCTGATCTGGGTGGTCTGACCGTTGCATTCCAGGCCTGGCAGCGCAGTCTGGAAGGCGAGCCGGCACCTGTTATTGAAGGATTTACCGGTGAGCAGCGTTTCTTCCTGGGCTATGGCCAGATATGGCGAACGCTGTTCCGTGACGAGGCCATGCGTCGTCAACTGACTACCGGGCCACACTCGCCGGGTATGTACCGGGTGCGCGGCACGCTGTCGAACATGCCGGAGTTCTATGAAGCGTTTGGTGTGACCGAAGGCGACGGTATGTATCGCCCGGAGGCGGTTCGCGTCAAGATCTGGTAAGAGCGCGCAGGTGACGCGAAACCGCAAGTTTCGCGCCCAGCCACCCAAGGCCCGCGCTGCCCAGTAACAACACGGCAGCGCCGGTGCCTCCCAGCCCGACCAGCTGATACTGCGGTCCGTAACTGACCAGCAGTGCGGTTGCTGGCTCAGTCAGGAATAACAGCATGCCCTGCAGCAGCAGCCAGGCCATCAGTCCGCCAAACAGCCCATACCAAATGCCCATGTAGAGAAACGGACGCGCCATGTAGCCGCGTGTTGCCCCCATCAGATCCATGACACGGATCTCTGCCTGCCGATTGGCAATCAGCGTGCGTATGCTGTTGCCAGTAATAAACAGCACTGCAAACGCCAGAATGACAACCAGCGTCATCACAGTGCGATCAATCAGCCTGGAGATACCGGCAAGCCGCTCCAGCCAGCGTTGATCCACCTGAATCAGGTCGACTCCGGCGAGGCCGTTCAGCAGCTCTTGCAGTGACGACAGTGCTCCCGCGTCGGCAGAGCTCGGCTGCACCACAAAGGCGGCTGGTAGTGGATTGTCGGCCAGGCTGTCCAGCACATCACCCAGGCCCGACCAGCGCGCAAAGTCTTCCGCTGCCTGCTCAGAAGAGATGAATTGCAGACTGCTGACCAGTTCACTGCTGTCCAGTGCCTCGCGGACCTCGCTGATGCTTTGCTCGCTTATGTCCGGCGCCAGGTATACCGTCAGTCGATTGGTTGCCTCGAGGCGGTCTGTAAACTGCCCCAGGTTGCTGCCAGCTACGTACAGCAGAGCCGGTAGCAGTAAAGCGATGCCAATGACGGCCAGGGTCATCGCGGTCGCGACTGGTTGTGCCAGCATGCGGCGGATTGTATCGAGGGCGCAATCTCTGTGATTGCTGGCCCAGGCATTGATGCGGATACGGCGATCGCGCTCGCGGCGCGCCCCTTTGGTGTTGGCAGGCCTGTTCATCCGGGACTTGCCCCGCTGCGGCTCGGGTGGTGTTCGTCGCGGATCAGCTGGCCGTGCTCCAGCGTCAGAATGCGATGTCGCAGCCGGGTGATCAAGGAAAGATCGTGACTGGCTATCAGCATGCTGACACCGATCTGATTGAACTGTTCAAACAGAGCCATGATTTCGGCGGCCAGTTGCGGGTCCAGGTTGCCGGTCGGCTCATCGGCCAGCAGTATCTGCGGGCGATTCACCACTGCGCGGGCGATGCCGATCCGTTGCTGCTCCCCGCCGGACAGGGTCATGGGGTTGAGTTTTTCCTTGCTGAGCAGGCCGACCTTGTCCAGCGCGGCTCTGACTCGTCGCGCGGCCTCATGCTTGTCATAGCCGTCAATCTGCAGCGGCAGCGCGACGTTGTCGTATACGCTGCGGTCAAACAGGAGCTGGTGATCCTGGAACACCACGCCGATGCGACGGCGATAGTAAGGGATCTTGTTGGCAGGCAAGCGGTGGATATTGCGGCCACCGACCAGAATCTGTCCCTGGTTCAGTGGCTCGGAAAGCATCAGAAGTTTCAGCAGGGTGCTTTTGCCAGCGCCCGATCGACCAGTCAGGAAAACCATTTCGCCTCGACCCATGTCGAACGAGACCAGTTTCAGGGCTTCGTGCCCGCCCGGGTATCGTTTACTGACATCGTCGAAGCGAATCATTTAGCGTTCGACCGGCCCAAACAGGGCTGCCACAAACTCATCGGCGTCAAACGGGCGAAGGTCTTCAGCCTGCTCGCCGATGCCGATGAAGCGGATTGGCAGCTGCATGGCTTTGGCAATCGCGAATACCATGCCGCCTTTGGCCGTGCCATCCAGCTTGGTCAGACACAGACCGGTCAGATTCACGGCATCATTGAAGGCTTTTGCCTGACTGAGGGCGTTCTGACCGGTGGTGGCATCCAGCACCAGCATGACTTCATGCGGCAGATCGGGATCCTGTTTCTTGAGGACCCGGACAATTTTCTCAAGTTCCTGCATCAGATTGGCTTTGTTGTGCAGGCGTCCTGCGGTGTCCGCAATCAGGACATCCATGCCGCGCGCCTTGGCGGACTGATAGGCATCGAAGATGACTGACGCACTGTCTGAACCGGTTGCCTGTGCGACAACCGGCACCTTGTTGCGCTCGCCCCAGGCCTGCAGTTGCTCTACCGCTGCGGCGCGAAAGGTATCCCCGGCGGCCAGCATGACCCGGTGATTCTCGTCCTGAAAACGCCTGGCCAGTTTGCCAATGGTGGTGGTCTTGCCAGCGCCATTCACGCCCACGATCAGAATCACATAGGGTTTCTTGCTGGTGTCGATGACCAGCGGTGCGGTGCAGGGATCCAGCAGCGTCCGCAACTCAGCCCGCAGCTGGGTCATCAGGGCATCGGCGTCATTGAGCTGTTTGCGTTTCAGGCGCGCCGTCAGGGCGGAAATGACCTGTTCGGTTGCCTCGATGCCGACGTCTGCCGTCAGCAGCTGCATCTCGATGTCGTCCAGGAGGTCTGCATCAATTTCCTTGCGCCCGCCCACCAGGCTGGCCAGGCCTTCAGCAAGGTTGTCGCGGGTGCGACTCAGTCCGAGGCGCAGGCGACCAAAAAAGCCTTCCGTCCTGCCGGATTCGCCGGCGTCTTTTTTGTGGCTGGCAGCCGACTCCGCTCTGACTTTCGCTGCTGTCTCTGCAGCAGGTTCGATGTCAGGCTCAACGGCAGTTGTAACAGGCTTGTCGGCTTCATCACCGTTCTGCTTTCTGTCGTCGGCGTCTTTGGATTTCTTTCCAAAACCAAACATATGTACTTCCTGAAATGCGACTGTGTGCCATACACGGCAATTCGGTGTCTGACTGATTCTTGATTCGGAGCGGCAGCTTACCGCAGCGGGGAGCCTAGTTTAGCATCACTGTGCACATATGTGGGCTGAGTCAGTACAATGCTGGTTTGACTGTCTGCAGCTGCAAGCGTGCACACCACTTTGCAATGCGGGCTGACACAGGAATGGAATGACAGACAATGGCTCGGCGAATCGGCGGTAAACAGGGAGCAAGAGGGCCCGGTGCAAATGGCACAGGGTCACTCCGTATCATTGCTGGTGTGTGGCGGGGGCGTCGTATCAGTTTTGCTGATGCGCCGGGTTTGCGTCCTACGCCTGACCGGGTTCGTGAGACGGTATTCAACTGGCTACAGGCCCTGGTGCCGGCAGAAGACTGTCTTGACCTGTATGCTGGTAGCGGTGCGTGTGGGCTGGAGGCGTTGTCGCGAGGGGCTCGCTCGGCCACATTCGTGGATGCCGCCCGCGTGGCAATCGATACAATCCGCCAGCATCTTGCCACGCTGGAAGCCGCGCCCGGTTTCGAGGGTCGCTATCAACTCGATAATGCGCGTGCCGAGCAATGGCTGGTCACACAGACTGCTGCAGCGCAAGGCATCAGATTCGGGCTTGTGTTTCTGGATCCACCTTTCGCGGATAAAGTGCTTGTGGCGCAGTGCCGCGCGCTGGAGCAATCAGGGCTGTTGAAACCCGTCAGCCATATATACGTTGAATCCGGCGATCCTCTGCCCGCGCCCGGCATCACGGAGCAGTTTCCAGAAAACTGGCAGCTGACTAAAAGCGGTCGTGCCGGAGCCGTGCATTTTGGCCTGTATCGGCGGGAGGCATCGTGAGTCCGCTTGATGTCAGAGAGCCACAGCGGTCTTCTGATCAAGGTATCGACCTTGGCGATGACTACCAGTCACCCTGGTGGTTGCCGGGCGGTCACCTGCAGACTGTCTGGCGAAAATTCGGCGCTCAGCCGCCGCTGTCCCGGCGTCGGCAGCGTATTGAGCTGAATGACGGCGATTTCATCGATGTTGATATCGCTGAACCGCAGCCGGGGACAGGCGGCAAGTATGCAGGTGATCTGCCGCTGGTCTTGTTGCTGCACGGACTGGCAGGTTGCTCTGGTTCTCCCTACATTCTGGCCATGCAGGCGCTTTTGCAGCAGCAGGGAATTCGCAGTGTTGCCATGAATCTGCGTGGCTGCAGTGGCGAATTCAATCGCCTGCCGCAGGCCTACCACTCAGGTTGCTCAGACGATGTGGAGCAAGTGGTTACTACGCTGCTGGATTCCGAAAATAAGGATTGTCGGATCTGTGTTGTCGGATACTCACTGGGTGCCAATGTGTTGATCAAATGGGCGAGTGAGACCCCTCTTGCAGCGCGTCTGCAGGGGCTGGTCAGCGTGTCCAATCCGTTCTCACTTGATGCCTGCTGTCGGCGCATGGACTCGGGTCTGGCGAGTCTGTACGGACGATACTTTTTACGCCGTCTGCGCAGAGACCTGATTGCCAAGTATGAACACTTTAAGGCTCAGGGCTATCATCAACACACTGCGCAGATAGATGCCCTGGGCGATCTGTCACAGTTGTCGACCCTGCGTGAATTTGATGATGCGGTGACTGCGCCGCTGCACGGTTTTGACGGCGCAGAGGATTATTATGCGCGCTGCAGCAGTCGCCAGTTCCTGAAGCGGATCAAAGCTCCCGTTTTGCTGGTGCATGGTTTGAATGACCCGATTATCCCTCCCCATGCGCTGCCGGATCCGCACGAGCTGCCCGCCGGTGCTATGTGGGATCTGCATCCTGCCGGAGGACATGTCGGATTTGCGGTGAATCGACAGAAAGACTGGCTGGAGCGGCGCGTACTGCGATTCATTGAGCTGACATAAGTTGATACGTGGTGTACCTTATCGTCTCCATTACAGGTCGCCTTCTGAATAAGGCAGACGCAACAGGACCCGTGTCTGTATGAAAACAGCCGTTTACCCAGGAACCTTCAATCCAATCACCAATGGACACACTGATCTGGTCGAGAGAGCCTCGCGCCTTTTCGATCACGTGATTGTCGCGATTGGCGTAAACAAACAGAAGAGTACGTCACTGTCGACCGAACGGCGGGTGGAGCTGGCCAGCAAGGTGCTGGGGCATCTCGATAATGTCGAAGTATGCTCGTTTGATACGCTTTTGATCGACTTTGTCCGCGAACGTGGTGCCAAGGTCATCCTGCGGGGGCTGCGCACGGTGGCGGATTTTGAGTATGAGTTTCAACTGGTGGGTATGAACCGCGCGCTGGATCCCCAGATCGAGACCATCTTTCTCGCCCCGGAAGAACACCTGTCGTACATTTCATCAACGCTGGTGCGCGAAATCGCGTCATACGGTGGTGATATTTCCCGCTTTGTGCACCCGCTGGTCAATGAGGCGATGATCCAGCATCTTGCCGAGCAATCCCGCTAGCGCTGACAACGACGGCAGAACACGGTGCTGCGCTGGCCGACCCGCAGTTCGGTAAGCGTTCCGCCGCAGACCAGACAGGGTTGTCCGCCCCGGCCGTAGACATTCAGGGACTGGCGAAAATAGCCGGGTTGTCCGTCCCCGCCCACGAAGTCCCGCAGCGTTGTGCCGCCAACCTCAATTGCTCTGGCAATCACCAGCTTGATTTGTTCGGCCAGGCGGTCGCATCGCATTCGCGATAACTTGCCAGCCTCGGTCAATGGCCTTATTCCTGCCAGAAAAAGCGCTTCATTGGCGTAGATGTTGCCCACGCCCACAACAACCTGACTGTCCATAATAAAGCTCTTGAGAGGAACCTTTCGACCGCGGCTGCGTCTGTATAAATAGGCCCCGTCGAAATTTACTGACAGTGGTTCGGGTCCGAGATGGCTCAGCAGTGTGTGTTGCATTGGATCGTCAGCGGTCCACAACATGGCACCAAAGCGCCGAGGATCGTGGTAGCGAACTGCAATGCCGTGTTCGAAAATCAGGTCTATGTGATCGTGGACACGCGGTGGTTCCTGCGGATCAACTATTCTGAGGCTGCCTGACATACCCAGATGCACAAGCAAAGTTCCCGCATCGGTATGAATCATCAAGTACTTGCCACGCCGCGAGGTGTGGGTGATCTTAAGTCCTGGCAGGACAGTGGTGATCTGTTCAGAAACAGGCCAGCGTAAACGATTCTGACGCACTACCGTGCGAATCACGCGGCGCCCACTGATGTGGGGATCGATGCCGCGACGGCTTGTTTCAACTTCGGGCAACTCGGGCATGATGTCTGCACTTGCAAATTTGACGGGACATTATAGAGTTAAGTCAGGCTTAGTCCACCGAACGCCCAACAATAAGAAACGGAGTGCATCATGGCTCACCGATATGGCTCAAAAGGTGTATTGTTAGTCGCGCTGGGCATCTGCATGCCTGGTCTTGCAGTTGCGCAGGACGAGGTCGATGCAGGATTGACACTGGTGTCCGATCATGAACAGTTGATGGCTCGTGTGGAGCAGCTGCAACAGGAGGTGTCGAGTCGCGAGTTACCCGGCAACAGCTGGAATGCAGATGTTGCAGAAGCCCTGATTACGCTCGGGCAGGCATTGCAGGAAGCCAACGATCATCAGACAGCGCTTGAACACCTGGAGCGCTCGGTTCACATCAATAGAATCAATCACGGTCTGTTCAGCCTGCAACAGGTACCCGCGCTGACACTGCAGATTATAAGTCACGAGGCGCTGGGTCAGTGGGACGATGCGGACGGCCTGCGGCAGTATGTTTTTTATGTGCAGAGCAAGTCGCACATAAACAACAACCCGGAACTTATACCCGCCCTGGTGGACTACGCGAACTGGCACCTTGATGCATTTGCTGACCGGCGCGGCACCGAACCCACCACACGATTACTGGATGCGTACCAGTTATACGCTGTGGCGCTCAGTACTATAGAGAAGCAGCCCAACCCGGAAGCGTATCCAAAAGAGGAATACCTGCAGCAGCTGGCATTCATTTCGTGGTTGATGCACCAGACTCGCACACTCAGCCGAATGGAGCTGCTGTATCACGAAGAGCGCAAGGTCGACGATAACTGGGCGGATCTGCGGACCGACAAGCAATACCATGGCCGCAACAACGCCTATCTGCGCGGTGAGCTGGCGCTGAAGCAGATCATCGATATCAAAGCCGCGCATCTTGCCGAGGCAGACCCTGGATCTGCTGTTCATGATGAACTGTTGAAGCAGTACGTAGAATCAATGCTGGACCTGGCAGACTGGAATCTGTTGTTTGAGCGACGCAATGGCGCATCCCGTCAGTATGAGGCAGCCTGGGATGCGCTCGCAGGCACGAACCCTGAGCTGGTTTCCGAGGTGTTTGATCGTGTTGTGCTGCTGCCACGCTTTGAGCCGCGCGTTGGACCCTCGCAGTCCCAGCCACAGCAGGCAACAAGCAGCGTGGCGGCAGCAACGAGCAGCTATGCGTCGACCTCATTTGCACCCACCTACAATGACATGGTGGAAGATCGCATCGCCCGGCAGGACGAATTCGGTTACGTCACAATCGAATTCGACATTAATCGTTTTGGTCGTGCCACCAACATTTCCTTGCTGGAGGCAGATGCCAGCGATGTGGATGACGAGGTAAGTCGCAGAATGGTCAACGCCCTGCGCTACAGTAAGTTGCGCCCGCGCATTCGGGACGGCAAGGCCATCTCCGTAGAGGGACTGGTCTATCGTTTCCCTTATGAGATAGAAAGTCACGAGCCGGCTGCGCAATAATGGTGACAAGGCTCAGGTCTATTTAGTAGTGCCTGACGATACACTTACGTCCAACTGCCTGACATGGCTGGAGTTGTAGAAGATGGACAGAACGGTGATTAAGACATTGACGACGCTGGCAGCGGCAGCATTGATTCTGAGCGCCTGCGAATCCACGCAGCAGACGCAGTCGAGCATGCCGCAGATGCCCTCGATGCCATCGAGCAGTTCTTCCATGCCTTCCGCCAGTAGTTCCAGCGGTTCAAGCGGTCCCTCGATGCCTTCTTCAGGGGGCTCCAGTGGTTCCAGCAGTGCCTCGATGCCTTCAGGTGGTTCCAGTGGAGGCAGCGGGTCTTCCATGCCCTCAATGCCGTCCGGCGGCGCCAGCGGCGGTGGCAGTGCCTCAATGCCCTCGGGCACAGCTGGAACATCAGGTGCCTCGTCGTCCTCCGGCTTGCCTGATTTTTCCAGCGGACGCCGCCCGGCATCGTCAGGCGGCAGTTTCCCCGGCGGACAGACTGCCGGTGGGGGCCAGGCAAGTGCTGGCGGACAGGCAGGTTCCAGTCAGGGCGAGTCCTCCGGTCAGGGCAGTGGCCAGGGTGGCAGCGGGCCAACCTTTCAGGTGGGCACCAGTGGTATGGGTTTTCCTGACATCATTGGAGGGTCCATGCCCGGTAGTGGCAGCAGCGCTGGCGGCAGCATGCCCGGTGCGTCCTCTGGCAGTGGCATGCCAGGATCAGGCTCAATGCCAGGATCAGGCAGTATGCCTGGTTCGGGTTCCATGCCGGGTTCAGGCAGTATGCCAGGCTCCGGCACCATGCCGGGCTCGGGATCCATGCCAGGTGGAGTTGCAGGATCAGGCAGCAGCGGCACCAGTGGTGGCATGGGCACAGGTACCATCGCCGGCGGTGGCACCGGCAGTCGCGCTGGTTCAGGTACCGGCGCGGGCACTGTGAGTGGTACCGGTCAGGGAGCAGGAAACGGCAGTAACCCTGGTTACGGGGGAGGCACCGGCAGTTACGGCAGTGGCTCGGGAGGGTATGGCCGCGGGACAATGACTGCCAGTGAGCGAGTCGCAGTGCTTGACGGCCAGCTGGGCAGCGCCTACGAAGATTTTGATGGCATGATTCTGGCTGAACGCGGGCGCGCTCAGAGACAAAGCAACGAAGCAGGCGCTGACCCTGCCGGCCTCTATGACGAAGGTGGGCAGGGTACTGGCGGCGGTTCGCAGACTGGACCAGGTGGCGGGGGACTGCCAGGTGTGGTTGCCGCCGGGCAAGGCAGTATCACGGAGGGGCAGGGCGGTGTGATCGCCTCTAATGGCGGCGGCCAGGGTCCGCAGTCGGGTGGCTCAGGTGGGTCGGTTGGTGGTCTGAACGGTGGTAGCGCGGGTGAGCAGGGTGAATATCCTGTTCCTGAAGACATACCACCCACCGACCGTGGCGACGATGTGGTCGCACGTCAGATTCGCGAGGCCGCGATGCGGGAGCCCGATCCGGAATTGCGCGAGGCGTTGTGGGATGAATATCGCCGCTACACAGGTATCGGCGAATAAGGGGAGAGGTAACAGCAATGCGAGCACTGAAGTCCGTTATGGCGCTTGGCGCAGTCATGATGCTGGCGCTAACTGGTTGTGCGACCACATCAGTCAAATCCACTGAGTTTGTCCCGATCGAGCAGGGCGTGCTGCCCGCCGACGACAACCTGATCATGGATGTCGCGGTCAGGGTTTTCGACCCGGGTATTGATGAAGTGGAAGAAGATGAGCTCGATCGTACCAACTTTGAGATCCGCCGTGCCGAATCACGTTACGCGCCGTATTTGATGGCTGAGACACTGCAGCGCTCCGGCAACTGGGGGGTGGTGCGTGTTGTGCCCACTGAGCGCAGCGTCATGGATGTCATTGTCGAGGGTCAGCTGCTGTTGTCTAACGGAGAAGGCATGATCATTGATGTCACGGTGACAGATGCGACCGGCCGGCAGTGGTACAGCCGCGAGTACGAAGAGCACATCAGCCAGTACAACTATGATCCGACACAGCGGCAGTCACATGACCCCTTCCAGGTAATCTATAACACCATCGCCAATGACATGCTCGAGTTCCGGCGCCAGAACCTGAGTGCTGAAGAAATTCGTAATATTCGCACAGTGGCCGAGTTGAAGTTTGCCGCCGAGTTTGCCCCCGAGATTTACGGTGACTATCTGGCGACTGATGGGCGCGGCATCACGCGCCCGGTCCGGCTGCCAGCCGACAATGACCCAAACATGGCGCGTATCCGCGACATCCGTGAGCGGGACAATCTCTTTGTTGACACAATTCAGGACTACTATGCCACTTACGTGCGCGAGATGCGTGGCCCCTACGATGCCTGGCGTGAAGTCAGTTACCGGGAAACGCTGGCGCTGGAAGAAACCGAGCGCTCTGCACGACGTCGCTTTCTGCTGGGTGCCGCTGCCATAGCCGGTGGTATCGCGGGGGTCAGCCAGAACAGCGCTGCGGCCCAGACAGCCGGCATTGTTGGCGTGGGTGCCGGTGCCTATCTGGTTCGCAGTGGCTTTGATCGCTCAGCCGAGGCAAGCATGCACATCGCGGCCTTGCAGGAGATTGGTGAATCGCTGCAGAATGAAGTGGCGCCCAAAGTGATAGAACTGGACGACCGCACTGTGATGCTGAATGGCACTGTCGAAGAGCAATATGAACAGTGGCAGGACATCCTGATGGAGATTTATCGAACGGAGACAGGCGGGATCTGATGGCAGTAACGAACAAGGATAGAATTTCCCCCTGGGTGTGGGTCGCTCTTGCAGTCCTGTTCCTCCTGGCACTTGCCGTTGTTTTTGTACTACCCAGAGTTGTCGAACAGTACGAGCTGCCGCTGACCGCGCGAGTGGAGCAGACCACCGCTCCCGCGCCGGCCAACGCGCCATCACGACCAGCTGTGACCAATGTTTCCCCCTTCGAGGAGGCGCAGCTGGCGCGACAGCGCCGCGAAGCGCAGGACATTCTGGCTGAATTACTGCGCAAACAATCCGAACTCGAAATGCTGGGCGTCGAACAATGGGCGCCAGACCGTTTTGCATCCGCGCTGGCAACGGCCCAGGAAGGTGATACTTTCTACCGAAATGGCGAGTTTGATGCGGCGACCCAGTCGTATCAACAAGGTGATCAGGCGCTGGATGCGCTGCTGAATCAGGTCGATGATGAATTCGCGCGCGCGATGGAAGCCGGCAATGCTGCGCTGGCCGCCGTTGATTCAGGCACTGCCCGCGAACAATTCACTCTGGCAGCAACCCTGGATCCGACCAGTGAAGAAGCAGATCAGGGCCTGCGGCGTGCTGAAACACTGGACGAGGTCCGTGGCCTGCTGGATCAGGGAATTGCCCTGCAGCAACAGGGTGATCTGACAGGTGCTCAGGATTTGTTTGAACAGGCCATCGCTCTGGACCCGCTGCATCAGGAGGCAGACGGTCTGTTGGCAGACAACCAGCAGCGTCAGACGGATGCCCGCTTTACGGCCATCATGTCAGAAGGTTTTGCCCATCTTGAGAACGACGAGGCTGATGCTGCGATCGCGGCCTTTGAGCGTGCGCTGCAGGTCAGACCCGGATCAGAACAGGCCGCCGAAGCCATTCGCCAGACTCGTGAAGAATTGACACTGGATTCAATTGCGCAACTGCGCAGCCAGGCCGAAACTGCCGAAGCGAATGAACAATGGCAGCAGGCCATTGACCTCTACACACAGGCGCTGGCACTGGATGCCAACCTGGTGTTCGCCACCGAAGGCAAGGATTATTCAGAGCGCCGTCTGCAACTTGATGTGCTGCTGCAAACGAACCTGGACGAACCACTGCGTCTTTCCGATCCGGCAGCGCACCAGGAAGCAATTGACGTGTATCGCATTGCATCCGAATTGGCCGCAGACCTGCGCGCCGACGGCGTTGACCCTGGTGAGCGCCTGGAGGCACAGATTGAGCAGACAGGCCAGCTGCTCGACATGATGCAGGAGCAGCATCCGGTCACTCTGGTGTCGGACAATGCGACTGCTGTGACGATCTACCAGATTGGTGAGCTAGGTACATTTCAACAGACCTCGGTAATGCTTCGCCCGGGCCGCTATGTGGCTGTGGGTACCCGCCCCGGATACCGTGATGTCAGACAGGAATTTGTTGTAGGATTTGGACAGGCACCTGGCACGGTCACCGTCAATATTCAGTGCAACGAGCAGGTCGCAGGCACTTAGCGAGCGTTAACTTCATGCAGGATTCGCGCAATACCCCTGATCACGATGATGATATCGATATCATTACTCCGGTCGATTTTACACCGCCGCCCGCCGCCGGGCGCCGTATCGGGTTGCGCTTGCGCTGGTATCACGTGGCACTCATGGTGGCCCTGCTTATGGTGGCGGGTGCGGCCTGGTTTGTGCTGACCGCACGTTCCGTCTTCATCGATACAACGCCGCCCATGGCAAGTGTAGAGATTACAGAAGGTTTCGCTGTGCGAGTCGGACCCCGCTACCTCATGCTGCCAGGCGATTACGCTGTAACCCTTAGCGCCCCTGGTTACCATACCAGCGACACCAGTGTGACAGTCGGGGAGCAGCAGGCACAGACACATCCCTTTGAGCTGCAGCCCATGCACGGCTTTGTCAGTATCAGTGTTAATGGGGAACAGCAGCAGCCACTGCCGGGTGCGCGTGTGACACTGGACGGAGTCGATATCGGTGAGACTCCGTTGGTCAACGTAGAGATCGAGCCAGGCGAGTATCAATTGCAGATCCGCATGGATCGCTACCTTCCCTACGATCAGCCCATTCAGGTCACCGGGCGCCTGGTGGAACAGTCACTGACTCCGACGCTCGACCCGGCATGGGCCAGTGTCAGCTTTAATACCACGCCAGCCGGCGCGGACATCATTGCCAATGGTGAGCTGCTGGGTGTTACACCCGCTACCATAGATCTTCTGCAGGGTGTTTATGACGTAACGCTGAAGCGTGCCGGCTTCAAGGCCTGGCAGGACGATCTGCAGGTCAGTCCCGGCGAGGATGTTGCCCTCCCCGATGTGGCGCTGGAAGCCGCTGATGGACTGGTTTTCATTCGCTCGGAGCCAGGCAATGCCAATGTCACGATCAATGGGGAGTATCGTGGGCAGACGCCGCTGGAAGTCTCTTTGCCGCCAGGTGAAACACATGAGGTCCGGCTGTTCCGGACCGGGTTTGAGACGGCTGTTCGCCGTGTTACAACCAGTGCCGAACAGGAAAGCGATATCACCATTACTCTGGATCCGGTAACCAGTCTGGTAAGAATCATCGCCCAGCCTGCGGATGCTGAACTTTACGTGGATGGTGAGTATCGGGGCAGTGCCAATCAGACAGTCGAACTGCTCGCCGCCAGTCAGCGCATCGAAATTCGTAAAGAAGGCTATGTTGCCTACACCAGCAATTTCACCTCGCGTCCCGGTCTGGATCAGGAAATTCGCGTCCAGCTGAAAACCGAAGAACAGGCCCGGCTGGAGTCAATCGAGCCCGTCATTACCACGGTCGCCGGACAAACCCTGGATCTGCATTACCCGTCGCGATTCACGATGGGCGCTTCGCGCCGCGAGCCAGGCCGCCGGGCCAACGAAACCTTGCGCGATGTTATTCTGGAACAAGCTTTCTATCTGTCGCGCAACCTTGTCACTAACGAACAGTTCAAACAGTTCCGGCCGGACCACTCCTCCGGTGTGATTCAGGGTCAGTCACTGGACCTGCCACGTCAGCCGGTTGTGCAGGTCACCTGGCAGGACGCGGCTCTGTACAGCAACTGGCTGAGCGAACGTGAAGGGCTGGAGCCGTTCTACACCGTAGTGGACGGTCAGGTGACGGGTTTCAATCCGCAGTCCACCGGATATCGCCTGCCTACCGAAGCCGAGTGGGAATGGGCATCACGCACGGACGAGCAGGGCAACAGTTTCCGCTTCCCATGGGGAGATGCATGGCCTCCCAGCGAACAGATCGGTAACTTCGCTGACGAATCGACCAGCGCTTTCCTGAGCCAGTATCTGCGCGGCTACAACGACAGCTACCTGGCTTCTTCCAATGTGGGTTCTTTCCCGGCCAATGCGCGTGGTCTCTATGACATGGGTGGCAACGTGTCCGAATGGATGCACGATGTGTACGGGGCAGTCAGTGGGCTCAGCTCTCAGGTTGACGTCGATCCACTGGGGCCTGAGGAAGGCCGCTACCGCACTATCAAAGGCTCAAGCTGGATGCACGGTTCCATCGTGGAACTGAGGGCGTCGTATCGTGATTTTGGAGAACAGGCTCGCAATGATCTTGGCTTCCGGGTGGCGAGGTATCTGGGCGAATGAACACAATCTACACAGGTCTTAAATCCCTGCTTGCGCTGGCCTGCGTCTGCCTGCTGCTGATGACGGCAGTTTATGCCCAGCAGCCTGCGCAGCAGGCGGATGGCCAGGATGATTCCCAGGCCTCGCAGCAGGGTTCAACTGACGGGGATGCCGCAGATGAACCGAACGCCGAGATGCCGGACATCGATAGCCAGCCAATAGAACCGGCAGAGGGCGACGGGCCAGGACGCTTTATTCCCTCCGAACAGATTTCTCAGGACCTGGGCGTCTCGTTTCCGGTCGACATTTAACTGACTGCAGGATTGCTGAATGAAACAAAAATACCTGTCTGAAATTATCTACCAGATCTTTGCCCTGATCATTGTGGTGATCGTTGTACATGCCGTCTATGTGGCGGTCATCAGACCCAATGCCGACATCATTCAGCAACAGCAGACCATGATGCAGGAGGCCGATGAGGACTATGTGCCTGAGCGGTCTTTGTATATTGTTCTGCGCGATTTTGAACAGGAAACCTGTATTATCCTGTTCCTCTGGGCCCTGTCCATTGTGGGCATGAAAATGGTTCGCACCATGCGGGAAAGAGCCCTGCTGGATCGCGAGATGCTACAGGTCAGTGACGGGACCAGTATCCTTCCCGAAGATGCGCGGCAGTACGCGCGTCCCGTGCAGGCACTGCCGGACAGAGAAAAGGGATACCTGCTACCCAGGGCATTGCTGGCGGGCCTGCACCGCTTTGGCACAACGCGCAATGTCCAGGATGCGTCAGCAACCATTCGTGATGTTTGCGACAGCGAGTCGGAGCGACTGGAAAGTGAACTGGCCATCGTGCGCTACATCGCCTGGGCCATCCCGTCCATCGGCTTCCTCGGAACAGTGCGCGGCATCGGTACTGCACTGGGTCAGGCGCATCAGGCTGTCAGCGGCGACATCCTGGGAGTTACTGTCAGCCTGGGTGTGGCGTTTAACTCCACCTTTGTTGCTCTGGTGACCAGCATCATGCTGATGTTTGTGCTGCACCAGTTGTCGCTGATCCAGGATCGTCTGGTGCTCGACACGCAAACCTATTGCGACAATCACCTGATCAACTACCTGCAAGTACCGGGTCGCACCGGCGGCCGGCCACTTGCTGGTGATGAAGCGCTGGAGCCTGCATGAGTGCAATTCTGGAGCTGAATGACCAGGCGCTGAACCTGTACCGCGATGGCAAGCTGGTGGCCAGCAGTCCGGGGTATGCGCTGGTACATGGCAAAGTTCCAGTATTCGGTGATGAAGCAGCTGCCAAAAGCCGCCTTCATCCCGTCAACAGTTACAATGAGTTCTGGCATCGGCTGGGCATGGATCCGCTGCCGCGACAGGTCGCAAACTTCCGTCACCATGCAGACATGGCCTATGCCCATCTGATGCACCTGTCGGAATTGAGTGGTTATCAGGGCGAGCTGGTGATCGCAGTGCCGGGCAGCTTCTCTCGCGAGCAGTTGGCGGTGTTATCCGGAATCGCCCAACAAAGCCCGTTTGTCCCTCAGGCAATGGTGGACACCGCCATTGTGGCCGCCACCGCAGCGCCGACCGACAGTGAACAAGTGGCTTTTATTGACCTGCAACTGCATCAGGCTACGATTACTGTGATTCGTCGCGCCAATGGTCGCTTGCAGCGTGACGAGGTGCTTCGTGTGCAGGGCGGCAGCTGGCACGGCATGGCCAACTCACTGGTGCAGACAGTCAACGACGCATTTATTGAGCAGTGCAGATTCAATCCGCAGCACAGCGCTCAATGGGAGCAGCAGCTGTACAACGAAGTGCCGGACTGGCTGCGCGCCATCAATTCCGCAACACCGGAAATATCCATCGAAATAGAGACCGACCAGGCACGTCACAAAGCAACGGTGCAGACGGCAGATATGCTGAGAGACCTGTTTTTGATGCAGTCGCGCATTGAGCAGCAGCTCGCTGGACTTGCGTCGCGCGTGGGCGGATCACTGCCAGTTCTGTTGTCATCGCGTGCGGCGTTGATGCCGGGCCTGAAGTCAACACTTCAGGCTGGCGGGTATCTGGGAGCCACAGCAGTCGTCAGCGGCGAGCAGCTTGCCGATGCAGCCTGGCGTCTGGCAGCCAATGCACCCGGAGGGCAATCGGCCGTACCTTACATCCAGGCTGCACGGCTGCAGCAGGCAGCTTCCGAAAATACTTCCACCATCAGGCACGAACCAGCCACGCATGTACTGCTCGATGGCCTGGCATGGCCGCTGTCGCATCAGACATGGATTACCGCCGCTGAAGTTCCGGCGATCGTCGCAGAATACCCGCCGGGTACAGTGCTGGAGAGAGCAGGCAAGCGCCTGCAGTTAATCAGGGTGCAACATGGCGGGTAAAAAAAAACGCGGCTCATTTAACCCCCTCAGCCTCGCCTTCCTGGATGTGATGTCCTGTGGCTTTGGTGCCGTCGTTTTATTGTTTCTCATTCTTGACCATACCGCTACAGAGGCGCGTAACGAGGCAGACCCCAACCTGACGGCAGAAGTGAATCTGCTGGAAGACGAAATCGTGGAAGGTCAGGAAAATCTGTTTCAGATTCGCAATACACTGGATCGCGTCAGCCTGGAAGTGGTTGAGGCACAGGGGCTGGCGGACCGGATTCAAAGTGAGATTGATGATTTTCTCGCGCAACTGGCCGCGCTGGAAGGTGACTCAATGGCCACCGAGGAAAGCGTGGAAGCTCTGCGCGCCGATATTCAGGCCCTTGAGGAAGAACTGTTGCGTCTGCAGTCGACGGCTGAAGCCGAGCGGGGCCAGAGTAACCGTCAGTTCCTGGGCGACGGCGACCGTCAGTATCTGTCGGGAATGCTGCTGGGTGGCAACCGCATTCTGATCCTGCTGGATACGTCAGCCAGCATGCTGGATGAAACACTGGTCAATGTGATTCGCACACGCAACATGTCGGATTCTGTGAAAAAGCAGACAGCGAAATGGCGCCGCGCGACGCGAATCGTCGAGTGGATCAGCGCCCAGTTGCCGGTCATCAGTCAGTATCAGGTGCTGGCATTTAATGAAACCGTGCAGCCGGCGCTGCCCGGCAGCGAAAACATGTGGCTTGAAGTCGCCGACCAGGACCAGCTCAATGAGGTGGTACGCCAGGTGCAGGAACTGGTTCCCGAGGGAGGCAATAATCTGCAGGCAGCGTTTCAGGCGGTCGCCAGCATGAACCCTCTGCCCGACAATATCTATCTGATCACCGACAGCCTTCCCACGCGCAACAATCGTGAGCCGCGCGGCAGTACCATTTCGGCGCGCGACCGGCTTAATCTGTATGCCGAGGCAATTGAAAGTTTACCCCGGAATATTCCGGTCAATACTATATTGCTGCCGATGGAGGGTGATCCAGCCTCGGCGGCCGCATTCTGGCAGCTCGCTCATTTGACGAGCGGTTCATTCATCACACCGGCGCGGGACTGGCCATGAGCAGACGCAGAAAAAGAGGCGAAGAGGACAGCTCCAGCATCTCCTTTCTGGACGTGATCTCATGTGGCTTTGGCGCCATCATTCTGCTGTTGATGATTACCGAGAGCTCCGCCCCAGTCAGCCTGGAAGTGACCATGGACCAGCGTGATCAGCCGGTTGCGGATCTGCAGCAGACGCTGTTCGAAATCCGCGGCGAAACCGACGTGGTCAACCGGGAACTGAACGCCAGGCGTGAACAATTGTCCGCCTACCGGGAGCGAATAGCCCGGCTGGAGCGTGAAATGTCCAATATTCGTGGCCGCTTCCAGACCTCAGATGAACTGGCAGATGAGATGAGTGAGGAAGAAAACCGGCTGGCGATAGCACGGCAGTCCCTGACAGCGGAAATGCAGCGACTGCTGGGACAGAATTTTGAGCGCAGCAATAATGTGATAGGTGGCATTCCGGTCGACAGCGAGTACATCGTTTTCATTATCGACACTTCGGGCAGCATGTTCTACAACGCCTGGCCCAGGGTCTTGGAGATGATTACCGAGGTGCTTGATGTGTACCCTGAAGTACGGGGAATTCAGGTGATGAACGATATGGGTGACTACATGTTCCCCGCCTATCGCAACCAGTGGATTCCGGACACACCGGCGCGCCGCCAGGCTATTATTTCGACACTGCGCAGCTGGTCGCCATTCAGTAACAGCAGCCCGGTGGAAGGTATCACCCGAGCTATCAGCACCTTCTATCAACCGGGCCAGAAAGCCAGTATCTACGTATTCGGTGATGACTTCCTGCCGGGGGGATCGATCACGCAGGTCGTGCAGACAGTAGACCGCATCAATCAACCGAACGCAGATGGCGATCGATTGGTCCGTATTCATGCGGTGGGTTTTCCGGTATTGTTTGATCTTGACCCGCGATTTCATGAAAGCGTCTATCGCTTTGCAACGCTGATGCGCGAACTGGCTGAACGCAATGGCGGCAGTTTTGTCGGGCTGAATGCGTATCAATAGCGGTGACATCCAGATGACACATTCATGGATGATCCCATAGGTTATGCTAGGGGCAGGTTTGCTAGTTTAAGAGAGGTGACAAGGTGATCGGCAGCATTAATCCAGTTCGCGTCCTGACAATGATGATGTTGGCCACTCTGTGTGCCTGTGCCGCCAGTACGGTGGAAGTCAGAGGCAGTTATCCCAGCCCGACAATTCAGCGCATTCCCTTGACTCTTGGCGTCTACTACAGCGACGCTTTACGCAACTATACGTACACAGAGCGGTCTCAAACAGGAGATGATGAGTATTATGTGGAGTCTGGACAGACCCATATGGAGCTTTTCAACACGGTGCTGCCGGCGATGTTCGAGAATGTTGTCCTGCTGGACGACCCGGCGCAGGCTGATGCGATGGGTGTAGACGCGATATTCACGCCCAGCATCGACGAATTCCAGTTGGGAATGCCGCAAAAAACCAGGCTGGAGGCTTATGAAGTCTGGGTCAAATACAACATGCGGCTGACTGGACCGGATGGGTCTTATATCGCTGATTGGGTAATGACAGCGTATGGAAATGCCACGGTAGGTGGTCTGAGTACCGCAGAGAGCGGTATTAATGATGCAGCGGTCGCAGCACTTCGCGATCTTGCCTCAAATTTCTCGATCAGCTTTACAGCTGTACCAGATGTCAGGGACTGGCTGGCGCGGCGCACGTGAAATGGCGTAACTGATACTTCAGGAGTCAGCATGAATACAATTAGAACAGGGTGCACGCTGGCGCACTCACGAATATGGCCGGCATTATGTGTATTGCTGTTGGCGGGTCTGAGCGCATGTACCAGCACCACAATCGATGAGTTCCGGCAGGCCGAGACCGGCATCAGTAATGACGAGACGGTCGTCATCCTTGGGCGGCGGCAGGGCGCAGGTTATGAAACCGCTGCCGACTTTGTGCAATGTGTAGGTGATCGCATGGGTCGTGGCAGAGACGGGTTGAGCGTTGTGCCCGAGCAACAGTTCGTCGACGCCCTGTTCCCCTGGTTCGAGCCGCGCACGGCCCCTTTGCGAAGTGACGACCTGCAACAGTTGATGGCGCAGCCGATGGTCAGCGAGAAAATGAGCCAGTTCGGTATCCGCTACATTGTCTGGCTGGATGGGCAGACAGAAACTACCAATCGTATGGGATCTATCTCCTGCACGGTGGGCCCGGGTGGTGGCGGCTGTTTCGGCTTTGGCTCCTGGGAAGATGATTCAAGTTTTGAGGCCCGTATCTGGGACGTATCCTCACATACCGCGGTAGGCACTATCAGTGCAGATGCCAATGGTCAATCCTACATGCCGGCGGTATTTGTTCCCATTCCGCTTCTTGCCAGGGTTGAGGCAAATGCCTGCAACAGCCTTGCGGATCAATTGAAACTGTTTGTGCAGGGTGGCTGAGGCGCCACAAGCCAGTATTTACAGGACGGGGCAGTTCATGAAGCCATATGCAGTAGTTGGCAAGACAAAGATCGCAATTCTGGTGGTTCTGCTTGCAGCGGCCAGCCTGCAGGGCTGCGCCATCAACCCGGCGACGGGTCAGGGCAACCTGGTTTTGATGACTGAAAACCGGGAGCTGGAAATCGGCAAAGAAGAGCATGAAAAAGTGCTGGCCTCCATGCGAGTCATGGAAGACGAAGCACTGAACGCTTACGTAACAGAAGTTGGGCAGCGGGTTGCCGCCACCAGTCACCGACCTGACCTGGAATACACCTTCACCGTTATCGACAGCCCGGAGATCAATGCCTTTGCGCTGCCGGGCGGTTACGTCTACATCAATCGCGGACTGCTGCTCTATTTGAAATCTGAAGACGAGCTGGCCGCGGTCCTGGCGCATGAGATTGGACACATCACTGCTCGACATGCCATTCAGCAGCAGGCACGTGGCCGACTGGCCAGCACCGCCGCCACAGTTGGCGGGGTTGTTGCCGCTGTTGCAACGGGCAGTGGTTATATCGGTTCCGAACTGGCGCAAATTGGCTCCATCTGGGCGGCAGCAGGGGTCAGTGGTTTTGGCCGCGAGAACGAACTGGAGGCCGACAGTCTCGGTGCTGAGTATCTGCGCAATGCAGGGTACAACCCCCGCGCCATGATCGACGTGTTGTCTGTGCTCAAGAACCAGGAAGACTTCAATGTGCGGGTAGCGCAGCGCCAACCCACCTACCATGGTCTGTTTACCACGCACCCGCGCAACGACATTCGACTGCAGCAGGCGGTCGCACAGGCCGGAACGGTTGATGATGCGCAATTGCGTGAAAGCGATCCATCGGTGTTCCGCCAGCATATCGACGGCCTGCCGTTTGGTGAAAACACCGTCCGTACCGGCGATCGCAATCGCTATTATCAGGACCTGCTCAGCTACACCATGGTATTCCCGGACCAGTGGGAGATACGCGAGACCCCTACCACTGTGCAGGCAAGCGCTGCAGACGGCTCGGCCAGCATTCGTGTCGAAGCCCAGCGCATGCAGGAGAACAAGGAGCCGCGCCTCTTTATTCGTGAGAACCTGGGTATTGAAGACCTGCAGCGTTCCGAGGCGCTGTCGCAATACCGCCTGCTGGGTTACACCGGCACGTATACCAATGACACAGGTCATCACGAGCGGGTCGCCGCCATCTACTTGGGGCCACGTGTATTTGTCTTCAGAGCACAGGTCACGGATCCTGAAAAAGTAGATGAACTCGACCGACTATTACTGTCCTCAATTCGCACATTCCGCGCCATACAGATGAATGAGCGCTCCGGAAGCACTGGGCTGCAGGTCCGCTACGTGCAGGTGACCACCGGTTTTGACTGGGCAGCGCTGGCCGCACGAAGCCCGATCAGTCAATACCCGGAAGAGACGCTGCGGCTGCTGAACGGTTACTATCCGATAGGCACGCCGGAGCCAGGCGAATGGATAAAAATTCTGCAATAAGAAAGGTTTTATAGAACCGGGGATTCAATAATGACAACAAAGAACTGGATCAGGGGATCGCTGTTTGGCACGTCGGCTGCAGTATCTTTGCTGGCATTGATCAGTATCAGTACCGCACAGGATGG
Source organism: Gammaproteobacteria bacterium UBA2675 (assembly GCA_002354805.1). GTDB lineage: Bacteria > Pseudomonadota > Gammaproteobacteria > Pseudomonadales > Pseudohongiellaceae > Pseudohongiella. The sequence goes on from DEMH01000009.1 coordinate 274,416, forward strand.
CTCGCCAACCGGAGCCATTACCACCAGAACGCACACATTCACTCCCATCAGGGATGACATCTATCACGTGGTGGGCACGGGCACAGTTAATGTCATGAGCCATGCCATGCTCATTGAAGGTGAGCATGACCTGCTGGTGGTAGACTCTCATGTCACACCCAATGCCGGCATGGCGCTGCTGGATGCTATCAAGTCGGTCAGTGATAAACCGGTGCGCTACCTCGTTAATACCCATTATCACTTTGATCATGCGCACGGCAATCAGGTGTTTCCGCAGGACGTGGAAATAATCGGACACCCCTATACGCGACAGAAGCTCTCCGGCGAACTCGGCAATGTGCTGGAAGAGTCTACCTTCCTCAGTTTTACCGAGAGCGTGCCGGACCAGATTGAAAACATGCGCGCTGAGCTCGCGCAGACAAGCGACCCGGCGCGTACCGAAGAGTTGCGTGCTCGCATTTCCATGCAGCAGGCACACTATGAATCGTCCCAGGAGATAGTGCCAACACCTCCGAACATTACGGTTGACGACAAAATGACCATCTACCAGACTGTCGACGGTGGCGGGCGGGAAATCCAGATCGTTCACCTGGGTCGCGGACACACAGGTGGTGATGTCGTGGTATTCCTGCCCGACGAACGACTGGTCTATACGGGTGATCTGATGGTGCCAGGTATTCCCTACATGGGTGATGCCTATCTCAACGAATGGCCGGATGCACTGGAACGTCTCAAGACGCTGGATTTTGACACCATACTTCCCGGTCACGGGCCGGTAGTTCAGGGAAAAGACCGCATCGATGATCTGCAGGCTTATATGCGCGATCTCTGGCAGCGAACTGCAGAACTGAAAGCCCAGGGTCTTTCATTCGAGGAGGCCGCAACAGCCATTGATCTGACCGGACACAGCAACAATTATGCGCAGCTGCGCGAGCCTGGAGCGGACCCGCGCGCAATACGCCGTATCTATCAGCTGCTGGATGAGCAGGCAGAATAAAAAACTGGTGTCAGCCCTGAGAGGGTCTAACCAGCAGCTCATGCCCCTTCAGCATGCCTCTCCAGTATAGTGCCGGCAGCAGCGACTTCTTCATGTGCCATGCCAGGGCTGTCGGCTGACGACCCTCGAGTATCCAGGTGGGCAGTGTTGGCTTGAGTTTGCCGCCGTACGCAAACTCAGCCAGTACGATTTTGCCTCGCTCCACTGTTAGTGGGCATGAACCGTAACCATCATACTGATAGGACTGCGCCTCTCCCTGAATGTCGGCCACGATATTGGCCGCTACAACAGGTGCCTGTTTGCGAACTGCTGCGGCTGTTTTGGCATTGGCGGTATTGGCTGCATCCCCCAGTCCCCAGATATTCGTGAAACGTTTGTGCCGCAGCGTGGACGGATCCACGTCAATCCAGCCAGCGGCATCCGCCAGAGGGCTGTTGCGAATAAACTCTGGTGCGCATTGGGGTGGACAGACATGCAGCATATTGAACTCGGTTTCCACGCGAACATCATTGCCTTCAGCGTCTTTGGTGGCAAACCAGGCTCGCTTGTTATCGCCGTCAACTTTCACCAGGTTGTGTGTGTAGTGAATATTGGCCCGATACCGATCCATATAGGACTGCAGAGCCGGGACATAGTCGGCCATACCAAACAGAACAGCGCCGGCGTTGTAGAAGTCGATATCGATATTGTCAATAAGCCCGCTTCGCCGCCAGTAGTCTGCGGAAAGATACAAGGCCTTCTGCGGTGCACCTGCACACTTTATTGGCATCGGAGGCTGAGTAAACACTGCCCTGCCTGAGGTCATTCCAGTGACCAGCTTCCAGGTATAGGGAGCCAGATCAATGCGATAATTGGAAGTCACACCATTGCGGCCCAATGTGTCGCTGAGCCCTTCTACGGCGTCCCAGTTCAGTTTGATGCCCGGGCAAACCACCAGTCGCCGGTAGCTGATTGTCTGGCCGTACTCCAGCACGACCTGGTTGTCGTCGGGACTGAATTCGCTGACGGCAGACTCAATCAATTTCGCGCCTCTGGGAATCAGCGAAGCCATTGGGCGGGAGACCTGCTTTGCAGTAAAGATACCACCACCAATCATCGTGAAGCCCGGCTGGTAGTAGTGGGTTTTTGCCGGGTCGATAAGTGCTATCCGAGTCATGCCGCGCCGAGCCAGCAGGCTGGCCGCTACTGAAATGCCCGCAGCCCCTGCGCCAACGATAACAACATCGTAGAAAGTGTCCTGCGGTGTTCGTGCTGACAGGGAAGCCTGTGAGTTTGAATTGTCCATGGTGATCTCCATTGGCGAAAATACAGGTACAGTGAGCCTGGGGCGCGAGTCATTGAGCTCGCGCCTTTGGTCCTAAACATGATCAGGATTAAAGAGTGTTAACAGGCACCTTAAAGTAAACCGTGCCGTTGTCCTCGGCTGGTGGCAAATGGCCTGCCCGCATGTTGACCTGCAGGGAAGGCAGGATCAGCACTGGCATGTCCAGTGTCGCATCGCGCTTCTCACGCATATCAACAAACGCCTCCTCACTGATCCCGGCGCCGACGTGTATATTGCTGCGCTTCTCGTCACCGACTGTGGTCTCGAATTCGATTTCACGTCCATTGGGCTGATAGTCATGGCACATGAAAAGTCTCGTGTCATCGGGCAGCGCAAGGACCTTTTGAATTGAATGATACAGTGTCCTCGCATCGCCACCGGGGAAGTCGGCCCTCGCAGTGCCGGCATCGGGCATGAACAGCGTATCACCGACGAAGGCCGCATCACCGATGACGTGTGTCATGCAGGCAGGCGTGTGGCCCGGGGTGTGTATGGCGCGTCCCTGCAGGTTGCCAATGCTGTAGGTGTCGCCATCACTAAAAAGATGGTCGAACTGTGAGCCATCGCGTGCGAACTCAGTGCCGGCATTAAAGATCTTGCCGAACACATTCTGCACGGTGGTGATATGTGCGCCAATGCCGAGCTTGCCGCCCACACGCTCCTGAATATATGGAGCTGCCGAGAGGTGATCAGCATGGACGTGAGTTTCAATCAGCCACTCGACTTTCAGTTGATGCCGGTTGATGAAATCAATGATCTCATCTGCAGACTCATGGCTGATTCGACCTGAGTGATAATTCAGATTCAGCACCGAGTCGACAACGGCGCAGGCGCTGGACGAAGGGTCTTTGACCACATAGGAGAACGTGGAAGTCTGTTTGTCAAAGAATGCGGAAACCTGTGGTTTAACAATGCTGTTCATTTCTTGAGTCCTCTTGGACGTTTACTCATAGGTGAGCTCAGATGTTTTTCCCCGGAAAATGCGATAAACGAAGAATGTGTAGCCAAGTATGGCCGGCAGCACGACAGCTGTTCCCCAGAACGTGAACAACAATGACGGCGTGCTGGCAGCTGACTCCCAGATCGTCATCCGGCCAATGATGATGTCGGGCAATATGCTGTAGGCGAGGCCCAGCGCCGCCAGCAGGCAGAGCACAATCAGGCCCGCAAACAGCAGCCACTCGCGCCCTTCGCGCAGCAGGCGCTGGCGATAAAGCAGGCTCATCATCAAGCCATAGGTCAGCGTACTCAGTACCGGGATCGGCAGCAGCATCAAACCATTGGGATAGGTGAACCATTTGTCTGCGATGGTCTGGCTGATCAGTGGCGTTGCTATCGACACCAGCAACAAAGCCAGACCCATTGGCAGTATTGCCCGTGTTGCCCAGCGCATGGCTTTGTCGAACAGCTCTCCTTCAGTCTTGATCAGTAACCAGGCGGCACCCAGCAGCACGTACAGTGCGGGCAGGGTGAGCGCGATAAGGATTGAGAACAGCCAGCTCAGACTGGTTTCACCCAGCCCGGTGATGTAGGTGCCGAGCATCCAGCCCTGTGAGCAGGCAGTAACAAGCGAGCCCAGCGAGAATATAAGGTTCCACATGTCTTTCCTGTTTGACACAGCCTTGGCCCGAAAGTCGAATGCAATGCCGCGCAACACCAGGCCCATCAACATGACTGTCACGGGAATGTACATGGCCGTTAGAATTTCACCATGCGCCTGGGGGAAGGCAATGAGCAGAATGCCAATCCCCAGCACGATCCAGGTTTCATTGGCATCCCAGAAAGGTCCTATTGAGGCAATCATCAGATCTTTTTCGCTCTCGGTAGCAAAGGGCAGCAGCAGGCCGATACCGAGGTCATAACCATCCAGAATGACGTAGATCAGCAGTGCAAGACCCATCGCGCCAGCGAAGAATAAAGGCAGCCAGGTTTCCATGTCATGCCTCCTGTGTCTGTTGGTTGGCGTGATGACCACCAAGCTGTCTGAGTGCCAGCAGTGAGGCGGCGGGTTTGGTGGCCATATAGCGCAAGGTGGCAATGTAGGAGATCATCACGAATATGTAGAGGGCCATGTAGCCCATGAACGTGCTCAGCATCACGCCACTGCTGTGGTCTGCAACCATGTCGGCCGTATTCAGCATCCCGTAGACAATCCACGGTTGCCTGCCAATTTCGGTGACATACCAGCCAGCCAGCACAGCCACCCAGCCAGAAAAGGTCATTACTGACGTTGCTGTCAGCAGCGCCGGGCCGGGAGAGCGGCGCTGTTTAAACAGCACCCAGCCAGCCCACCAGGCAACCACAATCATCAGTACGCCGATGCCTACCATGATACGAAACGACCAGAACACAGGTGCCACTGGTGGGTGCTCACCGGCAAATTCGTTAAGCCCCAGAATCTCTCCGTCGAGATCGTGCGTCAGAATGTAGCTGGCCGCTCTGGGTATTTCGATGGCAAAGCGTGTGGTGCGGCTTTCCTCATCCGGAAAACCAAACAGTGTCAACGGGGCGCCACGCTGTGTCTCCCAGATGCCCTCCATTGCAGCCACTTTGGCTGGCTGGTGCTCCAGGGTATTCAGACCGTGCAGGTCGCCAACAACGACCTGAAGTGGTGCCAGAATCATTGCGGTTGCGACCATGGCGCGGAAGATCTTGGCGGTCGCCGGGCCATCAACTTTGCGCTTCATGCGCCAGGCGCTGATGCCCATCACCAGAAAGGTGGCGGTCAGCATGGAGGCGATCATCATGTGTGCCAGGCGATACGGAAATGATGGGTTGAATATGACAGCCATCCAGCTTTCAACATGGAAGACACCGTCAACCATCGTGTAGCCAGTTGGTGTCTGCATCCAGGAATTCAGGCTCAGTATCCAGAACGCCGATAGCGTGGTGCCGACTGCTACCAGTGCGCAGGCAATGACGTGCATGCGATTGGAGACCCGGCTCTTGCCGAACAGCATCACGCCAAGGAAGGTTGCCTCCATAAAAAAGGCCGTCAGCACCTCGTAACCCAGCAGCGGCCCGGCAATATTACCGGCACGCTCCATGAAGCCAGGCCAGTTGGTGCCAAACTGAAAGCTCATGGTGATGCCGGATACAACGCCAATAGCAAAAGACAGGGCAAAAATCTTGACCCAGAAGTGGTAGGCGTTTTCCCAGTGTTTGTCACCCGTGAACGTATAACGCAGGCGAAAGAACAGCAGGATCCAGCCCAGGCCAATAGTGATGGACGGAAACAGGATATGGAAACTGATGTTTGCCGCAAATTGCGCCCTGGCCAGCAGATATGGGTCGAATTCAAACATGTGCGTCGCCTTTGATATGCGTCTGATCGCGGTGCCAGACATGTAGAGGGTAGTGCAGACAGTATGCCAAGGTTTGCAAGACGATGATATTTGCCTTCAAGCTATTGAATCTAATGGCATTAGTCGAGAATAACAGATGTTTTAGACGGCTTGCTGCCATTCGGCAGTGACGAGCGTTTGCCAGATATGTCAAACTGTCTGACATATCTGACAATTACAGAGCTTTGTTATGAACCTGATCGCCAGTACTTCGTCGTCTGAATTGGCAGCTCTGCTGGATGGCTTCGATGTGCCCGCCATTCTGGTCAGCGCTGACTATCAGATACTGGCCACCAATACGCACTACCGCGACAGCTTTGGCGAAATCGACTATCGCCAGGCGCCCCGCTGTTATCGTGTCTCACATGGCTACGATGTGCCCTGCGACCAGGCCGGTGAAAGTTGCCCATTGAGCGCCGCCCGCGCGTCAGGAAGCAAAGAGCGGGTGCTGCATATTCATCAGACGCCCCGTGGTCGTGAACATGTTGATGTCGAGATGTTGCCCATCAAGGCTGCGGATGGAAGTCTCAAGTATTTTGTTGAGCTGTTGAAGCCGGTTCAGGTTGCCAGCGCCCGGATCGGTGATGCCGATATGGTAGGCAGTAGTCCGGCGTTTAACGCCATGGTGGAGAGCATCACACGCGTGGGGCCTAGCGACGCGTCAGTACTGCTGCTTGGCGAGTCCGGCAGCGGCAAGGAACTCGCAGCGCTGGCCATCCATCAGGCCAGCACGCGTCGAGACAGAGCGCTGGTGACGCTGGAGTGTTCCGGCCTGACTGAGACACTGTTTGAGAGTGAGCTGTTTGGCCACGTCAAAGGCGCGTTTACGGGTGCCACTTACAACTCACCCGGCCTGGTTGAGGCCGCAGATGGTGGGACGCTGTTTCTGGATGAAATAGGCGATGTGCCACTGGAGATGCAGGTCAAGCTGCTGCGACTGATTGAAACGGGTACCTACCGGCCAGTAGGCAGCCGTGAAGTCAAACGTGCCGATTTTCGCCTGATCTGTGCCACACATAAAAATCTGTTTGATTTGATGCAACAGGGTCGCTTCCGGCAGGACCTCTACTATCGTATCAATGTCTTTCCGATCGAGGTGCCCTCGCTGCAGCAGCGCAGCAGTGATATACCTCTGCTCGCCAATGCGATCCTGAAAAAACTCGACCGCAGCGGACACAGCGTGCTGACCGACTCCGCCATCCGGCAACTTCAGGCGCATCGCTTTGTGGGCAATATACGTGAGCTTCGCAATATTCTGGCGAGGGCGATGGTGCTGTCCAATACTCATGTCATAGACGGGAGTATTATCGCTCGCTGTTTACAGATAGACCCTCAGCCAGCCGCCGTATCCGAAGATCTGACAGACCTGAAAACCAATGAACAAACCTACCTGCGGCATCTGCTCCAGCATTGCCAGGGCGACAAGCAGAAAGCTGCCGAAATTGCGGGTATCAGTGTACGATCGCTGTATCGAAAACTCGCAGGTGAGTAAGCGACAGACACGGGCACCCGGTAATACTCAATGAAAGCAACCATCAACGCACAGGCAGCTGTGCGACACCTGAAAAAGGCCGACCCGGTAATGGCCGGTCTCATCAAACAGGTAGGGCCATTGCGGGTTCCGGTCAAACAGGTGGACGACCTGTTCGGCACCCTGGTCGATGCGATCACCGCACAGCAGTTATCGGTCAAGGCAGCAGCAACAATCTATCGCCGCTTTTGTGACCTGTACGGTGACCCTGATCAGGCGCCGGATCCTGCACGTGTGCTGGAAACACCCGAAGCCTCTTTGCGTGCCGTCGGCCTGTCACGGGCAAAAGCAATGGCAGTTGTGGATCTTGCCAGCAAAGTGGTATCGGGTGAGCTTCCGGCACTGACTGAACTGGTCGCCATGGATAATGAACAGGTCGTCCAGTCATTGATCAAGGTGCGCGGGATTGGCCGTTGGACGGCAGAAATGTTTCTTCTGTTTCAGCTGGGCAGGGCGGACGTATTGCCTGTGGATGATCTGGGTGTCCGTAAAGGATTCATGCTCGCCTATCGATTGGATGACATGCCCTCGCCACGATCATTGCTGGCACACGGGGAGTGCTGGCGCCCACACCGCAGCGCAGCAACCTGGTATCTGTGGCAGGCGACGCGCCTGAATGAGCTAAAACAACAGGGCTGAGTCCGTCGCATTCTGTTCGGGAACTAACGCGTGACGCGCTCTTCATTCAGTCCGCTGCGAGGTCAGTATCAGAGATGCAGGCAGGCCTGTCTCGGGGTTTAATGGTTCGCGCAGGGAAACCAGTTTCAAACCGCCCGTATTGACCAGAGCAACCCAGCTTTCCAGAGTGCGGAAATACCACGGCGCCGGATCTGTGAAGGTGTCATTGAATCCCAGCCATGAACCCTCGCGCCAGCCATCCTGATAGGCGGCATCACCGCAGGCCATCAACGGATGCAGGGTCTGGATCACCAGATGCCCGCCAGGTGGAAGCAGCGTCTGAGTTGCGTCTACTACCGCATTGCCTGACTCTTTGCCAAGCAGCGAGAAGTTGCAAACCATCAGGTCTACCGTGAGCTTTAGGGCACCACTGGCCAGATCATCGTATGTCATGACCTCAAAACGATGGGCAGAATGGCGTCGTGCTTCTGCTATCAGTTCGGGGATGACATCAATTCCAGTGACGCTGCCAACCAGCGGGCTGAGCTGGCGCGTCAGCCAGCCTTCGCCGCAACCTGTGTCCAGTACCGACGTCGGCCTGCAGTCCAGCACCGCACTGATCACGGCATCATTTGTCACCAGGCGGCGACTGGCGATCGTCTGTGCTTGCACCGCACGAGCCCACGGCGTAGCATTTTTGCGCCAGGAGTCGATAATGCGGGTTTCGTGAGATTCCTTCATGCGTGGCACTATACCACCAAAAACAGCACCAAAAACAAGAGCAAAAAAGGAAACCAGTGATGACTCGACGCCACCTCATGACCGCCCTGTCTGGCCTGTTGCTAACGCTGGCCGTGACATTCACGGCGGTTGCTCAGCCCCATGATGCACACTGGGTGACTGCCTGGACAATGAGCCCCAGCACCCTGCTGCCGTCACCAGATGCGGCAGATGCTTTTGATAACCAGACCCTGCGGCAGATTGTCAGGGTGACAGCTGCGGGTGAGTCCATCCGCCTCCGTGTGTCGAATGCGCACGGCAATAAACCTCTGGCGATTGGTGCGATGACCGTCGCCATGCACACGGGCGATGGCGCCTTAAGACCCGGAACCTTGCAAGAAGTGACCTTCTCGGGAGAATCTCATTTTAATGTGGCACGTGGTGCGGTGGCGATCAGTGACCCGGTTGCACTAGACGTGAGCGATCTTGATGAGCTGGCGGTCAGCATCTATTTGCCGCAGGGCTCTGGCAATGCCACCACACATCGTGTGGGCCTGCAGACCAATTACCTGATTGCGGGTGATGCCACCACAGAGCTGCAACTGCCGGATGGCGCAGAAACCTTTGAAGTCTGGCATTTCCTCAGAGCAGTTGACGTACTTGCGGATGTGTCTGTCAGCACCATCGTCACCGTGGGTGATTCGATTACTGATGGGGTGGGTTCAACACTGGATGCCAACCTGCGCTGGCCGGATCAGTTTCTGGTCCGCCTGCGAGCCGATAGCGACATGCCGAAGTATGCAATTGCCAATGCTGGCATCAGCGGCAATCGAGTCCTGCATGAGCGCGCTGAAATATTTGGTGAAAACCTCCAGGCGAGATTTGAGCGGGATGTGCTGGCGCTCAGTGGAGTCAGCCATATTGTCTTGCTGGAGGGCATCAACGACATCGGTATGTCAGTCAGTCTCGCCACGGATCAGGAAGTTACCCCGGAACAGATCATTGCCGGTTATCGTCAAATCATCGCGCGCGCCAAAGCACGTGACATAAGCATTATTGGCGCAACACTGACGCCGTTTGCCGGCGCCGGGTATTACACGGAAGAGGGCGAGGCAAAGCGCCAGCAGGTCAATGCCTGGATTCGCAGCTCTGGCGCCTTTGACGCCGTAATTGATTTTGATCGGGCGATGGGAGACCCGCAGAATCCGGGGCGATTGCCAGCCAGCTTCACGTCGGACAACCTGCATCCCAATGACGCAGGGTACAAGGCGATGGCAGACAGCATTGATTTGGGCATTTTCAGGTAAAGGCTGGTTTGTGATTGCCCCAAGGGCACTTGTACCCCAAGGGCACTTGTACCCCCGGGCGACACAGGGTAACTTGCAGATATTCCTAAAATAAAAGTCGGAGAATTGTTTATGCGCAGCGCCTATCCAGGACTGACACTCATGTTGGCCTTCGGGCTTGTTGCCTGTTCGGAGCCATCGGAGACGATGCCCGCGGTCAGCGAGGAGGCAACAGCAAGTGCTGTCGATGCTCTGCAGGAAGCCACGCAGGAAGCGGCCTCAACTCCCCAGATGGCCGCGCAGGAGGCCTTGAATGCCGAGATATCTCTGGGCAGTGCGGTCAAGCGATTGTGCTCATCAGTGCTGGTTGGTGGAAGAACCATTGAGCATGTGATGGCGCAGGAGCTGAGCAATGCCTCTGCCGCAGGTGTGGATTTTACTTTCTCGATTGATGGCAACCTGGTGACGGGTGCGGGGGCAGGACAGACAATACAGGCGCTGTACCGCGAGCACCTGGGTTGCACGCTGGTTAAAAATACCTCAGTTGAAGTGTTGCAGGCGCAATTCGACCCGGCACTTTATCCCGAAAAACCTGCCGCTTCAGACGCTGAATGGCCCCTCGGTGATAGTGTGGTGCTGCCCACAGCGCTGCCCGGGGTGGATCTTGACGCCATCAATGCCGCCGTTGACCAGGCCTTTGAGGATATCGAGCCGAATCAGAACATCAATACTCGCGCCGTACTGGTTATTCACGAAGGCAAAATAATCGCCGAGCAGTATGCCGAGCCGTTTAATGCACAGATGCCGCAACTGGGCTGGTCCATGACCAAGACGGTCACTGCAGCACTGACCGGAATGCTGGTCGAAGAAGGCATTTTTGATGTTGATGCGCCCCCGGGCATTCCAGAATGGCAATCTGCAGATGACCCGCGCCGCCAGATCACGCTGGAGAACCTGCTGCAGATGTCCAGCGGCCTGGAGTACTCCGAAGTCTACACCGCTGGGTCGATGTCCGATGTCATTCTGATGCTTTACACAACAGGTGATACGGCAGCTTACGCCATCGATCAGCCACTTGCACAAGAGCCTGGTAGCACATTTTATTACTCCAGCGGCACAACCAATATCATTGCACGTACACACCGTCAGGCTTTCGATAGCTTTCAGGAATACTTCAATTTTCCCCAGGAGCGACTGTTCAGCAAACTGGGCATGCGCTCGGCGGTGATAGAGCCTGATGCCAGTGGCACCTTTGTGGGCTCGTCCTACATGTACGCAACACCTCGTGACTGGGCGAAGATTGGCCTGCTGTATCTGCAGGATGGTCAGTGGAATGGTGAGCAGATCCTCCCCGAAGGCTGGGTCGACTATAGCGTCACTCCAGCGAGCTCAGCAGACCAGGGGCAATATGGTATTCAGCTGTGGCTTAACGCTGGCGCGCCCGATGATCCAGCGGACCGGCCTTTACCGAACCTGCCGGCCAATACCTATTATCTGTCCGGGTTTGAAGGACAAAATGTAGTTGTGGTCCCGGATCACGATCTGATTGTTGTGCGCATGGGTGTGACCACCAGCGGGCCCCGTCCCATCTGGCAGCTGACCGAATCTGTGCTTGAAGCAGTCTCTCAGGGGGCGCAATAATCTTGATCAGCTCGCTTCCCCGGGAGTTGCTTGCAAAACTGCCACCATTCCTCCTGTACTGGGCTGCCAGCCTTCTGGCTTGTCTGGTGTTTTTGCCTTTCCTGTCCTGGGTCGTGTTTTCAGGTGATGACTCGCATCTGATGCGGGTAGCGCTGGACTACGGTGGGCTGCAGCCTTACCTGCAGCCCGAAGTCTATCGGGAACTCTCTGTGGCAAACTACACGCCCATCCCGATGACAATTTATCGCGGGGTATCCCTGCTGTTTCCGATGCGGCCCCTGTTTTTCCTCGCCTTCATGATGGCCTGTATGAGTCTGGTCATTGCACTGGCAGCTACGCTAGCGTCACGACTCACACATAATGTTGAAGCCCAGTCTGATGGGCACAACACACAGGCAGGCTGGTTGACGATTCTGCTGATGACATCTCTGTTGTCATTGCCCACTCTGCTGAGTCGTTTCTACACCATGCACTACCTGATAGGAGGCATTTTTGCGCTGCTGGCTCTGCTTGTTCTGATCAGAAAGCCAGCGTCTGAAAAATCCGACTATCTTTCGTGGCTGGCGGTCTGTGGATTGCTGTTTCTTGCGCTGCTATCCAAGGAAGTCTATCTGATGCTGTTGCCCGTCATACTGCTGCTGGCCTGGCAGCGCAAGCAGTGGGTCCTGGCGGGCGGCGCATTGATGGTCACACTGATTTATTGGCTGTGGCGCGGGCACATGCTGGGCATGCAACTGGATGTCGGCGGAGAGGGCAGTTACTTTGCAGGCTTCTGGAATATCGGTGTGGGTGCCTGGCTGGAATTTATTGGTTTCTACCTCAGCAGTCGCTGGCTCATTCTGTTTGCATTGCTGATTGCTTTCATCAGCGATGCAAGGCTGTCATTAAAACTGGTGGCACTGGCTGTGTTATTCGGAATGCCGGGTCTGGCTGTAACTCATGGCATCGCAGAGTACCAGCTGCACTCCGACCGGATTTTCTTTGCCATGGATGTTGCTCTGGGAATCGTCGCTGCGGTTGTCATCTGTCGTGACCAACGCGCGCGTGCGATGTTCAAACCTGAATATGCTGCCGCGGCATTTGTGTTTGTGTTTTTTATTCAGGTACTGGCTGTGCGCGACTACCGTCAGGAAGTTGTGATGCAGACTGACTACAAAATCACCCGTTATCTGCTTGACCGCTTTGCTGCTGTTGCCGATCAGACAGCGCTGGTACCGATGAACTACATCCAGGGCGACCTGATGCGTGTCAGTGAGCGTCTTGGTCTGAACTGGGTCACGCTGACGCAGAACTGTCTGGACGCATTAGAGGTCAGCGACGAGCAGTTGCTGATATTTAATGATGCAGGGGACCTGATGCCACGAGAGCAGCTGCAGGCACAGTGCCAGTCAGCGACGGGGCTCACAGTTGAAGTGGCGACGGCGCCACAATACGACAACGGCCTGTTGCGCTGGCAGCTTTCCGCAGCATCTAATGTGCAGACGGGAGTACTGTTTGTTGACCGTGCATTCGCCGTCCCGCTGCCAGCCTTTAACAGCCAGCTGGTCAAGCCCGCACCTGATGAGCGATACCAGCTGTTCGCACGCCAGGGCAATCAATGGTGGTTCTCTGAGCCGCGGTTAATCGAAATCCGCTAAGACGTGTGCTGTGAGTGAAGCTGAAAAAGCGTCCTGAAATAACCGGGGTCCTTGATCAGCACATCTGACTGCGCCGGATGCGTGCGTGCGTATTGTTCCCGAGATACCCAGAATCGCAACGCTGCGAGTTGCAGAACCTGTGGCCAGCAGCGTGTTTCTACAGAGCTGAGTGGACGTATGCGCGCATAGGCATCAAGCATCGACTGCACGTGCAATGGCTGGAAAATCAGTTCGCCTGAATCGAGCGTTCTGGTGCACCAGTCGTTGGCGCAGATCGCCAGATCCATGATCATCCAGCCGGTGGCCGCATTGTAAAAATCAATCACGCCTGTTATCTGGTTATCCATCAACATTGCGTTGTCACGAAACAGGTCGCCATGAATGACAGTCTCGGGCAATGTCGGTGCTGAGTTGTACCAGTGCTGCAGTTCCGTCAGTGCCGGCAGCAGCCAGGGCGTTTCGTTTTTCCAGTGGCTGACTGCCAGTTTGCCAGCCTGTTGCAGCACCCAGCGCGGTCCTCGGTCGTTATCGCGCTGCAGAAGACTTTGCGATGTCGCCTGATGCATGCGCGCCACCAGCTCGCCCAGAGCGGCGCATTGCAGTGGCGAAGGCTGCGAGGGGTGTTCGCCCGGCAGGCGTGGCTGCAAAAGCGCCGGGCGATTTTTCAGGCGGTGCAGTGCGCTGCCATGCCGATCTGCCACCGAGAAGGGTACAGGCAACCCGGCAGCCTGCAGGCAATCCAGTAGATCGATAAAAAACGGAAGCTCGTTAACAGGACCACGCTCAACCAGAGTCAGGACAAAATGGCTGATTTCGCCATCGCGCCCGCGGGTGTCAACAAAGTAGTTGGTGTTTTCACTGCCGCCCCTGATGCCCTTGAAGTGTGCCAGTTCGCCCACATCAAACGGTTCAAGAAATGAACATATATCCTCTTCGCTCAGCGGCGTGAAAACTGACATTCAATCGCTCTACTCGTACTGCGCCTCTATGTCCATCAAGGCCTCGCGAATTGCTGCTGCCCAGATGTCATATCCTGTCTCGTTCAGATGCAGATTGTCTTCCACAAAAATATCAGTGCGTACGGTGCCATCGGGTTTCAGGAAGGGGGTCGCCACATCCACAAAGTGTATACGTGGGTCACTGGCAGCCAGGGCGCGATAGCGCTGATTCAGTTCTGAGGCAATCTGCCAGCTGTCGACGCGCGCAACACTGGGTTTGACAGACAGCACATAGATCCGCGTGTCTTCACGCTGCGCATGAATGCGATCGATGATGGTCTCCAGTTGCTGCATGATCTGCTCGTTGGGGATGTTGTTGCGGCCGGTGTCATTGTCGCCTTCGTATATCAGTACGGCGCGGGGCTGGTACTTGAGCACTACGCGATCCAGATAATGTAAGACGTCGTTCATGACGCTGCCGCCGAAACCACGCGGGATGACTGTCAGTGGCGCCAGATCGGCCGGAGCATCTTCATTCCAGTACATGATGGAGGAGCTGCCAGTCAGTACGATGGCATCCTCGGGAGGCGGGTTTTGCGCATCAGCTGCTTCAAAACGTTCGATGGCCGTTTCAAAGCGGGTCGGGTCTGGCAGTTCCTGCGCCCAGCCATTGCTGGCAAACAACACAGCAAGTGTCATCAGGGCGGACATACAGGTTTTTGTCACTTGAGTTCCTGGCACGGGTGCATCCTCGCTTATAGGTTTTTTAATGATTGTAGCGCGTCTGCCAGCTGCCGCCTATGCCGGCCCGCGAGCAGCCATGTGTCATCGCGCAGATCATGAGCTGGCTGCCGTTATCCATCTCCGTTATGATTGGGCGCTTGATCCTTTATCAAAGTAATAACGCTTAAAACAACAAGGAGCCTTCTGCCATGCCTCGTCTGCCCAAATTTGTGCTGATTGCGGTTTCCGTTCTGATGACCGCATTTACTTCCTCGTTCGCGACTGCCCAGAGCATAGATCTGGGCCGCGGTGAGCTGCCAGTGACTGTGCCGGAGGGCTACTCTGCGGACACACCCGCGCCCCTGATCGTGCTGCTGCATGGCTACACATCCAGTGGCATGGTTGCTGATCGTTACATGGGGCTCAGCGCGATTGCTGATGACTATGGTTTTCTGCTGGTCGCACCCAATGGAACGCGTGAACCGGGTGGTGACCAGAACCCCTACTGGAACGCTTCTGATGCCTGCTGCAACTTCTTCAGCACGGACGTCGACGACAGCGGCTACCTGATGTCTGTCATCGAGCGCATGGAGTCAGAGTACAACGTAGATCCCAAGCGCATCTATCTGGTTGGCCACTCCAATGGTGGTTTCATGTCCTATCGCATGGCCTATGAGCACTCGGACAAAATCGCTGCCATCGTCAGCCTGGCGGGCGCCAATCACCTGGAACAGCGTCCGGCCCCCGAGCATGCGGTAAACATTCTGCAGATCCACGGCACCGCGGACCAGACCATTGCCTATCAGGGTGGCGAGATTCAGGGCAATCGCTATCCGAGCGCCATGGGTTCCGTGCAGCGCTGGGCCAGCTACAACGGCTGTATCACCCAGGGCCGGGCCCGCGAACAGCGAGATCTGGATGCCAGCCTGCCGGGTCATGAAACCGGTGTAATGACGTTTGATGTTGGTTGTCGTGCCGGCGGCGCAGTTGCGCTGTGGACGATTTCTGCCGGCACCCATGTGCCAAGCGTGTCAGACACTTATGGCGCGCAGCTGGTTGAATGGCTTTACGACCACCCCAAGCCCTGATGGCCGAGGCCGAGGCCGGTCATCATTGACGATGCAGCCGCCCCCGGGCGAGTGAAAACGCGATGCCGGGCAGACAGACCAGTCCGGCTATCGCAAAACACACATCAATGGCGCGCGACAACTGAGGGATGCTGTCTTCGTTAATGACGGTATTTCCCACGATCAGGCTTACCACCAGCGCTACCAGCACCATGCTGTTCAATTGCCCCACCATGCGCGTAGTCGCCACCGCCGCCGATGCGCTGCCATAGTGGCGTCGCTCGACCGAACCCATGATGGCGTTCACATTGGGTGATGAGAACAGCGCAAAACCGCCACCCGTGAACAACAGGGCGATGACCACACGAGTCGTGCTGCTGTCAGGATGCAGTGTGGCCAGTACAAACAGTCCACAGGCTGTCAGCGCCATGCCCGCCGAGGCCAGCCAGCGCGGTTCCAGCCGGTCCGAGAGGCGACCCATGATCGGCGACCCAATGGCCATGGTCAGCGGCTGCACCATCATGATCATGCCCGCCTGACTGGCACTCATGCCCTTGACTGACTGCAGGTACAGACTCATCAGCACCACATTCGCGTAAGTTGCGCTGTACATGATCAGGGCTGAGGCAGCGGACAGCGTGAAGGTGCGATTGGTAAAAAACAGATTCACGTCCCACAGCGGATGCGGGGAGCGCCGGGCGTGATGCAGAAACAGGGTGACGGTGACCGCACTGGCGGCCAGCCAGGCAAAGCTGTCCCAGGCCGGCAGCCGGGAGATGGCCAGACAGAACAGACCAATGCTGGCGATCCAGCCCAGTGCGCCAGGCACATCAAAGCGGGCATCTGCCTCGCCGCGCCACTCATCATGGACATAAAACAGTCCCAGCCCCAGCACTGCGACGACCAGCGGTAAATGTACCAGGAACGAAGCGCGCCAGCTGATATGGTCAACAACCAGCCCGCCCAGCAGGGGGCCAGCCGAAAGCCCGATATAAATTGAGGCGGTGACCAGGCCGATATAGCGCCCGCGCTGATTGGCCGGAAATGCCGAACTGACGATTGCCATTTGTGTTGCATTCAGCGCGGCTGCGCTGACACCCTGCAGAAACCGAGCCGCCAGCAAAAGCTCACCGCTCGGTGCCAGCGAGGTCAGCACCGAGGAGACAATTACTGCAGCGCTGCCGATCAAAAAAATCCGCTTGCGACCTACCCGGTCGGAGAGGCGGCCGAAGATCAATACAAACATGGTGCTTGCCATCAAAAACGCCATCGGCACCCAGCTCATGGCGACAGCGGTCATGGCCAGGTTGTCGCCCATGGTCGGCAGAGCGACGTTGGCGGCCGATAACATCAATGGCACCGCAAAGGAGTTAAGAAGGACCATGGCCAGGATGGCGCGTGACTGGGGGTGCTGTGACAAAACGCGGATTCCCTGCTGTCGGGCGGATGGCGGCAAACTGCCAGCGCGTATCATAACACCTCTGCCAGTACAGTCGATTGCAGCGCGGCTCGCAGACGGCGTGTTATAGTCCTGCGCAAAGAAAAACGGAGTTATTATGGAAATCATTTCTCTCAAGGATCGCCCGGAACATTTGATGACGCTGGCAAAGTGGCATCATGCCGAATGGTCTTACCTCAATCCGGAACGTTCTTTCGAAGCCCGTGTCGAAGAAATGCAGTGTGACTTGCGCGGTGATGTCATCCCGACCACATTCGTCGCGGAGCGCGATGGAGAGTTGCTGGGCTCCGCCTCCATGCTGGCCGAGGACATGAGCACGCACCCCGAGCTGACACCCTGGCTGGCCAGTGTTTTTGTGGCACCGGCACATCGCAAACAGGGTATCGGTAGCGTTCTGGTTAAACGAATAATGGATCATGCGCGCGACAACGGCGTGAAGAAACTGTATCTGTACACCCCTGACCAGGAGCAGTTGTATGCCGGGCTGGGCTGGCAGATACTCAGTCGCGAGCCATACAACGGTACGCCAGTAACCATCATGAGTGTGGAATTTAACTGAGCTGATATCGCGCCAGGTCAGCAGACAAAGGCAGCTTGAGTGAAATGGCCCCTCACAACATCGCCCCGCAGGCTACAGCCTGTGTAATTGAACAGGTTTATCGCCGCGAGCGACGGCGGGCAATGGCAACATTGATCCGCCTGCTCAATGGTGACTTTGATCTGGCTGAGGATGCCCTGCATGAAGCGTTTACTGCTGCGGTCGCACAGTGGCCTGCTGACGGCGTACCCGAAAACCCGCGTGCCTGGCTGGTGACAGCGGCAAAGTTCCGTGCCATTGACCAGATTCGCAAGCGGCGGCGGCATGACGATGCCAGCGACGAACTGGTAAGAATGCTTGATGTTGCTGATGATGAGCCGACCGACGACCTCTCCATTGAAGACGATAGGCTCAGGCTGATTTTTACCTGCTGTCACCCCGCCCTGTCGACGGAGGCGCGAGTGGCTCTGACGCTGCGCGAAGTCTGCGGACTGACGACCGAGCAGATCGCAGCGGCCTTTCTGATACCCACACCCACTCTGGCGCAACGAATCGTACGTGCCAAAAACAAGATTCGCGACGCCCGCATCCCCTACGAAGTCCCTCAGACCCGCGACCTGCCAGACAGGCTGGACGCAGTGCTGCAGGTTATTTACCTGGTTTTCAACGAAGGTTACCTGTCATCGCAAGAGGGTCCCGATCACGATCGCAAGGCGCTTGCGGTCGAAGCGATTCGCCTGACCCAGTTGCTGCAGGAGCTCATTCCGTCCAGCGAGGTGACAGGTCTGCTGGCGCTGATGCTGTTACACGAGGCCAGACGCGCAACGCGCTACAACGAATCAGGTGAACTGGTGCCACTGGACGAGCAGGACCGCAGTCGCTGGGACAAACACCAGATTGCGCAGGGTTGCATGCTGGTCCGTAAGGCGCTGACGCAGGGGCCAGCCGGACCTTATGCATTGCAGGCAGCCATTGCAGCGTTGCACGCCGAGTCCCCAAGCTCTGAAGATACCGACTGGCATGAGATCACGGGTCTTTACCGTGTGCTGCTGGCGCTGCAACCGTCGCCTGTGGTCGCGCTCAATCATGCCGTAGCCATCGCGATGCGTGACGGTGAGGCGGCCGGGCTGGCGCGCATAGACCAGTTGTGCGCGGATGGAGCACTGGACAGTTATCACCTGCTGCATGCCGCGCGGGCCGATTTGCTGCGTCGTCTGGGTCGTCATGATGAAGCCCGGGTGTCCTATCAGTCAGCCATTGAATTAACCAATGCCAGCGCAGAGAAACGATTTTTGCAGCGCCGCCTCAATGAACTGGGCACTCCTGACAGGATTTTGAAATAAACACAGTGTTAACTGTCGAATCGGGCAAAGCTGACACGACAGGCATGTAAAGACACATCAAAAGCACTCAAAACAGGAGCAGGTGTTTATGTCATACATTGACGGGTTTGTTCTGGCCGTACCAAAGGCCAATCGCGAGAAATTTATTGGTCATGCCAGGACTGCTGATGAAATATTCATTGAGGCAGGAGCCATTCGCGTGCTGGAGTGCTGGCAGGACGACGT
Organism: Gammaproteobacteria bacterium UBA2675; assembly: GCA_002354805.1. Lineage (GTDB taxonomy): Bacteria > Pseudomonadota > Gammaproteobacteria > Pseudomonadales > Pseudohongiellaceae > Pseudohongiella. The sequence continues at coordinate 293,807 of DEMH01000009.1, forward strand.
ACCAAAAGGCAAAGTCACGGACTTTTACGGGGCTGTCAAAGCCAATGAAGATGAAGTGGTCTGTTTTGCCTTTATTGAATGGCCCGACAAAGATGCTCGCAATGCCGGCATGAAAAAAATAGAACAGATAATGCACACTGATCCTCGTATGGATCCTGAAAAGAACCCGATGCCATTTGACGGCAAGCGCATGATATTTGGTGGCTTCGAGACCGTCGTCAAACTCGGTAAAGACTGAGACGTTCTGAGCTCAATTAATCAACTAAGGAAAGGAGCAGAAAATGCAGAACAAACACGGAGATTTTGTCTGGTATGAATTGCTGACACCTGACGCAAACGCCGCGCAGGCCTTTTACGGGCCCATGCTGGGCTGGGAATTTGTTGACAGCAAGATGCCCGGTATCAGCTACCACCTGGTATCCGCCGCCGATGTGGATGGCGATGGTCGGCACGAAGTGGCAGGCGTCATGACCCTGACCCCTGAGATGGTAGAAGGTGGCGCCCGTCCTGTGTGGCTGGGTTATATCGCCGTGGATAATGTCGACGAAACAGTTGCCAGCATGCAAGCCAGTGGCGGGCAGTTATTGATGTCGGCTCAGGATATTCCTGGGGTGGGACGCATGGCCATGGTGGGCGATCCCGACGGTGTGCCGTTCTACGTCATGACAGCTGCCGATGACACGCCCAGCTTCGCCTTTGCCGCCGACAAACCACGACCTGGTCACTGCGCCTGGAACGAGTTGTGCGCTACCGACCAGGTCGGTGCCTGGCAGTTCTACCAGAAACATTTTGGCTGGCAGAAAGATGGTGAGATGGATATGGGTGACATGGGCACTTATGACTTCATCCGTCATGGCGGCATGATTGGTGCCATCATGCAAAAAACGCCAGACATGCCGATGCCCAACTGGAGCTATTATTTCCGTGTCACGGATATTGATGCTGCTGTCGAGCAGGTTAAAACCGGTGGCGGGCAGCTTATGCATGGCCCTCAGGAAGTGCCGGGTGGCGATCACATAATTGTGGGGACCGATCCGCAGGGTGCCGTCTTCTGTCTGGTAGGCGGGCGGAGCGCAACATGAAATACCTCTGTCTGGTTTACTACGACGAGAACATCATGAATCAGATGTCGCAACAGGAATGGGACTCGCTTAATCAGGAGTGCATTGCCTGTGTAGGCTCCCTGACTGACAACGGTCACTTTCTCGACGGTGCTCCGCTGCAGTCCATCAATACCGCCACGACGGTGCGCGTTCGCAATGGCAAAGCCGTGCTGACTGATGGCCCCTTCGCCGAAACCAAGGAACAGCTGGCCGGTTTTTACATGCTGGAGGCCCGCGACATGAATGAGGCCATCAGGCTGGCGGAAAAAATCCCGCCGGCCCGCTATGGCAGCATTGAAGTCCGCCCTGTACGTGAGCTCAGAGAGGCGGAGAATACCCGCTAGCCACTGGCTTGGCTGGCCTGCAAACTAAGGTTATAGTGCCTCAGCTACCAAACTGACTTGCTGCAGGTAACTGAAAGATGACGCAACACTCGGTATTTACCCGGATGCGGCTGGCTGTCCCGCTGGCCGCGACACTTCTGTTGACGGCGTGCGGCAATGAAGAACCACCGGCACCAGTCGAGGTCCGCGCCCCCATCCAGGCGATTTCGCAAATACCCTTGCAGGACATGGTGGCCTGCGCCGAAGACGCGGCACCGCTGGTCAACAATACTGGTACCTTCAGTCGCTCCATCAACACCGGCATGGAGCTGGCGCAGGCGTATTTTGACCAGGGGCTACGGCTTACCTACGGATATTACTTCCCTGAAGCGATCGCATCTTTTAATGCGGCGCTGTGTCTCGATCCCAATAACGCCATGGTTCACTGGGGCAGGGCACTGGCCATGGGGCCCAACCCCAACAGCCGCTATGCAGGCGTTTCTGACGATCCGGCCGGCGCAGGCAAGGCCGCCATTGATCGTGCAATGGCCCTGGCTGACACGCTGCCACCGCCAGAGCGTGGACTGGTGGAGACTCTGGCAGTCCTGTTTGATTCGGAGACCTACCCGGATGTCATGGCGCGTACCAACGCATTTGTAGAGGCGGCTGAAGCCAACTACCAGACTCACAGCGATGATCTGGAAGCCGCCTTTCTGGTGCCGCACGGCATCATGATGACAACGCCCTGGACCTATTTCTCAGCAGAAGACGGCAGTGCCTTGCCCGGAGTCGCCCGCGCTCGCGATGTCATCGAGCAGGGCATGGCACAGAATCCCCGGCACCCGGGTCTGACGCATCTGCATATCCACCTGCTGGAGGCTTCATTTGAGCCACAGGCAGCGGAAGCCTCTGCCGATCGGCTGGAATCCCTGACGCCCATGATCGGGCACATGGTGCACATGCCCGGCCATATTTATATGCGGCTGGGTCGTTACAATGACTCTATTGCTACCAACCAGCGCTCGCTGCAGGCAGATGAATTCCTCCAGCAGGCCTGGGGCAATCGAAGCCTGCCGCGCAATGGCACCTATTTTCTGTCAGCAACCAATCACGGCGGCCATGCGCGCATGTTCATTCACTGGGCAGGCCTGCTGCAGGGGAATTTTGAGCGTGCTACCAGCGTTTCTGCGCCAATGGCGGCAATGGTTGATATAGAGGCGCTCAATCGCGGTTCAGGCTTGAGAGCACCGGTAGCGCACTGGATGACACTCAAAGCCTTCGGTCGCTACGACGATTTGCTGGCGCTACAGAATCCGGCTCCCGAGCAACCCTATCTGGCCGGCATGCTGCACTGGGTGCAGGGTTCCGCACATGCTGCTAATGGTGATCTTGCTCAGGCGCAGCAAGCATTGACGGCCCTGCAATCGATCAGACAATCAGCCGCTGGGCTGGATACCATGCGTGCCAGTGTCAACACAGCGGAAGATCTGCTGGCCATCGCCGAACACATGCTGGCTGGAGAAATAGCCAGTGCTCAGGAAGATTTTGCAGCGGCAGTGGGTCATTTCGAGCAGGCTGTCGCTCTGCAGGATGCGCTGCGATACATGGAACCCCCAGACTGGTTACAGTCGACCCGTTTGTTCCTGGGGCAGGCGCTGATAAACGCCGGTCAGGCCGAACAGGCGGTTTCCGTATTCGAGCGGGATTTGTTACTGTTAAACAACAATGGCTGGGCGCTGCAGGGCCTGGCGCAGGCGTTGCTGCTGCTGGGGCGCCACGAGGAAGCAACAGCGGTTCAGCAACGGCAGGCGATGGCCTGGGCCGATGCGGATGTCGAGCTCACTACAGCGCACTTCTGACCACGGCGGGATAACATCCGAGAGTCATTAAATGAGCGAAGGTATCGAAAAGCTTGCCGAACAGGTTTCGGACGCCAGCAATCTCGAGGAGCTGACTCAGCCGATTCTCGATGTGCTGCAGCGAGTAACGCACCTCGAAAGCACTTATGTAACAACCATTCACGAGCATGAAGGTGTGCAGCGTATCCTGTACTCGCGCAACAGCGGTGACTTGCAAATCCCCGAAGGTCTGCAGGTGCCGTGGAGTGACACACTGTGCAAACGAGCTTTGAATGAAAAACGCTTTTTGACTACTGATGTGCCCAGCGTATGGGGCGACTCTGAGGCGGCCGCTGCTCTTGGATTAAAAACCTATCTTAGCAATCCAATCTATACCGACGAGGGCGAATTGTTCGGGACACTATGTGGTGCCAGTGCTAACACTATAGATGTAAGCGACGCGGCCCTGGAAGTGCTAGCGCTCTTTTCACGCATGATAGGCCACCAGGCAAGTCGTGAGCAGCTGGCGCGAGAGGCGACAGCTCGCGCGACTGCTGCAGAAACACGGGCCAGTGACATGCAGTTTGTGGCTGAGATTGGCGCGCTGTGTCTTTCCGGTGAGGAGCCTGATCAGGTGCTCAGAGCGGTCAGCCAGAGTTTTAAGTCACGCCGAGCCTGGCAGTATGCCGCACCGTTCCAGTTGCCGGAAGTCAGTCCAATCTCGGTGGGGCAAGCCGTGGATGGTATTGATGCATCACATTTGACGACACCAGAACTACTGGCTGCCGAAGATGTTCCGATGTTGCCACTGCTGATAGAAACGCTAAACATGGCGCGTTTTAAAGAGGGCTATGCGCCAACGTTCCTGAGCCCAAAGCACAGTGGCGCGGAGCTGCGGGCGGTGGCAAAGCGCAGCGGTATCGGTGACGAGTGCGAACTGTTCGTACTGACGCTGGCGCATGGCACAGATTTGATGGGTGGTGTGTTGCTGATCAGTCAGCCCGGCGGCCTGGATGACACCGAAAAAACCATGGTGCAAAGCTGCTGGCAGACATTGACCCTGTTCGCGGAACGGGAGGTTGAGCACGAGATGCTGGAAGTGGCAAACGCACAGCTGACCTTGCATGCGCGACACGACCCCTTGACCGGCTTGCCAAACCGCCGCTATCTGGTTGAGGAAATGCACCGAATGCTGTCGCATGCCGCCAGGGCAGGCGAAGTAGTCTATGTGGCATTTATCGATCTGGATGGTTTCAAGAAAATCAACGACCAGCATGGTCATGATGTCGGTGACGATTTTCTGGAGGCGATGGCGCACTGTCTAAAAAAAGCTGCTCGTACCGGAGACCTGACAGCCCGCTATGGCGGGGACGAATTTGTCATGGTGGCGGTCAACGACGAGCCTGTATCCGAACAGGCGCAACAGGCGATTGCGGTGCGCATCGAACAGGCAATGAGCGGTGTGCTGAAATTGCCAACATTAACGCTGGATTATCCTGGCCCGAGTGTGGGTGTCGTGTCGTGGCAAGGGGACACGATCCCTGACGCAGACGAACTGATAGCACAGGCGGACAAGGCTATGTACGGCGTCAAACAGGCGCGCCGCGCCGAGCGTTCCTGATACGCGTATCCAATTCAGTCCTTTTAATGTGTGGAGATCTATGCCAGCAATCAAACGCCGCACATTGGCGCGTACCGGATGGATCGCAACTCTGGTGTTTGCATTGGGAGGCTGTGTTTACCAGCCTCCACTGGAGCTGCATGGACAGGGTCTGCTGCGCAGCTACTTCCAGCCTGGAATTTACGCGGGTATTGAGCAAACGAGTGTCAGCCGCGACTGCGTGGCGTTTCACCCTATTAACATGAACGACGGGCGACATCCGATTGTTGTCTGGGGCAATGGCACCTACGCCAGTCCGGCGTCTTACCGTCTGATGCTTGAGCACTGGGCAAGCTGGGGGTTTGTGGTTGTCGCAGCCATGACACCCAATGCCGGCAGCGGCCGTGAAATGCTTGAATGTCTCGACGATATCCGCAATGAATATTCACGCCGCGAGAGTGTTTTCTTTGGCAAAGTGGACACCACACGGGTCGCCGCGGCAGGCCATTCGCAGGGCGGCGGCGGTGCATTGATGATGGGTCGTGATCTGCGTGTGGATACTGTCATTGCCATCCAGCCCTACACGCGTGGCCCGCGTTTTGTTCCCCAGGTCATCAGCGATCTGAAGGGTCCACTGCTGCTGTTGTCCGGTGCCGAAGATGTCACTGCTGCACCGGATATTCATCAACAACCCGTTTTTGAGCAGTCGCCAGTCGACACAACATGGCTGACACTGCGCGGCGCCACACACCTGGCACCCATGCAGACCGGCGGCAGCTATCTGGGGCCGATGACGGCCTGGTTGCGCTGGATCCTGTGGGACGACCCGGTGCCGGCGCCGCTTTTTGAAGGTGACAACTGTGTCCTGTGTCAGCAGGACAACTGGACTGTCAATCGAAAGGCTCAGAGCCAGTGAAACATGCCCGCTGATTTGCCCAGCACTTCAACTGAAGCATGCGCGTCACTGGCACGGCCAGCGATCGCGGCACAGACATGCAAGGGCAGCAGGTGCTCCTCACGCGGGTGGCAGAACCTGGCATAAGGTGCCTGTTGCCACTCGATGAGTTGCTGCCTGCGTTCGCTCTCGCTTAGTTCCCCAGAGCTGCATATTTTTGTCAGCCAATCTTCAAATGCGATGTTCATTTCTCTGGCCGACCTGTCATCCGGCGCCCGGAATGCCGTCATGTTATGAAACGAAAAGCCTGAACCAATCACCAGCAGCCTGTCGACCTCAAGTGACTGCAGGGCTTCACCGATACGCCAGTGCAAAGCTGCATCCAGGCTTTTGTCCAGCGACAGTTGCACGCAGGGTATGTTGGCCTGTGGGTACATCAGTTTTAGTGGCACAAACACACCGTGGTCCAGACCACGCTCGCCATCCATTCGTGCTTCAATGCCGGCATTCTGCAATGCCTGTGTGACCTGCTGCGCCAGTTCGGGCGAACCGGGGCAGGGGTAGGCAATTTCGTAAGACTCGCGCGGAAACCCGTAGTAGTCATAGATCAGTCCGGGGTGCGGGGCGGATGTAACGGTTGGCGTGTCTGCCTCCCAGTGCGCGCTGATGACCAGAATCGCATCCGGTCGGTTCAGCGTATCCGGCAATGCCTGCAGGTAGTCCACCAGTTCCCTGTGCCCCTGGTCGCCCAGCAGTGGCAGTGGGCCACCACCGTGCGATAAAAATACAATCTGTTTTTCCATGAGTTTCTCTCCCGCTCAGGTCTGAACTTTCTAACCCCTCAAGCAGACAACGGTGTCCATCCGGCCCCTGCCACTATGTCACATGATGTGAGTGGCAGGGTGGCGATGTAATTCAGGTCAGGCAAGTCTATTCCGCAGCGCACTGTCCAGGCTCAATGTGCCTGCACCCTGGATCGCAAGTGCCAGCGTGGCTGCGAGCAGCGTCAGCGCATATTCATAACCGTTGTTGGACATAAAAAGACCGTTACCAATGTGTGCGCTGAATAGCGCTACCACCATCGTGAATGCCGAAACCAAGGCAGCGGGGCGTGTCAGCAGACCCAGAATCAGCGCCAGGCCACCGAAAAATTCGGCACTGCCGGCCAGCAGCGCCATCAGATAACCAGGCTCCAGTCCAAGGCTGCTCATGAACTGGCCGGTTCCTTCCAGGCCATAACCACCAAACCAGCCAAACAGTTTTTGTGCACCGTGGGCCACCAGGATAATACCAACCGGCACTCGCAGTACCAGTGCGGCCAGACCGGCGTTGCTGCTCAGTGTTCGTTGAATCAGTGCGTTGTCCATGTCAAACCTCCAGGTTTGTCAGTCATGTCGCCTGCCCGATGCAGGCGCGATATTGATGATTCTTACTTTACTAGCAACAAGAGCGTCGATTAAGATGAGCATTATTGAGATACTAACAACGAAGTGTTGATAATAGGCTGGGAGGCCTCAGAGCGTGGACAGGATCGAAACCATGCGGGCGTTTGTGGCCGTTGCCCGGCAAAGCAGCTTCAGTCAGGCGGCTGATCGACTGCAGCTATCGCCCCAGCTGGTCAGTAAATACGTGTCCCGGCTGGAAGAAACCCTCGGCGTACGCCTGCTAAACCGCAGCACCCGGCGGGTCAGCCTGACAGAGGCAGGCCGTGTCTATCTGCTGCGCGCCGAAGAGCTGCTGGAAAGTTTTGATGATATTCAGCACCAGCTCGGCGACCTGCAGACTTCGGCGCGTGGTGAGTTGCGAATCAGCGCCCCGGTCTCCTTTGCCAGCCGGCACATGGGACGGTTGATTGCCAGCTTTCAGGCCGCACACCCAGGGGTAACGGTTGACCTGCAACTCAATGACCGCAAAGTGGATATCGTTGATGAAGGATTTGACGTCGCGATCCGCATTGGTCGGCTTAAAAGCTCCTCGCTGATTGCCAGATACCTGGCGCCGGTGCAGCTGGTGTTCTGTGCATCACCCGATTACTTGAAGGAGCATGGTCAGCCGGAAACACCGGCTCAATTGCAGACCCACCGCTGTCTGGGCTACAGCTATATGGAGCAACCACCGGATATATGGCCGGATGCCGGCAACGTTATCAGGTCCAATAATGGTGACTTGCTGGTGCAGTGTGCGATTGAGGGAGCCGGCATTGCACTGCAACCCACCTTTATCGCTGGCGATGCGCTGGCCGCTGGGCAACTGGTACCGATTCTGCATGAATTCACACCGGAACCGTTTGGACTGTATGCGGTATACGCGCACCGCACCCTGCTGGCCAGCAAGGTGCGCACTTTTGTAGATTTTATGGGTGGTTACTTTGGCGAGATACCTTACTGGGACCGCTACTGACAAGCGCTACCGCTGTGGTCAGACAGCCCGATGGCGAGAAGCTTACAACGTGATCAACGCCATGACGTCCAACAGTGGATACTGCCCTTTCGCTGCTTCACGACAGAACCTGAACACCTGACGCGACAAATTGATATTCCACAATCGGCTCGGTGACCGTCGTGGGATCGCCGCCAGCGTCTTCAATCACATGCTTACTGTCTTCCAGGCTCAGCTCAGTTTTTTCCATCGTACCTTCGACCCGAACCTGCTTGCCCCGAATGGAAAATGGCACAAAAAAGCCGTAATCCTTGAAGGTCACGCGGACATCGCCAGCATCGCTGGAGAAGCCCAGCCAGCAGCCTTTGGCCTGGCAGACCGAAGTTACCTCGGCCTCCAGCAGCATGACATCCTGACTGCCAGCTTCCACAGCGGCGATGGCGTCAGGGACGGATTTAGCGGGACCGCTACCGACAGCGGCGCCGTATTGCTCCGCATGCGAGACGCTCGACCAAAGGAGCAACAGACTTGCAATTACAATCAGGTTTTTCATGGCAGCCTCCAGAATATCCGGATTATAAATTGCCATTCTATGGTGATGTTGTAAACAATTATCATTAGCGGCCAATATCCCGATGACACTTACTCAATTACCCAGACGCAAGCAGTCACGTGGCGCTTTGCGCATGCAGCAAGTTTGATATAGTGCGACGACAGTACCCATCGGAATCCCTGCCCCATGATTCTTGCCGACTACCAACTGGCTCTTAATTTGACCGCCGCCCTGGCCATTGGCCTGCTGGTGGGGCTTGAGCGTGGCTGGCGCAATCGCAATGACGAGGAAGGAAGCCGTGTCGCCGGTTTGCGCACGTTTTCAATTATTGGCCTTTTGGGTGGTGTGTCGGCGCTGACAGCCGAACAGTGGGGGCCGGTTATAGTGGTCTCTGTTTTTCTGGCAGTTGCCTTGCTGGTTGCTGCTTCGCACGTGATGGAAGTCATAGCCAACCAGGACAGGGGCACGACCACCGCCTTTGCGATGCTGCTGACCTTTATGCTGGCAGCCTGGGCGGCCTCGGGACAGCCAGTGATTGCTCTGGCTGTGGCAACGGTGCTGGTCGCTGTTCTGGCCTACAAACGTGTGTTGCATGGCTGGCTGCGTAACGTTACCGAGCAGGAAATATCCTCAAGCATTACTTTGCTGTTGATTTCTGTGGTGATGCTGCCGCTGCTGCCCAACCAGGGCTATGGACCCTGGGAGGCGCTGAATCCCTACTGGATCTGGTGGATGGTGGTATTGATCTGCGGTCTTTCGTTTGTTGGTTACATTGCCGTCAAACTGACTGGCGCACGTATGGGTGTGCTGATCACGGCACTGGCCGGGGCGCTGGCGTCATCCACTGCCGTCACCGTCACGCTGGCCAATTTCTGTCGCCAGGCGTCCGGCAAGCATCTGTATATTGCCGGCATTCTGCTCGCGGGCAGCGTCATGTTTGTGCGGGTGCTGATCGAAGTGTTTGTAGTGAACGTAGCGCTGCTGCCGCTGGTGGCTCTGCCACTGGGTCTGATGGCTGCCGGCATGGTCATTACAGCAGGCGTCTTCTGGCGCAACCACCAGCAGGCGCCCGCGGATCTGTCAGAAAAATTTAGCCCGCCAAACCCGCTGCAACTGATGACCGCCATCAAGTTTGGCCTGTTGCTGGCCGTGATTCTGCTGCTGTCGCGCGCGCTGGTGGACTGGTTCGGCGACAGTGGCATTTATCTACTGGCGCTGGTGTCCGGGCTGATGGATGTGGATGCGATTACCCTGTCTCTTTCGCGGATGGCGCAGGGGGATATTGCGCCTGAGGTGGCGGCTACCGGCATACTGATCGCTGCGGTCACCAATACACTGGTGAAGGGAGCCATCTTTGCGTTTATTGTCGGTTTCAAACACAATCTCTGGCTGATCGGTGTGCTGCTGCTGGCTTTGGCTCCGGGCCTGCTGGTGGGGTTATTGCTTTAGCTGAACGTTGTTATCGACACAAATAAACCAACAAAAATAAAGAGAGCGCCATGGACAATCGATTCACGCCACGTAATGCCTTTGCACTGACATTCTTTTGCGCGAGCCTGTGCCAGACCGCCGTGGCCCAACCTGTAGCAGAACTGCCTGGCCAGGCGCAGGCGGCAGACGGCAATTACATCACCTGGCATGAACACGTGATTGACGATCCGGCTGATGTTGATTTTGTCCTTAGTGGCGGCGATGGCCTGGTCATGGCTGACATCGATGGCGACGGCTACAACGATTTCATCTCCGTTCACGAGTCCGATTCCAGTTACGACTCGGCCAGCTTTACGCCGGGTTTTGAGGCGCCACCAGAGGGCTATGTTCGCATTGCCTTCGGTGCCGCCGATGCTCAGCAATGGCATAACATCACAGTCGCCGAAGGCCTTGATGCCGCCGCCCCGGAAGACGTCGCCGTGGCAGATATCAATGGTGACGGTCATCCTGATCTGGTGGTGGCCGCCGAGCTTTCACATATCCTCTATCTGCAAAACCCTGGCGGCTCTGCCAGCCGCAACACAGTCTGGCCACGTCTGAAACTTCCCATGACCGAAGGGCGTGGCAGTTATATCCGCGTATTTGCGGCTGACCTGGATGGTGATGGCCAGCCCGAGCTGATCGCACCCAACAAGGGCGCCCAGATTCCCGGACCGGACGATTTTGCAGTCTCACATCCGGTGTCCGTGTTTAAAGTGATGGGTGACCCGTTACAGGGAGAGAACTGGCAGGAGATCGAACTGGGTCGCTACAGCATTCCGCAAAACTCCGAGCCAGTGGACCTGGATGTTGATGGCGATATGGACATTGTGATTGGCACGCGCGGCGAGGACCGGCTGGCCTGGTTCGAAAATCCCGGTGATGGCACGCTTAACTTTATCGAGCACGCCATTGGCATCAACGGCGCACGCATGGCGGGTTTCAATCTGGCCTATGCAGATCTGAATGGCGATGGGCGGCTGGACATCATCGGACCAGCGACCGGCAGCACCGGCACTGGCCTGGCCTGGATAGCCCAGCCCGAACGCGTCGGTGACGCCTGGAATGCCCACTTTATTGGCAGCATTGCCCCGGATTCACTGATCAGCGTGGCCGCCGCCGACATCAACGGGGATGGGTTCACAGACTTTCTGGTGGGCAGCTACAGTCGTGGTGATCGCGAATCTGATGACGCCAGCACAACGGTTAACGATCCGCTGGGTCGCCTGAGCTGGTTCGAAAATCCGGGCGATATGTCCGCAAACTGGGTGCGCCACGACATCTCCCGCCGCAAACGCGGCATGTTCGACAAATTCATCGTGGTAGATATGGATGACGACGGCGACATTGATTTTGTCGGCACTCGTGGCAACAGCTATCCCTATGACGGCGTATTCTGGCTTGAGCAGCGACGCATGGCATCGCCGGCACCACGCTTTGTCAGAGCGCGCGAACAGGACAGTGACGAAGTGGGTTTGCCAGAGTGATTACACTTGATTACAAATCAGCATAAAATCCCATACAAATTCGGGTAGCCAGAGTGGATACACTGTGCCCGTGATCCATTATGCCTTCGCAAGTGAGCCATCTTGACACGACTTTTGTTCTTGTTTACCTCATCGGTACTTAGCTGCACGCCTGGTCGCTGTGCCACGCGTTCGTGGTGCAGCGGCTTTTTTTGTGTGGCACTGCTGTGGCTGGGATTAACGCTGCCTGTTTTTGTGCAGAGCGAAACCGCCGACGATGCTGGATTTGTAGAAGAAAGTCCATGGACATTTGGCATCGCAGCAGGTTACGGACGACGTGACAACCCCTTTGTTGGTTCCGACGATATCAAACTGAATGCCATTGTGGACCTGGCCTGGTATGGCGAGCGCTGGTTTTTCGACAATGGCGACGTCGGATTCACCCTGCACCAGGCGGAGCAGTTCTCAACGAGTCTGCTGACTACCTTTGACAACGAACGCAACTACTACAGCTACCTGAGCAATGGCAGCTCCGGTCTGGATCTGTCCAGCCTGAAATCGATTGCGCTGGACAAGGGTTTGGGTGGCATGGGCATCGCCGGGGTTGACGGTGGTGAGCTGGACGCTTTGGGGGTCGAAGAGCTTGAGGACCTGGTTTTCAAAGATCAGGACACATCACTGCCAGAGCGTGACTTTGCGGTGAACTCGGGCATCGAATTTTTGTATATCAGTCAGTGGGGTGACCTGCAGGCGCAACTGCTGACCGATGTCAGCGGCACGCACCGCGGCGAACAGGTCTGGCTTGCCTACTCCTATCCATGGATAACACGTACCAGCGAATTCAGTCTGACACTGGGCGTGGAATGGAAAAGCAGTGATCTGGTGGATTACTACTATGGTGTAACGCGCGATGAAGCGATAGATGGGCGCCCAGCCTATACAGGGCGTGCAGAAATAAATTCAGTCATTCGTTTTTCGGCCAGCCGCGCCCTGAGCAAGCGCTGGCGACTGGTTGGTGTTGTAGAGCGGGCATACCTTGGCAAAAACATACGGTACAGTCCCATTATCGAGCGAGGTCGCGTGAGCACGGCGTTCATCGGCATTTATTACAAATTCCTGTAATCGCGCTTCAGCATGTTGACGAAATTCGCATGTTGCACGGTGATGTCAGACACGGTCTCAAATACTGTGGGGCCTGGCACGTCCTTAAAAATACCGGGTTTGATTCTTACTACCCTTTTGATGTTTTTGTCAGCCACTAGCGCTGCCGCGACTGACGATATTTCGCTGCAGGCGCGCCCTCAGTTGTGTGTGGTCCCACCGGGTGAACACTTGTGTTCAATGCAGTTGCAGCTGAGCTGGACGGCGCAGCGCGACAGAAACGTGTGCATAAGCCTCTCCCATCTGCCTGAGCCTTTACAGTGCTGGCAAACAGCGCAACAGGGAGACCACAGTGTTGAGTTCACTCACGATGCCAACATCACCGTGCGGTTGCAGGATGCACAAACCGGTCAGGTGCTTGCCGAGCTCGACATCCCGGTACTGAAACGTGATCTGCGCGACACGCGGCGGCGACGCAGACACGCCTGGAGTATATTCTGATGATTATTCAACCGACTTCCACGCATGACCAGGCCATCGAGTCGCCGACCAAGGTACGACTTCTGCTGATCGAGGATGATGTCCGACTGGCGAGCCTGGTACGCGACTATCTGGAGCAGGAAAATTTTTCCGTCAGCGTCCAGCATCGGGGCGATGCGGCGCTGTCCAGCTTTGATGCCAGTCAGGTGGATATTGTCATTCTCGATCTTATGCTGCCCGGCATGAATGGTTTGCAGATATGCACGGAACTGCGCAAGACATTCAGCGGCCCGATTCTGATCCTGACCGCCAAGAGCAGTGACATAGATCACGTGATGGGGCTAGAGCTGGGCGCGGATGATTTTGTCACCAAACCCATAGAGCCGCCGGTTCTGCTGGCACGTTTGCGGGCCTTGCTGCGGCGGTCACAGTCTGCTCCAGTGACAGTTGACCAGAAGCTGCTGGTGTTCGGCAAACTGCAGGTGGACCTGCAGTCCCACCGTGTGGTGCTTGATGGCACGGACGTTGACCTGACCACCCAGGAGTTCGAACTGCTTGCCTATCTGGCGAAGAACGCAGGAACGGTGTTGAGCCGTGACGATATCTATAGCCAGATCCGCGGCATTGACTACGATGGACTGGACCGTTCGGTAGACGTGCGTATCTCCAGGTTGCGCAAGAAGCTGAAGGATAATGCGGAACATTCGTTCCGGATACGTACGATCTGGGGAAAAGGTTATTTGTTCGTAGCGTCGGCCTGGGAATAAGAAGCTGATGAGCAAGCAACTGACATCCTGGTATTTGATCCGATCCTACAGCATTATCGCGGCAGGTATCCTGGTGATTGCGCTGGCACTCGACAGTCTGATGCTGCGGGTGCTGCCGGATACCGAACAAAGCAATGCGGAAAACTACGCACCGGAGTTCGCACTGGTCGAGCTGATGTTAACGGAGGCGGGCAACGAACCGGCAGAGATAGTCCGGCGTTTTGCAGCACTGTCACCGCAAATGCAGTCGACAACCGGTATGTCGATTCGTTTGTACGATGCTGCGGAACTGGCTGCTCAGTCTGAGTTTCTCAACACGTTGCGCGATGGATCCATTCAGTCATTTGTGGACGGCGATTCACGCGAGATTCTTTATCGCATGTTGCCAGGCGGTGATCAGATTCTTGCCCTGGGGCCCTTGCCAGAGCCGCCCGTTTCAACCGCGACAATCGAAACCATGGTCATCGTCAGCTACTACCTGTTGGTAGCCTTGCTGCTGTTTCTTTGGATTCGGCCTTTCTATCGTGATCTCAGTTCCCTGCGCGCGGCTGCCAGCCAGTTCGGGCGTGACGATTTTCAGACACGGGTTTCGGTGCCAAACAGCTCCAGTATCTGGCCGGTAGCAAACTCCTTCAACAAAATGGCGGAACGGATCCAGTATCTGGTTACCGCTCACCGCGATCTCACCAATGCAGTCGCCCATGAACTGCGGACCCCTCTGGCGCGCTTTAAGTTTGGTCTGGAAATGATTCCAAAGATCGGGTCAACTGAGCGCCAGACCGAGCATCTCAGTGGCATGAAGACCGATGTGCAGGAGCTGGAAACACTGATTGATGAGATGTTGTCCTACGCCAGGCTCAGTGAGGACAATCTGCAGCTGCAGTTTTACCCGATAAACCTCAATGCCTGGTTGCCGCAGCAATTGAGCCAGTACCGCAAAGAACAAACACGGGTCGCCATGAAGTCATTACCCGCCACCGACACCACGGTCGCGTTTAACCCTGATCTGATGGCGCGCGCAATTCACAATATCATCCGCAACTGTATCCGTTATGCAGACTCCCGGGTCGACGTGAGTTGTCAGGTCAGTGGCAGCGAAGTCAGCGTTTGCATCTGTGACGACGGACCCGGTATAGCCGATACCGACAGGCAACGAATATTTGAACCCTTTGCCCGCCTCGACACCAGTCGCGACCGACAGTCAGGTGGCTACGGCCTTGGGCTGGCTATCGCCATGCGCATCATGCAGCGCCACGGTGGCCAGATTCATGTGGAGAGCAATGACCCACACGGTGCCTGTTTTGTGCTGCGCTGGCCGTACAATTGATCACAACTTCAGTACAAACCCTCAACAGCTAATTCCCCCGCCTGCCTGCAAACTACACACAATTTCCGGCAATCGTGCCGGAAAGCATCGGAAGCATTTAGCAGGAGAGATCAGGAACATGAAATTCAAAACACTGAAACTGTTTGGCGCGCAACTGCTGGTATCCGGCCTGATGGCCAGTATGCTGCAGACCGCCAGCGCCCAGAGCGACAGCGTGCTCTATAAAGACCACGAATTGACCATCAAAGATGCCATCGTGGTAGAAGGCGGTCAGACGCAGTATTTCCAGGAAGTACGTCTGGCGCCAACAGAAACTGGCGATTTCCGTATTGTCGCTGCCACCGAGAAGCAACTGGCCTATGTCAATGAGCTTTCAGTCGCTGTGTCTTTCACCGACCCGGTTGAGGTTGAGCTGGGTGTTGTCGGCTACAAGTCCACCCCCTGCGTGGAGCTGGATATCGCCGTAACACGCAAAGGCAATACCTTCTACGTTGCCGTTGGTGAAACTCCGCTGCAGACACTGGTGGCTTGCGTGCAGGTGACTGAACCTTTCGATATCACCTTCCCGCTGGACGTGAAAGGACTGCCAGCTGGTGACTATCTGGTTGTTGTAAACGGCGATGAAATTGACTTCACGCTGGAGTAAGCAAGGAAGCCGTTAGATCCCGCGCCGGTACCACGCAGTTCAGTGGTGCCGGCGCGGTCTTTTAGAGGTGAAGCCAGCATGTCGGTACAAAACGCCGGATAAATAGCGCCATGACCACAATTCAGGATACACTCAGGTCACTGACGAAGAGTGATACCCAATGCAGGACACCCTACAACAACGCATTCCAGATGCTCTGGCACAGATCAATCGCGCGATCTTGGGCAAGGACGAGCAGGCTCGCCTGTCACTGTGCTGTCTGCTGAGCGGAGGACATCTGCTGCTGGAAGACCTGCCCGGTATGGGAAAAACCACCTTGGCACATGCTCTGGCTGGTGTGATGGGGCTCAGCTTCCGACGTATCCAGTTTACCAGCGACCTGCTGCCTGCCGACATCCTGGGCGGCTCAGTGTTCGACCCGGCAACAGCGACATTTCACTTTCACGAAGGGCCGGTTTTCTGCCAGGTGCTGATGGCCGACGAAATAAACCGTGCCACACCGCGGACCCAGAGTGCGTTGCTGGAAGCCATGGAGGAGGGGCAGGTATCACTTGATGGTGAGACCCGTTCCCTGCCAGAACCATTTTTTGTCATTGCCACTCAAAATCCGTCCGAACTGGCGGGGACCTATCCCTTGCCGGAGTCGCAGACAGACCGCTTTTTGATGCGCCTGTCGCTCGGTTATCCCTCGGCTATTGCCGAGCGCGAACTGCTGGCGCAGCCCGACCAGCGCCTTAAACCACTCAATATGACGGCCTGTCTCAGCGTAACTGATCTGCAGGAATGGCAACAGCACCTGTCCGAAACCCATCTGAGTGAGTCCGTTCTGGACTACATCCAGCGTCTGATCGACTTCTCCCGACAGAGCAAACGCATTCAGCTCGGGCTGTCTCCCCGCGGCGGTCTCGCCATAGTACGTGCCGCCCGCTGTCATGCGCGTATGGCTGGTCGCGACCATGTCACACCGGATGACGTGCAGGCGATATTCCCCGCCGTCGCCGATCACCGCTTGCGTGCTGCCGACCACGTTGTTCCGGTGGGCGACTATTCTGACAATTCAACGGCCCATCACCGGACACTGGCGCAATGGATACTGGACTCAGTCGACGTGTTGCAGGCCTGACTCGAATCTTTCGACGCCCCGGTGCCCGCAGGCGCGGGCGCAAGGCGGAGACTCGCGCGCCTGTCATCGGCAAGCTGCAGCTGGGCCAGCGCACCATCTACATCCTGCCGACCATTCAGGGAGCGCTATTTGCGCTGGGCGGAACGACCGTCCTGCTGGTGGGTTTTGCTGACCGCAACCCAATAACCGTGGTGCTGGCCACCGCCATGCTCAGTCTTTTTCTGCTGAGCCTGGTGCTGTGTTATCGCAATCTCAGCGGGCTGACTTTACAGGCCTCAGAAGCAAACGAGCCCGGCAACCCCAGCGCACGCTGTTTTACCGGTGAGCAGGCAAGCTTCATACTCACCCTGTCGGCTGCCGGTCGCCGCCGTGCGCACCAGGATCTGCTGCTGGGGTTTTCACCTAAAGAAGTGCAGCCGCTGGAAGTTGCACCCGGCGCTGTCATATCTGCGACGCTGACGGCGCCCGCCGAGAAACGCGGCCTGATGGCCGCACCCCGCCTGCATCTGCGTACCCGCTACCCGGCCGGGCTGTGGCAGGCCTGGAGTCGGCCCGATCTGGCCATGAACTGTCTGGTGTATCCGCGGCCCCAGCAGTGCATCCTGCCACCCAGCGCCATGCGTGTCCCGGCCCATGCCCAGGGCCAGCAGTCGGGTGCCAGAAAACAGGGTGTTGATGACTTTCTGGGGCTGCGCAGCTATCAGTCTGGTGACAGTCGCCGCCATATTGCCTGGCGCTCGCTGGCACGCGGACAGGGCCTGAAAACCAAACAGTTTGCCCAGGAAGCCGATCCGGAAGTGCATCTGTCCTTCGAGCCCTTCAAAGGCCGCGAGCCGGAAGATATTCTCGGCTGCCTGTCGTTTCAGGTACTGCAGCTCAGTCATCAGCAGAAACGTATCGGCATGACACTGCCGGCGACGCAGGCTGAGGACGAAAAGCCTGCTGGAGACAGCACGCACCAGATAGCGCGCCCGCTACATATCAAAGCCGATCAGGGCGAAGCACACAAACACTCTCTGCTGCAGGCGCTGGCATTATGGGCATGAATACACAGGCAGACGGAGCCCAGCCCGACAAGGCCGACCTGGTCATACCCGCGACCCTGATGGCTGCCATCATGCTGATTCTGCCGCCATTGCAGGCACAGCCCTGGTGGCTGGTGCTGCCCTGCCTGATCTGTCTGATCCTGCGCTGGCCGCTGTTTGCTTTTGCATTGCTGTTTGGCGCCATGACCTATGCAGACAGCTGGCTGGTGGCCGTCTACTATATGGGATTGAGCCTGCTGTTGTTGATGCGCATGCACACAAATCGGGATGCTGGCAGTCTAGTGCAGCTTGGCAGTGCGTTGCGCCAGATATTGCTGGCCCTTCCCATTTTTGTAGTCTTGCTGGTGTTGTTGATTGCCGCCGGTGCCCGCTGGTCTGACCGCAGCTCAGTCAACAGCGCAGCCACTGGCGTCAGCGAAACCATGACGCCTGGCGAAGTCAGCGAACTGGTAAACGACCGTAACCTGGCCATGCGCGTACGCTTTACCGAAAGCGAGGCCAGCGACCAGCTGGAGGCGCCTGATCTGTACTGGCGGGGGCTGGTACTGGAGAACTTTGACGGCCAGACCTGGTCACGCCATATTCCCATGCAGTTAACACTGGATCCGATACCGGACGATGTGCCAGCGCAGGACCGTCTGCAGTATCTGGTGGCGCTGGAGCCGTCCTGGCGCTTCTGGCTATACGGTCTGCACCAGGCCTATACCATGTTGCCGCAGACCTATCGGGACGAGCGCGGCGTGCTGGTCACCGATATCATGATCCGCCAGCGCTTGCGCTACCCCGTTACCTCCATACCGCCAACCCCTGAGCTGCAACTCGATCGACGCACAAGGCAACGCAATCTGGACCTGCCAGAGGGCAGCAATCCCCAGACACGTCAATGGGTAGACTCGCTGCGCAGCCAGCATGCAGATGACCACGCTTTTACAGAGGCGGTTTTACGACTCTTCAATGAGCAGGAATACTTCTACACACTGACACCACCCATCAACAGCGAGCACAGCGTTGATGACTTTCTGTTTAACACCCGGCAGGGCTACTGCGAGCACTATGCCGGCGCCATGGCATTCATGCTGCGCGCAGCGGGGATTCCTACACGGATTGTGACTGGTTACCAGGGCGGTCAGTACAACGCCCTGACCGGGCACTGGTCAGTCTACGAATACAACGCCCACGCCTGGATAGAGGCCTGGTACCCCGATACCGGCTGGCAGCGTCTGGATCCGACCGCCTATATCGCACCCGAACGCATCCTGCTGGGAATGGACGCCTGGCTATCGACGCTGAGCAGTGAGGCACGATCCGAACTCGACACAGACACCCGCGTACGCATGCGCCTGGCGGAGATCCCCGGTTACCAGTCCGTGCGCACCGCACTGGACGCACTGGAGTTTGGCTGGACGCTCAGCATCTACGACAACGAAGGCAACATCCGCACCGAAGAGCTAAGCGACTGGCTGGAACGCCAGGGCCTCGGCAATCTGCCACTCTGGCTGCTGGCGCTATTGCTGCTCGCCGTCGGCGCCCGCGCCATGTGGGGCAGCCAGCTCAAAAACCAGCGCGTGTCGCCAGCCGTCAAAAGCTATCTGCGACTGAATGCAAAACTGCAAAAGCAAGACCTAGGCCGCCAGCCCGGTGAGACGATGGCCGCGCATCTGGAACGTGTTGGTAAAAACAGGCCAGAAAACTTCGACCAATGGCAAAAACTCGGTAGTATGTTCTCTGATGCTGAATATGGGCGGGGCGATATCGAAGCCGTGCGACGCTATGCAAGAGAGCTGATGCGTTCGCTCAAATACACTAGCCATTTGGCTAATTGAATTGCTGGGTGAGCGGGTTAGCTTGCATGGGTTGTGGTGGATAGTGTGCGTGCGCGGTGAAATGGGGAAGTGTGCTGGAACACTATACAAATGTTAAAGCATAAGAGGGCATAGATAGAGTGGCCAAGAAGAAAAAAGAAGAAATGGATGCTTTGCTATTCATTGACACAAACATACTCCTGGACTTCTACAGAGATAGGAAGTCAGACATAAGTATGAAATTTCTGGAGCAGATAGAAGCCTGTAAAGATAGACTTATTCTAGGCTCTCAGATAGAGATGGAATACAAGAAGAATAGACAGCATGTCATTCTTGAGAGCTTGGGAAGATTTGGAACACCGGACTGGGGAAAGCTCAGCGCTCCGGCTCTTGTATCCGAAACGCAAGCAGCTGGAATGATAGAGAAGCACCGAAAAGAGTTAGTAAAACAACAGAAAATACTTACCGAGAAAATTCAAGGCATTCTAGAGAAGCCTGGAACTCAGGATGAAGTATACAAGGTTCTACAGCGTGTTTTTAAACATGACAGTCCATATAATCTCAATAGAGCAGATAAGAGAAGGTTTGCTATTCGAAGACTAGCGAGAAAAAGATTTTCTCTTGGTTACCCACCTCGGAAGAAAAATGATACCTCGTATGGTGATGCGATAAATTGGGAGTGGTTAGTCCAATGCTCAATTGATAGCGGAAAGGATATCGTAATTGTTACGCGCGATAGCGATTACGGGGTAGTTTACAAGGATTCTTCATATTTAAATGACTGGCTTTCACAAGAGTTTAAACAGAGAGTGAGCCAAAAAAGAAAGTTGAAATTGACTGCTAGCCTTTCAGAAGGGCTAAAAATTGTCCACGCGAAAGTCACAAAAGAAATGGAAGAGGCGGAGAAGGTAATGTTATCTGATCTTTGGTCTCGCCTCTTAACATTAGATGATATAGAGCCTGAGCAGGATGTGCTTTAACAATCGCTTGCAAAATGACGCGCAAGCGCGCATTTGAAGCGGGCGTTAGATTTCAATCCGGGAGACGTTGTGAAAGAGACAGAATATCCAGGCGGCTCAAAATCTCGCGTAAATCGCGCTGGTGATGCCGTCCGAAAAGGAAATGCCTCAGAGGGTGATTTAGCCGCTATTGAAGAATGGCGCGCGGCCCACCGTGCCGTTCTGAATACTTTTCAAGCAATATTGCGAATTAGATTGCGCGGAAAAAACGTAGTTGTTGCGCAGCGACATAAAAGAAAAAACACGATCTTCGATAAGTTGCAACGACTACCAAAAATGCAGCTAGCGCGAATGGATGATGTTGCTGGCTGCCGGTTGATATTTAGAAGCATAGAGGAAATGCATAATTTCCGAGATGAGTTTCATAAAGCGCGTTTCAATCACAAAATGCGCAATGAGAGAGATAAATATGACTATATTACCCGGCCAAAAAATACGGGGTATCGCGGGATCCACGATGTATATGAATACGATGTTAATTCCGAGGCAGGAAAGGGACTTAAAGGGCTTTATATAGAGCTTCAATATAGAACTTTAGTTCATCATGCTTGGGCTACAGCTGTTGAGGTGGTTGGGTTTATAACAGAAAGCCAGCCGAAATTTGAAAAAGGAGATGATCGATATCGCCTAGCTATGGCTTATGCTAGCGAGATACTAGCGAGATCCCATGAAAATCTAAAAGGGCCATTTCCTGATATGTCAGACCGAGATCTTTTAGCGGCATTTCTAGAGATCGATCAAGACATATTCCTTATGCAAACACTTCGGGGCTTAAATCAGGCAAAAAGTAGTATCTCTGATAAAAAGAACAACATATTAATCTTTTCACCTGATGGAGAGCTTACCGTTAAAAGCTACAGAGATGCTACTGACGCATTGAGAGATCTATTCGAACTGGAAAAAGACCTGCCCGGACACGATATTGTTCTCGTTCGTGCGGACTCTAGCGAAGAGGTGAGAACAGCTTTTCGTAACTACTTCAATGATGCTCGTGAGTTTGTCAGATTGATGGATGCAGGTTGTGCAAAGCTCAGCGGCCATGTACCCAAGCGAATATTCCGGTCTCGCGCAAAAAAATGAAATCTAACAATTTGCTGCACGCAGAAAAATTACTCGCTTCGCTCGCAATTTTCCGGTGAGCAAAGCGTTAGGCGCTTTGGCGCGATGTCTACAACTGATACGGAAAGGACGGGTTCATTGAACGATTCGAAGCAGTATCAATCTATACAGAGGTATGTACGTGCCGGGGGCGCCCTCTATCTATACATCATTTTTGCTGGAATATTTGCCGAAGTTTTTGTGCGCTCCCAACTTGTGGTGAGCGGTGACACTTCAGCCACAGCAGCGAACATTCTCGCTTCAGAATTCTTGTTTAGGGCTGGCTTATCGGCCGAGCTACTCATGCTCATATGTGACGTGTCGTTGGCGCTAATCTTCTTTCTGGTGCTAAGGCCAGTAAGTTTTTTGCTGGCATTGTTCGCAGCGTCTCTAAGACTCGTGATGGTCGCAGTCTCAAGCACGAATCTGCTCAATCATATGGACGCACTCCTTTGGCTTAACGGTACGTCTGGGCCTGAGGTGCTGGGTTCAAATGAAGTGCAGGCGCTCGCGTATCACTCGTTACGGTCTCATGCATTTGGCTACCACCTGGCACTTGTCTTTTTCGGCTTTTATTGCGTAACGCTAGGCGCGTTGATCGTACGCAGTGAAGTTCTACCGAAACTCCTGGGGTATTTATTGATCTTGGCTGGCGTGTGCTATCTGGCCAATAGTTTCGGCAGCATTCTAGCTGTCGAGGCAATCTCAAAGATTGGGCCGGCCATTTTGCTCCCAGCGCTTGTTGCAGAGTTATCTTTGGCGCTGTGGATGCTCATCAAAGGTATCAATATTGAGAAGTGGAGAATGTTCCAGCGGGCCATGCCTGGAGGCTTAGGTGAAGCACGCGCCTAACAATGTGTTGCAGCGCCTCAAACGACGCTGAGCTTTGGCGTTATGTGGCTAACACCAGCACTACTGCATTGTAAATTTATCGAATATATGCGGAATCTAGAAAAGACCAAAACGCCAAGAATCACGTCAAGAATTCTGTATTCTGCAAGAAAAAATTGTCGGTAGTGACACAAAGTATCACGAACTCAAGGTATGCCTGGGGACACTATGATTTTTAGCAGATTAAGAAGTTACCTGAGAGAACGGAAATACGGCGTTCTTTTCTTAGAATTTATTATCTTAGTTGTTGGTGTTTATCTTAGTTTGCAGGCCAATCAATGGCAAAACAACCGGCAGAACCGAGCGATAGAACAACAATATTTAGTTAGGCTTGAAAAAGACTTTGAGAGAAGTAGTACTGCACTCATCGAGAGTATTGCAAGAATAGAAATGTCCATAGAAAAATTGGAGCTCAGCCTAGTCATACTTAGCAATGAGAAGCGTGAGGAAGGGGACTATCAAAAGCTTTTTGATGCACTGCAAAGCTCCAGCATTATGGGTAGTTTTGATGTGTATCTAGCAACGTTCGAAGAGTTAAAAGATACAGGATATATGCGTCTTTTAGAATCTACTGAATTGAGGGAGAGCCTGGGGAATGTATGGCAGAAACACGTTACTGTATCGAGAACTAGTGAGATCAGGAATATGCTTCGAGGTAATGCGCTTCCTGTCATGGCTAAGTATGTAAAACCGCTAAACGGCAATAAGCTCACATTTGATGCAGAATCGTTGGAGAAAGATCCACGCGAACTTTATGTTGCTATGAGCATAATTCGTTCCAATCTCCAATACGATCTAAATGATTCTGAGCATATGCTAGCTCTAAGTGATCAAACTCTGGACCTTGTTCGCACGCAGATAGATTGAAAGTTAATTTCTTATCGAAAGCCAAAATAGTTTCATATTCATACTTGGAAAGGCATTATAAGACCAGCCAGTCGCGGATTAATATTCAGGAATCTGGAGGGAATGTATGAGCAAGGGAGGAGGATCGATCTTGAGAAACACTTGGAAAGGATTAGTCGGAGACGTCCTTGTATTCTGCACTGCCTTGCTATTAATGAGTGTTTTCGCCTTCACTTCCATTTCCAATGCATATCTCATAGTTCTATCAGTGGTGGCAGTCATCGTAGTAGCATTCGTGGTACACAGAAGATCTGGAAATAATGCAGATAGCTGAGTCTTCGCATCATAACAAGGTGCATCAGTATTCGCCTGGCGGTGCCGGACACCAGCTTTGTTGTCGCTGCTGTGCACGGTGTTATGACTACTTAACTTGAAGGATTTCCTTGGTATGAATGGCCCCGCCCGACATGGATGCATTGTTTACGCTAGAGATGTTAAGAAGCTGTCGAAGTTTTACATTCAGTATTTCGGCATGAATACGGTGAGAGAGACACCCGAGTTTGTTGCTCTCGAGACAGAAGGTTTCAATCTAATTGTCCACGTTCCACCGATTGAGAGTTTCGAGACGAAATTCAGCACTGTGAAGCTATTTCTAACGGTAGCTAGCCTGGACAAAGCGCGAGAGACAATCGCAGCATACGGTGGTTCAGTCATGGAGGGAGAATGGAGCAACCCTGTTTTCAAGGTCTGCAATGTGGAAGATCCAGAAGGTAATCACATACAGATTCGTGAGTTCAAGTCGTAACAAACGCACGCAATGTACCGCGAAAGACGCGGCCTGACGCCCTGCGTTGCGCTCCAGGCGATAAGTGTAACTGAGTATGGAAGATATTCTAAATAAACTTACAGGCTATACACTCGCATTGAGAGATGCTTTAGAGCGCACCAATGAATCGAGTGAGCGACCAGTCATCTCCAGGCACCTGGCTGCGGCAGCGGAAATGTATGCGCTATTGCACATGCATAAAACCAGTGAAGCAATTGCGCACATTGTAAAAGCCGAAAACCGAATCCATGGCTGGTCAACGCTATCCGGCGACAACGGGCAAAGGGTTGCCAAAAAATGGCTGGAGTTTATTGAAGCGGCAGGAGTCGAGCTATGACAATCAAGTCAATATCGCTCCCTGCGTCCTACAGTTAACAGAAACTACAGGCAGAGCCATGTTTAAAAAATTCTGGTTATTCGGTCCGATCATGGGCGTTATATCTGCCTCCATTGCAGCACTGATATTTACGGTATGGGACTGGCTGGAGAATCCTGGCGGGATATTTCGTGACGCGAATGGTACAAATTGGAATTTCGTCTACGACACTGCAGTAAGCTGGTTTGTGCCGACATTTATTACCGTTGCCATAATCGCCTCAGCCGGCCACATCCTGTTCTCCGTTGTGCTCCTGGCTATTAGAAGGCGTCTTTCAGCTAAAGATGATAGATTCAATACATAGCAGTTTGCTCAATTGGCCCCCTAATGCCAGGCAGCAGGACAAGCCGCCACGTCAATTTGCCTATTAACAGGAAGCTGGCTTACTTCACCTGAAGGGACTAAATGTGAACAGAATAGAATATATTGCTGGCCTGTCTGCCATAGTATTGGCGTTGATTTATATCGGCGCATTCATCTATTTCGGAGCCTTTTGGGCTTATCCTCACTCCGGGGAGGTATCTGAACAACTTGGGTATCTCGCAGATAATCAACTCGTAATAAGCATTGTCTATTTTTCTATTTACGCCCTGTTTGGCGTTGTGCTTTCGGTTCTGGTACTAGGGCTCCACGAACAGCACTCCACCCTCAAGACCTTTTATGTAAGCAAGCTCGCTGCTCTATTCGGCGCTATATGGGTTGGTCTCGTTATAGCGAGTGGCATGATATTTGTCATAGGTTTGGGGTCAGTTGTTGACCTGGCGTCAACAGATATCGATAGAGCCTCAGATACCTGGCACATAGTGACGCTGCTTACTGAAAGCCTTGGAGGCGGTAATGAGCTGGTTGGTGGAGTATGGGTACTTTTAATCAGCCTTTGCAACCTGTCCGGCAAGATCTTCTCCAAATGGCTTAATTGCCTTGGTCTGTTTGTGGGTGCTGCCGGTATAGCAACGGTCTATCCTGCTGAAATTTTCACGGAGATGTTTGGTATTTCACAAATAGTCTGGTTTGTTTGGATGGGTTTCAGCTTTATTGGGCAAGCAAAAGCTATCAATCCAAGTCAGGTGGATGTGTAAATACAATTACTATTCGCGCGTGACGTCGAGCGGATTTTGTACTGCAGGGAGCGACTACATGAAATTGCCAAACAAACAGCAGGGAAAGACAGAAAGCCCACTAGCCGTCGGAATTGCGATTGGCGTCGCCATTGGCGTGGCATTGGGTGTCGCGCTTGAAAATTTGGCGCTGGGCATTGGCGTTGGTATAGCATTGGGTGCGGCTATCGCAAGCACAAAGGCCAAAAAAGAAGATGATGGTTCTGAAGACTGAGCTGCACTTGTGGCATCTCTCCAATTGATTCCAACAGCCTGAATAAGGAAGTATATGTCACTTACAAGTCTAATCGTTCCTACCTGCACGCAGATGCTCGGCTCACTTTCTCGCTGGTTGCAAAAGGCGCAGCAACAAATGCCAGCAGATGAGGCCGAGGCGCTGCTGTCAGCGCGCCTGGCACCGGACATGTTTCCACTTTCCACGCAGATTCGCTTTGCCTGCGTCCAGGTTCATGAAGCGATCAGCAGACTCCAGGGAGCGCCGCTGTCTCCAGTTGTCCAGGAGCTGCTGGAAGAGGGTCGCAATGCGGCAGATAAGCCTGGAACCCTGGCGGATGCGCAGACCCTGATTGATAAAACCCTGACGGCACTCAAGGAGCTCTCGGCAGATGCTCTGGACGCAAACTCAGGCAAACCACTTGTGCATGAGCTGCCGAATGGCATGATTCTGGATCTGACTGCCGAGCAGTACGCGCGCGACTGGTCACTCAGTCAGTTTTATTTTCATGTCATGATCGCTTATGCAATTTTGCGCAACAACAATGTGGAAATCGGCAAGGGCGACTACGTGGCACACATGTTTCCGTATATTCGGCCAGAAACGATACCCAAAGGCTGACAGTCTGGCGTTATTGGAGTCGACTGATGAAAGTACTGCTCACGATAACACTGCTGCTCGTATCGATGACCACCCACGCAGAAGAATGTGTGATTCTGCTGCATGGTTTGGCCAGAACGGCCTCGTCAATGTCTGATATCGAAGACAGGCTGACGGATGAGGGATACAAGGTTGTTAATGTTGATTACCCCTCGCGGGACGGTACAATCGAAGAGCTGGCTGAACTGGCAGTCAGTGAAGGCCTGGCTGACTGCAATAGCACGGAAAGTTCCAGCATTCATTTTGTAACCCACTCGATGGGTGGCATTCTGGTACGTCAGTATCTGTCGCAGAACATAATAGAAAAGCTGGGTCGCACGGTCATGCTTGGACCACCCAATCAGGGCAGCGAAGTTGTCGACAAGCTTGGCGAAATGCCCGGTTTCGAATTTATCAATGGGCCAGCCGGTATGCAGCTTGGCACAGGAACCCATGATGTTCCGCAGTCGCTGGGGCCAGCCAATTTTGAGGTGGGCATCATCGCCGGGACACGCTCAATCAATCTGATCCTGTCAGTGCTGATACCGGATACGGATGATGGCAAGGTTTCATTAGAGAGCGCCCATCTGGAAAACGAAACCGACTTCATTGAAATGCCGGTGACTCACCCCTTTATGATGCACAACGAAGAAGTGATTGATAACGTCGTTCATTTTCTGAAGAACGGCGTGTTCATCGACTCGCAGGTGTAACGGGCTGGTTAGAGAAACCATCGAACTTTTCTCTAACCAGCAGTTAGACGGCGCACTGGAATGCAACGTGCGCCAGGGGTTTAGAACACGTAGATAAAGCCTATGCCCACTTCTGCTTCATAGTTATTGCGTGAGATCGGGCTGTCCTTGACGTCGCTGCCATACAGCTCGTAAAGCACTTCGCCGAAGATCTGCCAGTTCTCATTGATGTAGTTGCGGTAAGTGTAATTGAGTCCCAGCGAGCGGAAGCCGCTGCTCAGTTGAGTCTGAGGCAGACCTGATGCCGCTGCCTGCTGCGCGGTGATACCAAAATCGGTATTGGCGCGGTCGCTGTCGTGAACCACAGCAACGACACCCAGCTCAGAACCAGTGCCATCTGTCTGCTCCCCGAAGCGGCGTCCAACGCCAAAGATGCCCAGCGTCCCGTTGTCTCCCGTCACAACGCGGCCATCCAGCCAGTAACGCCAGTCGGAACTGAAAGCACGACGCGCCTGCAGCACAGCCTCAAAACTTTCTTCGGCATTGCCGAGGCCATTCAGTCGGCCGTCATCGGAATCGCCTTCTTCGCGGCCTTCTTCAAAACCAATTGCAGCATCAAAGAACCACGTGTCAGCGCGACGACCGCGCCAGCCCAGCGCCTCACCGGCAAAGTAAAAAATATTGTCGCCGCTGCGCCACTGCACCGAACCAGCCGGATCGACTTCGACGCCGAACTCATCCGAGCCTTCGTAAGCGGTTTCATACTCAACACCCAGGCCCAGACCAAAGGCCCAGCCATTGTCACCCCGGGTGAAGTCGTCGATTGAAGGCAGGGGCACCAGGGCAGTGTCTCCGCCCTGCGCCAGCGTTGATTGAGAGATGACCAGGCTGGTTAAAGCTGTCAGTAGTAAACCTGTCGATTTGTTCATAGGTATTCGTGCCACCTTAAGCTGATACAGAGTGATTAGTGAGATGGCAGAAATACGCAAAATTTTCTTGTGCAGATCACAGGCAGCAGGCTCAAGCAGCTTGGATGCCTGTGGCGAAGTACGACCGGCTGCAGTATATTGAACACGAGCCCGATTAACTGACCAGCCTTCGTTATCACCAATTTAAATAAAAGCATCAGCTAAGGAGATTCGGATGATCAGGTACGCGCTTTCCGTCGCAATCATCACTGCCGGCCTGTTGTCAGCAGCACCTGCCATTTCCCAGCCGGGCGGCAACGTCGAACTGCCGGATGGTCCGGGCAAGGACCTGGTTCAGATTGCCTGTACGAGCTGCCATGGCATCAATCTCATTACGCGTTCGGCTGGTTACGCTTCAGCGGCGGACTGGCACCGGGTGTTTTCGACCATGGTTGAATTGCCGGCGGCGCAGGCGGAGACCATCGCCACCTATCTGGCAACCCACTTCCCCGAAGATACCAGCCGCCGACCCAGGCTGGTGGCGGGTGACTTTAATATCGACATTATTGAATGGCAGGTGCCGACACTGGGTCAGCGCTCGCGCGATCCGGCAGAAGCCCCGGACGGCTCCATCTGGTGGACGGGTATGTGGGCCAGCCTGGCCGGTCGCCTGGATCCGGAAACCGGGCAGATGGAAGAGTATCATTTGCCGCCATCCGCCCGGCCCCACACCATCGTGCCTGATGATGAGGGCAATATCTGGTACACCGGCAACAGCAACGCCACGATTGGCAAGCTGGATCCGGAGACCGGCATGATCACTGAGTATCCAACCCAGGGACGCGATCCGCACTCCGCTGTTTTCCATCCTAATGGCAACCTCTATTTCACCTCTCAGGGCGCGGCCATGCTGGGCCGACTGAACCCTGATACCGGTGAGCTGCGCGAAATCGACACGGAACCCCGACCCTACGGTATCAAGGTTGCTCAGAATGGCGATGTCTGGATTGCCTACAACGGCACCAACAAGCTGGGCCGGATGGACCCGGACTCCATGGAAGTTCGCTACTACGAGGTGCCGGACGAGCGAACGCGCATCCGCAGACTGGATATCGACAGCCAGGGCGACATCTGGTTCGTCAACTCCACCATGGGCAAGATCGGCAGGCTGGAGCCCGAAACCGGTGAGATTGTGCAATGGGATTCACCCAGCGGGCCCGATTCCCACCCTTATGCCATTGCCGTGATTGACGACGTGATCTGGTACAATGAGTCCGGCATGCGGCCCGATGCGCTG
Organism: Gammaproteobacteria bacterium UBA2675; assembly: GCA_002354805.1. Classification (GTDB taxonomy): domain Bacteria; phylum Pseudomonadota; class Gammaproteobacteria; order Pseudomonadales; family Pseudohongiellaceae; genus Pseudohongiella. The sequence goes on from DEMH01000009.1 coordinate 323,650, forward strand.
GTCCGCTTTGATCCGGCAGCCGAGCGCTTCCAGAGCTGGGCGATTCCATCCGGTGTAGGCATCATCCGGCATGTCTGGGTGACTGAGGACAAAAACCTGCTGATTCACCAGAGCAGCAGTAACCATATTGGATTGGTGAGGATTGACTGAGAGCAGCCGTCACGATTTCCAGCTGAAGCTTAAACCTTATGTTAAACCTGTTGTTGGTAATTGCCGGGATCCTGCTTTTAACGGCCGGTGGTGAGGCGCTGATCAGAGGGTCACTCGCCGCTGCCCACCGGCTGGGTATCTCTCCTCTTCTTAGTGGCTTGCTGATTGTGGGTTTTGGCACGTCTGCACCAGAGTTAGTGGTCTCAATCGAGGCGGCGCTCAGTGAGCGACCGGATATCGCAATCGGCAATGTTGTCGGTAGCAACATCGGTAACATTCTGCTGATTCTGGGGCTTTGCGCGGTGATATCGCCGCTGGCTGTCAGGCCGCTTGTGCTTAGGCGCGACGGTGTTACAGTTGTTGCGGCGAGCATTCTGTTTCTCATCCTGGTCGGCGGTGACGCCCTGGCCAGGTCCGATGCTGCCATATTTCTTTTGGCGCTGGCAGCTTACCTGACCTGGGCATATTGGACGGAAAGATCTGGTCAGGCTCCATCAGCAGGATTGCATATCGCTGAGGGTGAGGCAGTTACCGCATTGCCCAAAACGACGCTCTGGATTGTGACGGCGGTCGTATTGGGGCTTGGATGCTTAATAGTTGGCTCTCAGGTATTGTTGACAGGGGCCGTTGGAATCGCGGAATCCTTTAATCTATCTGAGGCGGTCATAGGGTTGACCCTGGTGGCGGTTGGTACTTCCCTTCCTGAACTTTCGATATCAGTGATCGCAGCATTCCGCAGACAGGCCGACGTTGCTATCGGTAATATTCTTGGCAGTAACATTTTTAACCTGCTGGGAATACTCGGAATTTCTGCCCTGTTGCAACCGCTTCCGGTGCACGCCCGCATCCTGCAGTTTGATCAATGGGTGATGTTGGCTACATCTCTGATATTACTTGTTTTTCTTTACACTGGCAGTCGACTAAGCAGAATTGAGGGCAGCCTGCTCTTGCTTGGATACTGCGCGTACCTGGCTCTGAGTTTCACAATATATGGAACATAAAAAGCCAGTTCTGGAATAAGTTCTCACCGCATTCGTTAAACAATCGTCAATACTACAAAATGGGAGGAATTGACGATGCGTAAGACGAATATTTCAGATGTATTCAAACCTTCAATGCTCGCGCTGGCTTGCGCGGTGGCAATTGGTGCACCGGCAATTCATGCGCAGGACAATGCCTCTGGCGCTTCCGTAAACGCTCAGACAAGTGTATCGGTAAAAGCCGAGACAGATACAACGGCTTCATTCGATACTGCTTCTGAGCAATCCACCGCTTCAGTGGATAACAGTAATTCGGTTGAAGCCGAGGCAGAGGCTGATGCCAGCGCCGATGCAGATACCCGCAGCGCGACTGACACTGCAGGTGAAATTGCCACGGCAGCAGAATCATCTGCAGCTCAAGCGGCAGGCACAGTAGAGGCGGGCCTGAGCACGGCTGCAACACAGGCAGAGCAGGTTGCTGTGCAGGCTCAGGCAACGGCCAGTGCCAACGTCGAACGTGCTGAGAACCTGGCGGTGAGCGCCCAGCAGCGTGCGGAAACGGCGGCCATGCGTGCTGAAGCAGCTGCTGATTCGGCCAGAGTCGCTGTCATGGCGAATGCCGAAGCAGGTGTTAATGCAACTGGGCTTCTGGTTGCTGAGGCAGCCCAGCAGGCGCGCGAGGAAGTTCGCAACACAGCCGACGAAGCCACTCGCGAGGAAGTGCGGGGAGCAGTTGGTGCTGCGGTGAGCACCGCGGTCACTTCGGCTACCAAGGCACAGGTCAACGAGTCCGTTCAATCTGACGTCGGCGCAACCGTGTCCTCAGCGGTACGCTCTGAAGTGTCGCAAAGCGTTGCCGAATCGGCACGCGGAAGCGTCGCTGCCAGTGTGCGTGAGAATGTACAGAACACCGTCAAGGAAGATGTGCGTGGCCAGGTTGGCAATGAAGTGAGCCAGCAGGTCAGCAGCCAGGTTAACAGCTCTGTGCGTGAGAGTGTGCGCGGCAACGTCCGTAACACGATCACTGGCATTGGCAGCTAAGACCGGCGTATGTATGGCCGGCGCCTCCCTGGCGCCGGCTTTTTCCTGAATGGTGAAAATCATGAAGAAGCTGAAAACTCCAAAATTGAAAACTGAATTCGTGGCACTGCTGGCCAGCGGGCTTGTAGCCGGTGCCGCAATAGCGCAGAACGAGGCACCACTGACTTTCAGTGGTAATCTCTCGGCCGGTGCTGAATACAATAGCAACGTCAGCGTTGCGGAGCTGGAAAGCGCCAGCGGGCAGTCTGATGTGGCTGCCATTGTTGATGCCGGGCTGGATGCCGACTGGCAGGTCAGCGACCAGCTCAATATCAATGGGGGCTACAGTTTCAGCTCCCAGCGATACCAGGATTTTGATGCCTTCGATCTGGACATGCATATGCTCTTCGGAGACATCAGCTACGATTTTGAGGCATTCACACTGGGCACCAGTCACTATTTTGCCGATGCCGACCTGGGTGGCAACGAGTTTTTGCAGCTGAATCAGACGTCAATTTACGCAGGCAAGCTGCTGAGTGAACAATGGTATCTGCGCGGTGCTTTCAACATCGTCGACAAGTCTTTCACCGGATTTGAAGCTCGCGACGCCGATACAGAAGGCGTCAGCCTGGATGCATTCTGGTTCTTCAACCAGGGCCGCAGCTCGCTGACATTCGGTTATGCCTACGATGATGAGAGCACACGTGATCCAGCATTTGCCTATCAGGCGGATACGGTGCGGGTGCGCTACAGCAACGCGTTCTCCCTGTTTGGCAAAGACAGCGAAGTGGAGCTTGGCCTGCGGAATCAGCTGCGGGACTATAAGGCCAATACGCCATCTATTGGTGCACCGCGAGACGACTCGCAACTGTTTGTGGACGCCAGTCTGAAGATGGCGGTGCTGCCACGTCTGGCCGTGATCGGCAAAATCGGACGCGGCGATTTTGACTCACGCCTTGCCAGTGCCAACTACTCAGAAGAGCGCGCCAGCCTCAGCCTCGAGTACGATTTTTAACCACGCTGTAACTGCGGCAGGCCAAGGCCTGCCCGCAGTGCCAACTCTCTGATTATGAGCTATTATCGGACGTGATATCTAAATCTGTCCGCATAAATCCGCTGATTTCAGGAGTTGTTGCAGTGAAAAAAGCCCTGTCCGTATTGAGTCTGAGCATTTCAGTTTTTTTGGGTACCCAGGCATGGGCCCAGGACGACACCGTCCGTTATGAATGGGATCTGACCGACATCTATGCCGATGTGCCGGCCTGGGAATCCGCCATGGATACCATTTCGGAGCGCATCGAAGACCTCTCTACCTTGCAGGGTACGCTGGGCAACAGCTCGGCGTCGATGCTGAGCGCACTGCGTGAAATTTCCGCTACCAACAAAGAGGCCGTAAGGGCATACGTCTACACCTCGCTGGAACGCGACGCCGACCAGCGCGTGGCGGAAACCCAGGAGCGCTTTGGTCTGGCCCGCCAGCTGTTTACCAATCTTGGTGAAGCGACCTCCTGGATCAGCCCGGAAGTGTTGGAAGTGGGTGAGGAGCGGGTCAATCAGTTCCTTGCCGAAGAGCCGGGTCTGTCCGATTTTGAGTTCATGCTGCGGGACATACTGAGACGCGCACCGCATACGCTGGATCAGCAGACCGAGGCGATTCTGGCGCAGGCCGGTCTGGTACTGTCCTCGCCGGAGCAGATCTACGAAAACTACGCCAATGCCGACATTCCCTGGCCGACCGTCACATTGAGTGATGGTCAGGAAGTGACGCTCAGTCAGGCTGGCTACTCACGCTGGCGTACCGCTGAAAATCGCGACGACCGCAAACTGGTCTTCGATACCTTCTGGGAGACCTGGAATCAGTATGCCGATGGTATGGGTGCCACGCTGGCCTCCGAGGTACAGTCCAACCTGTTTACCGCCCGCGTGAGAAACCACGAAAGTGTGCTGGCTCACAATCTGTTTGACGATGGTCTGCCACCGGAGATCTACACACAGCTGGTGAGTCAGGTGAACGACGCGCTGCCGGTGTTCCATCGTTATCTGGAGTTGCGCGGTCGTATGCTGGGTGTGGACGATCTGCGCTACTACGATATCTATCCGCCTCTGGTTGAAGTTGATACCGGTGAGTTCGGCCTCAAGCGTTCCGAAGAGATCACCTTCGCCGCGTTGGAGCCATTTGGTGAGCGCTATCTGGAGCTGCTGGCCTACGGACTGTCGCAGGACTGGATGCACAGTCACCCGCAACCTGGCAAGCGTTCCGGCGCCTACATGAACGGCTCTGTCTACGATGTGCATCCCTACGTGTTGTTGAACCACACCGACGACTACAATGCGATGTCCACCTTTGCACATGAATGGGGCCATGCCGTGCATTCGCTGCTGGCCAATGAAAACAATCCTTACGAGACTGCCGGCTACTCCACCTTTATCGCCGAGATGGCGTCCACCATCAACGAGATTCTGCTGGAAGAGTATATGATCGCCAACGCAGAAACCGATGAGGAGAAACTGTTTTACCTGGGTGGCGCCTTGGAAAGCATACGTGGCACCTTCTTCCGGCAAACCATGTTCGCCGAGTTTGAGCTGGCAATTCACCAGGCCGCCGAGCGTGGTGAACCGCTGACCGGTCCACGCCTGACAGAAATCTACGGTGACCTTCTGAAACGCTATCACGGCCACGACGAAGGGGTTCTGACCATCGATGATGCCTATGCCGTGGAGTGGGCCTTCATTCCGCACTTCTACTATGACTTCTATGTGTTCCAGTACGCCACTTCCATCTCTGGTGCAGCGTGGTTTGCAGAGCAGTTCCTGGCAGGTGATACGGAAGTGCGCGACGACTTCATTCGTGTACTCAGCGCCGGTGGTTCCGACTACCCGCACGAAATTCTGTTGAACGAAGCTGGTCTGGATATGACGCAGCCCGAGGCTTACGCACCGGTGCTGCGCCGCATGACAGATCTGATGGACAGGATTGAGGCGCTGCTGTGAAAACGCAGTATTACACTGCGACCAGTCTGGACGGATTCATTGCTACTGAAGATGACTCGCTTGACTGGTTATACGCACTGGCCGATGTGAAGGACTCCAGTTACCCGGAGTTCATTGCGGAGGTCGGCGCCATCGCTATGGGGTCTACCACCTATCAGTGGATTCTGGACCACGCGGAACAGGCCATCGAGGAAATGGGCACTGCCTGGCCCTACAGCCAGCCGGTCTGGGTATTCACATCCCGGACCCTTCCCAAAGTGCCCGATGCAGCTATCAACTTTGTGCAGGGCGATGTTCGAAGTGTCCATCAAGCCATGCAGAAAGCCGCTGGTGACAAAAATATCTGGATTGCTGGCGGTGGAGATCTGGTTGGCCAGTTCTATGATGCCGGTTTGCTCAATGAACTAATACTTCAGATAGGCTCAGCCATACTGGGTAACGGCAGACCTCTGTTGCCCCGCCGTATCATCGACCCACCGCTAAGGCTATCGGCAACGCGACAAATGGGCAGCGGCATGATTGAGCTTCGTTATGAGGTCTGTTACCAATAACAGCGTGTTAACCCGATTCACAGTTAAAAATCAGGAGGAATTGAATGCCAGTTTATGCTTTGAACCTGTTTGACGTATCAAACAAAGACGAGTATATCGCTTACTCAAAACGCTCTGTCGCGGAAGTACAGTCACATGGTGGTCGCGTCGTGTCTCTGGGTAAATTCAGAGAGGCTGTACAGGGCGATATTACGCCACGGACAGTGATGATTCTGGTCGAGTGGGAATCAGCAGAGGCGTTTGAACACTATCGAAGCGACCCCAAACTGGCAGATCTGCATCCGCATCGTGAGAACGGCACAACAAACTATATCTGGCATCTGTTTGACAAGCTGGAAGACCTGCGTCCTATACTGAAAGGGCAATAAGAGACGAGTCATGACAGTTGCAGAAGTGCTCAATCTGCTTGAAAGAGAACGCGATGAGCGTGGCATCGCGGCTCTGCTGATAGACGACCCTAAAAAGATCACGCGTGAGCAGGCGGAGCAACAGGTTGATCAACTGCACAGTGGCATGCTTGCGCATGTGTTCTCATCATGTGATGCCACGCTTGCCAAAACGCCCTTTGTCATCGACCTGGCGGACCAGTGGATTCGTCACGGTGACCGAGCGCCTTAGAACAAAGCTGGGTATCAAAGCTGCCTGACAGGCCAGAACAGCCTGCCAGGCAGCCGACGTCTTACTCCAGAGTCATCACAACTTTGACAGAGCCATTTACATTGGCTGCGTCAACGTAGCCAATAGCATCTGCATTTGCCGCCACGTGCTCAAGCATCGCTGCTTCGCTGGAGATTTCCGCAGGCGGTGTGCCTTTGCCAGTAAACACCAGCTTTGACCAGTAAGCCTTGAGCTGGGCTGATGCGCGACCTGCGCCTTTCTCGTCAAACTCGGACCGGATTGGCATTCCCTCGGCAAGGTTGACTGCGGTCAACGCTGATGAGCGGCCAGTGTAGAGTCGATTGAGTTCATCGATATCAATGGCCGCTGCGTTGCTTGGGTGTACGATAACAGCGATATCTGCATAGGCTGGCCATGCGACAGTCAGGCAGATCAGTAACAAAATTCTGTTTAACATGGTCGTTCTCCTCAAAATACCAGATCGATGCCGACAGAGATCAATGACCGGCGGTCGCCAGTCAGCTGATTGTCCTGATCGGTAAACTGAGCCTTGAATGCGGCTGACGGATGGAAGTCATAACGGAAACCCACGTTCCAGGTGTCATTGTCAGCTTCCTGGCTGTCGACAAGTGCTTTGACCGGTGCAAACAGCTGGGCAGGCAGGGTGGACTGATAGCCTGCATAGGCGTCAGTCTGGGCAGCATTGTCGTCCTTTTCGTAAGAGACATACGGTGTCAGGCTGCCAAAACGTCGTCCCACTGACAGGTAGTAGCTGTCCTGCTCGGCGATGAAGCTGTTGTCCACTTTGATATTGGTGAACTCAGACACAATTATCCAGTCTGCGCTGTCGTAAGTCAGGCCAAAACCCAGAAAGCTGGAGTCATCTTCCTGAATGGCGAGATCTGAAACCAGAGCTGAAAGACCAAACTGTTCCAGCGTACCGAACAGGCCGCCAAGTGTGACGCCGGGTGCCAGCTGAACAGGTGCTGTCGCAAAAGACGTTTCGCCGACCAGGTATGCCACTCGGCCACTCAGGGCGCCGCTGGACAGCTCCCAGGTTGCGCCGACAATGCTGTCGATCTGTGCTTCAATTTCGGTACCGGAAAATTCGGTTTCCGAGTCATAGTTGCCCAGTACAAACTGCAGGCTGGAATCAAGGTCGCCCAACTGACCAGTACGATAGACTGACACACCTTCAATATTCGCAAAGCCCAGACCATAAACACTTTGGGGTGGTCTGATCCAGTCGTAAGCATAGCCAACGTCGAGGAAGTCAGAATATTTGAAGAACGGCGTGCGCAGTCGACCGGCACTGATGCGGGTCTGATCGTTTAGCTCGTAGCTCAGAAATGCCCACTCGAAGTCGACGTCAAAATCGTCAGCGCCGCGACCCAGCAGTTGGCCGGTCACCGACAGTTTGTCACCAAGGTCTGACTGCAGCTGAATGGCAAACAGACTCTCGTTCTTGAGTTCAATGTTGTTGTCATAGCCATAAAGCCTGTCGTTGCTGTCGGTGGTTGCACCTGCATTGATGGATGCAAAGCCGTTGATTGTCACATCGGCGAAGGCTGTTGCTGATATGACAGAGGCGACAACTGTCGCACAAATAAACTTGATCATGCTTTCCTCTACTTTACTGAAGTTAAATCCCGATGAAGGAGATGGTGGTGATTGCTGATATCAGGTCTCGAACTTGGAGCTTACGGAAACCAGCGAGTCAGAAAGGCTGCGAAGTTTGTCGGAAATGTCGTAAACAGAAACCTGAATGGTTTTAGCCTCGACAAACGAAGATGTCATTTTATTGGTATTGGCGACAATCTGCTCCGTAGCCATCGACTGCTCCTCAGTGGCAGCAGCAATCTGGGCATTGAGCAGACTGATCTGCTCGATTTCGTTGTTGATCTTCAAAATGTACTCGCCGGCATCACTGGCAAGGGACTCAGACTGCTGAGCAACGTCAACAGCCACTTTCATCATCCCCACCGCAGAAGAGACATTGTCATTGAGTTGTTTCAACACGTCCTGAATCATTGTGACTGAACTCGACGTCTTGACGGAGAGGCTTCTAACCTCGTCAGCGACAACAGAGAAACCGCGACCCTGCTCGCCGGCGCGAGCGGCCTCGATGGCTGCGTTTAGTGCCAGGAGGTTGGTCTGGTCGGCAATATCGTTAATGCTTTTCAGAATCTCGGTGGCGTCTTTGGTGCGATCTGCCAGGTCTGAGATGACAGACTGTGTCTGCCGGATTTCATTGGAAAGCTTCTGCGAGTAGGAGACAACAGTCGAGGTTTTCTCCTGTCCGATCTGCGACAGGTCGTGGCCGCTTTCGGCATTGCGTGCGGCATTGCTCGCTGACTGACTGATGTCGCGAACCGACAGCTGCAATTCAGACATGCTCTGAGTAACGATCTGCGAGTCTGAAGTCTGCGATTCGGTCATCGCGTCCAGTCGGTCCATCCCTTTGGACAGATTATGCGCGCTGGCGGTCAGTGGTTCGATAATGCCGGTCAGGTCCTTGAATGAGGATTGCAGCATGGTAATGAACTGGTTGAATTCGGTGGCCACGACACCGAGTTCATCACGGCCGTGGACCGGCAGCCGGCTGGCCAGACTGCCCTTGCCACTGGCAAGCTCGGCCAGCGAGTCACCCAGTTCGCGCGCTGATGAACTGATACGGTTGGCGGTATAGTGACCAATGCTGATGGTCAGTGCCAACAGCACGCCGCCGAGAACCAGCATGAATACCAGCGCAAAATTCATGTTCTCTGACAGGGCTTCAATGGCCATTGAGAACTGCGAGTCGGCATTTTCCTCAAACTCGTTGAATTGTTCGTTGAGGCGTTCGAACAGTGCAGTTTTTGTTTCAATATCGGACCCGACGGTGGTGAAGTCGACGACGCCGTCAATAAAGTCCTGCGCAATCTCGGCTGAAATCTCGGCATACTGTGCGGCATCTTCCTGCAGAGATCGAAGTTGCGTCGCACGCGCTGGGTTCAGTGTGATCAACCGGGAAATATTGGCCAGCAGGGCCTCGTTGTTCTGCTGCGCAGTTGCCAGCAGATCGGGGTCCGACAGCGTGACGGCCTGGGTAAAGAACTCATCAACGGCACGAAATTCAGTTTTGACTTGAGACGCCAGTTTGGAAGTCTCATACATGAATTCACCCATTTCCTGGGTCGTAATGTTGTTTCTGGCGGTAAAAAACACGCTGACCGCAACGACTGTCGAGAACGAAATTACAGACAGGCCGAGGACAAGCCATACTTTCTCGACGATCGATAAATTTTTCATAACTTATATAAGCCTGAGCCTTGAGCAGCTAATAGGGCCCGTGAACAGATGAGATATACACTCACTAACCGCATGGAAAGGGGGCGGGCGGCGTTTTCGATTCAGCGGTATACACGTTAATCGACGGTTGTCGCCAAGACTTTAGGAGTTTTTGAATAGACTTTACGGCTAGAGCTGCTAACTGTCTGATTCCTATGACCAGAGTCGCCATGTGAGTCTGCAGCGCGTACAATCGAACAGGTCAATTAACGATAGGGAATAACAATGATCAAACTACACGGCTTCTCTGCCAGCAACTATTACAACGTGCCCAAGCTCGCTCTGCTGGAGAAGGGCATCCCCTTCGAAGAGGTGCTGTCCTATTCAGGCGCCGGCCTCAAATACAAACCTGAATATCTGGACAAAAGTCCGCTGGGAAAGGTGCCAGCGCTGGAAACTCCGGAAGGCTTCATCAGTGAATCACGAGCTATTCTGGATTACATCGAACGCAGCTACCCAACACCGGCCCTGTTGCCAGATACGCCTTTCCACATCGCGAAAGTTCAGGAGCTGTCTCAGTTCATCGAGCTGTATTTCGAACTGGTTGCCCGTCGACTGATTCCAAACCTGCTGCTGGGCACCAAGCCTGATCCAACTGCGCTGAAAGAGGTCGAGAAAGGTCTGGAGAAAGCCGTTACGGCGCTGCCTAAACTGTCCAGCTTCGAGACTTTTGCCTATGGTGATCAGTTCACGCTGGCCGATATCGCAGCCATCTTGAACCTGCCGATTGTGCGTAACGTGGGCAAGGCCTTTCTGGGCGGGGATCCACTGACCCAGGTGCCCGGTCTGGATGCCTACTGTGCACGGATGGAGGAGCGTCCGCATGTCAAAAAGGTGCGCGCTGATGCGGCGGCCAATCGCCCCGACTTTATGGCGCACCTCAAAGCGCTTTACGGGTTCTAGATCCTCGACTGTATCTACCGAGAGCCTGCAGATGATATTTGTTCAAGCTGTTACCCTAAGCGAGCGCGGCATCAGACTGGAACCTTTAGACCACCATCACGAGGCAGGTCTGCGTGCTGCAGCGGCCGATGGAGAGTTGTGGAACATAAGGGTGACATCGGTGCCCGCACCGGATGAAACCGATGCCTATATCGAGAAAGCTCTGGAAATGCGCAGGCTGGGTACCCGGTTTGCCTTTGCGGTTATCGAAGAGGCCACGGGTACAGTACTGGGATCGACCAGTTATCACGACATCCTGCCGGAAGTGAAGCGTGTGGAGATTGGTTATACCTGGTATGCCCGGCGGGCACAGCGCACGCATATCAATACCACCTGCAAGCTGATGCTGATGACACATGCTTTTGAGACACTGAACTGCAACATCGTGGGCTGGCGCACCGACATTTTCAATTTCGCCAGCCAACGCGCGATCGAGCGGCTCGGGGCGAAAAAGGACGGCGTGATCCGCGGCAACAGTCTGCGCCGCGATGGCACGATTCGCGACACGGTCATGTACAGCCTCAGCAAAGGCGAATGGCCGGAAGTGCGTGCGCATTTGCAGTATCTGTTAAATCGCCCTCTTTAGTCGTTCAGGAATCTGCGGTATAAGAGCCCAACCATTACGCGGGGGACAACATGACAACCGTTTCACCATGGACCGAAGAACGCCTTGCCAGTCTTGACCAGCACGGACGCTTTCAGCTTCGCGGGGGCAAGGTGACGCGGCTGGAAACCTTTGTCGATGCAGCATTTGCATTCGCAGTGACCATGCTGGTCATTTCTGTTGACGACGTACCGCAGAATTACAATGAATTCATCGATGCCCTGCTTAGTGCCCCGGCATTTATCGCCAGCTTCGCGCAGGTCATCATGTTCTGGTTGGGCCATCGGGCCTGGAGTCAGCGTTATGGGCTGGAAGATGGAGCCGCGCTGTTCTTGTCTCTGGTGCTGGTCTGCTGCATCCTGATTGTTGTCTATCCACTGCGTGTCATGTTTGCAGCCGCCTTTGGTTATTTCTCTGGAGGCTGGCTGCCGTTTCCCTTTACCCTGGGCTGGGAAGAAATGCGCGCGGTGTTTGCCATCTATGGTTTTGGCTTTTTTGTCATGTGCATGTTTATCAGTGCACTCTACATGCATGCCTACCGTCGCCGCGACTGGCTTAATCTGAATGCTGCCGAAGTAATCGAAACACGCAATGAAATCGAGGCTTGGCTGATCCCGGCACTGACCGGCCTGACTGGTATGGGCATTGCCCTTGTTGCTCAGGGTGAATGGATAGTGCTGGCTGGATGGATTTATATAACCATGTGTGTGAGCCTGCCGCTGCATGATCGTCTTGCTGCTAGCAGACACAGCAAACCGACATCATGATGGTGAAACTCCACTGTACCGTTATCTTATGAAATTAATCGGATCTCACGACACGCCTCAGCCCTGATCATCATAAACATGCAGAAAGGCATGGCCTCGCCGAAGGCAGGTGACAGAAATAACCCAGACGCCGAGCAGACGATTCGTCAGCTGCTGGCTGCATGGCGCCAGCGCCAGTGGTCCGTCTTCTCCCAAACCGCCTGAGTCCCGGCTTTTCTGGACAAGGCTCTGATTTATCAAGTAATCTTCTTGGCTTTTGTACCTGAAGGTTTAGGGTGCAGGGGGCGTCAGGCTGCCAGGAAGGATACATCTGCCGACATTCCGATTGCGTATAAAAACAAATTTTTTCAGTTTTCGGAGGATCAACAGTGGTCGGCAAGCCCAGTCAGCGCAGTTCGCGAAGCATCTGCTCGAGCATTATTCCCGCCCTTGTTGCGCTGACACTGGGGCTTTCTGCTCACACTGTCACTGCCCAGGATCCCATTGTCACTACCGAAGTACGTCCCACCATGCAGGCTGCGCGGATGCCGCAAGGCGCAGACATTGAGCTGGACGGCCGGCTGGATGAGGCGGTATGGGCGCTAGCGACGCCAATCACCGAGTTTCGGCAGCAGGAGCCGGTGGAGGGTGGCGTACCCAGTGAGCCGACCGAAATCCGCATTCTTTATGATGATGACGCGCTGTACATCGGTGCCATGCTGTATGACTCCAATCCGGACGGCATTCTGGCCTATCAGTTGCAACGTGATGCCGGCCTCGGCACGGATGACCGCTTTATGTGGATCATCAGTACATTCAACGACAATCGCACCGGTTACTTTTTTGAAACCAACCCGGCCGGTTTGCTGGGTGACGGCCTGATCGAGGGTGGTGGCGGCTTCAACAAGCGCTGGAACGGCATCTGGAATATCCGCACGGAGATTCACGACAACGGCTGGTCAGCCGAAGTCCGCATTCCTTTTTCCACGCTGAACTTTGACCCGTCGGCCGATTCCTGGGGTATCAACTTCCAGCGCACCATCCGCCGCTTCAACGAAGAGATTTTGTGGAATGGCTGGCGCCGTACCGAGGGCCTGTTCAGACCCGTTCATACCGGTCGGCTGGAAGGGCTGGAAGACATCAGCCAGGGACGCGGAATCGAGCTAAAACCCTTTATCAATGCCTCAACGAATAGCGGACCTGCTGCGGGATCCAGTCGCGGCAGTGACACTGAGGTCGGTATCGATATTACTTACTCATTCACGCCTTCTCTGCGCGGTGCGCTGTCGCTGAATACGGACTTTGCAGAAGTCGAGGTCGATAACCGGCAGGTCAACCTGACACGGTTCCCACTCCGCTTTCCAGAGCAGCGCGAGTTTTTCCTGGAAGGTTCAGGGGTATTTTCATTTAACTGGGCGGATCCTTTCTTCAGTCGTCGAATCGGCCTGGTGAATGGCCAGGAAGTACCGATTGATTTCGGTGCGCGACTCGGCGGCCAGGTCGGTGACTACGAGCTGGGTCTTTACCAGGTGCGCACTGGCGACACCACGCTGGATAACGGCGATGGCACGGTCCGACCCTGGGGCGCCGAGGACTTTACGGTAGGTCGCATCAAGCGCCGCCTGTTTCAGCAATCCCACATTGGCATGATTTATACACGAAGGGCCTCAGAGTCGGTAACTGGTGGTCCAATGCTGGACGATCGCCACACCATAGGCGCTGATTTTGACTTCTACACATCTCAGTTCCTGGGGCGTTACAACGCCCAGATTGAAGGCTTTATGGTGTATCACAACGATCCGGTGCCAGGTGGCACCAGCAGTTCCTCGGATCGTCGCTCGCAGGGCCTGCGCTGGTCCTTCCCCAATGATCTGATTCGTGTGCATTCGTCTTATCGCGAATTTGGCGAGGCCTGGGATCCCGCGGTGGGTTTTGTTGAGCGCCGTGGCTTCCGTCGTCACCAGCCCACCATCACGATTGCCCCGCGTCCACAAAGCTGGCCTCTGGTGCGTCAGACCGAACACGAAGTGTACTTTGAATATCTGACCGATCTGGACGATCGCTTGTTGACCCGTAACCTCAATATCACGCCGCTGCAGTTGAATTTTGAGAGCGGTGATCGTCTGGGATTTGAAGTCGGTCAGAACTTCGAGCGACTGGATCGGGCATTTGCTGTGTACAACAACGGCGATGAGACCATCATCATTCAGCCCGGCGATTATGACTCGGATAAGTGGTCGATAAGTGGCAATACCGCCGGCCGCCGAATGCTGTCGGGCAGCTTTGAGTATGAGCAGTCCGAGTTCTGGGGTGGGGACCGCACCAGCCTGGATCTGCAGGGTACCGTTCGCTCACGCCGCGGCATGTCCCTGACCGCCAACTACCAGCACAATGAAGTGACGCTGCCGCAGGGCGACTTCGACACCAATCTGGTACGGTTGTCCTGGGCCTGGAATCTCAACCCTCTGGTCTCATTTACCGGTAATGTTCAGTACGACGACATCTCTGATGTTGTCGGCCTGTATGCGCGACTGCGCTGGATCATCCAGCCCGGCAACGATGTGTTTGTGGTCTGGAGCAACAACTGGCTGTACGACGATGGTCCTCTGCGGGACAGCCGGTTTACCCGACTGACCAGTGGTGGTGCGGTGAAGGTCAACTACACCTTCCGCTTCTGACTTAAGAGCGCGCTGCGACACAGGGTGCGACACTGTGTCGCATTCTCCGCTGGACACCCAACTACTAAAATGCCTCGCATACCAAAAGACTATTGGTTTGCGAGGATTTTTACGTGTCTAGACGAAGTGCAAAGTCTGTATTTACCCGTTCAGCGCTTTACGGTGCTGTATTGCTGTCAATTTCCGGCACATTGCATGCCCAGCAGGATGCTGCTTCCGCCGCTGAGCCGGCACCCCAGGTAGAAGAGATCCTGATCTGGGGCCAGCAGCTTGGCCAGCGCAGCGACCTTTCCCATCCGGCCAGCGTGTTGACGCAGGCTGACCTGCAAAGCATCAATATCGCCACAACCGAAGATATCGTCAAATACGAGCCGAGTCTGGTTATCCGTCGTCGCTTTATTGGTGATTCAAACGGCACCATGGGGATGCGCGGCGCCAATATGTTCCAGACCTCACGCTCCATGGTCTTTGCAGACGGCGTGCCACTGCATTATCTGCTGCAGTCGCGCTGGAACGGCTCACCGCGCTGGACGATGGTGTCTGCCAGCGAGATTGCCCAGGTTGAGGTGCTGTACGGCCCGTTTTCCGCGCTCTACAGCGGCAACTCCATGGGCGGCGTGGTGAATATCGAGTCCGCCATTCCGCAGGAGCGTGAGTTCCATTTTGACAGCTCTTATTTCTCGCAGGACTTTAGCGCCTACGGCTTCGATGATCGGCTGAACGGCTATAAAACCTTCTTTTCAGCGGGCGACAAGATTGGTGATGTGAGTGTGTATGCCTCGTTTAACCGTCTGGAAAATGATGCGCAGCCGCAGACATTCTACAACGGCGCGCCGTCATCTGCCGCCAGCGCGACCGAGATTGATGGTGGTATCGTCGGCAATGATCAGATGGGCGTGAATCGTCTCTGGCTTGGTGACACCGGTGTGGTCAACACCAAAACCAGCAACTACAAACTGAAGCTGGGTTACGACCTGAATGAATGGTCAGCCCTGCTTAATCTGGCCTACGAAGACCGATATTCTGACAACGCGCCCAACAGTTATATGCGCGCCACGGATGGCCGCACCATCTGGGGTGGCACGGTCCGTCAGGATGGTAGAGCTGTCTCGGTACCCGCCTCGCGCTTCAGTGTTGGCGAGCAGGATCGCGACAGCCTGTCGACAGGCCTGCGGATTCGCGGCCCGGTGCTGGCGCGTTCCGAGCTGGAGGTCAACCTGAACCACTTTACTATCCTGCGCGATGAGTCACGCAACTCGCAGCGTAACCCCGCCGATCCCGCGCATACGCTGGCTGGCGAAGTCACAGACTTTGGCGACACCGGCTGGGAAGGTGCTGAGCTTAAACTGGTCAGCCCACTGAATGACGACGACACGCTGACGCTGACCACCGGCCTGCGCCACGACAGCTATGAAATGGCCATCGCGGTTTATGACTCCAATAATTATCAGGCGGGCGCAAAGTCATCGCTCTCCAGCCGCAGCGGCGGTCAAACCACACTGCAGGCTGCCTTTGCCGAATTGAACTGGCTGCCGCACGAGCAGTGGGAAGTGCAGATCGGTGCGCGTCAGGAACGGTTCCGCAGTCACGACGGCTTTTTCAGCAATGGCAGTGGCGCCGCTCTGACCTTGGAGAGCGTACCCAAGCAGAACCGCAGTTCATTCTCGCCGAAGTTCAGCACGGCCTATCAGGTCAGCGATCGCTGGACGCTGAGCTACGCGGCGGCCAAAGCCTACCGTTACCCGATTGTTGAGGAGCTGTTCAGCCAGTATCAGGCCTACAACGCCATCAACCAGTCCAACCCGGAACTGAAGCCGGAAGATGGTCTGCATCACAATCTGGGTCTGGAGTACTCGATCACAGGTGGCTACATTCGCGTGAATGTCTTCCAGGAAAGTATCGAAGATGTGATCGAGTCACAGTCAGAGACGCTGCCGGGCGGTCTTTCTGTGCGCACTTTTGTGCCGATCGATCAGGTCGATACACTGGGCACGGAGTTTATTTTTAATGCCAGCGGTCTTCTGGATGACAGACTGGACGTCCGCTTTAATGTGACCTATACGGACAATGAGATCGTCGAAAACCGTGTTGACCCCATCATTGAAGGCAATGTCTATCCGCGTATGCCGACCTGGCGCAGCAACCTGATGGCGACCTACCGCATCAATTCGCGATTCGATGTGGGCGTTAATCACCAGTACGCTGACAGCAGCTTCGGTCGCAACGACAATAGGGATACTGAGCAGAATGTGTTTGGCGCACAGGATGGTTACTCCAGAACAGGTATCAAGAGTAACTATCGCTGGGACAACGGCTTTACAATGAGTGCCGGTGTGGACAATATCGCCAATGACATCGACTTTGTCGCCCACCCATGGCCGGGTCGTACTCTGTACCTTAACGTTTCCTACGATTGGTAATTTCCGGAGTCAATGATGCGAATTTTTTCAAAGACACTGGTGTTGGTTAAAGCGGTACTGCTGGCATTTGCTGGCAGTCCTGCAGTGACCGTCGCAAACGTTAATGCGGCAGCGTTGGAACCCTGTGATGTGAGCAATCCCGGGCTGATCAATTGCGGATCAGCGCCGAGTGCCACATTTTCAGAGGACGGTACGCTGTGGGTGGTGTTTGAGTACCAGCAGCATGTCTGGCTGACGCAGTCCGCTGATGGCGGCCGGCAGTTCGATGTCGCCACGCGTGTGACAGACGAGCCGGAGAACATAGAAGTCAATGGCGAGAACCGTCCCAAGATTATCATCGACGAAGACAGTGACTCTCTGTTTGTCTCCTGGACACAAAAAACCGAAGGCATGCATACAGGTGATATTCGCTTCACCTATTCAGCGGACATGGGCACGACCTTTGAACCGGTCAGAACTGTCAATGACGATGGTCTGCTGACCAGTCACCGTTTTGAAAGCATGCTGCTGACCGACGAGGGGAGACTCTACATCACCTGGCTGGACAAACGTAATCTGGAGTACGCAAAAGAGCGTGGTGAAGAGTATCGCGGCAGCGGGGTGTTCTACACTTTCTCTGACGACAATGGCCGCGCATTTGCACCCAATCAGAAGATTGCTGATCATAGCTGTGAATGTTGCCGGATTGCAGTGGCCCCGCACGGCGACAATGGTATGGCACTGATGTGGCGGCATGTGTTCAACGTTAATACGCGTGACCACGCGATTGCTACAGTCAACGGGTCGGAGGCCACAACTGTTAACCGCGCTACTGTGGATGACTGGCAGATAGATGCCTGTCCTCATCATGGACCGTCAATGGTTCCGGCTGATTCCGCAGAGACCTATCATATGAGCTGGTTCAGCGCCGGGGATACCCACCGCGGCCTGTATTACGGTCGGCATGATGTTGCTGCCGGGGAAACGTCGCTGATTAAACAAATGGACGGGCGCCCAGGTGCCGGACATCCCTCATTGGCTGTGGAAGATGATGTGCTGCACATGGTCTGGAAGCGATTCAATGGTGTCGCTACCGACCTGATACATGTCAGCTCAATGGATGAAGGCCAGAGCTGGAGCGAAGAGTCAGTACTGGCCAGCACTGAAGGCGGCTCCGACCATCCGTTGCTGGTTCAGGGTCCGGAAGCTCTTCATGTCAGCTGGATGACGCATGAAGACGGATACCAGTTTGTGCGCGTGTCGGACTCAAAGCCTGACATTCGTGCCTTCACAACGACGACACTGGAAGATATCAAGGCGCAGCGCGAAGGTGAACCATTTGTGCTGGCGCTGTGGTCAGTAACCTGTCCACCCTGCATGGTCGAACTTGAAATGTTCGGCGAGCTGTTGAAGGAGTACCCGGACCTGCCACTGGTGCTGGTGTCAACCGATGACATCGCCGGTCAGGAGGATGCTCTGGACTTTCTGTACGACTACGAACTGGAAGGTATTACCTCCTGGATGTTTGCCGACTCGTTCACTGAGCGCCTGCGCTTCAGCATCGATCCCAACTGGTTCGGTGAACTGCCGCGCAGCTACTACTTTGACTCAGCACATCAGGCCGAAGCTCACAGTGGCATTCTGAAAGAAGAGCAGGTGCGGGACTGGCTGAGCCTGTAAGCGCGGTGTTACATCGCCGCGATTGCCTCAACCACGTCCTGCAGCATGGTATCCAGTGCGTCGCGATCGTAGTAACGCTCTCCCATAAAAACAGCCTCGATTTCCGTTGTGTTGCGGATGTCATCCAACGGATTGGCGCGCAAAAGGATAAGATCGGCTACATTGCCGATCGTTACGTTGCCGTAGTCATCCTGCATGCCCAAAAACTCGGCAGCGGAAATTGTCGCCGCCTGCAGCGCCTGAGCGGGCGTCAAACCCGCCTTTACCAGCTCCTGTAGTTCATCATGCGCGCTGGCGCCGAAGTAAGAGAAGCTGTCGCCTGAGTCGGTGCCCATCAAAATCCGCACACCCGCGTCCTGCGCCTGGCCGGTCAGCTCCAGACCTTTCTGATAGAAGCTGGCGACGATGGCTCGCTCCTCCGGTGATGGCGCCATGGCCAGCATATTGTCTGCATCCGCATCCCAGCTTTGCAGCACTTCAGGCCAGATGTACTGGCGGCGTGGATCATTTCTAAACTCGCTGTCTCCGGCCATGGCATCCATGCGTCGGGTGACATGCGTAGGGACGTACCAGGTGTCATTATCAGCCATGGTCTGCAGAACCTGTTCGCACTGCGCGCTGTTGTGTTCGGTTACCATGCGCTGCAGCCAATCAACCGAAGGATTCTGGGTGCGTTGTGTGCTGCGGAACTCCGACGAGCCCGGGAAGCAGTCGAATAACAGGTCACGGGCATGCTCCAGGCTGTCCAGTCCGGCCTGCACGGCTTCTGCCACAGTCATCGGTACAGGCAGATGCCCACTGACCATCAGCTCACGTCTTCCAGCTTCATCCGCCAGCCAGTGGAAGGCTTGTGGGCTTAGTCGGAAATAGGTTTTGATCAGGTCGACGCCACGATTGTCCATTTCGGCGACCAGGCCGCGAATCTGTTCTTCAGTTACTTCGTAGTCCCAGGGCGGATTGACAGGGAAACTGCTAAGCGCCAGCAGGCGAGGTCCGACAAGCTCACCGGCGTCAATCCGCTGTTGCCAGCTCTGCATCTGCTGCAGGCAAGGCGCGCCTGGTTGCGGGCCATCGCATTCAGAGTTCATCTCCCGTATGCCTGTCACACCATTGGCTACAAATTGAGGGAAGATCAGGCTCTCAGCCAGTGGGTGCCTGATGTGCGCATGCATGTCCATCAGGCCGGGCATCAGGTATCCGTTATTGCCATCAATCCGATGGACATCTGCAGCGTTTGTGAGGTTCTCTGCTACAGAGTCGCCAATGGCCGCGATACGACCGTCCTGAATCAGAACCTGCTGAATGTCACTGACAGTCCCGGCTGTCACTTCGATGATACGCACTGCGTCGAGCAGGATGGTCCCGGGGTTTTGGGCTGTGACCTGTGACTGGGCAAAAGCGGCCTGCAGAACTGACAGTGTTAGAACGATAGTAAAAAGCAGTTTTTTGATCCTGGTCATCAGTGTGCTCCTTGTCATTTGCCTCGAGGGCTTTATTGTTGGTAGCCAAGTGCCTGGCTATGCGCGGGGAGACAATCAAAAAACGGGCCAGTATCTATCTTCTTGAAAAATATAAATATTGTAAACTTCTTGGTGTGTCGCAAATACAAAAATTAGGCTGTCTGACTATTAAGTGGTGCTTTTGTTAAGTAATTTATATTGAATTCCTGAACAGGCAAACAGTAAAGTTCATGGTCACACAGCTTGATGGTGATCATGTCGGTCAGGCAGCTGTCAGAAATAGTGACCTGCAAGTTCCATCAAATGGAAGCAAAGGACAGCAGAGAAGGAGAATCTCAATATGACCAACAATATTACACTGCTGGTGGCCGCCACCCTGGCGATGGTTCTACTGACCTTTCTGGTCGGCGGCAGGCTGCTTTACACGCGCGTTACCGAGATGCGCCTGAAGCGCATCCACCCGCAGGCAGTCGCGACCTCATCCAAAATGGCGGCCAAGCTGGAAAACGTCCAGACGGCTGACAACTTCCGGAATCTGTTTGAAGTGCCGGTGCTGTTTTATGCACTGGTGGCTGTTTCGCTCGCGGTGCAGCATACGCCAGCCTGGCTGGCTTATGGGGCCTGGCTGTTTGTGCTGTTGCGCGTGGCACACAGCATCATTCACTGCGGTTACAACCGGGTGGTGCACCGCCTGGTGGCGTTTCTGGGCAGCTTCCTTGTGATCGTCTGCCTTTGGGTGACTTTTTACCTGTCGCTGCTTGGCAGGACAGCCTGAGCGATCCGGTCATCTGCATGGTAGGTGCCGCGTATTCTATTTTCATAAACTGACTGAGCAGTCATAAAAATAAAAATAATAATCATTGACGCAGCCCCGAATTACTGTAGACTGCCTCTCAAGCCGGAATAAAGGCTATATTTATATCTGCAATACGAAGTGCCGCAAGTAGACCCCTCGTCCTGTAAATGTATTTGTAATCGTCGTTTTCTGCTGACCGAACATAATTTCGGTGCGTATCTAATTTAAGTAATTTTTTAAGGAATATTTTATGTCTACAGTGACAGGTCAAGTGAAGTTCTTCAACGAATCCAAAGGTTTTGGTTTTATTTCCCAGGACGGCGGCGAAGATGTATTCGTACATTACAGCGCCATCAACTCCAGCGGATTCAAAACCCTGACTGAAGGTCAGCGTGTTGAGTTCACGGTCACCAAAGGCGCCAAAGGCCTTCAGGCTGAGAACGTCATCGCTCAGTAATCAATTACTGACGCGGTAAATAAAAAGGCTGCCACGAAAGTGGTGGCCTTTTTTTGTTTCCAGTATTATCTGAACAATTGGGCCGGGTCGCTTTAGCGGGATCGCAAGACGTGACTGGACTGAAGGTCCCAGCCTGGTAAGCTTGCGAGGCAGCTTGGGTGATTTGGAAACGTGAAGATTAAGAATACCGGCGTTATCTGGTTGCTACCCGCGATAGTCGCTTTTCTGGCGCCTGTGGTGGCGGGGTTCTGGTATGCACGGGATGAAGCGATAGGGCAGCAGAATGCTGCCCTGGCATCTGCCGCCAGTACCGTGCTTGCCCGCGCAGAGGATGTTGCCTACCAGTTTCGCGCCGCCACAGAGAGCCTGGTGCCATTTGCCTCGGAGCCCTGCGGCGATGAAGCGCTGAGGGCAATGCGGCTCAGCACGCTCTCTTTTCGATATGTGCAATCTGCGCTTTACATTGAGGGCAATCGTTTACTTTGCTCCAGTGTTGAGGTGCATCGCCCGGCACCTGATCTGGGCGAGTCCACCGGGCGAAATTTTCGTGGTGCCGAGATTTGGGTAGACATGCAGCTACCCTGGGCCATCGCTTCCGCGCCATTGATGATCCTCCGGCAAGAGTCAGGTTTTGGTGTTGCGCTAAATGCCGACGATGTATTCTTTGGCTTTGAGCCTGCAGGGACAGGCCTGTTTGTGCTGGAGTTCACCGGTAGTGGTCCGACTACTATTGCCGAGTTTGGTGAGATGCAGGCCGACGCCGCCATGATTGAGTATCTTGCAGAGCGGGGCAGCGGCACCTATCAATACAACGACTATGTGGTTCACTATCAGGCCAGTGCCGAAGACTTCACGATAGGTGTGCTGGTGATGGCTTTGCGCAGCGCCAGCAGCGCAAGCGTGCGCGAACAGATTTATCGGGTTCTTCCGTTTGCCGTTGCGGGAGGCACTGTGCTGGCTGGTCTGGCGACACAACTGTTCTATCGACGCCGCTCGTTCCGCAATGACATCGAAGCGGGGATCAGGCAACGCGAGTTCTATCTTGAATACCAGCCCATCATGGATATTCAGCGGCAGCGCTGCATCGGTGCCGAAGCACTGATTCGCTGGCGCCGCAATGGAGAACGAATTCAGCCTGATGTGTTCATTCCGCTGGCCGAACGCGAAGGTGTCATCCATGCTATCACCGACGAAGTTCTGCGCCTGATCGCTCGCGACATGACATCCTTTTTGCAACAGACTGATGACTTCTACGTGTCGATTAATATCAGTGGTTACGACCTGGCCGACCCCAAACTGCCGGATCGCCTGTCGCGTCTGTTGCAGAGCTCTGGTGCTGACGCCAGTCGCTTTCTGATCGAGATTACCGAGAGCAGTTTCGTCGACCGGCTGACAACGCGGGAGGCCATTCAGGCGCTCCGAAGAATGGGATTCCAGATCGCCATAGATGATTTTGGAACCGGCTTCTCCAACTTTGCCTACCTGCAGCTCTACGATATCGACTATCTGAAGATTGATCGCCTGTTCGTAGAAACGATCGCCCAGGATGAAGTCAAAACACAGCTTGTTTTCCATCTCATCGAGCTGGCGAACAAGCTGAAAGTTGAGGTCATTGCCGAGGGCGTCGAGCAGCAGATCCAGGCCGATGTGTTGCTGCAAAAGGGTGTCTGCTGCGCGCAGGGCTGGTTATACGGCAAGCCTGTAAGGAGCCGTCGGCTGGTCGCTCACCTGCAGGGTGAGCAGTCAGCCCTTGTCTGAGGTGCTCAGGTATTGAACGCTGACACCAGCGAGGTCATTTTGCTCGCAGACTTGTCCAGATTGTCGGCCGTGCTCGAGGACTTTTCGGCGGCTACGCGGGACTTCTGGGCCTGCTCTACCGCCAGCAGCACATTGCGGTTGATTTCATCGGTTGCGTAGCTCTGCTCTTCAGACGCCGTGGCGATCTGCGTGATCATGTCCTTGATCGACGCAATGGCCTGACCAATTTCGTTCAGCGCCTGCTGCGAATCGCTTGCCAGCGTGACTGCCTCCGAGGTTTTGGTTTGTCCATGCTGCATGGCATCTGCTGCGGCACTCGCGCCGTTCTGCAGTTCACTGATGATGCGCTGGATCTCGGTGGTGGACTCCTGCGTACGCTGCGCCAGTGCCCGAACCTCGTCCGCGACGACAGCAAAACCGCGCCCCTGTTCGCCTGCTCGGGCCGCTTCGATGGCAGCGTTCAGGGCAAGCAGGTTGGTCTGTTCGGCGATCGCCTGAATGACGTCCAGGACTGTACCGATGCTGCTGGTGTTTTCCTGCAGGCGATTCATCAGCGTCGCGATGTGCTGAACATCGGTCGACAGTGAATCGATTGCAGTCGACGTGCTGGTCATCAGTTTGATACCACTTTGTGCACTCTGATCGACCTGCTCGGCAGCGCTGGCAGCCTGCACTGAATTGCTGGCAACCTCCTGGATGGTCTGACTCATCTCGGTGATGGCGGCAGCCACCTGATCCGTGTAGTTCTCGGAGTCCTGAGTGCGAACATTGATTTCTTCAGAGACTTTATTGATATCACCAGAAGCAGCGGCCAGCGTCGCTGCCTCACGCTGAACCGAGCGAATGATACTGGCCACTTTGTCCTGCATCTGTGACAGCTCGGTGCTCAATTTGCCTAGCTCATCCTTGCGGGTGGATACAATCGGCTCTGCGAAGTCGCCGTGCGACATGCGCTCTACGACCTTGCCAATGTCCAGCAAAGGCTGAATGAAGCCCCGGCTGATGACCAGGTGGGTGATCATTAGTACCAGACCGGCGATCACACAGATAGCCAGGTAGGACAACACCACCAGGCGTTCGCTGCTTGCCGACAGAGCAGTGGCTGATTGCTGGCTGACGGCGCTGAGTTCATCGACCGCCTCCTGCAGCAGGCGAGTGGGCTCGCGGTCGATGCCGGACACGGCCTGATCGCCGACCGTATGATCGAACCCGCTGAAGACAAATTCATCCAGTCCGCGCTGGTAGGCGGTGTACAGTTCCTGATGACGTGCGTGAAAATTGCTTACCAGCGTCCGAGCATCTCCTGCAACCATCCTCTGTATCAGGCCCTGGCTTCGTTGCTGGATGCTTTCATGTAACTCGGTGAACCGGGTCCAGTATTGATCCCGTCGCTCGGCGTCTGCGCCTCGCAGCAGAACGTTTTTCCACTCCTGAACCTGAATTTTGAAGTCCAGATTGATGTTTTGAACATCACGTTCAAGTGCTACCTGATCAACGAGCAGTTGTTCATAGGCTGCAATGGTCCGCTGCAACATAGTAATGGCAATAATACTGGCGATCAGGAAGGCGGCGAGGCCGATCGCCACAGCAGTCATCAGTCGTGCTTTGATAGAGTTCATGTCTTTGCTGTCTTGGAAACTAAAGAAGAGGAAATGTATCCAGTAAAATCAAGAAGCGGCAGATCGAGGCAGTTCTTTAGGAAATGCGCGACGTTGTCACCAAGCTGTCACATTTGTAGTGGGGTATGACGCTTTATGCACTATTCAGGTGCAATGCCAGCGTTTTCCGCGCAGATCACCCGATTACGGCCACGGTTTTTGGCAGCATAAAGAGCATCGTCGGCTCGCGCCATGATACTGATGGTGGTGTCACCGGCTTGATAGGCGGCAATGCCCAGGCTGAGAGTCAATGAAATGCGAGCATCAACGGTGTTGATGTCCAGGCTGGCGACCTGCTGTCGCATGCGCTCGGCAAGCCAGCGGGCTTCTTCAGCATCGGTGTTGAGACAGATAACTGCAAACTCTTCACCACCCGTGCGTGCCACCAGATCGCCAGAGCGAGCGCAGCCAGCGAGCGCTGAAGCAACCCCTTTGAGTACCTCGTCCCCCACCAGGTGGCCGTACTGATCGTTCACGCGTTTGAAGTGGTCAATATCAATGCTGATCAGCGCCAGGTTGCAGTGGCCACGCGCGGCGCGGCTCAGGTCGCGATCAAGGCCCTCGAGGAAAAGGCGCCGATTGGAAAGGCCTGTCAAAGCATCGGTTCTGGCGTCCGATTCAGCCTGATGCCTGGCTGCTTCCAGCTCGCGTGTCCGCAGCGCGACCAGTGCCCGCAGGCGCCATACGTGCAAGGCAAGCAGAGCCGCCATGATTAGCGCTGCGGTGATTCCAATTGCGATGCGATAGCGCATCAGCAGCGACCAGATGCCGTCCTGCTGTGATGCCATGTAGACAAAACCCGCGAGATCTACCGGAGTGTCCAGTAGTCCCTGTTCCCTGAAAATGCTTTCGATACGTTGCCAGCGCTCCATATTCATATAACCAACAGGTACAACGTTGGGCAGTATCAGACGGGCAGACTCCTGCGCCTCGAACAACAGGTGCTCCCTGGATTTCTGCTGGGTGTTGTAGTTATTGATGATCAGGTCAATCATTTCTTCAATGTTGGCAACCGCATATTCCCAGCCCCGAATGGTGGCTTGACGAAAGTTGGCAACGACCTCTGGCTGTGCCTCCAACAAAGATTCGCGAGTGATCAGGATGTCGCCATAAAAATCGACACCGTAGTCCTGAGGCCGGAAAACCCGAAACGGAACATTGCGCTGCTCCAGCAGGTAGGGCTCATTAGTCGTGTAACCGTTGTAGGCGTCAGTTTCGCCATTGATGAGTACATCAATAGAGGTGTTGCCAGGCACTAGCGTAAAGTCATCGCTGGTGATGCCGGCCTGCCGCAACATGGACATCAGTTCGGCATTCATAAAGCCGCCGGCCAGCATTGCGCGCCTGTTGTGTAAATCGGCCAGGGTGTTAACGCCAGTGTCAGCTCGTGTAATAAGAACGGATGGCGAGTGCTGAAAAATAGCGGCCAGCACCACGATAGGCACTCCGCTGGCCCGGTAAAGCAGCGCGCCCGTATCTGCGACCGCAAACTCTACCCGACCGCCCATGAGCTGATCGATGGGAGTCAGACCAGGCAGATGTTCAATCAATGTCACATCCAGGCCGGCCTCTTCGTAAAAGCCTTGATGAAGCGCCGCATAGTAACCTGCGAACTGAAACTGGTGGGCCCACTTCAGTTGCACGGTAATCGGCTGCAGCTCGGGGTTTTGTTGAGAGTGACTGATGTTGGGCAGGCTGGTCAGCACTGCAGCCGTGAGCATGGGCAATAAGATGCCACGTGTCGCGCGCATCGGCATGCCGCCGCACCGCAACAACACACCATGAAAGTAGAACAATATGCTGTCCCGCATTCGTTTTATTGTCCGATCATTTTTTGCGCATTATGCCTGGCAGTATACACACCGTTTGTGTCGTCTGGGTATACTGGCGGGATGTTAATGCAGGGGTTTACCCCCTACAGTTAATTGATAGTGATTAATCGGGGCAGGGTATTCAGATATGCGTATGTCATACAAAAAAACTCACAAACCATTAAAGACAGTTTTTTCTGCCTTTGTGCTGGCCACCTTGTTGGCAGCATGTGGCCAGGAGCAGAGCCCTGCATCGCAATCGTCGACCGCAGCGCCTGAACCTGCCGGGGCTGAATCTGAACGGATGGATCCGACCTTGCGCTCGATCACTCAAGGCGAACTGCGTGGCGTGGTGCAGGCGGACGGCAGCCTGGCCTGGCGCAATATCCCCTACGCGCAGCCTCCCGTTGGAGATCTGCGCTGGAAGTTACCACAACTACCTGAGCCTTGGACGGGCGTGTATGAGGCAAGTGAAACAATTCAGCCCTGTGTGCAGTTCAGCTCGTCCTTGAGTGCCGGTATTGCTGATCCTGATGGCGATGGCATCGTGGGCAGCGAAGACTGTCTTTACCTGAGTGTTTATGCGCCTTCAGATATCCCGGAGGGCGAACAGCTTCCGGTGATGTACTGGATTTTCGGTGGCGGCAATAACAGTGGTTACGCCGGTGACTACAATGGCGGTGAGCTGGCGCAGTCACAGGATGTGATTGTTGTGACGGTCAATTATCGGCTTGGCAGTCTGGGCTGGTTCTATCACCCGGCCATTCTGGAACCGGGCGCCAGTGGAGCCGCGGCCAGTGGCAACTGGAGTACAGTCGATACCATTGCTGGCCTGCTCTGGGTTCAGGAAAACATCGATGCCTTTGGCGGAGACGCAGATAACGTCACGATTTTTGGTGAGTCAGCCGGTGGTGGAAATGTCATGAGTCTGGTTACATCACCAATGGCGGAAGGTTTGTTCCATCGGGCCATCGTGCAGAGCGGTGGTATCGATACAACACCACTGGCGCAAGGCGTGAACTATGTCGATGACGATGTCCCGGGGCACGAACACAGCTCCCGCGAAATCATCAATAAGATACTGGTGCGGGACGGACGCGCGCCTGATCGCGACAGCGCAAAGGAGCTGCAGGGTCTGATGAGTGATGAGGAGATCAGAGAGCTTCTTTACAGTCAGGACGCTGCATCATTCCTCCAGCTCTATAACCCGGAAGCTGCCCGTAATTACCCGGCGCCCAAAAAGTTTATGGACGGCACCGTGTTTGTCGAGCAGGATCCGCTGGATCAACTGGCATCGGGAGATTACAACCAGGTGCCGATCATTCTCGGCACCAATCGCGATGAGCGCCGGATCTACCTTTATGCGGCGATGGCAGACCTGATTCGCAACGACCCGGATGAATACATTCGCTTCGCGCATTACCCGTCAATCCAGTGGAAATGGCGTGGTGTCGACAACCTGGCACGTCGCATGGCGCCTGCGCAGGATGCCCCGGTATATGCCTTCCGCTTCGACTGGGATGAACAGCGAATCAGCGACGCAGGAATGGATATGTCGATAGCTATCGGCGCGGCACACTCGACGGAAATGGCATTTATTTTTGGTGACTGGGATGTTGGTTTCATACCCGGAGACGCGCTTTATCACGAAGCGACCAATCCGGGACGCGATGAACTGTCAGCGGCCATGATGTCCTACTGGTCAAACTTTGCCTACACGGGTGAGACAGGCCGTGGGCGCGATGGCGACCTGCCGGTATGGCAGCCCTGGCGAAATGGCGAAAGCAATCCAAAAACCTTGATCCTCGATTCGGCCAATGACGGTGGCATTCGCATGATGGATGAAGAGGTCACGCTGGAAAGCATCAAGGCGCAGTTCATGGCCGAGACCTGGAGTGATCCGCAAAATCGTTGTCGCACTTACCTGTCCACATTTGGCGGCACTGAGGCATTTGATACCGACGAATACGCGGTGTTGATTGAAGGCGGGTGCACGGTACGCTAATGCAAATCAGGCTGCCAGATGGCGTATGCGGCGCCAGTCTGGCCAACCTGGGTTCCCATTCTGATCATCGCTGAGTGGGTGTTTGTTGCGGCCTTGATCCCGCGACGCTGAGGCCCGGTTTCATCTGTGTTAGACTCTGCGGCTTTCCCGGAAACCGTAACTCATGTCAGTGCCCGTCAACCGCCCGCCTATTTACCTGTTGGTTCCGATCAGCATGCTGTGCACGCTGGTGGCGGTCGTATTTGGTCGGCTGGCCTACGGGCTGGTGCTGCCAGTCATGCGCGAAACCCTGGGGCTGACTTATACCCAGGCGGCCAATCTGGGCACGGTCACAGCGCTTGGATATCTGGTATTGCTGCTGTACGCGGGCGTTTTCGCTGGCCGGCACGGTGGCAAACGGTCGATTCTGCTGGGCCTTTCCCTCGCTGCCTGCGGTTTTGCGGGCCTGAGTCAATTCTCGGCTTATCCCTTGCTGATGATGTGCATGACTCTGATGGGGTTTGGCACGGCATTCACATTCACGCCACTGATTTCGCTGCTGGGCGCCTGGTATCCCGAACGCCGTGGAATGGTGATTGGCTTCTCGGGTAGTGGTGTCGGCATAGGTATATTGCTGGCCGGCTCGCTGGTGCCGGTCATGACCCAGTCCGGCGACGAGGCGAGCTGGCGGATGATCTGGGCCGGATTCGCCGGAATCGCGCTGTTTGTTATTGCCATGGTGGCAATCTTTCTGCGCAACCCACCGCAGCATGAGATGCCCGTGTCCATGGTGCAGGGGCTGAAAACCGTTTATCGTAACCCCCATGTGGTGCGAATGGCCATGATTTACGGCATTGTCGGTCTTACCTATATCGTGCAGGTGCTGTTTATGTACAGCTTTGCGCTGGACGCTGGTGTACCAGCGCCAACGGCGGGTCGGCTGGTGGCGGTGATGGGCTTTATGTCAATTTTCTCCGGGCCAATATGGGGCTGGCTGGCAGACCGGGTAGGGCATGGGCGCGCGTTGACCTTCTGTATGTGTGTCGCCATATTCGCAACGTTGCTGCCGGTAGTCTGGCCAGTCACCCTGGCATTTACGGTCCACTTTGTGCTGACCGGCCTGTCAGTTTCTGGCCTGTTTACTTCCGTACTGGCCGCTGCAACAAGCACCGTAAAACCGCAGCATGCCGCCATGGCGGTCAGTTTTGTGACCGTATTTTTTGCTCTGGGGCAACTGGTGGGTCCGGCGCTGGCGGGATTGCTGATAGACTGGCAACAGGACTTCAGACTGACGTTTGCGTTGAGTGCCGTCCTGATGCTTGTGGGTGCCGTCGCCAGTTATGGCAGCACGGCAGTTGCCAGGGCACAGACCCGCGCAGAATAAAGTTGTTGTTCGGCACCAGGAACATATCCGTGTAGAGGAACACCATGAACCCGCTGTTCTCCGCCATTGGCCGCGGCCTGGCCAATTACCTGAGCAAACCCCGTCCTGGCTACGAGCGACTCAGCCGCACCTCTTTGCAGGAAGTGATGGATGTACTGCAGCCCGGTGACATTCTGCTGGTCGATGGCAACAGCCGCATCAGTACCGCAATAAAATATCTCACACAGTCCACCTGGTCACATGCCTGCCTGTTTGTCGGCGCCAGTAAATGTGATCCTGATGAGCCATCGCTGATCGAAGCAGATCTGACACAGGGGGTCATCATGGTGCCGCTGAGCAAATACGAGCAGTACAATGTGCGTATCTGTCGACCGGTAGGCATCAGTGA
The DNA here is from genome assembly GCA_002354805.1 of Gammaproteobacteria bacterium UBA2675. GTDB lineage: Bacteria > Pseudomonadota > Gammaproteobacteria > Pseudomonadales > Pseudohongiellaceae > Pseudohongiella. The sequence goes on from DEMH01000009.1 coordinate 354,035, forward strand.
CACCACTCGTGACACGATTATCAATTTTGCCCGCGAGCGCCTGGGTCATGTCTACGATCTGCGTAATATATTCGACCTGGCGCGATACCTGATTCAGAAGCCGGCTGTTCCCAATCGATTGCGACGGGAACTCATTACATTCGGCAGCGGTGAGCCCACCCGCGCCATATGCTCAACCCTGATTGCTGAAGCATTCCTGTCTGTGGGTTATCCAATTCTGCCAGAGTTTATCCGTGTGGAAGACCGCAAAGGGCAGCAGGTCACCATACAGCGTCATTACACGCATTATGTGCCGGGTGATTTCGACCTGTCGCCTAACTTTCGTATTGTCAAACCCACACTGGAGCGCGGCTTCAGCTTTGAGAAACTGCGCCAGTCCATGGCCCGGGATGTTGAATTTGATGAGGTGTCGCAGTCATGAATACAAGACACAAGGTCTACTCAATGCCGTTTGCCAAAGTCTATCCATTGTATGTTCAGAAGGCTGAGCGCAAAGGACGCACCAAGGCAGAGGTTGACCAGATCATTGAGTGGCTGACGGGTTACGATCGGACAGGCCTGCAACAGCAGCTGGACAGGCAGACTGATTTTGAATCGTTCTTTGCACAGGCGCCCGCCATGAACCCGGCCGCCGCCAATATAAAGGGAGTGGTTTGCGGTGTACGTGTTGAGGATATCGAAGACCCTCTGATGCAGCAGATCCGATGGCTGGACAAACTGATAGACGAACTTGCCAAAGGCAAGGCCATGGAGAAAATTCTCAGGCAGGTGTGAGCCCATGAATCAACTCAATCCCAAGAAGCTGCTGCACAGCAAATGGACTGCCTGCCACCCTGTCGAAAAGCAAAAGCACTTTGAGGTCACCCGTGTGGTTTATGATGCCAGTGGACAGGTCAGCGACTGCCGTATCACGGCGGTTCATGGTGGGCAGACCCGGTCGATTGACTGGCGTGAACTGCAGTCGTCGGAACACTGGTTACAGGGCTGGAAATGATCAGCTGTTTAAGTAAGGGATTTCTTTCATTTGATGATTCCCCGAAAGCTTTCTGCTGCGACCGTCAGTCGTTGCAGTGACAGATATATTTTTTCTATCACCTCCATAAAAAATTCCTTTGGTCCTGATGTGCAGTGGTTTCGTAGCCTCTCTGCGAACCCAAATCAATCATATCGGGAGATCAATCCATGAATATCAGACTTAAAGGAATCGCATTGGCATCGTCGGCTGTACTGCTTGGTTGCGCTCAGCTTGCATCCGCAGATTATTACGTCGCCGGTTCCTATGGTTTGAATGATCAGGACGATTCAAACAACTCTGGTCTGTTCACAACTGCGTTTACGACGGGTCAGGTCACGGGCGTAAATCCGCCTCTGAATCTGCCAGGCGCCAGTGCAGTGGGCTGGAATACCGAGTTCGACAGCGGTGACATTTACACACTCGCTTTCGGACGCGACTTCGGACAGTTCCGCCTTGAGCTGGAGTACTCCGGCACAGACGCTGACGTGGAAACACACCGGGGAGTCAGCGCTGGTGGGATCGATCTTTCTGGTATCGATGCAGGCGTGTTGATCGCGGGCAACACCTCTGATCTGGGTGTTTCCGTAGCTGGCCTGGTTGCAGACGGACGCGGCCAGATAGAGAACTCAACCTTGCTGTTTAATGCTTACTACGACTTTGACATGGGTGGAGCATTGACGCCATTCGTTGGTGTGGGCCTGGGTCAGAGCCAGGTCGATGTAACCTACAACCCATCAGGTGTCAGCGTCATCAACGATGATGATAACGTTTACACCTATCAGGTCGCTGGTGGTGTGACATTCAACGTCAACGACAACCTGAGCATTGTAGGCACGGCTCGCTACCGCGACAGCGGTGATGTGACGGTAGGTTCAACGCTGCTGCCTGCCCAGTTTGATATCGAAAACACCCAGTATCTGTTCGACGTGGGTGTGCGTTACACATTCTGAGCATGATCACGATCGCGCGGAGGGATCCGCGCAACCCTGCATAAATGGCGACATCGAAAGCGGTGTCGCCAATCCGCAATTAAGTTACTACTGTCACTTGTAGTGCTTGGCCAGCACGAGTCACTATCCGTCAAACAAATAACCGCATGAGTTGGAGCAGGTCATGAATCGTCTGGGAAAGGCCGTAGTTATTGTTGTTACACTGGTCGCCGTTGCTGCGGTTTATGTTATGAATCCCAGCTTGCCAACACCAGACGGAGTCGTCAGCACAGCCTTGTATGAGCCTGGCGAGCTGGGCATGCGCCGGGAGTCGATCTCACTCACAGACAGCTCCCGGCCAACCAGCGCCAATGGTGACTATGCGGGAGACCCGGCGCGGCAATTGGACGGCTTTGTCTGGTATCCGGAGGATGCGGGACAGGCGCCGTTTCCGCTGATTGTATACAGCCACGGTTTCATGTCCTCGGTCGGTGAGGCAGACAACCTTGCCGAATTTCTGGTGCCCAAAGGTTATGTGCTGGTCGCCGTCGACTACCCTCTCAGCAATGGTGGTGCACCGGGTGGCCCCACTGTCACTGATGTGATCAATCAGGCGGGAGATGTCTCGTTCATAATCGACTCGATGTTGGCGCGCAGCATGGTGGCAGATGACGAGCTGTCTGGCCTGATCGATGAGGAGCGGATAGCCGCAGTTGGCCTGTCACTGGGTGGTCTTACCACACAACTGGTCACCTTCCATCCGAGCGAGCGGGACAGTCGCATCAAGATGGCGGTGTCGATTGCAGGCCCGAGTGCGATGTTGCAGTCCGGTTTCTTCGATAACGCCGATGTTCCCTTCATGATGATCGCCGGCAGCAGCGATGCCATCGTTCCTTACCAGGATAATGCCGCCAGCATTCCTGAGAGAGTGGATAATAGTTTGCTGGTAACACTGGACCAGGGCAGTCATACCGGATTCGCCGGTATCTCGAGCACTTTCATGCGCTGGTTCGAACATCCTGATGAGTTGGTCTGTCCTATGCTGGTCAGCGGACTGGAACGGGATCAGGAAGAACAGAATTCGATTCTGGAGGCCAATCTTGCCGCGGGCATTACAGCTGCGGTTTCAGAGCCATGTGCCATGGAAAGCTTCCCACGCGCCATGCGGCCAGGTCAGCAGCAGATGCTGACAAGGCTGGCCGTTTACGCATTTCTGGAAAGCTCATTTGCACAAGAGTCGTCGCGCCGTCAGGCCATGCTGCAGTATCTGCAGCAGGACCTGGAGGCGGAGAATGCGCCGGACCTGAGTGTCACGGCGAACCTGTAATCAGTCTTGCTGGTTCTGAACGGACGAAACCCACTGATCGACTCGTCGCTCAAGCAGGTGCAGCGGCATGGCGCCACCTAGCAGCACGGCGTCATGGAAGCCGCGAATGTCGAAGTCTTCACCCAGTTGCTCACGTGCCTCGGCACGCAGCTCCAGAATCCGGTTCATGCCGATTTTGTAGGATGTAGCCTGTCCCGGCATGACAATGTAGCGACGGATCTCGGAGCGGATCGCGGCAAGCGGTACTGAGGAATTGGCCTGGAAGTAGTCGACGGCCTCCTGCTCGGTCCAGCCTTTGGCGTGCAGACCAGTATCGACAACCAGGCGAATGGCGCGCCACATTTCCGAAGTCAGACGGCCAAATCGTGAGTAGGGATCCTCATAGGTGCCTGGCATTTCACTCGCCAGGTATTCAGAGTAAAGCCCCCAGCCTTCAGAATAAACCGTGAAGCCAGCCTGAGTGCGGAACATCGGCATGTCTTCCAGTTCCTGAGCAATGGAAATCTGCATGTGATGGCCCGGTAGGCCTTCATGGTAGGCAATCACTTCCAGCTCTGACTTGGGCATGGCCGTCATGTCGGAAAGATGCGCGTAGTAAACGCCGGGACGACTGCCGTCCGGCGTGCCCGGGTAATAGTGCTGTGCGGCGCCATCCTGTTCGCGGAATGCCTCCACGCGGCGCACAACCAGATCAGCCTGGGGCAGGGTTGCGAAATAGTCAGGCAGCACAGACTTGATATTTTCTATCGCTGCAGTGGCTTCATCGATGTAACCCTGGCGACCTTCGTCGGTATTCGGGAAGTAGAAACGTTCATCGTCCCGCGTTTCACGCAGCATGACAAAAAACTCCTGCAGCGTGCCATCAAAGCCGACTTCATTCTTGATCTGTTCCATCTCGCCACGCAGACGTGCCACATCTGCCAGGCCGATTTCGTGAATCTCATCAGCAGTCAGGTCGGTGGTCGTGTAGGTAGACAGCAGGTAGTCGTAGAAAGCAGCGCCATTGGGCTGGGCGACCAGACCGGTGGATACCTCAGGAACGTTTTCCTGCTCTGCCTGCGCCCAGTCAATGACGCGCTGGAATGCCGGTGCGAAATCATTGACCAGAGCATCCTGGGTGCTGTCCAGCAGTGCATCGGCGTCAGGTTGCTCCAGTTGGCCGGCTTCTACCAGATTTGCTAGCTGTGCTTTTGCGTGAGCCCAGATGTCTGAGTCATCACCGGCTTCTGTGAATGGCGCACCGGTGATCACTTTCTCTGATTGCTCAATGACACCGTCAAGCGCAAAGCCGGGCATGATCACACCACGGTCGCCCGCCTCAATGGCGCGGTCGAGCAGTTGATTCATGGCGCGTCCGGCCTGGCTGATTCGCGAAACCAGTGCTTCGTAGTCAGATGCTGATTCCACGTTGTGGAAACTGATCAGGAAGGTGGGCAAAAAACCCTGGGCACCATTCATCTGGTCAAAAACAAAGCCGTTATAGCGAAACTCTGCAGCACGCACCGCCTGATCGGCCTGGTACATCCAGATGTCCCACGAGGTCTGGGCTTCCTGGTTGAGGTCATCGTAGTTGAACTCGGCATCCAGTTCTTCAACGCTGGCCAGCAGCCATTCAAGCTGCGCTTCTTCAGCGGCGACAGACATATCATCGAGGTCGCCATAGCGCTCTTTACGACCCAGGAAGGTCATCTCGATGGGGCTGAACTGCAGACGCTCTTCATATTTTTCATCGAACCAGGCGTTTAATCTCTCCGATTCAGTCTGCGCCGTTTCTTCGATAGCTTCGGCCGGGGCGGTCAGGTCTGCTGATGTTTCCGTGCCGGTTGTTGGGGCGGGCGTATCTGGTTGCCCGCAGGCAGCCAGTGACAACGACAGCGTCAATAGCAATAACAGTTTGGAAATCATGGCGGGTAAGTCCTTGGATTGTGCGGCGTTCTTTTAAAACGCCATCTTGGGTGGTGTTGACGGATAAGTCTGGCGCAAGTATCGCCGAATCGACAGTTGATCTCAAGGCAACCGCATGGCGAAGCGGCCGCAGATACAGCGTGGTGGAGTCAACAAAATGCGCGAGATGGCAGATCTCTACGATCCTAAAACCCCCATCCATGAAAACCAGCCCTGTGTCACAAAAGTGCGTGAACTGAAAGCAGAGTGGGCCAGACAGCTAAATGCTCGACAACAACAGGAAGAGGAGTGATACCGATGGGCGACATTTTGGTTGCGAGATAGTTGACTAGACAAATATAAGTCAATATAGTTGCGCCCTCAACTATCTCGCAAGGAGATTCGCGATGACCGCAATTAAACAAAGCACTTTGTTGATCAGTCTGATCAACCTGAACACTCGACTGGAAAAATCCCTGAGCGGTCCATTGTCTCTGCATGGTATCAGCCTGACCGAATACATGGTCCTGCGGCAACTTGCGCAGGCGCCCGAGCAGAAGCTGCGGCGCATCGATTTGGCCCAGCAGGTTGGCCTGAGTGCCTCCGGTGTAACACGCCTGCTCAACCCGATGGAAAAAACCGGTTTGATAGACAAGGAGCAGGTTGAACGTGATGCGCGCGTCAGTCTTGTCACGCTGACGTCAGCAGGCAAGAAAATTCTAGCAGATGCGGGCACTAGCTTCGATCAGTCGGCGCAGGCGCTGCTGGCGCCACTGAAACCGGCAGAGCAAAACACTCTGCAGGCACTTGTCAGCGCTCTGCTGTGATTCCATCGGTGCCTGGTGTAATGTAAGCGACTGTTGTGGTTGGGGAGTTGCTCCAGGTTTAATTGATGAAAACGTTGATTGTCATGCTGCTGTTGGTTGCGACAGCAGCGTCTGCCGCCGAGCAGGATGCATCAACAGCCGACTGGCGCGAGTCGGCTGCGGTTGCTGCGCTGTTTCAGGAGGCCGGTGTTGATGGCGCTTTTGTTCTGTTCGATCTGACTGAACAGAACATGCAGGGGTTCAATCTGCGGCGCGCCAACCAGCGCTACGCACCTTCGGGAACATTCAATATTGCTCACACGCTGATTGGACTGTCGACGGGTGCCGTTGCCAGTCTCGATGAGGTTGTACCATACCGGGGTGGTGATCAGCGCGTGGACGCCTGGGAGCGGGACATGTCCCTGCGGGAAGCATTTATCCTGGCCAATGACGCCTTTTACCAGACCATGGCGCGTGAGATTGGGCCCAGTTTGATGCAGCAGCATATTTCGGCGCTGATTTACGGCAATCGTGAATTCGGCTCGACACTGGACCCGTTCTGGGAAGAGGGCATTCTGCACATCAGTGCTGTCGAACAGGTGAGGTTTCTGTCATTGCTGGTGCGTGACGCTTTGCCGTATCCCCGCGAACTATTGTCCACCGTACGTGAACTGATGTTGCTGGAATCCGGCGAGAACTGGCAGTTATACGGCGATACCGGCTGGGAAAACGCCCCTGAAGCGGGTGTCGGCTGGTGGATAGGCTGGCTGCAAAGGGATGGTCGCTGGTATACCTTTGCACTGAATATGGATATCGAAGAACCCGCCGATGCGAATGAACGCCTGAGCCTGGGTAAAGCCAGTCTGCAGGCGCTCGGCTTACTCTGACGCAGATCAGGATCGATGTCAGCCTGGCAGCGGTGCCAGCGCATCATCCAGCTCAGTGGCACGTTTGTGAGCCGGGCGGGCCTGGATGCGTTCAACATACTCGCTGAATACTGGGCGGGACTCTATGGTCTTGAACTGCATGCCCCAGCCGAGATTGCTGGCCAGCAGCAGGTCGGCCACTGTGAACTGATCACCACAAAGATACGGACCTTTCTTCAGCGCGCTTTCCAGGGTGCTCATGACATCAACCACGCGACCACTGCCAATCGAAGAGGCGGACTTTTCCGTGATTTCCCAGTTAAACGCTGTGGCGGTGGTGGCCATTTCCAGTGGCCCGGCGATAAAAAACAGCCAGCGGTAGTAACTTCCCCGCAGCGGACTGTCGACCGGAGGTGCCAGGTTTTTATCGGGAAACTGATCGGCCAGGTAAGTGCAAATGGCCGCGACTTCCGTGATGACCATGTCCCCATGTTTCAGGGCCGGTACTTTACCCATCGGATTGATGGCCAGGTAGTCCGGTGATTTGATGTCCTTTTCATAGCTGATGACAACGGCCTTGTAAGGCTGGCCGATCTCTTCCAGCATCCAGCGTGCGATCCGGCCTCGCGACCAGGGGTTGGTGTACAGCGTCAACGTGCTCATACCTGTCTCCTTGTTGATTTTTCTGGTTCGCGAGCAGCTTACGACGTATATAGGTTATATTCCGTCCTATATAAATGATAGTTTTGTAATTCTCTTTCCTGACCTGACTTCCCGTCCCATGGAGGCGCCCAATGTCCGGCCCGACCACGCGCGTACTAGCCCTGCTGGAACTACTGCAGACCCATGGTCGCCTCAGTGGTGCGGAGCTGGCGAAGCGGCTGCAGGTAGACCGGCGTACAGTGAGACGTTATATCACCGTACTGGAAGATATTGGCATTCCCGTGACCACGGAACAGGGCCGTTATGGCGGTTACATGCTGGTTGCTGGATTCAAGCTACCGCCTATGATGTTCACCGATGAGGAAACGCTGGCCGTGTCGCTGGGTCTGCTCGCCGCACAACAGCTGGGGCTGGTGGAGGCGGCGCCCGCCATTGCCAGTGTGCAGGCAAAGCTGGAGCGCGTCATGCCACCCAATCTTAAACAACGGGCCCGAGCTGTAGGCGAAACCACGCGCGTGATCCTGCCGCGTGTCGAAGGCAACTTCGACAACAATGCGCTGCTGACACTGACCCATGCAGCACAGTCAGAGAAGCGTGTTTTTCTGCGTTATCACACCCCCGATGGTGAGATGCTGGAGCGTCACGTAGATCCTTATGGGCTGGCGTTCCTGCGGGGGCGCTGGTATGTCAGTGGTTACTGTCACTTGCGGCAGGACATGCGCTCATTCCGGCTGGATCGCATCAGTGGTGTCAGGCAACTTGCCATGCCATTCCGGCGTCCTGCCAATTTTGATGCCGCTGAACATCTGCGCAGCAGTATGTCCAGACTGCCCCGCACCATGCCAGTCGAAGTGATTTTGCAATCCGATGAAGATACCTTAACGCGCTCGGTCGGATTCTGTCCGGGCACTACCAACGTGTTTACGCAAACCAATGAGGGCTGGCTGATGCAGACACGCACCGACAGCTATGACTGGTTTATCTGGTGGCTGGTGCAGTTGCGGGTTCCGTTTTATGTCAGAGGCCCTGACGGCCTGCGCGAGGCTTTTCGCAATTACATTGGCAAGCTCAGTGAAGCATTGTAGGCTGCGCTTATTCAGGAGAGCTCAACATGACGCAATCAGCACAGAACATACTGGATTTCTGGTTTCGTGAAATTGAACCGGCCATGTGGTGGAAAAAAGACTCTGACTTCGATGCCACCATCAAAAGCCGGTTTGGTGACACGCTGCATCGTGCAGCGCTGGGCGAACTTTATGGCTGGCGCCGCGAGGCCCCGGGCCGACTGGCGGAGATCATCGTGCTGGATCAGTTCTCGCGTAATGTCTACCGTGATTCGCCATTGTCATTTGCCCAGGATGCGATGGCACTGGTGCTGGCGCAGGAAGCGGTTGCGCATGGAGCGCTGCAGGAGTTGAACGAGGCAGAGCGGACATTTTTACTGATGCCCTACATGCACAGCGAGTCTGCTGTCATTCATCAACAGGCCGAACAGCTGTTTCTGGAACACGCACCCAGGAAAAATTATGAATTTGAGATCAAGCACAAAGTGATCATCGACCGCTTCGGGCGCTATCCGCACCGCAATGAAATTCTGGGACGAAAGTCGACGGACGAAGAGCTAGAGTTTCTGAAGCAGCCCGGCTCAGGATTCTGACTGCTTCGCTTTGCGGTCCACATGTCCCAGATCGCGATCTGGCGCGATGATATCCCGCACTTTCTGTTTCAGCACCGTGATCTCCGGAAACCCGCCATTGTCCTTGCGTGACCAGACCCGTTGACCGTTGGCGTGCACTTCGAATATGCCTCCCGTACCCGGGCGCAGGGTCAGTTCGTCAATTTCCTGATCGAAAGTCGTCAACAGCTCCTGAGCCATCCAGGTGCTGCGCAGCAGCCAGCGACACTGGGTGCAGTAGGTAATAACCACATGATTGCTCATCAAGAATCTCTCCACTCAAGAAACACTGCGGCTCAGGACTCGGGTGTCGGGAATATGCCCAGGTTGCGCACACTGTCAAAGTAACCGGCGACGCGCAGCTGGATCACCACTTCCTGATCACCATCGTTGCGGAAATACCAGCCGTGCTCACCAGTAACCGGTGCCACCAGGCTGCCATAGGAGCTGGTGGCAGCTTCCTGCTCGTCATAGCGGTACCAGTAGGAGTCGTCATCCGGGTCGTGGCCGTGAAAGTCCACATAGACCGGCGACAGGGAATACCACTGGTACATCATGACCTGATCCTCTGCCATGACCGCCTTGAATTCAGTGCGCTCTGTGGGCTGCAGCACAATTTCTACCTGCTCGCTGCGAAACGGGCCCGTATGGCTTTGATAATCCGCTGGATTCGGCATGGCGACAGGGTCGTCCGATGAGCCACTGGAGCATGCGCTCAGTGTCAGCAGGGCGGCTGTCAGAAAACCAGTAAGGCGTGTGTATCCATTCATAATTTGTGCTTCTCCAGTAAGCAGCGGTAAAGTTGGATTCTATTGATTTTAGGCGGTGCTGACCATGGTTAAGCTGGCAATACTGGATACTGATATCCTCTATGACCCCTTGCAGGAAAAGTTTGATAGCTACGGACAGATGTTCAAGGATCTGCTGCGCAGTGTCGGTGTGGCGGACGCTGGTTGGGAGCTGGCTGTGTATCCGGTCATCAACGGTACATACCCTGCCTCGCCCAGTGATCATGATGCCTATCTGATCACTGGCAGCAAGTACGACAGCTTTTCGGAAGAAGAGTGGATCGTCCGGCTGCGGGACTATGTGCGCGAGCTCTACCAGGCAGACAAACCCATGGTGGGTGTCTGTTTTGGTCACCAGCTGCTGGCGCATTCACTGGGCGGTCATACCGATCGCAGTGACGCGGGCTGGGGGCTGGGCGTCATGGCCTATCAGGTTCATCAGCAGGCCTGGTTCACGCCAGTGCCGGAAACCGTCAGTCTGATCGCCAGCCATCAGGATCAAGTCAAAAAACTGCCACCCGAAGCGCAACTGCTGCTGAGCAATGATTTCTGCCCGTTTGCCGCCTTTCATATCCCTGAAAAGGTTCTGGCCATTCAGGGACATCCGGAATTCACCGTCGACTACACACGTGCCTTGCTGGACTATCGCGCTGAAAAACTGCCCGCAGATGCTCTGGGCAAAGCACGTGAATCACTGGCCAATCCGCACAATGGCCGCCTGGTCGGCCAGTGGATCCGCGAGTTTGTGGAGCGTGCTGTGTAGATGCCAGCTACCGGCGCTCACGCTCGATCCAGCAGCACCGGGCCTGTCTGAGTCTGACCCAGCACGTCGCCAGGATTGTAGATTGGGCAGGACGTCATCGACAGACATCCACAGCCAATGCAGCCGGTCAGCGAGTCGCGCAGCGCTTCCAGACGACGAATTCGTTGATTCAGGCTGTCCTGCCACTGCGAAGAAAGAGCCTGCCACTCCCGTTTGTTCGGAGCGCGGTAGCGGGGCAGAGAGGCAAAAGCACGCTGAATTTCCGCAAGACTGATACCAAGCTGCTGCGCCGCCTTGATCACCGACACCCTGCGAATGGCATCTGCGCCATAGCGCCGTTGATTGCCGGCGTTGCGGCTGCTGAAAAGCAGTCCTTTGCGCTCATAAAAATGCAGCGCCGACACTGCTACACCGCACCGAGTGGCTACCTGCCCTACAGTCCAACCTTGTCCTGCCATTTATTTTGCTCCGACGCTTTACCTAAACTTAAGTTTAGGTTTTAGCATGTTCGCACCCATCTGAAAACAGGAGCACAAAAATGCTGAGACTTGAACATGTAAATCTGGCTGTCAGTGATATCGGCAACAGTCTGAAGTTTTATCAGGCGGCCATGCCACACTGGCAGGTTCGTGGCGAGGGCACGGGTGGCTGGAGCGGCGCGCCCCGGCGCTGGGTACACTTTGGCGACGAGTATACCTATCTGGCGATGCACGACGACGCGACCCTGTCGTCTGAACAGCGCCAACAGGCAGACAGCGGTGGTGCAGGGCTGGTGCATTTTGGACTGGAGGTCGCAAATTTGCCGGCCGTTATCGAACGGCTTACAAAAGCCGGGTTTGCGCCCAGTGATCCGGGTACTCAAGAGCCGCATCGGCGCAATATTTATTTCATTGATCCCAACGGGTTTGAGGTGGAGTTTGTGGAGTACTCGAGCGACGCCCCGGTGGAGCGAAATCTGTATCCCTGATTCTATAATAGAAAACTTGTTGATGTGAGAAAGTTCGCAAAATCAGGTATACAAGTACAAAAAGATTGTCATATCCATTTTTTTTTTAGATTATCCAAGGTGCGACCTGGGCTAAATAACCTGGCTCACTGGCCTGTCATGAGGAAATAGAGAAGGTAACAAGGGGGTGGGTGTGCAAGTAAAAACTAAGAGTTCAAATGATCCGAAAGTTCAAAAAATAGAAATGTTAATGCGCTTCAAGCTGATGCCATTGCTCGCTATAGTTTCAATGGCCGCGACGGCGCAACATCAAGATAACGAACAGCAGCCTCAATTTTTTTCAGGAGATTCAAGTGTCCAGGCGACTGAACCGCGCAGTGATTACGGGCCGGGCAACGGTCGTCAAATGTCACCTATGCAGGAGGATCGGGAGATACAGTTGGTTTCCTACTACATTTCTCACCTTAGACGCCAACTTGAAAGGTCTGACAACCAGTTGGCCGAAGGATTGAATATCGATCAATCTCAGTTGTCAGAAATTAGGCAGCTTATCGCTGCTGTGGACGAGGCTGAGGCTGTACTTACGACCCAGCGTGTAAACGCCATGTGTGCTGAGTGGAATCGGTTGTTGGTCAGTCACTCGGAAGAGGAAAGCGCCAGAATGGCACTGGAACTCAGCAAAGAGCTGGAAGTCACACAACGGTCCAGAAATTCCGTAAGGGCAGGATTCGCTGAGGCAATGATGGAGATTGTTGGTAGTCAGAATCAGCAGCGCCTGGAACAGCATATGGTCGAGTTTGCTGGCGCCGCAGTAGGGATGCAGAGCTACTCCTGGTCGGATATGGTCCTGTCCGTAGGAATGATCGAGGAGCAACTTAGATATACATGTGGGGAGTGAGCGATGAAAAGTACACTTGTGTTGTTTATTCTTATGATATTGAGTCTTTCAACAAAGGTTTATCCTGCAGATATTGGCTGTGAAAACTGGCTCTCCCTAAGCCCGCCGTCAGATCATCAAGTTTTAAATCTGTGCCAAATCAATATTGAAGGGGAGCCAATAATACTTGGTATATCAAAAGGGGAGGTTGACGGATTTTGGTCAGGTGATGTTTATGATTCCAGTCTCAATTTATTAGGCAGTCCTACATATTGGGATGATATGGAAGACGTATATCCACAAACTGTGACAGGAAGCAATCCAGAACTTGCCTGGTTTTACGTAGTAGCCTCAACTTTCGCGCTTGTTTGGGATACCACTAACGATACTCCATATATATGGGACGAGTACTGCTGGTCTGGAGTATTTACATATCAAGATATATTCGAAGACTGGCACTACCTAAGTGCGGATAATGCGTTTGGTTGCGAATACCATGAAGGGTTTCAATAACTTGACTCAAAAAAGAAAACCTTTTTTCAGTTCTGCCTAGAAAAGGTTTTTGTGAGTCGAGAGTGCTACTCAACAGCCACAAATCGCTTAACTGCAGGTGGTTGCGCAGTCGTCCTGAATGATCTTTCCGCGGCGATGAGATTGAGATCAGTGGCGTAGTCCTCGCGCCAGTAATGGTTCTAACACCCGGCTCATCCTGGAAGTGCGGGCTTTGAAGCAATTTCGTGGCCTGAAGGAACAAAAATCACGTGCATCGGGTCTGATTAGGTATCAGGCTGTTGCGATCTGACGCTGTGCAACAACCTGCCGGACTGAAATCATTTCTGTGGGTCATCGCGTGATGCCTGGAAAGTAGCAGTCAGTGCAGGGCGGTGTCCCTCTTGTTATCAGGAGGCGCCCATGCGCGTGCAAACTGATAGTGCAACACACTCTACGCAACAATCCTCCCTCGACGTCAACGAGCGCTTCGGTCTGCGTGATATAAAAATGTCTGACCTGCGCGAAGCCCTTCGACGGGGAATGGACGATTTTTTTGCCAGCCCGACTCACGGCGTTTTCCTGACGCTGATTTATCTGCTGATTGCGGCGGTGGCGGCGATCATCGGTCTGGGAGAGAACCCCTTGCCCCTGATCTTCCCACTGATCGCAGGTGCCGCCCTGATCGGTCCGCTGGCCGCCTGCGGTCTGTATGAACTGAGTCGTCGGCGAGAGAACGGCCAGGATTATGCCTGGTGGCATGTCTTTGATGTATTCCGAGCACCCTCGCGCTGGTCCATCGCGGGGATGGGTGCCATTCTGGCCCTGTTGTTTGTGGCCTGGATGCTCACGGCCGCTGCTTTGTATGGTACCTATTTCGGATCGCAGCAGCCCGCCAGCATGAGAGCGCTACTTGAACAGGTGCTGACCACAACTGCAGGCTGGCAGATGATGATGAGCGGCGTGTTTATCGGCTTCTTCTACAGTGCCGTTGTTTATGTCGCCACCGTGGTTTCACTGCCATTGATGATTCACCACAAAGTTGGACTGCCGGAAGCAGTAGGTCTGTCGATCAGCGCCGTGCTGCGCAACTGGCGCCCGATGGTGGCCTGGTACTTCATGGTGGTTGCGCTGATGATACTCGGCAGCCTGCCCCTGTTGCTGGGGCTGGCCATCGTAGTGCCGGTGCTGGGTCATGCTACCTGGCATCTGTATCGGCGAGTCTGCCGCTCAGGGACGCAATAACTGACCTATGACCTCGGGGTTGCCAACGTTGTCGGCAGGCGGAATGCCGAGGATGGCAGCCATGACGTTATAGAGATCGACCATGTTGATGTTGTCGACAGCGTGCGGCTGTCGGAATGCTGGACCGTGGGCGATAAACAGGCCCTGCATGTCCGCTGCCTGGTTATCGTAGCCATGCCCGCCACGCACCTGGTCGATCGTGCCGTCGCGCAGAAATCCATCCAGCCAGCTGCGGCGCAGCATTGCCCAGCCAGGCTCAGCCAGCACCAGTACTGGTGCGATACGGTGATGACCTGAGAAACGAAAACGCCCAGGCAGCGTTTCCTGCGTGTAGACCCGTGCCTGTGGTGGCAGGTTTTGTTGCAAAGTCGCAACAACGGTGTCCTGTTGGCCTGGCTCCGGGAATATGCTGACCAGCTCGCGGGAATACAGCACCTGCTCGGCCAGAGACGGATCGAACGCCTCGTCAATAATGATGTGATTATTTAAATCCACTGCCGCCATGCCGTGATCTGAGGTCACCATGATGTTGACCTGGTCGAACAGTCCGCGAGCCTTCAGTCCAGCAATCAGATAGGCAATTTCGGTATCCACGGCATGCATGGCCTGAGCGACCTGCTCCGAGGCTGGCCCGAAGTTGTGACCGGCACTGTCCACATCACTGAAGTACAGGGTAATGATCTGTGGCCGTTCAGCATCTGGCATCTCCAGCCACTCAAGCACTGTCTCAACCCGTGTCCGGTTGGTGATGCTTTCGTCATAGGTAAACCAGTATGTGGGACTGATGCCCTGGATGGGTGCTTCGGATCCCGGAAAAAAGAAGGTACCTGACACCATGTTATTGCGGGCAGCCGTCACCCAGATGGGTTCGCCCTGCCACCAGTAAGGGTTCTGCACCTGTTCCCGATTACCAAGACTGAATCGCTGCTGCGTCTGCGGATCGTACATATTGTTGTCAACGATGCCGTGTCGTGCCGGATACAGCCCGGTCACCAGCGTGTAATGGTTGGTAAATGTTTTGGTGGGAAACACTGGCTGCAGCGTCTGCGCCTGCAGACCCATGGCTGCGAGCTCCGACAGCGCGGGTGCCTCATGCAACTGCAGATAATCGTGGCGGGCACCGTCGATGGAAATCAGAATCAGGGTTGGATCAAGGTCCTGATAGCCCGGGTTCCCGCTGCTCTGCTCTGCTGCCGTAACAGGCGTCAGGCATAGGCAGAACGCCCAGGCCAGCAGGGCGCTGGCCATGATAGACCTGCGCCCCCACATGGCTTGAAAATTCCAACAGTCACGGCCTGTTGAGTCATTGCCCCTGTAATGTGTCATCTCGCTATCCTGTCAATGCAATGACACAAGGAAATAACACAACTATGTGACAATGCCATGTAAGCGCCCTGTCGGGCATTCTTCAGTTGACCGCGATTCTATTGTGCTGGCTGCCTTATTCTGCGTCCTCAATCGGCGCTGGAATCCAGCGGTGAATCTCGGAAATGGAGCAGGCAGGGGCGCGATCGTTATCGAATCCGATCCGGTCGCCCGGGCTCAGGCAGACGCCTGTTCGAGACTCTACCGAAATTGTCGCAAATGCCTCTGACGGCTGGCACGCGCCGACAAGATCGACCAGGTAATACTCGTCGATATTGGCCCGCAGGATCACGGACGTAGCGCTGTGTTCGCGCCAGCTGTCGATATTGCGACTGAAGCAGATGGAGTTGACCTGCTCGCCCGCCGTGCCATTTCTAAGCGCTTCGTTCTGCGGAGAGCTGCCACAGGCACTGAGCGCCAGTGCGAGTGTTGAAGCGAAAGCAATGCCTGTATTCCTGATCATCTTGCCTGACATAAGAATCCTCCTGATTGCTGTCTTGAAATGCTCTGAGCAACCAGCTGCCTGATTCATACACAGAATCCCTCGCTGCGCTGGCATACACAAAGCGTCTACAGCGTCATAAAAACATGTCGCTGCGGGCGAATCAAATTCCAGCTTGCTTTTGTGTGGCTCTGGTCACACGTAAATCGCGACGCCGTGGCAAGGCTACAACAGAGCTGTGCGTTCCTGTGGCGTCATGAAAGGCACCGGGTTGCTGCTGCGATGGCCGTAAATGACCGCATATACCAGAACATTCTGCACGTACCCGCGAGTCTCAAGGAAGGGAATCGTTTCAATCCACACATCGATGGGGACCGGATTGTCTTCTGTGCGTCGCAGCCATTGTTTGACACGGTTCGGACCGGCGTTGTACGCAGCCGCTGCCAGGATGCGGTTATTGTCAAACTCGTCCATCAGGCTGGCCAGATAGTGGCTGCCCAGCGAAATATTGACGTCGGGTGTGTAGAGGTCATCACTGCTGATCTGCAGTCCCAGCGAGCGTCCCACTTCTCTGGCGGTGGCGGGCATCAATTGCATCAGGCCGCGTGCTCCGGCTGGTGAGCGCACGTCATGCATGTAGGCACTTTCCTGACGGGTAATGGCAGACAGAAATTGTGGCTGCAGGCCCAGTTGCGCAGCAGCGGAGTTGAAATGATCCGCGTAGGCCAACGGGAAGCGCAGCTCCAGGTCGTCCCAGTGCTGCAACTGGATCATGGCCTGTATTGTATTGCGATGCCAGCCCCAGTCGAGCGCCAGACGTCCGCTGGCACCAATCTGCTCCGGACTCATGCGGGCAGTGGCGTGCGCCCATTCATTGCGTGCATTGATTTCATCGCCGATATGAAACAGCTCATGTGCTCGGACAATCGCCGGCATGTCATACAGGGCTTGCCGTTGAGCCTGGCTGGTGGCCACCGGAATGTCTGTCATATCGTAGGGCTGACCCAGTCGGTCGGCTGCCAGATAGCCGTAAAAACTGCGATTGCCCGCCAGAGACTGATAGATGCCCTGTGCCTCGGCCTCGGCACCGTCATGATTCAGCAGTACGATGGCTCTGGCGCGCCAGTACTGCCAGCGCTCCGATGCCCGGTCTTCTGCGGGCAGATATGCAAGCAATCGGTACAGGCCTGGCCAGTCCTGATCCCGCAGTGCATCACGTAGCAGCCAGCTCACCAGCGTCTCGGTTGCCAGGCCGGGCGTGTTGCGCATCAGGGTTTCAGTTTCTTCATCAAAGCCCTGTACCAACAGGCGCATGGCAATAAAGCGCTGCAGGTCCAGCATGATCTCGTCTTCAAAGTTCTGGTGCTCATGGTGCTGATTCAGCAGCAGCATCGCCAGCGGCGCATCAATTCTGGCCAGGCGGCGCACACCATGCAGGATGATTTCTCTTACTTCAGGCGTTCGGGCACTGAGTGAATCCAGATTGCGCAGGCGCTCAGGCTGCTGATCAATCTGCAGGTAAAGCTGGGCCAGCTGTTGCTCGCGATCTGGCATCAGTGTGCTGATGTAGCGTGCCAGTGATCGGTTGCCAGCCTGAATATTTTTGCTGAATCGCTGCCAGGCAATGTCAGGCGTCAGGTAACCCGCTGCCATCCAGGCCTCAAAAACCGGGTCGCACTCATTAGGCTGCGAGCGGGCAACGTTCCACAGTTCGCCAGCCGCAGCCAGCTGGCTGTCATCGCCAAGCTCCAGCCAGGCGCGATGCGCGTAACAGCTCAGACTGGTGTAGGTATTGTCCGGGTTATAGTAGCGGACAATATCTTCCCAGCGGCGTTCATCTGCAAGCAGTGCCACCCACTCGCGCTCCAGGCGTTCGGCAAGATAGGAGCCGGCATAGCGTTCCAGGAACGCATCAACATCCGCAAAGGGCAGGCGATTCAGGCGACGATTAAGATCGGCATAATCCAGGTACTGCACCAGCGGGTAGTCATCAAGCTCCGCGCGCAGCGCCTGGTACTCCTGCTGGCGGTTAAGCTGCAATGCGTCGCGCGCCGACAGGTAACGCTGGCGCTGCTCATTAATATTGGTGCCATAGTGAGGCGCCTGGGCAAGTGCGGCAGGCAGGGACAGCCCCAGAAGCAGTGCTGAAACGACAAGATTGCGAAGCATTCTATGGCTGTCCATGACGGTCTCTGTTGTTTTCGTTGCTGCTAAAGCAGACCCAGTAGTTGTGTGATTCGTTTCATGGCGGAATAGCCTGCGTTCAGGCCTCGTCGTTAGCGCGCAGGCAGGCGGCCATCGGGATGATCCTGCCAGAATTCACGCAGCGCATGCAATTGCCCGGCAGTCCAGTTTTCAGGTTCGCTCATTGCAAGCCATACATCATGATAATGCGCTGCCGCGTACCAGTGTCCAAAGCCGCGTGGTGCGGTGCGGTTGGTCATATCGGCGGCAAGCTGCAGCATGGTCACCACGGGATACCAGCGCAGCGTGGGCAATACATCGGGTCCGCGCTCGGCGCTCATCCAGGGCGGCTCGCGGTAAAAATACATTGGGTCAAAGAAGGTGATCGGGTCGCTGGCATACTGCAGAAACGCGATTCTGAACGCTCCCCAGGAATCCACTGGGTAGTCGGGTGAACCGTTTTGATTGAAAAAACGCACGACCGCGCCATCGCGGAAACTGGGCCGCCAATGCGGCGTATCTGCATCGCGGCGCTGAGTGACATCACGCCAGGTTTCGCTGCTGAATGGCGGGCCGCTCCACAGCGCGCCATGAAACGGGTCATCAATGATGTCGTAGAAATCAAAGGACAGATCCGAGTTGCGGGCGCCAAGGCTGAGCCCCGTCAGATAGAGCTTCGGGCGGGAGTCGGCAGGCAGCTCACTCCAGTAGCCGTATATTGTCTGAAACATCTGCCGTGCGAGCTCGACGCCATACTCGCTCTCTGACAGCAGTGCCAGCGGGCTGGACAGGTAGGAGTATTGAGCCGCTACGCTGGCGACGCTGCCGCGATGCAGAAATTCCAGCGGTGTCACACTGGCCGGGTCAATCCAGCCGTCACCGGTCGGTGTTACCAGCAACAACACTTCCCTGTCGAAGGCATCGGTGCGCAGCAATTCGCGAAGAGCAAGCTCTGCCCGGGCTGCGTTGGATTCAGCGGAATTGAGCCCGACATACACGCGAATGGGGCGCATGGCTGGCGTGCCCGTCAGTGATGCAATCTGTTCAACCGTTGGCGTTGCACTGATGTATCGTCGGCCCTGTCTGCCCAGAGATTCCCAGGCGATTAGTGACTGCGCGCTGCCCACCAGTCCCGCATCCAGTGGCTGGGCTATTTCTGGTTCGATCAGCTCGTCAATCTGTTGATAGGACCGGTCAGCAGCCTGAAACGCCCGCGTAAAAAAGACACCGTCAATGATGGACCAGAACAGGGCGAAGGCCAGCAACAGGCCGATCAGATGAGACACCCGGGCTGGAACAAAGCGTTGCAGGCGCGCGGAGAGAAAACGAAAGGTGCGTACAAACAGATGGGCCAGCGCTAACAGACTGAGAAAGACGAGCAGAGCAACCAGGCCGATCGTGCTGATCTGCACGCCACTGATTTCATTCATGCCCATCAGGCGTCGCAGCTCATTCTGCCATTCACCTGCCTGCCAGATAAAAAGTACAGCAATTGCCAGGCAGATGGCGCCTGCCAGCCACTGCAGACGCCACAGAACCCGGGCGTTGAAACGTGGCAGATGAAAATAGACCCAAAGATGATACAGCGCCGCACCGATGCCGTAGCCAGCCAGCAGAGAAAGCCCTGACAGCAAACCCTGCATGGCACCCATGCGGGGCACCAGTGACGGGCTGAGCGACAAGGCAAAAAACAGCGTGCCCAGCAACAGGCCGGTACTGTGAAAATAATGGCCCGCGCGGCGCAGCAATCGCCTTAGGGTCCAGCGATTAATCGGCATGGTCAACAACTACCTGACTGTCTGTAAAGCGTTACGCAGGGTGGTTCAAGGGATGAATAAAGCAGTATGCTTGAGCAATATTCATATTACACACCCGCGCTGCGTACATAGATCCTGGGAGATTCAGAATGCCAGCAAGATACCTTATCCCGACGGGAATTTCCCGGTCGCTGTTAACACTTTTTGTACTTTGTGCACCGCCTGCTTTCGCCAGCGACGATGATCCGCGTGCGCGTGAGGCTGGTGTGGCACCAGGTATCTACGAGCCAGGTCGACTTAATGCCATCACGGATGTGGCGGGTGTCAAAGTGGGACAGGTGTCCATCATCGAGGGGGAAGATATTCGAACGGGAGTTACGGCGATTCTGCCGCACGGTGGCAACCTTTATCAGGACAAGGTTCCAGCAGGATACGCACAGGGCAATGGCTACGGCAAAATGATGGGCACCACCCAGGTGATCGAACTGGGCGAGCTGGAAACACCGGTGCTGCTTACCAATACCCTGTCTGTTGCCGAGGCGGCAGCCGGCAGCATCGAATGGACATTGGCGCAGCCAGGCAATGAGCGGGTACGTTCGGTCAATGCCGTGGTCGGCGAAACCAATGATGCCAACATCAACAACATCAGGGCGCGAGCAGTGCGACCCGAGCACGCAATCGAAGCCATTGCCGCGGCCACCGATGGCGCAGTTGAAGAGGGCAGTGTTGGTGCCGCCATGGGAACCGTCACCTTTGGCTGGAAGGGTGGTATCGGCACCAGTTCGCGCGTGCTGCCTGTAGCCGACGGCGGATTTACCGTCGGTGTGCTGGTGCAGACCAATTACGGTGGTGAGCTGCACATCATGGGGGTTCCCATGTCGCCGCAAGCGCTGGCATCCGCTACCCAGCGGGTCCCACAGGATCCAACACCGGACGGCTCCATCATGATTATAATTGCCACTGATGCGCCGCTGTCGGATCGCAACCTGCACCGACTGGCCAGTCGTTCATTCCTGGGGCTGGCGCGGACCGGTTCAGCCATGTCCAATGGCTCGGGCGATTACGCCCTCGCGTTCTCTACAGCAGAGGCGGTGCGGCGGACGCCAGAGAGGCGTGAGCAGGGCCATAGCATCGAAGCCTGGCCCAATGACCTGATGACTCCGCTGTTCCAGGCGGTGGTCGAGGCGACTGAGGAAGCCATTTACAACGCGCTGTTCAAGGCAAGTGATGTTCGGGGTGTGAACGGCGATCGGCATCCGCAGTTGCCGGTGGGGGGGGGCCTCCAGATTCTCCGCGAACGCGGCGTTATTGAGTGAAAAACTATCTCGGCTACGTTTTTCCTTTCAATAACCAACTCACGATGTTGACCAATAAGGCTATAAACTGGCAAAAAAGACCATATTGGAAACTCATGCCTATTCACGTGTGATAAGTTTTATACTTAAATACAATGTGTTAAGGGAGTTTCTACAAATTGGCCCGGCAATTGCAAAGCTAAGCTTGTGTTCGATAAACAAACAGACAAAAGCAAGGAGCTTGACCGTGAAAATGACCGCCTGCCTGGCCCTGGCCGCCAGTATCGTTGCCCCCGCCGCATTGGCTGATGACTGTCGCTACAGCAAAGACATCGACCTTGAGTTTGATCCTGATGATGTTGCCCGCCTGATTGTCGAGGTGGATTCGGGATATCTGAATGTGCGCGGTGCCGACCGTGGCTCGCAGCTTGTGATTCGTGGCCGGGCCTGCGCCGATGACCGTGACAAGCTTGACGGCATGGATCTGGTCACTGATCTGCGTGGCAGCGACCTGGAAGTGCGCATGGAAGCCGAATCAAATACAGGTAACCTGAATTTCAGTCTGTTCAACATGAGCTGGTCAAGCTATGCCTACATAGATGTAGACATCGATGTG
This sequence comes from Gammaproteobacteria bacterium UBA2675, assembly GCA_002354805.1. Lineage (GTDB taxonomy): Bacteria > Pseudomonadota > Gammaproteobacteria > Pseudomonadales > Pseudohongiellaceae > Pseudohongiella. Next base: position 375,967 of record DEMH01000009.1, read on the forward strand.
CCAGCAGGGATGACCCTTGAGATCGATGATGGCAGCGGGTCAATTGATATTAGCGACACAGTCGGTGATCTGCGTATTGACGACGGCTCAGGCAGCATCAACATCCGCGGTGTTGCCGGTAACGTCGATATTCGGGATGGCTCGGGCGGAATCGAAATTCGTAATGTGACAGGGTCCGTGCGTGTTAATGACGGTTCGGGCAGCATTACGATTCGTGAGGTGTCCGGGGATGTTGAGATACCTGATGATGGCTCCGGTTCAATCGATATCAGCAATGTTGGTGGCAGTGTCATCATAGACGATGATGGCTCAGGCAGCATTGATGTCTACGATGTCGATGGTGATTTCATCGCCCGCAGCACTGGCTCGGGCGGGGTCGATTATGGCCGCATCGGTGGCCGGGTCGACGTGCGCGATTGATTGTAATTCGGTTGCGAGGGTCTGGTGGCCTGTCAGGGCGGGTCTATCAATGATAGACCCGAAGCTTGACCTGCCCTGGCGACCGTCGTAGTCTGACACCATGATCTCTTCAACGTTTTCTTACGGGGTCTCTGGTATGCAAAGCGCCTACCAGGGCATGACCCGATCAGCCCAGGACATTGCCAGCGCCAATACAGTGGACGCGAGCGGTGTGCGCGATTCAGGTGTGCGAGACAGCGCCACCGAGATTAACGCAGGGCTGACAGGTACAGCGGACACCAACACCGCCCTGGTAAGCCTCAAACAAAACCTTTCTCTGTTCGATGCCTCTGCCCGCGTGGTCAGCACCGCTGATCAGCAGATTGGCAGTTTGCTGGACATCACGGCCTGACAATCTGCCATCTGGCCGGATAATCGACACAAACCTTTTACATTAATCAGTCATCTTCAGTCGGATCTGCCGAGGAACGCGTTATGTCTGCTACCGAACCGGTGATCATTCGCCCGGAAACCCAGGCCGATATCGAGGCGATCGAAGAAGTCATCGTGGCCGCCTTTGAAGATATGCCGTACTCCGACCATACCGAGCAGATCATCGTGCGCCAATTGCGTGATGCCGGTGCGCTGACAGTTTCACTGGTGGCTGAGTCGGATGATGACGATGTGGTGGGGCATGTCGCAGTCTCACCGGTTGAGGTGTCTGACGGCTCATCCGGCTGGTATGGGCTGGGACCGATTTCGGTGTGGCCATGCTGTCAGGGGCAGGGGATTGGCTCGCGGCTGATGGATGCGGCGCTGCAGGCACTGCGCGAGCAGAACGCCCAGGGCTGTGTGCTGCTGGGCGAACCTGAATTTTACGGCCGCTTCGGATTCGTTGCCGACTCCGGGCTGGTGCTGCCGGACGTTCCGCCCGAGTACTTTCAGGCGCTGCTGCTGCAGGGAGAAATTCCTGGTGGCACGGTCGCCTACCACCCGGCATTCAGGCAGGTCAGCCCCTGACCCGTAACGCCGCTGCGTTTGTCACCTAGCTGTCATAGTCTCCGCCGCCAGAATTGCGCATAATGCGGCTTTGCCTGATGCCGACAGCCTGACAGGACAATTGAGTGAGCCACCATTCCGACTGTATCACCATCGTTGCCATAGGCGGCGCTTCCGCCTCTGGCAAGAGCCGTTTTGCCGCTCAACTCAAACGTCATCTGCAGACAAACTGGTCTCATCGCGAAGTCGCACTGATTCCCGAAGACGCCTACTACCGGGATCAGCAGCATCTGAGCTTTTCCCAGCGACTGCAGACCAATTACGACCAGCCCGAAGCCTTTGAACATGCCTTACTGGCGCAGCACCTGCGAAAGCTGCGCGCAGGTGAAGCCATCGAACTGCCCGCCTACAACTTTGCTGAGCATACGCGGATGCCTTATACCACACCGATAGCCGTGCCAAACCTTGTGCTGGTGGAAGGTATTCTTGTGCTCAGTAACCCTGCTCTGCGGGAAGTTGTCGATCTGTGTGTCTACATCGACACACCGCTGGAAGTCTGCCTGCAGCGCCGGATTCGGCGAGACATGGCCGAGCGCGGCCGAACGCGCGAGTCTGTGATTGCACAGTTCGAGACGACGGTGCGACCCGCGTTTGAACAACATATCGAGCCTTCAAAGCAATATGCTGATGTGGTTGTCGCTGGTAACGGCAAGGTGGATTCGGCCATCGAACAAATCGCCAGTCGCATAATGGAAATGCAAAAATCAGAAAAATTTAATTCGACGCAGGAGCGCGCCTCATGATGGCACTGGTCGGCATTGCCTTGCTGCTGTTGATTGCGTATCTGTGCTGCAACGACAAGGCCCATATTAACTGGCGCACGGTGGGTGGCGCGTTTGCCATTCAGTTACTGCTGGGCGCCTTTGTCATCTATTTGCCCTTTGGGCAGGCGGTACTGCTGCAGGTTACGCAGGTGGTCAGCAATATCATCAGTTATGCCAATGACGGTATCGTGTTCGTGTTTGGTGAGATCGGTAACTTCTCGCAGGGCTTTATTTTTGCCGTGCATGTGCTGACGGTGATCGTGTTTTTCTCTTCACTGATAGCGGTGCTGTACCACCTGCATATCATGGGCTGGATGATCCGGTTGATTGGTGGCGCATTGCAGAAGCTGCTGCAGACCAGTCGCCCGGAATCGATGTCGGCGGCGGCCAACATTTTTGTGGGTCATACTGAGGCGCCGCTGGTGGTGCGCCCTTTCATCCCCAGCATGACCCGCTCGGAACTGTTTGCTGTCATGGTGGGCGGACTGGCTTCTGTGGCCGGCTCGGTACTGGCCGGATACGCCGGGCTGGGTGTTGAGCTACGGTATCTTATTGCCGCCAGCTTTATGGCGGCGCCAGGTGGCTTTTTGATGGCCAAGCTGATTCTGCCGGAAACCCAGCGCACCAAAAACGATCTGGCGGAAGTGGTTGATGACGAACGTTATACCAACGTCATTGATGCAGCGGCAACCGGTGCCTCCAATGGCATGAAGCTGGCGCTGAATGTTGGTGCGATGATTCTGGCCTTTGTTGGCCTGATCGCGCTGATCAATGGCATGCTGGGCTGGCTGGGTGGATTGATCGGATTTGAAGACCTCACACTGCAAGTGCTGTTTGGCTACCTGTTTCAGCCGCTGGCATTCCTGCTGGGCGTAAGCTGGGATGAAGCACAGCAGGCTGGCAGCTTTATTGGCCAGAAGCTGGTGATCAATGAGTTCGTTGCCTATCTGAACTTTGTGCAGGTTCAGGAGCAGTTGAGTGAGCATACACAGATCATTGTCACTATCGCGCTGTGTGGTTTTGCCAATTTTTCTTCGATTGCCATATTGCTGGGTGGCCTTGGCGGCATGGCGCCCAATCGCCGTCAGGATATCGCCGAGCTCGGCATGAAGGCATTGCTGGCGGCGACGCTGGCGAATCTGATGAGCGCCGCGATTGCCGGCCTGTTCTTTTCTCTTTTGTAGCGGGTCAGGTGACGCAGTATGTCGACAGCCGTACCAACATTAAACATCAAGGAGCTGGACAGCGATACGGATCGTTTTGTGGAAGCGCTGGGTAATACCTACATGCAGTTCGGATTCTGTGGCATTACCGGGCATGGCATTTCACCGAGTCTGATAAGCGAAAGCTACAGGCAGGTGCAGGCGTTTTTTGCTTTGCCTCTGACTGATAAACAGAAGTATCACATCCCCGGCGTTGGTGGTGCGCGCGGCTACACGGCTTTGGGCGTTGAAACAGCTCGCGACAGTAAACATCCCGACCTCAAAGAGTTCTGGCATGTCGGCCTCGACATTGATGGTAAAGCGCCACACGAAAGCCTGTATCCCAATGTCTGGCCAACGGAGATCCCCGGGTTTGAACCGGCACTGAAGCAATTGTATGCAGAGCTTAAAGGGCTGGGCGAACGGGTTCTTCAGGCGCTGGCGCTTTTTCTGCAACTGGATCGAGACTATTTTGCCGACAAAGTGAATTATGGCAACTCTATCCTGCGGCCCATTCATTACCCGCCGGTACCCGGCGATACCGGGGGATCCATCCGGGCCGGGCAGCATGAAGACATCAATCTGATCACTCTGCTGATTGGTGCCAGCGATGCGGGCCTGGAAATACTGCGCCCGGACGGCAGCTGGTTGCCAATTACCACTCAGGGCGACACCATTGTCGTCAATATTGGTGACATGCTGCAGCGATTGAGCAATCACGTACTGCCCTCAACCACACATCGGGTAGTGAATCCGGTGGGCGACGGCGCCACCCGCTCACGCTACTCATTGCCATTTTTTACGCACCCGAATCCGGACTTTGAGATTCGCACACTGTCCAGCTGCATCAACGCCGAGCGGCCGGACCTTTATCCGCTGCCAATAACCGCTAACGACTACCTGCTGGAACGACTGGCCGAGATCGGTCTGCTGAAGTAATATCGATTCAGCATTCTGTTTCAGTTTTTTCCGGAGGTTGTCATGCTTAGCGTACGTCGTTTGTTGGCAATAGCCATCCTGTTGATTTTGCCCATGGGCCTGCAGGCGCAGTATCTGAATACAACATTTCATTTTGCGCCGCAGGGTATGGCAGGCACCGACACACTGGTGGTACTGGTGCCCGGCGACAGTGAGCAGGTGCAGCTGTCCGGCTGGTCGCAGCAGGCAACTGCCCAGTTAAGCCGGGCCATGGCTGCCGCCGAGTTTGACGGGGCTGCCCGTCAGCGCCTGGAAATTATGGCGCCTGCCGGCCTGGACGTTGATCGGCTGATTCTGCTCGGCGTGGGAGATTCCGCCAGTCTGCAGCGCCCAGTCGCTGAAGAGATTGGTGCGGCGCTGAGCGCACACATCAACGGCAGCAATGCGCAGATAATCGAGATCCACTCCGAGTTGATAACTGACAGCTCGCGTGCGGTGGAGATCATGGCGTCTGTTGCACATGGTGTGGATCTGCGTAACTATCGTTTTGATCAGCTCAAGAGTGAGCCTGACGATCGTCCCAGCCAGACCTACCACTGGGTATCGGCAGAGACCGGTGACCTGCAGCAGCAATACAATGCACTGAGGGCACTGGCCGAAGGAGTTTTCACAGCGCGTGAGCTGACCACGCTACCGGGTACCGATGGCAATCCGGCCGCGTTTGCTGAGTATGCCGCCAATACCCTGGCGCCGCTGGGTGTAGAGGTGACCATCCTGGGTCCGGAGGAGGTGCTGGAAGCCGGTCTGGGTTCACTTTACGGCGTCAGCAAAGGCAGTCAGCACAAAGCGCATTTGCTGATTGCGCACTGGCGCGGCAGTGATGACCGACCGATTGCGCTGGTTGGCAAGGGCAATACCTTTGATACTGGCGGTTACGATCTTAAAACCACTGACTCCATTCTGGTGATGCAGACGGACAAGGCCGGTGGCGCGGCAGTAGTGGGTGCTGTGAAGGCGCTGGCGGGCCAGCAGGCGGCTGTTAATGTGGTGGGCGTTGTGCCCCTGTCGCAGAACTCCATTTCCGGTGAGGCCATGCTGCCAGGCGATGTGCTGACCGCCGGTGATGGCACCACAATCGAAGTGGCTTCCACCGACGCAGAAGGTCGTTTGATTCTGGCGGACGGTATCTACTATGCGCGCGATCGTTACGATCCGGCAGTCATCGTGGACATTGCAACATTGACTGGTGCCAAGTCTACTGCGTTGGGCAGTGAGTTCTCAGCGATATTCAGTGACGATGAGGAACTGATTGCCAGCATGACCGAAGCTGGCCACATGACCGGCGAGCTGGTCTGGCGCCTGCCGCTTGGTCCTTATCCTGGCATTATCGACAGCCGCATTGCAGACATCCGCAATACCGGTTCACCGGGTGCACAGGCAGGTGCCGTGTTTCTGCAGCACTTTGCCCGTGATACACCCTGGCTGCACATCGACATGGCAGGCCAGGCGATTGTCAGCAGTCCCAGTGGGGTGCACCCGGCCGGTGGTACCGGTCACGGTGTACGTTTATTGACTGAATGGGTCAAATTATACGCGAGTCAACAATGATTCCTATTCCTCGGCAAGAAGATATATTAAGCGGTCCACATCGTATTGAGAAAGATCTGCTGGGTCCGTTGGCAGTGCCGGCGGATGTTTATTATGGTGTGCAGACTCAGCGGGCACTCGAAAACTTCAATCTGACTGGCGTGCCACTGGCGCACTTCCCCAAGATGATCATTGGTCTGGCCATGGTGAAAAAGGCGGCGGCTGCAGCCAACCACGATATCGGCCTGCTGGAGCCACAGCGCTTCAAGGCCATCGATCATGCCTGTGACCGACTGATCAATGGTGAATTTCATGACCAGTTTGTGGTGGACATGATTCAGGGTGGCGCGGGTACTTCCACCAACATGAACGCCAATGAAGTGATCGCCAATATTGCGCTGGAATTCCTCGGTCACAAAAAGGGTGAGTACAAACACCTGCATCCCAACAACGACGTCAATATGTCGCAGTCCACCAATGACGTCTATCCCACGTCTATTCGTGTAGGTCTGCAACTGTCGCACTCTGAACTGGTAGACAGCCTTGCCTGCCTGCAGGCGGCTTTTGCGGGCAAGCGCGATGAGTTCAAGGACATCATCAAGATGGGGCGTACGCAGTTGCAGGACGCCGTGCCAATGACCCTTGGTCAGGAGTTTGGTGCCTACGCCACAACGCTGGGTGAAGACATAGAGCGCATTGGCGGCATGTACGATCTGTTGCTGGAGGTGAACCTGGGTGGTACCGCCATAGGCACCGGCATAAATGCGGATCCGCGCTACGCTGTGCTGGCAGTGGACCACCTGGCACGCATTGCCGGTTACCCAATGCGTCTGGCGGCCGATCTGATTGAAGCGACCTCGGATATGGGGGCATTTGTCCTTTTTTCCGGCATGACCAAGCGTCTTGCAGTAAAACTGTCCAAGATATGCAACGATCTTCGGCTGCTGTCCAGCGGACCACGCACCGGCCTGTTTGAGATTAATCTGCCGCCGCAACAGCCCGGTTCGTCGATCATGCCTGGCAAGGTCAATCCGGTGATTCCGGAGGCCGTCAATCAGGTGGCCTACCAGGTGATTGGCAACGATCTGGCCATCACCATGGCTGCCGAGAACGGTCAGCTGCAGCTGAACGTCATGGAGCCACTGATTGCCTACAAGATTCTGGAAAACATGCGACTGCTGCGCCGGGCGATGGACATGCTGCGCGAGCGATGCGTGGTGGGTATCACGGCCAATGTCGAGCGTTGTCGCGAGCTGGTGAACAATTCCATCGGCCTGATTACCGCCCTGAACCCCTACATCGGTTATGAGAACGCCACTCGTATTGCCGCGCTGGCACTGGAGAGTGGTCGAGGAGTGGTTGACCTTGTCCGTGAAGAAGGCCTGCTGGATGAAAAGCTGCTGCAGGAAATTCTCAAGCCCGAAAACATGGTCAACCCTCGCCAGCGCGCGGCCTTGTAGTCGGGACTGGCCAGCTCGAGAGAAATGCCCCGCCGGCGATTGCAGTATCGCTGCTGGGGTAAACACTTATAATCCCGTTTAAACCATTCCAGGTATTGCGCCGTCTAACGCTACAAACAACGGACTTTGTTTGTAAATGTCTCAACATCTTGAACTTGTCGTAGTACGCGCCCAGCGTGGCGATCGACAGGCCTTTTATCAGATATATCAGGAGCATATAGGGCGCGTCTACGCGGTCTGCTGGCGCCTGCTTGGTGATAAACAAAAGGCGGAAGATGCGGCGCAGGAGATATTTATAAAGGTCTGGGAGGCTTTGCCAGGGTTCAAGGGCGACAGCAGTTTTGCCACCTGGCTGCGCAGCATTGCGACCCGCACGGCAATCGATCTGTGGCGCAAGGACAAACGGCTGCATTTTGTGGATGCCCAGGAGTTTGTTGATGACATTGACAGACAGGGCGGCCAGCCCGGCATGGCTGGTGAAAACCGGGATCTGGAGATGGCGATCCAACGCCTGCCGACACAGGCCAGGGCCGTGTTTATATTGTGTGCGCTGGAGGGTTATCAGCACAACGAAATAGCCACCCTGCTGCAGATAGCAGAAGGGTCCAGCAAAGCCCAGTACCATCGGGCCAGAACATTATTACGGGGGTTTTTGAGTGAAGACTGAAGACCAGCTTGATCAGGCAATTGCCGATCTTCGCAAAGACATGCAACCAGAGCGGGACCTGTGGGCAGACCTGTCGCAGCGGCTCCCGGACCGGGAGGCTGCGGCTGCGCCGCAACGCCGTGGCGTGGTCGTTGGCAGTCGTTGGGCCGCCGTGTTTGCCATCGCTCTGGTAGGTGCGCTGGCCTTGCGTCTGGATCTGTTGCCAGATCCGGCGCTGGCACCAGCCAATGGCAACCCGCAGATGGCCGAGGCGGAAATTGTGCCCCCAGAAGCGCTGATAGCTCAACAATTTGAACAGGAAAAGGCCCGCCAGCTCGGTGAGATTGGCGCGGTGAGTGATGATTTTGGTGACTGGCGTTACCAGATGGCGGTATGGGATCAGGCGATTAGTCAGGTTCAGCAGACCATGAACTATTACCCGAATGACCCGGTGCTACTGAGCCAGATGGAAGGACTGTATCGCCAGCAGCTTGATTACATTCAGATGATCGCCGTCACCGATACCAGCGGATATTGACCGGCAAGCTGCCGTGGCGGCCACCACACAGACACGTAAAAGATTTATACAGGAGAGAGATGATGAAAACTTTATGGACGTTCATACAGGCGGCGGCGCTGATCATCCTGGTCACTGCCTTGAGCATGGTCGAAGCGATTGCCCAGCAGGAATCGATTGATGAGACGCGCGAAGTGTCCGCGAATGAAAAAATCCGCATTGATGTCATGCGCGGTGATATCACCATCACCACGAATTCGGACAACCGATTTACAGTCCGTGGGCTGCTGGATGAAGATGCCGAAGGATTTGAACTGGACTCCGCCCGTGGCTTCACCGATTTCCGCGTGGAGATGCCACGGCGCCTGAATGGTCGCTCCAATAGCGATGGTTCTGAGCTGGCGTTTTCGGTGCCGGTTAACAGCGACGTGGAGTTTTCTGGCGTCAACGTAGAAGTAAGTGTTGATGGCGTGCAGGGAGGCAGTCGTATCCGGACCGTCAACGGTCCGATTGATGCGCGCAATCTGGCCAACTTTGTTGAGCTTGATACCGTCAATGGCGAAATTGTCAGCATCGACAACCGGGGGCGCGTCACCATCACTACGGTTAACGGAGAAATCGAAGAACGTGGCACTGTTGGCCGTCTGATGGCGCAGGCTGTAAATGGCGAAATCAATGTCGACAGCCTGGCAGAAATAGTTGCGCTGAATGTTGTTAATGGTCGTATTCGGGGTCGAGTGCAAGGCGTTCAGGAGCTTGAAATTGAAACCGTCAATGGCAGCATCGAGCTCCGCCTGCCCGACACTCAGGCGCCACGTGTCAGTGGGAGTAGCGTCAGCGGGTCCATGGTGCTAGGCTTTGATGCCAATGTCGACGCCCGGTTTACACTGCGCAGCAGCGCGGGCGGCAGCATCCGCAACGGGCTGACTGATGATGAGCCAGTGCGTGGCAGTTTTGGTCCGTCGCGCCGACTGGAGTTCACCACAGGAGAGGGGGAAGGTGATGTAACCCTGACATCACTAAGTGGACGCCTGGAGGTGGAACAACAATAACAAACCTTTGGAGTATCACATGGTTCGAGTTTACAGAGTGTTGCTGGCAGCGCTGATGCTGCTGCCGATCGCCGCGGTGCACGCGCAGGACGAATCCCTGGCAGTACTGGTTCCTGGTGGTGGTGACTACAGTCGCCCCACCTCGCTGAGCAACCCCGAGGCGCAGGCATTCTTTGATCAGGGCCTGCGCATGGCCTGGAGCTTCTACTTCCCTGAATCAATCGCTTCCTACCAGGAAGCCGCCAGACTCGAACCCGATAACCCCATGCCCTACTGGGGCCTGGCTCACGCCGCCGGTCCCAATCCCAACAGTCGCTACGCCAACCTGCCAGATGACCCGCAGGGTGCCGGGCTGGAAGCCATCCGTCGCGCTCTGGAACTGTCCAATAACGGCACCGAAAAAGAGCGCGAGATGATCAATGCCCTGTTTGTGCTGTACAACAAGGACGCCATTCCTGACGATCGCGAACGTGATGCGGCCTACGTCAATGCCATGGCGGATCTGCACGCCAAATATCCGGATGATCCGGACATCGCGACGGTGTACGCCGAAGCCTACATGAACACCACCCGCTGGGATTACTGGAATGCTGACGGCTCTGCCAAGCCGGGGACCGCAAATGCCCAGGCAGCGCTGGAAACTGCCATGACGGTCTCCCACGATCATCCAGGTGCCAACCATCTGTACATTCATCTGATGGAAGCCTCTTCGCAGCCCGAGCTGGCGATGCCGGCCGCGCAGAAGCTCGAAGCGACGGTGCCGATTTCCGGCCACATGGTGCATATGCCCGGACACATCTACCTGCGCGTTGGCGAGTACGAAAAAGCCGTCAGCACCAATGAGCGCTCACAGGTTGTGGACCAGCAGTTCGCCGAGATCTGGGGCGACACCAACTTCCCCACCGTCGGTACCTACAATCTGTCGCACAAGTCACACGCCGGTCACGCGCTGGACTTTGTGCGTTACGCCAATATGCTGCAGGGCAACTACGCCAACTCTTCCGAAGCTGCCGCCCGCAATGCCGCCAACTCAATGGCTGGTATGGGACGCGGCCAGAAATTTATCGCTCACGAATGGGTGACGGATAAAGTCTTTGGCCAGTGGGACAAAATTCATGCGGAGAACGCGGCGCGCCGCGAGCGCGCCACCACACCGTACTTGAGTGGCATGCTCAGCTATGTCATGGGCAGCGCTCATGTTGCCATGGGACACATGGATGCCGCACAGCAGGAGCTGGACAATATCCGCACACAAATCCAGGCGGATGGTGTGAACGAGGGTGTCGGTCCGACCCCGGCCGACCATGTGCTGACCCTGGCCATGCATGCACTGATGGGCGAGATGGAAGAAGCCAACGGCAACCTTGATGCCGCCATCACGCACTACCAGCAGGCCGTGGAATATCAGGACAACCTGAACTACACCGAACCACCAGACTGGTCACATTCCATGCGTCTGTATCTCGGCGCGGCCCTGATCGATGCGGGGCGCGCGGAAGAAGCCGAAGCGGTGTACCGCAAGGACCTGGAGTGGAATCAGCAGAATGGCTGGTCCAATTTTGGTCTGGCGCAGGCGCTGGCCGCCCAGGGTCGTGATGCCGAGGCACAGATCGTTTTCCGCCAGTTTGAAGACCAGTGGCGCAATGCCGATGTCACGCTGGAGCGTTCGCGGCTCTGATGTCCTGAGTGGATATCACACCGCCTGATCAAAAAGATGGTGCTACCGACAATCAGTTGATACTCTGACTGGACAACATACAACGCAAGGGACTGCGTCTGTCCGTCCAAGATCAATAATAACGATTCGGGGGTAGTTCTGTATGCGTCACCTGTCCGTGCTGTCGGCAGCGTCTCTGACCTGTCTGCTTGTCCTGTCGTCCTCACCTTCGTATGCCCAGACACTGGAGCCAACCGGCCCCATGCCCTACGACATTGTCGAAAGCTGGGCCAAACCCTTTGCGCAGCGGGGTTATTCCTGGGGAGGCAACTCCGGCATCCATATCGAGAACAAAGACCGCATTATCATTGTCCAGCGCGGCGAGACCGAACTCCCCAATCCCATTCCTTCTGATTACACCAACTTTCCTGGCTCCATGGGGTGGAACGTCATTCAGGGCAGAGGCCGAACCTGGCAGAACCTGCTGTATGTGATGAACAGTCAGGGCGAGGTGCAGGAAGTCTGGGACCAGTGGGATCACCTGTGGCAGGGCACCGATGGTCCTGGCCCGCACCGCTTGCGTGTCAGCCCCTATGATCCGGAACGTCGCATCTGGGTGGTGGAAGAAACCGGCCATGTCATCTACATTTTTTCCCAGGACGGTCAGCATCTGATTCGTATGCTGGGTGAGAAAAATGTTTCTGCCAGCGACGAGACGCATTTTGGCAAACCGCAGGACGTCACCTTTCTGCCCGATGGCCATGTGCTGGTCGCCGACGGGCTGGAGAACGCGCGCGTTGTTATCCTGGATGAGGATGGCGAATACGTAGGTGAATTTGGCTCACGTGGCGAGGCGCCCGGTCAGTTTCTCAGCGTACACGGCATCGCCATGGGACCAGACAACAAGGTTTACGTGGTCGATCGCGACGGCCTGAACATACAGGTATTTCAGCAGACCAATCCAGGGCAGGGTGAATTGCCCAATTTTGAATTTGTTGATCGCTGGACCGGTCCCAACTTCCCGTTGGACATCATCGTAAGCGAGGAATACGCCTGGGTGACCGACATACGTCCACCCAAGATTCTGCAGTTCGACCTGCAAGGCAATCACGTCTACACCTGGCTGCTGCCCGGCGAAGGCCCTACTGCCTGGCTGGAGATGCACTCATTTGCCGTGGATGAAGAGGGCAATCTGTACGGTACTGACAATCAGTATGCACGTCCACAGAAACTGGTGCCGCGCGCCGATGCGGATCCCAGGCATCTGGTGCAGAGGCAGTATGTGCCGTGATTCAGATTTGGGTCTGGATCAATCAGGCCCACTACTCCACAAGGGGATCAGGCGCTGCACGGCCAGCCGGTGCTCCCGGCAACTCGATACCGCAAGATAGACTTCTCGAGTTGCGTCATAGGCCTGTCTGGAGTTCATATCGACGGAAAACTGCGCCACAAGTTTCTGCATGCGGACGCTGACACCATAGCCACCGCCAAGAATAACTTCTTCTATCTCGCCGGGTGCTGGCCGCGGCTCATGACCGATGTTATTGGCTGATTCGACTAGCGTGGCCTGCAGGCCATTGAGTGCTTCTCGAAGCCCACGACACTCGTCGACCGGAAATTCGTACTCCATCATTTGAATTGCACCCACCTCCCCGGACCCGTTGCGCGCTTTGAGCAGGGCGGATACCTGCAGTGGCAGGGCAGGATCAAAATGACGGTAGCGAACTGTATGTTCTGCGCCATCCCGCAATCTAAAGTGAGTGGTGTTCCATCGCAAACCGTTCCAGTATTCCACGTTAATACTGATGGTTGTGTCGTTGGGCATGCGAGACAGATTGTCGAGTATTCTGCGCTGGATGGCGTTTTGTTCGTTAACAATCAGGTAGGCCTCATTGGTGCTACCTGAAACGATTCTGGAAAGGCCGTACAGCGAGGGCCATTCTCGGCTGCCACGAACATTCAGTTCATCAAGCGTTGCCTGGTCTTCGGGCAGAACCAATATGGTTGGTTGAGAACCCTGTGCGGAGCCGGCTGTCGTAAGGCTGATAGCGCTGGCCGTAAGTAATGCAAGAAGGTAGTTTCTTGTCCGTGGCATAGAAAATCCATTTAACTATCAGGTTGGATGAGATTACAACGACAAGTGGTCGCTGAAAAAAGTAAAAGGTTATAGGATATATCTGGCAATCGCGTATATCTAAATTATTAAGGACGAATCATGAAATCAATAGGGAAATCACTGCTCACGCTCGCACTTTTAGTGCCAGCTGTTTACGCAAATCCGACATTCGACGGTCATACTTTGCATATCCCATCCATAGATACAAAAGATCAGGTAGGCGTCTATCAAAGTATCGAGCTGCAGCCAGTCGATAACAATCTCTGGAGGCTGGCTCAAGTAGATGAGGGCGTGCTGCATCAAGGTATACAGACAGTTGAAGTCTTGAAAACTGACACCTCACCGGTACAGGCGTTTCTGATTGTAAGCGGCATGCATAGCAGTTCCTGCGACGAAATAGGAAATGTCGCATCTCGTTTCGATGCAGCCACAAGCACATTGATAGTTAACCTGTATTATGAACCGTTTGGGGAAGGTGCCTGCACGGGCGTATTCAGACCCTTTGAGCATGTGATGGCCCTGCCTGTCTTCGGCGTACCGGCCGGGGAATACAAGGTGCTGGTTAATGGAACGCACCAGGCTCAGTTCGAACTGCTGGAGGACAACAAACTGGACCGTCCTTAGTAGTGATATCGAAGCTGCGCTATCAGTATGGCATCGCCATCGGTTCTGTACACAATCCGGTGTTCATCATTGATGCGCCGCGACCAATAGCCTGCGAGGGCATGTTTTAAGGGTTCTGGTTTTCCTATGCCCTCGAATGGTTGTCGCTGAATCTCCTTGATTAATGTATTGATGCGTTTCAGAGTTTTCTTGTCTGTCCTTTGCCAGTAGAGATAGTCCTCCCAGGCGGACTCCGCGAAAACCAGTTTCATTCGGAGAGCTCTCGTTCCTGACCGCGCCCTTCCTCTAGGTCGACAACTGCCTGCATCAGACGCCGAGCATTTTTGGGGCTTCGGAGCAGATAGGCAGTCTCTTCCAGAGCCTGATAGTCTTCCATGGAGAGCAGAACGACGGTGCCTTCGCCTTTGCGCGTGATTGCTACTGGCGCATGATCCTCGCAGACTTTGTCCATCGTTTTGGCAAGGTTGCTGCGCGCGGCTGTATAGCTGATGCTGTCCATTGTTGATATCCTGTACATGTACGTTATTCTGTACAGTATACTCTTTAATCAAAGGTCGTCAAATCGGACCGGCAACTCACTCCAGCCCCGCCACAAACGCATCAATCTCCGCCAGCACCTCCGCCTCATGCGACAGGAAGATCCAGTGATTGGCGTCTTCGATGACCACCGCGCGTCCGTTGCGTACCTCTGATTCAAAGCGTTCAACTTCGGCCATCTGCCGCGCACGGCGTAGTTCAAATATCTGTTGCACAGTCTGCTGCAGCTCGGGGTCATGCCGGTCGTACCAGGTTTCCATCATGGCCTCGGCGGAGGAGGGGACCGCATACAGCGACAGCGCCGGTGCGGTGATTTTTTCATATTCCGGTCTGACCAGACCCTGCATCAGTGCGTCTAAATACAGTGGGCTGTGTTTGATGTTGCCGGTGCTCAGATCGTAGCTGGCGATGATCTCGCCTTCAGGGATCTGTCTGGTGCGTCCAATGCGTTGCTGGTAGCTTTTCATGGCCTGGTATGAGGTCGCTTCCGAAGGACGAATGGGCGGCGCGGAAGGCAGCAGTCTGTCGAGCTGACGGTTGCGACGGTACTCTTCGCCCGAGTTTACGGTGACGCGATCATAGGCAGCATCCAGATAGATCAGCCCCTGTACGCGTTCAGGGTGGTGCGCGCCCAGATAGCTGAGTTCTTCACCGCCGAAAGAATGGCCCACCATGACAGCCTGCGGCAGACTCAGTGTGTCCATTACCGCCACCACATCAGCTGCCAGCTGCGATATTTCATAGCCGCGATCCGGTTTGCTGGAATCGCCGACACCACGGCGAGTGATGCCTACCACGTTGTAATGTTCCGCCAGTTTGGGTGCTATCGCATCATAAGAGTGGGCAGTGGCACCCAGGCCGGGTAGCAGGATCAATGTCGGCAGCTCAGGTCGGACAGTCTGTCGCCAGTCCAGCACTTCCAGTCTCACGCCGCGCGCAACCGTCACCAGGCTGACTTCATGCGGTGAAGTGTCGCTCCACGTGGATGCCTGATAAATGCCGTCGTGTTCACCACTGACATCTGGCAGGGGGCAGATTGCAGTAGAGTCGCCGAGGATGCCAGGTGTCACAATCTGCTTTTGCAGGGCGCGTTCGGCATGGTAGGCAGTTACCATGATAGAGTCGTCATCGACCAGGGTGGGTGACTCCAGGGTCAGCTCGTAGCGCTTGTTGCGAAAGAACTCCAGCAAATCATGTGTGAACACTGGCTGGCGCGCGCTGTCGACACGGCTGCTGTCTATGCCAATTAATTGCGCCGCTACCAGTTCGGGTTGTGTGCCGCGCTTGAAGCATTCCACCTTAACATTGTTGGCGGTTGTATCGGGCAGAGCCCGGCAACTGCCCAATTCCGGGAATGCATGAAACTCGCCATCCAGCGGCAGTTCGTAAGCCGATGGTTTTAACAGCGTCGCATCGACGGTTATCTGCAGTTCCGTGCTGGGGTCCTGTGCTACTGCATCCAGCACAGCGCCGGGAACCAGCCACAGGTTGGTCGAAACCGCGGAATAGGGTTCAAGGCGATTGGCAGACGTCCAGGACTGCGGCAGTTCTACCGGCTCGGGAAGTGAGTTGGAGGACAGCTGCGCCGAGACATGGGTCTGGCTCAACATCCATTCCACACTGTGTTCACGCGTGGAGCCGGCAGGCAAGAACCATTCGGTCAGCAGCTCGCGATAGGCAATCGTCGAGGCAAAGGTCATGGCGCCGGGGCCTGCTGCCGCAAGCTGTGATGTTGGCCAAGCGGCCTCGGTCAACAGGGCACTGTTCTCCCCAGACGATGCGGATTCACCAGACACACCATCATGATAGACCGCGGGGTAGCAGGCCATCGCAGGTCGGATCAGGACCTGCTCCTCCAGCGCGCGATTTTCGTCTGTGCTGTCGTTGATCAATGCGGCGTGAGCCGCCAGTGCCTGATCCCAGTTGTACAGGCCGCTGGGTGGGTAGGTGGACAGGAACATGACCAGTACCGCACTCCAGAACGCGGCATAGGCAGCACGTCGCTGACGCCTGCAGTACTGGAACCAATAAATTGCGCAAGCGCCGAGTACACCTGCAAAAAAGGCGATGGCTGCCTGCAGCCACATCAGAGAGTTGAAGTCTCCACCCAGACCAACACCCAGAAATTCCAAAATGGGGCGGGTGGCACTCCAGCCAGGCAGCAGAAAGACCAGGAACACACCAACCAATAATGCAATGAACTTTCGGGTGGATGGTGCCAGCAAGGCCAGCATAAACGTTAAAGGCACCAGCAACACGGCTTCGAAAGACGCCACGCCGAGTGCAAAGTTCAGTGCGAGGCCGGCTGGCATCCCGGAGGACAGGTTGATCAAAAAACGCGATGCGATTACTGGCAGCACTATCACCAGTAGCAGGAACAACAGTTTTGCTGACAGCCACACCGACCGTGGAATCGGTCGCACCAGCCAGTCGTGATTCAGACTGTCGGCGGGATCCTGCTGGAAGGCGCTGATGACCAGAATCATACTGAGGAAAAATCCAAGCCAATAGATATTATTCTGCAGGAATACCCAGAAGCCGGCGTCGCCGCCGATATTTTCCAGGTCCAGGCTGGCGATCAGCGGCACGGCGAAGAAAGCAACAAAAGCGATGGCAATCAATGGGGCCAGGCCGATCAGGTCTTTTTTGATGATGGCAGTGGTGGCTCGAACGTGGTTTTTCATGTGATCGCTCCTGGCATCGTTACAGGTCTGTGCGAATCGGATACACAGCGCCGCAACAATTCAATGTTCCATGATCTGGTGGTTATGCTGCCTTTGTCATCTTTACAGTTCGTGCGTCGCGGATCAGCACTTTACTGATCTCGCGCAGGCTCATGGGGGAGGCCTGGCACTTTACGGCACCGAAATGTTGATTCAGTTCACGCAGCAGGGCAGCGTCGTCGCGAAAGCCGCTGTCGATAAACTGCAGGGAATGCCCCTGAATCTCATGTCCCAGCCAGTTGGCAGGTGCATTCTGCGGCCAGTCCTTTTGCGCAGACAGCACGACATGCACCTGCCGGAAACGATCGCGCAGTTCTTCGATGGATTCCTGGAACAAAAGATTGCCATCGTCCATAAAGGCAATGTGGCTTGTGAAGTATTCAATCTCCGACAGTTCGTGAGAGGAGATCAAAATGGTGGTTTCATCCGCCTGCTCCAGCAGGCCGTCAACGACCTCATCGCGTGTGAGTGTGTCCATACCGCTCAAAGGTTCGTCCAGAATCAACAGGCGGGGGCGAAACGCCAGGCCGGCAATCAGCACCGTTTTCATGCGCATGCCATGCGACAGCTTGCTGAGCTGGCGATCGGGCGGCAGTTGCATACGATTGCGCAAAGTGTTTTCCAGGCCGCTATCCCAGCGGGGATACAGGGCGCGTAGATATCCGAAGTACTGGGCGATCGTCAGACGTTCGGGCAAAACCTGATTCTCTGAAACGTAGCCAATCTGCTGAAAGTCCTGTGGCCTGAGGTGTCGGGTGTCACGGCCAAGTACCTGTGCGCTGCCACGGCTGGGTTGCAGCACATTGACCAGGGTGCGCATGGTGGTTGTCTTGCCTGCACCGTTGGTTCCGACCAGCGCAAATGCGGCACCTTCCGGCACCTGAAGGTTAACCTGCTTGAGTGTTTCCACGCGGCCGTAGCGCATGGTCAGGTCACGGGTTTCAATGATCATCGGATGCCACCTTCAGGGTCTGCAGCTGTTGCCACTGTTCTTCGATCGCCTGCTGAACATCATCCAGCGAGGCACCGACACGTTTGGCCTCAACCACCAGTTGTTCCACTTCCTGACTCAGTAGCCGCTGGCGGTCGCCGTGACGGGGTGCTGGCGGCTGGGCAACGATGGTGCCGCGTCCCGGGCTGGCAATCAGCCAGCGCTCCTGAATCAGGTGCTGAATGACTTTGTGGGCCGTATTGGGGTGAATTCGCAGATCCTTGGCCAGCGCCCGCACCGAGGGGAATGGATCGCCCGGTTTTAGTGAGCCGCCAAGAATCGCTTTGGTTGCCGCAAACACCACCTGATCAAAGATGGACTGGCCGGATTGTGGGTCAAGATTGAATAGTGTCATATCTGTAGTGTGACACATAGGTCGACTGTGTCAACAAAAAATTTAGCCAGGTGCTTAGAGTGGTTTTTATCTCTCCCGGAACGCTGCAACCGAGCGACCGCTCATGTATAGTGGCAGGCGTAATTTCCATCCGATAATCAAAGAGGAATGACACAACCATGTTCAGCCACGTCATGTTGGGCGCCAACGATATTGAGCAGTCAAAAAATTTCTACGATGCGATTCTGGGGACGCTGGGCGTCAAACCGGGCTTTATTGATCCGAAAGGCCGCTGTTTCTATCGCACCAGCGGCGGTGTGTTTGCGCTGACCAAGCCTCTTGATGGCAATGCAGCCAGTCATGGCAATGGGAGCACTATAGGCTTCGCAGCCGAATCTCCGGAGGCCGTTGAGACCTGGCACAAGGTGGGGCTGGAAAATGGTGGGGTTGCCTGCGAGGACCCGCCCGGCATTCGCGAGGGTAACGGGATGAAGCTTTACCTGGCATACCTGCGTGACCCGGCGGGCAACAAAATCTGTGCTATGCACCGGGTTCCATGATCAGGGTGAGCAGCTAGCACTCGTCAGTCAGTTATCCACCGGCCAAAGCTCGGGATCTGCGCTTTGGCCGGTCGGAACTTCTCCAGAGACGGGAATGATGGCGTCTGGCGCCTGGCCGTCGTCCAACCCGGCCCCGCCAGTCGTTTCCCGCCAGAGTATGAAAAGACCCAGCAGGGCAATCAGCACCAGTTTGATCTGATGAGACCGCTTCACGGGGTTCAGCCCTTGGGTGGCATGGGTATCAGCACGGAAGTGCGTTGCTTGTAGGCCTGGTACTCGGCCTCGTCACCCCAGCGTTTGTCAGCTTTTTTCTCCAGCAGTGGCACACCGCTGATTTTGGTCAGCAAAACGGTGACAAAGACCGGAGAAATCAAAGTGGCGAATTGCCAGCCGCTCAGGACAGGCAAGGCAATCAGTGCCACACCGAACCACAGAGTAATTTCGCCGAAGTAGTTGGGATGCCGTGACCAGGACCAGATGCCGGAAGTGATGAAACGACCCTTGTTATCAGGGTTGGCCTTGAACTGCCGCTTCTGGATGTCGGCCGTCATCTCGATCAGCATGCCCGCTACCCAGACCGCCAGACCCACCCAGGCCAGTATGCCCAGAGGCTCGCGTATTCCGTTGGTAATGGCAGCCAGCGCGGCAGCACTGGTGACGAAGACCCACAGGCCCTGCAGCGTCCAGGTCAGGAAAAAGCGGCTGAACACCGGTTTGATGGTATCAAAGCGGGTGTCTGCACCATCTTTCTTGATGCGCAGGAACAGAAAGCTGCCCAGGCGCAGGGTCCACAGCAGAATAAGCGCGGCGAGCAACATGCCGCGGGTGTCCAGGTCGGGGGTCACTACCAGGGTTGTCAGCGTCACGGTAATGAAGCTAAGGCTGCCAGTCAGGTCGTAGTAATGCTCGGTCTGGGCCAGATACGAAGGCAGAAACACCAGCCAGTTGATGCCCATGGCAATTGCGGCACACAACATCAGTATTGGCACGTCCAGACCTGCCACGGTGGTTGTGTTGCCGTTCTGGCTGCCGGCGAAAGCGATCAGGCCTGTAAATGCCGCAGCCACCAGGCTGTAGAAGAACAGTTTGCCGTGTTCAGGTTTGTCTTGTTGCTGATCTGCCATAAGGGTACTCCAGCGTCGTTGGCGAGCGTCATGTTGGGCGGGCAGTCATTCGGCTGCTCGTATAGCGGGGTATACGCCTGTTTATCAAAATCAGTTTATCAGATCGAATAAAGTAGTTTGGCCGGTGTAGTATCCAGATGAAACCAAACAGAGATGAATGCAGGTGCAACAGGAACTATCAAAGGACTTGATCAGGCGGTGTCAGACGGGCGATCGAAGCGCCTTCTCTGAGCTGGTTGGCCAGCTGATGCGCCCGGCCTACTTTCAGGCACTGGCGCTGCTGGGTAATGAGGATGATGCCCGGGAGGTTTCGCAGGAAACCTTCGCCAGAGTCTGGCGATCGATCGGTCAGTATGATGCAGCTCAGCCGTTTTATCCCTGGTTTTACACCGTGCTGAGAAATCTGGCCATGAATGCCCTGCGCAGTCGGCGTCGACATCCGCAGGTGGGCGGGGATGCCGCGGACGCCTGGCTGGAAACGGCCGCCGGTCAGGCCGACCGGGAGCCAGAGCAGGAATTGCGCCGGCAACAACAGGTGGCACGCGTCAATGCTGCCCTGATGCAGCTCTCGGTCAGTGACAGGGAGATCATCAGTCTTAAAGACATGCACGATTATGCTTACAAGGACATTGCCTGCCTGTTGGGTATTCCGATTGGTACGGTCATGTCGCGGCTTTACACGGCTCGCTCCCGATTGCGGAGCCTGCTGGAGGAGGATGGTGATGAGCAGCCCTGAGAGCAATGGCGACGCATCAATCGATAAAGACAATATTCATCAATGGCTGATGGCTGAGCTGGATGGCGAAGTCAGTGACGCACAACGCGCTGAAATCCAGCGCTGGCTGGATTCAGACCCTGATTTGCAGAAGGAATATGAGGCCATGAAAAGAACACGGGAGGTCACTGTGGCAAGCAGATTCAAAGAACCCTCACCCGAGGTCTGGGACAACTATTGGCAGGGTGTGTACCGTCGGGTAGAGCGCGGCATTGGCTGGATACTTTTCTCCTTGGGTGCCATTGTGCTTATGTTCTATGGCGCCTGGGAAATTGGACGCAACTGGTTTACTGACAGCAGCATTCCGCTGTGGATTCGCCTGGCGGGCGGCAGCATAGTGGCGGGTGGCACTATTTTAATGGTGTCGATCATAAGGGAGCGACTGTTTTTGAATAAAAACGAACGATACAAGGATATTCAACGATGATCATCGCAAGCTCAGCAAGCATAGCCGGTCGGCCAGTTACCGAAACACTGGGCATTGTGCGAGGCAATACCATCCGCGCGCGTCACGTAGGCCGCGACATACTGGCGGGCCTGAAAATGCTGGTAGGTGGTGAGATACACGACTACACCAAAATGATGGCGGAGTCGCGTGAACAGTCGATTGACCGGATGATTGCCGAAGCACAGGCGCTGGGCGCCGATGCCATTGTCGAGGTGCGTTTCTCCACCAGTTACATCATGACCGGTGCGGCCGAGATTCTGGTTTACGGAACAGCGGTAAGGCTGGGCTCAAGCTGAAGCAGGTGCAGCTGAGGACGAGTGTTATTCGTCCTCAAGCGCCTGCCACTGCTCAAACAGCTGATCCAGCTTTTCCTGCAGGGCCGCCATTTTATCCAGCGTCGGCTGAATTTTAGTCTGCGGCTGATCATAGAAACCGGGCTCGGCCATGCTGTCTTCAACGGCCTTGATTTCCTGTTCGGTTTTTTCGATCTGGCGCGTTACCTGGTCCAGCGCTTTTTGTTTTTGCCTGTCGATTTTCTGACTGGTTTTCTGTTCAGTGCGCTGTTCCGTTTTCTGGACCGATGCCGCTTTGCTGCTGGCTGGTTTCGAGTCCTTCTGTTTGCGCTCATCAGTCAGGAAGGACAACATTTTACCGCCCTGATCCAGCCAGTCCTGATAACCGCCAACGTACTCCTTCACGACGCCAGGGCCTTCAAACACGATAGAGCTGGTCACCACGTTGTCGAGGAATTTCCGGTCGTGGCTGACTACCAGCAGCGTGCCACTGAAATCCAGCAGAATTTCTTCCAGCAGCTCCAGCGTTTCCATGTCCAGATCGTTGGTCGGTTCGTCCAGCACCACCAGGTTGGCGGGTTTGCTGAACAGTTTGGCCAGGATCAGACGGTTCTGCTCGCCACCGGAAAGTGACTTGATGGGCTGTCGGACACGCTTGGGTGGGAACAGAAAATCCTGCAGATAACTGATGACATGTTTCTGCTTGCCATTGATGTCGATGAACTCACGGCCTTCGGCCAGATAGTCGATGATGTTCTGGTCAACGTCCAGCTGGTTGCGCAACTGGTCGAAATAAAGAATCTCCAGGTTAGTACCCAGCTTGACCTTGCCGCTGTCGGGTTTGATCTCGCCCAGGAGAATGCGCAGCAGTGTGGTCTTGCCACTGCCATTGGCACCAATCAGACCCACGCGATCGCCGCGCAGAATTTTGGTCGAGAAATTCTTCAGAATAAGCTGGTCGCCAAAGCGGTGATTCAGGTCTTCCGCCTCCACAACAATCTTGCCAGAGCTGCCAGCCTGTTCCAGTGACATGCGCGCCGGGCCGCTGAGTTCGCGGCGCTGTTTGCGCTCTTCGCGCAGTTGTTTCAGCGCCCGCACTCGCCCTTCGTTGCGGGTACGGCGGGCCTTGATGCCCTGGCGAATCCAGCGCTCTTCTTCGGCCAGCTTTTTGTCGAACTCCTGGTTGGCTTTTTCCTCTGCTTCCAGTTGCTGTTCGCGAAACACCAGGAAGCGCTCGTAGCCATAGTCCCAGCTGCGCAGCCGACCGCGATCCAGCTCGATAATGCGATTGCTGATGCTCTGCAGGAACTGACGATCGTGAGTGATCACCAACACGGCGCCGCGGAATTCATTGAGCGTATTCTCCAGCCACTCAATGGTCGGGATGTCCAGATGGTTGGTGGGCTCGTCCAGCATCAACAGGTCGGGCTCGGCGATCAGCGCGCGCCCCAGTGCGGCGCGACGTCGGCTGCCGCCCGACAGGGTTTTCATTTTTGCATCGGCTGGCAGCTTGAGCACATCCAGCATGGCTTCGATACGATGTTCCACTGCCCAGCCATCTACCTGTTCTATCTGTTTCTGCAGACTGGCCATGCGATCCAGCACCTGCTGATCGCTGAAGTCGGTATTGCTGTCACGCGTCAGCTGGTGGTATTGCCGCAGCAGGTCGCCCAGGCCTTCCAGACCGCCTGCGATGTAATCGTACAGCGTCTGCTCATCACGCTCCGGCAGTTGCTGGTCCAGATAGGCGACCTTGATGCCTTCTGCGCGCCACAGCTCGCCACCATCCGCCTGGATGCGGCCGAGCAGCACCTTCATGAAAGTGGACTTGCCTGCGCCATTGGGGCCGAGAATGCCGATGCGCTCCCCTTTGTGGATGGTCAGCGATACCTGGTCCAGCAGTGGGTGGTCGCCAAAGGCGAGCGACAGATTGTTGAGTCTGAATAACAGCATGATGTCCAACAGTGTGAAGGCCGCGCTGGTCAAGCGCGCGGCTTGTATTTGAAGCGCTGCAGTATAAACTTAACTGCCTGGCCCAAACAAAGGATTACTGTGCTAATTACCGATCATCTCCCCGACGCCCTCAAACCCGTTCTCGAGCGATACTGGCAGCGTTTTCAGGAGGGCAAGCTACCCTCAGCGCTGCAGCAGCGCCTGGAAGATCAGCCGGGCCTGCTGCGCGAGCTGGCCCAGGTCTGGGCAGCCAGCGACTACGCGGCTACTGTTTGCATTCAGCATCCGGAATTACTGCTGGCGCTGCTTGATTCGGGTACATTGCACCATCCACTGGCTAACGACTATCAACAGCAACTGTCGCAACTGCTTTGTGGTGCCGCTGAGTCATCCGAGAGCGCAACAACTGTGTCGATGGATACATTAAAGCAGCGCTTGCGACTGAGTCAGCAGCAGCAGATGCTGCGCCTTATCTGGCGCGATGTGACACATCAGGCGTCCATGCGCGATACCGCCGCAGAGGTGTCAAGACTGGCCGAGGCGGCGCTGGATGTCACCCTGGATACGCTTTATCAGCAGGCGGTTGCCGAGTATGGGGTGCCGATCGGTGCACGCAGCGGCGAGCCTGTGCGGATGGTGGTGATTGGCATGGGCAAGCTGGGGGCAGGTGAGCTGAATCTGTCTTCCGATATTGATCTGATGTTTGCCTATCCCGAGTCGGGCGAGACCACTTCTGAGAATGGCAAAGAGCCCGTCACCTGCCAGCAGTTCTTTCTGAAACTGGGGCAGCAGCTGATTGACGCCCTGGATGCGGTGACAGCGGATGGCTTTGTGTTCCGGGTGGACATGCGTCTGCGCCCCTACGGCAGTGAAGGAGTGCTGGTGTGCAGCTTTGATGCCATGGAGAACTACTACCAGTCGCAGGGGCGTGACTGGGAGCGTTACGCCATGATCAAGGCACGTGCCGTGGCCGGCGATATCAAGGCAGGCCAGGAATTGCTGCAGCGACTGCGACCCTTCAGCTACCGGCGCTACCTGGATTTTTCGGCGATTGAGTCGCTGCGTGCAATGAAGTTGCAGATCAACAAGCAGGTGCGCAAAAAAGGCATGGATCAGGATATAAAGCTGGGCGCCGGCGGTATCCGTGAGGTCGAGTTTATTGTTCAGGCACTGCAGATGGTGCATGGCGGCCGCGACAAACGCCTGCAGCAGGAGTCACTGTACAAGGCCATGGATGCGCTGGTGGCCGGCGAATACCTGTCAGCAGAGACCGTGCAGTCACTGCGCAATGCCTACAATTTTCTGCGCGATCTTGAGCACAAACTGCAGGGCTTCGCCAACCAGCAGACACAGGCTTTGCCCAGCTCAGAGCAGGAGCAGCTGCGGGTGGCCATCGGTATGGGTGTGCCTGATCTGAAAAATGCCTCATGGTCGACTCTGCTGGATGTGCTGGAGCAGCATCGCGCCATTGTGCGTGAGCATTACCGGGACGTGATTCAGGTTGATGACGAGGATGACGCGACCCGTCACGATGTCGACGACGCCGAACTGCTGGCGCTGTGGCAACAGGAGTTAAGCGACGAGGCCGCCGTTGCCGAATTACAGAATCTGGGCTTCGAGCAGGCAGAGGCCAGCTGGCAGACGCTCTGTGAGTTTCGCCAGGATCGGGTATTCCGTACTTTGCCAGCTGACAGCCGGCAGCGCTTTAACCGCTTCATGCCGCTGCTGCTCGCCACACTGGCGCACGAAAACACACCCAGCCTCGGGCTGGAACGGGTGATGAAACTGGTTGCAGCTGTCGCCCGGCGTACCGCCTACCTGGTGCTGCTGTCAGAAAATCCTTCCGCCATGCGGCAGTTCGTGCAGCTGTGCACCGCCAGTCCCTTCATCGCCGACTTCATGAGCAAACATCCGGTGCTGCTTGATGAGTTGCTAACAGTGGTGCGGCAGCCGCCGGAGAAATCCGCGTTGCAGGAAGAGCTGGTGCAGGGCCTGATGCGAATCAACGAAGAAAATTTTGAAGAGCAGATGGAATTCCTGCGCTACTTCAAGCAATGCCATACCCTGCAGGTGGCGGCCGCACAGATAACCGGCTCGATGACGGTAATGAAAGTCAGCGACTATCTTACATTTACCGCCGAGGCCATTCTTGAGCAGGTGCTGGCACTGTGCTGGCAGCACCTGACACGCAAGCACGGCTATCCGGTCAACAGCCATGACAAACACGGCGAGATGGACTTTGTCGTTATTGCCTATGGCAAACTGGGCGGTATCGAGCTCAGCTATCTGTCGGACCTGGATCTTGTCTTTGTGCATGACGGTACGCTGGAGCACGACACTGTCGCTGCGGAAGGGCAGAAATCCATCAACAGCAGAGAGTTCTACACACGCCTGGCGCAACGCGTCATCACCATGCTGGGCACACACACCATGTCCGGCAAGCTGTATGAAGTCGATATGCGGCTGCGGCCCTCCGGCGAATCCGGATTGCTGGTTACTACCTTGCCCGCGTTTGAAAACTATCAGCGCAAAGAGGCCTGGACCTGGGAGCATCAGGCGCTGGTGCGCTCGCGAGCAGTGGCTGGCTCAATGGCCATGGCCGAGCAGTTTGAGAGCCTGCGAGCCACGCTGCTGAGCGAAACGCGTGACATCGACAGGCTGGCAGCTGATGTGATCAATATGCGCAAAAAAATGAGCGATGAACTGACCCGTAAAGCGGGCCGCAAAGCGAACCAGCCTGCTTTTGTCATCAAGCAGGGGCTGGGTGGGATTGTTGATATTGAATTTATCGTTCAATTTATGGTGCTGTCGCAGTCTCAGGACTGCGCCGGTCTGACGCGCTATTCGGACAATATGCGCATACTGGAATCCGCTGAGCAATGCGAGCTGTTATCGGAGCAGGCCATCAAGAACCTGATGGCCGCCTATCTGGCGCTGCGCTCAACCCTGCACGAGTTTGCCCTGCAGCAGACCGATGCCAGTGAGCTCAGTGAAGAGCAGTGTGAGGCAACCCTGGCCCCGCTCGCAGAGTCGCGTGAACAGGTCGCGGCTATCTGGCAGCAGGTGTTTGCCCCGTACATGGAATCAACCGAGAGTCCACCTACCGGGGTACCTCAGTGAGTACGCCACAACGCATTCTGATTGTTGGCCCCTCCTGGGTGGGCGACATGGTCATGGCACAGTCGCTGTTCATAGAATTGCGCCATCGTAATCCGGAAGCAGTTATCGACGTGCTGGCGCCGGCCTGGAGCCGCCCATTGCTTGCGCGTATGCCGCAGGTCAGGCAGGCAATCGATCTGCCCCTGGCGCATCGTGAGGTCGGTCTGGGCAAGCGCTTTCGATTGGGCCGCACGCTGGCTGAGCGGCATTATGACCAGGCCATTCTGCTGCCCAACTCATTCAAGTCAGCATTGGTGCCCCTGTTTGCAGGAATTCCCCTGCGCACGGGCTGGCGTGGCGAAAAACGTGGCTGGGTGTTGAATGACTGCCGCGACCTGGACAAGCAGACACTACCACTGATGGTGCAACGCTTTGTGGCGCTGGGGTTGCCGGCAGACTCTGCATTGCCAGTTGACTTGCCAGATCCATTGCCCGTGCCGCAACTGCAGGTCAACCGGGAACAGGCCAGACAGGTCTGTGAACAGTTTGCCTTACCACCAGGTCAGCGTTTACTGATGTTGTGTCCGGGTGCCGAGTTTGGTGACGCCAAGCGTTGGCCCTGTGAGCACTATGCCGAAGTTGCCAAAGAGCACATCAACAAAGGCTGGCATGTGGTGCTGATGGGTTCTGCCAAAGACCAGGCAGTAACGGGTGAGATTGCCGCGCTGACAGGCAACGAAGCCTGTCATGACCTGGCCGGCAAAACTTCGCTGGATCAGGCCATTGATTTACTGTCGCAGGCAACTGCCGTAGTCAGCAATGATTCAGGCCTGATGCACATTGCTGCGGCCCTGCACCGCCCACTGGTCGCTGTGTATGGTTCTACGTCGGCGGATTTCACGCCGCCACTGTCTGACCAGGTGGCGATTCTGAATACCGATATAGATTGCAGGCCCTGCTTTCAGCGTGAATGCCCCTTGCAGCACAAACGTTGTCTCACTGAACTTGAGCCCTCGCGCGTCATCAAGGCGCTGGAGCGGCTGTCCGCCAGTATCATAGTGGGAGACATGCAACCTTGCGTATCCTGATTGTCAAAACCTCATCGCTTGGTGATGTCATCCACACCTTGCCGGCTCTGACCGACGCCATGCGGGCCATTCCCGGCCTGCAGGCAGACTGGGTCGTCGAGGAAGCATTTGCGGAGATTCCGGGCTGGCATCCTGCTGTTGTTGATGTGATACCGGTTGCCATTCGCCGCTGGCGCAAGAACTGGTGGCAGTCACTGACCGGTGGCGAGTACAAGCGTTTTCGTCGTCAACTCAAATCACAGCGCTATGATCTTGTAATTGACGCTCAGGGTCTGGTCAAAAGTGCATTGATTGCCTGGCAGGCCAGGGGACAGCGTGTCGGCCTGGACCGTGACAGCATCAAGGAACCGGCCAGCAGCCTGATTTATCAAAAACGTCTGGCAGTGCCAAAAGGTGGCCATGCCGTGCAGCGTGTACGTCAGTTGTTTGCACAGGCACTGGGCTATCGCTTTGATCCCGATGAAATCGACTACGGTATCCAGCCCGGTTCCCCGTCACCTGCGTCCGGCGACAGGCCAGCGTTGATGTTTTTACACGGCACTACCTGGCAGAGCAAACACTGGCCTTTGCCGTACTGGCAGGAACTGGCCCGACTGGCAGTGGCCTCCGGATATGAGGTCAAAGTTTCCTGGGGCAATCTGCAGGAGCAGGAGCGTGCCGAAGCGATCGCTGATGGCCTGACCGGTGTCACTTTGCTGGACAAACAGAGCCTGACCGGTCTTGCACAGCAGCTGCAGCAGTGCGAGGGCGTTGTCGCGGTGGACACCGGTCTGGGACACCTGGCAGCGGCGCTGAATATACCAACGGTTTCTCTGTATGGAGCCACCAACCCGGGTCTGTCAGGAACCTTTGGCTACCATCAATTGCACCTGAAGGCAGACCTGGCCTGTTCGCCCTGCATGCGGCGCGAATGCAGCTATCGTGGTCAAGCGCTGTTTGACACGACTGAGCGGGAGGGAGAGTTTCAGGTGCAGCCGCCGTGTTACCGGTCGCTATCACCTGACATGGTTTTCTCGCATCTTGGTCGCATGATTAGCGAGGCTGATGCGCAGGGTGAGCGGCCGTGAAGATCGCCATGCTCATTTATCAGTACTTTCCCTACGGCGGTCAGCAGCGCGACTTTATGCGTATTGCGCAGCGCTGCATCGACGCCGGTCACCAGGTTGATGTGTATTGCCTGTCCTGGCAGGGCGATATTCCGGACGGCATTGTGAGACATCTGGTCCCTGTTTCGGCAATCAGTCGGCATGTTCTGTATCAGCGCTATACAGAGTGGACCCAGGCTGCCCTGAAGAAGCAGTCCTATGATGTGGTGGTGGGTTTCAGCAAAATGCCGGGGCTGGATGTGCATTTTGCCGCTGATCCCTGTTTCGCGGAAAGAATGCGTCGGGAGAATCGCTTTCTCAGCCGCTACCTGCCGCGCTATCAGCACTTTCTTCGCTATGAGCAGGCGGTCTTTGGCGCTGAAAGCCGCACGCAGGTCATGATCCTGTCGCCACAGCAGCAAAAAGATTTCAGTGCGCACTACCCTGGCTGTGAAGACAGGTTGCACATGCTGCCCCCAGGGATCAGCCGTGATCGCCTGCCAGGAGACGACATTGAATCCGTCCGCAATGAAGTGCGCGAGCAGTACCAGCGAGCACCCGACGAACTGCTGATTCTGCAGGTTGGTTCCGGTTTTCGTGTCAAAGGGCTGGATCGTTCGATTCGTGCGCTGGCAGCATTGCCGACAGCGCTCAGGTCGCGCGCTCGACTGCTGGTCATAGGCCAGGGTCGCGCTGCAAAGTATCGACGTCTCGCCCGCCGCCTCGGGGTCGATGATCGCGTGGAATTTCTGGGAGGTCGTGACGATGTTCCCAGGTTCTTCGCTGCCTGTGATCTCTATCTGAATCCGGCACACTATGAAAGTGCCGGGTACACCATAATAGAGGCCATCATCAATGGTCTGCCTGTATTGACGACCGATACCTGTGGGTATGCATTCCATGTGCGTCAGGCTGGTGCAGGCCAGGTCTGTCCATCGCCGTTTCGGCAAAAAGATCTCAATGCCCGTCTGCACGAAATGCTTATCTCCTCCGATCGACACAACTGGCGCAGCAATGGGCTGGCCTATGTAGACAAGGTCGACGTGTTCGGTATGGCGGATACGGCGCTGGCGATCATCGAGTCGGCGGCCAGATCGGAGCAGGTACCAGCATGAAGCAGAACCTGCAGATGCGCGAGGATATGCGATCTTACCTGGGTGACCATGACGTCTTTGCCCAGGCAATGAGCTTGCAGGGGGATGTGTATCGGCAGGCGCCAGGGCGGCGGACATTACGATTCGAGGTGGATGGCCACGCCTATTTTGCAAAGATTCATCAGGGCGTCGGCTGGACAGAGATACTCAAGAATCTGTTAACGCTGCGTCTGCCAATCATCGGCGCACGCACCGAATGGCGCGCCATCATGCATCTGACCGGGCTGGGGGTGCCCACGATGAAAGTGGCGGCCTTTGGTGAGCGTGGCGTCAATCCTGCACAGCGCGAATCATTCCTGATCACTGACGAAATTGCGCCGAGTATCAGCCTGGAAACCTATTGCGAACAGTGGAGTAGTGATCGCCCGCCGCGTCACTACCGCTGGCAATTGATCAGGGCTGTTGCTGATATTGCGCGTCGCATGCACGGTAGTGGCATGTGTCACCGGGATTTTTATCTGTGCCATTTTTTGCTGAGCTGCCGTCAGGACGGCAGCGTGGCTACCGACGCCGATCCGCTCCTTTCAGTCATCGATCTGCATCGCGCACTGATCCACCCGACGCTGTCCAGGCGCTGGATCGTCAAGGATATTGCCGGACTTTATTTTTCCAGTGAGCCCGCGGGGCTAAGCCGCACAGACTGCTTTCGCTTTATTCGCGACTACACCGGAAAGTCACCAGCACAGGCGCTTCGCGAAGACGCTGATTTCTGGCGCCAGGTCATCAACAAGGCCGGGCGGATCGCCCGCCGCGACCGGCTGAAACCACTGCGCCGGATGGTCTCTACGCTCTATCGTGATGGTCCGGACATCGCGCGGCAACAGGACTTCGGGCGAGTAGCGCTGTTTCATCGCAGCGATGACTGCGCCGCTCTTCGGCAGTTCATTGCTGACCCTGACGCAGCGATTGCTGACGGCAAACTCCTTAAAGATGGTGACTCAACGACAGTCGTGCGCCTGCCATGGGGTGGCAAAACCTGTGTGGTTAAGCGGTATAATCTGCGCAACCCCGGCTACCTGCTGCGGCGCCTGTTTCGGCCAAGTCGCGCCTGGTACTGCTGGCGAAACGCGCACTGGCTGCAGCAGATGGGGCTGAACACTCCCAGGCCGGTTCTGATGCTGGAACATCGCTGGGGCCCGCTGCGGGGCGTTGCCTACTTTGTCACTGAGATTTCGGAAGGGACGGATGTACTGTCCATGCTGTCACAGGATGTGGAGTGCGAAGTGTGGACGGACGTATTGCGGCAGTTCCGACGTCTTTTTGCGACGATGAAACAGTACCGGATGATCCACGGCGATATGAAAGCGAGCAATTTTCTGTATCATCAGGATGAGCAGGGCGGCAAGCTGATCACACTGGATCTGGATGCGATGCGGCGGGAAGGGCTGGCGACACGGTTTCACCGGTATTTTGAACGAGATGTGGAAAGATTTCTTGCCAACTGGCGCGATAAACCCACCGAGCAGCAGGCTGTCCGTTCACAGCTTGGTGCTTCGATTACATTAAACAAGGCCGATTGATATGCCTGTGATCACATTGGGACTGTCTGGCGAACTGGGCTACGACGCAGCCGCCGCATTGTTTATTGACGGCGAGGTGGTCGCAGCCGTAGAGGAAGAGCGTCTGGTCAGGCGCAAACACGCCCGTGGCATGATGCCAGTCAATGCAGTGCGCTACTGCCTGCGCTCCGCAAAACTCAAGCCCCGCCAGATCGACCAGGTCGCCATATCCTACGCACCAGTTTCCATCTTCGGGCGCGCCCGCTGGCACTATGCGGCGCGGATGTGGTACGCGCCTGACCGCGCACTCGATGCGCTGTTTAATGGTAATCGTCGCTATCGTCGTTACGTTAAACGCGTCAAGGCCATGCTGGCTGAACTGGCGATTCCCTGGGAGAAAGTGCGGTTTGTCCCGGTTGAGCATCAGCTTGCACATGCCGCGAGTGCCTACTATCTCAGCGGCTTCAAAGGCAAAACCGCGATCCTGAGCCTGGACCTGCGTGGAGAATACGCCACGACACTGTTCGCCTATGGAGAGAACGGGCGCATCCACAAGATCAAAGAGCTATATGAGCCTGACTCGCTAAAAGGTTTGTATGGGGCCATGTGTGATTACCTGGGCTTTGATTCACTGGATGGTGAAACCAAGGTGATGGGCATTGCCACTTACGGCAATGCGGAAAAATACGACCTGTCGTTTCTCGCTGATTACAGTGGCAAGGATTTTCGCATCAACACCCGCATGATCCGCACTGTCGGTCTGCGGCGCTACAAGCAGCGCAGTGTCGGTTACCCCTACAGTGAGGATTTTATAGATCAGCTGGGTCCGCGCCGGGCTGGCGACGTATTTCAGGATCCCTATGTTCACTACGCTGCCGCCATGCAGAAATTGCATGAAAAGATTACAACCGGACTGGTCACCCATTATCTGGCAGATGCGCTTAAGGAAAACGGACAGCTGGTGATCGC
Source organism: Gammaproteobacteria bacterium UBA2675 (assembly GCA_002354805.1). Lineage (GTDB taxonomy): Bacteria > Pseudomonadota > Gammaproteobacteria > Pseudomonadales > Pseudohongiellaceae > Pseudohongiella. The sequence continues at coordinate 408,600 of DEMH01000009.1, forward strand.
GGGTATGGGCGCGTTTAACGTGAAATTGAATCGACGCCTGCTGGACCTGCCCTGGGTCAAACAGCTGTATGTACAGCCCATGGCAGGAGATGCAGGCACGGCCATTGGTGCTGCCGCCTACGCCATCAGCAAACAGAATATTGAGGTCGGCAAACTGCGGCACACTTACCTTGGTCCGCGCTTTACCACCGACCAGTGCATTCGCGCCTGCAAGGCTCATCGCGATCGGCCGATATTCGAGATACTCGACAGTCCCGCAGAAAAAGCCGCGGAGCTGCTGACAGAAGGTCATCTGGTGGCCTGGTTCCAGGGGCGAATGGAGTTCGGACCACGGGCGCTGGGTAATCGCAGTATTCTCGGCAACCCGCGTATCTCCGGCAGTGTTCAGGAGATCAATCAGAAAGTGAAGTTCCGCGAAAAGTGGCGCGCATTTTCTCCCAGCATGCTGGAATCGCTTGCAAAACAAATGCTGGATCTGGATCACGCAGCCGACTTTATGACCATCTCGTTTGACGTTGTGCCTGAATGGCGCGAACTGTTTCCAGCTGTTGTGTACAAAGATGGCACCACGCGTGCACATGTGGTGCGCAAGGCAAGCAATCCACGTTTTCATGCCGTGCTGGAGGCGATGGAAAAGAAAACCGGCTATGGGATTGTGCTGAACACCTCACTGAACCGGCCGGGTGAAGCGATGATCTGCAGTCCGGAGGATGCACTGGACATGTTCCATGGATCTGACCTGGAATACATGATCATGCAGGACGTGCTGGTTACCAAATCAGACGATGAGGTACAGGGCTGGTAGTTTGCCATGCGCCGCACTGACAGCCAGCGCTATGGCAGTTCCTTTTCAAACACCATCAAATCTGCGCCGCGCTCGGCACTGAAGCTGCGGATCAGTCGCAGGGCGCCGCGATTTATCTCTGCCTGCAGTTGCTGATCAAAGCTGCCACGCGGTGTCAGGGCGAATATGGTGCCTGGCGAAGCCTGCAGCAGCAGTTCCGGTTCCATCTCTCGGCGTACCACATCATAGTCTTCAACGCGGCCTGTTTCGTAGGCCAGGTATATTTCATTGGTGACCAGTGGCGCATCGCGCCTTGTGCTCTGTTCAATCCATGCCGTGGCTTCCTGCAGGTGGCGCTTGGGATCCCCAAAAGAAATATGTGAATCAATAAACGCGAACAGCAGCAGAAAAATCATCAACCCGGCAAAACGTCTGGTCCGGTTTTCGGCCGCAGCAATACGCCAGCTGCGATCGACAATAAACGGAATGAAGATCAGTAGAACGGTGCAGAACATCAGCGCATAACGGGTGGTGATAAAACGCGTCAGCAGGATGAAGGCCAGCAATATCAGCAATGATGTGCCGGCCCATATCAGCAGCACGTTCGTCACAGGATGCTCAAGTTTTACCAGCCGTTTGATATAACCGTAGGCCAGCAGAGGGGCGCCGACCAGACCCAGACTGTCGATCAGGCAGGCGAGCAGTACCGCCAACAGCCCCACAAACAGAAATATGCCGGAATACTGACCGACAAACTGCGCACCGTATTCGCCAAATACTGCTGCATTCAGCGCAGCGTCAGGCTGAAAAATATCCTGCAGATTGTTGAGGAAGGGCTGGTAAATCAGTGCGAAGCTTTGCAGTTGTTGTTGCAGCTCGATCTGGCTGAACGCGAACACAATCAGCATCGGCGCAATGGCCAGCAGGGCTATGATTTCCAGACGCAGAAAACCACGTCGGCGATTATTCTCTGACAGTGATTTGTTCATCAGCAGCGTGACAGGTGACACATACATCAGCAGCAGTGCCTCCGGTCGGAACAGGGCGGCAGCCAGACTCGCGGCGACAAACAGCACGGCATGGCGCAGCAGTAAAGTGCGATTGAAATGGATCAGTTGCAGCATGGCTATCAGTGCAAAACCCAGAAAGCCAATGTCACGAATAATGTAGGCCCGGAACTCATTGATCAGTGGGAAACTGAGGATGACCAGCATGGCAAGCCAGGCCACGCGGCGGGTGGGCGCCAGCGCTGCAACCAGATTGACAAAAGCAAGGCTCATCAAAGCGAAGGTAAGTGCGTTTAATAAATAGGCTGCCTGGAACATGCTCAGGCCGGTAATCTTGTGGATCATCGCAATCACAAGTGACATGTGCGCCCACTGATAGTGGCCGTAGGCAGCCGTCAGGCCCTGCTCAAGCGCGATCTCTGCCGTTCGAACGTAGATGTATGCGTCAGTATTGGGCTGCGCATTCAGGGTCACTGCCAGCCACGACAGCAACAGGCTGGCGAGCACAGTGATCAGTCGGATCAGGGTCAGTGGCGGGAGATGGGGCCTGTATGCCGGGTTCATGACTTCACTCAGTGACGATCGTGGGAAGGGGGCAGCTGCCTGCTGTACAGGTCCGGGCTGCCTTCAGGGCGCGTCTTGAACCGTCTGTGCAGCCAGATGTACTGTTCGGGTGCTTTTCGAATGGCAGCTTCGATCAGTGTATTGATTCGTTTCACGTCGGCGTGGTCGTCGCCGGTCGGATAGTCTTCCAGAGGTTCGCTGAAATACAGGTGATAACCACTGTTGTCGGCGTTGCGATAATGCGCCAAAAAGATGACCAGCGAATTATTGAATCCGGCGTATTTGCTGGTCGCCGTGATGCTGGCGGCAGGTATGCCAAAGAAGTCGACAAAGATGGAGTGTCTGGGCCCGTAGTCCTGATCGGCGGCGTACCAGAGTACATGGCCTTCCTGCAGGCGGCGTAGCGCCCGACGTACCTCTTTGCGCTCTACAACCGCACCGTAGAGACGCTGTCGGCCGCGTTTCATCAGGGCATCGAATAATGGATTCTTGTGGGCGCGATAGGTTACGTCAATTGGGTAGAGCAGCGACATCAGGCTGCCAACAAATTCGATAGTCGAGAAGTGAGCGCTGACCAGCAGGACGCCGCGGCCCTGCTCATGTGCCTTGATCAGGTTTTCCAGCCCGGTGGCCTGCACCATGTGTTTGAAATCGGCAGGTTTACGGCACCAGGCCAGACCGATCTCCATGACACCCACGCCATTGGACTTGAAGGTTTCGCGCACGAGTTTGCGCTGCTGGTCCGCACTCAGCTCGGGAAAACACAGCTCGATGTTGCGCTGGCAGACCCGGCGTCTGCTGCCTGCAAGCCGGTACATCAGCAGCCCGAGCATCTCGCCGATCCAGACCTGCAGGCGATAGGGCAGATGTGCAATCAGCCAGATAAACCCGTAGGCCAGCCAGGTCGGCCAGTAACGCGGGCCCAGATAGTCGCGTGGATTGTCGCTGTGTTGCGGTCGCTGCCTGCTCACACCTTACCTGTCAGTCTGATTATTGTCAGGCCGCATTGTAGCAGGAACGGCGGCAGGCGTGACAAACCGGCGTCCTTCCCGGCAGGATGTCCGGATGGCGGGCTGTGCTATGATGGCCGCCATTGATTGTGTGTATCGCCGACGCGCGACAGGACAGTGAATCCTCATGAATATCGATTTACCGCAATACCCCCTGGCTCGTGTACTGGTGGCCGGTGATGTGATGCTGGACCGCTACTGGCATGGCAAGGCTTCGCGTATTTCGCCAGAGGCGCCGGTGCCGGTTGTCAAAGTGGCAGCCAATGAAGATCGCCCCGGTGGCGCTGCCAACGTGGCACTGAATATCGCAGCGCTGGGTGCCGCCGCCTCGGTCGCTGGCATCACAGGGCGCGATGAAGCTGCTGACGAGCTGCAGGGCAAACTGAAGGCCGCCGGTGTCGATTGCCAGTTCACATCAACAGACAATATTCCGACCATTACCAAGCTGCGCATCATCAGCCAGCAGCAACAGCTGCTGCGGGTCGATTTTGAAGAGGCCTTCCCGGCAGAAGCTGTGGATGCCATGCATCAGCATGTCCAGCAGGCGCTTGAGGCGACCCAGGTGCTGGTGCTGTCGGATTACGGCAAAGGCTCGCTGGCACAGACGCGCCATCTGATCCAGGCAGCCAGAGACCGCTGCGTGCCGGTCGTGGTCGATCCCAAGGGGACAGACTTCAGCAAGTATCATGGTGCCACGGTCATTACTCCCAATCTTTCGGAGTTTGAGGCGGTGGTGGGTGCCTGTCACAGCGAGGATGAACTGATCGAACGCGGTCAGCGGCTGCGTGAATCACTGGCGCTGGATGCCGTCCTGGTCACTCGTGGCGAAAAGGGCATGACACTATTGCAGGCTTCGCGGGCAGCGCTGCACCTGCCAGCCCAGGCGCGCGAAGTATTTGATGTGACCGGTGCCGGTGACACGGTGGTGGCTGTATTGGCCGCATCACTGGCTGCCGGTGAGGACATGGAAAAATCCGTCATGCTTGCCAATCTTGCCGCAGGGCTGGCGGTTGCACGTCTTGGCACTGCCGCGATCAGTGGCCCCGAGCTGCGTCGTGCCCTGCAGTTGCTACAGGGAACCGGCCGCGGTGCGATGACCGCAGATCAGCTGGTGATGGCGGTCGAAGATGCGCGCGCACACGGCGAGAAGATTGTGTTTACCAATGGCTGCTTTGACATCATTCATGCCGGTCATGTGGGATATCTGGCACAGGCGCGGCAGCTTGGAGATCGCCTGATTGTTGCCATCAACGATGACGATTCAGTTCGCCGACTCAAAGGCGAAAGCCGCCCCATCAATCCGGTGGAACGGCGCATGGCGGTGTTGGCAGGGCTTGAGGCCGTGGACTGGGTGGTGAGTTTTGCTGAAGATACACCGGAAAATCTGTTGACGCGCATTCAGCCGGATATTCTGGTCAAGGGTGGCGACTACACCGATGAGCAGGTCGTCGGCGGTGATTACGTCCGCAGCTACGGCGGGCAGGTCAAAGTGCTTTCCTTTCTGGATAACTGTTCCACATCAGCCATTGTCGAGAAAGTGAAGCGCGGCTGAATTGATGTATACTCGCGTGAGACCATTTGCTTGTCAGTCTGAAACCAGGGAGTAAAAACAATGTTAAGAAAGGTGTTTGCTATTGGTACGTTGGTATTGTCGTCAGTGCTTGTTGTCACCGTGAGTGCGCAGCAGGATGAACCCACGCCACAGGAGCGTGCGGCAGCATCGACTGAAACACGCCAGGCTGTTTTTAAACTGCTGGGTTTCAACATGGCGCCGATCAGTGGCATGGCCCGCGGTGCGGAATTTGATGCGGCCGTGGCCGAGCGCAATGCGCGTCGCATTGCCGAGCTGGCGCCGATGATTCCGGAAGTATTCGCCGCCAACGACACGCGTGAATTCACGGTGGAAACCGAAGCCCTGCCCATTATCTGGGACAATATGGCTGATTTTGAGCAGAAAGCCAGTGAGCTGCAGGCCGCAGCCCTGACCTTTGCCGACGTCGCTGCTGGAGGTGACCGCAATACCACTATCGCTGCCGTTCGTGCGTTTGGCTCCACTTGCGGTAACTGCCACCGCGAGTACCGCGTCGACTGACAGGCTGCAAGCCTGCAAGGGCACTGGCAAATTGTTCATAATCCCCGTTTAAAGAACGCTGCCATGGCTTGCCGATCCTCATCGGTAAGCCGGCCGGTGTTGTGTTCAATGACCGGTTCCATCTTGCCACCGACATACTCGCCATCGGGTTTCAGTCCGATAAACAGGAACAGCGCCAGATCTTCCTCTGACCAGCTGGCCAGTGCCTCAGCGTCAATCGCTTCAACGTGACCATCAGACATCTCGCCGCCGGCAAATTCGCGCCCCATATCACTGATGCCCAGTGCATTGCGCGGCGTGTGGCATTCGCCGCAATGGCCCAGATTGCGGCTCAGGTGGGCACCACGGGCAATCATTGGATCTCCGTACTCGGGCAACTCTGGTGTGTTCCAATCGGCCAGTAAGTTCCAGCCGGCCATCTGCCAGCGCATCACCCAGGCTGGCAGCTCATGCTCGGGGGGCTGATTGCTGACTGGATCCTGTGCCATCAGCCAGGCGGCAATGTCCAGCGCCTCATCGTCACTGATACCGGCGTAGGCGCGATAGGGAAACGCGGGGTAATAAAAACTGCCATCGGGCGAGCGTCCGTGTTTGATCGCGCGAACCACATCCTGACCGCTCCAGTCACCGATACCGGTTGACGGGTCAGGTGTGATATTGGAGGCGTAAAAGGTACCGAAAGGTGACTCAATCCCCAGTCCGCCGCTCAGCCCGCCTTTGCTGCCTTCATGACAGCTGACGCATCCGCCGGCACTGACGAGGTATTCGCCACGTGCAATAGCGTCGGCTTCGCTGCTGATTTCGAAGTCGGGAACAGAGGGGGGAGAAAAAGCCCAGATGGCGAGTATGGCAAGGAAGGCGATGCTGAGGGCCGTTATGGCACCAATAACTTTCCTGATCATCGTGTGCTGTGCTCCGGTTGAAGGCTACCGGCAACTGGCGTGGCGGACTGGGATGCCCGCCACGCCAGGTAGCACACAACAGACTGTATCAGTCTGGCAGTGCCACTGCAGTCAGCTTGCTGCCGGTTTGCAGCATGACGTACTGCTTGCCTGCATGAACGTAGCTCATCATACCGAAATTGCTGGTATCAGGCACTTGCACGCGACCAATCTCTTCACCGGTCATTTTATCAACGGCAAACAGGTAAGGTGTACCATCACTGCCCTCGCTGGCGTAGAACAGCATGTTGGCGGTAACCGTCATCGGTGCCAATGCGCCGGTACCGGTACTGCCGACATCAACACCAGCCAGAGCCGGGTGATCCTTGATTCGGTCTGGCGTGTCGCCAACCGGGATCATCCACAGGTGTTCACCCGTGTTCATGTCGATGGCTGTGATGCGGCTGTAAGGTGGCTTGTACAGGGGCAGTCCCTGTGGTCCACGTACCGGCAGAGATCGCAGTGCTGCGTAGCGGGAGAACGTCGAGCCGGTAGGCAGTTCGATCATCGCATCACGCTCCTGGGCGTCAGTTACAACGCGGGAGGAACAGGCTGAACGCGACGTTACGTACAGAATACCGTTGACCGGATCAGCGACGGCAGGCCCAGGGATATTGGCGCCACCACCATCACCCGGACACCACAGAGCAGCCATCTTGCCCAGATCGTTGTCACGGTGCAGCGGCGGATTGAACAGTGGTCCAATCTCGTACTGAGCCAGCGAGTCAATCGCCTGCTGACGGAGCTCTGGCGTGAAGTCGATCAGGTCATCGTGGGTCAGACCCTGCATGTCAAACGGTGCAGGTTTGGTCGGGAAGGGCTGTGTTGGAGACAGTTGCTCACCCGGGATACGCGACTGCGGTACAGGGCGTTCCTCGATGGGCCACAACGGCTCACCCGTCAGACGGTTGAAGGCGTAGACAAAGGCCTGTTTGGTAGCCTGTGCAATAGCCGGCACCGTGCGTCCGTCGATCTCAACATCCAGCAGCACTGGTGCTGTAGGTGTGTCGTAGTTCCAGACATCGTGGTGAACAAACTGGAAGTGCCAGACTCGCTCGCCAGTCTCTGCATCCATGGCGATGATGCTGGTACCAAACAGGTTGTCACCGGGAGCATGACCGCCGTAGTAGTCGATCGTCGGCGGGTTGGTTACCGCGTAGACGATGCCTGCCTCAACGTCGGCCGACAGCGGCGCCCAGGGTGACACTTCGCCGGTCAGCTCACGTGGATTGGGGATGCCTTCCCAGGTCTCGATGCCGAACTCTCCGGCTTCCGGGATGACGTTGAACTTCCACTTGAAATCACCGGTTGCGGTATCAAAGGCCAGTATGTCACCAGGGATGTTTTCGATACGCGTCTGGTTGTAACCCTGTTCGGCAGAGTTACCAACCACTACTGTATTGTTGACCACGATGGGTGGTGAAGAGGCCGTGATGTAACCTTCTTCCAGCGGAATACCGTAGTAGGGGTCGAAATCGTAGCCCATGTAGTCAGCAATGATGCGCTGCATGTCGATCACGCCGGTCTCCGGGAAGCCTTCAATGCCAACCGGGCCACCGAAGCCCTCCAGCGGTGCGCCGGTCTCGGCATCCAGAGCTGTCAGGAAGAATGCCGGGCTGATGATATAGATGACTCCCCGGCCATCTACTTCACCATAGGCAACGCCCTTGCCGTAGTCCTTGCGCATGGAATATTCATGACGGAAGGTATGCGGTTCACGGTAGGACCAGATGGTCTCACCGCTTTCCGGATCAATGGCGATAACGTGGCGGCGCTCACCAGCTACCGTGAACAGTTTGCCGTCCACGTAGCTTGGCGTGGAGCGGCCACTGGAGGCATCGAAACTGGCACCATCCCAGATCCAGGCGGTTTCCAGCTGGGTGAAATTGTCTGCGTTGATTTGTGTGGCGGGGGTGTAACGGGTGTGAGCGTGATCACCACCGAGGGTTACCCACTCGACGGTCTCCTGGTCCTGAGCGGACAGCGAGGTGTGCGCCAAACCAATACTTATGGCCAGCAGACCTGCCAGCCGCAACGGGTGTGCAGCTCGACCAGTCCCGGCCGGACGTGTGATTTTCATTTGTGTTACTCCTTGATTTTTATTATTCCTGGAGAACCGGAGAGCCTGAACTCCGACACGCAGGTTATGCCTGATTGCACAATGCTGCAAGTGGCAATTTTTACAGTGGGTCGATTCGTCTTATACTCGGCGAATTGTGATAAAAACTGAATTAACCCAGGAATCTGCCATGTCAAATAAAAACAAGGACCTGCTGGATGTCGTCATCGTCGGCGCCGGCCTGTCAGGGATTGGTGCTGCGGTCATGCTGCAGCAGCAGTGCCCCGGCAAAAACTACTGCATTATTGAGGCGCGCCAGTCGCTGGGCGGCACCTGGGATCTGTTCCGATACCCCGGCATCCGCTCCGACAGTGACATGCACACCCTGGGTTATCGATTTAAACCCTGGCGCGATGCCAGGGCGATTGCCGACGGGCCATCCATTCTCCGCTATGTCAAAGAGACTGCGGCCGAGCATGGTGTCGACCAACACATCCGCTACGGGCAGCGTCTGGTGGCAGCCAACTGGTCAGACGTGGATGCCTGCTGGACGCTGGAGCTGGAACAGTCAGATGGTTCGGTGATGACCCAGCGCTGCCGCATGCTGCTGATGTGTTCGGGCTATTATCGCTACGAAAAGGGCCACACGCCTGAATTTGCGGGACAGGAAGACTTCAAGGGTCAGATTGTGCATCCGCAGCACTGGCCGCAGGATATGGACTACAGCAACAAGCGCGTGGTGATTATCGGATCTGGTGCCACAGCCATGACGCTGGCGCCTGCCATGGCCGACGAGGCTGCACATGTGATCATGCTGCAGCGCTCCCCAACCTATGTCGTATCGATGCCGGATCGCGATCGCGTAGCCAACGCGCTGCGCAGGATTCTGCCGGACACCTGGGCCTACGCTCTCACGCGTTTCAAGAATGTCCGGTTCCAGCAATGGGTATACCGTCAGTCGCGACGCAAACCCGAGAAGCTGAAGAAGCGCATACTGGACATGGTGCGCAAGGAACTGGGGCCTGACTATGATGTCGAGAAGCACTTTACGCCCTCCTACAATCCCTGGGATCAACGCCTGTGCCTGGTGCCAAACGCCGACCTTTTTCAGTCCATTCGAGAGGGGCGCACCGAAGTGGTCACCGAGCATATCGACCGTTTCACCGAAAACGGCATTTTGCTGAAAAACGGCCGGGAGCTGCCAGCTGATATCATCGTCACCGCGACCGGTCTGACTATGCAGATCATGGGCGGCGCGCAGTTCAGTCTGAATGGCAAGCCACTGGATTTCGCCGATACCTGGGCCTACAAAGGGCTGATGTATTCTGGTGTGCCCAATCTGGTGATGACCTTTGGTTATATCAATGCCTCCTGGACCCTGCGAGCCGACCTGACGGCCGAATTTTTCTGTCGCCTGATCAACCATATGGATGAACACGATGCCCGCGTCGTGCGTCCGACGCTGCGCGAGGAAGATCAGGGAATGGAGGCAAGACCGTTTATTGACGATTTTTCAGCCGGCTATATGCAGCGCATGATGCATCGCTTCCCCAAACAGGGTGACCGGGCACCGTGGCTGAACACGCAGGATTACGGCAAGGACCGCAAGCTGCTCAGCCGCGACTCACTGGACGATGGTGTGTTGGTGTTGGGCTGAGCGTAATCACCGGGCTCTTGTTGGAATGAAGGGTGCGATTCAGTCTGACTGACGGCCAATAACCTGGCGCAGCAGCGTGATGTCATGCTCATTCGCTCCCGATTTCGCAAATGCCGACTGCCAGTCACTGGTGACGTCACAGATCTGATCAATTATGGATTCTGCATGGTCGCTGGATAGCCCAAAGGCAACCGCAGCGCTGCGGACATTCTCCAGGCTGCGGGTACGCCCGTGCCGGCCGATGCCCAGCGCATGCTCCCGTCCTGGAGCCAATGAAGGAAGTAGGTCGAATGCAGGTGAGAGCTGCCAACCCGGGTCGGCGGGGTCGTAAAGTAATCCATGGTTCCTGCCATGGTCATCCGTATTGCCGATTACTACATTGAAGATGATGCGACGAAACAGCTGCTCTGAATCACGTTTCCAGTCTTTGCCGTGAGCTCGCAGAATGCTTGCCAATGCGACATAACTGCAGGGATCGGTGAATGCGTCATCATAGAGTCTCACGCGGTCCCGGTTGAACAGGCTGTGCGCAGAGATGTAATGGAGCGATCGATCTGTCTTGCGGTCAAAGCGCTTGATCAGAAACACATCGCGGTCTCCCACCTGCTGTATGGAAATATCCGGGATGTCGATGCCGCAATTTCTGGCAAGTTGCATGCTGGCATATTCAACACGCGGTACATTGAACAGATCACCTGCGCGCGAAAACTTTGCCAGGCAGGGGAAACCGTTGTCGGTCAGTGTAACTTTAGGCCGGGCGCCTCCCATGGACGTTGCTGGTACCAGGATCTCCAGCAGAGCTGGATCGACGGATTCATTTGCGGCGATTTTGTGAGATGCCTGCTCCAGATCGTCCAACAGACTGATGGAAGGTAGCGCAGATGGTGTTTTGGGGCGCGATCGCGACATGGAAAACTGCAGACAGCCAACCCCATGGCCGCTGGTCGCCACCAGGCGCTCAATTTCATTAAGCGGCAATCGCTTATGTCCAGCCAGCAATACCCGGGTGCCCCAGTCGTCCGGACCGGCATCGCTGAATACAGGGAATACACTGTTGGCTGCCCGGGTCGTCTGGGCACCCTGCAGCAACTTCAGGTTGACCGGGTCCAGAGGGTATGTCCAATCTTTGGTCAGCCATTCAGTATCATAGGTAAAGCTGCCGGCTGTTCTGCCTAATTGAAGTTTGCCAGCCCGGCACAGTTCGCCGGTTGGCGTCTGGGCGAACACGTAGCAGGCAGTGATAGCCTGGGTCATCGTCGCACACGCCGGGCAGCCCGAAGGCGGCGTCCGTCTACATCCAGGTGGGGCGCCGCAACCTCACGCAGTGCTGCGGTCAGTTCCAGTGTATCAAGCACAGCGAGTATGGCGCCCATGGACACAGTCGTACTCGCCTGTTCAATGGCCTGGTAAGTGGCCAGCGACATCAGGCAGCGTTCTGCCATTTCGCGCTGACTGAAGCCTCTTGATTTGCGAGCCTCCTGAATATTGAAAGCCAGGGTCTGGTAATCCTCCAAGGCATCCACCGAGATGGCAGCCAGAAATCTCTTCTCGGCCAATCACTTCTCCTGGCATGGTATACCATGCATTAACTGGATATATGCATGGTATAACAGGTCGTCAAGTGTATGGTCAAGCGGGAGCCGTCAGGAAATGGAAATTCTGCTCAGCCGTGACTCACTGGACGACGGCGTATTGGTGTTGGGCTGAGAGTAGCCGCGCTGCAGGGCCTGCCAGTGCGCCTTGGTGAAGTAGAAGGTCGATTCGCGCTGCTGCCATTTATCCAGTGAGCGGCGCAGGCGGCTGAGGTTGTTGCGCTGCCAGCCGCTGTGCCGGCTGCGGCGGATCGCGCACTTGTCAAAGTCGATCAGGTAGATTTTGCCCGATCGGGTCAACAGGATATTGCAGGCGTTAAGATCGGTATGGTCGATGTTGTGGTGGTGGAAGCGCTGGATGATTCGCCCAATGGCTTCCCAGGTGGTGTCTGACAGGTTTTTTTCGCTGAGGACTTCTGCCAGTGTCTGGGCATCTGCGATACGTTCCGTGATCAGGTCACCCTGGTAGCATAATGGCGAGGTTCGCACACAGCGGGTTGCGACCGGGCGAGGGACGGGCAGCCCCAGGTCCCGCATCTGCCCAAGCAGCAGGAACTCGCGCCACATTCGGCTGCGTTCAGTGCCACTGTACAGATAGGAATTTTTGATCATACGGCCCAGCAGGCCGCCACGGTGGTAGGTTTTCAGCACCAGCTGCAGACTGTCATGTTCATAGAACATGACATTACCGCGCCCGCGCGAGCACGTGTCATGCTGTTCGCGCGCGAGTGTCTCGCGACAGAACAGGCCCGGCTGGTAGTCGGCCAATACCTTCTGGTTGATCAGTACCGAGGCATTTTTGTCTTTATAGTGTTTATATTGCATGTGACCACTCTACGCGAAGGTCATTGTCATCTTCGTGACGTAGATCATTGTTCTTATGTACCAGACCGAAGATTACCGCGCCTGTTTTCGATAATATAGCGTTTTTTGAAAAATATGGTGCCTCATGAGCGAATACCCAGTCCCCCCGTCGCGCTGGTATGACGGCCTCTACGGCCGCTTCCTGCGGCTTGCCGCCGGTGGCATGGTGTCTCCGCGCTGGTTTCAGCGTGAGCTGCCGTCTCGCGAGCAATTGACCGCCAAAACAGGTCGGCTGCACCTGGAGATCGTGAGTCACTGCTGGAACTATGCGCATATGCAGACCTATCAGCTCAGTTCGCTGCTACTGTTCCCGCCGACGGATTTGGATGTCACCATGACGGTGTTTTACGGCGAAGCGGATACTGAGACCGTCAAACTGCTGGAATTCTTCAGTACGCAACAAATTCCCGGCATTCGCTGGAACTGGCGCCCTCTGCCAAAACAGGCGCTGTTCCGCCGCGCCATCGGCCGCAACCTGGCCGCCAAAGAGACGAATGCCGATTGGGTCTGGTTCACCGACTGCGACCTGCTGTTCCGCGAAGGCTGTCTGGATGGTCTGAGCCAGGCACTGCAGGGACGACAGGACGCTTTGGTATTCCCATCCTCTGAATATTGCACGGATCTGCTGCCGCCCGATGCGCCGCTGCTGTCGCCACCGATGGATCCGCCTGCGGTGGTGGATATCGATGAGGCGCTGTTCCAGCGATACACACGCGATCGCGCTACCGGGCCTCTGCAGATAACCCATGGCGACATGGCGCGCGCCGTTGGGTATTGCGAGGCGCTGCCTTACTACCAGCAGCCGTCGGATACCTGGTGCAAGGCCTACGAGGACAGGGCGTTTCGCTGGTTATTGCGGACACAGGGCGTGCCGATTGAGGTGCAGGGCGTTTACCGGATCAAACACCAGGCCAAGGGCCGGTACACAGGCAGCGCGTTAAACACGGGTGTGCGCAGTGCACTGCGGCAGGCAGCGGCAAAGGTTAAAAACTAGACCTGACGGTCGCTGGCATTTGTCGATGAACGGTTGTTGAGGCCTAGCTGGTCTGAGCTGTTAATGCATGCAACAAGGTCAGTCGGCTGACTCATTGTGGTAGAAACGCAGGCCCACGGCATCGCCATCATCAAACCCTTCCCAGGTATTGTCGCCGGCACCGTCGCCAGGCAGCTCAAGATAACGACGCTGGTTTTCATCGCCTTTCAGGTACAGATCCAGGAAGGCTGTCGCGAAATGCTGCAGGATATTGTTCATGCGCAGCGTGTCCCAGACCGGGTCCGTGTAATGACCGGCGCCAGTCGTATCTTCACGGCCCAGAAACTCGGCGGGGAGCGGGATGGGCGCCGCCACACTGTGCCCGGCATTCTTGAACACCAGCATATAGCGCGGGTCAGAATTTACGGCGCCATTGTAGGCAGCCTTGACGCCATTGTCGTAGCCAGAGGTCTGGTCGGCATCGCCGGCTACAAAAAGCACCGGGCCGCTCAAGCCTTTTAAGCCCTCAGCCTCCCAAAACCCCATGTTCATACCCCAGGGCGCGATCGGGATACCGGCCTTGATACGCGGGTCGCGCTGGCTGGCAAACTCCGGGTTACTGGCCGCCAGTTCGTGCAGCAGACGATTGGGTGGCGCACCAATAAAACCCACACCGGCATCGCTGTATCCGGCGCCCAGATTGTTCAGTACGCCATAACCGCCCATGGAGTATCCGATTAACGCCGTGTTGTCAGCATCGGTGCTGGCACTGATAAACGCGGCCTCGCCCTGCCCACTGGCGATCGCGTCAAGCACAAAACGCTGATCGGGTGCCCGGTTATATAGCGTGCTGCTAAAGTTCTGCTGATCCTCGTAGGTGCTGTCCGGGTGATCAATAGAGGCGACCACATAACCCTTGCTGGCCAGATTTTCACCCAGGTGGCTGAGCAGATAGCGGTTGCCGGGATAACCATGCGACATGATGACCAGCGGAAAACGCTGATCGGCTGCCGGTGCTGCATCACGGATGGCGCGGCCACGCAGTGTGGCGAGGATGGCCGGATTGCGGGTTGTCGTGGTGTATTCGGTTCCGGACTGACCAATCTGCTCCGTCGTGGCCGGATACCAGACTTCAACGGTCAGCTCTCTGTCGTAGTAGCTGATCTCAGAGTTGTCACTGGCATTGAGTACGTCCGGCCTGTCCTCGTCGACTAGGCGGATTGTGCGCACGCCAATTGGATGATCGCCGAATGCCGCAAGTGGCGGCGCGTCGGGACGGGTCAGGTCTATGCGATTGATGGGGTCGCGGTCTTGCGCGTGTGCGGGGGAGAAGCTCAATGTCATCACCAGAATCAGTAGTCTTTTCATAGAATAATCTTCATTATGAAGCTAACAGGGCAGATGTACCAATGCCCAATTCTATCTGACTTTTAGTACACTCTGCCCGGATCTCTGGTGAATAATCCGGGCAGAGCTTCGCAATTACTTGTTGAGTATTACTCAAGCAGCCGCCCACGCAGCGCCGCAATCTCTTCCTCACTCACACCCAGTCCATCCTTGATGTAGGCGTCAACAGAGCCATACTGTTTGGTCATTTCATCAAATGCGGTTTCCAGATAGATGGGGCGGGTGCCCATCAGTGCGGCGATGGCGGGCTGTGGCAGTTGCGCCAGAGCGGCGTACTGGGCATTCTGCTCGTCGCTCATCTGCTCATCCAGCGCCGGGGCGCTGTTGGCAAAACGTGGATCGGTGAGGATGGCTTCTGACAGGGTGAAGTCGGCCATCACGGTGTCGCGATCCATGCCCAGAGCGGTCATCACCAGAGCAGCGGCGATACCAGTGCGGTCCTTGCCGGCGCTGCAGTGGAACAACAGGGCGTCGCCCGATGTTGCCAGTTCTTCAAACATGGCGGCATAGTGCGGGCGCTGTTGAGAGACCATGTCGCGGTACATCTCGGCCATGACCAGTTCGGCGTCCTGTTCGGTGACGCCGGGCTGGGCGAGGCGCGTGAACAGCGCGTCATTGCCGTCCAGATTCATCTCGTAGTCCCAGGTCAGCATGTTGATATTGCCGGCCTGCCATTCTGTAGGCTCGCTGTGACGCTCTTCAGTGGCGCGCAGGTCAACCACGGTGCCGATGTCCAGCTGCTCGATGGTCTGGTAGTCAGCTTCGGTCAGGTGGTGGAGTACGCCAGAACGATACAGTTGTCCTTTTTTCAGGGTGCGGCCATCCGCTGTGGTGTAACCACCCATGTCACGGAAATTGCGACCGCCTTCCATGGGGATCAGGTGTCTCTCTATCAGTTGCTCGCGGTCGTCAGCAAAAACGTTGGCGCTGATGCTGATGGCAGTCATCAGCGTGATGGCCAGCAGGGCCGCGAATGCGAATGTCAGTCTGTGCTTGTACATCGTAATAATTCCTTTGTAGAAAATGATCAGAAGTTGGCGCGAATGCCGGCCATGTAATGACGTCCGTAACGTTCCACCTGGTTGGGTGTGCGTTCGGTCTGTACGTAGCGAACATCAACCGCGTCGTTCAGGTTGTTGGCGTTCAGGTACAGTGACAGATCGGCGCCCAGGGCCTGCCAGGGCAGGTCGTACTTGACGTTGAAGTCCAGTCGCTTCTGCGCGGCCCAGTACTCGGCGAAAGCGTCGTTTTCAGTGGTGGACATCCAGTCGTCACGGAACTGGTAGTTCAGGCGCATGGACAGACGCGAGGTCTCATAGTAGATCGAGGTGTTGTAGATCAGATCCGAGGTGCCGGGCAGACTGAAATCGATGTTGCGCTGTGTGGTGAATTCGCTGTCCAGTATGGTGACGTTGGCGTTGAATCCGAGGCCATCAAGGACACCTGGCGCGAAGTCTGACAGCTGTGCAATCAGGTTGAATTCGATACCGCTCAGGCTGCCGTCGCGACCGTTGATGAAGCCGGTATAGCTCCAGTTCTGGCCTTCGGCGCCTGGTACGTAGATGCCGCCATCAATGGTGGCGCTGTCGGCATAGATGACGTTGTCGATGCTGCGATGGAAAGCCCCTGCGCTGATCAGGCTGGCATCACCGTAGTACCACTCCAGTGAGGCATCCAGGCCCATGGCTTCTTCGGGTTTCAGGCTGGGGTTACCGCCGCTGACTTCACGATCCACCGGGTTGACCGAGGCAGCCGCACGCCATTCATTGTAGGTGGGTCGGCTGATGGAGGTAGTGGCCGCCAGGCGCAGTTTCACATCTTCCTGCAGGTCGATATTGACGTGCACGCTGGGCAGCAAGTGGTTCAGGGTATCGTCGTAGCTGGCCAGCGGGCCGGTGCTGCTATAGTCAGTGCGCTCAGCACGCAGACCGGCAACCACATTGCCCCAACCGAAGTGAGTGGTTGCCATCGCGTAAGCTGCAGTGATGTCTTCGTCGATGCTCACCAGCTGATCCTGTGGCGCGGTGACGCTAAGACCACCGACCGCATTGCTCCAGGCAGCCTGCAACGCGGCATTGTCGTAAATGGTGCCGCCGACTGTGTTGCTCATGTCGGACTCCCACAGACGACCCGTGTTAAAGCTATTGATGTTTACGCCACTGGGGAAGCTGGTCTGTGACAGGGCGGTGCCCACGCCGCGGCCTTCACGCTGGTCGTGCTCAAAACCCAGTTTGACGGTGGCGTGACGTCCGAACAGGTTGGATTCTGTCTCGGCATCCAGCTTGATTTTGTCAGCGTCGATATCGAGACCTGAGTCGACGATCAAAGCCAGGCTGACCGGATAGCTGATCTGGCCAACATTGATAGGGTTGTTGGTGAACGGAGCCATCAACTGTACCTGGGGATCTTTCAGGTCAGTCAGGTCATAGCTGGCCGCGGCCTGGCCGCCTGCACTCAATGGAATGGGCAGGAACAGCTGATTTTCTGTCGTGGTGCGGTTCAGACGGCCTTCCACAAACCAGTCGCCCAGTGTGACATCAGCGCCCAGGGTGTTGGTGAATGCTGAGTTTTCGTAGGTGCCGTTCTGCAGCATGCGGCGTGCCAGAACCAGCGGCTGATAACCCGTGGCGCCCGGCTCCAGTGAACGTCCGAGGGCACCTGCACCAGCGTCAAACTCGATCACGTACTGATTGCGCTCTTCTTCATCCAGAAACTCACTGTACAGCGTGGAAGCAAAGAACCGGTTCATGCTGTTTTCCGGACGATACTCCAGGCGACCACCCCAGGCTGTATCCTGGCGACGCACGTTATAGCTGCGGAAATCAATGGCGTTTAGCACGATCTCGTCAGAGGCAGGGTCGATGTTCAGGTCGAACTCACGGTTGTCAGTAACCTGCTCGCGCACGTTACGTGAACCGAACACAGAAAAGCCCAGTGTGTCCTGCGACCAGGACATGCGGCCGCTGTAGCGGCTGACTTCACCACTGCCCAGCATCTGTTCACCCATGCCGATGTCGGTCGAGGTAGACCAGCCGTCAACCTCAAACGGGTTAAAGGACTCGATATTGATATAGCCGGAAACGGCTTCGCCGGGCATGGCCGGTGTGATGGCCTTGTTGGCTTCGATGGTACGGGTGATCACCGCCGGAAAGGCATCAAAACGCGGAACACGGCCGTTCTCGGCGCCCGGGATGGTCAGGCCATCAATCGCCAGAGCGGTGTAACGAAATGGTGCGCCGCGGAAGTTGATGTAACGGGCCTGGCCCTGGTCGCGCTCGATGGCCAGGCCTGGCATGCGGCCCAACGAGTCGGCAAGGTTCTGGTCAGGGAAGCGGCCGATGGTGTCGGCAGAGACAACATCCAGATAGTTGTCAGCGTTACGCTTCTCTTCGATGGCAGCTTTCTGGCTGTCGCGAATCGGACTGGCAACCGTCAGTACTTCGGTGACTTCAGGGGCAGCCTGTTGTGCAAATACGTTGTTGGTGGCAAACAGGGGCGCCATGGCAGCGGCAATATAGATGCCCAGTGCGGCGCGTTTGTGCAGTCGTGAATGTGTCATGGCGGTACTCCAATTGATTCAAAATCCCGGCCGATTGCCGGGTGGCTTTCGGGGTCACGGCGCATGATGGGATTTCAATATGACGGTGCCGTGAATTAGAGATTGCCGCGCAGAATGAGATGTCTCTAAAACAGGAAATTATTGGTTTTCAATTGCTTGCAGGAATATTGGGAAGCTTGATTTTTTCTGGCTGACACGCCAGTCGATAGGAATAGCGGCCTGAGCGGACGTCACGTCGGGCTTCAAACAGATAGTGAGCTGCCAGCGATTCACCCAGTTGTGTGTTCAGCTCGTCTTTGATCTTGTTTCGATTCTGATCCAGGGTTTTGGCACGCAGGCCATTGTTGCGCAAATCGTTGATGGCTTTCTGGTGTCCGTCATGGCTTTCCATCATGGCCAGCAGTGAATCGCACTCTTCCTGCATCGGACGATCTGTGGCCGGATTCAGTATCCAGCCCTGACTTTGGCTGTTGCTGCGGGCCCGGGCATACCAGGCGAAATAGAAATAGGGTGTTTTGCTCATCGTGACAGCCAGTCCGTGGATATGGACGGTGTGCGAGGCATGATCAAACACCATGGCATCGTCGGCGCGCACAATGGCCAGTGCCAGTTGGCTGCTCCGAATCTGTTCGGCCGGGTCGTCCCGGTGTTGCAGGCTGATGCGGACGGCCAGATCCAGCCAGAGAGTCTCTCTTTCCGCCTGTTGTCCATTGGGGTGAGACATCAGACGATGCAGCAGTGAGCGTGCTTCGCGGTGACTCATGCCCAGTACCACCAATTGCGCCAGGCGCAGACGCTGTCGCGAGTCCAGCGGCTCGGGTAACAGGGCAATGCCGAGCGCTGCCAGCAGAGCTATCAGGGAATTGACCGCAACCAGTCGGCCTGGCTGCAAATCACAACTCATGTCGAAATGTGCATATTGTGGAGAGCTGCTGCGTTGCCAGGGTATAGTCATGGCCCGATTTGTTGGCTGTATTGGCGACTGATCAATGGCCAGCAGATCCAGGCTGCATGTCTGCACAAACCCGAGACGGCTGGTAACAGGTACATTGGCAAGGTCTGCGTCCATCAGCTGGTTGATGGTGGCGGCGATACCGTCGTCAATCACGCTGTAACGCAGGGCTTCGTCGAGTCGCTCGGGAATGGTCTGCAGTAACTGCTCCCGAATCTGCGATCGGGCGCTGAGCAGGGAGGTTGTGGCGCTTAGCAGACTCAAGGCTGTGAGCAGAATCAGCGCAATTAACACAAGCTTGATGTAGCGGACCGGCAGATTCAGCATGACTCGCTGCTGTCACTGCGATGACTTTCGATGTCCTCCCAGAGCGGCGCCAGCGTCATCAGAGCGGCGCTGATTTCACAACGCAACCTGATATCAGCCAGTTGCTGGCGAACGAAGAATGTCGCGGCGGTTGCGTTGGCGTCCAGCAGGGTTTTGAACACGGGAGCGGGTGCGGGCAGCGACTGCCCGGCGCTTATCACATCTATCTGCCCCTGATAGAAGGCCTCATACAGAGAGGCAGCATCACGAAAATAGAGCAGTGAGGCCGTCTCGTTATCGACCCGGGCCTGGCGCAGGGAGCGCAGTGGCAGCAGGTGATGCGTGTGACTGCTGGGGTCATCCAGCAGGCCGATGCGCTTGCCGCTGAAGTATTCAGCCGTCAGCACCGGTTCGCTGGTCATGCTCAGCCAGTACACCGCATAGTGATCGAACTGCAGCAGCGTGTCATAGTAGCTGCTGAAATCTGGCGACAGGCCGGTCAGGAAATGCTCGCGATTCCAGATGACGTCGTAGCGTTCGTTAAGCAGGTCCGCGGTGGTCAGTTCGGTGCGAGGTTTCCAGGATACTTCCACCTGAGAGAAGTGTTGTTGCACCGATTCAGACTGGCAAAGGCGCCGGGCCAGTTCATCGGCATGGTAGGGGGTGACCAGCAAAAGCCGCAGTTGTTGCCCTTCACCGGCAGCTGACCCGGAGGGCGAGGGCGCGACAGCCCTGGTCTGGCAGTGAATCTGATAGTAGTTGCCGGGCGCCAGTGCAGCAACATCGGGGCGCACCGACCAGATACTGAGCAGGACAGCACCGCCCACGATCAACAAAATGCTGACGCGCTTGAGGCTGTTGGACCACAGGCCAATCATTGCCGACAAAATCCTGAACTTGGGAGACAGAACTAGGTTACGTCAGGAATGTTGCAGAAATATTACATCGCAAGAACAGCCGCAGTGCACGCGGCCAGCGATTGACCGGCCTGCAAGGATCGACTAGTTTTAAGCGCTAATAATTTTTCTGACACGTTACGGCGTCCCGCGTGGACGCGATGGACTGAGAGCTCATGGACAAACTTCAGGCACTGAAACAGATGACCACCGTGGTCGCCGACACTGGCGATTTTGCGGGAATCCGGCGTTTTGAACCCGAAGACGCAACCACCAACCCTTCATTGTTGTTGAATGCTGCCAAACAGGAGCAATACCGGGAACTGGTGGCTGATGCGATTGCGCATGGTCAGCGCACGGGCGCCAGCAAGGAGACACAGATCGATGCCGCCATGGACAAACTGGCCGTCAATTTCGGCCAGAAAATAACTGAAGCCGTGCCGGGTTACGTATCCACAGAAGCGGATGCCTGCCTGTCGTTTGATTCCGAGGGAACGATACGCAAGGCGCACGGCCTGCTGGATCTGTATACCCAGGCTGGCGTTGACACCTCGCGAATCCTGATCAAGATTGCGGCGACCTGGGAAGGTATTCAGGCCGCCCGGCAACTGGAACGCGAGGGTATCAAGTGCAACCTGACGCTGCTGTTCGGCTTTAATCAGGCGGTTGCCTGCGCGGACGCAGGCGTGTTTCTGATTTCTCCCTTTGTGGGGCGCATCCTCGACTGGTACAAGGCCAGCACCGGACAGGAATATACGGCAGAGACCGACCCTGGCGTGCTGTCGGTGAAGCGTATCTATCGCTATTACAAAGCCAACGCTTACCAGACGATTGTCATGGGCGCCAGTTTCCGCAATATCGGTGAGATAGAAGCGCTGGCTGGCTGTGACCGTCTGACCATTTCGCCTGCACTGCTGGAACAGCTGCAGGCCGATCAGGGTGAGCTGCCGCGACAGCTCGATCCGCAGCAGGGCAGCGACGATTCGCGAGGCAGTCTGACCGAGGCGGACTTCCGCTGGCAATTGAATGAAGATGCCATGGCCAGCGACAAACTGTCAGAGGGCATACGTAAATTTCACGCAGACTATCTGGCGCTGCGCGAGGTACTCAGTCGCTCTGTTTAACAGCCTGTTAGCATTTGCTGCTAAAGACTGCGGAAGAACGCCCGAATATCATCAAGCAATAATTCGGGTTCATCCATGGCGGCAAAGTGCCCACCCCTGGGCATGAGCGTCCAGCGCACAATGTTGTACTGTTCCTCCGCCCAGCGTCTGGGGGTCAGGTAAATTTCCTTGGGGAATATGGCTCCGGCCGTCGGCACTTCGACATAACCCAGTGGCTCAGCTGCAGGAAAGTTTCGGTTTTCGTAGTAGATCCGCGCCGAGGAAGTGATGCTGGCGGTGAACCAGTAAATGCTGATATCCGTGAGCATGTCGTCTTTGCTGAATTTCGCGTCGAGGCCATCGACGCTTTGCTGGTCAATATCGCTCCAGCCGTGGAATTTCTCGACGATCCACGCCGCCAGCCCCGCCGGTGAATCATTGAGTGCAACACCCAGGGTCTGTGGCTTGGTGCCCTGAATCTGCTGATAGCCGACTTCATCGGCCATGAAGGCCTGTCGCTCCCTGCGGGCTGTCATTTCTGCTTCGGTCACATCGTCCCGGATGGCAGGATCTTCCGGAGGACTGGCCAGCACAAAATTGGAATGCAGGCCCAGCACACGATCGGCAAACTGATGGGCAAGAATTCTGTTGATAATGGCTCCCCAGTCTCCGCCCTGCAGGCCGTATTGATCATAGCCCAGCCGTTGCATCAGAGCGGCCAGTATCTGCGCCATCCGTTCCGGGTTGAACCCTCGTTCCTGAGGCTCGCCGGAAAATCCAAATCCGGGCAGGCTGGGTGCGACCACATGAAAGGCGTCTTCGGCATTGCCGCCGTACTGCTGGGGTTCGGTCAGTGGACCGATAATATGGCGAAACTCGGCAATGGAACCTGGCCAGCCATGGGTAATCATCAGCGGGATCGCGTCAGGATTGGATGAGCGCTGATGAATAAAATGAATCGGTAGGCCATCAATGGTGGTAATGAACTGGTCCAGCGTGTTTAGCTGGGCTTCCTGTTCCCGCCAGTCAAACCGGGTTTGCCAGTAATCAATAAGCTCTTTCAGGTACTGGGCGTTGGTGCCATATTCCCAGCCGGTGCCCGGGATCTGCGCCGGCAGCCGGGCATTGGCCAGGCGGTATTGCAGATCGGCAATTGCCTCGTCAGAGACGTTGATCTCAAACGGCACGATGGCAGCACCGTCAGCAGACTGAGCGCGCAGTGTGGTGCAGGCAATACAGAGACAAACAGTGCTGATGAGTTGAAGTATTGTTCTGGCTACGGGCATTTTTATACTTCTGTATTTTTTGTTTTCGTAAGGTCTTGCTTTTCACTCAGCTTAACGCGTTTTACCTGCCATATCTGCTTCTTTCACTTTTCCGCCTCTGAAAACCTGATATAGACTGAGAGTTCAAAAGAGCCTGGCCGCTGCCGAAGTTGCGGGCGGCTGGGCTGTATCCTTTACCACGGATGGCGGCGCTGGGAGTATGGAACTGATGATAGAGCAGGCCGGTGACGAACTGACCGGTAGCGTTAGTGGCGATGTGGGAAATGCGCCCATTATGGGAAAAGTCGAGAATGATATGGTGACATTCAGCCACGTGCTGCCAGATTACGGAGTCTCTGTCGCGTACACCGGTAAACTTGAAGGCAACACCATTACGGGTACCGTAAGTTTTGCCGATGGTGCGGCAACTGGTAATTTTAGAGCACAGAAAAAGTAAGGGCTTGGTGAAGAGAGAAGCCTGAACGGCTTCTCTCTGTTGCTGCTATGTCCACTCAGTGGGCGCTGCGCGAAGTCCTCAGGCAGTCAGTTTAGCGGCAATTTCCGCCACGCGCTTGCCCTGGTGACGCGCGATGGCCAGCTCTCGATCGTCTGGTTGGCGCGAGCCGTCGCCGCCTGCCAGCGTTGAGGCACCGTATGGCGTGCCGCCGCTGACTTTGGAGATATCGAACATTTCACCTGTGGTGTAGCCCAGCGGCACAATGGTCATGCCGTGGTGAGCCAGGGTTGTCCACGTGGATGTGATAGTCATTTCCTGACCGCCACCTGTCGCTGTCGATGTGAATACACTGCCAACTTTGCCGGCCAGTGCGCCTTTGGCCCACAGACCGCCGGTCTGGTCCAGGAAATTGCGCATTTGCCCGGACATATTGCCGAAGCGGGTTGGTACGCCAAAGATGATGGCATCATAGTCAGCCAGTTCGGTCGGGCTGGCGATGTCAGCAGCCTGATCCGTCTTGCCCCCAGCCGCCTTGAACGCCTCTGTCGGCATGGTTTCCGGGACCCGTTTGATGGTAACCTCAATCCCTTCAACGCTGCCTGCGCCTTGCGCTACAGCGTTAGCCATCGTCTCGATGTGACCGTACATGGAATGGTAAAGCACTAAAACGCGTGTCATGAATCTGTCCTCTTGTGTGAATTGCGACTGCGACGTCTACAATCAGCATAGCTGGGAAGATTCCGATGAATGGTGCAGTTTTTCTGCGCGATAGATCGAATTTTTTAATGAATTGTTAGGAGATCACTGATGCGGCGATTTTTTTCGGGGCTGGGACGCCTGATCGACGGCCTGATGACCATTACTGGCAGAATCATTTTCCTTCTGGTTCTGGCTTTTGTTCTGTTGCTCATTTTCTCCAGTCCGGCGACCGTCACCGTCCCGTCCACCAGTGCCCTGGTCTGGGCACCTACCGGTGTCATCAGTGAGCAACGTTCACCGGCCGCAGCCAGCGACCTGATGTTTGGCACCGGGCTGCCGCAGAACAGTCTGATGCCGGAACTGCTGGAGTCGCTGGCAGTTGCAGAAAATGACGGGCGAATTGGCGCACTGGTGATAGATGTCAGTGAACTGCTGGGCGTCAGTCCTGCCCAGCTGGAAACCCTGGGTGATGCCCTGCAGCGATTCGCGGATACCGGCAAACCCATCTATGCCTTCGGCGAATACTTTACCCAGGCTCAATACGCGCTGGCCTCCTACGCGGACAACATCACGCTGCACCCTATGGGCAATCTGATGGTTACCGGCTTTGGCGGTAATCAGCTGTATTTCCGCGATCTGCTGGAGCGCCTGAATGTCCAGGTTCATGTGTTCCGCGTCGGCGAATTCAAATCTGCGGCCGAACCGTTCTCACGCATGGATATGTCTGAAGAGGCGCGTGCCGACAATCAGAATCTGTTGAATGCACTCTGGTCGCGCTATCTGACGCGGGTGGCGGGCAACCGTGAAATGAGTACGGCCCAGTTGCAAAGCTATGCCGACAATTACCCGGCATTGCTGGAGGCGGCGAATGGCAATATGGCTCGCGTCGCCTTTGAACAGGGTCTGGTGGACAATATCGCGGATGCCAACAGTTTCCGGCGCCAGGTCGCGGCGGAGGTGGGTGTCAGCAATGGCAGTTTCTCACAGATACACTACCTGGACTATCTGAACGCGACTTTTACTCCACAGGTACCGGGTACCGATCAGGTCGGTGTGATTGTTGCGGAAGGTACCATCATGCCGGGCGAGCAGCCGCTGGGCATGATTGGGGCGGACAGCCTGACAGCGCTGATTCAGCAGGCGCAGCAGGATGCCTCCATCCGGGCGGTTGTCCTGCGTGTTGACTCTCCCGGTGGGTCGGCGCTCGCCTCCGAACAGATTCGCGGGGCGCTGGATCAGCTGCAGCTCGCAGGCAAGCCTCTTGTTGTATCGATGGGTGGCCAGGCGGCCTCGGGCGGCTACTGGATATCGGCCAGCGCCGACCAGATCTGGGCCTCACCATCCACAGTGACTGGCTCAATCGGTGTGATTGGCATGATTCCCACTTTTGAACGGGCACTGAGCGAGCTGGGTGTGGGGGTTGATGGAGTGGGCACAACCGAGTTGACGCGTGCCGGAGACCCCTTGAGCGGCCTGAACGAACCCATGCGGCGGGTGTTCCAGTCGAGCATCGACGACACCTATGCGCGCTTCATCAATCTGGTGGCAGAGGGTCGTGACCTGCCCCGTGAGGATGTTGAGAATATCGCTGGCGGGCGCGTATGGAGCGGTGAGCAGGCGCTGGAGATTGGCCTGGTTGACCAGCTGGGAGATCTGGATCAGGCGATTGCAGCTGCCGCCGAGCTGGCGGAACTCGACGACTACGAGCGCGTTTATCTGAGCCGCCCACTGACCTTTGGAGAGCAGTTGCTGCTGCAACTGGCCGATAGTATGGGTAGTGCGCAGATCCTGTCGAATATGATGGCAGCGCAGAATATGCCTGCATCGTTCAGCGGCCTGGCGGCTGTTTTGCCGGCTCTGTCAGCCGAACAGCGCCTGCGCTGGCAATCCCTGCTTAATCTGGTTTTGCCTGCCAACCACCGGCCGGATCAACTGCGTACCCTGATGTTGTGTGACGACTGTCTCACGATAAGGTAGTCGAATCCAAACCCTGGTGCGCCGGTCTGCGTCTAAGCAGATACAGACTCTCGTTTATTGGTCAGCACCATGAGTACCAGCCAGACTGACAGCCATCGCCCTGAGCCAGCTCAGGCCGGGTCACCGCCCGGTCCGCGCTGGCCGTGGTCAGCATTCTGGCTGGCGGTGATCGCCGGACAAAGCCTGTTGCTGGCTCTGTTGTATTTCCTGCCATTGCAAACCGCATCTCAGCCCGTGGCAATCTCGATGGTGCTGGGACTGGCAGCGCTGATCTACGCCTATTACCTGCCGCTGCGTTTTGTACGTCGCCGGGCGCTGTTGGCACATATCACTGTCCAGCAGAGCATGATCAGAAAACTGCTCTGGAACAGCGCACTGCTTAAATTCACGCTGGCAATCAGCTCGCTGGCGCTTGCGGTGTTGATGCTGGTCGCCGTTGCAGCCTTGAAACCTGTGGACTGGCTGGTCATGGCCCTTGGCATTCCGTTGGCTGTGCTGGCTTTTCAGCTTGCGCGACGGCTGTTGGGTCCCCAGTTCAACAGCGTCTATCAATTCCCCTACGCGATTCGTGTTGGCAATCTGCTGCTGGTTGCTGTGCTGACCATCATGCTGGTGATCGTGAATCTGTTCTGGGCGGACGTGCCCGATACGCGCTCGGCCGACATTTTTGCACTGGCGCAGCAGGCATTTGCGAATGCTGAGTCGCAGGCTGCATTCCCGGCGGCGGGATGGCTGCTCGGAGCAAGTGCCGTGCTAGACCAGCTGGGCTGGCATCTGATGCAGCAGCTCAGTGGCACCGTCGCAGCAGAAGGTTGGCTGAAGCTTCTGGCATGGCTGGCCTTC
Source organism: Gammaproteobacteria bacterium UBA2675 (assembly GCA_002354805.1). Taxonomy (GTDB): domain Bacteria; phylum Pseudomonadota; class Gammaproteobacteria; order Pseudomonadales; family Pseudohongiellaceae; genus Pseudohongiella. Next base: position 435,607 of record DEMH01000009.1, read on the forward strand.
CTGCTGCTGAATGCAATGAAAGCGGGGCTGATCTGGACCGCATGCAGTGGATTGACCATGCTGGCGCGGCCACTGGTGATACTGACCAAGGAGTCAGCAGCAGAGACAGCGGGAGGCGAATCCGCGGCATTGCCACCGACCCTGCGTTCTTTTGCGATTATGGCATCTGTCCTGCTGTTTGGCGGCTGGCTGAGTCAGCAGGGCGTTCAGGAAAGCGTCGTTCCGATGCGACTGGCAGCGCTGATTGATCCCTGCCGCTGGCAGGCACCCCAGCAACAACAGCAGCTGATCCAGGCCTCGTCCCAGGCGCTGGGCAACCATCATCAGAATCTGGATGCTGTGATGCAGCAACGCATCGCGGCTGAAGTTGATGCTGCATTCGCCGCCGCGCAGCCGGGTATCGAGAAATTCCTGGACTGGAATTACAGTCTTGGTGGCCAGTACACACAACTGGCTTATCTTGGGGCCACCACACTTGGCCTGCCTGGCCTTGAGCACGCCAATCTCGAAGAGCTGCTTGATGCCCGCATCTTTGAGGCCTTTGGGCAGCCACTGGATCAGTCGACGCAGCTGGCACTGGTGCGGGTTCATGAAACCTATGACCAGCAGGCCGGGCAGCTCCTGGCGAGTCAGACTGCTATGCTCAGCCAGCTTGCGGCGCAGGCGGACTGTCTCAGTCTGCCGTCCACGTCCTTTTCGCTGCAGGCGGTCGCGGATAAATCGGCCGTCGGCGCTGGTGCGCTGGCAGGTCTTGCTACCGCCCGGCTGGCCAGTCGGGCCGGTATCAGGGTCGTCAGTGGCACAGCTTCCAAGAGGGTAGTGTCGGCGGCATCGGCACGCGCGGCCAGCAGCGCAGCCACGGGTTCCAGCGGTGCGCTGTGCGGCCCGATGGTCGTAATTTGCACGCCGGCACTGGCGGCTGGCGCCTGGTTGCTGACCGATCTTGCCCTGAACAGCATTGATGAAGCCATGAATCGAGACGAGCTGCGCCAGCAGATCCTGATATCACTGGAGTCTCAGAAGGAACAGCTGAAGGCCGAGCTGACCGGTCATTACGCCATGGCGTCCCGTCAGATGATCGCTGCCGTGGACGCTTATCAGCAGCAGCGATTCAGGGTCCTGCGGGACGGTCTCTGACTACTTTCAGGATTTTGAATTCCTTAATTGCCATCTCTCCTCATGCACCTATGCGGCGCACCAGCAGTGCATCGTTGGTGCGTTTGCCTTTTTGCAGGGCGTTCCAGAAGCGGCCTGATTCTTGCTCGGAAAGAAAGCGCACCAAAAACAGCCACTGAAACCCGGTTTTCAGCGCACTACTGCACCCATCAGGTGCGCATCGGGGATATTGGCACCATAAGAGTGCAAAAACCAAGATCAAAAACAATCCGGGAGAAAAGCTATGAAGATGATCGTAGCAATCATCAAGCCGTTTAAGGCGGACGATGTGCGCGAGGCCCTGAGTGAGCTGGGCGTCAGCGGCATGACCGTCACCGAGGTAAAAGGCTTCGGGCGTCAGAAGGGGCACACTGAGCTGTATCGGGGAGCCGAATATGTCGTTGATTTTTTGCCGAAAGCCAAAATCGAAGTCGCGGTATCTGACGACGTGGTAGAGCGTGCTGTTGAAGCAATCTGTCAGGCGGCAGCCACAGGAAAAATCGGCGACGGCAAGATATTTGTGCAGGCGCTGGAACAGGTCGTGCGGATTCGCACTGGCGAAACTGGCGATTCAGCGGTGTGACGGGGAGACAGACGCAAATGATCAGTAAAAAAATAACGAAACTGGGTGTGGCAGCGGCTGCACTGAGCCTGCCAGCATCCGCGCTGGCGCAGGAAGCCATCAACGGCGCCAACACTGCCTGGATACTGACTGCGACAGCACTGGTGCTGTTCATGACAGTGCCGGGCCTGTCGCTGTTCTACGCGGGCCTTGTGCGCAGCAAGAACGTGCTTTCAGTACTGATGCAGTGCTTTTCTATTGCTGCAATCATTTCGATACTGTGGCTGATGTTTGGTTACAGCATTGCCTTCGGTCCGGGTGACACCGGGTTATGGGGAGGGCTGAGCAAAGTCTTCCTGAACGGCATCACCGTTGATTCTGTCTGGGGCGATATTCCGGAACCATTGTTTGTTGCCTTCCAGATGACGTTTGCCATCATCACACCAGCGTTGATCGTTGGTGCATTTGCCGAGCGCATGAAGTTTTCATCACTGGTAATTTTTGTTGTGCTGTGGGCAACCCTGGTTTACTTCCCGGTCTGCCACTGGGTATGGAACAGCAACGGCTGGCTTTACCAGATGGGTCTGATCGATTTCGCTGGTGGCACGGTGGTTCACGTCACTGCGGGCGTGGCGGCTGTTGTCATGGCCATCATGCTGGGCAAGCGCCGCGGATTTCTGACTGCACCTCTGATGCCGCACAACCTGACCATGACCTTTACCGGTGCGGGCATGCTGTGGGTCGGCTGGTATGGCTTTAACGCCGGTAGCGCACTGGGTGCCTCTGGTGGCGCCAGCATGGCATTGTTGGCGACCCATATGTCAGCCTCGGCTGGCGCGCTGACCTGGATGGGCATTGAATGGGTGCGTCACGGCAAGCCAAGCGGCCTGGGTGCAGTCACCGGCATGGTTGCCGGTCTGGCGACAATCACACCGGCAGCGGGTTCGGTTGGACCGGCTGGCGGCATGGTGATTGGTGTCATGGGCGGCGCGCTGTGTTTTGCAGCCACCAACTTCCTCAAGCATCGTGTGAAAATCGATGACTCCCTGGACGTTTTTCCGGTGCACGGTGTTGGCGGGATACTTGGTACGCTGATGGCGGCTGTGTTTGCCTCGCAGGAACTGGGTGTGTTCAGTGGCAATGGTTATGCCGAGGGCATGGCCATGGGTTCACAGCTTGGCGTGCAGATCATTGGTGTGCTGGCGACCGGTATCTACACGGCGGTTGTCACCATCGTACTGATGAAAGTCGTTGGCGCGCTGACCTCCGGTAACCGCGTGACACCAGAGCAGGAATTGACTGGTCTGGATATCACCGATCACGACGAGAAAGGCTATTCCATGTAAGCATTGCCTGGCGCACGAGGGGTCAAATGGCCCTCGTGCGCTGACTGGCTTTTAGTCAACACAGGCCCGGACGTTATCGCGCAAGTGATGGGGGTTGATCGTGCCCACCACAACCGCGCTGACGCCGGGTTCCTTTAGTGAGAACTGCAGATTGCTGCGCACCGGGTCAGCTCTACTATTTACGACAGCATGACCGCTGGCAAACGCCTTTTTAATCAGCACACCTTTGTTAAGGTTACAGGCCTGCTGAATAACCTGTCTCTCTTTCTGCTCGTCTGGATTGAAAGTCACCATCACCACATCGCTATGCTGCAGGGCGAGCAACCCACCCTCTACGGTTTTGCCAGACAGGCCAAATGCGCGAATGGTACCGGCCTCTTTTAACCTGGCCAGGGTTTCGAAGCAGTCGCTGTGCTCAATAATCTCCCGGTCGCGCCCATCAGAATGAACCAGCACCAGGTCCAGATATTCCGTGTTCAGCCGTTTCAGGCTGCGGTGCACACTGGCGCGCGTATGCGCGGCGCTGAAGTCGAATCGCGAGTGACCACCGGCGAACTCTTCGCCAGTTTTTGTGCAGATGACCCATCGCTGCCTATCCCTTAGCAACTCACCAAGACGTTGCTCGCTGATGCCATAGGCGGGTGCGGTATCGATCAGGTTGATGCCAAGCTCGGTTGCTGTCGACAACAGATTCAGAATGTGTCTGTCATCCGGAAGCTCAAAGCTTGAGGGATACTTGACGCCCTGATTTCTGCCCAGCTTGACAGTGCCCAGGCCCAGGCAGGAGACATCGATGCCGGTGCTGCCCAGTGTTCGTTTTGGGATCATCAACGCTTCATTCATCGCAGCGCCTCCCAGGGGGCAGAGGCAAGCGCTGCTGCAGGCAGAGTCTGCAGCAGGGGAGCGGCATCCTGCCCGGCTGGAGTCAGCGTTTCGGCGACCTGCGTGAACACCGTGTCGCCAAGGTCGGGACACAGCGTCAATTTGGTCGGCCAGCACACCAGCAGTGACTCGCAGCGCGATACGTGCGCTGTATCGGGGCGGCGCAGGTCGGCAATCGCTGGCTCTGCGCGGTCAACATGTATGCTCTGCCAGTTTGCCCCTGATGTATTTACCCACGGGAACAGCCGGTTCAGCTCCTGTTCGGCGCGCTGGTGTTGTTGAGTATCCTGTAACCCTACGCCCGACTCTGCCAGTTCACCACCCAGGTACCAGACCCACTCATTGGTTTCTGGTCTTTTGACAGGGTGACAGGTGACAGTAAGTCGCGGTGTCATGCCAAAGCTGTCACCGACGCAGTGCACGTAGGCGGGAAGGGGATGGTCGAGTCTGACGGCGACCATGTGCAGAGGTCGTCGCTGCATGGCGGGTTTGTTGACCTGGGGGGCTGCCGACCAGGACGCCAGCAGCGCCTCGTTACCAGCACCTGCGCACAGGATTGTCATCTGGCTGCGCAGTTCAGTCTGCTCACCGTCCTCATCAGTCAAGCGCAGAATCTTATCGCCAAGCTCGATGTGCTGGCAGTGACGGATACGGTCAGTGTGAGCCCTGACAAGCGACTCAAGCAGGCTGGGAGTGTCGACAACAAAATCAGTCAGCTGATACAAAGTGCCGCGTGACCCAGCTGATTTTGCCTGTTGGAAAAACGCAGGATAGTCATCAGGTTTTAAGGCATCGATACGGCCGCGCAATGCCTTGCTGCCCAGGAATGTTTTGAAGCGCGAGCGCACCGATCCGTCGGACCACATGTAGTAATGTGGTGACAGGACGCGCACATTACGAAGATCCAGGTCGCCCGTGCCGTCCAGACAGGATCGCCAACGGTCCGGCATGTCGGCAATTGCGCTGCTGGCAGGGCTGAGTACTCCATTAAGTGCATACTTCAGGCCGCCATGGATGATACCTTGCGAGGCAAGCGTCTGACCCTGCCCGATCTTTCCCTGTTCTACAAGCACACAGTCGTATCCAGCCTTCTGCAGGCGATTCAAAACCCACAGGCCGGCAATGCCGCCGCCAACGATGGCAACCTGTACTTGCTGATCACTCATGAATTACCACCATCGTCGCCATTTGAAATAGAGCAGCAGGCCGCCACTGCACAGGGCCATAAAAAACAGCGCAGCAGGGTAGCCCCATTGCCATTGCAGTTCCGGCATGTTTTCAAAGTTCATGCCGTAAATGCCAGCGATGAAGGTCAGTGGCATGAAAATGCTGGCGAACATGGTCAGCACTTTCATGACTTCATTCATGCGCTGGCTGACACTGGATACATACAGGTCCAGCAGACCCGCCAGCAGATCGCGGAGCGTTTCGACGTTGTCAATGATATGTATGGTGTGATCATAAACATCGCGCAGAAACATGCGAATCTCGTCGCTGAGAATGACGCTCTCGTCACGGCTCAGGCTGCTTAGCACTTCCCTGAGCGGCCAGATGGCCTTGCGCAGCAGCAACATTTCGCGCTTGAAATGATGGATGCGGTTGACCGTATCTTTGCTGGGCTTATCCAGCAGTTCGAACTCCAGGTCTTCAATGGCATCGCCGAGTTTTTCCAGAATCAGAAAATAATTGTCGACCAGCGCATCTATCAGTGCATAGGCCAGGTAATCTGGACCCAGTCGCCGGATACGGCGCCCACTGCGCAGTCGTTCGCGAACGCCGTCGAAGACATCGCCCGGTTTTTCCTGAAACGACAGCACATAGTCGTCGCCAACCACCAGGCTTATCTGTTCGAACTCGATGTCGTGTGCCTGGTCATTGAACTGCAGCATCTTGATAACGATGTACAGGTATTTGTCATGGACTTCGATTTTGGGTCGATGATCGGTGTTCAGGATGTCTTCCTGAATCAGCGGGTGCAGCCCGAAGCGATTGCCAATTTCGCGAATAATGTCCGGGTTGTTCAGTCCATCAATATTGAACCAGCTGGTGATGTCCGGGGCCTCAGGTGGATGGCACTGTGCTGGCTCCGAATGCTGGAATTCTTTCAGGGTGGATTCGTTATAAGCTATGAGCCGGATATTGATATCGGTGCTTTTTGTTTCACCGACGTGGATAAGAGTCCCGGGCGCGGCGCCCACTTTTTTGCCGCGTTTTTTGATCAGCTTTGCCGGGTGGTGTACACGGTGCGGTTTTGCCATGTGCGCTCAACTTTATTTGATTTGCACGGGTGCCGGAATCCTGCAATCATTCCCGCCAGAACGGCGCTATGGTACCACGCCCGGGCGCTGACTTGTCATAAACGTCGCATTGATGCGTGTGTCCTTGCAGCCCCGGCCAGTCCCGAATCGGGGCGTCATACCTGGCATATTGCAGGACAGGAAAGGGAGTCTGAGTGAACAGGACTGTTTATAACCTGGCTTTTTATATGGTGCTGCCACTGATCGTGTTGCGGCTGCTTTGGCGTGCCCTGTTTTTGCCAGCGCCCGAGTATGCCCGGCGCTGGGGCGAACGACTGGGGTTTGTAGACAAGGCGCGTGCCGGCCGACAGGAACGGCGGTGGATCTGGGTACATGCAGCGTCCGTGGGCGAATCGGTAGCAATCTCACCACTTGTAAAGCGGCTCAGGCGCCTTAATCCACAGTGGGGTATCGTGGTAACGACGATGACGCCAACCGGTTCGGAGCGCGTACGCGAATTGTTCGGCGACGACATTTGTCATGTCTACGCGCCCTATGACTATCGCGGCGCGGTCACACGCTTTTTGCGAGCCTTTAAGCCAGCCATGGTGATTCTGGTTGAAACGGAGTTGTGGCCCAATCTGGTTCATTACAGTAAGCGCAGCGGCGCGGCCATCATGGTGGCCAATGCGCGCCTGTCAGAAAAGTCATTTCGCGGCTACGAGAAGTTCTCCGCGCTGGGTAAACCCATGCTGCAGCAGATCGATCTCATCGCTGCGCAGACTGCAGACGATGCCGAACGCTTCCGCAAGCTGGGTGTGCCAGACACGGCGCTGCGCGTTACCGGCAGTATGAAGTTTGATATCGGGCTGCCAGCCGATCTGCAGGCGCGTGTTGATGAGATGCGCCTGCGCCTGGCACAAGCCGACCGCCCGATCTGGGTCGCTGCCAGTACCCGTGAGGGCGAAGACGAAAAAGTGCTGCTGGCCTTTGAGCTGATAAGAAGATCAATCCCGGATGCGCTGCTGGTTCTGGTGCCGCGCCACCCCGAAAGATTCAATTCGGCTGCCAGAATCTTCGAGAGCGCGGGTTACGAGGTTGTTCGCCGCAGCGAAGACACAAGCGTCAGAGCAGAGACAGCCGTTTTTCTGGGTGACAGCATGGGTGAGCTGCCCGTCTACATGAGTCTGGCACAACTGGCTTTTGTCGGCGGCAGCCTGGTGAATACCGGCTGTCAGAATGTACTGGAGCCTGCGGCGCTGGGGCTTGCTGTGATCACCGGCCCCTCCCAGTATAACTTTCAGGCCATTTGCGAGCAGCTGCAGGAGCGGGGTGCTCTGCTCACAGTGCGCGATGAAACGGCTCTGGCAGAGCAGGTGATCAGGCTATTGCAGGATCGCACTGCACGTGAAGAGATGGGGCTGGCCGGCAAGCAGGCGATTGCAGCCAATCAGGGGGCGCTGGATCGCGTCTACGATCTGGTGCTTGAACATCTGCCCAGCGTTTAATCGGGCAACGGACGCATGGTCAGGTTGAGTGGCTGACCATTAGTCACCCAGATATTGTCCTCAATCCGTATGCCGCCATACGGCAGCAATTCATCTACCAGTTTCCATTGTACAAGATTCGCGTGATCGCCAGCGCGTGCTTTGTCCAGCAGCATGGGGATGAAGTAAACACCTGGTTCGATAGTGAATACCATGTTGTTTTGGATCGTACGCGTTGTCCGCAGAGCCGGAAACTGCGGCGGTGGAGCAGCGATGGTCCCGTCCGGCGCGGTCATGCGCCCTCCGACATCATGGACTTGCAGGCCCAGCAGGTGGCCGAGGCCATGAGGCAGAAAAGTGGTCGTCAGGCCAGACTCGAAAACGTCTTCAGCCGTGCCAGAACAAACGCCGGTATCAACAAGGAGTCGAGCCAGCAGGCGGTGCGAACAAATGTGCAGATCGAGGTAATTCAGGCCTGGTTTGATGGAGCCGATCACCTGGCGTTGCAGAGATTGCAAGCCAGCCAGCAAGGCCTTGAACTCGGGATGACAGTCCGGACGAACCCAGGTGCGGGTAATGTCCGAGCAATATCCCGCACTGCGGCAGCCGGCATCAATCAGCAATACCCGGTTGTGGCCATGGTCGGCTGAGGAACGGCGTTGCTTGTGCTGATAGTGCAGCGTTGCGGCGTGTTCATTGACCGCAACAATGCTGGGATAGGGCAGGTCCTGATCCAGCGCGCGGCAGGCGCGTAGGTAGGCCATGTGGATATCGTACTCATCACAGTCGTCCAGAAAGGCGTCATGGGCGGCCTGGTGACCAGTCAGGGCAAGCGCATTGGCATCTGCAACACGGTGCACCTCATATGCGGTTTTGAATGCCCGCCGAAAGTCCAGCTGGTTCAGCAGACGGGGCGGGTTTATGGCTTGCGGCGCTATGTTCAGAGATTCGGCAAGTGCCGTGCCTTCACCCAGAAACACTAGCTTCTCGAGCGTATGCAGCCGGTGGCGCAGCTGCTCAGACAATTTTGACAGGTCACCAAGTACGACAATTTCAAATTCGTTGGCCCACCAGGTTGGCATGTCCACGTACTGGTCATGCCAGAAGTCCTGGGGAATGACGGCAAAAAACACGGGGATTTTGCCCGGGCGAATCAGTACCAGCTGATCAGGGCGATCGACCGGCAGCCAGCGCAGGTAATGGCCCCATGCGCGAAATGGCATGGCGTGGTCATCAGCGTAGTGGTCATGCGACAGACCGCTATGAACCAGCACGCTGTGTTCAGCCAGTTTTGCTGCCTGAAGTGCCTCAGAGTATTCCGCTACCAGGCCCTGCAGGTGTTCGGCAAATAATTCCTCGGTCTTCATGCTGTGTGATAATACGCCTAATAAGTGTTAAGTGACAGACCATGAACGCATTCAGTATTCGAAAGATTATCCATTGTGATTGCGACTGCTTCTACGCCGCCATCGAAATGCGTGATAACCCCGAACTGCGCGGCAGGCCGCTGGCCGTGGGCGGTTCCAGCGAGCGCCGCGGCGTCGTGGCGACCTGCAACTACGAGGCACGCAAGTATGGCATCCACTCTGCCATGCCAATGGCAACCGCACTCAGACGTTGTTCACAGTTGCGCGTGGTTCCGCCACGTATGGATGTATATCGGCAGGTATCCCGCCAGGTTCAGTCCATTTTCAGTGACTATACGGATCTTATTGAACCATTGTCGCTGGATGAAGCCTATCTTGATGTGTCTGAGGCCCAGGCCTGCCGTGGCAGCGCCACCCTGATCGCGTCCGAGATACGCCAGCGGGTCAGGGAAACGCTGGGCATCACGATTTCTGCGGGTATTGCACCTAACAAATTCCTGGCCAAGATAGCCAGCGACTGGAACAAGCCGGATGGTCAATATGTTATCCGTCCGCAGGAGGTTGATGACTTTGTCCGCCAGTTGCCGGTGAAAAAACTCTTCGGTGTTGGCAAGGTGACAGCCGGGCGCCTGCATTCCTTGGGAATCTCTACCTGTGAGGATCTGCGTGCTTACAGCGAGCAGGCATTGCTGGTCCAGTTTGGTAGCTTTGGAGCGCGATTACATCAGCTTTGCCGAGGCATAGACGATCGGCCGGTCAAGGTAGAGCGGCAACGCAAATCACTGAGTGTGGAGAATACCTTTGCGGCGGATTTGCCTGATCTTGACGCCTGTTTGCCGCACATTGATGAACTTTATCAGCAAATGCAGCGACGATGGCAGTCAATCCATTCTCGTTACCGGGTATCTGGCTGTTTCGTGAAGTTGAAGTTCAACAATTTTGTCTCGACCACTGCCGAGCATCTGGCCGATGACATGCATCGTGACTGGTTCCCGGGCCTGATGGCACAGGCCTGGCAGCGTCACCAGCGCCCGGTCCGGTTGATCGGACTGGGCGTGCGTCTGAAACCGCGCGACCCGGAGACTGAAGTCGATCAATTGCAGCTGGCGCTGGACGACTGACAAGGCCTCAGTCGCGCAGGCGAATCAGGCCTTCCTGACACACTGAGGCTACCAGTACACCATCTCTGGTAAAGATATTGCCGCGGTTGAATCCTCGCGCCTGCGACGACGACGGGCTGTCCTGACTGTAAAGCAGCCACTGGTCCATGCGGAACGGGCGGTGGAACCACATGGTGTGGTCAAGGCTGGCGATCTGCAGCTTGGGGTCGAACAGACTCTGACCATGTGGGCGCAGACTGGTCTGCAGCAGCGTCATATCGGAAGCGTAGGCCAGCAGGTGTTCATGGTACAGGTAGTCGCTTGGCAAATCGGTATTGATGCGGAACCAGACACTGGTCTGCGGCGCTTTAGGCGTGTTGTCGAACAGGCTGTTGATGTCGACGTGGCGCAAATCCACTGCAAACTGCCTGGAAAAGCGATCAAGCAGCTCGTCGGAAATTTTGCCGCGAAACTGCTCAGCCATCTGCTTGCGATCGGCACATTCCTCCGGCGGCGGCACATCAGGCATCTCGACCTGGTGCGACAAACCTTCTTCGCGCACTTGAAATGACGCTGACATGTTAAGGATGGCTTTGCCGTGCTGGATGGCGACTATGCGCCGGGTCGTGAAGCTGCGACCATCCCGAATGCGATCTACCTGGTAAATGACCGGGTGCTTGAGGTCGCCGGGGCGCAGGAAGTAGGCGTGAAGTGAGTGCACGTGACGGTCTTCGGGCACAGTGTGAGTGGCACTGAGAAGTGCCTGGGCCAGTACCTGGCCGCCGTATACACGGAACCAGCCTTCATTGTTTGAGGAGGTTCGATAGAGATTTTCATCCAGTTTTTCCAGCGCCAGATGATTCATCAATTGCGTAAGCTGTTCGTTTTCGCTGCTCATTCTTCCGTTCCTGCCAAGCGATTATCAATGCGATATAACGGGTAGTTTACCAGTTTGCGCGCGAGTCTACCGATTCTTCTTGCTGGCCAACCGGGTAGCCAGTGCAGCTTTCTTTACCAGTCGACATGCCAGGGGTATGATTCAGGAACAAAGCAAAACAACAACAATCAAATTTGGAGGAGAGAGCAGATGCGACGGACATTGATGGGAGCTGCGCTGGTATCGGCCACAGTTCTGGTAGCGGCAGTTTGGTCCAATGAATCGGCAGATGCCGCTCAGGATGACGCGCTGATGGCTGTCAAACAGCAGTTTATCGGCCACTACGAACTGGTCAGTTTTGTCAGCTTCCCGGCCACTGGTGGTGAGGTCGACAACAACTACGTTGGCCGGATCATGTACGATGAAAACGACCAGATGTCAGCCCAGGGAATGCCCAGGGATCTGCCTGAACGTGCTGCGCAGACCACGGAGCTGGTGCGCGGTGGCTTCGCATACTGGGGGCCTGTCACCTGGGATATCTCCCAGAACAAAGTCACACACCACGTTGAAGGTTCACCTACGCGCGGCAGCTGGGTGGGTGAAGACAATGTTCGCTACTACGAGTTCACCCCGGAAGGCTTGCTGAAACTCTCAATTCGCGATGAGAACGGTCGTACCACCGGCACCCTGACCTGGCGACGCATCGAAGACTGAAGGTTTTACAGAACGCCATCTTATGATGGCTGCACTCTGACTAGAACTCAATACTGTCCCGGTAAGCGGGTACTTCAGCACGGATGCCCTTGTCCTGCAGCAGCCTGTCGGATAGCGCCTGTAGCGCCTCTGTTTCTCCGTGGACCAGCATGACACGTGGGCGCTGGGTGTCGGCGTTGGGCGAATTTACCTGGAAGTGACCGAGCCAGTCGACCAGCTCATCCTGCCCGGCATGTGCTGACAGACCGCCGATGGTCTCAATGCGTGCGCCGACCTTAAAGTCGTCGCCGAACATCTTGAACGTTTCGACGCCATCGACCAGCATTCTGCCCAGTGTGCCGCGCGCCTGAAACCCGATAAAAATCACTGTGTTTTCACGTTTCCAGATGCGGTGTTTAAAGTGATGGCGAATTCGCCCTCCGGTACACATGCCGCTGCCTGCGATGATCAGGGCACCCTGCTTGATGGCATTGATCTGCATCGACTCTTCGGCCGAACGGCACAGTTTGAGGGTTGGCAGAAACTGCGCCAGTGACTCACGGTTGGCGTCGCTGAGGCAACGAATGTCTTCGTCATCAAGCAGATGGAGCCAGCGGTCATAGATTTCTGTTACTTCGATGGCCATCGGGCTATCCAGAAATACCTGCCAGTTATCCAGTTCACCGCTGTGATGCAGGCATCCCAGGTGATAAATCAGCTCTTGTGAGCGACCAATGGCAAAGGAGGGGATCATCACATTGCCACCTGCCTGCCAGGTCTCGTGCAGAACCTGCTTGAACTGATCGAGTGTTGCATCATGGTCACGGTGATTGCGATTGCCATAGGTGCCTTCCATCAACACCAGGTCGGCCTCGTCAACATATTCTGGATCATTCATCAGGGCGGAATGGCGGTTGCCGAGATCGCCTGAGAATACAAGAATTCTCGGTTTGCCGTGCTCAATGATCTTCAGGTGCACAATCGCTGAACCGAGAATATGACCAGCATCCAGAAAAGTCAGCTCAACATCCGCGGCAATACCGAATGGTTTGCGGTACTGTTTGCCATCGCAGAGTCGGAGCACCTTCTCCACATCATGCGCTGTGTATCGAGGTTCAATCAATGGGCGCCCGGCACGCTGCCGCCTCAGGTTTTCCCGATCCAGGTCGCGCTCATAAAGGCCGCGTGCATCCTCCAGCAGAACGCGTAATAGCTGTCGCGTCGCCTGGGTGCAGTAGATGGGACCGTCAAAGCCCTGGCTTACCAGCGTTGGCAGCAGGCCGGAATGGTCCAGATGACCATGCGAGAGAATGACCGCGTCAATTTCAGCGGGATTGAATGGAAAGCTCTCTTCGTGAACACGGTCAACCGCATCCCCGCCCTGATGCATGCCGCAATCGAGCAGAATTTTGCCAAGGGCTGGTGACTCGAGCAGATAGCAGGAACCAGTCACCTCCTGGGCGGCACCGTAAAACGTCAGTTTGGCCATTTGCTTGTTATATCCCGTGTTTGATGAAAAAGGTTTTTCAGGTGGACAGTAACACAATGGTCAGCAGTGTGATGATCACCAGTAACGTGCTGCTCAGATTCACTGTGCTGCCATGCCACATGCGGTTCCAGCGTCTTTCCAGGTTCCTCAGTGAGCGCGTGTCGAAATGCCAATCGGGCGAGCCTTGAGTCAGCCTGCCCAGTGTTCTTTTGAGTCGCAATGACAGCGGAACCATCAGGTTCGGCGGCCATCGACCCATCCTGTCTGCCTCGAATGGCAAGCGACTCCCCAGCGCATACACCACCACGGCGATCCCCAGCGGCCAGCCCAGTGCCCAGAAGTTGCTCGCGCTCAGGCTGTAGAGTATCGACTCGCGCATGCTGGGCCACAGCCAGGGCAGCAGAGTAGGGCAGCTGGCCAGCACAATCCACGCGAAAAGTTTTCGGCTTGCTGGCGCCGCAGCACCGGGCCCGCTACTACTGTGAGATGATAAACGCCGGAATAGCGCCAGCGCCTTGATCATGATCAAGGCGCTGGTGATTGAGCCAGCGATAATCAGATTGCGCCAGATCGCCAGCTCGTCAGTTGCCAGCGCGGATTTGAGCTCACTTTTCACCGCTGCGCCGGAGGTCAGCGGAAGGCCCGCGATTGACAGAGCAGTTGTCAGTAGAAGCACGGCCAGCAGAGCCTGTAACCACGCTGTCGGGATGCGGTGTTTGAAAAGGTCGGCTGCCAGAAACAGTGTACCTTTGGCCAGGCCATGATGCACGCCATAAAGCATCAGGATGACGGCAATCTCCGAGCGCTGCCCGGGCAGGTGCCAGCTCAGGCCCACCAGAAACAGCAAAAAACCGATCTGGCTGATTGATGAAAACGCCAGTAACTGTTTGACATTGCTCCGCGTCAGACCCATCAGGGCGCCATAAAACGCACTGAATACCGCCACAGACATGACTGGTATGGCCCATTGCTGCATCAGCGAAGCAGCAGGCAGAATTTTCCACAGACCAAGAATGCCGGCCTTGATCATGACGCCGGACAGGACCGCACTGGCGGGCGCCGGCGCCGCAGGATGTGCCAATGGCAACCAGACGTGCAGAGGCCAGAAGCCCGCCTTGAGGCCCAGCCCGACCAGCACGAGCGCTGCAGGCAAGGGGTTGATATCGCTGCCCTGCCAGGCGGCAAACTGCACGGCACCACCAAGCTGATAACTGATCATGATCAGGCCGGATAACAGCGCCATTTCGCCAAGGACAGCAAGCTGCAGATAGATGCGGCCAGCCCGGCGAGCAGTTGGCGTTCTGTCGTGAATGACCAGGCCATAAGCGGCCAGACTCATCATGGAAAACCCGATATAAAAACTCAGGGCATCCTGCGAGACGATCAGCAGCAGGTTACCCACCATTGATACAAGCCAGAGGATCCAGAACAGTGCGCCCCTGATTGACCCGGCCGCATACACGGAGGCCAGGAGCCAAAGGGCCGCGGTAAACAACAGCCACGCAGCATCCAGCGGTCCCTGAATGCCAATCAGGGCGCCTGGCCAGAAACTGTCGAGTGGTATCGTCATGTTCACAGGGCAAACTCCTGGCTGATGATGAACTCCGTCCAGCCCAGCGGGCTGGCCAGGCTGCCTGCAAAAATGCCGGCAAGCAGGGACAGCAGCGCTGTGAACAGTGGCGGCAGCAGCATCATCCAATGAGTCTCAAAGCGTGATTTCTTGAAGTTGTCCTCAGGCCAGCCCGCCGTTGGCGGCTGAGCAAACCAGCCGCGATATATCAGCGGCATGAAGTACATGGCGTTCAGAATTGATGAGCCAATCAAAACCGCCAGCATCGCATCATTGCCTGACTCGAGTGCCCCGAGCCCTAGGTACCATTTGCTGAAGAAGCCGGCAATCGGTGGCACACCAATCATGCCAAGCGCACCGACTGTAAAGGCGCTCATGGTCAGTGGCATGCGTTTACCCAGACCATCCATCTCCTGAATCCTGTGGATGCCAAGAGTCTCCGCCATGTTGCCGGCACAGAAAAACAGCGTGATCTTCATCAGGCCCTGATGCACCAGATGAACTACTGCGCCGATAGCCGCTGTCGGCCCTGCCATCGCAACACCAAGCGTAATGTATGACACCTGGCTGACTGTAGAGAATGCCAGCCGGCGCTTGATGTCAGTCTGTCGCAGTGCCTGAATGGAGCCGTAAAGAATGGTGAGTGCGGCAGCCAGCATCAACACCGGAGTCAGGCCCAGTGCAATGCCCGTTTCCACGCCAAATACATCGTAGACCACGCGGATAATGCCAAACGCGCCAGCCTTGACTACTGCTACCGCGTGCAGCAATGCGCTGACTGGTGCCGGCGCTACCATGGCCCTGGGCAGCCAGCCATGCAGGGGAAACAGTGCAGCTTTGACTCCCAGTCCAACAATCATCAATGCAAACGCCGCCATCAGCGCAAAGCGGTTTTCTTCTACCGCGCCGGAAACATATCCACCAGGGACAAAGTCACTGGTGCCCGTGATGGAGTGCAGCAGCGCCACGCCCATCAATAGCAGGGTGCCGCCAGCGAGGGTGTAAACCAGATACAGCCGTCCGGCCTTGAGAGCGGCATCAGTGCCACGATGAACAACCAGCGGAAACGTCGCCAGCGTCAGCAGTTCAAAAAACAGCAAAAACGTAATCAGATTGCCTGACAGTGCGATGCCGACAGTAGCACTGACACATAGACTGAAGTATCCAAAGAATCGCGATTTGAGCTGCGATTTCTGCAGGTAGCCGATGGCATAGATAGTTGTAGCCAGCCACAATATTGACGAGAGCGTTACAAACTGCAGAGACAGTGCGTCGCCCTGCAGAACCAGGCTGGCGCCGGGCAGGAAGTCCACTTCGAATCGAAAGCGCAGTCCCTGGCTGACACCGAGCAGCATCAATAGAACCAGGCAGAGCTTGATGACAATGCCGCCCAGGTTGAGAATGGTGCGCCGCCTGGCAGCGTTTTCTGGGGTGGCAAAGATCAGCAGCGCCGGAATCAGAGAGCTCAGTATGATGAGCACCGGCAGCAGGCTGGTCCAGCGCATCATCTGCACCAGAATCATACGCCACCTCCGGCCAGCAGTCCGATCAGTTGTTCGCCCAACAGTGCCATACCCCACACAATAAGTGCGGGCAGCAGCGCCAGCCAGTGTCCCATCAAATACGGTCGCGTGTCTGGCGGGTTGATCGTGGCGCGATCAAACGCCAGTACCACAACGCGAAAAATATATGCCGCTGATACCAGCGTGCCCAGCAGGATGCCAAAGGCCCATGGCCAGTTCTGTGGCTGGCTGAGAATGGGTTCCAGCAGTACCCACTTTGCCAGAAAACCGCCACTGGGTGGCAGTCCGATCAGACTGCCACCGGCAACCGCAAACGCGAACATGGCTATCGGCACTGTCTGTGTAGCGCCACGTAGCCCAGTCAGACGGCGTGTGCCCAGTGTGCCCTGCATCTCGCCGGCCGCCATGAACAGAGAGGCCTTGGCCAGACCGTGCGCTATCACAAACAACCACAGGGCGATATGCATCTGGGGAATTTGCCATGACATCAACAAACCCAGTGCCATTAACGCGTAACCAAGCTGCGCTACGGTCGAATAGGCCACCAGAACCTTGATATAGGGTGATCGCATCGCCGCCCAGCCACCGGCGACCAGTGCGATCATACCGGCCGTTGCAACCATGGGGCCGACCTCACGGGCAAGATCGGCGGGTGCGACTTCAGTCCAGGCCAGCCACAGAATGAACAGCGGGCCTTTGACAACAACGGCAGATAACAGGGCACTGACCGCTGCGGGTGCGCCGGCATGCGCTGCCGGCAACCAGAGATGCAGTGGCCACAGTGCACCCTTGAGCATCAGGCCGGCAGTGATCAGGGCCAGCGCCAGACGTGTACGGGCACTGTCGGCACTAACGGTGCCAAGCTGTATGACATCCAGGGTGTGGTATTCACTGTACAGAAATACCACACCCAGCAGGTAAATCATCGAGGCTGCCAGTGACAGCAGCAGATAGTCAGCGGCGGCCTGATAGGCTTTGGGACCGCTGAGCGCGACCATGGCAACGGCAGCCAGTCCAATCAACTCCAGCGTGATGTACAGATTGAACAGATCTGCTGACAGCCACAGCGCTGCCAGTGCGGTGTGCAGAAATGCGCTCAGCACCCAGAAATCGTCGCCGGAGGTAAAGCGGCTGAATCGGGCATACAGCCCTGCCAGCAAGTGAATCAATGCAGTAAAAGCCAGCAGCAGGGCGCTGAGTGGAGACAGGCGCAGCCGAATGGCGAGGCCATCTTCCCAACCGCCAAGATTGAGTGTCTGTGTCGCTCCGCTGGTTGTCACTGACTGCAGGGCGAGCAGGGCTGCTACGAAGCTGAGCGCGCTTCCCAGCAGCACGACCACACTGGCCCGTCGAGGTGTCATCGCAGGGCCGGTCAGTACAATGAGCGCTGCCACCAGTGGCGTGACCAGACTGAGCAGGGCGTCATTCATCCTCTGTCTCCGTGCTGCCGCTCGCGGCTGCCTCCCGGGACTCGCGGGCAGCCAGAATCAGGCGCAATGCAAAGGCGGTTGCGCTGATGGCAACCACCAGGCCTGTCACAACCAGTGCATGAAGAATGGGGTCAGGAGGATCCTGTCGGCGCGCGAATGCGATCATGGTCAGGAACGTGCCCGAGCCCATGATGTTGATAGCAATCAGACGGCGAATGGGGTCCTTCAATACCAGCAGACCATAAAGGCCCAGCATCACCAGCGCTACAGCGACCAGCAGGTAAAGAATGATGCTGTTGGCTGCCAGAGAGCTCATGAGCAGAGATCCTTGCGTTCACCGGCCACCAGCAGGGTGAGAATGATGGCAATCGACAGGGTTGCCAGCGTCTCGATCATCAGAATCAGCGTGCCGGCGTGGGCCTCCGGATAGTCCAGCCAGCCGGCACCCAGCGAATGCGTCAACACCGCAGTACACAGGAACAGCAGTGTGCCGGCGCAGACAGAGCCGCGAACCGCGAACAAAGACCAGTGCAGCGGTGGCAGCATGCCTGTGATTCTCAGCATCACACAGCCTGCTGCCAGCAGGGCACCTGCCTGGAATGCTCCGCCCGGTCCGCTGGAACCGCGCCACAGCAGATAAGCACCCACGAGCAACAGCAAAGGCACCAGTGTACGTGTCCACGACACCAGTAATTGCCAGGTACGTGCCGGTTCAAGAGATTCTTTTTCGATCGGGAAGAGTTGTCTCAAGCCGGTAATGGCAAACAACAGAACCAGAAGTTCCAGAAATGTGTCCCAGGCGCGGAAGTTCAGGAGCACTGCTGTGACCGGATGACTGACGCCTGAATCAGGCATGGCGGCTGCGACCGGAGAGTCGAAATTGTTGGCAGTGATATCTGCGGGTGAGGGCAGAATTATTGAAACCGCAAAACCGCTGACAGCAACAACAATGAACGTCAGCGCACCCAGGTGACGACGATAGTCGAAACGACGTGCAGACGAGACGGGCAGCTTGCGCGCGGCGCGCAGCAGCAGCACGCCAGTCAATCCTGCGCCAATGGCCGCTTCAGCCAGCGCCAGGTCCGGTGCGCCCAGGCGCGCCCAGACCAGGGCGACGATCATGCCGAAAGCCACAAACAATGCCATGGCATCGCGTCGTGTGGAGGCGAACAGGGCGCTCCATGCCACAACCAGCAGCAGAACGCACAGCACCAGGTCGGGCAGCAGTTCAACTGTCATCTTGCGACTGCTCCTGCTCGAGTTTGTAGCGGGCGAGTAACTGGCCGTTGACGGCGGCTGATGCCATGGCAATCAGATAGATAAGAAAAATGTAACACGCTGCACGCAGGGAGCCGGACGCGATAGCCAGGCCCAATGCCAGGAAACCAAGGCCCAGCGTGTCGGTCTTGGTGACTGCGTGCAACCGGCAATAGAAGTCAGAGAAACGGAGCAGCCCGAGGGCCCCGGTAAGATAAAAACATATACCTGCTGCCATCAGCGTCCAGGACAGTATGTCGACCAGTGTGCCTGGCGTCATGGCGCCTCCGGCTCTGAAGTCTTGCGAAGCAGCTGGACCAGCGCCGCCGTGATCACGGCAGCCAGCAGCGCCAGCACCAGGGCGACATCGCGCCAGGTGTCTGATTGCTGCCACTCCGCCAGCAGCAGCAGGACGGCGATGCCGGTGCTGCCCAGCATCTGCAGGCCCATCAGGCGTTCAGCAGTGCTGGTTGCCTGGCCCAGTCGCCACAGGCCAGCACTTCCGGCAATCAAAAGCAGCGTGGTCATTAAGATCATGATGAGGTTCTCGCGGGAGTTCCCAGCAGTTTGCTCAGATGGCGTTCCAGATTGGCCACCTCGCTTTTCCAGTCGAGTCGCTCATCAAGCACGTGTATGAGTAACGCATCCGATTCGATTCGTGCACCGAGTGTGCCGGGCAGCAGCCCAATCAGAGCCGAGAGACCGATGCGGGTATTCAGGGCCGCAGAGGTGAACGGGTAATGTACCCAGGCGGCATGACTGGTTGCATCACGCTGGAAACTGCGCTTTGCTACATCCATCCCGCCCAGCAGCTGGCGGCTGACAAAGTAAGCGATGAAGCCGGGTAGATGCTGCAGGCGAAATGCCAGAGACGGGGGTTGCAGAATGTAACTCAGGCCGGTAGCCAGGCAGATGACGGGAATGCCAATGTACCAGCCCTGGCCTGAACTCAGCAGTGTCCAGGTTGCGGTGTATACAAGTGCCCAGAGCAACACTCTGACGGTTCGGAGTCCGTGCTGCTGCGAATTTTCAGAGCGTTTACCACGGCTAGCCGCCATTGCTTCTCCCTAAATTAACGTCTACAGCCGAAGGTCAGTCTAACGCAATCGGATGCAGTCGTCAGGGAGTATCAGCTAGAATGACCCAATCACTTGCCAGGGGTTGTGAGGATTGTCAGACAAGCAGGCTAGTTTCAAGGCGCGATGGCAGGCGGAAGCGGTAAGGCTTTTGCAGAGTGCCGAGCCCGATCGCCAGGCTGAAGCAGAAGCTCGCGAAGGCGCGGCGGCTGAGGCTGAACAGCGGGTGCTGCGCTGGGCGGCGATTATTGGCGCACGACACCAGTTGCCGGAAATTCAGTCCGCCTGGCGACGTCACTGTGTCCTCATCCTGGTGGCCATCAGCGTTCTGGCGCTGGCCGGTGGTTTCACAACGGCGCTGGCAGTGCTGGGCGACGGCACGCAGCCGGTCAATATCCCCTGGGCGCTGGGTGGTCTGCTGGGTCTGAATCTGCTGATGCTGCTGTTCTGGCTGCTGGGAATGCTGGCGCGCTCAGATGGTGCCCTGCTGGGTCGCCTGGTGTTCCAGTTGACACATTATCTGCCAGGTGAACACCACAAAGCCTTGACCCGCGCCTTTGCCACCCTGAACCAGCGTGCTGATCTGATGCGCTGGTGGCTGGGTCTGCTGAGTCACACGGTGTGGCTGTGCGCTATGCTGGGAGCGCTGCTTGGCCTGTTATGGACACTGGCGCTGCGCAGTTATGCGTTTACCTGGGAAACCACCATTCTGTCGGCCGACGTGTTCACAGCGCTGGTCCATGGGCTTTCGCTATTGCCGCAGACACTGGGTATCACCATCCCCGATGCAGCAACACTGGTGGGTGCAGACCAATCACAGGCGGACGAGGTGCGACGTCAGTGGGCTGCCTGGTTGACGGCATCGGTTGCCCTTTACGGGTTGATGCCAAGGCTGGTGTTGATCCTGATCAGTTCGATCCGGTTGCTGGTTGGTCTCCGACAACTAAGGCTGCAAACCACGGCGCCAGAGTGGGCGCCACTGGTGCAGCGACTGTCGCCCGATCTGAATGAGCGGCATGTGACAGATCCCGCCCCGGAAGCCGGACAGACGGCACGAATCGTTCCGGTCTCCAACCCACGTCCGGGTACCAGCGTTCTGGTTGCCTACGAACTGACGGCCATCAAGCCCTGGCCACCGGCTGAATTGCCGGAGCACACCCATTGCCTGGAGGTGAACAGCCGTGGGCAGCGTCAGCAGAGCCTGAGTGCGCTGGCCGAGACGCGCCCTGGCACCCTGATGGTCATCTGCGATGCGCGACTGTCGCCGGACCGGGGTACCCTGCACTGGCTGGTGAATGCCGGCAGTCTGGCCGGGGTCACGCAAATTGTATTGCACAACAGTGAACAAAGCAGCGACGAGCGTCTGACAAGCTGGCACGATTCTTTGCGGGATATCGGCGTGGACAGGGCCCATATACATCACGCGATGACTGAAGCGCTTAACCAGCTGGGAGTTCATAATGGCTGATAGCCTGAAAATTTCGGTGGTAGGGCATACCAATACCGGCAAGACCTCGCTGTTGCGAACCTTGACGCGTGATGCGCGATTTGGTGAAGTTTCTGGGCGACCCGGCACTACGCGCCATGTTGAGGTGGCGCGCCTGAATGTTCAGGGTCAGACGCTTCTGGAACTCTACGATACCCCCGGTATTGAAGATGCGATCGATCTTCTGGACTTGCTGGACCAGCAGAGTGCGCAGGTCGAGCAACGTGTTGCTGCCAGGGAAGATGGTCCAACTCGCATTGAGCGTTTTCTGCAGTCGGCTCCCGCCGCCGAACGCTTTGAGCAGGAGGCCAAGGTGTTGCGACAGATGTTACGCAGTCATGCCGCACTCTACGTGATCGATGCGCGTGATCCGGTCCTGTCCAAGCACCGCGATGAGCTCGAAATTCTTAATATGTGTGGTGTGCCCCTGTTGCCTCTGCTGAACTTTGTTGCCGGCCAGAAGACCAATGAGACCGAATGGCGTGAGATGCTGGCCGGGCTTGGACTGCATGCCATTGTACGGTTTGACACCGTAGCGCCTGCTCGAGACGGCGAGAAGACACTCTACACAAAACTGGCCAGTCTGCTCGATGCCCATGGTGCGACACTGCAAAGACTGATCCGCAGTCACGAGTCGGACGCCCAGCAACGCCACACAGCTGCGCTCGATCTGATTGCAACTCTGCTGGTAGAGACCGCGGCACTGAAACTGCGCATCAGTCGTGATGAGCAGTCACTGCAACGCGGGATTGAACGTCTCAATAAAACCGTGCGTGAGCACGAGCAGTCGTGTGTCGCACAGCTGTTGAGTCTGCATCGATTTTACCCTGACGACATTGACGCAGATGGCTTGCCTCTGGTCGACGGTCGCTGGGAACAGGATCTGTTTGACCCCTACACTCTACAGAATATGGGCATACAGCTTGGCAGTGGTGCAGCCGCGGGGGCAGCAGCAGGGCTGGGCATTGATCTGATGGTGGGCGGCATGACACTGGGGGCTGCGGCAGCCACGGGTGCGCTGCTGGGCGGCGGGTTTCAGACTCTGCGTCACTATGGCAGCGACCTGATGGCCCGCGTGACAGGTGAAAAAACCTTGCGCGTGGACGATAGTATTCTTAACGCACTGGCAACCCGGCAGGTAGACCTGCTGGCGGCCCTGGAGCGACGAGGACACGCCGCCCAGCAAAAGCTGGCGCTGGCGCGACTGAGTGATATGGGCGGTGGTAGTCGGGAGCCACTGTTCGTTCGCAATGAGTTGCCTGAAAGTCTGCGTCGCGCGCGATCCCAGTCGGCATGGGCCCGGGACAGTGACGCCGTCATGGGCAACTCAGGAAAGCACCAGGCAGTGCAGCAGCTGTCGAAAAATCTTCAGGAGTTGATGGCCAGCCGTTACAGGGATGAGCCAGATCAGCGCTGACACATCAGCCGCGAAGGATCTGTCGATCCTTGCAGACATTCATTGAGATTGCTGTTCTAGGGGGCGGAGGACAAAGCAGGTATACTCTCGCCCTAAACACAAAAACCATCAATACGCCCAGGCGAATCAGCACTATTCAGGGGAGATCACCATGAGACTCGAGTCTTTGGCACTGCATCACGGTTACGAATCCGAAGCGACCACAAAATCTGCAGCTGTACCCATTTATCAGACCACGTCCTACACCTTCGACAATACACAGCATGGTGCCGACCTGTTTGATCTGAAAGTGCCGGGCAACATCTATTCTCGCATCATGAATCCGACCAATGACGTGCTGGAACAGCGTCTGGCGCAAATGGAGGGTGGTATAGGTGCACTGGCGCTGGCATCCGGTATGGCGGCGATTACTTATGCAATTCAGTGCATTACGCGTGCGGGCGACAATATCGTCAGCACCAGCCAGCTTTACGGCGGCACTTACAATCTCTTCGCACACACATTGCCGAATCAGGGTATCGATGTACGCATGGCGTCGTTCGACGACTACGAAAAGCTGGAAAGCCTGATTGATGACAAGACCCGCGCTGTGTTCTGCGAGTCGATTGGCAACCCGGCGGGCAATGTTGTGGATCTGCAGCGTCTCAGTGAGATTGCTCACCGTCACGGCGTACCCCTCATCGTCGACAATACCGTTGGTACACCTTACCTGTGCCGTGCCTTCGATCATGGTGCTGACATCATTGTGCACTCACTGACCAAATACATTGGCGGTCATGGCACCACGGTAGGCGGCATCATCATCGACTCGGGCAAGTTTGACTGGGTCGCCAACAAAGCGCGTTTCCCGATGCTGAATGAGCCAGATCCGTCTTACCATGGTGTTGTTTATACTGAAGCGCTGGGACCGGCGGCATTCATCGGTCGCTGCCGTGTTGTGCCGTTACGCAATACCGGTGCTGCGCTTTCACCACATAGTTCCTTTCTGATCCTGCAGGGGCTGGAGACACTGGGGCTGCGTATCGAAAGACATTGTGACAATGCGCTGGCCGTTGCCCGTCATCTGAAGAAGCATCCCAAAGTGGCCTGGGTTAACTACGCCGGGCTGGATGACAGCCCCTACCACGAAGTGTGTCAGAAGATATGCGGCGGGAAAGCGTCAGGTATCCTTAGTTTTGGTATCAAAGGCGGCCGTGAGGCAGGTGCCAGATTTATCGATGCGCTGCAGATGATTCTGCGGCTGGTGAATATTGGTGATGCCAAGTCACTGGCCTGCCATCCGGCGACAACCACCCATCGTCAGTTGAATCCGGAAGAGCTGGCACGCGCTGGCGTCAGTGAGGATCTGGTCCGTCTGTCGGTAGGCATAGAACACATCGACGACATTATTGCCGACATTGATCAGGCGCTTGCGAAGGTATGAGTCTCATCGTGCATCAGCCAACGCACAGTCTGGCAACTCGGGGCGGAGAAGCAGGTGACCATGGACAAGCCTGAAAGAGTCAACGATGGCATGGGCCACTGGGTAGCCGGTGCGGTTGGTGCGCTGGTCTATATTCTGATTGCCAGTGTTGGTCAGTCACCGGTGGCCTGGTCGAGTGTCAGCTATTTTATCCTCGGCTGGCCCATCTTGTGTGTGGGTATCTGGCTGATTACACGGCAGTTTCCTCAGCGCAGCTGGCGCTGGCCGCTCAGCATGATGCTGGGGCAGGTGTTTGCGTCCATCCTGTATGGAAACGGCGCAACGATCCCGATTGCGATGATCTACGTAACAGTGCTGTCGCTGCCGCAGTTTGCGGTGGCGGCACTGGTCAGCTCGCGCCACGCCGGTAGCCCGCAGTCTGATGCGGAGGCCGGGCTAGACACTGGCAATGAGCAGCAAAAGCAGGATAAACAGTCATAACACAGTCTGATTATTGACTGGGTTTCGTTCGAGAGAGACAAAGCATGAAATTCACGGGCAGTCCGACTTTTACGCATCGGCAACAGGACAAGATAGGCGTTCTGGTCACCAATCTGGGAACGCCGGATGCACCTAAAACTTCAGCCTTGCGACGCTACCTGAAGCAGTTCCTGTGGGACCCGCGAGTGGTGGAGGTGCCGCGACCAGTCTGGTGGCTGATCCTGCATGGTGTCATTCTGAATATCCGACCGCCACGATCGGCCAAGGCGTATGCTACGGTGTTTACCGAGCAGGGCTCGCCATTGTTGTTTCACACACGCAACCAGGCGCAGGCGCTGGCCAAAAAGCTGAATGAAAATGGCCATGACAATCTGGTGGTGGATTTTGCTATGCGATACGGCAACCCCTCCATCCCTTCGGTATTGCAGAAGATGATGGACCAGGGCGTGCGCCAGCTGCTTGTGTTGCCTCTGTATCCACAGTATTCAGCCTCCACGTCGGCGTCCACGTTTGATGCCATCGCCCAGGATTTCGCAAAACGGCGCTGGCTTCCGGATTTTCGCTTTGTCAGCCACTACCATGATTTTGATCCTTTCATTCAGGCCGCTGCAACTCGCATTCGGGAACACTGGCAGCAGCACGGTCGCGCGGACAGACTGCTGTTCTCCTACCATGGCGTGCCCAAGAAGTACCTGCTGAATGGCGACCCCTATCACTGTGAATGCCACAAGACCACACGCTTGCTGGCGCAGGCACTGGAGCTTGGCGACGATGAGTGGCAAACCACATTCCAGAGCCGGTTCGGCCGGGAAGAATGGCTGAAGCCCTACACCGACGAGACACTGAAGGCCATGCCAGGGCAAGGCATCAAGTCAGTACAGGTATTCTGCCCCGGTTTTTCCGCTGACTGCCTGGAAACCATTGAAGAGATTGGTGAAGAGAACCGCGAATACTTCATGCACGCTGGTGGAGAGCGTTATGAGTATATCTCCGCGCTCAACGACAGGCCTGAGCACATCGATGCGTTGGCGACACTGGTGGAGAAAAATCTGACAGGATGGTCAGTTGAGACGGTAGACGAACATCGTCAGCTGTTGGCGCAGGCGCACGGCGCCAAAGACTAGCAGCCTGTTGGGCAGAAAAGTTCTGCGTTCGGCATGGCGACATAAACTGCCGCCATGCCGGGCGCGATAAGATTACTGAGCGGAGGCGGTCTCGGCTTCCAGCCACTCATTCAGGTCGATCACGTCCTGCGGAGTCAGTACGCCGGCAGTGCGCTTCAACTGCAGTGTGTCGATGACGTAGTTGTATCGCGCATCGGAGTAGTTGCGCAGTGCAACGAACAGTTGCTGGCGCGCCAGTACGACGTCAACAATGTTACGTGTACCCACTTCATAACCGGCTTCGATGGCGTTCAGAGCGGCCTCAGCTGACACGATGGCCTGCTGACGCTGGGCGATCACCATGGCGTCGGTGTTGACGCGTCGAAACGCGTTACGGATATCCTGGGTTACCTGACGACGCGCCAGATTGGCAGATTCCTGCTGAGCAACCAGATCGTACTCAGCCTGCTCGCGGCGTGCAGTCGTTGCAAAACCCGAGAACAGTGGCACGCTGACGGTCAGTGACAGACTGGCGCCTTCAATGGCTCCGGCATCACGCAGGCTGCCGTCGGCACCCCGGGTAGAGTTCGATTCAGTGTTCTGATAACCGCCCTGCAGGCTGACAGTCGGCAGGTGATCTGAGCGACGTGCCTTGGCGATCAGCGTCTGGGCGTCAACGCCTGCGAGTGCGGCCTGCAGCTGCGGGTTGTTGTTCATCGCTTCGCTGACCCACTGTTCGATATCGCCGTCCGCGGGCGTTACCGGGAAATCTTCACGCAGCACGTCGATATTCGGATGCGGCTGGCCGGTGATCGCTTCCAGCGCCTCATAGCTGCTGGCCAGTATGTCTTCGGCGAGAATGGTGTTGTTACGCGCCAGGTCATAAGCAGCCTGAGCCTCGTAGACTTCGGTAATGGCAACCAGGCCGACTTCCTCGCGCTGCTGTGTGCGCTCGAACTGACGCTGCGAAGCCTCTTCTTCCTGGCGGCGGGTGTTCAGGTCGTCAATGGCGCGCAGCACATTAAAGTAGGCGGAGGCCACGCGAATGATCAGATCCTGTTCCTGGGCCTGAAAGTTGAACATGCGTGCCTGGTCAGCTTCCTTGGCGCCCTGATAGCTGTACCAGCTGGCCAGGTTCAGCACCGACTGGCTCACGTTGACGCCATAACGGGTGGTTTCCTGATCCAGATCGGTCAATGTGACCTGACCCTCAAGGCCGGAGGCCTGTCGCTGTTCGGTAAATGAAGCACTGGCCTGTGGCAGTAGGCTGGCTCTTGCCTGAATCACCTGTTGCTGACCGGATCGCAGCTGTGCCTGGGCCTGACGAAGCGTCGGGTCATTGCGCATGGCCAGCTCCAGTATGGTCACCAGATCATCAGCCAAGGCTATTTGCGAGGCAAATACCAAACCCGCCGCGAGAACTGTTTTGCGGAAAAAACGTTGCATAGTCAGAAGTCCTGTTACATTAATCATTGGCTGAAAAAATGCCAGCTGTGAAAGCGGCCTGGATTCAGCCAGAGAGGGCCCGCAGAGCATTCGCCATTCTACACAGTGTTACGAAACTATCCAATTAACAGATTGTGAAGAGATTGTGTCGCTTGACATTACACTACCTGCCGCAGGCGGTAACACTTTGCCTCGCTTTAAGGCATAATGAGCGGCTCTGAACCGTGCCTATAAATTTCTATACAGCAGGCCCGATAAGGCCTGAGAGCAGGATAGACCAATGAGTGCCAAGCCCGAACACTTTCTCGACAGGATTACCGAACTGGACGACAGAACCCGATATTCGTTCAGCGGATCGCATAAAGTGTATGTATCCGGCAGCCGACCCGACCTGCGTGTGCCCATGCGTGAAATCGTGTTGGCAGATACCCAGACCGAAAAAGGCCTTGAACCCAACGTGCCGGTGCGTGTTTATGACACCTCGGGTGTCTACTCGGACCCGGATGTTGAGATCGACCTGCGCACCGGTCTGCCGGCTATCCGTGAAGCATGGATCGAAGAGCGTGGCGATACTGAGCAGCTGCCCGGCGTCAGCTCGGAATTTGGCCGTCAACGCCAGGCTGATGTACAGACAGCCCATCTGCGCTTTGAGCATATGCGTCGTCCACGCCGCGCAAAGGCAGGGGCCAATGTGACCCAGCTGCATTACGCGCGCCAGGGCATCATTACTCCGGAGATGGAGTACATCGCCATCCGCGAGAACATGAGCATTGCCCAGATGCGCGAGCAGCAGCTCGGCGGTGGTGATGTCAATGATCTGGGATTCCAGCACCCGGGTCAGTCTTTCGGTGCTGCCATTCCCAAGGAAATAACCCCCGAATTTGTGCGTGACGAAGTCGCACGCGGTCGCGCCATCATCCCGGCCAACATCAATCACCCGGAAATTGAACCGATGATCATCGGCCGCAACTTCCTGGTGAAGGTCAATGCCAATATCGGCAACTCGGCTGTTACTTCTTCAATTGAAGAAGAGGTGGAGAAGCTGACCTGGGCTGCGCGCTGGGGTGCAGATACCGTGATGGATCTGTCGACGGGCAAGAATATTCACGAAACCCGTGAGTGGATCATCCGTAATTCCATGGTGCCGATAGGTACTGTGCCTATCTACCAGGCGCTGGAAAAGGTCGGCGGTGTCGCCGAGGACCTGACCTGGGAGATTTTCCGCGACACGTTGATTGAGCAGGCCGAGCAGGGCGTGGACTATTTCACAATTCATGCCGGTGTTCTGTTGCGCTACGTACCGCTGACTGCCAAGCGCGTCACCGGCATTGTGTCGCGTGGTGGTTCTATTATGGCCAAGTGGTGTCTGGCGCATCACAAGGAAAACTTCCTGTATACGCATTTTGAAGACATCTGCGAAATCATGAAGGCCTACGATGTCTCCTTCTCGCTGGGCGATGGCCTGCGTCCGGGTTCGGTGGCTGATGCCAACGACGCGGCGCAGTTTGCCGAGCTGGAAACGCTGGGTGAGCTGACCAAGATCGCCTGGAAACACGACGTACAGTGCATGATCGAAGGTCCAGGACATGTGCCCATGCACATGATCAAGGAAAACATGGACAAGCAGCTGGCAGTATGCGACGAAGCGCCGTTTTACACGCTGGGGCCACTGACCACCGACATCGCGCCGGGCTATGATCACATCACATCGGGCATCGGTGCCGCCATGATCGGCTGGTTCGGCTGTGCCATGCTGTGTTACGTGACTCCCAAGGAACACCTGGGACTGCCGGACAAGCAGGATGTGAAAGAGGGGCTGATGGCCTATAAGATTGCAGCTCATGCTGCCGATCTGGCCAAAGGGCATCCGGGCGCACAGCTGCGCGATAATGCGCTGTCCAAGGCACGTTTTGAATTCCGCTGGGAAGACCAGTTCAATCTGGGTCTGGATCCGGAAACGGCGCGGGCCTTCCATGATGAAACACTGCCCAAGGACTCCGGCAAGGTGGCGCATTTCTGCTCCATGTGCGGTCCCAAGTTCTGTTCCATGAAGATCAGCCAGGAAGTGCGCGACTATGCCGCAGCACAGGATGCTGAGGAGCAGGCCGCACTGGAAGGCATGCAGAAAATGGCAGAGGAATACAACAGTACAGGGCGCAAGCTCTACCACAAGGTTTAACAGGCATGACAGATATCAAAGCAGACGATCTCAACATCGAGTCCATTGACACATTGATGACCCCGCAGCAACTCAAGGAACAGATGCCACTGCAGGGAGCGGCGCTGGAATCCGTTCGCAAGGGTCGACAGACCATTTTCGACATTCTGGATCGAAAAGATCCGCGACTGTTTGTGGTGGTTGGCCCGTGTTCCATTCATGACCCGAAAGCGGCCATGGATTACGCCGAGCGCCTTAAGAAGCTGGCAGACGAGGTGCAGGACAGCCTGTATATCGTCATGCGCGTCTATTTTGAAAAGCCGCGTACTTCCGTCGGCTGGAAAGGCCTGATCAATGACCCGTTCATGGATGACACATTCCAGATTGAAGAAGGCCTGAAGATCGGTCGCAAACTGCTGCTGGATGTTGCCAACATGGGGCTGCCGGCATCGACGGAAGCGCTGGACCCGATTTCACCGCAGTATCTGCAGGACCTGATTGCATGGTCGGCCATTGGGGCTCGCACCACCGAATCTCAGACACACCGCGAGATGTCCAGTGGACTGTCATCGGCAGTCGGCTTCAAGAACGGCACCGACGGTGGTCTGACTGTTGCCGTCAACGCCATGCAGTCGGTAAGCCATCCACACCGTTTCCTGGGCATCAACAAGGACGGTCAGGTTGCTGTTGTGCGCACCAAGGGCAACCCGTATGCACACGTCGTGCTGCGCGGTGGTTCTGCCGGCCCCAACTACGATTCGGTGCACGTGGCGAAGGCCGAGGAAGCACTGAAGAAGGGCGGTGTCAGCACCAATATCATGATCGACTGCAGCCACGCCAACTCCAACAAGGATCCATCGATTCAGTCGCTGGTCCTGAAAGATGTGACACATCAGATACTGGAAGGCAATGAGTCCATCATCGGTGTCATGCTTGAGAGTAACATCAACTTCGGCAATCAGAAGATCCCCAAGGATCTAAAGGAGCTGAAATACGGTGTCTCCGTGACTGATGCCTGCATTGACTGGGCGGAGACCGAGCGCAGCATCAAGGAAATGGCTGCCAAGCTGAAGGATGTGCTGCCGGCCCGCGCAAAATAGCCGTGCTAAAAAATTAACAGAACGCTTGTTAATGATTCGCAATTGGATTATCGTTCGTTGACCGTATAAAAAAACAACAACGGACAACGCGATGGCTATGGACAGAACCATTGAACGGCGCGGCAGGCCATTCTGGCATTGGATAATGCTGTGTGTGGTTGTTGGGGTCGTTCTCTGGTTTGTGTACCAAGCGGTATCCAGTGCGTCTCTTAGAACCGCGCGTGTTCCTGCCGATCAACTTATCATCAGCCGCGCTCAGATTGGCACATTCGAAGATCTGATTTCTGTTCGCGGCACCGTTCAACCCCTGAACAGTGTGTTCCTTGATGCCGTCAATGGAGGTGTGGTCGAGCAGGTCTTTGTCGAAGAAGGCGCCTTTGTAGAAGCAGGGCAGCCTCTACTGCAACTCAGCAATACATCCCTCCGCCTCAATGTTGCCAGCAATGACACGGCAATTACCGAGCAGCTTAATAACCTCAACAATATCGCCAACGGTTTTGAAACCACGCGGCTTAATACCGAACGCGAAATCATCAACCTGGAGTACCGAATCGTCACGCTGGAGCGCCAGATGCGTCGCCAGCAGGAGCTTGTGAATGATCGCATGATTTCGCAGGAAGACTTTGACGCAATCGTGGATGAGCTTGAGTATCAGAACCGACTACTGAGCAATACCCGGGATCGACAGGCACTGGAGAACCGGATTCGCGAGAATCGCCAGTTGCAAATTGCACAGCAGATCGAAAAGCTGGAAGAAAACCTGGCCCTCGCCCAGAGCAGCTTTGAGAGCCTACTGGTGCGAGCTCCCATCAGTGGTCAACTGACGTCATTGCTCGCCCAGATTGGGGAAAGTAAAACCAGTGGCGAGCGCCTTGGCCAGATTGATGTTGTCGATCAGTACAAGGTTGCCGCCCAGGTTGATGAATTCTATATCTCCCGTGTAGCGCCCGGGCAATCTGCCGGCTTTTTTCTTGCCGGGAATGACTATCAGGTGGTTGTGGACAGGGTCTATCCAGAGGTCAGCAATGGGGTTTTTACGGTCGACCTGATTTTTGCTGGGGAAATGCCGGCGAATCTGCGTCGAGGACAGTCCTTGCAACTGGAACTCGTGCTGGGCAGTCCACAGGAAACCCTGCTGCTGCCGGTGGGGAGCTACGTGCAGGACACCGGTGGCAACTGGGTTTTTGTGCTGGATGAATCCGGTACCAGTGCCTATCGCCGCGAGATTGTTGCGGGCCGCCGTAATAACCGTTTTATCGAAGTACGCGAAGGACTTAGCGCAGGAGACCGGGTCATTACTTCCGGATATGGCGCCATGGCTGACACAGAGAGGGTTCTGTTAACTCAATAAGGCGAGTGCCACACCAGGGAACGCAACGATGATTAAACTCGACAAGATCTGCAAGGTACACCGAACCGACGAGATTGAAACTGCTGCACTGGACGACATCAATCTGACAGTACAAAAAGGCGAATTCCTGTCCATTATGGGGCCCTCAGGCTGTGGCAAATCGACCTTGCTCAACGTTCTCGGTCTGCTTGATACACCCAGCAGCGGCCACTACTTTTTCGACGGCGAAGACCTTGCCGGCTACAACGAGTCACAACGCGCCAGTATTCGGAAAGCCAATATCGGCGTAATCTTCCAGAGCTTCAATCTGATTGATGAACTCACGGTTGCCCAGAATGTGGACCTGGCGCTTCTTTATCAGAAGATCCCGGCAAACGAACGCAAAACCAAAGTTGAAGCGGTGCTCAAACGCGTGGCCATCGACCACCGCAGTAAACATTACCCCCAACAGCTTTCCGGTGGTCAGCAGCAACGCGTTGCGATCGCCCGGGCAATTGTCACCAGTCCCAAGGTGTTGCTGGCAGATGAGCCGACCGGAAATCTTGATACCAGAAATGGTGATGATGTGATGGCGCTGCTCAAAGAGCTGAATCATGACGGCGCCACCGTCATCATGGTGACGCACTCTGAGCATTACGCGGCCTACGGGTCACGGGTTATTCGCCTGCTCGATGGTCAGGTCGTCGACGCCAATGCCAAAGCCGACGCAGACGCCGTCCTGTAGCCTGCGCTTCACGACTTTCCATCGGGGGAATTCACCGTGTTCCAGAACTATCTGATCGTTGCCTTTCGCAATCTTCGCAAGCAGCCGGGTTTCACGGCCATCAAAGTGCTCAGTCTGAGTCTGGGCTTGATCTGCAGCATCCTCGTCCTGATGCATGTTCAGTACACAAGCAGTTATGACAAACATTTCAGCAACTGGCAGAACATTTATCGTGTCGTGTCCAGTTTGACCGCATCTGGACAGAGAATTGATTCCAGCTGGATTTCGGAGGGTATCTACAGTTCATTGCTTCAGGATTATGGTCAAATCGAAAAGGCCGCCAAGGTTGTTAACGTCAGTGGCCTGTTTAGCTACCGTGATGTGTCAGCTCCTAACCGATACTGGTGGGTAGATCCTGAGTTTCTGGAAATTTTTTCATTTAATTTTATACAGGGTGCGTCGGAGACGGCGCTGACAGATCCCAATACCATTGTATTGACTCAGAGCACCGCTCGGAAATATTTTGGCTCTGAAGATCCGATGGGCAAGGTGCTTACCCTGGACGGGCTGGCGGACCTGCGTGTCACCGGGGTGATCAGCGACCTGCCCCCTAATACGCATATAGACATTCAGGCAATGATTGGCAGTCCAACAGGCCGACAAATGATTGGTGAGACATTCATGAATAGCCCGGGCTGGGCAAGTTATAACGGTACCATGTTGTACGTAGTGATACCTGACCCCGCATCTGTGGAATCCATGCGCTATGACCTGCCGAATTTTATCGAAAGAAATGTGCCCGACGTGCAGCGTGACTTCGTGCTGAGTCTGGACACGGCGCTGGATCTGGAACCGCTGGCGGATGCCCACCTGTCACCACGTCAGGGCTTTGCAGCTGCGGACTACAGTCGAACACTGGTGTTGGGTGGGTTGATAACGTTTGCCGTGCTGATTCTGCTGAGCTCCTGCATCAACTTTGGAAACCTGTCATTGGCGCAAATGCAGCAACGGGGCAAAGAAATTGGCGTTCGCAAAACGCTGGGCGCCACCCGCAATGATCTGCTTACGCAATTCCTGGTTGAGTCCTTGTTGCTTACCTTATTAGCCCTGCTTGTTGCACTGCCCGTTATCTATCTTGCCATCGGCCCCTATACAGCATTGACAGACACTGCCTTCACATTCGGCGATATGTTTTTGTCATCGCAGATTCTGTTGATCATGCTGTTTGTTTTGCTGGTCGGCTTGTTGTCCGGACTTGTCCCCGCATGGCGTATGTCGCGTTTTGCACCGGTTGCGTCGATAGGCAGTAAACGTGATGGTGGCAAGGCTGACCGAATGTGGCGATCAGCGCTGACGATAACACAGTTTACCTTTGCCATTGTGCTCGCCATTCTTGCACTCGGGATCAGCCAGCAGATCCGTCATCTGAATGAAATCGACATCGGTTTCAATCGCAGCAACCTGGTGGTGCTGGATACAATGTACAACCCCAGAAATCCGGATCAGTTTAATTACAACGCGCTGGTTGATGAACTGAGACAGCATCCGGGCATCATCACCATTGGCAAGTCAGTAAGTCCACCGCCTTCAAATGGTGGATACAATCCCTGGCGACGTTCTGATCAGCCAGCGGAAGTTACCCAGGCGGTCAGCCACCTGGGAGTCGATGAAAACTATCTGGATGCCATGCAGCTTGAGCTGTTGGCAGGGCGTAATTTTTCACCCGAGTTTCCCGCTGATTTCATGCCGAATGGTCAGCCTGATACCACGCAGACCTACGGCATCCTGATCACGCCGGAAACAGTGACTAAATTTGAACTGGGCAGTCCTGAGCGCGCGATCAACCAAGTGCTGAATCTTGGCGCACTGAACTTCCGAATTATTGGTGTAGTCAATGACTTCCGGCTGTCTGGCGGGGTGGAGGATTTTATGCGTTCCACCGGCATACTGCGCGCCACGCTTCAGCCGATGCGTTCACTGTTGATCAGAATTGATCCGTCACAACAGGCCAGCGCGCTGAATCACATTGATACGGTGTGGGCCAGACACCGGTCTGATGCCCCGATTGATAGAGAGTTTTACGAGCAGACGTTTAGCCAACAGATCCTGGACCAGACAACTGGCATCAATCGTGCCGCGCAGTTTGCGGCCGTCATTACCATCATGATTGCTGTCATGGGGTTGTATGCGCTCGCGTACTACGCCACCGAGCGTCGAGCCAAGGAGATTGGTGTTCGCAAGGTGCTGGGCGCAACAGCGCGCTCTATTGTGCAGCTGCTGGCTGTGGATTTTATTAAGCCAGTGCTGGTTGCCTGTCTGCTGGCCTGTGGTCTAGCCTATTTTGCGACTGCTTATTATTTCAGCCAGTTTTCGACGCCTGCCAGTATGTCTCCCCTTGTGTATCTTCTGGTTATTGTAGGAGTGGTTGTACTGGCCTTGTTGACGGTGTCATTGCAGTGCGTGCGGACCGCGCGCGCAGACCCGGTCAGGTCACTTCGTTCGGAGTAAATGGCGGCGATGTGCTTCTCGCCATCGCCTACCCCCTTGAAATCTAAAGATATAGCCCGTACCCTGAAAGTGAAGTTGATGATTCATGAATAGAATCAGCCATGGACGATGACCGTGGCGAGGAGACTAAATATGAAAACGTCAATTCACCATAAGTCAGGCATGACGGCTATTCTGACAGCTGCGGCAGCGTTTATCGCCGCTTCTTTTGCAGGGCAGTCTTACGCGCAAGGCATGACAGACTCCTATCTGGAGTGGCAGGCCCGTATGCAGGCTGGTCCCGACGAATATCTGTTTTTCGAGGATGACCGCAAGCAGGTTGTCTCCTACTCACAAGAGCGCATTGTGCGAGTCTGCACAGGTGAAAGCTCGATTGTGACACCGCTCAGCATTGAGTACGACGACAAAGAAACACTGGTCATGCCGGGCGACTGTATCCGGGTAGAGGCCATGGAAGTGTATCTTGAGCCTGAGGACACACTTGAACCCAATACCTTTCTGCGGGTACAGGTTGATACTTTGAGCTGATCAACTGGCCAGCGCATGCAGCCTGAGCCTGAAGGCTCAGGCTGTCTGTTCCCGGGAAAGCGCCTTACATAGGCGCTTTTCTTTTTGTGCCCGTCAACCTTTATGAAATTGACCAGGAGCCAGGAAATGGAATCGAAGCAGGAACGCAAGCAACGCCGTCGTCGAGGTAATGTTGCCCTGGCGATTGGCCTGGGTCTCAGTGCAGGTGCAGGATTTGGACTGGTTCTAAACAGCCTGCCCTACGCCGTCCTCGCGGGGATCATTCTGGGCGGTGGTCTCTGGTTTGCCGGAGTTGGTGCGCGCAAGGAAGTTCACGAGCATCACAAATCATGAACATAACTTGCCTGGGCACAGACTTATAGCGTGGCCAAAAAAAAGCAGGCCACAATGGCCTGCTGAATATTCACGATGGCGGGGCAATCAGCAGCCCCACACTTACCACTACCCACACTAACGACTACATATTGCTTACTATTCCCAGCGCGACCTGCTCGGTTCGCTCGGCACGACCCTGCGCGACCCAGTCCTCAACCCAGGGGTTGCGTAAAAGTGTGTCTGCATAACGTTGTGCTGGCGCGCTTAGTACCGCGCCATAAGCGCGAAAAGTGACAGCGACGGGAGCGTACATACAGTCTGCAATCGAGAATCTGCCGAACAGATAATCGTCGCCGGCGCCGTATTTCCGGCGACAGCAGCTCCAGATGGCGTCGATACGTGCGATTTCATTGGCGATGTTTTCAGATACGTTGAGGTCTACGCTGGCCTGACAGTTCATTGGCCAGTCGTGCTTCAGAGCCGGGAATTCCGCGTGTACCTCCGCGCAGACCGAGCGCGCAGTAGCGCGCTTGCGCGGACTCGCTGGCCAGCCGCGGCCGTCCAGAAAAGTCTCGTTGATATATTCACAGATAGCCAGTGATTCCCAGACAGTGGTTTCCTGGTGGATCAGCGCGGGTACTTTCAGCGAGGGCGACAGTGGACCAAGTTTTTCCGCGGTATTGCGCTGATACAGGGCAACGTTTACTTCCTCGAAAGGTATCTGGAAGTTGTTCAGCAGCAACCATGGGCGCATGGACCATGAGGAAAAGTTCTTGTTGCCGATCACCAGTTTGATGCCACTCTTGGTGAACGGTGTTGTGCTCTGGGGTGAATCCATCTGATCAGACTCCTGCGTGTCAGTCGGCTTGGCTACGTCAGCACATTGGTGGCAATGGCCCCCGCGTGATGTGCTTTCCTTACCTGTACAGCCTGTCGATATTTTTGTTATGTCACCGATTAGACCGCAGGTTTATTGCAGCGTCAGGCATAAACCCGGGCTTTGTCCTGACTAATTGTGGCAAAATACTGACAAGCACAGATGGCCACCAACTGACGGATTAAATGCCTCGTCTAATGCGTTATAGTCGGCGCAGCAGTCAGGCTGCTCGTGCACGTGTATTGAAGGTGATCTATGGCAAGACGTATCGCGATCGTAGAAGATGAAGCCGCCATTCGGGAGAACTATGCCGACGTTCTGCGCAAGCAGGGCTATGAGGTGCAGACTTTCCCAAACCGCCGCGAGGCAATGAAGGCTTTTGACCTGCGTTTGCCCAATCTGGCAATCATCGATATCGGCCTGGAGAATGAAATCGACGGCGGTTTCACGCTTTGCCAGTCGCTGCGCTCGATGTCGGAAACCCTGCCCATCATTTTCCTGACCGCAAGGGACAATGACTTTGATACCGTCAGCGGCCTGCGTATGGGTGCGGATGATTACCTGACCAAGGATATCAGTCTGCCGCACCTGTCGGCGCGAATTGCCGCGCTGTTCCGCCGCCAGGATGCCCTCAACCAGCCGACCTCTCCGGAAAACCTTCTGCAGCGCGACAAGCTGCTGCTGGATATTGGCCGCCTCACGGTGCAGTGGGCCGGCATCTCGGTGCCACTGACAGTGACTGAGTTCTGGATGGTGCACGCATTGGTCAAATTTCCCGGTCACGTAAAAAGTCGCCAGGTATTGATGCAGGAGTCCAAGATTTTTGTGGATGGCAGCACCATCACCTCCCATGTCAAACGCATACGCAAGAAGTTCCTGCAGGTTGATCCAGAATTCGACTGTATCGAAACGGTGTACGGCATGGGGTATCGCTGGAATATCCCGGCGAGTTCGGCCAGCGCCGAATAATGCCCCGTCGCATTTTTACTTCGGATCACTGATATGGCCCGGGCTCTGAAAACACCGTTTGGTATCCGCTTCAAGCTGGTTTTCCTGTCCAGCTTTCTGCTGGTCATACCCTGGCTGGGCTACCAGTATATTCTGGAGATGGAAGACTATTTGCGTCGTGGCCAGGAGCAGGTTGTGCTTGGTACAGCAAGAGCGCTGGCAACCGCACTGAATGAACGGCCTGAACTGTTTGATGAAGGTACCTTCAGTCCCACGCTTCGCCGCAGCGATAACCTCTATGTCTATCCAATCTATTATCCATTGAGCCTGGACGACGAATCACTGGTCGACTGGCGTGACTACCAGCGTTACGAACTGCCCTACGGACGCGCCAATACGATTGCCACTCAACTGAACCCGCAAAGCGAGTTCTCGCGTTATTACCACAATGACGAGTCGCTGAATTTTCGCCTGCTGGTCGGCGAGCACAACCGTTATCTATATGCCTACCTGAAGGTGGTCGACAACCAGCTGGTGTATCGCTCGCCGGACAGCCTCAGTATTCATCGCAGCGACTTCCTGCAGATCTCGCTGGTGTCGCCGGAAAATGAATTGCATCGCTATGTCATTTCGCCGCGAGGTCCGGAATTCATTTATGCCTACGAGATTGGCAATGACCTGCGGGACATAGGGGCGCTGACACACGAGGAAAGGATCAGCGGTCAGTGGTATGAAACTGAAGACGGTTATGTTGTCGAGCTGCGTTTACCCTTGACGATGCTCGGCCAGCGGCTCGGGTTTGCCATCTATGACGTCGATGACCCGGAGACCCGCAATGTCACGGCAGTCGTGGCCACCTCCGATGTGAACCAGCGAAGTGAGGTCGGCAATCTGCTGCGACCGACACCGGAGATCGACAAGATCGTGGAAGGCATGGGGCATACCAACTCGCGCATACAGGTTGTCGATCGTGGCAGCCGGGTCCTGCTGAGTGTCGGGGATATCCAGTCAGCCACGGGACTTACGCTGGCTGCAGAAGAAACCGAGAGGGACCGCAACCGTTATTGGGCGTGGATGGAAGATAATGTTCTGCATCCGCTTTATTATCAGATTCTGACCAAACCTTCGAATGACTTTATTGACGACCTGTATGTCGGCAGCACGCTGGAGGGGGCGCATCTGAGTGCGGCGCTGGACGGAGAGTCGATGACGCAGTTCCGTACCATTGATCCCAGTCAGACCCGCATCCTGGAAGCTGCCTATCCGATCTTTGCCGACGGCGAGGTGATGGGGGCAGTGGTGGTTGATCAGAACATGAACGGCTTGCGCACATTCCGTAATCAGGCGCTGGAAACACTGTTCAATACCATCCTGGGCGTGATGCTGCTGGTGGCCTTTGGGCTGTTCTTTTTTGCCTCACGCATTTCGGCCCGCATCCGGGCACTGCGCAACCAGGCGGAAAACATTATTGATGACCATGGCCGCTTGAAGAACACCATCGTGGCCAGTCGCAACTCTGACGAGATTGGTGACCTGTCGC
The DNA here is from genome assembly GCA_002354805.1 of Gammaproteobacteria bacterium UBA2675. Lineage (GTDB taxonomy): Bacteria > Pseudomonadota > Gammaproteobacteria > Pseudomonadales > Pseudohongiellaceae > Pseudohongiella. Next base: position 475,041 of record DEMH01000009.1, read on the forward strand.
GCAGCTTCTATAACATGGTGGAGCGCCTTGGGCAGTACACCAACTATCTGGAAAACATGTCCTCACGCCTGTCGCATGAACTGCGCACACCCGTGACCGTGGTGCGCTCCTCACTCGAAAACCTGGGCATGACCGTTCACGATCGTGAGTCCGCGGTTTACATTCAGCGCGCTGAAGATGGCATCAATCGTCTGAACCTGATCCTGACCAATATGAGCGAGGCCACGCGCCTTGAGCAGATGCTGCAGACCTCGGAAAAAGAGCGCATCGACCTTGCCAAAGTGGTGGCAGGCTGTGTGGAAGGTTACCGGCTTGCCTACCCGGACGCGGTGATTGAGGATGATCTGCAGGGGCCGGTCATTGTGAGTGGTGTGCCGGAGTATATTGCCCAGTTGATGGACAAGCTGATTGCCAATGCGGTGGAATTTACTTACTACCGCAAACCCATCACCGTGTTCTGTAGGGCCATCAAGGGGCGTGCAGTCCTGCGGGTGACCAACTACGGCCCCTACCTGCCAGAGGAAATGAAGGGGCGGCTGTTTGACTCAATGATCTCGGTGCGGCCGCAGGAAAAGCAGCGCGAACCACACCTGGGCATGGGCCTTCATATCGCGCGACTGATCACTGAGTTCCATCAGGGGCATATCCGCGCCGAGAACATTCAGGAGTTTGAAGGTGTCGCGATTACGCTGATCATTCCTTTGTTGCAGGAGTAGGGGCGTCAGTGGCAATTGTTGCGCTGGCGCGCTCGCTGTGCTCCGCCGGCACGTAGTAGTCAGGTGCGTTTTCCTTCACGACCGGTGAAAACTCCGCCCAGGCATGACAGGTGTTTAGCACAAATGGTTTGCCAGCGGAGCGACGGCTGTCCGAGTCGGCCAGCTTGCGCCGGTGATTCTGCAGCGGCCGGATAGTCTGGATGGCCACAGTCGCCATCGGAAACAGCAGCTCGGTCAGATGTGTGCAACCCTGAATGCCACCGACTTTCTGTCGAACTGCCTGGCGCCAGCCGGGCCCCATGGTCAGCCCTTTTAAAGCTTTGTAGGCCGGCGTGATGTCGGGGCACATTGCAAACGGACTGTGATCGGTCGAAGCCTCGACATCCTGCACAACGAATTTGTCATCAATGGTCACGCGCAACCACATGCCGTGAATGGGTACGCCAGGCTCAATATTGCCGCGCCAGTTATTGGAAAAAGCATAGGACTTGGTGTCTGTCAGGTGTGCTTCGATGTCAAACATTCCATCGTCGCGCTCGTAGCCTGCAAAATCGATTTTTCGGGTGTGAATGTGCTGGCGCTGCGCCGGTGTCGGCAATGGCATAACTGGTCCTCCGCTTCAGGCGCAGGATTATAACGTAAAAGCGGGTGCTCGTTTTATTTAATAATACTCGAAGGTAATCAGTGCGTTGCGCGCTTCGCCCTGCTCGTCGCGCAAGTTGCTGATGCCGTTGAAGACACGCAGGCGCTTAGTCTGCGGGTCATAGCCGATAGCAATCGGGTCTACAAACCAGCTGACAACTCGCAGGAATCCAGCGGGACGAATCAGGAAGCAGTGGATTTCATCTTCCAGCGTTGCACAGTCATCGGCGTCGGTGCGGCTGATACCTATACGAACTTTGTCCAGCCGTGCGGGCACCAGGAAATCGGCGGTGATGCGCTCGCCCTGCACCAGAGACTCCCAGTTCTGGCGAATAAAAACATCAAAGCCGGCATCGATTATGAGGTCGTCGTCACTGCTGATACGCACCTGTTCTGCCTGTTCCGCGTCGTGGCTGCGATAGTTGACTTCAACGGCCACCTCATCACCCGACTCGAGGCGATTGATCTGGATTCGAGCGTTATTGCGCAGATCCTGCTGATTCAGCCCGGGGCTGGCCAGCGGCTCCTGGTAACTGAGCTGTTTTTCGGCAAACAGCTCACCGTCCGGGTAACGGTACTCAACACGGGTGGTCAACTCGCGATCGGCATCGGAAAAATGCAACTCGTAGTACTGAATTTCACTGCCATCAGGCGTTCGCGCCGTACCTACTGCCCAGACATCGTCCGGGATAGTGATTTCCCCGGTGTTATTGCTGAGTGCGGCAGGGGAAATACCGCAAATAAGAAGACCCAAAAACAGCCCGGTCGCTTTTCTCATGATTCGACTCCCGCAGGACGGATGGCTTGAGTGTATAAATGAATCACCAATGGAAATATCAGCGCCCATGAGAGGCCGATGATCAAAAGGCCCAGCCAGTTCGGCTGCATCAGGGCAACTCCCGCCAGTTTCGCGCCACCATAATAGGAAAGTGGTGCGAACAGTCCGCCGCCCAGCGCTGACAGCACCATGCGATGGTGAAACAGACGCATCGGGTAACCAACCGTGGTGGCGAATAACACCCAAAGGCAGGTCAGCCAGGCGGGCGGCAGCGTGCCGCCGGTCGCCAGCACGCCGGTCTGAACAAACAGCCAGTCGCAGGCAAAACCTATTGCCAGTACTTTGCCGATATACTGCAGCTCAGCCCGGGCATTGTTTACCAGCGTCAGGTGCAGCGCCACCACACCGGCGGTAGTCAGCACGGCAATTAACGAGCCAAACCAGACACACACCAGCCAGGCGATCTGGAAGACAGCCGCGTTGAGCACAATGTGCTGACGTTCACTGAGAGCGCCTGCCATTAGCGAATGAGGTGCTGCCATGATTCGCCTCAGGCTCGACCGCGACCCGAGGTGCGTGTCGGGATGCGATCATGCAGGGGAGCCAGTCGATACTCAGGTTTTGCCATGAGAATCTGAGCTGTGTGAATCACCCGCTCCATGAAGCCGCCCTGACAATAGGCCAGATAGTAATCCCACATGCGGATGAAGGCTTCATCAAAACCCTGGGCACGCACACTGTCGAGCTTGCTGAGGAAGGCGCGACGCCAGTGGTCAAGCGTCATCGCGTAGTCGCGAGTGATGTCCTCCAGTCCGACAATCTGCAGATCGGTATGCTCAGCCACCTGGCCGGCAATGACCGCATTACACGGCAAACACCCGCCCGGGAATATGTAGCGTTGAATGAAATCGACCTGCTGCAGTGATTTTTCGTAGCGCTGATCGGAAATCGTAATTGCCTGAATCAGCATCAGCCCATCGGGTTTCAGCAGCGAGGCACATTTTTCAAAATAGGTAGCGAAATACTGGTGACCGACGGCTTCAATCATTTCGATGGAAACCAGCTTGTCATACTTCCCCTGCAGGTCCCGGTAATCACTCATCAGCAGCTCGATCCGGTCTTCCAGTCCTTCCTCTGCGATACGCTGACGGGTGTACTCAAATTGCTGTTGTGAGATAGTGGTGGTAGTGACACGGCAGCCATAATATTTGGCGGCATGAATCGCCATGCCGCCCCAGCCGGTGCCAATTTCAACCAGATGGTCGCCGGGATTGAGTTGCAGTCTTTCACAGATATGCGTCAGCTTGGCAGTCGACGCCTCATGCAGCGTCTGCGTCCGGTCACGGAAAATAGCCGCTGAGTACATCATTGTGGGATCAAGAAACAGCGAAAAGAAGTCGTTACTCAGGTCATAGTGGGCAGCAATGTTTTTGCGCGAGCCGCTGACCGTATTGCGATTGGCTTTGTGCGCAAACCAGTTGAGCATGCGTGCACCCATTGATTTGCCGCGATCCATCCCCTGCAGAAAACTGAGGTTCAGCACCATGATGCGAACCAGCGCGACCAGATCTGGCGTATGCCAGTGCTGCTGCATGTAGGACTCCGCTCCGCCGATGCTGCCATTCCATGCCACCGCGCTGTAAAACTCAGGATCTGTCACAACCACGTTGGCATGGACTGGGCTGGTGCTGCTGTCACCGAAGTGAAACTGTTCGGTCCCCTCGGTGATGGTCAACATGCCACGCGAAAGTCCCTTGAGCCGTCGAAACAGCAGATTGCGCGCCAGCTGCTGGCTCCGGGTGCCCTGAGCCGGTTGAGTTTTGCTGCTGTCGACGGTGCCGGTGTTGACCAGTCCTGCCTGATAGTTGCCGGGTGATTTCATGGTTTGATCTTGCTCCTCATCATCATCCGTTTGGGATGGGGGACTAACGGTATGCGTTTCAAATATATCCGCAAAGCCTGCCAGTAAATGGCGGCGGCGACCTGCACGGTCATCAATGGATACGACAGCAGGGTACGAAGCAGATTGCCGGTCGTAACAGGTTGTGAGGTGAGTGAGAGGCTGGCGTTAAACGCCTGTTTGCCGTCACGCCAGTTCTGCAGGTTGATATTCAGGCGGTCGGCGGGTGTTGTGGCTCGCCAGTGATATTTCATGTCCATTGGCATGAAGGGTGAGACGTGCATCTGCTTGTCGAAGGTATGCAGGGTGTCGCGCTCAGGATCGCAGGGAATCACGTAGCTGGTGGTTTCGCGCCATGGCGTGTTGGTTACTTCGGCGACTATGTGCTGCAGCTTGTCATCCTGGTCGAACACGTAGTAACAGCTGATGGGGTTGATCAGGTATCCAAAGTAACGAAGGTTGGTCAGCAGTCGGACCGGGCCGGTTGGTCGCTGGCCAGTCTCCTGTTCTACCCGATCGTAGACCGCCTGCTTGAGCGGGACATTGGCAGGGCCCAGATAGTCCGAGCGGCGGAACCAGGCCGGTGCGGGTCGTGTGTGCGACCACATCCAGCGCTTGCCGAACACCTCATCCAGTTCATCGAGGTCCAGATACATCATAAACACCGGGTAGGAAAAGTGATGGCGTTTTGGCTGCAGGCGACGATGACGGACCCGGCCACTGTAGATCGCGCTGTGCATTGGCACTAGCCCCCGATCCGCCTGTTGACGAGTCGCAGTACGGATCCCAGCAGCGGAATGTGCTGATACACAGCTGATCCCATGTCGAAAAAGTCTTCTTGAAAGTAAATACGGTCCGTGTAACGTATCAGAGTAATTCCTCTTGACTCAAGCACCTGATTTGGCTTGATTTTTTTGTGTCGAAAGCGCATCTTCCAGACTAATGTGGCGCTGTTGTCGCTGATTTGCTCATCCTCGCAGATCATCTGCACGCTGTGCGCCTGGGACAGAAGGCCACGCAACTGATTCTTGACGGCAAGGCGCCCGTACAAAGAACGGACCGGGTCATGAAATTCGATGTCCTGGGTGTATATCCGGTCGAGCCCATCCAGCCTGGTCACGGAGGGTTCGCGATAGAATTCCTTGAAGTCGCGCAGTAATGCGGCGCGCAAATTCTCCGTTACGGAACTCATGTTCGTGGCCATAATTGTATATCTCACCTGTTGCGCGTAAGCTTGCCCGAAAGGAAGTCCACAATAGATCAAGCGTGGACATACCATAGCGTCTGCGCGGATAGCCCCTGCCTTCCTGGATGCAAGAAGTCAGACGGCGTGTGTGCTGACTGTTGATACGCGCTCAGACTCCGGGCGGATCAAAACGGCAGGTATACAAAGGCCTGCCAGTTTCGACCAGATCCAAAAAACTGCGCCGGCCTGGTGATCCACTGTTGAACCCGGTCCGTAATTCACCTCAAACGCATGGACACTATGTGGACAACAACGACGATATGGAAAATGCAGCCAGTGCAGTAGTGAATCGCCGCAGTGAGCCGGATCCCTGGGCGGAGCTGGTTCGATTGGTCGCCCAGAAGCGTGACCGGTCGGCATTCCAGCGGCTCTACCAACATTACACGCCGATGATCAGGGCATTCCTGCTAAAGAGCATGGGCGCTTCCGCTGACCGGACGGAGGCGGAAGAGATCACTCAGGAAGTGCTGATCAAGGTCTGGAATAAGGCGGCCTCGTTTAACCCGTCCAAGGCCAGTGTAAATACGTGGATATTCACGATAGCGCGAAATACGCGGATCGACTTTATACGCCGTAATGAGCGCAATGACAGGAAGATCGATGTTGAGGACATCTGGCATGACGCCGATTCCCCGGAACCACTGGTGGATCTGCAGCAGCGCCGGGCTGAGCAGGTGATCAAACAGGCCATGCAGACCCTGCCCGATGAGCAGTTGCAGGTGCTGTACAAAGCATTTATGGAAGGCAAGTCGCACAATGAAGTGGCAGAGGAAATGGGATTGCCGCTGGGTACCGTCAAGTCCCGTATCCGGCTGGCATTAAGCAAAATGCAAATTTTAATAGACCGCTGATCTGATTGACTTTGGATGCAGTACGGCGGTAGTCAAAGCTTACGCGAACAACAGGTATCAACATGGTTACATTTCATCCAGATTCAAGATTTCTGACCGATTACGCGGCGGGTACACTGCCGACATCGGAGGCGATTTGCGTGGCAGCGCATCTGGAATTCTGTGCCAAATGCAGGGCGCATGCCCAGCAGCTGAGTGACCTTGGCGCGCAGATCATGGCAGCCATGGAGCCGGCAACGGATGTGGATTCCTTGTCGAAGGATGATGACTTCATGCGCCTGATGAACACGATTGATGCACGAGCTGCCGAAGCCAGCAAGAACGCTGACATATCCGTACCGGAATCTGCCGGGAACAGGCAGGCGGACAAGCACAGTGCGGCAATGTCGGGTATGCCACGAATTCTGCAGAAATTGACCCAGGCGCCACTTGAGTCAATGCGCTGGGTGCAGCTGGGCAAATATCTGCGGGTGGCTCCTGTCGGGCTGGGCAGTGCTGGTCGTGATATCGCGCTTTACGATATTAAAGCCGGCGGTCAGATGCCCGAGCATGAGCACCACGGCGAAGAAATTACAGTCCTGCTGAAAGGCAGCTTTTCGGATGCGGAAGGCCAGTACGTGCGTGGCGATTTTGTGGTACGTAATGCCGGCGAGAAGCATCAGCCAACAGCGACCATGGACACTGATTGTCTGTGCCTGGTGAGTCTGGAACAACCGATTCGGCCCACATCTATCTGGTATCGACTGCTGGATCCATTTGTCAATATGCGCCTGTCCAGCGTCAGCAACTGACGGACTCGCGCCTCCTCGCCACCTTGCGGGCTTAATGCCGGCAAGGTGGCAGACGACTTCCCTCTGCGGCATAATGGCCAACTTTTGAAAGCCTGCTTTTTCGATTGAGGGCATCTGCCGTTCATGACATACAAACCTGTTTTCAGTCGCTCTGATGTGGAGATTGTTGCGCGCGACACGGCGTTTCAGGGATTTTTCTCTGTGCAGCGCCTGACGCTGCGTCATCGGCTTTACAAGGGCGGATGGAGCGAGCCCTTTACACGAGAGCTTTTTTGTCGTGGCAGGGCGGCTGGTGTCCTGTTGCATGATCCGAAGCGTGACCAGCTGGTGCTGGTGGAGCAGTTCAGGGTCGGCCAGATCGATGAGACCGATCGGGCGCCGTGGGCGCTGGAGCTGGTTGCCGGCATGCTTGATGCGGACGAAAGCATCGAAAAAATGGCCATGCGAGAGGTTCAGGAAGAAACCGGTCTGACTGTCAGCAATCTGCGCTTTATCTGCGATTACTACAACAGCCCCGGCGGCAGCGATGAGCGTATCAGTGTTTTTTATGCCCAGGTAGACGCTGCGAATGCCGGCGGAGTCTTTGGGCTTGACGAAGAGCATGAAGACATCAAAGTGGTTGTAATGTCTGTGTCTGAAGCGATAGGCCTGCTATCGCAAGGTGTGATCGACAATGCCATGGCAATCATCGCCCTGCAATGGCTGCAGCTGCATCACGGCTCCCTGCTGAATGCTGGCAAGGAGGTTTCAGGCAGTGAGTAACAGCTTCTATCCCTCTCTGGCAGATCCCGAATTTCGACCGCGATATCGCGTTGATCTGGCCGCGTACATGCGTACCTGTGATCGCAATTTTAGACGTTTACTAACGCTGATGCCTGATCTAGAATCGAGTAAAGAGGGTCGCGTGTGGAAGCACCGTCTGGGCGGCGATTTGAGCGTAATGTTCACCCTGACAGAGTCCTTTCCCTACACGGCAACCCTGCAAGTGGCTCTGGCTAATGGACGGTCGGCCTGGCCTGCGAGACTCAGTATGCCAGTCATCGATGTAAGGCTTTACTTCGATGCCAGAACCGCCGAGCCAGTGAGTTATCAGGGACGACGGCGCATACCGGCACGCAGCGCGGTACCGAATGCGGATATGTATCATCAGGATGAAAAGAGGCAGATAAATGAATTTCTTGCGCAATGGTTGCAGCTGTGTCTTGCCTCTGATGCCGATGCGCGTCCGTCCAGTCTGCTGTTCATTGACTGACCCGGTTTTGTGATCTCGCTTATGCGAATACTGCAGATCACAGATACACATTTGTTTGGCAATTCAGAGCAGGCCCTGCTCGGGATGAACACTGCGGTCAGTTTTGAACGCATCATTTCAGATATAGCCAATGATTCGTTGTCGGCAGATCTCATCGTAGCCACCGGCGATATCGCTCAGGATGCATCGGAGCAGGCCTACCTGCATTTCGACGCCGCCGTTCGCAAACTTTCATGCCCTTATTACTGGATGCCCGGCAACCATGATGACCGGGAGGTGATGACCTCTCTTGCGCTTGTCGACAACCCCTTCGTCGGCGATACAACACTGGGTAACTGGCAATTGATCATGCTCGATACCAGCGTGCGTGGCAGTGTGCACGGCCTGCTGTCCGAGGCGGAATTGCAGCGCCTGGCACAGCTACTGGAGTCCGTCGAGCAAAACGAATCACTGCAGCACAGTCTCATCTTTTTGCACCACAATCCTATTCAGGGCAATGCCGGGTGGATGAGCGATATTGGCCTGCACAACGCCGATGAGTTTCGTGAGCTGTTGGCCCGCTATTCATCGGTCAGGGCCGTTGTTTATGGTCATATCCATCAAGAGCTGGATGCGGTCTACGATGGCATTCGCTATATCTGCACTCCATCGACCTGTATCCAGTTCAAACCTGGTGTGGAGGATTTTGCGCTCGACAGAAAAACTCCTGCCTATCGATGGTTGGAACTGCAGGACACTGGTGAAATCGATACCTGGGTGCACCGCCTGGAAAACTTCAAGATTCAGATAGATGAGCGAGCCGCCGGTTACTGAATCCAAAACAAAAATACAGTCTCGAACGCAGAGAACGAGTAGTCTATGAGTAGTAGTTATAACGCAGATGCCATTGAAGTACTGACTGGTCTGGATCCGGTCAGGAAACGACCCGGCATGTACACTGACACCACCCGACCCAATCACCTGGTCCAGGAAGTACTGGACAACAGCGTCGATGAGGCGCTTGCGGGGCATGCCAAAACCATCACTATGACCCTGCACAAGGACGGTTCGATTGAAGTCGAGGACGATGGTCGCGGTATGCCTGTCGACATTCACCCGGAGGAAAAGGTGTCAGGTGTGGAACTGATCCTGACGCGCCTGCACGCAGGTGGCAAATTCTCGGACAAGAACTACAATTTTTCCGGTGGTCTGCACGGCGTGGGTGTGTCGGTAGTCAACGCACTGTCGCATTATGTTGAGGTCACTGTGCGCCGCAATGGCGGTGTCTACCAGATGCGTTTCGCAAATGGCGACAAAGACACTGAGCTGAAAGAGATTGGCACGGTTGGCAAGCGCAACACAGGTACAACCCTGCGCTTTCTGCCCGACGAAAAATATTTTGATTCGCCTCGCGTTTCCATTCCGCGACTGAAACACGTACTGCGAGCCAAAGCGGTACTGTGCTCCGGATTGCGCGTTATCTTTATTGACGACACTGTCAGTGAAGACAAAGCACAAAGTGAGGAGTGGTGTTTCCAGGAAGGTCTTACCGACTATATCCTGCAGGGAACGGGTGATTATCTGACCCTGCCGGTTGAGCCATTTACTGGCGACATGAAAGGCAATGATGAGGCCGTTGAATGGGCCGTACTGTGGCAGCCCGAGGGCGGTGAACTGCTGCAGGAAAGTTACGTCAACCTGATTCCGACCGCGCAGGGTGGTACTCATGTCAACGGTCTGCGGACCGGCCTGCTTGATGCCATGCGCGAATTTTGCGAGTTCCGAAACCTGCTGCCTCGCGGGGTCAAACTGACGCCTGATGATATCTGGGATCGCTGCAGCTACGTGCTGTCGATCAAAATGAAAGACCCGCAGTTCTCCGGTCAGACCAAAGAGCGTCTTTCATCGCGTCAATGCGCAGTCTTTGTCGCCGGAGTCGTCAAAGATGCTTTCAGTCTTTGGCTGAACCAGCATACCGATGATGCGCTGGCGCTCGCCGAACTCTGTATCAACAATGCGCAAAGCAGAATGAAGGCAAGCAAGAAAGTAGCGCGCAAAAAAGTGACATCTGGTCCCGCGCTGCCAGGAAAACTGGCAGACTGTGCGACCCAGGATGTGATGGCGGGTGAGTTGTTTCTCGTGGAAGGTGACTCCGCGGGTGGTTCAGCCAAGCAGGCGCGTGATCGCGAAACCCAGGCCATCATGCCATTGCGCGGTAAAATCCTGAACACCTGGGAGGTTGATTCCAATGAGATTCTGGCGTCCCAGGAAGTGCACGACATTGCCGTCGCACTGGGGGTGGATCCGGGCTCAAACGATTTGACCGGTTTGCGGTATGGCAAGGTCTGTATTCTGGCTGACGCCGACTCCGATGGTCTGCACATTGCCACCCTGCTGTGCGCTTTGTTCGTGCGACACTTCAAGCCGCTGGTGGCGGCCGGGCGTGTCTTTGTGGCGATGCCGCCGCTTTACCGTATCGACGTAGGTAAGGACGTTCACTACGCACTGGACGAAGATGAAAAAAACGGCATTCTCGACCGAATCGCCGCCGAGAAGAAAACGGCCCGCCCCAATGTACAACGCTTTAAAGGCCTTGGTGAAATGAATCCGCTTCAGTTGCGCGAGACCACCATGAGTCCGGATACGCGGCGACTGGTTCAACTGGTTGTACCAGAAGATGACCGACGCGCTGGCTACAGCGAGACCGAAGAAGCACTGGATATGATGCTCGCCAAGAAGCGTGCGGCTGATCGCAAGAGCTGGCTGGAGGAATACGGCAACCTGGCGGAGGTGGTCTGAATTTACTAAGGGAGGCGCAAAATGGAAGTCTTTACATTTATCGTTCTGATCGTTCTTATTACTCAGTTTTTTGAGTATCGCAAAAGTATGGCCAAGCTTAATGCGAAGGTGTCGGAAGTGAATGAAAGTGCCGTTCAGAAGGAGCTGGATGCGGTAAAACAGCGTCTTGTAGTGCTCGAGCGCATCGTGACTGACAAAGGTTATGAGCTGCGCGAGGAGCTCGGTCGAATCAAAGGTGAATGAGTGCGAAAAATAAAAATACTGGCGGCAACTCTGGCAGTGATGCTTTGCTCAACTGAGTTGTACGCCCAGCAGAACACAGGTATACCCGGGCGTATTGATCGTATGTCCATGGAGGACCGCATCAACAGCGGGCTGGTTTTCCACACGCATCAGTCTGAACCTGTTGAGCCCTTCCGCATTATTGGCAACGTCTATTACGTGGGTGCGCTTAACCTTGCTTCCTATCTTGTCGCCACAACGGAAGGCCACATTCTGATCGACACCGGAGTACATGATATGCCGGTGCAGATACGTGACAGCATGGATAAACTTGGATTCAACGCAGAAGACGTTGAGATCATTCTCTCCAGTCACGCGCATTTTGATCATATTCAGGGCCACGCCATCATGAAGCGAATGACAGGCGCGCAGGTCATGGCCTCTGATGCGGATGCCGATGCACTGGAAGCGGGGCAGGATCTCTCTCCACTTGCTTTTGAGGGCTGGGAGCCGGTGATGGTCGATCGACGCCTGCAGGACGGTGAGTCCATTACGCTGGGCGGTGTCACACTGACACCCACGGTGGCGCCGGGTCACACACCCGGCTGCACAGTCTGGAGTCTGGACGTGGAAGACATGGGGCAGACCTACACTGTTGGTTACTTTGGCTGCAATGGTCCGAACGCAGGTGTTCAGCTGATCAATAACCCAAGCTTTCCGACCCTGGTGGAAGACTCACTGGCAGGCTTCGACAATATGGCGCAACTGGATCTGGACATATACCTGACCGGGCATCCAGAACAACCCTTTCAAGGTATAGAACACGCCATGCGTGTTCAGGCGCGCCCACATCCATTGCTTAATCAACAACCCTGGGCTGAGTTTATTGCTGAACGGCGCGCTGACTTCGTCGGGCGGGTAGAGGCAGAAAGGCAACTGCTGCAGTCGCAGTAAACCAGCTCCCTGAACCGGGAGCCAGAAATGCAAAAATCACTGGTCGTGTTTGGCGCGACAAGTTTTGTGGGGCAGATTCTCTGCCGCTATCTGCATGAACTCAATCACGATGGTTCGCTGAAGTGGCTGATGGCGGCGCGCTCGGAAGAACGCTTAAAGGCACTGCAAAAATCACTGGACGGTCCTCATACGCCAGACTTCCTGATCGCCGATGCCAATGATGATGCCAGTCTTCGTGTGCTGTGTGATCAGGCAAGTATGATTATTTCCACGGTTGGCCCCTATGCACTTTACGGTGAGCCGCTGGTCAAAGTCTGCGCCGAGACCGGCACCGATTACTGCGATCTGACTGGCGAAACGCAGTGGATCCGGCGCATGATCGAGCGCTATGAAGAGGCAGCAAAAAAGAGCGGTGCGCGTATCGTGCATTGCTGTGGTTTTGACTCGATTCCTTCCGATCTGGGTGTGCTGTATACCCAGCATCAGTCGCAACAACAATTCGGCGAGCCATGTCAGCACATTAAAATGCGGGTCAGAAAATTCAAGGGGGGATTCTCTGGCGGAACCGTTGCCAGCATGATGAATGTCGCTAAAGAGGCTGCGGCAGATCCGGCACTGCGTCGTGAGATGCAGGATCCTTATTCAATCTGTCCGCCTGATAAAAAACCAACAGTCAGGCAAAACAGGATCGCCGCTGTCCGTGAGGAAGAAATCGATAGCTGGATTGCGCCTTTTGTCATGGAGGGCATCAACACCCGCGTTGTGCATCGCTCACATGCGCTGCTGGGTCATCCATGGGGAATGGACTTTCTTTATGATGAAGCCGTCATGACGGGAGACGACAGCAAAGGCAAAGCACGGGCCAAACGCACGGCGCGCGGCCAGTCATTGATGATGCTTGGTTTTGCTCTGGCACCAACTCGCTGGCTGATGAGTCGCTTCCTGCCAAAACCAGGTGAGGGACCCAGCCCGGAGATGCAGCGTACCGGTTTCTTCGATCTGGTGTTTGTGGGCCACACTCGCAGCGGTGAAACCGTTCGCACTTATCTTTATGGAGAGCGTGATCCCGGGTATGGCGCCACAGCGCGTATGCTGGGGCAGGCGGCTATCTGCCTGTCACAGGACATAAACCGTAGCGAGGTGGCGGGTGGTTTCTGGACGCCAGCCTCTGCGATGGGATCCAGATTAATCGAACGCCTTGAGCAGCATGCGGGTCTTCGTTTTAGTACAACGCCGGTCAGCGCGGCAACAGCTCAAAACTGAAGTTGGTTTCGTGTTGCTGTCCAAACTCGTCACGTGCATTGATCCTGAGTCGATGGATACCAGGCTGCAGATTGTCTGGTAATTCCAGCTCCCAGACGTGGGCCGACAGATGTGGATCACCAAGGGCCTGAGGTGTGTCCTGCATACGTGCAAAAGCGCGTTCTACATACGGGTCAGTGCGCACTGTATATCGCATCGGTTGATCCGGACCTTCGTTGACTGTCATTGAGACTTGATCGCGCACGCCTCCGTCAAACAGATTGACGACCACTTTGGTGCCTGCCTGCAAAACTCCCCTGTTCACGCTGCTGCTATGTGCTGCTTCCAAGGGCGGATCAAGCGTGACACGTAGTCGTTGGCCGGCATCCGGCCCAAACGGAAGAGGGATGAACTCCGGTACCACACTTACGTCGTTAAAGCGCATGACATAGAAACCATTGGGGTTGCCATCCTGCATCATGGCATCGTTGATGCCGCGCAAGTCTTCCGGTCCTGTATGCCAGCCATTACCCCGGACTTCCGCCAGAGTGTGTGCAATCCAGGGTTGTCCGGTCCAGTTGTGTGTGTGATCGATCTGGACTTTCCAGCTATTGCTGGTGTCGTGCCCGGCGATTCCATAGACGTGTTCGAATGGAAGTAACAGTTGGATGAGCTGATCGAAATTGACAGTGGACGGTCCCGAAGTCTGGGTGCCATTGTCATCGACAGCTTCCGATTTCAGTGGAATGTGCGTGGCAATCACAATAAGTTTGTTGTGATCCACCTGCGCCAGGTCACGCTCCAGCCAGTACAGCTGATCCTCTGAAATAAAGCCGCGATAGTCGCGCTCATCGGCACCGGCATACTCCACATTATTCAGGGCAACAAAGTGAACATTGCCGACGTTAAAAGAGTAATAGACCGGACCGAAATGACGCTTGTATGTCTCATTAGCCAAATCAGCGTCAGGCGACTCAAAATTGACATCATGATTACCCGGCAGATACCACTGTGGGATGTCCATCAGAGCCATCATTGCCTTATGCCGCTCATACAAAGCCAGATTGTCATAAACCACATCACCGACGGTAATGCCAAACTCAACGCCGTAAGGGTTGCCGATCAGGGGATTTATAAGATCTTCACGCAGCTTGTCCTGATCCAGTTCAGTACGCGCCTGGGTGTCCGCGAAGGCATGCGCATCAAACTGAATCCCGGCTTCCGGTGAGGGCAGCAGTGCAAAATCAATTTGTGCAGGCAGAGGGCCGGTCGGTTCAATGACACCCCACTGCCACTCAACGCTGCCATTGGCGGTCTGTGTGGGGGTGCCTTCGGGATAGTGGAGGTAAAAAAACTGCGGCACATTGTAGGCATCTACAGGCATCTGATAACCGGCCGGCTGACTGATAAAGAGTATCTCCGTTGGCGCCAGGTCAATCTCGTATCGCCCCTGTGAGTCTGTCACCACAACTTCGCAGCCGTTGCTGACGCTGACTCCGGATACGCCGGTCTCACCAGTACCAAGTCTTCCGTCACTGTTGGAGTCGATAAATACGGTGCCGCGTGCAGCTTCGGCGTGTGGGTTTGTGGTAATACAATCGTAATTGATGTGAAGGCTGTGGTTCTCATGCGCCAGAACTGCCGGCGCGATCGTTGCGCCTAGCAGGATCGACAGCCTGGCGGCACAATGCAAGGATGTGACTGTGAGAGCGTGACTGTTGAGCATGACGATTCTCCACGAAGACCTTATTCTGCCAGCCAGTCCGCCTGGCAGATTTCTGGCGCAGACACCGGGTTGCAGCGTACGTTTCCGGGGCCATCCGGCAGTACCACTTGATAACCGGAACCGAAGGGGGAGGGTTCCGCGTAGTCCGTGCTGATGAATTGGGCGCCGCTGTCCAGCGCCAGTTCCTTGCGTGTTGTATCACCAGTGCGGGCTTCGTGTGACGGGACATCCGAGCGGGTTCGTACCAGAAAGCCTCGTGAGACATAGTCGCGTATCAGTTCACTGTCACCAATCGCGTCATTCATCTTGATAAAGCCGGCGGCCGGGTGGCCTGGCGCCATACTGACAAACATGGCGCGGCCTGCAAGCGTGGAGGAATCCTGCAGGTAGAGATCGCGGTGGCGACCGGTGTTATCCATGGCAAACATCACTTTGCCGCGGCTTTCCGCAAGCGTGGGCCAGCCATTGTTCAGTACAGCCTGTTCCAGAGTGCTGGCGGAACCACGGACATCGTCGGGAGTGATGACATGCTGGCGATCGAATACCTTCCAGATGTCCTGATCGACTGCCAGGGTCAGTTCATGGTCGTAGGGTACAGGCACTGCGTAGCTCAGCGGTCCCCAGTCCTGCCGTGGTGCGTCTTTCAGCTCTATCAGAATCATGATGGGCAAGTGGTCGGGGTTACTGAGTGACCAGTCATGAATCTCGATCAGGCAGGCCTGCAGTGTCTGGCAGGTGCTGCGGTAATCGGTATCCTGCGAGTGCAAGACCTTGAATCCGGGGCGGTTCATCACCGAGCGATGCCGTGTCATCTCCGGGTCTGCGATCAGCACGCCACCAGCTGGTTCGGCGTACAGCCCTCCATCGGGATCGGCAAACACATCCAGCTCAAACTGGCGCAGACCGAGACGTTCAAGTTGTTCAGCCAGCGGCGGATGTTCGTAACTGATGTCATTTGCCCAGCCGTCACGATGTTCATCCAGCAGATCTATCAGCGACTGCGCGGGCCAACGCTTGTAGCTGTTGTGTGAGCCGAGCACCTGTATCTGGTTCAGACGCAGGCAAGTCGGCGATGTGTGATCCTGGTTCGTGCAGGTTTCCTGTGCTGATGCGGGCACAGCCCCCGTCACAATGAAACAGCCGACTGCTAATGCAGTGAAAAAAAATAGATTGAGCAGGACAGAGGACATGATCGTCAGTCGCATTTTTTAAACCTCCCAGGATCAATCTTCTGAATACTGTGGGAGAGCTGCGACAAGCATGTGACAAAGTAAGCCTGGAGGGGTGATATATTGAGCAAAATGGGCGCTTCGGATGCGACACAGGGACTCGAAAGTCCCTGTGTGCTTCCAGCTTTCCAGCTTCGGTTTCTCTTACAGAATGAAGTTCCCCGTATCAGTCTCGCTCAGAGAAACACCAACCAGTGTGACTACAGTGATGTAATCGTTGGCTCCGCCGTCGGCATCTATCCGTACGAGTGTATCGCTGCCGCTTGCCTGAAAGTCAAGGAAGCCGCCAGTGAACGCGGTGTTGTCATTTGGTGCGTTGATTGAGTTCAACAAGCCGCTCAAGTCAATCTTGTCGCCAAGCAGTTTGTCAAAACCAGTGATGGACTGACTAGCGAAGGCAACCACTTCGTCCAGGGCCGGGCCCCAGGCATCCGTGCCACCTGCCGGGTCGGCGCTTGCCAGCCGTAATGTTGTACTCGGGCTGTTGGCAGTGAAGCTGAAGGTGTGCTTGTCCCACAACATATTAGTCGTGGTGTTGGAGTCATTAAAAACGTAATCCTGACTTTGACCCGCTGCACTCACGCGTAAGGTTTCCGAGCCGCTGGGCGAGCCAGGATTCTTGGACAGCGCAAAGCCCACTGTGTAGCTCTGGTTTGGCACCGTCTGTATAGTCTGCTCCACATAGCCGCCGCCACTTTCAGCGTTAAGATCCAGGGTCCTGATGCCATCTGCGGCCTGCCAGTCGCCAATGTAGTTGATCTGGTCGTAGGACCAGCTGTTCAGGCTGTTTTCAAACGATCCGTTCTGAATCAGATTGCTGATAACAAATGTGTCTGCAACCGGTGCCACGGTAATATCTACCGATGCGGTGCTTGTTGCCCCCGCAGCATCGGAAACGACATAGCTGATGCTGTCTGTGCCATGGAAGTTGGCGTATGGCGTATATATCAGCTGATTATTCTGGATCTCCACCGTGCCGTTCTGGGCGTTGCTGACTGAGGCAATCGAGAGTGTGTCGCCATTGTCAGGGTCAGTGTCATTGGCCAATACGTTGATGGTCACAGAACTGTCTTCATTGACTGTAACGCTATCAGCTACAGCAACTGGTGCGTCGTTGATGCCTGTAACCACGATGCTCAGCGTTGCGGTGTCGCTGTAGCCACGGTCGTCCGTGATCGTGTATTGCACTGTTTCGGTGAATGTTTCGCCCTGTGCCAGATATTCGAACTGTCCCTGGTCGTCGTAAAAATAGTCGCCGTCACGATCCACCGTAAGAATCGCGCCTGATGCCAGATTCAGTGTCACAGAATTACCCACCATGGCGCTTCCATCTACATCACTGACTTCTACGGGTGGTCCGTTTCCAAAATCGTCGTTATCCAGGACATTACCGGAGACTGTGGCGCTTTGTGCTACACCGTAGGTTCCCACGGTAAAGCCCTGCCAGAACTCTTCACTCTGACTTACCCAGGTAAGCGAGCCAACCGCGTTGTTGATTGCGAGCACGCCATGGAACTCGTTGGGTGAGAATCCCGCCGTGGAAATGCCGTACTGGCCATTATTGTCGGTCAGAGTAATACCATCGGTATGTCCCCAGTTGCCCCGGTCGTTTGCGCTATCAGCACTGCTGACAACCGTAAATGGCTGATCAAACAGATAGCCATTGTTGTTCATGCTGGCTACCGCAAAGAACAGGTTTTCGACAGGTTCACTGAAGGTGATTGTTCGTGGTGTGTCTGCATAGGCCAGGGCGATGAAATCAAAATTGGTATCGCCCGGCCCGTTGAGAACCTCGGCACTGGTGTAAACTCCATCGCCACCCTGCAACCAGGTGGCACCGTTGTCCGTGCTGCTGCGCCAGTAGTTGGTTGTATTGGTCGGGGATATGTAGGTCTGCTGCGAATAGATCTGCCCGGTATAGGTCACACCTATGGTTCTGTCTGGCAGTGTGATCGTGCCGCTTACATTGACTTCACCGTATGCATTGCCAGCGATGGGTGTAATCGACTGCCAGTCCACCCAGTACACTGTGTTGTCTGCGCGGGCAGTGACGGCACTGGCAGTCAGCGAACCGCTGTCGTTTTCAGCCGTCGGGCCATCAGCCGTACCGGTAATATTCACTGTAACTGTGGTAGAGGTCCCGTCGATACTGGTCACGTTGAATATGTCAGTCACCAGCTCGCCTTCTTCCAGGTCGTCGAGTGCACCATTGGAGGCAAAGCTCCAGTTACCATTGGCATCGATGCTGAAGCTGCCGTAAGCGCCGGCTGTATTACTTTGTGTGTTGAAGAAAGCTTCACCATTATCGACATCCGTAATCGATAGCGTGCCAGAGGCCGTCAGCTGCACGTCGGTCTCGGTCAGGTCCACAACAGCGTTACCCAGCACAGCTACATCATTGGCCCCTTCAATGGTGATGCTGACGGTCTGGGTGTCCGTGCCACCCTTGCCATCGCTGACTGTCACAACAAATTCCTGCTCTGCCGTCTCTCCAGCGGCCAGAGATTTGAGGCTCTCCTGGTCATCTCCACTGAGTTCATAGGTCCACGCTATGCTGCCGCCTGTGCCGCTGCCGGTTGTGTCGGATGCAACGGTCGCCGTCAGCGTGCCGACTGTGCCGCTGCCGGCCGCAGTCGTGCTAACGCTGTGGACATCAGTCAGGTCTACATCTTCGAAGTTCAGCGTGCCTGCGGCAGTCAATGTGCTGTTGCCAACATGCTGATAAATACCAGTGGAGTTTTTGTAGCTCAGTTCCAGCGATGCTTCGCCACCACCCTCATAGAAATACAGTTCAAGAGGATAGATACCAGGCTCCAGGTACTTGGTGCCCTCAAAGGCCGTTTCTGCGAAGTAACCTGAATTGCTGATTATGTAGTCATTGTTAACCGACAGGAAAACGCCATCATCATTGAAGGTGCGGAAGGTATATGTGTCAGCCTCTGTGATCAGGATCTGCGTCGTTAATCTGGCAAAGAAGTTGTTGTTGACCCCACCCGTTGTGGTTTCACCGGTCGCCTGCGCTGCCGGCCACGGTGTGCTTCCGGGTATTTCACCAGCAAAGCCGGCCGGGTCATCCGTATAGTCCACGACACTGGTGTATACAGTGTAGTCGGGCGCATTGTTGGCTGCGTGGTTCTGCAGATTCGACAGTTTGTCCGAGTCGTAACCGAGCCATTGCTCAACCTTGAAGGGCGCCTGGATCGGATTCATGGTTACTGTAGCACTGCTATCGCCGCCAGTAATCTCCGGTGCATCATTGACGCCGGTGACGGTCACTGTGACGGTATTGGTGGCGCTGGCCCCGTGTGTATCCGTGGCCTGAATCTGAAGATCAACGGTGGTGGTTTCACCCTGCGCAAGGGACTGGAAGTCACCCTCCGGGTTAAAGCTCAGTACCGTGCCGTTAACATCAGCACTGCCACCGGCAGGCGTATTCAGAATCGCGTAATTCAGCGTGCTGCCGTCGTCATCACCATCCACATCATTGCCGAGTGCGGCCAGGTCCAGCGTTACAGCTGAGCCATCTTCTATGGCGGCGATACCGGAGGCCGTCAGCGTTGGCGAGTCATTAACGCCAGTGACAGTTACAGTGACTGTGTTGTTTGTGCTGGCGCCGCGAGAGTCGGTTGCCTGTACCTGCAGATCGAAGCTGGCAGCCTGATCTTTGGCCAGATTCTGGAAGTCCGTACCGGGGTCAAAGCTCAATACGCCGTTTGCGTCGATGGAAGCTGAGCCGCCGGGTGCCGCGTTGAGCAGACTATAGGAGAGGGAGCTGCCGGTGTCTTCGCTATCAACGTCATCACCCAGTGTGGTCAGGTCCAGAGAAACGGTATTGCCATCTTCCTGCGCAGCAAGTGTACCTGCCGCCAGCGTTGGCGCATCGTTGGTGCCGGTGACGGTGATGGTGATATCGTTGCTGGCGCTGGCACCGTGGGCATCAGTAGCTGTTACACCAATGACAACCTGCCGGGTCTCACCCTCGCTAAGATCCTGGAAGTCGTTACCAGGTGCAAAGCTCAGGCTGGTGCCAGTTATGTTGGCGCTGCCTTCTGACGGAGCCCCGCTGATACTGTAGCTGAGATTGCTGCCGTCATTGTCGCTGTCGACGTCAGCGCCCAGCGCGGACAGATCAACGGCGATCGCGTTGCCGTCTTCGGTAGCTGCGCCGGTGCCGGCAGCCAGGGTCGGATCGTCGTTGATGCCAGTTACATCGATCGTCAATGTCGCTGGCGCGGACACCGCACCTTTGTTATCGGTGGCCGTGTAGGTCAGTGTTATGGTGGTCAACTGGTTTTTAGCCAGGCCCTGGAAGTCGCCGCCGGGATTAAAGGTAAACGTGCCATCGCCATTGTTTGCCAGCGAGCCGGCAGATGGACCGCCGATAATGTTGTACTGCAATGTGCTGACATTGTCGTCACTATCAACGTCATCACCAACGAAAGCTCCAGTGACAGCGTTACCGTCTTCAACTGCTGCCACTGAGACAGCCTCAACAGTTGGAACATCGTTTTTGCCGGTTACGGTAATCGTGACATTATTGACTGCGCTGGCGCCATGAGTGTCGGTTGCGGTCACTTTAACGATGACGTCACGAGTCTCGCCTTCCGCCAGGTTCTGGAAGTCATCATCAGGGGAAAATGTCAGGCTGGTGCCGCTGATGCTGGCGCTGCCTTCGGCTGGTTGACCGGTAACCGAGTAGGTCAGGCTGCTGCCGCTGTCGTCGCTGTCGACGTCATCGCCCAGCGGTGCAAGGTCGATACTTACAGTGTTGCCGTCTTCATCGGCGGCACCCGAGCCAGCGGCGAGAGTCGGCGCATCATTGACGCCGGTCACGGTGATAGACAGTGATGCCGGATCAGAAACCGCACCATGGCGGTCGGTTGCGGTATAACTCAGGGTAATGGTTGTCGGCTCACCCTGGGCAAGGCTCTGGAAATCGCTGCCCGGGTTGAATGTAAAGGTGCCGTCGCCATTATTGGTCAGTGAGCCGGCACTGGGCCCGCCCACAATCGTATACGTCAGGTCATTGATATCATTGTCTGAATCGACGTCGTCGCCCAGGAAGGTGCCGGAAACAGCTGACCCGTCCTCTACGGCAGAAATGGAGACTGATTCGACGGTTGGTGTGTCATTGACACCAGTCACTGTCACTGAGGCTTGCGCCCAACTGAGTGTGCCATTTGCCATGCGAATGGCATAAATAAAACTGTCAGTCAGGGTGTCGCCCAGGGCCAGCTCTGTCAGGTCTGCTGAGGGCTGGCCACTGATGCTGCCGGCATCGTAGGCAATCTTACCGTCTGTTGTAATCCAGATAGCGGCACCAAACTGGCTGGTGTTACCGGCAAGGCCACTGACTCCAGCTTCGTCTTGAGTCAGAAGATCACCCGCCTCATACCCGTCCATGGCGCCGCTGTCATTGACGCCGTCATCGACCGACCAGAGCCACTTGGCATTGCCGGCCAGGTCGTTATCCATGACATCAAGGAAATAAACCGAGTCCAGATAATCAATGCGTCCGGATCCTGTACCAAACAGGTCGTCCTTTGCCTGGGGTGTATTCCTGAAGGACTGCTCTGTACCCCCGCCCGTGTTTTTGGAGTTTCCTTTGCCATTGGCGCTTGCCTGTTGTTCCGCACTATTGTTGTCGTTAGTGCTCTGCTCGGGCTGGTCTTTGCTCTTGTTTTTATCTTTGTTCTTGTTTTTGCTCATTTTTATTCTCCTGTCGCGACGGGGTTTGGCACGCTTACGATGGTATTCCCATGAGAGACTCATTGCTATCAACCCA
This sequence comes from Gammaproteobacteria bacterium UBA2675, assembly GCA_002354805.1. GTDB lineage: Bacteria > Pseudomonadota > Gammaproteobacteria > Pseudomonadales > Pseudohongiellaceae > Pseudohongiella. The sequence continues at coordinate 497,153 of DEMH01000009.1, forward strand.
AAGGTTGAATCTATGTAACAAAAAGTAGAACTGTCAGGCTCTTAGCAAACATTCTGGTAACATAGGACAGGTTAAAGCTCAGGTTTGAGACTGAAATTGAAGATTCTGCTAATTGATGACCATGTGTCTTTTTGTGAGGGGCTGAAGTCCGCCATCCTTGCAGCGAGTGACGAGTATCAGGTGGAATTTGATGCCAGCGCAGAATGGATACCTGACGCATTAATGGCCAGCAATGACTACGACTTGCTGATTATTGACCTGATGATGCCTGGCATGGGTGGCATTGAATTGCTGCGGTATCTGCAGCAGAGCCACAATCCGACACCGGTCATGGTGCTGTCTTCGGTAGAGGATCCGGCCGTCATCCGGCATGTCATAGAGCTCGGTGCCATTGCCTACCTGCCCAAGTCCTACAGTGTTTATCAAATACTGGATGCCATTGAGGGATGTCGGCAGGGGCAGATTCATCTCCCCCGACACTTGATGGCTGGCGCACTGGACACTGATACTGAAACGGTTGCGGACTCGTCGCTGGTGGGCGGCCTGACACGACGGCAGCTGGAGATTGCCGGGCTTATGGAAAAAGGTCTTAGCAATCAAGAGATCGCGGATCAACTATGTATCAGCAAAGCGACCGTTAAAACGCATGTGAATCACATGTTCAAGAATTTTAATGTCAGTAACCGGATCAGCTGCCTGCGCGCGATAAAGGAGCGCCAGCGCGAAAAGTCAGTATCAGACTGATGCCCTCATATGCAGGTTGCGATGAATCAGTGACCGGAACTTCATGGGTGAAATTTTCGCATCTATGACAAGGTGGCTAGCTGATCTTAGCCTGTTTGCAGGAAGGCTTTCATCCTCTGCCGTGACAACCAATACCGAAGCATCACCCAGTGAGTTCATCCACGATCGGCCTCCCAGATAAGTGGCGCTGTCAATAACACAGATTCGAGCGTTGGTGGCAGTGTCATGCATTGGTACCAGGTCGTTACTGTCAGAAATGTGGGTGATGCTGGCGCCCCAACTGGTCAGACACTGGTGCAATGATGAGAGGTATCCACGGGAATCAATAAACAGGACGGATATCCCTTCCAATGATGTGATCAGCTGTTTTTGATGGACGTTTTCTTTTTGCGGATCAGTCAGGTCTGACTGGTGCAAGTTGGCGATTGCTGATTCCATTGTCAATGTAAAACGGGTGCCATATCCAACGGTGGATGCGACATCAATGCTGATATCCAGCAAGCTGGCAAGTCGTTTTACGATTGACAGGCCCAGCCCTATCCCTTTGCCTGACTGGCCCTGGTAGAAGGCTGTAAAAATATGCGGCAGCTGCTCTTCAGGAATCCCAAGCCCTGAGTCTCTGACCGACAAAATGATCTTCGAGCCTCTTTGAAGTGCCGAAATGCGAATCTCCCCACGCTCAGTGTATTTAACGGCGTTGTCCAACAGGTTGCGCAGAATCTGGCTCAGGCTGATGCGGTCGGTGAGTATAACCGCTGCCGTATTATCCATGACAAGCGACAGGTTCCTGCTTGCAGCTCTGGGGCTGAACTCTGATTTCAGTTCAACCAGTAGTTGATCCAGCCGAACGGGCTCCAGAACTGGGTTGGTGGCCTGACGTTCGACTCGCGACAGTCTGATCATGTTGTCAATGAGCTCGGAAACGTTTCTTATGTTCTGGTCGATTGCATCGAGGTCCCGGTCATACTGATTGGGCTGCCTCATTCGAAAAGCCTCTGTATAGTGACTTATTGCCTGGATAGGGCCGCGCAGGTCGTGACCAACAGCAGAAACAAAATTTGACTTGGCGTGTTCCAGGTCATGTGATAGGCGCAGTGACTCAACAGCTTTTTGTTGTGCCTTGATGCGGGAGTGCTGTTCGCTGCGAATGGTGTAGGCGACCAAAGCCGATAAGACAACTGTATCCAGGAGTGTGGCGATCTGTGCCAGGTGGTAAGGCGCGATGCGCAGATCCAGCGAGCTGTTCATCAGCATTGGCCAGGCAGCCATCGCCCAGGTGTGAATCGTCACTGCCGTAAACCAGAATCGCACCAGTAGGGACTGGCGCCAGTGTGTGGACAGTGTGTAAATGTAAACCAGCTGACTTATCAACCAGACACCGGTCAGAATACTGAATGTGATACCAATATCATCAGTCGAATAACCGCCATCACGCGCCAGATACATGATAAGTGGCGTTGCACAGATGTTGATTGCCAGCACCGCAACCCACATACGATACAGGTTACTGTGGCGATCGCTGATATTGAGCAGGGACATGCTGAAAATCGCTGCTGTGATTCCGATCAGACCCTGGAACAGATACGCCAGCGGAAGAGACAGCGGGAATGGGTTTTGAAGGCCAACAATCAGTGACAGACCGGAGCCGATATAGATCATGCCCGCACTGGCAAAAATGAACAGGCAGAAATACAGGTGCATATTGCGGCGCAACGCAATGTACAGCAAAAGATTGTACAGAATGAGCGCAATCACCAGGCCGAAATAGGCGCCATCCAGAATTGTTTGCTGCAACCGTACTGCCCGGAAACCATCATTATCCCAAAGTGTGAAGGTTGCGTATTTTGCGTCGGTGACAGTCATGGCAACGATATGCAGTCGATAGGGGTGGTCGGGCACCAGATTGAGTGGCAGTACGGCCTTGGTGTCGTAGACTGGCCTGCCACCCTGGGGTGCCGAGAAGTCATCCCAGTGACTGATCGTTTCGCCAAGGTGGTTGACGTAGACCCAGCCGACGCCATCCATACCTGTCATATCCAGCATGAACTGATCGGCTTGATTGCCCCGATAGATCAAGTCAACAACAATCCAGTTTAGCCGGCTGGGGGCATCCAGAAGCAGTTTGTCGCTGGTGTTGAAGGACCAATCCTGCGCTGCAACATTGGAGCCTGCAATTGATTCGAGAGGGATGTCTGAAGGGAACTGGCTCAACAGTTCTGCGAATGTGTCGCCTGGCGATTGCAGCCAGCGATCGAGAAAGTCTTCCGACAGATGTGAGGTCAGCGCCTGCTGTCCAAGCAACAGGCGCTCTGTGTCACTTCTTACGGTTGTCTGAGCCTGAGCGCCTGGGCATACAAAGACGAGAAACAGCACAAGGCTGGCGAACCAGGCTGCGGTTCCCCTAAGGGGGCGCATTGTAATCAGTTGATTCTGCTGCATCGGGACCGTCGTTACTGAAAGCCGTAGCCTATGTTGGTTTTATTGTCGCCAGGCGGTACGACGATACCCGCATGTTAAGCAGAATCATACACCCATGACGGCCTCACTGGTAGGCGGGCAGTCAGGCGGTGGCGTTGAGGCTGCTGCAAGCGCTGGCACAATCTGCCCGCTATCGATATCCCAGGCATAAAGCGACATCCAGCCATTGCTCACCAGCTGTTCAATGGCCGTGTGACGTCTTGCGATCCCGGCGATGATTGTAGCCGGGGCAGCGATGTAAACTGCCAGGCGAACCGGTTGATGACGCCATCTCTCACCATCGTGCAGAGACTGCCTGGCCAGGCCAATGCGCAGGTCACCACCATTGCCCTCGAAGACACCAATATGTTCACCAACCACGTTGTGCAGCAGCTTGTTGCCGCTGCCATACAGTCTGTTATCTACCGTAGAGGCATAATACTGCAGATTGATCCAGTTAGTGACAATCATGGGCCCCGACATGATCAACTCAAGCGTTTTGTATTCATCATCCTTGTGCCAATCGTAGTCATGTAAAAATGTACGGCCCTGGAGGTTGAGGTGACGCGTTGCTGCTCGCGGCGCAACGATGAATGCGGCATTATTTGCCAAACCCCATTCAGGTTGGATCTCGGACCAGTTGCGACTGCGTCTGGTCAGTACGCTGGCCAGGTTTTTAACATCTTTGATGCCCGGCAAGGTGCCAGCTCGCTGATGTTGAGCACTGGCTGTCGCTTTAGTCAAAAGCGACGTGATATCGCTGTTTGTGGTTAGTGCATCGCCGTAACAGTGGATATTGTCAGTGGTGGTGTTATGCAGGCCGGCCACGAACCGGGTATCTGCCGGGATGAGCAGGCCTGTTCCAGCCAGCTCTCGCCTGATGGCCGGGTCATTCAGCAACTGGGCCAGTACTTTGACATTGACCTCTCCAGTCTGGCCGCCGCAGGCACCGCAATCCAGGCTGGCTGCCTGTGGATTGTTGCTGGTTTCGCTGCCATGACCAAGAAGTAATACAACTGGCGCGAACCTGTCTGTCAGGCCCATGTGGCGCAGTACCGTTGCCGCCAGTTCTGTGCGCTCCGCAAGGCTTAGCTCCTGACCCTGTTTAGTTAGCACAAACGGTCTCATATCGCACATGTCATTGACAGGATGCTTTGGTGACTCTGGCATCAGACTGTTGGCTAACAGTGACAGCGACTTGACCGCACCAAGCATTTCCACCATGCCGAAACTGGCGGACGGCGTAGCAAAGCTTTCTGCCTGCGCATGAGCGTGCCTGTTTTTTAGAGTCAGACGCCTGGATGGTTTGCCTGTCTGTACGGCTTCGATGACAGGCGCCAGAAGCCCCGGCAATTGCGGGCGCTGGTAGCCGTGCCCTGATAGTCGATACGACAGTGGCAATCCGAAGAAGCCGGCAAAACCGAGTGTCTCGATGTCGGGATGCTGGGCCTCAAGTGCCCGGCGCATGGGCTCGGACCGAACATCGATACAGAAAGCGGCCTGTAGCAGTGGGCGGGATTCTCGAGGTGCCGCTGTGCTATTGCTCAGCATGTTCTGCAGCGGCAACTGATATGAAAGTTCGAGCGCGCGTTGCCACACCCACAACATTGCTTGCTGCTTTTGATGTTGTGCCCTTATGGATGCCATTTGTGCAAACTGCTCCAGGAACCGCAGTTGTATCCGATCGCCAGTAGCTGCTGCCTGCTGTCCGTTGTGTCGCCACAAGGCCAGTTCCCAGGCCATGCGGATTGCCAGCAGCTGGGCAACCCAGTCATTGTTGACGCTTTTGAATGCCTCCTGCCACTGCTGATACGCGCTCCATGATGCCCAGCCGTGAATATCCAGCAACAATGCAAAGGCATAGTCCGCAAAGTTCTCCGGACAGCCCAGTGCCTCACCGAACTCATGGCACAGCGCGGCGGGGTGGTCCGGCAGCTGTTCAAACTGACGATGCAGACCATGCTCGGCCGTTAACACTTCAATGCCTACATCACCTCGTGTAATCTCAAGCCAGTTCCGGTACAGCGCAACCGCCGGATCCTGATGTTCAGTAAAATAATGTTGGTACTGAAAATACAGGCCACAGAACTGACTGATCTGCTGCACGATTTCATCATGCCAGGAAATCTTTCTGCGTCGGTCTGGCAGGGCATCCAGCAGTTCGCTGTAATTGTGCCAGTGCGGGAGAATTTGCTCTGGCTGCGACAGGCACTCGACCAGCTGCTCCTCGGACCACGGTTCGTCTCTTTCCACGATGGCAGCTTTAAGATGCTCTGGTTTGATGACTGTCTGCCATTGCTGCCTGTAGTACTCCCGCTGCATCAGACAGTTCACCTGGCCCAGCGCCTGAAGTTCGGCGGCAACATCTTCAATGGACTGGTCGCGCAGCTCCCACCAGGGATTAACCGCGATGGACTGATCCAGAGGCCAGACGGGTGCTATACGCTTGCAGGCAACTCGAACTGACTGAGGGTAGTCGGGCACAACAGTTTTCATACTGAACCTCCCAATGGGGTTTCTATGGTTGTGGCAGCCCTGGGTTGCAGGTGCTTGCGCTGGCCTGGTTTGTGTCGCAGCGGGTAAAGCCACAGCGTGACGCGGCTGGCCCACTCATCCAGATAGAATCCGGCGTTCATGATCACAAACAGTCGTCTGGCAACTGGTTGACGTGACGCGTAGTACAGGAACAGGAACAGTCCGAACTGGGTGATGAACAGGGCACTGATCCAGAGATCTGCCGACATTGATGCCAGACGGTATGGCGACTCGCCATCTGGATAGGCAATGTGAGCTGCGATGGTCGTCAGTGCGATGTAAAGCAGGGGGGCGGCGGCGGCCAGCAGCAGGCCGCGTGCAGTACACCCGGCCCGCCCGTAACTGAAGTGCCATGCCAGCACGGTGGCACAGGCGATACCAATCAATATCCAGGGACTGATCAGCGACACCGGTGACAGCCATGGGCTGACCGCCAGTGCTGCCGCCACAGTGATGGCCAGGGCCATCAGCCAGTGCTGCAGACGCGGCAGTCTGTAACCCGCTGCCTGGCCGGACAGATAGCTGGCGACGGCGGTTCCTGAAGCCAGAAACGCGTGCGCTTTGTAGAAGGAGTGTGCGACCAGATGAAGCAGTGCCAGGTGATACAGACCCAGTGCGCACTCAACCAGCATTAGTCCCATTTGTGCCACAGTGGACCAGGCCAGTCTGACCTTGATGCTGATTCGGGTCATCATTACCAGGGCTGCCAGCACACAACTAAGGCCGGCGACAATCAGCAGTAACCACCGCGCCGCGTCAGCAAGACTGATCAGTGGCGCAAACAGTAGCAGCAGGAAACCACCCAGGTTGACGATACCCGCATGCAGCAGGGCTGAGACAGGCGTTGGTGACTCGACGACCTGAATCAGCCAGCCATGCAGAGGCATCTGGGCGCATTTGATGAGCGCAACCAGCGCGAGCAATACTGCGATGCTCTGATCCGGCAGTGTGAGCGTGTCCACAGTCTGGTAATGCAGAATTATCGACTGGATATTGAGTGTCTGATGCTGCAGCCAGAGCAGCAAAAATGCCGCGATAAGCAGTGCCTCAGCGAGCCGGGCAAACAGAAATTTTTTGTGTGCGGCCAGCACAGCACGTGAGCGGTCAGGGTAGAACAGCAACAGCTGATGCAGGCTCAGGCTAACGCCGATCCAGCCCATGGCAAACAGAATAAGGTTGTTGCTTGCTACCGTAACGACAACGGCTGTCAGAGTCAGAACCATGGCCAGCATGAACCGGCGTGCCGAAGCTTCACCCCGCATGTTGTCGTGAGCATAGCGGAGCACAACCAGTCCGAGCAGGCCAATCAGCGCAAGAATGGTCGTTGAGAGCGGAGAGATATGAATCCAGTTGTTGCTGAACCAGGCGTCAGTCAGAGCAGATTCGAATCCGGAAGCGGCGGTCCAGGATGGCCAGGGCATAGCTGAAGTCTCTCAGTTGTGAATGTGGCGCTATTCTGAGAGACATAGTTTGTTTAGTAAAATAGATATAAAAGCACTTAATATTCTTTATTAGAGAACAAAAATCAGGTGTAGCGTGCCAGCAGTGAACGCACACGCGGGTGCACGAGCTGCCGCTGGATGCTGACGGCATAAAAGTTTTCGAACACATTTGGCAGGGTCAGGTACTGACACAGCAACCCGGAGGCGAGCTCGTCCTTGACCACGACGTGAGGAATGACTGCCAGAGCGCCGCTGTCGCGAGCGAGCAGTCGCAGCATGGGCATGTCATCGGCTTCGGCCTGAACCTCAGGCTCCAGTTGATGTTGTGCGGCCAGTGCATCGAAAGCAGTGCGGATGGTGCTGGAGGGAGGCGGCAGGACCCATCGACAGCCTATGTATTCGGGGCCAAGACGGTCCGGCAAGCGCTGACCGGGTGGTCCGATCACGGACACGGGCTGGCTGTCCAGCAATTGACAGTGCCAGATCTGCCGGCCGCTGCCCTGTACTTCAGCGTTAGTCAGTGCCAGGTCAATCTGGTGGTCAGCCAGAGCGTTAAGCAGTCCGGTCTGACTCATTGAGGTCAGGCTGTAGCGATCATGTTCACTGTCGATCAAGGGACTGATGAACGCCTCGATGAAGTTTCGTGACATGGTGGCCAGTGTGCCGATTCGAATGATCGCATCTTCAGGCTGATGACCTTCCAGCAACAATTTTTCCAGTTCATTGCCGCGCGCAAAAATTTCGTCTGCGATCCGCAGCGCCTGATGGCCGCTCTCGGTCAACTGCAGTTGGCGGCCTGTTCTGTCGAACAGCTGTACCTTCAGCGAGTCTTCCAATTGGCGGATCTGCGAAGACAGAGCAGACTGAGCGACATGCAACTGATCTGCCGTACGGCTAAGGTTGCCGTTTTTTGCTACCTGCCAGAAATAATACAGGTGATGATAATTGAGTCTGCTCATTCGCTTGCAGCGCCTGTCACTGGAAATCCGGACCAGTATAGCGAATACTGGCCCTGGAGTAGGAGGGTTGCCATAAAAAACCAATAAAGAGGAGAGTCTGTTACCCATAGTCAGTTGATGCACGCAAGCGTCATACAAATGCCACAGCTTGTTCATCTGTTTGTCATACAAGCGCCTTATCGTTGCCCGGTAGTCAAATTTCTGCAGGGGAACGGATATGTATTTTTCAAAACACACGATAAAGAAAAAACTGCTGGTCACATCAGTGCTGATCGGGCTCGGCCTGTCAGCGCCAGTCTGGGCGCAGGACATGACGTCAGCCATTCGCGGTCGCATCAGCGGCACCGATGGAGCTCCACAGGCCAACGCCACAGTAGTTATTGAAGACACCCGCACCGGCGCCACTCGCACGCTGCAAACCAATGACTCAGGAACCTTCTATGCGACCAATCTGTCGGTGGGTGGCCCGTATCGTGTGACGGTGAATGGCGGCAGATCAGTTGTCGTCAACTCCATTTCCCTGGGCGATATCTACAACCTCAGCATCGATCTGGGTGCGGCGCAGGTAGAAGAAGTTCTGGTGCTGGGTCGGTCGGGCAACTTTGTGGATGTGGCTTCTGGCCCTGCAGCCACTTACTCCACTTTTGATCTGGAAACATCCGTCGCCTTCGATCGTGACATCAAGGATGTATTCATCTACGACCCACGACTGAACCTGGATACAAACTCAGCGATCAACTGCGTTGGCAAACACCCGCGCTATAACAGCATCAGTCTGGACGGTGTCAGCCAGAATGATCGCTTTGGTCTCAACGACAATGGCTACTCTACAGCCACGGGCATGCCATTCCCGTTCGAAGGCATTGCTCAGGTTGCCGTCGAACTGGCACCTTTTGACGTCACTTATGGTGGCTTCACGGCCTGTAACATCAATGCGGTGACGCGCTCAGGAAGCAATACCTGGACGGGTACCGCTTTCTATGAGTTCAACAACCAGGATCTGCGCGGTGACTCGCTGACTGTTGATGGTGTCGAAACGAAGTACGAAAGCCAGGATTACGAAGAAGAGAAACGAGGCTTCAGCTTTGGTGGTCCGCTGATGCGTGATCGCCTGTTCTTCTACGGTGCCTACGAAGAGACCGAAGAGCCCGAGTTTATCGCACAGGGTTTTTCCGGTTCAGGCAATGGCGTTGAGCGACCCTGGCTGAGTCAGACAGACTTTAATCGAATTTCTGACATTGCATCGCGCATCTACGACTACGACGCTGGCGGCATGCCCGCTGATGGCGCGCAGACCGAAGAGAAATACATGTTGCGGCTGGACTGGAACATCAGCGAGCAGCACGATGCATCAGTGATTTACAACTTCTATGACGGTATTGAAGACCGCGCCTCAGACTCGGACAGCAATGAGTTTGAGTTTGCCAACCACTTCTATCGCAAGGGTGCCGAGTCAGAAACAATGACGTTCAAACTGGCATCGCAGTGGACCAGCGAACTGTCTACCGATCTGTTTGTCAGTCGCAACACAATGGACGACTCTCAGGTCACAGTTGGCCCGCAGGATTTTGCCGAAGTTCAGATTTACATGGGCAGCAATACCGTCTATCTGGGTGCGGACGATTCGCGGCAGGCCAACAACCTGAACACCGAGTCGGACTTCATGAAGTTCACAGCTGAGTACCTGTGGCAGGATCACGTCATTACCGCGGGTTATGAGCGTGAAGACCTGTCCATCTTCAATCAGTTTGTCCAGCATGCTCGCGGTGGTGAATACCGTTTTGAAGACCTTTCGGCCAATAACCCGGCTTTCTGTGCGGGGCTGACAGCAACAGGTCGACAGAGCAATCCTGCCTGCGGTCTTACCGGTATCGATCACTTCGAACTGGGTATCCCGACAGACATATACTACGGTAGCGGCGGTGGCACCAACAACGCCGACGATGCCGCCGCAAGTTTCAGCAATGTACTGAACACTCTGTACATTCAGGACGAGTGGCGCCTTGACGAATACGCCCTGACACTGGTTGGTGGTTTGCGCTACGACTGGTTCACCAGCGACGACCGCCCTGCATTTAACCAGGCCTTTACTACACTCAATGGTGGCCTGCGCAACGATGCCAATGTCGATGGCCTGGACCTGTTGATGCCACGCGTCGGTTTTACCTGGGAAGCCATGGATAACCTGACCATGCGTGGTGGTTTCGGCCTCTACTCAGGCGGTAACCCAAACGTATGGCTGTCCAATGCCTGGAGTAACGATGGTATCTCCAACGTTCAGGTTCGTGACCGCAACAACAATAATCAGTCAATCCTGACTGACTATCAGTTGAGCGGCAATCAGCGCCCTGGCTACGATGTGCCACAGGCACTGAAGGATCAGGTCGCCGCGACAACCGCAGCCAATGCCTCCAACAGCTTCCTGGTACTGATCGATCCGGATTACGAACAGCCTTCAGAATGGAAATTTGCACTGGGTGCAACTTACACGCTGCCTACCGGCACGACTCTGGAAGGTGATTACCTGTACTCGGTGCAAAATGATCCGGCCTACTATGTGGATGTTGCACAGGATGTGACCGGAACTACGGCTGCCGGCCAGCCTATCTACAGTAACGTGCGCGGCCAGAACAACTTCATGTTGACCAACTCGGGTGAATCTCCGAAGAGCCATTCCTTGTCACTGCTGGCCAAGCAGACTCATGACTGGGGCCTCGACTGGACCTTTGGTTACGCGTACACCCAGGCAGAAGATGTCAGCCCGATGACCTCGGCGGTGGCGGGTTCAAACTTCTCCAACCTGGCGCTGTATGATGTCAACAATCCAGTTTCTGGTACCTCAAACTATGAATCACCGCATCGTTTCACTGCACGTGTGAGTTACGGTCGTGAGTTCCTGGCTGGTTATGAAACCCGTGTGACCGCGCAGTGGTTCCGTGCCAAAGGCCAGCCACAAAGCTGGGTGATGAGCAGCCGCGGACTGGAAGGCTCCAACAGCGGCAATCGTCGCCACCTGTTGTACGTACCGGGACCGAACGACTCCAACGTTGTTGCAGGTCCAAATTTTGACGTTCAGGCGTTCTCGGACTTTGTTGCTGCTTACGGTCTGGAGCAGGGTTTTGTGACGCGGAACGATCAGTACTCGCGCTGGACCTCACGCATGGATCTGCGTCTGGATCAGGAGCTGCCAGCCTTCTTTGATGGCGCCAAAGCCCGACTGTACGTCAAGGTCTACAACTTCCTGAACATGATCAATGACGAGTGGGGACATCAGTATGATGCGCAGTTCTTCTCGCCAGACGTTGTGACCCAGTCAGTGAATGCGCAGGGTCAATACGTGTTTGAGCGCTTCAACAATCTGTCGGTCAGCGATCTGCAGGAGACACAGTCTCTGTGGCAGGTACGATTGGGCGTACAGCTGGAGTTCTGATCCTGTCGCAGTAATACTGCCAGGATGAAAAGAGCAAGCGGGCCGACACGGAATGTTGGCCCGCTTTTTTTTGGACAGCCACAGACCGAATGTGTAAAGCTGTCAGCCTGATCAGACGCTTAAATTGAAGGCAGGCGGGCGCAATGATGAATAACAATAAATATAAAGCGGTTGCAGTAATACTTTTGTCTCTACTCGGGGTCAGTTCGGGCCTGTCTGTTGCCCAGACCAGCGCTGGACCGATACCGACTGAAGGTGATCCCGAGGACTTTACAGGACACAGTGAACCCCTGCGAGTTGTCCATATTCTGGATGAACCGCGGCACCGGACAGTGTTTAAGGGCGAGAGGTTCACGCTGCTTGATGTCCAGATCAATCCGGGCGATACCACGCTGCCACATACCCACGATGGCCCGATTCTTTACACATTCATCAGCAACGGCCAGGGTTACCTTGACGGTCGTCTGTCCAGCATCACCCGGTATCTGGACGAGGCCTACACGCACCGGGTTACCAATGCCGGACCCGGTCTGTTCAGGATCATTGCGCTGGCCAGTTTCGGCCCCGGGCTGAGCGAGCCGTCTGATGATCTGCCAACAGGTCTTGAGGCATCCGATATCGAGCTGGAAAATCCGTGGTTCCGCGCCTGGCGGCTGACGCTTGAACCTGGCGCGCGGCATGCGTCAATTACACACACCAATCCGGCCTTTGTCGTGCAAGTGTCTCCCGCTGGTGCACTGCATGTGAAGCGCCAGGACGGTGTTACTCACGAGCTTGATGCAGCCGGAGACTGGGCCGCTGCGATGCAGGCCTACGAATTGCATAATCCCGGTACCGAGCCAGTGACGCTGGTCATTAAAGAGGCACGGCAGCCGCGCTAGCAGGCTGGCATTTAACAGCGTAGCTGGTGTTTGTATCGCGTCGGGAAGCCGTTGGTGCGCGTGACGGCGAACCGCGCTTTTTCGGATCAGCCCAGTGTCAGAACCACCGGACAATGATCTGAGCCGTACACCTCATTGAGAATCTCGGCACTCTCGATGCGCTTTTGCATGGCTTTGGAAACCAGAAAGTAATCCAGACGCCAGCCTACGTTCCTGGCGCGTGCACCTCCACGCATGCTCCACCAGCTGTACTTGACGGTGTCGGGGTGCAGATGCCGGAAGCTGTCGATGAAGCCGGCGTCGATCAGGCTGTCCATGCCATCAATTTCACGCTGGGTATAACCCGCGCTTTTGTTGTAGTTCGCATCCGGCCGCGCGATGTCTATGGGTTTATGGCACACATTCAGATCGCCACAGATAATGACCGGTTTGTGTTTTTCCAGCGACAGCACATAGTCGCGAAAATCACGATCCCATTTTTCCCGATAATCCAGCCGTTTCAGCTCGCTGCCAGAATTGGGTGTGTAAACCGTGACCAGGAAAAAATCCTGATACTCTGCGCAAATAACGCGTCCTTCCTGATCGTGCTCCTCAAGTCCTGTGCCAGGTGTGACAGATTCGGGTTTGCTGCGACTGAATACGGCCGTACCTGAATACCCGGGCCGGACCGCCGAACTTGTATAAACGTGATAACCATCAAGGTCAGAGATCGCGGCAAGCACCTGTTCGTCCTGTGCCTTGGTTTCCTGTATACACAGTACATCTGGCTGCATGTCCGCCACCGCCTGCAGGAAGTCTTTCTTCACTGCTGCGCGGATGCCGTTGACGTTCCAGGAAATCAGTTTCATTGCGGTTCGACTCCATGCCGGTGAATATTGACTGGTGAAGATTAGAACATATCAAATTGAGTGGGGGTACCGGCGTTCTCACTTTGTCTGGCGGCAGGTACTGAAGTCGGGCGTCGGAACAGGCTGCAGTCGAGGCGACCAAAGTCAGCAGTACGCCTTTCGGACAGACGGGTTTTTGCGATGATGGCGGCGTAACGTTTTGCTATCAGCTCGGCCCACAAGCCCTCTCCGCGCATCCGGCTGCCGAATGTGGCGTCATACTCCTTGCCGCCTCGCATGTCGCGAATACGGTTCATGACGCGTTCGGCGCGATCCGGCAGGTGTGCCTGCAGCCATTGTTGAAACAGCTCATTCAGCTCCCAGGGCAGTCGCAGGATGATGTAACCTGCGCTGCTGGCGCCAGCGTCGGCGGCTGCCTGAATAATCCGCTCCAGATCCTGATCGGTCACGAATGGAATGACAGGAGCCACATTGACGCCAACCGGAATGCCTGCCCTGGCCAGACGCTCAATGGTGGTCAGGCGTCTTGTCGGTGAAGCCGCGCGTGGTTCCAGAGTTCTGGCAATGTCGTGATCCAGTGTTGTAATGGTGATGGTGGTGGCAATCAGTTTTTGCTGCGCCATATCGGCCAGCAGGTCAATGTCCCGTTCTATCATCGCGGACTTGGTAATGATGCCAACAGCCTGGCGGCACTCGTGCAGGACTTCCAGTATCTGGCGGGTTATACCCAGTTGCTTCTCGCAGGGCTGATAGGCGTCTGTATTGACGCCCAGCGCAATTGGTTCGGTTTGCCAGCCGGGCGCTGCCAGCTCACGGCGCAGCAGCTCGGCCGCATTCATTTTGGCGAACAGGCGTGTTTCAAAATCAAGGCCAGGTGACAGTTCCAGATAGCTGTGTGTGGGTCTTGCAAAGCAGTAAATGCAGCCGTGTTCACAGCCACGATACGGGTTCAGTGATACGTGGAAGGGCAGATCTGGTGACTGGTTTCGGGTCAGTATGCTTTTGGCCTGCTCGTGCGTCACCGAGGTTTGTGGCCGTTGATCCTGGTCCTCGTCGTCATCATTGCGTGCCCAGCCGTCATCAAAGGCTTGCAGTGTCTGCGTTGCAAAGCGTCCCTGCGGGTTTGAGCTGGCGCCACGGCCCTTGATAATGTCGGCCTTATGTTTCATGATGATGAATTCCGATACTGTATTTATAAACAGTATTTGATTGTCGCAGGAATGTCCAGCACTGCACTACAGCTCAGCCGCGCGAATATGCTATAACGACGCATCCGTGTTCCACCTACGAGAGACTCGCAGAAACCGTATGACCATGAACATCACCATCAACCAGGACGGCGTCGAACAGATTGCCCTGGGCAGCTACACCCGTCAGGCTTACCTGAACTACTCCATGTACGTGATCAATGATCGGGCGCTGCCGCATATCGGCGATGGTCTCAAGCCAGTGCAGCGACGCATCATTTACGCCATGTCCGAGCTTGGGCTTAAGGCATCTGCCAAGTTCAAGAAGTCAGCGCGAACGATCGGTGATGTGATCGGCAAGTTTCACCCGCACGGTGATTCGGCCTGCTACGAGGCCATGGTGCTGATGGCCCAGCCATTCAGCTATCGCTACCCGCTGGTGGATGGGCAGGGCAACTGGGGTTCGCCGGATGATCCCAAGTCCTTTGCGGCAATGCGTTATACCGAGTCGCGCCTGCAGAAATATGCCGAGCTTCTGCTGTCCGAACTGGGGCAGGGCACGGTTGAATGGAAACCCAACTTCGACGGCACGCTGGACGAGCCGGCCATGCTGCCAGCCCGCGTGCCAAATGTATTGCTCAATGGTGGTAGTGGTATCGCGGTAGGCATGGCCACTGATATTCCACCGCACAATCTGCGCGAAGTGGTCAGTGCCTGTATTCGCCTGCTGGACGAACCAAAGGCCGGGCTGAACGAACTGATGGAGCACGTCAAAGGCCCTGACTTTCCGACGGAAGCAGAGATCGTCACCCCGGCAGAAGATCTGCGAACACTTTATGAAACAGGGCGCGGCTCTTTGAAGGCACGCGCTGTCTATCGAGTGGAAGACGGTGACGTCGTCATCACCGCGCTACCCTACCAGGTATCCGGTGCCAAGGTGCTGGAACAGATTGCGGCGCAGATGCAAAAGAAAAAACTGCCGATGGTCGTCGATCTGCGCGATGAGTCGGATCATGAAAACCCGACACGCATTGTAATCGTACCGCGCTCCAACAGGGTCAACGCAGACGAGCTGATGTTGCATCTGTTTGCGACCACGGATCTGGAAAAAAGCTACCGCGTCAACTTCAACATGATTGGCACCGACGGCAAACCGCAGGTCAAGGATCTGCGCACTGTGCTGTCAGAGTGGCTGGTATTCCGTACGGAAACTGTCAGACGCCGTCTGCAGTATCGCCTGCAGAAAGTGCTGGACCGCCTGCATATCCTGGAAGGTTTGCTGACGGCATTTCTGAATATTGATGAGGTCATTCACATCATCCGCACCGAGGACAAACCGAAGCCGGTGTTGATGGAGCGTTTCGCACTGACTGATACCCAGGCTGAAGCCATTCTGGAACTGAAACTGCGACATCTGGCCAGGCTGGAAGAAATGAAAATTCGCGGTGAGCAGGACGAGCTGGCCAAAGAGCGTGAAACGCTGGAAGCGCTGCTGGGCTCTGAGCGCAAATTAAAAACACTGATTAAAAAAGAGCTGACCGCGGATGCTGAAGAATACGGTGACGACAGACGTTCGCCGCTAGTGCAGCGTTCGGAAGCACAGGCCTTCAGCGAGGTCGAACTGATTTCATCCGAGCCGGTCACAGTCGTTCTGTCCAAACATGGCTGGGTGCGATCTGCCAAGGGGCATGAGGTCGACCCGGAAGCACTTCAGTATAAATCGGGCGATGGTTTCAAGGCAGCGGCCAAAGGCAAGAGTAATCAGTCGGCGGTGTTTATCGACTCTACCGGTCGCGCCTACAGTCTGCAGGCGCATACCTTGCCGTCGGCGCGTGGGCAGGGCGAGCCTTTAACGGGACGCCTGGCGCCTCCGTCGGGTGCGTCATTTGAAGGCGTGCTGCTGGCGGATGACAAGCAGCCAGTCCTGATGGCCAGTGATGCCGGTTACGGTTTCATTGCCAGTGTGGGCGACCTGCAGGGCAAGAACAAGGCCGGCAAGTCAGTGCTGTCATTGCCAAAAGGTGCCAGGGTATTGCCGCCGGTGCTGGTCTCCAATCCTGAAACTGATCTGTTGGTAGCCGTCACCAATGAAGGTCGCATGCTGTGCTTCCCGGTCGCCGAGCTACCGGTGCTGGCGCGCGGCAAGGGCAACAAGATCATTGGTATTCCATCAGGGCGGGTTGCTGACCGGCTGGAGTTTGTTGTGTCAATGACCGTGCTGCCGGCAGACGGTTCGATTACAGTCTACGCCGGCCGACGACACCACAATCTGAAAGCGTCTGACCTGGAACATTACCGTGGTGAGCGCGGTCGCCGGGGCAACAAGCTGCCTAGAGGGTTTCAGAATGTTGATCGGGTTGAGGCAGGCTGATCCGTTGCTCCTGAAACAGCCCGAACTCCAGTAAGTCACTGGGCTGTTGCAGGCAGTTGCCCTGCACGAAGTTGATGTTGGCCTGCCACAACAGTGGCAGCAACTCGACATCTTCTACCATGGGCGCTATGACGCGAATGCCCTGCGCATGCAAATGGCGAATGACTTCCTGCAAGCGTTCGCGTTGCTCAAGGTCGATGTCGATCTGCTGCCAGAGTGAACGGTCCAGTTTGACAAAGTCCACTGGCAATTGACCCAGCAGGCGGAAAGGATCGAGGCTGCAGCCAAAATGCGACAGCGACAGTTCAAAGCCCAGCTCACGCAGGCGCTGACAGAAAAGCCGGACCTGATCCGGTGAGCCCATCACGTCCATCTCGCTGAACTGCAGAATAAGACTCTTGGCGCTTTGTTCCTGCCTTTTGAGCTCCTGGGCAAGCCACACTGCAAAAGTCTGGCTAAGCAGCGTGTTCGATGTCAAGTTGACTGTCAGACACAGCTGCGGGTTTTTCTGGTTGTTCAGCGTTCGCAGGGCATGGCTGATGACATAGCGGTCAAGCCGCTCACCATAACCATGCTGGTTGGCGATCTGCAAAAACTCATTGGGGTAAATCATCCGGTCGGCGATGGGGACGCGGATGCGTACCTCGTAAAACTCCTTGGGGTCGGTGCGCAGGCTGACAGTGGGTTGATACACAAGCAACAGGTTTTCGTCGCGCAGGGACTGCCGCAACGGTGTGAGCACATCGATCGAAACGGGCCCGTTTGTATAAACCTGGTGCTGGCGAATAATCTGGTGCTGGCGGGCGCGAATAAGGAGAGTCTCGGCGTCAGGCGCCTCATCAGTGACCATGGCGGCGCCGCTTCTGAAGCTGAGCGACAGCCCTTTTGGTGCCATCGCCTGCATAGCCGTCTCCAGGGTATCCAGCCGTACCAGCGTTGACTGGCAGGCCTCAGTATCAGCATCCGGCAGCAACACCGCAAAATCGCCGTCATCGAGTCTGCCGAGTATGGCGGGTTCCGGGCATTTGGATGCCAGCACCGAGGCGATATCGCGCAGCAGAATATGAGTGTCTGTCTTGCCAAGGACCACAGAAATTTCGGCCAGCTGCGGCGCAGTCATTAAAATCAGTGCACTGCTGCGGCCCTGGTAGACGGCACTGCTGATGGCCTGGTTGATGACCTTGTGAAAGCCGCGATCATTCAGCAGTCCGCTTTGCAGGTCCTGGCTCATTGCCTCGCGTACGGCGTTCTGATGTGTGGCATTGCCGAGAGCTGCCTGCACCATCAATTGCAGAGACTGTTCCCCGTTGACGCTGATGGATGCAGAGTCCAGCGCGGTCAGAATCTCACTGCCGTCACGCCGGATGGCCATGAACTCGCAGCGCTGCATGCCATTGTTAAATGGCTGCCGCATGAAGGCTCGCACGCGATCCGCGTCTTCGTCAGCGACCAGATCCAGAAACGGTGTGGCATGCAGTTCGGTATGGTTGCGAAAGCCAAAATAGGACAGCCAGGCGTTATTGGCATACTGGTGCAGACCACCCTGCAATGTCGCCACCGCGTCGGTGGTGTGATCAGTAAACAGCTGCAGCCGCTGATGCAGCTCTCTGATACTGCTGCTGGCGCGGCGGAATTGCCGGCGCAGGTTAAGATGTTCCAGCTCGCGTTTTATCTGGTAAACAAACTGTACCTGGCCGGTGGGCGTCTCAAGCTGTGTTTCATTGATAAGCGCGGCCGCGCCCAGGCTCAACATCGAAAGCCAGCGCGACGGTGTCCGGCAGATCAACAGGCAGGGGATATCGCGCCGGGACGACTGCAGCTGGCGCAAAAGCAGCTCGCAGTTCTGCCCGGGGCTGTCGGTGAACAGCAGAATCAGGTCGTGCGAATCACAGCCGGGAACGTCGTCTGGCAAATGGCCGGTAGTCAGCTCTTTGGCGCGAAACTGAATGCCAGCGCGTCGCAGCAGATTCAGAACCGCCTGCGATCGCGGACCCGCGCTGTGGTTGATCAGAATCTGGTACGTGTTGGAATCCATATCGCTCATACTGCTATTGTAGTCCGGTCTTGGAGCTGGCGCCGGGAACCTCACGCACCAGCCTGGGTACCAGATATCCTGGCAGTTTTCCCTTCAATTCAGCCAAAAGTTGCAAGGCGTACGTCTCACTGACATCAAAGTGTGCGACTCCCTGCACGCGGTCCAGTACGTGCAGGTAGTACGGCATTACCTGAGCATCCATCAAACGCTCGCTCAGGTCAATCAGCGCAGCGGCGCTGTCATTGACACCTTTCAACAGCACGCTCTGATTGAGCAGCGTGACACCTGCCCGTCTGAGATTCTGCAGGGCTTCGGCCACTTCCGCATCAATTTCATTGGCGTGATTGACGTGTATCACCATCACTTTCTGCAGCCGGCACTCGGACAGCCAGGCCAGCAGCTCATCATTCACCCGCGCAGGAATCATCACCGGTGTCCGGGTATGTATACGTAATCGGCCGATATGGGGTATTTCTGAAATACGATTTGTCAGCCAGACAAGATATTTATCACTGGCAGCCAGAGGATCGCCGCCACTGTAGATGACTTCATGAATCTCTGGCTGCCCGGCCAGCCACTCAAGACTCTGCTCCCAGGCCTGACGACCGGGTGTATTCTCCTCGTAGGGAAAATGCCGTCGAAAACAGTATCGGCAATGAACTGCACAATGTGGCGCGACCAGGGCCAGCACGCGGCCGTGATATTTGTGCAGAATGCCAGGCTGAGGGTTGAAATCGGACTCTGAAAGTGGATCGAAGTCGAATCCGGGGGTATCATCCCCTTCTTTGTCGCTGGGCAGCACTTGCAGCAGCAATGGATCGCTGGGATTGCCAGCCTGCATCCGTGCTGCAAAAGAGCGCGGCACCCTCAGCGGGAATTGTTTCAACACCTGGGCCGAAACCGACAGCTGAGAGGCGTCCAGATTCAGGGTTCGCAACAGTTCATCAGGATCGGTAATCACGTCTGACAACTGCTGCTGCCAGGATCCGGCAGTTGATGCGATCAACATGTTAATCAGTTTTCCTGCGCTGGTATCTCGATAAAAAGCGTATCTCGGTAAACAAGGTCGGCCATGGTAAACCGAAGGCAGATGTTTACAGAAGTATTATTTAAGAGAGGTTACAGATGGCAAGTTTTTCAACCAACGAAATCAAACCCGGCATGAAAGTGCTGCTCGATGGCGACCCCTGCGCCATCGTGGACAACGAATATGTCAAACCAGGTAAAGGGCAGGCCTTCAACCGCATAAAACTGCGCAATCTGATGAACGGTCGTGTCTGGGAGCGCACATTCAAATCGGGTGATTCGCTGGAAGCCGCCGATGTGCTGGAAACCGATATGAGTTACCTGTACACCGACGGTGAATTCTGGCATTTCATGAAAACTGACGGCAGCTTTGAGCAGTTCCCGGCCGACAAGGCGGCGATGAGTGATGCACTGGACTGGCTGAAAGAAGAAGAGAGTTACGTGGTAACGCTGTTTAACGGCAATCCCATCAATGTCATGCCACCAAACTTCGTTGAACTGGAAGTCGTTGAGACAGATCCCGGTATCAAGGGCGACACCGCGCAGGGTGGCAGCAAACCTGCGACCTTAAGTTCAGGCGCTGTGGTGAAAGTGCCCCTGTTTGTGAACATCGGCGATGTACTGCGTGTTGACACCCGTACACGTGAGTATCAGAACCGGGTGCGCTGATTGATGTCAGCGTCATGGCGGCCTACAGCGTCGCTTGAACTGCTGCGACAGCGGGCTTCACTGCTGAACTGTATCAGGGCTTTTTTTGCGCAGCGGCAAGTGCTGGAAGTGGAAACACCGCTGTTGTCGCAGGCCACCGTGACCGATCTGCACCTGGACAGCATGGTAGTTGAATTGCATGACTCAAAGCGCCGGTTTCTGCAGACCTCTCCCGAGTTTGCCATGAAACGTCTGCTTGCTGCGGGCAGTGGACCGATCTATCAGATCTGCAAGGCGTTTCGGCGCGATGAAGCAGGGCAGCGGCACAATCCAGAGTTCACGATGCTGGAATGGTATCGGCCCGGTTTTGACGACCGGCAGTTGATGGCTGAAGTGGAGGCACTGGTGTGCACCTGTGCTGAGCAGCATGGGGACGGGTTGTCCGATTGGGCGGTATCTGGGTTTGAGCGAATCAGCTATCGTGATCTGTTTCAATCACGGCTGGATATTGATCCATTTGCCGCCAGTGATCAGCAACTGATCGACCTGGCCCGGCAGCAGACTGCCAGCGACCATCTGGCACTGTCTCGCGATGATGCATTGAACCTGCTGATGGCTGTTGTCATAGAACCAACGCTGCAGGCGCCGGTATTTGTCATCGATTTTCCTGCCAGTCAGGCCTCGCTGGCTGCAACTGAGCTGACTGATGATGGTCATCGGGTTGCCAGGCGATTTGAGCTGTTTATTCGCGGTATGGAGATTGCCAATGGTTACCTTGAGCTAACGGATGCGCAGGAGCAGGCACGCCGTTTTGCTGCGGATAATCAGCGTCGTGAGCAGAGTGGGCTGCCCGTGCAGCCGGTAGATGAATTCCTGCTTGCTGCGCTTGCCTCAGGTTTGCCGGATTGTGCCGGAGTCGCGCTCGGTTTTGATCGTCTTCTGATGCTGATAAGTGACCGCCAGCGAATAGCTGAGGTCATCAGTTTTGACGACAACAATGCATGAGTGCGGGGCTCATGATAGGCTGTCAGCGCACAGCAGCATTACGGAGAAACAACAGTAGATGAACCCTTCCGAACAGGAGCAGTATGGTCGCCAGCTGCTGCAGATCAAACGCGCGCGCAGTCGCCTGATGGTATGTTTTTTGACATTTCCTCTGTATGTCGTTGGGGTCACCCAGCTGCTGAACAATGGCCAGGATATTACCTGGCTGATGCTGGTCTACATGGCCATTTATGCCGTGTTTGGTATAGGCATGTCGTCCCGACG
Source organism: Gammaproteobacteria bacterium UBA2675 (assembly GCA_002354805.1). Lineage (GTDB taxonomy): Bacteria > Pseudomonadota > Gammaproteobacteria > Pseudomonadales > Pseudohongiellaceae > Pseudohongiella. The sequence goes on from DEMH01000009.1 coordinate 518,985, forward strand.
CTGCCCGCGGTGTAATCAGCACTTTTTTGTGAAGCACTACTTTTTGAATCCGTTCCGGCGTAACTGTGCGCATTGCGGACTGTCTTTTGTGGCGAATCCCGGGGAACCTCAATAGCGGCTTGTTGCCAGGCCCATCGCATCATTGCGCTGTTAACCATCCCATAATCTGGGCGATCCGGTCATTGATCGGGTAACGGCCCGTGGTCCAGCCCAGCCGGACAACGACGAGGTCCTGCGAGGGCAGGACAGTGACCGACTGCTCGCGATTGCCATTTGCCGCGTAGGCGTCTTGTGGCAGATCCGGCCAGCGCTGGCCGGTATTGCCGCGATTAAGCCAGAACTGATAACCGTAGGCACGATTGTTGCGCGAGCTGTTGGGTGACGTCGCCCGTTCCACCCAGTCTTCACTGACAATACGGTGCCCATTGAGGACGCCACCGTTGAGCATCATTTGACCGATTCGCGCCCAGTCTCGCGCGGATGCGTAGAAATACGAGCTCCCGACCAGAACGCCTGCGGCATCCGGTTCAAAAACGGCGTGTTGAAAACTCAGAGGCGTTGCGATGTGTTCCCGGTAGTCCGCCAGACTGTCGGCCAGCGTTGCCCCTGTGTGATTAAAATAGACACGCGACAGGATGTTTGCTGTTCCGGAGCTGTAATTGAACTGTGTGCCCGGGCTATGCGCGACGGGGCGGCTGACGGCGTAATCGGAACTGGAAGCCTCGGTAAATAGCATCGCCGTTGCATCGTCACCAGGATTGTAGGCCTCCGAAAAAGCCAGACCGTCCGTCATCGTCAACAGATCAGTCAGTTCGATATTGGCGCGCTCGTCATCAGCCCACTGCGCAACCACTGGTGTCGCAGTGGAGTCAAGCAGGCCCCGATACTCAAGGTTGCCCAGCATGATGGCCATCAGGCTCTTGGCCATTGACCAGCCCAGCAGGGGCGTCCCGGCATCAGCCTCGCCAGCGTAGGACTCGGCGATGATCTGACCATTTTGCACAATCAGTAGCGCGCGTGTATCCAGACCCTCTTCATTGTCAGCGGCGATCAGCGCGTCAAGCTGCGACTGTATGGTGGGGGCGATTGTCTCGACACGCGTACCGTGTGGCCAGCGGCTGCTGAAAACCGGCATCGGGATTCTCTCTTCACCTGCATAATCGGCACGCTGCTCGAATCCCTCATAGTCGGCGTAACAGCCGATGCCATCAACATGCGTGGCTGTGGTTGTGGAAAGACCAAGGAAGGATGTGGTGACCCGTTCATTGCTGTCATCGAACTCCACGCTCAGGTAGTCCAGCAGCGGTGAGTACTTAACGAGATCGTCCAGCGCCTGCTGTTGACTGAAGCCGCTGACATAGCGTCCGCTGCAAAGCAGTTTGGCACCAATTCCTGATGCAACGCCCGGCGCGCTGGCCACATAAGCTGGAGTAATGCCATTGGCAAAGGCAATGCTGAGCACCGCGACGATGGCCACAGTGACTATTATTTTTTTCATATAAACTCACATGTGATGGCAAAAATGAGACGCCGCTCACGATTATGTCACAAAGAAATTGGCGGGGGCCATGTCAATATTCTAGACTGCAGCGACTAGTGGACATCCGCAAGGACTGCCGATGATAGATGCTCGACGGGCGCGTGATCTGATCACGTTGCTCGAGCAGACAGCGTCTGCTTATCCGACGCTGGCGTTATACAACTTTATAGACGCAATGCCAGGCGCGGTGCAGGCGATGACCGGCAGTGATCTGCTGCACCGTGCTCAACTTCTCGCTGGCAGCCTCCAGGCTGTGTCCGGGCGACGTCGACACGTTGTGTTGATGTATACCAATGACGAGTTGCGCGAGCTGGTTGAGGCATTGTTCGCGGTTATCCTGTCGGGCCACGTGCCGGTGCTGGTGCGGGCCAGTCTGCCTGCCGACCGGCACAGCCTGCTGTCAATCATCACCACCCTGGAACCCGCCGTAGTGCTGGTCTCCGAGCAGCGATTGCGAACGCTGGCCGACCTGCTTGCTCACCATGGTCATCGCCTGTCCGCAGCCCCTCATGTGGCTGCATTGTCGACCCTGAAGCGTGGCCCCTGGCGACGCCCGGCATTGAATGGCAGTCACGTTGCTCTCAAGCTGCCAGCCAAAACAGGCCTGCGCTCCGGTGCTGAGCCCAGCGCAACTGCCGGATTCAAGGCATATACGCATGCTGATGTGCTGAATTCGCTTCTACACCTTGAAAAGGTCATGGCACTTCGGGACGACGACAGATTGTTCGCCTGGCAGGCCATGAACGGCATTCGGCCCCTGCTCTTGCATGTGCTGATGCCCGTGTACGCGGCACTGCCAAGCTATCTTGGCATGGCTGCCGGGGTGCCAGTGACTCCGGAACGCTGGTGGTCAGCGATCAATCAGCATGGCTGCACGGTGGCTGGAAGCTACACAACTTCGCTGTTATCCGGGAAAGATTCGTCCGTTGTGATGGCCGGTGGCAAAAGTACACTGCGTTTGTATTATGAAAGTGACCGCCTCGCAAACCCGGTTCTGCTGAGGCGGATGATGGCGTGTTTTCGTCGCCAGCAAATACAGCCGCCGGAGCTCTGCTTTCTTTACGAGCCTGCGCTGTTTGACGGTGTCATTCTGGCCAGGCAGGACATCAGCACGATATGCGTAGCAGGTCGCATGCTGCTCGGCGTCGGTTGTGAGTCGGGTTCACATCGCTGGAATCTGCAGCGCTTGCCAGACAGCATCGCCCGAAATCTGGTGCCTGCAACAGGCGATGCCTGTCTGGTCAGCTGGACGCGCGCCGGCGCTGGAAAAGCGGTCCGGCAGACGCCAGTGCAGGACATTGTCGTGGTGCGTAATGACACGCTGTATATTCTCGGACAGTTCGATAATCTGATTCAGAGTGGCAGTCATCTTGTTTGCGCTGAGCATCTGGAAGCGCTGATCACGCAGCACTTCCTGAAGCGACATATCAGCCATTGCATGGCGATTGGCGGGAATCACCGCCAGGAGATTGTGCTGATGGTGGAGTGTGCCCGCAAGGCGCCGGCGGAAACCTGGCGTGGCCTGGTGCCGGATATTGTAAAGCTGATGGCTGAGGTACTGGGGCTGCCGGCACCGAGGGTTTTGCTGTTGCGCCCGGGCAGTCTGCCCAAAACGGATGCTGGCACGCTGCAACGAGCGCGCTGCCGGGAACTGTTTCAGTCTGGAGCCATCATGACGCGGCTGCAGCCAGTGAGGGGCAAAGCCTGAACTCAGCTGCCGCGCTGGCCAAACAGGGCCGTGCCGATGCGGATGATTGTGGCGCCCTCCGCGATGGCGGCCGGGAAGTCTCCACTCATGCCGATTGACAGTGTGTCCATCGTTGCATGGCGCGTGCGCAACTCGTCGAATAGTTCTTTAAGCGGGCGAAACGTCTGACGCTGCTGCTCGTAGTCAGAACTGACCGCCGGAATCGCCATCAGGCCTCTGAGAACCAGCCGGTCCATCTGGCTGATCTCCTGGCAAAGTGCCGCTGCCTCCGCGAGTGAGACGCCAGACTTGGTATCTTCAGCTGACAGCTTGACCTGAACGCAGACGTTTAATGCTGCCTTGTTGGCAGGGCGCTGCTCGTCAAGCCGGCGGGCGATTTTGACACGATCAACGCTGTGCACCCAGTCAAATGCCCCGGCTATATCGCGGGTCTTGTTGGACTGTACCGGACCGATGAAATGCCACTTTATTGCCAGCGAGTCAGCCTGATGTCCAGCCGGAGCGGCGGAAGAGACAGAGTCCGGCGTCAGTGCAGTAATTTTTTCCAGCGCTTCCTGCACGTAGTTCTCACCAAAGTTACGCGCGCCGGCATGCCAGGCTTCGCGTATCCGGTCTACGCCATGTGTTTTGCTGACCGCCAGCAATAAGATGCTGGCGGGGTCGCGACCGACCTTGAGGGCTTCGTCACGTAATTGCTGCAGCAAATGCTGGTAGCGGCTGGCAACCGATGAGTCGTTCTGTGTGTGTGCTGTCATGACGTGAATAATACCACGCCTTGCAAACAGTGATTAACGGGCCAGCTGAGACTGTTCCTGCTCCGGCTGCAACGGCCCGTTCACCATCAGGGAATCCAGTATCTGGTCAATGCTGGTCGCACTTGATGTAGCCGTCTGATAGGTGGCTCCTGCCGCGTCAGCACTGAATGTCATTTCGGCGACGTTCAGCCACTCGTTGTTGTCTCGACAGACCACGCCCTCGCGCTTTTGTTGGGGGCTTTCAAGCTGGTAGTGCCGGCACAAACGCGCGTCAGCATCTTCAAAACTAAAGCTGATTTGCAGCTGCTGATTGCCGGGCAGGCTGACAGGCTCGCCACTTGCGGCGCTGCTGATCGCTGCCAGAAATTCTGCCTGGCTGCCAGACCGGGTCTGTGCGATATCTGTCTGCATGCTGCTGGATGAGCTGCCACTGCCAAGCAGATAACCGCCAGCCAGCCCCACAGCCAGAACCAGACAGGCTGCCTTGGCAAGATGTTGTTGAGTGTTGTCGGTCAGTGTCTGGATGGATTTGCGCCACGCAGACATCTGAACGACATTGTCGGTCGGAGTGGCCCGCGTGTCCTGCAACATGGCGAGCACCGATGCCGGCATCGGGGTGTCGTCAATCAGCCTTGCGTGACGTCGCACCAGATCATCAGCCTGTTTCAGTTGCGCCAGCCGCGCTGCCAGCTCTTTGTCAGCTGTGAGCTGCTGCTCCACCTGGCGCTCTTCGGTGGGGGGCAGCTCGCCATCAATATAGGCAGACAGTGTTTCGTCGGTTATCGTCATGGTTTCGACTCCGTAAGCCGATTACTCGGGCGGACTGTGAAAAAAGCATATCAATTCGTTAACTGCAGCGAGCTGGCGAGTCGTGCGCGTGCCCGGGAAAGCCTGCTCATCACGGTGCCGATCGGAATTTCAAGTTCGTCGGCGACCTGTTGGTAAGGAAGGCCCTGAATGGCCACCATGGTCAATACTGTCTGCTGGTCTTCAGGCAGATGCTTGATGGCTGCCATGACACGCTCCAGTTCCATCTGCGAGTGGACATCGCTCTCACCATCCACCTGGCCGGCTTCGTACACTTCGGGCTCAACATCTACATTGCGTCGAATTTTGCGGGACCGATATTCATCGATCCACAGATTCCTGCAGACGGTAAATGCCCATCGCGCCAGCTCAACGCCGTCGGGCACACCTTTCTTCAGCAGCCTTTCGACGGTTGCCTGCAGCAGATCGTCCGCGTCATGCACGGACTGGGTCAGTGACCAGGCAAAGCGTCTCAGCGCTGGCAATAGCTCCAACAGCTCAGCTTTCATGGGGCTTGTTTTTCTCCTTCCTTGTGTCGATAACGAACAATCGTGTAGTTTATTCCGCCTGTAATCCAATTCCGAGCATATCATGTTGTTCTCAGCTCACCGTTATTTCTTTAGGCGAGTCAGAATCATCGGCCTGGCGGCCCTGATCGCCATGCAGCTGGGCGCCTGTGTGCCGCTGACGGCCGTGGTTGATGAGGCTCAGCAGGCCTATGAGCGGCTTCGTGACCACAACGTGGTAGCGGCCAGGGAGCGTAAGGAGAAAGAAGAAAGTGAGCGCTTGCGCTCGAGCGCCAGCGACGCAGAAAGTGAGAGCGTCAGCCAGACTGCTCAGGCAGCGCCTTCGCCTGGTCGAGCGGCTACAATATCAGATGACTCGGTTGTCGTCAGCGGAGACATCATGCGGCGGGTTCAACAGGGTCAGCTTGAGGTGGCCAGCGCTGGTTTAACCACGCAGCCTTTTGTTGGGCCGGTCCGCCGCGCCGCGCCAGACACTGAGGGCGTCCCGCGACCTTTGCAGGGCCCGCCCAGAAATCCTGTTGGTCTGATTCCGCCTCTACCGGACAGGCTGCAATTACCCGTCGCCAATGGTGAACCCCTGACGGAAATCGAGGTGGCGCCCAATGTACGCGCCATCGAGCGGCAGTGGGTCATGGTCGTGAATCCCGAGCAGCGCATCCAGCTGGAGATCCAGGCGCCCGTAGTCCTGCAGTTCATGATCCGGGAGCATGAGCTTAACGCCATGAACCGGGATGTGCTGGTATTTGATGTGCCGGCCGAGCTTGATGCTGATGATGCCATTTTGCAACTGTTACCAGATAGCCTGCGACCATTAATGGATCGCAATCACGTATACCAGGCACAGTCTGGTCCCGTGCCGGCACGCGGCAGCAGTGTGCCCCTGCCAGTGCCGCTGGCCGCAATCTGTCAGGCGCCGGTCTCAATTGGCATTATTGATTCTGCCGTCGACAACACTCATCCGGCGCTGGCATACCGGGGGCGTCAGGCACCTGTAGTCAGCCGCAGTTTTATCGAAGAGGGACTCAGCAGTCCGCCCGCGCATGGCACCTCAATCGCTGGTGTGCTGATAGGTCAGGGGGATGATCTGTCACCGGTGGTACCAAATGCCACTCTTTATAGTGCAGCGGTTGTATACAGCCAGGACAACTATCGCCAGGGAGCCAGTGCCGCCAGCATCATGCAGGCACTTGACTGGCTGGCAGGTGAGTCAGCAGTCAGCGTTATCAACCTGAGTCTGACCGGGCCTGCCAATCGAGTCCTGGAGCAGGGCGTCAATATTGCCGCCGACCAGGGCAAGGTGCTGGTTGCCGCTGCCGGCAACAATGGACCCTTCGCGCCTGAGCAATATCCATCAGCCTATGATCCGGTTGTTGCGGTGACAGCCGTTGCCGCCGACCGCAGCATTTATCGTTGGGCGAACCAGGGTAACCATGTGGAATTTGCTGCGCTGGGTGTGCAGCTGCCAACAGCAGGTAATGACGGCCGGCTGACACGCCAGTCTGGCACCTCTCTGGCGGCGCCAATTGTAGCGGCCTTTTTTGCCTGTGAGCTGTCGCGCAATGGAGGCAGTATTGCTTTGGCACGGGAAACCCTGCAGGCGCTGGCCGAAGACCTGGGTGACATTGGTCGTGATGCTGTGTTTGGATACGGACTGTTGCATCCCTGGCCAGTACCCCAGCGATAAGGGGGAGTTTTTAACGCGATGGCGTAGACCAGCAGCAGAGCCGCGATAAATACATTAATATTCAGGTAAACGACACTTGAGTCCTCTGGCCCGTTCACCGAAGTAAAGGTACTGATTTAAATGGATATCACCAAACTGCTGACTTTCTCTGTCAATAATGGCGCTTCAGACCTTCACCTGGCGGCCGGGATGCCGCCGTTGATTCGCGTCGACGGCGATATGCGCAAGATTGATTTGCCGGTGATGGACCACAAGACGGTGCAGGGGCTGATTTATGAAATCATGAGCGACCGTCAGCGCAAAGACTATGAAGAGTTCATGGAGACGGATTTTTCATTTGCGCTCTCGGGAGTCGCCCGTTTCCGAGTCAACGCCTTCAATCAGAACCGGGGGGCTGCGGCCGTCTTTCGTACCGTGCCTGACAAGGTACTGACCATGCAGCAACTGGGTATGGGCAAGGTGTTTGAGACCATTGCCAGTTTCAACAGAGGCCTGGTACTGGTCACGGGTCCAACGGGGTCCGGCAAGAGCACTACGCTGGCAGCGATGATCGACTTCATCAACAAGTCGCGCTACGAACACATCCTGACCATTGAAGATCCCATCGAATTTGTGCACGAGAGTCACAAGTGTCTGGTCAACCAGCGCGAAGTGCAGCGTGATACCCTGGGATTCAACCAGGCCCTGCGCTCGGCCCTGCGTGAAGACCCCGATATTGTTCTGGTGGGTGAGTTGCGCGACCTGGAAACCATCCGTCTGGCACTGACGGCTGCTGAGACCGGTCACCTGGTGTTCGCGACACTGCACACCAGTTCTGCTGCCAAAACCATCGACCGTATAGTGGATGTTTTCCCGGCGGGCGAAAAAAGCATGGTGCGCTCTATGTTGTCAGAATCCTTGCAGGCCGTCATTTCACAGACGCTACTGAAGAAGAAAGGTGGGGGACGTGTCGCCGCTCATGAAATCATGATGGCCACACCCGCCATACGTAACCTGATCCGAGAGGACAAGATCGCGCAGATGTACTCGGCGATTCAGACTGGAGCCGGGGTGGGCATGCGGACCCTGGATCAGAGTCTGAAAGAACTGGTTACTGCGGGTACCATCGAAGTCGAGATCGCTCGCAGCAAAGCCAAGATACCCGATAATTTCTAAAGCAGGCGATCCACCTTGTCATTGAGTTCACGAATCAGCACCAGCATTTCTTCGCGTTCAGCGTGCGCGGCACTCTCTTTTTCGTCGCGGCGGCGATTTTCTTCTTCGTAGTGACTTTCCTGCATGGTGCTGACGATGATACCGATAAACAGATTCAGCACAACAAAGGCTGTGATCAGTACAAAGGTGATAAAGAACATCCAGGCATAGGGATAAACTGCCATAACTGGTCGTGATACACCTTCGGACCAGCTTTCCAGTGTCATGACCTGAAACAGGGTATAGAGCGTGCGGCCAAGCGTTCCAAAGTCGTCAGGAAAACGCTCGGCGAACAACTGCGTGCCCATAACGCCAAAGATATAAAACACCATCGACAGCAAAAACAGAATCCAGCCGATGCTGGGAATCGCGCGCAATAATGACTCGATGATACGGCGGAGCCGATCGATTTTGGTCAGCAATCTCAGTACCCTGAGGATACGCAGCGCACGCAGGATCGCCAATGGCCCGGTGGCGGGCAGCAGGGCAATGCCAACAATCACAATATCAAAGACATTCCAGCCGCTGCGGAAGAAACGGTGTCCATAGGCGTAGAGCTTCAGCGCAATCTCGGTGACAAATATCGCCAGTACAAGCTGCTCGATAATTCTGAGCGGTTCGCCGGCAATACGCATCACGCTGGCGGAAGTTTCCAGACCCAGCGTAATCGCATTAAAGATGATCACTCCAATGATGAAATTCTGGACTATCGGGCTTTCTATCCAGCGTTCAACGCGCTGACGAAACGACTGCTTCATGACACAACCTCAAGACCTGACGGGCAACATGCGTCCGCCAGGCTCTTATGTGTAGTTCTCAATGGCCGGACATGCACAGAACAGGTTTCGGTCGCCATAAACGTTATCGATACGATTAACCGCGGGCCAAAACTTGTTGTCACGCAGTGAGTCGACAGGGAACGCCGCTTCCTGCTTGCTGTAGGGACGGTCCCAGGAGTCGTCCATAATGTCGGCAAGTGTGTGCGGTGCATGTCGCAGCATGTTGTTCTCGGCGTCCAGTTCACCAGAGGCAACCCGGGCAATTTCCTGGCGGATGCAGATCATTGCTTCTATAAAGCGGTCTAGCTCTGCTTTTGGTTCGCTTTCTGTTGGTTCGATCATCAGCGTACCGGGCACCGGGAAAGACATGGTCGGAGCATGAAAGCCGTAGTCCATCAATCGCTTGGCGACGTCTTCTTCGGTGATACCGGTGGCTGCCTTTAATGGACGGAGGTCGATGATACATTCGTGCGCGACGCGACCGTTTTTGCCGGTATACAGAACCGGATAGTGTGCGCTGAGTTGGCGCGCAATGTAATTGGCGCTGAGAATCGCGACCTGTGTGGCTTTCAGCAGGCCGGACGCACCCATCATGGCGATATACATCCAGGAGATTGGCAGAATGCTGGCGCTGCCCCAGGGTGCCGCAGACACGGCGCCACTGTCTGGCAGGGGGCCGTCCAGCTGCACGACCGGATGGTTGGCGACAAAAGGAGCCAGGTGTTTCTTGATGCCGATTGGCCCCATGCCGGGACCGCCACCACCGTGTGGAATACAGAAAGTTTTGTGCAGATTGACGTGGGAAACATCGGCACCGATATCGCCAGGGCGTGATACGCCTACCTGAGCATTCAGGTTGGCACCATCCATGTATACCTGGCCACCGTGATCGTGCACGATCTGACAAATGTCCTTGACCGACTCTTCGAACACGCCGTGCGTGGACGGGTAGGTGATCATCAATGCTGCCAGGGTGTCACTGTACTGCTCTGCTTTTGCTTTCAGGTCATTGATGTCGATGTTGCCATTTTTGTCGCAGGCGACAACCACCACTTTCATGCTCAACATTTGTGCGCTGGCCGGGTTTGTCCCGTGGGCCGAGCTCGGAATCAGACACACATTGCGGTGCTGCTGTCCCTGACTGTCGAGGTAGCGGCGTATGGCCAGCAGCCCGGCGTACTCGCCCTGGGCGCCGGAATTTGGCTGCATGCTGACGGCGTCGAATCCACAGATTTCGGCCAGCATATCTTCAAGCTCGCCTATCATCTGCAGGTAGCCTTTAACCTGCTCACGCGGCACAAATGGGTGCGGCTTGCTGAATTCTGGCCAGGTGACAGGTTGCATTTCTGCTGTCGCGTTCAGCTTCATGGTGCATGAGCCCAGCGGGATCATCGCGTGCGTTAACGAAAGGTCGCGGTTCTCCAGACGTTTCAGGTATCGCAGCATGTCGGTTTCGTTGTGATAGCGGTTAAACACCGGGTGCTGCAGATACTCAGATTGGCGTTGCAGGGCAGCAGGAATGCCAACGGCGTCATCAAGGCTGGCATCGATATCGCTGACGACCAGACTGGATGCTTTATCGCCAAGGAAGACCTGCCACAGCGTGACAAGGTCCTCGACACTGCTGCATTCATCGAGGCTGATACCCAGCGTGTCTGCATCAGTGTCACGCAGGTTGATACCTGCTGCTTTGGCGCGCGCCAGCACTGCTGCACGTTCACTGCTGTCCAGGCTCACTGTCAGTGTGTCGAAAAAGCTGCTGTTCAGTTTCAGTCCGCTATTGGCGAGACCGGTCGCCAGGATTCGCGTGAGTCGGTGAATGCGCAAGGCTATTTTGCGGATGCCTTCAGGGCCATGGTACATGGCGTACAGAGCCGCGATGTTGGCCAGTAAAACCTGGGCCGTACAAATATTGCTGTTGGCCTTTTCCCGGCGGATATGCTGTTCACGGGTCTGCAGCGACATACGATAGGCCTGTTTGCCACGTGCGTCGACAGAAACACCGATGATGCGGCCGGGGACCGCGCGCTTGTAGTCATCACGGGTAGCAAAGTAAGCAGCATGCGGGCCGCCCATGCCCATGGGCACGCCAAAGCGCTGAGTATTGCCAACGACCACATCGGCGCCCAGTTCACCCGGTGAACTCAGCAGAGCCAGGCTCATCAGATCGGCAGCGACACAGGCAATCGCGTCGCGCTGATGCAGTTGCTCGATAATGTCGCGCAAGTCCACAGCTTCGCCATTGCAGTTGGGGTACTGGAAAATGGCGCCAAACACATCATGTTGCGCAGCCTCGGCGGCAGGCCCAACAACGATGTCGAATCCGAAACAGCTGGCGCGGGTCTTGATCACATCAATGGTCTGCGGGTAGCAGCTCTCATCGATAAAAAATACATTGGCCTTTTTGGCTTTGCTGACACGCTTCGCCAGCGCCATGGCTTCGGCTGCTGCAGTCGATTCATCCAGCAGGGAGGCGTTGGCCAGTTCCATTCCGGTCAAATCCAGGACCATCTGCTGATAGGCCAGCAAGGTCTCCAGTCGACCCTGGGAGATTTCCGGCTGATAGGGTGTGTAGGCGGTGTACCAGCCCGGATTTTCCAGCACATTGCGCAGGATTACCGGGGGAGTCACGGTGTCGTAATATCCTAGACCGATATAGGAGCGGCACAGCTGATTCTGCTGTGCCAGTTGCCGCAGTCGTTGCAGTGCCTGTTGTTCGCTGGACGGGGCGTCAAGTGCCAGCGGCCTGCCGAGCGCAATCGCTGCTGGCAGCGTTGCGCTTATCAGGGCGTCCAGTGAGGGGTAGTCCAGCTCGGCCAGCATGGCCTGGATGTCATTCTCATCCGGGCCGATATGGCGAGCAATAAAAGACTCAGAATCGTGCAGCGAGCTCAGCGGCGACTTCAGGTTCATTCACACATTCCAGCGTAGGTGTTGGCATCCAGCAGCTCTTCCAGTTCAGCCGGGTTGCTTGGCAGTATTCGGCAGATCCACCCTTCGCCGTAAGGGTCAGCATTAACAGTTTCTGGTGCATCGGTCAGGTCTTCGTTGACAGCGATGACTTCGCCAGAGATCGGTGCGTAGATATCCGAGGCAGCCTTGACTGATTCGACGACACTCATTTCGTCTTTGGCTGAGACGGTGGCGCCTTCTTCCGGCAGCTCAATGAACACGATGTCGCCCAGCAATTCCTGCGCATGATCGGAGATGCCAATTGTCACGCTGCCATCTTCTTCAACGCGTACCCATTCATGGGTGGCTGCGTATTTCAGTTCATCAGGAAAATCACTCACGGGTCGATCCTCATAGTTTTGACTGTAAACTTGGTTTGATTATCAAGGCTTGCCGGCATCAGTCGAAAATCTGCTTGCCGTGGCGGACAAAGCCGGGTTTGACGGTGCGTACGGGCACAAGCTTGCCGCGGATCTCGACCGCACACTGTGTGGTACCAGTCGGGATTCTAGCCAATGCGATAGCATGCTTCAATGTAGGTGAAAAGGTACCGCTGGTGGTGATGCCATCGGCAGTGCTGCCGTCTTCCAGCGTGCAGACAACACGCATGCCTTCGCGCAGAACACCGCGTTCTGTCATCACCAGGCCGATTAATACGGGCAGTGTGCCATCAGTCAGTTGATCAGCGTGTAGAGAGACCGCATCGCGGCCAATGAAATCACGGTCTTCCGGTTTCCAGGCAATTGACCAGCCCATGTTTGCTGACAGCGGTGAGACGGATTCATCCATCTCGTGTCCGTAAAGGTTCATGCCGGCTTCCAGGCGCAAAGTATCGCGGGCGCCCAGGCCAATCGGCCGTACGCCGGCTGCCAGCAGGGCATCCCACAACTCGGGAGCCTGTGACTCCGGCAGTATGATCTCCACGCCATTCTCGCCAGTGTAGCCAGTACGAGCTACCAGCCATTGGTCGTTTTCTGCAGCGGTGAAGGGTTTTAGCGACTGGACTGCATCAGCCAGTTCAGGCTCGCCGCGACTGCGCAAAATGTCATCAACAATTTTCAGTGCCTTGGGGCCCTGCACGGCAAGAATCGCCAGTTCGGGGCGTTCAGTGAGCGTTGCCTGGTGGGACTCGATATGCGCCTGCAGCCATGCCAGGTCCTTCTCGCGGGTGGCACAGTTGACGACCAGCCGGTAGCCATTGCGCAGGCGGTATACAATCAGGTCGTCAATCACGCCGCCCGTGTCGTTCAGCATCGCTGTATAGAGGGCCTGGCCAGGCTGGCCGAGGCGCGCGACATCATTGGCCAGCATCCAGCGCAGCCAGGGTTCGGCGTCGTCGCCGGCTACATCCACGATTGTCATGTGCGAGACATCGAAGACACCGGCATGCTGGCGCACGGCGTTGTGTTCTTCGATCAGGGAGGTGTACTGGATGGGCATGTCCCAGCCGCTAAAATCAACCAGCCTCGCCCCTGCGGTGCAATGGCGGTCATAAAGAGCGGTTTTCTGTCCCACAGCGGCCTCCGGAGGCGTATTCACGCCAAAACGCAATATTTTACGGTGAAGCGAAGGGATTTAACAGGGGTAAGCGCGTCAGTCCAACTGCGCCATGAATCGTCCGGCCCGCGGCTTGAAATTGTGCTGGCTGTCCAGCGAGAAAACCACTGAACTGGATCGGCCGACCAGCTGATCCCGCGGTATGAAGCTGTACAGACGGCTGTCTGCACTGTTGTCGCGATTGTCGCCCAGCACAAAGAAATGGTCGGCCGGGACTTCGGCAGGGCCATAGCTGCGTGTCGACCGGCGTCCGTAGCCATTGGTGATCAGAGCCTGATGCGAGTCATCTACCAGATGCTCAACGATGATGGTGCCCTCCTGGTCTTCACCGAGTACTTCGTAGTCAACAATGTCGCCATTGAGAACCAGCATGTTGTTGCGCATGTAGATTGTGTCGCCCGGCACACCGATGATGCGCTTGACCAGACGCTTGCCGGCTGCCTCAGAGTCAATGATGACGATATCACCGCGCTCGGGATCAGACAGGCTCAGTAGAGAAATATCGGTAAACGGGATGCGGACGTCGTAGGCAAGTTTGTTTACCCAGACTTTGTCGCCATCCAGCAGCGTGGGCTGCATGGAGCGGCCGGAAATTGAATTGAGATCAGCCACTGCGCTCTTGAAACAGACAATGGACGCGAGGATCAACAGAAACTTCTTGTTTTCGCGCCAGAAAATGGCAAGGTATCGTTTCATGCAGGCCAGCTTATCCTTTAGACTTCCGGGGTTATCGGACATTCAATAAATGCCGTTTCCCAAAGGTAGCCATATCTGAGGAATCGGTCAACCGCCTGCGATGAATCGAGTGTAATCAGCGGTTCAGGTGCCCGGCAGTGGGTCTGCCGGACAAGAGTGGCTTTCTGAAATACAGGCTTACTGCTGGACAATGCCTGTATAAAACAGTGGGCGCGTCACAATTACTGCTCCGTCCCGGTCTTTGATGGTCAGATTGCCGTTCAGGGTGCCATCGATATCGATTTCTGCCAGAGACTGGCCAAAGAACAGCTGGCAGACAAATCGTTTGGCAGGCGTCTCAACGCAGGTGCCTGTCACCGGTGTTCCGGCAGTCTGGGGAGCAGAGCTGCCCAGTACACCGTTGACCCGAATGTAGCGCTGGGTGAATGCGACATCCAGCTTGATGCTGTTGTAGCTCTTGTTCTGTACCGTAAACGTATTGACGCCCCAGTCGATGCGCGACTCGGTAGCAGCTGCAGCAGTGCCGGTCAGGCACAGTAAGGCGATGAAAAACGATGAAAGGTATCGCATTCCAGATATCTCCGGGAGGGTTGTTGTGACATGCAGGGTACGGCCGGTTGGACGCGGCAATACTCTGATCCTGCAATTGACTCCTGTCAATACGACTTAAGTACTGGTCGGCGCTGTTCACGCAGCATGGAGTGGCGTATACTGAGCTGTATGTATACACAGTAATCAGCGATTGGAAGCCATGCCCGGCACTCAACAGCCAGAGGCGGAAACTGGACAAATTGAAGGCGCACAACCACTGACATGTCGACTTCTTCTGTACTTTCAAACTTTCATCCGGCCAGCCGTGCCTGGTTTGCCAGCACTCTGGGCCAGCCGACGCCGGCGCAGGCCGATGCGTGGCCGGCCATTCAGGCAGGAAAGCACACTCTGATTGCAGCCCCCACCGGTAGTGGTAAAACGCTGGCTGCTTTTTACGCTGTCATTGACCGCATGGTGTGTGAAGCACAGCAGAAACCTTTGGTGACTCAGACCCGGGTCATTTATATCTCGCCACTGAAGGCCCTCAGTAATGATATCGAGCGCAATCTCAAGCAGCCGCTGGCGGGCATTGAGGACGAGCTGTTCCTGCAGGGGGCTCATCCGGCTGACATCCGGATCGCCGTGCGCACCGGTGATACACCGCAGGCCGAGCGACAGAAAATGCTCAAAAACCCGCCCCACATCCTGGTGACCACTCCCGAATCCGTCTATTTGTTGCTGACCAGTGCGCATGGCCGCAACATGCTGCGCAGTGTCGACACCATTATTATCGACGAGATTCACGCCATGCTGGGCGACAAGCGTGGCTCACATCTGGCCCTGTCGCTTGAGCGCCTGCAGGCCCTGACGGGACGCCCGCTGCAGCGCATCGGCCTGTCCGCTACGCAAAAACCGATGTCGCTGGTCGCCAATTATCTGGTTGGCGCAAGGAGCGGAGAGCCTGCCGCCGCGCCGGTCATCGTGGATACAGGGCACCGTCGCACACTGGATATCAATATTGAAGTCCCGGCCTCGCCGTTGACCGCTCTGATGAGCAACGAGGTGTGGGGCGAGTTGTACGAACGGCTGGTGGAGCTCATTCAACAGCACCGCACAACCCTGGTATTTGTTAACACCAGACGCCTGTCCGAACGTCTGGCGCTGGCGCTGTCTGAGCGACTGGGCGCCGACAGTCTGTATGGCGAGGCTGGCGCGTCCCTGGTCAGCTCCCACCATGGCAGTATGAGCAAGGAGCGGCGCCATAACGCCGAGCAGCAACTGAAGGCGGGCAAACTGAAGGTGCTGGTGGCCACTGCATCCATGGAATTGGGCATCGATATTGGTGCTGTGGATCTGGTGGTGCAGTTCTCGTCGCCGCACAGCATTGCGACATTCCTGCAACGGGTAGGCCGCAGCGGCCACCATGTCGGCGGAACCCCTAAAGGCATTCTGTTTCCGCTGACGCGAGACGACCTGGTGGAATGCAGCGCTCTGGTGGACAGCGTGCGACGAGGTGAGCTGGACCGCATCATCATGCCTGAGCAGCCATTGGACATCCTGGCGCAGCAGATTGTTGCTGAGCTGGCGGCGCGGCAGGACGAAGATGTGTCAGCACAGCCGCTGGATGAGCTGTATCAATTGATGACACAGGCCTGGCCTTATCGTGCGCTACCCCGCGAGCAGTTTGATCAGTTGGTAAAAATGCTGGCAGATGGTTATTCAACCCGACTGGGGCGCCGTGGTGCCTGGCTGCATCTGGATCGTATCAATGGCAGAGCCAGCGCCCGTCGGGGTGCCCGGCTGACGGCGCTGACCAATGGCGGTGCAATTCCCGACATGTTCGACTATCAGGTGGTGTTGGACCCTGATGACATTGTGGTGGGCTCACTCAATGAGGACTTTGCGCTGGAAACCCTGCCCGGGGACATATTTGCGCTGGGCACCCATGCCTGGCAGATGGTACGCGTGGATGGGCTTAAGGTTCGGGTACGTGACGCGCACGGTCAAAAATCCACTGTACCGTTCTGGCTGGGCGAAGGGCCGGGGCGTACCACCGAGCTGTCTGAAGCGGTATCCAGGCTGCGCGTAGAGATCGACGAACGGCTGATAGATGATGGGCCGGAGGCGGCCATCCAATGGCTGGTCACAGAGGTCGGGCTGCCGATTTCGGCAGCGTCCCAGGTAGTCGACTACCTCAGGGCGGGACGAAATGCCCTGGGCATGATGCCGACACGGGACCGCATTGTGATGGAGCGCTTTTTTGACGAAGTGGGTGACATGCATGTTGTGATACATGCTCCGTTTGGCAGTCGTCTCAACAAGGCCTGGGGGCTGGCGCTGCGCAAACGCTTCTGTCGTACGTTCAACTTTGAGCTGCAGGCTGCTGCCAACGAAGACAGTATTGTTATCTCGCTGGGTTCTGTACACAGTTTTCCGCTGGACGAAGTGTTCCACTACCTGCACAGTAATTCAGCAACCGATGTGCTGACCCAGGCCCTGCTGGATGCACCAATGTTTGAAGTACGCTGGCGCTGGAATGCCACACGGTCACTGGCGATTCAGCGCAATCGCAGTGGCAAGCGCGTTCCGCCGCAGTTTCAGCGCATGGACGCCGAGGACCTGGTGGCTCAGGTGTTTCCGGATCAGATTGCCTGTCAGGAGAACCTCACAGGCAAACGCGATGTGCCGGATCATCCACTGGTTGTGCAGACCATCAATGACTGTCTGACAGAAGCCATGGACATTGAAGGTTTGCTGGCGCTTTTGCAGCAGATGGAGGCAAGCCAGGTCGAGCTGGTGGCACTGGACCTGCGCGAACCCTCACCGTTTGCACAGGAAATCATTAACGCCAGCCCCTACGCATTCCTCGATGATGCGCCTTTTGAAGAGCGCCGCACGCTGGCCATTCGCAATCGAAGCTGGGTGGATCCTGCGGAGTCAGACGCCTACACCCGTCTGGACGAAGCAGCCATTGCGCGCGTCAGGGATGAAGCCTGGCCGCTGGTTCGCGATGTTGATGAATTGCACGATGCCCTGTACTGCGCAGGTTTCATGACTTGCGATGAGTTAGGCCGGGTTATTGGTGGCGATCGCCTGTACCGGCAATTGCTGGAGCAAGGGCGCGTCTGTGCCATAAAGGCGGAAAGCATGCCGGGCGAGCTGTTGATTACGGCAGAAATGCTGCCGGTTTTCCGCCAGGTATTCGAGTCGCTGCAGAGCACACCCGAAATTGAGCTGCCGGCAGACATGCTGACAGAGGCCGGGTCTGAAGAAGATGCGATTCAGACCATCATTCGGCGTCGGCTGGATGTCCTTGGGCCGGTCACCGCCGCCTGCCTGTCCGACAATAGTGGAATTCCCGTCAATCAGGTAGACATGGCGCTGATGGTGCTGGAGCGACAGGGCTTTGCCTTCCGTGGCCGGTTTACACCAGGCAGTGTCGCAAATGACGACCCGGCAACACTGGAGTGGTGTGAACGCCGCCTGCTGCAGCGCATCCATCGCTACACACTGGACGCTCATCGCGAAGCCATCAAGCCGGTTTCCCTGCAGGCCTACACCTGCTATCTGTTTGAGCATCATGAACTTAGGCAACAGACACTGCAGCCGCGGCCGCAACCATTGCCATCAGCGGCGGCTGCGCAGGCCATACTGGAAAGAACCCTGGAGCGTCTTGATGGTGTCGCAGCACCTGCGGCGGCGTGGGAGGGCGAAATCTTCCCGGCCCGGATGGCGCTGTATGACCCGGGCTGGCTGGATATCCTTTGTACATCGGGTCGGTTGACCTGGGGGCGTTATTCACCGCCAGCCCAGTTGACCGCGGTCAGAGCCGACAGCCGACGTGCCGCAGGTCCCATCAAGACCACGCCGATTACTCTGTCGTCACGTCAGTTGATGTCCAGCTGGCAGCAGTTACACGGCGGCGACTGGCAGGATCAGGCACGTCTCAGCAGCAATGCCGAGCGGGTCCTCGACGACCTGAAACAGCGTGGCGCCAGCTTTTTTCATGAAATACGACAGCGTACTGGCCTGTTGGCAGCCCAGCTGGAGCAGGCCTTATCTGAGCTTGCTGCGGCTGGCAAGCTGACCAGTGATGGCTTTACCGGATTGAGGGCGCTGCTGACCCCTGATGCACGTAAACCATCCACCAAAGGCAGCCAGGGTCGCTCGGGACGCAGCCGGCCACGTGGCTACAGTGTCGAAGATGCCGGGCGCTGGTCTTTGCTGTATCCACCCGGTGCAGGCCCGTT
Organism: Gammaproteobacteria bacterium UBA2675; assembly: GCA_002354805.1. Lineage (GTDB taxonomy): Bacteria > Pseudomonadota > Gammaproteobacteria > Pseudomonadales > Pseudohongiellaceae > Pseudohongiella. The sequence goes on from DEMH01000009.1 coordinate 537,965, forward strand.
GAATGACGAAATGACTGAAGAGCTGATCATGGTATATTTACAGCGCTGGGGTGTGATCAGCCGGCAGATTGTGTCACGTGAAAGTGCGGCCCCGGCCTGGCGCGACCTGTTGACAGTGCTGAGGCGACTGGAGTTGCGTGGCACCTTGCGTGGTGGGCGTTTTATCGAAGGCCTGGGTGGCGAGCAGTTTACGCTGCCAGAGAATGTGGCTCCGCTACGTGAGCAGGCGCGCAAGCTGAGAGAACGCGACACCTCGGACTGGTCGTCGGCTGACTACTGCAGTCTGGCAGCCACTGATCCGGTGAATCACCTGGCGCTGTTTTTGCCGGAAATGAAGCTTGCCAGAACCAGTCGCAACCGTGTCCTGTACAAAAACGGTGTACCTGTCGCCGTTCTTGATGGCGCCAAGGTAAAGTTCCTGCGTGAAATACCTGCCGAACACCAGTGGGCAGTAGAGCAATTATTGCGTCGTCAGGAAATCAATCCGAGGCTGCGATCCTATCTGGCCAGCAGTTGAATGTAAGTTGCAGGCCAGCAATGAACCTGGCCTGTAGCGATTGGCAGAACTAAAAAACAAGGAGAACAAGCGCATGTTGTCAGTTACGGAATCCGCGCGCCGCACTTGGCGCACGATTGGTTTGCTGGTTTGCTGGACGATGGTGGCAGGCTTTGGCTCGCTTGTTCATGCGCAGCCAGAATGGGACGCCGAGACCAGCGAGGCGCTGGACGGTGCAAGTTTCCACGAAGGTTATTTCGATTATTACTACCAGCCCGCCACCGGGCGGCTGTTTCTGGTGGTTGATCGTCTGAATGAGCACTTCCTTTATGTGAACTCTTTATCGACCGGTGTTGGGTCGAATGATATCGGTCTGGACCGCGGACAGATTGGTGACACTCGTGTTGTGCAGTTTGAACAGCACGGCAATAAAGTTTTCCTGAAACATATCAACCTCGATTTCCGCGCCGACTCCGATAGTTTCATGGAGCGTCTGTCAGTTCAGGAGGCATTTGCCGAATCGATTCTGGCTGGCTTTGAAGTGGTAGACAGTCAGGATGGCGTGGCCCTGATCGACATGACTGACTTTCTGCTCAGTGATGCGCACGGTGTGGTGACGACGTTGCAGAATTCGCAGCAGGGCAGTTACAGTCTCGACAAAGCGCGCTCTGCCATTTATCTGGAACGGACCAGAAACTTTCCCTTGAACACCGAGTTTGAGGCGCAACTGACCTTTGCTGGCACCTCGCCCGGCGCCTGGGTACGCTCGGTAACACCGACACCGCAGGCCATAACAGTCAGACAGCATCACTCGTTTGTGCAACTGCCTGACGATGAGTACCAGCCGCGTGCCTTCCATCCGGCTTCGGGATTCTGGTCGCGCGGATTTCAGGACTTTGCTGCACCAATCAACGAAGACATGACGCGCCGCTTCATTCCTCGACATCGTCTGCAGAAGCGCAATCCCGAGGCGGCTGTCAGTGAGCCCGTGACTCCCATTATTTATTATCTGGATCCTGGCGTACCCGAACCGGTACGCAGTGCATTGCTGGATGGCGCACGATGGTGGAATGCTGCCTTTGAGGCAATTGGCTATGTCGATGCGTTTCAGGTGGAGTTGCTGCCAGAAGATGCCGACCCCATGGATATTCGCTACAACGTTATTCAGTGGGTACACAGATCCACGCGCGGCTGGTCCTATGGCTCCAGTGTGGTTGACCCCCGCACCGGCGAAATCATCAAAGGCAAGGTGACACTTGGCTCATTAAGAGTGCGGCAGGATTACCGCATCGCTCAGTCACTGGTTGGCCTGGCATCGGAAGGTTCCGATCAGGCCATACAGGAGCTTGCACTGGCCCGGATTCGTCAACTTTCCGCACACGAAGTCGGCCATACGCTGGGCATAGCCCACAACTTTGCGGCCAGTGTTAATGACCGTGCCTCCGTCATGGACTACCCGCATCCGCTGCTGGATATCACTGATCAGGGCGTACTCGACGCACTGGATGCTTATGATGTCGGTCTTGGTGCCTGGGATTTTCAGACTATAAAGTATGGTTACTCGGAGTTCGCCAGCGAGGATCAGGAGGCGCAGGGTCTTGCTGCCATTCTCCAGGAGAACAAGGACGCCGGCCTGTTGTATATCACCGATCTTGACAGCCGTGCGGCCGGTGGCGCGCATCCCTTGTCGCATATGTGGGACAACGGCGCCGATCCGGTAGCCGAACTGCAACACCTTCTGGATGTACGCGGATCTGCTCTGCAGCGCTTCAGCGCCGCCAACCTGAAACCTGGTCAGCCTTATGGTGAGCTGGAGGACATTCTTGTTCCCCTGTATCTGCTGCACCGTTATCAGGTTGAGGCAGTCCATCGACTGGTGGGCGGCACCTACTACGAGTACTCAGTTTATGATGGACAGGTCGCCGAGTCAGAGCAGGTCATTCCGGTCGCTGCGGATATGCAGCAGCGTGCTCTGGATGCCTTGTTGCTGACCCTGACGCCAGAGCAACTGATGCTGCCACCCGAGATACTGGCGCTGATTCCGCCGCGCCCGCCCGGGTATGGCCGGACCCGCGAAAGTTTTCCACTGCGCACAGCACTTGGCCTGGATTTTCTGAGTATCGCCGAGACCGCAGCGGACCACACGGTGAGCGGGATTCTGCAGCCGCAGCGGCTGGCGCGCATAAACAATCTCAACATGCTGGACGACTCGCTGCCCTCTGTCCATGATGTGCTGACCCGTTTGCTGGAAGCTACGCTTTACCAACAACGCCAGGCTGGTCAGTCAGGCGCCGTGCAACGGGCAGTGGATCACGTCGTCCTTTATCATCTGCTGTCTCTGGCAGCAGATGACCAGCTTGGCAATCAGGTCAAAGCAGCCATTCACCTGCAGCTGGAAACGCTGGAAGAGTGGCTGGATGATGCGACAGAACAATCCCGCGATCGTGACTGGCAGGCGCATTATCAATTGAGCCTGGATGCGATTGAGAGCTGGCGTGACAGTGGTGGTGAGACTATGCTGCTGACCGCGCCGCTGGCGATGCCACCGGGCGCCCCGATATGAGATAACATGGTGAGACCGACTTGAGAGAACAGCCTGTGGTCCTGTCACAAGGTGGCTAACAGCCTGCTAAACAACTGAGCAAGGTAAAACAACAATGAATGTGTCAGTGTTTATTTAATAGCCAGACAGGAGGGTGGCAAGATGAAAAAAATGGTCATCGCAATTATAGCGGCTTATGCCGTGTGGACAGTTATCTGGCTGGTGGGCAATGCGACGCTGTTTGCCGATGTGGCGGCGCAGTCTGCAGATGGCACCCCGGTGACGGCAGTCAGCGTGCTGCTGGGTATTCTATTGCTGAGTATCATCTGTTCGCTGGCCGCCGGGGTGGCTGCCGCCCTACTGGATCGTGCAAACGCGTTTCGGGCAGTGCTGATCACTGGCGTGCTGCTGGTACTCACTGGTGTTGGTGTTCAGGCAAGTGTCTGGGCGTTGATGCCTGCGTGGTATCACCTCAGCTTTTTGACTTTGATTGTGCCGGTTACGCTTCTGGGTGCCCGGCTGGTAAGTGGCTAAAGTGCCGCCGAGTGAGAGAATAAGAAATGAAAAATCTGTTTGACCTGGCCCCACCCTCATTGCCCATCGTTGACAGCGATATCCGCTTCCCCGTGAATCGCGTTTTTTGCGTTGGTCGCAATTACGCCGACCATGCCCGGGAAATGGGCGCAGATCCCAGTCGTGAGGCTCCGTTCTTTTTCAGTAAACCTGCCTGTGCAGTCTGGACGCCTGATGGCGAAGTGCCTTATCCCCCGCGAACCCGGGATCTGCATCACGAGGGAGAGCTGGTGGTTGCGCTGCGGCAGGGAGGTAGCCGACTGTCACTCCCTCAGGCGCAGGCCGCCGTTTATGGTTATGCCGTCGGCGTCGATTTTACGCGACGTGATTTGCAGGCAGAGGCCAAATCAAAGGGTAGACCCTGGGATGTCGCCAAGGGCTTCGACGCCTCTGGTCCGGTGTCGCCAATAACGCCTGTCAGTGACACGGGCTGGCTGGAAAAGGGGACGATCCGGTTGTCTGTCAATGGCCAACTGCGCCAGCAGGGCGACCTGGCAGACATGATATGGAAAGTCGATGAAATCATTGTTGAACTGTCGACGCTGTTTACTCTGCAGCCCGGTGATCTTATTTTCACTGGAACACCCGCTGGTGTCAGCGCAGTGCTGCCTGGCGATCAGGTTGAAGTGACGATTGATGGGCTGCCGGAACTGGCGTTCAGGATGGTGTAGCGGGTGATACGGCTGGCAATCCGGCCAGCCAGCTCTCCACGATCAGGCGCGCGGCAATACTGTCGACAGCATCGTCACGATTGCCTCGCAGTATTTCACCCCGGGCGACGAAGGATGTCAGCCGCTCGTCAATCCCAAAGCAGGGTTTGTGCAGCTGCCCTTCCAGGCGTTTGCCAAATTTGCGTGCCCGCAGCAGCAGATCACTCTCGGAATCATCCATGTTATAGGGCAGTCCTACCACAAATACATCGGGCTGCCAGCGCGTCACCAAAGCCCGCAGCATGTCCCAGTCAGGGATACCATCGCGGGCGGGAATGATGGGCAGGGCCTGCGCAGTCCCCGTCAGTGACTGGCCGACAGCGGCGCCGATACGTTTGGTGCCAAAGTCAAAACCCAGGACTGTCAGGTGTTTCTGGACGCGAGAGGGGTAGCTGTCCATTGCGTCAGGAATGTCCAGTCAGAGACGATAATTGACTCAGGCTCACGCCAAGAATGCCGGCCGCTGCTTTGGCCATGTTGTCAAAGTCTTCAGAGAACAGAATTTCAGGGTCGGCTGGCACTGTAAGCCAGGCATTGTCCGAAATTTCCTGCTCCAGCTGTCCGCTTTCCCAGCCCGCACATCCCAGCGCGATCAGGTAGCGGTCCGGTCCTTCACCGCGTGCGATGGCCTGCAGAATATCCTTGGACATCGAAAGGCTGACGTCATCATTGACGCGCATGGTGTATTCCCACTCATCCGTCGTAGGGTGCACGATAAAGCCTTTGCTGCGTTCCACCGGGCCGCCGGCCATCACTTTTTTCTCGGACAGTCTGGCAACCATGTCATCGCTTACGGTTATCTTCAGCTCACTCATCAGGTCTGAAACAGGCAGCCGCGAGCAGCGGTTGATGACAACGCCCAGTGCGCCGTTATCGTCATGGCGCCACAGGTAGGTGACGGTGCCATTGAAGTTGGGGTCGCGCAGCTGAGGCATGGCGATCAGAAAATGGTGTTCAAGACTGGTGGCGTTTTCTTCGATTGCTTTGTGCATACTGCCCATGAATACGTCTCCTGGTTCACTGACTGCTAAAAGCATTTCCGGGTCTGAATCGCCATGTGCGGATGATTTCCAGAATATCAACCTCGCCGCGCAACTCTTCTGGAAAAGGATCGAACGGCGCTGCCAGTTGCACAATTTCCACAGCCGCCATGTCCAGTAGCTGGTGTCCTGATCCCTGCAGGATGCGGATTTCCGCGACACTGCCGTTCGGGCGCAGCGCGACCATCATGCGCAGGCTGCCATAAATGTCATTCTGACGTGCTGCCTCAGGATAGTGCTGATTGCCGACCAGCTCAATGCGTTTGCGCCAGTTGTCGAGATACAGCGCATCATGTCGCTGCTGCGTGGATGCCGAGGAAATGGTGTAGCGCCGGGGCCGGTTGGCATAGGCCTGCTGCTGATGATCAAGCTGGGCCTGCAGGCTGGCGATGGCCATGGCAATTTCTTCGGGCGAAGAATCTTCTGAGAGCAGACGCGAGTCCTGTTCATCGCGCGATTCCAGTTGCTGGCTCTGCTGCTGCTCAGCATCGGTACTTGTTACAACACGAACATCCTCGCGCCGCTGTGCGGCAGGCGCTGGCGTCGGAATGGGTTGTACCTGCTGTATCGACTCATCGTAGATGGGGGACTCAAATGGTGTTGCCGGGGCCGCCGTATCTTCCAGCGAGCCGCTGCCTTCCTGATTCGCCTGCGCGATAAAGTCTGCCTGCTCCGGTGCCTGCTCACTTTGAAACTGCGCGAGGGTTATCTCGATGGCCGGTGTCGATGGTCGTTCGCTCAAAAAGCTGAAACCGACACCGGCGATCACGATGACGTGAAAACAGGCCGAGATAAAGATGGTGAATCCGAAGCGTTCTTTTTCCATATCAAACTACAGCTGAACGTGGTCAGAATCAGGCCTGGCCCAGACGTGCAGCGATGACGTCCATCAGCTCGCCTGCAATATCAAGGTCGCGTGCCGTGTTAATTTCGCGTACGCAGGTCGGGCTGGTGACATTGATTTCCGTCAGGTAATCACCAATCACATCCAGTCCCACAAACAGCAGTCCACGCGCCTTGATGCTGTCACGTACCTGTTCGCAGATCCAGCGGTCGCGATCTGACAGTGGCTGCGCGATGCCACTGCCGCCAGCTGCCAGGTTGCCACGGCTTTCGCCTATCGCAGGAACTCTGGCAAGCGCATAAGGAACAGGTTCGCCATCGATGAGCAGGATGCGCTTATCCCCTTTGACGATTTCGGGTATGTAGCGCTGCGCCATGATCGGGCTGCGCCCGTGCTGGGTGAGCATTTCCAGAATCACGCTGATATTGGTGTCATCATTACGCACCCGAAAAATGGAGCTGCCGCCCATACCATCCAGAGGCTTAAAAATCACATCACCATGGGATTTGTGGAATGCCTTGAGCTTGTCGGCCCTGGCGCTGACCAGAAACGGAGGGCAGCATTGGGGGAACTGGGTGGCAAACATTTTTTCGTTGCAGTCGCGCAGTGCCTGCGGTTTGTTGACGATCAGTGTACCAAGCTGCTCTGCGCGCTCCAGCAGATAGGTGGAGTAGATGTAGTTGCTGTCGAACGGCGGGTCTTTGCGCATCAGAATGACATTGAGCTCAGACAGCGGGCGTTCAACAGCTTCACCCATTTCGTACCAATTATTGGGGTCGTAGGCGACCGAAACGGGGCGCATATGGCCCATGGCAGTTTCGCCCTGCAGATACAGGTCGCCCTGTTCCATGTAAAAAAGCTCCCAGCCGCGTTCCTGAGCGGCAACCAGCATGGCAAGGCTGGTGTCCTTCTTGTAGCTAATCTGGCTGATGGGGTCCATCACAATGCCCAGTTTGATCTGCATGACGCGAGAGTCTCCGGTGATAGTGCGATGGCCCATCATAACATGATTGCCTGACTGCCCCGCGTGGTGCTGCACACACTCTTTTCGTCTGCTAAAACATTCAGGAGAGGTGTCATGGACAGAAGCGCGATCAGGGAGGATCGGATGAACCAGCAAAGCAGGGTGGCAGACGGGCATCACCAGAACCGGGGAGGGGCGCTAGCGCAGGCGCAGGGGCCCCTGAAGATACTGCTGGCCGAGTCAGCGGGTGCCACCCGCCAGCGCATGCAGCAGGTGCTGAAAGGCCACCATTATCATGTCACCTGTGTGGCGGATGGCTTTGAAGTGCTGTGTCGTCTGCCAGAACTTCGGCCCGATATTCTGATGATGTCCTGTGCTCTGCCACGTCTCAGTGGCGCGCAGGTGTGTACATTGCTACGACAGTCACCCGACTTTTCGGATCTGCGTATCGTGCTTCTGTCCGAGCAGCCCAATTTCCTGGATTCCGTCAACGCAGAGCGCGTGGCTGCAGATGGCTGCCTGCCCAAGCCGTTTCGCAGCAGCGAGCTGAGCGCCGTGCTGAGTGGCCTGGCAGCCAAGGCAGAGGCGGCTGCACAGTAGTGTCCTTGATACTGCTTATTGACGACAATCCGCAGACGCGTTCGGCCACCATCGAGTTGTTGCAGGAGCAGGGTTGGGCAGTGGTTGCAGCAGATTCGCTGCATTCTGCCAGGCGACTGCTGTTTCCTGCCGGACGCAAGCAGCAGCTGCCTGATCTGTGTCTCGTGGAGCTCGTGCTTCACAGGGAAAACGGATTCACAGCAGGAGCCCTGCTTGCGAAGCACTGGCGGGACCGGACGGCAGCCGTGCCGACGGTGCTGATCAGTGATCGACTGCAATCTGCGGATGCCGCCTGGGCGCGGGCGCGTGGCATGTCCGGTGTTGTTTCCCGCTGTGGTGGCCCCTACGGAATGGTCAGGCAGATCAGCCAGTATCTGCAGGGAGAGCCCGAATCCGGGATCCACGATCTGGTTGCCAATACGCAAAAGTGCGATGCTGAATCAACGCCGGGCGGCGCTGATGATTGTGTCGCGGCGCTGGCAACACTGCTCCTTGCGTCATTACGGCAGTTGCTGGCTCAGGCCATGCAGATACCGCCCGACAGAGACGAATCGATCGCAGAGTGGCGACAGGCGGCGATGACGTCACTGCAAGGGATCAGGCATTGCTGGTGTTTCCTGCCCAAAGCTGTCTCTTTTGGACAACAAGGGCAGATGAACGAGCTGCAGCCTGCCGACGCCAGAGCGCTTTGTGGCATGGTGCTAAACGCAGTTGAAACACTGGCCTCGTTTGTTGATTGTCGCCAGTCCTGTGACTGGATGGGCCCACGACAACGTTGCAAAGCCGCACTGGCGGAGCAGCTGGAGCTCTGTCGCGAGAGGAACAACGACGGTCAGCAAAACGCTTCACTGACTCACGTGACCCGGGCCGCCCTTGGCTTGCACGCCATCGGCGTGGACAATACCCGGGGCTGGCTGCTGCAGGTACTGAAAATGCTCTACTTTCCCCACGCAAGGAGTGCGTCAGCCTGGCAAAGTTTGTCAACCGCACTTCAGACGACTGACATGTTTGCGCCGCTTGACTGGCCAGTGCAGGCCGCCGCAGATCTTTTTTGTGCTGCCGATACTGCTGAGCGACTGCAGCACCTTGTGTCCAGCAGACTGACGGGGGCTCAGGTGCGGGCGCCTGACCGGGAAGAGCAGGCCGGGTACTGGTACAAGTTGTCCGCACTGCTGCGAATGCAGAAAGTTCAGCCCGTCCTTTTGATTGTGGTTACAGACTGCTGGTACCGCCACAATGCTCTCGCCCGGCATACAATGCCATCAGACTTTGTCGACTCACTGCGCTGCTTTCAGTCACTGCTTGATCCCGGGCGATCCGACATTGAGAAAATTGACATGTCTTTGAACATCGTCAGGCGTGGCCTCGCCAGCACAGGTGCAGATCTGGCCTTGAGCCAGACGGAGCAGCTGGAGCTCGCATCGAATCTGCACTGGCTGCCGCAGTCACGGGATTGGGCGACAGGACTGAGCGCGGAGCAGGCAGATCTGGATTTTTTTGTCGAAGAGCTTGGTCGGGAGCTGAACACGGTCTGCGAGGCGGCCGCCCGACTTGAGATAGCTCCACTGGGTTCGTTAAGTCTTGTGTTATTGCAATTCTATCGGGCAGTGCAGTTGCAGCCCGCTCTGTTAAATCAGACTGATGTTCGCCGTCCGCTGATCATTGCCCAGCATCAACTGTGCAAAATGCTGGATCGGGTCGCCGCGTGGCAACAGGCCGATCCCGTCGGTCGTCTTGTGGAGCGGCTCTATCGCCTGCTTGAACCGGGTGCAATCAACTCGGTCGATCAACGTGCATCTGGCAGGCAGTGGGCGCCGTATTCAGTGCACGAGTCTGAGCCCCAGGCAGCGCAGGGCTGGGCCGAACTGGATGCAGGCAATCAGCGCCTGCGGCGATTGTTGAACAGCTCTGCAGACACAGCCGGCCTGAAGCCTGTTTTGCTGGAACTGCTGAAAACGCAGCGAGACACAATCAAGCGCCATCTTGCCTATCAGCCGCCCGGCTAAGTGGCTATAATGCGGCCTTCGTCTGCAAAGTCGATTAAGGCCATCAGGGTGCATTGGCGGTAAGGTTGCATTTGCAAGAGGCAGTAAACAGGTGAGAGCGTTAGGTTATATCTGGGGAATCGGTGGCATCGTGCTGCTGCTGTCATTTGCGATTGTCCGCCTGGGCGGTGTTGCGCTTGAGCTTGATCTGGGTGCCTTGCAGCCGCAGCACTGGGCAGTCATGCTGGCCTGGCTGATCTATATGATCTGGGCAGAGGGCTACAAAGGATTTCACAAGGCTTTTGCGCCTCGTGTGGTAGTACGCGCCAACTATCTGGCTGATAACCCCCGTATCTCGCATCTGCTGCTGGCACCGTTATTCTGCATGGGCTATATCCATGCCACGGCGCGCCGACGCCTGCTGTCAGTGGGACTGACCACCATGATAATCAGTTTCGTTCTGCTGGTTCGCCTGCTGCCACAGCCCTGGCGTGGTATCGTTGACGTCGGCGTGGTGGCAGGCCTGGTTGTGGGTGTGCTGTCGATTTTCTATTACGTTCTGCAACTGAGACAGAGTGGCGCGGCCAGTCTGCCGGTGGCTACCGATGTCCCCATCCAGGCCTGATCAGAACGCCCAACGTCTGACTCCATCGCAGTGCTGCGCGATTATTGTCACCTGGCAACCCCAGATATCCGACCTTGTTGCCCTGCTGGAATCGCTGAGTGCTCAGGGCTGTGCCAGCATAGTCATAGATAACGGTTCAGCCAATGCCGAGGCCCTGACCCAGGCGCTGCATCCAATGCGGGATGACGTCACCCTGCTGTCCTGGTCTGAAAACCGGGGCCTTGCCGCCGGCATGAACGCTGGCATATTGCAGGCCCGCTCGCAGGGCTATCGATTCGTATTTTTGTTTGATCAGGACAGCTGCATCGGCGGCCGGTTCTGTCAGTCTATGCTGGCTGCCTGGGGACAGGCCGTCAAACTGGGGCATCCGCTAGCAGCAATCGGTCCACGTCTTCAGGACCCTCAAAGTGGTCGCAAAACGCCGTTCAAGTGCTTCCGCCTGCTGGCGCGCAATGATATACCCGCAGCACCAGGACTGTTTTTAACCGACTTCCTGATTTCTTCCGGCACCTTGCTGCCGTTGTCAGAGCTGTCTCGAATCGGACTGATGAAAGAGAGTTACTTCATAGACAATATTGATCTGGAGTGGTGTTTCAGGGCGCGCTCGCTGGGCTACGCCCTCTACGGAACTGATCGGACCGTGCTGTTTCACCGGATCGGTGAGGACAGTCAAAATCCGCTGGTCGCGGCAGGAATCATGGTGTCACACAGTCCGCTGCGCAGCTATTACTCCACGCGGAATCGCCTGCATCTGCGCCGCCAGTCATACGCCCCGCGAGACTGGAAGGTGCGCGACCTGATCAGGTTTGTGATCAAAACAAGCTGGCTGTTGATATTCAATCGCCGACGGCGCGAATACCTGCAACAGATCCGCCGCGGCATCAAGGATGCGGGAGACTTGCGTGACTGACACTCAGGCGGCTACTCAACTACCGCTCATCGTTATTGTGCTCCCGATATACAACGGTGCCCGCTGGCTGGGTGAACAGCTTGATTCCATCATCGCACAGACCCACGGCCGCTGGCTGTTGCTGCTGCGTGATGACGGCTCAACGGATACTTCCGCTGAACTTGTTGCACAGTATGCCTTGGTGGACAGTGAACGCATAAAAGTGACTCAAGATGATCGTGGTAATCTCGGCGCTGCGGCATCGTTTTCACTGTTAATGGAGAAGGCACTGACAATTGTCGAGTCAACGCCGGAACCGGCTTACGTGGCGCTGGCAGATCAGGATGATGTCTGGGCGCCGGAAAAGCTTGCCGTGTGTCTGCAGCGCATGCAAAGGGAGGAGCAACTGGCCGCCGCGACCAGTGCAGAACGAGAAACGCCGGTGTTGATCCACAGTGATCTGCGGGTTGTAGACAGCGCTGGCCAGGTGTTGGCCGAGTCACTATTGAACTACCAGGGGCTGGATGCAGATCGGCACGATTTTTCTGCACAATTGCTGAGCAATACTGTCACTGGTTGTACAGCCCTGCTGAATAGAGCCCTTGTACGCATGGCCCTGCCTGTGCCGGCCGAAGCCATGATGCACGATTGGTGGCTGTCACTGGTAGCCAGCAGGTTTGGTCGTCTGCGCTGCGTTGACCGGGCGCTGGTTGACTACCGGCAGCACGGCGCCAATACAATAGGCGCCAGGAAGCACATTTCAGGAGGTTTCAGCTGGAAGACATTTCTCAAGCTGTTCCAGCTGCGCAAGTCAGCTCAGGCGCAGGCCCTGTTCGAAGGCAGCGCAGCACAGGCTCTGGCCTTTGAACAGCGTTTTGCAGATCAACTGAATGAGGCAGACAGGACCTTGTTGAGACAGGTGCAGCGAATGCCTGATCTTGGCCTCTGGCGGCAGCGCTTAATGTTCCGTCAGCTGCGCCGCTGATTCACCCCAGTTTTCGGCGCAGCCAGTTGCGCAGCCGGTTCACATTCCTTTGCAGTGGCGGCGTCTCCTCGGCGCTCTGCTCGCCAACCGGTGGGCGCATTACCCATTCGCCGGGCTTGATCCATTCCGGGTTGCGAAATGCCGGTTTGCCGGGCTTGCTGTGCATCGGCGTATAGTATTTGCAGTTGTCAAAGAAATAGTGCGTTACCTGTGAGTGCCGGGTGCGACGATGATCGTTCTGTTTGGATCCGCCATGCAGAAGATTGGCGTGCCAGATCAATGCATGCCCTTTCGGCATAAAGCCGTATGCCGGCTCAACACCCAGTGACTCCAGATGTTTGGCGATAAATGCCTCGTACTGCGGGTAGTTGTGATAACCAGGCTCCAGACCGGCATCTTCCATGGTAATTTCTGGCAGCTTGTGAGTGCCGGGATAGTACTTCAGAGGCCCGTTGTCCTCGTCTATATCTTCCAGTGCTACCCAGACACCCGCCATGTAGCCGGACGGAAGGCTGTTGAAATGAATGGTGTCAGAATGGGTTGCCTGCTGAGTACCAACTGGAAAGTTCAGAGTCTGAAACGGTAGTGGTTTTCTACCAAAAAGCTGTTCCAGGGCACTGAGCACATTGGCGTTGGTCGCAAGCTCGTGGGAGGGCTTCACGAACTTCCAGGCATCCTGTATGCGGGCGCCGAAAGAAGGCGCCTGCAGGTGTTCCGGGTTATAGTATGGGTGCAATGTCTCGATCAGCTCATCGATCTGCTGTTGCGTAAAGCCAAAATCTACGATGACATAACCATCATCGTTGAACTTCTGAATCTGCTCTGGTGTCAGATAACCGGCCTGTTGTGATACGGACGACATAAGCCCAACCTCTTATCATTATTTTGATGTCAATTCAGCGTGTCTGCGAATGTCCCTGCAGTCGCCGTTCGATACTCTTTAGTCGCTGCTGCATGCGCTTGCCGATTGCAAGAGCAGAGAATTCGCTGGTGATTGTCTGTCTGGCGCTGGCTCCCAAGGCAGCGACCCGCGCAGGATTTTGTGCCAGGTCGCGCATCTCGTCTGCAGCATGGCTGATGTCGGGCTCAGCCCAATGCTGGTGTGCTTCGTAGGGGCCGTAGTCCTTACCGAGTGTCTTCAGTTCGTAGCGAATGGCGACGCAATTGTCACTGCGCATGTATTCGGTATTGCCAGACCAGCCCGTCAGCAGAGCTACCTTGCCCATGAACATCGCTTCTGCGGGCCCCAGCCCAAAACCTTCGGCGTGATGCAGTGAGACATAACAATCACTGCAGTTGATCAGCGAATCAATCTGCGCACGATCGAGATGTGTGTCGATAAGAATAATATTCTGATAGGCAGCAATACACTCTTTCAATACTTTGATGCTTGCAGTATCGGCATTGTTAATCTTTATCACCAACTGCACCGACATATCATCAGCAGAAAATGCCCGCTGAAACGCGCGTATCGAACCGAAGGGATTTTTTCGTTTGGCAATACTGTGCGTATCAAACATGCTGATAAACACAAACGCGTCGTCTTTGATGCCAAACCACTCTCGCTGATACTGACTGGCCCCTGCCATGTCTACGTCGATCACGTGCGGTATTGTGACAACTGGCACAGGTGATTTGACTGCGACTGCCTGATTGACGTAACTGGAGGGGACCCAGACCTCATCGACCATCTCAAAACTGGGCAACCACCGATCAGGAAACTCTGGCATTTCCCATGCCCAGAAACCGATGTTGTAGCGACCAGCGCTGCTTGTACTCTTGAGATCAGCCATGACGGTTGGCAGATGGTCGGCATTAATGTGCCAGAGATTGATTGCAAACCTGCTGCGTTCGATCTCCAGTTTTTGCCAGCGCAGGTTGTCCATGCGTGATGGGTTGCCGCGCTCGTAGTTGATAATGCCAAACGGTATGCCAGATGCGTGCAAGGCCGATGCATTGCCCCGGGAGGCTTCTCCGACGCCCATGCTGGCACGAATGTAGGCGATCAGGTTGACACCATAATCTGGCTCACTGCGGGTGCTGGATTGCCGACTGAGGAGGCTGGTCTGCTGTTCAGTCAAACTGCCCAGCGTGCAGTCTTCCCGTGTCAGCGATAACGACGGATTGTAGTAAGGGTCACCGCCTTCGAAGCGATGTCCCCAGCGCTCCCACATGGTGCGTTCATCCTGCCCGATGGGATTGGTTTTACGGCTGACACTTTCGTGATGAATCAGTTCGCTGTGTGGTGTCCAGACATTGCGCTTGCCAGCTTCCAGGCAGCGCAGACACAGATCAATATCGTTGCCAACAATTGCCAGATTTTCATCGAACTGTCCCAGTGACATGAACAGTTCGCGTCGAATCATCAGGCATGCGCCGGTGTTTGCTGACACCTCGCGCACGCACTGGTCCAGCCGCTGGTAAATGCCCTGCCCGGGCAGCTGTTTGTGGAACAGGTGGCGTGCACCGCCACCGTGATCGACCAGAAAAACGCCAGCGTGCTGCAGTGTTCCGTTAGGGTAAAGCAGGCGTGCGCCCACCGTGCCGACATCAGACCTGATGGCGTGCCGCACAAGCTGAGCCAGCCATTGTGGGTGCATGACTTCAATGTCGTCGTTCAGGAATAGCAGTATTTCGCCCGAGCTGTTGGCAACGCCGATATTGTTCAGGCGTGACCAGTTAAAAGGCTCATTACACTCAATCACCCTGGCGCCCTGGTCATTGGCAAACTGGATACCTTCCCGGTGTTCGCCGCGCCCGTTATCGAGGATGATGATCTCGAAATCCGGATAGTCCGTGCCTGCAAGCGTTTCGAGGCAGGGTCGCAGATAGGTCAACTTGCCAGTGGTGGGAATGATGATCGAAACGCGTGGAAAATTGACTGGCAGTGGGGCGTAGGTCTGGGCTGAGTCTATCGCGGGTGAAGTTTCCTTTGCCGGTTCACTCCATAACACTTCTGACACGCGTACGGTGTTGCTCAGTGTTAACTCCGGCGCTGCTGCCAATAGCAGCTGGTAGCGCCAGTTTGCCTCGTCCAGGATGTCCGCTGTCTGGGAGCTCAGAGCCTGCTGTGCCAACTGACTGTCGATGGCGTAAGTCGCACCAATATAGTCCTGGCTGCGCAGCAGGTCAGATGCCCATGACCAGGTAAACCATGGATTCTGTCGATAATCGCCATTTAGTTCGTCATGATCTGTGTAAAGCAGCCTGGTATCGGGAAGCGCCCGGGTAGAAACTCGCGCGACGTAATCCTGGTTGAGTACTGTGCCTGGTTTCAGCAGAACCACCATGGCCGGACAGCTTTCAAGTGCAGCCAGCAGCGTGGGGTGAGTTTCTGTATTTTTTTCAGCAACGTTCGCCAGTATATCCACTGACGATGGTTTGCCCACGATGTGAAGGCGCCAGCCGGAGTCTGACTGCTGTTTAAGTGACCGGAGTGTTGCCAGAGTGTCGCTGGACGGGCTGTTGTCGATTTCGCTGGCCAACATTACGAAGCATGTGGCGCCAGGTAGCCCGCTATCAGGGTGGTCTGCTTCCGACTGCTGATCGCTGGCCTTTGCAGACTGAGCCTGCAACCAGCGCATGTACAGGTGTTGAGGGTTTTGCACAACAAACTGCTGTTGCAGCTGTCGTGTGTTGCCAGCCTGGTCCACGATGCTGACAGTCAATTCATGTGGTCCCGGTGACAGATCAGCAATCGGGACCAATGTAGCGAATCCAGTGCGCTGGGCCTCTTCAGCACTTTCATGCGGGCGAATCGCAGGTGATTCCACATGCTGCCGGTCAACCGCAACATCAACAGATTGCAGGCCATCCGGAGACCACGCCCACGCCTGTAAGGTCAAATCTGAGCTGAAGACACGACGCTCCAGTGTCGGTTGCAGTATGCCTGCCTCAATCGGGCCCTGATACACAGTCTGCTCGCGCTCGCCCGTTTGCTGAAGGTGCGACTGACTGTCTAATGACAGGGCGCCTGATGCAGAACCGGTTTTTGTGGAGGGCCTTAACTGGCTGTTGAGGCGATTAGCGAAAGGTCCGATCATTTGATTGAGACGGTTGCGCACATAACGATAGGGGCCGGTCACGCGCCAGGAAAATGAGTTGAGTATTTCGCGTACGCCCTGGTCCAGCTGTTCATGAGCCAGGTTCAGTTCAATATGGGCTGATTGCAGCATGGCATACTGCTGCTCTGTGTCATTCAGGCGAGTCTGTGTCTGCTGCAGGCGACATGCAGTCTCGGCGAGCTCCTCGCTGAGCGCATGAGTTTTACTCTGCAGCGAGTCGATCTGTCGCTCATGAACGGACTGGATGTTGTGTGCGGCCTTCAGCTCGGTGTGTAATTGCTGGACGGTCACAGACTGATCCAGCAGACCCATGACTGCGTTGATTTCGGCACCTGACCAGCGCAGCCGCCATTTATCCAGCACCTGCGCGCGCGCATCGGCCATCGGATGCCCCGCCTGGTAGCGGGCATTGTGCTGTTCCAGCATGGTCTGCGAATCACCGCCCTCGCGGTAAAACGCCCCAACATGCTCGGTCAGGCAGAAATCCGTGTGTTCGGCACATTGCAGCCAGAAATCCCAGTCTTCATAGACTGCCAGGCTGGTATCAAAGTGCACGCCCTGTTCCAGCAATCTGCGATTAAACAGGGCGGCATGGATCGGAATGAAATTGTCGCGGCGCAGCACAGTCCGATCAAAACTCACCGCAATCACTTCATCACTCAGCTGGCCGTCCGCACTGGCCTTGCGGGTGGCGCTGTAAACGACCTGGCACTCGGGATTTTTCCCGGCCGCTGTGAGCAGCTTTTCTATATGAGAGTCCGCGATCCAGTCGTCATCGTCGAGAAACAGCAGGTAGTCACCGGTTGCATGATCAAGTCCGGCATTGGCTGCCTCGGGCCGATCAAGGGGTTTGCCGAGACTGACCAGCCTCAGTGTGACGTGATCCTTCAGGGGGACGGGGCAGGTGAGTCCATGACCGGCGGCATCAATCAGCACCAGCTCTACGGCCTGCCAGCTTTGTCGATTGACGGATTCGAGCGCCTCTGCCAAAGAGCTGCGTCCCACAGTGCGGCACAGGATGGAAACGAGCGGGGGTCGGGCTTTTGCGTTGGCGTCGGTCATTCGGAGGGCGGCTTGCCTGTGAGTGGTCAAGGGTCGAATTGTACCGGCTTACAAGGCGCCGCGTGAAGCCAAAAACCCCCTCTGAGGGAAAAATTCCCATAAAAAACACCCCCGGCAGGGCCGGGGGTCAACAACAGCCGGCTGTGGGGGGAAGCCCGGTACGTGGCTTCACCTGCAGGGGCTCCGGCTGTGATCTTCGGAGGTCTCCTGCAGTTATGACGTTTGTTAACGGTGATTATTCCCGTCAATTACAGAGCTGGCGCAGCGAGGTGTCTGAGCGTGACTACCTGCGGGGCGAAGTTCGCTGCAGCCGGTCTATCAGAGATGCCAGTACCTCGCGAATGAAGTCCAGGAACAGCGTGTCCAGCTCATCACTGAAATAGTCCTGGGCATGATTGCCGATCACCAGCACTGCCAGCAGGCTGTTGTGGTGGATGACCGGGCACAAGGCTACCGAGCGGATCGTCGCGCTGGCTTCGGGGAATAAAAACTGGCTTCCGGACTTGTCTATGACCTG
Organism: Gammaproteobacteria bacterium UBA2675; assembly: GCA_002354805.1. Lineage (GTDB taxonomy): Bacteria > Pseudomonadota > Gammaproteobacteria > Pseudomonadales > Pseudohongiellaceae > Pseudohongiella. The sequence continues at coordinate 555,861 of DEMH01000009.1, forward strand.
AGTGATGACACTGCGGCTGCGCATGGCAGCCGGGAACCGGTTCTGTAAATCGGCTGCTGCCTGTCTTTCGTCCAGCACGATTAGCCGACAGGCATCAATGCCTGGTTGAGTCATCAGATTGGATTCAGTGACATGTGTCAACTGCGAAAGGGTATCTTCTTCAAGCAGGCTCAGGATGAGATGACGAGTGACACTGAACAGCTGATCATTGTAGCGGGCATTTTCCAGCAGCGAGTTTAGCGTATGCCGAGACTCGATACTGCGCTCGCGAAGTATTTTTACCTGTCGTTCGAGCAGAGAGATGGCTTTGCCACTTTCGTGTGGGACGGTCATTTCGGCCAACAGGCTGTCGCGGTCGGTAAAAAAATCAGGGTTCTCGCGCAGGTAACTGGCGACATCATCTGCAGAGATTGCCAGATTGTTTTTTTTCTTGGCCTGAACGCTATCAACCGTCATGAGCAAGTACCTGTCATTGCATGTTTTTGATGTCTATTTGTCGCCGGGCAATGCTGGCGCCGAAGATGTTTCGATTGAGATGCTGCCTTCATATACAGTCTCGGCTGGCCCGGTCATCAACACTGAGCTGTTGCCACCCTGCCATTCGATTGTCAACTCACCCCCGGTCAGCAGAGCTTTGGCACTATTGTCCAGCAAACCGGCCTGAATGCCGCACACGACGGCTGCGCACGCGCCCGTGCCACAGGCTTCAGTTTCACCAGCGCCTCGCTCGAAAACACGTAAACGGATGGTGTTACGGCCGATGATCTGCATGAACCCCACATTGACTCCCTGGGGGAACGCAGGGTGTGAGCACAGGGTTTTGCCCAGCGTGGCAACAGGTGCCTGCTCGCAGTTGTCGGTAAGCAATACGATATGCGGGTTGCCCATCGAGACTGCGAAGAAACGGGCCGATACTGCTGCCTCTCCGGAGGCAGGTGCCACATCAAGAGAATATTCGTCTGCCCGGTCCGCTGTGAACGGCAACGCTGCCGGGTCAAAATCCGGTCGCCCCATATCCACCTGCACCAGGTCATCGTCCTTGAGATGAAGCTCTAACAGCCGGTTCCTGGTCTGCACGCGCACCGGCGCCCTGGCAATGAGGCCACGGTCAAGGACATAGCGGGCAAAACATCGCGCACCATTGCCGCAGTGTTCGACTTCGCTGCCATCCGAGTTGAATATGCGGTAAGTGAAGTCCGCGTCGGGGCGCTTTGGTGCGTCTATCACCAGTAGCTGATCAAAACCGATGCCGCGATGGCGATCTCCCAGTCGCCGGATCTGCTCTGTATCCAGCGAAACTGGATTGGAGATCATGTCGAGCACAACAAAGTCGTTACCGAGGCCGTGCATTTTAGTGAACGGCAGGCGGTTGGCATGGCCCGTGTCGGGCTGCCTTCTTCTTTGTCCGGCAGCATCACGATTGCGCGGTGAGCGGCGTCGGTTTTTTTTCGGTTGACGGGTACTCATTGCTTATTCCGGCAATAGACTTTCCAGTTTCAACTGGTCTTCAAGAGTTTCACGTTGACGGACCAGGTGTGCCTGGCTGCCATCGACCATTACTTCCGGCGCTCGATTCCGCGTGTTGTAATTGGAGCTCATCACAAATCCGTAAGCGCCCGCCGAGCGCACGGCCAGCAGGTCACCTGCGGCGATGTTGAGCTCCCTGTTCTTGCCAAGAAAATCGCCGGATTCACAAACAGGACCGACCACGTCATAAATATGTTGCTCGCGGGCTTCGTGTGTTCGCCGGTCGACGCTGACAATGTCTTGCCAGGCCCCATAAAGTGACGGCCGCAACAGATCGTTCATGGCACCATCGATAATTGCAAAATGCTTGTGATCTGTGTGTTTCAGGAACTCGACCCGTGTCAGCATGATTCCCGCATTGGCTGCAATAGAGCGACCTGGTTCCATGATCAGTGTCAGTTTGCGGCCTTGCAGTTTTTCTCTGACGGCGGCAATCAGTGCACCTGGCGCTGGTGGCTGTTCGTTGCTGTATGTGACACCCAGGCCACCGCCTATGTCGATATGCTCAAGATGAATCTCATGCTCTGCCAGCTGGTCGACCAGCATCAGTACGCGATCCAGCGCATCCAGAAATGGCTCAATAGAGGTCAATTGCGAGCCAATGTGGCAGTCCACACCGGTGATATGCAGATGCGGAAGACTGGCTGCCAGTTGATAGACTTTCAGGGCGCGGGCGATATCGATGCCGAACTTGTTTTCCTTCATTCCGGTAGATATGTAGGGATGCGTGCCCGCATCGACATCGGGATTGACGCGCAATGAGATGCGAGCACTCAGACCAAGCTGCCCGGCGACGTGGTTGATGCGCTGCAGCTCCGGCTCGGACTCGACATTGAAACACAATATGCCAGCCTGCAAGGCCAGTGTGATTTCGCTCTCAGTTTTGCCCAGTCCCGAAAAAATGACTTTGGCAGGATCGCCGCCAGCCTTCAGGACGCGGTTCAGTTCGCCGCCTGACACAATGTCAAAACCTGCACCGCGACGCGCCAGGACATTCAGCACGGCGAGATTGGAGTTGGCCTTCACTGCATAACAGGTGAGGTGATCCACACCGGACAGAGCGTCCTCGTAGGCTTGCAGATTCTGCTCAAGGGCTGCGCGGGAGTATACGTAGCAGGGTGTCCCGAATTGTTCAGCAATGGCGGTCAGTGGCAAGTTTTCAGCATAAAGCTGATCGTTCTGGTAATGAAATGCTGTCATGAGATCCTGATTCGGTAATCGCTGACAAAGCGCCGTATTCGGCCACCTGCTGAGTATCGGGACGTTGCAGCGGGCCTTTCTGGCCGCAGGCACTCAGTCCCAGCAGGCAAAACACGACTGTGATCAGAAACATTGGCACGCGCGTTCGCATGTTCAAATGACCCGGTTGAAGCTCTGTAAGCTGTAAATTTTGAACGCGATTATACAGAGGAATGCTCCAGGCAGCTAATTTCTGTGCGAGCCAGCTTTTGCGCTGTCAGTATCGGTATTTCTCTGGCTCACCTACCCATTTGGGTAGTCGTGTTGCTATCCCATATGTGCCAAAGTCCTGAATCTACAAATTTCCTTACAACAACGGTATGCTAGACAGGATGTAGATATGGCGGCGGCTACAGCAGCAACGACGGATGGGAGAGCGCGGGTGCGCATATTGCTGATCGACGATCATGACCTGTTTCGCGAGGGACTGAAGTACCTGTTGCCCGTGCTCGACAGCAAGGTTCAATATTTTGAGGCGGGTACGCTCGATGATGCCCTGCAGCTGAAATGCGACGAAGGGTTTGATCTGATCCTGCTGGACTATTACATGCCTGGCGTTAATGGCATGGATGCACTGGAGAAGTGTCGCCAGACCTTTGAAAGTGCCACCCTTGTTGTTGTTTCCGGAGAGGAAGATCCGCGCATCATCCGCCAGTCAATAGAGCAGGGTGCCTCAGGGTATATACCCAAGTCATCGTCGCGGGATGATCTGGTAGAGGCGCTGAGAGTGGTGCTTGCCGGTGGGACCTATCTGCCCAGCCATGCCTATCGCCCTGCCAGCCCCGCAGCCAGTATTGCTGTCCAGCAGTCCGGCACCAGCAGTGAAATCATGATCACCAAGCTGTCGCGCCGACAGTTCGAAGTGTTGATGAAGGCGGTACAGGGCAAGTCGAACAAGGCCATAGCCCGCGAGCTGGACATCTCTGATCACACTGTCAAAGCCCATTTATCGGTTGCGTTCCGTACCCTCGGTGTCCAGAACCGCACTGAGGCTGTCTATGCGGCTGCCAAACTGGGTATCCAGCCCGGGCAGTCTATCCGCTACGAGGAGGTTGCACAGCAGTGACGAACTGGCTTTCCGAGCCTGTCGAGACACTGCTTCTGAATAACGATTACCCCTTCGAAGACCCTGAAGCGCAGTCCCGATTCCGGCTACAAACTGATGTTCTGGTCATTGGTTCCGGCTATGGTGCGGCCATGGCGGCCCTGGCGCTGCTGGAGCCAGACAGGCAGGGCAGGCAGATCCCGCAAAAGCTCTGGATATTTGAGCGCGGCAATGAATACGTGCCGGATGATTTCCCTAAAACCATGGCCGATCTTCCGGGACTGATTGGTACCGACAAGGTCAATCCTGCCGGGCTCTGGGATGTGCGCGCAGGTGATGGTGCCGTAACCATTACCGGGCGGGGTATTGGCGGCACCTCACTCGTCAATGCCAACGTGGCCGCCCGGCCAGCGCCCGATGTTGTCAATCGCTGGCCGTCCAAGCTCAACAGTACGCCCTGGTCACAGCGCCTGGCCGTCCACTATCCCAAGCTTGAGAAGCTACTGGGTGTGTCAGTGCCGCCGGATGTGGACCATTCGGTATCCTTTCAAGCTCTGCGTGGCAGCGCTGAACGTCTGGGCAGCGTGGCCGCTGCCGCACCCGTGACAATCAACTTCAGCGGACCCACTGAACACAGCGCCGATCATGAACCATGCAATCTGTGTGGCAACTGTGTCATGGGTTGCCATTCAGGTGCCAAGGGCTCACTGAATATGAATGCCTGGCCGCTGGCGAAGCAGCTGGGCGCTGCGTTATACAGTGGTGTAACCGCAAGCAGTATTCAGCGCGGCGAAAACGGCCGCTGGCTGGTTCATTGCCATGTCAGCTCGCGAGAGGAACTGGCGCTTGTTGTTGAGGTGGGGCATGTCATTGTTGCTGCAGGTACGCTGGGCAGCACCGAGATCCTGAGTCGCTCGCGGGATAAACACGGGCTGGCGCTGTCGTCACAACTTGGCAAACGGTTCTCGACCAATGGTGATGCGCTGGTGTTTGCGGCAGGGCAAAATGCCGTCGTTAGCCAGCAGGCATCTGTTCCCGGTGAGCAGCCCCCGGCCTCGCAGCCTGGGCCTACCATCAGCGGCATGGCCATGGTTGAGCTGGCCGACTCTCAGGGCAGCGCGAGCTCGGTGACCCTGGAGGACGCTGTCATCCCTTACGCGCTTCGCGAGGTCTGGCAGGAAATGCTGGTCAGCCAACTGCTGCTGCGCAGGTTTGCGGATGGTGCGGTAAGTGCCTGGCATCACAATAATCAGGAGCATGACCCGCTGGCCCGCTCAAAGGAACTGGGGGAGCACAGCCAGGCGCTGCTGATCATGGGCCTGGATGAAGGCGACGGCGAGCTCGCCTGGGAAAGCAACCACTTGCGGCCAGTATGGCGTCGTGACGGCAGTTCAGATTACTTCAAGCGACTGGATAAACACTTCAGGTCCGACGAAAAGGCTGTCTTTGATGGCGGACTGTTCGCGCAGAACATGGTTTCGCAACCCTTGCCGCCTGGATTTGAAGGCGTGGTTGAGGGTGCCGACGAACTGTCCGGGCAATTGCTGTCTGTGCACCCCCTGGGGGGCTGTGCAATGGCCGAATCCGCTGAGTCAGGCGTTGTTAATGAGCTCGGGCAGGTGTTCTGCAATGCAAGCGGTGAGGATGTTTACGAGCACCTGTACGTTCTTGATGGGGCGATCATTCCGGGTGCCATTGGAACCAATCCCCTGCTGACAATCGCAGCTGTCAGTTACGAGCTTGCCGGTCAGCTGCGAAGCATGCTGCCTGGTGATTCGGTTAGTGAAGCCGGCGAGTCATTTCCGCCACTTCAGGAGGCATATCGCAAGATACCGCCGGGTGCACTCAAACATATTCCGTTACCAGCCGAGCAAACTGTCGAAGCGGATTTTCGGGAACGAATGGTTCTGCATCTGTCGGACAGCAAGCGCTCCATGTTTCCCTGGAGTCGTCCGGTGTCTGTCGGAGCCAATCAGCTTAACCGACTGCTGTCCGGTCGACTTTCGGGCGTTGACCGGCTTCCGGAGTCAACCCGGGCCATGGTGCTGGACGTGGTTTTCAGTTTTGCAGGTGAGCAGTCACTGGACAAGTGGCTTGAGAAGCCGCGACAGTCCCTGCCGGCTGTTGCCGTGCTGTCGATGGACACGGTAGGCGGTATTCTGACGACAGTTGACGCGCACCTGACTCAGGTGCTGGAGCTGAAAGGCGAGGTCAGGCTTGGTGCATTAAAGCCGGTTGGACGGGTGAAGCACGCGCTGCGCACTGTGTCAGCGATATTGCGATACCTGCGCTACCGGGGCATGGATTTGTGGGTGCGATTACCTAAAGGGCTGGCACGCTGGTTGCTGCCGGCTCGCACCTGGCAGCTTCGATACGGTGAGAATGCCCAGGCCGTGCGCAAGGAAGCATCAATATTAAAGGAGATCCGCACGTTCTGGCGGATTGGCAGTCTTCAGGCGGAAAGGAGATACCTGGAATATGAGTTCAAATCTGCAAACGGTGTTGTTATTTCAGGACGCAAAACCCTGGCCTACGGGCTGGGACTCCCTGATCTGTTGAAAGGGCTGCTGGTGTTGCCGGTCACAGTGTCGGCAGGCTCACGCAGCCTGCGGGCAGCACTGGAGCTGGATGTACAGCGCATTAGCAATGGCCCGTCTGTCATGCAGGTCACCAGGTCACCCAATTTACCGTCGTCAGTGCTGGCGATGGGTGGCTTCGCGATGTACTTCCTGCGCATGATCATGTCTACGCATTTCTGGTCTTTCGGGGCGCCATCATACGAGCATTTCGCCGCGCGCCGACAACTGGAGACATCGGAGCGACAGGGACGATTCTACGAGCCACCTGAAGTTATTTATTACGGGCGCGGGGGTGCCGGGCAGAGCACACCGCGCGAAAAATATGAGAGGGCGGGATTTCGCAATGGCAAACCCTCGCCGGTGTCCAGGCTGGTACGTTACCAGCCAGGTGCTGGTGACACCGCAGGTCGGCGCAGCATTCTGCTGGTTCATGGTCTGGCTCACAGCAGTCGGGTATTCTGGACTGACACCATCGCCTGCAATTTTGTGCAGTACTTTCTTGATAACAATTACGATGTGTGGATTCTCGACCACCGCGTCAGCGCCAACTATGTGCGTGAGGTCGACCCGGCGCACACCTGGGATGATATCGCACGCAATGACATTCCATGGGCAGTAACAACGGTATTCAATCAGATCAACCGTCTCTCGGTGCCAGGCCAGGAACGTGGTGTCCACATTTTTTCTCATTGTATCGGCGCCGGAGCAGTCGCCATGGCAGTGCTTGGTGGCCATCTGAATCACGAATACCGAAGTGCCAGTGGGGATCTGCTAAAACGCAGCATGGTGGCGTCACTTGTGCCACATGCCGTCACGCCCTGGCTGACGACATCCGGTGAAAATCGCACCCGCGCCAATCTTTGGAGCCTGGTTAAGGAGTTTGACCCGATACGCATAATCGAACCCTTGCCGATGCGCAACCCCGGGCCGCTGGAGATGATCTACGACCGGCTGGCCGCCCTCGCCGTGAACGCTGATGAGCGTCGGCAATGGTCGTCGTGGCGGGAGTATCGCGACTGGCGTGGGCCTGGTTTCGCGCGCACGATCTACACGCGCTATACGATCTTTTGGGGCCGGCAGTGGCACAACGCGAACATCGCCAGCGATACCCGTTATGAATTCGCCGGCATGATCGGTCCCGTACCGATTGGTGTGATTCAGCAGGTGTACTTCTCACTGACACGCGGGTTGCTGGCGGACAACGATGGAGCCAACAGCTACGTAAAGTCCGAAAACTTTGCAAAGCACTGGACCTTTCCTACTCTGTTCCTGCACGGCAACCGCAACACCGTGTTCGATATGGAGTCGTCGAGGCATTCTGCAGACCAGTTGACCCGGCTGAGAATGCAGGGCAGCACCGGGCAATGGCCGGCAGGTCAATTGCGGCCGACGGATTACGCGCGACAAAAGGTGTGGATAGAGATGCTGGATGACTATGGTCACATGGACATGATATTCAGCAAAAGCGCCGCCCGTGATGTTTATCCCAGACTGCACGAGTTCTTCTTGAGTGCAGACAGGGACAACATGGAGGAGCACTATGCCAACCGTTGCCGGTCCGAGGCCTCGCTCAAGGATTTCCAGCGGCGCTGTGCGAGCAACAGTCATCCCTTGCCTCCCGCCACGCTGTTGACGGGGCCCATCGTTTCATCGCCGCGAATGCGCAATGACAGCGATTGGCAGGTGACGATCTGGGGGGAGGCTCAGGATTATACTGCGCAGTCGCCCATTGCCATGTCCGTTGTCCATGATCAGGTACTGACTCAGTCACTCCAACACCGGGATCACGAATTCTGGCGCAATGAGGTGATTGTCAGGCAAGATCTCAAGACACCACTGCATTTGCGCCTGGACTATCACGGTATTGCAAATGACAATCATGATGTGCACCGCAGGGTTGCCCTGCACTGGCAGCAGTTACCCTGGTACCGGCGCATGCTGGATTCGTCCGGGCCGGGTCCGCGACCATTGACCCTGCTGCTTGGCTCCTGCCTCTACCCGGGCATGCCATTCGATCGGGATCTGGCGATGTCGATATTTTCCGGCATGGCGAAGCATATTCCTGACCAGTCCATGCGTGGCGCGGATTCAGTGCTGCTGCTGGGGGATCAGGTATACGCAGATGCCACCGCCAACCTGTTTGATCCCAAAGTACCCTACGAGCGTTTCAGAAACCCTTACCGGACAGCGTTCGGACATCGTTTTGCCAGGCAGCTGTTCAGCCAGGTACCGGTGTACTTCGCAGTTGACGATCATGAGTTTCGGGACAACTGGCGCGGTGACAGTACTGAGGCTGAAACCCATTTCCAGTACTCGCGGGAAATGGCCTCACTGTTCCAGATGCACAGCGACTCGGCCTGGCAACAGACAACACCAAAGCTGTGGCATCGGTTTGAGTGCCAGGAGTATCCCTTCTTTGCATTCGATACCCGCTTTCAGCGACGCCTGATTGCTAATGGCGAGACAGCACTTCTGGATCAGGAGCAGGCGAGCGCATTCGGGCGTTGGCTGGATAAAAACAGGGATGCGCCGGTGTTGTTCCTGGTAAGTGGTTCGCCACTGGCACCACTGAGCAAGAATATTGCTGATCATCCTGCGCGTGCCATTACGGATGACAGCCTGCTCGCCTATCCGCGATTTCTGGAACAGCTGCTGGGGTTGCTATCTTCAGTTCCCGAGGACACACTCATTGTCTGGCTTACCGGCGACCCTCACTTTTCGTGCTTTGCCGATGTCAATCTGTGCGCTGGTTCACAGAATCGATCACTAGTACAGCTCTGCTGCTCTGGACTGTATGCGCCGATGCCTTTTGCCAATGCTAATATTCACAATTACGACTGGGATGAGACTGTGAATGTTACATTGCGGCATCACGGTGTTGATCCCGTCACCATCAGTGCACGGCAATATCTGCTGAGCCACAGTCTGCAGCATTTCGTGCGACTTGATCTGCGGCCCCAGGATGCAGGGTTCCGGTTGCGCATGCAGGCATTCGATGCTCAAGGTCGGCCCTGCGGCCCGGCATGGAGGACAGGAGGCGGTATTGCGGAGGTCGAACCATGAGGTTGTTTGACTACATTGCAGGCTTCTCACGTTATGATCAGGAGCTGGATCCGCGGCTGTTGAGCCTGACAATGGAGTCGCAGCGAGTTCGCGTCCACCAGTCGCACAAGGCCTTATGGCTGGTGCTGGGTGCAGGGCTCGTTTATCTCTTTGGCCTCTGGGACGAAGTGCCACCAGTCTTGCTGAGTGCCTGGATTGGTCTGATTTTAGGGTTCGCCGTGTTACGGGTCCTCGTCTGTCGGCGCGTTGAAAGCAAGTTGCCCGATGCAAGCGTGCCTGTCCTCTATCAAAACGAGGCGATGCTGTATGTGACCTCTGTTGCCAGTACGATTGCAGTCGGCTCCGGGTTCTGGTGGGTTGGCCTTCACGGGCCCGATCGTGCGGATTTTGCAGTAATCATGTTGAGTCTCATATACGCGATTGGTACGACGATCAATTCTTCGATTCATATTCGTGGTTTCTCATGGATGCTGATTGCCAACCTGGGGCAGGCCTTGGTGTTCCTGGTGTTCTTTGCAGAACCTGTTGCTCTGGAGAGTGCCGCCGCCATGCTGGCCATTCTCATTCTGTTGATTGAGTTTGGCAGGCGAAATGCCGATGTCTTTGCAGAGTCCATTCGCATCAGGGACGAAAACCGCGAACAGAATGCGAAGCTGGAAAAAGACAAAATCATCATCGAAAAGGCGCTCAATCTGGCTCGCAAGGCCAATGAAGAAAAAAACCGCTTTATGGCTGCGGCTAGTCACGACCTGCGCCAGCCATTGCACGCCATGACCCTGTTTCTGGGGAGTCTGCGGCATATCAGCACCGACGAGCGCATGATCGAGCTGGTAGACAAGATAGACGAGACCAGCACCCTGCTTCACGAGCAGTTTAACAGCCTGCTGGATCTGTCGAAGTTCGACGCGGGTGTAGTTGCGGCAGATCTGTCTGATTTTCGACTGGATGTATTATTGAAGAATATTGTGGACGCGGCCAGGCATGAAGCGCAGCCCAAAAATCTTGCCATCCATCTGTATGCGACACCGGTGACGGTTCGCTCGGACATGCTTTTGATGGAGCGCCTGCTTCGCAATCTGGTGATGAATGCTGTCCGTTATACAGATCGCGGGTCGGTGAGTATTCAGACACGACGTCTGCGGCAGGGCTTGAGTGTTTCAATCATTGATACTGGTGTAGGTATTGCGCCGGAGGATCAGGAAAAAATCTTTCAGGACTATTACCAGGTCAGCAACAAGGCGCGGACCAAAGGTAAAGGCTCAGGGCTGGGGCTGGCAATCGTCAAGCGAATCGGCGCCTTGCTGGACCTGAAGATCAGCCTGAAATCCGAGGTCGGTGTTGGCAGTCATTTCACAGTTTTGATTCCGGCACGATCGGTGCAGGAAACCGAGGAGCCAGAGCTTGCTGGTAAACTCGATGTACTTGACGATACGCGGCTGCGGGACAGAGACATACTGATTGTTGATGACGATGCCTCGATTCTTGATGCGATGGCCGTGTTGTTGCAGACCTGGGGTTGCCACACGATTCGTGCATCGTCACCAGACCAGGTGGATCGCCTGATGAGTCACGGTGAACCTTTTGATCTGGTCCTGCTGGATGACATGCTGGACGATCGTCTGTCGGGGCTCGATATTGCCAATAAACTGGCAGCCATCATGCCGCGACGGCGGATTATCATGGCGACCGGTAATGCCAACAGTGCGCGTATCACCGAGATTCGCAATGCCGGGTTCAAGGTGTTGATCAAACCGGTTGAGTACACCGTCCTGCTGAAAAACCTGTTGGAGGCCCTGGAAGACTGACCAGGAGCCCAAACCTAACCCATATGGCTAATATCGCACCGCCGTCCCGCTGTGCCACACTGGGCACGCTGACGACAACAATGGACGTTGTGGGAGGGGATGGACCCTCTCCTGGCAGCAGGGTGTGCTGCCAGCAGCACTCAGCGCTGTTGAAGCAGGATGCGATAGTTGGCAGCTGCTGCCCGCACCTGATTGGGTGCTGTGCCACCAATATGATCACGCGCCTGAACCGAACCTTCCAGAGTCAGAACCGCAAACACGTCATCCTCAATTTTGTCTGAAAAAGCTTTCAGCTCATCAAGGCTGAGTTCGCTCAGATCTTTCTTGTGCTCAATGCCATAGGCAACCGACTTCCCGACCACTTCGTGAGCATCTCGAAACGCCATGCCTTTTTTTACCAGGTAGTCAGCAAGATCAGTTGCTGTTGCGTAGCCTTTTTTGGCTGACTGGTACATATTGTCGCGCTTGGATTCGATCGCCGGTACCATGTCGGCATAGGCTTTAACGCAGTCACGCAGTGTGTCCAGCAGGTCAAACAGAGGTTCTTTGTCTTCCTGATTGTCTTTGTTGTAGGCCAGCGGCTGGGATTTCATCAGCGTCAGCAATGAGACCAGGTGGCCATTAACACGGCCTGTCTTGCCGCGTACCAGCTCGGGGACGTCCGGATTTTTCTTTTGCGGCATGATCGACGATCCGGTGCAGAACCTGTCAGGCAGATCGATGAAATCGAACTGCGCTGATGTCCACAGCACCAGCTCCTCAGAGAACCGTGACAGATGCGTCATCAGCAGGCTGCCGCAGGCGGCCAGCTCGATGGCAAAATCGCGGTCGCTGACCGAGTCCAGTGAGTTGCGGGTGGGTGCGTCAAAACCCAGCAACTCTGCTGTGTAGTGGCGATCAATCGGAAAACTGGTGCCAGCCAGCGCCGCTGCGCCCAACGGTGAGACGTTCAATCGTCGTCGGCAGTCCATCAGTCGGCTGTAGTCCCGGTCGAGCATCTCGTTCCAGGCCAGCAGGTGGTGACCCAGCGTGATAGGCTGCGCCGTCTGCAGGTGCGTGAAACCGGGCATGATGGTATCGGCTTCTTTTTCTGCCAGGTCAACCAGGGCGTACTGCAGGCGAATCAGGTCGGAGGCCAGAGCGTCAATTTCGTCCCGTACATAGAGGCGAATGTCAGTCGCCACCTGGTCATTGCGCGAACGGCCTGTGTGCAGTTTCTTGCCGACCGGGCCAATGCGCTGAGTCAGTGCAGACTCAATGTTCATGTGCACATCTTCAAGCTCAACTGACCAGGTGAACTCGCCATTGCGGATGTCGGTACGAATCGCTTCCAGGCCGTTCTCGATTGCCTGCTGTTCTTCGTCTGTCAGAATGCCGGCTTTGGCGAGCATGCGTGCATGAGCTATCGAACCGTTGATGTCCTGGTTGTACATACGCTGATCGAAGCTGACTGAGGCTGTAAAGCGTTGTACAAAGGCGTCGGTCGGTTCAGAAAAGCGGCCACCCCATAATGTATGGGTGTCTGTACCGGAGGTTTTGTCTTTCTGGCTCATGAGTATCACCTGCAAGGAAATCAGGGGCGCGATTATAGCATGGCCGCTTTGCGGGGCGCATTTGTGCTGCAATTGCCGTAGAATGGCGCCATTACATTGTCATTAAACAGTTAGCGGATATCTTATGAGTTCAAATGTCATTCGCATTGCTACGCGCCGCAGCCCGCTGGCGTTATGGCAGGCGGAATTCGTGCGCGACGAGCTGATTGCGCGCAATCCGGATTTGCAGGTGGAACTGGTAGGCATCGCCACGCGCGGTGACAAGATACTGGACACACCCCTGGCGAAAATCGGCGGCAAAGCCCTGTTTGTGAAGGAGCTCGAAGTCGCCATGCTGGAGGGCGAGGCTGACATCGCCGTCCATTCCATGAAAGATGTGCCGATGGAGTTTCCGGACGGCCTGTTTCTGCCAGTTATTTGCGAGCGTGAAGACCCGCGCGATGCATTTGTCTCCAATCACTACCCGGACGTTCTGTCGCTGCCACCTGGTGCGCGCGTTGGCACTGCCAGCCTGCGCCGCCAGTGCCAGCTGAAGTCCCTGCGCCCGGATCTGCAGATAGGCACTTTGCGAGGTAATGTACAAACCCGCCTTGGCAAGCTGGATGCTGGTGAATTCGATGCCATTGTGCTGGCCGCCGCAGGATTGCTGAGGCTGGAGCTTCACGAGCGTATTGCTCAGTTCATTCCCACGGATTTGTCTTTGCCAGCAGGCGGGCAGGGAGCCGTCGGTATCGAATGCCGCAGTGACGATCAACGCGTCATCGACATGCTCATGCCTTTGCATCATCTTGATACAGCTGATCGCGTCATTTGCGAGCGCGCCCTGAACCGCCGCTTGCAGGGTGGCTGCCAGGTACCAATCGCCTGCTACGCCGAACTGAACAATGACGATCTTCATCTGCGCGGTCTGGTGGGTGAACCTGATGGCAGTATTGTGTTGCGAACCGAACAGCGCGGCCACCGACGTGATGCAGAAGCCATGGGAATAGAGGCTGCCGAACACCTGTTGGCTCAGGGGGCTGACAAAATACTGGCGGAACTGTACGCTAATTCCTGAGGTCACACTGACCGGTTTGACTGATTGTGCTGCAGCTAAACTACAGAGCGGCCTATTGGACTGAATATGAGTGCACAGTATGATCTGTCTGGCTTGAATGTATTGCTGACACGGCCTGCCGGTCAGTCCGACAGCCTGAGCGATACCATCAAATACTGCGGTGGTAGTGTCTGTGAATTGCCATTAATAGAGATTGAGCCAGTTACAGACCCGGATGCCTGCGAACGGATCAAGTCGCGCATTCTGAACCTTGATCAGTATGTCGCAGCGATATTTATCAGTACCAATGCTGCCAGACTGGGTATGAGCTGGATAGACCGTTACTGGCCGCAGCTGCCCACCGGTCTGTCCGCTTACGCTGTGGGGCCTGGCACGGCGGCAGTCCTGGGCGAGTTTGACTGGCCTGTGCACTGTTCCGATCAGGGTGTGACAAGCGAGCATCTATTGGCATTGCCGGGCCTCAGGAATATCGCCGGGCAGCGTGTGGCCCTGTTTCGCGGCGTTGGTGGCCGCGAGCTGATTGCCGAGACGTTGCGCGAGCGCGGTGCCCAGGTCGATTACATAGAGCTCTACCGCCGCAGGACGCCTGATTATAATGCCGATATAGTGGCTGAGATGGTGCGTGACAGGAAGGTGAATGCGCTGGTGGTTACCAGCGCGCAGATACTGGATGTGTTGCTGCACTTTGTACATAACGATCCGGCTGTGCTTGGGTCTATCCCGGTTATCGTGCCGTCTGCACGGGTCAGGGATCGGGCGCTGCAGGCGGGGTTCAGCAGTGTGATCGATGCAGGTGGAGCCAGTGACGCGGTCATTCTGGAAAGTCTAGGCGATATCGCCAACGCAGTGAGGTGAGCAATCGATGTCTTCAGATAACGACAAGTCGGCCGCAGACAATGCAGAGACCTCTGACATCATGCCGCAGGAAGAATACGTTCACGATCCGAAGCCAACTGGCGGGTCGCAAAAACAGCAGGCCGAATCAGTAAAGAAGGACACAGGACCCTCAGGTCCTGATGCCGGGCAGGAAAAATCCTCGTCTGCGCGGCAGCATACCCCCCAGTTTCTGGATGAAATCGATCGCCGGCGCGGACGCGGCGGGGCTGGTCGCCGTCAGTCGCGCTGGCCGGTATTTCTGTTGTTTCTTCTGCTCTGTGGTGTGTCGGCGGCTGGTGCCTGGTTTGGCTATCAGCAGTGGATGACTCAGCAGTCTCAGGCGCAGACCATAGCGCAGCTTAGAGACGAGCTGACACAAAGTGCCAGTCAGCTGGAACAGCAGATGTCGGCAGCACGCGATGAGTTAATGGCCGGTGTCGAGAGCGAACTGGCAGGTCTTGAGGCAAGAGAGTCAGAGCTGCAGGAAGTCCTGGAGGAGGTTGAAGCAGCCGGCACGCGCGATGATCAACGTTTTGCCCGCCTGCAGCAGCAGGTCGGACGGGATATGCAGGATGTCTCAGATCTGGTGGCGGCACTGCAGACGCAAATGGCAACAATGCAGCAACGCGATGCCCGCTGGCTGAATGCCGAGGCCGCCTATCTGATGCGACTGGCACAGCGCAAGCTGACACTGGAGGCGGATATCAGCTCCACCGTCATGCTGCTCAATTCCATTGATTCGCTTCTCTCGCAGCAGGACAGTCTGCTGGCGAACACAGCACGTCAGAATGTCCAGCAGGACATAGAACGACTGGAATCCCTGCGGCTGCCAAACCGTGTGGCACTGGCCGAGCAGTTATCTGCATTGAGCGATCAGCTGCGAGTGGTTTCGTTTGCCTCGTCGCGTCAGGACGCCTATGTCGAGTCGCTGCAGGATCGCTGGCAGCAGGGCGCTGGTGGTGGTGAAGGGCAGGAAGCCACCTGGTGGCAGGCGACGCTGGATCTGCTGCGAACGGTGTTTGTGTGGCGAGAAGTTGACCGCTCAGAGCCGGCATTTCTGCAGCCTGATCAGGAACAGCTGCTGAAACAGCAGATGCTGTTGCAGATTGAACAGGCCCGGCTCGCGGTGGTGCAGGCCGACCAGGCCATGTTCCAACTGGCGCTGGAGCAGCTGGCAAGCATCATCAATGAATATATGAATGATGAGAGTGGTCAGACACGCAGCCTGCTGTCAGAGATTCAGCGTCTGCACGATGTAAGGATTACCGCCGAGCTGCCGTCGCTGGACGGCTCCGCTGATCTGATCAGGCAGCTGGGTGCCAGTGCCTCAGGACGGGTGGAATAAGGCCATGAAAAAAACCTTCATACTCATTCTGCTGGCGCTGATAGCGGGTGTTGCACTGGCCATCCAGCTGGCGCGTGATCCTGGTTACCTGCTGATTGCTTACGGCGACTACACCTTCGAAACCAGCCTGTTCGCATTGCTGGTTGCGATAATTCTGCTGTTGATTATCGTCAAACTGATACTCAGTCTGTTCCGCTGGCTTAACCCGATGCGACTGTTTAGAAGTGGCGACAGTCGGCCAGCGAAGCGCTCAAGAAGCTCAATCTGAGAAGTCGCGTTCAGATACCCAGCTTATCCCACAGCGCATCAATACGTGCCTTAACCTCCGGGTCCATGGAGATGGGTGTACCCCATTCTCTATCTGTTTCACCTGGCCACTTGTTGGTCGCATCCATACCCATCTTGGACCCCAGGCCTGACACTGGCGAAGCGAAGTCCAGGTAATCAATCGGTGTATTGTCGATCAGCACGGTGTCGCGTGACGGGTCCATACGAGTGGTCATCGCCCAGATTACATCGTTCCAGTCACGGATATTGACGTCATCGTCAGTCACAATCACGAACTTGGTGTACATAAACTGTCGCAGGAAGGACCAGGCACCCATCATGACGCGCTTGGCGTGGCCCGGGTACTGTTTGCGAATGCTGATCACTGCAAGCCGGTAAGAGCAACCCTCTGGCGGCAGATAAAAATCCACGATCTCCGGATACTGTTTTTGCAGCAGGGGCACAAAAACTTCGTTCAGAGCCACACCCAGCATGGCGGGCTCATCTGGCGGGCGACCGGTATAGGTGCTGTGGTAAATCGGGTCTTTACGGTGCGTAAGCTTCTTGACCGTAAATACCGGGAAGCGCTCCACTTCGTTGTAGTAACCAGTATGATCACCAAAGGGACCTTCGTCGGCCATTTCTTCCGGTTCAATGACGCCTTCCAGAACAAACTCAGCGCTGGCGGGTACCTGAAGGTCATTGGTGAGGCACTTTACTACCTCGGTTTTGCTGCCGCGCAGCAGGCCCGCAAAGGCATACTCGGACAGTGTGTCGGGTACTGGCGTCACGGTAGCCAGGATGGTTGCCGGGTCGGCACCAATGGCGATGGAAATCGGGAATGGCTCGCCCGGATGTTTCAACTGCCAGTCGCGAAAGTCGAGCGCACCGCCGCGATGCGACAACCAGCGCATGATCAGCTTGTTGCGCCCCAGAAACTGCATGCGGTAAATGCCGAGATTCTGCCTTTCTTTGTCCGGGCCGCGCGTAATGACCAGCGGCCAGGTAACCAGAGGTGCGGCATCTCCGGGCCAGCAGGTCTGGATGGGCAGGAACGACAGATCGATGTCATCTTCCTCGATCACCACGTCCTGGCACGGTGCGTTTCTTTTGACGTTAGGAGCAATATTGAGTACCTGCTTCCAGGTGGGAAGATTCTCCCAGAGATCGCGCCAGCCTTTTGGTGGATTCGGTTCTTTCAGGAAGGCCATCAACTTGCCGACATCCCGAAGCCCCTCGGTGTCCTGCTGCCCCATGGCCAGCGCGATGCGCCGCGTATTGCCAAACAGATTGCCCAGCAATGGAATCGATGACCCCTTCGGATTCTCGAACAGCAGGGCCGGCCCACCCGCACGCAGGGTGCGATCACAGATCTCCGTAATCTCCAGATTCGGGTCAACTGGCACACTTATGCGCTTTAGTTCCCCCTCCGCCTCCAACAAGGCAATAAACTCCCGAAGATCCTTGAATGCCATCGATGTATGTGCTCCGTAGTCGTATGCCTGGGTCAGTGAAGTTGGTTTTTCGCCAGGTGAAAGTAATACATTTTCGATTACGTTTGTCGTTCGTTAAAGGATTCTTTTTCTAAGCCATTTAAAGAAGATAGTTGAAGCGTAGGCGAGGCAGCAGTAGCGAGACAAAAAAGGCCGGGAGAGCGCAGTTTACAAGTAGTAAATGAGCATCGACCGGCCTTTTTTAACGAAGCTAATGCAACGACGCTAGCTTCAACTATTTTCTTTTCATCATGTTGAAGAATTCTTCATTGGTCTTGCTATCTTTCAACTTATCAATAATAAACTCAGCCGCCTGTACATCTTCCATGGCGCTCAGAATCTTGCGCAGAATCCACATGCGCTGCAGTTCTTCTTCGCTGGTGAGCAGTTCTTCGCGGCGTGTGCCGGAGCGACGGACGTTGATGGCCGGGTAGATTCGTTTTTCGGCAATCTTGCGGTCAAGATGGATTTCCATGTTGCCGGTGCCTTTGAACTCTTCGTAGATCACTTCATCCATCTTGGAGCCGGTTTCTACCAGCGCTGTGGCGATGATGGTCAGGCTGCCGCCTTCTTCCAGATTACGTGCAGCACCGAAGAAACGCTTGGGGCGCTCCAGGGCGTGGGCGTCCACACCACCGGTCAGTACTTTGCCTGATGAGGGCACTATTGTGTTGTAGGCACGCGCCAGACGTGTGATGGAGTCGAGCAGTATCACTACATCTTCTTTGTGTTCCACCAGGCGTTTGGCTTTTTCGATAACCATTTCTGCGACCTGGACGTGACGCGCGGGCGGTTCGTCAAAGGTACTCGCGACCACTTCGCCGCGTACTGAGCGCTGCATGTCGGTCACTTCTTCCGGGCGTTCGTCGATCAGCAATACAATGAGTCGGCATTCTGGATTGTTGCGCGTAATGGATTGCGCAATGTTCTGCAGCAGCAGTGTCTTACCAGCTTTGGGCGGTGATACGATCAGGCCGCGCTGACCTTTGCCGATGGGGGCTGTCAGATCGATGATTCGTGCGCTCAGGTCTTCGGTGCTGCCGTTGCCCAGCTCCAGGCGCAGTCGCTCTGTCGGGAACAGTGGTGTCAGGTTTTCGAAGAGGATTTTTTGCTTTGAGTTTTCGGGTTTTGCGAAGTTTACTTCGGAGATCTTGAGCAGGGCGAAGTAGCGTTCGCCGTCTTTCGGGGGTCTGATTTTGCCAGCGATCGTATCCCCCGTTCGCAGATTGAACCGCCGAATCTGGCTGGGAGACACATAAATGTCATCAGGACCTGCCAGGTACGACGAATCAGCCGATCTCAGGAATCCAAAACCATCCTGAAGAATTTCCAGAACACCGTCACCACTGATGTCCTCGCCATTCTTGGCGTGTTTTTTCAGTATGGAGAAAATGATGTCCTGTTTGCGGGTTCGGGAGAGGTTTTCGAGGCCCATTTCCTGGGCGGTTTCCAGCAGTTTGGCAATGGGTTGCGTTTTGAGATCGGTAAGGTTCATAGGCTAAGGTTTAATTGATTCTGGGTACAGAAGATCTGGGAATTGGCAACACAGCCGGGTCAACAAATACAGAGGTATTGATACAGGCCGGGATGCCGGTTGGTTTAAAAGATTCGGGTTTAAGCTAAGGATTCAGGCTTAGTGTCAGTCAGGTATGAGACTGGAATCCGCACCGCTTTCGCGGGGATGCGACTGAATATAATGACTTCTGAAACCGGTGTCTAGTAAAAAGTGTATTTATTTGTGCCCCGGGCAGTCAGGCTGTCCGGGGCACGTTCCTGATCATGGATCAGATGACGCTGTCGATAAACGCGGCCAGTTGCGACTTGGACAGTGCGCCCACTTTGGTGCCAGCGACCTGTCCGTTCTTGAACACGATCAGTGTTGGAATGCCGCGTACACCGAAGCGTGGCGCGGTTTCTGTATTAGAATCGATATTCAGCTTGCAGATGGTCAGCTTGCCGGAATATTCATCCGCCAACTCGTCCAGTACGGGTGCGATCATCTTGCAGGGGCCACACCACTCTGCCCAGAAATCAACCATCACAGGGCCATCAGCCTTCAGTACATCTTGTTCAAAACTGGCGTCGGTGGTGTGAACGATTTTGTCGCTCATAAGTAATTCCTTGTCATTACGTCTGGTGGTGCCCGCTACAGCCATGACAGTTGACAAGCTGTTTACGGACGATGAGAACTATCATAAGGCCTAAAAATATCGTTTCAAGTGCTTTGCAGCAGCCGGGCCACCTTTTTGGCGAAATAGGTCAGGATGGCATCGGCGCCGGCGCGCTTGATGGAGATCAGCGATTCCACGGCCACGGCGTCTTCGTCCAGCCAGCCATTCGCGGCCGCCGCCATGTGCATGGCATACTCGCCGCTCACCTGATATACCATGGTCGGGGCCCCGAATTCATCTTTGACTCGCCGCACGATATCCAGATACGGCATGCCGGGTTTGACCATGACCATGTCCGCGCCCTCGGCCAGATCGAGGCCTGCCTCGTGCAGGGCTTCGTCACTGTTGGCAATGTCCATCTGATAGGTGTATTTGTTGCCTGAGCCCAGATTGCCGCTGGAGCCCACGGCGTCGCGGAACGGGCCATAGTAGCTGGACGCGTACTTGGCAGAGTAGGCGAGTATGCGGGTGTAGATGTGCCCCTCGGCCTCCAGCGCCTGCCGGATTGCGCCAATACGCCCATCCATCATGTCGGACGGTGCCACAATATCGGCGCCGGCGTCTGCGTGTGACAGTGCCTGTTTGACCAGGGCCACCACGGTCTCATCGTTGAGTACATAACCACTGTCGTCGATGATCCCGTCCTGACCATGTGTCGTATACGGGTCCAGTGCAACATCGGTGATGATGCCCAGTTGCGGGTAGCTGGATTTCAGGGCACGGACTGCACGCTGCACCAGCCCATCCGGATTCCATGCCTCATGCCCGTCAAGGCTTTTGGTGTCCTGGTTGGGTGACGGAAACAGAGCAATCGCGGGAATGCCCAGCTCTACCAGCTCCGCAGCCTCTTTCAGCAGCTCGTCGACGCTGAGACGGAAAATATCGGGCATTGACGCGATTGGCTGTCGTTGTTGGCTTCCCTCGACGATGAAGATCGGGAAGATCAGGTCGTCAGTCGACAGTCGCGTTTCGCGCATCAACCGGCGGCTGAAGTCGTCCCGTCGCATTCGACGCATCCGGGTGGACGGAAACAGGCGCCCATTGGGCCGTGGTGAGGTATGATCAGACACTTTGTTCACTCTGGGTGGTGATGGAAAAGAGCAAAAACTATAGCACAGCACCCAAATCATTCAAAAGTCGGCAGGTCCGGCAGCTGTATAACCAAAACCGAGGTATGTATGTCAAAACTGAGACTGGCCATTGTCCTGTTGGTCGGGGTCGCTTTCGCCGCCTATTTTTCGCTCGATCTGGGTCAGTATCTCACGCTCGGCTTTGTGCAGTCGCAACTTGATGTGCTGCGCGACTACAGTCAGCAGGAGCCGCTGCTAAGCTCACTGATCTATTTTGGTGTTTATGTGTTGATGGCAGCGCTGTCCATTCCTGGCGCTGCCGTCATGACCTTGCTGGGCGGAGCTATTTTCGGTCTGGTCTGGGGGCTGGTGCTGGTATCGTTTGCCAGCACGCTGGGCGCGACCCTGGCTTTTCTGGCATCGCGCCTGTTGCTGCGTGACTGGGTGCAGGCACGATTTGGCAATTCGCTGAAAACCATAAACGCCGGCATCGAGCGCGATGGTGCCTTCTATCTGTTTACGCTGCGCATGATTCCAGTGTTTCCTTTTTTCCTGATCAATCTGGTGATGGGTCTGACGCCGCTGAAGACTTTCACGTTTTTCTGGATCAGTCAGACCGGCATGCTGCTCGGCACGGCGGTGTATGTTAATGCCGGTGTGGAACTCGGGCAGCTTGATTCGCTGTCGGGCCTGCTGAGTGGATCGCTGATTGTTTCGTTTGCACTACTGGCAATGCTGCCCTGGGTTGGGCGTGCAGTGATCAACATCATCCGGCGCCGGCGCTGGTATAAGGCTTACAAAAAGCCAGCTCACTTTGATACCAATGTAGTAATTCTGGGTGCCGGTTCGGGCGGACTGGTCGCCGCCATTATCGCGGCTGGTGCCAAAGCCAAAGTAACGCTGATCGAAAAACACAAAATGGGCGGCGATTGCCTGAACACTGGCTGTGTGCCGAGTAAAACGCTGATAGCCAGCGCCAAGGTTGCCGAAACCATTCGCAAGGCCGGGGACTTTGGCATCAAGGGTGCCAGTGGCGAAGTCGATTTTGCAGCTGTGATGGAACGCGTGCGCGGCGTGATCAAGACCATCGAACCACATGACTCAATTGAACGTTTTACCAGTCTGGGCGTCGACTGTGTCACGGGACATGCCACAATCAGGTCGCCCTGGGAGGTTGAGGTCGACGGGAGGGTGATCACCACCCGCAGTATTGTGGTCGCCACGGGAGCGCGCCCGCGCGTGCCAGATATCCCCGGACTATCGGATGTGGATTATGTCACCTCAGATACCATGTGGGACTTGTCTGAACTGCCGAAGCGACTGCTGGTGCTGGGCGGTGGCCCCATTGGCTGCGAGATGGCACAGAGCTTCTCAAGGCTGGGGTCGGAAGTGACAGTCGTGGACCAGGCCGGGCAGCTGATGTCGCGCGAGGATGAAGATGTTGCACAATTGATCGCAAAGCAGTTTGACGATGCCGGCATCCGTCTGCTTCTTTCGCACCAGGCACATGAATTCGGCAGTGATGACGACGGGCAGTATGTCATTACTGAAACCAGTGACGGTGAGCATTGCAAAACCTATTTTGACAAGCTGCTGCTTGCACTTGGGCGCAAGCCGAATGTCGAGGGTTTCGGGCTTGAAAAGCTTGGAATCGAAATTAACCAGAGCGGTGCTATCGCCGTGGACGACACACTCCGCACCTCCTGTCCCAATATTTTTGCCTGTGGCGATGTTGCAGGCCCGTACCAGTTCACCCACATGGCTTCATTCCAGGCCTGGTACGCAGTGCTGAACGCGCTGGTTGGCGGATTCAAAACATTCCGTGCCAGTTATCGTGTTGTGCCACATGCTACTTTCACCGATCCGGAGGTCGCTCGAGTAGGGATGAATGAGAGGGATGCGAAAGAGCAGGGTGTTGAGTATGAAGTAACCCGGTACTCCCTTGATCATCTGGACAGGGCTCTGGCCGAGGGGCAGAACCTTGGCTTCGTCAAGGTGCTCACGGTACCCGGCAAGGACCGGATTCTGGGCGCCACGATAATTGGGCCGCAGGCCGGCGAGCTGATCGGCAGCTTTGTTTTTGCCATGACACACAACATGGGGCTGAAAACGATTGGTGCTACCACGCACATCTACCCCACGCTGCTGGAAGCCAATCGCTTCGCTGCCAATGCATGGCGCAGTGCGCGAGTGCCACAAAACCTGTTGCCGATCGCGGAAAAGTTTTTTGCCTGGCAGCGCCGATAATCTGTGGCAAGCAGCCCTTGGCCTGAGCCGGAGAAAACTCAGCGCTGCAGGACGTATGAGGTGAAGTACAGCTCCAGAATCTGGTCGGCAACAGACGGCGTCTCAAGCATCTGCAGCGCATGCCTGATCTCGACCAGTGCCTGCTGGCGCAGTGCCTCCTTGCCCTGAGTCGACTGCAGGGTTTCTTCCAGCTGGCCGGAGAACAGTACCACCAGACGGTTGCGGATATACGGCAGGTGTCGTTCCAGGTAGGGCTGGGCTGTCAGACGGGCCAGCACAGAGATGTCGGCCTTGAGGTATTTAAGACGTCCGGAGCCGTCGTAGTTGGTCACAAAGCTTGGGCCAAGCGTGAAGTACTGCATCGCCAGTTGAGCTGCCTCGGGGTCGTCCGGCGACACCCCGGCCGGCAGAATGAACTCTGGCTCTGCCTGCGGGGCAGCAGCAGCGTGTACGGATTGATTAAACAGGCTGAGACAGGCAATCAGTGCCAACGCGGCATACTTCATTAGCTACAACTCCAGGTCTATTTGTAAGCCTTATCGGCATCTACTGGCGATACTGTAGCAAGGTTTGTTAGGATTGCGCGCGATCCTACTGCAAATAGCAGAGTTACGATGTGACTGAAGATTTCCTTTTGAGGCTGCCCCTCCCGCCGCTGGTCAACGACTGGCTGGTCAGCTATCCCTGGCTGTCAACGCTGGCCATTGCGCTGCTCGTCCTGCTGGCCGCCTGGTTATCGGACCTGTTTACCAGGCAGATTCTGGTTAACTGGCTGATGCGGCGTCTGCAGGCTCCCGCGGAGCGTTCGGCTGACTATCGAAAGTTCAAGTTCATCCCGCGACTGGCGCATGTCGTGCCCGCACTGGTTATCACCTTTGGTGTTGCGCTGGTGCCTGGTCTGCCAGAGGGCGTCATCGTGCTGGTGCGCAATGTCGCCAACGCATTCATTGTGCTGACGCTGGCGCTGGCGTTATCTGGTGTGCTTGACATGATCAATCATGTCTACAGTCAGCGCCCGGATGCACTGGATCGCCCCATCAAGGGATATCTGCAGGTAGCCAATATCGCAATTTTTGCGGTTGCGGTCCTGTTGATGATCGCGACACTCCTGGATCGCTCGCCGCTGATACTGCTCTCAGGCCTGGGTGCGCTGGCGGCCGTGCTGATGCTCGTTTTTCAGGACACCATCCTCTCTTTAGTAGCCAGTGTGCAGATTACGTCCAATGACATGATCCGCGTGGGTGACTGGATAGAAATGCCCCAGCTCAATGCAGATGGAGATGTTATTGATATTGCATTGCATACCGTCAAGGTGCAGAACTGGGATAAAACGATCACGACCATTCCCACCAAGCGATTTATCAGTGACTCTTTCAAGAACTGGCGCGGTATGGAGGAGTCGGGTGGGCGTCGCATCAAGCGGTCGCTGTTTCTGGATCAGACCAGCGTCACCTTTCTCGACAGTGAGCAAAAAAGTCATTTGAGCCGGTTTACCCTGTTGCGGGATTATCTGGCGACCCGCCAAAGGGAAATCGACGAGTGGAATGCGGCTCTCAAGGAGCATGGCGAGGTGCCCGCCAACACCCGGCGAGTGACCAACCTGGGTACTTTCAGGATATATGTGGCGAATTACCTTAAAAGCCACCCGCGTCTGCGCCAGGATATGACGCAGATAGTGCGCCATCTGTCGCCGGGTGCTGAAGGCCTGCCACTGGAGGTTTACTGCTTTACCAATACAACGCAGTGGGTAGAGTATGAGGGCATACAGTCGGATATCTTTGACCATCTGCTGTCAATCCTGCCAGAATTCGGTCTGCGCGTTTTTCAGGCACCCAGTGGCGTCGACATGCGGGCGATGACGGAAAACTTTTTTGATCGCAGACAATCGCGATCGCCAACTGATACAGGAAACGGATCATGATTGACCGACTGCTGGCGCTGATGCCCAATTCCAGACTGCTTAATCTGCTGATATTCATTGCCACCGTGCTCATCATTGGCGGGGCTTTGTACATGGAGCACGTCATGTTGCTGGAGCCATGTGGTCTTTGTATTACACAGCGAGTCTTTGTTGTGGCGGCCGGCCTGGTGTGTCTTGCAGCAGCGATTCACAATCCTGGTGTGCGAGGTCGACGCAATTATGCGCTGGGGGCGGCAGCCATGTGTGTGGCGGGAAGCTATTTTGCCATTCGGCAGATCTGGCTGACCTATCTGCCCGAAGATCAGGTGCCGGCCTGCGGACCAGGGTTCAGTTACATGGTGGAGAACTTCCCCCTGATGGATACGCTGAGTTTCCTGCTGCAGGGTGATGGTAACTGTGCTGAAGTGCACTGGCGTTTTCTGGGAATCCTTTCCATTCCCGAGCTGGCGCTGATCGGGTTTATCGCGCTGTTTTCCCTGTGCCTGTTCCAGGCCTTCCGACGCTAGATCAGTGTCATCAATCTGAGCCAGCCCTCAGCGCGCTGGCTCAGATGTGATAGTCATTCCAGCGGGTCAGAAACTCATCGAAGCTGCTGTCTTCCGCGGCCTCGCCAGCTGTGTGTTCGTCCACTGAGTGTTGACTGGCCGCTTTGAATTCGGCCAGCCTTTCTGCGTCAATCGCACTTTCCTCGAAAAACTTTTGTGTGTTTTCCGAAGCCTGCATGCCAAATTTGCAGAACGGCATCTGTTGCGCTTTCATTATGGCGAGGATTTTGGCTGACGGCGTATTCTCAGGCTCGTCCACTTTGGCCTGCTGTTGGCTCAGGGCTGAATTGTAAGCGGTAGTGTCATGCGCTGAGTCAAGCAGGTTGGCGCTATGCCGGATATCACTCAGCAGCTGTGTCGCCCATTGTTGCAGTGAAATTGCTTCGCCCTCGCGGGTCAGCTTCAACCCGGGCTCTCGCCCCTGATTCACCGTCAGTGACAGATTCTTCTCGATCTCCCGGTTCTCGGCCTGATGGCACTCGGGGCTTTCCGCGAGCAGGCAATACAGCAGGAATGCATCAAGGAAATGGATCTGCTCGGCATCAATGCCAAGTGGCAGGAAGGGGTTGAGATCAAGAGCACGAACTTCGATGTACTGGATACCGCCTGCCTTGAGCAGTTGCAGGGGGCGCTGGCCACCTTCGCCAACCCGCTTCGGACGAATGGTCGCATAGAACTCATTCTCGAGCTGCAGCAGATTAGTGTTCATCTGCAGTCGCTTGCCGCTGGCATCGGTCGCACCGATCTGCTCGTAGGGCGGGTAGGGCGTAATCAGGGCGCTGTACAGGCTGTCGATATAGTTGTTCAGGTCGTTGTAACAGACGAATATCGAACGCTGCGCATCACTTTTGTAACCCAGGTCGCCCATCCGCAGGCAGGTGGCATGGGGTTTGTAAAGAGTCCACTCATCGAGTTCCTGTAAATCATGCGGGCGATCTTTGGTAAAGCACTTGCACACTGCCGGAGAGGCGCCGAACAGGTAAACCAGCAACCAGGAGTAACGGTGAAAGTTGCGGATCAGATGCAGGTAGTTCCGGGTGCGGAATGTCTGCAGGTCTTCTGAGCTGCCCTGCATTTCCCGGTACTGTTCCCAAAAATTGTCTGGCATCGAAAAATTGTAGTGGATACCGGCGATGGTCTGCATCAGTCGCCCGTAGCGGTGACCCAGGCCCTCACGATAGAGAGTCTTGAGCTGCCCCATGTTGGAGCTGCCATAACGGGCAAGCGGGATCTGCTCGTCGCTTTCGATAAGGCAGGGCATGCTGGATACCCAAAGCCGTTCACCATCAGGCAGACTGGAGTACACGTATTTGTGCAGATCGCCCAGAAACGACAGGGTCTCAGTGATGGAATCCGAGACGGGTGTAATCAACTCCAGCAGCGCTTCTGAATAGTCCGTGGTGATGTACGGGTGCGTGAATGCCGAGCCCAGCGCGCGCGGGTGTTCCGTCTGGGCCAGGCGACCGTCGGGTGTCACGCGCAGGCTTTCTTTTTCGATGCCGCGATGGATATTGGCCCAGGTGGACTTGAAGGCCGGCAACCTGAAACGATCTAGGGATTCCTGCAGTGTATCGGACAAAATATCAGCCTCTTCTGCGCCAGTAATGCGCTGGCGCCGTATTATAGATCACCTGGTGCCTGCTTTGGCTAGCTCGCCTGCGGGCCGGCTGACACAATGGCTTCCGAAACCTTGAACCGCTTGAAGTTATTGCGGAACTGTTCAATCAGGTCGGCCGCCTTGGCATCGTAACGAGACGGATCCGCCCAGGTGTCTTTCGGGTTCAGCAGGGCACTGTCGACACCGGGCACGGCCGTCGGAATGGTCAGGTTGATGCCATCGAGGTGAGTGGTTTCTGCATTGCGCAGAGCACCCGTCTGAATGGCATGCAGAATCGCCCGTGTAACAGGTATTTTGAAGCGCTTGCCAACACCGTGAGGGCCACCGGTCCAGCCGGTATTAACCAGATACACCTGGCTGTTGAATTCGGCAATGCGCTTGATCAGCAGTTCAGCGTAGACACCCGCAGGGCGTGGGAAGAATGGCGCGCCAAAACAGGTTGAAAAGGTGGACTTGATGCCATCGCCTGCGCCCACTTCAGTAGAGCCGACCAGGGCCGTATAACCACTAAGGAAATGATAGGCGGCGGCTTCCGGTGTCAGAATTGACACTGGCGGCAGCACACCTGTCAGATCGCAGGTTAAAAATACGATTGATTTGGGTTCGCCGGCTCGGTTTTCCGCGACGCGCTTGGGGATGTGGGTCAGCGGATAACAGGCGCGGGTATTTTGAGTCAGGCTGGTATCGGCGTAATCTGCCTGACGCGATTTCTCGTCGATGACAACGTTCTCGATCACGGATCCAAACTTGATCGCATCCCAGATGACCGGCTCATTTTCCTGGCTCAGATCAATACACTTGGCGTAGCAACCACCTTCCAGATTAAACACCGTGCCTTTACCCCAGCCGTGCTCGTCATCACCAATCAGGTAGCGTGCAGGGTCTGCAGACAGGGTGGTTTTGCCGGTGCCAGACAGTCCAAAGAAGAGACAGACATCACCGTCTTCACCGACATTGGCAGAGCAGTGCATGGGCAGCACGTCTTTTTCTGGCAACAGGAAGTTCTGTACAGAGAACATCGATTTTTTCATCTCGCCAGCGTAACGCATGCCTGCCAGCAGCACCTTGCGCTGTGCAAAATTGATGATTACTGCCCCGTCCGAGTTGGTGCCGTCGCGGCCAGGGTCACAGACAAACTCCGGTGCGCTGAGAATCTGCCAGACTGCCTTGTCTTTCGGGTTGTAGTTGTCCGGTGATTTGATGAACAGCGTGCTGCCAAACAGGCAGTGCCAGGCATACTGCGCATTCACTTGCACGGGAATGTAGTGTTCTGGATCCGACCCGACGTGCAGATCTGCGATAAAAACGTCTTTATCCGCCATGTAGTCACTGACACGCTGCCACAGGGCGTCAAACTTTGCCGGATCAAAGGGCTGGTTGACGGCGCCCCAGTCGATCAGGCCTTCTGAGGCTGACTCTTTTACGATGAAGCGATCCTTGGGGCTACGGCCAGTACGCTGCCCTGTCGTGACCACCAGGGCGCCATTGTCGGCCAGCGTGCCTTCATTCCGCTGCAGAGCAATTTCGATCAGTCGGGCGGGAGCGAGGTTTTTATAGATCGTGCGTGTAGCGTCCTGCGTAATGTCCTGCGTAATGGTAGTCATACGTTACCTTCCTGGACTGCTTGCATCGGGATGACGGATCGTCGGCATTATGCCAAAAAAGCTCAGGTGATCATACTGTGATTATCGTTGGTCGTTCACGCCGTATCGCGTCAGCGTAATGACCTAAAAGCGCCCCTTCATGGCCTGTCGCAGGCGACGGTCTTTTTTGTTGGGTTTTTCGTGGGAGAAAGGTCCGGCCGCCTGCATTTTTCGAAGCTCTGCCAGGCGCTGGCGCTCGCGAATGCTTTCTTCGGTCTCTTCATAAAGCTGCTGCGCCTCGGGAGCACCCCGCCGCTGCTCGGAAAGCTTGAGCACAGTTATGGTGCGATCATCCCAGCCCTGGCGGACCTTGAGAGTCGTGCCGACACCTATTTCCTTGCCCGGCTTGGGTTTCTGGCCATCAATTTCGACTTTGCCGCCTTCTACGGCGGTTTTGGCGAGAGCGCGGGTTTTGAAAAGTCGCGCGGCCCACAGCCATTTGTCCAGTCTGACTTTGGCGGGCGAGTTGTTATCCTGGTCTGACATAGTTGTGAGTCTGGTCGCTATTGCTGATCAGTTGGCGGAAACCGTTTCAGTGGCCTGAGGCATGATATCGATAAAGTGGCGTACCTGGTAGAACTCGCCCTGCTCAAGCGGCGGGCGCTGACTGTCAGGCTGCTCAATGGCATACAGATATGCAATGCCTTCTCGCCGGGCCTGTCTCAGCACATTGAGATTGTCATCGAACAGCGCGGTGCGTGCAGGCAGGAATGGTTGCTGCTGGCGCAACTGCTCCCAGAAACCGTGATTCTCTTTGGCTTTGCCGAGGGAATGTGAGCTGATGGTCGCGTCGAAGTAGTCACCAATTCTGGTGTGATCGAGCTTCAGGTTAAGGCTGCCTGGATGCGCATTGGTGACCAGCAGCAGTTGTTTTTCCAGTTGTTTGAGGCGTTGCAGGAATTCGGGCACGTGCTGCCGTACCGCAATCTTGTGACGCAGCTCGTCTTTCATCTTCTGGATGTCCAGCTGCAGGGTGTCTGACCAGTAGTCAATGCAGTACCAGTTCAGCTGTCCGTGCAGGCTGCGGTATTGCTCGCTCAGTTGTGCCCATGCCTCCTGCTGCGACAGGCCGAGCCGGGCGCCCCAGGTGGAGGGTACCAGATGCTCCCAGAAATAATTGTCGAAGTGCAGGTCCAGCAGGGTGCCGTCCATGTCGAAGATGACGGTGTCAATGTCTTGCCAGTTGATCATAGTTATGCGGATTTAAGCTCTTTTTGAAATAGCTGCCATTTAATGTCATGACCGTGCCAGTTGCAAGCTTGAGGCCTGTTGGAAGCGAGACGCAAATGCGAATGGTGCGCGCGGCACAATTGTAACAGACGGTTGAGAACTGCTTGAATCTGTAACATTCAGGGCATATAGTCAGTCTCGGTCATGACAGTCAGCAGTCGTCGTCGATTCCACGCTGTAGCTGTATCAGTGGTGCTTTACGGACCATTCGAGTACAAAAACAATAACTACAGGAGCGTGACCACATGCAAAATGTCTACACAGGCAGGCGTCATTCTTTGGCGCTGGCCATCATGCTTGCAAGCACGGCGGTCCCGATCGCCGCCCAGGAAGCAGAAATCGAAGAAGTCATCGTAACCGGTTCACTTATCAGGGGAACCCCGGTCGATACCGCACTGCCCGTGGAGGTCTTCTCAGCAGCCGAACTGCTGGAAACCGGCAGTCCAACTGCCCTCGAGTTCGCCAAAACCTTAACCTCAGGTGGTCCCATCACTGGTGAGGCGTATTATTTTGGTGGCTCAGGCAACACCGGTAACGTCAGTTTCAACCTGCGCGGTATCGGTTCTGACAAAACTCTGACCCTTTTTAACGGACGCCGCACTCCACAAAATTCATCGCTGTTCCCGTCATCAGT
This sequence comes from Gammaproteobacteria bacterium UBA2675, assembly GCA_002354805.1. GTDB lineage: Bacteria > Pseudomonadota > Gammaproteobacteria > Pseudomonadales > Pseudohongiellaceae > Pseudohongiella. The sequence continues at coordinate 586,789 of DEMH01000009.1, forward strand.
CACCGCACGCATCGAAATCCTTAAGGATGGCGCTGCAGTGACTTACGGTGCGGACGCCACGGGTGGAGTTGTCAATTTCATTACTGAAGACAGTTTTTCGGGTGTCGAGTTGAGTTCGTCCTACAAGGGCGGCTTTGACTCGGATGGTGACTGGAATATTACCGGCAAGGCTGGCTGGGATGTTGGCGACAGCAATATTCTGGTAGCAGCGGAGTGGGATCACCGCTCACGACTGCAAACCAAGGACCGGGATTTTTCCAGTTTGCCTTACGGTGTCAACCCGGCGCCGTGGTCGGGGCTGACCAACCTGGCAGGCTGGGTGCCCAGGGCTTCTTTGCCAGCCAATCCGGGGTTGACTGCTAACTCTGAGTGGGGTTCGCCGCTGGGGTTGGTGTCAGACTTTACCCCGGAGTCATGTAATGCGGTTGGCGGAATCTATGTAAATGCCTTCACGTGTAACTACGGTTATATTCCGTATTACAACGTGGTTGAGGAAAACGAGATCTATCGTCTGTTTGGTCAGGTAACGACGCAAATGTCGGACAACCTGGAGTTTTATGCTCGCGCAGCGTACGGACGGGTACATACGCCAGAGGCCTATGGTTCGCCATCACAACCAGTAGTTCGCGGACCGGCGCAGACCTCCGGTCTGACGTATCAACTGTATGTGCCAACCACCAATCCATTTGTGCAGGAATTCGCGCAACGTACCGGCTGGGCCAACAACCCACTGTTTGGACTGACACAGGGTTTCACTCCAATCACCTATCGTGCGTTCGCGCATGGCGGTAATGACACCTGGGCTGGCCCTGGTCTGCACAGTACGCCGAATGAAAATGAAAGTCGCAACTGGCACATCTCTACCGGCTTTACTGGTGAATTGTCCAATGACATCAGCTGGGACCTGGCGTTCACCTATAACCAGTCGGACATTCGCAGTTCGGCGCCGGATATCATGGGTGCGCGTGTACAGGAAGCCCTGAACGGGTTTGGCGGACCGAACTGTGACGCTCCAGATCTGGACCCTAACCGTCTGGGGACTCAAAACCCTGCCCTGGCGGGTGTTGGCGACTGTATGTGGTATAACCCGTTTGCTTCCAACTTCGCCAGCCAGCCTGAGCTGGGTCTGCCGAACCCTGCATTTGATCCATCGCTGCAGAACCCGCTGGAGCTGCGTCAGTGGCTGTTTAATGATCGGTATGGAGAAACCACTGCCTGGAGCGCTACGGTGGACCTGGTATTCAGTGGCCTGACGCCGATCGAATTGCCCGGGGGTAATATTGCCTGGGGGGCCGGTGTTCAGTACCGCGACAGCCGTAACCGCCAGACCGTGCCCGACCCCATCTACAACGGCGCGATGCCCTGTTTCTGGGATGAGCAGACACCGCGGGATCCAACTGATCCGGAATACAATGGCTGTACGCCAGATGGTCCTGGTCCGTTCTTCTTCTTTGGCATCAACCCGCCAGACTCCACCAGTCAGCAGCAGGAGTCGGCGTTTGCTGAATTCAGCCTGCCTTTACTGGATCGTCTGAACATGACTGCGGCGCTTCGTCACGAGCGTTTCAGTGGTGATCTGGATGCTACCGTGTACAAGGTGTCGGGCAAGTATGACATTACTGACAACCTGTCATTCCGTGGCTCCTACGGCACCAACTATCAAGCGCCTGGTGCAGGTCTGAACCCTGGCGAAGTCAACGTCGGCGTAAACAGCTACACCATAGCCGGTGGTGACTGGCGTGGTGCCACAACGATCACAGCTACGGGAATAGAGCCGGAAACTGCAACGGTATGGAATACCGGCTTTATCTGGCAATCGGAAGGCTTTGATGCCGGTCACGACTTCCAGTTCATCATCGACTACTTCAGCATTGAAACCGAAGATGAACTCGGCCTGCTGGCATCAGCCAACACTATTGCCAGTTCTGTGTTCAGTATCCCGCCACCCGGACAGACCAGTGTACCCAGCAACAGGACGGCGCTGGCTGACTGTTCGCATCCATTGATCGGGCGTGTTCAGTTCAATGGCGGCACCTGTACCCAGGGTGTCACCACAGCCAACGACTTTGCCGCGATCACCACCGAGTTTGGTAATGGCCCTGGTCAGCTGACAGAAGGCTTTGATGTCCAGGCCAACTACAGCTTCCCTGCGTTTGCTGGCGACATGCGTCTGGGTCTGACTCTCACCAAGGTTGAGAAATTTGAGTTTGGTGAGACAACACTGGATGGCTTCCTGCTGGATCCGGGTGATGATCGCCTTGGTACACTGAACTTCGCAACTATTGCGCAGGCAGCACCCGAATGGCGTGCGAACCTGAACATCAACTATGGTCAGGGCGATCACAACTTCCGCTTTGTCCTGGGCTACATCGATGGCGTCAAGGATGAGCGTTACTACAACTCGGATGGCACCATCAACGAAGCGGCACTTGTTCCAGGTGGCTTCCAGCCAGGCACTACTACGCCGTTTGAGCCATCCTACTACGGTGTTGATCCGGGTGGCTGGCTGGCCGGTGATTTCCACTGGATATGGGATCATGAGTGGGCCAGTTTCACTGCGTCCATCAACAACATCACGGATGAAGATCCGCCGGCGTCACGTCAGGAGTTTGGCTACGATCCGCGGATCGGCAATCCTCTGGGCAGGACGTTTGAAGTGGGTATTCGCAAGACGTTCTGATCAGCCTGCTTAAACAAGAAAGGGCGCAGTCCTGGCTGCGCCCTTTTTTATTAGCATTGCCTTTCAGTGCTGAGTTAAATCCTGCAAGATTGGTGGCAGATTTCTCTACAAAAGCCAGAGAGGGCTAAAATGTTAGCTAAAACCTTCTTGATTAGAATTGCCGTGGTGCTGCTTGCTGCAGCTCCGACACTGTCCCTGAGCCAGGATCAGTTTGATGGAGTTGAACTCTCTATTGAACATGTGGCTGGCAGTGTTTATATGGTTCAACGGCCAGGTGGCGGCGGCAACGTAGGAGCAATGATAGGGCCGGAAGGCGTCCTGTTGGTGGACTCCCTTTTTGCACCGTTATCTGACAGGCTTGTTGCTGCCGTAAAGCAGGTAAGTGATGCTGAGATCCGGTTTCTGATCAATACCCATATTCACATTGATCACATTGGTGGCAACCATGATCTGGCTGAAATGGGCGTGCTCATTTTTGCATCGGACAACACACGTCATCGCTTTCTTGAGCAACGGAATCGCTTCCCCAGAAATGGCGGCACATTCGTGCCCTCGCAACCTGAATCAGCCCGGCCTGTCGTTACCTTTAACGACAGGCTCAGCTTTCATCTGAATGGTGAGGAGGTTCAGGCATTTCTGGTCCCGCCGGCACACACGGATGGCGATATATTTGTGTATTTCCCAGAGTCAGATGTGCTGCATTTGGGGGACGTATATAGAACGACCAGCTACCCCATCATCGATGTCTACAACGGTGGAAGTCTTGCGGGGACGATTGAGGCCATAAATATGGCTATCGCGATTGCCGGTGCTGATACCAGGGTGATTCCCGGGCACGGTCTGGCAGTAGTCGGACGTGAGGAGCTGATAGCATTTCGCGACATGATTCTCGACATCCGGGGGCAGGTGCTTTCCCTTATTCAGGAAGGCAAGAAATTGGAAGAGGTCATGCTGGCGCGTCCCACGGCATTTTATGATGCTGAGTGGACTAATGACCCCGGCTGGGGGGTCGATGACTTCCTGCCCGTGCTCTACTACGAATTAGGTGGCTCGGGGCGTCTGGCGGATCGGTGACTGCGGTGGTTCTCATCCAGCCCCTGGGCACCACAAACGAAAAAGCCCCGCTAGAGTGAGGCTCCGGGGTAGGGCAGTGGTTGGTTTGACGGGGCGGAAGAATCGTAACAGCCTTTGGGGCTGTTACGACCCTTCGGGCTTCGCGCTATCGCGCTCGTTGCAAACTACTGCGTAGTTTGTCGAACCAGGCGGTGGTTCTCATCCAGCCCCTGGACAGCACATACAAAAAAGCCCCGCTAGAGTGAGGCTCCGGGGTAGGGTAGTGGTTGGTGTGACGGGGCGGAAGAATCGTAAACAGCTTGTGGCTGTTTACGACCCTGCGGGCTTCGCGCTGACGCGCTCGTTGCAAACTACTACGTAGTTTGTCGAACCAGGCGGTGGTTCTCATCCGGCCCCTGGACAGCACATACAAAAAAGCCCCGCAAATGCGAGGCTTGTTGTATGTGGTGCCCAGGGGCGGAATCGAACCACCGACACGAGGATTTTCAATCCTCTGCTCTACCGACTGAGCTACCTGGGCGTAATCTGGCTGTCGTATGGCGACAAGGCGCGTATTAAAACCGTTGCGGCTGCCGGAGTCAAGTCTCTGAACGGGATTTGATGGGCAATTTTCTATTCCGGCGCGACGTAGCCGCTGGCAGTATCAAAGTCTTCATTGTTGAAAAATTTATCCATCTGCGCCTGCAGGTACTTGCGGTCGTCGGCGCTGGCCATGCTCAGGTGTTTTTCATTGATCAGCATCACCTGCTGCTTCTGCCAGTCCTGCCAGGCCTGGGCGGAAACAGACTCGAATATCTCCTGGCCTTTGGGGCCCGGATAGGGTGGCATTGCCAATCCTGGGAGTTCTTTCTGGTACTTTTTGCAGAAAACAGTGCGGGACATGTTGTTCCTCTATCTCTTGATGATCTGAATAATTGTTTTCACGTCAGTTGCTGCAGCAGCTTCTTGACGGGTGCAGCCAGACCAACCTGGGGCATCTGTGTCTGGCTGTGATACCAGAGGGAACCTGCAGAATCTGCGATCCCGCAGCCCGGTTGGTCAGCGTCGATTGCACCAGTGACATGAACCGGGGTGATGTGCAGGCGAAAATGACTGAATGTGTGGCTGACCTTAGGCCAGATGCTGTCAATCTGCAACTGACGATCTTGCAGCCACTGGTTCAGGACATCCCTGTCTTCACACTCGGGGAAACTCCACAGGCCGCCCCAGATGCCGGAGGCCTGTCGCTGCTGCAGGAATACCCGGCCATCGTCGTCCTGCCACATGATCATGTAGACAGACTTCTCCGGTAAGGATCGGCGTGGTTTACTGGCTGGAAGTTGCGATTCAATACCTTGCTGTCTGGCCTGGCAGTGTTTGACGAGCGGGCAGTGCAGGCAGGCCGGTCGACTGCGTGTGCACAGCGTTGCGCCCAGGTCCATCATGGCCTGTGCATAGTCACCAAAGCGTTGTTCGGGCGTCGAGGCCTCGGCGAGCTCCCAAAGTTGAGCCAGGGTCTTGCTGGTGCCGGGCCATTCGCTAATCGCGTAATAACGGCAGAGAACGCGCTTTACGTTACCGTCCAGAATGACACCGCGCCTGTTCAGCGCCAGAGACAGGATGGCGCCGGCAGTGGAACGACCTATGCCAGGCAGCGACTCAAGTAATTCTAGCGATGCGGGAAACTCGCCGTCGAATTCGCTGACTACTCGCTGGGCCGTTTTGTGCAGGTTGCGGGCTCTGGCGTAGTAACCCAGCCCTGTCCACAGGTGCAGCACTTCATCAAGGGGCGCCGCAGCCAGCGCCTCGACAGTCGGGAAGCTGCTCATAAAGCGCTGGTAATAAGGAATGACCGTGCTGACCTGTGTCTGCTGCAGCATGATCTCTGAAACCCAGACGCGATAGGCCGTCTGATCATGCTGCCACGGCAAATCATGCCGGCCGTGGTCGTCAAACCATTCCAGGACCACTCCTGAGTCCAGGAGTGGCGGATTGTTCTTTGTGGTTGGCACTATCAGTTGTTCTGGAAAAGTTCGCGCACGCGGTTACGCAGGCGCTCGACCTGCTCACCAATGGCTTCGCTGGCGCGGCGTTCTACTTCATTGCGCGCCATTTGCGCAAACACCTCGCGCACGCGTTGCAGGTCGGGGCTGCAATATTGCAGGCCGGGGTCCGTGAACGCTGCGTCGCATCGAATGGGCCAGGGGATATTGTGATAATTCGGGTTGACTCGTATTGTCTGAGGTGCCGGCTCGCCCAGAATAGTGAACTCTACGCTGTAATCAAATTCACCTTGATCCAGGTTGATTCCGCCGGTACCGCTTACATCAAAATTATCCAGTCGCACGCGCAATTCCTGATTCTCATCGAGACCGTCGTTAAACAGCAGGTATGCCTCGACACTGTTGAAGCGAACGGTGTCAGGCCACTGCGCAGCGAGGTTGCCATCGGGGTTGAGCACCGAGATGGCTGCAAACACCTGTTTCAACATAGTGATGTCCACCGAGCTGTTGGCTACCTGCATCTGGCTCGCACCAGAGATGCTGTTGAGCAGGGCGTCAACGGTATTGCCCTGCATGGTATGGCTGGTGTTGGCGTTAAAATTACCAGTGAAAAAGCCCAGTCTGGGTTTGTCCTCAGTCAGTGCGGCAGCACTGACATTCTCAAGCTGAGTCTCGATCTCGACACGCGCAGGCCTGCTGCTGGCATTGACGGAGGCGGTCGCAGCCAGCGTGCCGTCGTAGAAACCTGCGGGCTGGCTGACCAGATTAAGCACGCCATTCTGGATTTGCAGGGTGGCACTGACTGGTGCCAGACGCAGACCAGAATAGCTAATGGAGTCAAAGGAATGGTTGCCGCGCAAATCCAGTGTGTTCAGGATCTCCAGTGGCAGCTCAGTTGCATTGGCGGTGGATGTGCCGCCACTGGTACCAGAGCCTGGGGCAGAGACTTGTCCTTGTTCGGAGGCAGGCAGCCAGTCGTCGAGGTTGATGTCGCCGCCGCGCAATTCGTAGCCAATCATCATGCGACGGTTGCCGGTGGCGAACAACAGGTCGCCGGTCAATTCCACGCTGGTGTCATTGAGTCCCAGCAACAGCTCCTGCAGTGTGACACCTTCGGTATCACCGTTGACCCGCAGAGTCTGCACAGTAATCTGCTGCTCGTCTGGCGCTGGCATGCTGTCTTCTGGTAACGCCATGAAGTTTTCCAGCAGGTAACTAAGATTAAACGGCTGACTGCTGAGGTCAGCCTGCCAGCTCAGATCGTTGCGGAAGTTATTGATTTCGGCTGAGCCGGTAATCAGCAATGGGCTGAGATTGAATCTGATGTCGCTCAGTGCAATGTCACCAGCGTCCAGGTCGATGGATGTGTCACTCTGCAGATTCAGGTCGAGACGCCGATTGGTGGTCTGATCAATCAGCTGAGTGCTGATTTCCAGCGGAAACTCCTGGCCCTGCAGGTTGGTATTCGAGCCCGACAGGTTCAGACGTCGCAGGCTGGCATTGAGCCCCTGTTGCTGATCCTGTATGTCGATACTCGCATTATTGAGGGTCACCTGCGCAATGTTGATATCGACCGGTATGCTGCCGGCACTGCTGGTCTGGGCAGGTGCCTCACTGGGTGGCAGGTCCAGCAGCCAGTTGGTCTGGCCGTTGCTGTCGACGGTCCAGTTGATGTGCAGGTCTTCGGCAATGAATTCCTGAAGGTTCAGCTCTCCCCGGAACAGGCCTGCTGGTTCCAGCCGAAGTGCTACGTTAGAGAAGGAAGCCAGCTCCTGCGGTGTCACGCCATTGCTCAGGCGCACATCCTGCAGGCTGAGCCCGAAAACCGGCCTGAAAGTCCAGTTCATGTCCCCGGCAATCTGCAGTTGCAGGCCTGTCTGGCTGGCGACCAGGTCCTCCAGCACGGGTCGGTACCGATTGGGGTCGATTACCACAAATAGAATCAACGCCAGCGCAACAACAAAAACAAGCAGGCCGGTGATAAAAAAAGTCAGGTACTTCAATAACTTTGACATGGATTGCCGCATCCCCGGAGCAGACTGAACATGGCCTTTGATTGTCGCACGAAATCGGATGGGTGCAAAATTTGCGAAGTTTGAGGAGGTTCTGGCGGGATGTCAGGCGGTAGTTGCAGGGAAGCAACTCTGTGAGACAGCGAAGCGACGGCTGCCTGGCAGCAGCCGTCAGTGCTGCGCTTAAAGAAACCCCTCAGGAGTTGGCTTCAATGGCGGTCTCCAGCTCCTGCAAAAGTGCCGGGTCTGCTGACGCCATCTGAATGATCTGATTGTACTGTTGAATGCTCAGATCATTGGCCTCAACGGCCTGCTGCATTTCTCCCTGCGCAGCCTGCTGCAGGGTGTTAGCTTCAGCTTCATCAGTTACCGACTGCAGCTGCTGTGCATACCGCATCTGGATTTCCATGATGTCAGTGTAGGCTGCCACAAAGTTATCCTTCAGCTCGGCTGTCAGTTCCATTTGCGGCGCACTCTGTGGCGCGGCCTGCGGTGCTGGCTGGGCGTGAACGGGTGCAGCGAGGAAGGCAAGAGCGCAGGTCAGCGGCAAGAAAATCAGCTTCTTCAACATGATGGGTATCCTCCATAGTGTTCATGTGCCATGCTGTTATTCAAGCATCATGCCAGTCTGTGGCTTTGTCTAATTCACTGATATTGTTAGTTAAATGATTTTCGATTGAGGCTTGTCTGGTGTGTCAGAGTGGCGCATGTGCCTCCATGGGTGTGTCAGACAGCCATTCAGGCATCAATTCAGGCACCAATTCCGCCAGCCCGGGCGCGGCCTTGCCGGCACGCTGATCCAGTTAGCTGTGATCGCCAGTTTCCGCATCTGTGTCATCGCCGAGCTTGCGATACAGCGTTCTTCGACCAATACCAAGGGCATTGGCGGTTTGCCGTTTGTTTCCTTTAAAGCGCTGCAGGGTATAGTCAATATAGGCCTGCTCCAGCACGGGTAGTGAGGTCCAGGTTTCCGGATCCGGCTGGCTGCCCTCAAGGCGGTTGATCAATGCCAGAAATGCCGATTCCCGCGACGCTCCGCCACCGATCTCTGCTTTGTATGCATCACTGATTTCGGGTGCCGACAATGTTGAGCTGGCGTGCCGCAGGCGCTCCGGCATGTCCTGCAGCCCGATTTCGCTGCCCTGACAGAACGTGACGGCTCGCTCGATGGTGCTGGCGAGTTCGCGCACATTGCCGGGGAAGTCGTATTGACGCAGCCGCAACAGGACGGGCTCATCGATCGCCGTTATGTTTTTGTTCTGCTGCAGGCTGACGCGCCGGATGAAATGTGCAATCAAAAGATCAAGATCATCGTCCCGATCACGTAGCGCGGGCACCTCGATAGCGAAGGTCTGCAGGCGAAAATACAGATCCTCACGAAAGCGCCCGTCGTTTACCTCCTGCTCCAGCTTACGGTTGGTGGCGGCAAGAATACGGACATCCAGCTGTTTCTCCTGATCAGCCCCTACCGGTCGAATACGACCATCCTGCAGAATTCGCAGTAACTTGGCCTGCATCTCGACAGGCATTTCACCAATTTCATCCAGCAGCAGACTGCCACCGTCTGCCTCGGCAAACAGGCCCTGACGTGCCTTCTGGGCACCCGTAAATGCGGTTGCGGTGTGGCCGAAGAGCTCACTTTCCAGCAGCGCTGGCGGGATGCCCGCGCAATTGATGGCAATGAAAGGCGCGTTGTTTCGATCGCTTTCGGCATGAATGGCGCGTGCCACGAGCTCCTTGCCAGTGCCACTTTCACCGGAGATCAACACCGGACCGCCCGCTCGCGCGACCATCCGGATATTGTTGAATAACTGCTGCATGGCCAGACTGCGGCCCAGCATGCCGTGAAACTCCTGGTCGTCAATCAGAGCCTTGTAGCGTGCCAGTTCTTCCTGGAGCCGGCGACGCTGTATGACCCGTTCGGCACTGATTCGCAAGTGATCCAGTTTGATGGGTTTGGTTAAAAAGTCATCGGCCCCCTGCTTGAGAGCGTCGACGGCCTGCTCTACGGTGCCAAACGCAGTAACCATGATAAACCCTGGTCCAGGGCTGTTTTGCTGAGAGCTTGTTGCCCGGATATGACCCAACAGATCCAGTCCGGTGTCCCCGGGGAGACGCAGGTCGCTGATAATCAATTGCACGTCATGCTTCTCAAGCATCAGCGCGGCTTTGCGTGCATCACTAACAGCCATCACCTGGTAGCCGGCATCCGTCAGCTCTTCGGTGAGCAGCTCTCGCAGTGACTCATCGTCCTCGACAATTAAAACGGTGTCTTGTGTGATGTTGTCATCCATTCGATGTCCCGGTGCGTTTCCTCTGGTCGGTTCATGGGCGGTCAGGGTGCGTCAGGCCTGAGGGGCTGACGCAGGCAGATGGATCGTGAAGCAGGCGCCGCCCAGACGTTCGGAGCGCGCCACCGAGATATGTCCTCCGTGGTCAGCAACGGCTGCGTGGGCAACAGCAAGTCCCAGCCCCGTGCCCTGACCCACTGGTTTGGTCGTAAAAAATGGGTCGAACAGATTTGGCAGCTCGTCTTTGCTGATTCCGTCCCCATCATCCTCGATCATGATGCGGGTTGATTGCGACCCTGATGTGTCCACGACATCCCAGCTGATCCTGATCTGAGACTGGCAGGCATGAAGCGCATTGCCGATCAGATTGCTGAGAGCCTGGTCGAAGCGCATCGCGTCCACTCGCACACGAAGGGGGCTGCCCTCGACCTTGATAGTCGGCTGGCCGTCGCACAGTGAGTCCCTGGCGCTGGGCGCTGCTGCCAGCGCATGGTCGGTGGCCTGTTCGACCAGCTGGCTGATTTCCAGGCTGACACGCTGCAGCGGGTTATCGCGGCCATAATCCAGCAGCTGCCGGATGATGACTTCCATGCGCTGGGCCTGGGAACGAATCTGCGTCAGACAGCGACCGGTCCTGGACTCGCTGTCCGTTTCCCGCAGGGCCTGCTGGGCTTTGCCGTCCAGAGCCGCCAGCGGGCTGCCGAGCTCGTGAGCGATACCGGCTGACAGGCGCCCAATTGTTGCCAGTTTTTCTGAGCTCTCTATGCGGTCCAGCATGTTGTTGATGCTGCCAGATATATTCCTGACTTCTGCTGGGCCTTCGATCGCGAGGCGGGCCTGGGAGTCTTTGCTCCTGATCTGCTTTATCCCCTCCAGCATCCGGCGCAGTGGTCTGCCCAGTGCATAGTGATGACCTCCGATCACGATAATGGCCAGTAGCAGGCAGAGGCCGGCAAGCGCAAACCAGGCGGTGGCGCGCACCATGGCGATGTAGTTACTGAAGTCGCTGCCGCGCCGGGTCAGTTGCAACAGCCCGTTGATGCGACCACCGGCATCGGTCAGAGGCACGAAGTAGGAGAAAATTTCCTCATTGCCTGCCTGAGAGAATTCGCCCAGCTGATCGCCAGAGGCGGCCAGTGATGCTGCCTGATCGGTCGCCACGCGCGCCGCGCGGCGGCCACTGCGGGCTACTTCTTCACCATTTTCGTCGTAGACATAGGCGCCGTAGACTACGTCGATGGTGAATGCGGAATTCAATGCCTGGTTGATCGAACCGATGCGATCCCGTTCAAGCGCATGACTCAAGGGCAGGCGGATGGCATGTGCGATCAGCTCGATATCCTGCTGCATGCGCTGATTTACCTGATCTTCCAGCAGGCGCAGCGACCACGAACCCGCCAGCGCCACTACCAGCACAACCGGGATCAGCACGCCAGCCAGCAATGCCAGACGCAGGGTATAGAGATTTTTGACCGAGCCGGGAATCTGCATGTTTTTTTACTTTAGCAGTCCGGCCGGCGGATGGGAAACGCGCTACTGGCTGGCAATGGCCTTAAAGGCGTATAATGCGCGCGCAATTCAGACTTTTCAGGATAGGTTGATGTCTACATCGTCAGAGCAGGGCCGTCAGGCAGCGGTCGAGCGCAATACCAAAGAAACGCAGATCAAGGTTTCAGTTAACCTGGATGGCAGTGGCGTATTGAAGTGCCAGACAGGCTTGCCGTTTCTGGATCACATGCTGGATCAGATTGCCCGTCACGGCCTGATCGACATGGATATTGTCGCCAATGGTGATCTGGAAATTGATGCCCACCACACCGTCGAGGACCTGGGCATCACGCTTGGTATGGCATTCAACAAGGCGCTGGATCGAAAGGGCATTCGCCGCTACGGACATGCCTATGTGCCACTGGATGAGGCCCTGTCGCGGGTTGTCATCGACTTTTCCGGTCGCCCTGGTCTGGAATTCCACGTGCCGTTCACCCGCGCCTCTGTGGGTGGTTTTGATGTGGACCTGTTCCACGAGTTCTTCCAGGGATTCGTCAATCATGCGCTGGTAACCCTGCATGTCGACAATCTGCGCGGGCACAATACTCATCACCAGATTGAAACCGTATTCAAGGCCTTTGGACGTGCGCTGCGCATGGCCATGGAAATTGATCCACGCAGTGCCAACGTTGTGCCCTCCACCAAGGGTTGTCTGTAAGCCATTGAACGACCGGTCGACACGCGTATGAATAATGTAGCTGTTATCGACTACGGAATGGGCAACCTGCATTCCGTATCGAAAGCCATGGAAAGCCTGGGCGACGATGTCCGGGTAGAAATTACCAGCGATGCATCGCGCATTCTGGCAGCCGACCGAATCATTTTTCCTGGCGTCGGCGCCATACGTGATTGCATGGCCGAGATCCGCAGACTTGGCGTTGATGATATCGTCAGTCAGGCTCTGGCAGCCAGCAAACCCGTACTGGCCATCTGTGTTGGCATGCAGGCCTTGATGGAAAGCAGCGAAGAAAACGGGCACGTCGAGTGTCTGGGATTGCTGCCAGGTACGGTTAAACGCTTTGGCGGCGAGACTGGCAATGGCGTTTTGCTTGATGTTGACGGCAAACGTCTCAAAGTGCCGCACATGGGCTGGAACCAGGTACAGCAGAGGCAGGCCCACCCACTGTGGCAGGGCATCGAAGACAACAGCCGCTTCTATTTTGTTCACAGCTACTTTGTGGCACCAACGGATGCGTCACTGTGTGCAGCGACCACAGATTATGGGCATACATTTGCATCCGCGTTGAGCAAAGGCTCTCTGTTTGCCGTTCAGTTTCACCCTGAAAAAAGCCAGCACAGCGGCCTGCAGCTGCTGCGTAATTTTCTGGCCTGGGATGGTCGCGCCTGACCGGCGGCTAACTGCAGGTGTTTGATTTTCCCAAAAGAAGACAATTTTTTGCAAGGTTTTGACTCATGCTGGTGATACCCGCGATTGACTTGAAAGACGGCCAGTGCGTTCGCCTGCGCCAGGGACGTATGGAAGATTCAACTGTTTTCTCCGACAACCCGGTCCAGACAGCTCAGCACTGGAAGGAACAGGGTGCCAGACGATTGCATCTGGTCGATCTGAATGGCGCGTTTGCTGGTGAGCCGGTCAATGGAGCCATCGTTGAGGCGATCGCCAAAGCCTACCCTGACCTGCCCTTGCAGATCGGCGGCGGTATCCGTGATCTGAAAACCATCGAATACTATCTGGGTGTTGGTGTCCAATACGTGATCATCGGTACACAGGCTGTCAAAGAACCTGTGTTTGTGACGCAGGCCTGCCGCGAATTCCCTGGTCGGGTAATTGTGGGTCTGGACGCCAAAGATGGCTGGGTTGCAACGGATGGCTGGGCGGAAGTATCAACCACCAATGTAGTAGACCTGGCACAACAGTTTGCTCATGATGGTGTTGAAGCGATCATCTATACAGATATCGCTCGCGACGGCATGATGCAGGGCGTTAACGTCGAAGCCACTGTAAGGCTGGCAAGCGCGACGCGCGTCCCGGTGATTGCGTCGGGCGGTGTCAGTCGTATGGAAGATATTGCCGAGCTGGTTTCTGTCGCCAAAACGCCTTCAGGTGGCGGTATTATGGGAGCCATTACCGGACGTGCAATCTATGAGGGTGCGTTGGACCTGGCGGCAGCGCAGGCATATTGCGACAGCCACTGAACTCTGGCGTAATCATTCAGGATGACTATTAGGAATTAAAGGCGCATGGCACTAGCAAAACGAATCATCCCCTGCCTGGACTGTGACAAGGGACGGGTTGTCAAAGGCGTAAAATTCGAAGACATCCGTGATGCAGGTGACCCGGTCGAAATATCGCGACGTTACAGCGATGCAGGTGCCGATGAAATCACGTTTCTTGATATAACAGCCTCCAGTGAAGGGCGCGAAACAACCGTTCAGACTGTGGAGGCGATAGCTGGTCAGGTGTTCATTCCGCTGACAGTTGGCGGTGGCATCCGAACTCTGGAAGATATCAGAACCATGCTCAATGCCGGCGCCGACAAGGTGTCGATCAATACCGCCGCTGTGGTAAACCCGGAGTTTGTACGCGAGGCTGCAGCGCGATTCGGGTCTCAGTGCATTGTGGTTGCGGTGGATGCCAAGAAAGTAAGCGAGGCCGGTGAGCCTGGCCGCTGGGAAATATTCACGCATGGTGGTCGCAAACCAACCGGCCTGGATGCCATTGAATGGGTCAAGCGCATGGTGTCTTACGGGGCAGGAGAAATTCTTTTGACCAGTATGGATCGTGATGGCACAAAAATCGGATTCGACCTGGCCCTGAATCGTGCGGTCAGTGACGCGGTTGATGTGCCTGTCATCGCATCAGGTGGTGTGGGTGAGCTGCAGCATCTGGTAGATGGTGTGCTGGAAGGTGGCGCTGACGCGGTATTGGCTGCCAGTATCTTCCACTTTGGTGAATACACAATCCCGCAGGCCAAACAATACATGGCCGAGCATGGCATTGAGATGCGCCTATAGTCTGCTGCTGTCCAGCAGCGTGGACACCAGAACCAGCTGCACACTGCCTGACGCCTGAAGCTGCGGCAGCCTCTCTTCGAGATAGGCGAGAGTTGCGGGGTAGGGGTGGCCGATGGCAACGGCTAATCCGCTTTGCTCAGCAATGCCTAAAGCACGCTGCATTTGCGCATCGATCGCCGACTCCTCGACAACATTATCCAGAAAGACATGGCGCTTAAGCACCGGAATGCCGTTCGATTGTGCCACGGTGGCTGCCACGCTCTGGGCGCTGGTCATGCTGTCAACAAAATACAGATCGTGCAATTTCAGTTCTTCCATCACCCACTGCATCGATTGAGTGACAGCAGTCAGTTCACTGCCGGTATGATTATTGATGCCCTTGAGGTGCGGGATGTCAGCAATCGCACTGCGAAGTGCAGCTATCAATGATGTCTGGTCCTGTTGGGCAGTCAGTGCGCCAGGTCCCGGGTCGCTACCGGCAAGATTACTCATTGGGACATGCAGCATGATTTCCTTGCCTGCCTGGTGTCCCGCTTCGGCAAGTCCGTGTGCATGTGGGGTGAATGGGAGAATGGCCAGCGTGACAGGGCCGGGCAAGTTCACTGCCTGTAGTCCCAGCTCCAGATTGTTGCCGATATCATCCAGAATAATGGCGAGGCGCGGAACCGCTCCATTGAGTGCCGGGCTGGCCGCTGGTTCGCTGGGTTCAGCAATTTCCTTGGGTTCAGCAATCTGGGCCTCAGATAATGCTTCACCAGTCTCGGTGCTAGAAAGCGGCGTGTCATCTTGAGTGACACCAGACACCTCCGTCACTGCAGCTGTTTGCAGTTCTGCAACCTGAAGGGCAGGATTTGCCGTCGAAGTTTCCTGATTGGCTGGTGCGGAGGGCTCCAGAACCAGAATCAAAAGGCCCAGAAGAGTGATGGCGATAAGAACATGCTTGTTTGCATAGGGCGCTGCGCGAGCAAGCAGCGCGCGCAGCCGGGTCGTGCCAGGTGATGGGCTCATCGGCGTGATCGCTGCATGATGTGCCAACCTTTCAACAGTGTGAGCGCCTCATTCAGCTGATAGTCGCTGACCACAATCTGCTCGGACGATGTCACCGGGCGCGGGCCGGATGGTTCCCGGTCACTGTTTTCATTGACGCCAGGCAGGTGTCCCTCCAGGTCGCGCTCCGAATAGATGCCGCGGCGTTCCAGGCTGCGTGTGACCAATGCCTCATCAACGCTGATATCCGGTTCGATACCAAAGGCCTGAATGGAGCGGCCACTGGGTGTGAAATACAGCGATGTTGTCAGCTTGAGTGCACGCTCATTGTTGATTGGCAGCACAGACTGAACAGAGCCCTTTCCGAAACTGCGGGTGCCCATGATCACGGCGCGCCCCTGATCCTGCAGCGCGCCCGCCACAATTTCGGCTGCCGAGGCGGAACCGGTGTTGATCAGCACTACCAGAGGTACACCCTGACTGGGGTCGCTGGCAGTGGCCTGATAGGTTTCATTTGATTCGTTCATGCGTCCTTCGGTGTAAACGATCTGCCCATCAGTCAGGAACGCATCGGCGACTGCCACTGAAGCTTCCAGAACACCACCCGGGTTGTTGCGAAGATCCAGTACCATGCCGTTCAATGGGCCACCATTGTTTTCAATCAGGGTCTCCAGTGCTTTCACCACTTCCTCGCCGGTATTGACGCGGAACTGGGCGATACGCAGGTAGGCGTAACCCGGTTCGAGCATCCGGTGCCGAACACTCTCTACCGAAATCACCTCGCGTGTCAGGGTCAGGTCAATCGGTTCTGACTCGTCATTGCGCATCAGCGTCAGGTCGATGGTCGTACCTGGCTCGCCGCGCAGCATTTCAATGGCGTCGTTGACGATCATTTCACGCAATGGACGGCCGTCGATCTCGACGATCAGGTCTCCGGCCATAACGCCGGCCCGATCAGCCGGTGAGCCGTCCAGAGGCGTGATCACCTTGATGTATCCATCTTCTTCGCCAACCTCAATACCCAGGCCACCAAACTGACCTTCGGTGCTTTCCTGCAGTGAGTCGTAATCATTGGCATTCAGGTAGGCGGAGTGCGGGTCGAGGCCAGCCAGCATGCCGCGTATGGCGTACTCGATCAGGGTCTGGTCATCGATGTCCTGCACATAGGCGCTGCGAATGGCCTCCAGCGCCTCGGCAAACATACGTACTTCGTTGATCGGCAACGGTCTTGTGTCAGCGGTCGGCTGCCCGGCTTCCGGGTTATCCATGACAGGCTGCGCAGACGTGGATACAGATGCTGTGGTGAGTATCAATCCCAGCAGTGCACCGAGCACGGAGCCGGCTGAGCGCGTAACAGATCTTGCGGCACGCCTGTCTGTGACAGTTGCCGACGCATCATGGGAATGTAGTGTGTTCATGAACTCTCCTCGTAGTGCTCAGCAGTTTAGCGCACTGTTTCAAGCCATTCGACCGGATTTAGTGTCTGACTGTTGCGGCGGATCTCGAAATACAGGCCAGGCATGCCCATGCCCGCATCCGTTCCGGCGGTTCCGACCGGTTCTCCGCGGTTTACCCAGTCTCCGCTTTGTTTGTTTAATGACTGCTGATGCGCGTACAGGCTGAGATAGGCATTGCCGTGGTCGACGACAATCAGATTACCTGATCCGCGCAGCCAGTCGGCAAATACAACACGTCCGGGGTGAATGGCGCGAACCGCAGAACCTGCTTCCGCAGCAATGATGATGCCCTGGCGCTGAAGGTTGCCATCACTGTAGCGATCGCCGTAGCGCGCCAGCAACTCACCCCGTAGGGGCCAGGGCATGCTGCCGCGCGAGTCTGCGAATGGCATGAGATCTTCAGGTGCCGGGATGTCTTCGACGATGCGATTGATCTCGTCGATCAGCTCCTGCAGCTCCTGGCGATCCTGCTGTAGTTGACTGAGCTCATCGCCACGTTCAGCCAGTTGTACATCCAGGCTGGCGATGATTTCCCGCCGTTGCTGCTGTGCCTCTGCCAGGGCACTCTGCCGGGTATTTAACAGTTCCGACTGTTGAGCGATGGCCACCTGAGCAGTGCTCAGTTCATCCGAGTTGGAATCAATCTGTGAAAGGGTTTCGCGCCACTGCCTGATCTGCTCCAGTCGATCCTGGTTTATGTGCTCAAAATATACCAGCATGCGCTGGGTGGTTGCAGGGTCCTGCTGGTTCAGTAGAAGTTTTAGCTGGCTGTCGCTGCCTGCTTTGTAGGTGGCGCGCAATGCCTCGGCAATTTGCTGGCGCTGAGCGTCGCTGCGCTGCAGCAACTCACGGCGCTGTGATTCCAGGGTACGCAACTGGTTATCCAGACTGGCGAGCTGCTGCTCGTTTTGCGCGATCAGTTGTGACAGGTCTCTTGCCTCGGCGCCAAGACGATCCAGTTCACGCTCCTCGGCGGATCGTTGCTGCCGGGTCTCCGACACCCACTGCTCAATGGCCGTAATGGCATTGTCCAGCTCGATCAGCCGGGTCTGATTGCCGTCCTGAGCAATCGCCGTTGTTGCGATAAACACGCCGGCCACAAAGACTGCGACGGCAACACAGTCAGGAAGCCACAGAGGTCGCTGCTGCCAGCCCGAGCCAGCAGGCCGATCCGCTGTCGCGTCCCACTCGATTGCCATGAATTCAGTCCAGATTCAGGGTGCCATCAGCACGTGGCCAGTCATTTCTGGCGGAACATCCAGATCCATCAGCTTGAGCATGGTAGGCGCGATGTCGGACAGCGCACCCTCCTGTGTGAAGCGCCACTCGCGCGGACCCACATAGACAAGAGGCACTGGGCCAGAGGTATGTGAGGTCAGTGCCTGGCCTGACTCTGGGTCCAGCATCTGCTCGACATTGCCATGGTCGGCGGTGATCAGCATTTGCCCGTCGGTAGCGCGAATTGCTTCTACCAGGCGGCCCAGGCATTCATCAAGTGTTTCCACAGCTTTTACAGCGGCGTCAAAATCGCCCGTGTGACCCACCATGTCGCCGTTGGCATAGTTGCAGACGATGGCGTCGAATTGTTTGTTGCTAATGGCTTCCACCAGCTTGTCGGTCACCTCTGGTGCGCTCATTTCAGGCTTCAGGTCATAGGTGGCCACGTCCGGCGAAGGGATCAGGATACGCTCTTCGCCGTCGAAGGGCTCCTCGCGCCCGCCGCTGAAAAAGAAAGTGACATGCGCATATTTCTCGGTTTCGGCAATCCGCAGCTGGCTGCGATTCTGGTTCGCCAGGTATTCACCCAGACTGTTGGTCAACTGCTGCGGGGGATAGGCACAGGCCGCGTATTCGTTAAGATCGGCGGCATATTCGGTGAGCATGACAAAGGCGCCGAGTGTGGGCTGAGCTTTGCGCACGAAACCGTCAAAGTCCGGATTGACCAGGGCATGCGCCAGCTGACGGGCCCGGTCTGCACGGAAGTTCATGAACACCACTGCGTCACCATCGGCAATTGCTACCGGGCTTTCTCCCTCGGCAGCGATGGCAGTGGCCTGCACGAACTCATCGTCTTCATCCCGCGCGTAGGCATCGGCCAGTGCCTGTTCGGCAGTGGGAGCAACGAATTGGCCCAGGCCTGCCGTGATGAGGTTGTAGGCGGTCATCATACGGTCCCAGCGTTTGTCCCGGTCCATGGCGAAATAACGGCCGACAACAGACACGATGCGGCCCAGGCCCTTTTGGCGCAGGGCTGCATCCGCCTTTTGGATGGATGCCAGGGCGCTACGTGGCGGCATGTCACGCCCATCAAGGAAGGCGTGGAGATAGATGCGCTTGACGCCTTTCTTTTCGGCCAGTCTGATCATGGCCAGGATGTGGTCTTCGTGGGAGTGGATGCCGCCCGGCGACAGCAGCCCCATGATGTGCAGGGCGCGGTCTGAATCGACGGCTTTCTGGGCGGCAGCGCACAGTGCCTTGTTGTCGTAAAAGCCTCCGTCAGCGATGTCCTTGTCGATCATGGTCAGGCTTTGATACACCACCCGTCCGGCACCCAGGTTCATGTGCCCCACTTCGGAGTTGCCCATCTGGCCGCCGGGCAAACCAACATCTATTCCTGAGGTCTTGATCAGGGTGTGAGGGCAGTGCTGCCACAGTGAGTCCCAGACAGGGGTGTTGGCGGCAGCGATGGCGTTGGAGTCAGTTTCCTCCCGATGACCCCAGCCATCCAGAATAAGCAGCAGGGTGGCGGGGCGACTGGTAGTGTTGGTCATTGCTGTAGTCCTTGTGGTCTCTAGTCTGTAGCAGGTCGTTGACTTCGCCATTATCGCGGAACCGAGGCAAAAGTACCAATAGACATAAGGCCCGTGTATACTTCGCGGCTTGGTAGATTAGAGTAACGGGCTTGAAGGCATGGCACAGTTTATCGAATTCGTGGGCAATCACTGGATGCTGTCAGGATTGTGGATGGCGCTGTTGGTGGCGTTCCTGTTCCACCGCAGTAAAACCAATGCGCGCGCGGTTGGCACTCAGGAAGCTGTCATGCTGGTAAACAGAAAAGATGGTGTGATGCTGGATATCCGTGATAAAAAGGAATTTGACGCAGGACACATCGTCGATTCGATCCATATTCCCGCCAACAAGCTTTCAGAGCGATTGGCTGAGCTTGAAAAGTATAAATCCCGTCCCATTATTGTTGTATGCAAGCTGGGGCAGCATTCCGCCGACAGTTGCAAGATCCTGTCGAATGCAGGGTTTGATCAGGTCGTCAGGCTGCGCGGTGGTATGGCAGAGTGGCGTGGTCAAAACCTGCCAGTCGTGCAGAAAAAGTAGCACGAAACTCTACTTTACAAGTTAATTTACGCTAACAGCGTACTTCACAAACAGACAGCAAGAGAGATAGTCAGATCATGGCAGAGAACGAAAACAACCAGAATGGAAACGGCCAGGCAGCTTCACAGTCAGCACAGCAGGCTGGTCAAGAAGGTCAACAGGGACCAATGTTCGCGCTGCAGCGCATTTACCTGAAGGATTCATCATTCGAATCCCCCAAGACGCCGGAAGTATTCCGCAGCCAGTGGGCTCCGAAGATCACTTTCAACCTGAACACCAGCAACAGCAAGATCGCTGACGGCGTTTACGACGTGGTCTTGAAACTGACTATCGAAGCCAAGCAGGACGACAATATTGCTTTCCTGGTGGAAGTGCAGCAGGCCGGTATTTTTACCTGCAATGGCTTTGCAGAAGCAGATCTGGAGCGCGTTCTGGCAACAGTATGCCCTAACATCCTGTTCCCATACGCTCGAGAAACCATTGATGCGCTGGTAACGCGCGGCAGCTTCCCGGCCGTCATGCTGGCCCCTGTTAACTTTGATGCAGTGTATGCGCAGTCCAAGGCGCAGCAGCAAGGTCAGAGCGGCGAACAGCCCGCTAGCTGATCAGCAACGAAACTGCCTGTCGGTCATCATCTTGAGATCGGCAGGCAAATCCACTTCATTCTGCATGTTCCCATCATTTCTTGAGTTTTCATGACTTTTGTCATGAAACCGCGAGAATTTACAACAAATCTGGGAAGTCTTTTTGTCTGAGCGCTTCGTACAAAGCAATAGCCACCGTATTGGACAGGTTCAGGCTCCTGCTGTTGGCCTGCATCGGCAGGCGCAGTTTCTGACTGGCAGGTAGTGCGTCAAGCAGGTCCGGCGGCAATCCGCGGGTTTCGGGCCCGAACAGCAGTCCATCTCCTGCGTTGAAGGCAGCTTGATGGTAGTGTCGACTACCCTTGGTGGTGAAGCCATAAATCAGGTTGTCAGGATAATGAGCCTGAAAATGCTGCTCGAATGATGCCCAGTCTGACCAGCGTGTGACCTGGCTCAGCTCGTGATAATCGAGGCCGGCACGGCGTACTTTCTTTTCATCCAGGTCAAAGCCGAGTGGCTCGATCAGATGTAGCGACGCACCGGTATTTGCGATTAATCGAATGATATTGCCGGTGTTGGGAGGGATTTCAGGTTGATACAGGATGATTTGAAACAATGTCTTGTCGCTGAGCCGTTAAAACGTCCCCAAATATACCCCTGAAGGGGGCTTTTTACTATAGAAATTGGTAGTTTGACGCTTATAATTCAACATATTATTAAATTGGCCGTCATAGTACGTAAAGAGTTTGTGACTGGTCATTTGAGGTAGTGATAGTGCTGCAATGGTTAGGACGCAAGAATCGGGTCGATGGCCTGGTGGGTTTGTCGATCAATGATCGGCGAATTTCGCTTGCTCATATCACCCGGCGAAGGGATGAACTGGCATTGGAGCATTGCATACAGCATGAGCTGGCGCAGCAGAGCCTGCGGGACGGGCTGATTCAGCTCGTCGATGAGCACCGTCTTGCCGGGGCCGATACCAATCTGGTGCTGGCGCCAGCTGACTACAGTGTCTTTCTGGTCGACATGCCGCAGGTAGAGGAGGCCGAGGTGGCCGCCGCAGTGCGCTGGAAGATCAAGGACCTGCTGGATATGCCGGTCGAAGAGGCCGTGATCGACGTGTTTCCATTGCCCGACGATGCTTTCCAGGCGCGCAAGCAGATGGTCTACGCGGTAGCTGCAAACCGGCCGAAACTGGAGCAGTCGATTGAGGTGATTGAGCGCAGTGGTTTGTCGCTCAGCAGTATCGATATACCTGAAATGGCAATGCGCAATGTGACAGCGCAGTTCAGCGACGACAGCAACGGGTTGGCGTTTATTGCCTTGAAGGCCAGTGGCAGCATGATGAATGTGACCAGAAACGGCGAGTTGTACCTGACCCGCAAGATTAACACTCAGGTCGGACCTGATGCCCTGCTTGAGGCCGACTGGGAGATGGTTCGTGACCGGCTGGCCCTGGAGATACAACGCTCGCTGGATTATTTTGAAAGTCAGATGGGGCAGAGTCCGATTACCCAGATCATGATCGCGCCGCGACAGAAAGACACCGAGTCGATGATGAACTCGCTGGCCGATGCGCTGGCTTCACCGGTAGGCATGCTGGATTTTTACAATGACCTGGACGCACCATCAGATGTGACTAACGAAACCAAGGGTGCCTGCATGATGGCGATCGGTGCAGCACTCAGAACAGACGGCGCGGGGAGCGTATAAGCTTGGCTACTGTAAACCAGCAAATCAATCTGTACCTGCTGGAGTTGCGGCCGCGGCGCGATCTGGTGACAGCTGCGCGCGCAGTGCAGGTGCTGGGTGTGCTGATGGGTCTGGCAATTCTGGTGTCACTGGTGCAATGGTGGCAAACAGGCGTTAACCAGAATCGGCTGGCAGAAGTTGAGCAGGCACTGCAGGAACAGACGGCACGTACCGAGCAGCTGGAGCGAGAAGTCGCTGCGCGCGCAACCGACCAGGCTCTGGTGCGTGAGATGAATACCCGGGAGTTGCGCGTGCAGCAGGCGCGAGAACTTTATGATTTCATGCAGGGTACAACGCTCGGCAACCTGGTTGGCTATTCCCAGCACTTGAAGGATCTGTCCCGCGCGTCATTCACTGGTCTGTGGCTGCAGGAATTTCGTATCGTGGGCAACGCAGATAATGTGATGATTCGCGGGGTTGCCTTGGAGCCGGCCATGCTGCCTGACTATGTAGGGCGCCTTAGTGGTGGCAATAGTGCAATCAGCACCCGACGCTTTAATCGACTGATCAGTGCGCGTGATGAAACGCAGCAATCGCTTTATGAATTTACGCTGGAGGCTGGCGAGTGACTCTGAAGCGACGTCTACAGATGGCTGGTGAGTCGTTCGACCAGCGCCCGGCAGCAGAGAAAACCATTCTTGCTGTGCTCGGCATTGCCGTATTGATATGGTTGTATCTGATTTTTGTGTTCGAGCCAATGGATAGTGCCCGAGAGCAGGCGGCCAATGAGCTTATGGTCAGAGAGGCGCGTCTGGTCACCATGCAGCAGCGTGAACGTACCGCTGTCATCATGGGTAATGAAGATCCCAATGAGGCGGTCCGCGTGCGTATCGAGCGCGCCATGGCAAATCAGAGCCAGTTGCAGCAGCAGATCGAGAGCCTGGCTGGTAATCTGGTAACGCCACAATCCATGACGAGGTTGCTTACCTCAATGCTGGAGAGCCGGGAAGGCCTGGAACTGATTCGGGTAGAAAACCAGATGCCGATCCCGATGCGTAATTCAACCGAGTCAGGAGCTGGCGCGCAAGCCGCGGTAGCAGAGGGCGAGGCTGATGAAGTTGAGCGACAGCAGGTGTACAAGCACGTGCTGCGACTGGAACTGGAAGGTGATTATTTGAGCCTGATCAGCTACCTGCGCAGTGTCGAAGCATTCTCGGAGCGCTTCTTCTGGGATGAGTTGCATTTTGTACAGACCACCTGGCCCAATGCGCGCATTACGCTGCAGCTGCATACACTGAGCGCAGAGGAGGGCTTTGTTGGTGTTTGAGTTATCCGGATCTATGAAGGCTTCAGCCCGCTCAGCAGCTACCATTGCAGGGTTGGCGCTGTCCGCTGCGGTTTCAGCCCAGACGCTGACAATAGATGGTGAAGTGTTCCGCGATCCCACTCAACCACCAAACCGGGTTGCTGTGCAGGCTGTTGAGGTTCTGGACGCTGGCGGCCCGGAAATAGCCATCAACAACACCAACTATGTGGTCAGTTTTGTAAGAACAGGCGGCAGTAGACCGATTGCGGTCATCAATGACCGTCAACTGACAATAGGTGATAATGTTGACGGTGCCGTGATTGTGGATATCAGAAACGGAGAAGTTGTGTTGTCGGCCGCAGGCAGAGACTATGTGCTGACAGCCTTTACGCGCTCAATCAGGGAGCCGGTTGAATGACTTTGGAAAACATCAAGCAGACAAATGCCGAATGCCGTCTGTGGGTGCGAATGGTTTTCGCCCCGCTGGCAATTGCCGTGCTTGCTGGCTGTGGTAATTCCGCAATCACCAACCAGCCGAGCATTGAAGTTCTGGGATCCATGCAGAACGTGTTGAGCGAGGCTGAATACGGCTACGACGAGGATCTGGCGCCACCTCCTGATGACGATATTGTCAGAAACCTGATGCCCGGTCTGTCGCTGAACGATGATGTGCTGGTTGCCGTTGAAGAGCGTTTTAACATCGTGGCCAATCGTGAACAGGCGCGGGACTTCTTTAATGGTTTGGTAGCTGGCACTGACTACGGCGTGACGATAAGCCCTGATGTTGAGGGTGAGATCACACTGAATATGCCCAACACCACAATCGAAGAGGCGATGGATGCCGTCGCCGATACCTACGGTTTCCAGATCACTCGCACCAATAACACCTGGCAGGTCCGTCAGCCGGGTATGGAAACCAGGATTTTCACGATTGATTACCTGAATGTGAGTCGTAGTGGTAATAGCAGCTCCCAGGTTTCATCCAACAGTGGGGGTGGTGGTGTTGGCGGCGGCGTCGGCGGAGGCTTGGGAGGAGGCGGCGGCTTCGGCGGAGGCGGCTTCGGAGGAGGTGGCTTGGGAGGAGGCTTCGGAGGCGGTGGCTTCGCCGGTTCAGGTCTCGGCGGAGGCGGCTTTGGAAGTGCTGCTACTGGCGGCGGCGGAGGCGGTGGTGGCGGTATGGTCACCACGCAGACAGAAACTGACTTCTGGAGCGATATACAGCAAACTCTGGAAGGTATGCTCGGCCTTGCTTCGACGCCAAGTCGTTCAGCGCAGGCAATTAATGGACAGCTTGGTACCGGATTGCTGACAGGCATAGTCAACAACGCACCGAGAGCAAGCGCAGTGACTGACGAGAGCGGTCGGTCAGTAGTTGTCCAGCCGCAAGTCGGGCTGATCATGGTTACCGCAACCCCGCAGGAGCTTGAGCGCGTGGCCAACTACATAGAAACCGCTCAGGACATTCTCGGCCGTGAAGTGACCATTCAGATTCAGTTCCTGGAAGTCATTCTCAACAAGGGCTTCCAGTCTGCAATTGACTTTGATACGTTTGGACCTGGCGGACAAAGCGGCAGCGGGAACACTGTCACCGGGCAATTTGGTCCGGGAGAGGAAGCCTCGAATATAGATGGCATCTCAAACCCACTCACCATTACGACCAATTTCACCGATTTTGATGCTGTGCTGCGCCTTCTGGAATCGCGAGGTACCACTCAAGTGCTGTCGAGCCCCAGCCTCAAGGTACTCAATAATCAAAAAGCAGTATTCCAGGATGGCGACCAGGAGTTTTTCCAGACCAATGTAGGGTCCAACGTAGTCAGCAGTGGCGGCGCGGTAACGGAGTCCTCGTCCAGCAATTTGCAACAGTTCTTCTCGGGTATCTCCATGGATATCACGCCGCAAATCAGCGCAGACGGCGAGATAACCCTCCATGTCCACCCGACCATCACAACCGTCAGTGAACAGAACAAGTCGGTAGACGGGCAGCAGGTGCCATTGGCCCGCACCGCTGTGCGAGAGCTGGACAGTATCATTAGGGCACGTGATGGTCGCATTGTTGTGCTCGGCGGTCTTGCCTATGAGCGCAGTATTGATACCTCGGCAGGCGTGCCAGGCCTGAACGACATACCGGTGGTTGGCGCGGCCTTTGATCAGCGTCGACGGACGACCGTTAAAAGCGAATTCATCATCCTGCTGCGGCCGATTATTGCCAACCCGCAATCAGAACAGCAGCTGATTCGTGAACGCAGTGACAGGCTGCGCGCGTTAGGGCAAGATATCAACCCTTTCGCGAATCAATAGCCGGGGGTTGGTCGACGCCATGTATCTGGAACATTTCGGCCTGCAGGAATCACCGTTCTCGCTGACACCCAATACCGAGTTCTTCCTGAACATGGCGAGCTATCATGAGACCTTCAACATGTTGATGGTCGCTATCGCCAACCGGGAGGGGTTCATCAAGGTTGTTGGTGAGGTCGGCACCGGCAAAACCATGCTTTGCCGAAAGGTGCTGAATACCCTGGAAGACGATTCTGAGCGTTATGTGACAGCTTACATTGCCAATCCGGTACTAAGCCCCAAAGGCCTGTTTCTGGCGTTTGCGGAAGAACTGGGAATCGAAGTTGACACAGATATCGGTCATCACAGCCTGCTAAAAAAAATATCCCGAGTGCTGATGGAGCAGTCAGTTGCAGGACGCCAGGTCATACTGTTTATCGATGAAGCGCACGCAATGCCGCAGAAAACGCTGGAAGCGTTACGCCTGCTGACCAATATTGAAACTGAAAAGACCAAACTGTTTCAGGTCGTGCTGTTTGCCCAGCCAGAGCTGGACGATATGCTGCGAGACAAGTCTCTGCGGCAGCTACTGCAGCGGATCACCTTCTCATATCGGCTTGAATCCCTGGACCGGGATGGTGTAGAGCGTTATGTCTCGCATCGCATGAGCAAGGCTGGCTATAACGGTGCAGCAGTATTTTCATCACGCGCGCTGGATGACCTGACGGCAGCGACCCGCGGTATACCCAGGCTGATCAATATACTCTGTCACAAAGCCCTGATGGTTGCCTATGGTCGTGGTGATCGCATCGTCGAGCGGGACCACATGCAACGTGCCATTGCCGACACAGAAGGCGTTGAGTTGCAGGCCCCACAACCAAGCTATCTGCGTCGCGTCAGTGCCGTCATGGCTGTGATGGCGGTGGCACTGGTGATTTACATGCTTAATTATTATTTGCGGTAAACCGTCATGAGTTTGATTAATGACATGCTTCGAGACCTGGATGCACGGCGCCGCGACGCGCCCGGCGGTCGCACGGGTCCGGAGAAACTTGTGCCGGCCTCACCAGGGACATCACATCGACCGGCAAATTCCAGTAGCCCAAAAGTCTGGCTGCTGGTGGCATTCCTGCTGCTTGTTGCCGCCGCAACAGCTTTCTGGTTTCTACGGGGTAGTGGAGTAGAGCAGCAGACCTTCACGACTCAGCCACTGGCTACTGCGACCAGTCAGGCCCCAGCTGACATGGCTCCGCAAACAAGCGCTGATGACGGCGAAAACGAGATGATACGTGAGCTTGAGCGACGTCTGCAGGACCTTGAACGCCAGAATCAGGCGCTGCTCAGTCAGCAGTCCAGCTCCGCCCAGAGCGAGGCCAACTCAGTGAGCTCAGGTTCGCCTTCCTCGAGTGAGGTCTCTTCAAACGCTGCCACAAGGAATCAGCAGGCTGCCCAATGGCAGCCACGCGACTGGGAATCAGCATCTGAAGGACAATCTGCCAATGCAGGCCAGGCTCGACAATCCATGCCGGACGCATCGACAGGAAGTGATTCTGCTGTGGCTGCAATCCTGGCAGGTTCCAATGCAGGTAACGCGGAGGCTGAAAACCGGCTTGAGCAGCAGCCACAAAACGGCCAGTCCGCTGGCATTGTCAGAGAGCAGCGCCCAATGTCCCTTACCGACCGTGACCGTCGGGAAGTTCAATTGGCGCTTGAACAATGGGCGGACGGGCAACGGATAGCGGCCTTGCAGACTCTGGACAGTTTCATCTATCAGGAACCCGAAGCTCATTTATCGCGTGAAATGCTTGCCAAGCTGTTGATTCAGCAGGGTGAACAAGAGCGAGCGCTGCAGGCGGTCGAGCTGGGTCTGCGCATTCAACCGAACCGGGCAGCATACAAGAAAATCAAAGCCCGCCTGTTGATTGATCAGGGGCAGGCTCCCCAGGCTGCCGAAGTTCTGATGGAGCGACCGCCGGCCATGACTTCTGACATAGAATACCATGACATGCTCGCAACGGCTTTGCTGGCCAGTCAGAACTACGCAGACGCTGCCAGTACCTACCAGGCGCTTTTGCGTCAGAATAACTCGATTGGTCGCTGGTGGTATGGACTGGCTGTCGCTCTGGATACTGTCGGAAGGCGAGTGGAGGCAGCAGAGGCTTACCAGCAGGCCGCCCGTCGCGAAGACCTGCCACCCGCATTGCGTGAACAAAGTCGCGAGCGGCTCGCCCTGATCAGGGCCGCACAATAACAAGGCATCGCTAAAGATTATGGCCGTACGACAAAAAATACGCATAGGTGACCTGCTTGTTCAAAATGCTGTCATCACCGAGGAGCAGCTCCAGCAGGCTTTGTCCAAGCAGAAGACAACCGGCCTGCGTCTGGGGCGCACACTGATCAATCTGGGCTTCGTCCAGGAAGACAGGTTCCTGGAGTTCCTGTCCGAGCAACTGGGCGTGCCCTTTGTCGACCTGCGCCGCTACAAATTTGATCCCACCGTAGTACAGCGACTGTCAGAAACTCACGCACGGCGTTTCCGCGCCATCGCCCTGTCCGAGAAGGGGGGGCTGCTGCTGGTCGGTATGGCGGACCCGACCGACATCTATGCCATGGATGCGTTGGAGAGGTTGTTGCAGCAACCGATTGAAGCTGCGGTTGTTCGTGAAAGCGAGCTGCTTGCAACCCTGGATATGGTCTATCGCCGTACCGATGAGATCGCTGGGTTTGCCGAGGAGCTGGACGAAGAACTGACAGAAGGCCAGTTTGACCTGGCGGCCCTGACACCGGCAGACGATGACAGTGATGCGCCAGTAGTCAAGCTGCTGCAATCGCTGTTTCAGGATGCCGTACAGATAAGGGCCTCGGACATTCACATTGAACCTGATGAAACGGTCCTGCGTATCCGCCAGCGTATTGATGGCGTTCTTCAGGAGCAGATCGTCAAGGAGCGCCGAATCGCGCCCGCTCTGGTACTGAGACTGAAATTGATGTCAGGGCTGGACATTTCCGAGAAACGCTTGCCCCAGGATGGTCGATTCAGCCTTAAGGTTAAAGAGCGCAAAATTGACGTGCGTCTGTCCACTATGCCGGTTGAATACGGCGAGTCGGTGGTGATGCGTTTGCTTGACCAGACGGACGGCGCTGCGGATCTCGATCAGGTGGGAATGGCACCTGAAATGCTGGAGCAGTTCCGAAGGCTGATCCATATGCCGCATGGTCTGATTCTGGTAACTGGTCCTACGGGTTCCGGTAAAACAACAACCCTGTATGGCGCTTTGCAGGAATTGAACGACGCTGGCAAAAAAATCATCACCGTAGAAGACCCGGTTGAATACCGCCTGCATCGTGTCAATCAGGTTCAGATCAATCCCAAAATCGGCTTGAGTTTTGCCCGAATACTGCGGGCTGCGCTGCGTCAGGATCCTGATATCCTGCTGGTAGGCGAGATTCGTGACCAGGAAACGGCCGAAATTGCACTACGAGCCGCGATGACCGGCCACCTGGTCCTGTCCACCTTGCATACCAACGATGCCGTCTCAAGTGCCATGCGTCTGGTGGATATGGGCGCTGAAGGCTTCCTGGCGGCAACCGCGATTCGTGCAGTGATGGCGCAACGACTGGTTCGGCGTCTATGCGACAACTGTTATCTGGACCATACCCCCAATGCCCGTGAACAGGCCTGGATTCGCCATACAATGGGCGAGCAGGCGCCGGCGACCATGTCGCTCAAGCAGGCAAGCGGCTGCCACCGTTGCAATAACACCGGTTATCGGGGCCGTGTTGGTGTGTTTGAATTGCTGGTGCTGAACGATGAAATGGCCGATGCCCTGCGTCGTTCCAATTCATCGGATTTTGTGAAGGCCGCCAGGCGCAGCAAAGGTTATCGACCCCTGGTCGTCAGTGCGATGATGGAGGCGCTGGATGGGGTGACCAGCCTTGAAGAAGTGTATCGCGTGGCTGAGCAGATCGATGAGAGTGGCGACTGGATGCAGACAGGCCTGAGTGAAGGTGATTCCGCCAGCGAAGTTTACGATGGGCTGAATCCGGAGGCAGACAACCGCACCATAGCCTGGGATGATGGCAACTGATCATGGCGTATTTTCAATACAAAGCCCGTAACAACAAGGGCGCGCTGATAACCGGTGGCCTGGAGGCTGTCAATCTCGATGCGGCGGCCAGTGAGCTGTTGGGGCAGGGGTATACGCCAATCGATATCCAGGCAGGAAAAGTGCGAGCCACCAATGCAAGTCGTGATTCGCAGCCACGTAAACAACAATCGAAAACAAAAAGCGCAAGTGGTAAGAAGTCCTCTCGTGTTGACCTTAACGCGGACGCATTTCAGGTTCTCAATGCCGCTCTGAAAAAGCGCAAGATCACGCTGGATGACCAGATCATCTTTGCGCGTCAGATGCAGAGCCTGACCCGGGCTGGTATGCCTCTGGATCGCGCCTTGAAAGGTCTGCAGCGATCCAACAAGAACCCTACTTTTCAGGCAATCCTGAGAGAGGTCCAGCAAAGCCTTGAGTCCGGTCAGACCCTGTCTACTGCTCTTGGCCATCACCCCAAGATATTTTCCACCCTGTTTCTGTCGCTGGTAGACGTGGGGGAAAATACGGGTCGACTGGATATGGCATTTGAGCAGATCGTGCGTTATCTGGAACTTGAAAAAAATACGCGTAAGCAGGTCAAAAGCGCTACAAGATATCCAACCTTTGTGATGGCCACGATTGCCGTTGCCCTTGGTGTCATCACGTACTTTGTGATTCCTGCCTTTGCAGACACATTTGCACGCCTCGGCGCTGATCTGCCGCTGGAAACCCGGATTCTGGTTGGTATATCAGATTTTGTGGTCAACTGGTGGCCATTTTTGCTCGGCGGCGGTGTTAGTTTGGTCGTCGGGTTTAAAACCTGGGCTCGATCCGAAAAAGGTGGTCTTGCCTGGGATGAGAAAAAACGCTTTTTGCCATTGGCAGGCGGCGTTATAGAGAAAGTTGCCTTGGCCCGATTTGCACGCACATTCTCCATGATATTAAAAGCAGGTGTGCCCATTGTCCATGGCATGGGCGTCGTGGCGAGTACCGTGGGAAACCGGTTCATCGCGAAACGTATTATCAAAATGCGCGAAGGCATTTCGAGAGGTGAGACCCTGTATAACACGGCTGTTAATGCCGGAATGTTCTCACCGCTGGTATTGCAGATGATTGCCGTCGGCGAGGAAAGCGGCACCATCGATCAACTGATGGAAGATGTCGCAGAGTTCTACGATGCGGAGGTCCAATACGAGCTCAAGCGAATGGGTGAGGCGATCGAGCCAATTCTGATCATGGTGATCGCTGGAATGGTCCTGATTCTGGCGCTCGGTGTGTTCCTGCCTATCTGGGATTTGAGTGCAGCAGCGCGAAACTAATTCGATGCGTGCCTAAAAGAGACGTTGGGAAGATTCCGGGACAAATTAAGCCTTGCTGAGGTGTATTTGGGGATGTAAAGGTATTGCCTGGCTAGTATGGGGCATAGACTGCTGCTAATCTCTTCAACAAACACGTATAAACATTAACTGAGGCTATGCAGATTGAGTATCGGATGAAGAGACCCAGAACGTCTGTTGGGCCGCTCGGATCGAACAGCGCTGGTTTTACATTGTTCGAAATGATGGTCTACATACTGGCGGCGTCAATTCTGTTTGCCGCGGCCTTCAACCGCTACCAGGATTTTCCCGGGGAGGCGGAGCGGGCCAACTTTCTCGCGGTGCAAGCCCAATTAAACGCAGCGATTAACTTGCAGATGATGAAGTTAATCGCTTCTGGTGAGTGGCAAAATGCCCGGCAGTCGGACGGCATGAACCCGATGGATCTGATGTTAACGACGCCTGGCAACTATGTCGGCGCACTGAGCGGGGCGTCAGTAGCGCAACTGCCAAGACGTATCTGGTATTTTGAAAGAAGTAGTGGTGAGCTAGTGTACTTGGCGGAGAACGCGGAGAACCTTTACCTGGTTGACAATGGACAACGGGTTTCAGCTTCGCAGCTCAGTTTTAGAGTAACAAATCGCTATTCAGAGTCTGGCTCGTGGGAAGGAATGGTGCTGGCTCCTGTTCGGCCGTATGAATGGCAATCAGTCCCATTAAGTGTGCCTGACCCGCAACAGAATGTGGTAGTGCCAGGGCAAAATGTTGCGGTGACAGAGCAATAGCACGTCCCGGTGCAGGGATAGAATGAGAAGTAATCGCTGGTGAAGGGCAGTGAAAGGGCTCTGGCAAGCGGCAACAAGGGACAAAAAGGGGTAAAAAAGGAAAAATTGGGGAAGCTTACAGGGTAACTGTATGGCCACGTCCGGTAAGCGCTGATACGATCATTCTCAAGCTGGTTAACGAGGGTGCTTTCACGCAAGTGATTGTCGTATAAAGGCTAACAGGCGCGGGACGCACCGCATGTAAAAAAAAGTAACGATGTAGTACGTAGACCTAGGCAAATTTAAATGCTGGAAAAAGGGAATGATGAGGCGCTAGCCGAGACCTGACCCAATACTGAGGAGTAAAGAGATGAAGATTCAAATGAAAGCAAAACAGCAGCAAGGCTTCACAATCATTGAATTGGTAGTGGTTATCCTTCTGCTTGGCATCCTGGCAGCAACAGCTCTGCCTCGCTTCCTGGATGTGACCGAAGAAGCTCACGATGCGGTCGTCGATGGCACCGCTTCTGCACTGCAAACGGGAGTTGCTCTGTATCGAGCTCAGTGGATCGCCCAGCAGCAGCCAGCCGCTGGTACAGTGTTGAGTTCTACTGAATTCGGTGGTCTGGTGATTGGTACAAGCGGTTACCCGATTGGTGTTACTAACAGCTCAACCGGCGCGTTCGATGCCACTGCGGCCAACTCCGAACAGCAGTGCGTTGAGATATACAACGGTCTTCTGCAGGCTGGACGCGCACCAGTGACCGGGTCTGCGCTGACGACTGCTGATACCGATGTGCCAGAGTCACCAACTGCATCTACACCTGAAAGTGCTACGAACAGTGACTTTTTCGGTATTAGTGAAGGATTTGTGGCCAAGCAGGTGGAAGGTGTCACGACAATTGGTGGTTTGACAGTTCTGGCCGCTGATGAGTACTGCGTCTACTCGTACGTCGCCGATGCTAACCGTCGCAGCACTGTAGACGATGATGTCCCATCAATCATCTACTTCCCGAACGGAGCAAACAGCGGCGCGATCGAAGCCGGTTCTGTAATCCAAGTATCGCTCTAATACGCCGGGCGTTATAAGTTGACAGCAAGGCCGTTGGTATAAAACCTGCGGCCTTGTTTCTTTTCTAGTAGTATGTATTGCGTTCTCATTTTAATTGTTGCGGAGACTTGATATGGGACGCAGCGATTGTCGGAAATCCTTAAATTTGCCCATTTCCTCAGCTGGATTCACCATTATAGAGGCAGTCGTCGCCATCGCGTTTATCGGCATCATTGCAGCGTTCGCCATGTCCCGAATCCTCCGCTCCGATACCTACAACGCTATAATTGTGCGTGATCAGGTTATCTCCCTGTCGCGCTCTGCACAGCAACGCTCAATTGGCCGATCAGAAGTTGTCCTGACACTGAGCCCGGCTGGCAATAATCTCGATATTCAGATAGAAGATGAGGATGGCGTGATTCAACGCGCTACTCTTGATCTCAGAGGTGTTACTCTGACGGCGGATGTCAATGAGCTTGATAGCTGTACGAGCACCCCGGGCGCCGATGCTTTGACAACTTCCAATGATCTGGTGCTTGAATTTGATGAGCTTGGTGATCTACTGGAAGGGGGGGTGACTGGAACGGCAGGATACCCGGCAACTGTCACATCTGGAGCAAGACTTTGCATCAATGGCGATCCTGCCAGATCAGTATGCTGGTCAGCATCCGGTTATGCTTACGCTGGAGACTGTGTTGACTAACAGACGACTACCAAGCCGGCAGCGCGGCGTTACATTGATCGAGCTGATAGCAGTTATTGTAATTCTGGGTGTGGCGCTAATTGGCGTCACAACAGCCGTGTCTTCGGCGGTTTCGCGCAGTTCGGATGTGCTTCTGGAGACTCGTGCCCTGGCGCTGGCCCAGAGCTACCTCGACGAAATCCTTTCACGGCGCTTTGATGAGCGCTCTGCACCTCGAGGCATTCCGCCGTGTCGGACTAATTGTACCGATCCTGGTGATCCGCACGATTGTGTTGATCCTGGTGATTTCGGCCCGGACGGGGGAGAGTCAGGCCGCGCGGACTACGACGATGTAGATGACTACCATTGCCTCGACGAAGGGTTCGGACAAGCAGGCCCGTTGCAGGATGCAGAAGGGAATGAGCGCGAAGGTTATGAAAACTTCCGGGTTCAGGTGTTTGTACGCTACCTGGAGCTAGGCGCTGGGGGGGCAGAGGAAAATCTTGCGAGCGAACCGAACGATTTGACAGACGAACGAGATGCCAAGCTGATCACTGTTACGGTCAGCCATGTAGAAAGACCGGATGGCTGGCAGTTCAGTGTGTATAAGGCTAATTTTTAATATGAGACAGCGATCGACCATTAGACCGTCCCGCTTGGGACAGCGTGGGTTCACGATCATAGAGATTGTGATTACGCTGCTAGTCTCTTCCATTCTGGCGATTGGTATCGTGGGTTATATCGGAGATGCAGTTGAAGGATTTGCTGCCTCCAGTAATCGCAACAAGTTGGCAACATCGGGCCGAAATGTTGTTGATCGCATCGCACTGGAGCTTCATAACGCCGTCCCTAACAGCATTCGGGTTTCGACCGCACAGGGCACCGGTGACCAGTGCCTCGAGTTTATCCCGTTTATTGGTGCTTCGAACTACAGAGATGCGCCGTTCACAGGTGGCGGTGGCACCGACTTTGAAGCAATTGACTTTAACCCGGTGCTGACGCTGGCATCACCAGCCGACAGACATGCCGTCATTTACCCAATCAATATCCAGGATCTCTACGACGGAGGCTCTCCCGGACCTCGCGCACTGATTGATGAAATTGAGGATACTGGTGGGGCAGATGGGTTGGTCACTGTGCGACTGGACGCGACTCATAGATTCTCAAGACGGTCCCCAGTGGAGCGGTTTTATGTGGCAGATCGGCCGGTCAGTTTCTGTGTTGAGGGTGGGCAGCTTTTTCGATATCAGAACTACGGATTTCAATCGACGCAATGCACGCCGGATACCGCATCCTGTCTGCCTGAAACAGCGCCAGACCGAACATTGATCAGCCTCAGTATAGATAACGCCAGCCTCACGGCGTTTGAGATAATGCCAGCAACACTGCGCCGCAATGCAATCATATCTCTGGACTTGAACTTTGCTGAATCCGGTGACGAGGTGCGTATCAAACATGAGGTGCTGATGCGAAATGTCCCATGACCGAGTGATTCCTATATCAATGCGTAGCAAGTGTCCCGCGGTAAGGTCGGGCCAGCAGAAGTCATCGATTTACTTTCAGCGAGGTATCGGTTTGCCAGCCGCTATCTTTGTTATTACGCTGATGGCAGCAATTGCAGCAGGCATTAATCTGCTGGTTTCGCAGAATGCAGAGACATTTCAGGAAGAAACGCAATTGACACGTGCATTTTATGCTGCTGAATCTGGCGCAGGATTCGCCATGAATGCGCTATTTCCACCCGACGAGTTCCCCAATTACAACACCACGGCTATCTGCCCGGAGAATGCGGGCAGTCCGCGGGAGTATGATTTTGAATCCGAAGGGCTGTCGGGCTGCAGCGTGTCAGTCAGTTGTGTCACTGACGCAACTGTTGATGGAGTGGACTATTTCACAATTACCAGCACGGGCAGTTGCGGCGACGTCACCCGGACCATAAGGGTCCGGACAAGTTTCGACGCGGACTAATCTGTCGCACTTATCTGTGTAGCAGGATGCCTAAATGGCACCCACCGCGACAAAGATGCCTAGTACAACGGCGATGGTCAATACAGCCGTCACACTATAGGTCACTACATTGCTCGGCCCCACATGGCAGCGATAGGGATCAATCTGCCGGGTATGGTCGCTGTCTCGATTGGATATTTCGCGTTGCAGGCGAATCTTGAAATTGTCAAACTTCTCAACAAGTTGCCAGCCAGCCTGGGATTCCTCGTGAAGGGTCTGCTTCAGATTGGCAGGTTTGGCAAAGTAGGGCACAGTGGATTGAATGACTTTGTATTCCAGGTCCATGGTCGTCTCCGTGGCCGTTGAGGTTGTTGTAATTCAATTTTGTGGCCAGCCGGTCCATTATGCAACGGCTTGGGCGGCTAGAGTGGGACAAATTAGGGCAGATTTGAGCACTGAAAGATATGACAGATCTGAATTAAGCCGCCATATTAGCTAGAATGTGTAAGTTGATAATAATGCGTTATTTATTCAGGTAAGGCGCCAATGCGAGACCAGCGGCTGACGCGGCCTCACAAACCTAGCAAGACCCGAAGCAGTAATCGGGTTGATTCCCCCGGACGTCTGCTGTTCGGCTGGGGCGCGCGCCTGTTGACAGCAATTGGGGCGGGCGCCATGGGTGTCAGCCTGGTGTTCGCGCAAACGCCTGGGCCTTTGGCGATTTCCGGCACGGGGGGCAATGTCCAGCAAGTCTCCACCCCATTGCTGGGCACGGGGGGGAATTCGACTTACACACAGGGCGCCTACCGCATTCATGTATTCACTTCCAATGGCACCTTCACCCCACCTCAGGGGCTCTCACAACTCGAAGTATTGATCGTTGGTGGCGGCGGTGGTGGTGGCAGTACCTACGGTGGCGGTGGCGGTGCCGGTGGTCTTCGGTGGGAGACCGGGGTCACGGTCAACCAACCGTCCTACAGTGTCGTTGTTGGCGCCGGTGGGGCAGGGGGCGCCGGCATCACAACCACTAATGACACCAGTGGTAACGGACAGGCAGGCCAGAATTCGTCATTTGGTACTCTGATCGCCCAGGGAGGCGGTTATGGTCAGGGCGGTGCACAGAGCAGCGCAGGTGGTGGTTCTGGTGGCTCCGGCGGTGGTGGTGGCGGTATTACCGGTGGCAGCGCACGACCAGGTGGTAGTGCAGCGGCAGGCCAGGGCAATGTCGGTGGCGCGGGCAATGGGACAAGTTCAGCCAGTAACCGTAGTGGCGGTGGCGGGGGTGGCGCCGGCGCGGCTGGCAGCGTGGGTACCGACGGCAGTGGCGGTAACGGTGGCGTCGGCCAGAATTTCAGTGCGCAGTTCGGTACTGGAGTTGGTGCCAGCGGCTGGTTTGCTGGTGGCGGTGGCGGCGGCAAGCGCAGCGGCGGTGGTACTGGTGGTACAGGTGGCACTGGCGGTGGTGGCGCGGGAGGCAGCCCGGCAAGCAACTCAGGCGTGGCTGGTCTGGCCAATACTGGCGGCGGCGGTGGCGCATCGGGTGGAACTGGTGGTGTTCCGGGTGCTGCAGGCGGTAGCGGTGTAGTTATTGTCAGATATATTCCACCCACAACAAACTTTGTTGTTCATACCTTTAACTCCAGCGGCACTTTTGTCCCCCCGCCCGGCGTCAGCTCCGCGGACGTGCTGGTCGTGGCCGGCGGTGGCGGTGGCGGCACCTCGCAGGCATTTGGCAACGCTGGCGCGGGTGGTGGCGGTGCTGGTGGTCTGGTCTACCGAACCGGTTTTGCGGTAGGCAGCTCCGTCGCTGTGACAGTTGGGGCGGGGGGCACGGCTGGTGTTGGACCTGGGCATCAGACTGGCGGCAATGGAGGCAACTCGGTCTTTGGTTCGTTAACGGCGCTCGGCGGTGGTGGCGGTATCGGTGGTAACGGTCAGGGCAACGCCGGGGGCTCAGGTGGTGGTTCCCGGGGTGCCAATGGTGGCGCAGCGACGCAACCTGGGGCTGCGACAACTGGTAGTGGATCGGCAGGTGGTAACAGTGCCAACTCTCCCGCTGGTGCAGCGGGCACCGGTGGTGGTGGCGCTGGTGGCGCAGGACAGAACCTGGCGGGAACTAACGGTGAGGCGGGCGGTAACGGCGGAGTTGGCCTGTCTTACAATATCAGTGGCACTGCGACATTCTATGCTGGCGGTGGTGGCGGTGGCGCTGCGCAAAACCTGGCGGCTGGAGGTGCTGGTGGAAATGGCGGTGGCGGCAACGGGGGTAACAACACCACACCAGCGACGGCGGGTACTCCCAATCGTGGCGGTGGCGGTGGTGGTGGCAACAACTCCATCAATGGTGCTGCTGGCGGCAGCGGTGTGGTTATCGTTCGTTATGTGGCACCTACCGCAACCATCACAACCCAGCCTTCAAGTTCCGCCGTCAGCGGTGCAGCCTTTAATCAGCCAGCAGTAGTAACCCTGCTGAATGCCAGCGGAAACCCAATTGCAGGTGCAAATGTAACCGCCAATATCGAAACGGGCGGTGGTACATTGGGCGGAACCACCACCGTGGCAACCAATGGATCGGGCCAGGCGATCTTTACTGACCTGACGATTAGCGGAGCGGCGGGAGTTCGCACTCTGGGTTTCACGGTAGCGGGTACCAACACCAAACTGATCTCCAACAATGTGGAGATAATTTCCTACCACTTCGAGATTTCGCACCAGACCACCAACGGGCGCTGCAGCGCCTTCACGCCGATTACGATCAGTGTTGTTGACTCCAATGATAATCCGGTCACCAACTTTGCCGGCACTTTGACACTCAGCAATGGTTCGGTGGGCAGTTACGCGCTGGCAACAGGCCAGCAGGGTTCCGTCAACGATGTGACACCAAACGATGGTCAGGCTCAGGTCACTCTGGTAGCTGGCAACAATGGCAGTATTGTCGTGAACTTTTCCACCAGCGTGGCGCAGACGTATCAATTTGATGCCAATGCTGGCTCAATTGGTACGGAAAACTACAATATTTCGCTCACCCTGGAAAACTGCGCCTTCCGCATATTCCACGACGGCAACAGCAATGTCTGCAGTGTCGAGCCCATCACCATTCAGGTGGTCACAGCATCGGGCGACACAGTTGTTGGCTATACCGGCAACGTCAATATCAGCACGGCTGGTGTTACAGGCGGTAACTGGAGCAAGACAGGTACAGCCAGCGACGCATTTGGCACGCTAACGCCCGGTACAGCAAATACTGGAGCGGCCACCTATGCATTCACTGCGGCTGACGCGGGCGAAATAATTCTTGATTTCCA
This sequence comes from Gammaproteobacteria bacterium UBA2675, assembly GCA_002354805.1. Classification (GTDB taxonomy): domain Bacteria; phylum Pseudomonadota; class Gammaproteobacteria; order Pseudomonadales; family Pseudohongiellaceae; genus Pseudohongiella. The sequence goes on from DEMH01000009.1 coordinate 626,138, forward strand.
GAATAACAATGTAGAGACAGTGAACTTCAATCTGGTTGCGGCGAATGTCTCTCAGCCCTCTGGCCAATACGATCCCAATCTGGTCAATGCTGCCTGTACTTTTCGGGTGACTCACAGTGGCTCATCCGATGTGTGCTCGATAGAAGAGGTGACACTGACCCTGGTCGACAGTGGTGGTAACACAATTACCAATTACGCCGGAACCGTTAACCTGAGTACTAGCACGGGCTTCGGTACCTGGGTAGATATCGGGCAGAGCGACGGTGACCTCGTAGACCCGGTTGATGAAGATGGTAACGCAACCTATGAATTCGAGGCGTCAGACAACGGGCAGGTTGTGCTTGGCTTCCGGCATTCGTCCAACACCGGACCAGTCAACATTAACGTCAGTGACGGTGTCACACTGGACCCTCGCAATTCTGCCAGCATGTACGACCAGAATCTGCAGATTGCGCTGTGTACCTTTGAAATATCACATGGCTTTGCTGCCAATGCCTGTGAAATAACACCCGTCACCTTTACCGTCCGGGACAGCGATAACAATATAGCGACGGATTACCTTGGCACAATGCGAATCAGTAATAACATCGCCAGTGGTAATTGGGCATTGTCCGGGACGGCAGAGGGAGGAATAAATGCCCCTTCTGGCCCGGATACGGGAATCGCAGATTACACCTTTGATGGGCTGGACGCTGGTCAGGTCATTCTCAACTTTACCAGTACCAATACAGGTATCGTGAATTTCGATGTCGAGGATGGCCTGATCGTCGAAAATGGGGCATTTGATCCCAATCTTTTCTACAGCGGATGTTTTCCGCAGATATTTGATGGCGCTCAGTGTACCAGTCCGGGTAATTCCACCTCGGTCAGCATACCGGCTACCAACACTCAGGCATCGTTGAAGTCGCGAATGGTTTTGATGGCGACCATGCAGGTCGGTAATTCGAATGCCGGTACCACTGCGACTTTTGATGGTGTCCCGATGACGCGCGTGATTCGTGTTGAAAATGACGACCAGGCGCCAGGCGTGACAACCGAAATCTGGGCGATATTCGACGATGATCTGCCCGCAAATGCCGGCTCATATGCTGGTGTGTTCAGTGGAGGGGTCAATGATCCCGCCATCTGTTTATTGTCAGTCACAGGCGTAGAGCAGGGTATACCCATACCTGCTGCTACCCCCGCTCAGGGTCCGGTCAATGGTAATACCTACTCCGGAGGGAGTGTCAGTGGGCGGCACTCGGTGTCAGCCGGTATAACTACAGATGTAAACAATGCTTTTATATTCAGTGTCGTTGCCAATGATGCGGCGTTTTACAATGAGTTCAATACGTTCTTTTTCCGTCCGTCAGAACCAGTATCGACATTGACCGGGCTCTGGGGCGGCTTTACAGCAGATGGAGGTTCTCCTCCTTATCGGGAAAATACTACTCAAGCCAGGCCCAACCAGGACACACAGGACGATGATCGCGAGGCCGGCGCCTCAGCAGGCTCTGCAGGTGTATTGAGTTCGGCAGGTTTTCTTGAGGTGGTGGAGCCATTTGAAAATCCTGGCATATTTGCGCCAACCATGAACGCTATGGCCGTGGCGGCATTCCGTCCTCTCGTTACCGGCGAACCACTGGCCGATGACTATGTGCCGGTGGTCCTGTTTGAAACGTTTTCGGGTTCCATGTCGTATATCGCCATGGGTAACTCATTACGTCTTGATGGTTCCAGGTCTGATCTGCAGGTAGACCCCTCGGTGGACTGCTCATTTGTCGATTTCTCAGTTGGTACCGCGGCACCGCTCTCGCTGCCAGCAGGTTCTGACGTGGTTGCTGCCTACCTCTACTGGATGGGGTCCGGCGACGAAGAAGATGCAGACAGTCAGGTTTCGTTCGGACCGGACGGTAACGAAGTGGCCGTGGTTGCAGACCAGATGTTCCAGGCGATCAACGTTACCGCCGTTAATGCCGGTTTCTTCGCCGGGTATGCTGAGGTTTCAGAGCTTGTTACGGGGTCTGGTGACTACCGCCTCAAGGACCTGACGGTCCAGACAGGTGGCGTGTGGGATGACAATGGTACCTGCTCTGGCGGCTGGTCCATGATTGTTGTCTACGAGAATCCGGATGAGCGGCTGCGTGTATTGAACCTGTTCCATGGTCTGCAGCCATTTCAGTATTCGGCGTTTACACTGGTACCCCGTAACTTCCGCATGGCGACTTACGATGCAGCCGAAATACTGCCCAACGGTCTGGTGACACACGTTACTATGGAAGGTGACGAGCAACTCGCTACTGGTGATGAGTCTCTGGGAATCCAGACTGCGCCTGGGGCGACGACGTTTAATCCGTTGCCTAACAGTTTTAATTCATCAACCAACGAATTCAACTCAACCGTCACGCGCCCACTATTCTCTATCGGTGGTACCGGTTTCTTTGAGTTTCAGTCCAACGCAGGTATAAACGGCGACGGATACGAAATCGATTTCCCCGGTCCTGACGCCACGCTTGCTGGTCGAAGTGGCAACCGGATTGGCGCGACATGGGGTATCGATATTGATACTCACTATCTGAGCCCATCCACGCTATTCAACTTCTCCCAGCTGGGTAGTGAAGCCGAGCGTATCACGACCCGTTACAGTTCCGGTCAGGACGTTGTTCTGCTGGTTTCCGAGGTTATCAGTGTGACGAACTTCCCGATTGCCGATATGGAAGTATTTGTCTCACAGAGTGGTAACTTCAAAGTAAACGGGACTGGCAGTTATCAAGTCAATGTGACCAACAACGGCAACGGCTCGGTATCGGCCGGTGAAGCAACCGGAGAAGTGATAGTCGCCATGCGGCTGCCGGACGGCATGACGTTTGATTCGGCGGGTGACGTCGGCGGCACGGGCTGGACTTGCAGCGTCACATTGTCACCGGGTGCCTTCACTTGTACATACGATATCGCAGCGACTTACCCGGGTGGAGAATTGCCGTCGGGCGACAGTCTGCCGCCGATTGATCTGGACGTACAAATTGGCAGTCCGACGGATTTCCCATTGCTTAATAACAATACGCCAATTGTGGCAAGGATGCTGCACTCTGGCGGCAACTGTACTCCTGAGGCAAATGGCTTTATACCTGATCCGGCCAGCTGTGACCGGGCTCCTCAGTTTGACAACCGCAATGATGACCAGGGTGGTGTGGTTGATATCGATGACGTCGACCAGAAAACATCCAGCAACAACAATGTCGACCGGGTCATCACCAATATTCGTGGGCTAGAGACGGACCTGCGTATTGTAAAAAATGTTGTCAACACGCTGGAGACAGGACAAACCGGACAATACGAACTGGTTGTTACCAATCTCGGACCTGATGCGACGACAGCAACCATTACGGTCACCGACAGCGAGCCGACAGGCGTTGATTTTACCGCTGCAGCCGGTACTGGCTGGACCTGTAACACGGTTGCGCCGACACTGAATTGTACCTATGCCTCATCCCTGGCGGTAAATGCCAGTACTACGATTCTTCTCGATGTGGATGTAGTGGGCGCTGCCGGATTCAATGTCACCAACACCGCTCAGGTAAGTATCGGCACGGGCAACTTCGACATCGTCAACAGCAATAACCAGGACACGGATATCACCACAATCGTAGGTCCGCCCGTAGCGTCGCAGGAGCGCTTCCTGCTGTCTGTCTCGACACCCGGCAATGCCACAACTATCGGTGGCCTGGGGCCGTTCGAAAATCATGACTTGATTATCTACAACCCGGCGACTGATGTGGCCACAATGTTCTTTGATGACAGTGTGGTCAACAGCGGCCGGATCAACGACATCAATGCCGTCCACCTGCTCAAGAATGGCCACCTGATCCTGTCCGCCAATACTGCCAGTACCATTGGCAGCAACGATCTGGCTTTCGACCCGTCGGATCTGGTGCGCTACGATCCGATACTGGACCAGGCTACACTATTCCTGGATGGTGATACTGTATTCGCCAATCCGGCAAGCACCAACATCAATGGCGTTTACATCATGGATGACTGCAGTGCCAACAATGACAACGAAGACTGTACGGTGCTGTTTACAACCACGACAGGTGGCACGGCTGGCACCAACAACCTTCCCTTTACCAGCTCGGACATTGTGGGATATTACCGTTCAGGACCAAATGCAGGAGAGGCATTCATTTATCTGGAAGGCAGTGACGCTGATGTTTTTGGCTCTACAGAAGGCAATGGCAATGTCAATGTTGACGCCTTTTACCTGCGTGTCGATCCCAACGACCCCACAGGCGTTATTGATACGTTTGTGTTGTCTGCTGATAACGCAACGGCCACCATAGGCCAGGGGCTGGATCCTGTCACCGGCACATTGTTTACCCGGGACGATGTCACTGAGCTTGATCGCACGGCCGGCGAAACCCAGAATCTGTTTGCGGGTGACGAAGAACTTGGCGTATTTGAGCCTGCCAGCGGTGACCGACGTCTAGATGCCCTGCACCTGGTCGAAGATGGTTATATCGGGCACTTCCAGATTCGACAGGATCAGGGTGGCAGCGTCTGTGAGGCAGGTATTGTGCGAATTAGTAAGCATGATGGTCTGACTCACGACCTGGACGAGGACTATTACGGCACCATCCGAATCACGACCAGTACCAATTACGGTACCTGGCAGCTGCAAAGCGGCAACGGCACGTTCACCAATGTAGGCAACGGTGAGGCACGGTATACCTTTGTTTCATCCGATGGTGGCGATGTTGTTCTGCGTCTGGTTCATGACCAGTCTGCTACAGTGAATGTGAACGTTACCAATGGCATTGCTACCGAGCTGGCTGGCAGTGAGGATCCCAACTTTACTTTCAATGAAATCCTGACACCCATTACCTGGCTGGATACATTTACGGTTGCCGCGTTTACCAACAACGAGGGAAGCCGCAACTGGGCAGGCAGCTGGACCGAGGTGGATGGTGTCAGTGGCACGATTGGCAGTGGTGCGGGCCCGGGTACCGGCAATATTCAGGTCATCGCTGCATCTGGTCGCCTGCGCCTGACAAGCAGTGTGGCAGCTAATAATGCGTCTATCTCGCCGTCGCTGACTCGTACTTTTGATCTGGACGCGGTGCCATTCAGCGAGGATGTTATATTGAATCTGCGCTATGGCCACAGCGCATTGGCGGCCAGCGACTCACTTGTTGTAGAAACGCGTGGTTCGTCCAGTGACTCCTGGTTGCTGGTCAACAACTTCACGGGCCTGACTGCCAACCAGGCAAACTCGTCGATACCGGTCACCTACAATCTGAGTACGATTTTGGCCAACGGATCGCAGAGCTTCTCGGCGACCTCGCAGGTTCGCTTCCGTGTCGCCAACGGTTATGAGCTTGACCGATACTTCTTTATTGATCAGATCGAAATAGAAACCGCCACCGATGAGTGTGGTTATACAGGCACTGGTTCGCTGGATCACTACGCGATTTCTCATGCCGGTTTTGGAATTTCCTGTGTTGGTTCGCCGATCACCATTACGGCTCACGACTCCCAGGACGACCCAATTGATGCCGGTGGTGAAACCATCAATCTGAGTATCGCGCCAGCCAAAGGTACATGGGCGCGAGTGCTGGCAGGCGCAGGTGTGCTCAGCAGTATTGCCTCCCAGTCTGATAACGGCGTCGCGTCTTACACATTTGCACCTGGTGAAACCAGCGTAACGCTGCTGCTGAACTACACCGTGCCAGCCGGAGCGGTGGAGCCGGTCAATATCAATGTGCTGGGAGCCATCAGCAACAAATCAGAGCTCGAGGATCCAAGCCTGCAGATTGCTGAAGCTGGTCTGAGATTCTTTAACGAGACTCAGTCCAACGAAGTGATTCCCTACCAGATCGCAGGCAAGCCTTCCAATGTGAATCCGCTTGCACAAGTCCTGACGCTGCAGGGTGTCCGCAGTTCAGATGACAATCCACTGCAGTGTGTTCCGCTGTTTGATGCTGGCGAGACCTTGACAATCGGCTTGGCGGCGGAGTGTAAAGATCCAGGCAGCTGCCAGGCAGGCGAATCGTTCAGCGTTAATGGTGAGGCTATTTCGCTGGTCAACGACAACAGCACTGATGGCGCCACCACCTATACCGAGGTCGATCTGGACTTTATCACTCAGCCCAGTGGTGCGCCGGGTGCCACACTGGTTCTGAATTACTCTGACGTTGGTGTCATGCAGCTGCATGGCGAGTTTGATATTCCATTTGGTTTCTTCGGAACGCCGTCGCCAGACAATCCCTTGTCAGCACCTGGTTACTCTGGTGATCTGATGGTGGGTAGCAGTGAGGAGTTTGTGGTACGGCCGTTCGGGTTCGCCATCGACTTCCCGGGTGATGAAGGGCTGGATCGCGCAGATAGTCTTCCCGTAGGCAACTTCCCGGACCGCAACGGTGAAACGGCCGATTCGCTTGCCACTGATGAGGATGGCAATGTATTTGTGCACGCTGGCGAAGGCTTCGATCTGGTTGTCACGGCGATGGGCTGGCAGGCCGGAGACGACCTCAATCAGGATGGGCAGCCGGATACAGGTGCCAATCTGCATGACAACCGGCCGACGCCCAATTTCTATTATGACAGTGACGGCACAAGTGACGACTATCGCATCAAGCTGACTGTAACTGAAAACCAGGTCGAAGCGCTGGGCGGAGTTCGCGGAGAGCTGAGCCAGGATATTCTGAACTACAACAGTTTTAACAACTATGGAGTTGCTGCGACGGGTTTCCTGAACCTCAATTACAATGAAGTTGGGATCATCGATCTGCAGGCTCAACTGGTGGACAGCAACGAGGATCCGGTCAGCTATCGAGGTACTGATGTGATACGGGGAGCGGTGGAGGATGTGGGGCGTTTCTATCCGGTCCGTTTCGAGGTGACCAGCGACATGCTGCTGCCTCGAGTCGATGCCAACTGTTCACCGCCATCAGTGTTTACCTACATGGATGAACCCTTCGGCATCGAGCTGGAGCTCGTGGCGCGTAATGTTCAGGGTAATCCCACGGTGAATTACCGTGATGTTTTTGCCAAGCTGGGTGCCTACAATGACCTCAACTTCCGTGCCATTGAGGTAAGCAATCCGGGAGACAATAACAACCTGACCGCGCGACTTGCCAATAGCAGCGTGCCGGCCACCTTCCAGGCAGACTGGGGTGATATTCAGGGCGGAGAACTGGTTCTGGAAGGCAGTCTGATCTTCCAGCGAGCGAACCCGGCAGATCCGGATGGTCCATTCGCCGACCTGATCATTGCCATGGTACCGATCGACAGCGATGGGGTGACGCTGGATTCAGGTGACCTGGATGCTGAAATAACCGACGGTAACCCGGAGTTCTTCGAAATTGACAGACACGATTTCCGCTACGGTCGTTTGCTGGTGAACAATGCGTACGGTCCGGAAACGGAGCCGCTGGCTATAACGTTCCAGGTTGAATACTTTGATGGCAGCCGGTTCATCATCAATGATGACGACAGCTGCACGTCAATAAATGCCGCAGAGCTGGACCTGTTACCGGGCACATATACCGGCAACCTCGACGACGGTGAGACAGCAATCACCACACCGCAGACGTCCACTTTCCATGACGGCAGAATACAGGGCGTGCAGGCTGCTACCAACCCAACGGACCCGACTTTGGAAGCCAGCGCACCGGGCGAAGATAATGGCGGCACCGTAGATGTAGAGCTGGACCTGGATGACCTGGGACTGCAATTCCTGCAGTTCCGCTGGCCACATCAGGATGTCAATTACAATGAGAACCCGCGTGCACAGCTTGAGTTTGGTCAGTTCCGCAGCCACGACAGGGTAATTAACTGGCAGGAACTCTATAACGGGCCGTCACCCTGACGGCCCTTGAAATCGACCTGGGCAGCTACCATGATGAACAGAGTATGTTTCTGTAGCAGGATTGCCCATGAACACATTCTCAGCCCGTTTGACCCGCTTGCTGGCTGCCTGTTGTGTGCTGCTGTCGTCCATCCTGGTTCTGATGCCAGCGCAGCTTGCCGCGCAGTCAGCCCCTGACTACACAGCCTTTCGCACCAACGATGAAGACAACAACATCGAGGTTTTTAAAAAGGCCAGTCCTTCGGTGGTATACATCACCAACTCTCGACTCGTTCGACGTTCGTTCCTGTCGCTGAACCCGGAGGAGATACCGCAGGGCAGTGGTTCAGGCTTTGTCTGGAATAACGATGGTTATATTGTCACCAATTTTCATGTCATTCAGAACGCGTCACGCCTGACGGTGCGTCTGCAGGATGGCACTGCCTGGGACGCGCGAGTAGTGGGCGTTGAACCCGACAAGGACCTGGCGGTGCTGCATATTGAAGCTCCTCAGGACCACCTGATACCTGTCGAGCTGGGTGACTCTTCACTGCTGGAGGTTGGTCGTAAAGTCATCGCGATCGGCAACCCTTTTGGTCTTGATACCACGCTCACTGTTGGCGTGGTCAGTGCGCTGGGGCGCGAAATCGACTCAGTGACACGGCGTCGTATTCGGGATGTCATTCAGACAGATGCGGCGATTAATCCGGGTAACTCCGGTGGTCCGCTGTTGAACTCTCTGGGTCAGCTGGTTGGCGTGAATACCGCCATCTACAGTCCCAGTGGAGCCAGCTCCGGCATCGGATTTGCGATACCGGTTAACACCGTCAGAAAAATTGTACCCGAGCTGATCGAGTTCGGGCGTGTGCAGACACCGACGCTGGGCATTGCCATGTTCCCGCCCCAGTATGCTGATTATTATCGCAGCCGCTGGGGTATCACTGGCGTGATTGTGCTGGATGTTATAGAGGGCGCGAGTCCCGAGCGCGCCGGAATGCGAGGTCTGACCGAGACCAATCGCGGTATCCTGCTTGGTGATGTCATTATTGAGGTGGATGGCGAGCCGATCGCTGACGAAGATGATCTGCTTAACGTGCTGGAGAATCGCGAGGTCGGCGACATCATCGAAGTGATCTCAATGCGCGACAACCAGCGTGTAAGCTACCGTATTGAGTTGCGGGCCAGCCGGCAATGATCAGTCTGAACCCTCCAGCAGAGCACTTTTTTCCAGCCAGGCTTCTTCGGCCTGGCTCAGCTCTGCGCTGCAATATCCCTGCTGGCGCACCAGATCGGCAAGCTCGTCGCGGCGGTTGTCGTCATACAGTCCGGGGTCAGCCAGCCTGTCTTCCAGCAATTTTTGTTCAGCAGTTAATCGGTCGATAGTTTTCTCCAGCTGTTTGACTTCCCGGCGCAAGGGCGCCAGCTGCTCACGTTGCTGGGCAGCCTGGCGTCGCTGTTCTTTTTTATCCCCCGCTGTACGATCCGCGCTGGAACCTGTCGATGACGAGCTGCTTTTTACTGTGGAGTTGCCTGTTTTGTTGTCCGTCTTTGCTGCGCCGGCTGCGGCAGGCTTGACTGCCGGGGCGTCTGGGTTCTGCATCCAGGCGGCATAGTCGTCCAGGTCGCCCTCGAAAGCGTCGAAGCGTCCGTTGTGGACGGTATAAAATTCATCGACGGTGTTGGCCACCAGATGGCGGTCGTGAGAGACCAGCACCAGCGCTCCCTCGAAGCCCTGTAAAGCGACGGTGAGTGCGTGGCGCATCTCCAGGTCCAGGTGGTTGGTAGGTTCGTCCAGCAACAGTACATTTGGCTTTTGCCAGACTATCAGTGCGAGTGCCAGTCGTGCTTTTTCCCCACCTGAAAAGTTGATGATCGGCTCAACGACACGATCGCCGCGAAAATCAAACCCACCGAGAAAGTTGCGCACTTCCTGTTCACGCACTTTCGGGTCATGTTGCTGTATCAACTGCAGGGGGCTGGAGCGCAGATCAATGACGTCAACCTGATGCTGTGCGAAGTAACCAATACGTAAATGTTTGGAGGCGACTGTCTCACCGTCCAGCCAGGGTAGCTGTCCAGCCAATGTTTTTAACAGTGTGGATTTGCCCATGCCATTGAAGCCGAGCAAGCCGATTCGCGTCGTGTCCATCAGCTTGAAACTGATACCTGAAGCGACAGGTGTCTCATAACCAATCACTGCTTTCTTTACGCTCAACAAATCGCTGGCCGTCTGTGGTGGTTTGAAGAACTCAAAGCGAAACGGCGAGTCAATGTGTGCCGGAGCAATGTCCTGCATGCGGGATAATTCTTTCAGGCGACTCTGTGCCTGGCGTGCCTTGCTGGCTTTGGCCCGGAAGCGCCGCACGAAATCTTCAATTTCAGCCTTGCGTCTCTGCTGCTTCTCGAACTGCGCCTGTTGCTGGGCCATGCGCTCCGCGCGCTGAATCTCATATGCAGTAAAGTTGCCGCGATACATGAACAGGGTCTGTTGCTCAAAGCTGATGACGTGGTCTATCACCTTGTCCAGGAAGCTGCGGTCGTGAGAGATCAACAGCAGCGTGCCGGGATAGCGATTGAGCCATTGTTCCAGCCACAGGGTGGCTTCCATGTCCAGGTGGTTGGTTGGCTCGTCCAGCAGCAACAGATCGGACGGGGCCATCAGCGCGGCAGCCAGGTTCAGTCGGATCCGCCAGCCTCCCGAGAACGATTGAAGTGGCTGTTCAAATTCGGCCACCTTGAATCCGAGGCCGGAGAGCAGCTGTTCGGCGCGAACGCGGATGCTGTAGCCGTCAATTTTATCGAGCTCGCTGTGAAGGCTGGCAATAGCATGCCCATCGTGTGCATCCTCGGCCTCGGCCAGCTTCGCTTCGATTTGCCGATACCGCTCATCGCCATCTATGACGTGGTCGATCGCCGAACGCGCCGAGCCTTCCGTCTCCTGCTTCATCCACGCACAGCGCAGACCTTCAGGCATCAGCAGATCGCCAGCGTCCAGACCAATCTGGCCGGTCAGGCAGGCAAACAGGCTGGATTTGCCGGCGCCATTGCGACCAATGATGCCGGCCTTCTGGCCTTTATTGATGGTCAGGGTCGCGCTTTCCAGCAGCACGTGTTCACCGCGCATCAGGCGCGCGTTTGTCAAATTGATCATGATTGGCGTTCGAGTCTGCGGGAAAAAAAGCGTATTATACGTGGCTGCGGCTGAATTGCAGGCCTGCGCGTGTTTTTATCAGATTGATTTATCCTTGGCAAATTCGTAAACTCCCGCGTTATGAAACAAATCCTGATCATTGATGACGACGAAAAACTCGGCCAGCTACTGACGCAGTATCTGGAGCGCTACGATATGCAGGTTACTGTGGCGCACACGCCGTCAAAGGGATTTGAATTGCTCAAGCGCTCCAAGCCGGACCTGCTGATTCTGGATGTCATGCTGCCAGAGAAAGACGGTTTTGAAATATGTCGCGAGATCCGCGCCAAATCCTCTGTTTATGGCCACTTGCCCATCATGATGCTGACAGCACATGGCGAGGTGACTGACCGCATCGTGGGTCTGGAACTGGGTGCAGACGACTATCTGCCCAAACCCTTCGAACCCCGTGAACTGGTCGCCCGGATTGCCAATATTCTGCGCCGCGCTGGTGATGATACGCGACCCAGCAGCGACCTGCCATCAATCGAGGGGCTTGACGTTGATACGGCCCGCCGCACCGTGCACCTGGATGGTGAACTGATCGAGCTGACCACGATGGAGTATGAACTGCTGGTGCTGTTCATGCAGTCGCCCAATAAGACGTTTACACGCGACGAGCTGATGAATCGTCTGCGTGGTATCGATGCAGAACTGTTCTCTCGTGCTGTTGACACGCTGGTCAGCCGTTTGCGCCACAAGCTCAAGGACACGTCCAAAACGCCACGCTTCATCAAAACAGTCTGGGGGCGCGGCTACACGTTTGTCGGCCAGTTAAAATGAAATTCCGCCTGCCGAAAGTCACTGAGTCCTTGTACTTCCGACTCTTTCTGATCTTTTCCGGCACTGTGATTTTCTTCCTCATCACGATCACCCTGTCCCTGCGTCAGATCGACGAAAACTGGCGCCGCGAGCGGCTTAACCCGTTGCCGGTTTTTTATCTCGACAATGTTCGTCTGATCATAGATGCCATCGGCATACCTCCCAATATGGAGCGTGCCGAGCAGCTTGCCGAAGATCTTTCGCTGACTATCATTATTCGCAGCCCCTACATCAACTGGCAGTCCGATGATCAGTCCGATCTGGATATCTCGGCGGCTGAGTTTGTGCGGCGCCTGTCAGAAGATGCGGAGATGCTTGCCGTTGGCAGTGAGCAGGTGATACGTGTCGCCCGCGGCGGTTATGAGTATTTCCTGAACCGCAAGTCGCCCTCGCTGAGTGACTTCGATTACCTGGTGCTTTATATCGGCCTGGGTTTTGCAATTGTCATCCTGTTCTCCAATTACCTGCTGGTCCGGCGTTTGATGGATCCGGTGGGGCGCCTGCGTCAGGGGGCGGAAAAGATCTGTGAGGGCGATCTCAGTTATCGCGTGGAAGTTGCCCGCAAGGACGAGCTTGGTGAACTGACGGAAAGTATCAACCACATGGCTGACTCCTTGCAGTCCATGCTGGAAGCAAAGCGGCAATTGCTGCTGGCAATCAGCCACGAGCTGCGAACGCCCGTGACGCGCGCCAAACTGCAACTGGAGTTCATGGATGAGGGTGATCTGAAGGAAGCCTTGAGTGAGGATATCAATGAAATAGACCTGCTCATTTCCGATCTGATCGAAGCAGAACGCCTGAGCACGCAGCACTCTGCACTGACCTCCGACGATGTGGATTTTGCAGACTACATTGGCATGCTGTCCGAGCAGTACCGTGAATACGAAGGCGGGCTGGTGGTTGAGCTACCCGACGACGATCGGGCCATGCATATCGACAAACTGCGCATACGCCTGCTGTTTGCCAATATCGTCAATAATGCCATGCGGCATGGACGCAACCGCCCTGTTGTAGTTCATGTGGAGTTTTCAGATAACGAGGCGTTGCTGCAGGTCTCAGACTCTGGTGAGGGTATCTCTGCCGAACACCTTAAACACGTCAAGGAGCCCTTCTACCGGGTAGACAACTCTCGTACGCGTAATACCGGCGGGTTTGGTTTGGGGCTCTATCTCTGTAATCTTATTGCCGAAGCACACGGTGGTCGAATGCTGATAGACAGCCGACCCGGCGAGGGCACTCGGGTCAGCATTTACCTGCCTATCCACTAACAGGCTGTTCAAAAACTATCTCGGCTTTGGCATCCTGCGTCGCTCTAACTCCTGCATCCATGCAGTCGTGCGCTTTTTCGCCTGTTTTTGCCTCGCACTGACTGCCTCGATGACGTTTTTCAATAGCCTGTTCAATAGCCTGCTAAGAGTCCGTATCTTTTTAGCGCGCGTGCGCGAATCGGCGTCGTCGACGCGACTTCAGCAGTGACACCGTCAGTACAACAATAATCAGCAGTGCCGGAATCAACCAGGTGTTGATGATCTGCAGCACGGTGCCCAGCCGGTCGATTTCCTGATTCAGGCGGAACTGTACGTCTCTCAGTTCGCGGCGTGTCTCCAGTTGCAGCTGCAGGAACTGTTCTATCTGAGCTTCCTGCTCCGGTGAGATACCGGTAGACCCTTCCTGATTCAGCGCCATCAGTTGCTGCTCGGTTTGCGAGAGGCGCTCCAGCAGGCGGGTTTCTTCCGCACGCAGACGCTCGTCAGCCTCACGCTGCAGGTCCAGTACCCGCGTAAATGGGCGGGCGTAGCGTCCCCGGCTGCGGATGTTGACCAGTTCGGTGCTGCCACTTAAATTGTCCAGCGCATTAATCATGAAGTCGCCGTTGCTGGCAAAGGCATTGATGACACGCTGACCCGCAATCTGCTGTGACTGCGCCCACATGCGATCCGCCAGCACGTCGCTATCGGCAACCACGATAACGGCGATGTCGCCATCGGACTCGCCAAGGTGGTTGTCTGGCATGCGGTAGGTCACTTCTGCCTCAGCGGGTTCTTCGGTGTCTGCCGCAGCGCTTAATGGATCGTCGGAAGCGTCGGTCGCTGGCGCAGCGATAGTCACCGGAGCAGGTTCCGGTTCAACCGGCACGCCCTGCGGGAAGGCGGTCTGGGCAGGGCCCGATACGCGTGCGGCCAGCGTGTGCCGTCGGTTCTCGGACTCAAACTCATCGATCAGCAGTGTCGGGTCACCCATTTCACTGAAGAAACCGGGTGCCATCAGCATGGTCTGTTCCGATGTCTGAATCAATGGATCGAATGTGGTGCTGGCGCTCTCAATCGGTGAAAGTGAGCCAGTGGATGACATGTTCATCACTTCCAGCTGTCCGCTGACGATATCGTCAGCAAAGCCTTCGCGCTGAATGCCCAGCATGCCGTAATGTGCAACTGGACGCTGTCCAGCCTGCAGGGTTACGTAGAGGGCAAGCTCGCTGTCGGTGACAACCTGTTCCGGGTTGTAGTCAATTCCCCAGGCTTCCAGCAGGCCCGGCAGGTCCGATGCCATGGTGTCGCGGAAGCCACCACCGCTCATTGCAATCTGTGTCTGTGTGTCGGAGTTGGGATCAACAAACACAATCGCGCGACCGCCACGCAGCACAAACTGATCAATGGCGTACAGTGTCTGTTCGGGCAGATCCTGAGGATGAACAATCATCAGGATATCGATATTCTCACCAATCTCCTCGACGTCCAGCTGCAGCCGTTCCACGTCATACATATAACGTACGGTATCCATGACCGCCCAGGCACGACTTGCCTGGTTCGTGGCTGGATTAAAGCCGCCATCAATATCCAGTGACGTGATAAGTCCAACCACGGTCGGGTCCGGGTCAATGACGCGGGTAATCAGGCGGGCGAATTCGTACTCCAGGAACTCTTCCTGATCCGGGCGGATCAGCGGAATCGTTTCGTAGACACCGGGCTCACCATCTTCTACGGTGCTGGGGTCAGATGCCACAACACCAAAGTAGACTGACTCCCGACCCTGCGCCAATGGTACGGACTGTATGCCGTAGGTTGTGGCGAGATCCTCTTCCGCGGAGAAGGGCTCAGGATCAATCATTTCCAGGCTCAGCATGCCGTCACTGGCAATGACAATCTCGCGCAGCATTTCCTGCACGCGTTGTGCATAGGTTCGCACCTGAGGCACTTCGGAGGCGGCTTCTTCCGAGTAGAAGAAAGTCAGCTCCAGCGGCCGGTCAAGATCGCTGACGATGTCGCGGGTTGCATCACTGAGGGTATAGAGGTTCTGCTGGGTCAGGTCCAGTCGCAGTCTGGGCAGCAGACTGATCAGGGTAATGACAATAACCAGGCCGACTGCGACAGTAGCCAGCCCGGCAGGCGAATAAAGTGCTTTGTTCTTCATGGCCGGCTGCTCCTAGTTGGCTTTTTTGATTTCAATGACGATGGCCGATGCCAGCAGCCAGGCACCGATGACAGCTGCAAAAAAGAGCATGTCGCGGATATCCAGCACGCCTTTACTGATGGCATCGAAATGCGTCAGGAAACTCAGGCTGGCGATGGCGTTGGTCAGAAACTCTGGCGCCCATCCTGAAAACGCGTTGAGCACAATCGCAGAGCCAGAGGCCACAAAGGCAAAACAGATCGCCACCGTCAGAATGAACGCAATTACCGCATTGCGGGTCATTGCTGACATGCATGAGCCGATGGCGAGGAAACCGCCAGCCATCAGCCAGCTGCCGATATAGGCCGCCAGAATAACGCCGTTGTCCGGATTGCCCAGGTAATTGACGGTAATCCAGATCGGGAAAGTCAGCAGCAGGGCAACGCCACTCAACACCCAGGCAGCCAGAAACTTGCCAAGCACGGCGTCACGCAATTTGATGGGCAGTGTCATCAGCAATTCGATGGTGCCAGTCTTGCGCTCATCCGACCAGAGTCCCATGGCCAGTGCCGGGATCATGAACAGATACAACCAGGGATGGAAGTTGAAAAACGGCTGCAGGTCGGCCTGGCCGCGAATAAAGAAACCACCCAGGTCGAAGGTGAATATGCCGTTCATCACCAGGAAGATGACAATAAACACGTAAGCCAGTGGCGTGCTGAAATATGCCATCAGCTCGCGTTTGAAAATAATGCCGGTTTTGCCGAATAGTGAGTCCATGCTGATCAGGCCTCCTGCGCTGTAACACTGCGGAAAAACGCTTCCAGACGTCCCGGAGCTGTCGGCATTTCCGCAGCTTCAGTTACCGGGGCCTGCGCTTCCAGTTCGTTGGGTGTGCCGTCGGCGACGATACGACCGTTGGCGATAATGATGGCGCGTGTGCACACGGCACTTACTTCTTCCAGTATATGCGTCGATACGATGACGATTTTGTCTTTGGCCAGGTTGCGAATCAGTTGGCGAACCTGATGCTTCTGATTGGGATCAAGGCCATCCGTCGGTTCATCCAGAATCAGGACCTTGGGATCATGCAGGATGGCCTGTGCCAGTCCTACGCGCCGTTTGAAGCCCTTGGACAGGGTATCGATGGTTTGTTCGCAAACGCTGCTCAGGTCAACGTCATTCAGGACCTTTTCCACGCGCTGCTGCATTTCCTTGCCAGAGAAACCGCGGATCTGGGCGATAAACTCAAGGAACCCCAGCACAGTCATGTCAGGGTAGCTGGGTGCACCTTCTGGCAGATACCCGATAAGCTGCTTGGCAGCAAGCGGGTCGGTGCGAATATCATGACCGTCGATGGTCACAGTGCCCGAGGTGGGAGCCAGAAAACCGGTGATAATCTTCATGGTCGTGGACTTGCCAGCGCCGTTTGGACCGAGGAACCCAAGTACCTCGCCTTCGGACACGGAGAAACTGAGGTCGTCCACCGCCGTAAAATGTTCAAACTTCCTGGTTACGTGACTGATTTCAATCATATTCTTATTGGCCTGTCATGATGTGCGGACTTGTGTCCAGCCTGGGCAGGACATCACATGGTTGGCTGAATATAGGGGCGCATAGGCGATTTTTCAACCGCTGTCACCCGCTTGTTTTTTCCATTTTGAAACAGGCGGAGCCGGTGGGGGTGATCTGTTCGACATTTACCGGTTTGCCCTCGCTGTCGAATTCGACATAACCCATGCCGGAGGCGTTGAAAAGCCGCTCGCCGCGGGAAGCGCGCGAATGACGATAGGGGATGATTTCCAGGGGGTGTCGACGTGTAAACCAGTTCAACGGTGAACGGGGGGCATAAAGCCAGCGATTGAGACGATCCAGCGTGTCCAGCAGCCGATCCGGAAAGCAGTTCTTGATGCCGCTGCTGGTGATTTGCCACAGGTGCGGACTGGAGGTTCGTGAGGAACGCACGCGGATACCGTAAACGAAGGAATAATGCACATCTCCGGACAGGATGACATAGTTTCTGGGTGTGCGGGCGTGACGAAAAATATTGAGAATGACATTGGCTGTGCCAGGGTGGGCCATCCAGTTTTCTGCATCTACCATCAAGGGTTTGCCCAGCCAGGTAAACACCTTTTGCATGGCCTCAATCAGTTTGACACCAAAAACCGGTGCCGGCGAGACCATGATGATCGACTCATGATTCAGAATCTCATTCTGCAGCTCGCTGAGAGCTTCCCAGTCCATCAGCCCCGAGGGGTGGCGCAGATTGGTTTCAGACCGCCAGCGCCTCGTGCGAGTGTCCAGAACCAGCAATTTGGGGCTGGTGTCGAGGCTGTAATGCCAACGCTGAAGGCCCAGCAGGTGTTCGATAATGGCATTCTGCCGTGAGCTTTGCGGTGCCTGGCACCAGCGCATCACGCAATCCATGGTGTCACCCTCGAAGGCGTCGGGATTATTGCCCCAGCCCTGACATAACAGATAGGCAAACAGGGCATTGCCGATAATGCGCCGTGAAAATGGGTGGCCGTATGCTGTCTGCTCCCAGTCGGCGGTCAGATTCCAGTCGTCGGTGATATCGTGATCGTCAAAAATCATCAGCGTCGGCAGTTGCGCCAGTAACTGGCGAACAGACCCCAGTCCGCTTACAAACGCCCGCAAGTGCCGCCTCTCGCGCTCATAACGTTGATTGTGCTCTTTCGAAAGAGTCGGCCTTGTGTCGGCGTCGATCATCTCCCATGGGACGGGTGACCACACCAGCAGGTACATGGCAATGACTTCCGCGAACGTCACCAGGTGATTGTCGGCATTGGCAGAAGTGAACACCGGCTTGCGAGCGCCTTCAAAAAAGCGCTTTTGCAGACTTTCGTTGTTCTCGATGTCCGGAAGCAGCTCGCCGCGACGGTAGTAATTGTATTCACTGTCGAACAGCTCTTTGCTGTTGTTGACCAGAGCGCCTTCGATGGTTTCGGGGTACAGGCCGAGTTTACTGATCAGCTGATGGATGGCGGTAAGCATGGGGCCGGCGACATCATCCACATAAACCTGGTCGCCAGACAACAGCAGGGCGCCCGGCCACTGATCTGGCTGTTCGCTGCGCTTCGCCAGCCAGTTTGCCGCCGTGACCATGCCGTCATCGGATGCATGATGTGGCTTGCGACAGGAGCCGTGCAACAGTTTGTCCATTCGGCTGCGCAGCACAAATCGTGGCAGGGACCGGCCGGGTTGCGCAGCATCTTTGGCCCAATCAGTCAGCCCATGCCAGTTCGCTGAATGCTCGTCCTGCCATTGCAGGTCGTACTCAATGAACACATCTTGCGGCAAAGGGGTTGCCGGTGTGAAGCTCAACAGGTGAAGGTAACAGCGCTCGCCTACCCTGACCGGGTGGTGAGTGACAGGTATCACGGATTGCCAATCGTCGTGGTCGACGGACAACTGTAGCCGGAATTCAAGCGGGGACTGGCTCGCCAGCCAGATGACCAGCCGCGTTGGTTCCATCCTGCGTAATATGGGACCTGCCAGTATCTGCTGGCGTTGTTCTGAGGTGTTGGGCATGCCCCGATTATAGCCACAGACGGGGGTGTTGCGTCCACGCCTGTAGCTGCACAGGCTGAGCTAACAGCCGCGGGGCAAGAGATCAATCTTCGTCAGTGTCTCCGCCCGAATCCTCGATCTCCAGCTCCTTGATCTTACGGGTCAGGGTGTTGCGACCCCACCCCAGTAGCTGCGCTGCATCCCGGCGCCGACCAAGAGTGTGTTTCAAAGCGACATTGATCATGGTGCGCTCAAACTCCGGTGTAGCCTGATCCAGAATGGCCGAGTGCCCCAGATTCAGCTCCTGGTTTGCCCATTCCTCAAGCAACTGTGTCCAGCTGCCTGAACCGCTGCTTTGTGCCTGATGATCCATCAGTTCTGGCGGCAGGTCGTCAATGCGGACTTCGCGGCTGGAGGCCATCACGGTAATCCAGCGGCAGAAGTTTTCCAGCTGACGGACATTGCCCGGCCAGCTAAGTCCCGTGATGTATTTCTCGGTTTCCGGGCGCAGCACTTTGGCTTCGGCATCCAGCTCCTCAGCGGCCCGTGCCAGGAAGTGGCGGGCCAGACGTGGGATATCCTCGCGGCGATCACGCAACCTCGGAATGTGAATGCGGATCACGTTCAGACGGTGGAACAGGTCTTCCCGGAACAGGTGCTGGCCGACCAGCTTTTCCAGATTCTGGTGGGTTGCCGCGATAATTCGTACATCCACTTTGATTGGCGTTGTGCCGCCAACCCGATAAAACTCACCGTCTGACAGAACACGCAACAGGCGGGTCTGGGTATCGGGGGGCATGTCGCCAATTTCGTCAAGAAACAGCGTGCCGCCATTGGCCTGCTCAAACCGGCCGGTGCGGTGAGTCGTGGCGCCGGTGAAGGATCCTTTTTCATGACCGAACAGTTCTGACTCAATCAGATCCTTGGGAATGGCCGCCACGTTCAGGGCAATAAAATGTCTCTCCCGGCGTGGGCTGTGCTTGTGCAGGGCATGGGCGACCAGCTCCTTACCAGTGCCGGACTCACCGTTGATCAGTACCGTGATATTGGACTGAGACAAGCGGCCAATGGCGCGGAAGACTTCCTGCATCGCTGGCGCTTCGCCGATGATTTCCTTGCTGTTCTCCAGCGTGGGCGCAGGAAGGTCCATGTGCTGTTCACGGGCATGCTCCAGAGCGCGCTGAGTCATGGCAACCGCTTCATCAATGTCAAACGGCTTGGGCAGATATTCAAATGCGCCGCGGCTATACGATGAGACAGCGCTGTCCAGGTCAGAGTGCGCCGTCATGATGATCACCGGAAGGCTTGGGAAGCGAGTATGTACCGTCGACAGCAAATCCAGGCCGTTGATACCAGGCATCCGGATATCACTGATGATGGCATCTGGCCGGTCTTTTTCCAGGCGGTGCAGCAGGTCATCGCCGTTATCAAAAGAGTGTGTGCTGACTCCCGCGCGACTCAGTGATTTCTCGAGAACCCAACGGATGGACTTGTCGTCATCCAGAACCCAGACCGTGTTGTGTTTGTTCATGACATATTACTCCGTCAAGGCTACTTGCCAAACTGGCCACTGCCGATGTCGTTGGATGGAATGGTCGGCGTGTTTACCGGCAGGTAAATGGCAAAACACGTGCGGCCAGGTTCGCTGTTGCATTCGATAATGCCTTTGTGTTGATTGACAATTGAGTGTGCAATAGACAGGCCAAGTCCAGTGCCTTCGGCCCGGCCGCTTATCATCGGGAAGAAAATATTGTCTTTAAGCTCTGTTGGCACGCCCGGGCCGTTGTCGATGATGTCGATACGCGTCACCAGCCGGTGATAAACCGTGCCAATGGTGATATTGCGCATAATACGCGTGCCCAGTTCGATAATGCCCGAACGATGTTTTACATGAGGGCTTTCCAGGGCCTGTACCGCATTGCGTACAATATTGAGTACGGCCTGTATCAGCTGCTCGGAGTCGCCCTGTATTTCTGGAATACTGGGGTCATAATTGCGAACCACTGTGATATCCATGTTGCGCACTTCGGCCTCAACCAGGTTGCGCACGCGCTCGAGCACTTCGTGGATGTTGAGCGTGCGGAACTCCATAGGTTTTCTCGAGCCAACCAGGCGATCGACGAGTTTGTGCAGCCGGTCAGCCTCTTCGATGATGACGCTGGTGTAGTCGGTCAGGTCAGTATCAGCAGGTAGCTCAGAGGCGAGCAGCTGCGCGGCCCCGCGAATGCCGCCTAGGGGGTTTTTGATTTCATGCGCCAGGCCACGAACCAGTTCCCGTGTTGTTTCATGTGTAGAGATCAGGTTCTCATCGCGACTGATGCGCTCTGCATAGTTGATGCCCTGAACTTCCATGACCAGTGCAACTTCATCCATATCGGTCATGGGTGTAATCGTGTAGTCCACCTGCAGTGTCTTGCCATGCAGAAGGTGAATCTGGGTTTTACGTTTGGTAAAGCTGTGACCCTGCTGAAGGGCCGTGCGAATATCCTCGATATCCTGATCGCTATTGACCATGATGTCGCCGATAAACGACTGATTGAATTGGCGGCCACTGACAGCCAGCAGACTTTCAGCTGCAAGATTCAGGTAGCGCAGCCGCAACTGATCATCCATCACCAGGATGGCCGTGGACAGTGTGTCCATCAGTCGGCGGTATAACTTGGTGCTACTCAGCATGAAATGTCCGTCATTCAGTTAATCATGGGACTCGTTAACGCAGTGATCCCTTCGCGCCACTCCAACAAAAACGCCTGGCTGGGGAGCCCGGCCAGGCGCTTTGTTTTAACCATCAGATGATAGTGACAAGCAACCCTTACAGGCTGTAGTACATATCAAACTCGACCGGATGCGTTGAGCTGTTCAGACGAGTGCAGTCCTGACGCTTCAGTTCGATGTAACCATCGATCAGGTCGTCACAGAATACGCCGCCTTTTTTCAGGAACTCACGATCCTGGTCCAGTGCGTCCAGCGCTTCGTCCAGAGAGAAGCAAACGCGTGGAATTGCCGCTTCTTCTTCCGGCTCCAGGTCGTACAGGTCTTTGCTTGCCGGGTCGCCAGGGTGGATCTTGTTCTCGATCCCATCAAGACCAGCCATCAGCAGGGCTGCGAAGTACAGGTAAGGGTTGGCAGTGTTGTCACCGAAACGCACTTCGATGCGGATCGCTTTCGGGTTGCCGCCCAGTACGTATGGGATACGTATGGAGGCAGAACGGTTGCGTGAGGAGTAGGCCAGCAGCGTTGGTGCTTCGAAGCCTTTAACCAGACGCTTGTAGCTGTTGGTTGAAGCGTTACCGAAAGCATTCAGTGCCTTGGCATGCTTGATGATACCGCCGATGTAGTACAGAGCAGTTTCTG
The DNA here is from genome assembly GCA_002354805.1 of Gammaproteobacteria bacterium UBA2675. GTDB lineage: Bacteria > Pseudomonadota > Gammaproteobacteria > Pseudomonadales > Pseudohongiellaceae > Pseudohongiella. The sequence continues at coordinate 648,250 of DEMH01000009.1, forward strand.
ACAGGCCCGCGTAGCCGTCGCCTGCGAAAGTGTTCTTGCCATCTTTGGAGATGGACATGTGAACGTGCATGCCTGAGCCGTTATCGCCTACCAGCGGCTTGGGCATAAATGTAGCTGTCTTGCCGAATGCATGAGCGGTATTCAGAACGCAATACTTCAGGCGCTGAACTTCATCAGCCTTGTAGACCAGCGTGTTGAACTTGGCACCAATTTCACACTGACCAGCGTTGGCCACTTCGTGGTGATGCAGTTCGATGTCCAGACCCATGGCAGTCATGGTGTCACACATTGCGCCACGCAGATCGCTCAGTGAGTCGACTGGTGGTACCGGGAAGTAACCGCCTTTGACGCGCGGGCGGTGGCCCAGGTTGCCACCCTCAATGCTCTTGCTGCTTGACCAGGCGGCTTCTTCACTGCCGATCTTGAAGAAGGACTGTTCCATGCCGACGTGCCATTTGATTTCGTCGAATACGAAGAATTCGTTCTCGGGGCCGAAGAAGGCCTGGTCACCAATGCCGGTAGACTTCAGGTATTCTTCCGCGCGGCGGGCAACAGAGCGTGGGTCACGGTTGTAGCCACCCATGGTGCGGGGCTCAATGATGTCGCAGTGCAGGTTCAGCTGAACTTCGTCAGAGAAGGGATCGATGAATCCAGTGGTATCGTCCGGCTTCAGGATCATGTCTGACTCGTTGATGCCTTTCCAGCCGGCTACGGAGGAACCGTCGAACATCACACCGTCCATGAAGCCTTCATCAACTTTGCTGGCCGGGAAGGTTACGTGCTGTTCTTTGCCCTTGGTATCGGTGAAACGGAGATCTACCCATTTCACGTCATTTTCTTTAATCATTTCTAATGTCTTAGACATTCCTGATCCTCCGAGTGATCGAGAATTAATAGTGGCCTTCCCGATCTCAAGTCGGGTGCGGACACAGGTTAAAGGTCTTGCAATAATCTGCTCTCAACAAGCAGGGGAATCGGCACTATAATGTTTTGGTTGCCGCCTGACCCCCAGTGCACTGAGATGAGCAAGACTCATGCCACAATGGGAAGCGTGGGCAGGCCTTGAATATCAAGCAGTTAACACATGCGCCCTGTTTGTAGAGCACCAATATGGTGCATTGTGCAGCTACATGCACTGGTATAGTGCCCATTGCCCTGTTTTAAGGCAAGCTTTTACTGAAAGCCTTGGTTTTGTCTCATATTCCCCGGATTCCAGAGGTAGTTAATGCTTTATGTAGTACGTTTTTTTCCAGAAATGACCGTCAAGTCACGGCCTGTGCGCATGCGACTGGTCAAAGCCCTGCGCCGCAATCTGCGCGTTATCCTGCAGCGACTGGATGAGAAGATTTCCGTGGTCGGCAATTGGGACATTCTGGAAGTTGATACAGGAGACCTGGACCAGGCACTGGAAAGTCGGGTCCTTGATGTGCTGCTGAGCACGCCGGGCATATCGGTGGTAAGGCCTGTTGAAAAGCTCCCGTTGCCGGAGACCATCGACGCCATCGCGGAGGCAGTGCTTGCGCACTATCATGGTGCGCTGGCTGGTCGAACCTTTGTAGTGCGCTGCAAGCGTACCGGCACGCATGCCTTTTCTTCTGGAGACATAGAGCGTCAGGTCGGTGGACATCTGTTGCACAGCAGTGAAGCGAAGGGAGTGGACCTGATTAATCCTGAAGTGACAGTTCGTGTCGAGGTGCGTCACAACACCCTTTATGTGATCAAGGAGCAGATCAATGGACTGGGAGGGTATCCGCTGGGGACGCAGGAGCAGGTGCTGTCGCTGATATCAGGCGGATTTGATTCGGCGGTTTCCAGTTTCATGACAATGCGACGTGGCCTGCAGACACATTTTGTATTCTTCAACCTGGGTGGCCGGGAACACGAGTTTGCGGTGAAAGAGGTCGCGCTTTATCTGTGGATGAAGTTTGGCTCCTCGCATCGTGTGAAGTTTGTCAGCGTCCCGTTCGAGGGCGTCGTGACGGAGATTACGCAGAAGGTCGACAGTGGCCACATGGGCGTCATTCTCAAACGGCAGATGCTGCGCGCAGCGGAGCGCATCGCGATTGGAATGCGTTTGCGCGCCCTGGTAACAGGCGAGGCGATTGCGCAGGTCTCCAGCCAGACCCTGCCGAACCTGAATGTCATCGATCGGGTCTGCGACATGATGATCCTCCGACCGTTGATCGTCACTGACAAGCAGGAAATCATCGATACCGCCCGAGCGATAGGCACCGAGCCCTTTTCAGTGAATGTGCCCGAGTACTGCGGCGTCATTTCAGTGAAACCTACAACTCACGCCAAACGCAGCCGTGTCGAGCACGAAGAGCGCCAGATGGATCCGGCGGTGCTGGATGCGGCCATTGCAGCCAGTGAATATCAGAGCATTGACCGGGTCGTCGAAGTACTCAACAAACGTGATGTTGAGCCCCCAGAATTTGCTGTGGCACCCCCGGAGGCTGTGGTCATCGACATCCGCCACCCCGACGAGCAGGATAGGGCACCGTTTGAGCTTTCTGGTCACGAAGTACTGCAGGTGCCGTTTTTCAGGCTGGCCACCCAGTTCGCGACAATGCCTCAGTCACGCCAGTACCTGCTGTATTGCGACAGGGGCATGATGAGTCGTCTGCACGCCTCGCATCTCAAAGATGCTGGTTACGCTAATGTTGGTGTGTTCAGGCCCTAGGAAAATACCGGCACCGTCAGGGAAAGTGAGCGCTCCAGAAGCCACAGCACGCCAAACGCGGTGATGCCAAGGCCGGCGGTACCGAGCGCAAGCCGTCGGCTGAAAGTGGCCTTGCCCAGCAGCACCAGCAATGGCACCAGCACCAGAACTATCGCGATCTGCCCGACTTCGACGCCGATGTTGAAGCTCAGCAGGCTGCCAAAAAGCAGCTGTTGAGGCAGAGCAAGATCGCCCAGCACGCCGGCGAATCCAAAGCCGTGAATCAAGCCGAACACGAAGGCGAACTGCCAGGCACGTGTTCTGAACAAGGGATAGAGTATGTTGATGCCTGATATCGCCACAGATAGCGCGATGACCGACTCCACAAATCGTCCGGGCAGGGAAACCACCTCAAGTGTGGCCAGTATCAGTGTTATGGAATGTGCGATTGTGAAAGCAGTAACAACTTTGATGACGTCGTAGAAATACGTGCTGAATGGTACATTCGCAGACTGTTGCTGGCCGGTGGCGCCTGGAGTTTTGACCAGTACGATGGCCACCAGAAGGGCAAGCAGAAAAAGGATGTGGTCCAGTCCGATCCAGATGTGCCAGATGCCCTCAATGAAAAAGGTCCATAGATATGCGGCATCTGATGGAAGTTCAGTGTCAATCTCATATGTCGCAGTGTCGGGTGAGAAAACCCTGACATAAGTCTCATCGCTGCTCTGAAGATTCAGTATGCCTCTGTGTGCGGAGTCGATGTCGAACATCAGGCTGTAACTCAGGGTGACTTCCGCAACGCCAGCACATGAGCCGGTCATGGGCAGATGAACAAATGGACCAGCATTCAATTGCTCAATCATCAGCGTGCCAATTTCAAGGGAGCATGGCTGGCCGCCGGACGCCATAGTGAGGCGGGAGGCAGCGTAATCTCTGATTTGTGAACTATGCTGGCGGATTTCACCCCAGGAAATGGCTGAGTCGGCGTTGGCATCGAGGCCAACAGCCAGTTCCAGGTCCTCAACCGCAATCAGCCAGTGGCCCGAAACATTCTGCTGATCGACTGAAAGGTTCAGGTAGCTGTCACTCAAGGTGTGCGCGCTGAGATTGCTCGACACGACAAGGCACAGCAGCGGCAATATGATTACGGACATAAATCTGCTTTTCATAATTACCTCGCGCCGCCAGTAGCAATGAGTGTGTCGAGAGCTGCGTACTGCATGCCCGTGCTGTCAGTCCAGTCACGCAGGTTTTCTATAACGTCCTGGCGCGAAGCGGCAGCTGCCGCTTCGGCCAGCAGCAATGCATCAGAAGGCTCCTTCTGAGAGGTCCAGTTTTTCATGGCTGCCTCCAGTGCGGCTTCAGGGCGGTCCTGAATGTTTAATGCAAAACGGGCAAACTCCTTAACGGGCAGGTTCTCTCCCCGGCGGTAGGCAGTCTCAAAATAGGTTTCTAGTTCTGCGATCAATGACGCTGCGCGGTTGCTGTCTTCAGCATCTTGCGAGGACAGCAGCGCATTTGTCAGCATTACGCCAAGTTCCACATTGTTTGTTGGATCCGGTTCTGATCCCAGCAGGGCGATCACTTCGTGGTATCTTTCCTGCTGGAGCAGCCACTGCGCATAGTTGCTCAGCAAATAGGTGTTATCTGGCGCCATTGTCAGGGCTGCAAGGTAGTGCTGGCCGGCCATATCGTTTTCACCCAGCCGGTGCGCTATTGTCGCGATCGTAATATGTACTTCCAGCAATGCCTGACGACTCATCGGGCGGCCGGAGTCAAGCTCCTGCGTCAGTGTGTCTAGTGCCGTCTCAGCCTTGCCGGTAACCCCGTCAAGCTGAGCCTGGCAGTTAATCTGAAATGCTCGCTCCACGCGATTGACAAGCGCATCGCAGCTTTGCTGTGTCAATGGGTAGTGAGCCGTTACCAGGCCAATCTGTGCCTGTATCATCAATGCCTGAGCGTTGCGTGGCTCTTCTTCCAGAACGCTGCGAAGTTCATCCAGTGCAGGCGCGAATTCATGATTGTGTTGCAGCACGGCCGCAGCAATCAGCCGCAGCGACACCGGTTTGCCAACGTTGTCTGGCCACTGTTCAATGATCGCCAGCGTTCTACCGTAGGCCCTGGGATCCTGCTCGCTCAACGCCAGTTGATAGGATCGATATGCCTGGGCGAACAATTGTTGAGGATTGCTATCGCTGCTGCCTTCAGTGGCGCGCAATTGTTGGGACATCGCCACCACTGCGCTCGGCAAGCGCGTGATGATGGTGTTGTCGTTGTCTGGTATGTACGGTGCGGCTTGAGCGGCCATGGCGCAGCAGGAAATCCCCAGCAAAAGGGTTTTTCTGAGATGTGGACCAAAAAGTTTCTGCGCATTTCTGAAAACCAACATGTACCTGCCCTCGCAGCTTGATAAGTATTCTGGTGTGATCTGAGTGCATAAGAATTCGCCAGACAGGGCTATGCCTGCCTGGCGAAAAGCCTGTTTACTGAACCGCTGAGCCAGGCAGAGGCTCATTCAGGTAGGGGAATGAGGTTTTGAAATCCCCTGCAGAAACCGTTGTCTGGTCTGTGAACGGTGCCGTTCGATTGGGTGCTACTGCTGGATCGCTGATCAGCGCGCCCATCATTACTCGCAGGGCAATGTCGACAACATCGTCGCCAGGACGGCGGCCGTTAGGGAAGCCGGCGTTGTCGCCAGCCAGAACGCCCATGTTCTGTTGCTGAGCTGGCGCGGCAGGCGCAATCGAGGTGTTCAACCGCAGCATCTCACTACGCGGGAAGGTGCCGTCAGCGACCGATGCCGGCAGGTTCAGGCCGGGTACACCAACAACGGCATCCACCAGATCACTGCGTGGAGAATTGGTAGGTGCCACAGCACCTGCGTCCTGGAAAAGTACTTCCAGCAAGTAGGGCAGCGTTGGTTTTTCCACATAGGCGGCGAACTGAGCGTCGTTCACTGGATGACTGCTGTTGAACTTGTCCTTGTCCGGCAGACCGATGATCACTTCATTTACCAAGGGGAAGCCCAGGCGTGACACCTGCATGGGTTCGCCACCTGCCATGTCCAGGCTTGCAGTGGTCCATGCACCGATGACAGGGTCCTGATCAACCAGGCAGCTGGTGGGGATCTCAAGCGCCAGAGAGGTGATGTTGGTATCGCCAATCGGATTGGCGACGGCATCAGCTGCGCCAAGCGGGTTCAGGTTGACCAGATCGAATACCTGGCCCAGATTAACGGCAAAACCCTCTTTGCGCTGACCGACAAACACGCGCCCCTGGGTCTGACAGCCCGGAATACTGATTGGGTAGATATGCGCGCTGGCGTAGTCAGCATAGTTCGGGATAGATTTGGTGCCGATATTGTCTACCGGCTTTCGGAAGGTAGTGGTCTGCGTGGTAACGTTGGTTACTGCCTGGGCGGTTCCGGTTCTGGCGTTGCCGCGAATAATGTCCAGTGTGTACTCCTGGCGGGAATTAACAGCGCTGGTGTCAGTTGCTGCCGGCCCGATGGCGCCAGCATTGATCAGTGGGATCGGGATGTTCTCTCCGCCAACAGGCACTGCGGCACCCGCCAGAATGGTCGAGAAATCGAAGCGAAAGGTGATGTCCTCCATGGAGTCACCGTCATTGTCGATATGGATCTCGTAGATCCCGGCGGTCTCCAGGTCGAAATAATTTGGCCCACCGTATGCCGCCTGCAATGGAAAATAGTTAGCAATCAGCGTGGTATAGTCCTCGCGGCCAGTCTCATAACTCCTGAACATGTACAGATCGGTGGCGTCCAGGCGTGGCAGGCCAGCAATCATGGGTGCTTCCCGGTGACTGGATGCGTAGCCGAGCGCAGAGCAGCCCATTACTGCAGCTGCCAGAGCGCAGACCTTCAGGCGCATGTGTGTATTGCTGGTTCCTGTCTCTCGGGTTTGTCTTTGCATGATGTACTCCCATCTATGGTTTGCTTGTTGCATAAATATTTGCTCATTTGAGTGCGAGGACGGCGTATGAGAAAAATCTACTCGCTTTCTCACGTTCTCGTATCCCGGCTTACGGCCAGGTCTTTGAGCTGGACCTGCAGGAAAACCTTTGCTTTCGAAGCAGCGTCCAAATCTGTGACATGCATCCCAGTTTGACGAGGGAATCGTCTGATTTTGTGAACTGGTTCCGGGCGGGAAATGATCCTGAGCGCTGAGGTCTAAATGGCCTGTTGCTCCAGTGTCATGGTATTTGCAACAGGGGTGATGTATAATTCGCGGCCTTTTTTATGCGCCTGCATTTGGCGCTCCAGTCCCAGCGACGCGCTCGCAACCACAGGTAATTCGCAGTGATCGAGAAAATCCGCAACATCGCCATTATTGCTCACGTTGACCACGGCAAGACCACCCTGGTTGATAAACTTCTGCAGCAGTCGGGAACGCTGGGGGATCGCGGGGGCGCGGTTGAGCGCGTGATGGACTCCAACGATCAGGAAAAAGAACGCGGCATTACGATTCTTGCGAAAAATACCGCCATTAACTGGAACGGTTATCACATCAATATCGTCGACACCCCCGGACACGCTGATTTCGGTGGCGAGGTGGAGCGTGTCATGTCCATGGTGGATAGTGTACTGCTGCTGGTTGATGCGGTTGACGGCCCGATGCCGCAGACGCGTTTCGTGACCCAGAAGGCATTCGCACAGGGGCTGCACCCAATTGTTGTCATCAACAAGGTGGATCGCCCCGGATCCCGTCCGGATTGGGTGCTGAACGAAGTATTCGACCTGTTTGACAAGCTAGGCGCAACCGACGAGCAACTGGATTTTCCGGTGGTTTACGCATCAGCATTAAACGGTATTGCAGGCATGGAAGCTGATGAGCTGGCCGATGACATGACCCCGCTGTTCGAAACAGTGGTCAAACATGTGCCGCCACCGCCGGTAAATGCCGCCGCCCCATTCAAGATGCAGATCAGCGCGCTGGATTACAACAGCTACGTGGGTGTTATTGGTATCGGCCGTATCACTGGTGGTATGGCCAAACCCAATATGCAGGTAATCGTTGTCGATCGTGAAGGCAGGGAGCGCAAGGGCAAGATTCTGCAGGTGAAAAACCACCTGGGCCTGGAGCGTGTAGACGTACAGGAGGCAACGGCTGGCGAGATCGTCTGCATTACCGGTATCGACAAGCTGAACATCTCTGACACTTTGTGTGATCCGGATCATGTTGAAGCCATGCCTGCGCTGACCGTCGACCAGCCCACTATCAGCATGACTTTCCAGGTAAATGACTCGCCTTTTGCCGGTCGCGAGGGCAAGTTTGTGACCACGCGCAACATAAAGGAGCGTCTGGATCGCGAGCTGATTCACAACGTAGCGCTGCGGGTAGAGCAGGGTGAAAGTCCTGATAAATACAAAGTATCCGGCCGTGGTGAATTGCACTTGTCCGTATTGATCGAGACCATGCGTCGCGAAGGCTTTGAGCTGGCTGTGTCGCGACCGGAAGTGATCATGAAGGAAATCGACGGTGTTCTCAGCGAGCCGTTCGAGACACTGGTAATCGACTGTAACGAAGAACACCAGGGGTCGGTTATCGAGGAGCTGGGTCTGCGTCGCGCCGAAATGCAGGACATGCTGCCTGACGGCAAGGGTCGAGTGCGATTGACCTTCGAAATTCCAACGCGCGGCCTGATCGGCTTCCGCTCTCAGTTCCTCAGCCTGACCTCAGGCACCGGTATGATGAACCACGTGTTTGATCACTATGGTCCGGCCAAGGCAGGTGATCTGGCCAAGCGTAAAAACGGCGTGCTGGTGTCTATGGTGACCGGCAAGGCGCTGGGTTATTCGCTGTGGGCGTTGCAGGAGCGCGGCCGTCTGTTTATCGATCCCAACGTGGAAGTGTATGAAGGCATGATTATCGGCCTGCACAGCCGCGACAACGACCTGGTGGTGAACCCGATCAAGGGCAAGCAGCTGACCAACGTGCGCGCATCGGGCACGGATGAAAACATTGTCCTGACGCCGCCAGTAAAGCACTCCCTGGAGCAGGCCATGGAGTTTATCGATGAGGATGAGCTGGTCGAGATTACACCTGCCAACATCCGGATCCGCAAAAAGCACCTGACTGAAAGCGATCGCAAGCGCGCCAGCCGTGGCGGTGCCGCTCGCGGCTGACAGACTGGACTGGATTGACGGGGGAGCCTCTGCATGATTGCACTGATTCAACGCGTCAATCACGCCAGTGTCAGTATTGCAGGCAGCGAGTACAGCCGCATCGGCAAAGGATTGCTGTTGTTGCTGGGTCTGGAGAAGCATGACACGCTGGCCGATGGCCAGCGTCTGCTGAGCAAAGTGCTGGACTACCGGGTCTTCGCCGATGCTGAAGGGAAAATGAACCTGAGTCTGCGGGCGATTGATGGCGAGCTGCTGCTGGTCTCACAGTTCACTCTGGCTGGCAGCACGGACAAAGGCCTGCGCCCATCCTTCTCGTCGGCCATGGCGCCAGGTCCTGCCCGCGAGCTTTACGATCAGCTGGCCAACTGGCTGCAGCAGGCCCACCCCGCCACAAAAACAGGGCAGTTCGCTGCCGATATGCAGGTCAGTCTGGAAAACGACGGACCGGTGACCTTCCTCCTGAGCTCCTGAGCAGGCCCTGAGAGGCTATTCTATTCATTGCCAGAGCCACTGGTGGCGCTGCTTCCTCTGTCTGGCCTACTGATTCTCTGACGCTTCCTGTTCAGCTTTTTTGCGCAGGAAAACCCGGCCGAAATAAATGCCGGTTTCAAACAGCATCCACATCGGGACGGCAAGAATGGTTTGAGTGAAGGGGTCGGGTGGCGTCAGCAACATCGATATGACAAAGCAACCAACGATAACGTACGGGCGTTTAGCCTTCAGATCATCCGGTTCGAGTATGCCTGCCCAGATGAACAGGAATACCGCGATAGGTATTTCGAATGCGAAACCAAACGCAAAGAATATCTTGAGGACAAAACTCAAATAGCTCGCAATGTCGGGTGCTACTGCTATGCCCTCGGGTGCCACCGATACAAAAAAGCTGAACACGATGCCGAACAAAACAAAATACGCAAAGGCCATGCCAGCATAGAAAAGCAAAACGCTGGAAACGAACAGAGGAATCGCCAGTGACTTTTCATTTTTGTAGAGGCCCGGCGCGATGAATGCCCATAGTTGATAAAGAACGTAAGGCGCGCAAACAAACAGGGCTGCGTAGAACGTCAATTTAAATGGTGTAAAAAACGGCGATGTCGGGTCGATGGCGATCATGCTGGTATCAGGTGGCAGCACAGAGACCAGCGGGGCAGCAACGTAGGCGTAGATATCATTGGCGAAATAGACCAGGCCCAGAAACACCAGTAAAAGCGCGGCCACGCACTTTAGAATTCGGTCGCGCAATTCGACCAGATGGCCGATCAGAGATAGCTCTTTCTGATCATCGTGGATCGGGGTGTTTTCGCTCATGATGATTTGCTGTCGTCGGCGTCGGGTTTGTCAGAGTCAGATACAAACCGTCCACCCTGAGTTGTGATACGGCCGGTCGGTGGCGTATTGTAAAAATCCTGTTTGACCGGTTTGGGTTTCGGTGTCGGATCCGCTGACGCTACTTCCGGGTCATCCGACTCCGCTGGCTGCGATTCGTGAGATGCTCCGGAAGGTTCACCTTCAGACGCAGAGGTGTGTGCTGCAGCGGTGGAGTTCTCATTGGCCGAGGGCTCTTTGCTAGCTGAGGGCTCTTTATCTGCCGGAGTAGCCTTGGCGGTGGGCTCTGTTGGGACGCCCTCTTCGGCACTGCTGGTAACCGGCGTTACCTCGCGTGCACTGTCCAGGGCCTGCCTGGCTTTTTCGCTGCTTTCCTTGAAGTCCTTGCGGGTATCTTCAACCAGTTTGTTGGCGTTCTTTTTGGCTTTTTCGATATCGGCGAGAATCGATTCATTGTGCAGCTGACGCCGGATGTCATCCGCATTGAGTTGCTGTTCTATCTCGGCTTTGGCCTTGTTAAAACTGCGCTTGGCACGACCAACCCAAAGCGCGCCTGTACGAATGGCACCTGGCAGCTTTTCGGGGCCCAGCACCAAAAGTGCTACGACGCCGATAAGCAGCAGCTCCATAAACCCAATATCAAACATCGCTCAGATCCTGTGGTGCTGCCCGCCAGGGCATGCAGCTTACTTGTCCTGCGTTTTTTCGGTGCGGGCACTCGTGGTTGCGCCGGTCTGTTCCTTGTCTGCTTCCAGCTGCTCGGGCTTTGAGTCCTCGTCGCCATCCTTGTCTTCGTCTTTCATGGCATTTTTGAAGCCCTTCAGCGCGCCGCCAAGGTCAGTTCCCAGATTGCGCAGTTTTTTGGTGCCGAACAGCAGCACGATGATCAACGCGATGATTAAAAGTTGCCAGATACTGATACCGCCGATTCCCATACTTCCTCCGAAGGTTCTGTCTGCGTGATAGCGTCAGGCGACAGACCTGTTATCGTTACTTACTGTTGCGATCTGGCTGCCTTTTCGTCCAGACCTGATATGTTAAAACGCTTTGCCAGTTCTTCCAATACCTGCTCGTGGCTCAGTCCGAGGTGGCTCAGCATCACCATGCTGTGAAACCACAGGTCCGCCGTCTCGCCGATTAATGCCTGGGCGTCATTGCCGGCCTGGACATCCCGCGCGGCAAGAATGGTCTCAACGGCTTCCTCGCCCACTTTTTCCAGAATTTTGTTCAGGCCCTTGTGATGCAGTGAAGCCACATAGGATGACTCCGGAGTCGCAGATTTGCGCTGCTCCAGCACCCTTGCCAGTTCTGTTAGTGTGTCTGAAGTGGTTTGAGTCATGCCACGCCTTTACTGCTTTTTGTACAAGGACGCCGGGTCAATCAGGACCGGGTCAATAACCTGCCAGTCAGCCTGTTCGTTTTCACCCTGCAGCTGTTTGTAAAAACAGCTTTCACGACCGGTATGGCAGGCTACGCCACCAACCTGGTCAACCAGATAACAGACCGAGTCGCCGTCACAATCCAGCTGTATCTGACGAATGTGCTGCACATTGCCGGACTCTTCGCCTTTGCGCCAGATTTTCTGGCGTGAGCGTGACCAGTACACGGCACGGCCTTCCTGCTGGGTCAGCCACAAGGCTTCACGGTTGATCCACGCCAGGGTCAGCAGTCTGCCGCTGGTGGCGTCCTGAGTGACGACGGGGACCAGACCGTTGCTGTCCCACTTGATCTGGTCCAGCCATGCTGCATTTTTCATCAATTCAGTATGCTCTTTCATTGGCCAAAATACAAAGCTGCCAACAGGGCGCCGGCCATGACTATGACAGCGAACATGGCCCTGCGCTCGCTGCGTCGCTGTCGCTCTTCACGCGCGCGCTGCTCGGTCAGCACGTGGGAAAGCGTGTTGTTGAGCGCTTCTACCTGTTTGTGCTGATTCAGGCTGTCCAGCACCAGTTGCGGCAGGTGTGGGGCCTGTTCAACCCAGTCAGGCACATTCTGCTTGAGCTGCTTCCACAGCCAGGAAGGCTGCATACGCTTGCGGTTCCAGCGCTCCAGAAATGGTAGCGCAGTCTGCCACAGATCAAGCTCCGGGTATAGTTGCCGACCCAGCCCCTCAACGTTGAGCAGGGTTTTCTGCAGCAGCACCAGTGACGGTTGTACTTCCATATTGAAGCGACCGGCCGTGCGAAACAGCTGCACCAAAAGATATCCGAAAGAGATGTCTTTTAAGGGTTTTTCAAAGATCGGCTCACATACCGTGCGCATCGCCGCTTCGAATTCAACCACTTTGGTGTTTTTGGGAACCCAGCCACATTCCACATGCAGCTCAGCGACTTTGCGGTAGTCACGCTTGAAAATCGCCAGCAGGTTGCGCGCCAGGTATTGTTGATCTTCACGGCTGAGTGAGCCAATGATTGCGCAGTCGATGGCGATATAACGCGGATTCAGGGGGTTGTCTGCATCCACAAATATATTGCCGGGATGCATGTCAGCATGGAAGAAGCTGTGCTCGAAGACCTGTGTGAAAAAAATCTCGACACCGGTCTCAGCCAGCTTTTTCAGATCAACGCCGCGCTCCCTGAGGGTGTCGATATTGGAAACCGGTATGCCATGTATACGTTCAGTGACCAGCATGTTGTCGCGACTGATATCCCAGTAAACGCGGGGCACATATAACAGTGGCGAGTTCTCGAAATTACGTTTTAGCAGGGTGGTGTTGGCACCTTCCGCGGTAAGGTTCAACTCATTCAGGATCACGTGCTCGTAGTCGTCGATCACTTCACATGGTCGCAGGCGGCGTCCGTCAGGTACATACCGTTCTACCAGTCGCGCCATCCATTTGAGTACAGCGATATCCTGGCGGATTATTTCGCCGATACCGGGGCGAAGCACCTTGATGACTACCGCGGTTCCGTCATGCAGTGTGGCTGCGTGTACTTGAGCGATGGAAGCGGACGCCAGCGCATCTGTTTCCACGCTGGCGAAGTGTGACTGCCACGGCGATTCGAGTGTCTGTTCAATGACCTGCAGGATACCGGGCTCTTTAAAGCCGGGCACTTTGTCCTGCAGGCTCTGCAGTGCTTCGCTGATGTCGTAAGGCAGGAAATCGCGGCGGGTAGACAGTAGCTGACCAAATTTTATGTAGATCGGTCCGAGCTCTTCCAGAGCGCTGCGCAGTCGTACCGGGGCTGGCAATTTTCGCACTGGAGAGAATGCCCAGGGCAAAGCCAGCAGACCCATCACCAGTCGCAGCGGTATGGATTTGGCCGTTAGCGGGCTAAGGTGATGCAGTCGGTACTTGGCCGCAACCGAGATGATCCTTATCAGGCGGGGCAGGTGCGACACAGGCTTTGCCTCAGAGCCGGCGGGTCAGCGTTTTCATGACCCCTGCCATCAGTTTCATGCCAGTGCGCACGGGAAGTGGCAATTCTGCGCCACCGGCTGCCATGGCTGCTTCGCCGTGTTTTTGCTCGTCTGTCATCATCTGCTGCACCACAGCGCGGCTGCGGTTGTCATTGGCAGGCAGCTGATCCAGGTGTTCTCCCAGGTGTTCGCAGACCTGGCGTTCAGTTTCACCAACAAACCCCAGGCTCCAGCGATCACCAATCAGGCCAGCCGATGCACCCAGGCCAAAGGACAGCGCGTAAAACGCCGGGTTAAATACACTGGGGCGGCTGTCCAGCTCCTTCAGCCTGTCCTCGCACCAGGCAAGGTGATCGACTTCTTCCTGGGCGGCATGATTCATCGACTCGCGCACCTGCGGCAGACGCGCCGTCAGCGCCTGGCCCTGGTAAAGAGCCTGGGCACAGACTTCGCCGGTGTGGTTGATGCGCATCAGACCCGCCGCAAGTGCTCGTTCGGTTTCTGTCAAATCGCCGTCGTCCACCTTGATGGCGGGCGAGGTCCTGTCAGCGTGACTGCTGCCGGGCACCAGTGTGTGGAGTGCCTGGTCAAGTTGCAGCACCAGACGATCAGCCAGGCTGTAGTGCTCTTGTTGCATGCGACTCATCCCTTGTTACTGCGAAATTGTTATCGAGTAAGCATCTAGCTTATTCGAGATTGTCAGCAAATACGATTGTTAAGAACGACCCTGTTCGCGTGCTATGGCCCGATGGCCAATGTCGCGTCGATAATAGAGTTTATCCCACTCAATCTTTTCTGCCAGTGTATAGGCGGCCCGCTGGGCTTCGGTGACAGTGTCGCCCAGCGCAACAGCACACAGTACGCGACCGCCGTTGGTGACAATCTGTCCATCTTTCAATGCAGTGCCGGCATGGAATACTTTGCCACTGTCTGTCTCAACAGCTTTATCAAGACCAGATATGACCGCGCCTTTATCGTAGGCGTCGGGGTACCCACCACTGGCCAGCACCACACCGATACTGGCGCGGGTGTCCCAGTTTGCGTGCGCCTGATCCAGGCGTCCCTCAACAGCTGCCAGACAAAGTTCAGCGAGGTCTGACTGCAGACGCATCATGACAGGTTGCGCTTCAGGGTCACCAAAACGGCAATTGAACTCGATCACATTAACCTTGCCGTCAGGGGAAATCATCAGGCCTGCGTACAAAAAACCGGTGTAGGGGTTACCTTCTGCGGCCATGCCCTCGACAGTTGGTCGAATGACTTCGGCCATGATCCGTTCGTGTACGTCGGGGGTGACCACGGGCGCGGGAGAATAGGCACCCATGCCGCCGGTGTTGGGGCCGCGGTCACCGTCGTCACGTGCTTTATGGTCTTGTGAGGTCGCCATCGGCAGTACGTTTTTGCCGTCCACCATGACAATAAAGCTGGCTTCTTCCCCATGCAGGAAGGTCTCAATCACGACACGGCTGCCAGCGTCACCAAAGCGATTGCCCGACAGCATGTCGCGAATGGTCGCGGCGGCTTCGTCCTGCGTCTGCGCGATGATCACGCCCTTGCCGGCAGCCAGACCATCGGCCTTGATGACAATGGGTGTGCCCTGCTGCTGCACGTAGGCAATGGCCTGTTCAGCGTCGGTGAAGTTCTGATAACTGGCAGTGGGAATATTGTGGCGGGCCAGAAAGTCTTTGGAGAAAGCCTTGGAGCCTTCCAGTTGTGCAGCGCCCTGGCGCGGACCGAAACACTTGAGGCCCTGCTCGGTGAAGTAATCAACAACACCGGCCACCAGGGGTGCTTCCGGGCCAACAACGGTCAATTCAACGGCATTGGCCCGGGCGAACTCCACCAGCGCCGGAAAATCCAGCGGATCAATTGCTACGTTCTCGAGACCATTCTCAGTGGCGGTTCCCGCATTGCCGGGTGCCACGAATACCTTTTTTACCGCAGGGGACTTGGCAAGTTTCCATGCCAGGGCGTGCTCACGGCCGCCGCTGCCCAGTACCAGTACGTTCATATGCGTGTTCTCTGTATCTGTGGTGGCTATCAGTGACGGAAATGGCGGATGCCAGTGAAGACCATCGCCATGCCTGCTTCGTCGGCCGCGGCGATGACTTCCTCATCACGCATTGATCCACCAGGTTGAATGACCGCCGTAATGCCAGCTTTGGCTGCCGCATCAATACCGTCGCGAAACGGGAAGAAGGCATCTGACGCCATCACGGAGCCGGCTACGGCCAGGCCTTCATCTTCTGCCTTGATGCCTGCGATCTTGGCGCTGTATACACGGCTCATCTGGCCGGCGCCTACGCCAACGGTCTGCTGTTTGCGGCAATATACAATGGCGTTGGACTTCACGAACTGAGCGACTGTCCAGGCAAACATCAGATCTGCCAGTTCCTGTTCGGTAGGCTGGCGCTTGCTGACCACTTTCAGGTCACTGTGACTGATCTGGTGATTGTCCCGGTCCTGAACCAGCAGGCCACCATTGACGCGCTTGTAGTCCCAGGCGTCGGCGGGTTTCTCTGGCCACTCACCACAGGACAGGACGCGCACATTGGGTTTGGCCGACAGCACGTCAAGCGCCTCGTTGTGTACGGAAGGAGCAATGATCACTTCACTGAACTGCTGATCGATAATGGCTTTGGCTGTAGCCGCATCCAATGGCCGGTTAAACGCAATGATGCCGCCGAACGCCGATGTCGGATCGGTCTTGAAAGCCAGTTGATACGCCTGTTCTATGGTCTCGGCCAGCGCAACGCCGCAGGGATTGGCGTGTTTGACAATGACACAGGCTGGCTCAGAAAAGCTCTTGACGCATTCCAGCGCTGCATCCGTGTCAGCAATATTGTTGTAGGACAGCTCTTTGCCCTGCAATTGTTCAGCTGTGCTGACACTGGCTTCCTGCGGGTTTTTCTCGGTGTAGAAGGCTGCGTTTTGATGTGGATTTTCGCCGTAACGGAGATCCTGCTTTTTGACAAACTGGCTGCTGAAGGTACGCGGGAACTGACTGCCGGTAATGGTTTTGCCCAGATAGTTGGCAATCGCCGCATCGTAAGCTGCAGTGTGTTCGAAGGTCCTGGTCGCCAGATCGAAACGCGTCGGTTGTGTCAGGCCGCCGTTGTTCTGCTTCATTTCCGAGATGATGGTCCCGTAGTCCGACGGATTGACCACTACGCCCACCCAGGCGTGGTTTTTGGCAGCAGCCCGCAGCATGGTCGGGCCGCCGATATCAATGTTCTCGATTGCCATATCAAGATGGCAGTCGGGGCGTGCCACGGTGCTTTCGAATGGGTACAGATTGACAACTACCAGGTCGATTGGCGGTATGCCATGCTCGCTCATTACTTTGCCGTCGATATCACGTCTGGCCAGAATACCGCCGTGCACTTTGGGATGCAGCGTCTTGACGCGGCCATCCATCATTTCCGGAAAGCCTGTGTAGTCGGCAATTTCCGTGGCAGGAATATTGTTGTCCTGCAGCAGGCGGTAAGTGCCGCCGGTGGACAGGATTTCGACACCTGCCGAGTGCAGGTCGCGTGCAAATTCAACAATACCGGTTTTGTCCGACACGCTGATCAGGGCGCGGCGGATGACTGCTGTGTTCTCAGTAGACATAAGCTCGATTTCTAGGTTTATAAGCGGGTGGGAAAGGGCGGATTAACGGCATTACACGCGCAATCCATATTGCCTGATCTTCTTGCGTAGAGTACCACGATTGAGCCCCAGCATGGTAGACGTGCGGCTCTGGTTACCTGCGTTGTGGTCAAGAACTGCCTGGATCAGCGGGGGCTCGATCTCGCTCATTACCAGGTCGTAAAGATTGGCGACCAGGTTCTCGTCTTCCTCATCAATATCCGACAGATACACGGCCATCGACCGCTCAACAGCCTGACGCAGACTGAATGGTTCGGCGATATCGGTGGGGGTGTGTGCACCCAGCATTGGCTCAGTGGTATCTTTTTTCATGCGAGTCTTATTGTGTCAGGCAGAAACTGGCTAAATTCTCGTGGTAGTCGGCAAGTATATCACGCTGTTCCATGACATCACGGCTGTCCATGAAGCGGGATTTGAGCTCAGCGCCAGCTGGCAACTCCTGGCTGTACCAGTCGATGTGTTTGCGCGCGAACAATGCGCCTTTGAAGTCACCATAAAAAGCGTGCAGGGCGCGGATGTGATCGACCATTAGCTGGCTGATGGCCTGGGCCGGGGGGCGTTCGGTTGTTTTACCAGATTGCAGAAAGTCATGGATCTGCCGGAACAGCCAGGGACGACCCTGCGCGGCCCGCCCGATCATAACGCCGTCTGCCTGCGTGTAGTCCAGTACAAACTTCGCCTGCTCAGGGGACGTGATGTCGCCGTTGGCGATCACGGGAATGCTGATTTCCTGCTTGATGCGGGCAATTGTGTCGTATTCTGCGTTGCCTTTAAAGCGGCACTCGCGTGTGCGTCCATGAATGCTCAGCATGGCGATTCCGCAATCCTCAGCAATGCGGGCGATCTGCGGTCCGTTGCGTTGTTCGCGACTCCAGCCGGTACGGGTCTTTAAAGTCACCGGTACTGGCACCGCTGCTACAACAGCGCGCAGTATTCTCTCGACCAGTTCGGGATCCTGCATCAGAGCCGAGCCAGAGGCACGTTTGAGCACTTTCTTGGCGGGGCATCCCATGTTGATGTCGATTATTTCAGCACCCATCTCGACATTCTTTCGCGCCGCATCAGCCATCATGTCGGGATCAAAGCCGGCAATCTGGACAATCTCCGGCCCACATTTGCCTGAGCGTTTCAGACGCAGGCGGTTTTTTTCGCTCTGCCAGACCTGCGAGTCGGCAGGCACCATCTCGGCAATGGTCAAAGTCGCGCCCTGCTGCAGACACACTTCACGAAATGGCAGATCGCTGACGCCAACCATGGGCGCCAGAATGACCGGCTGCTGCAAAAAGTGTTTGCCCAGGTAAAAACCCTGCGGCATGTTGACGGAATTAAGTCCGATGGCGCTCATGGCTGAATCGCTCGCGGCAAGGAAGCCGGTTTAACAAACTGAATGTCGTAGTTTACGGCATTGCTGCCAGGTTCGGTAAACTCGATCCGGGCAGATGCCACCTCGCCGGGTTGCAGCGGGGAGGGTTCAGAGTCCGTGTCGAGATAGTCGCTGGCTGACAGTTGATCGCTTACCAACAGGTCTCCCGACATACTGCTGAAACGGACAACGACGTCTGGCATGGGTTGCGCAAAGCTGCCGCGATTCTGGAAACTGAACTCAAGCAGGGCCGTGTCGGCAAGGTAGGGGTGCTCCTGGTAGTTGAGTCCGCTTATTTCGAAAGCCTCCGGATTCACTCGGGCCGGCAACTGAAGCGGGCAGCGATCAAGGCAGGCCGTTTCGAGCCAATCGTAAAAATCAGGATATGCCGCAAGCAGCTGGGGGCGGAACATGAGCAGCTGCACAGGAATGGCCAGCAGCAGACACAAAGCAGCCAGTAATGACAGAGTCGTCCCAAGTATCCTGCGTGCGCGAAGTTCCCGTCCGGGCCGGGTTGGCCGGGCGGATGACTCCAGCTCCAGTGCCTCATCAATGACCGGAAGCTCTATTTGAGGTTTGTCTTCTTCAACGATAGTCCACATGGTCAGTTCGACAATTCTCTATGCCAGATGCTGATAACCGGGAAACGGGACAACCTGCCCGACTAACGCCGGACACCGCTGATTCGCACCCATTCATCCTGCAGAACTGGTGGCTGCATTTCAAATGTTTCCCGGTAGGAACTCAGCAGTGCCTCGGTCTGCTCCGACAATACCCCGGAAAGCACCAGCTGTCCGTTGGGCAGGGTCAAATGCGACAGGATTGGGGTCAATTCTACCAGTGGCCCGGATAGAATGTTGGCGACCACGATGGGGGCGGGCGTATCGTATTCGCCGGGCAGGTAGACCGGCAGGCGGTCCGCAGCAATCCCGTTGGCATCGCGATTGGCAGCCGTGGCGATCAGGGCCTGCGGATCGTTGTCAATGGCGATGGCCCGCTCCGCACCCAGCAGAATCGCAGCGATAGCAAGAATGCCGGAGCCGCAGCCGTAATCAATGACAGTCTTGCCTTTCAGATCCTGGCCATCCAGCCATGCCAGACACAGTGCCGTTGTCGGGTGTGTGCCAGAGCCAAATGCCAGCCCTGGGTCCAGCAAGACATTGACTGCATCAGGGTCCGGGGGGGCGCACCAGCTCGGGCAAATCCAGAGGCGCTTGCCAAACTGGATGGGCTTGAAGTCCTGCATCCATGCGCGTTCCCAATCCTGGTCCTCAATCTGTTCGATGATTAACTCGCTCTCCTGCAGACGGCTGCCGGCCACAAGAGCTGAGATTACATCATCAATCACCACATCGCTTTCGAACAGCGCGCTCAGCATGGTCTGCTGCCAGAGCGGTGTGCTGTCCGGTTCCAGCTGGAATACGGGTTCGTCTTCTGCATCCAGAAACGACACAGACACGGCGCCCAGAGACTGGAACAGTTGTTCCATCTCTGGGGCTTCCGTGTCTGTGACTCTGGCCTTGATTTGTTGCCAGGGCATGTTTTTTACCAGTTCGCGTTACTAGCCAACAGATTTCTTATGGCTGCTCAGCATGTGTTCCAGATAGTGAATGTTCACACCACCTTTGCGGAAGTTGTGGTCGCGCAGAATATCCTTGTGCAGCGCGATGTTGGTACGGATGCCATCGATAAGAATTTCATCCAGTGCGTTCTGCATACGTACCAGCGCCTCATCGCGATCGGAACCGAAGGTGATCAGTTTGCCGATCAGTGAGTCGTAAAACGGAGGCACGGTGTAACCACTGTAGATGTGCGAATCGACGCGAACCCCGTTTCCGCCCGGAGCATGATAAAGATTGATCTTGCCAGGGCAGGGCATGAAGGTGCTGGGGTCTTCTGCATTGATACGACACTCCAGCGCGTGGCCTTTCATCTGCACCTCTTCCTGCTTGATGGACAGGGGCTGGCCGCTGGCGATCTTCAATTGCTCCTTGACGATATCAATGCCGGTGACCATTTCGGTAACCGGATGTTCCACTTGCACACGTGTGTTCATTTCGATGAAGTAGAACTGCTCATCCTGGTATAGGAATTCCAGCGTGCCGGCACCGCGATACTTCATCAGCTGGCAGGCCTTGATACAGGTTTCTGCAACTTGCTGGCGCACATCATCTGGAATGCCGGGAGCCGGAGCTTCCTCAAGCACTTTCTGGTGACGGCGCTGCATGGAGCAGTCACGGTCACCCAGGTAAAGCGCATTGCCCTGGCCGTCCCCAAGCACCTGGATTTCCACGTGGCGCGGGTTCTCCAGGAACTTTTCCAGGTATACCGTATCGTTGCCGAATGCGGCCTTTGCTTCGGATTGCGTAACGTGAATAGCCTTGAGCAGAGAGCCTTCGTTATGCACGACGCGCATGCCGCGACCGCCACCGCCTGCAGCGGCTTTGATGATGACCGGGTAGCCAATGCGACGAGCAATATCAAGTGTACGCTCGGCGTTGCCGTCCAGCGGACCATCAGATCCCGGTACTGTCGGGACGCCCGCTTTTTTCATTGCTTCGATGGCGGAAACCTTGTCACCCATCAATCGGATTGTCTCGGCGCGCGGGCCGATGAAGGTAAAGCCGCTGCGCTCAACCTGCTCAGCAAAATCTGCGTTTTCTGACAGGAATCCGTAGCCGGGGTGGATTGCCACGGCGTCGGTGACTTCTGTAGCAGCGATAATCGCTGGCACATTGAGGTAACTTTGCGAGGCGCTTGCCGGGCCGATACAGACTGATTCGTCAGCCAGTCGGACGTGCATCAGGTCGCGGTCGGCACTTGAATGAACAGCCACGGTTTTAATGCCAAGCTCTTTGCACGCTCGCAGAATTCGCAGAGCTATCTCTCCGCGATTGGCGATCAGGACTTTTTCCAGCATAGCTATTGATCCTTAAACGATTGTGACCAGAGCCTGATCGAATTCCACGGGTTCGCCGTCCTGAGCCAGAATGGCTTCGACCACACCGGCGTGATCCGCCTCAATCTGGTTCATCATTTTCATCGCTTCAATAATACAGATGACATCGCCTACCTTCACGTGCTGGCCAACTTCAACGAAGGGCGGAGACGATGGTGACGGCGCGCGGTAAAAGGTACCCACCATCGGAGATTTGACCACATTACCGCGAATTTTCTGGCTGTCTTTGCTGCCAGTGTCGGCATCAGCGGCGGCTGGTGCTGGTGCGGGTGCCGGAGCGGCTGGCTGGGGTGGTGGCGCTGCCTGGTACTGGACAGGAGCAGCGTTGACTGTGCTGCCGCGGCTGATGCGAACCGCCTCTTCACCTTCCTTGATCTCGATTTCCGCAACATCGGAAGACTCGAGCAGTTCGATGAGTTTTTTTACTTTTCTGATATCCATGATTTCTTCTCTTTTTGCCGTAGTGGATCAATATTGATTAATGTGTGTCTGTCAGTCGCGTAAGCGCCGCCTGCAGCGCCAGGTCGTAGCCCTGGGAGCCAAGCCCGACGATTGCGCCGCTGGCAATGTCCGTGAAGTAGGAGTGATGCCGAAACGGCTCGCGTTTGTAGACGTTAGACAGGTGAACTTCAATAAAGGGAATGCCGGTGCCCAGCAAAGCGTCACGCAGGGCGACGCTCGTGTGTGTAAAGGCTGCCGGGTTAAAGATGATGAAATTAATGCCTTCGCGTCGCGCGTCGTGGATCCGCTCAATCAGTTCATATTCTGCATTGCTTTGCAGATGCAGCAGATGATGTCCGGCGGCCAGGCAGGTGCTGCTGAGGCGCGAGTTGATATCGCCCAGCGTCTCATTGCCGTAGATCTCAGGCTCACGGGTACCCAGCAGGTTCAGGTTGGGGCCGTGCAATACCAGGATTGTTGCCATAGTCTTAATCCAGCTCGTGGTGCGCTATTGATATCGTTGAAGCGGGATTTTCGCAGATTTTTCTTAGATTTTCACCACTCAATTGTGGCTTTTCTCTGATCTTTTCTCGAAGACGGCGGGAGTGCCGTCAGGCCCGGTTGCGGGCAATGGTGCAAGTCAGCGGTAAATCGGGATCTGGCGGGATTCCGGAGGGTAACACAGACCTGCCTCCGCACAGCCCTGGTAGTCCAGCTGCAGGACAATGTCTTCAGTGCCGGCAGTCAGTGCCTGCGGGAGCTGCAGCGATATCCGCAGGCTGTCGTAAAAAACTGTAACGTCGCCAAAGTACTCGTCATGATGAGCGACACCGGCGGGAAGCTCGAAGGCAAGCTCGCCGGATTCAGATTCCGGCCTGCTTACCGAAACGCTGAACTTGTCAGCATACAGGTAGTAACCTGGAGCAATGGTCCAGTGAATACTGACCTGCGAATCGCTGTCCAGGCTGGTGTAATAGCTGAAGGCCTGATCAACTGGCAGGAAGCGCGAACCGCCAAACAATGAACTGCCCGGCTGGGCATCAAGCCCGGCCGGCAGTATCAATGCCAGAAAGCAGCCTGCAAGCAGGGCCTGGCGTCTAGTCCGAATAACGCTCGAAGATGAGGGTTGCATTGGTACCACCAAAGCCAAAGCTGTTGGACATGATGCAGTTCAGCGTGACATCGTCCATGCGCTGAGTTGCGATGGTCAGACCTT
Organism: Gammaproteobacteria bacterium UBA2675; assembly: GCA_002354805.1. GTDB lineage: Bacteria > Pseudomonadota > Gammaproteobacteria > Pseudomonadales > Pseudohongiellaceae > Pseudohongiella. The sequence goes on from DEMH01000009.1 coordinate 671,376, forward strand.
CGGCCTCCGGGACAAGTTCCTGAATATTGGCCGATGCGCTGACAAATCGGTTTTCCATCATCAGCAGGCTGTAGATCGCTTCCTGCGCGCCAGTAGCGCCCAGCGAGTGACCAGTCAGGGATTTTGTGGAGTTGATGATGGGCGATTTGCCGTCAAACACCTGTTTGATGGCTTTCAGCTCTGTGACATCACCTACTGGTGTGCTGGTGCCGTGTGTGTTCAGGTAGTCAATTGGCTGCTTGCTGGTGGCCATGGCCATGTTCATGCAGCGAATCGCGCCTTCGCCGGATGGCGCAACCATGTCATAACCGTCTGATGTCGCACCGTAACCGGTGATTTCGGCGTAAATCTTGGCGCCACGCGCCAGTGCGTGGTCGAGCGCCTCAATAACCAGCACTGCGCCACCGCCGGCGATAACAAAGCCGTCGCGACTGACGTCGAATGGGCGTGATGCCTTGGTGGGTTCGTCGTTGTGGCTGGTGGTCAGCGCACCCATGGCGTCGAACAGATTGGTCAGCGTCCAGTGCTCGGATTCGCCGCCGCCGGCGAATACCATGTCCTGCTTGCCCATCTGAATCAGTTCCATCGCATTGCCGATACAGTGTGCGCTGGTGGCGCATGCCGAGGAGATGGAGTAATTCACACCCTTGATCTTGAATGGCGTCGCAAGGCAGGCGGATACGGTGCTGCCCATGGTGCGCGGTACACGATATGGCCCGATCTTGCGCAGACCCTTGGTGCGCAGAATGTCGGCTGCTTCCACCTGGTCAGCAGATGAAGAACCGCCGGCGCCCATGATGATGCCGGTACGTTCATTGGAAACTTCGCTGTCCGAAAGACCGGCGTCTTTGATGGCCTGTTCCATGGCGATATAGCCATAGGCTGCGGCGTCGCCCATGAATCGCAGCACTTTACGATCAATGTGCTCTTCGAAATTGATGTCTACCCGACCAGAAATGTGGGCGCGCAGGCCCATCTCTTCATATACCGGGTTGTAGCTGATTCCGCTGCGGCCTTGCTTCAATGAGTCAAGCACGGTCTGCTTGTCATTGCCGATGCAGGAAACAATACCGATGCCAGTTACAACAACGCGTCTCATAGGTACCTCTGTGTAGCGATCGTTCAGAATTTTGCGTCAGGCGTAAACAGGCCTACTTTCAGGTTTTTTGTGGTGTAGATTACCTTGCCATCAACGGCAACGGTACCATCCGCAATCCCCATGACCAGTTTACGTTCAATGATACGGCTGAGAGAAATCTCGTAAGTGACTTTTTTGGCCGTGGGCAGAATTTCACCACTGAATTTGACTTCACCCGCACCCAGCGCACGGCCTCTGCCGAGATTACCGCGCCAGCCCAGGTAAAAGCCAACCAGTTGCCACATCGCATCCAGTCCCAGGCAGCCCGGCATGACGGGATCTTCCGGGAAATGGCAGTCAAAAAACCACAGGTCCGGGCGAATATCGAGTTCCGCAACGATAAGGCCCTTGCCGAACTCGCCGCCATGATCGTTGATCTCGACGATTCGGTCCATCATCAGCATGTTGCCGACGGGCAGTCGTGCGTTACCGGGGCCAAACATTTGACCATAACCGCAGGCCAGAAGTTCTTCGCGGTCATAGGCATTTTTAGGAGTAAAAATCGGATTCCCTGTATTCTTCATAGGCGGTTTGAATCACCAGCTTGCTGCAAAGCGTGCAATATTATCGCGAGCGGGCGAAATAATCGATAATATTTTGCCCCTCCTGACGAATCGCGGGGATTTGGGATAGACTTGCGGCCCAGCTTTGGAAAAGGATTTGACATGATTATCCCCGTCATACTGGCCGGTGGCACCGGATCGCGACTTTGGCCGCTATCCAGGCAACTCAACCCCAAGCAGTTCGTTGATATTGCCACCCATGAAGGCGATTTGACCCTGTTTCAGGCGACACTGTCGCGATTGCAGGGCCTCGCAGGCCTGGCTGCGCCGATTGTCATCTGCAACGAAGAGCATCGCTTCCTGGTTGCCGAACAGCTCAGACAACTTGCTGAACATGAGGTTCCCGGAACGGCGCAGGCCAGGCTTCTGCTGGAACCAGCCGGGCGCAACACGGCGCCGGCGCTGACACTGGCTGCATTACTGGCCCAACAGCAGTATGGCCCCGATGATGTCATGCTGGTCCTGCCAGCCGATCACCTGATAGCCGATGTCGCGGCTTTTCACGAATGTGTTCTTATTGCTCAGGCCCTGGCTGCCTCCGGGGCGCTGGTCACGTTTGGCATCACGCCGGCGTATCCGGAAACCGGCTATGGCTATATTCAGGCAGGCGCAGCGCTTGCAGCCAGCAACGATAGAGCGTGTCAGGTAGCCCGCTTTGTGGAAAAACCGGACCTTGCGACCGCGCGCGGCTATCTGGAGGCTGGTGATTATTACTGGAACAGCGGTATGTTCATGATGACAGCCAGCACCTGGTTGCAGGAGGCGGGCAAGTTTGCACCTGCCATAACCGAGGCTTGCACGCGGGCATTCGAGACGCTCAGCCGCGATGGCGACTTTATCCGTATCGACGAAAAACGCTTCAGTGAGAGCCCCTCTGATTCAATCGACTACGCCGTGATGGAAAAGACACCACTGGCTGCAGTGGTTCCCATGCAGGCAGGGTGGAGCGACCTGGGTGCATGGAACGCCCTTTGGGAGACCAGTACTACGCGAGACGAGCACAACAATGTTCGCAGCGGTGATGTCTACCTGCAACAGGTCAGCAACAGTTACGTGCATGCCGGTTCGCGCTTCGTTGCCGCGGTCGGCATGGATCATGCAGTTATCGTGGAAACGGCAGACGCCGTGCTGGTGGCAAACAAGGACCAGGTGCAGGATGTAAAAGGCATCGTGCAGTGGTTGACGCAGCACCAACGCAGCGAGGCAGTGTCCCACACTCTGGTGTACCGACCCTGGGGTTCGTATGAATGCCTTAGCAGCGGGCCTGGATTTCAGGTAAAGCGGATTCGCGTCAGGCCTGGCGCAGCGCTTTCGCTGCAAATGCACCAACATAGGGCAGAGCATTGGGTGGTGATCAGTGGCAGTGCAACGGTCACCTGTGACGAGCGTAAGTTTGTAATGCAGGCTAATGAATCTACATTCATTCCGCTGGGCAGTAAGCACCGCCTGCAGAATGAGGGAACAGATTGGGTTGAACTGATCGAAGTTCAAACCGGCAGTTATCTGGGAGAGGATGACATTGTCAGATTTGACGATGTCTACGGGCGCAGCTGATCAACAGAAGCCGCGCAATGACACGTAACATGGAGATATCAGTTAATGATTAAGAAATGTTTGTTCCCGGCTGCCGGATACGGCACCCGTTTTTTGCCAGCCACTAAAGCGATGCCCAAGGAGATGTTGACGCTGGTCAACAAGCCGCTGATTCAGTACGGTGTTGAAGAGGCGGTGGCGGCCGGTATCACTGGTATTGCCATTGTCACCGGGCGCGGCAAACGGGCGATCGAAGATCATTTTGATATCAGCTATGAGCTTGAGCATCAGATCAAGGGCACCTCCAAAGAAAAAGCACTCGCGCCGATTCGACAGATCATCGACACATGTACCTTTTCCTACACACGCCAGATCGAGATGAAAGGTCTTGGGCATGCGATCCTCACAGGCGAAACCCTGATCGGGTCTGAGCCTTTTGCCGTCATTCTTGCCGACGACTACTGCGTTGCCGAGCCGGACCCGGTGCTGCTGCAAATGGTGAAACTGTTCGAAAAATACCAGTGCAGTGTCGTGGCCATCGAGGAAGTTCCGGCAGAGGAAACCTACAAATACGGCGTTATAGATGGCGAAGAAGAAGAAGAAGGTGTATTCCGGATTCGCCAGATGGTGGAAAAACCGGACCCCAGCGAAGCGCCTTCCAACCTCGCAATTATCGGTCGTTATATTCTGACACCCGACATTTTCGATATTCTGCGTGATACACCACCTGGCAGAAACGGTGAGTTGCAGATTACCGATGCGCTGATGACACAGGCCAGCGAAGGCCGCGTGCTGGGATACCGATTCAAAGGCCGCCGCTTCGATTGCGGCAGCGTTGAGGGATTTGTTGAGGCTACCAACCACTGCTATACCAACTACTACAAAAAATAACGGCAAAGGATGCAATATCGTGCAGATTAATTGTTTCAAGGCCTATGACATCAGAGGGCGTGTGCCCGACCAGCTTAATGAAGATATCGCCTGGCGCATTGGGCGCGCCTGTGCGGAGTTTCTGTCAGTTGACACCATGGTGGTGGGGCATGACATCCGCCTGAGCAGCCGCAGCCTGTGCGACGCCCTGACGCGTGGACTGACAGAGGGTGGTGTTGATGTGATCGATATCGGTCAGTGCGGCACCGAGGAAGTTTACTTTGCGACCTCCCACCTGAAGGCTGGCGGCGGCATTGTGGTGACGGCAAGCCATAACCCAATGGATTACAACGGCATGAAGCTGGTACGCGAGGAGTCTCGCCCCATCAGCGGTGATACCGGACTAAGCGATATACGGCGACTCGCCGAGGCTGGCAAATTCGCCCCGGCCTCGCGCACCGGCTCGGTGACCCAGCAGGATACCCGTCCTGCCTACATCGAGCACCTGCTGTCCTACATCAATGTCGGTGAGCTGCGCCCGCTTAAGCTGGTAGTCAATGCAGGCAATGGCGGTGCTGGACCCGTGGTCGATGCGCTGGCAGAAAAGCTGCCCTTTGAGCTGATCCGGGTTCATCATCAGCCTGACGGCCATTTTCCCAATGGCGTGCCCAATCCTCTGCTGGAGGAGAACCGCGCGCCGACCATCGAAGCGATTCGCGAACATAGGGCCGATCTGGGTATTGCCTGGGATGGCGACTTTGATCGCTGCTTCTTCTTTGATGAGACGGGTTACTTTGTCGAGGGTTACTACATTGTGGGTCTGCTGGCGCAAAGCTTCCTCAGCAAGCAGCCTGGGTCTGCCATCATCCACGACCCGCGTCTGACCTGGAATACCCAGGAAATCTGCGAGTCGATGGGTGGGCGCGCCATCCAGTGCAAAACCGGCCATGCCTTCATCAAGGAGCGCATGCGCAAGGAAGACGCTGTGTACGGTGGCGAAATGAGTGCTCACCATTATTTCAGGGACTTTGCCTACTGCGATAGTGGCATGATCCCGTGGCTGCTGGTCACAGAATTAATGTCCCAGGCCGGCAAGCCCCTGTCCGATCTGGTGGCCGAACGCCAGGCCGCGTTCCCGGCCAGTGGCGAGATCAACCGGCAGGTGGAGGATGCTGCGTTTCTTTTGAATCAGGTCGAGGACAGGTATGGCAAAGACGCCGTGTCGATTGATCACACCGATGGTCTGAGTGTGGCCTTCGCTGACTGGCGCTTCAATCTGCGCATGTCCAACACGGAGCCGGTAGTGCGACTGAACGTTGAGTCGCGCGGTGATCCTGAGCTGATGCGGCAAAAGACGCAGGAGTTGCTGGCGCTGTTTTAAGGCGCGTACAGCATCCGGTATCGATAACGGTCTTCAGACTCTATGGCCAGCCCTAGCTTGAGGTAGAAATTATAGGCAGGGTTGGCCTTCAGCACATTAAGGCGCAAGGTTTTCTGTTGCTGACGACTGGCAGAAAAAAGTCTTTCCATCACCGCAGTGCCGACCCCATTGCGTTGCCAGTCGGGATGTATGAGCAGCATTTCCAGGCGAAGATGGTCAGCTTCTGATTTCAGACTGTATCCACCAATATCCTGGTCATTGTGACTGATCATGGTAAAGCTGGATGCGGGAATATTCTCTTCAAAGCTGTGGCGCTGAAACAGTTCGTCCCAGCCCCAGGTGTCTGCAATGTACTGCCGCATAACGGTGCGAAACAGCTGGTAGGCCCAGTCCATGTCCTTGGGGGCTGCTTTTTTATAGTGCAGGGTGATCATGGGCGGCCTGTTCACCCTTCAGACTTTACAGAGCTGGCCAGCTGGCGCTTCCACCCCAGCTGCTTTTCAACAGCGCTGACCATGGCGCCGGCCAGATCCTTGCCGCATACCTCTTCCAGGTCTGCCAGGGCTGGCGAGCTGGTGACTTCAAGAATCAAAGGCCCTTTGCGAGAGCGCAGCATATCCACGCCAGCGACTTTCAGGCCTATGCTGCGTGCGGCCTTGATGGCAAGGCGGCGCTCTTCGGTGCTGATGCGGGCCACTGTCTGACGCGCCAGTTGTTTTTTGTGGCGAAACTGCCCCGGAATGCCCTGGCGCTCGACCGCGCAGACAACTTTGCCGTCGACAACCAGCAGCCGCAGAGATTTGCCCTCGGATTCGCGAATGTACTCCTGAACCAGCAGGTTCGCCTGCAGCGATTTAAAGGCGTTGATCAGGCTTTCGCCGGCTGTGCGTGATTCAGCCAGCACAACGCCGCGACGCTCCGGTCCCTCTAGCAGTTTGACGATCATCGGCGCGCCATTGACCATGTCGATCAGTTCGTCGGTATCGAGCGGGCTGTCAGCGAAGCCGGTGGTCGGGATGGGCAGCCCGTTCTGTAACAGGTGCTGCAGGGAATAAAGCTTGTCGCGTGAGTGGGCAATCGCTTCTGCGCTATTCAGCGAGTATATGCCCAGGCTTTCAAACTGGCGCACCAGCGCGCAGCCGTAAAAGGTCAGGTCAGGGCGGATGCGGGGAATGACAGCATCCAGCTTGTTCAGCAACTTGCCGCCGCGATAGTGAATTTCGGGGTGCTCGGCATCCAGTTTCATGTAGCACTGTCGCACGTCGTAAAGCCGGATGCGGTGGCCGCGCTCTTCACCAGCTTCCAGGATGCGCTGATTACTGGCCAGTTCAGGGTTGCTGGCCAGGAGTCCTATGCGCAAACCTGATGGCGTGCGCGAGTGTGCCTGGTACAGCTCCTCGATCTGCTGGCTGGCGATGTGTCCACACAGGAAGCTGGCCGCCGGGTCTACCAGAATACGCCCGTGCATGGCCTGGCGTCCCAGCAGCATGCGGTAACCCATGGAGTCGCGATTGGTCAGTGTCATTTCAACCGGCCAGGACTGCCCGTGCAGTTGCAGCTCAGTCTGAATGACGTAGCGTTTTTCGCCAATGCCGCTTGAGCTTTTGACAATGCGTTTGTCCACCACTTCCGCCTCGCAGCGGATAATGGTGCGTCGATTGTTCTGCAGAGGATGTACCTCAAAGCTCACCCAGGGCTGACCACCTTTAAAAAAAGGGCGAATGTTAAAGGCGTGCAGCGAGGATGTCTTGGCGCCGGAGTCGACTCGCGCCTTGGTCGCCGGGATGCCCAGCGCAGGCATGGCACACCATTCCTCGCTGCCGACGATGATCTTGTTGTGGAACATGTCTGACTTGCTCAATCCTTTACTCCGCCGCTGGTTTGCTGCCGGCAGTATGCCACTAATGCGGCACTGGACGCATCCAGTTCGGACGAGCTGGCACCGGACTGCAGCGCCTCGAAAAGTGGAGTGCAAAGCTGTTTGCCAATCTCGACACCCCACTGATCGAAGGCGTTGATGTTCCAGATGACGCTCTGCACAAATACCTTATGCTCATAGGTTGCCAGCAGGCAACCCAGACTGAGGGCATCGAGTTTTTCCAGCACGATTGTCGTGCTGGGTCTGTTTCCGGGCACCCGCTTATGAGGTGCCAGTCTGGTTGCCTCGGCGCCCGGCAGTCCCTGATCCAGTAGTTCCTGCTCGGCCTGTGCCACGGTTTTGCCACACATCAGCGCACGGCTCTGGCTAAAGCAATTGGCCAGCAGGTATTGGTGCTGGGTCCGTGCCTGCTCGGACGCCTGGGTGTCAGCCTGGGCGACGGCAATAAAATCGGCCGGAATCATCTGCGTACCCTGGTGCAGCAACTGATGAAAGGAGTGTTGTCCGTTGGTGCCGGCGCTGCCCCAGATTACCGGGCCGCTTTGCATGGCCAGTGCATTGCCGGCAAGGTCAACTGATTTGCCAAGGCTTTCCATGTCCAGCTGTTGCAGATAACCGGGCAACATGGCCAGGTCCTGCGCGTAGGGCAGCACCACGTGTGATCCGGCATTCCAGTAATTGCGGTACCAGACGGTCAGCAGGCCCAGGAGTACGGGTATGTTCTGCTCGAGCGGGGTCTCAGCAAAATGCTGGTCCATCAGTGCGGCGCCGCTTAGCAACTGCCTGAACGTTGCCATGCTGGTTGCCAGCGCAATCGGCAGACCGATCGCCGACCATAAAGAGAAACGGCCACCCACCCAGTCCCACATCGGAAAGATGTTCGACGCCGCTATGCCAAACTCGGTGGCGGCTTTGATATTGCTGCTGACGGCGACAAAATGGCGGGAAACATCGGCATCAGCATCGGCAGTCAACAGCCACTGTCTTGCCAACAGTGCGTTGTTGAGTGTCTCCAGTGTGCTGAATGATTTGGACGCGACGATAAACAGGGTGCTGGCAGGATCGAGAGTAGCCAGGCAGGCCTGCAAGTGGGCCGGATCGATGTTGGACACAAAGTGACATCTTAGCGACGTGTTGTGCTGCCGCCTCAGTGCGGCTGTGACCATGGCCGGGCCCAGATCGGATCCGCCGATTCCGATATTGACTACGTCTCTTATCTTCTCGCCCGATGATCCACGCCGCTGCCCAGCGTGGATCTGCTCGACAAAGGCCTGCATCTGATCCAGCACCTGCTCCACTTCACGACCCGTCTCTGGCTGGTTGGCTGCGCGATAACCACGCAGCGCGGTATGCAGGGCGGCACGTCGCTCAGTAGTATTGACAGTTTCCCCATCCAACAGGGCCTGGCGCCTGGCGGGCAACTCCTGTTCTTCGGCAAGTGAAATCAGCAGTTGCAGTGCCCGCTCATCGAGCAGGTTCTTGGACAGATCGACACGCAAGGGCCCGCAGGCAAATGTGAGTTTGCTCGTTCGTTCGGGATCTCTGAGGAACAGCGAAGACAGTTGATCAGGGGGGCTTGCCAGTAACGCCTGATGGTTCGACAACTGTTGGTGAATTCCGGTGGGGTTATCCTTTGGAGTGTTCCTTGTCATGAATGACGGATCTCAACGGCTGCAGATTACCTTAACTTAGCGGATTCCCCACAGCTGATCAATTGCTGTGCCTGATACAAAAAAATGTTGATCAAATTCTGATTCGTTGGTAGGATGCGCGCCCTGTACAGATAACACTGTAATGCCGACATAGCTCAGCTGTGGTAGAGCAACTGACTTGTAATCAGTAGGTCCCGGGTTCGACTCCTGGTGTCGGCACCATCTCTCTCCCTCCGTCAGTCGTCTTAAGAACAACTACTTAATTTTATAATCACGCCAAAACCTGGCTCGAATTGTCATTCGTTTGATCTGTCCACAAAAGCGCGGATTTCACAAGATTTTTCCTGATAGCTCCCCACTGCCTGCGCTCAATCCCTTCAAACAAGCATTTCACCGATGGGAAGTCACTCACTGTCACACTTTTCTCACAAAACTGTAACTTTTCGGCTTTTAATCATTGCTTTTGTGAATATGTTCAGTTAAAACTGCCGTCGTTAAGCAACTTATTCCTGTTTCGTGCAGGACGAGTTGACGAGAAATAAAAACAATATGTTTAAAACGACAACCAAAAGATGATGCAAAGATCGCTGCCCTGAAAACGGGCCGGGCATTTTTGTGTTTAATAAATCTATCTTTAAGGTGGGATAAGTATGAACAAAAACTACAAACTCAGCCGTGCGATCAAATTCGCGATGCTGTCGGGTGTATATGCTGTAGGCGCTGGAGTATTCTCCACAGCTCAGGCACAACAGGCCGAGGAGCAGATCGAAGAGATCACCGTCACCGGTAGCCGTATTGTCCGTCGTGACTTTGAAGGCACCAGCCCGGTGTTCACGCTGGATTCCAGTTCCATTCAGGATGCTGGTACCCCGCAGATCGAACAGGTACTGAACGAGCTGCCACAGCTGGTACCAACCATTACCACAACTTCCAACAACCCCTCAAACGGCGGTCAGGCGCAGGTTGACCTGCGTGGTCTGGGCAGTAGCCGTACCCTGGTGCTGATGGATGGTATCCGTCTGCAGCCGTCCAACGTTTCTGGTGTTATCGACCTGAACACCGTGCCTTCTGGTCTGATCGAAAGCGTTGAGATCGTGACCGGTGGTGGTTCGGCCGTTTACGGTTCCGATGCGATCGCGGGTGTTGTCAACATCAAGCTGCGTCAGGACTTTGAAGGCGTGCAGGTGCAGTCTACCTACGCGGAGTCGGCCGAAAGCGACGGCGCTACTCAGACCATCAACCTGATGATGGGTGGCAACTTCGACGGTGGTCGCGGTAACGCGGTCATGTATATGAGCTATGACGACCGTGAAGGCGTGTTTGCCGGTGCGCGTGATTTTTCAGCGGTAGCGCTGGGCCCATCTTTGCAGCCGCTGGGCTCTGTCGGTATTCCTGATGGTTTTTACGTGCCCGCTGGTGCCAACCCGGGTTCGCAGGCTGCGTACAACGCAGTGTTCGGACCAGGCGCTGTACCAAACACGGATTATCTGGGTTTCAACACCGACGGAACCCTGTTCTCGCGAACAGGAACAGTTAACTACAAGGGTGATACCAGTGATCCTGGCTTTAACCCGGCCAGCTACAGCTACAACTACTCGCCGGTGAACTACCTGCAACTGCCACTTGAGCGTCGTCAGGTTGCTGCGTTCGGCCACTATGAGCTGGCTGACAATGTCGAAGCCTATGCCAAAATGAGCTATACCACCTATCAGGCTGACCAGGAGCTGGCGGCGACACCAATTACCTCGGGTGTAGGCTCAACTGTGCCTGTGACCAACCCGTTCATCCCGGCCGACCTCAGCACCATTCTGGCATCGCGTCCGAATCCAACAGCCCCCTTCACGCTGTTCAAGCGAACCACAGAAGTTGGTTCACGTGCATCACAGAACGGCTATGACGTTCTTCAGATGATCTACGGCACCCGTGGTGATTTCCAGCTGAGTGACTACACCTGGAACTGGGATATCTGGGGAAGCTGGGGTCGTACACAGCGCACCGAGATCCAGTCCGGTAACGTATCACGCTCCCTGCTGAACCGTGCATACAATGCAACTGCAGCGAATCCCGATCCGCTGGGTTGTGGTGGCTTGAATCCATTCGGCCTGGGCCAGATCTCCGACGCTTGTGCCTCTGCGATTGCTGTTCAGGCGCAAAACACAACCGTTCTGACGAACACCATGGCCGGTGCCACAATGACTGGTGGCGTATTTGAGCTGCCTGCCGGTACCTTCCAGGTCGCACTGGGTGTGGAATATCGTGAGAATGAAGCAGAGTTCAAACCCGACCAGTATCTCTCAAGTGGTGATGTAGTTGGCTTTAATGCCCAGCAGCCCACAGTTGGTGCCATCGATGTGAAGGAATACTTCTTCGAATTTGATGCTCCTCTGTTGAGTGGCGCAACTGGTGCCAACTATCTGGGTCTGAACGGTGCAGCACGTCACTCAGACTACAACCTGGCCGGCGGTGTGGATACTTACTCACTGGGCCTGGACTACGAGCCGATTGACCAGCTGAAACTGCGTGCGTCGTACAACAAGGCGATCGCAGCACCTAACGTCAATCAGCTGTTCCGTCCGCAAAACGAAGGCTTCCCGGCCTATACCGATCCATGCTGGAACGGCAGCGCTGAACGCACCGGTCCCAACGCAGCGCAGGTTAATGCACTGTGTCAGGCTCAGGGCGCTCCAGCCAACTTCCCGCAGGGTAACAGCCAGGTGCGTGCACTGACCGGTGGTAACCCGGATCTGGCTCCGGAAGAAGCAGATACCTATACTCTGGGTACAGTCTGGACACCAGATATTCAGGACGTAAATCTGCGTGTGGCCGTGGACTGGTTCCGTTACGAGATCACTGAGCGTATCGGCAGCGTTGGTGCGGCGTCCATCGTATCTCGCTGCTTCAACGATCAGGACTCCAACCCAACCTTCAGCCCCAGCAATCAGTGGTGTTCGTTCTTCGAGCGGAGCACCACCGGTGTCGCTGAAAACGTTCGAGCAACTGACCAGAACCTCGGCAAGATGAACATCGACGGTATTGACCTGCAGGTCGATGGCGCAATGCAGTTTGGTCCTGGTGAAATCACAGCCAACCTGGCCTGGACCCACCTGCTGAAGTGGCAGCAACAGGAAGATCCTGCTGCACCGCTGACTGATCAGGAAGGCACCATCGGTATTCTGGTTGCAGAAACACTGCCAGAAAACAAGGCTCGTCTGTCAACTGGTTATGCACTGGGAGACTACAGTGTGCAGTGGACCATGAACTTCATTGAAGGCATGACTGTCGTGAACAGTGACGCAGGTCGCTCGCCGGTAGCCAACGGTGCCATTCCAACTGTTGGTTCCTACACCTACCACCGTCTGACAGGTACCTGGAACCCGAGCAACCTGGAGGGCCTGAGCCTGACAGCGGGTGTCAACAACCTGTTTGACAAGGCACCACCGATCTACACGTCTGACTCACGTGCTGGCATCCAGTCCAACACTGATCCGTCAGTGTACGACGTGCTGGGTCGTCGCTACTTTGTGACGGCTACTTACCGCTTCTGATCAACTCGGATAAGGTAAAGCTGTTGTAAAGCAGCCCAAAAACCACCGCCCGCTTCATGCAGGCGGTGGTTTTTTTTTGCCTGATGACAGGCGTCGTGCACAGGCGTTATTATCCAGCGAGCAAGTGCGCGACCGATTTATTAGCCGATGGAGAGATTGATGAATGCCAGCCAACTGGAAACCAGACCACTTTTCGCCTCGCCGGTCGCCACGCGTTCCCTGCAAAAAGCTGAGGGTCTAAACCAGGAGCTTGCACAGCTGATTCTGCAGCGAGAAGCTGAACCCTACCGCAATCCGAACCCGACCCATATTCCGCAACGCGAAGTGTTTGAGAGCAACTTTGACATGTTTCGCTGGCCAGAACCCTGTGTGCAGACATTGCGTGGATTCATGATGGAGTCCATCGCGCAGGTGGTCGCGCAGTTGAATGGCTACTCAGCAGAACAGATGCGGCAGTTCAATATACACAACCATACATGGTTCCATGTCACCCGCTTTGGTGGTTCATTCGTGGCGCACAATCATCCGATGGCTTCATGGTCAGCCGTTTACTGTGTGACGCCCGGGGAAGAAGTTGCCGAACGCAGAGACAGCGGTGTCTTGCGGTTTCTTGATCACCGGCCTGGATCAAACATGTTTCTGGATCCGGCCAATGCCAGGCTGCAGGTTCCATACAATTTTGGCCATTACTCCATGCGTCTGGCAGCAGGCCAGCTGGTTATCTTCCCTTCCTACCTGGTGCACGAAGTGGCGCCATTTCTGGGGCAGGATGTGCGCATTACGGTTGCCAGCAACTGCTGGTTTACACAGCGCGCCTGAAACGCAGCGCCCAGCCCAGAAGTTCGCCGGAACTTCGGTGCAGCGGAGAAAGCGACAGATTTTCCAGACCTGATTGAGAGGCCTGTTGAATCAGCTTGGCTATTGCCTGCTCATCGTGAGCTGCGTCAATGTTTGCCTGAATTCGCGCTGCGTGTGCAGCCATCTCCTGTTCCAGTACCTGCAGTACATGCTCCGTGTTCGCTCGCCCGGCGCGAGGAATGGCGTTCAGTGTGGACGCGAACTGAGTGCCAATATCGCGGGCAAAACCACAGTCGGGGTGCATATGGCTAAAGTCGGTGATGCTGCTCAGCTGGCGCTGAATGCGCTGCATGATTTCTTTTGCGTTTGGATCACTGGCAATAAGGGTCGGGTTGCTGATCAGCCCTGATGTATCAAAGTGCTGAATCAGTTCTCGAGACTCGCCAAACAAGTTCAACTGTTGATAAAAATAGTCGAAGAAGGCAAGTTCGTTGCGGCTGACTGTAACGATATTGGCGTCCGTGTGGTGCACAATAAATGCGGCGATGCCACCTGGCACTAATACCCGGGCCACCTGGGCGAGTGACAGATCGACACGGGTATATTCGATGGCATACTGGCTTGTGACCAGGTTCACGCTGTCATCAGCATGATCGAGAAGCTCGCTTGACTGATTGCCTCTAAGTGTCAACGTGCACTGGCCAGAGTTGACTGGGATACCCGCGGACTGTATGTCAGCTGCATCGATACCTTCTATCTGCCAGTTGAAGCCGCGACTCGCCGCAAAGTCCAGCGCCAGACGGGCAATAGCGCCATTGCCGGTACCAATATCCAGAACCCTGCTGTGCTCGCCGAGGTCTGCGAAGGTGCTGTGCCAGAACTCCCTGATACTGTCTTCGTAGTTCCCCTGAAATGCACCCGGACAGGAGTGCAGGTGGCCTCTGCGCCAGTACTGGCTCCAGGCGGAATGCGAAGATGTTGAGGGTCTTTCATTGCTTGTATTATTCACGGTCCAGTGCCAAGCTTTCTTCTGAGTCGAACCGCCATCATAACAGACCTTGCTGGCAGTAGATGGCCGATAGCAACACGAATGGAAGGTATCATGTCCAGCTCTCCAGTTTTTGAATGTCCCATGGCGGTGCGCGATTACGAATGTGATATGCAGGGTATCGTCAATAACGCCATTTATCAGCATTACCTTGAGCATGCCCGTCATGAACTCCTCAAAACAGCAGATCTCGATTTTGCGCAGCTTACGGCGGAAGGGGTAATTGTGGTTGTTACCAGAGCGGAAATTGACTACCTGCGCCCTTTACGCAGTGGAGACCAGTTCATTGTGACTGTCAGCCCTTCACTCAGCGGGCGGGTGCGCATGGTATTTGATCAGCAGATTCGCCGCTCCGACTCACAGGAAGTGATGGTGAAAGCACGCATCACCACCACAGCGGTTAATGCAAGAGGGCGGCCGTGGATGCCGCCGCAATTGCATCGCTTGCTGGAAGCTGTGCCAGGCGGCGTCAAAAAGTAAGCGGGTCAAGTTGCCGGATTACGCGATCCACAAAAGCAGGCACGATCTCGCTGGCCTGGCCGTAAATATGCTCATCAAAGTGCGATTGAGTCGGATCAAGGTTCAATTCTACGGTGTGAGCACCTGATGACCTGGCACTTTCGTAGAAGCCGGCTGCGGGATAGACGTTGCCTGAGGTGCCAATCGACACAAACAGATCACACTCGTCAAGCGCGCGTGTAATACGGGGCATTTCCAGCGGCATTTCGCCAAACCACACGACGTGTGGCCGCAGGTTGCCGGGAACCCGGCAGCAACGGCATTCGTCACCGACCTGCAGATTGTCGCGCTGATCGAAGATCAGCCCACTTTCGGCGCAGCGGGCCTTAAGCAGTTCACCGTGCATGTGGACCAGTTCGCGGCTGCCAGCGCGCTCATGGAGGTTGTCGATATTCTGCGTGACCAGCAGGAATTTGTGGTCCGGCCGCTGGCTCATCTCGTATTCCAGCCGCGCCAGTGCGGAGTGCGCCGGGTTGGGTCTGATCTGGGGCTGTTGCAGCTGATGTCGCCGACCATTGTAGAACTGATGTACGATCACGGGATTGCTGGCAAAACCCTCAGGGGTTGCCACATCTTCGACGCGATGGTTTTCCCAGAGGCCATCAGAGGCGCGGAATGTCTGGATACCGGATTCAGCAGATATACCAGCGCCTGTCAGCACCACGATGGATCGGTAAGGACTTGTCACAAATTACTCCTGCAGGTGTTGAGTCTTTATCAACAATCCGCCGCCCACCATGACGACAGTCTATCGTAACGCTATAATGTATTGTTTTTAAAGGGAGCATGTCCATGAGTACATCTGACACCAAGACAGCAAGCAGCCCCGAACTGCCGCAGACTGGCAAGCAGGCGCCAGCCTTCAAACTGCTTGATCAGCGTGGGGAGCCAGTGTCGCTGGCTGATTTTAAGGGCAAAAAGAATGTGGCGCTGTATTTCTATCCGAAGGCCATGACGCCAGGCTGCACGGTTCAGGCGTGCGGGCTGCGTGACAGCCAGAGCGAGCTTGAAGCGCTGGATACCGTGGTGCTGGGCGTGTCGCCTGACCCTGTTGCCCGCTTGCAGAAGTTCATCGACAAGGAAGAGCTGAACTTCACCCTGCTGTCAGATGAGGATCATGCCGTAGCCGAGAAATACGGTGCCTGGGGTCTGAAGAAGTTCATGGGCCGTGAGTATATGGGAATCCTGCGACAGACCTATATCATCGACAAGCAGGGTAAACTGCAGCACGTTATGGACAAAGTGAAAACAAAAACACACCATGACGATGTCATCAACTGGATTAAAGAGAATCTGTGAGCAGCGTAGCACTTAACTTCAAAAAATATGGTTCAGGCGGCGAGCCGTTGATCATCATTCACGGCCTGTTTGGCAGCCACAGCAACTGGGCCTGGCATTGCCGCAGGTTCGCCGAACATTACACCGTCTACGCGCTCGATATGCGTAATCACGGGGCGTCGCCTCATGTGCCGTCAATGGATTACGCGGCGATGGCCGAAGATGTCGCCCGCTTCATGTCAGAGCAGGAGTTGGATCATGCACATGTGCTGGGTCACTCCATGGGTGGCAAAGTGGCCATGCAGCTGGCGCTCAGCAAACCTTCGCTGGTCGATCGACTGATCGTCGCCGATGTGGCGCCAGTGCAGTATGGCGGAGAGCGTGGTGAGCATGACGAGATCTTTGAAGGACTTTGTGCACTGCAACCCGCAGACCTGGAAACCAGAAATCAGGCTGATCAGCAGCTGGCAGAGTGGGTAGAGGATGAAATAGTCCGGCAGTTCCTGTTGTCAAATCTGGTGCGACGTGAGGCTGGTGGTTTTCAGTGGCGCATCAACCTGCCAGTGCTGAAAGAAAGCTACCCGGCACTTCGAGACGGTCCGTCTGCAGCAGGGCCGTTCGAGGGGCCTGTGCTGTTTATTCGCGGTGATCTGTCTGACTACATCAAGCCCGAACACAAAGAGGCTATATTAACGCTGTTTCCCAAGGCAACCGTAAAAACCATCATGCAGACCGGGCACTGGCTGCATGCAGAGAAGCCGGAAACATTTCACCGATTGGCTGCAGATTTTCTGGGAGACTGAGTCATGACGCTGTTGAGTGTCAACGTAAACAAGATTGCCTTGTTGAGGAATTCGCGCGGCACCAACTACCCGGATCTGCTGACCTTCGTGCGGAAAATCCTGGATGCCGGTGTCATGGGTATCACCGTGCATCCGCGGCCTGATGAAAGACATGTAACCAGGCAGGACGCCCACGATATTGCCGAGCTTCTGAAATCTCGGCCAGATGTCGAGTTCAACATAGAAGGGTATCCATCCGACGGGTTCATGCGACTGATTGAAACCATCCGGCCAGCACAGTGCACACTGGTGCCTGATGAACCGGGCCAGCTCACTTCAGACCACGGTTGGGACGTTCGAGCCAGCAAAAACCTGCTGACTGAGGTACTGCCTGCGCTGCGCAAGTGGGGAGTGCGCAGCAGTCTGTTCCTCGACCCGGTCCCGGCACTGATTGATGATGTCCAGTCAGTCGGCGCTGACCGTATCGAGTTGTATACGGAACACTATGCGCGAGTCCACGCCAAAGGTGACAGTCAGCGCCTCAAGGAGACGCTGGCCATCTATCACCAGACGGCGCGGGCTGCAGAGCAGGCTGGGATCGGTGTCAATGCCGGCCACGATCTGAATCTGCAGAATCTGGCAGCCCTGCTTGAGGGTGGTCTTATTCACGAAGTGTCTATTGGTCATGCCTTGATTGTGGAATCGCTGGAACTGGGCATGGCTGAGGTCCTGGCGCGCTACCTGGCCATCACCCGTAATGCTGCCTAAGCCGCCCGTCTACTATGGCTACTGGATAATTCTGGCGGCCTTTGTTACCCAGTTTGTTGCCATTGGCATGCAGAACTACATCATCGGCCCATTCACGGTGCCGATGATTGATGAGTTTGGCTGGACGCGAGCGGAGTTTACCTCTGCGAGATCGATAGGTCAGATGGTTGCCGCATTTACCGGATTTTTTATAGGTGCCGGTGTCGACCGCTGGGGCGGCCGTCCCTTCATTCTGGCGGGTCTGGTTGTGCTGTCGGCGTCACTGTTTGCACTGGGCAGCGTGCAGTCGCTGGGGCAGTGGATTGTCATCAATGGTGTGGCGCTGACGGTCGGCTCGGCGATGATTGGCAACCTGGTCGTCAACGTCACGCTGGGCAAATGGTTTGTGACTCAGCGTGGGCGTGCGGTAGCACTGGCGGCCATGGGCATTTCACTCAGCGGCGTATTACTGCCGCCAATCACGACCACCCTGGTGGATACCCTGGGCTGGCGCGAGGCCTGGCATGTGCTTGGTATAGCGGCGGCGATCCTTATATTCCCTGCCGCGCTGGTCATCAGGCGCAGTCCCGAAGACTACGGCATGAATCCCGATGGCCACACCGCCGAGCAGATGGCCACCGAACTGGGTGACAAAGCCAGACTGGATTACGCCAGCTCCATGACAAGGCGTCAGGCCATGCGCACTGGACGCTTTTATACGCTGGTAGTGGCCTTTGGCCTGTTCCAGATTTCCATCACAGTGATGCTGCTGCAGACCGTGCCTTTCATGACGGATGCCGGATATTCGCGCATTGTCGCCGCCTCAATGATTTCACTGACATCGATACCAGCGTTTATCAGTAAACCCTTCTGGGGCATTCTGATTGATCGCTACAGTGCACGACCACTGGCGGCGATTGGTGCGGGCATTACCGGCTTCTCGTTGATCATCATTGTGCTGGCGGTGCAGGTGAAAAACGACATGCTGGTTTACGGCGCGTTTTTGCTGATGGGGGTTGGCTGGGGAGGACTGGTGCCACTGCAGGAGGTCATCTGGGCAACCTTTTTCGGGCGGCGGTATCTGGGTTCGGTGCGTGCCACAGCCATGCCTTTCACGTTTGCGCTGACGGCACTGGGTCCGGTGATGGCGGCCGGCTATTACGATCGTGCGGGCAACTACGACAATGCTTTCCTGGCGATGGCGGTGTGCAACCTGGTAGCTGCAGTGGTGCTGATGGTGATTTCTGACAAGCGCCCGCTGTATGTGCAGCCGACCTTCGATGACTCAGCTAACAGGCGCTAGTCTCGGTTTCGTCAGCTTTCAGCTTCCAGCATCGGCAATAACACGGGCCATACAATATCAACAATCATGCCCTGCGCCTCAGCGCGCGGGTGAATGCCGTCATCCTGCATTAACCCGGGCTGGTCTGCGATGCCGTCGAGCAGGAAGGGAATCAATGTCGTACCGTACTGGTCCGCCAGTTCCTGGTACTGGTCGTAGAAAGGCTGGGTATAGCGTGGCCCATAGTTGGGTGGAATCTGGATGCCAACCAGCATGACGCGCGCGCCTGCCTGCTGGCTCAATTCGATCATTTGCTGCAGATTGGCGCGAATGGTGGGGACTGGCAGGCCACGCAGGCCGTCATTGCCGCCGAGCTCAAGTATCACGATGTCGGGTTGCGTGCTGTCGAGAACCGCAGGCAGGCGCGCCAGGCCGCCACTGGTGGTTTCGCCGCTGACACTGGCGTTCTGCACCTGCCAGTCCAGGCCGTTAGTGTCCACGCGCTGCTGCAGCAAAGCCACCCAGCCCTGTTCCTCATCCATGCGGTACGCAGCGCTCAGGCTGTCTCCAAATACCAGCACCACGCCAGGCTCGGACTCTGCCCACGCAGCCGTCGGCACAGAGGCCAAAACTGTGATGAGCGCCAGGGTCGCGACCTGAGCCACGAATCGACACGAAAATGCGACCTGTCGCAACAACTTGCGGCAGGCAGGAACAGATTTGTCAGGCATAAGTCAGTACAATACATCGTTTGTGAATAGACATTCGTAACGCTAAGAGTAAGGCTTCTGCAGCATCGCTGCAATGCAGGGAGTCCGGTTACTGCCGGCAGCAAAATGAACCTGGCAGCCACTCTCAACGTATTCATTACGCTTTCCAGCTACGAGCGAACCGTAAAATCAGGTCAGGAGACGCCAGCGTATGACAGCCATTCTGGAAGCCAGACATCTGGCCAAACAAGTCAGTACCAGTGAGGGCCAGCTGGTTATCCTCAAGGATATTAATCTTAGTATCGAGCCGGCGGAGACAGTTGCCATTGTTGGTGCATCGGGTTCCGGCAAGTCCACGCTACTTGGGCTGATGGCAGGCCTGGACACTTCCAGCAGCGGCGACATGTTGCTGGATGGCGAAAATCTCTCGGCAATGAACGAGGACGAGCGGGCCATCATTCGCGGCCAGTCAGTTGGTTTTGTGTTTCAGTCCTTTCAGCTGCTGCCCAGTCTGACAGCGCTGGAAAACGTCATGCTGCCAATAGAACTTAAAAATGACAGCGATGCCCGAGGCAAAGCGGCAAGGCTGCTGCAGCGTGTGGGGCTGGAGTCGCGTCTGCATCACTACCCCAACCAGCTTTCCGGTGGCGAGCAGCAGCGTGTAGCCATCGCCAGAGCCTTTGCTTCCGAGGCGCGTATCCTGTTTGCGGATGAACCGACTGGCAACCTCGATACGGCGACCGGTGCCAAGGTCATTGATCTGCTGTTTTCGCTGAATGCCGAATTTTCCACAACCCTGGTTCTGGTGACTCACGATGACCGCCTCGCGGCGCGCTGCAAACGAGTGATCCGACTGGTAGCGGGCGACATCACTGAGGACAGCCGGCATGAGTGATCAAGGCAGCAAAAGCGTCAACGGCGCTGGTCTGCAGCCATTGACTCTGATCCGTATCGCGCTGCGCCTGCTCTGGCGCGACTGGCGCGGGGGCGAATTAAAACTCTTGCTGTTTGCCATGATCATGGCTGTGACATCCGTCAATGGTATCGCACTGTTTACTGACCGGCTTGAGCGGGCATTGCTGCAGGAGTCAGCCAATATGCTGGCTGCCGACCGCGTGCTGAGCGGGCGTACGCAGCCGCCCCGAGAATGGCTGCAGGAAGCGGAATCCCGTGGCCTGCAGACGGCCGAATTTGTTGCCTTCGCATCCATGGTGTTTTCCGATCAGGGCAATATGCTGGTGTCTGCCAAGGCGGTGAGTGATGCCTACCCTCTGCGTGGCGAGCTGCAGGTGGCGGATAGGCCGTTCGGTCCTCCCTATGTCAGTGATCAGGGCGGCCCCGAACCGGGCGAAGTCTGGGTGGAGTCACGCATCCTGCCAGCGCTGGGTGCTGAAGTGGGTGACAGCATATATCTGGGTGACGCAGAATTTGTCGTCAGCCGTGTTCTGGTTCAGGAGCCGGATCGACAGCAGGGCGGCATGATGGAAAACGCCGGTCCACGTCTGTTGATGCATCTGGAAGATGTGCCAGCCACCAATATCATCCAGCCCGGCAGCCGCTTGACCTATCGCTATCTGTTTGCCGGCGACCAGGCGGCACTGGAAACTTTCGCGGACTGGCTGCAGTCTCAGCCGGAGAACGGCTTCCGGCTAAGCGATGTGCGCGATGAAAGTCAGGAAGTGGCAGAGGCCCTGGGGCGTGCCGAGAGCTTCCTGATGCTGGGCAGTCTGTTTGCGGTGCTGCTTGCTGGTATCGCCATCGCATTGACCGCGCGTCGCTACAGCGAACGGCATTTTGACTATGCCGCCATTCTGAAAACCATGGGCTGCACGGCGGGGCAGATATCAGCGATTTACTTCGTTATTCTGGCAGCCTTGCTGGTGCTGGCCGTTGTCCTGGGTTCGGTGCTGGGCTGGCTGGTTCATGAAGCCATTCTGATAGCCCTGGCCTCAGTAATTCCGATTCAGCTGCCAGAGGCGTCTTTCCTGCCCTATACAATTGGCGCGGCGACGGCGCTGATCTGCCTGTTCGCCTTTGCCCTGCCACCCTTGCTGGCGCTCAAGCACACCTCACCGCTGCGAGTGCTGCGCAAAGATCTGGATGACTCCCACCTGAGTACCCGCTTGCCCTATGCGCTCGGTCTGGCTGGTGCGCTCGTGTTAATCCTCTGGTACAGCCAGGACCTGCTTATCAGTGCCATTCTGGTCGCTGCCGTGGCCGGTGTGGCGGTTACTCTTGGTCTGCTGTCACTGCTACTGCTGCGCAGTGGCTCGGCGGCTGGCATGCGCGCTGGCAGTGCCAGTATGCTGGCCATGTCTGCGGTGCGGCGGCGACGTCGTCAGAGTGTGCTGCAGGTGCTGGTGTTCTCACTGACCATCATGAGTCTGTTAACGCTGGCGCTGCTGCGGACTGATCTGATACGGGACTGGCAGGCGCAACTGCCCGAGAATACCCCCAATCATTTCATGATGAACATCACTGAATCCCAGGTAGATGGCATGGAGGCGTTTCTGGCACAGCGGGATATCGCGACAAATGCGTTTTACCCGATGATGACAGCCGGGCTGGTCAGCGTGAACGGCGAACCGCCCCGCAACCCCTGGGACGATGACGATGATGAGGGTCAACAGAACCTGACCGAACGCAGCGGACAACTCAATGAGATGTCGCCCCAGGATGGCCAGAGCGCCGACGCTCAGAGCGAAGGCGAAGAGGGGGAGCGTGAGCGGGTGATCAATCGCCAGGTGACCTATACGGATTCGCTGCCTCCGGACAACCAGATTGTCGCCGGTGAATGGTGGTCGGGTGAGGACATTGCCGGCCAGGTATCTGTTGAAGATGATTATGCTTCACGGCTGGGTGTGTCGCTGGGCGACGAACTGGTATTCCGTGTTGGTGAAGACGAAGTGACAGTAACAGTGACCAGCATGCGCAGTGTTCGCTGGGACAATATGCAGCCGAATTTCTTCTTCATATTTTCGCCAGGCACTCTGGACTACCTGGGCGCTACCTATCTGTCTACGCTACTGCTGGAGGGCGAGGAAAAGTTGCAGCTAAACGAGCTGCTGCGGCAGTTCCCGACTATCGTGGTACTTGAGGTCGATGCTCTGATTGAGCAGATTCAGACAATCATCGCCCAGGTCAGCTCGGCAATTGAACTGATTGCGGTGCTGGTTCTGCTGTCTGGAGCGCTGGTGCTGCTGGCCTGTGTCAACGCCACACTGGATGAGCGTTTTCGGGAGAATGCGATCCTGCGAACCCTGGGTGCGGGCAGGCGGCTGATCTTGAATGCGCTGCTGCTGGAATTTGCCTTTATCGGGTTGTTGGCCGGTTTAATTGCTACCATAGGAGCAGAATTGAGTCTTTACTACCTGCAGACGCAGGTATTTGGCCAGGACTTCAGATTGCACTATTGGGTGTGGTTTGCCGGTCCATTGGCGGGAACCATCATTATCGCTGCACTGGGCGTCAATGCCACGCGGCGAGTTGTCAATACCAGTCCCCTGGCGGTGCTGCGGCAATTGACAGTCTGACAGAACAGGAGTCGACACTATGAGACTGACAGGAACAATGAAACACGGTGTGCGCTGGCTGCTTGCCTTGACCCTGATGTGTGCGGGCGCAATCAGCCTGGCGCAGGAAAGCGGCGTAAACGAGCTCAGCCGTGAGTGCGTGTATGGTGACTGCCAGGAAGGCTTCGGCACGCTGGAAATTCGCACGACACTGGGTACCGATCGATATGAAGGTAACTTTCAGGACGGCAAATTCCATGGTCATGGTCGCTACGAGCGGATGATCAGTCGTTTTGAGCGCGCCTACTACGAGGGAGACTGGGTGTTGGGAGTCAAGGAAGGGCGTGGCACCTATTGGGATGGTCGCGATCGTCTGTACATAGGCCAGTGGCGTAATGACCGCAGACATGGTTATGGCTCCTATTTTATTGGCATAGAAGACTGGCATCCCAACAAGCATTCCGAGCACTGGCTGCGTGAAAATGTTGAAAACTATACCGGTGATTTTGTGGATGATCTGTATCAGGGGCAGGGAACTTACCGATGGCCGGATGGTCAGAGATACGTCGGCGGTTTCTACGCCAATGAAAAACATGGACCTGGCACGTTTTACTATCCAACCGGCACTCGTCGTGATCAGGTTTGGGAATATGGCCGCTTCGTCCGATAACCTAGAATAACTGAGACGCTGTAATGGATTTGCAATCGATTCGCCGTGAGTATTTGCGCGGCAGCCTGACCCGCGAAGATCTGCTGGATGACCCAATCAAACAGTTCCAGCGATGGATGGAAGAAGCCATCAGGATGGAGCAGACGGAACCCACTGCGATGGTTGTGGCGACCACGCCACGCGACGGACAGCCCAGTCAGCGTGTGGTATTGCTGAAGGGAGTTGATGAGCGTGGTTTTACGTTCTTCACAAATTACGAGAGCCGCAAGGCCCGTGAGATCGCCGTCAATTCGCGTGTCAGTCTTCACTTCCCGTGGCTTAGTATTGAGCGTCAGGTCATTATCGGTGGGGTGGCCGAGAAAGTATCTGTGGAAGAGTCCCGCGCCTACTTCAGCAGTCGTCCTAGAGAAAGCCAGCTAGGCGCCTGGGCTTCACCACAAAGCCGTGTGCTGGAGTCTCGCGAGAGCATGCTTGCGCAATTTGATTCGATTTCCAAAAAGTTCAAGGACGGTGATATTCCGCTGCCGGAATTCTGGGGAGGGTTTCGCGTGCGTCCCTGCCAGATCGAGTTCTGGCAGGGAGGGGCGAGACGCCTGCATGATCGTTTCGTTTATACCCTGCAGGCTGGCGGAGACTGGAATATCGAGCGGCTGGCGCCCTGATTATCAGCGCGCTTCCCAGTCGGGTAGCTGCTTCTTCTCCAAAACTGATTTCAGGCGTGCATACTGTGGCAGACCGTTTTTATACGGCGGGTAGTCCTCACCCTTGATCAGCGGTGAGAAATACCTGCGTGCCGTTTCAGTGATACCGAAACCATCTTCTGTAATGTAGTCTCGGGGCATTGGCTTTTCGACGTTTGCGACGTCAGCCAGTGCTGCTTCGCCAATTTCCCAGTCATACTTGTCACCAGGTTTGCGCACAATGGTTGGCATGACTGCATTCTTGCCAGCCAGTGCAAATTCCACAGCAGCCTTGCCGACAGCGTAGGCCTGCGCCACATCAGTTCCCGATGCAATATGCCGTGCTGCGCGCTGCAGGTAATCGGCGACCGCCCAGTGGTATTTGTAGCCAAGTTCCTGTTTGACCATGCTGGCAATAAACGGTGCCACGCCGCCCAGCTGTGTGTGTCCGAAGGCATCTTTGCCGCCAGAGTCAGCCAGGAACTGCCCGTTGTCGTAACGAGCGCCTTCTGACACAACAATTGCACAATAACCGTACTGGTTGACGCAGTGTTTGACGCGTCGCAGAAAGCTTGCCTTGTCGAATGCGATTTCCGGGAACAGAATAATGTGAGGTGCGTCACCTTCCTGCTCTGAAGCCAGACCTGCTGCGCCGGCAATCCATCCGGCATGGCGCCCCATTACCTCCATCACAAACACTTTTGTTGAGCTTTCGCACATGGACGCGACATCAAGGCCAGCTTCGCGAATTGATACCGCGACATACTTGGCGACAGATCCGAACCCCGGACAGTTGTCAGTGATTGGCAGGTCGTTATCGACAGTCTTGGGAATGCCGATGCAGGTGATCGGGAAGCCTTCTTTGAGGCTGAGCATGGACACCTTGTTGGCGGTGTCCTGCGAGTCGCCACCACCGTTGTACAGGAAGTAACGGATATTGTGCGCCCGGAAAACATCCATCAGGCGCTGATACTCCGCGCGGTTGTCTTCCAGGCTCTTGAGCTTGTAACGGCAGGAACCAAATGCGCCTGCGGGTGTGTGGCGCAGGGCCGCGATGGTGGCATCGGACTCTTTACTGGTGTCGATCAACTCTTCACGCAGTGCGCCGATGATGCCATTCATGCCGGCGTATACTTTGCCGATCCTGTCTGAGTGTTTGCGGGCGGTTTCGATAACGCCACAGGCGCTGGCATTGATGACGGCGGTCACGCCGCCGGACTGCGCGTAAAAAAGATTGGCTTTGGACATGCTGTACCTGTGGGATTTCCTGTGAGCGGTGGAGGCGAGATGCAAAGTGGAACGGGTCGGGGCATAATGGTACAAATTGTACCGCGCCTTGGCAATCCGGCGCCGTACGTGTCTCGTATCGTAGATTCCTGCCTGATTCGGATTTTTACATGAAGCGATTGATCATAGGGATGTCAGGGGCCAGCGGGCTTGTTTACGGCATCAGACTACTGGAAGTGTTAAAACACACCGACGACGTCGAAACCCACCTGGTAATGACACCCTCTGCACGTCTGAATATCAGTCTTGAAACCGACTGGCAGGCTGATGAAGTAATCGCGATGGCTGACCAGTTTCATTCCGTCAAAGACCTGGCTGCCAGTATTGCCAGTGGGTCTTACCGGACGGATGGCATGGTGGTCGCGCCATGTTCGATCAAAACCCTGTCGGCCATTGCCAACTGCTATGCCGACAATCTGCTCACCCGCGCTGCTGATGTGGTACTCAAGGAGCGGCGAAGGCTGGTGCTGATGCCGCGTGAAACGCCTCTGCACACCGGGCACTGTGAGTTGCTGTTGAGGGCGAGCCAGATGGGTGCCATTCTTGCGCCGCCCATGCCAGCCATGTATGCCCGGCCGCAGTCGGTAGACGACATCATCAATCACAGCGTGGGACGAGTGCTGGATCTGTTTGATATCGAGTCAGGTCTGGTCAAACGCTGGCTGGGAGCTGCGGCGCAGAGCTAAGCAGCACCTGCCACCGGGCATCGGGGATAGCGGGTGCAAACAGACCACCATAGCCGCACAGATTGTTTCGGATGGACTGCTGGCTGCCGCTGGCAGTGGGCTGTTCAATCCAGGGTGCGGCCATTGATTCGAGCTCCTTCAATAGCGCGAGCTCGGCCTTAAGCTCGGCGGCTTTGATTCGCTCTCTCAGTTCAGGCTGCGCCTGCCAGCCCTCTTTCATCCAGCGACGGGCAGCCCGCAAGGGCCTGATGACCTGCTGAGACAGGGACTGACTGTGCGCCAGTGTCTTCGACCCCAGAGCCTCTGGCAGGTCGCCCACGCAGGCGCCGTACCAGCAAAGGAACAGTGCGTAGGGCACATCGATGCCGTATTCATCCTGCAGGCTCAGGCAACACCCCTGGACTTCAGGTTGCTGGTACAATTCGAGCGCGTAGTCGGTCAGCGATATCATTCGGCAATGACTGTCTTGTTGGATTTATCCTGATCGTCG
Source organism: Gammaproteobacteria bacterium UBA2675 (assembly GCA_002354805.1). GTDB lineage: Bacteria > Pseudomonadota > Gammaproteobacteria > Pseudomonadales > Pseudohongiellaceae > Pseudohongiella. The sequence goes on from DEMH01000009.1 coordinate 698,426, forward strand.
ACAGGATGCTACATTAGGGATATTAGCGTACAGGATCACTTATGCGAATTCATATTCTGGGTATTTGCGGCACATTCATGGGCAGCCTGGCCATTCTGGCCAAGGAGCTGGGCATGCAGGTGAGCGGCTCGGACGCCAATGTGTACCCGCCCATGAGCACGCAGCTTGAGCAGCAGGGTATCGCCTTGCACGAGGGTTTCGATCCTGCCCATCTGCAGCCGCACCCTGATCTGGTGGTCATTGGCAATGCCATGTCACGTGGCAATCCCAGTGTCGAGTATGTGCTGAACCGCGGTCTGCCTTACTGCTCTGGTCCCGAATTTCTGTCTCGTTATGTACTGCCGGGCAAGTGGGTGCTGGCAGTCGCTGGTACCCATGGCAAGACCACCACCAGCGCCATGCTGGCATGGATTCTGGAGTTTGCCGGGATGCAGCCAGGCTATCTGATTGGTGGTGTTCTCAAGAATCTGCCGTCCTCGGCCCGGCTCGGAGGCAGTGATTTTTTTGTTGTCGAGGCGGATGAGTATGACAGCGCCTTCTTCGACAAGCGTTCCAAGTTCGTTCACTACCATCCCCGAACACTCATTCTTAATAATCTTGAATTCGACCATGCCGACATTTTCCCGGATCTGGCAGCAATTCAGCGTCAGTTTCACCATTTGCTGCGCACGGTGCCTTCGGATGGACTGATAGTCTGCCCAAGCAAGGTTCCGGCGCTTGAGCAGGTGTTCAGCCAGGGATGCTGGACGCCCGTGCAGCACCTTGACTGGCAGGGTCAGCAAAGCGCTGACCAATCAGGCATCAGCTGGCAGGTTGAGCTGCTCAGCCCGGACGGCAAAGTGTGTGAGATTCAGAAAAACGGCCCGCAAGCCAACAGCAGTCGGGCCGTGATCGAGTGGCAGCTGACTGGGCGCCATAATGCCTTCAATGCGCTGGCAGCGGTGGCCGCAGCCTATCACGTAGGAATTGATATCGGCGTCGCCTGTGAGGCGTTATCAGCATTCCAGAGCGTCAAGCGACGCATGGAATTGTTGGGCGAGGTACAGGGTGTACATGTATATGATGATTTTGCGCATCATCCTACAGCAATTGAAACTACGCTGGATGGCATGCGCAAGTCGCTTGGCGGCGCGCCGGGCGCCAGATTGATCGCAGTGATCGAGCCACGTTCCGCAACCATGAAGCTCGGCATACATCAGAATACACTGGGACGATCCACTCAACATGCAGATATGGTGTTGTGGATGGCAGCGGATAATTCCGGGCTGGATGTTGAGCTGCTGGTCAATGAGAGTCCGGTGCCGGCGCTGGCGTTTAATCAGGTGGACGATATAGTGAACTACCTGGCCAACTACTCGCGAGCCGGTGATCATATCGTCATTATGAGCAACGGGGGATTTGGTGGCATTCACCGTTCGCTGCTCAATGCACTCGAATCGAGAGACTCAGCCGGGGCCGAGCTTGAGGAGTCCTAGGTCCAGTGTCTGGACTCAGGCCATGATGTCAGGCTCCGGTCGTCCAGAGGAGAAATAGCTGTGGACAAGCATGAACTGATTCCACTGTTTCCACTTCGCTCGGTGTTGTTTCCGGGTGGACGACTACCGTTGCAGATATTTGAGCAGCGGTATCTGGACCTGGTGAGCCAGTGTCTTCGCGGCGACAGTGGATTTGGTGTCTGCCTGCTCAGAAAAGGGGAAGAGACAGTTCGTGCCGGGACCAGTCAGCAGGTCCACCGCACTGGCACCTATGCCCGCATAGTGGACTGGGACAAACTGCCAAACGGCCTGTTGGGTATCACTGTTGAAGGTACACGCAAATTTCGTGTGCAGGAATGCTGGCCGCGGGCAGACAAAGTGCTGATGGCGACCGTCGAGTGGGCTGATACAGATTTTGTGGGTCAGCCAGCCATCGAGCCCAGTGATGATCAGGCGCATCTGGTTGATCTGCTGAAAGATCTGATGGCTCACCCTTTGGTGGAGAACCTGGGGCTGGAAATCGATCTGCGCGATCAGCGCCAGGTTGCCTGGCGACTGGCCGAGCTGTTGCCGGTGCCCGCCGACGACAAGCAGCGCCTGCTGGAGCTGGATGATACCGATGAGCGATTGCGGGAGCTTGAAAACCTGCTGGCGACGGTGCTGCGTTACACATCCGGCTGAGCGGCCGACAGGGCCGCACAAGCAGTTCTGTTATCTCGGCAGTAACTCAACAATCCGGTCAAATCCAACCAGAATCAGCAGCAGGTCTTCCTGGTTGTAGACGCCCTGGATAAATCTGGCAGAGGCATCCTGTCCAGTGTTGGGGGCAATCTCCATGGCGGTTTCGTCGAGGTCCACGACGGCGGCAACTCGATCTACCAGCACGCCTACAATAAAGTCCTCTACCTCAACCACGATAATCCGCGACTGTGAAGTCACATCGCGCCCTGGCAGGGCGAACACGGTGCGCGCGTCGATGACAGTCACAACATTGCCGCGCAGGTTGATTATGCCCAGAATGAAGCTGGGAGCGCCCGGCACCGGTGTGATTTCGGTGTATCGAAGCACCTCATTTACCCGTGCAGCGTTGATCGCGTAGGTTTCTTCACCCAGTGCAAAACTGACGTGTTTGATGACGTTGCGCGGCAGCTCTTCATCGTGCTGACTGGCGTCAACGGCCAGCGCTTGGCTTGCGTTCATGAATTAATCCTGTCGTTATTGTAACGGCTACTTTTCTGTTAGCGGCCAGTTTCAGGAAAAATTGAGTATCAGAGTGTATCCGGGGGCTGCACTGGCGAAGCCGGGGTATATCATTCATAATTCGACGTTACCGGGGCTGTTAACTCAGCCTGCAACAGCGGTAAGTGACACAGCAGGAATCAGGAGATTGCATGGCGGAAGTTTGGCTTAGTCCAGGCAGCTGGACGCACGAGCAGTGGTTGATCGTCAGTATTCTGGCCTTCATTATCATCGCGGTAATTGTAATTGCTTACCGGTTGGCAAAAATTATCGGCAGTGTCGGTAAGAAGCGGGAAATGCCAGTATTACGCCCTGGCAAGCGACCCAGGCGTTAGTTCGGCGCCCGGGTCATGGTTGGCGATTTATCCGGCTGTTAATTACAGCAGCATGATGTCGAGCAGCGCAGCAACACCGGCCAGCGCAGCGACAACTACCCCAAGCCAGCCCAGTAGTGCCCAGACTCGAAACGCCTTGCCGTTTTCCGGGTACAAACCAGATTGTTCATATTCACGTTCGGGTTTTTCTGAATCGCTCATGGCAACCTCCTGGCTGAAACGCATAATTCTACAGATGGCGACCCTGTTGTGTGTGGTCAGCTTGCCTGCCAATGCCATAATGATGCGCCATGATACCGGATACACGCGCTATCTCGCCAGTGAATCAGAGTATCCGGCAATCTTTCCGCTACTTGAGAATGAGCGCAGCAAGACCTGTGTAGCCACCCTGGTCGCAGCACGTTGGGCCATTACGGCCGCACACTGCATAGAGCAGGTCGGCATTGACGTGCTCGACGACAGGCTCAGCCACCCCGTGCAGATCAATAAACAATCTCACACTGTTACAAGAGTCCTTTTTCACCCCCAATGGCCAGGCCAGGCGCGCCCGCTGAACAGCGCCGGTGAGGTGGACCTGGCCCTGCTCTACCTCGACCGTTCTGTGGCAAAGGTTGCGCCCATACCCTTGTATCAGGGCGATGCTGAGCAGGGCCGGGAGATGAGTTTTGTCGGCTGGGGTTATGCCGGTTTCGGCAGTAGTGGTCAGCGCTTTAATGATGGCAGATTGCGCCGCGCCGCCAATCGCGTGGATGTGGCAGCTGCCCGGCTGCATTTCTATTTTGATGACCCTGCCGGACCTGCAAGTACTGCATTGCCGCTGGAGGGTATTCCCGGTCTCGGTGACAGCGGTGGACCGGCACTGGTGCTGGAGCAGGGCGAGTGGCAACTTGCCGGCATAGCAGTTGGTGAAATTGACCAGGGTCAGCGCTGGGGGCGTTATGGCGCCCGGGTTGTCTATGAGCGCATCGGGCAGCACATCGACTGGGTGCGCCAGATCATCCGTCAGCCTATCAGCTCCGTATCGACTCTCAAGTGAATTTGCTACACTCGAAAGACTGTGCTGAATAACTCAGCTTTCCCGATTCAGGTTTCTCATTCAACAATCCATGCGAGGTGCACATGAGCGTTAACCAAGGTGACAAGATTCCAGCTGCGACACTAAAAGTGATGGGCAAAGACGGCCCCGAGAGTATGAGCACCGATACAGTATTCGCCGGCAAAAAAGTTGTGCTGTTCGCCGTACCGGGTGCTTTTACACCTGGCTGTACCGTAACCCACCTGCCTGGCTACGTCGTTAATGCTGACAAGATCAAGGCGAAAGGCGTCGACACTATCGCCTGCGTTGCAGTCAATGACGCGTTTGTCATGGACGCCTGGGGCAAAAGCCAGAACGCTGACGAAATACTGATGCTCGCTGATGGCAATGCGGAGTTCAGCAAGGCGCTGGGCCTGACGATGGATGCCAGTGGTTTCGGAATGGGTACGCGCAGTCGCCGCTATGCGATGATCGTCAATGATGGCGTGATTGAGCATCTGGCGGTTGAGGACGGCGCCGGCGTCAATGTCAGCGCGGCAGAAAAAATTATGGAGCAACTGTAGCCGTTGCGGAGGCACCGACCATGCTGAAGACCGAATATATCGAATACCAGGACGGAGATGTCGTCCTGGAAGCCTATGTGGCCTACGATGAGGACGCTAAAGAGCCGCGACCATGCGTGCTGGTGGCACATGACTGGACCGGGCGCCGCGCCTACGCCTGTGCTGGTGCCGAGCGCATGGCCGAGCTGGGTTATGTGGGATTTGCGGTAGACGTTTACGGCAAGGGCAAGTTTGGCAAAGAGGGTGATGTCGAAGGTAATTCGGCACTGATGAAACCATTTGTTGAAGACCGTGCGCTTTTGCGTGGCCGCATGCTGGCGGCCCTGGCAGCGGCACGCAAACTGTCGCAGGTAGACGACAGCAACATGGGGGCCATGGGTTACTGCTTTGGCGGTATGTCAGTGCTTGAGCTGGCGCGCTCGGGCGCGGATGTGAAAGGCGTTGCCAGCGTGCACGGCCTGCTGTTCGCAGGCGAAGCCCCTTCCAGCAAGGCAATCCAGTCCAAAGTGCTGGTACTGCATGGGCATGATGATCCCATGGTGCCTCCGGAGCAGGTATTGGCATTCGAGCAGGAAATGTCGGATGCTGGTGTCGACTGGCAGGTACACGTCTATGGCGGCACCAAGCATGCCTTCACCAATCCTGGGGCCAATAACCCTGACTTTGGTACCGTCTACAGCCAGACTGCCAACCGTCGGGCTGAGCAGGCTCTGGCCAACTTCTTCCATGAGTTGTTTGTGGATACTCCCCCGCTGGATGTCGCTCCCTGAGCACTTCCAATGGCCCGGTCTGGCTTTTCAGGCCAGCTCCGGGTCAACTCGCAGAGTCAATGTGAAGCGTGCAGCTGTTCTGCCAGATGGTGCAGAATGGCTGCCGTGGCACCCCAGATCCGGTAATGCCGGAACTGCAGCTCCCGAAACTTGCGCTGTCGGTTCTGAAACTCCATGGAACTGATTTTGTACTGTGAAGGATCCAGAATCAGTGAGGCCGGTGCGTAAAATATTTCCGCGACCTCATTGGGGCAGGGTGTGACCGGTGTGTCCGGAGGCACCAGGCCTACAACCGGAGTCACGTGAAAAGCTGAAGGCATCAGCAGGGCCGGCAGCGTTCCCATGATCCGCACCGAGTCAGGTGGCAATCGGGTTTCTTCCTCAGCTTCACGCAAGGCAGTGGCAATCAGATCAACATCCTCCGGGTCTCTGGAGCCGCCGGGCAGACTGATCTGTCCGGCATGGCTGCGCAGATGCTCCGTGCGCCGGGTCAGCATGATCATGGGTTCCGGGCCTGAGGCGATGATCGGAATCAATACTGCGGCCTGGCGCACCGGCTTGCCGTAGATGTGGCTTGCCGGTCTCAGGATCTGGTCTTCAGGATCGGGAGGTTTAATCAGCCCGCTGGGCGAGGGCGAGAGCTGAAAGAAATCCTCCAGCCTTTGAATCAGTTCCTCGCCCATGGTCTGTTTTCACTCTCCGGTAGCAGCCCTCACTCTATAAAGAGCCAGGATTAATTGAAACGCCAGTTCAGGGCAACAAAGGCGCGCAGCGGTTCGCCAGGGAAGTAGCGATCTCCGCCGAATGCTGACCAGTCAGCCCGTTCTGCATACTTGCGATCTGTCAGGTTGAGGATGTTGACTGACAATGTCAGATCCTCAGTGGCATCCCAGCGCGTACGCAGATTCAGTACGTCGTGGCCTTCGTAGCTGTTCAGGTTGTCGGGGCTTGTGTAGTACTCACCCTGTGCTACCCACTGCAGCTCTGTCATCAGGCTGGTGCTGGGGCGCCACTGCAGCTGTACACTGCCAAAGTTGCGTGGTGCAGTAGCAACATCCTTGCCGTTCAGGTTAACACCATTGGAGATCTCGTCGTTCTCGTAGGTGTGGCGTGCGTGGTTATATGCCGCGCTGAGGCGCCAGGCGTCACTGATCTCGTATGCGCCTGACAGTTCGATACCGCGGTGACGGGTATGCATGTTGTTCAGGTTGATACGATTGCTGTCGGTGATGATCTCGTTGTCCTTGTCCATGTAGTAGACAACGGCTTCGTACTGCAGTCGATCCACAGAGCCTTCAAAGCCAAGCTCTACGCTGTCTATTTTCACCGCGTCCAGGTCAGCCACGTTCTGGTCATTCTGCAGGCGATACAGCTCAGTGGCCTGCGGTGCGCGATAACCGCGTGTAACGCGGAACTGCACATCATGCGAATCATTCAGTGCATATCGCAGCGCAAATTTTGGCGCCCAGTTGCCAAAAGTATCCTGTCTGTCAGACGGGCGGTTGTAGCGACATCCGCCGAAGCCACAGGGCGTACCATCTTCACGGGTGCGACCGGAAATCATGTTGTTGGTGTAGTCGTAACCGATGCGCTCAAAGCGCAGACCCAGGGTTACGTCAAAACCGCTGTCCCAGTACTGCTGGTATTGAACGAACGGTGCCATTTGCGTAGCGTCTACGTCATAGTCGTAGTGACGCCCCTGAGGGATCGTCGCCTGCAGAAACGCAGAGCCCTGAGTTGGCTGATCCTGACGCTGCACCAGCGAGCCGCTGGTAAACTCGACGTCTACACCGGCAGCCAGTTGGCGCTGTTCATCAATCTGTTTGTAGCTGGCGAACTGCATGCCGACGCTGCTGTGCTGATTGGTTTCGGTTGGTGTGCCGGGCAGAAAGTGCTGGATGAAGTCCAGATCGGCATCGCGATAATACGGTGTCAGCACGACATCCCAGTCGCCATCCAGCTCATAGCTGATGCGCGTCCAGGCGCGCATGCTGCGATTGTTGCGATAGGCCTCAGGGTTAGGGTTGGTGCGGCGCAGGTCGTCATCTTTATACGCTTCGGCGCCCACGACGTAGCCTGCGGTTTCCTGATTCAGGTTGGTGAGAGTGATGCCACCGTCCAGCGTCATACCATTGTTCAGCGTGGTTTCATACAGCCATGAACCCTTCTGCTGGTCGTAACCACTCTCTGGTCGGAACCCTTCCTCGCTGATGCCGTTAAGCAATACTGTCTGGCGCACGCCGCCATCTTCGCCAAAACCAATGCGGGCATTGCCGCGCAAAGTGCCACGTGGGCCATATTCCACTGTCAGGTCATTGCCGGTACCGGCGCGTGGCAGTACCACGTTGATCATGCCGTGCACCGCGTTGGATCCGTAGAATGCAGTACCCGGCCCGCGGATGACCTCAATGCGCTCTGCGTTTTCAGAGTGGGAGTCGAACAGCTCGTTTACATTGCAGAAGCCTGCTGCGCGCAGCGGGATACCCTGTTCCGCCAGCAGGAAGGCGCCACATGCGCCACCACCGCTCAGCACGGGCGAGCGGATCGCAGTCAGGCTTTCCTGGCCGTTATTGCGGTTGATGTTAACCCCAGGCAGGCGGTTGGCCGCTTCCTGAATATGCGTGTGGGAAATTAGCCTGAGCTCTTCCTCACTGAGCACCGCAATGGATGCGTTCACGTCCGACAGGCTTTCCGGGCGGCGAGAAGTGGAAATCACCTGAATTTCCTCTATCGCCGGCGTACCGCTCTGCGCCAATGCAGTCTGCATGGCGGCGGCTGAAGCTGCAGCACAGGCGGCTGCAAGCAATGACTTCTGAAATCTTCGATTGGCTGTACTCATAAAACTCCCCTTGATGCATTCTTGTTCCTCGGCGCCTAACTCTGGGCCGGTGCCTTATCGACAACGGGATCGGTGCTGTACCTGCTGTGGGCAGCACTTCTTATAGGCATTCAGAGTGGAGATCGCCGAAAAAATCGCCACTAACATAACACAAATAGCGCCTGCCACGTTATCGCCTGCGTTGACAGGTGGTATCGTTCAGTTGTTCTGCATGAGGTAATTTTTGCAATTGTCATGCAGAGGTGGTGTTATCTGGACCGGCAGAACAACATTAGCAGTTCAGGCGTGCAGCCTGTGATACGGACGATTGACTGAAACTTGGGGGAAAAAACGTGCAGATCAAAGACAAGGTGGTAGTGGTAACAGGTGGTGCCAGTGGTATCGGGCGCGCATTATGCGAGCGTTTTGCTGAGGAAGGCGCATCGGCCGTAGTAGTGGCTGATATCAATCAGGCAGGCATCGACGAGGTGGTTGCCGCGATTAGCGGGCGCACACGCGCCCTGGGTGTTGTCACAGACGTCAGCAACGAGGCAGATGTGCAGCGGCTGGTAGAAGAAAGCAGAAAGGCTTTTGGTGACATTGACCTGTTCTGCTCCAATGCCGGAATTTTCACCATTGGCGGTGAGGAAGTCAGTAATGAGAACTGGCAGCGGATCTGGGACATCAATGTCATGGCACACATCTACGCGTCCCGCGCGGTTTTGCCAGCGATGCTGGAGCGCGGCGAAGGTTATCTGCTCAACACGGCTTCGGCTGCTGGTTTACTGAGTCAAATCGGCTCTGCGCCTTATGCGGTAACCAAGCACGCGGCCATAGGATTCGCCGAATGGCTGTCGATCACTTACGGCAATAGAGGCATCAAGGTCTCTGTCCTCTGTCCGCAGGCTGTGCGTACCCAGATGACGGCCAATACCCGCGGCGGTGGTGTGGCTGGTGTGGATGGCATGCTGGAGCCGGAGGCTCTGGCACAGACAGTAATCGAAACGCTGGCCGAAGAGCGCTTCCTCTGCCTGCCCCATCCGCAGGTGTTGACCTACATGCAGCGCAAGAGCGGCGACTATGATCGCTGGCTGGGAGGTATGCGCAAACTGCAGGACAGATTCGCTGAGCAATACAAGCGCTCAGGGGACTGACAAGACATAGACGCCCATAAATGTTAGGGTATCGCGGATTTTTAGAAAATACAGGAAATGATCACAATGAGTTTAATGATAGGCAAAAATGCAGTCGTAGGTATCAACTACACACTGACCAATGACGCTGGTGAAGTTATGGATACCTCAGAGGGTCGCGGCCCGCTGGTTTACCTGCATGGAGCCAACAACCTGATTCCGGGGCTGGAAAAGCAGCTGGAAGGCAAGGCCGAAGGCGCCACTTTCAAAACAACCATAGAGCCGGCTGAGGCTTATGGCGAGAGCAATCCGGAGCTGGTGCAGACACTGCCGCGCGAAATGTTCAAGGGCGTCGACAACATTGAGCCTGGCATGGGCTTTACGGCGCAGGGTCCGCAGGGACAGCAGCACATCGTGGTAACCGAAGTGAACGGTGACGAAGTCACTGTTGACGGAAACCACCCGATGGCTGGCAAAACGCTGCACTTTGATGTGGAAGTAGTCAGTGTTCGTGACGCGAGCGAAGAAGAAATCGCCCACGGTCACGTACATGACGGAGATCACGCGCACTAAGCGCTCTCCAACAGCTCTACCCAGTTACCGTCCGGGTCGGCGACCATGGCAATGGTCACGCCCGGACGGATGACTTTTGGTGGCACCGGAATCTTGAATCCCGCCTTTTCGCAGTGTGCCACGCTGTCTGCCAGATTCTTTACGTAAATCGTAAAGTAACGCATGCCGGTTGCGGCCGGAATGCCGCCCGGCGCTGCGTCGTGTGGTGGTGCCTTGTCCAGTTGAACAATCTTCAGCACACTGTTGCCGACCTTCAGTCTGTTCATGGTGCCCCCGGAAGGCATCGGAATGACGCCTTCCAGTTGCAGACCAAGCACATCCTGATAAAACGCCAGCATGGCATCCGCATTCCGGGTAATTATTCCCAGGTCGATGGCCTGCTTGCCGATATCGAGGCTCATGCGTTGTAGCCCATCACGGCCTTGATTTCCAGATAGTCATGGAAACCTTCTTCGCCCCATTCGCGACCATTGCCTGATTGCTTGTAACCACCAAACGGCGCGGCAAAGTCCGGGCCGGCGCCATTCATGTGCACCATGCCGGTTCGCATGCGACGCGCGATCGCGCGGGCGTGCTCTGGCTCCCCGGATACATAGCCGGACAGGCCATATACTGTATCGTTGGCGATGCGGACGGCATCCTCATCGTCCTTGTAACCGATAATCGACAGAACCGGTCCAAAAATTTCCTCGCGAGCGATGGTCATGTCATTGGTGACATTGGCGAACACGGTAGGTTTAACAAAGTAGCCGGTTTCCAGGCCTTCGGGTTTGCCAGTACCGCCAGCAACCAGCGTGGCACCCTCGTCGATACCGGCCTGGATCAGGGACTGGATTTTGTCGTACTGAACCTGGCTTACCACAGGGCCCAGGCGGGTTGCTTCATCGGCCGGGTTGCCAGGCACTGCTTTGGCAGCGACCACCTTGGCAATCTCGATGGCCTCAGCCATTTTTGACTGTGGTACCAGCATGCGGGTTGGGGCATTGCAGGACTGACCACAGTTGCCAAAACAGCCCATGATGCCGCCTTTGACGGCGGCCGCAAAATCGGCCGAGTCCAGAATGATGTTGGCAGACTTGCCACCCAGTTCCTGGCACACGCGTTTGATAGTGTCGGCGGCCGCCTTGGCAACCTCACGCCCGGCGCGCGTGGAACCGGTGAACGAGACCATATCCACTTCCGGGTGCGAGGAGATGGCAGCGCCAACGCCAGGGCCATCGCCGTTCACCAGATTGAATACACCCGCTGGCACGCCAGCATCGTGAATGATTTCCGCCAATATCATGGCGCTGATGGGAGCCACTTCACTGGGTTTGAGCACCATGGTGCAGCCCGTTGCCAGTGCCGGCGCGACTTTGCAGGTCAGCTGGTTTAGCGGCCAGTTCCAGGGTGTGATCATGCCGCACACGCCGATGGGTTCCTTGATGATCTGGGTCTTGCCGCGAGTTTCTTCAAATTCGTAGTTGGCCAACACCTGGCGTGCGGTCGCAAAATGGCCGAGACCGGTGCCGACCTGCGCACTGCGTGCAAAGCTGATGGGCGCACCCATTTCTTGCGAGATGGCCTGGGCCAGGTCCTCAGAGCGTGCCTTGATGCCCGCCAGGATCTTGTCGAGGATGGCCAGCCGCTCTTCCACGCTGGTCCGGGACCAGGCCGGGAAGGCGTCACGCGCTGCCTTTGCAGCCGTATCTACATCGGCCGCTGTCCCCAGCGACACACGGGAAAACACCTGTTCTGTTGCCGGATTGATGACATCAACAGTGTCGCGACCTTCCGGTTTAACCCACTCGCCGTTGATATAAAACGACAGGTAATCATTGCTCATTTATGTTCCCCCAAGGTTGTTTCGTTAGTTCGGTGGTCTGGTTCAGACGCCGATTATGGGATAAATCAAAGACAACTGCCAATCCGTGCTCGCTGGCGTATACTGAGCGACGGTGAACGAAGCCCGTTGGCCCTGCGGTCATGTACCGTACCCAGGCTCTTTTTTTGTGAGGTTGTCGCGACACACCATGATTCAGGCCATATCCAGCCAGCTCCGCCTGCTGTCAGTCAGCAGAGCGAGACCTCTCGCGGCCAGCGTCGGCCGCGCGTTGGCGGTATTGCTTGTATCTTTTCTGGCCTTGCAGACACTTCCGGCCATTGCGCAAAGCCAGTCCGGCGATTCTGAGCCAGGATCTGCAGAAAGTATGGACGTTCCTGAGGCCGAAGCTCCCCCTGAGATAGATCCTGAGCGGCTGCAGTGGGAGCGTGATGCTGCCGGACTGGTGGCGCAGCTGGACAATCTGACAAACTCACTGGGGCTCTACGACCCGTCCCTGCTGGAAGTTCAGCGGGATCTGGGTTCTGCATTGCTCAGGCTGGATCGCCACCAGGAAGCTGCCGAAGTGTATGCACGGGCGCTGCAGCTGGCCCGCGTCACTGATGGCCTGTACAGTGCGCAGCAGCTGGCCGTGCTGGATGGGCTGATAGCGGCTCACAGCGGCCTTCAGGACTGGGGAAAAGTGGATGACTACGAGCATCTGCGCTTCTCCCTGGCAACCCATCAGCTAGACCCTCAGTCACCAGAATATATTGATGCGCTGCTTGCCCGCAGCGAATGGCAGCTGCAGGCCTCACGCCACAATCTTTTGAGCCGGCCGGGAAATGATTTTCAGATCCGGCAATTGCATGACCTGAATCTTGCACACGAGCAGGCACTTGCCACCGCCAGTGAGCAGTCAGACCCCGCGCTGCACTGGGAGCTGCTGGACACCATGCTGCAGACCGATATCGAGATTGCACGCCACGTCGCCTACCAGGGCATGAGGGATATTTTTCCGTCCGAGCCTCGTTATGTAATGCAGACAGTCTGCCGTATGGTCTCGGATGGTAATGGCGGTGCGCAGCGTGTGTGCTGGCAGCAGCGGGTCAGTAATCCGGATTTTTACAATTCAGCCGCCAACCAGCGTCGGCACGAACTGGAGCGCACGCGCGCCAATCTGCTGACAACCCGCCGGGAGATGGAGCAGTTCATGGTTACGCATCCAGATTTTGTCAGCCAGCGTAGCGATGAGGTCAACAATCGTCTGGCGCAGATTGACCAGGTGGTTTCAGAGTTGCAACGTGAAGCCAGTCGCGCCGCTTTCAGGTCCTGGTAGCCCAACCAGGCGTGATCGCAAAACAACACAAACAACAGGAGTTTTGGCATGAAAAAGACATCTACAGCACTAACCCGCCGGTTCACCGGAGTGGCCATCGGTTTGCTGGCTGCGCTGGCGCTGCCATTGGCACAGGCACTGGAAGTTGGTGACAAAGCACCGGATTTCACGCTGCAGGCTTCTGACGGCAATACCTACAGCCTGTCGCAGTTTGTAGGCAAACAGCCGGTAGTGCTGGCATTCTTCCCGGCTGCCTTTACTGGCGGCTGCACCATTCAGTGCAAGGCAATCCGCGACAGCAGCGACGAAATCAAAAGCTTTGATGTCGCGTACTTCATGGCCAGCGTCGACACTGCTGAGAAAAATACCGAATTCGCCACCGAATATGGTCTCGATTTTCCGGTACTGGCCGACCCGCAGAAAACCATGACGGCTGACTACGGTGTGCTCAGTGAGCGGGGATTTGCCAATCGCTGGACCTACTACATTGACGTGAACGGCGTGGTAGTCAAAATAGACAAACAAACCAACCCCAATACAGCCGGCCAGGATCTGGCTGACAATATGGCAGATCTGGGCTTTTAGCGTCTTGCTCCTGTCATTGGCGTTGTGCCAGAATAGTTGTCACTATGGCACATAAAACATTAGCTATTTTTGCTGCATTGTCGCTGATCGGCGTCGTTTTCCTGATCTATCTGGCAATGACCTTTGAGCCGCCGTCGGAGACCCGCACGACGGAGCTGGATACGCCCATCCCGCGGCCCGTGACAACCACTCCCGATCCGGCGCCCACCATCACCGAAACTGAGCCCGCCGAGGCCCTGGTCGAGGTTGATCCGGTGGAGATTACGCCTGCGGAACCGGAAGCCGATCTGCCAGAAGCTGAGCCCCTGCCATCTTTGAACGCCAGTGACGCCGAGCTGTTTGCCCGACTGGCTGAAATCGAGCTGGGTGCCAGCCTGATGCGATTGATGGCACCCGATGATGTAATCCGAAAATTTGTAGTGTTTGTCCACAATGCCTCAACCGGTGAGCTACCGCAACTGGACTACCCGCTACGTGACATTCAGTCTGATTTTGTAGCCTCAGAGGTAGACGAGAATCTCTTTGAGATGGACCCGGCCACGCACAGACGCTTTGATACGCTTATCGATACTCTGGTGAGTATCGAACCGCAGGCAGCCATGTCGATTTATCGTGCTTTCAAACCACTGTTCCAGGAAGCCTACGCAGAAATCGGCTTCCAGGAAGATTTTGATGCAGTTCTGGTACGTGCGATCGATCAGGTCATGGAGGCCGAGCTGCCGGAAGGGCCTTTCCAGTTGATCAAGCCTTCTGTGATGTTCCTGTATGCCGATACCAGGATTGAAGATATGGACCCGGTAGACAAGCAGCTGCTTCGTATCGGACCCGCGAATACCGCTAAATTGAAAGAACGTCTGCCTGCCTACCGGGAGCGACTCCAGGCCGGACGCTGATCGCATGAGCGAGTCGTCCAGGGCATTGGCCGTACTGCGGGAAATATTCGGCTACGAACAGTTCCGTGGTGCCCAGGCTGAAATTGTAGATACGCTTGTCGCTGGTCACAGCGCACTGGTATTGATGCCCACCGGTGGCGGCAAATCACTCTGTTACCAGGTTCCCTCCATCGTCCGTCCGGGCGTTGGCATCGTCATATCCCCGCTTATTGCCCTGATGCAGGATCAGGTGGATGCCCTGCGCGAACTGGGTGTGAGCGCTGGTTTCATCAACTCCTCATTAAGCCCGGAACAGTACAGTGAGACCATGCGGGCACTGCGCGCGGGTCAGCTCGACCTGCTGTACCTGGCGCCGGAGCGGCTCAGCCAGCCATCCACGCTCGATCTGCTGGACTCTCTGGAGATTGCCCTGTTTGCCATTGATGAGGCGCACTGCGTGTCACAGTGGGGACATGATTTTCGTTCAGACTACCTGACATTGTCGGTACTGCAGCAGCGCTTCCCATTGATACCCCGGGTGGCTCTGACAGCAACGGCCGATACCGCAACGAGACAGGAAATTATTGAAAGGCTGGCGCTGGAAGATGCGCGGCATTTTGTGTCGGGTTTTGATCGACCCAACATTCAGTATCGCATCACCCAGAAACGCAATCCGCGCCAGCAGTTGATCGATTTTCTGCGCCGCGAGCACAGCGGTGATGCCGGCATTATTTACTGTCTGTCGCGGCGCAAGACCGAGGAGACCGCTGCATGGCTGCAGCAGCAGGGCTTTGATGCGCTGCCGTATCATGCCGGTCTAAGCGCAGATGAGCGATTGCGTAATCAGCAGCGCTTCCTGCGGGAAGATGGTGTAATCGTGGTGGCAACCATCGCCTTTGGCATGGGCATCGACAAGCCTGATGTGCGATTTATAGTGCACCTGGATCTACCGCGCAGCGTTGAGTCCTACTATCAGGAGACTGGTCGAGCAGGTCGCGATGGGGAACCTGCGACCGCCTGGATGGTCTATGGTTTGCAGGACGTGATCAAACTGCGGCAGATGATGGATGGATCGCAGGGTAATGAGCAATTCAAGCGTCTGGAGCGGATCCGGCTGGATGCCATGCTTGGACTGTGTGAGATCACAAGCTGCCGCCGGCAGGCGCTGCGGCAGTACTTTGGCGAGCAGGCGCCGGAACAATGCGGCAATTGCGACACCTGTCTGAATCCGCCCCCGACATGGGATGGCACCGAGGCCGCGCAGAAGGCGCTGTCCTGTGTCTACCGGACCGGGCAGCGCTTTGGCGTAGCGTATCTGATTGAGGTGCTTAGCGGGGTTGAGAGCGAGCGTGTACTGAGTAACGGCCATCATTGCGTGACGACATTCGGCATTGGTCGCGAGCTCGACAAAGCGCACTGGCAGTCCGTATTCAGACAGTTGGTGGCGCGGGGTTACCTGGGCGTGGATCACACAAGCTTTGGTGGCCTGTATCTGACGGAGAAGGCGCGCCCGGTGTTGCGCGGCGATGAAAGCCTGCGTCTGCGTGAGGATATCAGCGATGTGGCAGGCGGACGGCGCCGATCCGGCGACCGTGGCGAGGTGCTGCTACCTGAGGACAGGCGCCTCTGGGAGGCATTGCGCCAGTGTCGCAAACAGTTGGCGGACGAGCATGATGTGCCGCCTTACGTGATCTTTCATGACAAAACTTTGCTGGACATGGTGCAGTTGCGGCCCCTGAACGCACAGCAGTTGCTGGCGGTCAACGGCGTAGGGCAGGGCAAGCTTAGCAAGTACGGTGAGGAATTCTTGCGAATAATCAATGAGCATGAGCTCGATATGGTATAGAATGCGCCCCGTTTTTCGTTAAGCACCGGATTTACGTTCCGGAGGGCAGACAGGAGATTGGCAGGAATGACAGGCTCGGTAGTAGTGGCGGCCATGTACCGCTTTGCACGTTTGGAAGATTTCACAGATTTACGCGCACCACTGCATCGCGTGATGCTGGATAATCAGGTCAAAGGCACCTTGCTGCTGGCGCGTGAAGGTATCAATGGCACCATCGCAGGTTCGCGTGAGGGCATCGACGCCGTGCTGGGCTGGCTGCGCAAAGACGATCGCCTCGCCGCACTGGAAGTCAAAGAATCCTACACCGAAGACAATCCTTTCTACCGCACCAAGGTCAAACTCAAGAATGAGATCGTGACCATGGGCGTGGAAGATATCGATCCCTGCCATATTGTCGGTACCTATGTAAAACCGGCCGACTGGAATGCGCTGATCTCCGACCCGGATGTGACGGTTATCGACACGCGTAATGATTATGAATACCAGATCGGGACCTTCCAAGGTGCGATCAACCCGGAAACCGATGCCTTCCGTGAATTCCCGCGCTATGTGAAACAGAACCTTAATCCGCAGAAACACAAAAAGGTGGCGATGTTCTGCACCGGCGGCATTCGCTGTGAAAAGTCGACAGCTTTCCTCAAACAACAGGGCTTTGAAGAGGTCTATCACCTGGAAGGTGGCATCCTCAAGTATCTGGAGGAAGTGCCGCAGGAACAGTCACTGTGGCAGGGTGAGTGTTTCGTGTTTGATAACCGGGTGACGGTTAACCATCAGCTGGAGCGCGGATCTTACGACCAGTGCCATGCCTGCCGTATGCCTATCACCGATGAAGAAAAGACCTCGGAGCACTTCCGCCCAGGCATCAGCTGTCCGCACTGTTACGACAAACACAGCCAGGAACAGTTGCGCCGTTATGCCGAACGGGAGCGCCAGATGCAACTGGCCAGGGAGCGGGGAGAGCACCACATTGGTGAACCGATGTCGGCCGTCATCAGGCGACGACGACAGGAAAAACTGGCAGCCAAACTGGAGCAGCGCCAGGCCGGTTGATACCGTGCAGCCAGAAGATCAGCTTTGCCCTTCGCAATACGCAAATCTGGGCACGTCCTGGCCGTCAACAGTGACTGTTTCAGTAAACATGGTCAGCGGCCTGACCCACAGGCCGCGTTCGCCATACTGTGGCCGGTAAACCACCAGAGCCTCCTCGGTTTCGCTGTGACGGGCTACACCGATCACATCGTACAATGGTCCTTTATAGTGGCGGTAAGTACCGGGCTTCAGGTCGGTCATAACAATTCCAGACAGTAAGTTGGCGAAACAGGGATTGTCGCGTAGTCTATTACAGCTCTGAATCCAACCCAACCGTATAAATGACGCTGGACAGCGGTGTCAGTATTTAATCAGGAGTATTGCATGATCGCGCCGGGACGCCTGTTGTTAACCTCATCCGTGTGTTTGTTGCTGGCGGCCTGCGCCTCTCAGCAGCCTTCCAAGCAGGTGCTTATTCAGGGCATCTGGACAGCAGAGTTTGAAGGGCAGGCGGTTACGCTGGAATACAGCGTTAGTGAGGTCACCGTGCTCGATTTCGGCATCAGCTTTCCCTATGAGTGGGTCGACGACGATCATATCCGCCTGAATGCCATGGGGCAGCAAGTGGTCAGTGCCATCGAATTCGAGTCACCGGACGAGATGCATCAGATTACTGATGGGGATGTGCAGGTTCTGTATCGTCAGCGATAAAGCTGTTGGCAGGCAGGAAATAAAAAGGCCGCGATGTGGTTTCACATCGCGGCCTTCTCTTTTGGCTGTTTACTATTTGTAATCAGTTTGGTGTGGCATCGACACCTTCTTCGCAGATTGTCGCAAAAATCGCCACATCACTCGTCGCTGTTACCGGGATAAGTGGCACAGCCACAGATACCGGGCTACCCGACCAGATAGCACCCGCACCCGGCGCAGTTGCGGTTGAGAAGCTGTAGTTCAGCTCGACGTCGCTGTTGTACGTGCCCGCAGCGCCGACGTAAAAGTCTACGGTGCGGATCTCGTAGCCAGCAACCGGCGACATCACCAGGCTGAATCCACCACCGAGCTGCGATGGTGCCAGCAGCAGATTGCCGTAAATGTCTGACGGACTCATGGCGTCGGTCAGATTGACATTCTGGAATGCGAAGCCGAACGGGTCAAACGTCAGCGGGACGCTGGCGCCGCTGGTGTTTGTGATGTAGCAGCCCTGTGGCAGTTCAGGGTCGTTGCCACCGCCGCCATTGTCGTCATCATCATCGTCATCGGTGGCGCATTCGGCATTCACGCCAAAGTACGTAGCCCAGTTGCCCTTCTTGGTGAAGCGCGTCTCGCCAGCCCAGGCAGACTCGGTCTTACCGGACTTGGAAACAACGCCATGGGCACCCACAAGCAGTTTTGACGGATCAGCACAGTAGCTTTCCGGATCGATGCCCAGATCGCTGACCGGGATGGTAAAGGTGTAAGTATCAACACCCATCACGCTGGCCGTATACGGGAACTGGCCAGGAATCGGGTTTCCGGAGCCAGTGCGCGGTGCGCTGTCCAGTGTCTCGCCAACCCACAGGTGCGGCTCTGACAGTTTCCAGCCATCTTCCAGGATATAGTCAACCAGCAGATTGTCACCGTCCAGGGTTACGCAGACACTACCCACAACGATGTGCTGACCAGCGCGGTAAATGGCGCAGTTGCCATCTACGACTGGCGTGTCACTGCCGTTGTCGTGGCCATGGTCGTCATCGTCGTCATGATCATCATCATCGTCATCGTCATCGTCATCGTCGTCGTCATCCTTGTGCCATCCCCAGCCCCAGTCTTTTTTCTTCCAGGAGTGGTCGTCGTCATCGTCATCATGGTCTTTGTGCTTGCCCCAACCGTCTTTCCAGTCGTGGTCATCGTCATCATCGTCGTGATCGTGGTTATGGCCTTTGCCCTTACCATTGCCATGGTCTTTATGGCCTTTGCCCGGACCGTCGTGGTCGTGACCGCGATCCTTGTCATCATCCTTGCCTTTGCCCTTGTCGTCCTTGTCCTTGCCTTTAGACTTATCGTCTTTTCTGTCGTCCTTCTTGTCGCCTTTCTTGCCCTTGTCGTCGCTTTTGGACTTGGAATCGCTGTGCGATTCGTCGGCACTGACAAAGCCAAACAGTTTGCCAAGAAAGCCGCTGAAGCCCCATGTGGCATTGGCGCTGGAGGCGGTAAACAGTGACAGGCTGAATACAGCCAGCAGCACCGTGAGTTTAGATCTGGTGTTCTTGTTCATGATCTGTGTCCTTCTTGCTCAGTATTTGTCCGGGTTTCGGCATCTCGGGTCACATTGCACTACGGCACGAATGCTCGATGGACTTTTAGTCGATGATAATTCTACTCACAATGGCGCAAGATGCCAGTGCTTTCTGGCCCTGACTGTGGACGAAAGCGGGTCATTTTGGGAAATTTTCCGGGCTATTTGTCTCGAATATGAATTCATTCAAATTTGTGCCTCATGCTATCGACGCGCATAAACGCACTGGGGTATGCTTGGAGCTTGCCTGGCTGTCAGGGACGACTGCCCGAACCGTTTTTACCAGATTGATCGAGATATGAAGCAGTCCGAGTCCCAGTCAGAGTCCACACAATCCCTTCCAGCGCAGGCACCAGGCGACCGACTGACACAGGCGGCGTCCCGGCAGCTGGCACTGTACGCCGCCATAGTTGTCATTGCCCTGGCAGCTGCCATGTTCGGCCTGAATTACCTGGCCAGTCTCACCAGCAGCGCGGCGGGTATGTCGCGGCAGGCGGTCGATGTCGAGAACAATATCATCACCTCCTACCTGCGCGAAGAACCACCGCAAATGAACAGTCTGCGCTCCAGCGATGCCGTCAGCAGCATGGTGATGGCGCATGTCATGGAAGGACTGCTGCGCTATGACGAGAACAGTCAACTGGCCCCAGGTGTTGCCGAGCGCTGGGAGCAGGACGGCAGTACGGTGACCTTCTGGCTGCGTGACGACGCCCGCTGGAGCAACGGCGAGCCGGTGACCGCGCATGATTTTGAATTTGCCTGGAAAACGGTACTAGCACCTGCGACAGGGTCGCAGTATGCCTTTCTGCTATACCCGATTCTCAACGCGGAGGCAGCCAATAATGGCGAAATATCCACTGATGAGATTGGTGTTGAGGCGGTTGACGACCGCACGCTGGTAGTGACGCTGGAAACCCCGATAGCCTACTTCGATCGCATGGTGGCCTACATGACCTTCATGCCGGTAAATGAGGCATTTTACGAGCAGACCAATGGCCGCTATGGTGCCGATGCGGATCAGATGCTGTATAACGGCCCGTTCATTATGACCAGCTGGGTGCATGGTGCCAGCATGCAGCTGCGCAAGAATCCCTATTACTGGGACGCTGACAGGATAAAACTGGATGGCCTTAACTATGCGCATATGACCAGTGACTCCAATACGCTGCAGAACCTGTTCAAGGACGGGCAGATAGCGATTGCAGACCTGACCTCAGAGATGCTGGAAGAGGCGATGTTCCAGCGCTGGCCACTCAGCCAGTTTATGGAGGGCACCACTTTCTATACCGAATTTAATCACAGGCCTGACCGGCTCACCCGCAATCTCAACCTGCGCAAGGCCATGCTGCTGGTGCACGACCCCAGTGAGCTGGTTAATCGAGTGATCAAACTGCCCGGCTACTTGCCCGCTGAAACGCTGTTCCCACGCTGGGTAGAAGGCATGAACGGGCCTTTCCGCGAAGAGTACCCGTTGCCGCCATTGCAGCGGGATGTCGAGAAAGCGCGCGAACATCTGCAGATGGCGCTGGATGAGCTCGGGCTTGAGGAGCTCCCTCCCCTGGTGTTTCTAAGCAGTGATACGCCTGTTGCCCGGATCCAGTCTGAGTACTATCAGGAAGTATTCCGACGCTATCTGGGTATTGAGTTGCTGATTGACCGCCAGGTATTCCGTCAGCGGCTGGAGAAAATGACGGCCGGCGATTTTGACCTGGTAGGCGCGGGTTGGGGCCCGGACTACAACGATCCGTTGACGTTTGCCGACCTGTTCGCGTCCTGGAACCTGAATAACCGGGGGCGTTACAGCAACCCCGAACTCGATGCCCAGGTGCGCATCGCCCAAAGCTCTCTTGATCCGCAGGAGAGGACGGACGCGTTCGGCGAGATTCACCGTATTATCCGCGAGCAGGTAGTTATCATGCCTGACTATGAGCGTGGCTATGTCTACGTTACAGACCCGCGCGTAAAAGGTATTGTTCGCCATGTGTTCGGCGCTGAAACCGATTTTACCAACGCCTGGATTGATGTTGATGCGGGAGACGATCAGTAAATGTGGATGTACACACTCAAGCGTCTGCTGCAGGGCGTCATCACCGTCTGGTTTATTGCCACCGCCACGTTTTTTGGCATGCACAGTGTTCCCGGTGATCCGCTGTCCGGCGAGCGCGCCACCAACGCCACCATTCGCGCCAACCTGGAAGCCCGGTATGGGCTGGACCGGCCGGTGTCCGAGCAATATTTCATCTTCATGGGTAATATGCTGAGAGGCGATTTCGGCATTTCCTACACGCAGCAGAACCGCGAAGTAAATGACATCATTCGTGAGCACTTTCCGGTGTCAGCGACCCTCGGGCTGCTGGCGGTCCTTTTTGCGGCTGCAGGCGGCATCCTGTTCGGTGCCCTGACGGCGCTGTATCGCAATCGTCTGCCTGACTACATCATCATGTTTCTGGTCATCCTTGGCATATCCGTGCCGAGCTTTGTATTTGCGGCACTGGGTCAGCTGTCACTGGTAAATGTGAATAATGTGCTGGGTTTCTCGATTCTGCCAGTTGCCGGATGGGGTACGGTAGGTCACATGCTGTTGCCTGCGCTGGTGCTGGGGCTTGGCACCATGGCTTATATGACGCGTCTGATGCGCTCATCCATGCTGGAAGTAATGAGTGCCGACTATATCCGCACCGCAAAGGCCAAAGGATTGTCTCCCACCCGCATATTCGCCCGCCATCAGCTTCGCAACGCCGTCATGCCCGTCATCACCGTCCTCGGGCCGGCCATAGCGGCCATCACCACCGGTGGTTTTGTGGTGGAGCTGGTATTTGCCATTCCGGGCCTGGGACGTTACTTCGTGCAGGCCGTGCAGCAGCTCGATTACACCGTCATCATGGGTACAACCGTATTTTATGGTGCCTTCCTGGTGTTTATGGTCATCATGGTGGATCTGGTCTACAGCTGGATTGATCCGCGCGTCAGACTGCAGTAAGGGGGCAGCACAGTATGGATCAACATTTAAAACACCCGACAGCAGCCGTTGTGCCTACTCTGCGTCCCACAGATTTTGAGGCTCTGGGTACCCAGTCCGCCGCTCCAATGCTGGTGCGTCCTTCGCGCTCGTACTGGCAGGATGCCTGGCAGCGACTGAAAGCCAACAAGCGTGCGTTGGTATCACTATATCTGGTTGTTGGCCTGATACTGTTTACCTTTGCTGGGCCTTTGGTCTGGCGCGTCGACCCCGCGTTGCAGGATATCGATCAGATCAGTCTGGCCCCTGGTGCTGATCGCCGGGCACTGGTTGTTGAGCCGTTCGCAGCCTGGAATGGCGTGACTGAGTGGGCTGAGTCTCAGGGCCAACGTGGCCTGCGTGTCGCTGATAGTCCGAACACGCAAAGTGTCCGGTTGAAATGGGACCCGGTGGCTGGCGCCGGTGGCTACATGGTTTACCGCAACATATACGAGCCCGAAGGGCGGGACTCTCTCGGTTTGCCCTTGATGCAGATAGAGGGGGCACAAAACTACTACGAAGACCGACTGGACCTGCAGCCAGAGACTTACTACTACTCACTGGTTCCACTGGATGGCGCTGGCCAGCAGGGCAATGATTATCAGACAGTTACAGCGGAAGTGCGCCGCGTGATTACCGTCGACGAGGTGATCGCCCGCAATCTGGTTGACGATCCTTCAGCTTTGATGCCGGGCGATGAAGTCATGCTGGCCTGGCACCCGCTGGGCACTGACTATCTCGGTCGCGACATGCTGGCCCGCCTGATGGCAGGCGCACAGGTTTCCCTGTTTATCGGTCTGCTGGCACCTCTGCTGTTCGTCAGCTTCGGTGTGGTTTATGGCGCAACCGCCGGATTCATCGGCGGTCGTCTCGATCAGCTGTTCATGCGTTTCGCCGACTTTGTGGTGGCGCTGCCATTCCTTCTGTTCATGATCCTGTTTCAGGTCGTGTTTGGAATCGGCCCAGGTGAGAGCGGCATCATTCCAATGATGGTGGCACTGGTGATTCTGTCCTGGCCGGCTACCGCGCGCCTGGTGCGCGGGCAGATCCTGCAGATTCGTGAGGAAGCCTACGTCAGTGCTGCCAGGCTGCTGGGCGCATCCAACAAATACCTGATCACCCGCCACATGATCCCCAACACGCTGGGCGTCATTCTGGTGACACTGACATTCGCAGTGCCAACAGCCATCTTTACCGAAGCCTTCCTGTCATTTATCGGCATGGGTGTGGCGCCGCCGACTGCTTCATGGGGCAGTATGTGCAACGAAGGTCTGAAGACCATGCTGACGCATCCTCATGAGCTCATCTTCCCGGCTGCCATGATCAGTATTACCGTGCTCGCCTTCAATCTGCTGGGCGACGGCCTGCGCGATGCACTGGATGCCAGAATGAGGAGTTCCGAATGAGCGCGTTGTTGAGCGTTGATAATCTTCATGTTCAGTTTGCCACCTACGGCGGCATTGTGCAGGCCGTGCGCGGGATCAGTTTCAGTGTGAATGCAGGTGAGACTCTGGCGATTGTTGGAGAGTCCGGCTGCGGCAAGTCTGTGACCATGCAGGCCGTGATGGGTCTGATACCGATGCCACCGGGCAAAATCACCGCCGGCACCGCGCATTTGCGGGGTGAGCCGTTCCTGGGCCGTTCGCATTTGAACGGCAAGGCAATCTGCGGCGACGAAATCGGTATGATTTTTCAGGATCCGATGTCTTCGCTGAATCCGACCATGCGAATAGGCGATCAGATTGCTGAAACGCTGGAGGTGCATCGCGGTCACAGCCGCAGCGAGGCCTTCGCACGCGCCATCGAGCTGCTGGAACTGGTACGTATACCCGAGGCCGCCAAGCGCGCGAAACAGTATCCTTTCGAGTTTTCCGGCGGCATGCTGCAGCGCGCGATGATCGCCATGGCAATCGCCTGCAAACCTGCAGTACTGATCGCCGACGAACCAACCACTGCCCTTGATGTCACCATTCAGGCGCAGATTCTGGACCTGTTGAAAGATATTCAGCGCGAAACCGGTATGGCCATCATCCTGATTACGCACGATCTTGCAGTTGTTGCGCGCATGGCCGACAGAGTGGCTGTGATGTACGCAGGGCAGGTGGCTGAGTATGCCACCGTCGATGACCTGTTCGCCAAATCAGCACATCCCTACACGCTGGGTCTGAAGCTTGCGATGCCCAGTAAGGAATCCGATGAGACTCACAGCCTGCAGCCCATACCCGGCAGTCCGCCTGACCTGTTTTCGCCGCCCAAAGGATGCGCTTACTGTGCACGCTGTCCGTTCGCCATGCAGGTGTGTCAACGTGAGGATCCGCCGGCATTCAGAATCGCCAGCGATCACCAGTCGCGTTGCTGGCTGCATCACCCGCAGCAGTCCAGTCCCGTTGCCGGCCTCTATCGCCGTGCGGATGAGGTAACGGCATGAGCGCACTAGTGAAACTTGACCAGCTGACCAAGCACTTTGATCTGGGGCGCGGGCAACGCGTGCATGCTGTTGATGGTATCTCGCTGGAGATCAAGCGCGGCGAAACACTGGGTCTGGTAGGCGAGAGTGGCTCGGGCAAGTCCTCGCTGGGTAAAACCCTGATGGGCCTGCATGACAAGACTTCCGGCAATGTGATTTACGACGGTGAGGAGCTGCCCAGGCACTACAGGGCGGCCGATTTTCAGCGCATGGCCAGTCGCATGCAGATGATATTCCAGGATCCGTACTCGTCGCTGAACCCACGCATGACAGTAGGCGAAATCATCAGCGAAGGGCTGCGCGGCAAGCCACTCAGCAAAGCACAGAAACAACAGGCAGTGGGCGAGTGGCTTGAAAAAGTCGGCCTGAATGCGGCGCACGCCTCGCGCTATCCCCATGAGTTCTCGGGTGGCCAGCGGCAACGTATAGGCATAGCCCGGGCGCTGATCATGTCGCCAGAATTTGTTGTCTGTGACGAGCCGATATCTGCCCTGGATGTGTCCGTGCAGGCACAGGTGGTCAATCTGCTGAACGATCTCAAGACCTCCATGGGGCTCACCATGCTGTTTATTGCCCATGACCTGTCCATGGTGCGCTACATCAGTGACCGTATGGCCGTCATGTATCTGGGAGCGCTGGTCGAGCTCGGTAATGCCAGGGATGTCTATTTTCAGCCGCGTCACCCCTACACCGAAGTGCTGATTGCATCCAACCCCGAGCCAGATCCAGTAACAGAGCGCGAACGCGCCTCGACGACAATACAGGGTGAGATTCCGAGCCCGGTCAACGTGCCCGCTGGCTGTCGATTTGCGGGGCGTTGCCCCAAGGTGATGCCGGTCTGCCGGGAGCAGACACCTGCCTTGTTACCTCTGGTGGACGAGGATCGTCTGGTTGCCTGCCACCTGTACAGTCAATAGCATTTAACGTAAAAATCGGCATGGTCGGCGGGTTGTTTTCGTCAGGCCTTCTGATTTACTATGTGGGTCCCCAACGAGGAAGAATAATTATGAAGTCCCTGCATTACTTTTCCAGGTCCACCGTTTTGGGACCTGTCGCTGCAGCCGCGATCACTCTGGCTGCCCTGAGTACACCAGTTAGCGCGCAAACCGTTCAGGAGCAGTTCAACCAGGCAAATGCCCAGTTGGAAGCACTGGTCGAGATGAACGAGCAGCTGCGTCAGCGTATTGCCCGTCAAGAGCAGCTGATCGGCGAAATGGCAGAGTCTATCGAACACGCCGCTTTGCTGGCGAACGAAGAAAATTCGCCGTTGAATGACCTGATCGAGCGCATGATGAGCAGCATCGAGCAGTTTGTTGAGGCAGATCTGCCCTTCGAGCTGGAAGAGCGCCGCGAGCAGGTGGCACGGATTCGTGGGCTGGTCGACAATCCCGAAGCACCGCTGGCGCAAAAGCTGAGCATGCTGATTTCCCTGTATCAGGCAGAGGGTGGCTATGGCAGAACGCTCGATACCTACGAAACGACCATGGATATCGGTGGGGTTGAGACAGAAGTGACCATTACTCGTGTCGGTCGCATCATGCTCGCTTACCAGACCGCGGACCGCACTGTCACGGCCGTCTGGGACAAGAACCAGGATCAGTGGGTCGAGCTGGCTCCAGGTGAATACCGCACCGCTGTTACTCGCGCCATGAGCGTTGCCGACGGTACACTGGCACCCGAGCTGATCAATATCCCGATTCATGCTCCGGTAGACGCTGAGTAAAACAGTATTGATCTGTGCCGCAAGTTAGCCGCGGCGCCACCCAAAAAGCCATCAGGGCCCCGGCCCCGATGGCTTTTTTGCTTCTATCCTTTGCCGCGCATTTTGTTCGGCCCCTTGAGCGAATCCTTCTCGATATACTCAATAATCGCACCCGCGATATTCTTGCCAGTTGCTCGCTCAATGCCTTCCAGGCCTGGTGAGGAGTTCACTTCCAGCACCAGTGGGCCGTGATTGGAGCGAATGATGTCGACGCCGGCAACATCAAGACCCATTACCTGCGCCGCCTTGGTTGCCAGCTTGCGTTCGTCCGGTCGCAGTTTAACGACCTCGGCAGAACCACCACGATGCAGGTTGGAGCGATACTCGCCGGCTGCTGCGGTACGCTGCATGGCGGCTACCACCTTGTCACCGACAACAAAACAGCGGATGTCCGAGCCAGCAGCTTCCCGGATGAACTCCTGTACCAGAAAGTCTGCTTCCAGTCCGCGGAAGGCATTAATAAGGCTCTCTGCCGCCTTCCGGGTTTCGGCCAGCACCACGCCATTACCCTGTGTGCTTTTTAATACCTTGACCAGCAGAGGGGCGCCGCCAACTGACTGTATCAGGTCCGCCGTTGCGTCAGCGGAGTGTGCGTAACTGGTAATGGGCTGGCCGATGCCGCGGCGAGCCAGCAACTGATGGGCGCGCAGCTTGTCTCGCGAGCGGGTGATTGCAATTGATTCGTTGACAGAATAGGTGCCACCGACCTCGAACTGCCGCAGTACGGCCGCACCATAGAACGTGACACTGGCGCCAATACGCGGTATCACGGCGTCGAACTCCAGCGCTTCTGGCGCACCACTGCCCTTGTAGAACACAGTCGGATTATTGGCAGTAATGTTCATGTAGCACTTCAACACGTCAACGACGCGTGCATCATGGCCGCGTTCCTTGGCTGCTTCGACCAGACGTCGTGTTGAGTAGAGCTTGGAATTGCGCGACAGAACGCCAATTTTCATGACGGAGGACCTTTGTGACTGGTGCAAGAGTTAAGTGGGCGGTTGTATATCCAGAATATCAGAGCCGATGCCAATACCCAATGTGGCGTGCCATGACAGATAACCATGGTCTTTGGGCTGGGTGAGCCCGGAAAGGCGGCATAAGGTACCACAAATCCGGCGCCTTACAACTGCCGTGTGCTTACTTTGGCTTGCTGCCAGTGCGGGCAGCATGCGAAGATTCGGCAATAACATAACAGGATATTGGTGCGGATGCCCAGAACAATGCAATACCTGCTGGCTGCCATCGGATTTGTGCTGCTGGCGCTGCTCATCAATTTCGGCGTGCTTGATGGCAGCTGGCGCTGGGATGACAGTCAGATTCTGCTGCACGCGCACCAGTTCAACTGGCTGCAGGATTTCTCGAATCCCCAGGTATGGCAACAGTTTTCCCCTGCCAACCTGACACCGCTCCTCATTCTCAGCTTCGAAGTCGACCTCATTCTGTTTGGCCTGACCCCCTCGATGTTTTATCTGCATCAGCTGCTGGCGCTGGCGGCCGCCGCCTGGATGATGTTCCTGTGTCTCAAGTTCTGGTGCCGGGGCGGGTTCGCGGTGCTGGGTGGTGTGCTGTTTTTGATTGGCACGCCAACACTGCTGGTTGCGCAGCAGTTGATGACGCGCCACTACGCAGAGGGCCTGGTGCTGGCGCTGGTGGCGCTTTACGGTTTCGTTCGCTTTGTTCGTGGTGGTGCAGTGCTGTGGCTGGTGCTTGCCCTGGTCAGTTACGCCCTGGCCTGCATGGCAAAGGAAGTCTACGTGCCATTACCGCTGATCCTGCTCTGCATTCCTGATGGGACGTTTGCAAAGCGGCTGCGCGCAGCCGCTCCGTTTTTTCTGCTCACCTTGTTCTATGCACTCTGGCGCAGCTGGATGCTGGAAAGCGTGACGGGTGGTTATGCCTCAACCGCAAGCTTTTTTTCAGGCGCGTTTATTCAGCAGGTTGTGATTACATTTGCCGGATTCCCGCGCCTGCTGGGTGGTGGATGGTGGCCGGTTTTAACGCTTACCGCACTGCTGGTGTTTGTGGCATACATCTACACACAACGCCATGTGCCCTGGCGAATGCTGATCGTGGCAGCCATGGTGTTGCTGCCTCTGGCGCCTCTGGTGCAGTCACCCGGGATTGTGCTGGCGGACCGCTATTTGCTGGTGGTGTGGGCGGCCACAAGTTTTGCCATAGCCTATATGCTCAGTCAGGTCTGGCAGGCGACCACAGAATCGATGGGCTGGGCAGGCACAGGCACGGTAGCGCTGACTGGTCTGTTGGCGCTGGTGGCAGCCGTGCAGGGATTCAGCGTTCGCAGTGCCCTCGCGGCGGTTGGCAAAGAATTCGACGTGCAGGGACAGTTTCTCTGGCAGCAGGATGATTCAGTGGCCATGATTCCATCAGGCAACGTGGTGCCTGCGTTCTGGTTCGTCACCGGGCTAAGGGACTTCAAGCAGGGCCTGGGACTTGGCTCGTCACCAGTAACTGTCGTCGACGATATCTATCTGTTGCAGTCTGGCGTGGATCAGCTCTACGGCTGGCAACAGGATTGTCAGTGCATGGTGGACATTTCCGAACAGGTCCCGGGCCGGCTGGCAGCCTACGAGGACAGTCTGCGGCCGCAGGCACCGCTGAACCTGCGTTACGGCTACCAGGGGGGGTATTTCACCTGGCAGTTCGGGCCCTACAGTGATGGGCAGTACCATCTGGTATCTGACGTCATTGGCGTGATTCCTGCGCCTGCAGCCGGTCAATTGCGCGCCACACTGACCGATGGAGCGCCATTTTATATTCGTTACACATCGCCAGAAGGATGGATGACCTACTCCGCGCAGCAGCGGGTAGTTCGCGACGGGCCTGAAACAGCCTGGTCCAGGGAGTAAATACATGAAGCAGGTCGTGATCATCATTCCGGCGCTGAATGAGGCAGCCAATATTGTTGCCAATCTGAAAACCATTCAGGGCCACCTGGCATCTGTGGCAGATGTCAGTTTCGACTTGATGGTGGTTGACGATGGCTCCACGGACGATACGGCCGAACTGGTCCGTAATCTGGCGGAGAGCGAGCCACAGGTTAAACTGCTGAGTCTCAGCCGACACTTTGGCAAGGAGTCGGCGATTACCGCAGGCCTGAGAGCGGCCCGGGATTATGACGCGGCGATAGTCATGGACAGTGACCTGCAGCATCCGCCAAAAATGATCCCGGACATGATTGCACACTGGCAGCAGGGAGCATCGGTCGTCGAGGCCGTAAAGGAGTCACGCGGCAATGAAACCCGCATGCGCGGAACCCTGGTCAAACTGTACTATGCACTTTTTAATTATCTGACACGATTGAGTATCTCTGGCGATACCGATTTTAAATTGCTGGATCAGTCCGTAGTACAGGCCTATTGCTCGCTGCCCGAGCATGGACGGTTCTTTCGTGGGCTCATCAAGTGGATGAATTTCCCATCGGTGCAACTTAGTTTTGATGTGCCGGAGTCCACACGCAAACGCTCTGCCTGGGGCAATGGTGCCCTGTTCCGCTACGCCATCGCGTCCATCACTTCATTCACCGCCTTCCCGCTGCAGATTGTCACGCTGCTGGGCGGCATGACCTTCCTGCTGAGTCTGGTAATTGGTGGCATGGCGCTGGCTGACAAGCTGGCTGGCCGGGCCGTCGATGGTTTTACCACTGTCATTCTGCTGATATTGTTGATCGGTAGCGTGCTGATGTTCAGCGTCGGCCTGATCGGTATCTACATAGGCAGAATTTATGATGAGGTCAAGCGGCGTCCCAACTATCTGGTGAATCAGCAAAAGAGTCTGTTGCCCGGGCGCAGACAGTCAACTGGCAAGAGCCCGCAGCAGGAGAACGAAACACCATGATGGCAGGCAAATATCTCTCCGTGTTGACCCATGCGCTGCTGCTGGCAACCTTACTGGCCACCTCGCATGCAGTGCTCAAATGGGTGTCCGTGCAGCAGCATGATAATTATATTCAGCTGTTGCAGACCCAGTGGAAAGGTGTTTTTCTGGCGCTGTCACTGTATGGCTTCATATTTTTTTACTATATCGTCGTGCTGCGCAGCAGCCCGGTGTCTATACTCTATCCTGTATATACAGGTTTATCGGTACTTTTTGTGTTGCTGGCCGGCCGTTTTATTTTCAGCGAACCCATCAGCGTGACACAGGTATTCGGTGCAATCTGCATTCTCGCCGGTATCGTGCTGATGGGCAGCGGGCGCTAGTTCAGTTACTGGCAATTTAATAGAACATGGCGAAACGAGGGGAAGGTATGACTGACTCAATCAGCCAATGGCGGCATCGACTGACAGCGGGCATTCTGGCGCTGTCCATGCTGACTGCTTTTGGTGCCAATGCCCAGGATATTGAGGCGCTGGCAGAACGGGTAACAGAGTTCACGCTGGATAACGGTCTGCATTTTATTATTGTTGAACGGCCAGTTGCGCCAGTCGCGACGTTTGTCACCTTCGTTAATGTTGGCGGCGCAGATGAGCCCGTCAACAACACTGGTGTTGCCCATATTTTTGAGCACATGGCCTTTAAGGGCACACGCACCATCGGCACCATTGACTACGAAGCCGAGCAGCTGGCGCTGGACAAAATGGATGCCGCCTATACCGCGTGGATGGAGGCGGGGTATCGGGACAATGCCGGCGAAGAGGAGCGACAGGCTCTGTGGCAGGAGTTTGAACACTGGCAGGAGCAGGCTGGCCAGTATATTCAAAGTGAAGAGTTCTCGCAGATTATCGAACGAGAGGGCGGTGTCGGCCTGAACGCTTTCACCAGTGCCGATGCCACTGGCTACTTCTATTCGCTGCCGCAGAACAAGGCTGAATTGTGGTTCTACCTTGAATCACAGCGTTTTAGATTTCCCGTGTTCCGCGAATTCTACGTGGAAAAAGACGTGATCATGGAAGAGCGGCGCATGCGCACCGACTCCAGCCCACAGGGCAGGTTGCTGGAAGAGTTCCTGAGTGTGGCGTATTCGGCCCATCCCTACCGCAATCCGGTGGTGGGTTGGGAGTCCGACATCATTGCCACAACCATTGCTGACACACAGCGCTTTTATGAAACCTATTATGTTCCTTCCAACATGACCATCGCGATTGCCGGCGATGTCGATCCGGCTCGCATGCGAGAACTGGCGGAGCAGTACTTTGGTCCCATGCCGGCCGCACCACACCCGCCCAGCGTCAAGACCATCGAGCCCGAGCAGCGCGGCGAACGACGCTTTGTCATCGAAGATACCAGTCAGCCCCTGTTCATCGCGGGCTACAAAACGGTTGCCGCCGATCACCCGGATGCAGCGGCGCTTGAGCTGTTAAGCCAGATTTTGTCGTCGGGACGCACATCACGCCTGTATCGACGCATGGTGCAGGACGAACGTCTGGCTCTTGGTGTTCAGGCCCTCACCGGTTTCCCGGGTGTTCGTTTCCCGGCTTTGTTTGTAACCTTCGCTGTGCCCAACATGGGTGTGCCGCTGGAAGACATCGAGCGTGTGCTGAACGAAGAGATCGACAAGGCCAAGCAGGGTGATATCCGCCAGGAAGAACTGGATCGGGCGGTCACCAATTCGCGTGCTTCGGTCGTGCGGGGTCTTAACTCGAATATGGGGCTGGCGCTGAATCTTGCCCAGGCTCACGCCCAGCTCGGAAGCTGGCAGGATGCTTTCTCTTATCTCGAGGAGCTGGAGCAGGTCACACTTGAAGACCTGCAGCGAGTCGCCAATGAATATCTGGTCGAAACCAGCCGTACAGTTGGTATGGTTCGCAATGCGATGGCAGGAGGTGCTGAATGATACAGCGTATTCAACAGCAGATATGGATCACGGTGCTGGCCGTCACATTCAGCATTGGAGCTCAGGCTCAGCAGGATGTCTGGGAGTCATTCGACTACCCTGACCTGAACAGTTTTGACATGCCGGAGCTGGAGATATTTGAAATCGACAATGGCGTGCGCTTCTATCTGGTTCAGGATGCGGAACTGCCACTGATCGACCTGACAGTGCTTATCCGCGCGGGTGGCGTCAACATTCCCGATGATAAAGTTGGCCTGAACAGCCTGGTTGGCACCGTCATGCGCAGCGGGGGAACCAACGAATATCCAGGTGATGCATTAAACGAATTGCTGGAGAATCGCGCGGCGATTATTGAAACGCAGTTCGGGTTTACCTCCGGCATTGCCACCATGAATGTGCTTAGCGACGACTTCGAACATCTGTTGCCCGTGTTCATGGATGTGTTGCGTCGACCGGCATTTCCCGAGCCGCGTATTGAGCTGGCGAAAACCCAGCAGGCAAGTCTGATTGCCCGCCGCAATGACGAACAGGGCAGTGTTGCCAATCGTGAATTCCAGCGCATCATTTACGGCGAGGACAGCCGGTATTCCCGCCGAGTTGAGTACGCCACGCTGGACAACATCACTCGCGAAGACATGATCGACTTCCATGCACAGGCCGTTGTTGGCAGTAACCTGATGGTTGGTGTTACTGGTGACTTTGATATGGAGGAAATGAAGGCTCTGCTGGAACAGGCCTTTGGTGATATACCGGCCGGCGAGCAGAATGAACTGGAATTCCCCGAGGTCGACTACGAGTTTGAACCCGGGATTTATTTTGTCGACAAGCCCGACGTCAATCAGAGTTATATTCTGATGGGCCACATCGGTGGCATGCGTGACAATCCCGACTATGCTGCGCTGCAGGTAATGAATCGCGTGCTCAGTGGCGGCTTTTCCAGCCGTCTTATGCAGGTGGTGCGCAGCGAGATGGGTCTGGCCTATTCTGTATTTGGCAGCTACGGCAGTGGAGTATATTTCCCGGGCACATTCTCCGCCGGGGTGATGACACAGAGTGAAACTACCAGTGAGGCAATCAACGCCATCGTTGCGCAGATCGAACGCATTCAACAGGAACCTATCAGCGAAGAAGAACTGAACCAGACCAAGGAACAGTTTCTTAATACGCTGGTCTTTCAATATCCCAGCATCAGTTCTGTTCTGCGCGAAAGAATGAGCAATGACTACGCCGGCTTGCCGCCCGACACTTTCGAGCGACTGGTTGAAGAGGTACGGCAGGTGACGGTGGCTGATGTGCAGTCGGTAGCGCAGCGCTATCTGCGTCCCGAAAGCCTGCGCATTCTGGTTGTGGGTAATCAGGCCGAGCTGGGTGATCAATTGCAGCAATACGGCGACGTGCAGCCGATTGATATCACCATTCCTGAATGAGCGCGGCCTGACCATGATCCTGCGGCTCGGGAAATTACACATCACGATCAACTGGCTGGTCCTGCTGTGTTTTATATCCAGTCTGGGCATGTTTATAAGTCTGGCGTTCTGGCAGCTCGATCGCGCTGAAGAAAAACGGGCGATGGCACAGGCACTGGAACAGCGCGCAGTTGCAGATCCATTGCCTTTGGAGCAGGCCGAACAGACTGAGCTGTTTGGCAATCAGAGCCGAGTTCTAGTGCAGGGTGAATATGAAACCAGTATTTCGTTTCTGGTGACTTTTCAGTTTTATCGTGGCCAGGCCGGGTTTGAAGTTGTTACGCCATTTCGACTGAGAGATGGATCGCTGGCACTGGTCAGTCGGGGCTGGCTGCCACCAGCTGATGATGGTGGCGAGCCCCAGGTACCAGGCGTCAGTGGACTGCAGAGCCTGGTGGCCCAAGTCTATCTGCCAGATGAGGAAATTCCGCCTGCGACAGTGACAGACCAGAGCTGGCCAGTCAGTCTGTCACGCCTGAATGTAGCGCAGGCCGGGCGTCTGCTGGGCGAACCGGTCTACCCGTATCTGTTGCGCCTGGAAGCAGATCAGCCTGGTGTGCTGGCGCGCCACTGGCAGGCTCCCAGCGTCTCCACCCGAACGCATATCGGCTATGCTATTCAGTGGTTTGTCATTACCATAGTGGTATCGATACTGGCGCTGTTGTATGCCAGCAATATTCTTGAACTGTGGCGTCAGCGACGTCACCGGCAATCCGGTTAATGACGAGGTTAGCATGTCACAGCTGTATCTGGTGGTTGATGATATCGAAGGCTGGGAGCACCAGCTGCAGGGTCAGGCGGTCATCAGTTTTGAGACCTATCTGACGGAACATCCGATCAAAGGCGAAAAGAAAACCCGCATCATCAATCTCTGTAATACCGATCAGTACCTCAGTAAAGGCTACTACTGCTCGCTGCTTGCAGAAGCGCGTGGGCATAAGGTCATGCCCCCCATCAACACGCTGACTGATCTCAGCAGCCATCAACTGACACTGGTCATGGCCAGTGAGGTGCTGGAGGAAATCGACACTGATGAGCTGGTGCAGACAGATGATGGCTATCGCCTGCGGGTCTACTTTGGCAGAACCGAATATCCACAGTTAAAAATCCTGGCGCGCCGCCTGTTCGAGCGCTTTCCCTGTCCGATCCTTGAGGCTGTGTTGATGCATGCCGGTGACGGGTGGCAGGTTCGCTCGATTCGTGCTGTTGCCTACGCCGAACTCGAAACGGACGAGATGCCGGTGTTTGTAGGTGCGCTGGAACGTTTCACAAAAAGTCTGTGGCGCAAACCTCGCAGCAGTAAATCGGCGCGCTGGGACATGGCGATACTGGTCAATCCGGAGGAGCAACTGCCGCCCAGTGACAAAAGTGCCATCAAACGCATGACACGTGCAGCCGAAAAAATCGGCTTTGCAGTGGAAATCATCGGCCCGCAGGACTACGCCCGACTGAATGAGTTTGACGCCTTGTTTCTGCGGGAAACAACCGCCATCGACCACCATACTTACCGTTTTGCACGCAAGGCAGAGATCGAAGGCCTGGTGGTTATAGATGATCCCACATCCATTCTGCGTTGCTGCAATAAAGTGTTTCTGCAGGATGCCTTCACTTACAGTGGTGTGCCAACGCCCAAGACGCGAATTGTTTCTTCGAGCAATGACGTCGCGCTGGACGAACTGGAGGCCGCTTTTGAATACCCGATCGTGCTGAAGATCCCCAACAGTGCGTTTTCGGTTGGTGTCATGAAAGCAGAGGATCGAGAGTCATTGCGTCAAAAGCTGTCGGAACTGCTAAAGAAGTCGGCGCTGATTCTCGCTCAGGAATACCTCTACACAGAGTACGACTGGCGCATTGGTGTGCTGAACAATCGACCACTGTTTGCCTGTCGCTACTTTATGGCCAAAGGACACTGGCAGATATACAAGCATGGCGAGGGACGCATTGGCAGCGGTGGCTGGGAGACTCTGCCAACCTACGAGGTTCCCAAGGCGGTACTGGACGCCGCCATGAAATCCGCCCGCATCATTGGTGATGGTCTGTACGGCATCGACATCAAGCAGCAGGGCAGCAAGGTCTATGTGATCGAGGTTAATGACAACCCCAGCCTCGAACACGGTGTTGAAGATGAGTTCATTGGCGATGAGCTCTATATGCAGATCATGGCAGAGTTCGCCCGCCGTCTGGAGAACCGTGGCCGTTAATGCGCCGCTTTTTTCTTTCTGGATATACTCTTTCTGGAAATAATCAGGGCCGCCCGCAATCTGTCCTTGCCAAACTGGGACATGCGGGCAAAGTCTGATCTGGCAATTGGCAGGTCTTCGCAGTCCAGTCCGGTCTGTTCTTCGAATGACGGGTCGGGGTCGTGAATATAAAAGCAGGCGTCGTCGAATGCGGTAATTGTCACCCAGTGAGGGGCCTTCTTCCGGTCCAGTCTGTAGCTGCTGATCAGTGCCAGCACGATGGAGCCATTCTTTATTGAAAGTTCAATATCGTCCTGGCTTACGTCTCGCCGTTCCACATGAATAGCCTTTTTGGCGACGCGTTGCTCAAACTGCTCATGAACCAGCGCCATAATGGTTTTCTTTTCCGGGTCACGAACTCCCTCGAGAAAAAGCGGGCCGCTCTGATTAATAAAAACTGTTGGTTCGAATCCGCGTTTCGCCGCTGCCAGCGCCAGGCCCAGCGGATGACAGCCGCCATGCCCTGATGTCATGAAGATGGTGGTAGCCTCGCGCCATATATCGAGCTCCGTGGCCTGATTGGGAACGCGTTTTCTATCCAGTGCTGCCATCGCCATCATCAGAGCTGCCGGGCCGCAGGTGAATGCAGTAGTCTGTTGATACCAGGGCACATCATTGCCGCGGCGACGTTTTGGCGCATAACGAATGATCTTCTGCATGCGCAGGGCATCGCCATGATCTTCGTAATAGTCGGTCAGGGTATCAAAGGCAACATAACCAGAGGACTGGTAGAGGTGGATGGCGGATGGGTTATCCGTGGCAACCTCCAGCCTCATGAAAAAGCGATCGCGATTCGCGGCAGCGGTTTCCAGTGCCTGCAGAAGCGCGCGGCCTACACCCTGACCGCGGGCATCGGGTGAAATGGCTATCGAATACAGGCGGGCGAGGTGGGTGGCGCCGTGGAACAGCACCAGCCCATAACCGAGAATGTGTTGCTGGTTTTCAGCAACCATAAATTCGCGGTTGCCCGCCAGGATCCAGTGACGCAGCCGGCGGCGGCTTAATCTGTCAGTGTCAAAGCAGGCATTCTCGAGAGCGTGAAGTGCGTCGAGATCTTCCAGTCTGGCGTTGCGTATCGTCAAAGCAGCGCCCTTGCTCACCGACATTTTGTCACCGCCGTCCCGTCTGCTGGATCATGGATATCTTCAGTTCTGAATGGCCACAATCTGTAATTCAACCCGGCGGTTCATGGCGCGACCCGATTCAGTGTCGTTGCTGGCAATCGGCTGATCCGGACCCACACCCTGAGTGATCAATCGGCCCTGGTCGATGCCGTTGGCGGCCAGATAGTTGGCAACGCTGGTAGCGCGACGATCCGACAGGCTGTAGTTGTAGTCACGCGAGCCGGTAGAGTCAGTATGTCCGGTTACGCGTAAACGTGTGTCCACATACTTGGCGAGAACCTGAGAAACGGAATCCAGCACCGAGTGGAAATTTGGGCGAATTGAATATTCGTTGGTATTAAACGTGATGTTACCAGGCATGATCAGCTCCAGCTGATCGCCATTGCGTCGAACCTGCACGCCGCTGCCCTGTAGCTCCTGGCGTAACTCTGCTTCCTGAGCGTCCATATAAGCGCCCACGCCGGCGCCAATAGCACCACAACCGAGTGCTGCATTGCGAGCGCGATTGCTGTTCTCAGCGGCGCCGATCAGGCCGCATACAACTCCGCCAATCGCACCATAGGTCGCGGCGCGGCTGGTCTGATGTTCGCCTGTGTAAGGATTGATCGTGGTGCATGCGGCAAGCGCTGCAGTCATGACTGCTGTGCCAATTAGTTTACCGGTAGTCGACATAAAATACTCCTTCTGTGTCCTGGTTTAGTCAGTAAACGACGGTCCGGGTTGAATTATTCCGCTTCGGCCGGCGCAGGTGACTGGTGGTCGACAAAAATCAGCTCGTCGGTGGCAAAGCCAGCCTGCTCTGCCATCGACACAAGGCGGGCCTGTGTATCAGCTGCCAGATCTTTCTGCCTGGCAAGTATCCACAGGTAGTTGTAATTGTTGCCCGTTATCAGCGCCCATTCATAAGCATTCTGATCGAGCGCAACGATATTGTAGGATGCATAGAAAGGGCCGAAGAAGCTGACTTCCAGGGCCCCTTTTGATGACTCTCCGGCGAATCGTGCCCGGCCTGTCGCCTGTTCCCACTTACCTTCCTCGGCATTGTAACCGCGGTTGATCACTGTGACGCTGCCGTCAGGGTTTTCTGAATATTCCGCCGTCACATGGCTGAGCCCGCGTTCAAAGCGATGATCCAGTCTGGCGATCTCGTGCCACTGTCCCAGGTAGCGCTGCAGCTGAAAGTCGTCGACAACGCGTAATTCGCCTGGCGGTGCGCCCGTGCAGGCCGCCAGTATGCCAACGACTACTGCGATTACGGCGGTATGCACAGTCCGCTTGTACATGGCCTTTCGGCCGTAGACGGTCTCACAGCGCATCAATGTGCTCCAGAACAAAGTCACCTCTTTTCTTTAGAGCCCGCTTTTTGTCATCGGACATTTTGTCGAGATTACGATAAATCATACTCATGCGCGGATTATCTCTCAATAGAGTGTCATGTCGCATGATGAAATGCCAGTACAGACTGTTGAAGGGACAGCTGTCATCATCCACCGCTGTTTTTACCGAGTAATGGCAGTGTTTGCAGTAGTCCGACATGCGGTTGATGTAGGAACCGGACGCGGCATAGGGTTTACTGGCCATCAGGCCACCATCGGCGTGCATGACCATGCCCAGTGTGTTGGGCAGCTCCACCCAGTCGTAGGCGTCTGCGTAAACCGCCAGATACCAGTCGCAGATCCGCGTTGGCTCAACGCCGGCCAGCAATGCAAAATTGCCGGTAACCATCAGGCGTTGAATGTGGTGTGCGTAGGCATTGTCGAAGGTGTTTTTCAGGCTTTGTGCCATGCAGTTCATGCGCGTGTCACCGTTCCAGTAACACGCTGGCAGTTTGCGCTGGTTCCGAAAGTGGTTGTGTTTGGCGTAGTCCGGCATCAGCCACCAGTACAGCCCGCGCACATATTCGCGCCAGCCTATGATCTGCCGTATGAACCCTTCGGCGGCATTGATGGGTACATCACCTTTTTGCCAGGCATGTTCTGCTGCCCTGCAGACTTCGACAGGGGACAGGAGGCCCATATTCAGACTGGTTGCCAGCAGGCTATGAAACAGGAAGGGCTGCCGGTGGCTCATGGCATCCTGGTACTGGCCAAAATCGGCTAGACAGTGGTTGATGAAAAATCGCAATGCTGTTTGCGCCTGCTTGCGCGTTCTTGGCCACTGGAATTGTTCAGCGTCCGTATCCAGGTGACCTGGGTGGTCAGCAAAGTTCTCAGTCACCAGTTTGATGACTTCAGCATCAATCCTGTCTACATCAAAGCCCTTGCGCTCCGGTATGTCTACGTCATCGCGTAACGACTTGCGGTTTTCAGCATCATAGTTCCACTCACCGCCCGCCGGCTGGTCTTCCTCCATCAACAATCCGGTTTTACGCCGCATCTGCCGATAGAAGTACTCCATGCGCAACTGCTTCCTGCCACGCGCCCACTCGGCAAATTCTTTTTTGTCGCAAATGAATCGGGTGTCATCAAGAACGCAGACATCAATATCAAGTGCTGATGACCAGTTGTCGATCTGCTGTTGCAGGCGATGTTCGCCGCACTCGGTGACGATCCAGCTGTCGACCCTGTATTCGTAAGAAACTTCTTTGAGGACATCCTCGAACGTTTTCAGTGGGCTTTTAGGGTCGTATTTGTGATAGTGAACACGCCAGCCGTCGGATTCCAGCTCGCTGGCAAAGTGCCGCATGCCACTGAATAGCAGGGCAATCTTCTGTTTGTGGTGTTTGACATAGGTGGCTTCTTCATATAGCTCCGCCATGACAACGAGATCCTTCCCGCGGTCGAGCGTATCCAGAGTCGGCAGGTCTCTTCCCAGCTGGTCGCCCAGTATCAGCCCCGCTCGCACCAATCAGCCCTTTTGACCAGAATCAAAGCGCGATAGCTGCTGCTGCAGCGAATCGCTCAGCTGGTGCAGCGAGTCACTGATGCCAGTCAGTTCCCGTGCCTTTCCAAGGTTCTGTGAAGCGATTTCATTGACTGACTGCAGATTGTTCACGACCTGATCACCCGACACCGACTGTTGCTGAGCGGAGGCGGCTATCATGTCGTTCTGACTGGCCATTTGTGAAATCTCATGCGTCAGCTGCTGTAGGGTGCCGGCACCTTCATTCGCTGACGCCAGGCACTCACCTACTGCCTCCTGGCTGCGCGTCATGGCCAGGCGGGCCGAGTCAGAGGTCTGCTGGAGTCGTTTGACGAGCTGCTGAATCTCCTTGGTAGATTCAGAGCTGCGCCTGGATAGCGACCGCACCTGGTCGGCCACCACTGCAAATCCGCGCCCGTGGTCGCCAGCGCGGGCTGCCTCGATGGCCGCATTCAGTGCCAGCAGGTTAGTTTGTTCCGCGATGTCTTTGATAATGTCGACCACTTTGTCGATGTCGTTTGCCTGACTGGCGGTGTCGCCTACCGCTTTACTGGTGATGTCGATGTCGCTCTGCAGCGCGCTGATACTGCTGCTTATGCGCTGCACGACGGAACCACTGTCGGCGGCCAGTTCATTGGCGGTATTGGCGCCGTTGGCAGCGTACTGGGCATACTGTGCTACCGTGGCAGTTGCTTCGCTCATCTCCTGCATAGCGTCAAACATCTGCTGATTTACTGCCGCCTGGCGCTCGGCACCCTGCTCAACGTCGGCCGCATTGCCGGTCAGTGACTTTCCCATCTGCTGCAGACTGCCCAGTTGGTGCTGTACATCCGACACCAGCGTGCGCAGCTGCAGGAGGAAACGGTTGAACGACTGACTGGCCTCTGAGTCGTGATCAAGCTGTAGGCCAAGATCCATGCGGTCATCGTTGCGAGTGAGCTTTTCACACGCTGCGGCCAGCGCCTGTCCTTCAGCAGCATCAGCGGCTGCCAGTCGCGCCAGATAGAACAGCGCAGCCGCTTCCGCCAACACGTAGCCAGCATGTATAAAGATCATGTGCCAGTGTGCATGTTCGGTTACCCAGACGGGAAAGCCGTTGACCTGCAGATAAAAGAACAGGAAGTGGTGCACGGCGATCACAACTGTCGCCACTGCAATTGGCCGCCAGTTTCTATAGGCAATCAGCAGAGCCAACAGCACAAAAATAGAGAAATGCATTTCTATGGTGCCGTGACTTTGGTGAATATGAAGCGCTGACATCACCATGAAGGCAGTGGCGACAAGAGATGGGAAATGTGCTCCCAGCAACTCACTTTTCCAGGCAGCGATGGTCGCCGCCAAGGTACCGCCACCAATCAGCAGCGCCAGACCCCAGGTGCCATGCCAGGGCGCAAGCGCCAGTGCATACACCTGACAAGCAATCAATACGCCAATCATGATGCGGTTGGTCTTTTCGAGATAGGCAATGCTGGAGTCGCGGGACGAACGTGCTGACGTGGAAATTGACATAAGACGACTTCACTGGAAGATGGATGATGAGGCTTGGCTGCACGGTGTTGATACGCGGTCCTTCGCGTTTTGGTTCAAGGCGTTATATTGTTAATTTGCTGTCACATATCTGTGCTGAAATCGAGAGCCAAATTAAACGACCACAAATCTGACTGGTGAAAATACAATGAGCAGTACAGCACCCAGTGCCAAGCGTAATCGTCTTATCAATGTTATCGGCTCACGCCGCAATTTCCTGAAGGGGAGTGCGATGACGGCGGCGCTGGCTTCGACGCCGTTTGTGCAGGCGTTTCAATCTCTGGCGACACGCCAGGGCAATGCAGGCGGCCCCGCGTCGCGACGCATGGACAGCCCTTATGGACCAATACGTCCGGTCAAGGATGAAGTGACGGGGCTGGAGCTGCTGCAGTTGCCGGAAGGTTTCTCCTACGCCAGTCTGTCCTGGGCGGGCGACGCCATGGCGGATGGCAACCCGGTGCCCGCACGGCACGACGGCATGGGTGTAATTGCTGTTGATGGCGATACCATCATACTGGTGCGCAATCACGAGGTTGGCTCTGGTCGTCCGATTTCAGCTGCCACCGTTTACGATGAAGGTATGGTGTCGGAAAGCGCCCGCGCGGGTGGCGGCAATACCACGATTCATTTCTCGCGCAGCAATCGTCGGGAGATCCAGACGATTCCAAGCCTGGGTGGCACCATGGTCAATTGTGCTGGCGGCGTCACGCCTTGGGGAACCTGGCTGAGCTGTGAAGAAACAATACACGATGCCAGCGCTACAGGTGGCCGTCGCCACGGTTACGTGTTTGAGGTGCCTGCTGATCCGGCTGCCACCACGGGAGTTCCTATAGTCGGCATGGGACGTTTTGAGCATGAGGCGGTGGCCATCGATCCGGCAAGCAGCTACGCCTACCTGACTGAAGACAATCGCAATCAGTCGCCCATCTACCGCTATGTGCCAGACAATACCAGTCAACAGGCTGGTGCGCTGGAGCAGGGCGGACGCCTGCAGGCTGCCCGCATCAAGTCCATGCACGGCGCCGAATTGCTGGCCCCGGCAATGGGTGATGAATACGAGCTGGAGTGGGTCGACATCGCAGACCCGGATATGGACCCGCAAGGCGACACCAGTGGGCCCTGCCTGCAGGCTCGCGCGGCGGGTGCGTTCACGATAAGCCGTGGTGAGGGTATCTGGTACCACGAGGGCCTGATGTACATCGTCGACACCAGTGCTGGCGTCAATGACGCAGGGCGCGCGGGTTATGGTGAAGGTGCGGTGTGGATGCTGGATCCACACGAGAATCGAATGCGCTGCATCTTTGCCTCCACCGATGCCAATATGGCCAATAACCCGGATAACGTGTCGATCAGCCCCCGCGGTGGCATTGTCATGTGCGAAGACGGCGGTGGTGTCGAGGATGAGTTTGGGCTCGGCGAGCGAGTGATGGGCCTGACACCCACGGGTGAGTCTTACATTCTGGTCAAAAACAACGTGGTGTTGTCCGATACGGACATCTCGATAAGCGGCAAAGTCGCCGAGCCGGGTGACTACCGCCAGACCGAAATTGCCGGTGCCTGCTTCGATCCCTCAGGCGAGTTTCTGTTCATCAATGTGCAGAATCCAGGCATCACTTTTGCTATCTGGGGCCCGTGGGAGCGCGGCCCTGTCTGAAGCCTGGGCTGTCAGGGCAGTTAGCGATTACACCACCCATTTACTCCGGGTCGGCGTCAGCCTGCTCCTGGCGTCGGGTGCCAGCCAGTATGCCGGGCAGGGCATAGTTGCCCTCATGGCATGCGTACTCGTAAATGCGTTCACCCTCCGGTCGGGCGTAAAGCACCATCTCTGCCGTCCAGGGCGCCGTGTAGGCCACCGGGTCGTTCATGGTAAAGCTGTACACGATTTCCGTTTCAGAGACCATTCGCAGTCGCTCGGTCACTTCAAGGCCGGGCCCTGAGCCGTAGTGCGATTGCTGCGGATGCAGGTGGCGAGTGCTGATGACCAGCGTATCGTTGTCCCAGTAGCCCGTGGAGTCGCCCATCCATTTGTAGATCTCGTGCGGCTGGTGTTCATCGTTCAGGCGGATGATGCGCGCGTCGTGCATCATCTCCGCCATGATCACCACATAGTCCTCAGTCTGTATGATCTGATAGTTGTTGTTATAGATGATGGGCATCATGGGCGGGCCGGCGCTGGAATTGGATGTGCGGAAGTCATAGAACAACAGGCAGCGCTCACCGATTGTCGCCATTTCCGGACCCAGAAACGCCTCATCACCATGCTCGTCGCGCCAGCGCTCCATCATGT
Organism: Gammaproteobacteria bacterium UBA2675; assembly: GCA_002354805.1. Classification (GTDB taxonomy): domain Bacteria; phylum Pseudomonadota; class Gammaproteobacteria; order Pseudomonadales; family Pseudohongiellaceae; genus Pseudohongiella. The sequence goes on from DEMH01000009.1 coordinate 742,642, forward strand.
TCTGTTCGGGTGCGCCCTCACGAAAGGGTATCTGACCATCTGGCGGGTCGATGATCATTGATGTGCGATATTCCCCATCGATGTGCAGCACCTGGCTGCCACGATCCAGCCAGAACAGGTTATATGCCGCTGCGGTATTGCCGTCGCTGGGTGGTGGTCGGTCGGGGTCACTGGGAGCGTTGCCGCGTTCCTCTGCGGCCAGTGCGCGCTGCTGCAGTTCAAGCGCCTCTTCTTCAGACATCGCCTGCCGGTCACCAAAGCGCTCAGGTCGCTCCAGAGGCGTCTGTGTTGCATTGGTCCAGATGCCCTGAAGGTCAGGTTTGCCTTCAGGCGTTCTGGGCAGCTCGGCGGCTACCGCGCCGAGAGTAAAGCTGGCCAGAATCGGGATCATGAAAAGTTTCATGGCTCGCTCCTGCATTGTCGTTATTGTGCTTTTTTTTTGCTTTGTTGTCGTTGCAGCCGCCGCCGACAGAGCGCTGCATGTGCCTAAGCTACCCCCCCGGTGTGGTGGCATGCAAATAATTCTCATCTTTTTTACGAGCGCTATTGACAATCATTCTTATTTGCATTTAAGCTTGCATTCACTGGCCGAATCCACACTGCGATACCCGCCAGTAGTTGACCTGCTAACGAGACCTGCAATCGAGAAAAAGCGCCCATGTACGTATGCATCTGCCAGCAAATCACTGATACTCAGATCCGCGAGTTCTGCCAAGGCCGTTCAGTTTCCATGAGCGAAGTACGTGCCGAGCTTGGTCTGGCCAGTGACTGCGGTCGTTGTGGCAAATTCGCTAAACAAATCATGGCAGAAGTTGCTCATCAGGTCGATACATCATCCATTGCCTACGCAGCCTGACACAATCACGGCTGCAGGTGCCAATCGCAATCATTCTCTTTCTCTTTTTCCATTATTATCAATAACTTGAAAGAAGTTCTGGCTTGACTTTTGCCAGCTTTCAACGCACGCTTGCACCTAAGAATTAATGCAGTCCGAAGGAGCAGGCTATGAAATCCGATAAAACCATGATCAAACACCTGAACAAGGCCTTGGGTAACGAGCTGGTTGCCATCAACCAGTATTTTCTGCACTCGCGTATGTTCAAGGACCGCGGCTTGACCAAACTGGCGGACAAGGAATACGAAGAGTCAATTGACGAGATGAAGCATGCCGATCAGCTGATCGAGCGTATCCTCTACCTGGAAGGGCTTCCCAACCTGCAAAGCCTGGGCAAACTGCTGATCGGCGAACATACCCGTGAAATGCTGGAGTGTGACCTCAAGCTGGAAAATCAGGCCATTCCGGACCTGCGCGACGGTATCGAGTACGCCGAATCCATCCGTGATTACGTCAGCCGTGAACTGCTGGTGTCCATTCTGGAAAGCGAAGAAGAACACGTTGACTGGCTGGAGACCCAGCTGCAACTGATCGACAGTGTCGGTATCGAGAATTACCAGCAGTCCATGATTTAAGGCTTACAGACCCTCCAGAAACTCGAGCAGGGCTGCGTTGGTTTCTTCCGGCAGCTCCTGCTGAATCCAGTGACCGGCCTCCGGCAGCAGTATGACGCCGCGCAGGTCGTCGACCACCCGACGCATGGCGCCTTCCAGACGACCCTGGCTGGCGCCGGCGATCACCACATCATTCTCGCCGGCAATAAACAGGGTTGGCACCGTGACACGGGCGTTGGCCAGTTGTGGTGTGATCTCCCAGTTGCGGTGAAAGTTGCGGTAATAGTTAACGCCGCCACGAAAGCCAGCTGCGGTGAACTGCTTAACAAAGTAGTCGAGATCTTCCTCGCTCAGCCAGTCAGGCAGCCCGACCGGTGCGCCGAGTCGCGGAATCCAGCCACCTGCCGAGCGATGACGGTCTGTTACCTGTGGTGGATGGCGCGGTGAGTCCGGCGACAGGTACAGCCGGCTCAGGATGCCGCGAGGATCAGCGTCATATTCAGCCTCGGCCACGCCAGGCTCCTGGTGATAAAGGATGTAGTAGAAGTTGTCGCCGTAAGCGTTGCGCCAGCTGACCAGGGGTGATTCCGCGGCACGTCCGCTGTAGGGGACACTCATGGCGACCAGCGCCGAGAAGCGCTCCGGGTGCAGCAGCACTGTATTCCAGGCGACAATGGAACCCCAGTCATGGCCCATCAGGATCGCCTGATCCTCGCCATAGGCATCGACGATGCCAACAATATCGGCGGCGATGGTCACAATGTCGTAATCCTCAACATCGGGTGGCGCGTCGGTGCCGCCATATCCGCGCATGTCCGGTGCGACGACCCGATAACCAGCCTCGGCAACAGCCTTGATCTGGTGGCGCCAGGAATACCAGGACTCTGGCCAGCCATGCGCCATGATGACCAGCGGGCCGGAGTCACCCATGGTGGCCAGCCGCATGCGAATGCCGTTTGTCTCGATGTACCGAAAGCTGATGCCGTCTATCGGCGATTTTTCATCCATCAAAGGGTTCTCCTGTGCCCGTGTATGCGTGCTGCCCAGCCCAAGTGATAACAACACCGCGCTTATGGTAAGCCACGTTCTGAATTTCCTGCTCATCGCCAGCCAGCCTCCTGTTTTTGCTATGATGCTGAAGTTTCTCATAATCAGGATCGTGGTACATAGGTAGATGTTCACATTAATGGATATGGTCTGGCTGGCTTTGCTGGCGCTGCTGGTCAACCACTGGTGGCGCTCGCGAGACGCCAAGGCTTTTGCCCTGCAATATGCAGCGCAGCGCTGTGCCGAGCTCGACCTGCAACTGCTCGATCAAAGCATGGTGCTGCGCAAAAGCCGGCTGCGCCGGGGCCAGGACGGTTTGCTGGCCTGGTTCCGCCGCTATGACTTTGAGTTCTCATCCACCGGAACCGAACGTTATTCGGGCTCCGTCGAGCTGTTGGGTAATCGTCTGCAGGCCATTGAGCTGGCACCGCATGTGACGGTTCACTGATAGCTGGTCAGTCGGTCACCATCCATCATCTTACTGGCTGGCTGCCGTGCCCGGCATGATCTCAAACACCGGATCAAACTCGACCAGCACTGAGGCCAGTTGCTGCAGCACGCCGATATCACCCTCAACCTCGCCTGCGCCCGAGGTGAGCTGAGCCGCCAGTGTGGTCTGTCCCATGATGACCTGATCCAGAATACTGCGGTCCAATCTGATTGTTGCATCGGCCGCATCAGATTGATAACCGGTGATGGCAGTAAGGGTTCCGCTGCGCATTTCTATGACAAATGTCTCGCCGGTGTCAGGTGTCACAAAATTGATTATAAACGCCATGCCGTCGGCGCGCTGGCTGTCGACGCGGGTCGCCATGGCATCCCACCACTGCAGTGTGGTCATCGCGCGCGCCAGGTCAGGGCTGGTACCACGTGCCGGTCCTGCTGGCGCGACGCCATAGCGTAACTCCTGCGCCGCGACCAGAAACACGTTGCGAACACTGGCGCTTTCATACTGATAACCCAGCTGCTCGAAAATCGCCGCCAGCAGGTTCTTGCCGTCCTGGTTGTCGGGCTCGGCATAGACCAGTTTGTTGACGATTTCCATGGCCAGGTGATACCGCCCCTCATCAAACAGCGCCTGACCCCGCTCCAGCACGGCGGCCGCACCTCCCATCATTTCGATATAGAGTGGGGCCGAGTCGGCCGGAGACAGCGGCACCAGCGTCGCCGGGTTACCATCCCAATAACCCAGGTAGCGATTGATGACCGCGCGGGAGTTATGGAATTCGGAGCCGTGGTACTGCCGCACAGCCCAGCTTTGCTGCAGAGATTGCGGTACCTGATACTCGTTGTGCATTTCATTGATGGTGACGCCACGGTTGGCCAGATTCAGCACCTGGTTGTTCAGGTTGGCATAGGCATCGCGCTGGTCGCGCATCACTTCCTGGATGCGTTCGTTGCCCCAGCGTGGCCAGTTGTGCGAAGACACCATCACCTCCGCCTGCTGTCCGAAGCGGTAAAGCGCCTCATTGATCTGTCTGGACCAAGCCAATGCATCGCGCACCAGTGCGCCACGCAGTGTGTAAATGTTGTGAATGGTGGCGGTGATATTCTCGGCGGCCCAGAAAACCCGGCTGTCCGGGAACCAGGCATTCATCTCGGCCGGGGCCTCAGTGCCAGGTGTATTCTGAAATACAACACGCACGCCATCAATCGTGTGTTCTTCAAAGTCGTCGCGAATCACAACAGTGGGGGCGATCAGGCCACTGCTGCCCCGCGCCAGTGCCTTGCCGATGGCTGAATCCACCTGCCCAAAAGGGCTGGCGGCCAGGGGATTGCCGTATTGATAGGAGGCGCGGCGACTCATGGCATTGCCCGCGTAGACATTTTCGGCAATGGCTTCATCCATGAATCCCACCGGTGCATAGATATCGACCTGCCCGGACTGTACATCTGCCTCGTCAACGACACCCCGCACTCCGCCAAAGTGATCGATGTGAGAATGCGAGTAGACAACTGCAGTCACCGGTCGCTCACCCAGTTGCTCATTGGCAAATGCCAGCGCCGCGGCTGCGGTTTCCCGCGTCAGTAGAACATCGAACAGAATCCAGCCGCGCTCACCGCGCACCAGCGTCATATTGGCCAGGTCGTAGCCACGGATCTGGTAAATGAAATCTGGCACCACTTCATACAGGCCGTAATTCATGTTGAGGGTTGCCTGACGCTGCAATGAAGGGTGGATACTGTCGTAGTCCTGCCCATTGAGCAGAAAATCATATCGTCCCATATCCCAGACTACATTACCGGCTGCACCGAGAATCTGCCGATAGCCGGGTGCGGCGATAAAACCCCGTTGGGATTCCTCGAAGTCGCGCTGGTCTGCGAAGGGCAGGGTATCCCTCAGCATCTGCTGCTGGCGCGCAGTAGCTTCGGTAGCGGGCTGCTGTGCGGAGGACTGCGCCAGCGCCGCAGGCGCGTTGCTGCTGATCAGCATCACAGAGAGCAGAGCATATAAAAAAGGCTTGAGGCGGCTCATCGCTGGCGATCTCCTTGCAATTATTGTTGTCGTAAATTATGAATGTGTTCATAACCGTGGCAAAAGCCTACCCGGTTTGACTGACAGGAGCAATAAATGCCCGCTTTGACAAGGGCCTGAGCTGCTTCTATGCTCGAACTTCGCGGTCCAGCAAACACATCAGGCGTGAACCCACCGATCTATGGAGAACAATCATGTACCAGGCTCCATCCTCAGCGAATCACGATCCACGCGGTAATATCAGCCCTCTCGTTTCTAAGTCGACCCTGGCGCGGTCTCTGGGTCTGGCCTCGGCCATGATGCTGCTGGCGGCCTGCTCTGAGCCGGCGCCGGACACCGTTCAGGAAGCAATGACGGAGACGGCACCCGATTATCTTTACGACACTGAAATTCGCTGGACCAGTTACGGTATCCCGCATGTCAAGGCAGAAGACTGGGGCAGCCTGGGTTACGGTTTTGCCTACGCCACAGCCAACGATGCAATCTGCACCATAGCCCGCGATGTGCTGATGGTGAATGGGGAGCTATCCGCCAACTTCGGTCGTGATGGCGGTAATTATGAGAGTGATGTGTTTCACCGTGCTGTCCTGGACGATGCCATGATCGAGCGTTTCCGGCAGGGACAGAGTGAGCAGACCATCGATTTCTCGGCGGGTTATGTAGCAGGGTATAACCGCTACCTAAGCGAAAATGCCAGTGATCTGCCGCCGGCATGTGCGGGCGCCGACTGGGTGCGGTCGCTGACAGAAAGAGATGTCGACAAACTCACTGTAGGTGTGGGCATTCGTTATGGACTGGGCCTGTTCCAGCGTGAGATGGCCAACGCCGCGCCACCCGGCGCCGAGGTGACCGCCGTGGCGACCGACTTTGATCAACTGACAGGCATTGGCAGCAATGCTGTCGCGCTGGGTGGTGATGTCACAGAAAACGGCAGTGGCATTCTGCTGGGTAATCCGCATTACCCCTGGCAGGGCTCGTCGCGCTTTCACATGATCCACACCACGATTCCCGGTGAGGTGGACGTGATGGGTGTCAGTCTGTACACCACCAGTCGCGTGTCCATTGGCTTCAATCATGATGTTGCCTGGACACATACAGTGTCCACCGGCATGCGTTCCACACTGTACGCGCTGGAGCTTGATCCGGAGGATCCCACCCGCTACCGCTATGGCGATGAGTACCGGGACATGGAAGAGATAACCATTGACGTGCCTGTCGACAGTGGCACGCAAACGCACACTGTGTACTCGACACACTATGGGCCGGTAGTTGTCTCCCAACAATTGCCCTGGACAGAGTCGATGGCCTTCGCCATCCGCGACGTCAATCTGTACAACGATAAGTCGGCCGCCACCTATGATGCGCTGAACAAAGCCGAAAGCATTGATGATGTCGAAACTGCACTGAGCATGCAGGGCGTCTCCTGGGTGAATACCATTGCCGCCGACCGGCACGGTACGGCTTTCTACGCGGACATCAGTGTTGTGCCCAATGTCGATGCGGAGCTGTTCGAACGTTGCCGGGTGCCGGCCGAAGGTGTGCCGTCACGACTGGTTATCCTGAACGGCGCCGATCCGTCCTGTGAATGGTATGCGTCCGATCAATCAGAAGTACCTGGCGCTATGCCGGCAGACAATATGCCGCGTCTGCGACGTGACGATTACGTGCATAACGCCAACGACAGCTACTGGCTCTCTACTCCCAGAGAGCCGCTGGAGGGTTATTCACCCATCATCGGCAGCGAACGTTCAATGGTCAGTCTGCGCACGCGGGCTGGGCTGACATTCATCGAGGAGGCTTTGCAGCAAAAGCAGGCGGAGGGCGAAAAGATGGGCCCGCGGGACCTGCAGGACATGCTGTTCAGTCATCGGCACTATGGCGCCGAACAGTATCTCGATAGTGTGCTGGCACTGTGTGAAAGCGCAGAGCAGCCGGTAATCCTGGATGATAACGAAGTTGATGTGACGCCTGCCTGTGAGACGCTGGCTGCCTGGGACCGTCGCGAAGACATCGACAGCCGCGGCGCGCATGTCTGGCGCGAGTTCTGGCGTGATGTGTCTGGCACAGACAATCTGTTTTCGGTGCCGTTTGATGTGGCCGATCCGGTCAATACGCCCCGGGATCTGGCGCTTGAGCGCACCGAAGTGCGCCAGGCAGTGCTGGAGTCGCTGGCGCATGCCCAGACCTTCTGGCAGGACCAGGGTGTGGCGCTGGATGCCGAGCTTGGCACGTTGCAGTACGAACCGCGCAATGACGAGAACATACCAATTCCCGGCGGCGATGGCGGGGCGGGTATGTGGAGTGTCATCACCAGTCGCTTCAACCCGGAAGCTGGTGCCTATACGCCGATTCTGCACGGCAACAGTTACATGCAGGTGGTCAGCTGGGATGCGGACGGCCAGGTCAATCCCACCGGTATTCTGAGTTATTCGCAGTCTGAAGATCCACGATCACCACACTTTGCCGACCAGACCCGGTTATACTCCCAGAGTATGTGGCTTGATCTGCCGTTTCATGAAGCTGACATTCTGGCCGATCCGGAATTGAGGACCCTGAGACTGCAGGAATGATCAGGTCAGTAAATTGCATTGCGAGATGAGGTGGTTGTAAGTGTTGAACAGAGAAGTTCGGTCAGTGGTCCTGGTGGCACTGGCCGCCCTGCTGGCAGCGTGTGCCAGTAGCCGGGTGTTGGATGAATGGCCGGAAACTGTTCCGGAACAGAACTGGTTTATCCAGGCCTATCAGGCAGACGAAGCAAACCAGCAGCGCCAGACAGACGTTGAGTACCTGACCTGGGTGGTCCGCTTCTATGAAGGCTGGGAGCTGATGGCAACCGGCTGGAATGACATCACACCGGCACTGATGGTGGATATGGAAGGCGAACAGCGCCGCGAACTGGCGGCAAGAAGTGAGCAGCTGGGCAAGATGATCTCGGCGGAGTGGGCCAAGGACAACGATGTGCGCTCCATCGATACCTCAATGCTCAGTCTGTGGGGCAGTGTCATGCTGGCGGTTGAGCAGCCGCATGCCAAGCTGGCAGCAGTGACCCTTATTGATCAGGATGTTGATGCGTTGCTCAGAGGCGAACTGAGTGCAGAAGAAGTCAACGATCAGCGCTACATGCAGCGCCTGGACCTGCCGGCCGACTTTTAAATCAGGCCGGCAGTTTCAGTGCTGGTTAAGATATCCGTTACTCAGGGCGGTTGCAGCGCGGATCGCCCTGCTGAATGCCAACAATCATTTCGCGGCTCAGCGGAATCGGGTCACAGCCGTGACCGGTTTCGCAGATCATGTCCCACTGCGGCTCCGCCTTCACGTGGCAATCCAGGCAGTTACCACCAAAACGATTGACCACATCGGTAAAGCCACGCGTCACAATCTCCGACTCGCCTGAGCTGACGTCCAGCTCAAAAAACTCCCAGTCATTGGTCTGTGGGCTGGTGCCGGCGGGCTGTTTTACCATAACTTCAGTCGGTACCAGTTGCACCACAGAGCCGGTGGGCCAGGTGCCGCCGGTTTCTGAGTTGGCGACCGCCAGCGTGGCTGCGATATCACCAAGCAGGTTGTCTACATAGAATCCCCGCACGGGTGTCATCTCGGTAATGCACTCAAAGGTGTCTGCATCAATTTCAATCGGTGCGTCAGCGGCGTAAATCTGCGCAACGCCAGCCAGTGCAGCGGCGCCGGCCAGGCTAGTAGCTAGGGCAATCTTTTTCAGTCGTGTCATGGCAGGTGCTCCGTAGTTGTGTTGTTTGCGATAATATCGCGCGCGATATAATACATCAAGTGCTGCAAATGCGATCGATCGTGCAGATAATGCCATTGGCCGCGAATCGTCAGTCGGTGTCGAGACCTTTCAGGTGTTTCAAAAACTGGTCCAGCTGCCGCTTCAGGGCGATGGCGTCCTCTATCGGATAGCCAACCTGGGTGAAAAGCTGTTCGGGTATGCAGGCGCACCGTCGGCGCAGGGCTTTGCCGGCGCGCGTCAGAAGTATGGTGACTACTCGCTCGTCATCGGTGCTCCGACGGCGCTCAATCAACTCCATGGCCTCCAGGCGTTTAAGCAGCGGCGTCAATGTGTTGGTGGCAAGCTGCGCGCGACGGCCGATGTGGGAGACAGTGCAGGGCTGATCCTCCCACAGAATCAGCAGCACGATATATTGTGGATAGGTCAGGCCCAGTGGCTCCAGCAGCGGCTGGTACAGTCGGGTCACCAGACGTGAGGCCGCATACAGCGGAAAACATATCTGGTTGTCCAGCGCCTGCGCGTCGATGTCGGCAGGTATGGTGTTCTTGTTATTGGCAGACAACAGGGGCTCTCCTCATGCGGGTCACGGGGACCCGGGTGTTATTGCTGTGTCATTCTATGCGCAACTCCTTGTGGCGCACGATAATACGGCTCATATCGTGACGGCAGGAGCCGGCTTTTTTGATCAGCTTGTCTTCACAGATATCACAGCGTACACATTCCTTGAAGTCAATCTTCTCACGCCGGATGGCACCGGTGGGACAGGCGTGCTCACACACGGTACACACGGTGCACTGCGGCACCCGCTTTATGCGCAGCGGACTGACAAAAGATACCACACCCAGCGCAGCACCGAGCGGGCAGACATAACGGCAATAAAAACGCGGCACAACCACACAGGCCAGCAGAATCGCCGCCAGGATGGCAAACAGCACGGCCGAACCACTCAGGAAAAACAGTGTGCCAAATGGCTCAAAGTACTGAAACACGGCGACATTGTTGGCGATCAGTGCGGCACCAATGATAAAAGCCAGGAAGCCGTATTTAAGATAAATGGCCTTGTCATGGACCTTTTGCGGCATCAACCGGCTGAATTTGTGGCGCAGTCGCTTGGGCGTCAGTCGGGTAATAATGTCCTGTACCGCGCCAAAAGGACACAGCGAGGAGCAGAACACGCGGCCCCATATCAGGGTAGTGACGACGGTAAAGACAACCAGCATGGTTAGCGGCAGGTTGTTCAGAAACACATCCGGTCCCTGCAACAAGACGCCAGTGATATGCGCCACCGACAGGAATCCTGCCTCCATGATACCCAGGTACACCAGCGTGGCTGTAAGTGCCACCCAGCGCCAGCGCGCACTCTTGCGAATGAAGGCTACCATGACCAGCGTGAAAATCAGCAGCGACATCGTCACACTGCCCCAGGGCGTCACGCCCCATGGCGGATCGTTTATGAACTGGCGAATGGCGCTGTTTTCGGCGCGGATGATGCGCTCAATTTCCTGTTCGCTCAGGATGGGGTCGCCACTGGCAATGCGCGCACCCATGCCTACCGGCTGGAATGTCAGCTCATAGGGTTCCAGGCTGCCCAGCGGCTGATAAAAAATGTTCAGCGGCTGGGTGATGTCATAGTTGTCGTCAATGACCAGCGCACCGGCGAATTCGGCGTGACCCTCTATCATGCCGACGTCGGCATTACCCGCGGTAACCAGCCGGTTAGCCATCACTCGGCGGCGCGGTGAACCATCCTGCTGCAATTGCATGCGGTCCTGGCGGAACTGCCCGAAGCCACTGCCGCCCACGCCAAGCAGAATCAACTGACTGCCACCCAGCTGGGCTGCCGCATCCCGTTCCGCTCGTGCGTAGGCCTGACGACCGATAAAAAACTCACCAAGCGCCGGGTGGCCCATGTAAGTGAGTGTCAACTGCAGCTCCTGGCCGCCAGGGATGGGCATGGTCAGCTGCTGCACAATGCCTTCCTCCAGCAACTGCTCCCAGGTGAATTGCTGCATATGTTCAAGAATTCGCTGCGAGCGGGCCACGTCAACGGCGTTGTCCGGCGTAAACCCATTGTAGGCGGCAGCCACCCGGCGGGCGGCTTCGCGAACACCGCGACTGATGGCGAAACTGGTGACGGTGGCGCCGGCAATGCCGTCAATGTCCCGACGGACCTGAAAGTCATCACCGATATGTTTGCCCTGATACTGTGCCTGAAAAACCGGGTCGGCGACAAAATCACCGACGGTGTTCACGTAGGATTCGACGTAGTTGAGTATCTTGATGCCCGTCAACTCGTTATCCAGATTGACCCCTGCAAGCATATCAATTGGCGCGCTGAAGCCACGTTCCTCGGGTGGTACGTCCGCTGTCAGGAAAACGTAACCAGTCAGCGTCTGCGCGCCCGAGTCGGGGTTTGTCTGGTAGCCGCGATAAACCGGGGGTTCGCCGGACTTTTCTGAAAACGAGTCGGCCTCTGGCATGACCTGGGACAGCCACTCCTGTTGAACCTCGGTGGAAAATGGTGTCCTGACCGGGTTGCCCTCGACCGGCTGGCGAGGCGGCTGAGCAGATGCCAAGGTACTAGCCATCAGGCTAATGGCAATGACTATACCCAGTGTGATATCAACCGCGCTGGTGCGCGTTCGGCCCAAAGAGGAGCCTCTGAACTGGAGTGAAAGCTTTGTGAGTCGCTTGAACATAAGAATTAAATGTCCTGCTGCCTTGAAAATGGCGCTAACTATACCCTTGCATCACCGGCAGTGGTATAACGGGGCAATCAAAAATAATGACAGTGTGTAACGGGCAGCATGGCAGTCACTTCCAGCAAATCACTTCAGCAGACCTGGCGCTTGCGGCCGCGAGCGATCAGCATGGCGGTTGGCTACGCAATATTGGCCGGCCTCTGGATATTCACCTCCGACTGGGTATTGTTCGCCATTTTGCAGGACAGTGCCGCCGTGGAGCGATGGAGCGTTGCCAAGGGTATCGCATTCGTCACTATCACCGCGCTGTTTTTGCTGGTGTTGATGTGGCGCACCCTGGGTGTACTGGAAAACGCGTTCAACGCGCTTAAAGCATCCGAGCGACGTCTCAGCAGCAGCCGCTCGCAGCTGTCCGCTGTTATCAACTCGGCGCGTGATGCCATCATCACCATCGATGGCAACAGTTCGGTCCTGTCGTTTAACCCTGCCGCCGAACGCGTGTTTGGCTGCTCTGCTCGTCAGGTGCTGGGCAAATCTGTCAACCAGCTGATACCAGCCGGGGTTGACGATAACACGCACGAGTTTCTGATCACGCAGGCACTGCGTGCAAGTGGCGAAGATTTTCCAGTCGAAATGTCCGTGTCACGAGTCCGTGGTCGTTACGGTGTCATGTACACCGTGATCCTGCGTGACATCAGTCGCCGGCTGGAGCAGGAAAAAGCACTGCGCGATCTCAATGAAAATCTGGAACGCAAGGTGGCTGAACGGACGCGCGAGCTTCGAGATGCTGTCGTTCGCGCCCAGGCGGCTGACCGTCTCAAGTCGGCTTTCCTGGCTACCATGTCCCATGAGCTGCGCACACCGCTCAATTCCATCATTGGTTTTACCGGTATTGTGCTGCAGGAACTGGCCGGCCCTCTTAATGAAGAACAGTCACGTCAGTTACAGATGGTTCGCGGTAGCGCCCGGCATTTGCTGGATCTGATCAACGACGTTCTCGACCTGTCGAAAATTGAGGCCGGTGAGTTGCAGGTGCGCTGCGAGCCATTTAATGCAAGGGAATCGCTGGACCGCGTCGTGGCGTCGATACAACCCCTGGCAGATAAAAAGTCCCTGAAACTACATGCCAGTATTGATCCGGCAGTCGGCCTGATGAGTAGCGATCGGCGCCGTCTCGAACAGATTGTGATCAATCTGCTGAACAATGCCATCAAGTTTACCGACCACGGCTCAGTTTCGCTGGAGTGCCGCCTGGTAGGCAACGAGCGCGGCGAGAATGAATTGCGGGTGGATGTCAGTGATACCGGCATCGGCATTGAACCAGTCCATCTGAGCGGTCTGTTTCAACCGTTCAACCAGATTGACACGGGGCTGACTCGCGAACATGAGGGGACCGGTCTCGGTCTGGCGATTTGTCGGCGATTATGTGAACTGCTTGGAGGCCGGATCAGTGTCAGCAGCGAGCAGGGTAAAGGCAGCCGATTTACCGTTGAGTTGCCGGTCAACCAGCCGCAAGAGACTGAAATACGGGAGTTACAGTGAACCAGAGTGAGTCTGACAAACGTAGTCTGAAGATACAGCTCATCGAGGATAACGAGCAGAATCGCTACCTGCTGACGTTCCTGCTGCAAAACAAGGGGCATCAGGTGCTGGCGGCCATCGATGGTCTGACCGGCATTGAGATGGCGCGCAGCAATGAGCCCGATCTGATCCTGCTGGACATTCAACTGCCGGCCATGCATGGCTACGATGTGGCCGCTGCTCTGAGACAGATTGAGGCCCTCCAGCAGACGCCCATCGTTGCCGTGACATCCTATGCCATGCCGGGGGATCGCGAAAAGGCATTGGCTGCTGGCTGTGACGGTTATATTGAAAAACCGATAGACCCAGAGACTTTTGTTGAAGAAGTAGAGCGTTACTGTCCGGGAAGCTGAAAATGCAATTAGTGTTGGTGGTGGACGATAAAGAAGAAAATCGCTATTACCTTCAGGCGCTGCTGACGGGTTATGGCTACCAGGTGGCTGTTGCCCGGCATGGTGCCGAAGCGCTGACTCTGGCTCGTCAGGCCCGCCCGGATATGGTCGTTTCGGACCTGCTGATGCCGGTCATGGATGGTTACACGCTGCTTCGGCACTGGAAGGCAGATGCGCAACTAAAGCACATCCCGTTTATTGTCTACACGGCTACCTACACGCAGGCAGAAGATGAAGAGCTGGCGCTGAAGCTTGGCGCCGACGCGTTTATCCTGAAACCCGCCGAGCCAGAAGACTTTGTTGCCAGCATGCAAGAGGTCGCCGAGCGGGCCAGACCCAGGCAGCCTGGGTCGCTTCCGGGCGATACCGTCGAAGACGACGATGAGGAAGAGCTCCTCAAGCATTACAGCGAAACACTGATCCGCAAGCTCGAAGAAAAGAGCATGCAGCTGGAAGACGCCAACGCAACACTCGCAGCCAGCGAGGAGCGTTTTAGATTGCTCGCTCAGGCTACCAATGACGCAGTCTGGGACTGGAATGTAACACAGGACCGGCGTTGGGTGGGGGGCTGGCTTCTCCAATCTGTTTGGCTATCGGGAAGGCACAGTCGCAACATCACGCAGCAGTTGGGCGGAATTGATTCACCCTGACGACCGTGCCGAGGTGCTCGCCAATTTTCGCCAGACATTGGCGTCTGAGGATGTCTGGTATGCTGAATACCGGTTCCGGCGCGCCGATGGCAGTTGGGCCCATGTTCAGGATCGTGGACACCTGGTTCGCGATCAGAACGGCACTCCCGTGCGCATGGTGGGGGGGATCTCGGATGTCAGTTCACGCAAGCTGCTGGAAGAGCGCCTGCACAACGCCCAGCGCTTGGAGGCGGTGGGGCAGTTGACCGGCGGTATCGCACATGATTTCAATAACCTTCTGACGGTTGTGCTGGGAAATGCCGAGTGTCTGGTGGAAATGCTCAAGGATCAGCCGGACGCGCAGATCTTTGCGAAAATGATCTCCGACGCCGCAGAACGTGGCGCAGACCTGACCCGGCGACTGTTGACGTTTGCCCGCAAGCAGTCGCTGACACCGGCAGCGACTGAGCTCAACAGCTTGATCAATGGATTGCAGCCCATGCTGCAACGGGTGCTGAATCGACATGTAAGCTTCCATTTCAAGCCTCAGCCAGCTCTGCCGGTAACAATGATAGATGTAGCGCAGATGGAAAACGCGCTGCTGAATCTGTGTGTGAATGCACGCGACGCCATGCCGGATGGAGGGGTGCTGACAATAGAGACCTCCATGTGCCATCTGGATAAGCCCGAAAGCGTGGGGGATGTGTCGCTGGCAGCGGGTGACTATGTGGTTGTATCGGTCAGTGACACAGGGTCCGGCATTGCAGCCGAGCACCGCGACAAAGTGTTCGAGCCGTTTTTTACCACCAAACCGGAAGGCAAAGGCTCGGGTTTGGGGCTCGCCATGGTATATGGTTTTGTGCGCCAGTCAGGTGGGGCTATTACTGTTGACTCCTCGCCCGGCGAAGGGGTCCGCTTTGATCTTTATCTGCCGGTGGTTGAGGCCGAGCAACACGCTTCAGGGCTGCCCAGTAGAAATTCAGATATTGTCCTGGGCTCGGAGCGAGTGCTGCTGGTAGAAGATGAGCCTCAGGTGCGCGAACTGGCCAGAGTGAGCCTGGAGTCGCTGGGATATCAGGTTGTGGTGGCTGAATCTGGAGAGCAGGCACTGGCCAGACTGGATGCCGCGCAGGATAGCGACGCCAGAATCGACCTGCTGTTCACCGACGTGCAGATGACCGGCATGAATGGTCCCGAACTTGCGGCCCAGGCGTTGGCCCGACAACCGGGGCTGCCGGTGCTTTACACCTCAGGTTTTGTAGGCTCCACAGGGCGTGGCCCCTTGCCTCATACTGATTTCCCTGTGCTGTGCAAGCCCTACCGGCGGGCCGAGCTGGCCGATGCCATTGCGCAGGTATTTGGGCGCACCGCCCACTAGTGCTATACTCCGCACCACTTTTTTCACGCGATTCCACCCAAATTCAAAGAAGTAGGAAACACTATGTCGAACGATGGTGCCAAGATTATCTACACCGAAACCGATGAAGCGCCACGCCTGGCAACATACTCCCTGTTGCCCGTCATTCAGGCGTTTGCAAAGGCTGTGGGCGTTTCGGTGGAAACCCGGGACATTTCTCTGGCTGGCCGCATTATCGCCAACTTCCCGGAGTATCTGAACGAGAATCAGCGAATTGGTGACGCCCTGCAGGAACTGGGTGAGCTGGCCAAGACGCCAGAAGCCAATATCATCAAGCTGCCCAATATCAGCGCTTCTATCCCACAGATGACCGCGTGCATTAAAGAGCTGCAGTCACAGGGCTACGCGCTGCCAAACTACCCGTTTGAGCCGCAGACTGATGAAGAGCGTGATATCAAGGCGCGCTACGACAAGATCAAGGGTTCTGCTGTAAACCCTGTTCTGCGTGAAGGTAACTCTGATCGCCGGGCACCGGCATCCGTCAAGAACTACGCCAAAAAGCATCCGCATCGCATGGGCAAATGGAGCAGCGACTCCAAGACTCACGTGGCGCACATGCACGAAGGCGACTTCTTCGGCAGCGAACAGTCCACGACCTTTGCCAAAGCAGACGAGCTGAAGATCGTCCTGAAAACGGCAAGCGGCGAACAGGTGCTGAAACCCTCCGTTAAAGTGCTGGCAGGCGAAGTTGTCGATGCAGCCACCATGAGCGCTGCCAAACTGCAGGATTTCTTTGCACGTGAAACGGCTGCCGCCAAAGACGAAGGTGTGCTGCTGTCACTGCACCTGAAAGCCACCATGATGAAAGTGTCCGACCCCATCATGTTTGGTCACGCCGTCAAAGTGTTTTTTGACAAAGTGTTCAGCAAGCACGGTGATATCTTCAAGACACTGGGCGTTGATGCTACCAATGGTTTTGGCGATGTCGTGGCCAAGATTGCTGAGCTGCCTGCCGACAAGCGAGCAGAGATCGAAGCCGATATTCAGGCAGCCTACAACGATCGCCCTGAGCTGGCGATGGTCAACTCCGACAAAGGCATTACCAACCTGCACGTGCCCAGCGATGTCATCATCGATGCCTCCATGCCTGCGATGATTCGTGACTCGGGCAAAATGTGGGATCGCAACGGCGAGCGTCAGGACACCAAGGCAATGATCCCTGATCGTTGTTATGCCGGCGTCTACCAGGAAACCATCAACTTTTGTCGTGAAAACGGCGCTTTCGACCCGTCTACCATGGGTACTTGCCCCAACGTTGGCCTGATGGCGCAGAAAGCCGAAGAGTACGGTTCGCACGACAAGACTTTTGAAATTTCTGCAAACGGTACTGTTGTTGTGCTGAATCAGGCAGGCGAAACCGTGTTTTCACACGATGTCGAAAAAGGTGACATCTGGCGCATGTGTCAGGTAAAAGATGCACCGATCCGTGACTGGGTCAAGCTGGCGGTAACGCGTTCGCGCCTGGGCGGCATGCCTGCCGTATTCTGGCTGAATGAAAAACGTGCTCACGATGCCGAACTGATCAAGAAGGTCAATGAGTACCTGAAAGAGCACGACACCGATGGTCTGGATATCCAGATCATGTCGCCGGAAGATGCCACACGTCACACACTGAAGCGCATGAAAAACGGTGAGGACACTATCTCTGTAACCGGCAACGTGCTGCGAGACTACCTGACCGACCTGTTCCCGATTCTGGAGCTGGGTACATCGGCCAAGATGCTGTCCATTGTGCCTCTGATGAATGGCGGTGGCCTGTTTGAAACCGGTGCCGGCGGTTCGGCGCCCAAGCACGTGCAGCAGTTTGTTGAAGAGAACTATCTGCGTTGGGATTCACTGGGTGAGTTCCTGGCGCTGGCAGCGTCACTGGAGCATCTGGCACAGCACGCTGGCAACAAAGGTGCGCAGATTCTGGCGGATGCACTGGACAAGGCAAACGCCAAGTTCCTGGACAATGACAAGTCACCGGCTCGCAAGATTGGTCAGATCGACAACCGTGGCAGTCACTTCTACCTGGGCATGTACTGGGCCGAAGCCCTGGCCGCGCAGGACAAGAATGCCGAGCTGGCCCAGCGTTTTGGCAAGCTGGCCGAGTTCCTGACAGCCAATGAAGACAAGATCGTTCAGGAGCTTAACGGTGTGCAGGGTTCTCCAGTAGAAATCGGCGGATACTATCAGCCGAATGCAGACCTGGTATCCAAAGCCATGCGTCCTTCAGCTACGCTGAATCAGGCACTGGCTTCTCTGTAAGCAACTGCTGACCCGTAGCCGGCCGCATACTGATCGGCCGGTCAGAAAAAAAGGCGACCCCGCATAGCGAGGTCGCCTTTTTCACATCCATGTGATACATCCCTGTTATTTCATCCGTGCTCCAGGTTTCCTCAGGAGTGTTGCGCGTGCTTTCCTGATAATCAGATGGCTATTTGTTACGTAACGGATCAAAGGTCGTGTTTATTCCCGTCAAGTCCAGGCAGCTGCTTCCTCCAGTGTTGAACTGTCGCTGTGAGGCCATGCTGGTGGTAATAATTCACAATTGAGATTGCCGAATTAGGCGTCAGCCAATGCCTGTGTTACTGTTCAAGACCAGCATCGGAGGAGCAAAGTCAATGGAAATCAAGACGTTTGGTAATCTGATAGAGTGGACACGCATCAAGCACGCCGAGCTTGCGAAATGCCTGACACACGCGGCCGACAAACACCCTGATCAGCGTACGGCCATGTTATTGCACTATCTGGCATCCCAGGAGGCACGCCTGGACAGCATGGTGACGGTATTTCAGGACAAGGCAGATCCCAAGGCGCTGGACATGTACGCCTACGACATGAACATGCACAATCCAATCACGACCCACATGGACATCGACGATCATTATGTGCGGATGAATGCAGATGAAATTCGGGAAGAGGTGTTTGGATTTCATGACCAGATCGCCGAGCTGTTCCGTGCCATGATCGCGAAGGCAGAGATCCCGGAAGCTTCAGATCTGTTGCGTGAGTTCCTCGATATGGAGGTCAACGAATCGAAACTGCTTGTCCGGCAGACCGAGCGGATGGATGATATGTAGGTCCTGCAAAGAATACCCTTACTACCACGCCACACCAATGATAGGAGTTCCACAATGAAAAGAATCGCACCACTCCTGGCCGCCATCGCTCTGACTGGCATTTCAACGACTGCCCTGCCGCAGGACAACAGCCTCAGCTTTTTTATTACCAGCGTTGGCAGTGGCGATGGGGCTAACCTGGGAGGACTGGAAGGCGCTGACGCACATTGCGCGGTTCTGGCCGAAGAGGCTGGCGTTACCGGCAAAACCTGGCGAGCCTACCTCAGCGCTCAAGCCGCCAATGGCAATCCGGCTGTTAACGCGCGCGACCGTATCGGTGATGGTCCCTGGTACAACGCCAACGGTGTGCAGGTAGCCGCCAGTGTTGATGACCTGCACAGTGAGAACAATCAGCTGAGCAAAGAAAACTCTGTCGACGAAAACGGCAACGTTGTAAACGGTCGCGGCGACACGCCCAACCGTCACGATATCCTCACGGGCAGCACCGAAGATGGCTACGCCACGGATGCCACCTGCAATAACTGGACGTCCAATGGTGAAGGCAGTGCCCAGGTTGGCCATCATGATCGTACCGGTGGCGGCGCCAATCCGACATCCTGGAACAGTGCTCACGGCTCACGTGGCTGCAGCCAGGAGAACCTGGTCGGCACTGGCGGCGATGGGCTGTTTTACTGTTTTGCGCTATAAGGCTGTCCATTAACCGTCGCGGCCCCGGCAGGCGGCCAACAGGAGCAGGCTCATGAAAACCTTGCGTGGTGCCGGCATGGCACTTTCCACTGTGTTGA
This sequence comes from Gammaproteobacteria bacterium UBA2675, assembly GCA_002354805.1. Classification (GTDB taxonomy): domain Bacteria; phylum Pseudomonadota; class Gammaproteobacteria; order Pseudomonadales; family Pseudohongiellaceae; genus Pseudohongiella. The sequence continues at coordinate 761,933 of DEMH01000009.1, forward strand.
TGTCCTTGTTGCTGCTGCCGCATGTTGTGGCCCAGCAAAGCGAACAGTACGACTACTGGGCGCACCAGCGCGCCATGATCCAGCGTGGCCAGCAGGCCATCTTTATGTGCAATGGCCTGTTTACCAGTGAACGGACGCTGGAGCAGGTCTTTGCTGATGAGCTGGCATTTCTGCGTGAGCCAATCGGGACCGCGGCCGGCGGCGATTACCAGGTCGACTGGGAGCGTCGAGCTGTAGAAGTCGGTGCTGCTGATGGCGTACCTGTCATGCGGGCGGTTTTTCGGGACGGTATTGGCTGCATCATCCTTGCACCGGATCAGACGCTGGCCGATATCGACACCCTGCCGCAATTGACGCTGCCGGCTCCGCCCGGTGATGCGGCGCAGATACCCTGGCCGGACGGTGACCTGATCGAATCAGACGAGCTGCCCGATAATATAAATGCCACTGCACTGCAGGCGGCTTCGGACTGGGCGTTCGACCGACCCACCGCCGAGCAGAACACCATCAGTCTGTTGGTCGTCTATAAGGGCCAGATAATACTCGAGCGTTATGCGCCAGGTTTTGACGCGAGTACTCGAACCAGAACCTGGTCCACTGCCAAGAGTATCGCCTCGACACTGATAGGCATGACGGTTGATGAGGGCCTGCTGGCGCTGGATGAGCCACTGGACCTGGAATGGCTGCCAACAGTTGGTTCCCCCGACTCAGATCCTCGACAAAACATTACACTGCGCCATGTGCTGAACATGAGCAGCGGCCTGGAAAGCGTTGATAACAGCGGCATGGAATACGCTACCGGATCAGGTCTTTCCTATTGGGCCGGCGCCAGTTCGGTCAATGGTGCCCTGCAACGCGCCTTGATCCGCGCCCCCGGCACTCACTGGGATTACGAAAACTACGACACCCTGCTGGGCGTGTATGCCATGAAGCGGGCGCTGGGTGATGAGCAGGTCTACGCTGAATTCCCACGACGGGCGCTGCTCGACCGGATCGGCATGCGCAATACACTGATCAGCACCGACCGCTTTGGCGACTTTGTGCTGAGCAGTCAGGTTTATACCAATGCCAGAGACCTGGCGCGCTTTGGCTTGCTCTATCTCAATGGCGGGATGTGGAATGACCAGCGGCTTATTTCCGAGGAGTGGATTGCGTTCTCTCGCACGCCGGCGCCGGCAACCCTGGGTCGCGGCAGCCAGTACGGCGGTCAATGGTGGCTGGTGCCAGAAGGGCGCAATGATGTGCCGTCGGACGCTTACACCACCAATGGCAACCGTGGGCAGTATACCGTGGTAGTACCGTCGCATGATCTGGTGATTGTCCGCCGCGGGCTGGACTACGGTCGCCAGGGTTTTAATCCCTGGGATTTGACTCGTGAAGTAATAAAAGCCATTCAATAGCAGACAGACAGAATACAAAACACGGTCCATGACTGGACTGTGCTGCCAGGCACTCAATCAGAGAGCAAACTGCCCAGGAGAAGGTGAACCATGTCCAAACGTCTTGCTGTCATTACCGGTGCTACCAGTGGAATCGGTGCCGCCTACGCCAGGGCATTTGCCCGAAAAGGTTACGACCTGTTGCTCACGGGTCGCCGCGAGCAGGAGCTGACTGAACTGGCTGAGCACTTGCGTCAGGAGCACAGAGTGGGAGTGACTCTGCAGCTGGGCGATCTCTCCGATCCGCAGGACCGGCAGTCACTGGTGGAAACGATTGAGGCACTGCCGGAGCTAGACGCTCTGGTCAATAACGCCGGCTATGCCGAAGACGGCAGGCTGGGAGAGGTGGCCTGGGATAAACATCAGGCACTGATCGATGTACACGTTGTGGCAACCACTCAGCTGTCCCACGCAGCGTTGCCCAATTTGCTCAAGTCCAAGGGCATGCTTATCAATGTCGCTTCGGTGGCCAGCTGGATACCAACCGGGCAGAGCGTACTGTACGGTCCCACCAAGGCTTATGTGCGCAGCTTTACCGAAAGTGTGGGGCTGGCCTATCGCCGCGATGGCCTGAAAGCCCTGGCGATCTGCCCGGGATTCACCATCACCGACTTTCACTCGCGAATGGGCATTGATCCGGACCGCTTCTACAAGAAAAAAGGATTCACCCGAGCCTGGACAGCCGACCAGGTGGTGGCACGATCATTCCAGGATATTGAAAAAGGCAAACTGATCTCAATACAGGGCTGGAACTACCGGCTGCTGGTGTTTCTGATGCGGCATCTGCCGATGAGCTGGATGCTGGCTGCGCTTGGGCGTTCCGAGTCGGCCCGGTTCAGCAAATAACAATATCACAGAGCAGGGCAGAGAGCGTTCTGCCCTGCAGGTTTTGCACATTGTTGTAGCATATTGTGACAAAACCTTAGCGTCGACGATTCGACTTGGTGCACCGGCTGCAAATTTTCCCCTTCAAATTCATATAAGTTCATCGTTCCGTCATATTGCGTAGTTTGCACTTTTGGTGCATACGTAGCTCAATAACGGTGCTATTTTGATTCCCTTCAGCGCCGGGTATCACAACACTTTGCCGAATTATGCACTGAATTAGTGATTCATAAAATCCATCACGCCCCGTTTTGGATGCGAAGAATATGACCCTGTGTAACGGTTGTTATTTTCGCGGTGGCACGAAAGATGCTCCTGTCCTCCTGACTGCTTCAATGACGCCAGATTTCGCTGGACTTGACCTAGTGTATGAGGATTCCGATATGCCCACCAAGAATGACAAAGCATTCGCAAGAGCCGCTACACCCTTTAAATTAAAAGTGCTGTCCGCTGCCATATCCGTATCCATGTTTCCGGTTGCGGCGCCCGTTGCGTTCGCCCAGGATGAGCCGCAGCTGGAAGAGGTTGTAGTAACCGGGTCGCGTATCACTCGATTTGAAGGCGATTATGTTGCACCGGTATTATCGCTGGGCGCCGAGCAAATGGAACGCTCAGGTAAAGTAAACGTAGAGGATTTTGTCAGCGAAGTGGCTGCGCTGGTAGGTTCTGAAGGCTCGTATGAAGGAGCTGACGAGGGTGGCGCGATGACCGGTGTCAACGCCCTGAACATGCGAAACCTGGGAACAAACCGTACGCTTGTGCTGGTCAATGGCCGGCGCCATGTCAGTGCCATCGCCACAGGTGAGCCTCTGGTGGATACCAATACCATTCCGACGGCGCTGATTGAGCGCGTGGACGTGCTGACTGGCGGTGCCTCGGCGGTATACGGAGCTGATGCGGTCTCGGGTGCGGTCAACTTTGTGCTCAAGGATGATTTTGAAGGTTTTGACATGCGCACTCAGGGCAGCATATCGGATCGTGGTGACTCAGAGGATTATTACGCATCATTCGTCTGGGGCAGCAACTTTCATGAGGGGCGTGGCAATGTAACCGGCAGCTACGAGTTCCGCAGGCAGGAGAAGCTCGAAATATTTGAGCGCGACTTTGGCCTGGAAAACCGCCAGTACCTGGTCAACAACCCTGCTGAATTCCGCCAGACGGACGACCCCAACGTACCTGACCGCATTGTAGCCGGACAGCGCCACTACATCTTTACATCACCCGCTGGTCGTTATGACATCATGGGAACCGACGCGACTACGGGAGAGGAGATTGGCTTTGGCGACCTGACCCTTAACTCGCAGGGCAACCCCTATCGATTGGGTACTCCTGTTTCCGGCGCACACTATATCGGTGAAGGCGGTGATGGTACGCCCACAGCATATTTCACCAACCAGTTTCTGCCGGAAACGGAAGTGCATTCGGTCAACGCGCTTGGTCGATATGATCTGACGCCGGCCATGACGGCATTCACTGAATTAAAATATGTGAAGACGGACGCAGTCAGCCCAAGAAACTCCTCATTCACATCAGCTCTGGAACTGACACTGGATAACCCATTCCTGTCAGACAGCTTCCGTGAGGTGCTGGCTGGCATCAACGATCCAACCATCAGCCTTGCGCGTGACGACCTGGAGATGCGTTCCGTCGATGACAATACGCGCGAAACATTCCGTGCGGTCGTAGGCCTGCGCGGTGATCTCACCGACTGGCTTAACTATGAAGTGTCTGCCAACTACGGACGAACAGACGTCCGGGCAAGCATTTCCAACATGCGCCGTGAGGACCGTTACTTTGCTGCCATTGATGCCGTTGTCGATCCTGCCACCGGACAACCGACATGTCGGTCGAATCTGGATCCGACCGCTGTGCCCCCTAATGACGATGTGGTGTCTTCGTGGAAGCCCACTGCCTGGGGTGTTCCCGCCAATATGACGTTCACCCCAGGGGCCAACAGCGGCTGTGTTCCATTCAATCCTTTCATAGATGGGACACCTGGGTATTTTGCGTCGGGCAATCTACCTGACTCTGCGCCCAACGCCGCGGCAATTGATTTCATCACTGGTAATGGTGTTCCACTTGTGAACCGCGGCAAGATTACACAGACAGTAATGAATGGTTTTGTCGCCGGCAACACGGGTGGTCTTGGACTTGAGTTGCCAGCTGGGCCGGTCGATTTTGTGTTTGGTGGTGAATACCGGGAAGAGAAGATCGTTAATGACATTAACGACATCAGTAGTAACATCAACGCCCTGACACAGCTCAATTTTGAGCTGGACAGCAAGTCGTCTTACGATGTCAGTGAATTGTTTACGGAAGTATCAGTGCCAGTGTTTAACGACCTCGGCCCGTTCCTGCAGGCGCTGCGACTGGACGGCGCGTATCGTTTCTCCGACTATTCCACGATTGGTCAGACCAGTGCATTCAGCGTCGGTCTGAACTGGACCCTGAACGACAACTTCATCGTGCGCGGCTCACACGGTCAGTCAGTGCGCTCGCCGAACCTGGAGGAACTGTTCTCACCGGACAACGAAGCCTCATTCCGTCCGGATGACGTGTGCGAACAGACCAACCTGGGCATTCAGACGCCCACCACTGTTGCCAACTGTGCGGCGGTGCTCAGTGCGCTCGGCGTTGACCCGGCGACCTTCATCAACGCCTACCCGGTGGGCCGGCCGGGTGTCATTGGTGGTAACCCCGACCTGATGGAGGAGACCGCAGATACTGATACCATAGGTCTGGTATTTACGCCGACCTTCCTGCCTGACTTTGTTGCAACGCTGGATTACTGGAAGATATCCCTGGATCAGGGCATCCTTTATCCCAGCGATGACGAGATTGTTGAGCAGTGCTACAGCGCCGCAACACTGGATAACCCGTTCTGCTCCCTGTTCACGCGTGTCTCCCAGGGTATCGAGGGTGTCGTCGGTGTAGTTGACGCACTGGAACAGCGTCCCGTCAACGTGAGTCAGATTCAAACCTCAGGTTACGACTTCAGTCTCTCGTATCGCACTGAGCTCGGCTTTGACGCCGGATCCCTGTCGCTTTCCTTTGCGGGTACCAAACTTGAAGAACTGTTGACGCAGCCAACTGTTGCGCCGAGGCTGGTCGACGAAGTTGGTCAGGTGACCACGCTCCTGGGTGGTCAGGCACCGGAGTGGGTATTCAACCTGGATGCCGTCTGGGAGCGTGGGCCGATCTCACTGGCTTACGGTGCGCACTACCAGAGCGGGCTGGATCGCTTCACGGCTGAAGAAATCCAGCGCTCACCAGATATCTCTGAACTGCTGGGCACCAGGAACCTGTTTGTCCATGACATACAGGCAGACTACCGCTTCAGCGAGGGGCTGCGCGCCTACGCTGGTGTCAATAACCTTAGCGATCGCATGCCCGATGTCACATATCTGAATGTGCCAGTTGGCGCCCGTGGTCGTGTTGTGTATTTAGGCCTGAACGTCAGCTTTGAAAGTCTGTCGGGATTCGGCTTCCTGTAATGGAACTGGCGCAGTTGCCTCAGCAAGGCGCCTCACAGGCATGGACGCCTGCCTGCTTCCGCGCTGCACGCTCGCGGAACTGGCCACTCATGCAACAGATTGCGACTGCCTGGACACGCGCCGAACCTGACTCGGTGCAGGCCTGGCAGTCGCTTTCGCATGCCTGCTTTGAACAAAAACTTTTCACCGAATCGCTGGATGCCTTCTATGTTGTTCTTTCGCTGGATCCGGAGAACTTCCGGCAACATGTCAGTGCGGCACGGATTGCAACAGCCGCAGAGCGTTTTGAACGGGCACAGCGTCACCTGGCGATGGCAGACCGCCTGCAGCCGGGCGCCAGTGAAGTGCTGCTGGCATCGTGCCGACTGAACTACCTGACGGGCAATCTGCATCAGGCGGAGCAGGATTGCCGGCAGGCGCTGGCTGCCAGCCCAACGCTGGTGCCTGCCTACATCACGCTTGGGCAATTGTGTCAGGGGCGCCTGCGACGTGAAGAGCTGGTGGCCATTCAGCGCCTGCTTGCGCAGACCTGGCTGCATCCCGAGTATCGCGCAGCGCTGCTGTTTACCTTGGGCGAGGCATTGGATCACGCTGGCGAATATGGTGCTGCCTTCTCTGCCTGGCAGCAGGCAAATCGTGTGAACATGCAGTTGAGTCAGCAGGAAGGGCTTAGCTATCAGCGCGCCGAGCAGGAGCAGGAGCTGGACATACTCATATCCCTGTACCCATCTGGCAGTGCAAATCCCGTTAGTCACTATAAGGCTGCAGGCAAGGAGTCACCGCAACCGATATTTGTCCTCGGTATGCCGCGCTCGGGCACCACGCTGATTGAATCCATACTGGCTTCGCATTCGACAGTGCATGGTGGCGGTGAACTGCCGACGTTGCCCGAGATACACGATGAATTAATTACCATGGCGCGTCGTATTGGCATCGAAGAGACGCGCAGCGTCATGCAGCGAAAACTGGCGCGCTGGCGCAAGGCCTATCTGGCTGCATTGCCAGCACCAGCTGATGGCGACGAAGGAGAGAAACCAAAGTGGGTCGTCGACAAGCAACCGTTGAACTTCCGCTCAATTGGCCTGATACGCCTGCTGTTTCCCGACTCTCCGATCATCGCCACCGAGCGTGATGCCTTGGAGATTGGCCTGTCGATTTACCGCCACGATTTCTCGAAGAACTGGCCCTGCGCCCACCGGCTGGAAGATATTGGCCATTACCTCGGCCTGCACCGCCGATTGATGGCGCACTGGTACGCATTGGCACCGAACCACATTCATCGACTCGAGCATGCGGACATGATAAAAGATTCATCTGCGGAGATTCGAAGCCTGCTGGCATTTGCCGGTTTGTCTGAAGAGCCGGCCTGTTATGAACCACATAAAACTAAGCGGGCGGTGAGTACCTTCAGCGCTGTTCAGGTCAGACAGCCAGTCTCAGCTGCTTTCAGCGGACGTGCCAGACATTATGTGTCGTACCTGGAACCTTTGAAGAAGAATCTTTCCACGTGAACGTATCCGTTTAAGAAGACAGTCCGCTACACCCGCCAGGAGAACCATGGGCCAGCTTATTCAAATGTTCAGCCACCCGGTCATCACCATCGATGACTTCCCGGAGCTGGACGCAATTGCCGACAAATTCTACGACAAGGCCATGCAGCTGAAGGCAGAGTATCCGGATGCCGGCCTGATCAGTGACGCCTGGCACAGTGGTCTGCGAGCAAAAAGCCCGCGGGATATTGAACAACACGGTTTTACGTCATTCTACAACGTCAACCTGGTTAACCGGCCTGACTTTGAATTCATGAACCGTGCCGCCATGGCCGTGTTTGGTGAATACATGCGGATAGTCGGCAAGCCTGAGGTGGGCATGCATTTGGGCAGTGCCTGGGCGTCCATCTATGGGCGCGGCCATTACATCCCGCAACACACCCATCCGATGGCACATTTGAGCATGGTGTTTTATGCGGCGGCGACCGAAGGGACTGGTCAGTTGATTTTTGAAAATCCGGCGCGCGGGCATTTTCAGCATTTCTATCCGCCAGAAATCTGCTGGATGCCTTACCGTTTCAGTGTGCAGCCCAAAAAGGGGCTGTTTGTGGTGTTCCCCAGCTATCTTGCACACAACACCGAACCCCATCAGAGCGACGAGTATCGTGTGATTTACTCAGCCAATGTGCAGTTGGCCTTCTGCAAGCCAACCGACGCCGATAGAAATGTGATGCAGGGCTGAAACCGGCAATATTGACACGGATGGTCAATTGCTTGAGACCCTCAGTCAACCCTTCTTGCTTGACCCAATGCTACGCTTCCCTTTGAAGAGAATCTGTCGAAGACAGGTTCGGGCCGTATTGGTTTCACTGAGGGTTGCAGATAATGGACAGACAACAAAGCGGTTTCACGCTGATCGAGATGTCAATTGTGCTTGTCATCATTGGCGTCATCATGGGTGCCGTCGCTATCGGTACCGGTTTGCAGCGAGACGCTGAATACAAGCGCATCAAACAGACCTACCTGGATCCATGGGTTCAGGCCTATAACTCATACTACCAGAGAACCGGTGTAGTGATTGGTGACAACCAGGTAGAGCCGCGGCTGATGGTCAATGGTGAGCGCTATACGGCTGCCGGCGGCGCACCCATCTCCGGTGGCAACATGACTGCCGTCACGGCCCCGAATGCCGTTTGTCGTGGTGCTGCCGGGCAGAACATGGCGCGTGGATTTACGGCTGGTACCGATCCCAGTATCCGAGACCTGATGGCGCAGGCGGGTGTACGTATGCCGGCCGGTCGAGCCGTAGGATCAGAGGATCGCTACGCGTATCTTGATTCCAATGGTAACCCGCAGGAACTGCAGGTCTGCTTTCAGTGGAACAATCCTGGCACTGCCTCTGGCGCGGGAAATGTCCTTGTCCTGACTGGATTGACACCTGATCTTGCCAGAGCGCTGGATCAGATGATCGATGGGGTAGCCGATGCGCAGGAAGGCGTTTTCCGGCAGGAAGGAATCGCAAATGGCACCGCCAATCAGGCAGGGGTGCAATGGGAGGGAAACAACCAGCAGAACATCACTCAAACAGGGGCCGCTACTGGCGGCAGCGCATTGAATGAGGACCAGGTTCTTGTCGTCACTGCTCATTACAAGATGAACCAGTAAGTGTTACGGAGAATCAAGAATGAACTGTAAAAATAAAACCTGTTCTGCGCAGCGTGGCTTCACGCTCATCGAAATGGCGGTCGTGCTGGTTATCATTGGTGTTGTATTAAGCGCCGTTTCAGTGGGTAGGGATCTTCGCCGCGACGCCGAAATGCAGCGAATCTTCAGCTCTTTTGCGGGCGCATGGAAACAGACATATGACCAGTACTTCCAGCGCACTGGTGTTGTCCTGGGTGACAATCAGGTCGCACCGACGTTTATGGTCAACGGCCAGGAGGCGCAGATCAACAATGCCGGTGGCGCAGTCGCTGGCCTTCCCGAGAACTACACAAATACCGGTCTGCGAATCTGTCGCGGGCAGGGTTACGCCAGCAATTCCGTCGGTGATGGAGATCCCCAGCTCTCCAGTCAGAATCTTCACGAACTGATGCGTCGGGTCGGTATCAATATGCCAAATGGCCGCGCCGTCGGGCAGGAAGATCGCTTTCTTTACACCGACAGTAATGGCAACGCGACCGAGTTGCAGATCTGCTTTCAGTGGAATCCACCGCAAACCAATAGTGGTGCAGGCAATGTGATGGTGATACGTGGTTTGACCCCTGATCTTGCCAGAGCTCTGGACCGAATGGTTGATGGTGTGCCGGATGCCATCGAAGGCCGGTTTCGACAGCAGGATTCCTCGTTGAATACTGGCGCTAATACCAGCCAGCAACCTGGTCGTGAGTGGGGGGCAAACAACACGTTTGCGCAGGGCGGTGGTCAGCAGACCACGGCTGATGGTGAAGGTGACAATCAGGATGAAAACCGGGTGGTGCTGTTGACCGCACACTGGTTGATGGACCAATGACGTCTGTGGCGAAACCGGTCTTGAGTGTTCGCAACCGTCGCATCGCTGTTCTGATGTCGCTGGTGATGGCAGTTGCCCTGCTTGTTGTTGCCTTGCACTATGCTCTGGATGCCAGACAGCGTCTGGCATCCGCCCTGAATATGAGCCAGGCATACACGCAGCGTGCCGAACTGCTGACGCAATTGCAAAGCGCACAACAGGCCTGGCAACAACATGCCGAGCAGCGTCAGCTGGTAAATCGTGGCATTGCTGAGACACGCGTGCTGACAGGCAGCTGGCGCTCGCGTTCGATTACGGTAGAGCAGGCAAGCGTTACTCGGGATCAGGCCCAGGCCTATCTGGCGTCGCTGCAGCACGCAGACGGCTATCTGTTTGTACCGCGTCGCTTCGAACTGAAGGTTCTGCAGGATGGTGATGACCTGATGAGCTGGACACCAGGCAGTACGAATCAATTGGAACTGACCCTATCCGGAGATTACCTGATCAGAGGTGAGCCATGAGGCTAAGTGACGATGGACAAATCTGGCTGCGTCTGCAAAGTGGCAACTGGCTGATCAGAAATGGGCAGGTCACCGCCATTGATGATGAGTTTAGTACCTCACAGCCCACCCTGCTGTTTTCGGATTTTGGTGGTGCACCTCATGGTGTGGAAAAAGTAAAGGGCAGCCGTCGCTACGCCGCTGCAATTCTTGAGAAGAACCTGCGGGACCGGGGTGAAACTGAGGGGATCAGCCAGGTGCTGCTGCTGGATGCCCGGAGTGACGCCGGCATCACGCAGGCTCTGTATCAGGCTATCAGTGCAGAGGACTATCTTGCATACAAGAGTCTGGTTCGCAGTAGCAGTGATCACCTTGTCGTGGGTTCGCACCTGTCGCTGTTGCTGGCGCGCGCGCAGGCAGAAAAGGTCAGCAATGTCTGTGTGCTGCTGCAGCACGAAAATTGCCTTGATGTACTGGTGAGACTTAACAACAAGACAGAGTTCTCTCGTCGATTCACTGTATCTGAAAGTACCACTGATGAGTGGCTGCGAGCCGCTCAGTTTGTCGCTGAAGAAATTCTTGAAGTCGCGGGCAGAAGTAGCGCCGAGCTTCAGTATGCTGTCTGGGCCGACTGGAACCCAAGCGGGCCGGATGTGTCTGCCACGATATGTGAGTGGCTGGAGCGCAATACTTCGCTGCAGATCAACAAGGATCCAGTGTCGACATTCCATCTTGGTGACTTCATCCTGCAGTCGGCGCTGCCGGTCTGGATCAAACGTTTTCACAGCAAAGACTCCATATTTCCGGTGCCCTCACTGATATGGTACTGGTCCGAGCGGGTGTTACCAGCCGCTATCGTGGCACTGGTTGCAGCCGGATTCTCGCTTGCAGCCGCTGCTTATCAATGGCAACAGCAAATAGATCGCGTCGAACAGAGCAGTCAGGCGACCAGGTCCACCGATGATGCTGCGCAGCTCGTGACCGCGCGGGAGTCAGTGCAGCAGTCATTACCGCCGCTGCCTTCAATTGAAACGCAGGAACTGGTCCAGACACTGACCGATGCACACGCGCAAATGTCTCTGGCATCGGTGATTGCAGATATTCAGTCTGCCATGACCCCGGATACGCGGCTCAGCAGCATTCGGCTGGACAATACCCAGGCCGAACACAGGCTGGTCCTGGACGGGTGGATAGATGGCACACCCGCCAGTGTCAACGAAGGCGTTGAGGAGCTTATTGACCAGCTCACTGCGGCTGGCTACATCGTCCGCGACAACGGTCTGTCAGCCTATCGCCAGAAGAATTATTTTCAGCTGGTGCTCCTGATTTCCCGAGAGGTATCGCATGAAGTTTAGCGCGGCAGTGGTGCTGGTTCTTTCCTCGCTGGTGATATTTGGCGCTTTTCGCTTGTTCAGCGACGACCGACTGGCGTCTGAAAGCGGCCCGGATTACGCGGAGCTGTCAGAGATCATGCAGCTGCGGGATGCACTGACTATCGACAATCAGTCGCAGTCAACGCTCCGTGATCTTCAGCAGAATGTCGCCATGCTTGAAGAGCTCTCAAGCTACCCTGCACGACCGGTGGGTGACCTGATCGCCGTACGGCCAACACCAGCGGTCGATCCAGACCCAGTCATCCAGCCTGCAGCACAGATAAGACAGGTCTCAAGCCCGGCACCATCGCCAGGTGCGACAGACTATACCTTGTCAATGGTATTTATAGGTCCAGGCAGCCGCTTTGCTGTAGTAAACGGGATGTTCCGGGAGGAAGGCGACCGCATGCCCGGGGGCGGCACGCTGCTGAGGGTGATGGAAGATCGCGTGATAATTCGAAACTTTGGAGAGCAGCTTACTGTACACATGCAGTGAGCGTTGATGCCTTGTAACTGGAGTCAGTTGTGTATCGATTATTTTTGTGGACAGTGCTTGTGGCTGGAATCAGCGCGATCGCATTTATGCTGATCCGGATGCTGGCGACACCTGAGCCCATAGTGTGGTCGCCGACCGCGGCTCAGCCGCCCATTATCGAGCAGGCAGGGTCTGGTGTCACTGATATATCCAGCGGTGTCAATAATGTTGAGCGCGAATTGCCCCGCGCGTCTGCTGGCGTAGAGACTGCTGCCGACCAGGTCACGGAATCGCGATACATTCCACCGCCGGTTGTCCGCAGCGCAGCGTCCACTGAAGCAGAGCAGGATATGCCCGGTGATAGCAATGCTGACCCGCAGACCCGGCAGGCAATCGCTGCCGGACGTGAACGAACCGAAGTGCTCAGATCAGTTCAGCAGAACCTTAACGAAATGCTGCTCAGCAGACAGCAGATCGACGTCAACGATCTCGACAGCATTCTTGCTCGCCTGGAATCCCTGCAGAATTCAGATGGCACAGTCGGCGGACTGCAGATAAGCGCACTGCGACAGAATCTGAATGCCGCCAATGAAATGATGGGCCTGGTCGAACAGATAAATGCTGCTGCGCAGGCGGGGGCCGATCAGCAGACCATGCAGTCGTACGTTGATCAGTTACAGGCGTTGCAACAGCAGATGCAGGTGGACAGTCAGAACCTGCTGGTGCCCGGTATTCCGCAGCGGCAGGGTGCTGCACAGTGATCAGCACTGCGTCTGCACGCACGACGAATAGAGGCTTCAGCACGCTGGAGATTGCGCTCGTTCTGCTTGTTGTGGGTCTGCTGCTGGCAGGGAGCCTGGGGGTTCTGCGGACAGGCGCCAGTGCTGTGCGGATTGGTGCTGCGGAGGCATTTCAGGATGACGTCGCCAGCCAGTTGATTGAATTTGCACGGGGCAATCATCGACTGCCATGCCCGGACAGCAACGCGGACGGATTTGAAGACGATTGTAGTGGCACTGCATTGCGGACCGGCGGCGTACCTTACTACACCCTTGGGATGGAGCCAGGCAGCAGTATCGCGAACATATCAGCTGGCATAGAAAATATCAGGTACGGAGTGTATCGACACAGCACAGCCGGTGGTACGGGCAATGGTGGCGCTGATCTGGCGGTACTGGTCGAACGAACCGGTGACGCTGCTGGCGATTCTGGCTATCGGGATCGGGAGGACTTTCGTCAGGCACTGAGAAATGCCGGCGACGAGGTCATTGCCAACGGCGTCAATGATTCAGAAGTTTATGTGACGGGTGATGGTCAGACATCCGGGACAGAGGATTGCCAGGCCAATCAGGTCGCCAACATGGCGTTTGTGCTGATCGGCAGCGGCGCGGCAGACCTGGATGACAGCGGGACCCGGTTCGATGGACTGAATCATGCCTGGCGACCCGGTGGCAGCACAGCCTTGTGTGCCAGCTCTCCCAATAAACGCAAGAACGCCACCTATGATGACAGAGTGCTGGCCTATAACTTTGACGCCCTGCTGGGCGAACTGAATTAGAATCGACGGGAATGAAATACCAATGCCAGATAACAACATTGCAACTGACTCACTGAGTTCAACGAAACTGCTGCGTGTGATATTCGCGGCGTCGCTTTCGCTGTTGATTGCCTGCAATGGATCAGCAATAAATACCGCAGCCCGCGGCGTCAGCGAAAGTTCACTGGAATCGGTAGAGGACATTCACACGCGGATTCGTTCCGAGTCCAGGCGCCTGCTCGCCATGCAGGATCGTATACGCAATGACCTGTCCAACGAGACTCCGCGGTCGCGGCCACAAGCAGAGGCGGCTATCGAAGCAGATCCGCTCGACGATGTCCTGGTCACCATCGATGTCCAGAATGAAGATGTCCAGAACGTATTGCGCGCTTTGTCGCAACAGGCGGATATGAACCTGCTGCTCGACCCCGAGCTGGCCAATCTAAACCGTCGTATCAGCATGAGTCTCCATCAGGTGCCAGCCAGCCTGGTCCTGGATCGTGTCATGCAGCTTCTGGATCTGTATGGCGAAGTGCAGCAGAACGTGCTGGTGGTGCGCCCGTTTGAAGAACAGGTATTCAATCTGGATTTTCTGCAGGACGTCACCAATATGGACTTCAACATGGGGGGAGATGTTTTCGGAGCCAACAGCACCATGTCCGGTGCCAGCGGCAGTGGCGGCAGTGGCGGTGGCGAAAGCGCCATGACCGGAAGTATCTCGCTGACAGGGCTGAATGCGGAAGGTATGGACCCCTACCAGCAGCTCGATACGATGTTGCAGGGCATCATTGGTCGCCGGGAAAGTTCCGCCAGTGAAGGCCCCGCACTGCCTGGCATCAGTCTGATGCCAGGCGTCGGCGCAACATCGCGCCAGGAGCTGGAGCGTGAGAGCCTGGCCGCCAATCCCCTGTACTCGCTTAATCCCATGACAGGCACTCTGTTTGTTCGCGCGCGCCCGTCGCAGGTCAGTGTGGTCCGTAACCTCATAGAGAGATACCGCGATGTACTGCAGCGCCAGGTGTTGATTGAGGCGCAGATTCTGGACGTATCGTTAAGCGATCAGTTTGCGTTTGGTATCGACTGGGGGCTGCTGCGTGATGGCGTCGCGGCCGGTTACGGTGCGGGTACCTATACCGCGGATGGTTTTTCCACGCAGTTGCCTGACTCAGTGGAACAGGCGCGTTCCATTACGCTGCCGGGACTGCAGGCCGGTGGCGACGACCGGCTGGGGCTGATGTATGGCAGTATGTCCTTCACTGCAGCGCTGAACATCCTCGATAACTTTGGCAGTGTCCGAGTTCTGTCCAATCCCAGTATTCGTGCCCGCAACAGCCGCCCGGCGTTTATCAGCGTGGGGCGCAACAGCCGCTATATCGCTGAATCAACAGCAGTGACCAATTCCGTTGGTGGTGGCGACACCGTCACCAGTACCAGTGTCACGACCAGCTCAGTATTCAATGGCATTATGTTGGGCGTCCAACCTTTTATCGGCCAGGACGGTGAAATCAGTCTGTCGATTCACCCGATGCAAAGTGAGGTGCAGGAAGAAAGTCTGCAGCTGATTGAGGTGGGCGGCGACAGCCGCGTGTCGCTGCCAATCATTGACTTCAAAGGGATGACTACGTCGCTGAGTATGAATAGCGGAGACACTGTCATTCTCGGAGGACTGATCGACGAGGTCGGTGGCAGCACCGGTAGTGGGATTCCAGTGCTGCGCGACCTGCGGGGTGTCGGTGGGCTGTTCGGCAACCAGGGGCGCACCAGTCGTGTACGTGAACTGGTCATTGTGCTGCGTGTAACTACGATCTGAACTCTTGTGGGACTGTGATGACAATGAACGCAGCTGTCGAATTACAAACTTCCACCTCGGAATCGCAACGCATGCGTCTGGGGTCCTATTTTCTGGTGGCCGGGCTCATCAGTCCCGATCAGTTGGAGATGGCACTGCAAAAGCAGAAAATAAGCGACGAAAGACTCGGTGAGTTACTGCTCAGACTGGGCCTGGTATCCGAGTTTGACCTGGCACGGATGCTGGCCAGGCAGGCTGATATACCCTTCAGGGATATCGATGAGCTGGACAGTCCAGCGCCTGCGGTCCTGCGACGCTTCAATCAGCAGTTCTGTCTCAACAAGGCATTTCTACCTGTCGCAGTTGAAACAGACGTTATGCTGGTAGCTATCGGTAATGCCGATCACCACGACGTCGAGCAGGCGGTGCGCAGTCGCACGGGCATGCGCTGCCATATCGTGCAATGCGAGTTCAGTAAACTGCTGCAGGCGATACGCCAGCATTACTACTTTGCTGACCATCCTGTCTCCGATCTGTTGCAGCTGGAGATTCGTCGGCTCTCGCGCGACAAGGAACAGGTGCTTCTGGCAGACAAACTGATTGACCATGTGCTGCACCTCGCTGTTAAGCAGAGTACCTCGGATATACACATTCAGCCCGAGGAGCGCAGCATTCACATCTCTTTTCGTATCGACGGCGTCCTGCATCCCATTGTTGCCTTGCCTTCTTCTTTGCGAAGGTTGATAACCACGATAAAGATGCAGGCCGGCATGGACATTTCGGACAGTCTGCGGCCGCAGGATGGCAGTTTTTCGGTCAGCATCCTGGAGACCGCCTATGATATTCGCGTATCGAGTGTGGTAACCGAATACGGCGAAAACCTGGTCCTGCGTCTGCTGCCCAGCGGCATGCAGGTAAAGGGGCTTAATCAACTCGGTTTCTATGACACCGATCTGGACCTGGTCAACCAGTTGTTTGCCAGCCCGCACGGCATCCTGCTGATGACCGGACCGACTGGTTCCGGTAAAAGCACAACACTGCATGCGGGACTGCGCGGAATCGGGATGCAGGGTAAAAACATCGTCACCGTAGAAGACCCGATTGAATACAAACTACCGGTCATTCGCCAGACCGAAGTCAATCGCAAGGCAGGTTATCAGTTCGATACCGCCATACGTCACTTCCTGCGACACGACCCGGATGTCATGCTGGTCGGTGAAATTCGTGACGCCGAGACCGCCAAGGCTGCAATTACTGCTGCTGAAACAGGCCACCTGGTACTTTCTACCTTGCATGTCAATAATTTTCTGGGCGTGGTGCCGCGCCTGCAGGCGCTGGGCGTGGGTGCCGATATGATCGCCAACAGCCTGATCGGTGTCATCAATCAGAGACTTGCCCGGCGTATCTGTCCAGCCTGTAAAGAAGCCTATACACCTGATGATAGCGAGCGCAGCATTTTTGGTGAGCAAATTGTTGATCAGCTATATCGAGGTCGAGGATGTGATCAGTGTCTGGACACTGGATTCTCCGGGCGCGTGGCGATTTACGAAGTGGTGCGCATTTCTGAAACCATGGCACAGCATATTGCTGCGGGAGTCAGGCGCGCCGAACTGGCGGGCCTCTTGCGTCAGGAAGGCGCTATCAGCATGGTGCGGGTAGGACTGCGCAGAGTGATCGAAGGCGACACTACGCTCGATGAGCTGAGGCGACTGTTAGGCAGTACCCTGCTGAGGGACGCGGCATGAAGTGTTTCTACTTTCACAGACTGGTGACGGGCGGCAAGCTGGAATCAGGCTTTGAAAAGCTGTCGTTCAACCGGAAGGAGTCTGCGCGGTATTACCTGGAGCAGCAACAGGACTGCGTCATAGTCCGGCTGTGGATGCTGCCCGCCTGGGTTGGCAGCTTTTACGATATCTTCAAGCGCCTGTTTCGCTCACCCATGACAATGGACGAAATGGCGGACTTTTTCCACAACCTGGCAGTCATGCAGCGCAGTGGTATCCCCATGTTCGAGGCCATGGAAGAACTGGCTGGAGATGAGAGCTCGGCAGCCGCACGCAAGCTGGCCGTCAATATCCTCGACAGTCTGCGTTCGGGGGCATCACTCAGCAGCAGCCTGCAGCGGCATTCCGATACGGTCCCGCAGACAGTGCTGCATCTGGTCAGTATTGGTGAGAGCTCAGGCACACTGGATCGAACGCTGATGGATGCTGCTGAGCATCTCAGGCGAGTGGGTAGAATTTCGCAGGATGCAAAACGCGCGATGATTTACCCGGTGTTTGTCTTCCTGAGTATCGTTGCCGCGACACTGTTCTGGATTGTATATGTGATACCCGGGCTGTCCGATCTGTTTCGGCAAATGGGCGTTGACATGCCGCCGATGACCACAGCGCTGCTGGCGTTCTCCGACATCGTGGCTGCCAATATTACCTGGATACTGATCATCTCGGCGCTCATCGTCTACGGTGCCTGCCTGCTCGTTCGCAACTGGCAGCCAGCGCGACTGCGATACCACCGGCTGTTATTGAAGCTGCCCGTTTCGAAGGTGCTGGTGCGCTCTTCGTCCATGGCATTTATCACGGAGTATCTCAGTCTGCTGGTGGGCGCAGGAATTTCAATTCTGAACAGTGTCAAAGTGCTGGAGAATGCCGCGGGGAATGAGGTCTATCGCACCGCACTGGCGCAGGTCAGGGTTGGCATGATGCGTGGCAACAGTCTCAGTCATGAGATGCGTCAGTCCGGTCAGTTTCCCGGGTTTGCGGTGCGCATGATCAGTGTGGGTGAACAGACTGGTGGACTTGACGTCCAGCTGCGTTATCTGGCCGATGATTATCGACGCCGCTTCGATCACGTTGTTGCTTCCATTTCAGAAATCGTGAAACCGGTTGTTATGCTGTTGGCAGGTGGCCTGTTCGTACTGATGATCATGGCGCTGTTCCTGCCAATCTACGAATTGATCCGACATATGAGCAATCAGGGCTTTTGATGAACAGGCAGATCAGTATACCTGAAGCCCAGCGCGGCTTTTCACTGCTGGAACTTTCGGTTGTTCTGGTTTTGCTGGCTGGTGCCGCACTGCTTCTGGTACAGGGCAGAAGTAGCGGACCGGATGTGGCGCAGACGAACGCTTTGCTGGCGTCGGCGGATGAACAGCTGATCTACTTTCTTGCCGTCCACAGCCGGCTGCCATGTCCAGACTACGACGGCGATGGGCGCGAAGACTGCCACGGTAGTGATACGGGCAAAGGGGCGTTGCCATATCGAACCCTGGGCATGAGCAGCGGCTCATTCAGCCTGCAGGATCTACCACTACGGTATAGCGTGTACCGGCGCAGCAGTGGCGGCGGGTCACACACGGTATTGCAGTCATCCGACACGGATCTCACCGCACGCCGTAATCGATTTGAACCAGTTATGGCAAACGGTGAACTGGTGAATGTGCAGCAGGCTGGTGCGCCGGACTTCTGTCAGGCGCTGGCGACTGCCCATGGGGCGGCGATCAACACCAGTTTTACACATATCGCTGATTCAGATTCGGCTATCAATGTTGCTTATGCACTGGCGGCTCCCGGGCGGCAGAACAGCGATGGACAAAACGGCCTGTTCGATGGGCGGAATGGCCTGGACAACGCTGGCTTCGAAATGCCCAATGCTGCTAACACCGCCCGATATGATGACCGCGTGCTGGCGCGCAACTTCGACGAACTCTACTCACTGCTGCACTGTGGTCCCCTGATTCAGACCATGAACCTGCTGGCCAATGGTCACCAGGCTGAAATCGAGGTGAGTGACACGCTGGCATCGAATAAAGAGGCCACTGCCAAAGGGGCGGCACTGAACGGCGTCGGCCTGGCGCTCAACGCGGTAGACCTGGTTCAATCGGGCTTCGGTGTGATCACTGCATCGACACAGATTGCCACCGCATCCAGCCTGTTGTCCGGCGCAATCAGCGGATGTCTTGCCCTGGTGGGTTGTGCGCTGATACCCGTATATGCGGCATCACTGGCGTCAGCCATTGCCGGGCTGGCCAGTGCCGTGGTGGCAGTGGCCTCTGCAGCCGTCGCAACTGCAGGTCAATTGACGACAACTGGTCTTTATATTGCGGCAGCTATTTCGGCGGGTATTGCCACGCCCGGTTACGACCAGATGGACTATGATGAAACGATCAGTCAGGTGGACGAACAGCTAAGTGAGGCACGCGCGGAGCGGTCGACGATAGTTACTGCACGTGATGATGCAAAGTCCCGCCGCGACCCCGCCCTGCAAACCTATCAAGCCAGTCGTGACAAAGTCTACGAGTATATTGAAAACTCAAAGGCGCCCGGTGACACATCTGTTTCTGATGTTCGTGAAAAAATAGATGTCGCCCTGACCGCTACGGATGCGGTGCAGACAGCTCGCTATAAACTTGAGCTTCTGCGTCAGCAGGAAGAAACCAAAAAAACGGAGTGTGAGTACCGCGATGAAGACACCGCGGAAGAGGATTTTCCTGCCTGCGTGCAGCTCAATGATCTGGCGGAGCAGGTCGCAGAGGCAAATACGGATGTGGGCCAGAAGAACATGCAGCGCGCCCTGGCCGTGACCGAGGCGGTGGCCGCAGCCAATGCTCATCCGGTGTACATCGCGGACGGTCCCGAGGGGCCGGTCTATCAAAACTGCACAGATCTGTCCGCTTGTACCCTGGGTGAGGATATCTGGTTGCAGGAAGGGCTTGACGAGAATGGCAATGAAATAGCTTCCGGCATGATTGGCGACTACGACGCCTATCTGTTTGCCGAAATCGAATACCAGAATGAAGTAGACAGGCTTGCACAACATGATGACATGATCATTGCGCTGGAGGATTCGGCCCGGACACTGCGTTGCATGTCGCAGGAGCTGGGTTATGACCCGGACTCAGGGCAGTGTGTTGATCCTGACGATAACCCCGATGCCGTGACCATAGAGCTGGTGCAGGGTGGTGAGGCCGTGATCCAGGCAGTCAGCGCCAGAAGTCTGATGGGGGCGCAATGATCATCGGGCAGCTGCCAGGGCAACGGGGCTTCAGTCTCCTGGAACTTGCCATTGTCATCAGCATCATAGGCGTGTCCGCCTTCATGTTCATTTCTCTGGTGGTGCCAGGCAATATGGACGGGCGGACAATTACAGGCTCGGGCGCCAGTGTCAGTTCTGACCGTCGCCTGTCTGCCGCCGAGAGCCTGGCGCGCGGACAGTCGCAGTTGCTTGGGTTTCTCCGCGCCCGAAATCGCCTGCCATGTCCCGACACCACCGGCGACGGCCAGGAAAACTGTGACGCGGTTGACCAGGACTCGGGGCGTCCGCAGCAGCGCGGCAGAGTTCCTTACCGGACGATGGGGCTGGCACAGCCGCTGATGAACAGCGATCAGCAGCATATCGTTTACGCCGTGTATCGTCGTCCGCATAGCAGTGCCTCTCTGGACATGGATCTTGCCGTCCTGCGCAATCGCAAGGATCCGGAGTTGCCCGGCAATACAGTAACTGGCGTCAGCAATGCCGTCGACTTCTGCTGGGCTGTGCGTAGCGCCGCGCGTTCGGCACACAGCGCGGACTACGTTCACACGAATATCGAAAACCCGCTGAACCAGGCATTTGCGTTGATAGATCCCGGCAGCACCGATGCTGATAACTCCGGCAGCCTGACTGATGGCGCCAATAGTCCCTCAAACGGCAGCCCGCCCTGGGGGTTTGCGCAGCCCTCAGAACCTCTGACGGAGACTTACGATGATGTGGTGCTGAGTGTCGGGTTTGCTCAGTTGGCCGCGCGGGTTGGCTGTCCCGGTCTGGTGGGTGGGGTCAACAGCGCAGCACGTGCGGCCGTTGCCGCCGATGACGTTGCCGCGCTAACGGAGTTTTTCGCCAGTTTTCGGGCTTACTCACTGACTGTTGCGGAGCAGGATATCACCATGGCCGACGTCGGTATGGGCTTTGCTGTGGCTGGAGGCTTGCTGACTGCGGTTGACTCGGGCGTTGCCATAGCGCAGGGAATAAACAGCGGTGGTTCTGCCGCGGCAGCTGCTGCAGCGGGCATTGCAGTGTCGGTTGCCTTGCAGGTAGAGGCAATGGTGTCGGCAGGTGATGGTGTCAGCAGCGCTCGCGAGGCACGGGACGATTCGGAAGCCTTGCGTGATGCGGCCATCACTGCCAGAGACCAGACACGCAGCTATGCCAGCGCCCTGCTGCAAAATGCAATCACGGTTGAGCGGGAGGCAAGGCTGCGATGATTCAGTCAAGACAGAAGGGTTACTCCCTGCTTGAGCTGGCGGTGGTCATCGTGGTGGCCGGTGTGCTGCTCACCGCTGGTGCCGGACTTTATGTGCAGCGGGCGGAACAGGCCAGAGATGTGAGTCACCAGGCACTGGTAGCCGTAGCTGAAAATGCAATACAGGGCTTTCTGTTCGCCAGAGCACGGTTACCATGCCCATCAACCGGTAGCAATGGGGTCGAAAACTGCCAGGCGACCATGGGTGAGCTACCCTACCGATCACTGGGTCTGGCCGAGCCGCCGCTGAACACGGCCGGACAGCCATTGAGGTATGCGGTTTACTCACAGGCAAGTGTCACCAGCACGCAGGATGCCGCGCTTACCGTACTGAAGGATCGCCTGCATCCATTTTTTGCGGCGTCGACTCCGGCAGTTGCCAGTGCGCAGGCGCTGGGCAATCAAAACGGGCTCGATTTCTGCCAGGCGCTGGTCATTGCTGCCGGCAAAGCACCATCCACGAGGCATCTGAATGTTGGTCAGAATGACAGTAACTACGTCAATGTTGCGTACTTGCTGGTCAATCCGGGCACACGAGACAGTGATGGTGATGGCAATCTGCTGGATGGACTAAACAGTGCCATGAGCGATACCAGTCCGCGCGCTGAATATCCAGACCGACCAGCGGATGCCGACTATGACGATCAGGTACATGCAGTATATTTCAGCCAGCTCAGTCAACAGATGGGATGTGTCAATGCGATGACTCCCGGTGCTGCTCATGCCAATGCCCTGAGCGCTGCCGCGGTGATGCAGCAGGCCATGATTGAGTACCGGGAGCAGTTGGAACTGATTGCTTTTCTGGCGGGTGCGGACATTGCGGTGGCAACCGCCGATACACTCAAGTCGGTAGTTGATACTGCGGTAACCGTAGCCGAATCTGCCACTTCCGTGGCATCCGCCATTAACAGCGGCGGTGGTTTGTCAGGCGCCCTGGTGGCTGCCGGGCTGGCTACCGGACTGGCGGTGGTTTCATTGACCGCAACGACAGCGGGGCTGGCGTTTGCGATAGCCACAGCGGCCATCAGTGATGAGAATGTCAGCAACTTCCAGGCGCAGGAGCAGGCACTGTCAGCGATCCGGTTGCGCATAGATACCAACCTTAAAGCGGCTGACCAGGCGGGACTTTATGAATAATTCAAGGTGTTTTCACCGGCGACAGGACGGATTCAGTCTGATCGAAATTTCGGTTGTCCTGGTTGTGATCGGGTTGATCATTGGTGCCGTCTCTATCGGCAAAGATCTACAGCGCAATGCCACCTATCAGAAAATGAACGCTGTTTTTGTGCAGGGCTGGCAGAGTGCATATCAGAATTACTACAACCGGACAGGGCTGATCATTGGCGACGACAGTGCCGCCCCCACGTCACAGGTCAATCAGGGAGGTGTGGCGCTTTGCGGCGACGACCTGGTGTCGGAGATGCAACAGGCCGGAGTTTCCACGCCCACCGGCAGGGCGGTGGGCCGCGAGACTGAATATGCCTATCTTGACAGCAACGGCAACCCGCAACAGGTGGAAATATGTTTCCTGAACATCAACTGGGCGATTCCTGATGGAACCGGAACGTACGTGCAGAGACGTCGCAACGCCATGACCTTGAGTGGCCTGACACCGGATCTGGCGCGCTATATTGACGCTCAGATCGACGGCCGCTCGGATGCCAGGTTCGGTCAGTTCCGGGAGCAGGCACAGGCGGCCGCAACTGCTACAACAACGGCGCAGCCATGGAGTAGGGACAATCGCTCGGAGTTCACGGGGGCTGTCAGCAATCTGGATGAGTCACAGGTTGCAGTGCTGCAGGCATACTATTTGATGAATCCATGAGCTGGGGCTGGATGTCTACAACAGCTGCTGGGTCAGCCACTGCTCATAGCGGCGATCACCGACTTCGATATCCTCAGTCGGGGTTGATTGTGAGTCATGCGTGGCAAAGCGGTAGCCACGCGCTTCGCCTGGCGTAACCCCAAACACGCGGCGAAAAACCCGAGTGAATGTGCTGGGATCGTTGAATCCCCAGAAGCCTGCAATCTGTGCAATGCTCAAGTGCCGCAGCTTGGAGTCCATCAGCGAGGTCAACACTTTCTTCAGGCGTTGCTGCTGAATGTATTGCTGCACACCACCCAGTGGTGCACACAGCCGATACAGAGTGGAGCGCGACATAAAGCAGGCATTGGCGATACTGTCCGGGCCCAGATCCGGGCTGTCCAGATGCTGGTTTATATATCGCTTAACTGCCATCAGGCTGGCAACGTTTGATACGTTGGGGCGGTTTTTGTATTCGTTGCGCACGACCGGGTTCTGATCCAGGGTGGCAACCAGCAGATCCAGCGTTGGCTGTGTCATAGCCTGGGCCCGCGACACTGTAAGCCCCGACGCCTGCTCATGCAGCGAAGCCAGGTATGTGCGCAGAATAACGGCGGCAGGATCATCCGCTTTCAGCAGCGTGCCGTGCAATGCATCCGGGTGGGTCAGCAGCGGTTCAAGTAAGTTACGTGGAACCCACAGTGTAAAATTTTGTAAATCTTCCGTGTGTGTCAGCAAAGTGCGCGTCGCGTCGGTGATATAGATATCACCAGGACTGAAGCGGGTCAGGCCCGGACGATCGGTAGTGAACTCGCCGCTGCCGCGCGTGTAAAACTGCACCAGGAAATGATCTACGCCGTTGCGTGCTGCGTCTACCGGTGAGCGTTGCCACGACGAGCTGACGGTATTACAGATGGATGTGACGATCGATCCATAATTGTAACTTTCGATTTCGGCGTAAAAAGGCTTGATGTCAGGGGTTTGCAGAGGATTAGTATCAAATATGAAACTGGCACTGTCACGCCACGCCAGCACACTCAGCTTGCTGTCATCAAGCTTTGCCGTCGTAAAAAAGGAGCGCTCAATGCAAGGCTCTGTTTCTTCCTCGAGCACTGATGTATCAGGGTGTTCGTCAAAATCCATGGCTGGAAGTTTGCGTTTGTCTTGTTATTGTCAGTGAATGAGGTGTAAAACAAGGTACACGAATACTAAACCATTAAAGCGGGCGATGTAAAATCGTTCGGCCACTGCAAAAGGCGCTTAGCCAGAGGCGTGCCGCCTTTACCCGACAGTCGAGAACAATAAAGGGGAAACACCATGGGCAAAATCATCGCGCCGCAGCATGCGCTTTCTCGCCGCTCGCTGCTAACGCTTATGGCGACGTCGGTTGTGGTGTCCGGCGTCGGGCCTGGGAGCTGGCGGCGTGTGTACGCCCAGGTATCGCCAGTTGCCAATGTCCAGGCACTGGTCTTTGACGTGTTTGGCACGGTGGTGGACTGGCGCGGCTCCATCATCCGCGAGGGCAATCTGCTGAACCAGCAGAAGGGCTACGACATAGACTGGGGCGAATTCGCTGATCGCTGGCGTAGCGGTTACGGACCCGCGATGAATCAGGTGCGCAGCGGCGAACTGCCATGGACCAAGCTGGATGACCTGCATCGCATGGTGCTGGACGACCTGATTATTGAGTTTGAATTGACCGGCCTGAGCGAAGCAGAGATTCAGCACCTGAATAAAGTCTGGCACAGGCTCACTCCCTGGCCCGATGCCATCGCAGGGTTAACACGACTGCGCGAGAAGTACACCATCGCAACCCTTTCCAACGGCAATGTGTCACTGCTGCTGAACATGGCCAAAAATGCCGGGCTTCCCTTTGATACTATCCTGTCGGCTGAACTGTCGCGTCGCTACAAACCTGACCCGGAGGCCTATCTCAAGGCAGCGGAGCTGTTCAGTCTGCCGCCTGAGCAGGTGATGCTGGTGGCGGCGCATCCCAGTGACCTGCGGGGTGCGGCCAGGGCCGGACTGCGGACCGCTTATGTTCACCGCCCCATGGAGCGTGGGCCGGAACGGCCCACGGTTGCGCCGGCGCAGGATGAGTTTGATCTGTTTGCTGAGGACTTTATCGATCTGGCCGAACAGCTGGGTGCGTAGCGAGTACAGCTTTATTGTTGTCGCGCGCCCAGCCACCAGCGCAGCGTCTCTGTCACCATCTCTGCGGCGTCCTGCTGCACAAAATGTCCGGCATTGGGCACTGCCACAATCGTGGTGTCGGCATCGTTCCAGTCCCAGGTATTGTTCAGCCCGTCAGAATGCAGTGCGGTGTCATCCAGGCCGTGCATGACCAATAGCGGAACGTTCAGCTGCGGTACCTCGGGTGAGGGTGGTGGCGCTTTCGCCGCTAATGGCGGCAGGGGCGGATAGTTACGTTTGTAGTAGGCCAGCATGGCGTCAAAGTCGGACTGGCCAAAGGCCTCGATATAACGCTCGCGCGCGGTGGGATCCTGCACCCAGCCCGCCAGTGTCTGCGGCATCATCGGCATGCCAAAAAAGATGTCGGGATCGGACGGGCTGCCAGCCTGAAAGCGCTGCGCATAATCACTGTTGGCGCGCTGCTCTTCGTTGATGGTCAACTCACGCAGCATACCGTTGGGATGGGGCAGATTCATCACGACCAGCCGGTCGACCATCTGTGGGTAGGCAAAGGCAAAATTCCAGGCGACCATGCCGCCCCAGTCATGGCCCACGATGGTCGCGCTGTCCTCGCCGAAGCTGCGGATCACGGCCGCAACATCCGAGGTGAGTAGACGCATGTCGTAGTTTTCATCGCCGTCGGGCGAATCACTCAGATTATAACCACGCTGATCAATAGCGACGACCTGATAGTCATCCTGAAGCCCCTCCATCTGATGGCGCCAGCTGTACCAGAAATCCGGAAAGCCGTGGATCATCACTACCAGCGGACCTTCACCGACCGTAGCGTAATGAATGCGCACACCATTGTTGTCGGCGTAGCCGTGAGTGGCGGTGTCCCAGACATCGGCGTGCAGGATTGATGTTGCGGACAGGGCTGCGGTGAGTACAGCAGCCGAGGAAAGGCGGGCGATCAGGGTCATGACGGGCCTCCGTAGTGAAAAAAGGCGCAGCCCGTGAATCAGGCTGCGCCTCTCATTTTTGAAAATCAGTGGGTACTGACCTTTTAGTTAGAGCTTACTTCCGGATTGGCTTTTACTTCCTTCCAGTAAACCTGACCAAAGAACATCTCGTCCCAGCTCTGCTGGCCCCATGGCACCACACGTGATGGGTCCGGGTTTGCCTTGTTCTGTTCAGAGTTGTCGAAGGCACCGGTAACTACGACACGGGTGCCGGCAGGTACAAACTTCGGTTCAGCCAGCTGATACTCCATCTGCCAGTTGTAGTTGTACTGGGCGATGTTCAGCAGGCGTTCCACACTGCCATCCGGGTAGTGAGCATCAAACACCATGCGCTTGCCACGGAAATGCATGTGCGGCGTAAAGGCCATGATCTCGGCATCCGTCGTGATCAGTACCTCAGCAGTCTGCTCAAAGTCCGGATCGTAAGCCGGGATGTCAGTCCAGGTTGGAGTGAAGATACAGGCACAGTCACCCAGACGTCGCTCGGTGGGGATCTGATCATCCGGATAGAACCAGATGCCGATCTCGCTGGCATCGACGGTCTCTTTGCCGGTTGTGGTGTAGTGCAGGTTCAGCGCCAGTTGCGTGCCAGCACGCAGCAGTCCGCCGGTGTTGGGCTCTTCCACGTGCGGATCAGCACCCGGGATGTAAGGCGTAATATAGGCCTGGTCGGGATTACTAAAGCGGGTGATCAGGCCCTGTGACGGACGCTCTCCCGGCACAATAAAGGCATTCAGCGTGTGGTGCAGTACGGTGCGGTCGCCCGGCACGTACTGGCTGGCACGGACCCAGCGATCGCGCGTCAGCCCTTCCAGTGGCACAACTACGTCGATGTAATCCAGGACGCCGGTGGCGGGTATCTGCTGCGGCGGCACCTTGACGATCAGGTCCGGCTCACCAAAGGCCCACTTCTCCTGTGACCAGGTCAGTTCAGCCAGTGGATCGCTGTCGCCGTCCTTGACTGAGCCATCGGCGATCCACTGGATCACTTTCTGCTGCTCTTCCGGCGTCAGCGTGTAATGGTTGCGGAAGTTGCCGATGTGCGGGTCAATCTGGCCCGGCGGCATGCGCTTGGTCATCAACACTTCACGGATCATCGGTGACCAGCCCTGCGCCATGGTGTGGCTGTTCAGGGCAAACGGTGCAATGCCACCCTCGCGGTGACAGCTGGCGCAGTTTTCAGCCAGAATAGGGGCGACATCCTCACTGTAAGATACGCCGGACTGGGCCAGCTGCTCATGTGCCTGATAGCTGACCGGTGTGCCCTGAGTCGCGACCATCGCATTGGGGACAGCTTCATCCGCTACCACGGCAGCCAGTGCCTCGGCCAGCGGCTGGTCTGCCGGGCCGCGGTAAATTATCTGAAAGGATTTGGGGTCGTAGACAAACGCCTCACCGGTTTTATCAATCCCCATGGCGGCAGCAATAATCTGCGCATCATCGATCAGCACGGGAATATCGATGCCCAGTCGCTCTGCATCTGCCTTGACGGTAGCGCGCGGCTCGCCCAGCGGGTTGATCATCATGAAGACGATGCCCTGGTCGGCGTACTGTTCCTTCAGCGCATTAAACGATGCCAGCGAGGCCTCGGTGGCAGAGTCGCCACTGGCCTGCACCAGGAATGCGATTGCCTTGTTGTTGTCGTACCAGGCCATGTGGTGAAACAGGCCGTCCTGATCCAGCAGGGCGAAGTCGCCGACGCGATCCTGAGCCATGGCGGAACCCGCGCTCAGTGAAAACGCCAATGCGGCAGCGCCGACAAATACGGCCTTTCTGCCCCCGGATATCATACCCTTCAGTAAATTATTCATATTATTCTCCGGCATCAAAGCCAGTACAGACCGTAAAGATCAGCACAGATTCTCATTAATAGGTTCGGGGCACGATTGATGATGGACTGCATCAGCGTTAATGAACTCATTCATGTTTGAGCCCGTCAACGCTGACTTTAGCATTAAATTCAGGAACAAAAAGTAGTTATCTGCAAAAAGTGACTTTTGGCAGGGGTCTGTTAACCTTTCTGGAAGCCTGTAGTCGACAGTCCCGGGAACACGACTTCACGTAATAGCTGAGCGTCATAAGCCATATGCGATTGCAGAACTTCAGCCAGGAGCTGGCGCAGATCATTGGTCGGCTGCAGATCCCGGCCATCGCGCAGACTGCTCTCGCCCAGGCCCGGCCAGGGTCCGGTAACAGCGCTGCCCGAGGTGAATTTGCTGACATTGCCGCCCGCCAGAAACGCCACGCTTGCTGTGCCGTGATCGGTGCCCAGCGAACCGTTGACGCGAACCGTTCTGCCAAATTCAGTCATCACTACCACTACCGTATTCTGCCAGGTGCTGCCCAGTCCCTGTTTCAGCTGCGCCAGACTGGTATCGAGCTCGGCAAACTTGCGCGGCAGCGTGCCCTGTTCAGTACCCTGGTTGGCGTGGGTGTCCCAGCCATCGTTCTCCAGCACAACAATATTGGGACCACCGGGTGCATTCAGAAAACTCGCCGCGGCGTCGATCAGCGCAGAAAAACCGCTGTTGCTGCGATCCATGCCGGTGCCAACTATCTCGCGCGCATTCAGCGCCTCCATCAGTCGTGGCCCCAGAAAGCTGTCCATGTCGTAGAGTTTTTGCAGTCGACTCAGCGTATCGTCATTGACCGGAGGCAGCGTCGCGGGCGCCCAGGAACCAGCGCTGGCCTCGCCGCGCAGAATCAAGGGTACCGCCTGACCCAGTGCCATGGCCTGCTGGCCCGTCTGCAGCTGCAGCGCACGGTTCAGCCAGCCGGAAGGGTTGGGCATGGCGATGCTCAGACCGCTTTCCAGCACGTTCTGGCCGTCAAAATGGGAGCGCTCCCGGTAGGCGCTGGCCACAGCGTGAACGATGCCCAGTTCACCCGCTTGCTGCAGTTTGAATGATTCTGCGAAAGCCGGGTGCAGCGCAAAATAGTTATCCAGTTTAAGCAGGCTGCTGTCTTCCGGAATCAGTGCGCCACGATAGCTGGCCAGCAATGGATCGCCGTAGGGGATCACTGCCGACAGCCCATCCATTGCGCCGCGCAGTATGATCACGGCCAGTTTGTTGTTGCCGGAGATTCCGGTGCTGGCCCAGCTCAGGCCGGGGATGCTGCCGGCGCCTGCCAGCAATGCAGTGGATTTTAGAAATTGACGACGATTCAGAGCATGTTTGTGATGTTGGGACATGTCAGGCTCTCCACTGAAATTGGGGACTGGCCAGCAAAAGTGTCAGCGCCTGCGTGCGGCTTTCCGAACGTCGCACTGCCGTCTGTAAGTCAGAGTCCTCGGGCAGAATCAGCGGCGCGATATCGCGCGCATCAAAGTCTGGACCTACAGCGCCGGCCACCATATTGATGAACTCCAGACGTTTAAGCAGCGCATCGGGGCCGCCCCAGTGTTCGGCCTGTTCCGGCCAGCCAGCGGGAGAGGGGGCGGTAAAAGCGCGCTGGTTAAAGCTGGCCAGCGTATCGGTCAGGATCTTCAGCACCTCGTCGCTTAGCGGCACACCGGGCAGGGCACGGGTGGTGGACACCACAAAATCCTCGGCCGTCTTGAGTTTTTTCATGGCCGGATCCCAGGCCTCGTCCAGCTCCACCAGCGCTGTATGCAGGCTGGGCAGATCGCCCTGGGTTTGCGCAAACACCTGTGCCAGCTTTTCCACCGCCGACGCCGGTGGCTGGTCGGCAACAAAATGGCGAGCCAGTTTGCCGGCAATAAAGTAGGCAGTAGACGGGTGCCTGGCCAGGTCGCGCAGTGCGCTGATGCCCTGTTGTACACCCGTATTGAAATAGGATTTGCCGAGTAGCTGCTGGGTGCCCGGTTCATGCAGTACCGGGTAAAACACAAAGCTGCCAGGTGTCGCCTGCGGGTTGGGCAGGTTACCGTTTCGGGTTGGTACGTTCACCGTCCAGCCGGTCAGGATGCGGGCCAGTGCAATGACATCGTCCTGTGTGTAGCCGCCATCCACGCCCAGCGTATGAAGTTCCAGTGTCTCCCGTGCATAGTTCTCATTCAGGCCCAGCCCGTTACGCTGCTGGGCAGCCGTGGAGTTGGGCCCGATGGAGGTGATGTTGTCCAGGTAGGTCAGCATCACCGGATGGGTCGCCACACTGATCAGCATCTCTTCAAAACGGCCATTCATATTGGCGCGGATGGCTTCGTTTTCGTAAGCCAGTCCAGCGTAGAGCGTTGTAGGTTTGTTGGTGCCCAGAGAGATACTGAAATGATTGGACCAGAAGCGCACCAGGCGTTCAGTAAACGGCGTGTCAGATTCAATGGCCACTGCCAGTCGCTGATTGGCCTGATCCTGGTAAAAGGCCGCATTGCGATTGCGAATCTGGCGAAACTGCATCACCTCGTTAGGGCTGACCTGACCGTCCTGCTGAATCATCTGCCGGGCACGGTAGTCATTATTGGCCAGCTCGATCAGCCGCGCCGAACCGTCCATGCCCTGATAGCGCGGCGGTAGCTCATTGGCTCGAGGAATCTGGGCAAGTAACCAGCCGCGCGGGTCGGCTTCAATTTCGGTCAGTTCGCCGGGTTGCAGCCCCAGCCCGAACTTATTCGCAGCAATAAAGGGTGAGTAGGTCGCCATGATGCTGATCTGTTCTCATTATTGGAGTACACATCTGAGTATACGGCGGGCCAGGGATTTTCCGTCGTGTTGGGTTGATAAATATTTCTTGAGGACAAGTACAAGTGCTTTGGTTACAGGCTTAGCCTCTGCCGCAATGCAGCCGCCTGCCGGCGAGAGACCTCGACGTCGCTGCCGTTCGTCAGTTTTATCAACAGTCCGTCGCCGATCCAGGGCTCTATCGACGCCACATAATCCAGGTTCACAATATGTTGCCGACTAACCCGAAAGAAAACGCTGTCATCCAGACGACCGTCCAGGTAGCTTAACGAGTGAGGCATCATGGCATGCCCGTCCTGGTAATAAATCCTGGTGTAGTTGCCATCGACTTCAAGCAATGAGATGTCGCGCATTCGTACAAAGTGGTATCGGTCACCTTCGCGAAAAAAGATATGGTTCCGTTGATGATTCGACGAAGCAGGCTGCAATTGGCTTTCATTGCTATCGAAGCGGACTTGTGCTTTCTCCAGCGCAGAAGTCAGTGACGTGGCGACGATGGGTTTCAAAAGATAATCCAGTGCACTGACCTTGAATGCCCGCACGGCGTATTCGTCATAGGCTGTTGTGAATACCACCAATGGCACGTAGCTGAGCTGCTCAAGTATTGAAAAACCGTCGCCATCGGGTAGCTGAATATCGAGCAACAACAGGTCTGGCCTTTCAGCCTCCACCAGGTCAATGCCGGATCGCACGGAGTGCGCTTCGCCAACGACACTATGGGCGGGATATGCGGCCAACAGGCTGCACAGTTCCTGCCTGGCCAGTCTGGAATCTTCGACAACTGCGATTTTCATGCCCGAATAATAACCTCTACCGTAATTTGATTGTCCTCGTCATGGAAAGTGAGTTGGGCACGCTTGCCAAATACTGAAGACAGCCGTTGGCGTGCATTTTCCAGCCCTATCCCGCTGCCTCGTCGCGTGCCCGTTGAGACGGCTTTTGGATTGCTGACGCGCAGTGTCATATCACCAGCTTGGCATGTCGCTGCAATAGTGAGCAATCCGCCGTCTGGGCGACAGGCAATGCCATGGCTGATCGCATTCTCTACTAGCGTTTGAATCACCAGGGGTGGAATCATCACATCCAGGCAGTTGTTGTCGATGTGCCAGGATACCTCGAGGCGGGACTCAAGCTGCAGACTTTCCAGGGCCAGATACGCGCGCACCAGTTCGAGTTCATCTTCGACCCTGATCAGAGAATTGGACTCTGCCTGGAGAACCGCGCGCAGAATATCAGCCAGTTTCGCCAGCCCATCCCGTGAGGCCTCCGGATCTTCGCGAATAAGCGCGCGCAGATTGTTGATGGCATTAAAAAGAAAGTGGGAATTGATCTGACTGTGCAGAAACTGAAGTTTTGCTTCCTGCAGTCTGGCCTCTGTCTGCCAGAATACCAATTCAGTCTGCTGGCGGCGCCGGAATTGGGAAATCATCAGATAGATTGCCGTCCATAATCCCAGCAGCATGGTTGTATTGGCGACATAGGCGGCGAAGTAGCTCCATTGATACGGCACGAAGCCTTCGAACAGTGTCGGCAGCCGGGGCACAGCCAATGTCAGTATCACGAACATGCCGATCTGAATCATCAGCGCCGTCAAAGGCAGTGCAGCCACCAGTACCAGGATAAGCACGGGCATCGTCAACTGCTGACCGTAACGCAGGAACGCTCGCCGCAGCAGATGCGTGGCAACCAGTCCCAGACAGCAAAGCAACAGCGGAATGGTTACCGCACTGCTGACTACTACACCCCAGGTTGCCGTGGCGGCGATATTGACGGCAGCCATCAGGCTCCAGAACAGAAGCTGGCTAATCCAGTAGCCCACTATTCATTCTCCATTACGTGCCCTGTGTCCAGGAAATGTGTCAGATGCCCGATCAGCCAGTCCCGATCATCCCACATCAGAAAGTGATAACCCTCATCTGACATCAAGATGGTCTTCACTGGCAAGTCCCGATAAGCCTGTTCAAAAATTGCCCGGGTGCTGGCTGGGGTGGCGCCGTATGATTCATAGGCCGCCCAGGCGCCAAAAATCAGTGTGGGGACTTCGATGTCGGACAGCACCGAGCGCAGATCGCGTGTCTGCAAATCGTACATCGCGTGTGCCATCGAGGCCTGATTAGTGCTCAAGCCCCACTCAAGTAGCACCTGACTGTTTACGTCGCTGCGCGTCAGCCCCATGACGGACATGGGTATGCGCGCTTCAAACTGTTCCTGGCTCTGAGCCAGGATGGTATCGCGAATCCGCGCAGCGATCGGTTCCATCTGCTGACTGGTGGCTGCCGGATTCTGTGTCACCGGCAGGAATGGCAGTGAATCTATTAATACCAGTTGGCGGACCAGTCCGGGGCGTGCGGCCGCTATGTCCATGGACAATGTGCCGCCCAGGCTATGACCGACCAGCGTGACAGGCTGTGGCAGCGTCGAGATGTAACTGATCACCTGCTCACGTAAGGGATGCATAAAGCCATTGTCAAAGTTCTGCATTGGCTCAAAGCCGGCGAAGCCTGGCAGTTGCAGCATATGACATCGGTAGCGGTGCTCAAGTGCTGCACACACATCCTCGAAGGTTGTCCAGTGGCTGGTAAGCCCCGGTATGAAAATGACGTCAGGCCCCGTTTCTGCCCCTTGCATAAAGACCGTTAGATCCTCATGTCGAGTGCGCTCCTGAGCGCTGGCGGTCCATCCGGAGATCCAGATGGATATGGCGAAAAAAAGTCCTAGAGTAAGTTTGTTTAATTTTTGCATGGTTGCCTCCCGCAAGTCTGAGTCATCCGACTGTGCCAGAGCGGGAACAAGCGTGTGTGCAGTTCAGGACGAACGGTAGTTATTAAGGAGGAGCGGTGTTTGTGACGGATTTTCCTGGTGTCGGCATACACCACGCATACACCAGCAACCACACACTGTTCACCAATATTTCCGATTTTTGCGCCAGGGCCGTGGTGCCAATGTTGTAGTCGGTTTCCCCGTTCCAGACCAGCACAACAAAGGTGGAACTGCTCAGCAAGGCCATAACCACGGTGAACTGCCATAGCGGCTGGCCACGTTTTAGAAACACGCGTAGCCACAGAAACAAAGGAAACAGCCCCAGCTGCATGGCCGCCCCCAGGTTATGCGGAAAGCGGACGGTGTATGGGTAAAAAGCGACCAATACCACGCCAAACGCAGCCATGGTCAACAGGATTACTGCCAGCAGATCAGCCGCGGATTGGCGTGCCTGATACAGCCGAAATGCAATCAGCAGCTGTGCGAGGCCTATGGCGTAAAACCCGCTGACCAGCAGCCAGCCAGTCGGCCCCACCGCATAGATGCTCAGGTTGCGCTCCCACAGGACAAGGTCGGGCCGCACGGTATGGATAAATATCGCGGTGATGCAGAACCAAAGCACCAGCACAAAGGTTGTGGCGCGATAGAACGTGTCTTGGTACTGCCGCGATGCTGCCATGGTGTCCTTGGGGTGGGATTGCTATTATTCCGGCTCATTAAATCGTGATTGCCAATCTCATGGTATACGCCGGGTGACGCGTATGCCATAGCCCAGGGCTTTCTTTGGCGCACCAATAAGAGTACTATTTAAAGTACGCTAAAGAGTCTAAAGGGAGTGGCGATGCGTGCATTAACAGCCAATGATTTAAAAACCCGAGGCGTCAGCGCCGTGGAAGAATGCCTGCAGCACGATGACGAAGTGCTGATCTCCGTGCGTGGCAATGAGCGCTATGTGGTTATGACGATTGAAACCTATAACCGTTTGCGCAAGCTGGAGCTGGCTGCCGCCGTCGCAGAAGCCAAAGCCGACTATCAGGCAGGACGTTACAATACCGACAGCGTGGAAGAGCACGTAAAGCGGATCGCGGATGACCTATAGGCTGGTCTATACCGACAGTTACCTGCGTCGCGCCAAAAAGTTTCTCAGGCGTCACCCGCAGATATTGGGGCAATACGAAAAAACCCTCCAGCTTCTGGAGCTCAACCCCTACCATCCGTCCTTGCGATTGCATAGCCTTGGTGGAAAGCTCAGCGGCCTGTCGTCAGTGTCAATCAATATGAGTTATCGCATCATGTTGGAGCTGATGATTCAGGCCAACGACATTATCCTGATCGATATTGGCAATCACGATAAGGTCTACTGAATCTGGAAGAGACACCGAAACGCGTAAACAAGGTTTGAGTACGAGCATGTTCTGGCTGGACAACATCTTCGGTGCCGGTTAGTTTGCATTTCATATTCACGTCGACGGGTTGCCCAATGAAACCAACATACGCTTTATTCGCACTAACGTTCGCCGTCCTCTCACCTGCACCTGCACAAGCCCAGCCGCCGATTCAGGTGCCGGCCTCCGCGCCCGCCCATGTGCATCCATTGCCCACGTTGCGCGAGCAGGCGGTGGAGCAGCAGGCCTGGCTGGAGGCGCGAATGGATCGCGTGCTGCCGGCGCTGATGAGTGAGTACGGCGTGGACATGTGGATACTGTCCATGCGCGAATACGCCGAAGATCCGGTGTTCTGGTCCATCACCTCGCCAACCACATTTGCTGCCCGACGCCGATCCATCTACGTGATGACTCTGCAGCCCGATGGCAGTGTCGAGCGACTCGCGCTGGGCGGTTCCAGCCAGGGCGGTGTGTTCGAGGCGTTTCGCTCCACCCGTCCGGCACCTACCCAGGACACCGGCGAGCTGGTCGGTGATGAACAGTGGCGCCTGTTGCGTGAACTGATTGAAGATCGCGACCCGCAGAACATCGCGCTGAATATTGATGCCGAGTGGGCCTTCTCTGACGGACTTCACGCCGGCGAGCGCGAAGTGCTGGAAGAGGCACTTGGCCCCTATCTTGATCGTGTGGTGCGCGAGCCGCGCCTGGCCATGAACTATATCGCGCTGCGCATTCCAGAGATGATGCCGCGTTATCGCAAGATCATGGAAACCGTGCACTCGGTCATTTCCGAAGCTTTCTCCAATGCCGTGATCACTCCCGGTGAAACCACCACCGAAGATGTCATCTGGTGGATGCGTCAACGTGTGCAGGACCTCGGTTACCAGGTCTGGTTCCAGCCCTCTGTGGGTGTGTCGCGGCAGGGCGACGGCCGCATCAGCGGCAATACCGTCATCCAGCCAGGTGACCTGCTGTGGACCGACTTTGGTGTGGTCGCCATGAATCTGCACACCGACACCCAGCATCTGGGTTATGTGCTTAAACCCGGTGAAACCGAAGCACCGGCCGGTCTGCAGGCCTGCCTGTCAGACTCCAACCGCATGCAGGAACTGTTGCTTGCAGAAATGGAACCCGGCCGCACCGGCAACGACATTCTCGCTTCCACACTGGCGCGCATGGCCGCCGAAGGCATTACCGGTACCGTCTATACCCACCCGATTGGCGATCACGGCCATGGCGCCGGTCCGCTGATCGGCCGTTGGGACGCCCAGGAAGGCGTGCCCATCAGAGGTGATGCAGTCTTGCTGCCATCCACCTGGCATTCGATTGAGCTGCAGGCCACGCGCGCCATTCCAGAATGGGACGGTGAGCTGGCCAACTGCCGTCAGGAAGAAGAGGCCTATCTGGATGAGAACGGTGAGCGCCACTGGGTGTTCAGGCGGCAGGATGCATTTCATCTGGTGTGGTGAGAGGCGCAGGTAAACGATGGTCGTAACGCCCTTTACACAACTCGCCTGCCCACTGGATGGCGAGCCGCTGCTGCGAGACAGTAACACCTGGCGCTGTCCACAGGGGCACAGCTTTGATGTTGCAAAACAGGGTTACGTCAATCTGCTGCCGGTGCAAAACAAACGCTCACGCGATCCGGGCGACAGCAAAGCCATGATGGTCGCCCGCCAGGAATTTCTGGCAGCCGGGTTTTATCAACCGATTGCCGATGCCGTGGCTGGCGCTGTGCTGAGTGGTGCTTATGCGTCGGCCGCGTTGAGCTGCCTGGACGCCGGCTGTGGCGAAGGCTATTACCTGCGTCAGTTGGCAGCTCGAAGCGGGGCTGCTCATGGTAGTGCTAGTCAGGTATTGAATCTGCTGGGGCTGGATATCTCCAAGTGGGCCGTGCAGGCTGCTGCCCGCCAGGACAAACAAGTGTCCTGGGTGGTCGGCAACAACGCCAATCTGCCCGTTTTGCCAGGGACTCTTGATAGAGTGTTGTGCATGTTTGGTTTCCCGGTGTATCCAGAGTTTCTGCGAGTGCTCAAACCAGGCGGCAAGCTGTTGATGGTAGATGCTGGCGCTGACCACCTGCGGGAGTTGCGCGAGATCATCTACCCGACGCTAAAGGCAGCCCGTCCCCCGCAAACCCAGCCGCCTGCCGGGTTTACGCAGGGTGAGACGCAGCAACTGAGTTTTGCAGTGCACCTGCCTGACGCACAGCAGATCCAGAACCTGCTGATCATGACTCCCCATCTCTATCGCGCCAGTGCAGAGGGGCGGGCCAGGGCGGAACGACTAACAGAGCTGACGGTCACCGTGGATGTGCGCCTGAGCACACTGGTAAAAATGCGATGCGATGCCGAACCGAATCAACAATGAGGACAATATGAGAGAGAAACTGAGAGCCATCTTCGCCCCCGTACTGGCCGTATTCGAAAAAGGCGAACCCGCCGTCAGCTACCGCCCCTCGCACCGCAGGATATTGCTGGCACTGGGCACACTGTTCCTGCTATTGGGCGCGGTGTCCACCTACCTGGCGTTCAACTCTGGGCAACAGGCCTCGCTGATACCGGCACTGATTTTCGGGGCGGTGAGCCTGGTTAGTGTGGTGGTGGCGACGTTGGGGAATGACACGGCTGTGGCGCGGATTTGGGGGTTGAAGTAGGGGGGAGAGACTGGAGCTACTACCTGTCATTATTGGAGCAGTCCGTGTCAAAAGAAGTTAGACTTCAATTCGTGCTGTTAATATTGAATTATGTAGGCGCGAACCAGAATAAACTTAGAAATAGAGAGGTTGCTGGGCTTAATCTTAGATAGCTTCAGTTAGGTTGCACCAAATGCCAAAGGAATCGAAAAAGGGATGAGCCTCAAAGAAAGTCAGATCGAGCAAAAATTGATCGACAAGCTTGAAGAGCTGAAATATGTACACCGCTCTGATATCCGCGACAAGGTTACGCTGGAACGGAATTTCCGAGAGAAGTTCGAGGTTCTTAACCGCGTCCGCCTTACTGATGCCGAGTTTGCCCGTCTGCGTGACGAGATCATCAACGCCGATGTCTTCCAGGCAGCCAAGACCCTGCGCGAATACGGCTACTTCCAGCGCGAGGATGGCACCCCGCTGCACTACATGCTGGTCAACCTCAAGGACTGGTGCAAGAACGACTTCGAAGTCATCAACCAGCTGCGGATCAATACCGACAGTAGCCACCACCGCTATGATGTAATACTGCTCATCAACGGCTTGCCCGTGGTGCAAGTCGAGCTGAAAACGCTAGGCATCAATCCCCGCAGGGCCATGGAGCAGATCGTTGAGTACCGCAATGAACCCGGCAGCGGCTACACCAACACACTGTTGTGTTTCATGCAGCTTTTTATCGTCAGCAACCGCGACAACACGTGGTACTTCGCCAACAATCAGAGTCAGCACTTTGCGTTCAACGCAGACGAGCGCTTTCTGCCCATCTATCAGTGGGCAGACGATGAGAACCGCAAGATTACCCATTTGGACGACTTTGCCGACAAGTTCCTGGCCAAGTGCATCCTTGGTCAAATGATAAGCCGCTATATGGTGCTCGTGGCCAGCGAGAAGAAGTTGATGGTTATGCGCCCGTATCAAATTTATGCAGTCAAGGCCATTGTCGATTGCATCCACCAGAACCGGGGCAATGGATACATCTGGCATACGACTGGCAGCGGCAAGACGCTCACCTCTTTCAAGGCCTCAACCCTGCTCAAGGACAACCCGGATATTGGAAAGTGCCTGTTTGTGGTGGACCGCAAGGACCTGGACCGTCAGACCCGGGAGGAGTTCAACCGTTTTCAGGAAGGTTGCGTGGAAGAAAACACCAACACCGAAACTCTGGTGCGCCGCCTGCTCTCCGAGGACTACGCCGACAAGGTGATTGTCACCACCATTCAGAAGCTCGGCTTGGCGCTGGATGAAACCAGCAAGAAAGCCCAACAGCACAAAGAGAAGGGCAGGCAGCCCTACAAGGAACGCCTGGCCCCGCTGCGCGACAAGCGCGTCGTCATCATCTTCGACGAATGCCACCGCTCCCAGTTTGGCGACAACCACCAGGCCATCAAGGCCTTTTTTCCCAAAGCGCAACTGTTCGGCTTTACCGGTACGCCCATCTTTGACGACAACGCCAGCTACAAGCAGATCGACGGCACTGTGGGCAGCTACCGCACCACTAAAGATATCTTTGAAAAGCAACTGCACGCCTACACCATCACCCACGCCATTGATGACCGCAATGTGCTGCGCTTTCATATCGACTATTTCAAGCCGGAGGCCGCAGAGGCAAAAGACGCGGATGGCCCGTTAAAGGGCAAATCAAGGGCCAAATCCAAAAACTCCAAACCTGCTCAGGCCCTAGCCCAACGGGCGGTGGTGGACGCCATCCTGGCCAAGCATGAGGCCGCCACCAGCCAGCGCCGCTTCAACGCCTTGCTGGCCACCACCTCCATCAACGAGGCCATCGATTACTACCGGCTGTTCAAAGACTTTCAGGCCGATCATCAGGCGGAAGACCCAGATTACACGCCACTGAATATTGCCTGCATCTTCTCGCCCCCGGCTAACGGCGACAAGGATGTAAAGCAGCTCCAGGAAGACCTGCCCCAGGAGAAGGCCGATAACCAACACGAGCCGGAGCAGAAAAAGGCCGCCCTGCAAGGAATCATTGCCGACTACAACACCCAGTACGGCACCAGCCATACGGTGAGCGAGTTTGACCGCTACTATCAAGATGTGCAGCAGCGCATCAAGGATCAGCAATACCCCAACAGCGATTTGCCGCACAAAAACAAGGTCGACATCACCATTGTGGTGGACATGCTGCTCACCGGCTTCGATGCCAAGTACCTCAACACCCTGTATGTGGACAAGAATCTCAAGCACCACGGCCTGATTCAGGCCTTCTCGCGCACCAACCGCGTGCTCAACGACACCAAGCCTTACGGCAACATCCTCGATTTCCGCGGCCAGCAAAAGGCCGTGGACGACGCCATCGCGCTCTTCTCCGGCGAGGACATCAACCGCTCCCGTGAAATCTGGCTGGTGGACCCGGCGCCTGTGGTGATCAAAGAGTACGAACAGGCCGTCGCCGCCATCGGGCACTTCCTTACCGAAAAAGATGTGGTGGCCGAACCCAAGGGCGTCTACAACCTAAAGGGCGATACCGCGCGCATCGAGTTCGTCAACCGCTTCAAGGAAGTGCAGCGCCTCAAGACCCAGCTCGACCAGTACACCGACCTGGACGAGGAGCAGAAAGCACGCATCAACAGCGTGTTGCCCGAGGACGATCTGCGCTCCCTGCGCGGCGCCTACCTGGAAACCGCCCAGCGCCTCAAGGAGCAGCAGGGCAAAACCGGCGAACAGGTCTCGCCAGATCAGGAGGCCATCGAACAACTGGATTTCGAGTTCGTGCTCTTCTCCTCGGCGCTGATCGACTACGACTACATCATGGGCCTGATCGCCCGCTTCAGTCAGGACAAGCCCGGCAAAAAGACCCTGCGCCGTGACCAGCTCATCAACCTGCTCGCCGCCAGCAGCAACCTGATGGACGAGCGCGAGGGTATCATCGCGTACATCAATACCCTGGAAGCCGGCAAGGGCCTGAGCGAGGCCGCCATTCGCGACGGCTACCAGGCCTTCAAGGCACAAAAAGCCCACAATGAAATCACCGCCCTGGCCGACCGTCACGGGCTGGACCGCGAAGCCCTGCAAACTTTCGTGGACGGTATCCTCGACCGCATGATCTTCGACGGCGAACAGCTAAGCGACCTGTTCGAGCCGCTGGAACTGGGCTGGAAGGCACGCAGTAAGGCCGAGCTGGCACTGATGGAAGAGTTGGTACCGTTTTTGAAAAAGCAGGCCAGCGGGCGCGAGATATCGGGGTTGGCGTCGTATGAGTAAGAAGATGAAGAACGAGAAGCAGGCCTTGGTGCCCCGGTTGCGCTTCTCAGAATTTCAGGGTGCGGAGGAGTGGACCACAGCGAAACTGGGTTCGTTAACCACTATTAGCACCGAGAAAGTGGGGGACAAGACTTGTATCCCTATGAGCATTACGTCGGGTGTCGGCCTAGTGAGTCAAGAAAAAAAATTCGGGCGCATCATAGCTGGAGACTCATACAAGAATTACTTGATTCTGAAGCCCAATGATTTTGCTTACAACAAAAGTGCCACTAAAGAATATCCAGAAGGTTTTCTCACGCTCTACTCCGGCAGCGAGCTAGCTGCTGTCCCGAACAGTATATTTACGTGCTTCAGGATTAAAGGTGAGTCACCTGATCCGAGGTTCTTGAATTACCTTTTTCTGGGCAATCTGCATGGCCGATGGTTGCGGAAGTTTATTCAGGTTGGTGCCCGTGCGCATGGGTCGCTGAGCATTAATGACAATGACCTGATGGCGCTTCCAGTTCCACTCCCGGCGGGTAAAAGATCCGTCGCTGAGCAAAGAAAAATCGCCGACTGCCTCTCGTCCCTTGATATGCTGATTGCCGCCCAAGCGGATACGATCGAGGCGCTCAAGACCCTTAAAAAAGGGCTAATGCAGCAGCTCCTCCCCCGCGAAGGCGAAACCGTTCCCCGCTTGCGCTTCCCCGAGTTTCGGGATGCGGGGAAATGGCGAAAATGTAAGCTTGAAGAGTTGGCTAAACGTGGGTCAGGTCACACACCTAGCAAGAAGAATCCAAGTTATTATAACGGCGGCGTAAAGTGGGTGTCTCTGGCGGATTCAGATAAATTGGATAACGGCTATATCTTCAAAACAAAAAATGAAATTTCTGAAACGGGATTAAGCAATTCGTCAGCAGTGCTGCATTCGCCTGGGACAGTTATCCTTAGTCGAGATGCAGGTGTTGGAAAGAGCGGTGTGTTGCATTCCCCTATGGCGGTGAGTCAACACTTCATTTCCTGGAGCTGCGAAAAATCCAAGCTGTCAAATTGGTTTTTGTACTATTTCCTACAAAAAATGAAACCAACCTTTGAATCGATCGCAGTGGGTAATACCATTAAAACGATCGGTCTACCGTATTTTAAGGATATGATGATTGTCGTTCCAGCTGTAGAGGAACAACAAAAAATCGCCGACTGCCTCTCGTCTCTCGATGCACTGATCGCCGCCAAGGCGGACAAGATCGACGCCCTCAAAGCCCATAAAAAAGGGCTGATGCAACAACTTTTTCCACCCGCGAAGAAGGTTGAGGGATGAGCATATACACGATTGACACCAATATCCTGATTTTAAATAGAGGCCCATAATGACAGCGTCTTCATCACCTCTT
The DNA here is from genome assembly GCA_002354805.1 of Gammaproteobacteria bacterium UBA2675. Classification (GTDB taxonomy): domain Bacteria; phylum Pseudomonadota; class Gammaproteobacteria; order Pseudomonadales; family Pseudohongiellaceae; genus Pseudohongiella. The sequence continues at coordinate 804,711 of DEMH01000009.1, forward strand.
AAAATTGCTCCCTCTCGTTGGTCACGAGGATCTGAATGGCGGCGTTGGGACCTTCACGTTCATACACCAGAGAGTCGGCTAGGGGCTGCGTTCAGTGGAGCTACCTGGGAGAAATACGTAGAGGCACTCGAAAAAGCAGCAACAGATGCGAAGATTTCAGTGATCGGCGTCACTGACTACATGACAATTGATGGATACGAGAAGCTTTATGCAGAAAAAAGAGATAATGGCCGTCTGACCACGGTTGATCTGCTAATCCCAAACATCGAGTTCCGGATGATGCCCAACACCGACGATGGGAAAGCACTTAACTTGCATCTATTGGTCGATCCATCTGAAGAGGATCATATTGACAGGATAAAGAAAGCCCTCAGAAATCTAAAATTCAACTACGACGGGCAACCTTATGGCTGCTGTCGAGAAGATTTGATTGCCTTTGGAAGGGCTCAGAACCCCAGCCTCACGGAAGATGAGGCTGCCTATACGTTCGGTCTTTGCCAGTTTAAACCAGATCGGACGGCGATAAAAAACTGGTTAGATAGCGAAAAATGGCTGAGAAATAATTCCTTGATCGGTATCGCAAACGGTAAGGATGGAATTAGTGGACTCCCTCTTGACGGTTTTGGCGCCATCCGAGATGAAATTTTGAAATGGAGCCACTTCATATTTTCGGGTAATGCCCGAGATCGTGAACATTATCTCGGTCGTAAGGAGAGCATGCCGAAGGAGGAGGTAATCCGCCAATATCGGTCATTAAAGCCTTGTGTTCATGGGTCTGATGCTCACGAGGTGGAGAGATTGTTCAAGCCCGACAATAACAGATTCTGCTGGGTGAAAAGCGACCCCACCTTTCACGGGCTGCGCCAAATTCTCTGGGAGCCTGAAGACCGTGTTCATATCGGAACTCTGCCACCCCAGCCTTCCGACCATAGCCAGCAGATTCGAAGCATCTCAATATCAAATAGCGCGGGCTGGTTCGCAAGTGACTCGATTGAGTTAAATTCAGGGCTCGTGGCTGTGATCGGTGAGAAAGGTGCAGGCAAGACCGCAGTAGCAGATCTTTCCTCTTTTGCGGCGGGATACCCAATGGATAAGAGGTCCCAATCGTCCTTCATTACAAAAGGATCTTTACATCTTTCCGGAATGGCGGTTGAGCTTGAATGGGGTGGAGGTGAGCGAACAGCGGGAATTCTCACCGACACTCCGCTGAGCACATCAAGGCCGCGTGTCCGCTATTTATCGCAAGACTTTGTCGAGCGCCTGTGTTCTTCAGATCATGAGGGTACAGAACTTCAGAAAGCAATTGAAGATGTTGTATTTGCCAAGTTAGATGAGACTCAGAAAGAGGGGTATTCCTCGTTTGGTGAATTGAGGAAAGCGAGAGAAGCTGCTTCCAATATCCAGAAGGAGGCACTTCGTGGGGAGCTTGCAACCCTACATAAAGAGGTGGATAGACTCCGAGAAGCGATCGATCAAAGAGGAGCCAAAGTATCCTTCAAGGAAGAGCAGGAGAAGCAGGTTGAAGAGCTGAAGAAGCAGATGCCTGATGCTACTCAATCTGTTGATAAAACGATTCTGGAGGAGCTGGAGAAACAACAGAAAAAGCTAAAGGAAATCGAAGACAAAATTGCTGTCAAAAGCAGAAGGCGAAGGTCAATTGATGGTGCAATGGAATCATATGCGGCTATCAAAAAGAGCACCTTACAAGAGATAACAAAAATCCAGAAGCAACTGCGTGAATCCGAGGTTGCGCAAGATGTCGTGATGAAGCTGGAGCCAACTTGGTCGTCCGACGTTGTTGGCCTTCTTCAGCAAGAAATAGAAAATCTCGATGTAGAAGTTGCAGCGCTAAAAGAGGCAGATGGCGCGCCTCCGTCACCACCTTCTTTAGTCGGCGTTAAGGCAGAGATTGCAAGACTTAAAGAGCTTGTTGCAAAGGACGAGGTTAGCAGAAAGCGACTTCTCGACCTTCAAAAGCAAATTGCCGAGCGAACTGCCAATGCAGAGCGATTGGCTAAGGAAATTAAGAATCTCGATGAAAAGGTATTGAGGACTCTTGAAAAGCAAGAGGCTAAACAAATTTCGTTATATCTAGAAGTTTTTGAAGCTCTGTCAGCCGACAAGGCTGGTTTGAAAGAACTCTACTCACCAATGCAAGATGCGATCAATCAACTTGGCGAGGAAATGCAATTTAGTGTGTCGGTCGGTTACCAGATTGATTCTAAGGTTTGGCTCGATAAGGCTGCCAGGTTCTTTGACGGACGACGAGCAGGGGCTGAAGCTAAGCGGTTGGAGGTTGAAAGGATTGTCGAAGCCAGACTGATGCCCGCATGGAGAGCTGGCGACCTCGTGAGTATTGAAGCGGCCTTTAAAGAACTCCTTTCTGCGATGGACATTCCGTCGTTTCCTGAAAAAAATGGAACCTCAAAATTGTCTCGTGTGGAGCTCTACGACTGGATATTCTCGGTCGATCACATCGAGTTATCTTACAAGATTCATTATTCTGGGACGGAACTCGAATATCTATCGCCCGGGACTCGTGGCATCGCTCTCCTGGTCCTATATCTGCTGATGGATGAGGATGATACCCGGCCGCTCTTGATTGATCAGCCCGAAGGAAATTTGGACAATTCATCCGTTTATAAGCAGTTGGTCCCATACATTAGAAAAGCGAAGAAGCGACGACAGATTATTCTCATTACGCATAATCCTAACCTCGTCGTGGCGACCGACGCAGAGCAGATCATTATTGCAACGGCAGATCGCCCAAGCACCCAGCCATATCCATGTATTCGTTACGACACTGGTGGGTTAGAGCATTCTGTCCCCGGGGATAGAATGGGAGTTCGTGAAGCGGTCTGTTTACTGCTTGAGGGAGGAGAGGACGCATTCAGGGCGCGTGAAAATCGCTATTCGCTTGCGCAACTAAAAACATCATGAGCAGATTGATCCTACACACCGTGGAAAGCGGCGAGTGGAATACAAAGCGGGCTAGAGCTCAAATTCCGGGCTGCACAGCATTTTCAACTTCTCCAATTATTGTCGCAATTTTGGGTTTCCCATCATTTTCAAAATTTTGCGTCGAAATGAAGGTTGTGTATCGTTTGCCACCACTTTTGCTAAGGCGGGCATGTGAATAACGCTGCAACAACGACTTTCGATGGCCTTAACGCCATCGCGACCCACCTACGCGAACGGCTGGAGAACAAGAAGTACGTGTTGCTATTCGCCTTCAACGGCACCGGCAAGACGCGCCTGTCCATGGCCTTCAAAGAGCTGGGAAAACAAGGCGATGGCGAGGAAGAAAAACGCGACACTCTATACTTCAACGCCTTCACAGAGGACCTGTTCTACTGGGATAACGACCTGGAGAACGGCGCCAAACGGGTGTTGCGGTTGAACCGTGATTCCCATTTTTTCGACGGCCTGCAAGAACTGGAGATGGAAAATCGCATCGGACCACTATTGGCGCGCTACGCGAACTTCAACTTCCTCATCGACTATGAGACTTGGGAAATCACCTTTTTCCGGGAACAAGACGCCGATGGCGCGCCCACTCCCATCAAGGTCTCACGGGGCGAGGAGAATATCTTTGTCTGGTGCTTTTTTCTCGCCGTCGCCCAGCTGGCGGTGGATCAGGAGGACGGCTCACCCTATGCCTGGGTGAAGTACCTTTATATCGACGACCCCATCTCATCGCTGGACGACAATAACGCCATTGCCGTAGCCAGCCACTTGGCGCAACTGCTGAAGACTGCCAATGGGCAGATCAGAACTGTGATATCGACGCACCACCATCTTTTTTTCAATGTGATGTGCAACGAACTGAGCAACGCGGTCAAAGGCTTCCTGAGTAAAGAGGCCGACAATTTCCGGTTGGCCGACACTGGTGAGACGCCGCGCTATCATCATGTAGCCTTGCTGAAACAACTGCACGAGGTGGCGGAGTCGGGTGAAATCTATACCTACCACTTCAATATTCTCCGCAATATTATGGAAAAGACTGCCACGTTCCACGGCTTCCGCAACTTCTCAGCGTGCCTCAGACAGGACAGCGACGACCCAGACGGCATTCTCCATGCCCGCCTGGTCAACGTGCTCAGTCATGGAAACTATTCCCTGTATGAACCACAGGAAATGCTGCCGGAGAATAAGGACTATTTCCGCAAGATCCTTCGTGACTTTATGGACAACTACCGCTTTAACCCGGAACTGTTCCCGGTTGTGGAGGAGGCGCAGGCATGAATCCCAAACTCCCCATTAACCTCGACTTCCTGCTCCACCACCGCACCATCGAAAGCGAGCGGGTGGAATATAAGGCGGGCTGGAATCCGGAGGCGGTGCTGCATTGCATTTTACCTTCGGCAATGATGCTCTCAATATGGGTGGGGGTCATGTGGCGAACGTTAACAAGGAGGGCCTTTGAGTATGCAATGGAGTGATTACATCGTCTATGTGGATGAAAGTGGTGACCACAGTCTGACGCATATCAATCCGGAGTATCCGGTGTTTGTGCTGGCTTTGTGTATTTTCCTTAAGAGGCATTACTGCCAGGCAGTGGTGCCTGCCATTACTGGCTTCAAGTTTCGTCACTTTGGTCATGACATGCAGATTCTGCACGAGCATGACATCCGTAAAGAGACTAACGGTTTTAATTTTAAAAACAGGGCTGTCAAGAGTGCCTTTTTGGATGAACTTGGCGGCATTATCGAGCAGCATAACTTCGTCCTGATCAGCAGTGTAATTGACAAAAATTGCCTAGCTGATAGATATCAGATTCCCGATAATCCGTACCATATCGCTTTGAAGTTCTGCCTTGAGCGTTTGTTTTATTTCATGAAGGAAAAAGCACAGCAAAAAGGTATTACCCATGTGGTGGTCGAAAACCGGGGAAGGAAAGAAGATGATGAGCTGGAGCTGGAGTTCCGGCGCATTTGTGACGGTGCCAATGCCCATGGACATGCCCTGCCGTTTGCGCTGAAGTTTGCCGATAAGAAAACCAATTCACCGGGCTTGCAGCTGGCGGACTTGGTGGCTCGACCTATTGGTATAAGCTATCTTCGCCCGGCTCAGAGTAATCAGGCGTTCACCATTCTGGAGAAGAAGTTTTATAGCAAAAAGGGCAGAGACGGCGCGGGGAGTGGCTATGAGGGGTATGGTTTGAAATGTTTTCCTTGAGAGCCTCGGTGAAAAACGCCTCTCCAGAAAAGCGAAAGGCCTCGATGATCTCACCGAAGCCTGTACGCCGATCGGGCACTCCCAATCCACTTGCATCTGAGTTTAGGCTAATTTATCCGTGTTGGCAAGGCCACCGTTGGCAAGCTGGCTCCTTGGGAACGGTAAAGGAATCCTTAATAGTTCAAGGCGAGGAAATGCCAAACACAATTACCGAGAAATCCTCCATAGATTATTGAAAGGAAAGTAAATGACCAAAGACCAACTGAGCCAACTGGGCAAGACCCTCTGGGCGATTGCCGACGGCCTGCGCGGCGCTATGAACGCCGATGACTTCCGCGACTATATGCTGTCGTTCCTGTTTCTGCGCTACCTCTCTGACAATTTCGAGGCGGCGGCGAGAAAAGAGCTGGGAAAGGACTATCCCCGGTTGGAAGACGGGGATCGACGCCCGCCGCTGGCGGTTTGGTATGCGGAAAACGCCGGGGATGTGCCCGCTTTTGAAAAACAGATGCGCCGCAAGATGCATTATGTGATCCACCCGGACTATCTCTGGAGCAGCATTTACGAGCGCGCCCGCACTCAGAACGACGAGCTGCTTCGAGTTCTGGAAAAAGGTTTCAAGCACATCGAAAACGAATCATTCGCCAGCACCTTTCAGGGGCTGTTTTCCGAGATCAATCTCAACTCGGAAAAGCTGGGTCGGACGCCCAAGGCGCGCAACGACAAGCTTTGCACCATCATCACCAAGATTGCCGAGGGGATTGCGCAGTTTTCGACCGACAGCGACATTCTGGGCGATGCCTATGAGTACCTGATTGGCCAGTTCGCAGCTGGTTCCGGCAAGAAGGCCGGTGAGTTTTATACCCCGCAAACTGTGTCCACTATCCTCTCGCGTATTGTCACGCTGGACAGTCAGGACCCGACCACCGGTAAGAAGAAAAAGCTCAACAATGTGCTGGACTTTGCCTGCGGATCGGGCTCGCTTCTACTCAATGTGCGCAACCAGATGGGACCACACGGTATCGGCAAGATCTACGGCCAGGAAAAGAACATCACCACTTACAACCTGGCGCGTATGAACATGCTGCTGCACGGGGTCAAAGACAGCGAGTTTGAGATCCACCACGGCGACTCCTTGACCAATGACTGGGAGCTGCTGAACGAGATGAACCCGGCCAAAAAGCTACAGTGCGATGCGGTGGTGGCCAATCCGCCCTTCAGCTACCGCTGGCAGCCCAACGAAGCGCTAGGCGAAGACTTTCGCTTCAAGAACTACGGCCTCGCACCTAAGTCAGCCGCCGATTTTGCTTTCTTGCTGCACGGTTTTCACTTCCTGAGCGACGAAGGTACCATGGCGATTATCTTGCCCCATGGTGTACTTTTCCGTAGTGGCGTTGAGAGCCGTATTCGCACCAAGCTGCTCAAAGATGGTCATATTGATACTGTAATAGGCCTGCCAGCTAATCTGTTCTTTTCCACAGGTATTCCGGTTTGTATTTTGATTCTCAAAAAGTGCAAGAAGTGGAATGATGTGCTCTTCATCAATGCGGCTGAGCTGTACGAGAAGGGGAAACGACAGAATAAGCTGCTGCCGGAGCACATCGACAAAGTCATCGATACTTATCAACATCGACCAGAATCGGTAGAGCGTTATGCTCGACGCGTCAGCATGGAAGAGATCGAGAAGAACGATTACAACCTCAATATCTCCCGCTATGTCACTACCGTGGAGCCCGAGCCGGAAATAGACCTTGCTGCTGTCCATACGCAGTTGACTGATATAGAAAAGCGCATTCGCGAAGCATCAGACAAGCACAATCAGTATCTGAAAGAGTTGAATCTACCGCCAGTGTGAAATTGGAGGCTGGACACTGGTCCAAAAGATGTCTGTACTCTAAGGCTGGCAGCTGACCATGGTGGTTGCCAAATGTTATAGAGGTTGTAATTATACTTTTCAGCCAGTCAGTTTGTTCGACGCTATTATGAATCACCGCTGACTGTATATTTTTTATAGCGACTATGACCATAACATCTGCACATGTCTAAAGCCGTTAACAGAGACATTCATACCGATCCATCAGCGCTGGCGCGTTTCTTCTCGCCTGGCGTGTTGTCAGATTTGAGCTCTTCAAGCCGTTCCTCCTTGGCCTCCCGGCTTTTTCGTCAGTTGAATCTCCATCGTTTTTTTGATCTGGACGACACGGTATGTCAGTTTTACGACAAATTGTTCTCGAGTTTCATTCGGGATTACCGATTTGAGTATGTCTACAAGAACGCTATCGCAGAAAAGCGCTTCCTCGGTGTGCACAACCTGAATACGGCCTTCATGCTGACCGAGTTCGGTGCGGCTGGCTGCAAGGCAGATGCCGTGATCGTCAATGGCACGTCCCATGTGTATGAGATCAAGACCGCTCTGGATGACTTCACGCGCCTTGACAGGCAATTGTCAGCATACGCCAGGGTTTTCGACTATATTACGGTAGTGACTGAGGAGCGGTTATTTGCAGCAGCCGAAAAGTTTTTGCCGGGGGAGATTGGCATCCTGACATTGGCTGATAAGGGTTATCAGTTCCGGGTTCGTGGCAATTATCGGGCACCTGCCAGCAACAAACGGAATATCAAGCCTGAGGCTGTGTTTGATTCGCTGACGAGGCAGGAGTACCTGAGCATTCTGAAGGATGAGTTCGGTGCTTGTCTGAAGGGGCTGCCCAATACAAAAGTCTACACCGAGGCCAAGCGACTGTTTTCCACGCTCGCTCCGGAAGTGGCACACGATCACATGGTGAGGGTGCTGCGTTCACGAAGCGATTTACTGAGCTTGCGTGCGCACGTGGATAGTTTGCCATGCAGTCTGAAAGCAGCCGCATTGTCGCTGCGACTCAACAGGGCGCAGCAAGAGCGATTCGTAAGCCGACTGAACAGCCCCGTAGGTGCTGTTCTGGCATAGTCATGTAGCAAGGGGATTGCAATGTACTACCCATATCTGCGCGGCAAGCAGTTCGAACTGGTCATGCTCCGGGAGCAGGCTGAAAACATAGCACGCTGGGGTTTTGTGCCGATTATCGAACCTGTGCGCGAGAACTTCCCTGCCTTGAAAAGAGCGCTGACAGCGCTGGTTGAAAACAACTGCCACTTTATCCTCATCGCCAATCCGTCTGTTGGGCAGCTTGTACATGGTAATGGGGATTTGCGCGAACAGATATTTGAGGAGTTGCTGGGGGGCTACCCTGCTTTTCAAGTCGGCCTGTGTTTGACACAAAACAGCTCAGTTGCAGATGTCGACAAGTACTTCACTAGTTTTGAGTTGCCCACCGCAGTAATTCACAAAGGCTTTTCTGATGGCCGGGTGCTGGCTGAGACACTTGCTGAGTATCAGGGGCAACTGAGTTCCCACGTATTTGTTGGTTTGCAAGCTGCCAGGATGTACCGCAGACATTTCACCGGTATCACGCGTGTCATTGTTGAGGATGGGTTTAACAAGCCCCTGCGAAATGCGGATTACCCGGCGTCGGAGCGCTATTCTGATCTTTATCTGACCTATGGTGAGGTGCCGGGTGAGGCCTTTGGTGATTTTCTGGTCGTTGGTGATGATTACAGCGACGGCGGCGGGCCTGCGTTTGCGGTGGCTATTCATCTGACCTATGCGGAACCAGATGACGAAGGGCAGCTTTATATCAACCATTATGTTTCAACGAGTAACAAGACCGCCGCCGACACTGCTGGCAAGTTTGCTGAGGCGTTGGAAAAGTTGGTCGCGGACGTAAGCAGCCCCGGTACCAAAGTGTTTCGATCCAATGCTGTCGCCGAATACCTGCGACTTCATCAGGCGCAGCATTTTCCGGGCCTGGGGTACATTAAAAAGCTGTCGATGCAGCATCACATGGAGTTGATGGCTCATCTACTGGGACGGTAAACATGATGTATTGTTGTGCAGGATGCTTCGACGATATACACCTTTCTGAACACATCAATAAGATCGCAGTACGTAAGGGTGATTGTTCCTATTGTGGTGCGACGACCGTCAGCGTTATAACGCCTGATCAGCTGCGGGATGACTTTCAGGCAGTGGCAGCCGCCTATCTGGAATCGCAATCCGAGGAGGCGAGGACATTGCTTGACTGGTTCAGGGTGGACTGGCAAATGTTCTCAGCGCTGGATGATAACTCAGCGTCAAGGCTTTTATGCGATATTCTGGATGACGCCGGTTACGAAGATCGTGCATTAACTCCGGTTCTATCGACCAACGAATCACCTGTTATGAAATGGTCTGAGTTTCGAGCAGAATTGCTGACTCAGAACCGATTCTTTTTTAGGCAAAATCTTGATTTAAAAAGTCTTGAGGTATTCCTCAATCGACTGGAAGTTCCTGCACAGGAAATCGGCACCCCTCTGTTTCGCGCGCGAGTCTGGAGTTCGGGGAAAGAGTTTCAGGTCGCGGAATTAGGCATGCCACCGCCCTTCCTCGCAAAGAGCGGACGGGCGAATCCTATCGGCATTCCGTATCTGTACGCCGCATCGACCCCCGAAACTGCGATCGCCGAGGTTCGCCCACACCCTGGCGACAGGGTGAGCGTCGTATCTCTAAGAATGGGGTCAGCCGCTCGCTTGGTGGATTTGCGTTTTCCACGTCGAACCGTCTCGCCGTTTATGACATTGGCTGAGGAGGAAATACCGGAGTTTCGACATCAAATGGAATTTTTCACACATTTGGAGGAGGAGCTATCCCGGCCAGTGCTACCTCGGGAAGCGGATCTCGAATATCTACCGACTCAGTATCTTTGCGAATTCATCAAGAACTGCGGTTATGACGGGTTGGTGTTTCGAAGTTCGTTGAGCGATGGGGTGAATGTTACGCTTTTTAACGAGAGTCATGTGGAGTATTTGGAGAAATCTGTTTATGAAGTTACACGACTTACTTACAGTCAGCGTCGATTCAACTGAGAAACGTATAACCGTTGTTGTCGCGGAACTTCTTCAGGGCGTCGATGATTTCGTTCATGGTTATTGTCTGTCGATGGCCAGGGTTATTGAGTCGTATGATTCCATGTACCGTTGCAACAGGCAATAGCGTATGCTGTCTCGCCCACAGCCTATTCTGGAGGAGTTATGGAAGCCAATCATGTCGAGATTCGCCATCTGACTATTGATGATATGAGGGCGCTGCGAGAAGCGTCCGAGCAAGTCTACGACGTTGGCCCCCTGCTGACCTGGACTGAAGAGGTTGTTAATACCTTGTTGACGCGATTTCCCGAGGGGCAAATTTGTGTTTGTGTTGATAACAAAGTAGTAGGTTGTGCCTTCTCACTGATAATTGACTACGCGAAATTTGGTGATGATCATACTTACGATGAAATCGTAACTGACTTTTCTTTTCGCAATCATGACCCTGGTGGCGATGTGCTGTATGGAATCGAGGTCTTCATCCATCCGGACTTTAGGGGTTTGAGGCTGGCAAGACGACTTTACGATGCCCGTAAGGAGTTGTGTGAAAATCTGAATTTGCGAGCCATTATGGCCGGCGGCAGGATGCCAAACTATGGCAAGTATGCTGATAAGCTGAGCGCGAAAAAGTATATTGAAAAAGTAACAAACAAAGAACTGTACGACCCGGTACTGAGCTTTCAGCTGGCCAATGGATTTCATGTTCGCAAACTGCTTAAAGGGTATATTCCGGGCGATGTTGAGTCTCAGGATTATGCCACCTTGCTTGAATGGTCAAATATTTTTTATACCAAATCGGTCAAGTTGATCAATGCCCCAAAATCCCAGGTCCGTCTGGGCCTGGTGCAGTGGCAAATGCGCAGTATGGCAGGCATTGACAAGCTGTTTGACCAGATGGAGTTTTTTGTTGATGCGGTTTCGGACTACGGCAGTGATTTTGTCTTGTTCCCAGAGCTGTTTGCAGCTCCGCTCATGGCACAATACAACCACTTGAGCGTTACCCAGAGCATTCGCGAGCTGGCCAAGTACACCGAAAGTATCCGCGATAAATTTATCGATTTCGCGATCACCTACAACATCAATATTATCACCGGCAGTATGCCATACCTCGTAAGAGGAAAGCTGTATAACAGTGGCTTTCTGTGTCGACGTGATGGAAGCTGGGAGAGATATGACAAAGTGCATGTGACGCCGGCAGAGCGAAGGAACTGGGCGATGTCGGGCGGCAATCAGGTCAAAGTGTTTGATACCGATTGCGGTAAAATAGGCATTATGATCTGTTACGACGTTGAGTTTCCGGAATATGCCCGGTTGCTATCCGATCAGGGAATGAATATTTTGTTTGTGCCATTTCTGACCGACACTCAAAATGGTTATACCCGCGTGCGGCATTGTGCCATGGCGCGCGCTATCGAAAATGAGTGTTATGTCGCTATTGCAGGGGCCGTTGGCAATCTGGCGCGAGTTAATAATATGGATATTCAGTATGCCCAGTCCGCCTTGTTCACGCCGTCGGATTTCGCCTTTCCAACCACCGGTATCAAGGCAGAAGCGACACCCAACTCTGAAATGTTGCTGATCGTTGATGTTGACCTGGATGCGTTAAAAGAACTGCATACGCATGGTAGTGTTCACACCATGAAAGACCGGCGGCATGATGTTTACCGGCTGTCGCTGGTGACGTCGGACAATGACGGGAAGTGAGTCCATGGCGGGGATGTAGTTGTCCCCATCTAACATACTGATACCGCGAGGTTTTCATGCGTGGCGCGTTGATTGTTGTTTTGCCCTTCATTCTTGTCGCCTGCGAGCGGGTGGCGACACCGACCACGGACGGGTCCGGTGAACAACTGACCATCGAACGTCTCTACGGCTCGCCAGATCTGACCGGCCCGACTGCCCGCAATGTGCAGTTCTCACCCGATGGCAGTCGCATCAGTTTCCTGCGCGCAAAAGAAGAGGAGCGCACCGTGCAGGATTTGTGGGCAATGGATGTTGCCACCGGCGAGGCTTATGTGCTGGTCGATGCGCGCCAGCTGGCACCAGAAGAGCGCGAGCTGACGGAGGCTGAAATTCAGTTCCGCGAGCGATCGCGCATCACGTCTTCCGGGGTGGTGACCTATCAATGGGACGAAACAGGCGCTGCGGTGCTGGTGCCTCTGGACGGTGATGTGTTCTACGTCGATGTGGAAAGCGCACAAGCCCGCCGCCTGACCGAAACAGAGGTATTTGAGACCGACGCCAAGGTCAGTCCGAGCGGCGGTTTCGTCTCCTTTATCCGCGACCAGAATCTATGGATACATGATCTGTCTACCGGGCAAGAGCGTGCCCTGACGACCGAAGGCGGCGGTGTCATCAGCTGGGGCATGGCCGAGTTTGTTGCCCAGGAAGAGATGAGCCGCTACACCGGTTACTGGTGGTCGCCCGATGACAGTCGCATCGCGGTTGCACGCGTTGATGAAAGCCCGGTGATGGTGGTGGATCGCTTCGGTATTTCGGCCGCCGCGGTTTCGGTGTCGCAGCAGCGGTATCCGCGAGCCGGCACGCCCAATGCCCTGGTGACACTGCACGTCATCGACCTTGGCTCTGGCGACATACGCGAGATGGATCTGGGCAGCGATACCGACATCTACCTTAGCCGCGTCAACTGGAGCGCGGCTGGCGAGACCTTATGGGTGCAGCGCCAGAATCGGGCGCAGACGCAGTGGGACCTGCTGGCACTTGATCCGAGCACGGGTGCTGAATACACAACACGACGTATCACAGAGCAGGCAGATACCTGGATCAACCTTGCGCACGATCTGCGAACACTGGCCGGGGGCGGTTTGCTCTATCTCAGTGAACAATCCGGCTTTAGCCACATCCGTCATGTCAGCGCGGATGGCGTAGCCCGCGATATCACATCGGGTGAGTGGGTGGTCGATAGTCTGGAAGCTGTCGACGCGGACGCGGGTATTGTCTGGTTCTCCGGCTGGAGGGACACACCACTGGAGCGCCACCTGTATTCAGTGAACCTGGATGGGGGCGAACCGCAGCGTATTACGTCTGGCGAAGGACGCTGGAACGTATCGGTTGGTTCTGGCGGGTCGGGCTTTATCGGCACCTACTCCGACATCGACACCCCGCCCAGCACCGCGCTTTATTCCATGGAAGGTGAACGCATTGCCTGGGTGGAGGAAAACCCGCTGAACCAGGAGCATCCTTACGCGCCGTATCTGACGGCTCATGTCCGACCCGAGTATGGCACGCTGACGGCCGCAGACGGGCAGACCGAACTGCACTGGCAGATGTACCGGCCGGACCACTGCACCGCAGCGACACCCTGTCCGGCAATTGTTCAGGTGTATGGCGGGCCAGGCGTACAGAGTGTCACGAAGGGGTGGCAGTCACTCCGCGATCAGATTCTTGCCCAGTCCGGCTACGTGCTTTTTAAGGTCGATAACCGGGGCAGTTCAAACCGGGGCCATGCCTTTGAAGCGCCGCTGCATCTGCGCATGGGAATTCTGGAAGTTGAAGACCAGCTGGCCGGGCTGGACTGGCTGCAGGAGCGCGATTTTGTGGACGCCGACAGGGTGGGGCTGTGGGGCTGGTCCTATGGCGGCTACATGACATTGATGACCACGCTGCAGGCGCCGGGCAGGTTTGCCGCAGGCATTGCCGGGGCGCCGGTTACGGACTGGGCGCTATACGACACGCACTACACCGAACGCTTCATGTCGACTCCGCAGGACAATGCCGAAGGGTATGCCGCCGGCTCGGTCTTTGCCCATCTTGATGGTTACCAGACCCCTCTGCTGATCATTCACGGCATGGCGGATGACAATGTGACCTTTGATCACTCCACCCGATTGTTCGCAGAGCTGCAGGAGCGCGGCCAGGTGTTCGAGATGATGACCTACCCAGGCCAACGCCACGGCATCCGTCCGCCCCCGTTGCAGACTCACCTGCTCAGAACGCAAATGGCGTTTTTCGACCGGCATCTGCGTGGCGAATGAATCTGTCGTTCGGACACAACATGGCCATGTGTGAATGTTATCGACGCATTCGCCGGCGCAGGAACTCATTGCCAGAGCCGGCTAACAGGACACGCAAAACACTCGGTATGAACCAGCGGCAACACATGATTACCCCCATACAACAGCACGCCGCCCCTGAAGTCCCTGCCAGCCCGCTCCGCCAGCCGCTTCAGCCCCGCACCATCTTTTTGGGTGTCCACGGTGACCGCCTTTTTTACTTCCACCCCCCAGACTTCACGGCCCCGCTCAATGACGATGTCGACTTCAACCTGATCTTTGTCGCGGTAGTGCGTAAAACGCAATTCCTCTTCCAGCGCGCTGGCCTGGCAGACGGTCTGCTGTAGTACAAAACTTTCCAGCAGGTGCCCGAAGGCCGTGCTTTGTGTCAGCCACTCGGCCGGCGCCAGTTTGCTGAGCGTTGCGGCGAGGCCAGAATCAACAAGATGTATTTTGGGTGATTTGATGAGTCGTTTTGCATGGTTCCGGTGCCAGGCAGGCAGGCGCCTGATCAGAAACAGTCGCTCCAGTACGCTGAGATACTTTTCGATCGTTTCCCGTTGTACACCCAGGTCCTGGGCCAGGCTGTTGACGTTCAAGAGTGAGGCGGTTCGGTATGCCAGTAGTTCAATCAGGCGGGACATGGAGTCCTCGTCGTTGATATTGGCAATGTCATGCACGTCGCGCTGAATAATGGCGTTCACGTATTGGCGATGCCACTGCCGCGCCCGAGCCAGCGTCCGTTGCACAGGTTCCGGATAGCCACCTTTGCACAGTAACTCCGCTAACGCGGGGATCTCCGGGCTGGATTCAGCAATTTGTATGCTGAAGCGCCCCTCCAGCAGGGTGGTCAGGAATGTGGGTGGCATGCGGTGCAGTTCGGCCATGGACAGAGGATTCAGGTGCAGCACTTCCATGCGGCCTGCCAGCGAGTCCTGTATCTTTGGCAACAACAGCAGATTGGCTGATCCAGTGAGCAGAAAGCGTCCCGGTGTTCGCTGTTGATCCACCGTACTTTTGATGGCTATCAACAGTTCCGGCGCGCGTTGCACCTCATCCAGTGTGACCTGCGCAGGCAGGCTTTGCACAAAACCGGCTGGATCGTCATTGGCGAGCTGGCAGATCGCGCTGTCATCCAGTGTGAAATATGCGCGCTCAGGCGCCAGGCTGCGGGCGAGTGTTGTTTTGCCGGCTTGCCGTGGCCCCAACAGACAAACCACAGGCGTGTCGGTGAGTGCTGTTTGCAGTCGGTTTTTGATGGCTCTGGGAAAGAGGTCAGTGGTCACGTCGTCGGCCCGTTTTATCAGCGTCCATTTGCAGGTTATAGTAGCGTCCGTTTGCTGGTTTTTCCAGCGTCCATTTGTAGGGTGGCAAGCCGTCTAATTGGTGGTAGCATACCGCGCTTAGAGAGCGACTAAATGAGCGAAACCGCCCAACAACGTACACAGCGCTATGTCGCTGCCCGAAATCAGCACCCTGCATGGCTGTTACTGGCGTCGCGCCGGGCGCCGCTGGTATTGGGCTGTTTGCGAACGCTGTTTGATCAGGCGCAAGATGGCATTCTGATGGAGGATGCCTTGCAGGCAATGTCTGATATGTTGCAGGCCTATGCCAGCGACGAGTTGTACGATATTGATCCCGATAGCACTCAGCAGCAGGCCGGCAGGGAGCTGCGCCAGTGGATAAAGCGTCGCCTGGTGGTTGAGCGGGAAGGGCGGATTTTTGCGACCGACGCGCTGGAGTCTGCGATACAGTTTATTGAGTCTCTCGATAGTCGGATCATGACCTCAACTGCATCTCGCCTGTCGGTGGTGCAACGCGAAATCGAAAATCTGGAGATGGGCCTTAATCCCAATCCAGCCAATCGCATTGCCAGTTTGAAACGACGCATCAAATCGATGGAGCACGAACTTCAGCAGGCGGAACTGGGCAATGTTCCGGTGCTTGATGAAGCAAGCGCCATCGAGGGTATTCGCGAAGTCTATAACCTGGCGATCGGTTTGCGAGCAGATTTCCGTCGGGTTGAGGACTCCTGGCGTGACGCTGACCGTGCACTGCGTCAATCAATTATCAGTGACCAACTGCACCGGGGCGAGATTGTTGATACCTTGCTGGAGGGCCATGAGCAGCTGCTGAGTACACCAGAAGGTCGGGTATTCGACAGTTTTCAACAACAGTTACGCCAGTCTATTGAACTGGACCATATGCGTGAGCGTCTGCGCACAATCCTGCGTCACCCCGTTGTTTCCAAAGCACTGGCCCGGCCGCAACAAAGCGAATTGCGATCGCTGGTGGTGCGACTGGTAAAGGAATCGGAGTCGGTCTTGCAGGCGCGCGCCCGCAGCGAGCGTGATGTTAAGGGGTTTCTCAAGACCGGTCTGGCGGCGGAGCACCACCGTGTAGGTCAGTTGTTGAATGAGTTTTTTACGGCAGCCATGAATCTGGATTGGCAACGCCAGTCGGTGCGACGTCAGGCTGTGCCATTGCCGCCAGTCGCAATTGGCGCTGGAGCGTTCCCAGCCATAGAGCGTCTGCGTTTTAAGGCCGGTGATGACAGCGCGGCATCGGAGCCAGATCTGCGAGTGGTTAGTGCCGGGCTTGATGAGATTGCCGATGATTTCTGGGACGCCTTTGATGGACTGGACCGAGACGCCTTGATTAATGAAACGCTGGCTACGCTGCGTGAGCAGGGTAAACCTCTGAGTCTGGGCGAGCTGGCAGCCTTATTGCCGCCAAGCCATGACCTTGAAACCTTTGCATTGTGGATAGGTATGGCGCGGGAGGCGGGAATCGAGGTGATGGATGAGCAACGTGAGAAAATTGAAGTGGTGGACCAGGAACAGCGGCCGTGGCGCTTTGATTTACCATACGCAGCGATGGATGGCGAAGCACTTGCCAAAGTTGATTGGGAGCTTTAAGCATGGCAGGCATTTTTGATCGAATTACCGGTGCCGCGGATCAAGGGGCTCGTGTCGATGAAACGCCGGAAAGCGGTCCGACCGACGATGCCGCGCTGCCAGAGGAGGCTGCGCAATCCGTATCGACAGCTTCCGCATCCCAGGAGGAAGAGCGCACGCCGCAAGGTATACGGGGTGCCGCCCAGGAGTTACTTAAGTATGGACTCCTGGAGCAGGCGCAGAAGCCGAATCTGTATCGCCATGCGCTGAATCATCCAGATGCGTTGAACAAAATACTGGAACCGCTGGATTTGCAGATGGCGGTTGATGACGTGCGTGGCCTGGCTTTTGTTGTTGTTCGCCATGAAGATGCCGCGGATGAAGACGAATGGTCACACCCGCTGGTACGCCGACAACGTCTCAATCTGGAACAATCCTTACTGGTCGCTATCCTGCGTCGGCAGTTTATTGCACACGAGCAGTCCAGTGGTACCGGCGCCAGTGACGCGCGAGTGGCGCTGGATGAGCTCATCCCGGAACTACAGGTGTACCTGGGCGACATGGGAAGTGACGCGCGCGAACGGAACCGGGTCATGGCGCTGCTGGATGCATTAAAGGGACATGGTCTGGTCAGTGCACCTGACGCGCATGACCGTGTACTGATTCGGCCAATCATTGCTCATCTCGCCAATCCCGAGAATTTGCAGGTAATGCTGGCGTGGTTGCGCACACAGGCAGGTATGCCAGACCATAATGATTACAGAGGCGATGATGGGCAAACCGGAGCGGAGGCAGGCGAATGACTCAGGCCGGATTTGCATTTGATGATCAGACACACGTGCTGACGCAGTTGGAGCTCTTCAATTGGGGCGGATTTCAGGGGCGACACCAGGCCATTATTGACGGTGCAGGCACGGCGGTGATTGGCCCAACAGGCAGTGGTAAAACCACCCTGGTTGACGCACTGATGACATTGTTATGTGCCAATCCAAGATACAACCTGGCGTCGACCGGTGGGCATGAAAGTGATCGCGATCTGGTGTCTTATGTCCGAGGCATTTCCGGTCCGGGCGATGGAGGCGCGGCTCAGTCACACATCGCCCGACAGGGCAAAACCATCACTGCTATTTCGGCAACGCTGGCCAGTCAGGAGCATACAGTGCGACTGGGCGCCCTGTTCTGGTTTGACGACAGCAGTTCAGCTGCGACGGACATGAAGCGTCTTTGGCTGTTTGCTGTATCGCCGGAGCAGACAATTGAACACTGGTTGATGTTGCATCATGAGGGCGGTATGCGCGCCTTGCGACAACAGGAAAAACAGTCAACTGGTATCTGGGTGTATCCCAGCAAAAAAGCATTCCTGGCACGGCTGCGGGATTATTTTGATGTCGGTGAAAATGCGTTCACACTGCTTAACCGGGCGGCAGGCTTGAAACAGCTCAACAGCATCGATGATATCTTCCGCGAGCTGGTGCTGGACGATCATTCTGCTTTTGATCGTGCCGCTGAGGTTGCCAATAGCTTTGACGATCTGACAGAGATTCATCAGGAGCTGGAAACAGCGCGCAGGCAGCAGCGATCGCTGCAGCCAATTGCCACTGCCTGGCAGCGTTATCAGACGCTGCAGCAGGAGTTGTCTGAAAAGCAGGAGATCAGCAGGCTGATGCCTGTCTGGTTTGCGGAGCAGGCATATCGATTATGGCGCGCAGAAGCAGACAGATTAAGTGACGCGCATGGGCATGCTGAGCAGACTCAGCAACAATTACAAATTGAGCTGACGCAGCACCGGAAACGCGTTGACGACTTGCGTCAAGCCTATTTGCAGATCGGTGGGGCCAGCATCGATGATCTGAACGACCGTATCGGCGACTGGCAGAAGAACTGTGGTAGTCGGCAATTGGCTGCTGATCAGTATCAAAGGCTCGTCCGTAATCTAGGTCTGAGCGAGGACTTGCGTGCTGAGGTGTTGGATGCCAATAAGCGGGAGGCCAGGACACGTCTGGATATCCTGGAGCAGGAGATAAAGGCCGCCGAAAATAATGCCTACCGCCAGGGCGCGGATGAGCAGGCTATCAAGACCGAGCTGGAACAATTAAAGACAGAAGAAGCGGAGGTCATCAAACGACCGGGCTCGAATCTGCCTGCTCAGTTCCAGACCTTTAGAACTGCGCTTGCGGAACAATTGAATTTGCCAGAGGCTGATTTACCGTTTGTGGCCGAACTGGTGCAGATCAAGGCTGATCAGCAAAGCTGGCGGGGTGCTATCGAGCGTGCCCTGGGCAGCCATCGCCTGCGTGTCCTGGTGCCGCCAGCGTCTGCAAAAGAAGCATTGCGCTGGGTCAATGCGCGAGACAATCGCCTGCATGTGCGCTTGCTTGAAGTCAAAGAGCCAGAGAAGACGCCGCGTTTTTTTGACGACGGATATACCCGAAAACTGGATTTTAAACAGCACCCCTACCGGGAAGCGGTGAAGGCTTTATTGGCGGACAACGACCGCCACTGTGTAAGTTCTCCGGACCAGCTTCGTGAAACCCCGCACGCAATGACCGCACAAGGCTTGATGTCGGGCAAGGCGCGATTTTTCGACAAGCAGGATCAGAAGCGACTGCATGAAGACTGGATGACGGGCTTTGATAACAAAGATCGCCTGGCTTTTTTGCGGACCGAGATATCGCGTGTAACAGAAGAGTTGAACCAGGCCACGCAGGCGTTTGAGCAGGCCAAGGGCGTTGTAACAACGCTGCAAGGTCAGGCAAAAGCACTGGAGCAACTGCTTTCAATTGTTTTCGATACCATCGACCTTCCGGGAGCAGAGCGCGAACTGAAACAGTTGCAACGCAAGCTGGCGGCATTGAGTCAGCCGGATTCTGATCTTGCCGCGGCGAAAAATGCACTGCAGCAAGCGCAGAACGAACAAACTCAGCTTGAAGAGCAGCACAAGGCTGCTATTGGTGACGCAGCCAGAGTCAAAAAAGACCTTGAGTGGGCCGAAACATCCAAACTGAGAGCTTTCAAGGTCTGTGAGAGCGGTATGACGAATGCTGAACGAGAGCTGGCGGGCTCGCATCTGCCAACGATCGCTGTCAGGCAACTGGTTGATATTCACGATATCGAGCGTGACTACCGGGATCGCGTGCAGGAGGCAGTTAAAAGCCTGAGCACTGCCGTTGCCGACACCGTCCAGAATCTGACGAAATTGATGTCCGATGCCAAGAAGGAAGACACAGGGGCGCTGGCCGAGGTGGGCCGAGACCTGGAAGACATTCCCCAATATCTGGAGCGGCTGAACGTCCTGACTGAAGAAGCCTTGCCAGAAAAACTGAAGCGCTTCCTTGATTACCTGAATCGCTCGTCCGATGAGGGGGTAACACAATTGTTGAGTCACGTTGAGAATGAGGTCTCGATAATTGAAGAGCGGCTGGAAGATCTGAACAGTACGATGCGGCGAGTAGATTTTCAGCCCGGACAGTATTTGCGACTGGTGGCGAAAAAAGTTGTGCATGAAAGTCTACGGAGCTTGCAACGGGCTCAGCGAGCGCTCAATTCTGCACGCCTGACAGACGATGCCGGTGAAAGCCACTATAAGGCGCTCAAAGAACTGGTGCTCTTGTTGAAAGACGCCTGCGAACGCTCCCGCACGCAAGGTGCGCAGGCACTGCTGGATCCGAGATATCGCCTGGAATTTGCCGTGTCAGTGATAGACCGAGTTTCTGGTCAGGTTGTTGAAACCCGGACCGGATCACAAGGTGGCAGCGGCGGAGAAAAGGAAATCATTGCGTCTTACGTTCTAACTGCGTCCTTGAGCTACGCACTGTGCCCGGACGGGAGCAGTCGCCCCCTGTTCGGAACCATCGTCCTGGATGAAGCGTTTTCTCGAAGCTCACATGCGGTTGCCGGACGAATTATTGCTGCACTCTGCGAATTCGGCTTGCACGCGGTTTTTATTACCCCCAACAAGGAAATGCGTTTGTTGCGACATCACACACGCTCTGCGATTGTTGTGCATCGACGCGGTGTCTCATCCAGCCTTACCTCGTTGAGCTGGGAGGAGCTGGAGGCGCATAAACAGAGTCGGGCTGCGAACCGTCATGAAATCGCCGACTGATTTGTCCCTGCGTTTGGCGAAGCAGTGGCGTCGCAACTCGATACGCTCTGAGCGATTACTTGATCCAGATGCCTGGCCGATCAGGCTTGCAATTGGTAAACCTGCACCCGGTAATTTCTCACAAGAGACGAATGCGGTTCAGCGACATGTAGAACAGTGGCGCCAGGTCAGTGTCGGGGAAGTTGTCTGGGAAACGGTCAGATATCGGGCTGGCAGCACGCCGGTAACCGTTCCCATTACCTGGATATTGGAGTCGCCCTCGGAGTGGATTGCTGCAACTGAAAACAAGGAAATCAAGAATGAGTACAGCCAGCTTGAACGGTTGATCGAAGGCGTTGATGAACTTTTCCACCCCTTGTTGGTTGCCAGGCAATCATTGTGGCTCAACAAAGACATTGACGAAATTATTGCGGTTGCAACGCTGGCGATGCAATTGGAGCCGGGTTGTGCAGCGGGTCGACCACTTCGCTTGATGTCCGAGTACGGCGTTGATACCAAGTTTATCGAGCGCAATGTCAGTTTGATCACCCGATTGCTTGATGAACGCTTCGGCAATGAAACTTCGAAGTTGGGACTTGCGACGTTTCTGGATGCATTAGACGAAAGTAATCACTGGGTGCTAGTGGCCCCGCTGGGCACCGAAATTCTGCCGTTTCGGCGGTTGCGGCTGACAACTGCCGAGTTGAGTGAGACGGAACTACCGTGCGCTCGAGTCCTTGTTGTGGAGAACGAACAATGTGTGCACCTTCTGCCGGAACTGCCAGACACGATTGCCGTGTTGGGGGCAGGATTGGACTTGCGGTGGCTCGCCTCTGCGTGCCTTGCTGGTAAATCGATAGCGTATTGGGGGGATATGGATACCTGGGGGATGCTTATGCTGAGCAGGGCGCGTCAGTACAATCCGGAGATTTATCCTCTGCTAATGACTCGGGAACTTTTTGAACGATATGCTCCGGGTTCGGCTGTTGCAGAGCCTAAAATTGCTCAACTCAGTGTTCCTGATTTTTTGCGTGGCGAGGAAGCTGACTTTTACAGATATTTGCTGTTGCAAGAGCTGGGACGTTTGGAGCAAGAATTTTTACCTGGCTATGAGGTAAAAAATGCTTTGGACAAGTGGGTGAATTGTTCACATTGACCTCATGGTGGTAAGCGTCGCTTATGGCGCATGATTTCGGACATCCGGGCATTGTCCATAATATGCCAGGCGCCGCAACTCAGGCGATATAAAAGTACACCGCCACAAAATGGCAGCAACTGCCGAGCAATACAAACAGGTGAAATATGGCGTGATTAAGCGGCAGGCGCCGGATACTGTAAAGTACCGCGCCCAGGGTGTAGGAAACACCACCAGCGATCAGCCAGCTGAGACCTGGACCGCCAAAGCTGGCCAGTAAGGGTTGGATCGCGAACAGGATAATCCAGCCCATGAAGACGTAAAGCAATGTTGACAGCAGACTGAACCTGCCGGTGTAAAACAGCTTCAGAACAATGCCTGCCAGCGCCATGGACCAGGAGACTGCAAAAATAGTCCAGCCGATACTGCCTTGCATAACAATAAGTGCAAAAGGGGAGTAGGTGCCGGCAATCAGCACATAGATGCTGGCATGGTCGGCCACGCGCAGGCGGCTGCGCAGTCGCGGATTCTGCGCACTGTGGTAAAGGGTAGATATGCCGTAGAGAAGCACCAGGCTGACACCGAACAGGCCAAAACTCACCAGCACCAGCATCGAATCCAGGGCACTGGCGCGCAGCAGCAGCGCAACCAGTGCCGCCACACTCAGCAAAAAACCGAGTGCGTGCAAACTAACGTTAAGTCGTTCTTCTGTCTGTGAGTATCGCGGATAGCCTGTCATGACAGATCAGCTTTGTTGGTTTCATAGGCTGCTGCACTTTAGCAGATGAAAGCGATCCAGGGTATCTGCCATCACAATCGACAATACCCTGGTCAGGTGACAGGGCGTTGGTGATTTCATCGATGGTTATTGTCTTTCGATGTCCGATTAGATGTGACCCATGATTCCATGTCGTGCATAAACAGGCAATTAATACATGTGTTCGAGACGAGTAGAACCAATCAACAAAATACTGTATATATGAACAGTGGTATTTATACAGCACTTATCCACAGTTATTCAACAGGCTTATGCTTTGACAGGCTTGTATCAATCATTACACTCGGTTCCGTGGCACATACTATGTTGTGACTAGAGTCAGTGCGAGCCTGGTGAGCTTAAAAGGCAATTATGGCTATCAATCATCCTGAGGTGCAAATTGCGAATGCGATACCACCACTGCGTGCCAAGGAAACCCGCAAAGGAACGACTTTCCAGGCTGCGATAAGGGATACCTCCAACGTACGTCGAGAAGCTTTTCTCAAATTATTGAGACTGGAGGATATAGCTCGTGAGGTGTTGTGTGCGGTTCTTGCCCGGATGCTCGGTTTGCCAATTAGGCAGGCGTATTATGTTTACGTGGAACCATCGTATGTCCCAGGGCATCGTGCCGGCAACCGCCATAATCTGGCTTTCGGTTTGGAGCGGGAATTCTACCCGACATTTCGAATAGCGAACGACCAGATTAATGAAGTCGTTAATCGATGGCCCGAAGCGCTGGTCTGTGGCGTACTTGATGAGTGGATTTTTAATACAGATCGTCTGCCGAAAAATTTACTGTATTCCGACATCCGCACGTACTGGATGATCGACCATGACGAGGCGCTACCAAATAGTGCACAACCAGAAGAGGTTTGTTACTCACAGGTTTTGCACGTTTTGGCGGACGGAAGGACTGAGCTGGAATTGCATAGGATCAGACGAGATGCATTGTCTGTAGTTGAGAGGCTGAACAATATTGACTGGAATGATGTCCGAACGTACGTATTGCTACCGGATGTGGCGACTTATGGCATCAATATTCATGTCGAGAAATATATTCGATTTTTGAGTAGTCGAATTAAATATATGCCTGACATATTGACGCAAAGTTTGGGGATAAGACAGTTGAACATGAAACTGGAAAATTACATCAGCTCTACGGAGCTGAAAGAGGAAAAACCATGACATTCCAGTTCCCTACTTTACCGGACTACGCTTTTTCCTGGCGCAGTCTTCAGGTCGAGCCTATTCCCTTTTCCGGAGAGAGGATAACGGTTGGACTCGTACTAAAGGGGCACGACCAGGCGCTGATTGCTGCCAGGTTGGTACCGTCCTCAAGGCTGAAGAGAATATACGGGTTCGAAATGGGGGCGAGGATCGCAGATGCACTGTCCCTGTGCGTGGATGGAGCAGATAAATTCTACTCCAGACAGCCATTGACGGGCGACTGGCTGCCGCCATTGGAAGGATTCTATCTTGGAGACCTGCAGTCGTCATTGGCCGAAAACATCGAGGATGCATTGATAGTGGCGTCCAAAAGCTCGTCTTCAATCAGCCTGGCAATGTCTTTGGAAAACAGCGAAGAACCTGCGAGGCCAGAACGCTCTGCGCCAGAGGATTGGCGCAAGAGTATCTATGATGCAGTGACAGGGCGGCGAGGTGAGCTTGCGGAGTTCTTCGAACGGAGTGTCACGATTAGAGGTTATGGCCTGCCCATGAAATTCGGCTTTATCGCAGGTAATTATGCAGCCCAATTCGATGCAGTATACGGTGAGAAAGGTATTCAACAGGCACTGATCCGGGCCCAAAGTAAACTTTGGCAGCTAGACCGGCTCAGAGATGAAAGCCAGTTGTTTCCGCTTGAAACTTGCGAGTTGGTGCTCAAAGCACCTGCTCAGGAAGCAGGTGCTGAAAGCTCTGTGTTTAGTGACTTTGTGGAAGAATTGAAATTTGAGGCTTCCCGTCGTGATCTGGCGGTTTTCGCTACGGATTCAGCGATTGTAGCTGCGGAGCATGTTATCGAGCGCGCTGCTTAGTGGCGCAATGTAGGCTCTCATAAGTTAAAAACGCCGGCTACATCGGATGCGTCCCTCTTAGATTTATCGCACTCACAGATTGAACTAGTCCTCCCCTGCGCCGGAGACAATCATCGGTGCTGGCGTAAACGGGCGAATGCCAAACTCAGGATAAATATCACTGGGGAAATAGACATTGCCATCTTTGACCACCATTGAAATTGTCTTGATGGCTTTAAGGTCTGCCGTCGGGTCGCCCGGAATCAGGAAGAAGTCAGCCAGCTTGCCTGGTTCAATTGAACCCAGTCGCTCGCCTTCACCCAGGTAAGTTGCCATGTCGAGCGTGGCCATTTTTATTACTTCAGCGGCCGTCATGCCAACCTCCTGGTAGAGTTCCAGCTCGCGGTGGTAGCTAAACGAACCACCCAGGTCAGTGCCCGGAATAATGATCACACCCTGATCCCGCATTTCACGCACGGTCTCCAGAATTTTGGCAAAACCCTGGCGATAGGCAATGTCATCCTCGGGTGAGGCGATTTCAGAACGCGCCGTTCTGGCGTTGCGCTGAATACCCACAGGCATGTGATCGATGTAGTCCACCATGCCGGGTGCCACCTCGCCATTGCGGGACAGCATCAGATTCTCATGGATGGCCAGCGTCGGGTCGATGCCCATGCCGCGTTCGGCCATGCTAGAAATGGTCTGTTGCACAGCGGCTGAGTTGATATCAATGGCAGGGAATCGCTTCATGGCGGTCAGCCGCAGCAGGGTGCGGGTATCTTCGTCGGGCTCCAACACCCAGCCCAGCATGACCTGGTTGATGTGCGTCAGCTCATCGTAGCCTGCAGCGATCATGGCGTCCGCGTTCGAGAAGGCGGGTACATGTCCTGCCACGCGCATGCCCCGCGCGTGCGCCTCGGCCACCATGGCCGGCACCCATTCCGGGTTCATGCTGTTGTAGATTTTTATCTGATGGAAGTCGCCCTGATCGGCATACCATCTGACGGCGTCAAGCGCCTCCTCCTGTGTCGCCACCAGGATGCCACTGTTGGAGCTGAACGGGCTTCTGCCTTCGATAAAACCGCTGCGATGAATGCGCGGTCCGACCAGCCGGCCCGACTCGATTTTGTTAATCAGGTCGTCAAGTACGGCGTTGTTGTTGCCCATGTCACGAAAGCTGGTGACCCCTGCCGCAATATTCAGCAGCGCGCTGCCCTGGCCGGCGTGCGCATGCATTTCAAACATGCCGGCAACCAGGGTGCCGCCCGCGCCGTCAATCAGAATCTCATCGGCGTCAGCCGTCTCTACCACGTCATCCACTGAGGCGATCTGGTTGTCCTCAACCAGCACAGAGACTGGATCCGTGAGGCTCAGGGTGTCGGGATCAAACACTCTGACGTTATTGATGCGCACCGGTTTATCAAAAACACGGGTGACATTTTCCTGTATGGATTCAAAGCGGCGGGTTGCGTATTCGGCTGCCAGATCACGCAGGCGCTGCTCTTCCTGCTCGAAGCCGGCGCGCACCAGTGCAAAGCGTTCATTCATGGAAGCGAACAGCATGCCGGCCTCATCCAGGGCAAAATAACTCGGATTCAGGTCAATGCCCGACAGCGCATAGGTAGTGACGGCCATGGATGCGCCATCGCTGCCAGTGACATCCAGTGTATCGATAGCCTCCAGTTTCAGCTCGCCGGCCGGCAGCACCGCCAGGGTATTATCTTCAGCAGCCAGCAACAGTCGTGCATAAACCCACAAGGCATAAGGACTGGACTCCTGGGCTACATACAGATTGGCTTCCGCCATGTCGGACGCGCTGGTACCGGTGGTATCGGTCCAGTTTGCTGTGCCGCCCTGCACCTCAAACTGCTCATCGATGATATTGCCAAACGTGGTTGCGCCGGTAATGCGCCAGCTTCGCGGTACACCCTCATCGGTAAACTCAATGACTTCTTCAACAGAAGGGCCACGGCCGTTGTTGCGGTACTCATAACCCACCTCGGTGACGTCGCCGTGCTGAACCTCCATCTGCCCAACCCGCGTGCCCGAGATTATCGCGGTAAACGCCTCTGTTCCGGCAGGCCGTGCAAACGCAGCTTCCTCCGTCACGGCCGCGACAGGTGTTGATTGTTCAGGCTGGCCGCAGGCGGCCAGTGACAGGACGGCAAATATGAGTGCCACGGCTTTGCTGCGGCGGACTTGAGAATTCATCGGGGTCTCCGTGATCTGGCGGCCCAGCCTTCTGGGGCGCTGCTATGTAAAGGGGCAGGATACCGCAAATTCTGTTGGGGCAGTAATCCCGACATCGACTGACGCTGCAACGACCTGCTAGTAATGACGCTAGTGCAGGAGCTGGCAAGCAGTGCCGTTCTCAAGCCGCGCTTTACATCTAATTCAGAGTTGCCTGTGCGGACTGCTTTTTCAGCGATCAGTTGTTTGTTGTATCAGCATCAATTTGCTGGTTGTTGGCCAGTCCAATTTGTGACTGGTTAACTGGCGCTATGCGTGAATATCATTGATTGCCCATCACTTGCTCCTATGCTCAAATTATAGGTTAGGAATGTAAAGCAGTCTGGGGTTAGTCCAGTATTGGTCAGTGAATTAAAGAACAGGGCGTTTGCATATGCCATATTTCAGATGCTAGTAAATAGGCGGCTGGTTATCCTGAGAGGGAGAAACAAGGGACGTAGGGAGTTCGATGGAATATATTATTTACTGCGACGAATCCGATGCTGATGGTCAATTTTACGGAAATTTTTACGGCGGCATGCTTGTCCGCTCCCCTGATCTTGAACAGACTGTCGAACTTTTGGAATCCAAAAAAGCTGAGTTAAATCTTCAGAGAGAACTGAAGTGGCAACGTGTCACGGGCAACTATCTGGATAAATACCTAGAATTCTCTGCGTTGCTATTCGACCTGATTGCCAAAGACAAGCTGAAGGCGCGAGTGATGTTTACTCAAAATATTCATCGTACTGGTCCATACGATGAATATAGGCGCGAATACAAATATTTCCTGCTTTATTACCAGTTTATCAAGCATGCTTTCGGTTTGAGATACGCGCCGGCTGCGGAAAAAATCGCACGAGTCAGAGTGTATTTAGACAAGATGCCGGATACCCGGGAAAAGGTGGAAAGCTTCAAAGATCATATAGAATCGTTAAACAAAAATGCCGCTATTCAGCGAAACAGGATAATGTTTCAAAAAGAGCAGATAGCCGAAATCGACTCTAAGGATCATGTATTGGCTCAGTCGCTAGATATCATATTGGGCGCGATGCAGTTTAGGCTCAACGATAAACATTTGGAAAAACCAAAAGGACAACGATTTCGAGGCAAGAGGACTATCGCCAAAGAGAAGTTATACAAATATATCAATTCGCGTATTCGACAGATTCATCCCGGTTTCAATATTGGCGTGAGTACAGGGACAAAGGGTGAAATCAGGAATCGCTGGCACCATTCATACAGGCACTGGTTATTCGTGCCAGCAGGTGCGGAGATAGATACCAGTTTGGGGAAGAGCAAAAAATAACCCCGCGCTCGCTATGCCTTAGGCGTATCTCAAGTGGAACTTGAGACTTCACGAGTCGCAGGGCTTCAACTAGTATAGGTGTGCGTGTCGCTACAAATCAATCAGCGTCCCATAGATTTCATGGAATAATTTTTGAACTATAAGATGATTGACTTATTGAATATGGTGCCCAGGAGAGGACTTGAACCTCCACGCCCTTTCGAGCACTAGCACCTGAAGCTAGCGTGTCTACCAATTCCACCACCTGGGCATTTAGGGATGGAGCAAATCAGAGCGCGCATTTTGCCGATCCGTAATGCCGCTGTCAACGGTCTTTGATAAATTCTTTAAGAATTATGCAGGGCAGGGGTGTATACTGGCGCGGAGTACATAAACGACAAGCAAATTATAGAGACATAAGAGAGTAAACAGAGCATCTATGCCGAACCCGAAAAAGCCCGGAAAGACAAAATCCAGTAAATCCAGCACGCCTCCCCTGAATCACGACCCGTTTGCCACGCGCGAAGCCGAAAAATACGACAATCCCATCCCCAGTCGCGAGTTTATTCTGGCCAAGATGGAGGAGATTGCCGAGCCGGTCAGCTATGAGACGCTGTGCGAGACCTTTAATCTGGCTGACGATCCGGATCAGGCCGAGGCGCTGCGGCGCCGGCTGATCGCCATGAGCCGTGACGGTCAGCTGATCAGCAACCGCCGTGGTGTTTACGGCCTGGTGGACAAGATGGAGCTGATCAAGGGTCGGGTACAGGGCACCAAAGACGGCATGGGCTTCTTTATACCCAACGATGGCTCTGGCGACCTGGTGCTGCCGCCCAATGAGATGGTCAAGCTGTTTGATGGTGATATCGTGCTGGCGCGGGTGGCGGGTGTTGACCGCCGTGGCCGCAAAGAAGGCATGGTCGTCGAGATTCTGGAGCGCCGCGTCACTCAGGTGGTGGGCCGCTTCTATAAAGACCAGGGTTTTGGCCTGGTGGTGCCTGACAATCGGCGCATCAGTCACGAAGTCATCATTCCGGAGAAAGACACGCGCGGCGCCCAGGACGGCCAGTTTGTAGTGGCGGTGATTCGCAGCTATCCGGATAAACGACGCAAGGCCATTGGTGAGGTCACCGAGATTCTGGGTGATCACATGGCGCCGGGCATGGAAATTGATGTTGCGCTGCGCAGTCACGGCATTCCGCATGAGTGGCCGCGTGAAGTGACGCAGGCCGTCAAAGACCTTAAAGAAGAAGTCGCCAAAGACGACATCAAGGGCCGCGAGGATCTGCGCGAGCTGCCCTTTGTCACCATCGATGGTGAAGACGCCAAGGACTTTGATGACGCTGTTTACTGCGAGCCAGGCCCGCGCGGCACGGCCAAATTGTATGTGGCCATTGCTGATGTATCGCATTATGTAAAACCCGATTCTGCACTGGATGAAGAAGCGCAGAATCGCGGCAACTCGGTGTATTTTCCGGGTCACGTGGTGCCCATGCTGCCCGAGGTCCTGTCCAATGGTCTGTGCTCGCTGAAACCCAAAGTGGATCGTCTGGTTATGGTTTGCGAGATGGAAATCGGCCGCACCGGCAAGGTCAACAATTACACCTTTTTTGAGGGAGTCATCCACTCCCATGCGCGGCTGACCTACACCGAAGTCGCCGACATGCTGGAAGAGCCGGACAGCGATCTGCGTGAGCGCTCACAAACCCGACTGCGCAGTAAATATGCGGATTTGGTGCCGCACCTGGAAGCGCTCTACGGTATTTATCACAAGTTGTCCGAGGCCCGGCAGAAGGCCGGTGCGCTGGACTTCTCCAGCACCGAAACCCGCATTGTGTTTGGCGAAACCCGCAAGATCCGCGAGATCGTGCCCGTGGTGCGCAACAGTGCGCATCGTCTGATTGAAGAATGCATGCTGGCCGCCAACGTCTGCACCGCCAAGTTCCTGGCCGAGTCGGGCCTGCCGGTGCTGTATCGCGTCCATGAAGGTCCGAATAACGACAAGCTGGAAAACCTCAAGCTGTTCCTGCGCGAGCTGGGTCTGGTGCTGACGCGCTCCGACAAGCCGACGCCGCAGGATTATCAGCGTGTGCTGCAGGCCATCGAAGGCCGGTCTGATGCCAACCTGATCCAGACCATGCTGATCCGCTCGATGATGCAGGCGGTGTATCAGCCTGACAACATCGGTCATTTTGGTCTGGGTTTTGAGTCTTATACCCACTTTACCTCACCGATTCGCCGTTACCCGGACCTGCTGGTGCACCGCGCGCTGCGCTATCTGATCCGCTCCGGCAAGCAGTGGGCTTTCATCCGGCGCATCAAGGATGCCGTCAAGCTGAATAAGCGCGACATCTATCCGTATCAGGAAAAGGACATGGTGCACTTTGGTGAGCTGTGCTCAATGACCGAGCGCCGCGCCGATGCTGCCAGCTATGATGTGCTGGACTGGCTGAAGTGTGAATATGTGCAGGATCGTGTCGGCGATGAGTTTGACGGTACCGTCAGCTCGGTCACTGGCTTCGGTCTGTTTGTGCAGCTTAGCGATATTTATGTAGAAGGCCTGGTGCACATCACCGCGCTGCAGAATGACTATTATCAGTTTGATCCGGTGCGGCAGTTGCTGCGCGGCGAGCGCAGTGGTGTGACCTATCACCTGGGCGACACAGTGCGGGTGCGTGTGGTCCGTGTGGACCTTGATGAGCGCAAGATCGACCTGCAGGTGGTTGATGGCAGCCATGTCGGCAAACCGGGCGGTCCCGGCAAAGCTGGCAAGGCCGGCAGCGGTAAAGGTGGCAAGAGTGCCAAAGGCGGTCGCGGCAGTAGCTCAGGCGGCAAAGGTCGCGGCGGTAAAACCCAGGCCGATGCCGGGGCTGGAACAGGCGGGGCCAGGCGCGGCGGCCGCTCAGGTGGCAAGTCGGCCAGCAAAACCGCGGGCAAGAGCAAAAACACAGGCAGTCGGTCTGCCAAAAGTGGTGCGGCCAAGGGCGCCGGTGCTGCCAAAACGGCCGCCAAGCCGGCCGGTAAAACGCGGAGACCTTGATGGCCGGGCAGCAGGACTGGATTGTCGGCATTCATGCCGTCACAGAATTATTGAAGCGTAATCCGCAGGACGTGCTGGAGCTTTGGCTGCAGCAGGATCGCAATGACAAACGTCTGGACGAGGTGCGCGCACTGGCTGCGGAGCTTGGCCTCAAGACCCGTCAGGTCGGTCGCGACGAGCTGGAAAAGCAGCTGGGCGGCGCGCCGCGCAAAGGTGGCAAGCCGCGCAACGATCGGCTGCCCGTGCATCAGGGCGTGATTGCCCTGTGTCAGTGGCGCGATACCACCAAAGACGAAGCCTTTCTTAATAAGCTGCTGGAATCGCTTGATCATTCGCCGCTGTTGCTGGTACTGGATGAAATCACCGATCCGCATAACCTGGGCGCCTGCCTGCGCACGGCCGATGCCGCAGGCGTGGATGCGGTGATCGTGCCCAAGGATAATTCCGCGCCGATGAATCTGACGGTGCGTAAGGTGGCCAGTGGCGCTGCCGAGAAAGTGCACCTGGTGGCGGTGACCAACCTCAGTCGCACCCTGTCGGCGCTTCAGCAGCGCGGTATCTGGATCTACGGTGCGGCCGGCGAGGCCACGCAGAGCCTTTATGAGGCAGACCTGAAAGGCCCGCTGGCGCTGGTGATGGGCTCCGAAGGCAAGGGCATGCGCCGCCTGACGCGCGAGCACTGCGATTATCTGCTGTCGATCCCGATGGCCGGCGCGGTGAGTAGTCTGAATGTTTCGGTGGCCACGGGCGTGTGCCTCTTCGAGGCCGTAAGACAAAGGTCAGGCTCTGCCTGATTCGCTCAGAACCCCTGCAACTCAGAGCCCCTGCAAATAGGCATTGCAAGGCCTGACAATCTTCTCTACAATACACGACCCCTGAATTCCGTGCCGGAAGGCCGCTTCACGGGCATTTAACTTTAACTCCTTGTCTTACCGCGGCGTCGTAAACCCAGGAAGACTTATTGCCAAAAGGAGTCTCTATGAGACATTACGAAGTAGTATTTGTTGTACACCCTGATCAAAGCGATCAGGTCCCTGCGATGGTTGAGCGTTACACGCAGATGATCACCGAAACTGGTGGCAAGATCCATCGTCAGGAAGACTGGGGCCGCCGTCAACTGGCATACCCGATCAACAAGATTCACAAAGCCCACTACATCCTGCTGAACGTTGAGTGCGGCCAGGAAGTGCTGGACGAGATCGTGACTCTGTTCCGCTACAACGACGCCATTCTGCGTCACCTGGTCATCAAGACAGAAGAAGCAATTACCGAAGAATCACTGATCCTGAAAGGCGAACGTGAGAGCCGCGAACGTCGTGCCCGTGCTGAGCAGAAGCGTCGTGTTGAAGAAGAAGCTGCTGCCCGTGAAGCTGCTGCCAAAGATGACTCCGATGATGACGAAGACTATGATTCTGATTCAGACGATGACAGCGACGAAGACGACGACAATTAATCACTACGTTATTAAAGGATATTGATCATGGCACGTTTTTTCCGCCGTCGTAAGTTCTGCAAATTCACTGCAGAAGGCGTAAAGCAAATTGATTACAAAGATCTGGAAACACTGAAGGCCTATATCTCTGAGACAGGCAAAATTGTTCCCAGCCGTATTACTGGCACCAAGGCACGCTATCAGCGTCAACTGGCTGTCGCCGTCAAGCGCGCGCGTCACCTGGCCCTGATTCCGTACACTGACAGCCACAACGTATAAGCCGTTCCGCTGCGGCGGACGACTGGAGTAGGAACTGGCAATGCGGGCTCTGGCTGCGTTTGCAATGGCTGGCCGCCGACAGGCGATTATCGCGGCCGTGCTGTGTGGCATTATCCCGCTGATCAATATGATCAGCCCGGCGCTTGTGGCCCTGGTGCTTTTGCGCCACGGACCCAGAGAAGCGTTGATGGTGGCGGCTTTTGCCGTGCTGCCGTTGATAGGATGGGCCAGCGTCGGAGACATGACGCCGCTTATTCTGTTGGTCGGCGTGGGTGTGATGGCCGCAGTACTGCGACGCACAGCATCCTGGCAGTATGCCTTGCTGGCCGCGATCCTGGTGGCGGTGGGTTCCGAAGCCGCACTGATGATGCGGCCAGCAGTGATGGATTTGCTGCTGCAACAGGTTGAAGCCTTTATGGCAGCAGGTGGCGGATCGGCTGAGCTGCCGGAAGTGACGCCGGAGACATTGCGCGAAGGTGTGCTCACGCTGTTTGGCCTGATGCACATGCTGATGGCAGTGTTTCTGCTCATACTGGCCAGATGGTGGCAGGCGCTGATGTATAACCCGGGCGGGTTTCAGAAGGAATTTCATGAATTCCGACTGCAGCCGTCAGTCGCCATGTTGCTGGTAGGTTTGTTCCTGCTGGCGAGCCTGGGTGGCACAGTGCTGACCGGATGGATCCTGTATTTTGTCATCCCTTTGGCGATAGCCGGGGTGGCACTGGTACACGGACTGGTGGGCATCAAGCGTTTGTCGCGGCTGTTCCTGGTAGCTTTCTACCTGTTGCTGCTGAGCCCGCTGGCTGTGCAGCTGTTATCGGTCGCCGCGTTGCTGGACAGTTTTTACGATTTTCGCCGTCGCATACAGCCGCCGGCTGATGATGGCAGCATCTGACTTTAATTGAGGAAATAGACATGAACGTAATTCTGTTGGAAAAAATCGGTCGCCTGGGCAACGTTGGTGATCAGGCTTCCGTGAAAGCGGGCTACGCACGCAACTTCCTGTTCCCACAGGGCAAAGCACTGCCTGCGACCAAAGCAAATCTGGCGGACTTCGAAGAGCGTCGTGCAGAACTGCTGGCTGCTCACAACGAGAAAGTGGCTGAAGCACAGGCTCGCGCTGCCAAGATCAAGGACCTGCGTGTTTCCATCGCTGTAAACGCTGGTGACGAAGGCAAGCTGTTCGGTTCCGTCGGTACGCGTGACATCGCTGATGCGATCAACGCAGCTGCTGAAGGCGCGGACGTCGTTAAAGCTGAAGTTCGTCTGCCTGTCGGTGTTATTCGCGAAGTTGGCGAGTGGGAAATCTCCATCGATCTGGGCTATGAAGTCGAAGAAACCGTCACTCTGGCAGTTGTTCCAGCTTAAGGCTGTAACTACCAGCAGGCGCTTGTCTCCAGGCGCCCGGTGATAGACAATAAAGCACCGCGTTCCGGTATCGGGCGCGGTGCTTTTTTTATGGGCCCGAACAGCCAGCGTAGACGTCATCAGGCCGGGTCATAAACAGCGCAGGCATCAACTGGACATAACAAGACATGGCGGACACCTTGGATCAGAGCAGCAATCAGGAACGCAGCACGCCATCTGGTATGGGCGGTGGCCGCAGCGGGGCTCAGGGCCCGGTCTCGGCACTGAACAAACTCAAGGTGCCGCCGCATTCCGTTGAAGCCGAGCAGGCCGTGCTGGGTGGTCTGATGCAGGACAACAGTGCCTGGGATAACGCTGCCGAAGTGCTGCAGCCGGAAGATTTCTACCGCCACGAACACCAGCTGATCTATTCGGTGATGCAGCGCCAGATCGAGTCCAGCAAGCCCATCGATGTGGTGACGCTGGTGGAAGCGCTGGACAGTCTGAATGATCTGGAAAACGCCGGCGGCATTGAGTACCTGACCGATCTGGCCAGCCATGCGCGCGGTACTGCCAATATTTCTGCTTACGCCAACATCATCCGTGAGCGTGCCACACTGCGCACACTGATCCGTGTGTCCAACGAAATTTCTGACAACGCTTTTAACCCGGCCGGCCGCGCTGCCACCGACGTGCTCGATATGGCCGAGCAGATGGTGTTCAAGATTGCCGACAACCGCGCCCGCGACGGTGGGCCGCAGCAGGTCAATCCGCTGCTGACCAAGGCCGTAGAAAAGATTGATCAGCTGATCAAGTCCAAGGGTGGCATCACCGGTCTGGCTACTGGATATATCGATCTGGACAAAAAGACCTCTGGTCTGCAGAAGTCGGACCTGATCATTGTTGCCGGTCGTCCGTCCATGGGTAAAACCACCTTTGCCATGAATCTGGCCGAAAATGCACTGCTGAACCAGGACAAACCGGTACTGGTATTCAGTCTGGAAATGCCGGCAGAGAGTCTGGTGTTTCGTATGCTCAGTTCCATTGGTCGCATCGATCAGAGCCGGCTGCGCAGTGGTCAGCTGGAAGATGAGGACTGGCCCAAGCTGACCAGCGCGATTGCCAAACTCAAGGACAGGCCGCTACTGATCGATGACTCGGTGGGCCTGAGTCCAACCGAAATGCGCGCCCGCGCACGACGCGTGGCCCGCGAATACGATGGTCTGGCACTGGTGGTGGTCGACTACCTGCAACTGATGCAGATCAAGGGATTTGGTGACAACCGCGTGGGTGAAATCTCGGAAATCTCGCGCTCTCTCAAAACCATGGCGCGTGAATTTGAGTGCCCGGTGATTGCGTTGTCGCAGCTTAACCGCTCGCTGGAGCAACGCCCCAACAAGCGACCGGTGATGTCAGACCTGCGTGAATCGGGCGCCATCGAGCAGGATGCCGATATCATCGCCTTTGTATATCGCGACGAGGTCTACAACGAAGACACGCCCGACAAAGGTGTGGCAGAAATCATCATCGGCAAGCAGCGTAACGGCCCCATCGGTACGGTCCGACTGGGCTTCCTGGGTCAGTTCACCCGCTTTGAGAATCTAGCCCGACCGGCCGACTATGAAGGCGGCTATGGTTGATTCGCTGGCGCCCCACAGCTGGGCAGATATTGATCTGGCTGCGCTGCAACACAACTTTGGCGTAGCCCGTCAGCATGCCCCTGGCAATCGCATCTGTGCCGTGGTCAAGGCCAATGCCTACGGTCATGGTGTGTTCCAGTTGGCACCCGCACTAAAGCAGGTGATGCAGCCAGGCGATCTGTTTGCCGTGGTAACACTGCGCGAAGGCCAGGCGCTGCGCAGCCGCGTTGACAATACCGATACTCTGCTGATGCGCGGTCCGCTGAATGCCGAGGAAATGCGGCATATTCTGGAAGGCGGTTTCTTTTTTGTTATTCACTCTTCCTGGCAGGCGACGCTCTTGTTCGAAGCACTGCAGGCCGGCATCAAACCGGTCAGCGGCTGTCTGAATGTGTGGTTCAAGGTGAATACCGGCATGAACCGCCTGGGCATGCCACCGGCAGATGCCGTTGAGCTATGGCAGCAACTGGGACAGCAGGCGCAGCAACATGGCTTGTCTGTAAAACCGGTACTGATGTCGCACCTGGCCATGTCGGATGACCTGGAGTCGCCTATGACGCCGCAACAGCATGCAGCCTTCCTGGAGCTGGCCGAAGCGCTGCCCGCCGAATCAGGGGGTTGCACGCTGGCGGCCTCCGCAGGCATTCTCAACTGGCCGCAGACCCATGTGGGTATCGTGCGGCCAGGCATCATGCTCTACGGTGCCTCGCCGATGATCGGCCGCGAAGGTCCACAGGATAATCTGCAGCCAGTGATGAACCTGAAGTCGCGGCTGGTTGCAATCAATGAGGTCAAGGCTGGTGACACGGTGGGTTATGGTGCCACGTATACCGCGAAGCAGGATATGCGCATAGGTATCGTCGGTATTGGGTACGGTGATGGTTATCCGCGCCACGCCCCGAGTGGTACGCCGTTGATCATTTTTTCACAGGGCAGGGCTCATGAGTCGCGGCTGGCCGGCCGAGTGTCAATGGACATGCTGACAGTGGACCTGACGGATATTCCGGCCAGTATTGGTGACGAGTGTCTGTTGTGGGGCGCTGCGCACGGTGCCTCCTTGTCGGCCAATCGTATAGCCGATCTGTGCCAGACAATTCCCTACGAGTTGTTCTGTCAGATCACCGGGCGTGTGCAGTTTAATTATCAGTTGCCGGAACAAATCTCCTCATCCAGCTAGTGAGTGCTCATGGCAAAAACCAAAACAGCTTACGTCTGCAACGACTGCGGCTCTGAATTCAGCAAATGGCAGGGCCAGTGTTCGGCCTGCAAAGCCTGGAACACGCTGACACGTATCAGTGTCGGCCCGGCCAACCAGTCGCCATCGGTGCAGGCGGACTTTCGGCGCCAGGGTTACGCGGGGCAGACGGCTGCCAGCGTGCAGGATCTGTCGGAAATTGACGTGGCATCGGTGCCACGGTTCTCCTCGACACTCAGCGAACTGGACAGGGTGCTGGGTGGTGGCCTGGTGCCAGGCTCTGTCATCCTGATCGGCGGCAATCCGGGCGCCGGTAAAAGTACCCTGCTATTGCAGATTATGTGTCACCTGGCACAGCAGATGTCTGCCATGTATGTGACTGGCGAGGAATCGCTGCAGCAGGTTGGCATGCGCGCCAAGCGGCTGGGTCTGCCCGAGAAGAATCTGAAGATGCTGGCTGAAACGCAGGTCGAGACCATCTGCCAGCTGGCCACCGATATTCAGCCGCGTCTGCTGGTAGTTGACTCCATTCAGGTGATGCACAGTGCTGAGGTGGCCTCGGCTCCCGGCAGTGTGTCACAGGTGCGCGAATGTGCAGCCTATCTGATTCAGTATGCCAAACAGACCAATACGGTGTTGTTCCTGGTTGGTCACGTCACCAAGGACGGTACACTGGCCGGGCCCAAAGTGCTGGAACACATGATTGACTGCTTTGTCATGCTGGAAGGTGGCAGTGACACCCGCTACCGCATTCTGCGTGGACAGAAAAACCGCTTTGGTGCCGTCAATGAACTCGGTGTGTTTGCCATGACCGAGAAAGGTCTGAAGGAAGTGAAAAATCCATCGGCGATATTTCTGGCGCGCACCGAAGAGGACAGCCCCGGCTCGCTGGTGATGGTATTGTGGGAAGGCACCCGGCCGCTGCTGGTGGAGATTCAGGCGCTGGTTGATGGCAGTCAGTCAGGCAATCCCCGCCGTCTGGCCGTGGGCCTGGATCAGAACCGCCTGGGCATGTTGCTGGCGGTGCTGCATCGTCATGGCGGCCTGTTCATGGCCGACCAGGATGTTTTTGTAAACGTGGTCGGTGGTGTCAAAGTGACGGAGACCAGCGCCGATCTGGCCCTGCTGCTGGCGATTGTGTCGAGTTTCCGCGACAATGCTTTGCCTCGTGACCTGGTTGTGTTTGGCGAGGTCGGGCTGGCTGGTGAGATCAGGCCGGTGCCCAGCGGGCAGGAGCGCCTGCAGGAGGCAGCCAAACATGGCTTCCGGCGCGCCATTGTGCCCAAGGCCAATCGTCCCAAATCGCCCATCCCTGGCATGGAGGTGGTCGGTGTGACCAAACTGTCGGAGGCACTTGCGGCGCTCTGACGCCATGCGTCGTATCGTGCCCCGGTGCGGTCTCTGACATGGTAATTGAGGCAAGGCTGTGGCTGTCATGGACCCAGATAAGTGAAGGATGTTATGGAACCTGTCGTTTCGATCAAGAACCTCAACAAAACCTACCGCGGCGGCCATCAGGCGCTGAAGAACATCAATCTGGATATCTATCCGGGTGAGATCATTGCCCTGCTTGGACCCAATGGCGCCGGCAAGACCACGCTGATTTCCACCATATGTGGCATTGCGCAGCCGACTTCCGGCTCGGTGACGGTGGGGGGCAAAGACATCATCAAGGATTACCGTGATACCAGAAGCCTGATCGGGCTGGTGCCGCAGGAGCTGACCACTGACTCTTTTGAAACGCCCTGGGTGACGGTCAACTTCAGCCGTGGCCTGTTTGGCAAGGCGCCCGATCATGCCTATATCGAAAAAGTGCTGCGTGATGTCTCGCTGTGGGAAAAACGCAACAACAAGATCATGACGCTGTCCGGTGGCATGAAGCGACGTCTGCTGATTGCCAAGGCGCTGTCGCATGAACCCCGCGTCCTGTTTCTGGATGAACCAACGGCCGGGGTGGATGTTGAGCTGCGCCGTGAGATGTGGCAGCTGGTCCACCGCCTGCGCGAAAACGGTGTGACCATCATCCTGACCACACACTACATCGAAGAGGCCGAGGAGATGGCTGACCGAATTGGTGTCATTGCCAATGGCGAAATCATCCTGGTGGAGGACAAGGCCGCGCTGATGCAGAAGCTCGGCAAGAAACAGCTGGTACTGGACCTCAAACAGCCCCTGTCGGCAATTCCCGAAAGCCTCGCTTCACAGGCTCTGGAGCTGCGCCTGGACGGCTACCAGCTGGTCTACACCTTTGATACCCAGGCGGATCGCACCGGCATTACCAGTCTGCTGGATGCGCTGCGGCGTGAAAACATAGAGTTCAGCGACCTGAGTACGACGCAGAGTTCGCTGGAGCAGATATTTGTACAGTTGCTGGAGGAAGCCTGATGAATATTCATGCCATCAAGGCCATCTATAAATTTGAAATGGCCCGTACCGGACGGACGCTGCTGCAGAGTGTGGTGGCACCGGTGATCTCCACCTCACTGTACTTTGTGGTGTTCGGGTCGGCGATCGGTTCTCGGATTACTGAGGTCGAAGGTATCAGTTATGGCGCCTTCCTGGTGCCGGGTCTGATCATGCTGTCGCTGCTGACGCAGAGTGTGTCCAACGCGGCCTTTGGTATTTACTTCCCGAAATTCACCGGCACGATTTACGAGCTGCTGTCTGCCCCGGTTTCGATGATCGAGGCCTTGATTGGATATGTCGGGGCCGCCGCCACCAAGTCCATCATGCTGGGGCTGATCATTCTGGCGACGGCGACGTTTTTTGTGGATGTGCGTATCGCCCATCCGATGCTGATGCTGGTGTTTCTGATACTGACTGGTATCACCTTCAGTCTGTTCGGCTTTATCATTGGTATCTGGGCTGATAACTTCGAGAAACTGCAATTGATTCCGTTGCTTATCGTGACGCCGCTGGTCTTTCTGGGCGGCAGTTTTTATTCAGTCAGCATGCTGCCGCCGGTCTGGCAGACCATTACGCTGATGAATCCGGTGACCTATCTGGTCAGCGGTTTTCGCTGGAGTTTTTACGAAATTGCTGACGTCAGTCTGTGGATCAGCCTGGGCATGATAGGTGTGTTTCTGCTGGCCTGCCTGCTGGTGGTCGGCTGGATCTTCCGCACCGGTTACCATCTACGCAGCTGAGACTCGCTGCGGCGGGCCGTCGCAGCAGAACTGGGCGACCAGCGCGGCTCAGTTGGCCAGTACCACGCGATCGCGGCCGGACTCCTTGGCTTCGTAGAGGGCCGCATCAGCGCGTGCAATCATGCGCTCCAGCGGCTCGCCGGAATGGTATTGGGTGACCCCCATACTCAGCGTGACCTGAATGGTCTGGCGACCAATGGCAACATTGTGGTTTTTGACAGCGTTGCTGATTTTACCCGCCAGAATCAGGGCTTCGTCAGCCGTGCAACGGTCCAGCAGCAGCACAAACTCTTCTCCACCCCAACGACACAGCGCGTCACTGTCGCGAATATTCTCCTTGATGACCATTGCCACCGCCTGCAGCACCATGTCGCCGGCATTGTGACCGTGGGTATCGTTAACCTGTTTGAAATGGTCGATATCAATCGTAATCAGTGACACCGGGCGTGCATAGCGCGGCAGACTTTTACTCATGTGTTCAAAGATTGATTCGAACAGGTGGCGGTTGGCGGCACCGGTCAGCTGGTCAGTGGTTGCCATCTGTTCCAGCTTGCGCTGATAGGAGCGCAGCGTGAAATGCGCGGCCAGCAGCACCAGAATCATGATGGCGCCGGACAGCGCAAGGTTATTGATCAGTGTGTTGTCCAGGCGTTGCTCACTGGCGGCATCGCTTTGTTCGACAATCAGGTACCAGTCAAATTCCGGTACCAGCCGGCTGTTCAGATAGCTGTTGTTG
Organism: Gammaproteobacteria bacterium UBA2675; assembly: GCA_002354805.1. GTDB lineage: Bacteria > Pseudomonadota > Gammaproteobacteria > Pseudomonadales > Pseudohongiellaceae > Pseudohongiella. The sequence goes on from DEMH01000009.1 coordinate 846,063, forward strand.
CCAATGTTGTCAGTTATCTCCAATGAGGTACTGGGTGAGCTCAATATCTGTGTGGCATGCAACGAGAAATTTTCCCGCGCCTGCAGCCGGTTGGGGCCCTCGTAGCCACGGCCGGTCAGGGTGACATTGCCCTGACGGTCGACAAAATAAATCGTGCGGTCATAGCGCTCTTGATAGGTATCGATTAATTTTGTCACTGCCTGTACCGAGAGACCCACACCGGTGGCACCGATGTACCTGCCATCGTAATCCTGCACTTTGTAGTTGATGAAGATGCTGACCCTGCTGGTGTCGGCAGTATCTGTATCGATATTGATCTCATAGTCCTCGCGCATATCACGCACCCGGAAATACCAGGCGTCCTGCGGGTCGTCGCCGCTAACCTGTCTCAGGATGCCGCTTGGGTGGTAATACTGGCGAGACTCATCGGACACATAAAACGCCGTGATGGTGTCATACTGGCGTTGGATCTCGTTGAGATAGGCGATAATGCGTTCGGCATCCTCTTCTCCGCTCAATGCCCAGTCGCGTACAAAGGTATCAGAGGCCATGACTGAGGAAATCAGAATGGGGCGCAGCAGATCACGCTGGATCTCGGAGTAAATGTTGTCACTGGTCAGTGGCAGCATCTGAGTAGAGATATTGCTGGACAGCGAGTCTCGCGCCACGAAGTAGCTCGTCAGACTGGTGGCGGTGAAGCCCGCCACCATCAGGATGGTGAGGGCTGTGACGAACAGGTACTTCCGTTTCAACATTGTCGATAATTCTCGTGCGGTGGCGCGTTTTGGCACACGATTAGCGTTTTGTGACTAAAGTCACAGAATCAGGGGCCGATAGTGCTTATGTGATGCCGGTCAGTTGTCAATGGTATCACTATTTCATCCGATGGCAGTTGATCGCCTTCATATGCTGGAGTTTGTCTACATGTCTACCTCTCACAAAACCAACTCTTCCCGGAAAATGGGCTTTGGCAGTCGTTTGACACTGCTTATGACCGGCCTGGTCCTGACATCTGTGCTGGTGGTTGCCAGCCTGTTATACGTGTCATACCGCAACTCCTTCACGCAGGCCACGCTGGATGAACTGGGCTCTGCGGGCGAGCTGAACATGGAATCCTTCCTGGACTGGGCACTGGCCCGGCAGGATGAGATGCGCTATCTGGCCTCACTCGACGCGTCACGTTTCCAGGATCTTGGGCAACTGGAGCATCTGCTGCAGCGCATCGCCGACATGCAGGGATTCTACGACACCATTTTTTTTGTGGATACCCGCGGAGTGGGGGTCGTCGGCGTCGAATATGACGGACAGGCGCGGGTGATGCCGCGAGAGGAGGCAAACGCCTTTGTGGTCAGCGATCGCGCCTGGTTTCAGCAGGCCGTGTCGGGCGAGGACGCATTCTCCCAGCCGGTCGTGTCACGCGCGACTGGCAACACTGTCAGCACCATTGCCATTCCCGTGCGTGTCGGCAATCAGGTCGTGGGTGTCATGCGTGGCGCGGTCAAAGTAGATACCTTGCTGGCGCGTGTCAATGAGTTGAGCATGGGGGCCGGATCCGAGGTCTACCTGCTGGACAGTCAGGGTGCGCCAGTTACTACGGCGGCATCGTTGCGGCAGGTAAGTGGTGCGGTTGGCACCGAGGCTGGTCGCGCTATCGCCAGCGGCCGCAGTGGTGTGGGCCTGTACAACAATGCCGCTGGTACGCCCGTGGTGGGCAGTTACACCTTCATGCCCCTGCTGGGCTGGGGACTGGTTAAGGAAGTTACGCAGGAGGTCGCTCTGGCGGAACTGAATGCGGTGCTTTGGCGTGTCATCGGTGTCACCTTTGTGGTGCTGCTGGCTGCCATCAGCGCCAGTCTGCTGCTGGTGCGCAATGTGCTTAAAACGCTGGGCGGTGATCCAGAGTATGCCGCCGATGTCGTTCGCCAGGTAGCGGCTGGTGACCTGACCGGGGATATCAGGTTGCGCTCGGGTGACAAGAGCAGTCTGCTGGCATCCATCTCCACCATGCAGGACAGCCTGCGCGAGATGCTGGATGAAGTAACCCGTTACGCCGAACATGTGGCCTCGGCCGCCACTGAGCTGACCCAGGTCAATGACGTCACCACCCAGGGCATCGTGGATCAGAACGCACGCATTGATAGCACCGCTGCGGCCATGAATGAAATGACTTCGACGGTTGAAGAGGTGGCCTCCAATACCCATCGTGCCGCGGACAGCGCGCGTGATGCAAGCAGCCAGGCAGGGCATGGCCGCCAGGTTGTGGCTACTACTGTGGAAGCGATTAAGTCACTGGCAGGTGAAATAGAACGTGCCGTGGAGGTCGTGACAGAACTGCGCGCTGACAGTGATCGCATTGGCAGCGTCCTGCAGGTGATCGAGAATATTGCCGAGCAGACCAACCTGCTGGCGCTGAATGCTGCCATCGAGTCGGCCCGGGCCGGTGAGAGTGGCCGGGGCTTTGCGGTGGTTGCCGATGAAGTGCGCTCACTGGCCAGCCGCACGAAGGATTCGACGACCGAGATTCAGTCAACCATTGAAAAGCTGCAGGGTGGCGCGGTACGTGCCGAGCAGGTCATGCAGCACAGTCGCAGCGGTGCTACCAAAATGGTCGATCGTATTGCCGAGACGGATCAGGCACTCGAGAAGATTACGCAAGGCATTGAATTGATAGAGCAAATGACGCAGCAGATTGCCAGTTCAGCCGAGCAGCAGACGGCTGCGGCGCATGAAATCAACAAAAACATCCACGGTATCAGCGATGTGGCAACGAATACCGGGCGCAGCGTCGAGCAGTCAGGTGAGGCCAGCGAGTCATTGGCCAGTCTGGCAGAGCAACTGCGCGGTCTCGTGCTCAAGTTTCGTGTGTAGCCCTCCGTCAGGGGCTTGTGTGACCCAGTAACGTGGTTTACTGTCTATGCATGGATGTTGAATCAGGAGTGGCAACGGTGCCATGTCGACAGTGATTACGGAGTTTTTCAGCACCAATGTGATGGACGTCGTCGCATTGGTGTTTTTTGTATCGTGCTTTAAAGGTTACCTGTATTACACGAGTCTGCGCAGTGTCGACACGCCTTGCCTGGCCTTTGCCATGCACCGCTTCCGCAAGCAGTGGATTCGTATGGCGCTGACGCGGGAAAACCGCATTGCTGATACCAATATTGTGGCGAATCTTGAGCGCAACGTGTCGTTCTTTGCCTCGTCCTCCCTGCTTGTGCTGGCCGGTCTGGTAACCCTGCTCAGCGCCTCGGATGCTGTGCTGGGTATCCTCGCGGAAGTACCGTTTTCAGAGCCGACCAGTCGGGGTGAGTGGGAGGTCAAGGTGCTGGTGCTGATTACCCTGTTTGTCTACAGTTTCTTCAAATTTACCTGGTCCTTGCGACAGTACGGGCTGGTGTCGGTGATGATTGGTGGTGCGCCAGAGTTGTCCCTGAAGCCATCGGCCGAGGAAATGTCGAGACATGTGGACTCCATCTCCAAGATGTCATCCAAGGCCTCCGGCAACTTCAACAATGGACTGCGCAGCTACTATTTCGCCATGGCTGCATTGGGATGGTTCGTCAACGCCTGGCTTTTCATCGCGCTGTCGGCGTTGGTGGTATTTGTGCTGTATCGGCGGGAGTTCAAGTCCGATACGCTGGGAATAATGATGGAGGATCTGCCGGAGAGCTGATATTCTCGCCCGGCCTTTCAGAGCGGAGTCATGCGATGAGCAGTTCCATTTCGGTCAAGATGCGTCTGCTGGAAAACTACGTCTTCGAAATTGATTTTGGCGAGTTTGGCAATATCATTTCTGACGAACCACCACCGATTGGGGATGGTGAAGGCCCGAGCCCATCTGACATGCTGGCCGCTTCGGTTGCCAACTGCATGTCGGCCAGTCTTCTGTTTGCCTTGCGCAAACAGAAGGAAGATCCCGGTGAATTGCATGCCACCGTTACAGGAACCACTGAAAGGGTCGATAACTACCTCAGAATCACTTCGCTCGCCGTTACATTGAAGCTGGGCAAATCGGCAAGTGAGTACCAGTCGCTGGACAAGGTGTTGCCAGTGTTCGAGAACTATTGTGTGGTCACGCAGAGCGTCAAGCGTGGTATCCCGGTAACCGTCGATATACAGGATGCCGATGGTGAACAAGTGGTGGTCTGAGTTTCGGTCGATGCTCAAAGATCGAACGTTGCTCCTGTCATGGCTGGCCCTGGCGCTTTTGGTGCTGGGGCTGCATGTGTATGCCGAACTGCGGTTGACGCAACAACGAGAGCTTGCCCAGCGCGAAACACTGACTGACCGTTTAAGCGTCGTGCGCTATCAACTGGAAAGCACGCTGACCAACAACCTGTCGCTGGTCAATGGTCTGGCCGCATTTATCTCTGCTTACCCAGAATATACACCCCTGCAGTTTGAAACATATGCCAGGACGATCATGGCGCGTGAGTCCAGTCTGGTTAATCTGGCAGTGGCGCCCGACCTGGTGGTCACGCACGTTTATCCTCTTGCTGGCAATGAGGCGGTCATCGGCCTGGACTATCGCCAACAGAGGGATCAGCGCGATGCCGTGCTGCGGGTTGTGCGGGGTGGCGCCATGGTGATCGCCGGGCCAGTGAATCTGGTTCAGGGGGGTGTTGCATTCATCGGTCGTGCGCCGGTTTATGTCGGAGATCGCGATGAGCAGCGGCTGTGGGGCATTGTGTCTGCGCCGATACTGGCTGATGCGATTTACGAGCAGGCGGGCCTGAATAATCCTATGCCGGGTATGCAACTGGCGATTCGCGGCAATGACGGCTTCGCATCGAGTGAGCCCTTTTGGGGTGACTCGCTGGTGTTCAGTCGCAGCGACTCGGTGATCGTACCGATCATTGCGGGCGGCAGTCGTTGGGAACTGGCATCAATTCCCACTCGCCCTGCTGTCAGTGGCGCGGAGGTGGCGGCATTGCGCGCCGCCAGTGTGCTGATCTTTTTGCTGCTATCCGTTTTCCTTATTCTGCGTCACCGCCATGGTAAGCAGAACCAGGAGCTGCGCAATATCATCTTTAGCAACGAACGTTTTTTGCGCGCGGTAGAAAACGTGTCCCGGGTCGGTGGCTGGTGCTGGAACGGAAGTGTGTTCACTGAGTTGTCGGCACGAACCTGCGAAATGATGGAGCTGCCCGATGACAGAAACGAAATCGACATGGACACTTTCTGCCATACGCTGGATCGCACCAGCCAGCAGAGCCTGCTGCACTATCTGAATACGGCACTGCAACTGGGGCACCGGCTGGATCAGGAGCTTGAAGTACATCGCAAGGATGGGGAAGGGCTGTGGTTGCAGATTAAAGCTGAGGTCGCTCAGCTGGATGGCAATGAGCGCGTATTGCTGGGAGCAATGCAGGATATCACTCAGCAGAAAAAGGTAGATCAGCTGGTTGAGTATCAGGCCAACTATGACATGTTGACCGAGCTGCCCAACCGCTCTCTGTTTATTGACAGGCTCGAGAACGCATTGCTGCAGGCGCAGCGCCGCAGCACGCGGATTGCTGTATTGTTTATTGATCTGGATAATTTCAAATCGGTGAACGACAATCTTGGGCATGATGCCGGAGACGAACTCCTGGTCGAGGCAGCACGACGTATAAAGTCCTGTGTGCGCGCTGAGGATACCGTTGCCAGACACAGTGGCGATGAATTTGTGGCACTGCTGGTGGACGTATTCTCAACCTCGGTGGTGTCCCGGGTTGCTGACAGGATGGTTGCCAGTATGCGCAAGCCGTTCCGCATTGATGAGCGACAGATTTACTGCAGTGTCAGCATTGGTGTCTCTTTCTACCCGGACGATGGTGGCGATGCTGATACGCTGGTGATCAAAGCCGATCAGGCGATGTACGAGGTCAAGAAGTCGGGGCGCAACACCTGGCAGTTCTATACTGTTGCCATGCAGCTTGAGTCCGAACAGAAACATCGCCTTTTCAATGAACTGGTGGCCGCCATCGACAATGACGACCTGGTAGTGTTCTATCAGCCGGTGATTGATGCCGAAAGTGGCAGAGTGAATGCCTGTGAGGCCCTGGTGCGCTGGCAGCGGGAGGATGGTAACTGGGTGACACCCGGCGCTTTTATTGCGATCGCTGAAGAGCGCGGTCTGATAAACCGGATAGATCTGCTGGTATTGCGCAAATCACTTAAATTCATTCGTGATCTCAACAGTCAGCTTGGCATGGGTGTCTGTCTGTCTGTCAACGTATCGCCGAGATTGTTGCACATGCGTGATGATGATGCACAGGACTGGCTGCGTGAGCTTCAGTCAAGCCATAATGTCTCGGTAACAATCGAAATTACCGAACGCGTGCTGGTTGACGAGACCTCGGGTGTCAGCAAGATACTGGCTGAGATCGACAGTGCTGGTGTGCGAATCGCCATCGATGATTTTGGGACGGGCTATTCCGGTTTGAGCTACTTCAGCCGCTTCCCGGTTTCATCAGTCAAAATTGATCGATCGTTTGTTAAAAACCTGGAAAGCAGTGCCACTGAGACCACCTTGGTGGAAACCATTTTGCTGATGGCCTCCAAGCTGGGTATCAAAGTTGTTGCTGAGGGGGTCGAGACGGAGTCGCAGGCGGCGTTTTTACGAAACCACCGCTGCGACTACCTGCAGGGGTATCACATTGCGCCGCCATTGGCTGGCGACGACTTCAGCGAGTTTGTCAGACAAAATACGAGCGCAGCGGCGGAAACCCATTAAATTCCACGGAGCTGTAGCTGGTGGTGTAGGCGCCGGTAGAGAACCAGTAGAGCCGATCACCCGTTGCCAGATTAAGCGGTAACTCATACTTGTACTGTTCGTACATGATGTCAGCGCTGTCACAGGTCGGTCCGGCCAGTATCACTTCCTCGGATTCGCCACTTTTCTCGGTATAAATCGGGAACTTGATGGCTTCATCCAGTGTTTCGATCAGCCCGGAGAATTTGCCGACATCGGTAAATATCCATCGATGCAGGGCGGTGTGTGACTTGCGTGAAATCAGCACCACCTCCGATACCAGAATGCCCGAGTTGGATATCAGAGAGCGCCCTGGCTCCAGAATGATTTCCGGAAAGTCGTCACCAAAGTCTTCGGTTATGAAACGCGTGATTTCTTCGGCATAGGTGGGCAGTGTGTTGGCCCGCATGATGTAGTTGGCCGGGAAGCCACCGCCGAGGTTGATCATCTTGAGCACGATGCCATCTTCTTCACGCAAACGCTCGAAGATTACCTTGACCTTGGCAATTGCTGCGTCCCAGACACCGATGTCACGCTGCTGTGATCCCACGTGGAAAGAGATGCCGTAAGGTTCTAGGCCGAGTTCGCGGGCCAGTATCAACAAGTCGATGGCCATATCGGTATGACAGCCAAACTTGCGCGACAAGGGCCAGTCGGCTGTATGGCTGCCTTCCGTCAGGATGCGAACGTACACCCTTGAGCCAGGGGCTGCACGAGCAATATTGCGCAGGTCGGCTTCTGAGTCGGTGGCATACATGCGTACGCCTTTCTCGTAGAAGTAGCGAATGTCTTTGCTTTTCTTGATGGTGTTACCGTAGCTGCAGCGTTCAGCCGAAACGCCCAGGCCCAGCAGTTTATCCAGCTCGTAGATTGACGCCACGTCAAAGTTGGAACCCTTGTCACGCAGCAGCGTCAGTATCTCGGGGGCTGGATTGGCCTTGACCGCATAATAAACCGAGGCATAGGGGAAATACTCAATCAAAGTGTCGTAGTGTTCACTGATGGTTTTCAGGTCAATCACCACAAAGGGTGTTTCCTTGGTGTCAGCCAGTGCTTTCATACGCTGGAATGTTTCGGGCGGGTAAAAATCGACAACCTTGGTGAGTTCAGTGCTCATGCTGGGTACTTTCTCCTTCAGCCGTGGCAGGGGTGGTGGGCGGCATTGTAGCAAAGGCCAATCGGCGGTAAAACGAAGAATTTGGATATCCCCTGAATTGGGCTGTTTTTCATCAAGCAAACCCGTATCATTCATCATTCTGTTACATGTGCACAACAGCCAGCTACTGGGGTACGGGGAGTGATGTTTATGGCGCTGATTGATCGCTTGGGCCGCTGGCTGTGGAAGCACCAGGACAGCCATCGGCAGTGGTTCAGACCACTGTTCAAGCGACTGTCGCGACGTGCGGAGGCTGACTACCCGTTTCAGGTGGATTTTTTCGGGCTGCGTTACAACGGCAATCTGAATAACAATATCGACTATGCGGTGTACTACTTCGGTGCATTCGAGAAGCCGGTACTGTTTTTCCTGCGCGACACTGTGACCAGTCTGATGCCTGAGGGTGACCGCTGTTTTCTCGATATCGGCGCCAATGTCGGCCAGCACACGCTTTTCATGTCCAATCACGCGTGCCGTGTGCACGCCTTCGAACCCTATCCGCCCGTGCGAGATTTGCTGGTATCCAGAGTTCTGGACAATGGCATTGAGAACGTTGCGATCCACCCGGTTGGCCTCAGCGATGAAAACGCCTCCCTGCCTTTTTATGCACCGACCGGACGCAACAAAGGCATTGGCTCATTTGACCAGGGCTCATTGGCCAAAGGCAATCAGCCGATAGGCGAACTGCAACTGGTGAAAGGGGATGACTTCCTGGAAACGCTGGCGCTGGAAAAGATCCATCTCATCAAAATGGATGTGGAAGGTTTCGAGAAGCCAGCACTGCGGGGGCTGTCACAAACGCTGGCACAGCATCGCCCCGTGGTCGTGTTTGAACTGACCTACGATGGTGAGCTGTCCTTCAAATCGATGGAAGATGTTCTGGAGACACTGCCCGCTGACTACGAGCTGTATGCCTTTGTGAGCCGTGATGCCAGCGGGCGGCGGGCGAGATCGCGTAATGCGCGCGCTCGGGTGACTGGTGAGTATCAGCTTGCGCCCGTGACCGAGTGGCGCTCGACAGGGCAGGACGATCTGGTCGCCGTGCCCGCCGAAAGCCGTGACGTGCTGGCTGCAGTGCTCAACCGGTAAAGCATCGGAGCTGTCTTTTACCCGCGTTCATTAACGCGCCAGGTGTTAACCCACCCGTGATTCAGATGTAAAAAGGGCCGACCTGCTGAAGCGGGTCGGCCCTTTTTTGTTTGGCTGTCTGGCTGTTTCGGCGACTTACGCGGAGCGCAGAGCCGCCTGCGCCGCCGCCAGACGTGCGATCGGCACACGGGGTGGTGAACAGCTGACGTAATTCAATCCCAGGTTGTGGCAGAAATCGATGGAGTCAGGATCGCCGGCGTGTTCACCGCAGATACCCAGTTTCAGATCTTTGCGTGTTTTGAGGCCATTGGCGACAGCAAACTGCATCAATTTGCCCACACCGGTCTTGTCGAGGCTGGCAAATGGGTTCTTGGAGTAGATTTCTTTTTGCTGGTACTCGTCGTAGAACATGCCCATGTCGTCGCGGCTCAGGCCCAGTGTGGTCTGAGTCAGGTCGTTGGTGCCAAAGCTGAAGAATTCGGCGTGTTCGGCAATTTCATCAGCCGTGATCGCAGCACGTGGCACTTCCACCATGGTACCAACCATATACTTGATCTTGATGCCTTTTTTCTGCATCACTTCGTCAGCCACGCGACGCACGATGGCCAGCTGGTCGGCCAGTTCCGCCTTGAAACCTACCAGCGGGATCATGATCTCCGGGTGGACTTCGATGGCGTTTTTGCCAGTGCTGATGTCGGCAACGGCTTCGAATATTGCCTGCACCTGCATTTCGGTAATTTCCGGATACAGGATACCCAGACGACAGCCGCGACAGCCCAGCATGGGGTTTTCTTCATGCAGCGCCTTGATGCGATCAATTACAAACTCCAGCGGCAGGCCCAGTTTGTCGGCCAGCTGGCGGCGCACCGCGTCATCCTGTGGCAGGAACTCGTGCAGCGGTGGATCCAGCAAACGGATGGTCACAGGCCGGCCGGCCATGGCCTTGAACAGGCCCACGAAGTCTTTTTTCTGCATGGGCAGCAGTTTTTTCAGCGCTTCACGGCGTTGCACGCCATCGACGGCCAGAATCATTTGACGCATGTCGTCGATGCGGCTGCCTTCAAAGAACATGTGCTCAGTGCGGCACAGGCCAATACCTTCGGCGCCGAAGGCCACTGCCTGTTCGGCCATGGCCGGGGTGTCGGCGTTGGTGCGGATACGCAGACGACGGTATTTGTCGGACCAGTCCATGACGGTCTGGAACAGCTGGTAGGTGTAGCTCTGAGAGGGCTTCATGGTGCCTTCCAGTACACGCTTGACCTCGGAGTCCGCACTTTCGATCAGACCCTTGTAAACAGAACCAGTGGTGCCGTTGATGGAGATGTAGTCACCTTCCTTCAGCACGATACCGTTGGCAGTCAGTGTTTTCTTTTCGTAGTTGATGGTGATGTCACCGGCACCACAAACGCAGACCTTGCCCAGCTGGCGGGCAACCAGCGCGGCGTGTGACGACACGCCACCGCGGGTGGTCAGGATGCCCTGCGAGTGCAGCATGCCCTTCAGGTCGTCCGGCGATGTTTCGGAGCGGCACAGAATCACTTTGTTGCCTTTGCGGGCTTCGATCTCAGCCTGGGCGGCGGTGAAGGCGATGCGGCCGGTGGCTGCGCCTGGGCCCGCGGGCAGGCCCTTACAGATAAGCTGTGCTTCTTTCTGGGCTTTGGCGTCGAACACCGGCACCAGCAGGGTGTCCACTGACTCGGCAGGAATCTTCAGCAGTGCGGTTTTCTGGTCGATCAGTTTTTCTTTGTTCATTTCCACGGCAATGCGGATCGCGGCCAGGCCGGTGCGCTTGCCGTTGCGGGTCTGCAGAATGAACAGGCGCCCATTTTCGATGGTAAATTCGAAGTCCTGCATATCCTTGAAGTGCTTCTCCAGACGTGCACGGACTTTCTCCAGGTCGGCAAAATTCTTAGGCAGCTCCTGGGCCATGGCAGCGATGGGCTTGGGGGTGCGGACACCAGCAACCACGTCTTCACCCTGGGCGTTGGTCAGATACTCGCCATAAAACACTTTCTCGCCAGTTGCCGGATCACGTGTAAAGGCAACGCCGGTGCCGCTGTCGTCGCCGGCATTACCGAACACCATGGCCTGCACGTTGACAGCCGTGCCCCATTCAGCCGGAATGCCGTATTGCTGGCGGTACAGAATGGCGCGGTCATTTTTCCATGAGCCGAATACGGCGCCCACGGCGCCCCACAGCTGCTCATAGACATCCTGCGGGAAGCTCTGGCCTGTCTGTTTGCTGATCAGCAGCTTGTAGCGTTCAACCAGCTGTTTCAGCTCGTCGGCGGTCAGCTCGTTGTCCTGTTCTTTGCCGAGCGACTTTTTCAGGTCGTCCAGCAGGGCGTGGAAGGGATCTTCTGATTCTTCATTGGCTGCCTGAACACCCATGACAACATCGCCGTACATCTGAATGAAACGGCGGTAGCAGTCCCATGCGAAGCGTGGGTTGCCGGAAATATTGGACAGACCTTCCACTGTTTCGTCGTTCAGGCCCAGGTTCAGGATGGTGTCCATCATGCCGGGCATGGAGTCGCGTGCGCCGGAGCGGACAGATACCAGCAAGGGATTGTCGCGGCTGCCGAATTCACGCTTCATCTGTTCTTCGACCAGATTGATGGCGTTCTTGACGTCTTTGCTCAGCGACTTGGGGTAGCTGCGACCATGAGCATAAAAATAGGTGCAGACCTCTGTGCTGATAGTAAAGCCGGGTGGGACGGGCAGGCCGATGGCGGCCATTTCCGCCAGGTTGGCGCCTTTGCCGCCGAGCAGTTCGCGCATTTTTGCGTTGCCGTCGGTCTGGCTGCCGAAGTTGAAGACGTATTGAGTGGTTTTTTTGGTTTTGCTGGTATCAGATGTCTGTTTCATGTTTCCCGGATTCTTAGTCAGCAGTTGGAGTCTCAGCAGTTGCTAATCAGAGGTGTGCCATCCAATTTGGCAAGGTGCGGAAGAATATAGTAATTGGCCGCTAAAATCCAGCGCACAGTCCACGCAGTTGCGTTGAAATTGCGGACAACTGTCGTTAACTGGCAGGGATTTCTCGGTATCTGCAGGATTGTGTAGTATTACTACATAATGAGCCGATTTCAATTGAACAAGTGTTCCGCTGCAGGGCCTTGTCTGTCAGGCCTTGCAGCGTGGCAGGTCGGTCATTTGTTTTCGGGTTTGTTGCTGGTCACGCGGTTGAGAGCTTCCAGCAGATTCATGGGCAAAGGGAACACGATAGTTGAATTCTGTTCGCCGGCAATTTCCGTCAAAGTCTGCAGATAGCGCAGCTGTATTGATTCCGGTTGTGTGGCGAGCTGCTGAGCAGCCTCGACCAGTTTCTGGGATGCCTCAAACTCGCCGGCCGCGTGGATGACCTTGGCCCGTCGCGAGCGTTCGGCCTCGGCCTGCTGGGCGATGGCGCGAATCATGCTTTCATCGATATCAACATGCTTGATTTCGACATTGGACACTTTGATGCCCCAGTCGTCTGTCTGCTGGTCAAGGATGTCCTGAATGTCCGCATTCATGCGCTCGCGCTCGGACAACAGCTCGTCCAGCTCATGCTGGCCCAGCACGGAGCGCAGTGTGGTCTGGGCAAGCTGGCCGGTGGCTTCCATGAAGTCTTCAACGTTGATGATGGCTCTCTGGGGGTCGGTCACTCGAAAGTACAGTACCGCATTGACCTTGACCGAGACGTTGTCCCGCGTGATCAGGTCCTGCGAGGGGATGTCCCAGACTGCTGTGCGCAGGCTCACTTTCTCCATCTGCTGAATGATGGGGATGACCATGATCAGGCCCGGCCCCTTGACCTTGTGAAAGCGGCCGAGCATAAAGATTACGCCGCGTTCGTACTCCTTCAGAATACGGAAGGTGCTGAAAAGCAGGCCCAGAAAAATGGCAATAAGTGCCATGCTGAATACTTCCATGATGATGCCTCCTTAATGCTGGTTCGAATGTGAGTCGTTGGGCGCTGTTTGCACCCCACTGACGTGTAGTGTCAACCCATCCACGTGGTCGATCTGCAATCGGTCTCCTTTGCGCACGGGCGTTCTGCTGACCGCCTGCCATATCTCGCCGTGGTGCTGGACGTGTCCGCGCGTCTCGAAATCTTCGCGGGCAATCGCCAGCTCGCCCGTCATTGCTTCCACACCGGTGGTTACTTTTGCGTTGCGCGCTTTAAGGGCGGCGCCCAGCACAAAAATGACCAGCGCGCCGGTACTGACGGTAATGGCAGCTACCAGGGATAGCGATATCTGCCAGGCAGGGTCATTGGTGTCCATCAGCATGACGGAACCGAGCGCAAAAGCAATCACACCCCCGACGCCGGCCGCGCCGAAGGTGGGTGTGATCACTTCGAAAGCCATCATGGCGATCCCGATTACTATCAGTGCCAGCCCCGCATAACTGACCGGCAGCAGTTGCAGTGCGTAGGCGCCGACCAGCAGGCTGATGATGCCGATGGTGCCGGCGATGCCGCCACCCGGATTGTAAAATTCCAGTATCAGTCCATAGACGCCGACCATCATCAGGATATAGGCAATATTGGGGTTGGTGATAATGCTGAGAAAGTCGTAACGCCAGTTCGTATCGATTGTCTCGACCGCTGCGCCCTGTGTGCTCAGGGTGACCTGGCCGGCTTCAGTTTCGATTTGCCGGCCATCCAGTTGCGCAAGCAGTTGCTGCAGGTCGTCAGCAAGCAGATCGATCACTCCCAGTTGCAGCGCTTCCGTGGCATTGATGTTGGCGGCGTCAGTCACCGTCTGGCGAGCCCAGTCCACATTGCGGCCACGCAATTCGGCCAGGCCTTCCAGGTAGGCAGCTGCATCGTTGATTATTTTACTGTCCAGGTCCTCGCCTGAGCCGCCGGCGGAGACTGGCGTGGAGGAGCCGACATTGGTCGCACCACTCATTGCAGCAATGTGGCTGGCCGTCAGGATATAGGTGCCTGCACTGGCGGCCCGGGCTCCGGATGGCGTAACCCAGGTGGCTACCGGGACCGGTGATGCGAGAATGGCGCTGACCATGTCGCGCATGGCGACATCCAGTCCCCCAGGTGTGTTAAGTCGTATAATCAGCAGTTGTGAATTGTTTTCTGTCGCCTGATCAATGGCGCGGATAATATGGTCTGCACTGGCTGGGCCGACGGGTCCGTCCAGGGTAACCTGCATGATGTTTGCCCGGCTATTGGCGCCCTGGGCGCTGGCGTGGTGAGTTTCGCCAATTATGGCGATAAGGGCCAGAACCGCCAGTGAGGTGGCCAGCCAATGGATTGTTCGGGCAGGATTGCGTGTCATGGTTCGCAGCATCAGCTCCTCCACCGACCTTGCCTGAAAACACAGATTAATGATTGGCCTTTATCAGCCGACACATGTAGTGTAAAGCCATCATACGCGTGGCTGAGGGGTAAGTCGACTCAGGCTTGGTGACATGTATACCATGCCCGGAAACGCTTGATTGACAAGGGATGTAGCGAAATTACAGAGCGTATACTCGACACACTTTGTTGCAAAAATGCAGTGGCAATCGTTGTACTACCGGAAAAAGTTGGTTTAGCATCATCGTCAATGCTTAACACTGTAACCGATGCAGTTTGCAGAATTACGACAGTCTAAAAGATTGATCATAAAAGCAAGAAAGAACGTAATGTGTAAGACAGTATGGCGGAAGATGTTGGCGGGAATGGTCCCGACAGACGTGCAACCGCTTAAACCTGCGGGAGGAATTCCTTATGAAAAAATTCAGTATGACAGCTTTGGCTGCGGCAGCAGCTGCGGTCAGCTTCCAGGCTTATGCTCAGGACGGCGTTGATCCGCTGACCCAGGTTGAGCCAGTAACTGCCGAGTGGTTCCACGACGGTTCAGAGCCGGACTACGTTGTTGACGTACCCAGCTTCACTGTTCCTGCCACTGGCGTTATCGACTACATCGACTCTGTGATTCCGCTGGAATTCGGCGAAGACAAGTGGGTGAAAGCTGTTCAGTTCATCCCAGGCGACAAGCGCGTTCTTCACCACCTGCTGTCCTACGTTGTAGCTGACACGCCCGACGCTGGCGAAGGCATGCTGGATGAGACCGTAAACGACCCACGTCGTGAATTCCTGGAAGGCTATGCGCCTGGTAAGGAATATGCCACCGAGTTCCCTGAGAACACTGGTATCTACGTGCCTGAAGGTTCAGCTCTGCGCATGAGCATTCACTACACTTCATTCGGCCAGGAAACTACTGACAGCACCCGTGTTGGTCTGTGGTTCGCTGACGAAAACAATGAGCCAGAGTATCAGTACCACACGTACTCAGTGGCCACTCCGATGAATCAGATCCAGATTCCTGCGGGTGCCATGGAGCACGAGTCTGCTGCGACTCACGTGTTCGAAGATGAGATCACTCTGTACGGTTTCCGTGCTCACATGCACTACCGTGGCAAGTCCATGGCAGCACGTGTGATCTATCCGGACAACTCTGAAGAAGAGATCATCAACATCCCTAACTACAACTTTGCGTGGCAGCCAACTTACCGCATGGATGAGCCAATGGTTCTGCCTGCTGGTTCTCGCGTAGTGGTTGAAGGCCTGTTCGACAACTCTCAGTACAACACTGGTGTACCGGATCCAACCGTGGATGCCATGGGTGGTCTGCAGAGCTGGGAAGAAATGTTCATTGGTTACTTCTCTTACACCACCAACGACTAAGTTGGCAGTAGCAAGTAACTGATAGAGCAGCACAACAACACCAGGGGCTGCTTCCCTGAGAAGCGGCCCCTTTTGTTTGTCAGTCTTATCTGGTTTTGCGCGGGCGACGTGAATCTGAATAGCGCCTCAAGTTTGCGCCAGATTAAGATTCGGACAGGCAAACTGTAGTATCCTTGCCTATCTGCAATCCTGTAGTATTGTGACCAATAAGTTATCAAAACAATAATATGTTGCAGGGCGTTTCGTTAGTGACGTATTTGACGCAAGTGTTCCGCAGAAATATCCAGAGAGAGAATGAGGGTTAGTTCACCATGAAAACATCAAAGTTGCTGGCGCTGTTCACAGTAGCGGCTGCCATCAGTTTCAACGCTCAAGCAGCGGATCGGGTTGGCGATTTCAACCTGATCGACAATACGGGCAAGGCCCACCAGCTGAGCAAGTATGCGTTCAATAAAGCAGTCGTGATCGTTTCCCAGCAGGCAGGCTGTACCGCCAACCAGGAAAACATCGCGCGCTACAAGCAGCTGCGTACCAATTTCGACCACCGTGGCGTGAGCTTCCTGATGATCAATTCATCAGTGGAAGACGAGCGTGATGACATCCGTGCCGAGGAAGCAGTCTGGAATTATGACTTCCCTATTATGGATGACGACGGCCAGCTCGTCGCTGATGCCCTGGGCATCGATAAAGCCGGTCAGGTGGTTGTAGTGGATCCGGTTCGTATGAATGTTCTGTACCGTGGCCCGATGCCCGCTCAGTGGGCGCGTCACGAGCTGGGCACTGTGCTGGAAGCCGTTCTGGCCGACGGCGCTGACAGCCGTCAGATGGAAACCGTAAATGTGGACTTTGAGGCAGCCGAAGGCTGTGCACTTGAATTCCCGATGCGTGATCGTTACCAGGCAGAAGCGCCTGATTACGAAACTGAAGTAGCGCCGATCCTGATCGAGCGTTGCGTTGGCTGTCACGTTGAAGGCGGTATCGGTCCATTTGCCATGAACAGCCACATGATGATTCAGGGCTGGAGCCCGATGATCAAAGAGGTTCTCATGACCAAGCGTATGCCTCCGATGCAGGTCGACCCCACGGTCCGTACCTGGATCAACGCAGGCAACATGCCGGTTGAAGAACGTCAGATCCTCGTACACTGGATCAATGCTGGCTCACCGCGTAACTGATAACGCGCTGACAAGCATGAGGAAAAGCCGCCTTCGGGCGGCTTTTTTGTTTGTTAAAGGGGACGGAGGGATTTAGCTTGCTAAATCCCTCCGTCCCCTTTAACACCCTTTAACACTATTGCTTTACTGGAATCTGTGGTTTAGAGTCGGCCTTAATGCAAGGTAGTTTGTGTGCAGAACACAAAATTCCCGCACGAGGACAAGGAAAATGAGAATAAAAAGCCTGACCGCTGCATTTGCGCTGGCTGCTGCCTGGGGAGTTCAGGCGCACGCAGGTGTAGACCCCCTGACACAGATTCAGCCACCGTCAAACGAATGGACCTACGACGGTTCCAATCCTGACCAGATTATCGAAGTGCCCAGCTTTACTGTGCCTGCCACCGGTGTTATCGACTACATCAACTCAGTGATTCCTCTCGAATTCGAAGAGGAAAAGTGGGTCAAGGCCGTGCAGTTCATTCCCGGCGACAAGCGCGTCCTGCACCATCTGCTGTCTTATGTTGTGGCCCATGATGGCAACAACGAAGGCATGATTGATGAAGCATCCAACGACCCGCGCCGCGAATTCCTTGAAGGCTATGCGCCTGGTAAGGAATATGCCACTGAATTTCCTGAGAATACTGGTATCAAAGTGCCTGTGGGCTCTGCTCTGCGTATGAGCATCCACTACACTTCTTTCGGCCAGGAAACCGTAGACAATACCCGTGTTGGCCTGTGGTTCGCTGACGAGAACGACCAGCCGGAACTGGAGTACCACACCTACTCGGTGTCCGCCAATGGCGCCGAACGGCTGCACATCCCGCCGGGAGCGATGGAGCACGAAATGGCCGCCAGTCATGTGTTTGAGGACGCCATTGTCCTGCACGGATTCCGTGCTCACATGCACTATCGCGGCAAATCCATGTCAGCCCGCGTTATCTATCCTGACAATACCCAGGAGCAGATCATCAACGTGGCCAACTACAACTTTGCCTGGCAGCCCACCTACCGCATGGACGAGCCGATGGTTCTGCCGGCAGGCTCCCGCGTTGTTGTGGAAGGTCTGTTTGACAACTCTGAGTACAACCCCGGCAACCCCGACCCAACAGTACCGGCCGTCGGTGGTCCCCAGAGCTGGGAAGAAATGTTTATTGGTTACTTCTCGTACACAGACGTGCCCAATTAAATCAATTGCTTAGCAAAGGAATGGGGCGTGCTGTCAACCAGCGCGCCCCATTTTTTTGTGGTAACACTTTGTTGCAAAGCATTGATTTCAAAGCTTGAGCCGCACTGTTTTGTGGCATACGATCAAGGTCGAGTGATATTCCATTTCCAACGACAGGAGCAGTGACAATGAAAAAAACGAGTTTGACTGCTGCAATGCTGCTGGCCTCGAGCTGGGCAGTCGTAGCTGATGCGGGAGTTGACCCATTAACCCAGATACAGCCACCACAAAGTGAGTGGCAGTATAACGGGGCCGAGCCGGACGTTGTTATCGATGTCCCCAGCTTCACCGTGCCTGCCACAGGTGTTATCGACTATATCGACTCGGTAATTCCTCTGGAGTTTGGCGAGGAGAAGTGGGTAAAAGCGGTTCAGTTTATCCCGGGCGACAAACGAGTTCTGCACCACCTGTTGTCCTATGTCGTCGCTGATGAACCCCAGGAAGAAGGCATGATCGACGAGGCGGTCAATGATCCGCGTCGCGAATTCCTGGAAGGTTATGCGCCTGGTAAGGAATACGCCACCGAGTTTCCGGCAGGTACTGGTATTCGGGTGCCTGAAGATTCCGCGCTGCGCATGAGCATCCACTACACCTCATTCGGCCAGGAAACTGTCGACAACACCCGTGTCGGTCTGTGGTTCTACGAGGATGACGAGGAGCCAAACCTGGAATTCCACACCTACTCAGTGTCTCCCGGTAACCGTACTGAAAACATTGTGATTCCGCCGGGTGCCATGGAGCACGAAATGGCAGCAACTCACGTGTTTGAAGAGGACATCCTGCTGTACGGCTTCCGTGCGCACATGCACTACCGTGGCAAGTCCATGGCAGCCCGCGTGATCTATCCTGACAACACGCAGGAAGACATCATCAATGTTGCCAACTACAACTTTGCCTGGCAGCCCACTTACCGCATGGACGAGCCCATGGTCATTCCGGCTGGCTCGCGCGTAGTGGTAGAGGGTCTGTTTGACAACTCCGAGTACAACCCGGGTGTGCCTGATCCCACCGTAACTGCATACGGTGGCCTGCAGAGCTGGGAGGAGATGTTTATTGGTTACTTCTCCTACACGGATCTACCATCCGAGTAAATTGTTGAAATCAGCCTGACCAGCCGCTATGGTAGGCTGATTAAACAAGCAGTACGTATACAAAGGGGCTGCTTCCTGACAGGAGCGGCCCTTTTTGTTTTCAATTCACAGGAAAAAGAAAATATGTCGTCGAATGCTTCCCTGGATGTTTTGCTGAAACCCTTCGAAAGCCCCAAGCTACAGTTGAAAAACCGCGTTGTTATGGCGCCCATGACACGTCAGTTTTCGCCAGACGGTGTGCCACATCAGTTGGTGGTTGACTATTATCGGCGCCGCGCCGAAGGCGATGTGGGTCTGATTATCACTGAAGGTACTACGGTCGGACACAAGGCTGCTTCCTTCGACAGCAAAATCCCCAATTTCCACACCGATGAAGCGCTGGCCGGCTGGAAGCAGGTAGTGGATGCCGTCCACAAGGCGGGCGGCAAGATCGCGCCCCAACTATGGCACGTTGGCTGTGCGCGCAAGCCCGGCACCGGCCCGCATCCTGATTTCCCCAGCGCTACACCTTCCGGTTATGCGTTGCCCGGCAAAAAAGTGGGCGAACCGCTGACAACAGCCGAAATCGACAATATCGTCAAAGCCTTCGGCGAAGCCGGTGGTAACGCCAAAAAGCTTGGGTTTGATGCGCTGGAAATTCATGGCGCTCACGGCTATATGATTGATGATTTTCTGTGGGAAGGGCTGAATCAGCGCAGTGACCAGTATGGCGGTTCACGCGCCAAACGCAGCCAGTTCGCGGTAGAGATCGTCCAGGCAATCCGGGCTGAAGTGGGTGAGGACTTCCCCATCATCTTTCGCTTTTCTCAATGGAAACAGCAGGATTACAGCGCGCGACTGGCCGAAACGCCAGAGCAGCTGGCAGAGGTGCTGCAACCAATCTCCGACGCAGGCGTGGATATCTTCCATTGCAGTCAGCGTCGTTTCTGGGAGCCGGAATTCGAAGGTTCCGGCATGAATCTGGCCGGCTGGACACGTCGCCTGCTCAACAAACCTACTATCACTGTCGGCAGTGTCAGCCTCAATGAAGAATTCATTACAACCTTCCAGGGCGGCAAGGCCGATGCAGCTGACATTCAGGAACTGTTGCAGCGTCTGGATGCCGACGAGTTTGATCTTGTGGCCGTTGGCCGTGCCCTGATTGCCAATCCAAACTGGGTGCAGCTGATTACTCAGGGTGACGCAGGCAGTCTGAAAACCTACGAAAAATCCTTGCTGGCGGAGCTGGTATAACAATAAACAAGAGGAGGGCGGAATGTTTGAGCGTCTGGGCAACAAGCTGGGACTGAATGCGATACCGCAAATATTCGTCACGGCTGCCGCGATCGCGATTTTGTTTGTGGCGTTCGCCATTCCGTTCCATGAGCCATTTGCATATGCCTTTGGCCTGGTGGGTGACTTCACCTTTAAGTACTTCGGCTGGTTTTACGTAGCAAGCGTGACAGGGCTGCTGATTTTCCTGGTCTGGATTGCCTTCAGTCAGTACGGCAGTATCCGCCTGGGTGCGGATGAAGAGACCCCGCAGTACAGCACCGAGACCTGGTTTGCGATGCTGTTTGCCGCGGGTATCGGTACCATCCTGATGTTCTGGGGAGTGGCGGAGCCACTGTCGCACTTCGCCAACCCGCCCGTGGCAGGCATTGAGCCACAAACAGTGGATGCTGCCAAACATGCCATGAATGTGGCGCTCTACCATTTTGGCCTGCACACCTGGACAATCTTCACGCTTCCGGCGTTGGCGATTGCTTACTTCAGTTATCGCAAGAATCTGCCAATGCGCATCAGCAGTGTGTTTTATCCGGTGCTGGGTGATCGTATTTTCGGGCCTATCGGCTGGACCATCGACATCATCGCGCTACTGGGCACGCTGTTTGGAGTGGCGGTTTCTGTCGGCCTGGGTACGCTGCAATTGAATAGCGGTCTCAATGTGGTGTTTGGCGTGCCAATAGGTGTGATGTCGCAAATCGTCATCGTGGCCGTTATCACCATCATAGCCACTGTCTCTGTTGCGCTGGGGCTGGATCGCGGCATAAAGCGGCTTTCTGAAATCAATATTGTACTGGCGCTGATCGTGATGCTGTTTGTCTGGCTGGCTGGGCCGACGCTGTTTATCACCTCTGGCATTGTGCAGAATTTTGGCAATTACATGCAGAACCTGCCGTGGATGGCCTTCTGGACGGAGGCGTACCAGGGCACCAGCTGGCAGCAAAGCTGGACGGTGTTCTACTGGGCATGGACAATTTCCTGGGCGCCGTATGTCGGTATTTTTATTGCGCGAATTTCACGCGGGCGCACCATCAGGCAGTTTGTACTTGGCGCGCTGCTGGCGCCCATGGCATTCACGCTGGTGTGGTTCTCGGTGTTTGGGCTGGCGGCCATCGACCAGGAGCTCAATCAGAGCATCGATCTGGTAACCCAGGTGGAGAGTAACGTTGCCATTGCGCTGTTCGATTTCCTGGCAACTTTCCCGTTGCCGACGCTGATGTCGGGCATCAGCCTGATAGTGATCGTGGTTTTCCTGACAACCTCGGCCGACTCGGCCGCGTTGGTAGTGGATCAGCTGTCACGCAATGACATACAGCCCAGCCTGGTACGACAGCGCATTTTCTGGACCTTCCTGCTGGGAGCAATTGCTGGCACATTGATGCTGGGTGGTGGTCTGGATGCGCTGCAGAACGTGATCACCACGCTGGGTTTCCCATTCTGCGTCCTGCTGGTGTTTATGGCCTACTCGCTGCGGCGATCACTGCACCAGGATTTGACGGAGCGGTTGGAGCAAGCGCAGCGATCAGGCCCGCAATAGCCAGGTCTGGTGTATGCGCGCATTCCGGGCAAAGTCCTTGTCCAGGCTGCGCGCGGTGTAATCCTCGACCCTGTATTTTTCAGTGACCGAGGGATCCAGTTTGAAGCGGCGCATGTTGTTGGAAAATATCAGCACGCCGCCAGGCCGCAGCCGCTGCATGCACTGTTCGATCAACGTGACATGGTCTCGCTGGATATCCAGCACATTGCTGGTGCTTTTCGAGTTTGAGAAGGTCGGCGGATCCAGAAAGATCATGTCGAAACTTTGCCGACACTTTTGCAGATAGACCATACAGTCCATCTCGACCAGTTCGTTTTGCCACAGATTCAGTTCGTTCAGCGCCAGATTGCGACGTGCCCAGCTCAGATAGGTCCTGGACAGATCAACACTGACTGTTCGTTTGGCGCCGCCCAGCGCCGCCTGTACGCTCACCGAGCCGGTGTAGCAGAACAGGTTAAGCACCTCTTTGTCTTTGGCGTTTTCATGCACGTAGCGACGAATCGGGCGATGGTCCAGAAACAGACCCGTGTCCAGATAACGGTGCAGATTCACCAGTAACTGGGCGTCGCCTTCTCTGACAATAATATCTTCTGCATCCTGCTGCAGTGGCTGGTACTGCTGCTTGCCTTTTTGCCGTTCGCGCACTTTGATGCTTACGCGTGACGCCGGCAGAGACAGCACGTGCTGCACGGCCAGCAATGCCTGGCGGCGTCTCAGCGCGGCATCGGCCTCGTTGACGGTGGCAGGCGGTTTGTACTCCTGCACGTGAGCATGGACCTGTTGTTGCTGATCCACGTAAATATCAATGGCGAACGCAAATTCAGGAATGTCGGCGTCGTACAGGCGGTAGTTTTCTATCTGTTGCTGACGTGCCCAGCGACCCAGGTTTTTCTGATTCTTGCGCAGTCGATTGGCCAGCATCTGTCCGCCATCATCCAGTGCGGCCTCGGTGATCTGGTTGGCACTGTCGACAGCGGGCGCCGAGCGCTGATAGATGGCGTCATCATTAACGTTGAACAGCAGCAGTTTGGCAGGCAGCTGGCCGTTAAAAAATGCGTACTGGCGATGGCTGTGCATGCCCAGCAGCTTGCCCCACTCGGGTCGCGCCGTGAAAACGGCTGCCTGCGCACCCATGGCGTTGCGCTTGATCAGGCCGCCCAGCTGCTGATACAGCGTCATCACTTCGGCATCCTCGCCCAGGCGTTCGGCATAGGGCGGATTGGTGATCAGCAGGGTGACAGGCATCTCTACCACGGCTTCACTGATAGTATGCGAGCTGAATTCAATGTGGTCCCAGACTTCGGCTCGCTCCGCATTGCGGCGCGCCATACCCAGTGCCCGCAGATCCTGGTCGCTTCCCAGCGCCTGGCCTGCCCAGGTCCTGCCGGCATCACGGCGTTGCTCCGCCTCTTTACGAACCGCATCAATGGCGCTCTGATCATGGCGCAGCCAGCGTGAGTAGCCGTCAGCGCGCAGCAGACCGGGTGCCACATCCATGGCCATCAATACTGCCTCAATGATCAGGGTGCCTGCGCCGCACATGGGGTCGTAAATGACCGGCTGCGGCGCTTGCGCCAGCGCTGGCCAGCCGGCGCGGATCAGCAGCGCGGCGGCCAGAGTTTCTTTCATGGGCGCATCACCCTGTTCAACGCGGTAGCCACGACGGTGCAGGCTGCCGCTGGCCAGTTCTATGCCCAGCAGCACGCGGTCTTTTTTCAGAACGGCGTGAATACGGATATCAGGGGACTGTTTGGCAACGTCAGGGCGTTGCTGGCCCGATGCGCGAAACTGGTCGACTACGGCGTCTTTGACACGCTGCGCGATAAACTGGGTGTGGCGCAGCAGTCGATTGGTGCCAGACGCGCTGATGGCAAAGCTGTGCGAGGCGCGCATGTGCTGCAGCCAGTCGATGCTGTCGGCAGCCTGGTACAGTTGCTCGGCGTCGGCAGCCGGCATGTCGGCCAGGATCACAATCACCCGGTTGGCGATCCGAGAGTACATGGTGGCGCGGTAGGCGGTACTCAGATCGCCAGAAAAGTACACGCCGGCCACCGTCTGGCGAATATCCTGTGCGCCCAGCGACTGCAGTTCATCCTGCAGCAGGGGTTCAAGGCTTTTGGCGCAGGTGGCAAACCAGGCGTAGGAGGCAGCGGAGGCGGTTTCTGGTGATCTCATAGCGGCGCATGATACTACGAATCCAGCGCCATTTACTCTATGATGCCGGTTTTTAACGCCAATCAATTCCGACTTGATGTTGAACCACTGATGCTCAGTTATCGCCACGCATTTCACGCCGGCAACCATGCCGATGTTCTCAAGCATCTGGTGCTGCTGGCGCTGCTGCAGCAAATGCGCAAAAAGGACAAACCATTCTGCTGTATCGATACGCACAGCGGAGCCGGCTGGTATCGTCTTGATGACGATCAGGCGCGCAAAACCGGTGAGGCAGGCACAGGCATTTTGCCTCTGTGGGATGCCTGGCGGCAGCATGGCTGTGATAACCCATTGCTCCGTGATTATCTGGAGCTGGTGGCTGCCAGCAACCCTGTCGATACTGGAGACGCGCCAGTTTACTACCCGGGTTCACCAGCGATTGTTCAGTCTCGGCTGCGTGATAAAGATCGTGCACATTTGCTGGAACTGCATACTACCGAGATCGACATTCTGCGCGAGAACATGGGTCGGGATGCGCGAGTGAGTATTCACCACCGCGACGGCTTCGAGGGCGCTGTGGGGCTGGTGCCGCCGGAGCCGAAGCGTGGTCTGCTGCTGATGGATCCGGCCTATGAAGACAAGCGGGATTATCAGCACGCCGTCAAAAGTCTATTGAGCGTCAACCGGCGCTGGCAGACCGGTGTGCTGGTTCTGTGGTATCCGATGCTGGGCAAAACCCGTGACCGCAGCGAGTGGCTGAAGTCACAGCTGAGCCAGCAACTGGAAACGCATGCTGTCGAGTGGGTGGTGAGTGAGCAGACCGAGGAGTTCGGCATGCATGGCTCCGGCATGCTGGTTGTGAATCCGCCGTGGCAATTCGACACAGTTATGGCAGATGCGCTGCAGGCACTGCGTGCTATGCTGAGTAAAGTTTGATCAGTGCAGGAGTATTTATCCATGTTCGTAATCGCATCAAAGCATTGCCTGGCACCTGTCTGTATCGCCGCAGTATTGGTGACAGGGCTCGCTTCGGCGCAGGAAAACGTTGCAACAGTGGCTGTCGATTCAACTGGTGCCCCTGAGTCAGCAGCCGCTCAAACTGATCCGATTGTTGCCGGTATCGACTACAGTGGCACTGGACTGTTGCTCGACGAAATACACAGCGGCGCGCTGCACAGCGATCATCCCATGATGAGTGACGGTACTCACGCTGACTGTTTTCAGTTCGAGGCTACTGAGGGGGAGTCGTACAGCTTTACGCTGCGCTCATCTGACTTCGACAGTTATCTGCTGATCGGGGTGGGGTACTGTCAGGATGTACTGCTGCAGCATGAGAATGACGACTTCGAGGACGACACCACGGACTCGCAGATCGTGCTGACCGCTACCTATCCGTTTTACTCGGTCTACGTTAACACCTTTGAGCCCGCAGCGACTGGCGACTACACACTGCATGTAGAGCAGGTGGATAGCGCCGCCGCTGAGGCTGCTGAGTAAGGCTTGGCGCGCTACACTTTCTCGACACCGGGGCCTTCGCCCAGCCAGCGAATCTCGTAAAGATCATTGCGCTGGTCCTTGGCGTTGGTCACCGAGCCTTCGTGGCGGACCTGCACCAGCTTGTCCAGATCCAGGTCGGCGACCAGGGCCATTTCGGTATTCGGCGTGCTTTCCGCCATCACAGCATCATGCGGGAATGCAAAATCCGACGGGGAATAAACCGCCGACTCAGCATACTGAATATCCACATTGTGCACCTGTGGCAGGTTGCCGACACTGCCGCCAATGGCCACGTAACATTCGTTTTCGATAGCCCGCGCCTGGGCGCAGCGCTGTACGCGCAGAAAGCCGTTTTTGGTATCTGTCCAGAACGGTACAAACAGAATGTCCATGCCCTGTTTGGCCAGCAGGCGGGACAGCTCCGGGAACTCCACGTCGTAACAGATCAGAATGCCAATGCGGCCTGCGTCTGTATCAAATACCTTCAGTTTGTCACCGCCATCGATGACCCAGTCACGCCGTTCGTGCGGCGTAATATGCAGCTTGGCCTGGGCATCTACAGTACCGTCACGCCGACACAGGTAGGCCTTGTTCAAAAGCTTTTCATCTTCCATCACCGGGATACTGCCGGCAATGATATTGATGTTGTAGGTGATGGCAAATTCCGACAGCGCCTCGATGGTTTTCTCAGCATAGGTCGACAGAAAGCGGATTGCCTCGAACTGGTTGCTCTGGTCACCCAGTCCCATCAGCGGCGCGTTGAAGAATTCCGGGAACAGTACAAAATCCGCCTGGTAGTCGGCAAAGGTATCAACAAAATACTCCACCTGTGACAACCAGTCCTCGAAGGATTTGGTCAGACGCATCTGCCACTGCAGGATGCCGACACGCACAACCGATTTGCGGCGCTGGCTCAGGTCGCGGTTTTCTGGTTCATAAAGGATGTTGTTCCATTCCAGCAGTGTGGCATAACCCTGCGATTTTTCATCCTGCGGGTTATAGTCCTTGAGCAGGCGTTTGACCTCAAAATCATTGGCCAGCTGAAAGCTCAGAATCGGGTCATGGATATCTTTGTGGTCAACGGCCTCGATATACTCCATCGGCGACATATCGTCGGCGTATTTGTGATAGTTGGTGATGCGGCCGCCAGCCAGGATGGCGCGCAGATTAAGGTCGCGGCAGATGTCCTTGCGGGCATCGTAGAGACGCCGGCCCAGACGCAGATCCCGGTACTCAGGGTCGACAAACAGATCCATGCCGTACATGGCATCGCCGCTCGGGTCGTGCTTCATGTGCTCGCGACGGCCGATCAGGTCCTCGTAGGTGTGCTGACGGCTGAATCGGTCATAGTTACAGCAGATGGTCAGGGCGGCGGCGACCAGCTGGCCAGAGTCTTCAATGACAATCTGGCCGGCCGGAAATTCATTGATCAGGCGTTTGATGGACGACTCCGGCCAGGCCCCACCAATGTCCGGATAGACAGCCTCCATCAGCTTGGCGAGCTGCGGGTAGTCCTCCAGTGTGAGGTTGCGCAGCTTGAGAAAAACATCTGAGGGTGTTTCGGGGGTCATATCGGATTCCTGCACCATTGAACGGGATTAGCGGATAAATTAGCAAATCGGTCTGTCGAAATCCATGTAAGGCAGGCAGACACTGCGTTTGTGGACTTGGGGCATACTCTGCGGTATTCTCTGAAGTCCTTTCCTGTCATTGAACACTGCAATGATCGGCCAGAGTCAGTAAGCCTTAAGAAGGGGGGCTTTACGGCTGGGTTTCTGGCCGGGCACGGAGAGGCTCCGATGAACAACGGGGATAAAAGAAAACCACAAAAGCCAGAATCCTGTTTTCGGCTTGATGAGGAGAGTGCAAGTGAAGATGAAAAATAAGCAATTGGCAGGTGGGTTTGTTCGCAAGCCTGTGCTGTCCGGCCTGCTGTCCGCAGCCGTCTGTGCGGCCATGGCGTCGCCTGCGCTGGTGTCGGCACAGGAATCGATTGAATGGCTGACGCTGGGTGGTGACTACGACCACACCCGTTATCTGCCAGCCAGCCAGATCAATGGCGACAACTTTGAATCCCTTCAGACAGCGTGGGTCTGGGATGGCGCAAGCTTCCAGGCCAGCAGCGGTCGTTCTACTCCCAGTTACATCGACGGTATCCTTTACACTGTCGCCGGTGATCGCCGCCACGTTGTTGCGATTGATCCGGAAACCGGTGAGACCATCTGGTCCTACCGTGAACCGCACACCTTCCGTCACGAATACTCCATGCGTAAAGACTACGGCAAGGGTGTGGGTTATGCAGAAGTGGATGGCCGTGGCGTCATCTACATCATCAGCCCCGGCTTTTTCCTGACAGCACTGGACGCCAAGACTGGCGCGCCGCTGGAAGGTTTTGGTCACGAGATTGGCGTTGAAGGCTTCCCTGAAACAGGTGTAGTGGATCTGCAGAAGATCCTGGCCGAAGCCAATGGTTATGAGTTCGACCCATACTACGGTATTCCGCTGGAAGAAGGTTACATCACGGCCTCTTCTCCGCCCATCGTAGTCAATGGCACAGTGGTAGTGGGTAACTCTGCTGAGCAGGGCTACAACCAGACCCGTTTCGAAAACATCCCGGGTGACATTCTGGGCTTCGATGCCAAGACTGGCGAACACACCTGGACCTTCAACATCATTCCCGACAAAGGCGAATTCGGCTGGGATACCTGGAAAGATGGCGACGGCAACCAGATCGAAGATCCGCGTGCCTACACTGGTGAAATCTCCTCCTGGGCACCGATCGCAGCCGACCCGGAACTGGACATGGTCTACATCCCGACCAACGGTCCATCCATCGACTTCTATCGTGGTCACCTGCAGGGTGATGGCCTGTACGGCACCAGCCTCATCGCACTGAATGCATCAACTGGTGAGCGTGTGTGGCACTACCAGCTGGTGAAAAAAGACATCTGGAACTACGACACCCCGACGGCTCCGGTATTGCTGGATGTGCAGCAGAACGGCCGCACAGTACCTGTCGTGGCTCAGGTCACCAAGCAGGCGTTCACCTACGTATTCAACCGTGAAACTGGTGAACCAATCTGGCCAATCGAAGATCGTCCGGTACCGCAGTCCAAGATACCAGGTGAGATCCTGTCGGCCACTCAGCCGTTCCCGACCAAACCTGCACCTTACGACATGCAGGGCCTGACCCACGATGACCTGATCGACTTCACACCAGAACTGCGTCAGCAGGCGATCGAGGCGATCTCCGAGTTTGAAATTGGTCCACTGTTCCATCCGCCACTGCATCGAGACAACGACATGGGCCTGCAGGGCTCACTGTGGTGTCCAGGTGACATCGGTGGTGTGAACATCGACGGTCCAGCCGCCGGCGATCCGACCACTGGTACATTGTTCGTTACATCCCGTAAAGGCTGCACGAACCGTATCATTGCACCTGCGCAAGAGCGTGATGCCATGCTGGAATTGCCTACAGGCACCACGTTTGCCCAGTACGCTGCGCTGCGTCCGGCACTGGTGCGTGGACCACAGGGTCTGCCTCTGTTCAAACCGCCCTTTAGCCGCATCACTGCGATCGACCTGAACACCGGTGATCACAAGTGGTGGATCCCTGTAGGTGAAACGCCTGATCGCATCAAGAATCATCCAGCTCTGGAAGGCATCGACATTGGCAACACTGGCTCCGGCACAGTGGCTCCGATGACAGTGACCGACACCATGCTGATGTATTCAAGCACCATGAGCGATGGCACGCCTGCACTGTTTGCCGTTGATAAAGAAACTGGCGAGCAGCTGGGCAAGGTGGAAACACCGGATATCAGCCGCTATGGCATGATGAACTTCCAGCACGAAGGCAAGCAGTACGTGGTACTGCAGACAGGCGGTACACTGACTGCCCTGGCACTGCCGGAGTGATAGCCTGACCCGTGACTGAACGCTAACGTTCGGCCACACCACCAAAAAGCCCACTGCAGCGCGAGCTACAGTGGGCTTTTTGTTTATCTGCACAATAAAAACAACACAAGAGGTGAACGGCCATGAAACACGCGATCGATCAGGACGGAACACGCCTGCCCATCAAGGTGGACACAACCTCGAATGGCGAATATGCCCCCATGCCGCTGTCGCGCACCAACTGCCTGGGCAATGAGCTGGCGCTGAGCCAGGCTACCAGCCATGCCAAGCGGCAAGGCGTGGACCGGCGAAGCTTTCTGATCTCTGGTTGTGGCGCGGCCAGTACGCTGCTGGCGTTTAATGTTGCCAATGCGGCTGCCGGCAAGACGGGCGGGTTCTATCAGATCAGTGAGGATGCGGCCGTTGACCTGCAACTGGCTCAGGCCGAGGTTGGTGGCAATGAGTTCATTTTTGATGTCCAGGGCCATTACGTCAATCCTAACGGGGCATGGCTGCAGTTTGTGCCCGAAGGCGCGCGTCCCTATTCGGGAATGGAAAAGGCCAGCTGCGAGCTGAGTGAGCAGCCCGGCGAGCGCAGTTACCTGAACTGCCTGAGTTCGGATGAATTTATCAAGGACGTGTTTCTGGACAGTGACACCAGCATCATGGTGCTGAGTTTTGTGCCGTCAACGCATGAGACAGAACCGGTTACCATCGAAGACGCTCACGAGACGCGTAATATTGTTGATCAGTTGGATGGCAGTAAACGACTGATGATTCACGGGCGGGTCAATCCAAATCAGGACGGCGATCTTGAGGCGATGGATGAACTTGCAGAGCGCTGGGACATCTGTGCTTTCAAGACCTATACACAATTTGGTCCTGACGGAATTGGCTTCTTCCTGCACGAAGACCCGGGGCTGGCGATGATAGAAAGAGCCCGTAATCTGGGTGTCCGCAATATCTGTATCCACAAGGGATTGCCGTTTGGGCCGCGCTCCATTGAGCACAGTCGCTGTGATGATGTGGGTATCGTTGCCAAAATGTATCCCGACATGAATTTTCTGATTTACCACTCCGGTTACGATAATTCTGTCACCGAGCAGGCATTTGCCGATGGCGCCGGCCGCATGGGTATCGACAGTCTGATTCAGTCGGTGCTGGATAACGAAGTGGCGCCCAACAGCAATGTCTACGCCGAGCTGGGCAGTACCTGGCGACTGCTGATGCGAGACCCGGATAACGCCGCCCACTCGCTGGGCAAGCTGTTTCGTTATATAGGTGAGGACAACGTGCTGTGGGGGACGGACTCAATCTGGTACGGATCACCGCAGGATCAGATCCAGGCATTCAGAACCTTCCAGATTTCTGAGGAGTTTCAGGAGCGTTTTGGCTATCCGGCGATAACACCGGAGCTGCGCCGCAAGGTGTTTGGCCTGAATGCAGCCAGGCCCTACCAGATATCGGCGGAGGAGATCAGCCGCTTTGTGGCCGGCGATTCGCTGAGTCAGCGCAAGCTTGCCTACCAGGAAAACCCGGAACCGCACTTTCGTACCTACGGGCCGAGGACACGGCGGGAGTTTATGAACTTCCTTCGTCTGGGAGGGTAGTGTTGGGCGAGGCTGGCGTTATTGATAATTATTATCATCTGAATAGAAATTAACAAATTTTGTTTATTGTTTGCTTTGCTTATTCTAAGTCCATCGAAAATATCCTAGAGGGATAAGCAATGAAAGCGTTTCAGAAAACCGCCAGCTTTGCCTTACTGCATTTCTGTACGGCCTTCGGCGTGGCCTGGGCCATGACCGGCAGCTGGATCATAGGCGGTGCGGTAGCTCTGGTTGAGCCTGCAATCAACACCGTTGTTTATTTCTTTCACGAGAAAGTCTGGCAGCGCAGGGAGACCCAGCTGCCAGGCGACACACTGACAGTCTGATTTGCAGCTGCCCGGGAGTAAAGGCCCCAATAAACGTGTGTTTCCTGAGTCCGGTGAGGTGTTGCCGAGAACCGAATGATCAGACCTGCATTTGTTGATTGTCGTGCTTGGCATCGGTGTAGTAGCATGGCAGCTCATCGTTTTCACAGGAGAACAACAGACCCTCGATGGGCCTACTTCTGCTTTTTGCATTACTGTCGATTTGTGTTTCATTCATATGTTCACTGCTGGAAGCTGCGCTACTGTCGCTGACACCCAGCCATATCGTCCGCTACCGGGATACCAACCCGGCCCTCTATGAGAAGCTACGCAAGCTTAAAGACCGTATCGACCAGCCATTAGCTGCAATTTTGACGCTGAACACCGTAGCCCACACCTTCGGTGCGGCAGGTGTTGGTGCCCAGGTTGGGGTTGTGTTTGGTGACGGTTACCTGGGGCTGGCTTCCGCCGTGATGACCTTCCTGGTGCTGGTTTTATCCGAAATCATCCCCAAGACGCTGGGTGCCCGGCACTGGCAGGCACTGGTGCCGATTCTGCCCGCTACCCTGGGCGTGTTGATCATGTTGCTCAAACCGTTCATCAAAATGTCGGACAAGATTACCGAATGGATGGGTGAGGGCAATCCGGAGATCGATCTGCGCTCGGAGATCAAGGCGCTGACCAGCCTTGGACGCGATACTGATCAGCTGGATGAGGACGAACGCCGTGTCATCGGCAACATCCTGGACCTGCATGAAGTGCAGATCAAAGACATTATGACACCGCGCACGGTCTGCGAATACATGAGCCTGAACGCCACGGTAAGTGAAATCCTCGATGAGATGCGCAACACTGCTTTTTCTCGCTATCCGGTTCTGGATGACAACGATCACCCGCAGGGTATCGTGTTCCGCGCCGAGATCCTGGACGCCTCTCCGGAGACACCATTGAGCGAACTGATCAAGCCGGTCAAAGTGGTGACCGACGAGGTCAGCGCCGAGGCAGTGCTTGGCAATTTCCTGCATGAACACCAGCACATGGGCCTGGTCTACGATCAGTACGGCACCTGGCTGGGTCTGGTCACCATGGAGGACCTGCTGGAGACCATTCTGGGGCAGTCCATCATGGATGAGACCGATGATATTCCCAATATGCGACGCTTTGCCCGCAAGCGCTGGGAAAACCGTCTGAAACATCACACCGTCAAAGAACGGCAGGCCTGAGAGGGGCTGAAAAACGGAGAGGGTCACGGATGATCAAATTACTGAATGGATGTCTGGGCCGCCTGCTCAGTTTTGTGGCAACGACTTCTTTGCTGGCGTTTTTGTCTGTCGGAATCACCAGTGCCGAACCGGCCCTGGTGCCCGGCATGGATGTGTCGATTGAATTGATTGCACCGCGCCAGCTTGCTGCAGGCGAGGCATTTACGGTTTATGCCAGTGTTACCAATCTGGGTGACCAGTCCGTCGAGTATCCTGCAGTGCTCCCGGCATCTCAGGCCGCTGAGATGGACGTTTCTCCCTTTCGATTTGCTCCCTGCAATTCCGCCTGTTTGAGTGCCGGGCTTATCGCGCCGCAGCAGACAAGTATTATTGAGTTGGGCACTTACTATTACGCGGAAACCCAGCTGCGCCCGGCAGGTCTGACACTAGATAATTTCAGGTTCCGTTATCTGAACCGCGATCCGCTACAGACCGACTTTGTTGATATTCCCAACACACTGAGCATCAGCATTACTCATGATGCTACCGCCGACGATATTTATGCGCCACTTGTAGAGCAGGAACGGCAGCCTTTGCAGATTCAGGATCTGTTGGCCGACGGTGATGGGCTGCGTCTGCGTGATCCCAACACTGGCAATGACTGGGTGAGGTTTGACGCGCTGATGGACCTCGGGGCGCAGCAGCTTCTGGAAGCACTGGCACCAGGTGGTCAGTTTGAGGACTATCAGTTGGCCCGAATTTCCCAGGTGGAAGAGCTGGTTGTTAACCACCTGCGTTCAACTGGCCTGACAGTTCAGACTTATGACCTGTATGCAACGGGCCTCAATGAGTCCAGAGACGAGTTGCTCGAATTTGCCAGGCTTGTATCTTCCGGTCACGAAGGGCAGGACAGTTCGCCATTTGTTGAAGGCGCGGTTGCCGACGGAAAAATCTATTCTTTCTACATTGCTCCCGGCATCGATACGGCTATTCCGCCCCTGGGTAGCTTCCGACTATTCATTCGTTCAGGTAACACGAGCGCGTGTGCCTGCGCAGAGTCGCCTCCGTTCAGTAAAAGCATGCTGCCGGGTTCGGTCTGGGACGGGCGTGGCTACGCTGGTCTCTGGTTGGTGAAGTCACCGTCACCGATAATTACGCGGCCGGAAAATGCCGCCAGTTTTTTTGATAAAGAGCTGGTACTGCCGGCGGTGCGAATCGACGGCATCGTTTATCGTGCAACTCTGCGATTGACGGACGCGGCGCTGCAGGTGCTGCGCCTTGGAGCGTTAGAGCCAGCCAGTGATGAGCCCGGCAATGTGCTGCAGTTTGATGAAGAGCGCGCAACCTTGCATGTACCGGAGGTTCGCATGATTGACAGCAACGGTAATCAGTCATCAGTTCGACTGACGCTGGGTATGGTCGAGCACACCAATGCCACGCGATTCCAGGTGCTTGAGCTCGAGGGAGTTCCTTCGCCCTGATCAGCCTGTTTCGCTTGCGTGTGTTGGGTCGCAACCCTCTTGGGGTCTCGCGCGGGTGTTGGGAGCCCGCGCGATCCGCTATAATTGCTGCCCTCTGAAATTTTCCCGACCGGACCCAAGGCATGCAATCTCTGACGCTCCAACCTGTAAGCGCATTCGAAGGCACGGTAACGCTGCCCGGCTCCAAGAGTCTCTCCAACCGCATTCTTCTTTTGTCGGCGCTGGCCAGCGGCCGCACCCGCATCAGCAATCTGCTGGACAGTGATGATGTGCGTTATATGTTGCAGGCGCTGGCACAACTGGGCGTCCGACTGGAGTTGTCTGCTGATCGCAGCAGCTGTGAAGTTGAGGGTCTGGGTGATGCCTTCCATCGGGATGGACATTTGCTGGCGCTGTACCTGGGCAACGCCGGCACCGCCATGCGACCGCTGTGCGCAGCGCTGTGCGCCGGCACAGGCGAGTTTGAACTGACTGGCGATCCTCGCATGTATGAACGGCCAATCGGCGACCTGGTGGATGCGCTGCGCGGTTGCGGAGCGCAAATCGATTACCTGAAAGACGAGAACTTCCCACCACTGCGCATCAAGGCTGGTGGCCTGAGGGGCGGTCAGATAAGCATTCGCGGCAACATCTCCAGTCAGTTCCTGACTGCCATGTTGATGGCGGCGCCATTGTGTCAGGACGACCTGACTATTGATGTGGATGGTGAACTGGTCTCCAAACCCTACATCCGCATCACGCTTGATGTCATGCAGCGCTTCGGGGTTGACGTTGAAAATCACGATTACCGACGTTTTGTGGTGCGCGCCGGACAGCGCTATCAGTCACCAGGTGAGATCATGGTGGAAGGTGATGCCTCATCAGCCTCCTATTTTCTGGCCGCGGCTGCCATTGCCGGCGGGCCAGTCCGTGTGATTGGCAGCGGTCGCAACAGCGTACAGGGTGATGTCCGGTTTGCCGAAGTACTGGAGCAAATGGGTGCAACTGTCACCTGGGGTGATGAGTGGATAGAAGTGTCGCGTGGAGAGCTGAAGGGTGTGGATGTCGATCTGAATCATATCCCGGACGCAGCGATGACTATCGCAACCACAGCGCTGTTTGCAAAGGGGCCAACTGTCATTCGTAATATCTACAACTGGCGGGTGAAAGAAACAGATCGTCTTGCCGCTATGGCCACCGAGCTGCGCAAGGTTGGAGCTGTTGTAGAAGAGGGTAATGATTATATTGCCATCGAACCGCCGGCACGTATTCAGTCTGCCAGCATCGATACCTATGACGACCACCGCATGGCCATGTGTTTCTCGCTGGCCGCGTTTGGTGACAGTCCGATCACCATCAATGACCCGGGCTGTACGGCAAAAACCTTTCCTACCTATTTTGAACTGTTCGAGAAGCTGGCAGTACGCTGATATTTTACTCGGATTCGTTTGCCGCGACTGTTAATGCTGGTTGCTGCCCGCCCTGCCAGCTCATGAGGCAGGACGGGTGCAGTTTCCCGCTATCAATCCAGTGATTCAGTAACCACCGGCAGCACAATTGCCGAGGGTCGCTGGCTGTCGAAATAAATCGTGTTTTCAGCGGTTTTGGCTGGCGCCGCCATGTCGTCCAGCGCCGCACCATTGTTTGGGTTTACCGCAAAGCGTGGGTAGTTGCTTGATGTCACATGCACCCCGATGCGATGGCCCTTCTCGAAGGTCTGTGCCGTACTCCACATATTGATGGTCAGTTTCTCAACTTCGCCAGGCGTCATCATCTTTACGTCTTCGGGGTTCTGGCCATCGCGAAAGCGGGTGCGCAGCGGATAGTCGAGAATCAGCGCTTCGTAGCCGTCCGGATAGATGTCCACCAGTTTCACGACGAAGTCGGTATCCAGCGCATCAGTGGCTACATACAGTTCCATGTCGATATGGCCGGCGACTACCACGTCTTCTTCCAGCACCTCGGTTTCGAAACGCAGGTAATCCTGACGCTCACCAATTTCACGCTGGTCTCGGGGACCGACATCCTGTCCCAGATTCTGGCCGCCAACAGTGGGTACGGGGTTAGCAGGATCAAATTGATAAGTCTTCGATGCGTTGCTGGCATCCGGCATCTCTGTGCTCAGGCTCATGTCCGGCTGCAGATAAAAACGGGTCAGCTCGTGCTGGGGCGGCCAGCTTTCCGCGTGTACCACCCGGTTTTTGTCGGAAACAGCACCTTTACGCGCAGAGGCCATCATGTAGTAGCTGACCGGCGGTTCGTCCATGATGCCGTTGTCGATGTCCTTCAGCCAGTAATCCCACCAGCGAAGTTGCTGCTCCATGTCGCCATTGATCAGGCCGCCGCCGGGGTACTCCAGGTCGCCCTGCAGTGCGCCATGGCCAAAGGCACCCATAAACAGTTTCTGTTTGCCTCGGGCTTCGGGGTGGCCTTCATTCTGCAGGTATACGAAGTTGTGCAATGAACCCTCGGCATAAATGTCGTGCCAGCCACCGACGTTATAAATCGGAATCCGCACATTCTCGCGATGGAACAGGAAGTCCGTTGCACGCCACTGATCGTCCAGCACGGCGCGGGCACGATAGGCATTGATGACCTCTTCACTGACACCCTGGCCGCGCAGCCAGCCACCGGAGTGGCTCTCTTTAAATACACCGCCTACAAAGCGGGAACGATAGAACAGGCTGTCTGGTGCCACAGTGACGTAAGCTGCTGTCAGGCTGGGCGGTGCTGCAGCGGCTGCCAGGTTGGAGGTGATGCCGGGGGCGGAGGTGCCGAAGATACCAATCTTGCCGTTGCTGAATGACTGGTCGGCAATCCATTCGACGGTGTCGTAGCCATCTTGGATGTCTGTTTCGAAGGGACGATTCTCACCTTCCGAGTCATAGCGGCCGCGCACATCCTGCGAGACCAGTGCGTAACCACGCTGGTTATAGGTCGCTGCACTGCGGTCGGCGCCGTCTTTGTCGTAGGGGGTGCGTGTCAATACTACTGGCCATGGGCCATCGCCTTCTGGCAGGTAGATGTTAGTGGCCAGATTGACGCCGTCGCGCATCGGGACCATGACGATGTCTTTGGTCTGGGCGAGGGCTGCCGTAGCAAATAAACCAATGGTATTGGCGATCAGAAGCAGTACAAGAGTAAGTGCATGATTTTTAATGGCCTGCACATGTCTTTGGGCGTGGTGCTTATTCTCAGGCATGGGTGAGTCCTCAGTTATTTTTTCACCCATATTCCACTATTTTCATGGCAAAAAAAAGCCTGAGTGTGATCAGGTCACAGTAAAAGCGGAGCGGAAAAGTCGTGTGCCCTCTATGCGTGGGAAGCTTTCTGGCTGCCAACTGATGACCTTGCCCAGAGATGAGCGCGGGAGACTGGCCCCAACAACTACCGATGCCGGTGGTGGCACATTGCCAAGACGTGCATT
The DNA here is from genome assembly GCA_002354805.1 of Gammaproteobacteria bacterium UBA2675. Taxonomy (GTDB): domain Bacteria; phylum Pseudomonadota; class Gammaproteobacteria; order Pseudomonadales; family Pseudohongiellaceae; genus Pseudohongiella. The sequence continues at coordinate 883,542 of DEMH01000009.1, forward strand.
CATCCAGTCGTTGAACTGTTGGCACCACAGGGTGGATGGCTGGGATTCATGATTGAGCGCCAGAAACACATGCAATTGACGTTGAGTGTCGGTGCCGTTCGTGTTGACCGCTGCGGCGACAACATCGGTGTGCTGCTCCAAGATCTGAGCAAGTGCCGACAACTGCACATTATGGCCGTTGATCTTAATTGTGGCATCCCGTCTTCCCAGCAGCTGGATTGTTTCGGGGCCGGTTTTGAGCAGATTGTCTTGCAGTTCTACCTCAAGATCTGCCTGACAATGGTGCAATTTCCAGCTTTGCTGAATCTGCTGCAAATGCCAATAAGGAAGCAGCCGGTAGTCACTTCCACCCTGCAGGCGATAAGCGATGCCAGCCGATTCGGTGCTGCCATAAACCTCAAGCAGATAAGACCGTGGAAATCTCTGACGAATCGCGCGAGCGATATCTGCCGGTAACGCCCCGGCAGAGCTGATACCGATAAAGCGGTCGGGGAGTTTCATGTCCAACTGCAGCAACAACTGCCAAAGGTCGGGTGTGCAAATCAGCACATCACCGTCTTTGAGGGTTTTAACCCATGTGGTCGGCAGGGAAGTCGCTGGATGTATCCGATAAACAGGTAGCGTCATGACGCCGGGCAGCAGCTGGCTCCAGATAAAGCCGTAGATATGATGAGAGGGTACCGTCGAGACCAATCGTCTAGGTGCCACATCTAATCCATTCAGAACCTGCTCAAATGCCTGGCACTCTGTCAGAAGGTGATCGACAGTGTGCAGAGTCATTACCGGCGATCCGGTTGAACCAGATGAGTAGAAGCCAATCTGCGAGTCATCGGCCTGCAGGCTGCGTCGCATCACTTCCAGCCAGCCCTGAAAGGATCTCCGGGCCAGCAGCAGGTCGGACAGGCCGGTGCGGTCCAGTCCGAGGCTGCCAGCGGCACGGCTCGCCATGCTGATCATGTCCAGTGAGTTCATGGCGAACGAGCGCGGTTCGTCCAGCAGGCTGGCGGGATCAAACTCTGGATCTGCCAGCAACTCAGACAGCCCGCGGCGCTGCAACACATCGCGCAGAAAATCGCGCAGCCAGCGTTCCAGCCCATCGCTGCCAGCGTCGGCGCCGCAGCCTGTAGAAGTGCGCCACCATGCCGTCACGATCAGAGACGTTTAACGAAGATCCAGAAGCTGCCACCAACCAGTGCGGGCTTCATATGAACTTTTACTTTGGTGGGTGCCATCTGATAGTCGAAGGTGTACTCCAGCATTACGCTGGCATGATCTTTCACTACTTTATCGAATGCGCCTTTGAACTTGGGCGTGTTGGTGCAGGGCGCAACATCGGTGAAGAAATTTTTGCCGATTACCTGCGCTGGAGTGCGTCCAGTGATGGCGCCTTCGGTTTGATTGTACTGAATGATCTTACCGGTGCTGTCCAGCTGGATGGCACCAAACGCAAGACCATCGATCTCGCTGCTGCTCATTTTGGCGAGTTTGTTTTCCAGGTCATTTGCGCCAAAATCGATTATTTCCAGAGACATACTACTTACCTTCTGTTTAGTGATGATGCGCTTTGTACGCACAGACGCCAGTGAGCAGATCACTGCTGTACATTGTTTTACATTGGATTGTTGAATTTGACGGTCGAAGCTCCGGTGGCGGGCTGTCTGAACCGGCTGGCCGTGCACTGGTGAGGCCAGAAACCTTCAGGGAGAAGGTTCTGCCGTTGGCTGCTCTGCAGACCCGATAGGCTCTTCGCGCCTTAAACGGACTGAACCAGGGTTGCGGCGTGCGTAGGCAATCATCCAGCGCAGGGCCATCAGTTCAGCCTGCTCAATAGACTCCGGGTCCATTTGCTCGCGCAGCTGTGTCAGGTAGCGGGGGGCCTGCTCGTTGCCAAACCGGTAGGAGATTTCGTACCACATATGCCCGATGGTCAGATTCTGTTCCAATCCCAGGCCATCGGCATAAATGCGTCCCAGGAAAAGTTGTGCCAGCGAGTCGCCACGGTGGGCGGCTTCATTGAACCAGGTGTGTGCCTGTTCATAGTCGCGCGGCAATTGCTCATTATTGCCGGAGGAGTACAGCATGCCCAGTTGTGTCTGCGCATCGCGCATGCCCTGTTCGGCAGCCATGGCAAACAGGTCGCGGGCTTTGAGAACGTCGCGTTCCACCCCCTGACCTGCTGAATACATCATGGCGGCATTGTACTGCGCATCGGCACTGCCGTTTTCTGCTGCCATTTCAAACCAGGTCAGTGCCACGATCGGGCTTGCCTCGGTTCCCATACCAGACAGGTGCATGACGCCCAGATTGTATTGGGCGTCGCGATGGCCCTGACGGGCTGCTTCCTGGTACCAGCGGATGGCTGCCTCGTAGTCGCGCGGTCTGCCCTGGCCGTAGAAGTTCATGGTGCCGACAGCGTACTGGCCGTCCGCGCTACCTTGTTCCGCAGCCTGGCGGTACCAGTAGTAGGCTTCGCGGTAGTCCTGGGGTATGCCTTCGCCGCGATCGTACATCAGCCCGAGGTTGAACTGCGCCTGCACAATGCCTTGCTGCGCGGCCAGCGCGTATAGCTGCATGGCGCGCTCATGATCAACCTGGGTGCCGATTCCCTGGTGATACATAAGGCCCAGATTGAACTGTGCCAGAGCGTGACCAATCATCGCGCCTTCTGTGAAGTTCTCTATGGCTGTGTCGTAGTCTTCATCCTGAAAGGCCTGAAGTCCGACATTAACATCGTAGGATTGAGCGTGAGCGCCGAGGCTGGCGCTGGCAAGTAGTATTGATATGACTAGAAGGATGATTCGCATATCAGCGATTGTAGCTTGAAGCCCCTCCCAGTGAAACAACTGTCCGATAAAGCGGGGCCAAAATCAGCCGGCCTGCCAGCCCTGGTCGATTCTTATGAATTCCTGCCGTTTGCGCCCCTTGCCCCAGTCGATCTGTTGTTGGTCACGGATGTGCAGGGGAATGTCTGCCAGGCCATTACGTGTGAAAATCTGCTGCAGTCTATGGAGCTCTTCCTGCGTCAGCGACCGGTCGGAGCTTACCAGTAGTTCCAGGTCGAGTCCCTGGTATTGCCGGATCTGGAACTGGCGGACGGCCTTTATGCGTCCAATCTCGTCACCCAGGAACGGCATGGGGATGCGCGTGCCGTTACTCAGCTCAATCATGTGTCGCTCGCGTCCCCACAGCTTGTCGATAACCGGCCATGCCAGCCCGCATCCGCAGGGTTCTCCCCATTGCGCGAGATCTCCCAGATCGTAGCGAATCAGCGGCATGACGGCATTTTGCAGAGAGGTGGCCAGCACGCGACCGGGCGTACCCGGTGGGCAGGGGTTAAGCTCGTCGTCGACAATTTCCAGCAGCACAGTCGGGCTGACCGCATGCAGCTTGCCGTGAGTTGGACATTCCAGGGCCAGCCAGCCAAGCTCCTCGCAGGAATAACGGTCGATTATCGGGGCGGCAAAGGCCTGCTGACAAAGCGCACGATCACGTGGGCTGATGCGCTCCCAGTGGGATAAAACCTGTTTAAGCGGGAGTGTGATGCCGCGTTGCAGCGCTCTGCCGGCAAGCTCTCCGGCCAGATTGGGGCTGCACTTAACGTAGTCGGGCTGAAAAGTCTGCAGCCAGTCCAGATGGCCGTCCAGGGAATCCTGCTCTGCGGCGCGTACTTCGCTTTCTCCATGATATCCCAGTGCTGCGTGCATATTGCCCCAGGACTTTTGTCTGGCCGGTTTCATGCCTGTGCCGAGAACTGCAAAACGACGATTCGGGTCGCGTTGATGCCACTGGGTCTCCAGCCAGGAGATGGCTGAGTAAAGTGGCTGATAACGGCTGATATCTTTTTCAACGCGCACCGGCGTTCCCGTTGAGCCGGAGCTTTGGGCAATTTTGATCTGCCGGGTCGGCATGTCTGGCCAGTGCGCGCGAAACTGCGCCGCGTCTACCTGCAGGTCATCCCGGCTTAGCGCCGGTAGCCGACTGAGGGTATCCATCGCGTTTCCTGAGGGGCTGAATGCCGCCTGTTCCAGGCGCTGGCGCCAGGCTGGCGAATAGCGATGTGCGTGCACAAGTACGGCCATAAGCTGTTGCTGCTGGGCAGTACTGATAGCTGAGGTGCTGGCTGATTGCCATTGCTGCAGTTGCTCAACCAGATTCAGGATCTGAGTAACCGCAGGATGATAAAAGCGAATGGGCTGCAGCATGACAGGTGATTAAATCATTCTCCCTGTAGCTGAAGAAAATTGGTCGGAGTGAGAGGATTTGAACCTCCGACCCCCGCCTCCCGAAGACGGTGCTCTACCAGGCTGAGCTACACTCCGATGGGTCATGCAATTTGGTACAGGTTTTTGCGCCTGACCGGGGCGCATAATATGTCAGAATCGTTGTCGTTTTCCAAGAGGGTTAATGGAAAATCCCGCCGTCTGACGGCTTGTTCCCGGTCAGCGGGCTGCGGATCTGTTATCAAAACTGTAGGCGCCCGCACCAGCGTTGATAAGTACCAGCAGTCCGGCGGTGATGCCCATATTCTTAAAAAAGTTCTGGGTTTCGTGACTGCGCTGCAGACCTTCTTCCATTGTCCAGAAATCATGCATGACCAGGCTGATGATAACTGTCATGCCAGCCAGCAGAAAGGCATAGAGTCTGACCTGGTAGCCCACAAAGAATGCAATGGCGCCGCTGACCTGAATGATGCCGGACAGAATCAGGAAGAACGGTATAAACACCATGCCGTGAGAAGCCATGTACTCGACATGCATATCATACTGGGTGAACTTCATCAGGCCAGGCAGCAGGAAATACACGCCCAGTATGATGCGTCCGGCAGGTGTAGCCAGCTTCTGAATGGTTTGTTGTGCGATATCCAGCATGGGCTGGCTCCTGTGCTCGAGTAATATTAAGCACATCATACGCGAATAAGCCGACGTCCGATCACCGAAATACGCAATTCTATCGATTACTGAGCCAGACGCTTTGATAGGGCGCCAGAGTAAGCTGCGACTGATTGAGGGTGATGGGTGTGTCGCTGATCAGATCGCGCCAGTCATCCGTGTCAATCAGGTTAATGTCTGACAAAGAAATGGTCTGCTCAGTGTCTGACACATTGTTGAGTGCAAAAATACTCTGCTCGCGCTGCAGGCTTTGACGCCAGAACGCAAACACCGCGTCACCAAGGTGCAGCGTGAACTGTGTGGCATTAGGGTGGAAGGCCGGCTGTTCCTGGCGGATCTGTAACAGGTGTTTGAGCTGCTGGAGCACCTGGCTATGGTGGCTGTCCGGGTCGGCAAGGGCCGTATTCAGGGCGTGTTGGGGCCAGCGGCGGCGATTGATATGGCGGTTGTGCTGTGTTCTCGCCACCCGCTCCAGATCATTGCCACTGCCTACCAGACTGTGAAAGTACAGGGCAGGAATACCTTCCAGAGCCAGCAGAATGGCATGTGCACAGATAAATCGCTGCAGGTGCCATTGATCGGGTCCCAGGTGACTGTTGGCAATGGTGAAGGAGAGGGCATCCCACAGGCTGATATTCAGTTCATAGGGGCGGCGCGTCAGGCTGGAAGTGGCTCGCCAGGACACCAGTCCACCAGCTCTCTCTGTGGCGGTAATAAGATCGTGTATTTCCTCATCACTCAGCAGGCCTTCTGCCGGACGCAATCCGATACCGTCATGCGAGGCAATGAAGTTAAAGTAAAAGGTTCCCATCTGTGCCGGCGGCATGCTCATCAGCCAGTTTTTAAGGTGGCGGCAGTTGCCGTTCAGCAATGTGAACAGCAGCAGAGGTGGCAGGGAAAAATTGTAAATGCTGTGCGCTTCGTTGGCATTGCCGAAGTAGCTCAGATTCTCCCGTTTTGGAATATTGGTTTCGGTAATGATGATGGCGTCGGGATTGGCGTTTTCGATAAGCGCACGTAGCAAGCGGACAATCTCATGTGTCTGTTCCAGGTTCAGACAGACGGTGCCAATTTCCTTCCAGATGAACGCAACAGCATCGAGCCTGAAAACACTGACCTTGCGATCCAGATACAGTCGAACAATGCGGACAAACTCCACAAGGACTTTAGGGTTGCTGAAATCAAAATCGACCTGATCATGACCGAAGGTGCACCAGACATGTTTGAGGCCGTCTGCTGTTTCGGTCGGACGCAGCAGGTCGCTGGTTCGCGGGCGAATGACCTCGCTCAGATCCAGCTCCGGGCTGGCGCAGAAAAAGTAGTCCGCACCAGGATCAGTGCCAGCAACAAAATTCCTGAACCAGGGGTGTTCGGAAGAACAATGATTAATGACAAGGTCGGCCATCAATCGGAAATGCGCAGCAATATCTTCTATGTCCTGCCAGGAGCCTACTGCAGCATCTACCTCTGTGTATTCCTTGACGGCGAATCCGTCATCGGAGCTCCATGGAAAAAACGGCAGAATGTGCACGCCGGTAATCGCTCCGCGCAGGTGCGTATCCAGGAAGCTGCGCAGTGCCTGCAATGGCGTATGGGGTGTCGGCGTATCCGCGTCCGGCAGCACATTGTCGGCGTAACAGATCAAATACGAGTCTCGCTCGCTCCAGTGACCCGGTCGTCGCGCAGACTGGCTGGCCTCGGGGGGCAACCGCATCTCTTCCAGCAGCTGGTGTGCCAGTGTCTCGATCGCCGCTGGTGGCAGTTCGGCGTAAATATGCGTCAGGTGATTGACGACACGCTGAAACAGATCTGTCATTTATTGAGGAACTCCTCGGTATCTGCGTCCACTGCGGCCCGGATCTGCTCAAGGATGTCGGGAACGGCGCTGCATACCCGATTCCAGCTGGGGATGAAGGGGGTCTCCATGGGATTGTCGAGGAAGTAGTCACCAGCCTGTTTGATATTCTGGGCGAACAGTTCCACTGCCTGTTCTTCCTTGTGAATGTCGAGTGTCAGGCCATTGATCAAGGCGTCATTGCGGTAGGTTTCAACAAAATCCAGCGCGATGCGAAAGTAGGTTGCCTTCAGTGTGCGGAAGGTTTCGCTGGATAGCACCACACCATTGGTCGCCAGCTTTCTGAAGATCGCTTTGGCGATATCAACCGACATTTTTGACAGACCAGCGGCTGCATTGTCGGCAGACAGGTCCTGATGCTTGTGATCGTAGATGTCGGCAATATCGACCTGGCAGATGCGGTTGGTCGAGTAGTTGCGATACATCTCGGACAGTATGCCGATCTCCAGTCCCCAGTCGCTGGGGATGCGCAGGTCATGCACCACATCCGTGCGGAATGAGAACTCACCCGCCAGTGGATAGCGGAAGCTGTCGAGGTAGTCCAGATAGTCCAGGGAGCCAAATACCTTTTTTAAGGCGCGCAGCAGTGGGGTAACCATCAGGCGGCAAACCCGGCCGTTGATTTTGCCGTCGGCGACACGGGCATAGTAGCCTTTACAGAACTGATAATTGAATCCCGGATTGGCTACCGGATAAATCAGTCGGGCGAGTAATTCTCTGGAGTAGGTCAGGATGTCACAGTCATGCAGGGCGATGGCCTGGCTTTTTCGAGACGCCAGTGTGTACCCCAGGCAGTACCAGACATTGCGGCCCTTGCCGGCTTCTGAGGGTGCCAGGCCCAGCTCCTGCAAACGAGCATCAATGGCGCGCAGCCTTGGGCCGTCATTCCAGAGTATGCGGTGATGCTGGGGCAGCCGGCCAAAAAAATCACCGGCATGCAGATACTGCTCCTTGTCGGCGCGGTCGAGGCCAATCACGATCTGGCTGAGGTAAGGCACTTTCTGCAGCTCGTCGATGATATTGGGCAGTGCTGGTCCCTCCAGCTCGGAGAACAGTGACGGCAGAATCAGCGTCATCGGACGCATTTTTGAAAACACCTGCAGCTCGTATTCCAGCTCTGGCAACGGCCGGCGACTGAGATTGTGGAGCGTAGTCACAACGCCGTTTTGATGAAAATCTCCCATGCTTTTATCCTCGCTGTTTGTTACCTGGCTGAATCAGTTCGCTGATGCACTCCGCCCATCCGGCGGGTCCGGTCGACTGACTGATGCGTAAGTTATTGATGTTGTTATGAGTTGGCAGTGCGTGTGCTGGAGAGCGAATCAGCACGGGGTGATCGGCGGCCTGCAGCATGGCCAGATCATTGCCGCTATCGCCCAGCGCCACGGTTTCGAATGGCTTCTGGTAGATATCCCGGTAGCAGGCCGAAAGCGCCTGCAGTGCGCGCCCCTTGTCGCTGGGTCCCAGCACATGGATAAAGCGTCCGCCCTGAAGCAGCGTCAGGCCCAGCGCGGCAACCTCTTGTTTGAACCCGGCAAGTGCCGGTTCACTGTCGCGCCAGATTAGCGGTTCGCTGTAGCGTCTTTGCTGTGCCTTTCGCGCCTGCTCTTTATTTAGTCCGGTCAGCTCGCAGACGGTGTCCACATCCGTCATGCTCAGTACCAGAAAGTCGAATGAGGATTGCAGCGGCATCAGTTGCTCGTGGATCGAGGCCAGCTCGGCGCCCAACACACAAACAGGCAGTGGCTGGTCGTCGTCCAGCGCTTCAATGCTTTGCCAGGTGGCGGAGCCCATTACCTGTCTGGCCAGTTCCGCAAAGGCCTGGTCAGGGAAGCAGATGGCGGAGCCGTTCTCGACAATGAAGGGGTAGTCCAGATTCAGCTCGCTGGCCAGTGACTGGCACTCTTCGATGGTTTTGCTGGTGTTGAAAATCACCGGAATCTTTTGCGCCTGCAGCTCAGCCAGCGTGCCAAGCGCGGCGTCCGCACTATAGCTGTAATGGTCGATCAGTGTGCCATCCAGGTCGGTGAATATCAGTAGCCCGGGGCGCTGTTCAGTGTTCACGATACAACCCCGCTGTGATGCGATGATTGGTGTCGAGAGGAAACACAACATCCGCTTTTGAAGGTAATGTAGACAGCGAGTGAGCCGTCAGGCGCTGATAGTGCGCGATAAAGCGGCTGATCTGTTCGGCGTTCATCAGTCGCAGCTTCGGCGCCTCGATTGTCGATGTTGAATCAGTCAGGCGTCTGGCCAGCTGTTGTTCCTGATGCAGGCGCCAGGCAAACACACAGTCGAAATCAGGGGCTTTCACCATCACCAGCATGTCGAGCTGCCGAAACAGGGTCTGATAGTCAGCGGCCAACGCCGTATTGACATAACGGCGCCACAGGCCGTCCGGGTCCTGTGTAGCTTCCAGTGTGTTGACCGGTTCTGCAAGCTGGTCATCTGACTGCGGTGCGATGCCAATGCACCAGCCCTCAAACAGCACCACAGCGACTGGTTCTGTCAGGCGCTGCCAGTTCTCAACTGCCACTACGTCGTCGACTGCTTTATCAAATGCCGGTAACTGGACAGGCTGGCCGTGCTTGAGCCGGGAAATGGTATCCAGTGCGAGCTTTGTGTCATGAGTGCCGGGGACGCCTCGTGTAACCAGCAGGGGATGCACAGACCTGGCAAGGTCCTGCCGTGCGCTGCGTGACAGATAGAAATCATCCAGCGACAGTGCAGCGGCGGGTAAACCATGACATTGTTCCAGTAGCATTTTCAGTGTCCGTGCCAGCGTGGTCTTACCAGTGCCTTGTGCACCATTTATGCCAATGCAGACTGGAGCTGCTGTTTTTTGGTGCAGACTGGCGATGTGCTGAGCCAGCGGTACGAACCACGTCATCGCATCATGCAGCCAGTTGTCCGGAAGATTCTCCTCAGTCACTATCCGCTGCAGCAGATTTTCAGCCCGCCTCTGGCTGGTGGTCTCTACCGGTCCTGTCTCCATGTTTGTCTCCGTGACGCCCTGGCGTGGATCGCCTGATGGTGGAATGCACCGCATTGGTGCAAAAAACCGGATGCCTTCCTGTTGGTGCGCTGTGTTAAGCTTGCCGGTCTGTCATCGAGACCCCAGGGGCTGACTAAAAATGTCGCCTGGTCGTTTACGCTATCAATTACATTAAACAGATTAAGCAAACTCCGGTCCAGTTATGCAGTCTTCGCTGATTCCCGAACGTCCACTGATCGTGTCACCGACACTGGCCGCCACCATTGGTCTTGAAGAGGCCGTGCTGTTGCACGTGCTGAGCGAACAGCTGAGTTTCCGGGGCGCGCAGCGGCGCGATGGATTGAGCTGGGTGGAGCTTGGGCAGCAGGAACTGCTGGACCTGATGCCATTCTGGGCCTGGATAGATATCAAGCGTATACAGCAAAGCCTGCAGGAGCTGGGCCTGCTTTTGATTGATGCCGACGCTTCGCGCGCGGACAGCTGGTTGTTCGCGATTAACCAGAAAGAGTCTGTCAACCAGTCTGCGCCAGAAAGTTCAGCGCCTGCTCCGGTGACTGCTCCAGTGTCCCGGTCGACGCCTGATCAACCCGGCAGGGCCAGCTATATCGCTGCGGACTGGCAGCCTGATCACGAATGGCTGGTGCTGTGTGGACAGCATGGGGTTCCTGAGGACTTCGCCCGGTCACTGGTGCCTGGATTTGTGATGTACTGGCGCGATCGAGGTCAATCGCGCTTTTCCTGGGGTAATGTGTTCTACAAGCATGTGCTGCAAAAGTGGCGGGAAGAGCAGAGCCGACGCAGCGCGGGTTCACTGGAAACACCGATGTCCTCACGCTGGCGCCCGGGTGAAGAAGCCATAGCCATACTGGTCAATGCCGGTATCAGTGAGGCCTTCATTGAAGACGCCATTCCCGAATTTGTTCTATACTGGCGTGAACGCGGTGAGCAGGATGGTGCGTGGAATACGCGATTTGTCGGTCATATCCGCCGGCAATGGGCACGTTATCAGGCCTCGGTGGAACACGATGGTGTGCCGCGACCAATTCCGCAGGGCTGGCAACCCAGCGAGGAAGTGTTTGATGTGCTGCGCCTGGCCGAAATCGACGAGCAGTTTGCGCGCGAAAAGATACCCGAGTTTGTTCTCTACTGGCGTGATGCGGGGCAGGTTCAGGCTTCCTGGAACACCAAATTCCTGCAATTCATAAAATTCGCCTGGGCGCGGCGACCCGAGGCCATCGGGACAGGAGTGATTCAATCCCATGCAAGAGATCAACAAGCTGTTGAGCGAGATCGACACGGACTCGAAGCCGCGTTCCGGCGCTTCACAGACCGAAGCTGGGCAGAATGAGCAGCGTCAGCAGCGCGAGCCGAATACCCCTGACCTGATTGACGCGATCAACCAGATATTTGCAGAGTTTGAGCTGGCTTACCACAACCAGTATCACAAGGCCTACGGTGATTCCGATCGGCTGGTGCTGACCAAAAAGTACTGGCTGGAATGCCTGGCAGATCTGCATCCGAGGCAACTGGTCGCCGCCGCCAGGCAGCTGGTCAAAACACAGGATTTTCTGCCCACGATTTCCGCCGTGCGGCGCGCTTGCGAGCGCGGCCATGAGCTGTTTGGCCTGCCATCAACCCGTGATGCCTACATCGAAGCATGCCGCGCCCCAGCTCCCAAATCAGCCTGCCAGTGGAGTCACCCGGCCGTTTATCAGGCGGGCAAGGCAACTGACTGGTTTTTGCTGGCCTCTGAGCCAGAAGAAAAGGCCTTCCCGGTTTTCTCCCGGTATTATCAACAGCTGTGTGATCGGGTGTTGCGAGGCGAACAACTGGACGCCCCCGTCCCTCCAGCGCTGAGCAGCAACCCGGACAAACCTTTGAGTTTTGCAGAGAGGGAGCGTCGACTGGCAGCACTGCGCAACAAGCTGGACGTGTAATCGCTTCAGCTCATCAGGTGCAGTTCGCGCTCCAGCAGGCTGGTATCACCGGTGTTGAGCTCCACCAGACGTCGCAGGTGAGTCATGCTGTCGACATCAATGTAGTCACAGGCCAGACCCACTTGATCACCTCGGTGATTGGCGATATGAGTGACCATGCAGATCTGTATATCACCACCCAGATGAATGACGACATTGACAGGCTCATCGTCATTCAGAATCTGATCGGGAAGCATTTGCACCAGCGCTCCGCGCAAGGACAGGTCCACCAATTGCACGATAAAGTCCTGCCCGGACTGGCTCAAAATGGTTTCAGCGTCAAAAAAGACGCGGGTAAACGCGCGTTGCTGCTCTTCTGTCATTTTGCTGGGCTGCCCTGTCAACTGCTATCAGGCCCTGAGCCTGCACCGTCGGCGATGCAGGGTCAGAGAGGTGTTGACTGCGTATCGGCATCCCTGCCAAAAAGTTGAGCTGATCTTTGCCCCTTGGGTATTTATGCCCTCTGGGTATTTATGCCCTCTGGGTATTTATGCCCTCTGGGTAATTATGCCAGTTTACGGTACTTGATACGGGTTGGTTGCGCATCAGTACCCAGGCGCTTCTTGCGGTCGGCTTCGTAATCGGTGTAGTTGCCGTCGTGGAAGACCACCTGACTGTCACCTTCAAACGCCAGGATGTGGGTACAGATACGGTCCAGGAACCAGCGATCGTGTGATACCACAATCACCGTACCCGGGAAGTTCAGCAGGCCTTCTTCGAGAGCGCGCAGTGTTTCAACGTCCAGGTCGTTGGTCGGTTCGTCGAGCAGCAGCACGTTGGCGCCGCGCTTGAGCAGCTTGGCCAGGTGGACGCGATTGCGCTCACCGCCTGACAGCTCCTTGATGTATTTCTGCTGGTCGCTGCCCTTGAAGTTAAAGCGTCCCACATAAGCTCGCGACGGTACTTCGTAGCGGCCTATCTGCAGAATGTCCTGCCCCTCTGATAACTCTTCCCAGACAGTTTTGCTGTCGTCCAGCGAGTCCCGGCTCTGATCAACATAAGCCATGTCCACGGTGTCGCCCAGTTCGATGCTGCCGCTGTCCGGTTGCTCTACGCCGGTCAGCATGCGCAGGAAGGTGGTTTTACCGGCGCCGTTACCGCCGATGATGCCCACAATTGCGCCTTTGGGTACCGCAAACGACAGATTGTCGATCAACAAACGGTCGCCGAAGCCCTTGGTCAGATTGTTGACCTCGATGACCTTGTCGCCCAGGCGTGGACCTGGTGGAATGTAGAGTTCGGTGGTTTCATTGCGCTTCTGGAATTCCTGCGAGTTCAGTTCCTCGAAACGTGCCAGACGCGCCTTGCTCTTGGCCTGACGCCCTTTGGGGTTGTTGCGCACCCATTCCAGTTCTGAACGGATGGTCTTCTCGCGGGCAGCTTCCTGCTTGGCCTCGATTTCAAGGCGCTTTTCCTTGGCTTCCAGCCAGTTGGTGTAGTTGCCCTCGTAGGGAATGCCGTGACCGCGGTCAAGTTCCAGAATCCAGCCGGCTGCGTTATCCAGGAAGTAGCGGTCGTGCGTGATGGCAACCACGGTACCGGGGAATTCCACCAGGAAGCGTTCCAGCCAGGCCACACTCTCGGCATCCAGGTGGTTGGTCGGTTCGTCCAGCAGCAGCATGTCCGGATTCGACAGCAGCAGACGGCAGAGCGCCACACGGCGTTTCTCACCGCCAGACAGTTTGGTGACATCGGCATCCCAGGGTGGCAGACGCAGCGCGTCGGCGGCGCGATCCAGCGTGCGCTCTATATCCCAGCCATTCGAGGCATCAATGGCGTTCTGCAGTTCGCCCTGGCGCTCGAGCAGCTCATTCATTTCATCATCGCTCATTGGCTCGGCAAAACGGTCGCTGATGGCATTGAATTCTTCCAGCAGCTTGATGACCTCGCCCATGCCTTCTTCGACATTGCCGCGCACATCTTTTTCCGGGTTCAGTTGCGGCTCCTGTGGCAGGTAGCCGACATTGATGCCCGATTGCGCTCGTGCCTCGCCGTTATACTCCTTGTCTACGCCCGCCATGATGCGCAGCAGTGTGGATTTGCCAGAGCCGTTAAGGCCCAGGACGCCAATTTTCGCGCCAGGAAAAAACGACAGGGAAATGTCTTTGAGGATCTCTTTTTTGGGTGGTACAACCTTGCCTACGCGGTGCATGGTGTAAACGAACTGTGCCATAACGGGGTCAATCTCCGGGGCTTGTTTGATTTGCTTTGAGTGTCGGGACGCGCTCGCCAGTGAGCCGCGTGATCAATGCGCGGATTCTAACACGGAGCGACAGTCGGTTGGGGATAACGCGCGGATCTCGTGTCGCAGTCTGGTGCAGGTTCAGGCCGCTGGTGCGGATCGCAGAGTCTGCATGAATCCTAGCAGCGTCTCCTTGGCTTCGGCGGCAGTTCGCTCGCTGTCCTCGGACATCACCACTGCGTGAACTGCCTCCATCACCGCGCCCAGCAGCATCTGAGCGGTCAGGTCTGTGGAATTGCAGCACAATTGCCCTTCGTCTTTTAATTTGCCGAGTATGCCGCGCACGAGGCCGAAGCCATAGCGCAACTCAATCTTGCGCCATTCGCGCATGCCGATAACGTTCGGTGCATCACTGAACAGAATGCGGTGTATCCCTGCATCCGCACACAGTGCAAAGGTCATGTGCATGGCCGTTTCCAGCTGTTCCCAGCCACTCATGTCGTCAGTGAGTGAGGCGCTTATACGATCCAGAATCTCCTGTTCGATGCTTTCCGCAACGGCCTGAAAAAGGCCTTTCTTGTTGCCGAAATGGTGATAAAGAGCGCCGGTTGTTACCTGTGCATCCTGGACAATTACATCCAGCGGAGCCTCGGCAAAGCCATACTGGCTGAAGGCAGTGCGACCGGCGCGGATCATGGCGTCTCTGGTTGCCTGTGCATTGGCTTCACGACGACCGTGAAAGGAGGGCTCCGCTGCAGCAGGCTGGGCAATCTTCTTTGGTTCTGTCGGCATGGCAATCAAGTTACTCCAGCAATTTGCATCCGCATTATACCCACACTCGCAGTGTGTCATAAAAAGCATTGACATAAAACAATTATGTTGCGTAATCTATTTATGTTGCATAACGTAATTATGTTATTTGAGATTGACGCGTGCCACTTCGACAACACGGGGGAGATAATTATGAAATTGAATGTGCGTTTGACGGGTTTATGGGTGTTCATGGTGCTTTCGCTGTTTTCGTGCACAGCTACGGTACAAACCGACGAAGAACGGTTCGGGTGGTGGGAGGCGGCGCGCCAGTATGTGGAGACTGACTATGGCCGCATCGCCGTTGTACAGCGCGGCAAGGGCCCGGTGGCCGTTTATCTGCACGGATTCCCGCTGAATGCCTGGCACTGGCGCCACCAGCTTGACGAGCTGGCTGATATTCGCCGCGGCATTGCGATTGACCTGATGGGCCTGGGTCATACCGAGATTGCAGCCGATCAGGATCTGCGCTTTTCCACGCAGGCCGATATGGTGTTGGCAACGCTGGATGCCATGGGTGTGCGAGAGTTCGACCTGATTGGTAACGACAGTGGCGGGGGTATAGCACAGCTGATTGTCGCAAAAGCACCGAAGCGGGTGCGTTCATTGGTGATCAGTAATGCTGATGTGCATGACAACTGGCCGCCACAGGCTCTGAGTACCGTGCATGATCTCGCTATTAATGGGCAAATGGACGATGTACTGCAGGCCTACATGCATGACGTCGAAAGCGCCCGCAACGGGCTGGCCGCGCTGGTGTATGAAGACCCGCAATACCTTACCGAGGCGCTTTTGGCGAGTTATACCGAGCCGCTGCTGCGAACGGCCACGTCGCGTGAGGCGGTCAATCGCTACATTGCATCGCAGGACAATTCAGAGACAGTCGCGATTAAACCCCAGCTGGAAGCATATGACAGGCCCACGCTGATCATGTGGGGCACAGATGATGTCTTTTTTGATGTGGAATGGGCGTACTGGCTGCAGTCTACAATACCGGGTACTTACGCTGTTGTAGAAATGCCGGGCGCCCGGCTGTTTCTGTCTGAAGAGCGCGCTGAGGACGTCAATATCCTGCTGCGCGCACACTTTGAACACCTTGACGTTGACCGGTCAGGGCTGGGGCCTGAAATCATTTCAGGACAGGCCATGCCCGATCTGCGGGCCAGGCAGCGGCCCAATGACTGGATGTCACGCTGGTGAGGGTGGCGGCGGAGGCTCAGCTCAGAACCGAGTATACGAGTCTTCGCCGCTTCGCGCTGTGGACAGGAGCGGAATTTCCGGATGCTGATACGCTCCAGATCATGTAAAATGCGCCTCCAGTCATATTCCAGTCACGGGGAAACGCATGTTTGATACCAGCATGACCATCAAGAATTTTGATCCGGAGCTGTATGCTGCCATAGAAGGCGAGCGTCAGCGCCAGGAAGAGCACATCGAGCTGATTGCCTCAGAAAACTACACCAGCCCGCGTGTGATGGAAGCGCAGGGCAGTGTTCTGACCAACAAATATGCGGAAGGGTATCCGGGCAAGCGCTACTACGGTGGCTGTGAATTCGTTGATGATGTGGAAACGCTGGCCATTGAACGCGCCAAGGAGCTGTTTGGTGCGGATTACGCCAACGTGCAGCCGCATTCCGGTTCGCAGGCCAATGCCGCCGTGTACATGGCGCTGCTGAAGCCGGGTGATACCGTTCTGGGCATGAGCCTGGCGCACGGTGGTCACCTGACTCACGGTGCCAGCGTCAGCTTCTCCGGTCGCATCTACAATGCCGTGCAGTACGGTATCAACGAAGAAACCGGCGAAATCGACTACGAACAGGTTGAAGCGCTGGCCGTTGAACACCGCCCCAAAATGATTGTCGCTGGTTTCTCTGCCTACTCACGTGTCATTGACTGGCTCAAGTTCCGCGAAATCGCCGACAAGGTGGGCGCATACCTGCTGGTAGACATGGCTCATATCGCCGGTCTGGTCGCTGCAGGCGTTTACCCAAGTCCGGTCAAGATTGCTGACGTGACCACCACCACTACCCACAAAACACTGGGTGGACCGCGCGGTGGCATCATTCTCGCCAAGGCCAACCCGGAGCTGGAAAAGAAGCTGAATTTTGCCGTTTTCCCGGAGAGCCAGGGTGGCCCGCTGATGCATGTGATCGCCGGCAAGGCGGTGTGCTTCAAGGAAGCGATGAGCAAGGAATTCAAGGAATACCAGAAGCAGGTGGTCGCCAATGCGCAGACCATGGCGGAAGGTTTCATCAAGCGTGGCTTCGAGGTGGTTTCTGGTGGGACTGATGATCACCTGTTCCTGCTCAGCCTGGTCAAACAGGACATCACCGGTAAAGACGCGGATGCCGCTCTCGGTCGCGCTTACATTACCGTCAACAAGAATGCGGTTCCCAACGATCCGCGTCCGCCATTCGTGACCAGTGGTCTGCGCATAGGTTCGCCGGCAGTCACTCGTCGTGGCATGAAGGAAAAAGAAGTCGCAGAACTGACTGAATGGATGTGCGACATTCTGGACGACATCGAGAACGAGTCGGTGATAGACACGGTACGCGAGAAGGTCAAGGCGCTGTGTGCGCGCTTCCCGGTGTACAAAAGCGCTTAAGCGCACACTAGAGACTGACAAGCATGCACTGTCCATTTTGTGGTGCGCTGGATACCAAGGTAATCGACTCACGCCTGGTCGCCGAGGGCGATCAGGTGCGGCGTCGTCGCGAATGCATCACCTGTGCCGAGCGTTTCACAACCTATGAGACAGCCGAGCTGGTCATGCCTCGCATCATCAAACAGAATGGCAATCGTGAGCCTTTTGATGAAGCGAAACTGTATTCCGGGCTGATGCGGGCACTGGAAAAAAGACCGGTCAGTATAGAAAGTGTTGAGTCAGCCGTTAACCGTATCAAGCATCACATCCGCGCTACCGGCGAACGGGAAGTTCCCTCGCGTATGGTAGGCGAAGAAGTCATGAAAGAGCTGCGACAGCTGGATGAAGTTGCCTTTGTGCGATTTGCATCGGTGTATCGCAGCTTCAAGGATCTCAACGAATTCCGTGCCGAAATTGACCGGCTGTCCAACGAATAATACCAACCAGTTTTATAAGCCCTGCGGCCCGGACGAATAGGTGGAGCTAACACTGTGACGCCCGAATATTACATGCAGCGCGCCATTGAACTGGCGCAGTCCGTTTTGACGGCGACTCCCAACCCGCGGGTTGGCTGCGTGATTGTGCGCGACGGAAAAATAGTGGGTGAGGGCTGTCACGAACGTGTAGGTACTCCCCATGCTGAAGCCCATGCACTGAATGCAGCCGGCGAGCTGGCGCGCGGCGCCACCGTGTATGTGACGCTGGAACCCTGTGCACATATGGGGCGCACACCGCCGTGCTCTGATGCGCTGATAGATGCCGGTGTCAGCGAAGTCTATTACGGTGTACAGGATCCCAATCCGCAAGTGTCGGGTCTGGGTCTGCAGAAGCTGCGCGATGCCGGTGTCACGGTCCACGGACCGCTGCTGGAAGAGGCATGCAGCGCACTCAACCTGGGATTCATGAAACGCATGCGCAGCGGCTTGCCTTGGGTGCGCTGCAAAATGGCCATGAGCCTGGATGGGCGCACCGCCATGGCATCGGGCGAGAGCAAGTGGATCACCGGCGCCGGTGCCCGCGCCGATGTGCAACTGATGCGTGCTGCCAGTTGTGCCATTGTCACGGGCGTCAACACTGTGCTCAGTGACGACCCCAGCCTGAACCTGCGGCTTGAGCAGATTCCTGCGGGCGAGGCGGGCGAAGTTCAGGCAGACAGGCAGCCAATGCGTGTGGTAATTGATTCGTCATTACGGACGCCGCCGGATTCGCGCATCATTTCGCTGCCCGGCAATATGCTGTTTCTGACGGGTAGCCCGCATGCCCAGCAGCTGGCGCGCTTCAACAACAGCAGCGCGCAGATACGCCAGCTGTCGCAGTTGCCGGGCGGTCGTGTCAATCTGCTTGATGCCATGCAGACGCTGGCGCAGGAATACTCCTGCAATGAGGTCATGCTGGAGGCCGGTCCGACTTTGAGTGGCGCCATGGTGCAGGCAGGACTGGTAGATGAGGTTGTCATCTATGTGGGTGCGCGATTCCTGGGCAGTGATGCCCTGCCGCTTTTCCACTTGCCAGGCATCAGCCGCATGCAGGATCACATCGCCCTGAAAATTACCGACGTTAAACAGATTGCCGATGACTGTCGTATAACCGCACGTCTGACCACGGGCGGCAGTGACGCTCAGCGCTGATACAGGAAAAACCATGTTTACCGGAATCATAGAAGCAGTCGGCCACATTGCAGAACTGAAATTGCGCGGCAAGGAGTGGCGCCTGAAGGTGAGTTGCGCGTCGCTGGATATGTCGGATGTGCAGCTGGGTGACAGTATTGCTGTCAATGGCTGCTGCCTGACAGTGACGGAGTTTGATAGCAGCAGTTTTTGCGCTGACGTGTCCAATGAAACACTCAGCCTGACCAGCTTTCAGGATTTGAAAGTGGGTTCCAAGGTGAACCTGGAAAAGGCCCTGATGCCGAAGAGCCGCCTTGGTGGTCACCTGGTCAGCGGTCATGTTGACGGCCTGGGTGAGCTGCTGGAACAACATGAGGATGGTGGTAGCTGGCGTCTGCTGTTCCGGGTGCCTGACGAGCTGGCAAAATACATCGCCCAAAAAGGATCGATCTGCATCGACGGGGCCAGTTTGACCGTCAATACTGTGGATGGGGCCTGCTTCGGTGTTAATATCATCCCCCACACGCAGCAGGCCACGATCATTCATACATACCGGCCGGGTCAGCGCGTCAATATAGAGGTCGACCAGATCGCCCGTTATCTGGAGCGATTGATGCTGGGCGAGCGGGCAGCTCAGGGACGGGACCACAAGCAGGCCGGCAGCATCACGGCTGAGTTTCTGAGCAGTCACGGTTTTGACCGCTGACAGAAACTACAGATAATTGAATTGAATCGACTGTAAATCCAGCGAGTGTAAGCAGCGGAGATTATGAAACTCAATACTGTTCAAGAACTGATCGACGATATCCGGCAGGGCAAAATGGTCATTCTGATGGATGACGAGGATCGCGAGAACGAAGGCGATCTGATTATTGCAGCTGAAAGGGTGCGGGCTGAAGATATCAACTTCATGGCCAAAAATGCACGTGGACTGGTATGTCTGACATTGACGCGCGAGCGCTGTGAGCAGCTGGACCTGTCCCTGATGGTGTCGAAGAACAACACGCCATACAACACCAATTTTACCGCGTCGATTGAGGCAGCCACCGGCGTCACTACCGGTATCTCGGCAGCTGATCGTGCCCGTACCATTCAGGTTGCAGTAGCGCGCGACGCCAGGCCTGAGGATATCGTTCAGCCTGGTCATGTTTTCCCTATCATGGCACAACCGGGTGGTGTCCTGCGCCGCGCCGGACATACCGAGGCGGGTTGTGATCTGGCGCGCCTGGCCGGTTTTACACCGGCAGCTGCCATCGTGGAGATAATGAACGAAGACGGCACGATGGCCCGACGCCCGGATCTTGAAATATTTGCAGAACAGCATGGACTCAAGATCGGTACCATCGTTGATCTGATTCACTATCGTATCGCCAACGAGCACACTGTCAGCCGCCGGCAGAGTCACCAGGTTGTGACGGAGCACGGTGAGTTCACGCTGCATACCTTTGATGACACCATTTCCGGCGGCACGCATCTGGCTTTCACCATGGGTGATATAGTCAAGGATGACCCGACCCTGGTACGAGTGCATATTGCCAGCACGCTGCGTGATGTATGTGACGTCATCGTGCCGGGTGCCACCAGTTGGTCATTCAGCCGTGCGCTGGCAAGAATCGCTGAAGAAGGCAAGGGCGTCGCAGTACTGCTGTCCGGTGACGACTACGATGAAGATATTAATGAAAGTATTGCCGGTGTGCTGGGCGAAAAGAAAGTGATACCCCGTCGCCATCGCCACGGTGGCAGTGATGTGACGATTGGTACGGGTTCACAGATTCTTCGTGAACTGGGAGTGGGCAAGATGCGCCTGCTGAGCTACCCGGCGAAGTTTAATGCCGTCACCGGATTCGATTTGGAAGTGGTTGAGTTTGTCCAGTTTGATGAACCAGCCTGACTGACTTTACAGAGGAAAAAACATGAGTGAGATTCGTCGTATTGAGGGTGACTTTGTAAGCGGTTCTGGCCGTTACATCATTATTGCATCACGATTTAACAGCTTTATCGTTGAGAAGCTGATCGATGGCGCAGTCGACACACTGGTGCGTCACGGTGTTGATAAGGAAAACATCAGTATCGTCATGGCCCCAGGTGCCTACGAGTTGCCAGTACTGGCCAAGCACGTAGTTGCCAACCGTCCCTGCGATGCAGTGATCGCGCTGGGTGCAGTCATCCGCGGAGGCACGCCGCACTTTGACTATGTGGCAGGTGAGTGCGTCAAGGGTCTCAGCCAGGTCAGTCTGGATTCCGGTGTGCCGGTGGCATTTGGTGTTCTGACTGTCGATACAATCGAGCAGGCTATTGAACGTGCTGGTACCAAAGCTGGAAACAAAGGCGCCGAGGCTGCCATGGGTGCCATAGAAATGGTCAGCGTGCTCGGCAAGTTGGGAGCCTGATACGTGGTCGATATTCCGGGTACCAGTGGCTCTTTGCCAGACGATGCCGTACCGCTAGAGAACGGTGGGGCAGGCAAAAAGGCCAAAGAGAAAAAATTGACCGACCGCCAGAAGGCGCGCCGCATGTTGCTGCAGGCGCTGTATCAATGGCAGATAGCCCGTGCGCCGGTCAATGAGATCGTTGCAGAGTTCCTGGTGTACTATCAGGGCAAGATTGACCGCGAGTTCTTCAAGGAAGTGTTCCCCGCTGTCATCGCACATGTCGATGAGCTTGATGCCATGATGCAGCCGCTGCTGGACCGTGAGTTAAAGTCACTGGACCCGGTGGAGATTTCATTATTGCGTCTGGGGCTTTACGAACTGGCGCACCGTATCGACGTGCCCTACAAGGTGGTGATCAACGAGTCGGTGGAACTGGCAAAAGTATTTGGTGCGACCGATGGCCACAAGTACATCAATGGGGTTCTCGACCGCGCATCAAAAGAACTGAGAGCTTTGGAGCGCCGTGGCGCTGACTGAATTCGACATTATCCGGCAGTTCTTCATGTCGGAGTCTTTTGCGTCGGATCATTCGCATCTGGTCAAGGGGCCGGGCGATGATGCCGCCATCCTGTCATTGCCTGACGATCATGATCTGGTTGTGTCGGTTGATACACTGAACGAGTCTGTGCACTTTCTGCCAGAAGCCGAACCGTCACTTTTGGCAGCACGTTGCCTGGCCGTCAATTTGAGTGACCTGGCGGCGATGGGTGCCTCACCACTTGGTTTTACGCTCGCGCTGAGTTTGCCGCAGGTCAGCAACAGCTGGCTACAGGCGTTCAGCGAAGGGCTCGCGCAGGCGGCCCGGGATGCTGACTGTCCCCTGATAGGAGGCGACACCACGCGTGGGCCTCTGTCGATCACGATTCAGGTGCAGGGTATGGTACCGAAAGGTCAGGCTTTGTTGCGCTCCGGGGCGAGCGCCGGCGATGCAGTTTATGTTACCGGCTCTTTGGGGGATGCGGCGGCTGCACTGTGGTGGATGCAGGGCGACCCGCGATTCACTGCAAAGGGAATGAGCCGCGCAGACGAGCAGCACTTGCTGGAGGCGTTCTATCAGCCAGCCAGTCGTATAGCGGCAGGTAAAGCGCTACGCGGTATTGCATCAGCAGCTATGGATCTTTCAGATGGGCTGGCCTCTGATCTGCGGCATATTCTGAAAGCCAGCAGTGTATCTGGTGCTCGCATCGAGTCCGGACTATTGCCAGTTTCCGATGTATTGAAGCAGTGCGTCAGCCGGTCGGATCAAATCGAGCTGGCCGTGGGTGGTGGCGATGACTACGAATTGTGTGTCTGTATCCCGACCGCCCGAATCAGGCAGGCAGAGGCGGCTGTAGCTGCCCTGCAGGTACCGTTTACCCGGATCGGTCAGCTTAGCAATGACCCGGAGATGATGGTGATTGCCGGCGATGGCAGTACCATGGATCTGAAGGCGACCGGGTATCATCATTTTCAGTCACACTCGAGCTGAGGCACAGGAAGTCTCCCATGGCAGCAACACCTGCATCCGTCTGGCGCAACCCAATACACTTTCTGGCCTTTGGACTGGGCAGCGGTGCC
This sequence comes from Gammaproteobacteria bacterium UBA2675, assembly GCA_002354805.1. GTDB lineage: Bacteria > Pseudomonadota > Gammaproteobacteria > Pseudomonadales > Pseudohongiellaceae > Pseudohongiella. The sequence continues at coordinate 906,489 of DEMH01000009.1, forward strand.
GCGCCAGTGGCGCCCGGAACATTTGGCACCCTGGCCGCGGTGCTAATCTATCTGGCGCTGCCGTCGATGGACTGGATGTGGTATCTGTTGATGTTGCTGCTGACCTTTGTTGCAGGCGTCTGGATATGTGGTAAAACAGCGGATGACATTGGCGTCCACGACCATGGCGGTATCGTCTGGGATGAGTTTGTCGGCCTGTGGCTGACAATGTTCCTGGCACCTCCTGGCTGGGTCTGGCTGGTACTGGGATTTGTGCTGTTCAGGATTTTTGATGTGCTGAAGCCGTGGCCGATTCGCTGGTTGGACAGACGCGTGGCGGGCGGTTTCGGGATAATGATAGACGATATACTGGCAGGCATCTTTGCACTGCTGTGCCTGCAGATTGCCGCTGCATTTTTTGCTTAAGGGGAATACGAGTGAGAGTCAAGTTTGTTGCTTCTGCCAGGTTGCCGACTGAACACGGGGAGTTCAGTATCCATGGATTTCAGGATATGGTGACAAGCAAAGAGCACGTGGTCCTGACGATGGGCGATCTGAGCACTGATGAGCCGGTAATCAGCCGGGTGCACTCTGAGTGCCTGACCGGTGATGCCCTGTTCAGCATGCGTTGCGACTGTGGGCCGCAGCTTGAGTTTGCAATGAAAAAGATTGCCGAGCACGGGCGGGGAATAATTCTGTACCTGCGTCAGGAGGGTCGTGGCATCGGTCTGCTGAATAAGCTGAAGGCCTACTCACTGCAGGACAAGGGCGCGGATACCGTTGAAGCCAATGTGCAGCTCGGTTTCGAACCTGATGCGCGCGAGTATGACGTCTGCAAGCCAATGCTGGATCACTTCGGAGTCACTCAGGTCAGACTGTTGACCAATAATCCGCGCAAAGTTGACGCATTGACCGAGCAGGGGATAGTTGTGGTTGACCGGATACCGATAGAGACAGGGCTCAATCGCCACAACGAAAGCTACCTGGCAGTCAAGGTCAATAAGCTGGGACACCTGATACGTAAATAGGATGCTGCGTTAACGTGGCAGCGGTCACCTGGCCTTGTCGATGTGCTGGCACATCATATCCAGGCCCTGCAGTGCTCTGAGGCTGTGCCGTTGAACCAGGTCCGGGGGAATGGCATACAGGTGGTCATTTGCTACTGCCGGCAACTGTGACCAGCGTCGCCAGTCCTCAAGCCAGGCGGGTGAGTTTTCATCCGAGCCGCTGGCGATGATCACTTCCGGTTCTTTTAACAGCACGTCTTCCAGATTGACTTTGGGGCCCGTGCCCAGCTGGCGGAATACGTTCCGACCGCCACACACATCGATCATGTCGTTGATCAGTTCGCGACCGCCTACAGTCACCAGTGGCCGGTCCCAGACCTGATAAAACACATCGACAAGCCGGTGCTCGGCAAACTGCTGGCTGGTGGTGTCCAGCTGATTGATAAAATCCTCCGCCAGAGCATTGGCCCTGGTCTCTGTGCCAGTGAGAACTCCCAGGCGTTGCAGGTGCGAGGCAATACTGCGCAGTGATTCAGGTTCTGCCGTGTAAACGGTGAACCCAAGCTCCTGCAGTCTTTGCAGCGCGCTGCGCGGATTGCCGGACCGCCACGCGACGATAAGGTCAGGCTGCAGTGCAACGATCTGTTCCATGTCCAGCATATCAAAACGACCGACAACCGGCAGATCATTGGCTGCCGGCGGATAATTGCTGAAATCCATGACGCCCACGATGCGGTCACCCGCACCCAGGCTGAACACCAGCTCGGTCATTGAAGGTGCCAGGGTAATGATACGCTGTGCAGGAGCCTGCAGCGTCACTGACTGATCGTTGTCGTCAGTAACGACCAGTGGTTGCGCGGCCACTGAAACGCCTAGCAGCACAGGCAGTACGCACAGAAGTTTGAGCCACATAATCGGCAGCTTAATAATCAATACCCTTCTGGACTTTGACACCGGCGTTAAAGGCATGTTTGACATCCGTGACTTCGCTGACAGTATCGGCCATGTCGATCAGCGCTTTGCTGGCATTGCGCCCGGTGATGATAACGTGCTGGTCGGCCGGACGGTCACGCAAGGCCTGAATAACCTCGTCGGCTGGCAGGTAGCCATAAGTAAGCATGTAGGTCAGTTCATCCAGCACAACGACCTGAACCTCAGGGTCGCGCAACAGGCGTGCTGCGTGCTCCCAGGTCGCGGTCGCAGCTGCGATATCTGACTCACGATCCTGGGTCTCCCAGGTAAACCCGGTATTCATAACATGAAATTCAACCAGCGGATGTTCAGCAAACAGGCGGTGCTCGCCGCAATCCCACTGCCCCTTGATGAACTGCACCACGCCACTGCGCAGGCCATGCCCGACGCTGCGTGCCAGCATACCAAACGCCGAAGAGCTTTTGCCTTTACCATTGCCTGTCAGGACCAACAGCAGTCCCTTGTCGACGGTCGCAGCGGCAATGCGTTGATCAACATGCTCTTTTTTGCGCTGCATGGCTTTTTTGTGTCGGGCATTGCGATCGTCAGTGACAGTCATGGTCAGATTGACTCCAGTAGGTTGCGGACAGCTCAGACTGCCTGAGAGTGAATTTTGCAGCGGGTCAGTTTGTCTCTGACTGCGGCAACGATACCGTCACGGTCAAGGCCCACCGATGCCAGCATGTCGGGAACACGACCATGTGGCAGGAACGAGTCGGGCAGACCCATGTTCAGAATCGGCGTTCTGAAATTCTGGTTTAGCAGGTGCTCGTTGACAGCAGAGCCAGCACCGCCAGCCACAGCATTCTCTTCGATGGTTACCAGCAGTGAATGCTGCTGCGCCATACGATCGATCAGCTCTGTGTCCAGGGGTTTGATGAAACGCATATCAACCACAGTGGCATCCAGTGCTTCGGCCGCATCCAGAGCTGGCTTCAGCATGGTACCAAAGGCAAGCAATGCCACGGTGCTGCCTTTGCGTCGCACCACGGCCTTGCCGATTGGCAGCTCAGTCATGTCCGACGCGATGCTTGCGCCAGGGCCTTTGCCGCGCGCGTACCGGACTGCGGCGGGACCCTTGTGCTGATGACCGGTGAACAGCATCTGGCGGCACTCGTTCTCATCACTGGGCGCCATGATCACCATGTTGGGGATACAGCGCAGATAGGACAGGTCAAAGCTGCCAGCATGCGTCGGGCCGTCTTCGCCAACCAGACCGGCCCGGTCGATTGCAAAAAGCACGTTCAGATTCTGAATGGCGACATCGTGAATTAACTGGTCGTAGGCACGTTGCAGGAAAGTGGAATAGATAGCCACAACCGGCTTGAGGCCGTCACAGGCCATACCCGCAGCAAACGTGACTGCGTGCTGCTCGGCAATGGCAACATCAAAAAAGCGATCGGGGTACTGGTCAGCAAACTCGTCCATGCCCGAGCCGGCACTCATGGCCGGTGTGATCGCGATCAGTTTTTCATCCTGCTGTGCCATGTCGCACAACCACTGACCAAATACCTGTGAGTATGTCGGCGTTTTGGGCTCGCTGGTCGGGCGTTTGGGCTTGGCTTCAATTTTGCTCAGGGCGTGCATGCCAAACGGATCGTTTTCAGATGCGGTGTAACCCTTGCCTTTCTGGGTAACGATGTGCAGCAGCTGCGGGCCGCGCAGCTGTTTGATGTTGCCCAGTACTTCGATGAGGCGCTCTGTATCGTGTCCGTCTACAAGACCAATGTAGTTGAAACCGATCTCTTCAAAAAGTGTGCCTGGTGACACCATGCCTTTCATGTATTCCTCGGCACGATGCGCTGCCTTGAGTGCCGGAGGAATCTTCGACAGCATTTTTTTGCTGCCGGTACGAATAAAGTTGTATGGCTTGCTGGCCCACATGCGCGCGAAGTAGCTGGACAGGCCGCCGACATTACGTGAGATGGACATGTTGTTGTCGTTTAGAATGACAAGCACATTGTCGTCCAGCTCGCCGGCATGGTTCAGCGCTTCAAAGGCCATACCTGCCGTCATTGCGCCATCACCGATGACCGCGATTACGTGCCGCTCTGCTTCCTGGCGCCGGGCGGCAATCATCATGCCCAGTGCGGCGCTGATGGATGTGCTGGAATGCCCGACACCAAAGCAGTCGTAGTCACTTTCGGTGCGGCAGGGGAAGGCTGCCAGGCCGCCAGGCTGGCGCATGGTCAGCATCCGCTCGCGGCGGCCGGTGAGTATCTTGTGCGGGTAGGACTGATGGCCCACATCCCAGATCAGCCGGTCTTCGGGGGTGTCAAACACATAGTGCAGGGCGATGGTCAGTTCGACCACGCCCAGACCTGCGCCGAAATGCCCACCAGTCTGTCCTACGGAATACAGCAGGAAATTGCGCAATTCGCGCGCCAGATCCGGAAAGTCGGCGGGATCCATGGTCTTAAGATCAGCTGGTGAGCTGATCTGGTCCAGCAGTGGCGTGTCCGGACGGCTGAGAGGGATTTCGGTTAACATTGAGTCATGAGCCTGCATTTAATTGGATCAGATGTCAATTCAGTATGCTCGCTGAGTAACGTAGTCAGCAATCGAGCTGAGTATGGCGGTGTCCCCCGGAATCGGGCTCAATGCGTCCTTGGCCGCCTGAATCAGGGAAGTCGCCTTTTCCCTGGCGCCGTCCAGCCCCAGTACACTGACATAAGTGGGTTTGTTCAGCGCGATATCAGCACCCTGTTTCTTGCCCAGAGTGCCAGTTTCGGCGACGACATCAAGCACGTCATCGTGCACCTGAAACGCAAGTCCGATGTTGCGGGCATAGACCTGCAGAGCTTCCATTATCTGAGGTGCCCGGCAGCCAGCGCTAAGCGCGCCCAGCTCTACGCTGGCGCAGATCAGTGCTCCGGTTTTCAGCCGGTGCATGGTCTCCAGCTCGATCTGGGTCAGCTGCCGCCCCACGGCCCCCAAATCCAGCGCCTGGCCAGCAATCATCCCATGGCAGCCACTGGCTGCCGCCAGGATATTGATCATGTTCACCACGGTGACTGGATCATTGCCTTTATGTTCACTGAGAATCTGTATGGACAGGCTTTGCAGGGCATCGCCCGCGAGGATGGCAGTGGCCTCGTCATAAGCCTTGTGCAGCGTGGGTTTGCCACGGCGCAGGTCGTCATTGTCCATGGCCGGCAGGTCGTCGTGGATCAGTGAGTAGCAGTGCATCATCTCCACGGCGCAGGCAGCGTCGTCAGCGGCTGACATCGGGGCGCCGAGCGCGCTGGCAGCGGCATAGGCAAGGCAGGGCCGTATGCGCTTGCCGCCCAGCAGTGTACTGTAGCGCATCGCCTCTACCAGTCTTGGCGGCATGGCGGTCAGCGCGGCCAGGCGGTTTTCCATCTGCTGGTCACAGCGTTCACGACACTGCTTCAGAAAGGTATTCAGTTGATCGGCTGCTGGGGTGTTCATTCTCGGTCCCGGTTCTCCACTGCATCGTTGCTGGCACTGGCAAGCGGCTCCAGCGTGACCGGGTCGGCATCAGGGTTGGTTAATACCTGTACACGCAATTCGGCCTGCTGCAGTGCCTGCTGGCACTCGCGTGTCAGTCGGATGCCTTTTTCGAAAGCGGCAAGTGAGTCTTCAAGCCCCATGTTCCCTTCTTCCATCTGGTTGACGAGTGTTTCCAGTTCGGCCAGGGTCTGCTCAAAAGCCAGGGGTTTTTGGTCCGACATCACGGGCTCCTTTGCGCTAAAAACTACCAATTATCGGCGCTACACGGGGCGAAGGCAATCGCCAGCGACAGCGCCAATCATATGCCTGTCACAATCTCTCCATACACTTGTCACATCGCAGGACAGATGAATTGGGATTTTGACAATGAGCCGCATATTGTACGGTGTTTCGGGTGAAGGATCAGGACATTCGTCACGGGCCATGGAAATCGGCCGTCACCTGCTCGCCGAAGGGCATCAACTCAAGATGGTGACCTATGATCGTGGGCTGAAAGCGCTCGCCAGTGATTTTGACTGTTTTGCTATCGAAGGGCTTCACATTGTCAGTGACAATAATCGTGTGCGTCCGCTGAAGACAGTCTGGAACAACCTGCGCCGAGCGCCACGGGCGGTACGCCGGCTGATAGCACTGCGCCGCATGATCCGGGAGTTTCAGCCGGATGTGGTGCTGACTGATTTCGAGCCGACCAGCGCCTGGCTGGCATGGTTTTTCGACCTGCCGCTGATCAGTCTGGATAACCAGCACCGCATGCGGTACATGAGCTACGAGTCACCGCCGGGGCTGTCCTGGTCGCGGCGCATTACAGAAACCATCATCAAGCTGATGATCCCAGCACCCGACGCGGCATTGGCCACCACCTATTTCTTCGGCGAGCCGCGCAATGACCGGACCTTCCTGTTTCCGCCAATCCTGCGCCGGGAAGTACTTGAGTGTCGACCCTATCAGGGCGGTCATCACCTAGTCTACGTGACCAGTGAATTCAACTCACTGCTGGGTTTGCTGCGCCAGTTTCCGGAACACCAGTTTATTGTCTACGGCAGCAGCCAGCAGGGCGAGGATGCCAATCTGACATTCCGGCCATTCAGTGTTGATGGTTTTCTGCGCGACCTGGAGTCGTGCCAGTCGGTGATTGCGACGGCCGGGTTCACACTGATCAGCGAGGCACTTTATCTGGGCAAACCCTATCTGGCGCTGCCAATGCAGGGACAGTTCGAACAGCAGTTGAATGCCTTTTGTCTTGAACAGCTTGGCTATGGCATGAGTGCTGCGCCGGTTGGTGTACGTCAGCTGGCGCGCTTTTTCGACAAGCTGCCGGCATTGAGCGAGTCAGCGCAGCGTTACGCGGACAGCCAAAAGATAACTGATGTAACACAGGCCAACCTGGGTATTCGCACGAAACTGGACGAACTGCTCGGTCAGAGGCTTCAACAGCTCCATCGTTGACCACTCCGGCAGTGCGCAGTATGCTGGCGCTCCTGTCAATCGGGGTCAATTTGCCGGCATATTCATGGATAATAAAAACGATAATCGTCTTAAAGACAGTCTGCGCGGTTTTGATCGCCAGGACTGGCGTATTCAGTTCGGACTGGTCGTCACACTCATCTGGTTGTTGCTTGGCACGCTGTACATGACCGTCAATGTTGGCTGGTCACGTTTCGCCACGCTACCGATCGAAGATATGGGCAGTTTTCTGGAAGGTGCATTCGCGCCGCTGGCCTTCCTCTGGCTGGTGATTGGTCTGTTTATTCAACAATCCATTCAGGCACAGAACAACCGAGAGCTTTATCACAGCAATATTGTTTCTGCGCGGCAGGCGGAAGCACTGGCGGCCAATGAGAAGAATGCACGCCAGGAAACTTTTTTCAAAATTGCAGATAATACCCGGAGACAATTGGGCGGTATCTCCGGTCTTTTGCTCCAGTCCTGCAAGGGGCCACAGGGTGACGGCTCGCTGAGCGAAGCGGATATGATGGACATGTGGCATCATTTCGCGACAGGTGACTTCGAGGTGTTCTCGCGCCGATTCCTGATCCTTGCCGGACGGGGCGAAAACATGGGGCCTCTGTTTTACGGCACTCAGATTCGCACCACCCATTCCGAGAATTTTATCGTGAACTTTGACCGGCTGCTGAAGCTGGCGCGTGACTGTGATGTCAACAATATCATCACCGATGCCCAGCTGCATTCTGCCCACGGTCTGCTCAGCTCACGCATGAGAGAGTTGCACCCCCGCATCAAGTTCCGTCGCTACGAATTGACGCGGACCAGTGACTACCTCGGCCAGATCATGAAGAACAGCCAGGAAGCGTAAATGTCCGCATTGATTAACGAAGTGGCTGGCAACCAAGCGTTGCTGGCCGAGCAGCTCGTGTTTGAACAGATTGCTGCCGACCTGGTCAGTCAATCCTGGTCAGTGGTGCTGGATGGCTTGCCTCCGGCGGTTGCGCAGCCTCTGTTTCAGCAGGTGCGCGATCTGAATGACAGCGACTTCGATCCGGCAGGTATCGGTCGCAGCCAGGACCATGTGCACAACAGTTTTGTGCGGCGTGATCAGGTGCGCTGGATCGATGGCGCTACCCTGGCGGAACGGGTCTGGCTGGAGTGGGCGCAACGCCTTCAGACCTATCTGAATCGACGACTGTTTCTGGGCCTGTTTTCTTTCGAATCGCATTTTGCCCACTATGGCCCCGGTGACTTCTACAAAAAGCACCTGGACGCATTCCGCCCGAATGGTCTGGAGCGTGGAGCGCGGAGGGAATTGTCTCTGGTCACTTATCTGAACCCGGGCTGGGAATCCAGCGATGGCGGTGAGCTGGCCATTTACGACGCAGCTGGTGAGCAGGTCCTGCGCCGTGTGTCGCCAGTCTACGGCACGGTTGTTGTATTCCTGAGCACTGAAGTCCCGCACGAGGTATTGCCAGCGATGCGCGACCGTTACAGCCTGGCTGGGTGGTTCCGCGTTAACGGCAGCGTTGCCGACCGACCGGACCCGCCGCAGTAATCAGTTGCTCTGGCCTTTTCCTGGGCTCCTGTGCCGGCGATGTTTGCACGTGGTGCCCGCTGCCGCGCTTCTTGCGACCAGTGGTGGTATTGCTGCGATCAGTCCTCACTGCAGCCCACTCATTCCTGCAGGGCTCCGTGTTAGCTTATGGGTGGTCGTTTCTGGGCTCAAAGTTCAGCAATGGTACCAATCCACAATGCGTGAAAAATCTCACCGATTTAAGGAGTTGCATATGTTACGGATGAAGCGTCGCGCTATCGTCACGTCAGTCAGCGCAATTGCGCTGCTCGCCAGCTTTCTGGCCCCTGCTGTTTATGCAGATGTAAGTGGTGACTGGAGTTTTGCAGTTGAAATTGCCGGTGTCGGCAGTGGCAACGCCAGCGTTACCATGCAGGAGGCCGCAGATGGGTCCATTACCGGCACTTACTCAGGGCAGCTTGGCAATACCGATTTTACCGGCAGCTCAGAGGGCGACAACTTCGAGTTTGTGTTGACCAGCCAGATGGGCTCAGTCACTTACTCGGGCGAGCAGCTGCCCGATGGCACGCTGGCTGGCAAATTGAACCTCGGAGGCATGGGTGAGGGGACATTTACGGCAACTCGCAAAGAGTAAGATCTGACAGGATTTATTGTGTCCCTGGCTGGGCTTTGCTCCCCGTTCCCCTGCGGTAAGCTGCCGACATGCTTGACAGCAAAAAATCGAAGTGTTTATATCGGCTGATTACACGGGGGAGGTGAAAAACCATGCTTAACGGGTTCAAAAAATTACAATTATTATCCGCAGCAGTGGCCGTCAGCGTTATCGCTTGTGCTCCACAGGAGTCACAATCGCCTAGCGCGACACAGTCAGGGACCAATACCGCAGCCGCTCAGGGCAGTGCTGCCGAGAGCGGCATTCCGCGCACACCTGATGGCAAGCCGGATCTCAATGGCATCTGGCAGGTGCTGTCCAATGCCAATAACAACCTGGAGCCGGCGCCGCCGAAATCGGCATTTGCCATGGTTCCTGGTGATTTTGTTCCGGTTCCCGCACCTGAAGTAGTGGCGATGGGAGCAGTTGGCGCTGTTCCTGCAAGTCAGGGCGTCATTACCACCAATGATGGTTACATTCCCTACAAGCCTGAAGCACTGGCGCAACGCGATGAAAATCGCGAGAACTGGCTGCAGCGCGATCCCGAGATCAAATGTTTCATGCCGGGTGTGCCGCGTGCCACCTACCTGCCTCATCCATTCCAGATCTTCCAGAGTGACAGCGCATTTTTCATAGCGTATTCATTTGCGGGCGCCGTCCGTAACGTATATCTGGAAGATCCCGGTGAACCACCGATTGACTCCTGGATGGGGCAGTCCTATGGCTATTGGGAAGGTGATACCTTTGTTGTGGAAGTGTCCGGGCTTATCGATCAGACCTGGTATGACCGAGCAGGAAACTATCGTTCCTGGGAGTCCACGGTAACAGAGCGTTACACGATGGTTGACGAACATGTGATCCAATACGAGGCAACTATCGAAGATCCGCAGCTCTACACTGAACCATGGACTATCGCCATGCCGCTTTACCGCCGCCTTGAGCAGGATTTTGAGCTGCCGCAATTCAAGTGTGTGGAGTTCGTGGAAGAATTGATGTTCGGACGCTTCCGTAAAGGCCGCCCGATTGAAGAAATGGTGATGCCGTTCTGATTGCTGGGCCCGCAGGTCTGGGAAGGCTTAAACCCTGCGGGCACAGTTGTTAAGCAAGGGTTCAGGCATCGCAGGACATACTGACGAAAAGCTGATGGGTCGGAAGCCTGAATGGAAGAGGCAAGTGGCCATTAAAGGCAAATGAGACGGACAGCCATCAAGAATCGTCAGGCAGATCAGATTAAACTGGAACTGGTCTGATATAAACGTTAATATTTTAGCCATGAAGCTAAATAAATAGGGGTGATTATCATGAAAATGAAACTGCTTGTAGCTGCTGTGGCAGTAGTCGGTGGCGTTGCTGCTATGAGTGTGAAAACACCAGCAACTGCGCACCACGCGTTCTCAGCGGAATTTGACGCCAACCTTCCTGTCGCGTTGCGTGGTCCGATCACACGTGTTGAGTGGATCAACCCTCACTCCTGGATTCACCTGCGCCATACCAATGATGATGGTTCCGAGCAGGCATGGATGGCAGAAGGCGGTACGCCCAACACTCTGCTGCGTCGCGGTATTACCCGCAACTCGCTGGAAATCGGCACAGAGATAGTGGTGACTGGTTACCAGAGTAAAGACCAGCTGTGCACACCGGCATGCCGCGCCAATGGCCGCGACATTACCTTCCCGGATGGCCGCAAGCTGTTCATGGGCTCTTCAGGTATCGGTGCGCCAAACGACGGCTCCGATCCAACTGAGCAGTAACAGTGACTGCAGGCTTGTTCAGGGTGTTTATCCTGAATAAGCCGCTCACCGGCAGTCCTTGAGCTGCCACAAAAAGCGTCTGACACTCCGGTTGATCCGGATCAATCAGGCGCTTTTTTTTGTCTGTCAATCTGGGTTCATGATCTGCGGAAACTGCCGTATGCTGACGCGTTCGCGCCGTCATAATACTGGTTGCAGATCGCGATCCATGCTGCTGCCACCACGATACTCGGTGGCATGAATGTAAAAGCCTGAGGTTTTGAGAGTCAGCGTGACGGTCTCAAAACCCCGGTTTTCCCAGAACCAGCCGTGCATGCCGTTAAACGCGGCTTCGTACATACCCTGGTCGGAGCTGGCATTGCCCTGCAGATAACTCTCATCATAGTTTTCCACGGTGATGTTGTCGGCATGCATGTCGAAGTAAAGCTCGCCCTCGGCTTCCCAGCTGAACACCAGTGCCTGACCAAGATCCATCAGGTACTTGTATTCCAGAGACTGGAATGGTTCCAGAATGAACTCCACTTCGTCACTCTTGTGAGTTTCCAGCTGGCTGTGAAGCGCATCTGCAGTGGTATTGGCCATGGTGTCCAGCCCCAGCAGCGCCCCTGTGCGAAGCGGGTCGCGGCCAAACTCGGCAGGCATTATGACAGTCAGGAACAGCAATAGAGCGCCCAAAAAAGCGCTGCTGATTGCCACGGCCAATCGTTTGTGGTCATCGGTCATGGAATGTACTCCTGTCAGACGGCGAGCTGCCAGGCTGTCAATTGATAGAACATCAAAAGGAAGCCTGCAGCCATCAATAGGGTGTTGCTCAGAAAGGCCTGGCGTTGGAAGGACGGGTGCTGGCGCCATAGCATGAACAGTATGAATATCATGAACAGCGCGATCATCTGGCCAATTTCCACACCAAGGTTAAAACTTATCAGGTTGACCAGCAGTCCCTCGGGAGCCAGCTGCAGCTCCTGCAGACTGGATGCCAGTCCAAAGCCGTGAAACAGGCCGAACACAAACACGGCTGCGCGGGTGTCGGGTTTCCAGCGACCCAGGGTCTGAAACGCACCCATGTTCTCCAGCGCCTTGTAAACCACAGACAGCGCAATAATGGCATCGATGAAGTAGGCATTGATGGCAATGTCACCGAGTACACCCATTATCAGTGTGATGCTGTGGCCCACAGCAAACAGTGTTACATACTTGATGACATCAAGTGCACGACTGAGGAAAAAGATGACACCCGCCAGAAACAGCAAATGGTCGTAACCAGTCACCATATGCTTGGCGCCGAGATAGACGAACGGCCCCGGTGCCGCGCCGGCATTGCTGGCAACAAAGCTGGCGTCGCCGCCGGCGATATTATGTGCCAAAGCCAGGGCGGGAACGAGACATAGCAGCGTCAGCAAGTAACGTGTCAGCATCACTGAGTAAGACTTGACGGTGCGAACCGGCCGGCGATGTCAGGGCTGTAGGACTGGTGGCAGGCGGTGCAGACACTGTAGAGCTGGGCACCGGTCTGAAAAAATTCCTCTTCATCCTGTTGTTCAGCTGCCTGCATCATGTTCAGCCCCACGGTGCTCATGGCTTTGGAGTAGGTTGCCCAGCTGTCATTGTCAACGGCGCGACCCGGTAACATCAGGGAATTGCCGATCTCTACAATGAGGGCGGCCCGTTCTTCGGCCTGATGCCAGCCTTCGTCAGTGGTCGGGTAGAGTTCGTAATAGCCTTCAATTTCGTCATCAATCCAGCCGGCAGAGCGCCACAGGCTGTCTGCGACAGGTTCCAGCACATGTGCCATCAGCTCTGCCATGCTCAAGGTAAGCGTGTAGTCCGCTTCACTTGCGGCGGCCCCGGAAGGCTCGCTGTCACCGCCACAGGCGACCAGAGCGGTAATCAGCGGTAACACCGCGGCAAGTCTAAGAATTCGTCCCATGGTGGCGCCCCCGGCAAATCACAGAAAAGTGGTATACAGCTCTCCAATTATGTCACATCAGATGGAATGTGCCACCCGGCTGCGACAACAACTTGATTCGGAGCGATGGCTGGTCTAACTTCGCTGTCATAATAAAGAAAACAGTAAGACACAGGACTCATGCCCATGAACCGATTATTCACCAGCGGCACAACTGCCGCAGCATCCAGAGCGCCACGCCACTACCTGCTGACAGCCTTGCTGTTGTCCCTTCCACTGCTGGGCAGTGCAGCAGAAAACACCGCGCCAGGCTATGAACCCCCGCGAACGCCGTCGGGTAAACCTGATTTTCAGGGTGTCTGGACCAATGCCTCAATTACTACCCTGCAGCGTGCCGGCCGTTACGATGAGCTGGTTATCCCCGAGGACCAGCTGGCTGCAGTCACGGCCGCACATCCGCAGAATGTGCGGCAGGCCACGGATGATAATCTGCAGGCTGGTGAGCTGCTGGATGGGTCTGACCTGGCCATGGGGCGCGGTTACAATGCTTTCTGGATCGATCCGGGCAGCAGTTTTGGGCGTGTCCGTGGCGAGTATCGCACGTCATGGATCATTGATCCGCCCAATGGACAGGTACCCTATTCAGAGCAGGGGCAGCAGTTAAGGCGTGAATTCCGGGCCCGCTTCAGTAGCAATGATGGACCCGAAGGCCGCTCATTGGGTGAACGTTGCCTGATTGGCTTCGGCGGTACAGGTGGGCCGCCCATGTTGAATGTGCTGTACAACAACCACTACCGTTTCGTGCAGACCGATGATTACATGATGATCATGGTCGAAATGAATCAGGACGCCAGAATCATTCCGATCGGCGGTGGGCATCGGCCCCGCGAACTGCAGCAATGGCTGGGTGACTCAATCGGCTGGTGGGAAGGCGACACACTGGTAGTAGAAACTGTCAGCCTGCATCCGCAGCAGGCCGGTAGCGGTCAGGTCCCGTTGTCCGGCGAGGGCAAGGTTATCGAGCGTTTCACACGCTACTCTGACGACCAGATTCTTTATGAATTTGAGGTGGACGACCCGGTTTATTACACCCAGGTCTGGCGTGGTGAGATGAGTTTTAATGCCAGCGACGATCGAATCTACGAGTATGCGTGCCATGAGGGCAACTACGGCTTGCCTGGTATTCTGGCGGGCGCACGGCGTGAGGAGGCGGAGGCTGCCGAGTAAGTGCAGTTCCTGTGCCGGTTTGCTGTTCTGGCGCAGGAAAGTGCATCTGGTGATTGCAAATGTAAATGAGAGAAATTATCATTTGCTGTAGTTGTTACCAATCACCGGAGGTTATGATGCGTTCACTGAAGAAGGTGCTGTTATCGTCAACTGTAGCAATGACTGCGCTGGCAGCATTGCTGACAGCATCGGCGCAGGCGGCCGAGGTCAATGTCTATTCGGCACGTGAAGAAAACCTGATCAAACCGATTCTGGATCGATTCTCCGAACAGACCGGCATCCAGGTAAACCTCATTACGGCCGGTGCTGATGAACTGACAACACGGATGGAGCTGGAGGGTGTCAACTCGCCAGCCGACCTGCTGTTGACAGTTGATGTAGGCCGTCTGCACCGCGCCAAGGAAATGGGGCTGTTGCAGCCGGTTGAGTCCGCTGTGCTTGAGCAGCGTGTGCCTTCGCAGTATCGCGACTCTGAAGGCTACTGGTACGCAGCATCACTGCGCTCACGTGTTATCGTTTACGATAAAGATCGCGTCGATCCTGCTGAGCTGTCGACCTACGAAGCGCTGGCTGATCCCAAGTGGCGTGATAGCATCTGCATTCGATCCTCATCCAATATCTACAACCAGTCCCTGGCTGCGGCCATGGTCGCTCATGACGGTGTAGAGGCGACTGAAGAATGGGCGCGCGGTATTGTTGCCAATATGGCCCGTCCGCCGCAGGGTGGTGACCGTGACCAGATTGCAGCCGTAGCCATCGGTCAGTGCCAGCTGGCGGTAGTCAATACCTACTATCTGGCCGGCATGATCAATGCGACCAGCGCAGACCAGCGTGAGCAGGCTGCCCAGGTATCCGTGTTCTGGCCAAATCAGGACGGTCGCGGCGCTCACATAAACATCAGCGGTGTTGCTCTGAGTCAGCATGCGCCTAACCGTGAAGAGGCGGTTCAGTTGATGGAATTCCTGGTCAGTGATGAAGCACAGACCTGGTATGCTGAAGCCAACAATGAATACCCGGTTCGTGAAGATGTCCCGGTCAGCGATACGCTGGCCGCCTGGGGCGAATTCAAGGCAGACGATCTTGCCCTGGACCAGCTGGGTGTTCATAATGCCGAAGCCGTGCGCCTGATGGACAGAGCCGGCTGGAGGTAATTCACCGCTAAGGCCCAATTTTGACTGGCAAGACATTGCATACTCAACAAGGTCGTGGACGAAGCGCACTGATTAGTATCATTGCGCTTTGTTTGCTTTTAAGCCTGCCGATTTTTACCGTTCTCTGGTCCATAGGCGCAGACAGCGATGGCGTCTGGCAACATCTGGCGGACACCCTGTTATGGTCCTATATCGGTCAGTCTCTCACCTTGATGACGGGAGTCGGGCTGCTGGTACTGGTGCTTGGCGTGGTGCCAGCCTGGCTGGTCACCATGACGCGTTTTCCTGGCAGTCGGGTGCTGGAGTGGGCGCTGATCCTGCCGCTGGCCATGCCAGCCTATATTATCGCCTACACCTATACAGGCATGCTGGATGTCACCGGTCCGGTTCAGGGGTTTATCCGCGAAACCTTTGATCTGCGCTTCGGCGATTACTGGTTTCCGCAGATTCGCTCACTGGGCGGTGCCATTGTGATGCTGGCGCTTGTTCTGTATCCCTACGTCTACCTGTTGTCTCGCATGGCGTTTCTGGAGCAGTCTGTCTGCGTGCTGGAAGTCTCGCGCACGCTGGGCGCAAGCCCCTGGCGATCCTTCTCCAGGGTGGCTGTGCCACTGGCACGACCGGCCATTGTTGCGGGGCTGGCGCTGGTGTTGATGGAAACGCTGGCAGACTACGGAACGGTCCAGTACTTTGGCCTATCGACTTTTACCACAGGTATCTTCCGCACCTGGTTTGGTATGGGCAGCTCTACGGCGGCCGCGCAGCTGTCGGCCGTTCTGATGCTGTTCATTCTGGTGCTGATCGTCACTGAACAATGGTCGCGCAACAAGGCACGCTTCCATCACACCAGTAGCAAGTACTCACAATTGCACCCTAAACGACTGGCGGGCTGGCAGAGCATGGCAGCCATGCTGTTCTGTGCCCTTCCCGTGCTGTGCGGCTTTCTGATCCCTTTCCTGCAGTTGTCCTGGTGGGCATGGGATACACGCGAGCTGGTCAATTTCGGGGATTTCAGCAGTCTGCTTTACAACAGTCTGCGCCTTGCTCTGGTGGCGGCACTGATCACACTGGTGCTGGGTCTGGGCATCAGTTATGCGAAGCGCCTGCAGCCGGGCATGCCGATGCGGACAGCTGTTCGTGTGCTGAGTCTGGGGTATGCCATCCCCGGCACGGTGATTGCGGTTGGTGTGCTGATCCCCTTCACCTTTTTTGATAATACTCTGGACGGCTGGATGCGCGGGCAGTTCGACTTTTCCACAGGGCTGCTGTTAAGTGGCACGTTGGGGGCCGTGATGTTTGCCTACACGGTGCGATTCCTGCCGGTATCAATGAATACGCTGGATGCCGGCCTCGGCAAAATAAAACCAACCATGGACGATGTGGGCCGTTCCATGGGGCTGGGCAACTGGCAGATGCTGCGACGAGTGCATATTCCCATGCTGCGCGGCAGCCTGTTGACGGCGGCGCTGCTGGTGTTTGTGGATGTCCTCAAAGAGCTGCCCGCGACCCTGATTCTGCGGCCGTTCAACTTTAATACACTGGCCATTCGCACCTACGAGCTGGCCAACCAGGAGCGCCTGACCGAGGCCGCCGCGTCGGCCCTGATGATCGTTCTGGCTGGCATCATTCCTGTTATCATCATCAGTCTATCCATTTCAGCATCAAGACCGGGCCATGACTCACGCATTGCAGATTGACACTATTTCGGTGGCGTTGCAGAACACGCCAATTGTCCATGACATCAGCCTGCAACTGGCGCAGGGTGATATCGGCTGCCTGCTTGGGCCCAGTGGCTGTGGCAAGACCACATTGTTGCGTGCCATCGCCGGCTTTGAACCGGTCACGCAGGGCAGCATTCAGATTGCCGGACAGCTGGTGAGCAAACCCGGCAGCCAGATGCCGGTGGAAAAGCGTCAGGTTGGTATGGTGTTTCAGGACTACGCGCTGTTTCCCCATCTGAGTGTGGAGGACAACATCGCCTTCGGTCTGACGGGCTGGAAAGCCGCTGACAAACTGGCCAGGGTGCAGGAGCTGGCCCGTATGCTGCACATTGAGGAGCTGCTGGGTGCGTATCCGCATCGCCTGTCTGGTGGCCAGCAGCAGCGCGTCGCCATCGCCCGCGCCATGGCGCCGCGGCCGCGCATTCTTTTGCTGGATGAGCCATTTGCAAGTCTTGATGTCGAATTGCGTGAAGACATAGCGCGAGAGATTCGTGAGGTGCTCAAACAGGACGGCATCACCAGCATTCTGGTGAGTCATAATCAGCTTGAAGCCTTTGCCATGGCCGATGAAATTGGCGTCATGAGAGCCGGGCGGCTGTTGCAGTGGAGCACCGCATTCGAACTTTATCATGAGCCGCGCAATGCCTACGTGGCTGATTTCGTCGGTGAGGGTGTATTCCTGCCAGGGACGGTGATTGATACCCTGAGTGTGAGTACAGAGCTTGGGGTGTTGACGACGCACGAGCCGATCGCACACAAAGCGGGTGACCTGGTGTCAGTGCTGATTCGCCCTGACGACGTGGTACACGACGACAACAGTAAAGAGACTGCCCGGGTACTGAAAAAGGTATTCCGTGGGGCCGACTTTATGTACTCGCTGGCACTGCCCAGTGGTGCCCAGGTGCTAAGCCTGGTGCCCAGTCATCATGCCCATCCGGTGGGCAGTGATATCGGCATTAAGGTGGAGATGGATCACCTGGTGGTGTTTCCAATCGATTAACTGTTGTCCACCAGAAAGGTTTCCAGTTTCTGATCGGTAAGCCTGTGGATCTGCGAAAACACAAACCAGATCGCGATCATCAGCACGATCATGCTGGGGACGGCAATAACCGGGTAGCTCAGAGCCGTCATTCGGCCCAGCTCGGCACTGAATTCGCTGGTGCCAGGTGGACTCACCAGAATCACGCGCGCCAGAATGTAGTTCAGTGCCGATGACAGGAAGAATGAACCGGCGACAATCATCGATGCGTGTCCGAGCCGCCTCTCGAACAGCTCCGTATTTCCCTTGGCAGACAGCGCATCGTATAGCGCCTCGACACGGATCAGTTGTGCATTCAGAATAAGCGTCTTGACCAGCGGAAAACGCGTACGCTGACTGATCAGCACCGCCAGGCCTATGATACCGGGTATGGCCGCTTCCTTGATGGCGATGTACTGCGGGTCCAGCTGCAGCAGGCTGATACCGCCAGTAAGAAATACACTGACCACACCCAGCACCGAAAACGGATTGATCTTGCCGGATTCGCGCAGATCCCACAGGCCGTACAGGATAGGGAATGCCAGCGCCACAACAATACTCAGACTCGGCCCAAGGCTGTCTTCACCGTTGAAACGGCTGAGGATGACGACTGGGATGATGATGTTGAATGCCAGATTGCCGAGAAATCCGCCACGCGGTTTCTTTGGCTGCTGCTCGCGAGTTGGCTGGTCTGTGGTCGTGCCCTGGGTCATAGTCGGAGTCCGTTTTTTGGGCCGCAGGGGGAGAAAAAGAGTGGTAGCTACGGGTGGACTTGAACCACCGACCCCAGCATTATGAATGCTGTGCTCTAACCAGCTGAGCTACGTAGCCACATCGAGGACGCGCATTTTGTCTATTTCAAGGGCCTTTGTCAAGAACCTGATATACGCCTGTTAAACATTGAAGCGGAAGTGAATCACATCACCATCGTGGACGATGTATTCCTTGCCTTCCAGTCGCCATTTGCCGGCATCCTTGGCCCCCTGTTCACCCTTGAACGCAACATAGTCGTCGTAGGCGATGACTTCGGCGCGGATAAACCCTCGTTCGAAATCGGTATGAATGGCGGCGGCTGCGCGGGGAGCCGTGGCACCCTGTTTGATAGTCCAGGCGCGCACTTCCTTGGGTCCGGCGGTGAAATAGGTCTGCAGGCCCAGCAGGCTGTAACCGGCACGGATAACACGATCCAGGCCAGGCTCTTCCATGCCCAGATCCTGCAGGAATTCGAGTTTTTCGTCGTCTTCCAGCTCCGCAATTTCCGCTTCCAGTTTATTGCAGATCGGCACCAGCACGGCACCTTCGGCTTCTGCCACGGCACGAACTTTATCCAGATGGGGGTTGTTCTCGAAGCCATCTTCGTCAACGTTGGCGATGTACATGGTTGGTTTGACAGTCAGCAGATGCAGCGAATACAGATCGGCCAGTTCTTCCTTGCTCAGACCCATGCTACGCACTGGTTGCGCGCCGTCCAGGTGTTGTTTGACTTTTTCAAACAGGGCAATCTGTCGCACCGCGTCCTTGTCACCGCCCTTGGCGATGCGGCCCAGTCGCAGAATACCTTTTTCCACTGACTCCAGGTCGGCCAGTGCCAGCTCGGTATTGATGGTCTCAATGTCCGCTACCGGGTTGATGGTGTCAGCGACATGCACGATATTGCTGTCTTCAAAGCAGCGAACGACATGTGCAATCGCGTCAGTCTCACGAATGTTGGCAAGAAACTGGTTACCCAGGCCTTCGCCTTTGGAGGCACCGGCAACCAGTCCGGCGATGTCCACAAACTCCATGCTGGTGGGAATGGTCTTTTGCGGTTGAACGATGTCTGCCAGCACGTCAAGTCGCGGATCAGGCATGGGTACAATGCCTGAATTGGGTTCAATGGTGCAGAACGGAAAATTCTCTGCAGCAATACCCGCTTTGGTCAGCGCGTTGAACAGTGTTGATTTTCCGACGTTTGGCAGGCCAACGATGCCGCATTTAAAACCCATGGGTGTATATCCTGTAAAGTGTGATGTCTATTGGCTGTCTGCAACAGGGCTCTGACTGTGCAGGGTCTGCATGGCCTGATTCCACTGTCCGTTAACCAGTTGCGGCAGAACCTTCAGAGCCTGATCAATATCGTGTTCTATCTGTATGGTGTCGTCTTTGCCGGGATCGCTAAGCACATAATTGGCAACTTTATTTTTGTCGCCAGGGTGGCCCACGCCGATACGTAGTCGTTTGAAATCATTTGCTCCACCAAGCGCGCTGATGATATCGCGCATGCCATTGTGCCCGCCATGTCCACCACCCGATTTCAGACGGGTTGTGCCGACCGGAAAATCGATCTCATCATAGGCCACCAGCATGTGCTGCGGCTCGATATCGAAGTAATGACAGAGACTGGCTACGGACAGGCCGCTGCGATTCATGAAGGTGGTAGGGAATAACAGTCGGACATCGTGTCCTTCAATAGTGACACGTGCCACATTCCCATGAAAGCGTGCTTCGGGACGGAGTTCGCCGTGGTAGCGTCGACAGATCTCATCCAGAAACCAGACGCCCACATTGTGGCGGTTATAGCGATACTGCGGGCCCGGATTTCCCAGGCCCACAATCAATTTGAGCGTGTCAGTGCTCATGGCAGGAGAGATTACTCCTCGCCGGACTCTTCGTCGTCAGACGCTTCATCCTGCGCTCCGCCACGAGGCGGCTGAACAGTAACAACGGCGTGGTCAGCATCGGCGCCGTGTGTCAGGTCTACGCTGCTGACGCCTTTCGGGAAGTCTATCTGGGAGATGTGGATGGCTTCGCCGACACCCAGATTGGCCACGTCCACTTCCAGGTACTCTGGCAGGTCTTTAGGCAGACACACGATTTCCAGTTCAGTGATGGTACGCAGCAGACTGCCACCACCCAGTTTCACGCCTTTACACTTCTCTTCGTTCAGAACGTGTACAGGTACTTTCACGTGAATGGTCTGCTTGGCGCTGACGCGTTGGAAGTCGGCGTGCATCAGGCGTGGCTTGGCCGGGTGACGCTGCAGATCCTTGATAACGACCTGTTCTTTTTTGCCATCCACGTGCAGTGTGATGATGTGCGCAAAGAACGCTTCGTTGGTGGTGGCCTTCAGCAGATCCTTGTGAGGAATCGAAATCGACTGCGGCTTTTTGTTGCCGCCGTAGATGATGGCCGGTACTTCGTCAGCCAGGCGACGCAGGCGGCGGCTCGCACCTTTCCCCAGGTCGTCTCTGGCAGTTGCATTCAGATCAAACTCATTGGACATGATGTCCCTCCAGTTTCAAATAACGCCTGCATTGCTTGCGACCAGCGCCGCAGACGTGTCAGTAAAAGAGTGTCGGGAAAACTGCTCCTGGCACTCCGGTTAAAATCAGATTTCAGCGCTGTCAAACATGGCGCTGATGGATTCTTCATTGCTGACGCGCCGGATAGACTCGGCCAGCAGGCGCGCCATGCTCAATTGGCGAACTTTTTTGCACTTCTTGATCTCGTCGCTCAGCGGGATGGTGTCAGTAACCACCAGCGTATCCAGTGTCGAGTTGGCAATATTTTCGGCCGCTTTGCCGGACAGGACCGGGTGCGTACAGTACGCCACAACTTTGGTTGCGCCGTGCTCTTTCAGAGCGGCAGCAGCTTTGCACAGGGTGCCAGCCGTATCAACCATGTCGTCCACGATCAGGCAAGTACGGTTTTTCACTTCACCGATAATGTGCATGACCTGGGCTTCGTTGGCCTGTGGGCGACGTTTGTCGATAATCGCCAGATCCACATTCAACTGCTTGGCTACTGCCCGTGCACGCACAACACCACCGATGTCGGGTGATACCACGGTCAGGTTTTCATAATTCTGACGAACGATGTCTTCGGTCAGTACCGGCGAGCCATACACGTTGTCCACTGGAATACTGAAGAAACCCTGGATCTGCTCAGCATGCAAGTCCACTGTCAGCACGCGATTGATACCTACCGCAGAAATCATGTCAGCTACCACTTTGGCACTGATAGCCACACGTGCTGATCGAACGCGACGATCCTGACGGGCATAGCCGAAATAGGGGATTACAGCCGTGATGCGATTGGCAGAGGCGCGGTGCATGGCATCAGCGGTCAGCAGCAGTTCCATCAGGCTGTCATTGGTGGGTGCGCAGGTGGACTGAATGATAAAAACGTCCTTGCCGCGCACGTTCTCTTTGATCTCGACTGCCACTTCGCCGTCGCTGAACTTGCCAATATCGGCATCACCCAGCGGAATACCGATATAGCGGGCAATTTTCTCTGCCAGCACCGGATTCGCATTGCCGGTGAAAACCATCAAGTTGTTTGCCATGAGTTGAGTACCTTCAGACTTGCTGCGGGCGGGGCTCCGGTTCATGAGCTGCTTGGTCTTGAACAGTGACTGTTTGATAACGCTGCCCGTCCGGATAGTTTCTGTTCGTCATTGCTGGCGGCCGATGACTGCCTGGACGCTCTGCTCGTTCAATCAGAAAATCCGCACCGCATCGACCCAGGGGGTGATGCATGTGCGGATTTCCGGGGATTTGGCTGGGGTGGCTGGACTCGAACCAACGCATGCAAGGATCAAAACCTTGTGCCTTACCAACTTGGCGACACCCCAGTGATAGTTGGCTATTTTAAGCCATTTTCCTATTGCACGTCCAGTTGCGAGGCCAGAGCCTGGTCGACTGGAGACTGGTTCAGTCCTTGAGCCACAAAGCTGCTGGCGCGTTTTAATGCCGGCAAATCAATGTGTTCCAGTTCGTGCAATACTTTTCTGGCGTCAGCTTCTGTCCTGAATGATGCAAAAACACTGGCGCCTGTTCCTGTCATCCTGGCGGGGGCGAATTGAGCGAGCCAATTCAGTGCCTCATCCACTTCCGGATACAGGTTTCTGACCAGTGTTTCGCAGTCGTTTCGGGACTGCCCTGCCAGAAAGGCGCACATTTTGATGGGTGGCGTGTCTCGTGTCAATTGCTCATGTGAAAAAATTCTGCCGGTAGCGATATGGCAGTCTGGAGTGATCACCAGGTAAGTCGCTTCAGGCAATGAAATGGGCGTCAGGTGCTCGCCCACCCCTTCAGCCCAGGCACTGTTGCCGTGAACAAAGACAGGGACGTCAGCTCCCAGCGCCAGACCGATGCTGGCCAGCTGCTGTTTATCCATCTCGAGCTTCCACAGGGCATTCAGTGCCAGCAGTGTACTGGCGGCATCGCTGCTGCCACCACCCAGCCCTCCACCAGCAGGCAGGCGTTTGTCCAGATAGATGTCGGCGCCCAGCGGACAGCCGCTTTCAGACTGCAGAGCGCGGGCCGCCTGAAGCACCAGATTATCGCCGCCGATCAGTTCGGATCTGTTGCAGTCCAGCTTAAGCTTGCCGTCGCTGCGCGGGCTCAGGTGCAGCGTGTCGCCGTGGCCGAGTATCTGGAACACCGTCTGCAGATTGTGATAACCGTCAGCACGGCGACCTGTGATGTGTAGAAACAGGTTTAGTTTGGCCGGTGCAGGGACCACCAGTGTTGCAGTGGCTGAGCTCATGAGTCTTGTTGTGTCACTATCAGTGGCTCATCACCTGGCAGCGACCAGTCCAGACGGTACAGGTCGAGGCGCAATGGCGACTTCTGTATACGAATGCGGGTTGGCAGCGTTTCAGTGCCGAAGTTAGTGTAGCCCATGTAGTTGATCTGCCAGCCGCTTTGCTGAAACTGCAGCAGCTGGCTGGTCTCACCAAAACTGAGATCGTGAGCTTCGCCGGGTGCCGGGATGCCCCGGATCCAGTAATTGAGCTCGGTAACGGGTAACTCATAACCAATCTGCTGGTAGAGCAGTTCTTCCGGCGAATCGGTAATGACCGGGTCTTCCCCCTGCTGCTCAATCCGCACGTAGCCGGGTTGCCCGTTGATCTCGGTGGCACCGATATTAAATGTGCCCCACAGGTTGATTCGGTAGCGCTCTTTGTCCTGCTGCCAGCGAATCCGGGAAGTGTGTGCTTCCTCAGCGTCGCGCACATTAATGCTGCCGGTAAACTCCCAGCGTTCGATCTGCTGCAGAACCTGCTGGCGCTGCGCCCACTCCGGATTGACGGGTGCATCGATACGCGGTGTACTCTGGCAGGACGCCAGCACAAGCAGGAATATCAGTGACAGGTATACCCGGTGCATCATCAGGATGGTTCTCCGGGCGACTCCCCAGTAAGGCGCTCCATGGCGTCCAGGACGTGCTCGCTGTCAGGGTCGGCATCCAGCGCCTGTTCCCAGATCAGCAGGGCTTCTGCTTCTTTACCGCTTACCCATAGTACCTCGCCCAGATGGGCCGCTACTTCAGGGTCCGGAAACGCAGCATAGGCGCGTTGCAGGTTGTACAGTGCGTCGTCCAGATAGCCGAGCTTGAACTGCACCCAGCCCAGGCTGTCGATGATGGCCGGGTCATCGGGTGAAATATCAATGGCGCGCTCGATCAGTTCCAGCGCCTCCTGATAACGATCGGTTCTGACCGTCAGCGAGTAACCAAGGTGATTGAGGGCGCGGGCGTCATTGGGGTTAATGGCAATGATGTGTTGCAGGTCCCGTTCGGCAGCCTCCTGGCGTCCGGCGCGCTCGTGCAGCAGGGTGCGTGCGAACAGCAGATCGACATTCTGTGGATGATCCAGTAGTGCCTGATCAAGCACCGTCAATGCCCGTTCGTGATGTCCGGCATTAATAAGCGCTTCGGCGAGCAGAGCCGGATACGCGGGCGCCAGTGCGGTGTCCCGCGCGCTCATTTGTGCCACCCAGGCCTCAGCTTCGTCGAACTGCTCAAGATCTACCTGCAATCGCAGGGCTTCGCGCTGGGCGTTCAGAAAGGCATTGGAACGCCGCTGGACCTGCTGGTAGTGGAACAGCGCCTGTTCAAGCTCGCCTCGAGCCTCCAGAGCATAGCCAAGATAGTAGTGTGCTTCATTTTGCCGGTACCCGGAGCGCAGCAGGTCGCGCAGCTGGGCTTCGGCCAGCGTCAACTGATCAATTTCCAGGTTGATCAGGATCAGCGAATACAGTGTTTCCATGTCGCCGGGTTCGCGCCGCAGAAGCTCGGTAAACTGGATTGACGCTGGTTCAAGCTTATCGTTCTGTACCAGCAGCTGTGCATAGCTGTAACGCAGCAGCCGGTGTTCCGGATAGCGCTCGACGTACTCCGCCAGCAGCGCCTCGGCCGCCTCAACCTGGCCGCTGTTCTGAAGCAGCTGTGCTTCGATAAGCACGGTTCTTGGGTTGTCGCCGTAGCGTTGGCGGGCCACATCAAGGATGGCGCGGGCGCTGTCGGTATCGCCGCTCTGGTCGTGCAGCTGTGCCAGGGCGTAATAAACGGAGGGTTCGTCCGGGTGCCGTGTATTGATGGCCTGCAGCCGTTCAATGATGACCTGGCGTTGACGGTCTTCCAGATTGGCAGTGCGCGCTGACAGCGCTGTGAAATCGACCTGGCCACCCAGCGCCATGACCTGTTCGAAATGCGGCAGGGCTCTGACGAACAGACCCTGCTCCATGAACTGGTAGCCAATGATCAAATGCGGGTCAATGGCGTCAGGTT
This sequence comes from Gammaproteobacteria bacterium UBA2675, assembly GCA_002354805.1. GTDB lineage: Bacteria > Pseudomonadota > Gammaproteobacteria > Pseudomonadales > Pseudohongiellaceae > Pseudohongiella. The sequence continues at coordinate 931,884 of DEMH01000009.1, forward strand.
CAATCGCCAGCCACTGGTCAGCAAGGTTGGACAGTGCCTGCGCATTGCCCAGTGCTGATGCATACTCTACGGCACGCCGGATGATGCCCGGGTCCTGTGTTTCCAGTGCCAGTCGATAATATCCCTCGGCCGCGCCAGCCATGTCGCCGCGCAGGCCACGGATTTCGCTGAGCAGTGCCAGCTCAAGCTGCTCCTGGGTAAAATTACCGTACTCGATGGGTGGCTCAGGTGCAGCCTGCACAGGGGCATGAACTGCCTGTTCGGCGGTTTCAGGTGCTTGTGGCTCGGCATCTGGTGGCGCAGGATTGCTGGCGCATGCGGCCAAAAGCGGCAGGCTGAGGTAGAACAGTCTTGGCAAAATTTTTGTCATAATATCCGGTCATGGGTGTGCCAGGGCACGCCCGGATTGTAGCAACAGTTATAATTCAACACTACACTAGTGTCCTGTCTGGTTAGTTCGCATAGTTTCAGAGTGATTGTCTGTTACCAGGATGATGTGAACTAACCAGACAGGACATAAAGACCGGGCGGGCCCCATAATACGTGCGTTGCCTGCTCTTTGTGGCCAAATTCCCACTCCAGAACGGGCAAACGCCCCCGTTTTTTAGTAAGATAGCGCACTTTTTCGACTCAAGGCTCAGTATGGCGCTGGTTCTGCTCGGCATCAATCACAACACGGCCAACGTGGCACTCCGTGAGAAGGTGGCATTCCCACCTGAAAAAATGGCGGACGCCATGCAGGGCGTGCGGTCGTTGCAGCATGTGTCTGAAGCTGTGATTGTGTCCACCTGTAACCGGACCGAGCTGTATATAGATGTTGATATAGAGGGCGACCCGGAGCAGGAGTTCAGCCCCGAACGCATGCAGCAGGAACAGCAGAAGCTGTTGCAGTGGCTGAGTGACTACCACGGAATTGATGCCACCGAGCTGGGTACCTGCAGTTATTTTCACTGGCGTGAGGACGTGATCCGCCATTTGATGCGGGTCGCCTGCGGGCTCGATTCCATGGTGCTCGGCGAGCCCCAGATTCTGGGCCAGATCAAATCCGCGTTTGCAGTTGCCAAAGATCTTGGCGCGGCCGGCTCCGATCTCGGCAAAGCCTTTCAGGAAGCGTTCTCCATTGCCAAGGAAGTGCGAACCGATACCGCTATCGGCGAGAACCCGGTTTCAGTTGCCTATGCGGCTGTCACTCTGGCGGAGCAGATTTTCTCTGAATTGCGCAGCCTCAACGCACTGCTGATTGGGGCGGGCCATACCATTGAGCTGGTGGCGCGCCACCTGATTGAGCGTGGCGTCAAACGAATCGTGATTGCCAACCGGACTCTGGAAAATGCGGTCAAACTGGGAGACAAGTTTGGTGCGCGCGGCGTCCTGTTGTCGGATATTCCGGCGGAGCTGGAGCACGCGGATATCATCGTTTCCTCGACCAACAGCCAGTTGCCATTGCTGGGTAAAGGCGCTGTCGAGCGCGCGCTGAAGAGCCGCCGCCACAAGCCCATGCTGCTGGTCGACCTGGCTGTCCCGCGCGATATCGAACCCGAAGTGGGGCAGATCAGTGATGCCTATCTATACAGCGTTGACGATATCCGCGACGTGATTGAGGACGGCGTAAAGAGTCGCGCACAGGCGGCCGAGCAGGCCAGCGCCATCATTGAGCGCGGTGTCGAAGAGTATCTGCGTCAATTAAGAGCCCTGAACGCTGTAGCCACCTTGCGGGCATTTCGCGGCCAGGCTGATGCCATTCGTCAGGCCGAGCTTGAGAAGGCCAGGCGTTCGCTGGAGAAGGGTGCAGATGCCGAGCAGGTGCTGGAGTCTCTGGCGCGGGGTTTGACCAACAAACTTATCCATACACCCAGTGTGCAAATGAAAAAAGCCAGCGCCGAAGGACGCGACGAAGTCGTACGCCTGGCGCAGGAGCTGTATCAATTGGGAGATGAGTCATGAAAGAGTCCATCTTTCAGAAACTGGAACATTTGGCGGAGCGCTACCAGGAGCTGCAGGCGTTGCTCAGCGACGCCGAGACGATCGCCGATCAGGATCGTTTTCGCAAATTGTCGCGTGAATTTGCCGACCTGGAACCGATCGCCCAGGAATTTGAACGCTACTGCACAGCGCAACAGGGCATGACGCAGGCGCAGGAGATGATGCGCGATAGTGACCCGGACATGCGCGCCATGGCTGAGGAAGAGTACTTCAGTCTGAAAGAGTCTCTGCAGGAGCTTGAGCTTTCACTTCAGAAGCTGCTTTTGCCCAAGGACGAGCGCGACACGATGGATGTGTTCCTGGAGGTGCGCGCTGGCACGGGTGGCGACGAAGCAGCCATCTTTGCCGGTGACCTGTTCAGAATGTATTCCCTGTATGCGGAATCCAAAGGCTGGCGCATCGAGATTCTGAGCGAGCGCCCTGGTGAACATGGCGGTTACAAGGAAATTATTACCCGTGTGGCCGGCAAGAATGTCTATGGACACCTTAAATTCGAATCTGGTGCGCACCGCGTGCAGCGAGTACCCGAGACCGAGACACAGGGGCGTATTCATACCTCTGCCTGCACGGTTGCGATTCTGCCCGCTGGCGATGAGATGGAAGAGATCGAGCTGAACAAGGCGGATCTGCGCATTGATACCTTCCGTGCCAGTGGTGCCGGTGGTCAGCACGTCAACAAGACCGACTCAGCCATTCGCATTACCCATATCCCGACCGGTATCGTGGTCGAGTGTCAGGATGAGCGCTCGCAGCACAAGAATCGTGCGCGCGCCATGTCCCTGCTCAGCGCACGGCTCAATGACATGCAGCAGGCAGCGGCCGACAAGGAGCAATCCGATACCCGTCGCCTGCTGGTGGGTTCTGGCGATCGCTCCGAACGTATCCGCACCTACAACTATCCGCAGGGGCGCGTTACTGATCACCGAATCAACCTGACCCTGTACAAGCTGTCAGAAGTGCTGTCAGGTGATCTCGATGCGGTGATTCAGCCGCTGATTAATGAATATCAGGCTGATCAACTGGCGGAGCTGGCGGCCTGACCGTGGCCATACTCACCGTCGGTCAGTTGCTCAGGCAGACGGCCACCCGGCTGACGCAATCAGGCTCGCCGCAACTGGATGCCGAGCTGTTGCTGGCGCAGGTCATGGGTGTCAGTCGCTCCGGCGTGCTGGCCCGCCTGCGCGATCCCGTTCAGCCCGGGATTCAGCAAGCCTATGACGAGCTGATTGCCCGCCGCCAGCTGGGTGAACCGGTAGCCTATCTGCTTGGGCGCCAGGGGTTCTGGAGTCTGGAGCTGGATGTCACGCCGGATGTGCTGATACCCAGACCCGAGACCGAACTACTGGTGGAAAGCTGTCTGCAGATTGCAGGGCCTGACGCCGCAGACTTTACTGTCGCCGATCTGGGTACCGGGTCGGGTGCCATTGCCCTGGCTCTGGCAGTAGAACGTCCGGCCTGGCAGGTTTATGCCACTGATCGCAGTGAGGCGGCGCTGGTCGTCGCATCCGAAAACGCCCGTCGATTGTCATTGTCCGATCGAATCGAGTTTCGTCAGGGGGACTGGTGCGCGGCGCTGCCTGATGGGCTTGAACTCGACATTCTTGTCAGTAATCCGCCATATATTGACCCGGAGGATCCGCATCTGAGCCAGGGCGCGCTGCCTTTTGAGCCTCTGTCAGCACTGCGTTCAGATGAGCAGGGCTTGCGTGATATTCGTTTGATAGTGCAGCAGTCGCTGGCTGTGTTGAAGCCGGCCGGCTGGCTTCTGCTTGAACATGGGTATAATCAGGGCGCCGCCGTGCGACAGTTGATGGAGCAGCATAAATTTAATCAAGTGCGGACCGTTCAGGACCTGGCGGGTCTGGATCGGGTGACGCTGGGGTGTCGATCATGAATGACGAACAGCTGCTACGCTACAGTCGGCAGATAATGCTGCCAAATATGGATATCGCCGGTCAGCAGCGACTGCTGGACGCGAGCGTGCTTATCGTGGGAATGGGCGGGCTGGGAAGTCCGGTTGCCATGTATCTGGCTGCTGCTGGCGTCGGCAAACTCGTCTTGGTCGATGATGACGGGGTAGAGCTCAGCAATCTACAGCGCCAGATCGCACACACCACCGATCGCATCGGGCAATCAAAAGTGGCCTCCGCGCAGCAGACGCTGCAGGCGCTTAATCCGGACGTTCAGATTGACACACTGACGACACGGCTGGATGCGCAGACGCTGCAGGCGCAGATCGATCGTGGCGTCGATCTGGTCGTGGATGCCTGTGATAATTTTGCCACGCGCTTCATGATCAATCGGGCCTGCGTGCAGAATAAACTGCCACTGGTGTCTGGTGCCGCCATCCGTCTGGAAGGACAGCTTGCCGTGTTTGATACCCGTCGCGACAACAGCCCCTGCTATCAATGTCTGTATCGTGAGGGCGGTGACGACGAGCAGATGAGCTGCGCCCGCAATGGTGTTCTGTCGCCAGTTGTGGGCATCATAGGCACCATGCAGGCACTTGAGGCAATAAAAGTGATTGCCGGTATCGGCCAGGATTTGTGCGGCAAGTTGCTGATTTTTGACGCCATTGACAGCCAATGGCGGACGTTGAAGTTACCACGCGATCCCGCCTGCGCCGTGTGCGCAGTGCGCGCTTGATGCTGCAAATGCTCAGGCGCTATGATGCGGGCCATATTTCGAATTCAGAAGACAGGCTGCTAATACATGCAAACAAAAGATTCAGACCAGAGTAATCCCGATGCTCCGAACCAGGAAGCACAAGATCAGGTAAACCAGGCACAGCAAGACCAGACGCAAAACAAGCAGGAACAGCAGGACCCAGAGCAGGCAGGCCAGGAGCCGCATAACAGCGAGCAGGAAGCCCCTTCGCAGCAAAGCCAGCAAGCAGCGCCACAGCAGCAGAATGCCTCCGAACCGGAACAACCGGCGGACGAGCAGCCTGCTGAGGACAGCCAGAGCGCAGAAGCTGCCAGCGTCGAGTCTGACAATAGCCCGGTGGCTGAACAGCAGCCCGCAGCCGATCAGAAAGAGGAGCCAGCACCAGAGCCTGAGACTGCTCAGGAGCCAGCCACAGAGTTGGATCAGCAGCAGAAATCTGTAGCAGAGTCTGAAGGTATGCTGGCGACAACTGAGCAGCCAGCAACAGAAGAAGAATCAGGCGAGGGGCAGCCCGACTCTGAGTCAACAGCATCTGATGCGCCAACAATGCCGGAGGCGCCCGCAAAACAGCCTGCCCCCAAAGTACAATTCAGCAGTTTTGATCTGGCAGAACCACTTGCCAAAGCCATCAGCGATCTTGGTTTTGAGTATTGCACGCCAATCCAGGCCCAGAGTCTGCGTTATACACTGGTTGGTTATGACGTGACTGGCAAGGCCCAGACCGGCACCGGCAAAACAGCGGCATTCCTGATCACGCTGATCAATGACATGCTTAAGAATCCGATAACCGAACAGCGCTACGCCGGCGAACCAAGGGCTCTGGTGCTGGCGCCGACACGGGAGCTGGTCATTCAGATTGCCAATGATGCGACTGATCTGTGCAAACACAGTGACCTGCGCGTTGTAACCCTGGTGGGTGGTGAGGATTATCAGAAACAGCTGCGGGCAGTCGACAAACGCCCCGTCGATATTGTGGTGGCGACGCCGGGCCGTCTGATCGATTTTCTCCAGAATGAACATCTGTATCTCGGGCTGGTTGAGCTGCTGGTTATTGATGAGGCCGATCGCATGCTGGATATGGGTTTTATCCCGCAGGTTCGCAACATCGTGGCGCGCACCCCGCACAAAGACTGCCGTCAGACCCTGCTGTTCAGTGCGACTTTTACGCCAGAAATTCTGGAACTGACGTCGCGCTGGGCCATGGATCCGGTGATGATCGAAATCGAGCCCGAGCGTGTTGCCACTGACACGGTCGAGCAGATCGTCTATCTGGTCACCAGCGACGACAAATACAAACTGCTGTACAACCTGATCGGCCTGCAGGGATCCGAGAAGGTGATTGTGTTCAGCAATCGTCGCGACCAGGTGCGCAAGCTGGCTGACAATCTGCACCGCAATGGTGTCAGCTGTGGATTATTGTCCGGTGAAATTGCGCAGAAAAAACGTGTAAAAACCCTGGAAGATTTTCGTGAAGGCAAGTTGAAGGTGCTGGTAGCGACGGACGTGGCAGGCCGTGGTCTGCACATTGATGATGTGACGCATGTCATCAATTACACACTGCCGGAGGAGGCGGAGGACTACGTTCACCGCATCGGCAGAACCGGTCGGGCTGGTGCCACCGGTACGTCTATCAGTTTTGCCTGCGAGGAAGATTCCTTCCTGCTGCCGAATATCGAATCGAAGCTGGGTCAGAAACTGCCTTGCGTGCACCCCGACAGTCGTTTGCTCACCGATCCACCTGCTTTCACGCGGGAGTCCAAGTTCAAGGATGAGTCAAAACCAGCTGGACGCGGCGGGCGCGGTGGCAGGCCGTCCGGTGGCGGACGCCCACGACCGCGCCGCTAGATCTGAGTATTATGCGCCGCGACGGGCGCCATGTGACTCGAGAATTTCCATGTAGGGTGCAGCACGACGATGCTGCGCCAGATGGTCCAGAAACGTGGCGCCACTTTCGAGCGTGACATTGATGTCGTGGCCAGCTTCGACAAAGAACGGAACGAAGCGGGTGAATTGCTCGGGCAGCATACCGCGGTAGGCTTTGAGCAAAATGTGGTAATCAGCCGGCACGCCCTCGGGTGGCTCCAGGCTCAAGAAAGCCTTGATGCGCTCATCTGACCATTCTTCATTGCGAGTGGCAGGCTGAGTGCGTTCTTTCCCGGTTTTTTTCTCTTCAATCATGGTGTCATCCGTTTGGCTCACCCCAGGCAGTCCGGCTATGTGCCGCGACTGTCAGGAGCGATGGGCTTATTCGCTGAGCTTCTTGCGCAGCAGTTCGTTCAATTGAGCAGGGTTGGCCTTGCCTTTGGAAATCTTCATGGCCTGACCAACAAAGTATCCAAACACGGCTTCCTTACCGCCTTTGTATTGTGCGACCTGATCCGGATTGGCTGCGATCACATCATCCACCAGCTTTTCGATGGCACCTGTGTCCGTGACCTGCTTCAACCCGCGAGACTCGATAATCTGGTCGACATCAGATTCGCCTTCGGTCAGCGCTTCAAACACGGTCTTGGCGATCTTGCCGGAGATGGTGTTGTCCTTGATGCGACTGATCAATGTGCCCAGCTGGGTTGGCGTGACCGGGCTCTGCTGGATTTCCAGGTCCTGTTTGTTCAACAGGCCCAGCAGGTCGACGGTCACCCAGTTGGCTGACAGCTTGGCGTCTCCGCACAGCTGCGCGACCTGTTCAAAGTAATCGGCCATGGCACGGCTGCTGGTCAATACATCGGCATCATACTCGCTAAGGCCATACTGTTTAACAAAGCGGCTGCAGCGCGCATCTGGCAGCTCTGGCATGGTCGCACGTACGGCATCGATATAAGCGTCATCTATCACAACAGGCAGCAGATCAGGCTCGGGGAAGTAGCGATAGTCATTGGCGACTTCCTTGCTGCGCATCGAGCGGGTCTCGTCACGGTCGGAGTCGTACAGGCGGGTTTCCTGAATGACGCGGCCGCCATCTTCGATCAGGTCAATCTGGCGCTGTACTTCATGGTTGATGGCTTTCTCGACAAAGCGGAACGAGTTGATGTTTTTGATCTCGGTGCGTGTGCCAAATTCTGTCTCACCCTTGCGTCGTACCGATACGTTGGCGTCACAGCGCATGGAGCCCTGAGACATGTTGCCGTCGGAGATGCCCAGATAAAGAATAATTGAGTGCAGTTTCTTCAGGTAGGCAACCGCCTCTTTGGCGTTGCGCAGATCAGGCTCCGATACTATTTCCAGCAGCGGTGTTCCCGCCCGGTTAAGGTCGATACCGGACATGCCCTGAAAATCTTCATGCAAGGATTTGCCAGCATCTTCTTCGATGTGGGCGCGGGTAATGCCAATGACCTTTTCTGAGCCATCATCCATCACAATGCGCAGGCTGCCTTTGCCAACGGTTGGGTGGTCCAGCTGGCTGATCTGATAGCCTTTGGGCAGGTCAGGGTAGAAGTAATTCTTGCGGTCAAATACCGAGCGCTTGCCGATTTCTGCGTCTACCGCCAGTCCGAATGACACAGCCATCCGCAGAACTTCCTCGTTCATGACTGGTAGCGTGCCTGGTAGCGCCAGGTCGTATATATTGGCCTGGGTATTCGGTTCTGCACCGAATGCAGTGCTGCTGCCGGAAAACAGTTTGCTGGCAGTTGCCAGCTGCACGTGCACTTCAAGACCGATGACGGTTTCCCAACTCATTATTTAACCTCCGGTCGGCGCTGATGCCAGTCTGTGTTCAACTGGAACTGATGGGCGACATTCAGCAGTCGTGCCTCTGAAAACGCCGGTCCGACCAACTGCATGCCAATTGGCAATCCCTGCAGCATACCTGCTGGCAGGGACATGCCAGGGATGCCGGCCAGGTTGACGGCGATCGTGTAGATGTCTTCCAGATACATGGTGACCGGATCGGCATTTTTCTCACCAAGCTTGAAGGCTGTGTGGGGTGAGGTCGGTCCCAGGATGACGTCTACAGACTTGAAGGCTTCATCAAAATCCTGCTTGATCAAGCGGCGGATTTTCTGCGCCTTCTTGTAATAGGCATCATAGTAACCTGCAGACAGTGCGTAAGTGCCTACCATGATGCGACGTTTGACTTCGTCACCAAAGCCTTCGCTGCGGCTGCGCTTGTACAGGTCTTCAAGGTTCACCGGGTTTTCGGCGCGATGGCCAAAGCGCACTCCGTCATAACGCGACAGGTTTGCTGAAGCCTCTGCAGGTGCCACGACGTAATACGCAGGCACCGACAGGTGATTGTGCGGCAGATCAACCTCGGTCACGCTGGCGCCGAGGCTTTCCAGTACTTTGATGGCATCCTGCAGAATGGTCTGCACAGCTGGGTTCAGGTCAGCGGTGAAGTGGTCACGAGGCAGGCCGATACGCAGACCTTTCAGGGACTGCTGCAGATGTGCTGTGAAATCTTCGGCCGGATGGTCCAGGCTGGTGGAGTCACGTGAGTCCAGTCCGGCAATGGCGTTCATCATCAGCGCTGCGTCTTCTGCACTTTTACTTAGTGGGCCAGCCTGGTCAAGGCTGGAGGCAAACGCGATCATGCCAAAGCGTGATACTCGTCCGTAGGTTGGTTTCAAACCTGTAATGCCGCAGAAAGATGCAGGCTGGCGAATTGATCCGCCGGTGTCGGTGCCGGTGGCGATGGCACACATATCAGCGGCTACCGCGGCGGCGGAACCGCCCGATGATCCACCGGGTACCCGACTGCTGTCCCAGGGGTTGCGAACAGGTCCGTAATAACTGGTCTCGTTGGATGAACCCATCGCAAATTCATCCATGTTGGTTTTACCCAGCGTGACAGCGCCGGCCTGCTGGAGACGTTCAACAACACTGGCATCGTAGGGCGACACAAAATTATGCAACATGCGCGAGCCGCAGGTTGTCAGCACATCGCGCGTACAGAAGATGTCTTTGTGGGCAATGGGTATGCCGGTGAAAGGAGTACCATTGCCAGCGGCGCGCTGTTTGTCAGCTTCGGCCGCCTGTTTCAGTGCCTGCTCTTTGCACACGGTGATGTAGGCATTGAGATCCGGATTCAGTTTTTCGATGCGATCCAGATAGGCCTGAGTCAGCTCAACGCTGGAAACGTCTTTGCGATCCAGGGCTGCGCTCAGCTCTGCTACAGTTTTGCTTAACATGAAAGGGTGATCCTTGCTCGTTGGCGTTACTCAATGACTTTGGGAACCAGGTACAGACCATTCTCTGTGGCAGGTGCGATCTGCTGCAGTCGATCCCGCTGATTGGTCTCGGTCACCTGGTCCGGTCGCAGCCGCTGGGTAGCATCGAACGGGTGTGCCATCGGAGTGACGGCACTGGTGTCGATGCTTTGCATCTGGTCGATCATGGTGAGAATGTTGGAGATGCGACTGGTCACTTCATCGATGTCGGGCTGTTTGATTTGCAGTCTTGCCAGATGTGCAATTTTTTCCACATCAGTGTTGTCCAAAGCCATTCATGAACTCCCTTAGTGTGCGATAATGCGCGCTTTCCCGACGGCCGGGGATGACTGCAACGAGGGCATGTTTTGATACTTGCCCTATCATCTGAGCGTTGCTAGAGTGCATACCTTATTGCTGGAGAAACCGTGATTATACGGGATTTAGGCCGGTCTAGGGCAACAGTTTCCTTCCCCTGGAAGACGATCGTTCGCTGAACAAGCACTTTTGTATTGGCGCAGGAACTGTATTGGGATTTGTCTGTCTGCTCATTGAAGCTGGACAAGGGGTCCGGATTTCGGGCGGGTACGATTAGTATTGAGGTTAACAAAAGTTCAATGTTCAAAAAAATAAGGGGAATGTTTTCCAATGATCTGTCCATCGATCTTGGAACGGCCAACACACTGATTTACGTGCGCGGCGAAGGAATCGTTCTGAATGAGCCGTCAGTTGTGGCAATCAGAAATCACAATGGCCAGAAAACGGTAACCGCTGTCGGCGCTGATGCCAAACGTATGCTGGGCCGGACACCTGGCAATATCACAGCGATCAGACCCATGAAAGATGGCGTCATTGCCGACTTTCAGGTCACCGAAAAAATGCTCCAGCACTTCATCAGCAAAGTTCACGAAAACAGTTTTTTCCCTCCCAGCCCGCGTGTGCTGGTTTGCGTACCCTGTAAATCAACCCAGGTGGAAAGACGAGCCATCCGGGAATCAGTTCTCAGCGCAGGCGCGCGTGAAGTCCGATTGATTGAAGAGCCGATGGCAGCAGCCATCGGTGCAGGCCTGCCAGTTGAAAAGCCCAGCGGTTCCATGGTGGTGGATATCGGCGGCGGCACCACTGAGATTGCCATCATTTCACTGAATGGTGTGGTCTACGCGGAATCGGTGCGTATTGGCGGCGATCGATTTGACGAGGCGATTATCACTCACGTTCGCCGCAATTACGGCAGTCTGATTGGTGATGCCACAGCAGAGCGCATCAAAAAAGAAATCGGCTGTGCCTATCCGTCAGAGGGCATTCTGCGCGAAATCGACGTGCGTGGACGCAACCTGGCCGAAGGCGTGCCGCGCAGTTTTACTCTGAACAGCGACGAAATCCTCGAAGCATTGCAGGAGCCGCTGTCAGCTATCGTGCAGGCAGTAAAAAGCGCGCTGGAACAGTCTCCCCCGGAACTGGCCTCCGATATTGCTGAAAGTGGGATGGTTCTGACGGGTGGTGGCGCGCTGCTGAAGGATCTGGACAAGCTGCTGGCCGAAGAAACCGGTCTGCCTGTCATTGTCGCTGACGACCCCCTGACCTGTGTGGCACGTGGGGGCGGCAAGGCGATGGAGTTGATGGACCTCAACGAGATGGATGCGCTGACCCTGGACTGATTGACAGACAGAGGTTCTGGCTATTAAACCCTTATTTACAAAAGGTGTATCGCTTGAGTACCGCCTGGTAGCGTTTGTTCTGCTGGCGGTGTTGGTCATGTTTGCGGATCGGCGCTACGACTATCTGGATAGATTCCGTTTTACTGTCGCCTATCTGAGCACACCCATCTACTGGGTTGCTGATATTCCCACCCGTGTTTCGCTGTGGATCGATGATGTTTTCGTTTCGCAGCGGGATCTGATCGAAGAAAATGCCCAGCTGCGCCAGGAACTGCTGTTTGCCCAGCGTGAACTGCAATTGCTGGCGGGCCTTGCCAGCGAAAACAGCCGTCTGCGTGATCTGCAGGCAGCATCGCAGACCGTGCAGGGGCGCGCGGTCACCGCTGAAATCATCAATGTATCCAATGACCCCGGCGCGCGGCGTGTACTGATCAACCGTGGTGCCCACAATGGCGTGTTTGAGGGTCAGGCTGTGCTGGATGCTCATGGTCTGATGGGGCAGGTGGTCGAAGTGCTGCCTTTTACCAGCTGGGTGCTGCTGATCACCGACTCCCGCCACGGCACACCAGTCCAGGTAAATCGCAATGGTGAACGCGCCATTGCACGCGGCAGCCGCAGTGATGTGGCCGGCCTGGAACTGGAATTTGTTCCTGATACGGCTGATATTGTGGTGGGTGACCTGTTGGTCAGCTCGGGCCTGGGGCAGCGTTTCCCTAAAGACTATCCGGTGGCCGAGGTCACCAGCGTCGTTCATGACCCGGGTCAGGCGTTTGCCGTCATCAGGGCCCGGCCTCTGGCGCAAATGGACAGAACACGGCATGTGATGCTGGTGATTCCCGACGACGAAGTGATCAGTAGTGTGCCAGTTCCGGATGATTTTCTGGGCGCTGGCCCGGGTGAGCTGCCGGTCACCGAAGAGATGTCAGAGCCCACAGACAGCACGAATGAAGGCAACGATATCGAGGCTGAGCGTGACACTGTGCCAGACGATAATGTCCTGCTGGTGCGGGATGCGGATGAGCAGGAACCAGATATGCCAGCAGCCGGCCAGGAAAGTGCCGATACAGAGACTGATGAAACAGTGATGCCTGAGGAAGACGGGCCCGGACCAGGGGAAGATCTGCCATGACACCAAGAGCTAATGGAATCTGGGTGATCATCCTGAGTTTTCTGGTCGCCTATCTGCTGGAGATCGTCCCGTTCCCGGAATGGGCCATGCATTACCGGCCTGCCTGGGTGGCCATGGTGCTGATTTACTGGGTGATGGCCATCCCGTACCGGGTTGGCATCGCGACCGCATGGTTTGCCGGCGCGTTTCTGGATATTCTGGAAGGGTCCCTGCTAGGCATGAACGCACTGACCTTTGCGCTGCTTGCATACATCACGCTTAGCCTGCATCAGCGGCTGCGCATGTTCTCCGCCCTGCAGCAAAGCGGCATGATTCTGGCCCTTGTCGGCTTGAGCATGATGCTGAGCTACTGGATCAAAATAGGACTTGAGGAATCCAGCGAAGGCAGCCTGCTGTTCCTGCTGGGAGCCCTGTCCAGTGCTTTCATCTGGCCGTGGCTGTTTGTAATGTTGCGGCACTTGCGACGTGGTTTCGATGTCCACTAGCCGCAACAACGCAATGTCAGAGGACGGGCTGGTCGATCTTGTTCTGGCATCAGCTTCCCCGCGTCGCCACCAGCTGCTGGAGCAACTCGGCGTGAAGTTTCGGGTGCTGGCTGCAGACATTGACGAAACTGCACTTGCCGGGGAATCTCCGACAGACTATGTATCCCGGCTGGCTCGCCAGAAAGCGGCGGCTGTTGCCGCATTGCTGGCAGACGGCGCCGAAGCGGAGACGCATCTGCCTGTCATGGGGGCCGATACTATTGTTGTGCTGGGCCAGCGATTGCTGGGCAAGCCGGTGGACGCGGCGGATGCGACACAAATGCTGGGCAGCCTGGCCGGGCGCGAGCATCAGGTTATTACCGCAGTCTGCCTGATGGACAGAGAACGTCACGATGTTGCTGTAGTCAGCACGGATGTAGCGTTCAGGGCAATGAGCGAAGACGAAATCGAGGCCTATGTGGCTACAGGCGAACCCTTTGGCAAGGCCGGCGCCTATGCGGTGCAGGGCCTGGCAGCGGCTTTTGTGGAGCGTCTGTGCGGCAGTTACACCGGCGTGGTCGGCCTGCCGCTGTATGAGACTTCTCAGTTGCTCACAGACTACGCAGTGCCTACTGAATTGAATCGCCACACCCTGCGCAGTCAAGCTCGCAGCTGAGTTGCGGAGACGGATCTTGAGTGAAGAAATATTAATCAACGTCACGCCCCGGGAGACCCGGCTGGCGCTCATCGAAAACGGCCTGCTGCAGGAAATATTTCTGGAGCGCCGCAGTCGCAGTGGTTTTGTCGGAGATATCTACCTCGGCAAGGTTGTGCGCGTCATGCCAGGCATGGAGGCGGCGTTTGTTGATATCGGACTGGAGCGGGCGGCATTTCTTCACAACGCTGATATCGCCCCGATTGGTGCCGATGGGCTTGAGGTGCGCGAAGAACACCCGGTTGCCATTCAGGCACACCTGCATGAAGGACAGATGATTGTTGTCCAGGTAGCCAAAGACCCCATAGGCACCAAAGGTGCCAGGCTGACAACGCATCTTACCCTGCCATCACGCCACCTTGTTTATTTGCCACGCAACCGGCACATCGGCATTTCCCAGCGTCTTGAAAACGAAGAAGAGCGCGAAAGACTGCAGCAGGTTCTGCACGCCTGCATAGCCGAGGAACACGGCGATGAGGCCGAACCCAGGGGAGGGTTCATTATCCGCACCGCTGCCGAGGGCGCGACTGAAAACGAGCTGCGTGAAGATATCCGTTTCCTGTACAAGCTTTGGGCCGCGGTTGAACGCCGCATCGGGCGCAGCAAGGAAGTCCGTGTACTGTACCGTGACCTGCCATTGTATCTGCGGGCTGTGCGCGACCTGATTGCGCCGAACATTGAAAAAATCCGCGTCGATACGCAGGAGGCCTTTGATGAAATCCGTGAGTTCATCAACGACTTCATGCCTGAATACCGGGACCGGGTAGAGCTTTACCGCGGTGAGCGGCCGATATTCGATCTCTACGGTATTGATGATGAAATCGAAAAGGCGCTGGGTCGTCAGGTCAGGCTCAAGTCAGGCGGTGATCTGATTATCGATCAGACCGAGGCGATGACAACCATCGACGTCAACACGGGGGGCTACCTGGGCAGCCGCAACCATGCCGAGACAGTATTGAAGACAAATCTGGAAGCGGCAACGGCCATCGCCCGGCAGCTGCGTATCCGCAACCTCGGCGGTATCATCATTCTCGATTTCATTGACATGGAAGACCCCGAGCACCAGCGGCAGGTGCTGCGTACCTTGACCAAAGCGCTGGAAAAAGATCATGCCAGAACCATGGTAACGGCAATATCAGAGCTCGGTCTGGTAGAGATGACGCGCAAGCGCACGCGGGAAAGTCTTGGTCAGGTGCTGTGCAGCCCCTGTCCGGTTTGTGAGGGCAGAGGACGAATCAAGACCGCAGAAACGATCTGCTACGAGATATTCCGTGAGATTGTGCGAGTTGCGCGGGTCTATGAAAATGATGAGTTGCTGGTCATGGCATCGCAGACGGTTGTTGACCGGTTGTTGGATGAGGAGTCAAGTACGCTTGCCGATCTGGAAGTAATCACCGGGAAAACCATCAGATTCGAGGTGGAACCGATGTATACTCAGGAACAATATGATGTCGTACTGTATTGATGGGTATTCATGATCTGGCAGATCACACGATCGATTGGTCGCATCGGCCTGCGCCTGGCGTTCTGGTCTTTGCTGACCCTGCTGGTCCTCATGGCGCTCTATGTCAGTCTGGGACGGCAGCTGGTACCGATGGTCAGCGACTATCAGGAGCAGATAGAAGAGCGCCTGTCGCAGATGCTGGATGCCAGCGTCGAAATGGACGCCATCCATGGTGAATGGCACCGGCTGAGCCCACGCTTTGTTATTGAAGGTCTGCAGATCAATGGCCGCCAGGCTGATCTCGATGCCCTGCCGCCTGCGCTGCGTCTGGAACGTGTGGACGTATTCGCTGATGTACCAGCCAGTCTGTTGGCACGTCGCCTGATTATTGCGTCGGCAGCCATCGAACAACTTCATCTTAATTTCGCGCAGTCGGAAAGCGGCCGCTGGCAGCTTGCCGGACTCGGTGAGGCCGCCGTACCCCCACAGATCAATCCCGAGCAGCTGTTTCAGTGGATGACTGCACTGGCACGTTTCCGCCTCGATGACACACAAATCAGTTTTCGTCCGTTCCGCGGCGACGAACTGGTCATGGCCGATGCGCGCATCGAATTTCAGAGCCAGGGTGGCCAGCACCAACTGATACTGTCGGCTTTTCCTGAGATGGCCAGCGATGAGCTGAGGCTCTCTGCGGACTTGACGGGCGATTCAGTAGCCAGTCTGCAGGGACACGTTTACCTCAATGCTCCACCCGCGGAGTATGCAGAACTGCTGGCCTCACTGGACCTGTCCCGGGCCGGTGGCGGGCGGCTTGAATTGTCGGGCCTGCAATTGTTTGGCGAATTCTGGGTAGATATTCAGCAGGGGGATCTGCAGGGGCTGACCTGGCGAGGTGGCGGCAATGCTTCGCTGAGCGTCTGGGATGACAGCCAGACCATGGTGGAGCAGGTAACTATCGATGAACTGGACGTTGACTGGCTGAAGTATTATCAGGCGCCTGATGATAGCTGGTACCTGCAGTTCGAGGGACTTGAGTTTGCCTATGACGGAGGCCGCTGGCCGGATGGCGGTCTGACACTGGACTATCTGCCGGATCAGCAGATTCGCCTGCACATGGACGCGCTTGATACTGGCCTGGCCAGTCGCCTGATGCTGGCGCTGTTGCCCGCCGGTGCCCTCCGGCAGGAGCTGGATACCTTTAATCCGCGTGGCCAGTTACGCAATATTGTGCTGAGTGCTCAACCAGCAAGCGACGGGCAGTGGGCCGGCGCATTCAGCAGCAATATCCGCGAGGGCGCCATCAGCGCGCATCGCGGTGTGCCAGCTTTCTGGGGTGTGGATGGTTACGCGCAGGTAGATTTCGATACTTCCGCACGCGTGATTGATGGTTTTGTCGAGGTGGCGGGTGAGGATATGTCGATGCAGATCCCGCGCCTGTTTGATGATGTCTGGCAGTACTCTCATGTAAATGGTCGCGTCAACGTTCATGTCGATTACCAGAACGCTATGCAGATGCGCCTTGCCAGCAGTGTCGTGGTTGTCGAATCTCCCCATTTGAATGCACGGGCGCAATTTGCCCTGGATGTGAATGAGACGGCCGATAGATTTATCAATCTGGAGTTGATGGTAGGTGCTCTGGAGGCGGACGTCAGCCGCAAATCGCTGTATTTGCCGATGGCTGCCGGCGCGCCACGCTCCGCACAGGGCGTACTTTCCTGGGTCGACGATGCTGTGATTGCTGGCAGTGGCGCCGGCAGTGGTTTCATATTTCGTGGTCATGTGGACGGCGGGGCACTGCCAGCCGAGCGCACCATGCAGATGTTCTACCGGGTGGCGGACGGTGAATTGAAGTTCGACCCTGAGTGGCCGGCTCTGGAGCAGGTCAGTGGCACTGTAACGGTCAGCGATGGTGAGGTTTATGTGCTTGCCGAGGCTGGTCAGAGCATGGGTATCGACTTTCAGCAGACGGAAGCTTCTGTGCAGCAGAACCCCGGCGGCGGCAGCTGGCTGACGGTCAGTGGCACTGGCCGGGGCACAGCGGATCAGGGTTTGCAGTACCTCGCCCAGACACCTGTTACCCGCGATGTCGCCCAGTATCTGAGCGGCTGGCAGGCGCAGGGCAGTGCTGACTTCACACTGTCCCTGGTGATCCCGCTGTTTATAGAGGGTGTAGAGCCGGAAGTGCAGCTGGATATGCAGTTTGCCGACAATGCGCTTTACATTCCCCAGTATGAATTGACCGCCTCAGATCTTTCGGGGCAATTGCATTACTCTGCGCACAGCGGTTTGAGCTCGACAGATATGTCTGCTGTGGTGATGGGACGCGAAACGGATTTCGAGATTCTGACGGCGGACAGTGAGCAGGGTATCGGCAATACACAGATCAATGTGACGGGCCAGTCCAGCGTTGAAGCCTTGCTCGACTGGCCCGGTCTGCCGGGATTTCTGCGGCCGATACTCAGCAAAACCACCGGTGAGTTTGAGCATCAGACCCAACTGCGGCTGGGCCAGGTACCGGAACTCTCGGTTCGCACAGCACTGGATGATGTCGCCTTTGCTTATCCAGCGCCATTCAGTAAAGCGGCTGGCGAGGCTTTACCGCTCGACCTCAGGCTGACATTCGCAGCGAGCAACCCGAATATCGTCATGACTCTGGGGGACCGGCTACAGATGCGGCTGACCGGCGGTGAGCCGGATAGCGCCTACAGCGGATTGATTTACCTGGGCAGTGCAGGCAACGGGATGCAGGTACGGCGCCTCAACCCGGGTGCACCCGGCCTGGAGGTGTTGGGTGAGATTGCAGTCTTCGATCTTGAAGCCTGGCAACTGGCGATCAGTGAAATGATGACAGACTCGCGTAACCTGGCTGGTGTCGGCAGCATGGGTGGGCTTTCCGCACTCACAGGCACCGCCGGGGTCCGAGTTGGAGAACTGCTGGCATTTGACGAGCGGTTTTCCAACGTCAATCTGTCACTCAATAAAACGAATCAGGACTGGCGCTTTGGTTTTGACAGTGAGGCGCTGGCCGGCAACCTGATCATTCCCGGCGGTAGCGATCAACCCTGGGATATAGACCTGGATCGCCTGCAGCTGGACTACGAAGTATTCGACGAACCGGAAAGTGTGGAGCCAGAGTTGGTGGCAGCTGTCGATAGCGAGGCCGCGAGCAGTCAGGCAAATGTGGAACTGGATCTCGAAGAGCTGCCTGCCGTCGAGTTTGAACTGCCCCGTGAAGACCCGCTGGCAGCCTTTGATCCACGTACCCTGCCACACATGCGATTGTCGATAGATGAGCTGATTCTTGGCGAAGCTGATTTTGGAAGCTGGTCGTTTGAGTTGATACCGGATGCGGCGGGTGCGCTGTTTCGCAATCTGCAGTTGAATGTTCGCGGGCTGTCTATCGGAACCGAAGAGGAGCCGGCTGAATTTCGCTGGGTGTATGACGGGCAGCAGCATCGCAGTGCGTTGAATGGCATCGTCACTGCACAGAACCTGGCGCCGGTGCTCAGTGCCTTTGGGTACGCGCCCAGTCTGGAAAGTCAGGCGGCTCGTTTCAACACGCGGTTACACTGGGATGGCAGTCCTGCTTATTTCTCGGCACTGGGTCTCAATGGTGATATCGACCTGCAGGTGCAAAACGGCCGTTTCCGGCAGCGTGCTGGCGTCGCCAACAGCGCGCTGCGCCTGATCAGTATCATTAATTTTGATGCCATCATGCGTCGCCTCCGCTTTAGCGGCGACCTGGCGCGTACGGGCTTGTCCTATGACGAAATTACCGGCCAGATCAGTCTGCGTGATGGCATCGTTACAATCGAGGATCGCTTGCAGATCATCGGTCCAGCCAGTCTGTTTCAACTGGAAGGGACGGTAGATCTGGCTGCTGAGACCATTGATGCGGATTTGTATATTACCCTGCCGGTTAGCGATAATATTCCCTGGCTGGGCGGGCTGGCCGTACTTAACAACCTGATCAACTGGCAAATGGCGGTAGGCGTGTTCATTTTCGACCGTATCTTTGGTGACCAGGTCGACAATCTCACCAGTGCGCACTATACCCTTGAGGGCCCCTGGGAGGGACTGGAACCGCGTCTCTACCAGGTATTTACCGATGCAGATTCGGACAATTGATCTTCAACTGAGCAAAGAGAACGACTCATGCAGCAGAATGATGTTGAAAGCAGCAAGCCGATTATTGCCGCTATCCAGATGGTCAGTGGTGGCGACATCCAGGAAAATGTCAGGGACGCTGAGCGGCTGATTGATCAGGCCGCCGGGCGAGGCGCAGCGCTGATCGTGCTACCCGAGAATTTTGCAGTGCTCGACGGTGGACCGCTGGCCCGTTTTGCCGAGCGTGAAGGGGACTATGACGCTTTGTTGCAGGGCATGCTGTCGCGCAAAGCGCGTGAGCATGGTGTTTATCTGGTTGGCGGCACGGTACCACTGATCACACGGCCTGCGCCTGAAGGTGTCGAACCGGAAGTGCTGAGCGATGGACGGGTGCGTCCAGCCAGTCTGCTGTTTGACCCGGACGGTCGACTGATGGCGCGTTACGATAAAATACATCTGTTTGATGTTGAGGTCAGTGATCGCCAGGCTCGATATGCGGAATCTGACAGCTTTGAGCCGGGCGATCAGGTAGTGGTCGCGGAGACGCCGGTAGCCCGTCTGGGGCTGACGATCTGTTATGATCTGCGCTTTCCTGAACTGTACCGCGAACTGTTTAATGAGCAGGTTGAGCTGATCACAGTGC
The DNA here is from genome assembly GCA_002354805.1 of Gammaproteobacteria bacterium UBA2675. Taxonomy (GTDB): domain Bacteria; phylum Pseudomonadota; class Gammaproteobacteria; order Pseudomonadales; family Pseudohongiellaceae; genus Pseudohongiella. Next base: position 951,841 of record DEMH01000009.1, read on the forward strand.
CAGCCGCCTTTACCAAGGTTACCGGGCAGGCACATTGGGAAGTGCTTCTGCGCGCACGAGCCATTGAAAATCAGTGCTACGTGATTGGTGCGGGCCAGGGTGGTGTGCATAACGAGACGCGTGAAACTTTCGGGCACAGCATGATCATCGATCCATGGGGACGTGTGCTCGAGACTCTGCCAGGTGGTGAGGGAGTAGTCAGTGCCGCGCTGGATCTTGATCAGCTGCACGAATTGCGTCGCAAAATGCCCATTCGCGATCATCGCAAGTTTTAATGACGGAAGAACCATGAGTAAGGGAATCATAACCAATCTTGCTGCATTAACGCTTGTGCTGCTGGGACTCGTGACACCCCCGTCGATTGCCCCATATCTGATGAGCAGCGGCCTGTTTGCTTTATCGGGTGCGGTAACCAACTCGCTGGCAATCCACATGCTGTTCGAGAAAGTGCCCGGGCTGTATGGGTCAGGTGTCATCAGCCTGCATTTTGAGACCATCAAAACCAAGCTGCGCGAAATGATCATGGACCAGTTTTTCAGCTCAGACAGTCTGGAGCGTTTTTTCGATGCTTCGACGCTGATGCAGGAGGGTATTCACAACATGATGCCCTCCATGATTGATGAGGTGGATTTTGATCGGGCATTTGATTCGCTGGTAGAGGCCATCATGGCATCCTCCATGGGCAATATGCTCGGTTTTGTGGGCGGCCCCAAAGCACTGGAGACATTGCGGCAGCCATTTGCCGACCGTATGCGTGATGCGCTCTATGACTTTGTGGAGTCGCCCCAGTTCCATGATGCTGTTGCCAAACGCCTTGACGACCTGGCACACAGCGATGATGTGATGACGCGAATTGAACTGTTGATCGATAATCGGCTTCAGGAGCTGACACCCGCCCAGGTCAAAGAGCTGGTGCAGCGAATGATCAAAGAGCACCTGGGCTGGCTGGTGGTCTGGGGTGGAGTCATCGGTGGTTCTCTGGGGCTGATCGTCGCGCTGGTGACCAGTCTCTAGTGGCGTCGCTGCTGCTTTTGTGCAGCCTGTATGTTTGCTGTCGCCTGCAATCTGCTTTGCGGAACTGGCAAAAGGCAGTTTACAGAACGCTTGTTCCCAAGATCCAGTAGAGGTGCGCTCTGAAGATACCGACACAACCGTGTTAAGCCAGTGTCAAAATTGAATTTTTTCGGAACAATTGTGGCATTTTGTATCAATAGATGTAAAAAGAAAAACCTATCGTCTAGAATCCGCCCAGCAATTCAATCTGACGAGAGTGTGTGATTTATTATGGCGAGACCGGTAGAGTTCGTTTACGAAGATGTATTGACCAATGCCATGGAGCAGTTCTGGAGAGAGGGCTTTGAAGCAAGCTCGGTTCAGAAGTTGCTGGATGTCACTGGAATCAATCGTGGTACTTTGTACAACTCCTTTGGTGATAAGGACACATTTTTCAAGTCCTGCCTGGAGCACTACAACAAGCTGGTAGACAAAGAACTGTCAGCGACGCTCAACAATGAAGAGCTTGCGCCCTGGGCAGCAATTGAGAAGTACTTTGATGTAACAGTGATGGCAACCACCAACAAGCGTCGATCCATGGGCTGCCTGCTGGTAAATTCCTTCTGCGAAAGCATCAACTACAACAAGGACATCCAGAAACTGGTCAAGGCCTACTACAGCAATATCCGCAAAGCGCTGCTGAAGCGCCTGAAAGACGCGGAGAAAGCGGGCGAGCTGAACAAGTCTGTCAATGCAGAACTGGCCACCGATGTGCTGATGAATGCACTCAGTGGGCTTCGCGTGCATTCCCGTGAGGGCAAGCCTGCCAAGCAGCTGGGTGAAATCATCCAGTTCACGATCAGCTCCTTGCGCTGATTCCTTATCTGGCCTGCCGTTGTGTCATGTGGCGGCAGGCTCGCAATAATTCTTAAATCCGTCCGCCTTATCTGTTGTCGTCGCCGTCATATCAGGTATACTTAGGGCAATGATGGATATGCAGTAAACTGCTTGTTGTCCTGCAAATCGTAATAAAAACAACTGGTTAAGAAATTAATCAAACGATATTGGTAGCATATAATGAAAAAACTGGCTGGCGAACGTAAAAAAGACGAAAGCAATGTCGACCTCACCCCGATGCTCGACGTGGTATTCATCCTGCTGATCTTCTTCGTGGTAACGGCAACATTCCTGTCAGAGCAGGCAATTGATGCGGCCAGTAACGAGAACAACGAGACTCCGCCCGAGCAGAATGACGATCTGAAAAACATTCTGGTCGAGCTTAGCCAGAACAACGAAATCCGTTTCAATGGTGAGCCACGTGCCGTTCTGCCCAGTCAGATCCGTGCGAACATTGACCGTCTGAAAGCCGAGAACCCCTCAGCCTCAGTGATCATCCAGCCAGATAACCGTTCCAATGTGGAGACCATGGTTATGGTAATGGATGCGGCGAGACAGGCTGGCATCTACAATATTTCGGTTGTCGAGCCCTGATACCCGGCTGACAATCCAAGGTAGTCGACAAAACGCACCTTCGGGTGCGTTTTTGGTTTACAGGAGTCCAACATGTCCGCACTCAGCGCTGCTCCGGCCGAGAATATGCGTACTCTTTGGTTCGATGAGTCAGATCAGAATGTTCGTTTCATTGATCAGACGCATCTGCCTCACCAGCTGATCATCCGCACCCTGGGCTCCCTTTCAGATGCCGTAACCGCAATTGTCGACATGCAGGTGAGAGGCGCCCCACTGATCGGCATTACTGCCGCCTTCGGACTGTGGCGAGCCCTGCAGCAGGACCCCGAAGCCCTGGAGTCCAGCAGCAAGACACTGCTGGCGACCCGGCCGACGGCCATCAATCTGCATTGGGCCCTGACTCGCATGGTAAACAGCCTGCGTGATGTACCCGCAGCGCAGCGCGCCCCAAGGGCATTGGTGCTGGCCAGAGCACTGCTGGCGGAAGACGCAGCAGCCTGCGGCTCAATAGGAAATCATGGCTACCGGATTCTGGAGGACCTGCTGGCGGCGAAACGTCAGCGTGACGGCGACCAGGCGGTGCTCAATATTCTGACACACTGCAATGCCGGCTGGCTGGCCACGGGCGGGTGGGGAACGGCCCTGGCACCCATTTACAAAGCCCATCTCGCTGGCTTGCCTGTTCATGTCTGGGTCGATGAAACACGGCCCCGCAATCAGGGAGCATCCCTGACAACCTGGGAGCTGGCCCGTAGTGGCGTGCCACACACTCTCATCGTCGATAATGCCGGTGGCCATCTGATGCAGCATGGTCAGGTTGATGTCTGTCTGGTGGGCAGCGACCGCACCACCGCGCAAGGCGATGTATGCAACAAGATTGGCACGTACCTCAAAGCCCTGGCAGCCTTCGACAATCAGGTGCCCTTCTATGTGGCGCTGCCATCATCGACCATTGATTTTGACTGTATGGATGGCGTACGGGAAATACCTATTGAAGAGCGCAGTGCCGACGAAGTCAGGCAGGTGCAGGGTGCGCTGGCAGGCGAATCCCGGTCAGGGCAGGTGAGCGTTATCAAGATAGCCGTTACACCTGCCTCCACAGCAGTCAGCAATTACGGCTTTGATGTGACCCCCGCACGCCTGGTTTCAGGCCTGATCACGGAGCTCGGCGTCTTTGATGCAAGCCGTGCCGGTCTGACGTCGATCAGGGAGCAACTGGACATCGAGTCTGGCGTTGCTGAGAGCGCCTGAGCCGGGCGGCACATCAGGCGGTGCTGTTCACCTGATCAGCCTGGCGGCCATTGCATCTGTCTCCCGCCCAGAATGTGCAGGTGCAAATGATGGACAGTCTGACCGCCATCGTCTCCCGTATTGATGACCAGGCGATAGCCGTCCTCACTCAGACCTTCTTCTTTTGCGATACGGCGTGCCGCCAGCAGCAGACGTCCCAACAGCTCGCAATCACCGTCCTCTGCGTCGGCCACACTGGCGATATGTTTGCGGGGAATGACGAGAATATGTGTTGGGGCGACCGGGCTTATGTCGCGAAAAGCATAGACGTGTTCATCCTGGTAAACCCGGGTGCTGGGAATTTCACCGGCGATGATTCGACAGAACAGGCACTGACTTGTCATTGTGCTGCTTCCTCCCTAAACTGACGCAGAATTATCAGGCAAGCTAGCTGTGCAGGAGCCAGAACATAGCATGTTGTTCCCCCGATTACATCTGTCACACAGTCTTGCAGAGCGTCGCCAGCGACCTTGCATATCTTTTAGTATTACGGGTTCATTGCTATACGGCGCTGCTGGTAAAAACCTGCTGTGTCTGTTGCTTATTGGTCTGGCACTTTCAATCGCGGTGCCTGCCAGGGCGCAGGTTCCGGTCTATGACTTCGAAGTCGTGGCGCAGTATCCGCACAACAGCCGCTTTTTTACTCAGGGGCTGCTGGTTCATGACGGACGGCTGTATGAGGGAACGGGACGTTACGGTGAATCTGCGCTGATGGAGATCAATCTTGCCGATGGTTCGGTCGTTCGTCGTGTTGACCTGGCACAGCGTTACTTTGGCGAGGGGATTGCCGTCGCCGGAGATCGCCTGTTTCAACTGACCTGGCGTGAAAATGTTGCCTTTGAGTACGACCTGGATACTTTTGAGCGTGTAAATGCTCACTTTATCCCGATGGAGGGCTGGGGCCTGACCTGGGATGGAGAATCACTGATATTGAGTGACGGCAGCCATCAGCTGTATTTCCTGGATCCGGATACCTTCGCAACCCGTCGTCGCGTGGCCGTACAGGCGGGCGGGCAGTATATAGGTAACCTCAATGAGCTGGAGTTCATCGATGGAGAGGTCTGGGCAAATGTCTGGATGTCTCAGCAGATTGTTCGAATCAACCCGGAAACCGGTGATATTACCGGCGTGATTGACCTGACCGGGCTGGCTGACAGAACCGAGCGGGGACCTGGGGATTCGGTACTGAATGGTATTGCCTGGGATGCTGAGCAGCGCAGGCTGCTGGTTACCGGTAAGTTGTGGTCCCATGTCTTTGAAATCAGCCTGCATCCTCGCAGCGACCTTGCCTCGCAAGATTAGGCTCGTGAAACCCGGCGTCAAGGCACTGCTGATAACCATGCTTGCCCTGTCGCTCAGCGCCTGCTCCGCGCTGTCTTTTTATACCCAGGCTGCCACCGGGCAGCTTTCCCTGCTGATGAATCGACAGTCGATTGCGGAGTTGATTGCCAGTGATGACACCCCGCCTGAGCTGCTGGAAAAGCTGCAGCTTGTATCAGATGCCCGACACTTTGCGATTAATGAACTGGGGCTGCCAGACAACGGCAGCTATACCAGCTACGTGGAGGTGGAGCGCCCCTATCTGGTGTGGAATGTTTTCGCCGCACCTGCCTTTGCGATGCAACCGCTGCAATGGTGTTTTCCAATAGCCGGCTGTGTCAGTTATCGCGGATATTTCACTGAATCAGCGGCCAGGGGTTTTGCCAGTGATCTTGAGGAGCGCGGTTTCGATGTGTATATCGGAGGCGTGGACGCCTATTCCACGCTGGGCTGGTTTGCTGACCCGATACCGTCAACCGTCATGCGTCGACCAGATCATCGCCTGGCGGGTCTGATTTTTCATGAAATGGCACATCAACGCGTCTATGTACCAGGTGACACAAAATTCAATGAGAGTTTCGCCAGCTTTGTTGAGCAGCTGGGCGTTGAGCGTTGGCTGGCCCGCAATGATGATGAAGGCCGCTTTCAGTCGTACCTGGCGGAGCTGGAGGAGCAGCGGCGTTTCACAGAATTTGTACAGGACTGGCGTCAGCGCTTTGAACAGCTTTACCAGGCACCCGCTGCCGATCAGGAATCCAGACAGGCATTACAGCAGCAGATGCGGGAGAGCTGGCGCGAGCAGAGCAGCGGTAGCCGCTATGACGGCTGGTTTGCCGGCCCTCTGAACAATGCGCAATTGCTTACTGTGTCGACGTACTTTGACTGGGTGCCGGCATTTGCAGCCCTGTACCAGCAGAGCGGTGAGGATTTGATGAACTTCTATCAGGCTGCAGAGGCGCTGGCTGAGCTTGCGCCGGAGGAGCGGACCCAGCGCCTGATGGTTCTGGGCTCGCGCGACGCCGGCCGGAAAGGCGGCGGCGCGCAGATCAATTAGCCGTTGGCCTGCAGCGGCTCGCCATTCAGGCGTGCTTCCAGGGTTTGCACCAGTTCTTTGTAGAATTGTGAACCAAGGTCTTTCTCCGCTGCCATACGATACTGAGCCAGCGCATCCTCCAGTCGGCCTTCGCGCTCGTACAGTCTGCCCAGTGTACGATTCATGAATGCATTGTCTGGCATGACGCGGACGGCGGTTTCGTAAACCTGAATGGCTTTTTCTGTGTGACCGGCGTTGTCGTAAATATTGCCCATAATATGGACGATGGAGTCATCACGCGGATCAGCTTCGATGGCTCGCAGATCATACTCGATAGACTCTTCAAAACGCTCAGCGCGGCGCAACAGATCACCAATGGTTTTTAACGACGCGGTCAGAGGCGTACTGGGTTGATTCTGCAGGGCGATGAAACGCGCCATCATGGGAATGGCGTCGTCTGGGCGCTCCTGTGAGAGAAAAATATTGGCCAGGTTGCGATAGGCGTCAGCCAGATTCGGATCCGCTGCTACAGCCAGGCGATACTCTTCAATCGCCTCATCGTAACGCTCAAGATTGTTGTAAGTGTTGCCGCGGCGATAATGGCGCTGGGCAAGCTCTGATGACGTGGCAGACAGGGCGCGCTCGTGTTGAGTGGCCCCCTGTGCCTGCGCTGCTGCCGGCAGCATCAGTGCCGCGAGTACCAGGACGGCAGCAATCAGAAGGATGCTGTAGTCTGTTAACTTAGTGGTCATCATTGTTCACCTGTTGAGCTTTTCTACAATACTATCGGTGCTTGGCGTTCCGGGCTATGTTGTGCGTGAATTAAGCTGTGATAATTTGTGACATGAAACCGTAGCCTTATCATCACTATTAATTATAATTCGCTGCATTGCTTACGAACAGATTTTACTATGTCCGATTTAAGATTAATGGCTGGTGCAGCCGCAAGAAAATCGCTGGCGCAGAATGGTTTGCGCGGGGAGGATTTTAATTGGCTTGCTGGAGCGTCTGGCGGTCCAAAGTGGTTTGTGCTGTATGGCCTTGATCGTTATCTGGCAGGTGAATTTTTTGCGCCCCGCGAAGACGCCCCGCTAAGAATGGTGGGATCATCTGCGGGTGCCTGGCGGCTCGCCTGCTACGCTGCGCCGAATCCGGTTGCCAGTCTTCAGGCGCTGGCCGCGCATTACTCCAGCCAGACCTACTCGTCTCGTCCTGACCGCCATGAAATCAGTCGTGAAGCAAGGGAGATGCTCAATAAAGTCTTTGCGGCAAACGATATGAGTATTGAGAAAGCGGCTGCGGCGATCGCCAGCAATCAGCATCGGCGCTTGTATGTCATAACGGACAGAGCCCGGCGGCTGACCCGTCCCGAGAATAAACTGATGCTGAATCTTGGTCTGACGCTGGTCGCGCTGGGAAACCTGGGCAGTCGCCGCAATCTGCGCTGGTTCTTTGAACGCTACGTGTTTCACAATGCCTGTGATCGTGGCGCAGACCAGCTGGCGCTGACTGACATGCCAACACGCTATGTCCCGCTGTCTGCCAGGAACGTTCACAGTGCTTTGATGGCAAGCGGTTCAATTCCACTGGTCATGGAGGCTGTCACCCAGGTAGAGGGAGCCCCCAAGGCTGTTTTTCGCGATGGCGGCATGACCGACTATCACCTTGATCTGCCATACGACAAATCAAATGGCCTGGTGTTGTATCCACACTTTTACGCCTCTGTTGTACCGGGCTGGTTCGATAAGCTTGCGCGCTGGCGCCGTGCCAACCCTGCGCACTTTGACAACGTTGTGCTTGTCACACCCACAAAGCAGTTTGTTGATCGTCTGCCTTATGGGAAAATACCTGACCGTGATGACTTTCGGCGCCTGTCGGATGCACAGCGGCTCAAATACTGGCAGACTGTGCTCAGCGAAAGCGAGCGGCTGGCTGACAGCTTTCGGGAACTGGTGGCCATGGGGCCGGCGGTTGTCGATCACATTCATGAATTCTCCAACAGCAGGACCAAACATGTCTGATTCGTCTTGTAATTCAGTGATATCCACTGCGCTGCGCATAAGCAGTGTGGCTTTGCTGATGGCAGCAATGAGCGGCTGTCTGGGCACAGCAGTAGGCGCTGCAGTGGACGTCACACTGGAAGTCGCCAAAGTGCCATTCAAGGTGGCTGGCGCGGTGGCCGACGTTGCCACAGACGATGATGATGACAAGGACTGAGCAGGACGCCTGAACCATGAGCAGTAACAACAGTAAGGGCCACCGTCCCGAGGACTATGGTATTCCCGCACATTTTCAACACTGGGATGGTGACCAGGCGGAAGACAGCATAGGTCCTTTCTTTTTTGCGCTGCAGGATGGTGAAATCCACACAGCGTTCCGCGTAAAACCCGAGAACTGTAACGCGCATCGCACACTGCATGGCGGCATTTCCATGATGTTCGCAGACTACACGCTTTGCCTGGCTGCCATTGGCGGGACGCACGAAGGCGTGGTCACGGTTTCATGCAATAGTGAATTTGTCGGACCGGCTCACGAGGGTGACCTGGTATTGGGTCGCGGAGAGGTGATTCGCAAAGGCCGTTCGCTGGTGTTTGCACGAGCGGTGCTGGAGGTTGAGGGAGAGCCGATACTGACTGCCAGCGGTGTGCTGAAACTGGTTACCCGCCGCAGCTGATTCAGGGCAGCCGCTATCAGGCCAAGCGGACATCAGGGTAGACGATAGACGCGCCGAGCGGTCTCATAGAACATGGCGTGCTTCTCTGATTCGGAAAAGTCGGCAACCATCTTCTTGAAGGCATTCCACACAACCGGATAGCTGATCGATAGGCGGTCCACCGGGAAATTGCTCTCGAACATGCATCGCTCAGGGCCAAAACAGTCAATGGTGTGCAGGTAGTATTTTTTCTGCCGGCGTACAAACTCGTCGGAATCTGCTGGACAATCCCGCTTGTCCCAGCCAAAACCATTGTCTGGCATCGCCAGGCCGCCAAGCTTGGCGACAACGTTCGGATACCGGGACAGTCGCCGGATATCCTCCTTCCATTGCTGAAATATTGCGTCGCTGGCGTTTCGGTAGATACCCACGCCGAGCGGCGTGCCAAAGTGATCGAGCACCAGAGTTGTGTCAGTGACGGCCTCGGCCAGGTCGCAGAAATCAACATTCTGGTGGTGGTAGTGCCAGGTGTCGTAACTCAAGCCAAGTTCGCCCAGTGTTCGCAGACCCTGCCGAAAATTCTCGCGGCCATACAGATAGGGCAGTGCCTGCAGGGCAATGGTCAGGTCTTCAGGTCTTGCATCGCGAGCGCCAGCGAAGCGGACGCCCTTGAACAGATCACCGGCGACCTGCTGATGAGCCTGGATGATTTCTTTGAGCAGAGCCGGCTTGTCACCCAGTGTCAGATCAATCTTGGCGACAATTCCATTGATGGCGGGCTGCTCTGTCTGCTGCTGACTCTTTCTGGCGATTTCCGTAATGACGCGGGTTTCGCCAAGTGACTGCCAGTGTGGTTCGGCCTCCTTGTCATAAAAGGCCCGGCATTCGATAAAAACGGTCTGTTTGATGTTGTGGCCGCTGGCCGTGTCCTGCCATAAATCGTCGAGCAGGTAATCGCGGCCAAAGCGTTTGCGCCACAGGTGGTGGTGAGGATCGATAATCGGCCGCTCAGGTTCGATGATGGGTTCGCTTACCTGAGCGAGCCAGGCATCGCTGCCGGGAGTTTCATTCATACCAATAGTCTTTTCTCGGTTTCAGTGGCGCCAGCAGGAAATAGAATATCCAGGCGAACCAGGACAGGAAGATGATGGCCAGAACCCAGGCAAACTTTTCACCTCCGGTCGTTTTGTCCGAACTCAGGATGATCAGAATCGGCAGTAACCAGATAAAGAAAAAGCCCAGCACGAACATCAGACCGATGCCAGCACCAATCAATGGCAGGGCCATGACTGCTAACACAGTGAATACGATGATGGTGCAAAGTGTCTTGATTACGTCCATAGTCCGGGCTCCACTCAGGTTATTTCAATGATGGCATTCATACATTGCCTGAGATTTACTAAGCGAGATCCGTGCCAAAAATAAAAATATTAAAAATCAATGCTTTAACTGATATCGGGGGTTTGTGTTCAGCTGTCGTCAACGCCAAAATTTAGCGGATTCGACGATATGTTAGTCAGCGTAACACAAGCCCCTGTCACCGCTTTGTTCCAGATCAATACACCGCCTGAATCAGGAATGGACCCGGTGTCGCGTTGGCCTTTTGCAGCAACTTGACGAATTCGTCAGCCGTGGTTGCTTTGGCGGCCGGGACACCAAAGCTCTCAGAAAGTCTGGTCCAGTCAATTTCCGGGTTGCCGATGTCAAACAGGCTTTCTGCGATTGGTCCGACCTCGGTCACGCCAAGTCGGCCATATTCGATATTCAGGATATTGTATTTGCGGTTGGCAAATATCACTGTCGTGACGTTCAGCTGCTCGCGTGCCTGCGTCCAGAGGCTCTGGATGGTGTAGGCAGCGCCGCCATCGCCCAGAAGTGCCACAACACGTCGATCCGGGCATGCCAGTGCTGCGCCGGTGGCGACCGGGCTGCCCTGGCCGATAGAGCCACCGGTCAGGCTCAGCCAGCTGTGCGGCGCTGCGCCCTGACACACCGGGTGTGCCGCATTGCCCGGGCCAGAATCGGTTGCCACGATTGCGTTTTCCGGCAAGGTTGCGGCAACGGCCTGCAACATATTGCGCATGCTCATCTCACCGCTTGGCAGCCCCATATCGACACGTTGCAGGCGGCGTGCCTCGGACTTCTCTGCGCCGGTCAGTTCGGCCAGCTGATTGAGCGCATCCAGGGCGTCTTCCTCGATACGGGCCAGTGTGTGCACCTGACAGCCCTCAGGCACCAGTCGGCTGGGGGTGGTGCGGTAGGCAAAGAAGCTGGCGGGGGTTTGCCCGCCGACCAGAATCAGATGCTTTACCTCGGCGAATGAAGCCAGAATGTGCTCCGGGAAATACGGCATGCGCTCGACATCAATCCTGCCGGCACCGCCATCGACGCGCGCCGGGAAAGTGCCGGTCATGATGCGGCAACCCGTTTTGGCTGCGATTTTGCCTGCCTGCTCCAGCGACTCGGGACGCGCGGCGTCGTGCTCAAGAATCATGACACAGGACTCGCCACTGCGCAGAACCTCGGCAATCCGGGCGGCCTGGCTGTTGTCAATGCGCGAGCGTGAAGGCAGCCCATTGGGGATGGACGGGCCAGGCGAGTCGCCCCATGCTGCATCGGCACCCAGAATCAGTGTCGAAATCTGGCCCTGCGAGCCAGGTGTCGCACGCAGGCTCGCTGTATAGGCTTCCGCGCCGTCTTTGGCCAGCGTATCAGCGGTGCTGCATGACTTGATCCAGCAGGAGAAGTTGCTTGCCAGGGTGTCAATGTCGGAGGTCAGTGGCGCGTCATAACCAATATGAAATTGCGGGTGGTTGCCAACCAGGTTAATGATGGGGGTGCCAGCCTTGCGTGCGTTGTGCAGGTTGGCAATACCATTGGCGAGGCCCGGTCCCAGATGCAGCAGCGTGGCGGCTGGCTTTCCGGTCATGCGTCCGTAGCCATCGGCGGCTCCGGTGCAGACACCTTCGAACAGCGCCAGCACACTGCGCATGCGCGGCACCTGATCCAGCGCCTGTACCAGATGCATTTCGGATGTGCCCGGGTTGGCAAGGCAAAGTTCGACGCCGCACTCGGCAAGGGTTTCAATCAGGGCTCTGGCACCATTCATGGCCGGGTCTCCACAGTTCTATTTGTCAATAATTGTAATGATTAGCCGGCTATCATAGGCATACACAGGCCCAACGGCAAGGCGAACACCCGCTCGTTCTGACATTTGCTGGTTGATTGCCGCAGTTTCTTTGATATGATCGCGACAACGAATACAACAACGCTGGCCGATCATTGATTTTCTTACATTCCGACCACCAAGCCCTGCCGGGCAACTCTCAAATCGCCTCGGCGAGCGGCCCTGTGGTGCGCCCATTCCAATTCCCATTGCCAGTTTTACTCCTGCTTCTGACCATGATGCTGATGCTTGTGCAGGGTGTCGCACAGGCACAGCCCACGATTGAAAATCGGCAGGACATTCAGGTCCCAAACAATCTGAACCAGCTTGAGTTCTATCTGATCACTGTCGATGTTGGCGCCAATGTCTGGGACAACTTCGGCCATACTGCCCTGCGTGTTGTCGACAACACGACCAACACCGACCTGATCTTCAACTGGGGGTTGTTCGATACCAGCATCGGCAATCTGCGGTTTGCCGCCAATTTCGCGCGCGGCATCATGAATTACCAGTTGGGCGTGGCACCTCCTGCATGGGAACTGGGGCGCTATCAGGCCGAGGGGCGCAGCGTATGGCAGGACAGGCTACGCCTGACGGCAGAGCAAAAACGCACGCTTTATCAGCGTCTGGCCTGGAATCTGCGGCCCGAAAACATCAGTTACGACTACGAATATTTTTTCGATAACTGCACGACCCGGGTGCGGGACTATCTGGACGAAGCACTGGGCGGGGCGCTGTCAAATCAGACCCAGGCCCTCGGTCAGCGCACGTTTCGCGACGAAGTAGTCGATCACTACGCCAGCGTGCCGGTAATTGCTTTCTCGCTGAATATTCTGATGAACGGCAATATTGACCAGCGCATGACACAATGGCAGCGAATGTTCCTGCCCCTGCAATTGCGCGAGCAGTTGCTGCGCCTGGGCATGATAGAGGAATCAGAGACGGTCATGTCGTTTGCGCCGCCCGAAGCCGGGCCAAGCGCCAACCTGATCAGCCTGTTGATGGCGTTGCCGATGCTGCTGTTGCTGCTCAGTGTACGACGTGCCTCTATCGCATCTTTCTCAAGCCAGCCCGGCTTTGCACTGCGTGCGCCTGCCATCAGTTATCGTCTGCTTGGATTGCTGGGGCTGATCATCGCTCTGTTTAGTGGTGTCTACGGTCTGATCATGAGCCTGGGCTGGTGGTTATCCAGCCATCAGGACGTGCACGGCAATCTGAACCTGCTGCTGTTCTGGCCAACGGATCTGCTGGGGGTGGGAGTGGCGCTGAGCTGGCTGCTGAAAGGTCAGGCCTACACGCTCAGCAGCACTCGTCAACAGTTTGTAACAGCCTACCTGGTGCTGCATCTGCTGGCGGCATTGGTCTACCTGGTGATGGCACTGTTCGGGCTGGGCGGTCAGCACCTGGGTTCAATTGCCCTTTACGTGCTGCCACCACTGATTCTGTACGCGCTGGTTGTCATGATCGCCGGTATGCGGCCAATTCGCTCATTCCGCTGGAGCTGACGGCGGCGCTGCAGTGTTCCGCCTAGATGAAGAAATAGATCAGCAACAGACCCAGCACGATCCGGTAGATGACAAACGGCTGCATGCCAATGCGGTTGATGAATGCAAGAAAGAAGTGAATGCACAGATAGGCGCTGATGCCCGAGAGTATTGTGCCCGTGGCCAGTGCGCCATAGGCGATGGTCTGCTCAGACTTAAGCAGTTCATAAGTCTGCAATGCCGTCGCAATCACAATCACCGGGATCGACAACAAAAACGAGAAGCGCGACGCCGCATCACGGCTCATGCCCAGCATCAACCCGGCTGTCATGGTGATGCCGGATCGAGAGGTGCCGGGAAACAGGGCGACCGCCTGAGCAAACCCGATAAATGCCACATCCCGCCAGCGCAGCTGGTACTCAGTCCGGATGCCGCGGTGACGCCAGTCCACCCATCCCAGAATCACCCCAAAAAAAATCAGGCCGGCAGCCAGATAAAGAGGTGAGCGAAGCACGGTCTCGATGGTGTCGTTTAGCAGCAGCCCTGCCAGGCCTACCGGGATTGTACCCAGTAATACCGCCCAGGCCAGTCGGCTGTTTGCATCCAGCCTGCGCGTGCGCAAAGATCCGAGCCACGCCAGCGCCATGAGCCACAGTTCCTGGCGGAAGTAAATGACGACTGCAGCCAGGCTGCCGAAATGAAGAGCAACGTCAAAGACCAGACCCTGATCCTGCCAGCCAGTGACAATGGGTACCAGAATCAGGTGTGCTGAGCTTGATACTGGAAGAAATTCAGTAACGCCCTGGACGACAGCCAGTATCAGGATTTGCAGCCAATCCATTGAAGTACCCGGTGTGGTGATGCCAAGGCCCGCATTATGAGCGATAGGCATGACAGGTCAAGCCGCCAGTCGGGTAATAATTTTACAGAGCAACTGTTCGTCAATTCGTTTTCAAGCCCTGGCAAAAGTGGTAAAGTCGGATTCCCTGTTGCGTCAGGTGATCATCCCACCTTTGGGACGGATTAGATGCGCTGGCAACTAGTTGAATTATAAAGTTTTCAGGAGAGTCCCTGTGAATGCTGATTTCACTGCAGAAGAACTAGAGTTTCAAAAAGAGGTTCGTCAGTTTTTGGAAGCTGAGTTCCCGAAGGACATCAAACACAAGGTCGATAACGGCATTCGCCTGGAAAAAGATGACTACGTGCGATGGCAGAAAATCCTTTACAAAAAGGGCTGGGTAGCACCCAACTGGCCTGTTGAGTACGGCGGTACCGGCTGGAATCCCACCCAGAAGTACATTTTTGCCATGGAGATGGGCCTGTATGGTGCCATGGAGCCAGTTGCTTTCGGCATGAAGATGGTTGCGCCGGTCATTTACAGCTTCGGTAATGAAGAGCAGAAAAAGCGTTTCCTGCCCGATATTCTGGCCAGCAATGTCTGGTGGTGTCAGGGTTACTCCGAACCCAATGCCGGTTCCGACCTGGCGTCACTGAAAACCACCGCGGTGCGCGACGGTGATCATTATGTGGTCAACGGCACCAAGACCTGGACGACACTCGGTCAGCACGCTGACTGGATTTTCTGCCTGGTGCGCACCGATTCAACGGTGAAAAAGCAGGAAGGTATCAGCTTCCTGTTAATTGACATGAAAACGCCTGGCATCAAGGTGTCTCCCATTGTGCTGCTGGACGGCGAACCCGAAGTCAACGAAGTACACTTCGACAATGTTCGTGTGCCAGCCGAGAATCTTATCGGTGAAGAGAACAAGGGCTGGACTTACGCCAAAGTCCTGTTGACGCACGAGCGTACCAATATCGCCCAGGTTCCGAACTCCAAACTGAAACTGCGCAAGCTGCACAATCTGGCCGCCAACACCCCCGATGGCAACGGTGGCACTTTGCTGGACGACCCCATGTTTGCCCGCAAGCTGGCCGAAGTGGATATTCAGGTGCTGGCACTGGAGTATGCGGAGCTGCGTACCCTGGCCGCCGTAAGTGTCGGCAAGGCACCGGGTCCAGAGTCGTCCATCCTCAAGATTGTGGGTACCGAGGCGACGCAGTTCATCGATGAACTTTACATGGAAGTGGCGGCCTACCATTGCATGCCACACGTCCCTGAGCAGTTCACCGAAGGCTTTGAAGGCGAGCGGGTTGCCAAGGGCACGCTGGCGTCATCTGCCAATGTCTACTTCAATAATCGCAAGAAGTCGATCTACGGTGGATCCAACGAGGTCCAGAAAAACATTATCAGCAAAGCGGTACTGGGTCTGTAACAGCGCGCGGACCTGTCAACTGACATCAAGAGGAACAGCTAGTGGATTTTTCTTACAGTGATGAGCAGCAGATGCTGCAGGACAGCGTGCAGAAATTCGTAATGAGCCAGTACGACTTCGATACGCGTCGCAAGTATTTGGAAAGTGAAAAAGGGTTCAGTGATGAAGCCTGGAATCTGTTTGCCGAGCTCGGCTGGCTGACCGTGCCATTCAAGGAAGAGGATGGCGGTTTCGGTGGCTCGGCGGTTGATCTGATGGTGGTGATGGAAGAGTTTGGCAAAGGCATGGTCGTCGAGCCCTTCATCCCGACTGGTGTCATCAGCGGTGGCCTGATTACTGACCTTGGCAGTGCCGAGCAGAAAGAGGCGCTGATTGGCGCCATCATGGAAGGCAGCCTGCAACTCGCAACAGCCTATGCAGAGGCAGACAGCCGTTACAATCTGGCGGCAGTTGCAACCACCGCCACAAAAAATGGCGATGACTATGTGCTTAATGGCACCAAGATCCAGGTGTTGAATGGACCCGCAGCCGACAAACTGCTGGTCGTTGCCCGCACCTCCGGCGGCCAATTCGACCGTGACGGTATTTCTGTATTCATTGTTGATGCGGCTGCAACTGGCATCAGCAAGCGCGAGTACACCAACGTTGATGGTCATCGTGCAGCAGAAATCCATCTGAAAGATGTCAAGGTGGCTGCATCTGAGCTGCTGGGCGCAGAGGGTGCGGCACTGCCGGCGCTGGAAGCCGCCATTGACCGTGCAACTCTTGCCGTGGGTGCGGAAGCAGTTGGTGCCATGGACAGTCTGCTGAAGAAAACCGTTGAATATGCCAAGACGCGTAAACAGTTTGGCGTGGCCATCGGCACCTTCCAGGCATTGCAGCACCGCATGTCGGAAATGTTTATCGAGTGTCAGCTGGCGCGTTCCATCGTGATCATGGCTGCGATGAAGCTCGATAGTTCAGCAACAGTGCAGGAAAAGGCTAAAGCCGTTTCCGCTGCCAAGAGTCGTGTCGGCCGCGCTATTCGCAAAGTCGGTCAGGAGGCTGTACAGATTCATGGTGGTATCGCTGTGACCGATGAACTGGACGTAGGCCATTACTTCAAGCGTGTCACCACGATCGAGCATCTGTTTGGCAATACCGACTTCCACACACTGCGTTACGCCAGGCTGTGAAGGTAAGAGCAGGGTAAGGTTTGAGCGAACTCATTCTGGTGCGACACGGGCAGGCCTCATTCGGTGCCGCGTCCTATGACAATTTGAGTGATCTGGGGCGCCAGCAGGTGCAACTGCTCTGCAGTCACTGGCAGGCGCTCGGCGAAAAATTCGATCATGTTTACGCTGGCGATCTGCAACGACAGCAACAAACTGCCGAATTGCTGCTGCCGGTAGTAAGTGACCAGCGGGTCAAAGTTCAAAGCGGCCTTAATGAATATAATGGCGAGCCCCTGCTGCGACTCTACCTGCGCGACCATGCCCGCAATGAAGGTTACGATGTCCAGCAGGGGGCGTTGACGAAGGATCGCAAATTGTTCCAGCTGGTGCTGGAGGCGGCCAGTCGTCACTGGATTGCCGGAACGCTGCGGGCCGCGGGACCAGACGATGCCGATTTCGAGCCATGGCTTGATTTCAAGCAACGCGTTCATGACACGCTGACCGAACTGATGGCCCGACATTCCAGAGGCAGTCGCGTACTGCTGGCCACCTCGGGAGGTGTCATCGCGAGCGCTGTGCAACGAGCGCTGGATCTGCCAGACAGTCGCACTGTAGAAACCAACTGGATGGTGTTAAACAGTGCCGTCACACGACTGGTGTATGGCCGTGGCAAGGTATCGCTGGGAAGCTTTAACTCCGTGGCCCACCTTGAAACGCCGGCCCACCAGATGCTGGTGACTTTCCGTTAAATACAATAGAACAAAAAGGGATCTGCAATGGTGCAACAATCTCATCAGCAATCCAATCTGGTTGACCAGGCTCAATCGGTCAGGGAAGGCGAGGAGCTGGATCTGAACGTGCTGCGCGAGCATCTGCGCCCGGTGCTCGGTGGGCTGGTTGATAACCTGCAAGTGAAACAGTTTCCTGGTGGCTACTCCAACCTGACTTACCTGCTTAGCAGTGGAGAACAGAAGTGGGTGCTCAGACGCCCGCCGTTCGGCAGCAAGGTTAAGTCAGCGCACGATATGGGTCGTGAATTCACGATTTTATCGGCACTGGAAAAGGTCTTTCCCTATGCCCCGAAGCCCATTCATTTTTGCGACGATCACAGCGTTCTGGGCTGTGATTTCTACCTGATGTCGTATATCGAAGGGCTGGTCATCCGTCGTGAATATCCGGATGGGCTGGCATTGTCACCAGAGCAGGTGCGCCAGCAGTTTTTTACCCTGTTCGATGTGCTTGGCGAATTGCACTCGGTGGACCTGGTCAAGGCAGGGCTGGACAATTTCGGTAAACCTGAAGGCTACGTCACCAGACAGCTCGAGGGCTGGAGCAAGCGATATGTAAATGCCATGACCCCTGACGCTCCGGATTTTGCGCCTGTCATCGACTGGTTGCGCGATAAAAAACCCGGAGAGAGCGGTGTTGTTGGCGTGATTCACAATGACTACAAACTCGACAACGTCATCTGGTCACCAGACGACCCTATGAAGCTGATCGGTGTGCTGGACTGGGAGATGGCCACAGTGGGTGATCCGCTGATGGATCTCGGCTGTACGCTCGGCTACTGGGCCGAGGCAGGCGACCCGGAATTTTTCCGCCAGTATCGTGCCATGCCCAGTGATGCGCCGGGAGCGCCAACTCGAGCTGAGATCGTGGCGCGTTTCAGTGAACGCACTGGCATCAATGTCGACAATATGGATTTTTATTTCTGCTTCGGGCTGTTCCGCCTGGCCGGTATCGGCCAGCAGATTTACTACCGCTATGCGCAGGGCCTGACCAGGGATGCCCGCTTCGCGCGACTGATTGAAAAGGTGCACAGTCTGCGACAGATGTGTGAGCTGGTTATCGATCGCTCCAGGCTCTGACCTGGGACTAAGGCACTATCAGGAGTACCAGTGTCATTGGTATCAGGCTGAGCAGGGTAGAGATGACTGAGGCAGCGGCTATGGTCGCCTGCCCGGTCTGATATCTGACCGAAAATACATAAGCGCTCAGACCCGCCGGCATACTCGCTGCCAGAATCGCTGTCTTCGCCCACAAAGGTGTCACGTCAAACACGATCAGCATGGATGTTGCCATGATCAGCGGCAGGGCAATCAGCTTTAATGCGGTGATAAGCATTGCAGGTTTTAATTGTTGCCCGACCCGGTACTGATGCAGGCTGGTGCCAAGCACAAACAGGGCGCAGGGAATGGCTGCCTCTGACATCAGTTGCAGGGCACTGTCCAGCGGACGATAGATAGGCAGACTGAGCAGATTAAATGCCAGGCCGGCGATCAGGCTGGCAGTTAGCGGGCTGGCAACCAGCTGCCTGAGCAGTCGCGCAATACTTGTCAGCAAAGTGGAAAGGTCAAATTGTTCCCGCTCTGCAAACAGAGTAGCCACGGTGAAAAGCACCAGGTTCTGTGTGGCAATGATCAGGAATAGTGGCAGCAGCGCCTGTTCGCCAAGTGTCTGCAGCACCAGGGGTATGCCGACGATGGTGGTGTTGGAGTAGGTGGCGCCAAGCGCCAGTACCGACTGCAGAGTGCCTGCGGCCTTCAGCAGAAACCTGGTAATCACCAGGGTCAGGCAGTACACCAGCAGCACCGGCACATAAAAAGCCAGCAGAAAGTCGGCACCAAAGTTCTCAGGAATCTCAGCATGTGCCATGTTGATGAACAGCAGACAGGGGATAACCAGATTAAAGGTGAATCTGGCCAGTGCCTGGTATTCATTGATGCTCAGGAAGCCGCTGCGCGCCGTGATGTAGCCTGCCAGAGCCAGTGCGAGGACGGGAAAGATGCCTTCAAACAGTAACATGGCTCAGTTCCCACCGAAGGCGGTTTTCCAGTTGCCTCGCTTAAAGATGACCAGATACATGCAGCACTTTATGATGTAGTCCGCAATCAGTGCTGCATAGACCCAGTACACGCTCAAGCCCAGCCAGAGGAACAAAGCGGTCAGTACTACGCGTCCAAACAGGAAACCGGTAAACATGATCCGGGCAGGAGAGCGTGTATCGCCAGCGCCGCGCAATGCACCCCCCAGCGTAAACTCGATGGACATCATCGGTTGGACAATGGCCACCATGATTGTCAGCGCTACCAGGTAGTCAAGCACCAGGGGCTCGTTGATAAAAAAGCTGCCTATCAGCCGTGCGTTGAGTCCGATCACCAGACCCACAACTGCCATGATGGCGAAGGATATTTTCAGGTTGCGTCGAGCAGCCTGCTCAGCAAGATCGGGTCGCCCCGCGCCCAGGTTCTGACCTGTCATGGTGGCTGTCGCAATCGAAAAACCGATACCAATCACGATGGAAACCGAAAGAATGTTCACGCCAATGCCATACGCTGTGAACGCTTCGGTGCCGTACAGTGAGACTACCCACATGAAAGCGATGATCGAAAAATTGAAAACAGATTGCTCAATGCCCGCCGGCACGGCGATACGAATCAACTTGCGCAGTCTGGTCATTTCCCAGTAGGGCTGTTTGACGGGTTTTAGCAACAGACGCTGCCGGGTCCACAGCAAAAAGAATATGCCACCGACCAGCGCGTAGGAGATGCCCGCGGCATAGGCAGCCCCGATTATGCCCATGGCGGGCAAAGGACCGATACCGTAGACAAAGGCATAGGCCAGCAGAACGTTGACGATATTGCCGATGCCGGCTACCCAGACTGGGGTCAGAGCATCACCCGCCGCACGCAGCGCCGCGCTGATCACCGCCAGGAAAGAAAAGAAAACATTAAAGTAGATGAGTACTTTCAGGTACTGCGCAGCTTCTGCCAGCATAGGCCCCTGCAGCCCGAATATTGCCACCAGCGGAGTAGCCAGCCACTGAATGATTACCCACAGTGACAGTGATGCTGCCAGACAAGCCGCAGCTGACAGCTTTACAACACGGTCGGCTTCTTCCAGATTCCGGGCTCCCCAGGCGTAGGCGACCATGGTCGTCGTGCCAGCGGTGATCGAAAAAATGATCAGCTGGATCGCCATATAGATACGGTCGGCGGCGATCACCGCAGCTACTGCCTCTGCGCCGAGTTCCGCAACAATCTTGATGGCCGCAAGGTGCACCATAGACAGTAACAGGTTACCAACAATGGTCGGGCCGGCCAGCCTGAAAAGGCTCAGGCGGGGTGCTTCAGCGTTGGACACAGACATAGAATAATCCCGGAGAGAAGCCATCGGCACACAGCGGCAATCAAGCCGCGCCGCGCGGATTGCGCTGCGAAGGATACGCCGATGTGGGTGCTTTGGCAAATTTGCTCAAGGCTGTGGTACGCTTGGCAACCTTGTCCGGACGGCCCGACTGGCCCATAGCCTCAGTGGAGTGATTTGTGCAACAACAACAGGCGCTTGTATCCGTGTCTCACTCAGTCGCCAGTCGCCTGGCAATCCTGGCTGTCGCTTTCATCAACGGCTTTGTCATCATGTCCATAGAGCTGCTTGGTGGGCGGGTGCTGGCACCTTATTTCGGCAGCAGCGTCCATGTCTGGGGCAGTATTATCGCTGTATTCATGTTGTCGCTGTCGCTGGGTTATCTGTGGGGCGGCAAGCTGTCGCTGCGCAATCCAGGCCATCGGACATTTATCAGCTTTTTCATTTTTGCGGCCTTGCTGTGCCTGCCTATCATCTATCTGGCTGATCCGGTGATGCGGACCATTTTTCTGTCGATTGAAGACCCGCGCTATGGCTCGCTGTGGTCTGCCGTGTTCCTGTATTTTGCCCCGATTTGTGTCATGGGCATGGTCTCGCCCTACTCGGTGAGGCTGCTGGTACTGACACAGGAGCAAAGTGGCGGTGTCGCGGGGATGCTGTACTTCGTCTCGACATTGGGCAGTGCACTCGGTACGCTGGCGACATCCTTTTATTTTGTCATGTGGTTTGAGATCAATCAGGTCATGTGGGGCTGTGTTGTCGCGTTGTTGCTGTGCGCCGCGCTGATTGCGTTCTCCAGTCGCCACGCGATCAAGGAGCAGACATCATGAATTTTCGTATCTGGTCGCCATTGCTTTGTGTGCTTGTGCTGATAAGTGCAGCGCCTGCAAGCGCACAACGCCAGGTCATCCATGAAGAGCGCTCCCAGTATCGCAATGTGCTGGTCACTGAATTCAACGGTCAGCGCTGCATGCTGTTCAATATCCATCGCGGCGATATGAACCAGACCTGCATAGACCTGCGAAACCCCAGGCGTCTGGTATTTAACTACACCAAAATGAGTTTTGCCGGCCTGCTGATCAATCCTGAACCTGAGCGTATTCTGGTGGCTGGCCTCGGCGGTGGCACTATTCCGATGGTCATGCGCGAACTCTACCCTGAGGCGGAAATCGATGTGCTGGAAGTCGACCAGGCTGTGGTCAATGTGGCCAGAGAGTTTTTCGGTTATCGGGAAGACGAAAAGCATGAAGTGCATGTGGTTGATGCGCGTGTGTTCATCAAGCGTGCCGGGCTGCGCGGTGACAAGTATGATTATATCGTGCTGGACGCATTCTCGGGTGAATACATACCCGAGCACCTGCTGACGCGTGAGTTTCTGGAGGAGGTCAAGGCGATCCTGACTGATGACGGGGTGGTTGTCGCCAATACCTTTGCCTCCAGCGATCTCTACGACTATGAATCGGTGACTTATCAGGCTGTGTTTGGTGAATTCTATAACTTCAAGCGCGTCGGTAGTGGCAATCGGATCATACTTGCGACGAACGGTGAGTTGCCGGAACTCGGTGATTTGCGCAGTCGCTCACGTGATCTTTACGATGTGCTGGCACCGTATGACATGAACATACTGGAGTTTCCGCCGCTATTGACCACGGAAGCAGACTGGGATGAATCAACGCGTATACTGACCGACCAGTACTCGCCGGCCAATCTGTTGAACTGAGTCACTGTTACTGGCTTTTGGCGGGCTGACTCGATGCAGGTTTGCGATGCTCCAGCAGCTCGAACAGGCCCATGCCTGCCAGCATCGCGCCGACAAACACAGCTGCTTTCAGTTCGCCCGCGCCCAGCGCAACCAGCGCCGGCCCTGGACAGAACCCGGCCAGTCCCCAGCCAATACCAAAACCCAGGCTGCCCAGCACCAGGCGGCGGTCAATGGTTTTTTTGGTGGGCAGACGCAGTGGCTCTCCCAGCAGTGAGTGGCTGCGACCTCTGACCAGCGTGAATGCTATCAGCCCAACGGCAATCGCACCGGCCATCACCAGCGCCAGCGATGGATCCCAGGCACCTGCCAGGTCCAGAAAAGAAAGCACCTTGTCTGGATTGGCCATTCCGGACACCAGCAGGCCGATACCAAAAACCAGGCCGGTGACGAAGGCTGAGATAAATGTTTTGTTCATGACAGGACGTGCCTCATGATGAAGACAGTCAAAAAGCCGGTTGCCATGAATGCCAGTGTGGCTATGACCGAGCGGGGAGAAAGCCTCGATATTCCGCACACGCCATGTCCACTGGTGCAGCCTGCACCGTAACGGGTGCTTATTCCAACCAGCAATCCTGCGATGATCAAAAGAGGGTAGTCTGCGTCAATCTGAATACTTGGCATTTCGGCAGCCAACAGCCAGACGGCAGGCGCCAGAAGTATGCCGAGGACGAACATGATGCGCCATGTGATATCACCAGCCTGAGGATTGAGCAGCCCGCCTACGATGCCGGAGATCCCTGCGATACGGCCGTTCAGTAAAATAAACATCGCGGCTGCCAACCCTATCAGTGCGCCGCCTGCCAATGCCGCCCATGGCGTAAACGCAGCCCAGTCTATTGTCATTGGCAAGCTCCTACGGAGTCGCCAACGATGGCGCGCAGTGCTGGCATCTGGGTGATGGCAATCTCGCGATTATTGACCCGAATGATTTCTTTTTTCTGCAGGGCCGAGAACACCCTACTTACGGTCTCCAGTGTCAGTCCAAGGTATTCACCAATATCGCCACGCGTCATATGCAGCAGAAAGCGATCGGGTGACAACTGACAGCGAGCATGTCTGGCAGAAAGACTGAGCAGAAAAGAGCTTAAACGCTGCTCCGCCGTGTAACTGCTTAGCAGGGTGTGTATCTGTTGGTCCTTTACGATTTCATTACCCATGATGGAAATGAACCGACTCTGCAGGCTGGGCAATTGATGACCCAGTTTCTCCAGCTGTGAGAATGGAATCTCGCAGATTGAGGCGTGCTCGAGCGCCATTGCCGACATGCCATGTCTGCGCGAACCAATTCCGTCCATGCCCAGAATTTCTCCGGGCAGAAAAAAACCTGTGACTCTGCTTTTGCCATCACTGCCGAGGAAGTAGGATTTGAAACTGCCGCTGCGCACTGCATAGATGGACCGGAATTCATCGTTCTGGCGATAAAGATGCTCACCCTTTTTGAGCGGACGGTTGCGTTCGATAATCCCGTCTAGCTGAACAATTTCTGACTCGTTCAGCGAGATTGGCAGACACAGGTCACTTAGCCGGCAATTGCTGCAGCTTGCCGCCGGATTGTGTGGGCAAGGCCGTGATTTATTGACGGTTTTTTGCGTGGCGATCCGAAAGTCGCCTGCCAGAGCGCCAGCGGTGCTAGAAGATTGAGACATGAATGCTCCGGTGCACTGATCAGTTGCCGACGCGCACGGTCATGATATCGCAGGGAGCGCCGTGTAATACTTTGTTTGCAGTCGAGCCCAGCAGCAGTTTCCAGCCGGAGGTGCCGTGGCTGCCGATCACTATCAGATCAGCTTCCAGCTCTTCAGCTTTGCTCCGAATCTCAGTCGCTGCAGCGCCAGCCATGACCAGTTGCCGGTCTTCAGGCACACCGTATTTCCCGCCGATATCCTTCAGACGCTGTGCAGCGATAGCCATCGCCTCTTCCTGCAGTTTAGTCATGTTGATCGCATAGGCATCAATCGGATAAGCCGCCGCGACGGGCTCGACCACGTGGGCCAGGTAAAGCCGCGAAACATCGCCATCTGCCAGTTCAACAGCACGTTCGATGATCCTGCTGGATTCGTTGGATAAATCGACTGCGGTAATAATTGTCTTGTAAGCCATGGCAGTTCGCTCCTGTGTTGAGAACACATGCACGCTTTACTCGAGTGTAACCGAGGCGGCAAAAAATGAGAAGCGGCGGTGTGCTGCGCGCGCAGATTGATTCAATGACGCGATTGCCTTACTCTTTTCAATGTCAACCGGGGTGAAGCTCCAACCGAAACAGGCGTGCTACGTGTCGGTTAGTGCCGTGATTGTCAACCAAATGGGCGTTAAACTCGAGGACAATTCGATGCGTGATCTGCAAAAGATTTTAGTCATTATTGAGCCGGAACATGATATGCAGCTGGCGCTTGGCAAAGCCCTGCGACTTGCGCGAGAGTCGGGCGCCGCCCTCGAATTGCTGATTTGTGATCACAACCCCTATCTGGAAGATGGCTACTACTTTGAGCCATTGCAGGCCAGGAAGCTGCGCGAGGAGCACCTGGCGGCCAACCGCAAACTGCTTGAGGAGATGGCCTCGGTTATTCGACCGCAGGGAGTCACGGTAACAGTGGATGCCGTGTGGGGCAATCCACCCTATCGCCATATCATTGACAAAGTGCTGGATAGCAATCCAGACCTTTTGGTCCAAAGCAGCCGCCATCATGAAAAAATTTCCCGGCTGTTACTGTCGCATCAGGACTGGCAGTTGTTGCGCTATTGCCCCTGCCCGCTATTGCTCGTCAAGGACCTGCCATGGCCGGAGCAGCCGGTGATGGTGGTTGCAGTGGATCCCAACCATGTTAACGACAAACCCGCTGATTTTGATATTCAACTGACAGCAGCCGGCAGCGAGTTACAGAATTTGACGGGAGGCAGTCTGCATGTGTTCCATTCCTGTTATCAGCCGCCCGTGTCAGGTCTGTACCCGGTAAAGGTGGATATTGCGCAGGTCAGAGACAGCACGCGTGAGTTGCTGAGTGATTTTGCCTTGCCTGACGCGCAGCTGCATATTGAGCAGGAAGAGGTCAGGAAATCGCTGCCCGCGTTGCTGGACCGCCTTAAGGCCAATGTCCTGGTGATGGGCGCTGTTTCCCGGTCGGCAATAGATCATTTTCTGGTAGGCAGCACAGCCGAAAGACTGCTTGATAGCGTCGCCCAGGATGTGCTGATCCTGAAGCCCGAAGGGTTTAAAGGTAGGGTGAAAAAAGCCATGCCAGAGAATCTCTGAGCCTGACCAGTAATGAACGCTCGCGCAAGCGGCTGAGCGTGATTGGTTCAGAAATCTCTGCACGCCGTTCAAAATACTGTCGCAGAGATTCGTTGAATGAGCATGAAAATACTTCGACACCCAGTTCATAGTTGAGGCGCAGGCTGCGAGGATCGATGTTGGGTGAACCGATTAGCGCATACTCATCATCGACCAGCAACAACTTGCTGTGTACAAACGGCGGCGGTTGATAACGAATGTCCAGCCCGGATTCCAGCAACTGGCGTACTGAATTTCGTGACGCCCAGTCAGCTATCTTGATGTTGTTGTTGCCCGGCAACAAAATAATAATCTTGACGCCTCTCAGGTGGGCGGAAATAAGCGTGCCAATCAGATCAAAAGTTGGTAAAAAATACGGTGTCATCAGGTACACACGTTCTTTGGCTGCGGCTATGACGCCGTTGATCAGCTGGCTGAGCTTGTCAAGATCCCGGTTTGGGCCATCGAGAATCAGTCGCGTCCAGATCCCGGCTGATTCGTCATTGACATTACAGCCCCTGAATTTTTCAGCATCCGGGTCTCCGGTACAGTAATACCAGTCCTGCCAGAATGCCCACTCCAGCTCGTCGACAATTTTGCCACGCAAGCCAAAATGTATGTCCTGCACTCGATGCGGGTTGCCGGCGGAATTGGATAAATGGCGGTCGCCAATGTTGGTCCCGCCAGTAAACGCCAGCAGGCCATCGACGATCATCAACTTGCGGTGATTGCGCATATTCAGGTTGAGTGATGGTGGGAACAGCTTCAGGGGGTTGAAGCGCGTGTACTGGATGCCCAGCTCCGACAGATGACCACCAATCCGAGGCAGGCTCATCATCTCCCCCATACCGTCGAGCAGCACTTTTACCTGCACGCCACGTCGCTGGGCACTGGCCAGTGCCCGTGCAAAGTCCCGGCCAGTTTTGTTGTTGTCGAATATATAGGACGCCAGCAGCACCCGATCGGTGGCATTGTTGATGGCATCCAGCATCGCCGGATACAGGTTGTCGCCGTTCTCATATATTTGAATGTCGGAACAGGAGCTAAGGCCTTTTCGGGCCAGCGTCTCGCCTATCAGCGACAGCGGTCGAAATGAGGTGCCAGCAGGCTCGGCGATGGTCTGCAGGGAATCGCGATTGATCTTGGTGATGTAGTCGCGCTGCGCCCTGGTGCGGACGCGATTGATGCCAAACAGCAGATACATTATCGGGCCAGCCACGGGCAGGATGATGCACAAGGCAATCCATCCAAAAGCGGCTTTTGAGTCGCGCTTGTTGAGCAGTGCATGGCCAGCGGTAAGCAAACCCATGACGAGCAACAGCGGAGGTAGCAACCATACCAGCACGTCCTGTGTCGTCATGAGAGCTCAGCCTCTGGTTAGTTCGATGTCCGTTATCAAAGCGCAGTGATCGGAAAACTCACGCCAATTGGTGCCTGAAAGCTTAACACAGTCGTGGATATCGAATCCGCGCAGATAAATGCGATCCATTGGCAACATTGGGAAAAACGCCGGGAAGGTCTCTGCGCATTTGCCAAACACGCTTTCATGAGCTTCCAGTACACCCAGCTTCTCTTTCAGCGTGCGGTGTGTGGTACGGCGCCAGTCGTTCAGATCACCTGCAATGATAAGCGGTGCCGTGTCAGGAACCTTACGCTGGATATAGTCGATCAGGTGGCGTGTCTGCAGCTGTCGTTCCCGTTCAAACAGACCGAGATGAATACACAGCAAATGTACGCCATTGGCGATGGTGCCGTGCAGGAAGCCACGTTGCGAGAAGTTTACAAAAGAGGCGTCAATGTTATCCCAGCTGACAAAGGGCAGTTCACTCAGAATGGCATTGCCGTGGTGACCGTGCTGGTAAATTGCGTTCTTGCCGTAGGCGTGATGCGACCAGACAGTATCTGCCAGGAACTCCATCTGCGACTCGTCGGGCCAGTGTCGCAGACGTTTGCGATGCAGGGAATGGTCGCCAACAACTTCCTGGAGGAACACCAGGTTGGCATTACTGGCGCGAAGATGGTCGCGGATATGAGACAGCACCAGGCGTTTGGGACCCATGCTGAATCCTTTGTGAATATTCAGCGTCAACACACGGAAATGGGTCTCTGACATGGTTATGACGGCGACAAACTGTGTTTCATGACCAGCACGTCGCAAGGTGTGTCATAAAGGATTTTTTCAGCGGTGCTGCCAACGATTGCCTGCTCAACGACATTGCGCGACAGGGCGCCCAGCACCAGGATGTTGACTTTTTCCCGCTTGATTGCATGAGTCAGGGTTTTTGCTATATCACCACGAGTCATGACCAGGTTTTGCTCGTCTATGTTGTGTTGATTAATCAACTCCAGAAGCCGCTTGTGATGCTGTTGTCTGACTTTGCGGATGTAGACGTCGGCGTCAGTCACTTTCGGGAACATGGTGCTGAGATCGGGAAAATAGCAGTGAAATACCCGGGTGTTGAGCTGCATGGCGCGGGCCAGGCTCGCTGTGGTTTCCAGCAACAGGTGATCAAGCGCATTCTGCTGCGCTTTGGCATGCATGGGGTCTACGGAGGCCATCACGCAGCCGTCCTCAACCCAGGGCTGCGCTTTAACCAGAAGCAGGGGAGTTGGACAGTTTTTGACCAGGCGCCAGTCAGTATTGGTGATCAGAATGCGTGCCAGCCGACCCGGGTTCTGAACACTTTTTAGCACCATATCCGGCTGTTCGCTGTTTATCAGCCTAAGAAGTGCCTCCGAGGCATTTTTGTCTGAGGTAAAGCTGGTGCTGGCGTCGATGCCCTGAGCTTCGAAGCGCTTCTGCAAGGCATCCAGACGCTCCTGGTAATGCTGCTGAAATTTTTGTTTTTGAGAGGAGAAAAAACGAGCTGTCAGGCCGCTTTGTGCACTTTCTTCCTGTGCCAGTACATTGGCTTTGTTCATCACCAGCAGAACACTGGCGCGGTAGTAAAAACCCAGCAGGATGGCACGGTCGATTACATGGTCCTTGTCGTTATCGGGGTCAACAATGACCAGAATCTTTTTTAATTTTTCCACTGCCAGTGCCCTTGCCTTGCTGTTGGTTCAACAGCAGACATATTGGGTAATCAGCAAAGTGATTGTCAAGGTTGAATATCCCGGCAGTGAGGCCCGTGCCGGCGCGAGCGCTACTGTTTGATAGCCTGTTGCAGATAGGCAGGCAGTGCGAAAGCGGCAGCATGAACTTCAGGAGTATAGTAGCGGCTCTGTATCCCTGTCGCCTGCCAGCGCTCCCGCAACTCTGTCAGGCTGGTCTGCCGGGCGGTGGGTGAGTCGCTGGCCCAGGCAAAAGCCATGATGCCGCCAACGTAGGTTGGCACGGCAGCGCTGTAGAAGTGCCAGTCCTGAAACAGCTTGCTAAAACGCACGGCAGTATTGGCTACTTCGTCAGTCTGCATAAAAGCCACGCCATTCTGGGTGACCAGAATACCGCCTGGGTTCAGGCAGCGCTGACATCCGGCATAGAAGTCTTTGGTAAAAAGAACCTCACCTGGACCCAGGGGGTCAGTGGAGTCGGAAATGATCACATCGAAGCTTTGGTCGGTGGTCTGCACGAAGTCAAAGCCGTCACCAATCACAATATTTGCACGTGGGTCGTCGTAGGCACCGTCGCTATGGGACGGAAGATATTGCCGTGCCATGTCAATCACAGCCTGGTCTATCTCCACCTGCGTAATATGCTCGACGTCTTTGTGTCGGCAGACTTCCCGCAGAATACCGCCGTCTCCCCCGCCGATGATCAGCACCCGCTTAGCACTGCCATGAGCAACAAGCGGCACGTGTGTCAGCATCTCGTGATAGATAAACTCATCGCGCTCGGTGGTCTGAACCACGCCATCCAGTGCCATCACACGACCGAACTGTGCATTGTCGAAGATCACCAGGTGCTGGTGTTCGGTCTTGTGTTCAAACAGGATTTCGTCAACACGAAACGACTGTCCGTAACTCGCATAGAGCGTTTCGGTCCAACGTTGATCAGACATCTGAGACTCGGCTTATTCTTCGCTGGCAGGCTGGGTCAGGCCGCGCAGCTGCTCGCCGACGGTTACACGCGTCGGACGGAAGGCTCCTTTCAGCACTGGTACGGCTTTCTCTGGTGCAGCATCGCCACACATGAAAATATCGAATGCGGCGTATCCGCGCTCAGGCCATGTGTGCACGCTGATATGTGACTCGGCCAGCACTGCAACGCCGGAGATTCCGCCGTTAGGGGTGAAATGATGCAGATGGATGTGCAGCAGGGTGGCACCACAGACTTCGACGCATTCGCGGAACTTGGCTTCCATCAGCTCGAGGTCGGTCAGGTTTTCTGCACCCCAGAAGTCAATCAGCAGGTGTGTGCCAGCGAATTCGAGGCCATTGCGCTGAATGAAGTGATCCTTGGCTTCCGCGTCCGGTTCTCCGGCAAATGTGGGCCATTCACTCTCATTCGCGCTGGTGGCGGCTGGTTTGAGAGACTCTTTTTTAAAGGAGGAGATTGCACTCATTATCCTTTCCCCAAAAAAAGATGGCGGTGAACTCATAGACCGTCTGTTTTGCTGTGATTAAGCAGTTGCCGTCTGGACTATAAGCCTCCACACCATGCGTGGTTGATTTCGGTGATTTGTCTGATGCTGATCTGCGGAATTTTGCAAGAAGCGACAGAGGGGGAGCAGTTTAGTGATTTTTTGCGGAATTACAAGAGGTTTTCTGACTTTTTTTGGTGGTGCGGGGCGGCGCGTTTCGCTGTCGGAGCTTCCGGCGCCGGAACCTGGGTGGCAGTCCTCGGGTACACCCTCGCTCCTTGCCACCCAGTCCCCGACGCCTCGATTGAGCCGCGTCTCCGCACCGCCCCCTCCCGCAATAGTGCAGGGGGCCCCTTGTGATTCCTGGTTGGGGCGGTTTGGCGGCGTTTGGGGACTGAGCGTCCGGCCCCGGATCAGCGGGAAAGTCCTCGTCAGGTTTTCCTCGCTCCTTTTCCCGCTACTCCGGAACCTAGATTTGGCCTCGTGCCGCGCCGCCCCTCGGTCGCAGCAACGCAGAGAGCCTCACGTGATTCCATTTAATGTCGTTGCGGCGCGTTTTGCTGTCGGAGCTTCCGGCGCCGGAACCTGGGTGGCAGTCCTCGGGTACACCCTCGCTCCTTGCCACCCAGTCCCCGACGCCTCGATTGGGCCGAGTCGCCACGCCGCCCCTCTGTCGCAACAACGCAGAGAACCTCTTGTGATTCCTGGTTTGGGCGTTGCGGCGGCATTTGAGGTTCAGAGCGTCCGGCGTTGGGATCAGTGGAGGCGTCCTCCACTACTCCCAACGCCTCGATTGACCTGTGTCGCCGCGCCGCCGGCGTCACTTCAGCACAGGACACGTGTAGTGACTACTTTTGGGAGCGTGGCGGGCGGTGCGGTTGGAGAGTTTGGTGTGGAGTGATGAACCTTTAGCAGGTTGGCACAAGGGGAGGGAGGTAGGTGTCAATAGAGCAGCGGGAACCGGCACTGTGGTCAAATCGAGGTCTCGGGGATAGGGTGGCGAGGAGCGACCAAGCAAAATCGAGGTGCCGGGAGTAGCGGGAAAAGGAGCGACGAAAACCTGAGGAGGACTTTCGCGCTGATTCCGGCGCCGGACGCGTTGATGCTCAACCGTGCCACCCTAGTTCCGAGGCCGGATGCGATGAGCTCAGTCCCGAGCCCGCGAAGCGCGCGAGGTCGAGTTCCGCCCCGCCGGGTGTCCGGTGAAAGGATGCGATCCGGGCGGGATGTGACACCCACCTCCCGGACCGCTACCGAAATAGAGGTACTTGGAAGCAAACTCTGTGTCGCAGTGAGTGCTTAGCTGGCGTCGCGGATCATGTTGCGGGCGATGATGATCTGCTGTATCTGCGAGGTGCCCTCGTAAAGACGGAACAGACGCACATCCCGGTAGAAGCGCTCAACAGCGTACTCTGAGATATAGCCGGCGCCACCGTGGATCTGCACCGCACGGTCTGCCACGCGCCCCACCATCTCAGTAGCAAACAGCTTGCAGGCTGCCGATTCCGTGCTGATATTCTGTCCCTCGTCACGCTTGCGGGCAGCGTCCAGCACCATGCAGCGTGCCGCATAGGCTTCTGTCTTTGAGTCGGCCAGCATGGCCTGGATCAGCTGGTGCTCGGCGATGGGTTTGCCGAACTGTTTGCGCTCAATGGCATAGTGCAACGCGTCGTCGATCAGGCGTTCAGCGATACCCACGCTGAAACCGGCAATGTGCAGGCGACCGCGGTCCAGCACTTTCATGGCGGTGATGAAGCCGTCGCCTTCCTTGCCGATCAGGTTATCTGCCGGTACACGGCAGTCTTCAAAGATGACATCACAGGTGAGTGAGCCGGCCTGGCCCATCTTCTTGTCGATTGCACCCAGGGTAATGCCGGGTGTGCCTTTCTCAACGATAAAGGCAGAGATGCCGCGTGCGCCCTTTATATCCGGGTTGGTGCGCGCCATCACGTTGAATGTATCAGCGACCGGACCGTTGGTAATGTAGCGCTTGGTGCCATTAATGATGTAGTGGTCACCGTCTCGAACCGCGGTAGTTTTCACTGAGCCGGCGTCGGAGCCGACATCCGGTTCGGTCAGACAGAAACAGCCCACCCACTCGCCACTGGCATATTTGGGGAGGAACTTCTGCTTCTGCTCTTCAGTGCCGTCGAAGACCACAGCCGCCGATCCGATACCGTTGTTGGTACCCAGGATGGAGCGGAAGGCCGGTGAGGTGCGACCCAGCGCAAATGCGACATGGATCTCTTCTTCCATGGTCAGGCCGAGGCCGCCATATTCTTCAGGAATGGTCATGCCGAACAGTCCGAGGTCTTTCATTTCCTGAATGATCTCGTCGGGAACCTTATGGGTTTCTGCTACTTCCTGCTCAACGGGAATCAGCCGTTCCCGCACAAAACGTTCAACCATATCAACAAGTTGGTTGAGAATTTCCTGGTCTCGGATCATGCGTAACCTCAAATAGTAAAAGCGCTGTTTTTTATCGAACGAAAGTTCGACATAATACCCCGAACGAGCGTCCGAGTCGAACTGCACGGCTCCAAAAGCTTGTGCTACCATTGCGGCCCTGCCGATTCTGTATGTTATGGGGAACAAGAGAAGAATTCTATGAGTCAGTTACAAGAAGCCTATATATATGATGGTGCCCGCACGGCTTTTGGTCGTCACGGCGGCGCGCTCTCACCGATCCGCCCTGATGATCTGCTGTCCCACGTCATCCGCAGCGTTGTGGGGCGCAATGTGTTTGACCCGGCAGCCTATGAAGACGTAATCATGGGCAATACCAACCAGGCCGGGGAGGATTGCCGCAATGTTGGCCGCTTTGCCGCGCTGCTGGCAGGTTTGCCAACATCGGTAGCTGGTCTGACTGTCAATCGCCTGTGCGGATCAGGACTGGCGGCAATACTGGACGCCAGCCGGGGTGTCAAAGCCGGCGAGGGGTCCCTGTTCCTGGCGGGTGGCGTTGAGTCGATGAGCCGGGCGCCACTGATTCTTTCCAAGGCCCAGTCGGCATTCGATCGTGGTCAACAGATCGCTGACAGTACGCTGGGGGCTCGATTCACCAATCCGCTGATCTCCAAGAACTTCGGCGATGACACCATGCCGCAGACGGCAGACAACATTGCCAAAGACCTGGATATCAGCCGTGAAGACAGCGATGCGTTTGCCGCTGCGTCCCAGTCGAAATATGAAACTGCACGTGCAGCGGGCTTTTTTCAGGAAGAGATTATTCCGGTTGAAGTTCCTCAGGGACGCAAAAAGCCGCCATTGGTGGTTGACGCTGACGAGCATCCACGTCCTCAATCGACTCTTGACGTACTGAGCGGGCTGCGAACACTGTTTGATGGTGGCGTGGTTACTGCAGGTAATGCATCAGGCATTAACGACGGCGCCGCAGCCTTGATCATCGGTGACGAGGCGATTGGACAGAAGTACGGCGTAAAACCACGCGCACGTATCATCTCTGGTGCTGTGGCGGGCGTTGAACCGCGGGTCATGGGCCTGGGGCCGGTATTTGCCATTCGCAAGGCCCTGCAGCGCGCCGGCCTCACGTTAAACGACATGGACATCATTGAAATCAACGAAGCATTCGCGACGCAGGTACTGGGCTGTCTGAAAATGCTTGAGATCGACTTTAAAGACACGCGCGTAAACCCCAATGGTGGCGCCATTGCTGTCGGCCACCCGCTGGGCGCCTCGGGTGCCCGTATTGCCATCACGACGCTGCGACAACTTGAACGTACGGGTGGTCGATACGCAGTCATCAGCCTTTGTATCGGTATCGGCCAGGGCGTCGCAGCCGTCATTGAGCGACTCGACTAATCAATCATTCACTTACAAGGAATTTGCTATGTCTAGTGTAGTCAGCTACGAAATTGTCAATAACATCGGTGTCATCAAAGTCGACAGCCCGCCCGTCAATGCCCTGTCGCAGGCAGTCCGCGAAGGCATTCTGGATGCTGTTAACGCCGCGCAGAAAGACGACACCGATGCGATCGTTCTGATGTGTGAGGGACGTACCTTTATTGCTGGTGCGGATATTACTGAATTCGGCAAGCCTCCGCGTGATCCTTCTTTGCCAGCCGTGCTTGGTGCACTGGAAAATTCTTCCAAACTGGTTGTGGCGGCTATTCACGGCACGGCTCTGGGTGGTGGTTTTGAGACAGCGCTGGCCTGTCACTATCGCTGTGCTGTTCCGTCTGCCAAAGTCGGGCTGCCTGAGGTAAAACTTGGCATTCTTCCGGGAGCAGGTGGCACACAACGTGTTCCTCGTATCGCGGGTGTCAAGGCGGCACTGGACATGATTACATCCGGCAATCCGGTTGCGGCTGGCAAAGCCAGCGACATGGGATTGATCGACGAAGTGCTGGCCGGCAAGGACCTGAAAGCAGAAGCAGTTGCCTATGCACGCGATCTTGCTGATTCAGGCGCACTGCTGAAACGTATTCGCGATATCAAGATTGACCCGGCAAGCATTGAACCTGGCTTCTTTGACGCCTACCGCAAACAGGTTGCCAAGCGTGCGCGTGGTCAAATTGCTCAGGACCGCATCGTCTCTTGCGTTGAGGCGGCTGTGAATCTGCCCATGGATGAGGGTCTGGAGGTTGAGCGCAAACTGTTCTCAGAGCTTGTAAGCTCGCCGCAGTCAAAGGCCATGCGCCATGCTTTCTTCGCCGAGCGTGAAGCAGCCAAGATTAAAGACCTTCCCAAAGACACACCAATTCGTGACGTAAAGCATGTTGCCATCATTGGCAGCGGCACCATGGGTGGTGGTATCGCCATGT
Organism: Gammaproteobacteria bacterium UBA2675; assembly: GCA_002354805.1. Taxonomy (GTDB): domain Bacteria; phylum Pseudomonadota; class Gammaproteobacteria; order Pseudomonadales; family Pseudohongiellaceae; genus Pseudohongiella. The sequence goes on from DEMH01000009.1 coordinate 987,160, forward strand.
GTTTTGCCAATGTCGGTATTCCTGTCACGCTGGTTGAGCTGAACCAGGAAGCTCTGGATCGTGGCCTGGGCATCATTCGCAAGAACTACAGCATCACCGTCCAGAAAGGCAAAATGTCTGATGCCGACATGGAGAAACGCCTTACGCTGATCGACGGGACTACCAGCTACGACGATATCAAGAACGTCGACCTGGTTATCGAAGCGGTATTCGAAAATCCGGATATCAAAAAAGAAGTCTTCGGCAAGCTCGATGCGGTCTGCAAGCAGGGCGCCATCCTTGCCACCAACACTTCCTATCAGGACGTCAACATGATCGCCGAAGCGACCAGCCGTCCGCAGGATGTAGTGGGCATGCACTTCTTCAGCCCTGCCAATGTCATGAAGCTGCTGGAAGTCGTGCGTGGTGACAAGACAGCGGATGATGTGCTGGCGACTGTCATGAAACTGGGCAAAGCCATCGGCAAAGTGTGTGCACTGTCACGTGTCTGCTACGGCTTTATTGGTAACCGCATGCTGCAGGGCTACGGTCGTCAGGCGCACATGCTGTTGCTCGACGGCGCCACGCCTACCCAGGTAGATGCTGCAGCCGAGAAATTCGGCATGGCGATGGGCCCGCTGGCCGTCGGCGATCTGGCAGGCCTGGATATTGGTTACAAGGCGCGCCAGGCATTGGGCACCAAGCCTGATCCGCGTACCTGTATCATCGCTGATGCGCTGGTAGAAATGGATCGTCTGGGTCAGAAATCAGGTGCCGGGTATTACAAATATGACGCGGCGACCCGTGCCCGTCAGGCAGATCCGGAAGTAGAAGCGCTGATCAAGGAAAAAGCAAAAGAGCTCGGCATCGAACAACGTGAAATCAGTGACGAAGAAATTGTCGACCGGCTGTTTTTTCCGCTGATTAACGAAGGTGCGCTGATTCTGGAAGAGGGTATCGCGCAGCGCCCCGGGGATATCGATGTTGTCTACCTGTATGGCTATGGTTTCCCGGTGGCCAAGGGTGGTCCGATGTTCTACGGCGATCAGGTGGGGCTGAAGCAGGTCTACGATCGCATTTGTGAGTTCCGCGACAAGCTGGGCGCCGATTACTGGCAGCCGGCTCCGCTATTGGAGAAGCTTGCCAAAGAAGGCAAGACATTCGCGGACTGGGCGAAGGAGAATGGCTGATCATCCACGGATGACGCCCGAGACGGGTGCGTGCCCTCAGGCACGCACAGTATCCAAATGACTGGAGCACACATGATTTCTTACCAGACTGCGGCGCCAGGCGCGCCGCTGCAACGTGTTGAGTCCGACACACCACAGCCACAGGGCAGTGAAGTATTGGTGAAAATGGTGGCCTGCGGTGTCTGTCACTCAGACATTCACCTGCATGACGGTGAGTTCAATCTGGGCAATGACAAGAAGCTCGACGTGGGCAGACCCGGCCTGGTGCTGGGTCATGAAATCTTCGGCGAGGTAGTTGCCGTTGGGCCTGATGCGAAGGGTGTCGCTGTCGGTGATCGACGCGTGGTTTATCCCTGGATCGGTTGCGGTGAATGCGCCAGCTGCCGGCGCGGTGAAGAGCATTTATGTACACCGGGTCGCGGCCTTGGCACTGTGAATCAGGGCGGCTTTGCTGAGTATGTGGTGGTGCCTCACCCGCGTTACCTGTTCGACAAAGGTGGGGTTTCTGACTCGCTTGCGTCGACATACGCGTGCTCCGGGCTGACTGCCTACAGCGCGTTGAAGAAGGTCGGGGCGCTGACCGATGGCGACGAGGTTGTGCTGATCGGTGCTGGTGGTGTCGGCATGATGGCGCTGCAGATTGCTCTTGCCATGGGCATCAAGCCAATAGTGGTCGACATAGACGACCAGAAACTGGCTGCTGCGGCAGAGCTCGGGGCGAAAGCGGTGTTTAACTCCAGCGATCGGGCCGCGAGCAAGGAAATCAAAAAGCTGACTGCCGGCGGTGCCTACGCTGCGATCGATTTTGTTGGCGCTGAGGCATCGGTCAACTTTGGTCTGGGCTGTCTGCGCAAAGGCGGCAAGATCATTATCGTAGGGCTCTACGGTGGTGCTCTTAACATGCCGTTGCCCTTCATCCCCATGAGCGCTCGAATCATTCAGGGCACCTATGTAGGCAGCCTTCAGGAAATGGGTGAGCTGATGGAGCTGGTACGTGCCGGCAAAATTGCGCCCATCCGTATTGAAGAACGCCCGCTGGACCAGGCCACCCAGGCACTGGCTGACCTTAAAGCTGGCAAGGTGCAGGGGCGCGTTGTGCTTCGCGGCTGATACCTTAGACAGCCTCGCTCGTTGATTAAACGAGTGATCCCGAAAAGCCCCGGCCAGAGATTAGTGCTCTGCCCGGGGCTTTTCTGTTTCTGTTATTTGATTGGCATTTGGAGGCCAGGATCGCTATTCTCGAACTCTGACCTTAAAACCAAAATTCCAAAAACGGGTAACAGATAGAGGAGAAACTCCATGATGCCAGCTGTCAGACTATTTTGCCGTCTTGCCCTTGCGGCGACGCTACTGACGTCACTGTCAGTAAATGCGCAAACCCCTGAATCCGGATTGCCAATGGCCGAGCCAGAGAGTGTTGGCATGTCCTCCGAGCGTCTGCAACGTATTGATGACTTTACCCAACGTTATATCGACGACGAAATGGTTGCCGGTACGGTCACATTGGTTGCCCGCAAAGGCCGGGTCGTGCATTTCAGCGCACAGGGGATGAAGGATGTTGAACGCAATCAGCCGATGACTACGGACACCATTTTCCGCATGGCGTCCATGACCAAGCCGATTGCCTCCGTCGCCTTGATGATGCTGTATGAAGAGGGCTGGTTCCAGCTGGATGATCCGATCTCGGACTGGTTGCCAGAATTCTCTGACATGATGGTGCAGGTTCAGGACGAGGCAGGCAACACGCGTCTTGAACCCGCCAGAACACCGATCACGTTTACCCATATCCTGACTCACACGGCCGGTCTGATGAACAGCTACCGGGGTGATGTTGCGCGCTACTCCGAAGTGTCGCGGGTTATCGGTGATGAGGATCTGGCGAGCTGGACCGAGCGTCTGGCGACACTGCCATTGCGCTACGAACCCGGTACTCGCTGGGAGTATTCAGCCGCGACCAGTGTTGTCGGTCGTTTGGTGGAAGTCATTTCGGGGCAGGATCTGGATACGTTTTTCCGCGAACGCATCTTTGAACCGCTGCAGATGCGTGATACCTACTTCTATCTGCCGCCAGACAAGGTCAATCGCTTTGCCACACTTTACGGACCCAACCCTGAAGATGACAATCGTATGATGCTGACCGAAGTTGGCGACAGCAACAGCCGCTATGTCGCGGAGCCTCGCAATTTCTTCTCAGGTGCAGGTGGCCTGGTATCTACGGCGCATGACTATGTGCGCTTCCAGCAGATGATGCTCAATGGTGGTGAGCTGGACGGCGTCCGGTTGCTGGGCAGGAAAACAGTTGAACTGATCTTTGCCAATCACACTGGTGACCTGCCACTGTGGCTGAGTGGTCCTGGTATGGGGTTCGGGCTGGGTTATTCTGTTGTGCTTGACCGTGCAGAAGCCCACACGTCTGACAGTGAAGGGTCGGTATCCTGGGGAGGCGCATTCGGCACCCTGTTCTGGATTGACCCGGAGGAAGAACTGGTTGCCATCATCCTGACCCAGATTCGTCCCTACAGCCACATCCGCATCCGCGAAGGATTCCACAACGTCGTGAATCAGGCGATTGTGGATTGAGTTCGACCTCATGATGTTGGTGGCTGGCGAGAATTTACACCCGCCAGTCACCACCTCTTAGTTTCGTCATTGATCAGTCACTTTCGGATTTGACGGCTGTTATCCAATCCGAATACGTCGGTGATCTTGATCATGAGCAGCGCCGCGATGAAAGGAATCGTCGACATGACAAGCAGGCGAATCAATGTCTCCAGAGACCAGCCAAATCTCGGAATCAGGATTAGCCCGCATACGAATGCCCAGCCTAAAAGGATGTACTGAAGCGCTCTTTCTCGAAATCCGATGTATTCCCCTGTGTGCGGTGCTCTGAGGTACCGCGGGATTACTATCGTGCCCAGCACAGCCACGACAACACCGTTGATGATCGGGCTCATATCTGAAACTGCCTTTAGAAAATCGAAAAGCATCGCAAACCGTCCTGTCTCTTGTATCAAGGCTTAGCTGCTAGTGTCGTCACGCCAATCGGGTGCGCCGCCCAGTGCATACATTCCAAACGTTACCGCACCGTAATAGGCACTTTTCGCCATGACTGCCACACCGCCGAAGAAACCAGTGGCAAACCCAACAGTTGCTCCCACAATAATGTCGCCGGCATCACCTCCCGCCGAGTACTCTGTAACTCCACCACCTATTGCACCAATTACTCCTCCAGCGATCGGGTGGCCACCGGATACTGCATATGTTTCTGATCGTGTAAGTTCGCGCATTTCTTCCTCCTTGTTTTTTGAGATAACTACTAAGAATGCGGGCAAGTCATTGAGTTGCTAAAAATGTATGACTACCAATACTGTTTTAGCAGTGTGTTCTGGATATTTCCAAAATCTGTAGCTGTTCGCTCGCCGATAAAACGCGCATAATGCGCGCAAATTTTCTTAAGAGTAATCTCCATGACCCTGCGGGAATGGTTCTGGATCGTATTTCTGGGTGCGGTCTGGGGCGGCTCATTTATTTTTAATGCACTGCTGATTCGGGAGTTGAGCCCGCTGTGGGTGACAGCGTTTCGTGTTGGTATTGGTGCGCTGGGCTGCTGGCTGTTCCTGATGGCGATGCGTAAGGCTGTGCCGCGCGATCCGGTTTTATGGTTGAAGCTTGGATTGCTGGGCGTGCTTAACTACGCCATTCCGTTTGCCCTGTTTCCGTTAGCGCAGGCGCAGTTGGCCAGTGGTGTGGCGGCAATCATCAACGCACTGACGCCTATCATGACGGTGATCGTGTCGCATTTCTGGCTTAATGGCGAACGCATGACCTGGAGTAAAACGGTTGGTGTGGTTGCTGGTTTTTCCGGGGTTGCGATTCTGGCGTCTCCAGCACTGCTGGCCGACGGCAATTCGCGGGTATGGGCAATCGGCGCCTGCCTGTTGGCGACCCTGTGTTATGCGCTGGCTTTGAACATTGTGCGTAGCTTCCGGCATGTCGAACCCACGGCACTGACGTCCATAGCTTTAACCGGGTCAGCCGTCGCAGCCATTCCTGTGGCTTTGGCTGCGGATGGTTTGCCTGTGATGGTGATGCCATCTTCCTGGGCCGCGGCGCTGGCGATTGGTCTGATCTCCACTGCGTTTACATTTCAGATCATGTACCGCTTGTTGCCGCTGGTTGGCGCAACCAATTTCTCCACGACCACGCTGATTGCGCCAATCTCTGCCATTATCCTGGGTACCCTTTTTCTGGGAGAGACCATACTCCCATCACACCTGCTGGGTATGGCCGTGATCTTTCTGGGGCTGACTTTTATAGACGGTCGATTGCCACGCTTGTTGCGAGGCATGTTCGCCAGCGCAACACAGTCTGAATAGTCCAGTACCAGCTGCCCTGGTTGTAGAACGAGTGGCACGTAACTTTACGGAAATCACTTCTGCTGCAGATATACGTCCATCGCGCGTATGTCATTTAGCGTAGCAATTCCTCGATGCATCTCTATCGGTTCATGCTAGACTCAAGTTGAAATCCTGTTCGGTTAACAGCTGGCCGGGATAGCGTTTTCGCGATGAGGCTACGAGAGAGGAACTTCTCATGAACGGCCCAATGTCCCGCCGCGCGTTGCTGGCCCTGACTGCGCGACTTGCAAAACAATCCTGCATAGTACTGACCCTGCCCATGGTGCTAAGCGGCTGCGAACGTGCTCGTCAGTCGGCTGCAGAGGGAGCACTTTTTTCAACGCTCAACTCCGATGAAGCCAGTGAGCTGGCTGCCATTGCATCACGCATCCTGCCCAGCGACGAGACGCCAGGTGCCAATGAGGCCGGGGTGATCCATTTTATGGATCATGTGCTGGGCGATGGGCGCGATGATGAGCTGGCATTGCTTCGGGTAGGGCTGCTGGAACTACAGGCTATGGTCCAACAGAGTTTTAATACACCCACGTTTGCCAGCCTCGATAGCAGCCAACAGGATGAGTTGCTGACACGCATTGAATCAACCCAGTTTTTTGGCACCATGCGCTTCCTCACCGTTGCCGGTATGTTCGCGCTGCCAGAGTATGGTGGCAGTGCGGACCTGCCCGGCTACCGTATGATCGGCTTTGAAAGCCGACATTTCTGGCAGCCGCCTTTCGGTTATTACGACGCGGATTACGCCGCGAGGGGGGAGTAGGTCATGGCTGAAGCGAACAACTCCCTGCCGCATTTCGACACCCGTACGGACGTTGATTTTGTCATTATTGGCTCTGGCGCGGCCGGCGGTATCATGGCCAGAGAACTCAGTACGGCAGGCTTTTCTGTCGTGGTGCTGGAGCAGGGCCCGCATTTGCAGGCTGGCGATTTTCGTCACGATGAATGGGCTTATGATATCAATAGTGAACTTACCTGGAGCGTAAGGCAGGGCCACCCTCAGACGTTCAGGAAAACCGAAAACGAAGAAGCGCAGCCCGTCGAACGTGCCCTGAGTTACGCACACAACGTGGGTGGTAGCAGTGTGCATTATTCGGGCAACTTCTGGCGCCTGCGACCCATTGATTTTATGGAGGCAAGTGTCAAAGGCACTATCGCCGGAACCAATTTCACCGACTGGCCGATCAGTTACGAGGAACTCGAGCCGTATTACTCCCGGGTAGACTGGGAAATTGGCGTGTCAGGGCTCCAGGGGCCATGGGATCCGCCCCGGTCGCGCGATTATCCCTGCCCTCCCATGCCTGTGAAGGGGTCTGATGTTCTGTTGGAGCGCGCTGCACGTCAGCTGGGGCTGACTGCCTATCCTGCCCCCGTGGCCATTCTTTCCCAACCACACAATGGGCGTCCAGCCTGCACGCACTGTGGCTTCTGTAATGGGTATGGGTGTGAGATGAACGCCAAATCTTCCACCATGATTGCCATGATTCCGCAGGCGCTGGCTTCCGGAAATTGCGAGTTGCGCACCGGCTGCACGGCAGCGCGAATAGATACTGATGACAGCGGCCGCGTGCGGGAGGTGGTCTACTGGGATGCTGATGGTACAGAACAGGCACAACGTGCCAAAGCGGTCGTGCTTTGTGCCAATGGGGCGGAAACGCCGCGTCTGCTGCTGCTCTCTGCCAACAGTCAATTTCCGGATGGCCTGGCCAACAGTAGCGGTATGGTCGGCAAAAACCTGATGTTCAATGCCCATTGCTCCGTGGTCGGTCTGTTTGAGCACCCGGTGAATGCCTACAAAAGCGTGCCTACAACCCGTGTTGTTCATGATTATTATGAGATAGACCAGGCCATGGGTTTTTATGGTGGTGGTGGTATTGATGGTCGGCATCCCTCCCGTGGCATGCCAATGGGGCTCGCGCTGCGGGGCAGCCTTTTCGACGGTCCCAGCTGGGGAAGTGAATTCAAGCGCCATCTGAGTCAGGAATTTACACACACTGCTGCCTTTTCCGGACACACTACCTCACTGCCCTTATCCAGTAACAATGTCAGCCTGGATCCGACCCTGAGAGACAAGTGGGGACGTCCGGCGCTGCGCTGTACCTACATGGATCATCCTGACGACATCGCCACAATGAAGTTTTTCTACGACCGATGTTCAGAGCTGATGACAGCCGCCGGGGCAATCAAGCAGACGGGCTATTATGCGGAGAATGGGCAGAGTGGCAGTGTGCATTTGCTCGGTACCTGCCGGATGGGCAATGACCCTTCAAGCTCAGTCATTGATCGCTACAATCGGTCCCACGATGTGCCAAATCTATTTATGGTGGACGGCAGCAGTCTGGTAACTTCCAGTCGTGGCCAGCCTACCATGACGATCATGGCGCTGGCCTTCCGGGCTGCAGACAATATCATTCAGGCGGCAAGGCGCGGCGAGGCGTAGTCCCCGCCGGTGTCCGCGCTGCCTGGTATTTGCGCCCAGAACTTCTATCCAGGCGTGTGTGTAACGCGTTTAAACCTTGGGCAGAGTGATAATGACCTCATTGCCCACGGTCTCTTTGCGAATGCCCAGACTGTCGACCGGACTGTTCAGCGTGAACTGCCGAGAGAACTGGCTACTGCTGAAAAATCGCTGCATTGACCCAGAGCCTGTTTCGTCCTTGTGGGCGCTGACTTCGCCACTGACAGTGAGACGTCTTTCATTAATTTCTGTGTCTAAAGCCAACTCGCTGCCTTCCGGAACGGAAATACGAACCCGGTAGGCATCACTGTCTTCTTCTATGCGAATGTCTGGCTGTGCGGTCGCCGCAGAGAACAGACTGCTGCGTGGCGTCAGATTCAAACCGGGCGCAGCGCCCTGCATCCAGCGATCAATCTGTTGCTGCATGCGATCCATTTCGGCAAAGGGATCCCAAGCTATTGATGGTGGTGCAGGTGTGCGGGTAGATGAGAGGGGAGCGCTTTGTGTTTCCAGGCGACGCAGCCATTCTGGCACATGCTGGGAAGTTTCATCCTGCTGAGTGTTGCTGATGCTGATGATTTGCTGTTGCAGCTGCCAATTGGACCAGGCCAGCCAGGCGGTAAGCGTCAGGCAAAGACCCAGTCCGGCAGCCATCAGTGTGATGATGCGACTGTTCATGGGTATCAACCTCGTTGTTTATCCATTTGGACAGATAAGGTCTGTCCAAATGGATTTCAAGAGGCTGACACTGAATGTGGTAGCCGCAGTATTAGTCAGATCAGACTTCGGGTTTCAGTCTGGAATACAGTTCCTGGGCATCATAGGTGTTCTGGCCGCTCGGACGCTCACCGTTGCCCATGCGGATTTCCATGATGACCTCGACGGTACTGCGTGAGTCTCCAATAGTTGTCACACCAGCTCCATACTGTGGCACAGGGCGCTGATAGGTTGTACAGGTTAACAGACCACAATCCTGAACGGTTGCGTACCGGGCGCTTGAGGCAGATACGGAAACGGAAGGCTCGGACTGCTGGTTGTTGACCAGCGTGTCGCGACTGGCGACGTCAAACCAGTCATAGCCCTTTTCCAGGGTCAATTCGCTGGCGCGCAGCATGGCATAATCCATCGCGCGGCCGGCATCGTCGCCGCGACCTCGGAACTGAACGCGATACTGGTCCTGTGACAGTTCGCGGTGCGAATATCCATAGCCGCCATTCTCGGCAGCGCGGTAGGCAGGCTGCGACGCGCAGGCAACCAGCAGGAAAGTAACGCCAGTTAAAAGCATCAGTTGGCTGATTTTTCGCGTACTCATTGTTATGCCTCCAGTGTGCATAGCGTTTGTTAGTCTCGATACGTTAACGGACGGGGACGCGGATCTATTCCATAGCCCGAGGCGTCAGGAGCCGGTTGCAGGCAGGCCAGAGTGCCTCAGGATTCGGCCGCTTCTTGACCTGATGGTCCTCATCTAGGACTATGACCCTTGTATTCATCAGACTCGCCCTACCGCCTGGTACTACTGATGTGCCCAATTCGCTATTAATAAGGAAGGAATCATGAAAAAAATAAGCCTGACAGCATTGGCGTTCTGTTGCTCGGTCATGCTCTTGAATGGCACCCATGCACAAACACAAACAAGAATCATTAATGGCAAGCCTGCCTCGACATCATCCTATCCATGGATGGCCAGCCTGTTTATTCAGGGTGGCAAGGACAGTGAGAATGGTGGTGGTTGCGGCGGAAGCCTGATAGCGCCCGGCTGGATACTCTCAGCAGCACACTGTTTTTTGAACACAGCGGGTGATGCCCTGGCAGACGATCCGGCATCGCTGGTGACAGTCACTCTTAACTCGGACAACATCAATAACATGAGCAGTGGCGCCGTCGTGCGCTCCGCCAGTCGCGTCATCATTCATCCGAGCTATAACCCCGACGCAGAGACCAGCCCGAACGCCAACGACTTCGATATTGCGCTGGTGGAGCTGGCCTCCCCGGTCAATCTGACACCGGTAAAACTTTTCACCGGTGCGTTGCCGGCCCACATCCCCACCATCGTTGCCGGTTGGGGCGCGACAGTGGGTGACGGAACGAGTCCTTCCGACGATCTGCTGCAGACGCAGGTAATTACTGTTACGACACCGGTGTGTGAAGCAGCCCACGAGGGTTTGATCACATCTAACATGTTCTGTGCCGGCAGCTTTGCCGATATCGACACATCAGACACCTGCCAGGGAGACAGCGGAGGACCATTGTTCGTTAAGCTGAATGGTAATCAGGGTGCGCTGCAGATTGGCTTGAGCAGTTTTGGCGGCAGTGAGACAGCGAATTGTGGAACACCAGGATCACCTGGTGTCTATGCAAAGATACCGGCGCTGTTCAGCTTCATCAGTGACAATGTAACGGGCATCACAGTAGTTGATTCGCTGGCGGAGGTGCGGGCAGATATCAACGTCTACGACCCGGTTGCAGATCTGGTGACCATTCCCAAGGTGTATGTGGATAAAGTGAACTACTCAGTCACTCTGAAGCATACCGGTAATCTGAATTTCTTCCTGGCCAGCGCCGCAGAGAACACTAGCGACAACCCCGACGCCGTGCCGTCATTTTTTGATGGCGGCAACAACAAGCTGATTCTTCCGCTGGTGCGTGTGGGCGCCGAGACCTTTAATGTGACCCTCCGACACCTGGGTGAATTCAAGTTCGCAGTTGAGAAGGCCGATCTGGTTCAGTAGAGAGGCGCGTCAAACTTGTTCGCGCCCCCTATAATTCCCAGAGCCCTATGGGCTCTGGGGTGCTTACGACAGTTCCTTGACCGCCACGATCAGTTCATTAGCCACTTTCTGTCCGTCACCAAACAGCATACGGGTGTTCTCCGCAACAAACAGCGGGTTTTCGACACCGGAAAAGCCAGTGCCACGACCGCGTTTAACAACAATGACATTCTCAGACAACTCAGCATGCAGAGTTGGCATGCCAAACAGGGGGCTGTTGGGATCTTTTTTGGCAGCCGGATTGACCACGTCATTGGCGCCAATTACCAGCGTTACTGTGGTATTGGCGAAATCGGCGTTGATGTCCTCCATGTCGTAGATCAGATCGTAGGGAACACCCGCTTCAGCCAATAACACGTTCATATGGCCTGGCATGCGTCCTGCGACCGGGTGAATGGCAAACTTCACTTTTACGCCCTTGTCAGTTAACAGCTGAGTCAGTTCCCAGATCTTGTGCTGCGCCTGCGCAACTGCCATGCCGTAACCCGGCACAATGATCACCTGACTGGCATAAGCCATCATGATGCCGGCATCCTGTGCCTGCACTTCTTTTTGAGTGCCACCGTCTTCGTCCCCAGACGCCTGAGCGGAATGGCCTGTTCCAAAGCCACTGAAAAACACATTCGAGACCGAACGGTTCATGGCTTTGGCCATCAGGTGAGTCAGCAGGGTGCCGGCTGAGCCGACCACCGTGCCGGCGATGATCATTGCCGCATTGCCCAGCACATAACCCTCGAAGCCGACCGCAAGCCCCGTCAGGGCGTTGAACAGGGAAATGATCACTGGCATGTCTGCGCCGCCAACCGGCACCGTGATAAAGATTCCCAGCACCAGTGCTATCGCAAAGAAGGCAATGATCAGATTGAGGCTGCCGTTTGTGTAAACACTGACCGCCACAGCCACCAGCACGATGGCCAGTATCAGATTGATCAACTGCTGCTGTGGCAGCAGACGATTGCTGTTCAAACGACCATCCAGTTTGGCCCAGGCGATGATGCTGCCAGAAAAAGCAATGGTGCCAATGATGGCGCCAAGAATCGCCAGGATCGTCACATCGGCGCCCAGGTAATCCGGCACGCTGCTGGCGTAACCTCCGCTTACTGCAGCCTGAGCCTTTAGCAGTTCCACTGCTGCAATTGCGGCAGCGGCACCGCCACCCATGCCGTTGTACATGGCGATCATCTGTGGCATGTCAGTCATCGCCACGCGCTTTCCCGTGTACCAGGCATAACCTCCGCCCAGTGCAATCGCGATTATGATCAGAATGACATTGGTGGATGCCTGTTCATTGCCGGTGATCTCTTCTGCGGCAAAGGTGACAAGTGTAGCGACCACCATACCCGCGCCGGCCCAGTGAATGCCGCGCCGGGCGGTGACTGGCGAACTCATCTGCTTGAGCCCGAGAATGAACATGATGGCTGCCAGCAGGTAGCTGATCTGAATAATAAGTTCCATTTATTTTTTGTCTCCCTGCTTGTTTGTGCTCTTGAACATTTCCAGCATGCGCTCAGTCACCACATAGCCGCCAACCGCGTTGCCGGCAGCAAGTAACACTGCTATAAAGCCTATGACCTGTTGCGATGTGGTTTCTGCAATGCCAAGCGCGATCATCGCGCCTACAAGGACAATGCCGTGAACGAAATTGGAGCCCGACATCAACGGGGTGTGAAGAATCACCGGCACACGGCTGATGATTTCGAATCCGGTAAACCCGGCCAGTAGAAAGATGTAAATCGCTGCGAGTCCTTCGATCATGTTGTTCTCCCCCTAGTTAGTGCTTGCCTGCAGTCGCTCTTGCACTGCATCGTTGATGATGTCGCCAGCGTGGGTGATCAGGCTGTCTTTGAGGATCTGATCGTCCAGATCTATCTGGAGCGAGTCCTCTTTGATGATCAGGCCGAGCAGATTGAACAGGTTTTTTGCGTACAATTCACTGGCATGGTTGGGTACAGTTGATGGCACGTTAATCGGTCCATAAATGGTCACGCGGTTATGCATCACGGTCTCACCCGGTCGGGTGAGTTCGCAATTACCACCACCCTCTGCGGCCAGATCCACAATCACCGCGCCGCCTTTCATGTTGTTGACCATGTCTGTGGGAATAATGCGGGGTGAGGCGCGGCCGGGAAGGGCGGCAGTACAGATGACCACATCCGAAGCCGCGACATGGCGGGCAAGAATCTCCTGCTGTTTCTGTTTTTCTTCCTCGGTCAGTTCCCGGGCATAGCCGCCGCTGCCTTCAGCCTTGATGTCGATATCAACAAATCTTGCACCCAGTGATTCAACCTGTTCCTTGACGGCAGCGCGTACGTCATAGGCTTCGACCATGGCGCCCAGTCGGCGTGCCGTGGCAATTGCCTGCAGGCCGGCCACGCCGGCACCAATGACCAGTACTTTGGATGGACGCACAGTACCCGCTGCGGTGGTCAGCATGGGGAAAAACTTGCCAGACAATGAGGCTGCCATCAGGACGCTCTTGTAACCGGCGATTGAGGCCTGAGATGACAACGAGTCCATTGCCTGGGCACGGGAGATGCGGGGGATCAGTTCCATTGAAATGGCGCTGATCTTCTTGTCCCGAAGCAGCTTGAACCGCTGCGTATCTGACCATGGGTTCTGATATCCAATCAGGATGCTGCCATCGCGCAGTTTTTGAAGCTGGGTCTCGGTCAGAGGGTTTACAGTTAAAACGACATCAGCTGTACCGAGTAGCGAGTCGTCCGGACATATACTTGCACCTGCAGCGGTATAGTCCTCATCGCTGAAGCCAGCATGCTCACCAGCCAGTGTCTGAACTTGAATGGTAGTTCCGGCAGCGATCAATTTTTTGGCTATTTCCGGGACCAGTGCTACCCGATTTTCGCCAGTCCTTATCTCTGCAGGGACGCTGATAACGTTCGACATCCTGAGTCTCTCCTTGTTGTTATTGTCATTCAATGGACAGATTATCATCAGCATAGTTCATCGGCACCTCTCCTGTTATAGAGCGACAGATTGATCAGACGGACAGCCCGATCGATGCGCCTATTAAATCCATGAATTAGTAGCCCGGCAGACATAGATTCTGCTGATTTAACACCTTCTCCTTGGTACACTCTGGGCATGTAAAAAGACACTTACCAAGGAGGTGCCCCTTGCAGGATCTGGAATCATTCCGCGCGGAAACCCGTGCCTGGCTGGAAGAAAACTGTCCGGCGTCTATGCGCACGCCCATGCCCGAAGATGAGGTGGTCTGGGGTGGGCGCAATGCCGAGTTCAAGAACCCGGACAGCAAAGTCTGGCTGGACCGAATGGCGGACAAAGGCTGGACCACGCCGACCTGGCCGGCCGAGTACGGTGGTGGTGGCCTGAGCAAGGCTGAATCGATGGTGCTGGCGGAAGAGATGCAGCGCATCAAGGCGCGACCACCGTTGGTGAGCTTTGGCATCAGCATGTTGGGACCGGTGCTGCTGGAAATGGCCACCCACGAGCAGAAGCTGGAGCATATTCCCAAAATCGTCCGCGGTGAGATCCGCTGGTGTCAGGGATACAGCGAGCCGGGTGCCGGTTCGGACCTGGCCGGACTGGGCACCAAGGCTATCCTGGACGGCGACGAATACGTGATTAATGGCTCCAAGATCTGGACCTCCTATGCTGATAAGGCTGACTGGATATTCTGTCTGGTGCGCACTGATTTCGAAGCGCCAAAGCACAGTGGTATCAGTTTTATTCTGTTTGATATGGCCTCACCGGGCGTGACCACCAAACCCATCAAGCTGATCAGTGGCAACTCGGTATTCTGCGAGACCTTCTTTGACAATGTGCGCGTGCCGGCTGGCAATGTAGTCGGTCGCCTCAATGACGGCTGGACCATAGCCAAGCGTCTGCTCCAGCATGAGCGCACCATGATTTCCGGCTTCGGGCTTAGCAGTGGTCGCAACAACCGTGGCGGTCTGGCTGACTCACTGGCGCAGACAGCCATGTCGTATCGGGGTGATACCGGCAAACTGTCCGATCCCGCCCTGCGCGACCAGATCGCACAGTTCATGATAGACAGTGAGGCATTCTCACTGACCTCGCAGCGCTCGGCGCAGGAAGCCAAACAGAGCAAGGGGCCGAATGCGACGTCGTCAATGCTGAAGAATTACGGCTGTGAACTGAACAAGCGGCGTTATGAGCTGGCGCTGAAAGCAGCAGGCACCCAGGCGCTGGGTTGGGAGTCACTAACCGAAGACGGCAGTGACTTCAGTGCACGAGAGCTGGATACCACCAGACAATGGCTGCGCTCGAAAGGCAATTCAATTGAAGGAGGCACCTATGAGGTCCAGCTGAATGTGATTGCCAAGCGGGTATTGGGCCTGCCAGACATGACCTCCATGGTCGCCAGTAACAAAAAGTAAGGGAGGACTTTTACATGTCATTGGTACTCAACGAAGATCAGCTAATGCTTCAGGAATCAGCGCGTGATTTTTGCCGCGAGAAAGCAACGGTCGCGGTCTTGCGCAAACTGCGCGATGAAAAGGACCCGCGCGGTTTTTCAGATGAGTTGTGGCAGGCCATGGTGGGGCTGGGCTGGGCCGGTATGGCCATTCCCGAAGCCTACGGTGGTTTCGAGTTCGGCTATTCAGGACTGGGTATTGTGCTGGAGGAAACAGGGCGCACACTGGTACCGACACCGCTGGTATCCACGGTACTGCTTGGCGCAACTGCCATCAACCTGGCGGGCTCAGAGGAACAGAAGAGTGAATTGCTGCCAAAGGTCGCTGCAGGCGAAACTGTCATTGCCTTCGCTCTTGAGGAGGGAGCTCTGCACAACCCGTCAAATATCGCCCTTGGCGCTGAAAAAACTGCTGATGGATACACCCTGAACGGTGACAAGGTGTTTGTTCTGGATGCGCACGTGGCGGACTACTTTATTGTGGTGGCACGAAGCAGTGATCCAGCAGACTCAAACGATGGCATCAGCCTGTTTGTAGTCGATGCGGCGACGCCGGGAATTTCGGTGCAACGGCTGAACATGGTCGACAATCGCAATGCTGGCAATGTCAGGTTTGACAATGTGAAAGTGCCGGCTGACGCCTTGATGGGCGCAGAGGGTCAGGGCAGAGCTGCGCTGGAGCGCACACTGGACATCGGCCGAATTGGCCTGGCTGCAGAGATGCTGGGTGGTGTGCAGGAGGTGTTTGAGCGCATTGTTGACTACCTGCAGCAGCGTACACAGTTTGGTGTGCAGATTGGTGCCTTTCAGGCTTTGCAACACCGGGCAGCGATCATGTACTCCGAGATAGAGTTGTGCAGATCGCTCGTGCGCAAGGCCCTGCTAGAGCTTGACCGCGGAGATGATGCGGAGGATATCCCTGCACTGGCGAGTATGTGTAAAGCCAAACTATCCGAGGTCTACGAGCTCGTCAGCAATGAGGGTATCCAGATGCACGGCGGCATCGGTATGACCGACGAGTTTGATATTGGTTTCTTTATCAAACGCGCACGGGTGGCTCAGCAGACCCTGGGTGATGCGAGCTATCACCGCGACCGCTACGCTTCCCTGCGCGGCTTTTGACGGCGTCATCAACTGCCGGGCCCGTGGTGTACAGCCATCAATGCTGTGCCCTGCGGGTCTTGGCCTGCTTTACCCGTGCCTTGAGCTTTTGCCGGCAGGTTACCAGTAACAATCGGCGAAACAGCTCCTGCAGATCCTGATCGGAAATCTCGGAAGTATCCGGGCTATTGCTTACTTCGTGCCCGGCCCAGTCCAGGCAGGTTTCCTGAGAATCGGCGTCAACCACCTGCAGACTGGGTTTGCCGTCATTGATGCTGGCGTAAATGTAATATCCTGTCATGCTAACCTCTCTTGTCTGATATGGACCGATAAATGTCCTGGTTAACCGTTGGCTGGCTTCGTGTCGATGCGGCTGGCTATGGTAATGAGAATCATTATCATTAGATTAATTGGACAATTCAAGCCCTTGTGAGGAATTTACTGCATGGTTCTGGCAATACTGGGTCTGTTCCTGGCTGCGCTGGTGTTTGCACCCCAGCTATGGGTCAAGCAGGTTATGCGTAAACATCATCGGGAAGTTCCCGATATGCCAGGCACTGGAGGAGAGCTTGCACAGCATCTGATTCAACGCTTTGCGCTGACCGGTATCGGGGTGGAAGAGACCGATGAGGGGCGGGATCATTTTGACCCGCAGGCGCAAATGGTTCGCCTTGGCCCGAGCAACTTCCACGGTCGATCAGTTACGGCTGTGGCTGTAGCCGCTCACGAAGTCGGACACGCAATTCAGTTTCATCGCCGCGAGTCCATCTTTGAACTGAGAAGCAAATACATGCCCATGGCGGCGCGGCTCAACAAGATGGGCATCGCCTTGATGTGGTCGGTACCGGTTGCCGCTTTGGTGCTGCGTTCGCCAATCGCCATCGGGACTGTCATCGGGCTGAGTGTGTTGCTGCAACTGGCAGGCGCAATGGCCTACCTGATCGTGCTACCCGAGGAGTGGGATGCCAGTTTTAACAAGGCTCTACCCATACTGGTAGAGGGAGAATATCTGGATGACTCCCAGATTCGCAGTGCGCGGCAGGTACTGAAAGCAGCCGCGCTTACATACTTTGCTGGAGCGCTGGCCAGTGTCGTCAATATTGGCAGATGGTTGATGGTGCTGCGCCGATAACTTTCAGAAATTCTGCAAGAACTTTATTTAATTAAAGTGGTCTATCCGTTGTGTCGATAATAAAAGTGACACCTGCGATTTTTATACGCCAACACGTCGGTACGTCGAATGACGTAGTCGCTGGAATCATCTACGTCATAGGCCTAATAAACTGTAATTTCTAAGTTAAACGCACACCTTTTTAGTTGACGTATAAGTAAAAAAGCTAGTTAACCAATGAACGTAGAAATGAAATAATATAACTGCTCGTATCTCGCCTAAGTTATTGTTTAATAACATAAAAACATAATTCAATGCACAATAAAGTGGCTTCGCATATCCGCGTTGCCTCTTTTTGAAGCACGCTGTTTTTCTCGCGCACTCTTTCTGAACCATAAGCCTTTGATATTTATCATGACTCATTAGCTGGTACGCAACTTGCTAAACCTCGTTCGATGATTTGAATTGACTCTGATCACGTCCTGGCAGGGAGCGTATCAATTACTGATTGTAATGAGGCTAATGAAAGATATGAAGAAAACAACTACTACTGTAAGACGTCAGCGACTTCACACTGCGATCGCGTTGCTGATGAGTGCGACTACCGTGCCATCACTCTACGCACAAGAGGCGCCGCAGATTGAAGAGCTGGTCGTTACAGGCAGCCGTATTCAGAGAATGGATAACGCAACCTCTCCGCAGCCCCTGTCTGTGATCAGCGCCGATGATCTCACCAGTTCGGCTAGTATCGACATTGGCGAAGTGTTGAATGAGAACCCGGCTCTGCTGTCTTCAGTTACCAGTACAGCATCAATCGGCAACTCTGCGCAGAACGTGGGCCGTGCCAGTAACGTTGGTGGTAGCGCGCTCAACCTGCGCGGCCTGGGCTCCCAGCGTACTCTCACGCTGGTTAACGGACGGCGTCACGTGTCTGGTATCGAAGGTACCTCTTCTGTTGATGTATCAACAATTCCATCGGCGTTGATTGAGCGTGTAGAAGTACTGACCGGCGGCGCGTCTGCCGTATACGGTGCGGATGCGGTGACTGGTGTTGTCAACTTTGTACTTAAGGACGATTTTGAAGGTGTAGACATCGACTTCAGAACAGGCATGTCTGGCGAAGGCGATGCGGAGACTAACAGCATACGCGCGCTGCTGGGGCGCAACTTCGATGCCAATCGCGGTAACGTGAATCTGTCATTGCAGCACGATTATTCCGCAGGTCTGCGAGCTGGCGATCGTGATTTCCTTGCAAACGGAGGCCGCGCAACGGGCGATGTCAATCCGCTGCTGCGATTCCAGAAGGGTGACATTGATCCCAGCACAATGCCTAACCTGGCGCGCTACTACAATTTTGACAATACTGGCCGATATCCGTTCGGCGCACGTATTCCGACAGCAACAGCTTTTGGTAATAGCTACAACTCAGCCTTTGGTGCGCAACCTACTTTGACCTCAGCCGAACAGGCTCTCCTGGACCGCGTTAACTCGGCGTCACCACGTGCACTGCTGCCTGGTCGTACCTTTAACATCACTTCCCCTTACGGTGTGGTAGCACTGGGTGACTTTGGTACCACAATAGGTCTGGGTCAGGAACCTGACCTTGACGGCAACGGCACTGGTGACTGTCTGGACAGTTTCACCGGTTACAACTCGAGCCTGGACGGCACAGCTTCATTTGGCGCAGCCGGTGGTTGCTGGATTATTGGTGAAGATGGCAGCCTGAATACGTATCAGGACGGTCTGGTGGCAGGTAACTTCAACCAGTTTGGTGCGGCCGGATCTTACATCGCGCCGAACCGCCCGTTTGTTATACCTGAGGATACCAAGTGGGCTGTTAACCTGAACGCCAACTATGATCTTACGCCAACCACAACAGCGTTTGTCGAGACCAAGTACGTTCGTCATGATGTGACTTTCGGTGGCGGCGGCAACCAGGCAACCGACTTGTTGTATGGTGCGCCGGATAACCCCTTCCTGCCTGCACAGCTGGCGCCATTTGCCACTAATCCAGGCGTGGGCTTCGTTGGCCCGGGCGGACTTTACATTTCACGTGACTCCGACGACTGGGGGCACAATGAGTCCTACAACGAGCGTACTACCTACCGTCTGGTAACCGGTCTGCGCGGCAGCTTCGACGATCTGGGTCTGGATTACGAAGTCTCTGCCAACTACGGTAAGTTTGAGCGCACTATGGAGTCTCCGTTTACGCCGATTACTGACCGCTTCTTTGCGGCCATCGACGTGACAACTGACCCGGCAACAGGTCAGCCGGTTTGTCGTTCGGATCTCGACCCGACTGCCTACCCGCGTACCACACCATTTAACTTCCCCGCCTACCTGGGTGGACGTGCAGTGTCGCCGTTCTTCACCTTCGCACCTGGTGACGGCCAGTGCCAGCCAGCCAATATTTGGGGCGGCAAAGGCTCAATCAGCCAGGAAGCCATCGACTTTTTCTCTTACACACGTACCGTTGAAGAGAGTATTGAGCAGTCGGTCGTAATGGGTTTTGTAAGCGGTTCCAGTGCCAACTGGTTCTCTCTGCAGGGTGGTCCTGTTTCATTTGCAGCCGGTGGTGAATGGCGCGAAGAGAAAAGCTCACAGTCCTTCGACAGCTACGATCAGGGCATTATCCAGGTCAGCGGTGTAACGCCGCAGGGCACCAGCTTCAGTCCGGGAGACTGGGTAGGTGACGTCAGTGCCGCAAAGAGCCTGGGCAGCTCACCCGGTAACCGGCTGCTGAATACCAGTGCCAAGTACGATGTATGGGATATGTTTGTGGAAGCAGAACTGCCCATTCTGGCCGGTCTGCCCCTGGCAGAGACACTGACAGTTGATGCGGCTTTCCGTCGTGCTGACTATTCGACCTTTGGTAGCAACGATACTTACAGTGTTGGCGGTGTCTGGGCGCCCGTCATGGACTTCCGTATCCGCGCCAATTACAGCGAAGCGGTACGGGTACCTAACCTGTTCGAACTGTATTCGCCAGAGCAGGGACAAAGCTTCCGTCCCAATGATCCCTGTGATGCATCGCAGATTGCCAGTGGCCCGAATCCGGCCCTGCGTCAGGCTAACTGTGTGGCCGATCTGACCGCCAATGGTGTACAGCAGTCAAAAATCTTCGATGCCAACGGGAACTACATTTTCGTAGACCCGCTGTCAGCCGGATTCCCGGGTGTCGTCGGGGGTAACCCAAACCTGAAGCCGGAAATTGCTACCACGGAGACGGTTGGTTTTGTATTCCAGCCGCGATTCCTGGAAGGCTTCACGATGAGCATGGATTACTGGAACATCGAAATTGAGGAGGCGATTGCCGAGATTTCTTCTCAGAACATTGTGAACAGCTGCTACGACGCGGCATCAATCAACAACCCGTTCTGTGAATTGATTCAGCGTAACAGCACTTCAACATCAGCACAGTCCGGCGGTTTTGTCTTCCTTCGTCAAACCCAGCTGAACTTTGGTGAAGCGTTGGCAGAAGGTGTTGACTTGAACCTGTCATACCGCTTTCAGCTGGCTGACTACAACATCTCCTTGAGCACTAACGTGACCAAGCAGCTGAAGCTTGACTTCGTCGAGCCCACCAACCCGGGCGAAGAAGCTGTCGTTGACGAAGACCTGTTGGAGATGCGTTCGCCAGAATATGCTGGACAGTTGTCTGCCACCGTTGGTCGCGACAACTGGAGTATCAGTCTGCGATCACAGTATCTGAGCGAGATGGCGCTGACAGGCCCAATTGAGACTGCAGTCCAGAACTACGGTGAAGGCATTTTCACTGACGAGTTTTACTCACACAACCTGTCGGGTAACTACCAGTTCAATGATACCGTGCGTTTCTATGGTGGTATCAGCAACATTACCGATGAAAAACCGTTCATAACTGAACGTGCCTATCCAGTGAGCCCGGTTGGCCGCTCGTACTTCCTGGGTATTAACGTCGCACTCTGATAGAGCCTCTCCTGGTGCTACTGCCCGCCGCTGTCAACTCTCCTGTTTATCGGTGAGTTGGCTGAGGCGGGCAAGTAGTTTCCGGCTTACCAGCCTCAGCGCAGTCGGCTGTGGATATAAAGCAAGGAAAAAAGATGACAACAAAAAACAATCAAACAAATATTGGCGGGCACATGCGCCTGTTACTCCAGGCAACTCTCAGCAGCGCACTTCTGCTGGGCCAGTTTGCCAAGGCACAGACTGAAGAAGAGACTGATCAGCCCGAACTGGTTGAGTTTCCTGTCTCGCTTGACAGTCGGCTGAGTCTGCTCACAGAAGAAGAGTTGGAATTTCTACGCACCCCCCGAAACACTCGCTCCTACGCCGAAGACCTTGATCAGCTGGTTGAGCAGATAGAAAAGCGCTCCGCGGATGAGGTAAAGGCCTATGTGGAGGCCATGATATGGGTACGTGATCAGCGTGGCTTTCAGGAAGGCGAAGACCTCGACCACATACCACTAAATACCGACACCCCCGAATTTAATGCCTGGAAAGTCAGGCGCCCCCGCAGTTTTGACCCAGAGCGCGAACCAGGCCCCATCAGCCTCGGGCGCTATATGCGTGGTAACGGCGGTATCCCGACATTCGCCGGTGCGCCTGTTGCACTGACGCCAGAAGATCTGATCGCCGGTGAAGTAGACGTGGCCTTTGTGGGTGCGCCACTAAATATGGGGTCCGGCTGGCGCGGTGCGCAGCACGGACCACTGGCGCTGCGAACGATGGGTCGTATGAGTGGCAATGACCAGTACACGCAGGTTAACGCGGGGTCTGTGTTGAATATCGTCGACTACGGAGACATTGCCATCGATAACGACAGCACCGAGCGCAGTATGGAACATGTACGTGAAGTGGTGCGCGAAATTGTTGAGACAGGTGCCATTCCATTCATTATTGGTGGTGACCATTCTCTGGAGTATCCCAACGTGGCAGCACTTGTGGATGTCTTTGGTGTCGGCAATCTGGGCGTTATTCACTTTGATGCGCACTACGATGTCGGCCGTGATCGTGCCCACCTGATTGACCACGGGGCACCCATTTATCGATTGCTCAATGAAGGACTGATAACTGGCGCTGACTACATCCAGGTCGGACTGCGAGCAAATAGTCCTAACGAAAGCATTTTTCGCTGGATGCGCGAGGAAGGTTTCAAGTATCACACTATGGCCGAAGTGGAAAAATACGGCTGGGACTATGTACTGGAACGAGTACTGGCAGAAGCCAAGGGTGACGGACGTAAACTCTATATCTCATTCGATGTTGATGTGCTGGATCCTTCTTATACGTCGGCGACCGGAACACCGGTGTCTGGCGGCATCACACCACGTGAGGCAATACCGATCGTGCGTCGCCTTTGTGCGGAATCCAATGTGGTGGGTTTTGACCTGGTCGAAGTCGCGCCCGAGCTGGATCCGACCTACGTTACAACTCTTCACAGTGCTGCCATTGCTAAAGCCTGCCTGACAGGCGTGGCGATGCGACGACTTGAATTGACAGAACCACATTATCTTAACCCTGTATCGCTGGATCACGCTCAGGACGATTACCACGAGGAGAATCAACAATGAAGTGCTCAAAAATGAAGTACGTGGCGATGGTCGGTGCAAGTATGTGTCTGTTCCTTGGAGCCTGTGCCAGCACAACTTCCAGCTCCAGTTCGGTGATGTTGTCATCGTCGGAGCCGACGCCCGACGCAGTGGCGATGCCGGAAAGTGTTGCCGATAAATTGGCGATTTTGACACCTGAGCAGCGCAGCTTTTTACGCGGGACCGAACCACTGCGGATTGTCGCGTCTCGCGAAAAACTGATGCAGGAGCTGGACAGCCGCACGCCAGAGCAGATTGCACTTTATGTGTCCGATATGATGCAGGCGCTGGATGAATTTGCCTACGACCCTGAGCGCGACATGGGGCAGATTCCACTTAACCCCGAAGCAACCGGATTCAACAGCTGGAAGATTGTTCGTCCTGAAGCCTTGTGGGAGCGACGCCGTACTCCGGGTCCTTTCAGTGTCTCGCGATATATTCACCAGTGGGGTGGCATTCCCACCTTTGCTGGTGCGCCAGTCGCTATTACGCCTGCAGACCTGGTTGCTGGAAAAGTTGATATTGCCATCTCCGGTATTCCCCAGAGTATGAGCAGTGGCTCACGCGATGCACGTAACGGTCCCGAAACACTGCGCGCGATGAGTGGTATAGCCGACTCCAACGTGCATGCCCTGATTGATCCTATGGCAGTGCTCAACGTTGTCGATTATGGTGACTTTAACGTCGACCGCATGAGTGTGGAGCGCAGCATTGGTCATATCACCGAGCAGGTAACTCTGTTGGCAGAGACGGGGGCTGTCCCGTTCCTGGTCGGCGGTGACCATTCCGTGATGTATCCGACAGTGAAGGCTGTCAAGACTGCGATGGGAGATCAGGAACTGACCGTTGTTCATCTCGGTGCGCACTATAACGCCGAGCCGACTCGCGCACACCGCCTGTCAGATCGTGATGCCGTCTATCGTCTGATGGACGAACAGATTATCAGTGGTGAAAACCTGATCCAGGTGGGGCTGCGCGGACCACAACCCACACGCGATGCCTTTATGTGGATGCGGGAGAAAGGAATCAAATATCACACTATGGCAGAAGTCGAGCTTCGTGGCTGGGACTCGGTGATGAATCGTGTCATTGACGAGGCAAAAGACTCTGGCAATCCAGTTTACATTTCATTTGATGTCAGCATTTTTGATCCCTCAGCAGTTTCTGGTATAGGTCGCGCTGTTCCTGGTGGTCTGACCGTACGCGAGCTTCAGCCATTGCTGCGCCGTTTGTGCGCGGAAACTCAGATCGCCGGATTTGAACTGATGGACCTGGCCCCGATGCTGGACTTCAGCTATGTCAGCGCCATGAATGCCAATGCCATGTTGAACGCCTGTCTGACGGGTGTGGCGATGCGAAAAAGTGGACTGACCGAGGAAAACTACCTGGATCCGATAGCGGTGGATCATGGTCAGGACTGATTGCAGATACAGGGTGAATCGCCAAACGTGTTTCAACATTGACAGGTATTCAGTATGAACTTTGAATTAACAAAAACGCGTTTTTCCTGTCGGGCCATGCTGCTGTCGGCACTATGTCTGTCCGCTTTGCTTTCCTGGCAGTCAGGCCATGCACAGTCTTCAGAGGAAGCCGAAGAAGAGCCGGAACCGATTGAGTTTCCCAGTAACCTGGCCGACCGACTGGCGCCTCTGACTGAGGAAGAGATGGCTTTTCTGTCGGATCCGTCGATGACCCGTTCTTATGCGGAGACTCCAGAGGAGCTGTTTGAAGCGCTGGAAAAACGCAGCCCGGATGAAGTAAAGGCCTACGTTCAGGCGATGATGTGGGTTCGGGAACAGCGTCCCTTTCAGGAGGGTGTGGATGAGGCGTTTATTCCTTTGAATACTGATTCACCCGATTTCAATGCCTGGACAGTCAGACGTCCCCGCAGTTTCGACCCTGAGCGCGAGGACGGTCCCATCAGTCTGGGCCGTTACATGGGCGGTAATGGTGGCATTCCAACCTTTGCCGGCGCCCCGGTAGCCCTGACACCAGAGGATCTGGTCGCAGGTGATGTGGACATCGCCATCGTGGGTGCACCACTGAACATGGGCTCTGGTTGGCGTGATGCCGATCATGGCCCGCTGGCCTTGCGGCTGCGTGGCGGTATGGCCGGTAACGACCAGTACACTCAGGTCAATGCCAGTTCCGTGCTGAATATCGTCGATTATGGCGATATTGCCATCGACAACGACAGTACCGAGCGTAGCATGCAGCATGTGCGCGAAGTGGTCAGAGAAATTGCCAATACCGGCGCCATTCCGTTCATCATTGGTGGTGACCACTCTCTGGAATACCCCAACGTGGCTGCCATGGTGGACGTTTATGGCAAGGGAAACGTCGGAGTGATCCATTTTGATGCACACTACGACGTTGGCCGCGACAGTCCTCACTATATTTCACACGGTCAGCCTATCTATCGACTGCTGCGTGAGGATCTGATCACCGGTGCGGACTACATTCAGGTGGGCCTGAGATCGGGCAGCCCGAATGAGCGCATCTACCGCTGGATGCGTGAAGAGGGCTTTAAATACCACTCCATGGCTGAGGTTGAGCGCTACGGCTGGGACTACGTCATGGAGCGTGTGCTGGCTGAAGCCAAAGGTGATGGCCGCTATCTTTATATTTCCTTCGATGTGGATGTGCTCGATCCCTCCTATATCGCCGGTACTGGCACGCCAGTTGCAGGAGGTATGACACCGCGTGAGTCGATACCGATAATCCGTCGCCTGTGTGCGGAAGACCAGGTAATCGGCTTCGATCTGGTTGAAGTGGCCCCCGCACTTGACCCGGCCTATACAACAGCACTGCACAGCGCAGCCATAGTAAAGGCCTGTCTGACGGGAATAGCGATGCGGGCAGAGGGTATTGACGAGCCTCATTACCTTAACCCGGTATCCCTTGATCACGCCCAGGATGACTATCACGCCAGGAACGCGCCCGACGAATCTGCCGAGCCTTAACAGGGCCCGGCGTGCAGGAGAAACTTGATGTTTGACAGACTGTTGAAAGAACCACTGGCCATATTCTGTGTGGCGGCGGCGGGTATATTTGTCGTTGATGCGATCAGAAACGGTGGGGAAAGCACGGAGACTCTGGCGGAGGCTGACCAGAATGCGGTCAGTACGATTGTTGTGAATGAAGCCGTGGTGGACATTCTGCAGGAAGATTTTGAGTGGCTGGAAGGCCGCGAGCCCAACGAAGAGGAAACCGAACAGATTGTTCAGGAATGGCTGAATGAGGAAATCGTTTTTCGTGAAGCGCTGCGTCAGAACATGCACCTGTCCGACGGCAAAATGCGCGCTCACCTGATCGAGAAAGTCCGCCTGTTGTGGGCTGGGGTACCGAGCACACCCAGCGAAGAAGACCTGCTTGCCTTCTACATGGACAATATTCAGGAGTACTACAGTGAAACCCGCGTCAGTTTTGATCAGGTCTTTTATTCAGAGCAACCTGAGAATGCTGACGAGTTATTGGAGCGACTGCGTTCTGGTGAAGACATCGAAGGCGAGCGTTACTGGCTGGGAGACAATATGTCGGACTATGCTGCCAGTATTCTGCGTTCCAGTTTTGGTGGAGAATTCTTTACTGCACTTCTGGAGGCGCCCCTGGAAACCTGGATG
The DNA here is from genome assembly GCA_002354805.1 of Gammaproteobacteria bacterium UBA2675. Classification (GTDB taxonomy): domain Bacteria; phylum Pseudomonadota; class Gammaproteobacteria; order Pseudomonadales; family Pseudohongiellaceae; genus Pseudohongiella. The sequence goes on from DEMH01000009.1 coordinate 1,013,786, forward strand.
GGCCCCTATCAGTCACCACGTGGTTACCATTACGTCAAGGTCAGCGGTGTGCAGCAACCGCAGCCAATAGCCTATGAAGCGGTTCGTGACAGACTGCTGCAGGACTGGTCAGATGCAATGCTTTTCAATCGGGTGGCTGAACGCACCGAGCAGATTCGTGATGAGTTTGATGTCGTCTATGACTCCAGCGGGGAAGTCAGTTCCAGCGTAGAGGCATTGCTGGCAAGCGCCAGAAATCTGCGCGAAGAAGAGGGGCACTGATGAAAGTGACAGGCGCTACTCTCTTGCGACTGCGGCTGGCCCGATTTGCTGCACTTCTGTGTGCGCTGCTGTTGATGGCAGCACCGGCACGAGCTCATTATCTGGATATCGTGCAATTTACCCTGGTCGAACAGGCCAATCCGAATGTGCACCAACTGGTAGTGACCATGCCTGCCAACCTCGATGCCAATGCGCCTCTGGTCGTTCCTCGCCACTGTGTTCTGATGCAGCGCGATTCAGTAACAGAAGGGCAGTCGCATGTCGTCACCATGATGATTGACTGCGATCCAGAGCTGGCTGCGGAAGCGGGCACTGAGTTGACCGGGCAGATCGAAACGCGATGGGGTCGTGATGGCGGCATGCTGCAATTGCAGATGTTGGATGGCACCAGTTCGTCTGTCATGCTGTCGGGCAATCGAACCGGCATCAGTCTCGACATGCCAGTCTGGGACGAACTTGCCGCGCAACCACCGCAGGGCTTTTTTGAAAAGGCCTGGCGCTACCTTGAGCTTGGAACGGTACACGTTCTTATTGGCTGGGACCACCTCGCTTTTGTGTTCTGTCTGGCGATGCTTGCCACGGGGCTGCCGCTGATTGGCCTGATTACATCATTCACGGTAGGGCACTCACTGTCGCTTGCGCTGGCGCATCTGGGACTGGTCAATATTCCTATAGCGCCTGTTGAAGCGGTAATCGCGCTGTCGGTCGTATTCATGGCGCGTGAGGTCTTCTTTACACCTGGTTCACGGCTCAGTCTGCGGCGCGCTCAGAATCCTGAAGCCTTTCCGGAGTCGCAGGCACAGGTGCATTCGCATCGCTGGCGTATGGGTGTGACTGCTGCATTTGGCCTCATTCATGGTCTTGGTTTCGCCAGTGTGTTGGGGGAACTGGGGGTCTCTGCCGCTGACACGGTTATAGCGCTGGCATTCTTCAATATCGGCGTTGAGGCGGGTCAGGTGTTATTCGTCGGTGCCATTCTGCTGGCTCTTGCGATTCTCAGACGTCTGGGTCGAGTGGAGTACGCACTCATGCACGCGACCACGTGCCTCGTGGGCGGTATGGGCGTCTTCTGGACACTGCAACGGGTGGTCGGCTGACAGGCTGTTTCCCTTGGTAGATCAGCTGAATCGGAAAGCTCAGTCAGGGGCCAGATCGCGGCTACGTAGCAAAAGGGGCCATGACGCCTATTCTGCGTCAAACTACGTAATACGCATTATGACGTAGTTTGTGCCGTCAATCGCCGACTGGTCGCAGAGCCGTTTAAATTGCAACATTCCAGTCAGCATCATGAACCCTGTCACAGACTGTCAGGTTCGCCATCAATAACCAGCAGGAGTAGACAATGAGCACCCGCAAACCCAAAACATCCATGATCCTGAAAGCCGGCGCCTGTTTGATGGGGCTGATGGCATTGAGCCCGATCGCTGTGGCCCAGGATACGATCAAAGTGGGCGTGCTGCACTCGCTCTCGGGCACCATGGCCATCAGTGAAACCACACTGAAGGATACCGTGCTGATGCTTGTTGAACAGCAGAACGAGCGTGGTGGTGTGCTTGGCCGACAGCTTGAACCAGTCGTGGTCGACCCCGCATCAGACTGGCCACTGTTTGCAGAAAAGACCCGGGAGTTGCTGACCCAGGAAGAAGTCGATGTCATTTTTGGTGCATGGACCTCAGTGTCCCGCAAATCGATGTTACCGGTCCTGGAAGAGCTCAATGGCCTGCTGTTCTATCCGGTACAGTACGAAGGTGAAGAGTCATCCAAAAACATTTTTTACACAGGTGCCGCCCCAAACCAGCAGGCCATTCCGGCGGTTGATTACCTGATGAACGAGCTGGGCATTGAGCGCTGGGTGCTGGCCGGTACTGACTACGTATATCCCCGCACCACCAATCGCATTCTTGAAGCCTATCTGAAAGCCAATGGTGTTGCTGATGAAGATATCATGATCAATTACACGCCATTCAGCCATTCTGACTGGCAGAGCATCGTTGCAGATATTCGTCGCTTCGGCAGCACCGGTAAACCCACGGCGGTTGTTTCCACAATCAATGGTGATGCCAATGTGCCTTTCTATCGTGAATTGAGTAACCAGGGTGTTTCATCGTTTGATATTCCTGTGATGGCTTTCTCCGTGGGTGAAGAGGAGCTGTCCGGTATTGATACCCGACCTCTTGTGGGGCACATGGCTGCCTGGAACTACTTCCAGAGCGTCGACACCAGCCAGAACGAGGAATTCATCGCCAACTGGCACGACTTCATCGGTAGCGAGTCACGTGTCACCAATGACCCGATGGAGGCGACTTACATAGGGTTCAATATGTGGGTGAAAGCCGTTGAGAAAGCCGGCACCACCGATGTTGATGCGGTAGAGCAGGCCATGATTGGCATGGAGACACCCAACCTGACTGGCGGAACTGCGGTGATGGGCAAGAATCACCATTTGTCCAAGCCTGTTCTGATCGGTGAAATCCAGGAAAACGGCCAGTTCCAGGTTGTCTGGGAAACCGAAGGCCTGGTGCCCGGTGATGCCTGGTCCGACTACCTGGAAGGTTCCCGCGTGCTGGAAGCCGACTGGACTGATCCTGTTCGTTGCGGCAACTACAACACAGTAACTGAAGTCTGTTCTGGTCAAAGCTACTAAGACATTTGCTACTGAGTTGCACGGCGACGGAGTCACCTCTTGAAACACCTAAGTATTACGTCAGTCCTGGTCTGGATTGCAATGGCATTCGCCTCTGTGTCGCAGGCACAGGCGCAGTCCCAGGCCGGGTCAGATACCTCTGACCTGGGGCCCTTGTTGGTCCGTCTGGTTGATGCCAGCCTGAGTGAGGCCGTCGAGTTGATTCCGCAACTCGAGACTCAGGGTGGCCGGGGTATTTTGCCGCTATTCACCGCGATGTTCGACAACTCGCTGGCCGTCGACCCAGACTCCATGACCTTCTACCGGCTGGCCGAAGATAACTCGGCCAGACCGGTATATCCTCCCGCAGATGCCGGCGACAGCGCGGAATTACAGTTGTCGGCGGCAGAAGCTGATGAGCTTGAGCGAATCCGGGTCAGCAACCGGCTACGTGTTCTGCTACGTGATGCGATCGCACGCATACGTCTGTTTGAAGGTGATGCGGATGAGCGCAGCATAGCGGCGGCGGAGTTACTGTCCCAGCTGGGAGAAGATACCGTGCTCCTGCTGCGGGAAGCGCTGGCTTCAGAAGAGGATGCAGAGGTTCGCGAAGTCCTGGAAGTCGGTATCGCCATGAATGTGCTGGTCTCCGATGCTCCCGATGAGGAACGACTGCAGGTGGTACCGACGCTTCACGGACGCCTGGAGGCACCCGTACGCAATCTGCTGAACAGCCTGCTGGATCCCAATGGCCGTAATGAACAGAACCCTGAAGTACGTGCGGCGATCGAAGAGGCCAATGCGGCCATTGACACGCGTATCCGCTTTTACGGATTCATCGAAGAGTTGTTCTATGGACTGAGTCTCGGGTCTGTGCTGTTGCTGGCCGCGATCGGGCTGGCCGTGACCTTTGGGGTGATGGGTGTCATCAACATGGCACATGGCGAGATGCTGATGCTGGGTGCCTACACCACTTACGTCGTGCAGCTGGTGATGCCAGGATTCATCACGTACTCGCTATGGGTTGCCATTCCCGCCGCTTTCCTGGTGTCCGCCTCAGTAGGCATTCTGATTCAGCGCTATGTCATTCGTTATCTGCATGGTCGTCCCCTGGAAACTCTGCTGGCGACCTTTGGTATCAGTCTGATTCTGCAACAGACAGTGCGCACCATATTTTCACCGCTAAACCGTATGGTGGTCTCTCCCGAGTGGATGAGTGGAACAATACAGATCAACCCGGTGCTGGCGATCACCAATAACAGACTTTTCATTCTGATTTTCTCGCTGATTGTGTTCTTTGCGTTGCTGATGATCCTGAGAAAAACCTCTCTGGGACTTCAGGTGCGCGCAGTATCGCAGAACAGGAACATGGCAAAAGCGATGGGAATCAGAACGGACCGGGTAGATGCATTGACCTTTGGCCTGGGTTCGGGCATCGCAGGGATCGCCGGCGTCGCGCTGAGCCAGTTGACCAACGTGGGTCCCAATCTCGGGCAGTCTTACATCATCGATTCGTTCATGGTTGTTGTATTCGGTGGTGTCGGCAATCTGTTTGGTACGCTGGTAGGCGCATTCAGTCTGGGTGTATCGAATAAATTCCTCGAGCCGGCAGTAGGTGCGGTACTGGCAAAAATTATCACACTGGTCTTTATTATCGTGTTCATCCAGTTCCGTCCCAAGGGCCTGTTCCCGCAGAAAGGGAGGGCCGCGGAATGACATCGTTGCTGGACAAGTTAGGCGATATGCGCAGCGCGACTTCAGGCACGATTACGCTGTTTGTGGTGGTGCTGTTTGTCAGCACCACACTGGCATCATTAAGTAATCTGCTGCTTCCTGAAGATTCGGCATTTCATGTCAGCACCTACACAATTACGCTGCTGGGCAAGTATCTGTGTTATGCCATGCTGGCGCTGGCGGTGGATGTGATCTGGGGCTATTGCGGCATCCTGAGCCTGGGACATGGCGCATTTTTTGCGCTCGGTGGTTATGCCATGGGCATGTATCTGATGCGCCAGATCGGTGATCGGGGGGTGTATGGCAACCCCGAGTTGCCTGATTTCATGGTTTTCCTGAACTGGGATTCACTGCCCTGGTTCTGGCTGGGAATGGATCAGTTCTGGTTCGCGATGTTGATGGTGCTGCTGGTGCCCGGGCTGCTGGCCTTTGTATTCGGCTGGCTGGCATTCAGGTCCCGCGTGACAGGCGTGTATCTGTCCATCATGACGCAGGCGCTGACTTACGCTCTGATGTTGGCTTTCTTTCGCAATGAAACTGGTTTCGGCGGCAATAATGGCCTGACTGACTTCAAAGATATCCTCGGCGTCAGCCTGACGGAAGACAGCACCCGGGTGACGTTGTTCATGATAACCGCAGCCATGCTGGCGCTGGTTTTCGCGACCAGTCGCTATATTCTTGATTCCCGAATGGGTCGGGTCATCATCGCGGTGCGCGACAGCGAGGCCCGTGCCAGGTTTCTTGGCTACCGCACTCAGGACTACAAGGTCTGGCTGTTTGTTTACTCTGCGCTGATCGCCGCGATGGCAGGTGCTCTTTATGTACCACAGGTTGGCATCATCAATCCGGGCGAGTTCAGTCCTATCAACTCCATCGAGATTGTGGTCTGGGTCGCGATTGGGGGACGTGGCACGCTCTACGGTGCTGTGATCGGCGCTATCCTGGTCAGCTACGCCAAGACACGGTTTACTGCATTGATCCCCGAGAGCTGGATATTCATGCTGGGCGCTCTGTTTGTGATAGTTACCATTTTCCTGCCCAAGGGACTGGTTGGCATTCTGCAAAGCCGCTTGCCGGGGTCTTCCGGTGGGGGCAAAGGTAAAGCAAATCTGGGGAGGGTGAGCTCATGAGTTACAAAGCTGTCAGCGCCCGACCGGATGTCTCGCACAATGTCATACTTTATATCGAAAATCTGTCGGTCAGTTTCGATGGCTTCAAGGCTTTGAACAATCTCAGCCTGTACGTCAACGATGGCGAACTGCGCTGCCTGATTGGTGCCAATGGTGCGGGCAAAACTACGCTGATGGATGTCATAACCGGCAAGACGCGCTGTGATTCTGGTCAGGTGTGGTTTGGTCAGACGATAGATCTGCTAAAGCATGATGAAGCGGCCATAGCGCGCCTGGGCATTGGTCGAAAATTTCAGAAACCCACAGTCTTCGAGGCTTTGACGGTTTACGAGAATCTGGAGTTGTCACTGGCCAGCCACAAGGGCGTCTGGTCGACGCTGATGGCAAACGTGAGTGCAGCGCAGAAAGATCAGATGGATCAGGTGCTTGAAACAATTGGCCTGGTTTCCGAACGGCATCGCAAAGCAGGTGTGCTTTCTCATGGTCAGAAACAATGGCTGGAGATTGGCATGCTGTTGACCGCCAACCCTCGCGTCATGTTGATTGATGAACCTGTTGCCGGCATGACGGCGCAAGAGACTGAGCGCACCGCCGAGCTGCTCAAATCCCTGGCTGGCGAACGCACGGTGATTGTCGTTGAACATGATATGGAATTTGTGCGCAGTATTGCGCGTACAGTGACTGTCTTGCATCAAGGGGCCGTACTGGCTGAAGGCACAATGGATCAGGTGCAGAACAACCGCGACGTCATTGAGGTGTACCTCGGGGAGTCATCATGACAACGCCGACCATTGCCATTAACGGTCTTAACCAGCGCTACGGTGGATCCCAGATTCTGTGGGATGTTGATATATCGGTTGAGCCGGGTTCCTGTACCTGCATCATGGGCCGTAACGGTGTCGGCAAGACGACATTGCTCAAGTGTCTTATGGGTTTGCTGCCCATTGAGAGCGGGAGTATTGAATTGAGCGGCACGGCTATCCATGACATGCCGGCGCATCAACGGGCGCGCGCCGGTATTGGTTTTGTGCCTCAGGGTCGCGAGATTTTTCCCTTGCTGACCGTAGAGGAAAATCTGCAGACCGGGCTGGCGTGCCGCACAGACGGCATAAAAACCATTCCTGATCGCATTTTCGAGTTATTTCCGGTTTTGGCCGATATGTTGCATCGACGTGGAGGAGACCTGTCAGGCGGGCAGCAGCAACAACTTGCCATTGGTCGCGCCTTGGTGACTGACCCCCAGGTTCTGGTGCTGGACGAACCAAATGAGGGCATCCAGCCTAATATCGTCAAACAGATTGGTGACGTAATTATGAAACTTAATTCGGAAGGTCTGACCGTTATTCTTGTGGAGCAGAAACTGGCATTCGCGCGACGCGTCGGTACCGAGTTTCGCCTGATGGAAAAAGGCCGTGTGGTTGCCAGTGATACCATGAGTGGACTGAGTGACGAGCTGATTCGACGGCATCTGGCGGTATGACCACCGCGCTGGCCAGGCCTGCAGCCTCACGCTGGCAGGCATCGCTTGATTTGAAGTTTGCGCGGACAACCCGCGGCTGCCGCCTCGTGGCCAGTGCCCATAACGGGCCACTGTATGTGCAAAAACCTTTCTATCCGGAAGGCCCTGATCTGGCGCATGTGTACCTGCTGCACCCGCCTGGCGGACTGGTTTCGGGCGACTCTCTGGAGATATCAGTGGCTCTGGGCAAGGATGCCAGCGTCCTGGTGACCACTCCTGGTGCAGGGCGAGTTTACCGTGCACGGGAAGATCGCACACTGCAATGGCAGCGAACCAGAATGGTGCTTTCACAGGGTGCGAATATCGAATACTTCCCTCAGGAAACCATTATCTATCCCGGCGCGTCCGCCGGTCTTGAAACCCGGGTTGAGCTTAGTGATCGATGCCATTACGCAGGCTGGGAAATCACCTGTCTGGGTCTGCCGGCCAGTGAGCTGGAATTTGACAGCGGAGAATTCAGGCAGCATTTAGGTGTTTTTCGCGATGGCCGGCCACTAATCGTTGAGAATTTCGTGCTTAACGAGGGCAGTCGCTCTCTGTATGACGCCTCTGTAGGGCTGCGTGGTCAACCGGTCATGGGCCTGATGGTCGCCGGCCCGTTTGCAGAAAGCCGTAGCGGCGAAACTGCAGAAATTGTCACCAGTCTGCGAGCAGTGACCGCTTCCTGTAAGCCTGGAATGCTTTGTAATGTCAGCGTTTTTAACGGCTTTGTAACGGTTCGCTATCTCGGCAGTTCGTCGGCCGAAGCCAGAGAAATATTCATCCAGTGCTGGCAATTGTTGAGGCCGCTACTGCTCGGACGCGAACACTGTCCGCCGCGGATATGGGCAACCTGATGAGGCATGTCGGGCAACAGATACCTGACATGCAGGTGGGCTGGCAAACTTTGTGCATAAGTACATGCATGTTTGTGAACGAGGTGACCCCGTCACCTGAACTTCTACCCCGGTGAAACGATCATGGAACTGTTACCCAGAGAAAAAGACAAGTTAATGTTATTTACGGCCGCATTGCTGGCCGAACGCCGTCTGGCCAGGGGCCTCAAACTGAATTATCCGGAGGCTGTGGCTCTGGTTTCCATGGCCATCATCGAGGGTGCCCGGGACGGCAAGACCGTGGCGGAACTGATGAGCGAGGGTAAGCAGGTACTGAGCAGTGACCAGGTGATGGAAGGTGTCGCTGAGTTGATGCCTGAAGTTCAGGTTGAGGCAACATTTCCTGACGGCACCAAACTGGTCACCGTGCACAATCCCATCAACTGATCACCGCAAGCGAGACACTTCATGACATCAAACAGCGGCATTGGAAATATGATTCCTGGCCAGGTTGTGACGGCTGGCGACGACATTACCATCAACGATGGTCGAACAAGGCTCCGTCTGTCAGTGGAAAACACCGGCGACAGGCCCGTTCAGATCGGCTCTCATTATCACTTTGCCGAGGTCAATCCAGCTTTGCGACTGGACAGAGCCGCGGCACGGGGACATCACCTGAATATCGCTGCCGGCACAGCCGTACGCTTTGAGCCGGGTCAGACCCGCGAGGTCGAGCTGGTGCCATTCGCCGGTGCCCGGCGCGTTGTCGGATTCCGTGGTGAAGTCATGGGTGACCTGGATACTTCTAGATAAGGGGAGAACTGACTTTGGCCACAATCGATCGCACCAGTTACGCACAAATGTTCGGCCCCACTGTCGGTGACCGGGTTCGCCTGGCAGATACTGATCTGTGGGTTGAAGTGGAATACGATCACACCCAGTATGGAGACGAGGTCAAATTTGGTGGCGGCAAGGTTGTACGCGACGGCATGGGACAGAGCCAGTGTGGCGACAGCGAAAGCATGGACCTTGTTATCACCAATGCCCTGATCATCGACTATTGGGGTATTGTGAAAGCAGATGTTGGCATTAAACACGGACGGGTTCGTCACATCGGCAAGGCCGGTAATCCGGATGTCCAGCAGGGCGTCAATATCATCATCGGTCCTGGTACAGAAATCGTGGCAGGCGAGGGCTGCATCCTGACAGCAGGAGGTGTCGACTCACACATTCACTTTATCTGTCCGCAACAGGTTGAGGAGGCCTTGATGTCCGGGGTGACCACCATGATTGGTGGCGGTACCGGTCCAGCCACCGGCACCAAGGCAACCACCTGTACTCCCGGTATCTGGAATATGGCGCGCATGCTGCAGGCAACCGATCAGATGCCCATGAACCTGGGCTTTCTCGGCAAAGGCAATGGCAGCACACCGGGGCCGCTGGTGGAGCAGTTACGCGCGGGTGCCTGTGGTCTGAAACTGCATGAGGACTGGGGTACGACGCCGGCATCTATCAATAATTGCCTGAACGTTGCTGACGACTACGATGTGCAGGTTGCCATTCATACCGATACCCTGAATGAGTCCGGCTTTGTGGATGACACCATTGATGCCTTCAAGGGTCGTGCCATTCATACCTACCATACTGAAGGCGCAGGCGGCGGTCATGCGCCCGATATTATCAAGGCGTGCTCTCTGCCAAACGTATTACCCTCATCAACCAACCCGACAAGACCGTACACAGTAAACACCGTTGATGAACATCTGGATATGCTGATGGTCTGCCATCACCTGGACTCGGCCATACCGGAAGATGTCGCTTTTGCCGATTCACGTATCCGCAAGGAAACTATCGCCGCAGAGGATATTCTTCATGATCTCGGCGCTTTCAGCATGATTGCCTCAGACTCACAAGCCATGGGTCGGGTGGGTGAAGTAATAACACGAACCTGGCAGACCGCGCACAAAATGAAAGTGCAGCGTGGTCAGCTGGATGATCCTGACGGCATCACAAGGGCTGACAACTTCCGAGTGAAACGCTATATCGCCAAATACACCATCAACCCGGCAATCACGCACGGTGTCGGGCATGAGGTCGGTTCGATTGAGGTCGGCAAAATGGCTGACCTTGTACTCTGGAAGCCAGCGTTTTTTGGTGTCAAACCCTCGCTGGTCATCAAGTCCGGTTTCATAGCAGCAGCGCCTATGGGGGATCCCAATGCATCCATCCCGACGCCCCAGCCGGTGCACTATCGGTCTATGTTTGGCGCTTACGGCGCGGCGGCAGCGGCGCTGTCAGTAACCTTCACCAGTCAACTGGCGCTGGATGCCGGGGACATAAATTCGCTGGGCTTGCAACGACGACTGGTAGCCTGTCGAAATGTGAGAGCGATGCGCAAAAGTGACATGAAACTCAACAGCTGGCTGCCCACTATTGAGGTGGACGCGCAAACCTACGAAGTCAGGGCAGACGGTGTGTTGCTGACCTGTGAGCCCGCCTCTGTGCTGCCGATGGCACAGCGGTACTTTCTGTTTTAAGGAAACACGACATGTTGGAAGTTTGCGAACGACTCGGCACTGAAGCCTCCTGTGCGATTGATGCGCGGATTATCCTGACGCATGAGCAACGGGACCGCGGACGGCTAAGAGCATTCTCGCCAGAAGGTGAGGAAGTGCGAATCTTTCTGTCGCGTGGGACGCCCCTGCAAGTGGGAGAGTTCCTGCGTTGCAGGTGCGGGCGCCACGTACTCGTTGAAGGTGCTATCGAGCCAGTCGCCATCGCGCGTTGTGACGATTGGCTGCTGTTTGCAAAAGCCTGTTATCACCTGGGCAATCGCCACGTAAAACTGCAGGTTTCTGAATTGAGCCTGAGTATTCAGAGAGACCATGTACTTGAAGACATGTTGACCCAGCTTGGCCTGAAGGTTGAGCACGGGCACGATGTCTTCATCCCTGAGTCTGGTGCCTATTTTCAAAATCAGCCTCACTCGCATGCACATCACCATTCACATGGGCATGCTCACGAACATTCGCACGAGCACCATCACGACAAAGAGGACTCGCACGCCGAACAGGCTGCAATCACGATTGGAGAAGCCGGTGACAGGACCCGCCACAATCACCACTGACCTGATGCTGCTGCGCCTGATGCAGCTGTGCAGCCCGGGGTTGCCAGTAGGTGCTTATGCATTCTCGCAGGGACTTGAGTACGCGATTGAGGCCTCCTGGGTGAAAAATCGAGATGAGGTGGCGGACTGGCTCGGCACACAGATTCGTTTCTCGCTGGCACGTCTGGACCTGCCAGTCCTGCTGCGCCTTAGTGATGCGCATCGACTAAATGATGATGCTGCTGTTCAGTGGTGGAATGACTTTCTACTGGCGAGCCGTGAGACTCACGAACTGCAGTTGACTGATACAGCGACGGGAGAGGCACTGATCAGACTGCTGCCGACGCTGACTATTGATCCGCCTCGCTGGCAAGGCCGCAGCAGCTTTGCCACGGTATTCAGTTATGTTGCAGCGCAGTGGCAGATTCCAGCACAGATGGTTGCGCTTGGTTATGGCTGGGCCTGGTTGGAAAACCAGGTAAACGCGGCAACCAAGCTCGTGCCGCTCGGTCAGTCCCAGGCACAGAGTCTGATTCAACAATTGCAGCAGGATCTGCCGAATGCGATTGAGCAGGCAAGAGAGCTTGCTGACGATGAACTGGGCATGACGCTGCCGGCCCTCAGCCTGGCCAGCATGTACCATGAGACTCAATACACAAGGCTTTTCCGCTCATGAGCGCCAAGCCGATGCTTACCCAAAACAAATCAGGAGACTGCTAATGAGTAATGAATCTGCACGTCAGACTCTGCGCGTGGGTGTCGGAGGGCCAGTAGGCTCCGGCAAGACCGCTCTGCTCAGGGCGCTTTGCACTCTGATGCGCGAGCACTGGCAGATAGGCGTTGTGACCAATGATATTTACACCCGCGAGGACGCTGATTTCCTGACGCGCCATGAAGCACTGGATGCCGACCGGATTCTCGGTGTGGAAACTGGTGGTTGCCCGCATACCGCAATTCGCGAAGATGCATCCATGAACCTCGCTGCCATTGATGAGCTCTTGCGCCGGCACCCGCAGTTAGAAGTCATATTCGTGGAGAGCGGTGGCGACAATCTAAGTGCAACATTCAGCCCGGAGTTGTCCGATCTGACGCTCTATGTCATTGATGTTTCCGCTGGTGACAAGATTCCCCGCAAAGGTGGTCCCGGTATCACCCGGTCTGACCTGCTGATCATCAACAAGACAGACCTGGCCCCGTTGGTAGGTGCATCTCTGGATGTGATGAATCGGGACTCATTAAAAATGCGAGGTGAAAGACCTTTTGTGTTCAGCAATCTGAAAGCCTGGGAAGGCCTGGATCGTATCATCGATTTTATCGTTGAGCAGGGCATGCTGGCGCCACGCTTGTCGGGGGCTGAGCTTGTCAGTCGTGCGGGTGCCAGAACGGCGGATGTCGCCGAAGAAACCCGGGCCAGCCAGTGACAACATTGCTTTCAAGAGCGCAGATTTACTATTCAGGAGTCCAGTTTTATGAACGTGTTTAAAAAGATTGTTACTTGTCCAGGCCGCTGGCTGCGTGACAGCCTTGTTGCCGCTATGCTGTTCGCGGGTGTGACGGTGTCGCCCATGGCTGTTGCTCACGAAGGGCATGGAACGCCTGGCACTGTATTACATGATATTCAGCACGCTGCATGGCTAGTGCTGGCGATCAGTGCTGTCGTAATTATCGGCATGATTCTGAAGCAGAAGTGGAATCAGAGCCGCAGAGGTGACTGACATCGTTCGGGGCGACTATTGATAGTCGCCCCTGCTACGAAAATCAGTTAATTCGCTATTTCAATCGCGCTCCAGAATACCGATGGCGATACGTGCAGCGGCAGTTCTATTCTGAACATTCAGCTTCTTGAATATCTGCTCCAGATGTTTGTTAACAGTTCTCGGGCTCATCTGAAGAATCTGTGCGGCCTCCCAGTTGGTTTTGCCTTGACTGATCCATGCCAGTACTTCCGACTCCCGCTTGGTCAGGTTCAGCTTTTCGCGCAGTAACTCCTCGCCTGTGGTTTCGGCGGCTTCCGATAATCGCAACAGCTTTTCTTCTGCATTGACGTGTCGGATGAAGGTCACGCTCAGTCGTTTTTCCTGGTAAGACGGACCACTGCCAGACTCTACGGTCAGAGTGAGCATCTGATTTTCTTCGCGCTGGGCTGGTGGCGACAGCCAGTTGCTCAGCGCCACAGACAGGGTTGAGGTTTGCCACTGCTCGCTGGCGCCAGCGCGTGCAAACAGCGCCAGGGTCTGCGGCGTTGCCCAGAGAATGCGCCCGTCGCGGCTCACAGAAAACAAATGCTGGCCTGCCGAATCCAGGGCATTGTAGGCGCTGCTGGTCAGGCGGGCATTGTTCAGGTGCACGTTCATTCTGGCCAGTAATTCCTCGGGTTTAATGGGTTTGGTCAGGTAGTCTACGCCTCCCGCCTCAAGTCCCCTGACAATGCTGGCAGAGTCGCTGAGACCAGTCATAAACACCACGGGAATGCTGGCAAGTTCTGGTATGGCACGTAGATCCCGGCAGGTCTCAAAGCCGTCCTTGTTGGGCATGATGGCATCGAGCAGGATCATGTCAGGCCTGATTCGCCGGGCAATGGTCAATGCCTGACGTCCCTCAAGCGCAACCAGGACGTTGTAGCCGGCCTCCTCCAGTGTGTCATTGACGAAGCTCAGTGATTCGGGGGAGTCATCGACTACCAGTATCACATTGGAATTGGTTTTTTTGTTCATTTTTCAGTAGCACTCATCTGTTCGTCCGGTGTGGGTTTTGGCTTTTTTGTGGCGGTAAAGCTGCGTGCAATCTGCGCAAACTGCATTCCATCCAACAACTTTTTGAGAGATTTTCTGCTGGTTTCGTTTATCAGTTCATGCCGCGCCAGCTCGTCCAGTTTGTTCTGAACGCCGCGCTTGTAGCCCAGCTCTGCGCAGGTGATCAACTCCCTGACCAGTTCGTGATCAGCGATGGTTGTCAGATCGGTAGGAGGCTCAGTTTTCTCCAGCAGTGAGTTGTCAGCGCCGGGCCTGTCGACTATCCAGTCGATAGATAACAGATCCCCGATGGTTTCCAGCAAGCGCTGGTGATTGATTGGTTTGACCAGGTAGGCATTATGGTGCGCCGTATCCTGAACGCTACGGTGATGCTCCTGGGCGTCGGCAGAAATCATGATCGCCGGTTGGCGGTGGCCCATTTCGCGCAACGTTCGGATCAACTCCAGACCACTCAGTCCGGGCATGCTGACATCCAGCAGCAGAATATCAGGGCGGGCCTCTTCGATGGTTTCAAGACAGTCATGGGCGTCAGGTGACTCCAGTACCGTGAATCCCAGCGGAGGCAGTAACTCTGACATCAGTCCGCGATGGATCGGATCGTCGTCCACAACCATGACAGTGAGTCGTGGTCCGCGATAGCCTTTAATCTGATGTGGTACTGGGGTCTGTACTGAATGCTCGGTGACCCGGGACATCATGAGGCTGACGGTAAAGCGGCTTCCTTTTCCGGGTGTGCTTACGATGTCCAGTTCCCCACCCATGATTTCCGATAACAGGCGGACAATGGTCAGACCCAGACCGGTACCCGGCACATTAGGTACGTCAGGCCCGCGGACCCGCTCAAAGGGGTCAAGGATGCGCTTGAGGTCTTTTTCGCTGATGCCAATACCAGTGTCGACTACCGAGAACTCGGCGACTTGATTGCGATAGCGGACATGGAACTCAACGCTGCCACGAGGTGTGTACTTAATAGCGTTGGACAGCAGATTCACCAGGATCTGATAAAGCCTTTTTGAGTCGGTGGTAACGACTTCCGGGAGCTTGTTGTGGATATGGCAGCTGAAGTCAATCTGTTTGTTTGCCGCCATGTCGCGGAACATCTGCACCATCTGGTCAATGAACTCAGGCAGCTTGACGTGATTACGATAGATCTCCAGGCGGCCGGCCTCGATTTTTGAAATATCGAGCAGACCTTCGATAAGTCCCGCCAGGTGATCGCCGCTGCGTTTGATGATCTGCACCGCATCCCGGTTACGCTCGCTCATGTCTTCGCGCTGAATCAAAAGCTGTGCGTATCCGAGAATGGCCTGCAATGGGGTGCGCAATTCATGACTGATGCCGGACAGATATCGGCTTTTGGCATTGTTCGCGCGTTCGGCCAGGTCCTTGGCGCGCTGCAGTTGTTCATCGGTTCGACTGTGGGCTTCAATCTCTGCCAGCAGTCTATTGGTCTGGATGGTCGACTCCGCCTGGGCGACGACCCGGCTTTCACTCGCCAGCAGATAAAGCCAGCAGATAACGCCAAGAATGATCATCATTACAAAGAACAGCATGGTCAGCGCCTGATTCAGAATCAGGGCGCTGACCGGATCGGTGCTCAACTGGAAATAAACCAGTGATAACAGTGCAGCACTGATCAGATTAGCAATACTGAAAAGTGTCATGAATCGCACCAGGCGTCTGCCGACAGGACGGAACAGGGCCGCAGGCAGCCAATGCTGCAACCATTCTTCAAGTTGACTGCTGAGCGTTGCTTCGGGTTTGCAGGCGTCCATGCAACGTGAGTCGAGTGAGCAACACAGCGAGCAGATTGCTCCTTCATAGGCAGGGCAATAGGCAAGGTCGGGTCGCTCGAAATGATTCTCACATATGCAGCACTGCGCTTTTTCTTCCGGGCCGGTGGAGACCATGATGTGGTCAATTTCGGGGGATGTTCTGGCCAGGTAAAAGCGACCTTTAGTAAGCAGTGCGATAAGTGGAACGCAGACAAAGCACAATCCCAGACTGATAAAGTGAGCCAGGTGCCTGGGTGTGTCACCGAACATGCCGAGATAGCAGAGTACGCCGACAATCGATGCAATCAGGACGGAGACGACACCGACCGGATTGATGTCATACAAATGGGCGCGTTTGAACTCAATGTAGGAAGGGCTGAGTTTCAGCGGTTTATTGATCATCAGATCGGCCGACAGGCAGCCCAGCCAGCTCAGGGTAACTATCGAGAACAAACCCAGAATTGATTCCAGTGCCCGGTAGAGCCCAAGCTCCATCAACAACAGTGCGATTGCCACATTAAAAACCAGCCAGACCACGCGGCCGGGGTGGCTATGTGTCAATCTCGAAAAGAAGTTGGACCAGGCGATGGAGCCAGCATAGGCATTGGTTACGTTAATCTTCATCTGCGAGACAATGACCATCAACCCTGCCAGCACCAGCGAAAACGTTGGCGAACTGCTGACGTAGTTGAAGACCATCTGATACATCCAGGTCGGGTCAATAGCCCTTTCGACCGACGCGCCCTCAGAGACTGCAATCCAGGCAAGAAAGGATCCCAGCAGCATTTTAATAAGACCGATAAGAATCCAGCAGGGACCAGCCAGCGACAACCAGAACCACCAGCGAAAACGATTGGCATGGGTTTTTTGCGGCATGAATCTCAGGTAGTCCACCTGCTCGCCAATCTGGGCGACCATGGCGAACAGTATGGCCGTTGATGCACCGAACAGCGCAAGGTCAAAACCGGGCAGGCCGCCGGTGGTGCCGTCTGGCATGTAGGCTGCCCAATCTTCGACCCTGGAGAACTCAAACCACAAAACAAGCACCAAAGCAGTGCACTGTAGCGTCAGCCAGAACGTTTGGGTGCCTACCTGAAAGCGTGAGATGAGCGTGATTCCGTGCGTCACGATGGGTATGACTGCAACCGCGCAGATGATGTAGCCCAGCCACAATGGGATGCCCAGCATGGCGTACAGGGCTGCCGCAAGAATGGCTCCTTCAATCGCAAAGAATATGAAGGTGAATGAGGCATAGATCAGTGATGTGATGGTCGAGCCCAGGTAGCCGAAACCAGCGCCGCGCGTCAGCAGATCAATGTCAAGCCCGTAGCGTGCCGCGTAGTAACAGATGGGAAACCCAGTGGTGATAATGACCAGCGCAACCGCCAGCATGGCGGCTACCGCATTCACCACACCGTAATTCAAAGTGATGGTTGCAGCAATCGCTTCCAGTGCCAGGAAGGCGGTGGCGCCTATCGCCGTCATCGCTACTGTGCTGATGCTGAATCGGCGCGCTCCTATCGCCGTGAATCGCAGCGCAAAGTCTTCCAGTGTTTCGTTGCCGACCCACAGGTTGTACTTTCGTCGCACACGAAAAATTTTTTGAGTTGGCATTGGTTAAAACGGCTGCTAGGCTTCCTCTCAGGCTGATATCAGATTTCTTGATCCTCAAAGCTTATGCAAAATGTGAGCCACTCAGCAGACAACTGGCATGAGTGCTCTCACCGATGCAACTACAGTTAATACGCAATGCTGTGATGCATTGCCATGCGCACTCATCCCCTTCCTCTACGTCGTTTAACCCACTGCGCTGCATTGCTCGTGGTGGTACTAATAGATTCCGTCGTCAATAACTATCCTGAAACAATTTGGAGCATCAGATGTTGCAACGCACACTCTGGTCCCTTGCGCTCTTGCTGAGTTGCGGGGCTGTACACGCACAGTGGGACACTATCGTTGGTGATGTGCGAACCGTGGAGGAGCCCGATGTACGCTGGGTCGCAGTTCGTGGAGGCAGCTCAGCCTATCTGGTTGACACCGATGAAGGCGTGGTCAAAGGCACATTGCCGTTATCCAGGTTCTCACCAACGCTGGTATCGCATGCCAGCGAGGGCCGAATCTACTCCTACGGCAGCTTTTACACGCGTGACACGTACGGTGAGCGCACAGATGTCGTGTTGATATTCGACATCGAAACGGCTTCACCGATTGGCGAGGTAGAGATCCCCGCGCGCGCCGCCGGTATTGGTCACGCAGGAATGATCAGCGTCATCAATGAATCCTTTGTTGGTGTATTCAACCTGACGCCTGCGCAGTCAGTCAGTCTGGTGGATATCCGCACTAATGCGTTTGCCAACGAGATATCGCTGGCTGGCTGTTCTTCGATGTATCCGATCGCTGAAGGGTTTATGTCGATCTGCGGCGACGGGACTGTCCAGTACATAGAAGTTTCCAATTCAGGCCAGGAAGTTTCTCGCGTGCGCAGCGAGTCGTTTTTTGACCTCACGGTTGACCCGGTCTACGACTACGCATCACCCGCAGCAGATGGCTACATGATCATGTCATTCGATGGCTACCTGCGAAAAGCCTACCTCGATGGTGATGAAGTCATCGTTACCGAAGCTTTTAATATCAATCCCGAAAACGACGGCGAAGCTGATATCAACGGCGTGGTCCGGGAACCCGATGACAACTGGCGAATTGGCGGGCGTCAACCTTTTGCCTACCACGACGAGGGCGCTTTGCTGGCCACAGTCATGCACCAGGGTGGCGGCCAGGAAACCTTTGAGAAAGCTGGTACAGAAATCTGGACCTTCAATATGCGAACCGGCAACCGTGGCTATCGTCTCAAGCTTGACGAGGGGATAACTGCAAGTGCTGTCATGTTTACGCCTGATGCCGAACCGCTGATGCTGATTCAGACCAACGAAGGTCTGCGTGTTCACGACCCTCGCACGGGTCGTCATCTGCGAACCATCAGCAGTGTCAGCGGCTCAATTCACAACCTGTTCTAAGGAGTTGTCGATATGGATCCTTTGCTAACACTGGTTGTAGCGACGTCTATAGGTCTGCTGTTTTTCACAGCGGCACGCCACAAGTTAAGCGGTGGTCGCCGATTCGAAGCGCAACTGGCGGCCTATCAGCTGCTTCCCGAGTCCTGGTTGCGACCAGTCGCAAAAACTTTGCCATGGCTGGAACTGGCAGTTGCCGTCGCCCTGCTGGTCCCGCTCACCAGGACGCCAGCCGCACTGGCAGCCACTACATTGATGTTGGGATATGCCCTGGCGATGGCGGTGAATATCAAACGCGGACGGGCTGAGATTGATTGTGGTTGCGGAGATCAGCCGCAGGCACTGTCCGGCTGGTTGCTGCTTCGCAATGCTGTGCTGGCAATAGCAGCGATGAGCCTGGTGGCGCCGGTCACTGAACGGGCGTTGGGAATGGCAGACATGTGGTTCATGGTGGTTTTGACTGCCGCCCTGTCGCTTGCCTATGTCATGTGTGAGCAACTGACACGAAATTTTTCCGGACTAAGTAAATCTTAATTGGCAGGTTGATGCCTGTACGAGGAGTCATGTAATGGGTAGTGGTTCTATAGTGGTGTTGAGCGTACTGTGTTTCGTAGTACTGGTGCTTATGCTTGCGGTAATAGCGCTGGCGAGGCAGATTGGCATTCTGCATACACGATTGGCACCCGCGGGCGCGTTGATGACAACGGCCGGTCCGAAGGTGGGAGACAAGGCACCTGCATTGTCCATCCCGGATATCAACGGCACTCCGGTGGCTATCGGTGCCGGTCCTGCTGAGGCGGGCATGGCTCGAAAACCACAACTGATTCTGTTTGTGTCACCCAGCTGTCCGATCTGTAAGGATCTTGTGCCGGTTGCAAAGAGCATGGCCCGAGCAGAAAAACTGTCTCTTGTTTTTGGCAGCGATGGCGGACAGCTGAGCAAGCATCAAAGCTATGTGGCCAGGATGGGGCTGGAAGACTATCCCTATGTTGTGTCCCTGGAACTGGGCATGAAGTTTGAGGTTGGCAAGCTCCCTTACGCTGTGTTGATAGACCAGCAAGGAGTGCTTCGCTCCAAAGGCCTGGTGAACAGTCGGGAGCATCTGGAGTCGCTGGTGACATCAATGCAGAGTGGATATGAATCAATACAGGACTACCTGGTTAAATCAGGCAGTCTGCAGGAGCAGGCATCATGAGTGATAGACAGGCACTGATTGCACAGTTGTACAAGGACCTGGATGCGAAGACCACCGGGGCCATTCGATTCCTTGCCGGAAGAACGTCGCGCCGCTCATTCCTGGGCCGCATGGGTGTGTTTCTGGCAGGTATGGGGGCATTGCCCGTACTGCCCGTCGCACGTGCCTCGGCGCAAACGCCATTTCCTCCAGCCGGTAACGCCGGTCCGGTAGAGGGTGTGGCGGATATTGAGGAGATGGGTGATCCTCAAGAGTGTGAGTACTGGCGCTACTGCGCGTTCAGTGGCTCGCTGTGTAGCTGCTGTGGTGGTTCACTGACACAATGTCCTCCGGGATCACAGACCGCTACAATCGCCTGGGTTGGCTCCTGCCATAACCCGACCGATGGTCGCGATTACCTGATTTCTTACAACGACTGCTGTGGTAAGGGTAGTTGCGGCAGCGGATGTGGCTGTTCGCGATCGGAAGGCGACCGTCCGGTTTACTTCCCATCAAAGTCCAACAACGTGCTCTGGTGCTTCGGCTCAACCAGCCATGCTTACCACTGCACACTGGCACTGGTTATCGGTCATGCTGACGCCAATGCGCTGCCTTAACTTCATGCCGCAGCCTGGCAGTTTTTCCAGGTTGCGCTTATGTCACTCAGGCAAGTTCCGGGCGGCAGCCGTCGCCCTGGTATTGGGGCTGGTGCCGTTTGGCCAGACTGTGGCACAACATGGGCAAGGGCCTCAGTATATGTACCTGCTGCATTGTGGCGGGTGTCATATCGAAAACGGCTCAGGTATGCCGCCGGCCATACCTGACCTGCGTGTCACCATGCCTAAGCTGGCGACTCATGATGAAGGTCGTGCCTACATGGTGCAGGTGCCAGGCGCTTCCCAGGCGCCGGTTACAGACGCGCAGCTCACTGAAATCATGAACTGGATGTTGCGTACCTTTGCAGAAGGCTCTCATCAGCCTTACACAGTATCTGAAGTTACCCGGCACCGCGCCAACAAAGTGCTGGATATTCTGGCGTTACGCAGACAACTGATTGCGGAGAATCTGGAGGCGCAATGATCACCCGGCGTCGTATGGTGTTGGGTCTGCTGGTAGCGACCTTCAGTCCAATCGCCATATCAGATGATGATTCCACCTCTTTGGCCTGGTTAGGACAGGCCTTTTTTTTTGACAGCAATTTATCTCTTGAGCGTACAGTTTCCTGTGCGACCTGTCACGACCCGAATGCTGCCTTCAGCGATCCGCGTGATAATGGTGTGCTGGCGGCTGCCTCACTGGGCAGCGACGGCGTCTCACTGGGGGATCGTCATGCGCCTTCGCTCGGTTATGTGGCGCTGACACCTGAGTTTTCCCGCGACGCTGACGGACTCTATCACGGCGGGCTTTTCTGGGACGGCCGTGCAGACAATCTTGCCGAACAGGCACTGGTGCCCATATTCGATCAGACTGAAATGCGGCTGAGTGGCCCTGAGCAGCTGGCAGAGCGTATCCTTGAAAATCCCGATTACAAACGGCAACTGGTGTCATTGTTCGGTAATCAGATTGAGACTGACCCTGAGCAATTAAGCGAGGCCGTAGGTGAGGCACTGGCTGCGTTCCAGCAGACTGAGCAACTGCAGCCGTATGACTCCCGATATGATGACTTTCTGCGAGGCGAGTACCAGCCTACATTGCAGGAGTCCCTGGGGATGGCGCTGTTTTTCACCGAAGGATTTACCAACTGCAATCAGTGTCATCAATTACAGGACGTGCCCAATCGCAGGCAGGAAACTTTCAGCAACTATGCTTTTGAAAATATAGGATTGCCGGTCAATGAACGCTTACGATCAGTGAATCGCAAGCGGGAGTTGGCGAATAATCCTGAGTACACAGATAAAGGCCTGGCGATGCGACCGGATATCCCTGCGGGTGAGCAGGCTGGTCGATTCAAGGTTCCGAGCCTGCGCAACGTCGCCGTTACTGCGCCGTATATGCACAATGGTGTGTTTGGTGAGCTGCGCACGGTTCTGGATTTCTACAACAAGTACAATCGCAGTGGCGGTGACAGCCAGATCAACCCGGAGACAGGAGAGCCCTGGGGTGATGCCGAAGTGCCCGAGACAATTGCTCTGGACAAACTGACAGGGACCATGCCTCTGGAGCCGCGTCACCTGGATGCGCTGGAGGCCTTCCTGCGGATGCTGACAGACCAGCGCTATCAGCATCTGCTGGAGGATTGATCAAGCGTTTATCAGCGGTTTGATTCCGTGATGGCGCTGTAAACAAGTTCCTTGCTGATAGCCTGCAGCTGGCGGGCATACATCAGGTTGCGATTTTGAATCATGCCGATGAAGGTCAGGTTCTCGACCGGGTCTATCCAGAACCAGGTGCCGCCGATGCCCCACCACCAGTAACTGCCCTCGCTCATGCCGTTATTGCGGGAAGGGTCAACTACGACAGCAAAATCCAGTCCGAACTGGTTGCCCGGATAACCCGGAATCTCTTCCATGCCTTCTGGTAGTTGATTGCTGCGCATCAGCGCCACAGATTCGGGCGACAGAACGCGAACGCCATTCAATTCACCACCATTGGCCAGCATCTGGGTGAAT
Source organism: Gammaproteobacteria bacterium UBA2675 (assembly GCA_002354805.1). Lineage (GTDB taxonomy): Bacteria > Pseudomonadota > Gammaproteobacteria > Pseudomonadales > Pseudohongiellaceae > Pseudohongiella. The sequence continues at coordinate 1,036,296 of DEMH01000009.1, forward strand.
TTCATATAGTCGCCAATCGTTGAGACCAGGCCGCCACCACCGCCGTAGAATGTGACCGGCTCGCGGTAGTCGCCACCAAGCGCGTCCTGGGGCTGTGTCAGACCACCCTGGCCGGACTGGTACATGGTGGCAAAGCGCTCGCGATCACTGTCCGGTACGGCAAAGCCGGTGTCGTCCATGTTGAGCGGATCAAACAGCCGCTGCTGCAGGAATTCCGCAAAGTTCTGGCCTGACAGCACCTCGACCAGGTAGCCCTGCACATCGACCGAGACACTGTAGTGCCATAGTGAACCAGGCTGTTGACGCAGGGGGATTTCTGCCAGCTTGTCGATCATGTCTTTGAGAGTCCCGTTGGCATCCAGGATGTTGACAGCCTGATACATCGAGTCGACCTGTGAGCGGGAGAAAAGTCCGTAGGTCAGGCCGCCGGTGTGCGACATCAGTTCACGAATGGTCATTTCATGGTCGGCAGGTTCTGTTTCGGGAACGCCATCAGGGCCGTCAGCTGCGGCGACGCGCAGGCCCGCCAGTTCAGGAATATACTGTGAGACCGGGTCTTCGAGGGAGAATTTGCCTTCTTCGTGCAGCATCATCAAGGCCACGCCAGTGATGGGTTTGGTCATTGAGAAGATGCGGAAGATGGTCTCTTCTGTCATTGGCACCTGATCCTGAATGTCCTGGTAGCCATAGGCGTCCATATGCACGATCTTGCCATCACGAATCAGTGTGCTCACGATGCCGGCCAGGTTGCCCTCATCAACTGCCTTGCGCATCCCGGCTGCCAGATCCTCGATGCCCTGCTCACTCAGGCCAGCACTTTCTGGCGTCGCATGTTCCAGGTCCTGCGCGAAGGCCTGAGTGATAAAACTCGTGGTGATGGCTATCGCCAGCGTCAGTTGCTTCAGGTAGTTCGGGTAATGTCTTGTTTTCATGGTGATCCTCGGGAGTCGGACAGAAATCGATCAGTCGTTCTGTCCCTTATATCAAACTTTTGAACACTGGCACAGTAGCCGCCTGCGCACCGGGACGGACACACGTCTTGTTGCGATAACCTGACAGCAGCATGCTGCTCGTGTTACAACGGGAGTCCAGTATTTCCGTCGTCACCCGTGCCGGGTGCCGATCGTTAAAATGCATTCTTGGACTATTGCTGTCGGGCCTGTTTTCTGGCTCGTTTTTGGGAGATGTAGCATGGCTGATTATTTGATCACTGGCACTAACCGGGGTATCGGACTGGAGCTGGTAAAACAGACGCTGGCGCAGGGGCATCATGTGATAGCCACCGCCAGAGATCCGGAGGCGGTGCCCGCGCTGAAAGAGCTGGCGGCCATAAACCCTGCCTTGACACTGGCGCCGCTGGATCTGGCTGATACAGACAGTTATGACGCGCTGCTTGGACGTCTGGGTGACCGGCCGATTGACGTGCTGATCAACAATGCCGGGATTTACGGGCCGCGCGATGCTGTGTTCGGCAAGCTGCAGGCAGATGACTGGCTGCAGGTCTTTCACGTCGATACCATCGCGCCACTGCTTCTCACTCAGAAACTGATGCCCAATCTCCGGCAGGGTAATGAGCGGCGCATTGCATTCATGAGTTCAAAAATGGGGTCGGTGGCCGACAATGGCAGTGGCGGGTCCTACATCTATCGGACTGCCAAATCCGCCCTGAATCAGGCCGTCAAGTCACTCTCAATTGATCTGCAGCCAGAGCAGTTTATTGTCCTGAGCCTGCATCCTGGCTGGGTGCGTACTGACATGGGAGGGCCGAACGGTCTTATCGATACCGAGACCAGTGCCAAAGGTCTGTTGTCGGTCATTCAGCAGGCTCGCCCGGTTGATAGTGGTGCTTTTATTGCCTATGACGGGCAGCGTATTCCATGGTAATGCTGGCTTGACACAGGTCGTGGATCAGGCGCATCATTACGACCCATGAACATTCAGACCGTATATTTCTGGTGGTTTGGCAACACGGGCCGCCAGGAAAACATTATAAACGCCTACAGATAGGCATTGTTTTCAGGCTGCCCCCGACAGGAAGGCGGCCTGAGTCATACCTGCAAGAACCGATCTGAAATCCCGGATCAACTCTTCCCAAAGTAACGATCAAGCCAGCTCTCCCAGGGTGGCAGCCTCTTGAAACTTAAGAGGAGAATGATCGTGCACATACAACAGACCCGATATACCACCGAGGGTGGTGTTGTCGTCAACCGACAGCAAAGCCAGTGTGATGGCAGCGCTGAGCTGACGCGGATCGTGCAGGCGCTGGACACTTGTCCGGGGGCTGTTTTCAGCTGCGAAGTAGATTATCCGGGCCGATACCGGCGCAAGTCACTGGCCTTCATCAATCCGCCCTTACGGATTATCTCTCGTGATTTCTGCGTGTGTGTTGAGGCACTGAATTCACGCGGCACTGTCCTGCTGCCAGAAATTCATCGCTCACTTGCTGCTCAGGCATCAATGAGCTGCAGCGATATCATCGAGTCGCGTGAGTTGCGCGTGGAGGTGTTGCCTGCGGCAGAGGCGGCCACAGATGAATCCGAAGAAATGCGAACCCGGCGGCCGAGTGTCATGTCGGTTATTCGTCACATACTGGCGCACTTCGCCAGTGATGAGGACAGTTTTCTGGGTCTTTATGGACCTTTCGGTTACGACCTTGCTTTTCAGTTTGAACCTGTTGAGCTGCATCACCCCAGAGCGAAGAAGCAACGAGACCTGGTGCTGTACCTGCCGGATGAACTTCTTGTGGTCGATCCGGAAACAGGCGCGGGGGACCTGCTTCGCTACGAATTCTTCTGTCGCGACTCGCAGGGCGAAACGCAGACCACTGGCGGACTTAAACGCCTGGCGCCGCAGGCCGTTACCGAAAGCGCTGCTGCAAAAGTCAGCGCCAAGATTGGTCAGCGCTGCGATCATGCTCCTGGTGAGTATGCGGCACTGGTGGAAAAGGCGAAAGCCTGCTTCAGTCGCGGTGACCTGTTTGAAGTGGTTCCAGGACAGATGTTCAGCCAGGCCACTGCCGAGTTGCCCAGTGCAATTTTCCGACGTCTGCAGAAGGCAAACCCGGCACCTTATCTGGCACTGATGAATTTGGGGCAAGACGAGTTTCTGATTTCCGCCTCACCTGAAATGTACGTTCGGGTCGCTGGCAGGCGGGTCGAAAGCTGTCCCATCTCGGGGACAATCGCCAGAGGCAGAAATGCACTGGAGGATGCCGAACTGATTCGCGAGCTGCTGAATTCAGCCAAGGACGAGGCCGAGCTGTCAATGTGTACGGATGTTGATCGCAATGACAAAAGCCGCATCTGTGAGCCCGGATCTGTCCGCGTTATCGGCAGGCGACAACCGGAACTCTATTCACGTCTGATACATACCGTTGATCATGTGGAAGGGCGTCTGCTGCCGCAATTTGACGCTCTGGATGCCTTTCTCGCGCATACCTGGGCGGTAACTGTGACAGGTGCTCCCAAGCGTGCTGCGATGGCATTCATAGAGCAGCACGAGAAGTCACCCAGACAATGGTATGGTGGCGCCTTCGGGCGGCTGGGTTTTGACGGCAGCATGGACACCGGGCTCACACTGCGGACCATCCATCTGCAGCGGGGCATTGCACACGTCCGTGCCGGTGCAACCTTATTGCATGATTCCGACCCGCATGCGGAAGAAGCAGAAACCCGGCTGAAAGCGTCAGCCCTGTTGGCGGCACTGCAACCCGAGAACCGCGGGCGTACAGCAGTTGCAGAACCTAAGTCGCAGGCGGATATCAAACAGCGGCGATTGCGTGCACTGGTGGTTGATCATCAGGATTCATTTGTGCAGACACTGGCCGCCTGTTTCCGCATGCAGGGGGTGGATGTGACCACGCTGCGTCCTGAAGCCGCCCGTCGTGTGTTGTTCGCGCAGGCATTCGATCTGGTGATCCTGTCACCAGGCCCGGGGCGTCCAGCCGACTTTGACTGTCAGGCAACGCTCAGTCTGTGCGAACAGCAGGGGCTTCCAGTATTTGGAGTGTGTCTGGGCCTGCAGGCGATGGTTGAATATTGCGGCGGTGAACTGGCTGTCATGCCCACACCCATGCACGGCAAGGCGTCAATGGTTGAGCACGACGGCAATAATATGTTTGAAGGGTTGCCGCCCCGATTCAAAGCCGGGCGCTATCATTCGCTATTTGCCAGCCGGCTGCCAGACACTCTTGAGCCGGTCGCGGTGACGGATGATGAAAGCCGTCACACCATGGCGGTCATGCATCGCACATTGCCGTGGATGGCGGTGCAGTTCCATCCCGAGTCGATCCTGACTCAGCAGAAGTCGGAAGTTGCTGACGGGTCGGGTCTTACGGCTGGCGATGCACTGGTGCGCAATGTAGTCAACGCGGTTATCGCCCGCCGCAAGGGAAGGCTCAGGCCGCAGGCTTGTGCGGTGGGTTGAAACGCCGCACCAGCAGCGTCGAAAGCAGCAGCAGGGCCGCGATGATGAAATAGAAAGGGATGTGGAAGGCCTCATGCTCATGGGCAGGGGCCGGATCCCCCAGTGCAATACTGGTGCTTCCGGAATCCCCCCGCGCATTGCTCGCCTGCAGTTGATAATTGTTGTCGATTGCACCGGCGAACGAGAACCAGCCATCAGCATCAGTGCTCACTTCATTATTGATACCAGAGGCGGTATTGGTGATCTGTACGGTTACATTGCCAATACCCTGGCCACTGCCGTCTGTCACCTGACCCATCATCTGATCCTGATCAGAAAACACAGTGAAACGCACAGGAGCGTTGATTTCGGCCTGCTCGCGAGCGTAACCGCTCAGTTGCACTACCAGCAGCACGGCGCCGGCCACAATCAGGCTGATATTGGCGGCATAACTGATTTTCGGCCAGGCGCTGACCTGTTGCCAGGCTCTGATAGCCACTGCCATGATCACCAGCGCAATGATCTGGCCAAATTCGACGCCAACGTTAAACAGCAGGATTTTACTCAGCAGCGCAGGGTCTTCAGCCAGTGTGACCGCCTGGAGTCGCGCGGACAGACCAAATCCATGAATCAGGCCGAAGATGAAAACCATCAGCAACAGACTGGGCGCTCTGGTGCCCAGCCAGCGCTGAAAACCGTTGATGTTCTCAAAACCCTTGTAGGCCACCGTCAGGGCAATCACGGCATCAATCAGATAGTGGTTGGCGGTGATGCCGGCATAGGTGGCGAATATCAGTGTGATGGTATGGCCGATGGTGAAAGCCGTAACAAATTTAAGAATGTCGACGAAGCGCGTCAGAAAGAACATGACGCCAAGCAGGAAGAGCAGGTGGTCGTAACCACTCAGCATATGCTCGGCGCCGGTCCACATAACCTCAAGATAGCCGCCGGAGGCCATCCGTTCGCGGGCGATGTCGGTCATGTCGTGCCCAAGCGCCAGGCTGGGCAGCAACAACAGACAGGCAATCAAAAGGCTGAGAGGTCGACTACGGAACATCCGCCTAAATTAGCATCAATTCACGTCTGTGCAAAGACAGTGCTGGATGCGTAAAATAGCAGCATGCCAATGTACGGGGAGCCCCATGTCCAAACCAGCCCAAATTGACACTTGTCAGCGATTTCTTTTCAACGAGTCGGATGTGCGCGGCGAAATCGTGCGGTTGAACAAGAGTTACCTGGATACAGTCAGTAACCATGCCTATCCGGAAGCGGTTCGCCATCTGCTGGGTGAGTTTCTGGCAGCCAGCGTGCTGCTGGGGTCTGCCATCAAATACGAGGGGCGGCTGGTCCTGCAGGTGCGTGGCGATGGCGAGTTGAGTCTGATTATGTCCGAATGCACCAGTGAAGGCGCTATCCGGGGTATTGCCAGATTTGATGCGCCGCCCAGGAGCAGTGAGTTTACGACCCTGACAGGTGATGGCGTGCTGGTCATTACCGTAGACTCGCGCAAACGCGAACCCTACCAGGGTATTGTGTCACTGGAAGGCGGGTCCCTGTCGGCAGCATTGCAGACCTATTTTGATCAGTCCGAGCAGCTGCCAAGCTGGTTCCTTTTTGCAGTTGACGGCGAGCAGGCCTGCGGTTTCATGCTGCAGCAGTTACCAGGTTCCTCGCAGCGAGACGATGAGGCTCGCGATGATGCCTGGCAGCACCTGGTAATGCTGGCCCAGACACTGACCACCAGCGAGCTGTTGCAGCTGGACAATGAGGCCCTGTTGCACAGGCTTTATCATCAGGAGCAGGTCGAACTGTTTGAGCCGCGCACATTCCATTACCAGTGCAGCTGTTCGCGCGAGCGGACTGCCAGAGCGCTGATCTCCATTGGCAAAGAAGAAGTGGACAGCATTGTTGCTGAACACGGCGCGGTCAATATCGCCTGCGAATTCTGCGGCACCGAATACCAGTTCGATGCCGCAGAAGTGTCCATGCTGATGCAGGAGCGTGGTAACGTCCTGCACTGAGGGGTCAGGGCTGGCCCAGATCCTTCATAACGGCTGCCAGGAAACGGGCAGCCTCGCCGCCACTTACACAGCGGTGGTCAAAACTCAGCGATAGCGGCAGTACCCGGTGGGCTTCAATGCCATCATCAGTGGCCACTGCCTGCCGACGTATTTTGCCGGCACCCAGAATAGCGACCATGGGCGGCACAATCACTGGATTGGCATAACGACCGGCCATGGTGCCGAAATTGGACAGCGTGATGGTCGCGCCCCGCATCTCCTCCGGCGGAATTTTGCGTGTGTTGACTGCTTCGCGCAGAGCGTTCAGCCCCTTGCGAAGGTCAGCCCTGTCCCGTCCCGCAATGTCGCGCAGTACCGGCACAAACAGTCCGTCCGGTGTATCAACGGCGATTCCCAGATCAATGTGCCCGTGCTGCTTTACAGCCATCCGTTCACCATCGTACCAGGTGTTCAGTCCAGGCTCGGCCAGGCAGGCCGCCGCGATGGCACGGACCAGCCGCATGGTCGGATCCTCACCGCTCTGCCAGGCGTGAATGTCCACGTCATCATGGATTGAAACACTGACGACCTCGGCGTGAGCCCTGGACATGTTTTTTGCCATCACACGCTGAACGCCTTTTAACGGCGTACCACCGCTGAATGCCGATCGCTCCCGCACCGGTGCCGGTACCTCAGCGTCGTCATGAGCACTGCCAATGATAAAGTCGTCCTCTTGAACGGCGTTGTCATCGGAGGGGCCAGACATTTCACCCACGACGGTCCCTGAGTCATCACTTTCGGCGTCATACTCAAGCAGCGGGTCGCCCACATGCACGATATCACCCGGCTGACCAAACAGTTTTACAATCTTGCCGGCCTGGGGTGCTGGCAGATCAACGATGGCCTTGGCTGTTTCGACGGACAGAATGGTCTGGTCTTCGCTGACTTCATCGCCCTGGGCGATATGCCATTCAACAATTTCCGCTTCCTGCAGACCTTCCCCCAAATCAGGCAGTTTGAAGTATTTCATAAGCCCTCCAGAGTGGTTCTAGCCGCCGCGATGATATCGTCGCTTGCCGGCATGTACAGATGTTCCTGCCGTGGATATGGCATGGTGGCGTCATAACCGGTTACCCGCTGTACGGGTGCGCGCAAATGCATCAGGCAGGTTTCTGCAAGTCTGGCGCTGATTTCTGAAGCAACGCCGCCATTGCGGGGCGCCTCCTGAACAATTACGCAGCGACCTGTGTGCTGAACAGAGCGCTTGATGGTATCGAAATCGAGAGGGCTTATGGTGGCGACATCAATCACTTCACACTCGATTCCATCCCGGGCGAGCCTTTCGGCCGCCTGCAGGGTTTCGTGCATGGCCGCACCCCATGAGACCAGCGTGACATCCTTGCCCTGACGCAGCGTGAAACAGGTGTCCAGCGGCAGACCTTTGCCCGAGTCGACGAGGCGCTGGCGGACCATACGGTAAATCCGCTTTGGCTCCAGGAACAGCACCGGATCCGGACACTGGATGGCCGATAGCAGCAGTCCATAGGCACGAGTAGGCGATGACGGTATGACGACCCGCAGGCCAGGTATATGGGCAAACAGCGCCTCAGTGCTTTCAGAGTGATGCTCAGGAGCCTGTATGCCACCCCCAAAAGGCGCGCGGATCACCAGTGGGCAATGCAGTCTGCCGCGCGTGCGATTTCGCATACGTGCCGCATGGCACACTATCTGTTCAAAGGCTGCAAATATGAATCCCATGAACTGGATTTCCGCCACGGGTTTCATGCCCTGTGTGGCCATGCCAACGCTGAGGCCGGCGATCATCGATTCCGCCAGTGGTGTGTCAATGACACGCTTGTAGCCAAAATCCTGCTTCAGGCCCTCGGTTGCACGAAATACGCCACCGTTGGTGCCGATGTCCTCGCCCAGCAGTACCACGTCCGGGTCGTCGCTCAAGGCCCGGCGCAGCGCGAGATTTACCGCTTCTACCAGTGTAACTTCGTGTGTGTTGCTGTTGTTGTCCTTGCCCATAACTACCCCCCGTGCCGCTGCAGCAGCCAGGCGCGTTGTTGTTCGAGCGCTGGTGTCATGTCGGCGTACTGATATCGCAGAATGTCATCCACTGGAGCCGGTTCGATGGCCAGATAGTCAGCGACGGCACGCTCGATCTGCTGTTTGATGTCGCCATGCAGTGATTGCTCACGGGTGGCATCCCAGGCATCGTGATCATGCAGCCAGGTCTGCAGACGCTTGATGGGTTCGCGTTGCCAGGCGTCACTGACTTCTGAGGCGCTGCGGTAGCGGGTCGCATCGTCTGCTGTCGTATGGTCTCCGAGTCGGTAGGTAATCGCCTCAATCAGTGTGGGGCCCTTGCCACTGCGCGCTTTTTGCAGGGCACGATTGACTGCATCGAAGACAGCCACAACATCATTGCCGTCAACCTGGACCCCTTCAATGCCAGCCGCTACCGCTTTTTGCGCCAGGGTTGGTGTTCCGGACTGCATCTGCCGGGGAACCGAGATTGCCCACTGGTTATTGTTGATGACAGTTACCAGTGGCAGCTGCCAGAGGCCTGCAACGTTGAGTGCTTCATAAAAGTCGCCGCGAGATGTGGCACCATCACCGCAACTGGTGACAACGGCGCCCTTTACCCCTTTACTTTTAAGAGCGACCGCCGCGCCCGCGGCCTGGGTCAGCTGTGTCGCAATAGGCACGCAGATGGGCAGGTCTTTTTTGGCTGCCCCGTCAAACAGGTGGCCGCGTTCATCGCCGCCCCAGAGCTGCAATATCTGTTTCAGCTGCACGCCGCGCAGATACAGTGTTGCCTGATCGCGGTAGTAGGGCACGTATACATCGGCGTCCACCATTGCCATCCCGGTCCCGATGCCCACGGCTTCCTGTCCCAGGCAGGAAGGGTAGGTCCGCATCTGGCCAGTACGCTGCAGCGCAACGGCTTTTTTATCGAGCGCCCGAATCAGCGACATATGCTGATAGGCCTGGCGTAGCCAGTCGAAATCGATCTGCTCCGGCAGATCCCGGCCGCTTTTGCCACTGGGTTCGATATACACCAGCGGTGGTGACGCAACATAACGTGGTTTTTCGTTGGAGTTCGGCACTGGAGTGGACATGGTTTGCCCTCCTGTCAGTCAGGCCATCAGATTGTCAGATCACCAATTGTGCAGGCGCGCGTTGACCAGAGCGACGCTGATACAGGATGTCCTCAGCCATCTGATCGGCGATGACGCTGGTTGGACTTCCCTCGGCGTGGCTACGTTCGAACAGCGTCAGCAGGGTGGTCTCAAGCGCCAGGACACGCTGCTGAATTCCCGGCATGGAGGCATTCATATAACCCAGCGATACCGTGATCAGGCCACCGGCATTGATGACATAATCAGGCGCGTAAAGGATGTCGGACTGGTGCAGCAGGGCGCCATGCTCCGGTCGTTGCAGCTGATTGTTTGCGGCGCCGGCCACGATTGGGCAGCGCAGCAGCGGAATGCTGATATCGTTGAGAATGCCACCCAGGCCACAGGGTGCCAGCACATCACACTCCTGCCTCAGAATGTCATCGCCCGCTACAACGGTGGCTCCAAACTCTGATGCACAGCGCGCAGTCTTGGCCGGATCGGTGTCGCTGACAGTAAGCCTGGCGCCAGTTTCTGCAAGCAATGCCGCCAGTGCGTATCCTACGTTGCCGACGCCCTGAATCGCGACATGTATGTCTTTAAGTGAAGTGCGTCTGAGTTTGTGTCGCACGGCTGCCTTGATGCCAGCAAAAACACCCAGTGCAGTCAGCGGTGACGGGTTGAAGCCATCCCGGCTGGTGCCTGACACATAGGGTGTGATACCTGATACTTCATCCAGGTCGCCCAGCGTTGTGCCGCTGTCAGCAGCGGTGATATAGCGACCACCCAGGTCGTGGACGAAGCGCCCGAAGGCCTGGTAGAGACTTTTGCGATCTTCGACGCCGTCGGCTGGGAGCATGATGACAGCTTTGCCACCGCCCTGCGGTACGCCGGCCAGAGCAGCCTTGTAACTCATACCTCGTGCCAGTCTGATGGCGTCGTCTACAGCCTGGTCGTCACTTGTGTAATGAATGCATCGACAGCCGCCGAGGGCCGGGCCCAGACGGGTGTTATGAATGGCAATAATGGCGTTAAGCCGGGAATCGGGATCATGCCGGAAGTGAATTTCTTCCAGGCGGGCGCGCTCGAGTTTATCGAACATAAATTGTCTCCACCGCTGTCAGACCGTTTGGGTCAATTGCAAGAGAATTGGCGTCGGGGTGTTGAGGCCAGGTCTCTGCGGTTCACACATGCATCTGGGATAGCAGATGCTGTTGGTTGAGCTTAACGCAAATTTTTCAGGCGAGCAAAATATTTGATAAGTGATTGTAATTAAAGGCGATGCTCGCGCAGGAACTCGGTAAAGACCTCGGCTGCGCGGTCGATGTCGGCATCCGACACATCCAGGTGCGTTACCAGCCGAATATTGTCGCGGCCCAGGCAGTCGGCCTTGATACCGTGTTTATCCAGCCACTGCGCAAGTGCTGTTCGTGGCAGCTCACTGGAGTCAACAAACAGTATGTTGGTCTGCGGCGTTGCTACCGTATAGCCGGCGGCCTGCAGGCGCTCCGCAAGCAGCCTGGCGCGGCGATGATCGTCAGCCAGACGTTCGACATGATGTTCCAGTGCATGCAAGCCCGCGGCTGCCAGAATGCCCGCCTGACGCATCCCGCCGCCGGTGACTTTGCGCCAGCGTCGGGCCTGCTCAATGAAATCGACAGGCCCCAGCAGCACTGAACCAACCGGTGCACCAAGGCCTTTCGACAGGCAAATCGACACCGTATCAAAGTGCTGGGTAATATCGGTGAGCCTACAGCCCAGCGCCATAACAGCGTTGAAAATCCTGGCCCCGTCCAGGTGTCGCTGCAGACCATATTCCTGAGCGACCTCGCTGGCCTCCGCAAGATAGTCAAGAGGCAGTACTTTGCCGTGCACGGTATTTTCCAGACACAACAGGCGGGTGCGCGCGAAATGACAATCGTCGGGTTTGATGGCGTTCTCGACATCATGCAGGTCCAGGCCACCGAATTCGGTCATGGGCAAAGGTTGCGGCTGTATGCCGCCCAGTGCTGCAGCTCCACCACCTTCGTAGCGATAGGTGTGAGCCTGCTGTCCGACAATGTACTCATCGCCGCGCCCGCAATGTGTGAGCAAAGCCACCAGATTTGACTGTGTGCCTGACGGCAGAAACAGACCTGCCTCCAGCCCGGCGCGTTCTGCCAGCACCTGTTGCAGCCTGATGACGGTGGGGTCTTCGCCCCAGACGTCATCGCCGACATCAGCATTGAACATGGCCTGTCGCATCGCCTCAGTTGGCTGGGTAACGGTATCACTGCGCAGGTCGATCCAGCGGGAGTTTGATTGAGTCGTCATGGCTAGCTGATAATCCTGTTATGATCAATGGATTCAGTGTAATGCGATGATACTACCGTGACCATACCCCTGGCAGTAAATGTGACACAGGCACCGCAGCATATGGACGTTCCGCTGGTAATGGCAGGCGCTGGTCATTCGCATCTGGTCGCCATGCGTTGCTGGGCCGAACAGGGTGTCAGAGCGCCCGAGGGCAGTGTGCTGATCTCGCCAGGGACGCATGCCTGGTATTCGGGCATGATGCCGGGCCTGCTGGCGGGACGGTTCCATGTTGAACAGTGTGCCATTGATCTGCGACCTCTGGCAGATTCAGTAGGTCTGCGCATGGTGCACGGCGATATCAGCGCCATGAACGCCGACAGGCAAAAACTGGTACTGAGCAACAAACACACACTTGCCTATCAGTTGTTGTCAATCAATACCGGTTCAGAGCCGCCGGCCCCTAAAAATGACGGCAGCGTTCCCCTTGAGCCAGCAAAACCTTTTGCCAATTTTTTTCAACGCTGGCAGCTTTGGCGGCAGGAGCCACCCGGCGAAATTGTTGTGCTGGGAGGTGGTCCTGCGGCGTTTGAGCTGGTGCTGGCACTGCAATGGAAATTGCCCACCACCGGATTCAGATTGATTTGCGCTGAAGAGCTGTTGTCAGGGCAGCCAGTGGCCCTGCAACAGGCAGCTGCCGCTCTGATGCGGGAACGCGAGATTGAGTGCCTGCCTGACACGGCTATTTCCAACATCCGTGACGGGCAGTTATGGTCCGGGGGCAAGGTCGTTGCGCACCCGGATGCTGTCGTGCTGGCGACGGGAGCCGCGCCACTGCCCTGGTATGCCTGTTCGGGACTGGCGACTGATAACAGAGGCTTTCTGCGAGTCAATGCCTGTCTGCAAAGTGTGAATCACCCGCAGGTGTTCATCAGTGGCGACGCCTGTTCGCACAATGGCAGCCAGCGCTCTGGGGTATATGCTGTCCGGCAGGGGCCTACACTGGCGCACAATCTAATGGCATCTCTGAATGACCGCCCTTTGAAAAAATATCAGCCCCAACCCAGAACCCTGGCGCTGCTGGCAACAGCAGATGGTGGGGCGCTGTTGAGCTACGGAAAACACAGCATCAGCACTACAGTGATGCGGCCTTTACTTGGCTTCTGGAAGGATCGCCTGGACCAGGGGTTTATCCACCGTCACGAGCGAAAATGAACCTAGTGGGTAGGCAGTACCATTGATCAGCAACTCCAGTCGGTGTTCGCCTGCGTAGTGCTTGCGAGTGGTCATGGGTTTTAGTGATATGCGCTTGCCAACGGTCACACTCTGTTCACCATCAAGTTCCATACGGGTCAGTTTGAACACTTTGCCGCGACTGCTGCCATTGGCTTTAAGGTAATGCACAACGAAATCAATCAGTAAGGACTGAGAATCCCGGGTCTTGCTGCTGACGGTAACTTTGAATTCAAGGCTCTCGCCTTCCGCAACGACTTCCGGTGTGATGGTTATATCACTGAGCGAGACCTGAGGCTTATTGCCAAACCCGATCAGCTGCAATGCGCGCGGTTCGCCGTTTTTGATGGCAACACGCAATGCATGGCTGATAATCCACTCGCGGTCCGGGCTGGCGTTCCTGAGCCAGCGTTCAGCAGTTTCAAACAAGTGGTCAGGGTTGTCTTTGCCAATGTCATTGAGATTATTTGCCACCGATCGGCGCACATACAGGGACGGGTCATCTTTGAGAAGCTCGAGCAACTCCAGTACTGGTCGTGGGTCTTTCTGAAATTCAGGAAGACGTGAAGCCCAGGGCAGGCGCGGCCGTGTTCCTTCCGAGACCAGCCGCCTGACATGTTCGCTGCTGTCTTCAGTCCAGCCTCGCAATACCTTCAGAGTCTGTTCAGGGAACTGTTGCAGAAATGGCCGGATACTGAATTCGGCGGTAAAGCGCTGTGTCAGTTCATACTGTGCGCGCATCGAAGCGTCGAAATGATCTAATCCATAACGTGCGACAAAAAATGTATGCGGCATGAAGATGAAGGGTGCCAGTGTGTTGCCTTCACGATCTGCTGTCGCGGATGTTTCTGCTACTGGTGGTCGCGCCGGCGGCAGTGAGGTCAGTAGTATGTCAATGGCGGTCTCGTAGTCTTCCGGCAAGGCATGTTTAAGTCCATCAGCCATATGCCAGCCGCGTGGCATTAATTCCAGCCCGTCATACCCAGGCAGCACGTAATCAAGAAAACGCTGCCGATCAAAGCTCGGGGACGCAGTGCTGATCATGTCCGCGATACGATGCGGAATCTCCTGACCGTAAAGGTTTTTGAGTGGCTCGGCCATCAGGGTCTCACTACCATACGTTCACTTTCCAGGAAGTTCCAGATAAAACCAATAGCGACACCCATGGTGAAATCGTCTTCAAACAGGGGGCTTTGACGGTTGGCTGCGCCATGGTGGAAGCTGGTCTGTACACCGCCAAAAACCCTTGCCTTGCCAGACAGGTGCCAGGTACCAGAGAAGTTCAGTCCGGTGCCGAAGTAGCCGGACTCGGCCTGGTAGGCGGGTCTGAAAGCGGTGGCGTCAATAGCCGCCACATCGTAGAAATATTGGTGCAGTTCGCGCGTCGCCCAGATAGGCCGCAGAGAAACAGTGGCTTCCAGTTGCGGGCTGAACAAGCCGTAGTGGCGATAGCGCAGCATTGGCTCGAACACATACCCGCGATGATCGACACGAGCAAAGTCGGTGGAGAAAGCGGCACGTGCCTGCAGTGCCAGCTGCAACTCACTGCGACTGGTGTCGCTGTACGTGTAATTGCCAAGTTTAAAGACCAGTTGTGGGCCTGCTTCAAAAATGAAGTCCAGGTCGTCCATGCCCCGACGCAGTTCATTGCCCTCGCTGTCGGCATCAAACGCCGCAGCGAAAGACATGGACAGTTCGTAGCGGCTGTTCTCGGCGGCAACCGCACGAGCAGACTGGCCATCACCGATACGCAGCACTTCGCCGCGGTAAACAACATAGGGCAGTGCCAGGCCGCGCGTCTGATGTTCTGACGATGACGGGTACTGGGGCTGCAACAGGGCACCGGCGCCGACGCCGAGCTCCCATAATGGTTTCTCGAGCTCAGCAGCGATTTCCTCGTTGTCATCCTGGGCACTGGCCAACGAGCAAAGTATCAGGGTTGTATAGAATGCCAGAGCGCCGCGCGACCAGGGCGACCGTATAATTGCGGAATATTTCATGAAGTCAGGGCTGTCCGTGTAGTTCATTTAGAGTGCCGAGCAGGCGCTGGCCAGCTTCGGCAACCCGTTGCAAAGCCATGGTGCGCATACCGTCACGATAGCTGTCACTGGTTTCAATGCTGTCCAGCTGATTACCAGTGCGTTCGCTGCGCTGTATGGCACTGATGACGGCATCAGGATAAACGGCGGCATGCAGCAGTTCGCGACTCTCCAGCAACCAGGTGCCCGGCGTGAAAGCAAACTCATGCTCTCTCAGGCTGCGCTGAATGTCACGCAGTTCACTCAGATTGCGCTGCAGGCTGACACCACGTAAGGCGCCGTCCCACATCGCGTGCAGATTTGTAGTGTCGACGGCGATGCCATTGCCCCCGCGGTCGCCGTCGGGAAAGACTCCCGGGGAATAGAGGGCGCCTGCGTGTAAGGGTTGATGGATGTCGCCGCCCAGATGCAGCAGCCAGCAAAGCGCGATGGCGCGCTCTTCCGGGTCGCTGTTGGTCATTAGTACGCGCCTCGCGTAGACCAGTCCCGTCAGCACATTATCCGCCTGGTATTCCCGACTGATCTGTTGGTCTTGTGGTCCCTGGATATCAGGCAATGGTTCCATATCAATGTAGATATTGCCCTGCATCTCCACGTCGTCCCTGACCCAGGCGCCATCTATCCAGTGACGGTCAGGGAAATGGAAACGCTCATCCAGTCCTCGGAAGCCGCGCGCTATATCGGGCCAGACAGCAGCCTGTCCGAACTGCCAGCGCGCCTGGGCGTTTGCACCCTGGGCTGCAATCTCTGCCGGCATCGCGGTCACAAAGTCCTGCTGATACCTGGGATGGCCCTGTAGCGTGCTAACCCAGAATCTGCGTTGTGTCTCGTTCATTTGATCGTAGGCGAGGTAGGCCGACAGGCGATGGCCCAGAGCGTCCCAGGCCAGCACGGGAGATGCTGACAGCATCGATAAAGCTGCGATCAGCAACATGCGCAAGATCAGAGGGCGGGTTTTGGTCATAGGGTTGGGCCTGGTTCGAAATTAAGACCCTAGTATAGCAGGCAAAAAAAAAGCCCACGTGGTACGGGGATACACACGTGGGCGAGATCACCCATCAATGGAAAAGGGGAGAGTCAGTTCCATTTACCGCATCAGCAGGGGAGTGCCGATGCTTGATCTGTTAAATGCATGGGGCGTGCCAGTTTTTGATATGGTGCGCTATAGTGTTGATATATATAAAAATAAAAATTTGTATAGCTATGGCGACCAGGCATGATGCTTTCAACAGCACAATGATGAGCGCATTAGCCGTGCAAGCCCTGAGTCGTTTTGGTTCTGAATTCGTGTATTTGCACCAAAAACGGGCGGCTCTCTACTGAGTTTTAATGTCGCCCCGCGATCCGCTACTATCACAGGACACAACGCTATTTGAGTTTCTACGCCAAAGGTTCCGGATGATCAGATTTAACGAGCAGGAGGTCGAGCTGTCCGCGGTGCGGGCTCAGGGGGCAGGCGGGCAGAACGTCAACAAGGTCTCTTCGGCCATTCATTTACGCTTTGATATTCCTGCATCAAGCCTGCCGGCACACATCAAGTCTGCGCTGCTTGAGTTGAAGGACCGGCGCATCAGTCGCGAGGGCGTGTTGATCATCAAAGCACAGCGCTTTCGCACGCAGGAAAAAAACCGGGAGGATGCACTGCTGCGCCTGCAGACCCTGGTAGACAAGGCAGCCCAGCCGGCAGCGCCCAGGGTTCCGACCCGAATACCCAAAGGCCAGAAGCGCAAACGACTGGATACTAAACGACGCGTGGCTGCAGTAAAATCCCTTCGCAACAAACCACCCGTTGACTGACAGCACCCTACCGGTGCGGGAGAGCCCATGCTGACACCCTTTCATCTGGCAATACAGGTGCGAGACCTTGACGAGGCACGTGAATTTTATGGCAATCGTCTCGGCCTGCCGCAGGGCCGCAGCTCCGATCAATGGATTGATTACAACCTGTTTGGCCATCAGCTTGTTGTGCACCTCAATCCGCGGATTGGCCGTGATGGTCAGGTAAACCAGATCAACAATCACGTGGACGGGCACGGGGTACCAGTGCCGCATTTCGGCGTGGTCCTGACCCTGCCTGACTGGGAGGCGCTGGCTGCCAAGCTTCGCGCGCTGGACACGCAGTTCATTATTGAACCCTATGTCCGATTCAAGGGACAGCCTGGCGAGCAGGCAACTCTGTTCTTCCTGGATCCGTCCGGTAATGCACTTGAGTTCAAGGCGTTTGCGGATATCGAAACACAGCTGTTCGCCGTGTAAATGTGCAGGAATTCAGGAATATTTGTGACATCGTTACCTGCGGTATTGATTATCGGCTGAGCATCGGCCTTAATGTCCGGTCGAAAATCTGTGGAGCAAGGCGTTGATCAGACCCGGTGTAACGGCAAAACTTTTTTTGGGCCTGTTTGCCACCAGCGTCGTAGTGGCGCTGGCCATGGCTATTGCCATGCAGGCCAGTTTTGCCCGCGGCTTTATCGGTTATCTCAGCCAGCAGGAAGCGCAGCGTGTGGAACGATTGATTCCTGTGCTGGCGCAGGCTTATGAAGAAAATGGCGGCTGGGACTTCCTGCGGGGTCGCCAGCGTGGCACCTGGTTCAATTTGATGCGTGCCATGGATCTGGGGCCGACTGGTGTTGACGAGTCTGATGGTCCAACGGATGAGACCTTGCTGGGGCTCAATATTCGCATCAGCCTGCTCGACGCTGACCTGAGCTATCTGGCCGGCGCTCGTCTGGATACGGTTGACAGGGAAAACCTCCGCGAAGTTACTGTTAATGGTGAGTTAGTGGGGCATGTGGCGCTTTTGCCGTTTACGCAGGTCAGCTCGGCCGCTGCCAAGGCCTTTGAGGCGCAGCAGCGTCAGGCAACCTGGGTGATCAGTGGGCTGTCCCTGTTGCTGGCGGCAGTTGTCGCCATCGTGCTGGCGCGATTGTTGATGCAGCCGGTAAGGCTGATTGCCAGCGGCACGCGGCGTCTGGCAGTGGGAGATTACGAACACCGCATCCACTTGAATTCCCGTGATGAGCTTGGGCGGCTGGCTGACGATTTTAATCTGCTGGCGCTGTCGCTGAAAAAGAACGAGCAGCTGCGCAAGAATTTTATGGCAGACGTCTCGCATGAATTGCGCACGCCACTGTCGATTCTCAAAGGCGAGCTGGAAGCTCTGGAGGATGGCGTCCGCAAGCTGGACAATCACAGCATCAAATCCCTGCAGACAGAAGTGCTGGCGCTGAGTCAGCTGGTGGACGATCTCTACGACCTCTCGCTGGCTGACCTGGGTGCTTTGAGTTATCGCAAGGAGCTCCAGGACCTGCGTGATGTGCTCTCAGATGCCATGCAGCAGTATCGGCCCCGCCTTGCAGCGCAGAAGATTGATGTCCAATACGACATGGCAGAAGAGCCGCTGATGATTCTGGCTGATGGTGGCCGCTTGAGACAGCTGTTCAATAACCTGTTGGAGAATGTGCTCAAATACACGGATGCGGGCGGGGTACTCAGGCTTGAGGCAGCTCAACAGGTCGACGAGCTTGTTATTGTCATCCAGGACTCTCCCCCTGGTGTACCGGCGCCACTTCTGAATTCCCTGTTTGACCGTCTGTTCCGCGTGGAGACGTCGCGCAACCGTGCCCGCGGCGGGGCAGGTCTGGGGCTGGCGATCTGCAAAAAAATCGTCGAGGGGCATGACGGGACAATACAGGCAGGTCACTCCGAGCTGGGTGGTTTATGTCTGACCATTCGCTTCCCGGTCAATCGAAGCTGAACTACAACTGTCTATGACTGAGCCAGGTTATGACTGAGCAAAGCAACGCATCTGATAATGCCTCTTCTATGGCGTCGACCGCGGAGTCGCCATTGATACTGATCGTTGAAGACGAGCCCAGGCTCAGCAGTCTGATGAAGGACTATCTGGAAGCCTCGGGATACAGGACCCGCATCGTCGATCAAGGCAATGAGGTGTTGACGGTCGTACGACAACAGCCACCTGCGCTGATCGTGCTCGATTTGATGCTGCCCGGACGTGATGGCCTGGATGTCTGCCGGGAGCTGCGAACCTTCAGTGATGTTCCGGTAATCATGGTGACGGCGCGTGTTGAGGAAATCGACAGACTGCTGGGGCTGGAACTTGGGGCAGATGACTATTTATGCAAACCCTTCAGCCCACGAGAACTGGTGTCACGCGTCAAGGCCATCCTGCGTCGGGTAGGTCGCCAGGAACCGGCGAACAGTAGCAAGGAAGGCCTGATTATCGATGAAGAGGCCTATACGGTGTCGCTGAACGGCAAGTCGCTGGCAGTGACGCCCGTTGAGATGAGGCTGCTCAAAACCATGGTCGCTGTGCCCGGTCGGGTGTTTTCCCGCGACCAGTTACTTGATCATGCCTATGTGGATCATCGCGTAGTGACCGACCGTGCCGTTGACAGTCATATCCGCAATCTGCGCCGGAAGCTGGAGCAGGCCTACCCCGACAAGGATCTGATTCATTCGGTATATGGCGTCGGCTACAAATACGAACCCTGAAATAAAATCAGGCCCACGGAAAATATTCCTGTGGGCCTGATTTTGAATGTTGGCCTCAGCTTCCGGTCCTGTCTCAGAAGACTTCGAACAAACCTGCTGCGCCCATGCCGCCACCGATACACATGGTGCAGACGACATACTTGGCGCCGCGACGCTTGCCTTCGATCAGTGCGTGACCAACCATACGGGCACCGCTCATGCCGTAGGGGTGACCAATTGAAATCGCGCCACCGTTAACGTTGAGCAGTTCGTTGGGGATGCCCAGTTTGTCACGGCAGTACAGCACCTGCACGGCAAACGCTTCGTTCAGTTCCCACAGGCCGATATCGTCCATTTTCAGGTTGAAACGCTGCAGCAGTTTCGGAATGGCGAACACCGGACCGATGCCCATCTCATCCGGATCACAGCCTGCCACGGCCATGCCACGATAGGCGCCCAGTGGTGTCAGGCCGCGTTTTTCTGCTTCTTTGGCTTCCATGACAACGCTGGCAGAGGAGCCATCTGACAGCTGGCTGGCGTTGCCTGCAGTAATGAAGCCGCCTTCAATGACGGGTTTCAGGCCAGCCAGACCTTCGATGTTGGTCTCGGGACGATTGCCTTCGTCCTTTTCCAGTTTCACGTTTTTGTAGCTGATCTCACCGGTTTCTTTGTTCATTACGCCCATGACTGATTCCATGGGTACAATTTCATCATCAAACTTGCCGGCTGCCTGGGCAGCTGCTGTACGCTGCTGGCTCTGCAGACTGTACTCATCCTGTGCCTCACGGCTGATGCCATAGCGCTTGGCCACGACTTCTGCAGTTTGCAGCATGGGCATGTAGGCGTGCTGGGAAAGTGCCAGCACGTTCTCATCAACGGTGCGGAACTTGTTGCGATGGTCGTTCTGCACCAGGCTGATGGACTCCATGCCCGCGCCCACAACGATGTCCATATTGTCGCTGATGACCTGCTTGGCAGCGGTACAAATGGCCATCATGCCTGAAGCACACTGGCGGTCCAGACTCATACCTGCAACAGTATTGGGAAGGCCGGCGGCAACCGAGGCCAGTCGACCGATGTTATAGCCAGTCGTGCCCTGCTGAACTGCACAACCCATTACCACGTCATCGACTTCATCCGGCGCAATGCCGGCGCGCTGCACGGCGTGCTTGATGGCGTGGCCACCCAGCGTGGGGCCTTCAGTGTTGTTGAATGCTCCCCGGTAGGCCTTGCCAATTGGGGTTCTGGCGGTTGCTACGATTACGGCTTCTCTCATGACTGGTCCTTCTCTCGTCCATTTTTTTGGATAGGTACTCATACTGAGCGTTTGTTCGGGAAACCAAGTGTAACGGAAACCTTGAGTGAATTCATTATTCCGTGAATGACAGATGCCAGGTGCCCTGAACGTCGCTGTCATCAGACCATGACGCCTGTCGTTGAGTGGTTGCCGGGGAGCGCCGAGCAGCGTTGTCCGGCGATTGCGCGGTGGCGGGGGCTGTGATAGCGTCTATGTCGTTGATTTTTCCTATTGCCGGTGCCCAGGCTGCCTTCCGGATTGCGTTTGTCCTTATTGTTTAATGAGTGTCAGGTGTTCACCGGAGGTGCACATGAGTTCCTTTCGTCGTCGTGTCTGTTTCACGTCTCTTTTCTCAGCTTCTTTGCTGGTTGGTGGATTGTCTTTAGCCGCCACACCTGCACTGTATGCCCAATCTGCCACTCCCGAGACTGCCGGTCAGCTTGGCCATCGGGTAGGCGATTTTGCCCTGCTCGATCACGATGGCTATTTCCATCACATGAGCTGGTATGACAACCGGACTGCCATTGTTTTCCTCGTTCAAACCAATGAAGCGGCACAACTGGACGCGCTGCAGTCTGACTTTGCGGCCCTGGCTGCGCAGCGGGAGAACTTCCAGTTTTTCATGATCAACCCGCTGGGACAAAGCCGACAGTCTGTATCACAGGCTGTTGCTGGTTCTGATATCCCGGTTTTGATCGACGATGCGCAGATCGTATCGGAATCCATGGGGCTGAATGTTGTCGGTGAGGCACTGGTCTACGACCCGCGCAGCTTCCGTATCGTGTTCCGCGGACCGGTCAGCGCATTGGGTAAGGCGCTGGATGATCTGGCTGCGCAGCGCCCGGTCAGTCGAGCCCAGGTAGCCATGACAGGAGAGGCGATTGAATACGCGGCACGCGCCGAAAACATGGCAGAGCCCGTGTCCTATACACGTGATGTGGCACCGATTCTTGCCGAGAACTGCGCTGCCTGCCACCGCGAGAGTGGTATCGCGCCGTTTGCGTTGAACAATCACAGCATGGCACAGGGCTGGTCACCGATGATCAGGGAAGTGCTGATGACCAAGCGCATGCCGCCAGGCCAGATCGATCCCCATGTTGGCGACTTCGTCAACAGCTACACGCTCAGCCCGGAAGACCAGCAGACGCTGGTGCACTGGATAGAGCAGGGTTCCACCTTTGATGGCCCCAGCGACCCGCTCGCCGAGTTGACCTGGCCAGAGACCGAATGGGCCTTCGGTGAACCTGACCTGGTTGTGAACGTGCCGCCTCAGACCATACCCGCCACAGGTGTGCTGGATTACATCAACGTTGTTGTCCCATTTGACGGACTGACGGAAGATCGCTGGGTACGCGCAAGCCAGTACATTGCCGGCGACCGCACCGTGCTGCACCACACACTGAACAGTATCCTGCCACCTGAAGCCGGTGACCGCGCGCGATTCCTGGGAGGCGGCAGCCCGGATGATCCCAGCATTACCGCTTACATCCCTGGCGCCGCACCCTATCACGAACCAGAAAATACTGGGGGTCTGCTGCGCGCTGGCTCCCGTCTGGCACTGCAACTGCACTACACGACCAATGGCCGCGAGACTGTTGACGAGAGCCGGATAGGTATCTGGTTCTATCCGGAAGGGTATGTGCCGGAGAAACGCATGTCGGGCCAGTGCGCCTGTATCTTCCCCAATGACTGGACGTCGATTCCGCCCTACGACCCTGACTTCGAGCAGACCAAATCGGTAACGGTGCCACGTGATGCCTATCTGCATGCATTCCTGCCGCACATGCATTTCCGCGGCAAGCGCATGCGCTTTGAGGCGCATTATCCGGATGGCACCAGCGAAGAGCTGATCAATATCGCCAACTACAACTACAACTGGCAGTTGCGATATCAGTTGCGTGAACCAAAGCTGGTGCCGGCGGGCACGGTAATCACGGCGATCGGTGCATTCGATAATTCGGAGCAGAACAAGGCAAACCCGGATCCGTCACGTCTGGTGCCGTGGGGGCAGCAGAGCTGGGATGAGATGTTCTTCGGCTCTGTGAGCTGGCAGTTCGTTGAACCCGCATCGGCCGCTGGTGCTGACTGATCGCTCCAACTGACACAGGGCCGGGCGCTGTCCCGGCCTGTGCTATCTTGCGATGAATGATTAATTGAACATCGGTCCGAGTGGTGGGTATTAATTCTCGCCCGGATCGCATCCTTTCACCTGTCACCCGGCGGGGGGGGGACTCGACCTCGCGGCATGGCCGCTCGGGACTCGAACAGTCCCGCCCGCTGATCGGGTGACAGGCAAAAGGATATACGCGCCCTGATTGGGCGAGATTTAATACCCACCCCTCGGCCCTTGTGCCAACTTTAGCTGAAACACGTCGGGTCCAGGAAATGGCGGGACAGTCTTACACCACTGCGTGGATCCCTTTGGACGGTACATTCTACTGGCAACACCGACTCCGACGCTCTGAAAGCGTACTGGTGCCGCGCCTTGCTGAATTGTTGGCCGCGGCGCGTTTGGCGCCGATGTCAGAGGGATAGTCCGTGTTTCTCGCCAAGCCTCCTTCGCTACTTTACCGCTACTACGGCACATCGTCAGAGCCGCGTGCCGCGCTGACTCCTCGGCCGCAGATACTTGTGACGCCAGTGCGGGGCGCTGTAGTGAATACAGTGTGGCAGGCCAGAAGTTGGCACGAGGGGAGGGAGGTGGGTGTTAGTCATCGCCCAATCAGGGCGCGTTTATCCTTTTGCCGGACACCCGATCAGCGGGAGGACTGTCTGAGTCCCGAGCGGCCATGCCGCGAGGTCGAGTTCCGCCCCGCCGGGTGTCCGGTGAAAGGATGCGATCCGGGCGATGACTAACACCCACCTTCCGGACCGCTCTCAATCGAAGCCGTATTCCTCGCAGCCCGGACCGCTCCCGATCTCTGCAGACGTTTAAACGCTCTGCCAGGGGAAAGGTTTCAGGGGACGTAGATCTCGCGGTGGTACCAGGGGGTGGAGGTCACGCTCTGCAGCACTTCGGTGCCATCGAATATGGCCGAGAATAGCGGGCCTCTGGCGGTGAACTCAAAGCGCTGCAAGCGACTGCCCGGTTCGCCTGGCACACCCAGCGAATCGGATGCCTGCTCGATCTTGTAGGTGCGCGTGTAGCCAGTGTTTTTCGCGGATCGAATGACCAGCGTTGGCTCACGAAGCACTGGCACTGCTGGTTGATACTGCAGATGCAGCCGAATGCTGTCGCCGCTCTCTGCCGTCATTTGCCAGGTTTCTTCGACCTCACCGATCTGCTCACCATTTCCCGACACCAATCGTTGAGCGCTCGCCTCCTGTGCCGTTTGATAGACCTCGTAGGCGCCGGCACCTTCTGGCGAAATGCCGTTGATGATCAGAATGCTGGTTTGACCGTCAGAGTGGTTGCGTCCCTGCACCGACATCACCATGTAACGGCTGGTGCCCGAGCCGATTGCGTCACCATCTGCATCCAGCACGATGTGGCGATCCATGAAGGTAACCGTCAGGTTGACCCGGTCTGGGTTTTCTGCGACAACCGGCACCACCCAGCCGTCTGCCAGTAAGGGTTTAACTGCCTCTGCATTGACCTGAAAGCTCAGTGAGGTACGTGTCTCTGCGCTCCACTCCTGGAAAGTATCAGCCGTATCGGGCTGCGCTGCGTTGCTGCTGAGTGACAGCAACGCCAGCGCGACGAACAGAGTCATGTAGCCGATTCGTGTTTTCTGGGTAGAGTATTTACAGAGCATACTCAGTGCCTGCACCTGGTCCCAGTGGCAGCCCCAGCCAGATCCAGATCACGGCCAATATCAGACCGGTGATCATCATCCAGATACTGTAGGGGATCATGGTCGCTGCCAGCGAACCGAGGCCAAACTCCTTGTTCCAGCGTTGACAGAAAGCCAGAATCAGTGGGAAGTAGGGCATCAGCGGTGTGATGATATTGGTGGCGCCATCACCCACGCGGTAAGCAGCTGTGGCCATCTCTGGGCTGATGCCCAGCAGCATTAGCATGGGTACCAGAACCGGTGCCAGCAAAGCCCATTTGGAGCTTGCGGAGCCAATGAACAGGTTGATCATGCCGGTCAACAGGACAATGAAGCTGACCAGCAACGGCATTGGCATGTTTACTGACTGGATGAGACCAGCGCCATTGATGGCAAAAATCAAACCCAGATTCGACCAGTTGAACATGGCAACAAAGTGCGCTGCTGCGAATGCCAGTACCAGATAGTAGGACAGGTCAGCCATGGCCTCGGACATCATGGTGACAACATCACGATGGCTTTTGACCGTGCCGGTGGCACTGCCGTAGGCCCAGCCGCAGGCGAGGAAAAGTATGAAAAAGCCGGCAACCAGTGACTGATAAAATGGCTGCAGGCGCGCGGGGCCGCCGTCTTCGTTGATCAATGGGGTGCCCGGGGCGAAGCACAGCAGCAGCCAGACTCCGATCACGGCGAGTGCAGCCAGGCCGGCGCGACGCATGCCACGGCTCTCGGCTTCTGTAGCAGGCTCCTCGGCATTCTTGATGGTGCCGGCGGTGCTGCTGACCGCGTTGCCCTTGAGTGTTCCCAGCCGGGGCTCGATGATTTTGTCGGTGATATACCAGATGACAGGCAGATAAATCAGCGTCATCGCAGCGATGAAATACCAGTTGCCGGCGATGTTCATTACCCAGCTCTGATCCAGGGTCTGCACAGCAGCTTCGGTAATACCAAACAGTAGTGCGTCCAGCTGCCCGGGCATCAGGTTGGCTGAGAAACCACCCGACACGCCAGCAAAACCGGCGGCAATGCCTGCGATCGGGTGTCTGCCCGCAGCGGCGAACACCACGCCCGCCAAAGGAATCAAGACCACGTAAGCAGCGTCGGCTGCGAGGTTGCCGATCATTGCCAGCAGAGCCACGACAGGCGTCAACAGAGCCGCTGGAGCCATCTTGACCGCACTGCTCATGACCGTGCCAAACAGTCCGCTGCGCTCAGCAACACCGGCACCCAACATCACAACCAGGACGTATCCGAGCGGGTGAAAGTGCGTAAACGTTGTTGGCATTTCAACCAGCAACCGCTGGATGTTCTCGGGTGACAGCAGACTGGCAGCACTGATGATCAATGGGCTGCCGTCGGCCTGCACCTGCGTCGGGTGCACTGCAGAGACGCCCATCATGGCAGCAATCACGCTGATTACCATGATCGCCAGTATCAGCCACAGGAAGATGAATGCAGGGTCGGGCAGTCGGTTGCCGGTGTGTTCTATCCAACCCAGGATGCCGGGTTGCCGTGTCTGCTCGGGAGGTGTCTGATCGGACGGAGTTTGGGCCATGCTGAATTCCTGTGCCAGTAGGTCAGAGCCTGTGAGTTTATTGTTCTAGCAGTGTGTGCTTGTCATACGCCTGTATTGAGCTTGTTTCGCTGTCGCACGTATCTGGCAAGAATAGTGCAGCTTGGCACGTAAAAAAAGAGGACGACGGGAATTGGCTGCCCGTCGCCCTCTCGTTCTCCACCGGTTGCTTCCTGCTGGTAGAAAATTGCTGGCTCTGAACCGCATGTGGTTCGTTACTAGCAGTATAAACCACATATGGTTCATTTGCGTTACAGACTGGCGAATTACGTGCGCAGTCGCCGGGGCGAGGCGACCCAGCGGGCATTTGCCCGCAAACTGGGTGTGGCGCAGTCAACCATCATGCGCATCGAGAATGAAGACCAGAACGTCACACTTCAGACACTGGAACAGCTGTGTCGTGCGTTTCGGGTAGATGTTGCGGATCTGTTCCCAACTGACATGCCTGTCAGGCATTACAGTGCTGCCAAAAATGAGCCTGCCAGTCAGCCTGGGCAGCCAGCGATGATACACGAGCAACCGGCACGAACTCTGCGTTCAGATAAAGCTCAGAGTCGCCAGGGCGTTGGTGAGATTAAGAAGAAGAAATAATACGGAAATGCGACTGATGGCCTTGCCCGGGTCCGAGCCCTGATAGGCGCGGCGGATGCCAAACAGCAGCACAAACGACCACGCGACTACCCCTCCCAGCAACATCAAATAGACCTGCCAGTTACGATCTGCGACAGCAAAACTGCCGGTGACAAAAAAAATCACTGCCATAATCCAGTACAATGTCCAGTACTTTAAGGCCAGAGATACATGGCCACTTCGCAGGCGCTGCCAAAAAGAAGTTTGCGGTGCGTTGTGCTCGGTCATAGGATAGCCCGTCGGTCAGATGACGCATTCTAGCATGGTCGGCGAAGTACGCAGCCCCACATGGGTGAATGATCAGGAAAACAGGTTAAATCATGGTACAAGCACTCAGAAGTCACTTTTACGCCTACATCAGCAAATTGCGCTGGTTACAACGCTGGGGCATGAAGCGCAATGTCATCGCCGAGAACGTCATGGAGCACAGCTGGGAGGTTGCGACCATTGCGCATGTGCTGGCACTGGCCAAGAACCGGTTCTTTGGTGGCACGGTCGACGTCAACGCGGTGGTCGTTGCTGCGCTGTACCACGATTGCAGTGAAGTCATCACTGGTGACATGCCGTCGCCGATCAAATATCACTCGCCAGAAATCACCCGGGCCTATAAGGCTATCGAGCATCAGGCCGACCATGAGCTGCTGAACCTGTTGCCTGCCGATCTGCAGGCAGACTTCCGCAAGGTGCTGGTTGAGGCAGAAATACCGCCTGACTATCACGCCATCATCAAGTCAGCTGACACGATCTGTGCCTATCTCAAATGCAAAGCCGAGGTGCAGGCGGGTAACCCGGAGTTTCGACAGGCAGAAAAGGATGTCCGGGCGCGCCTTGACCGGATTGACGCGCCAGAAGTGAAGTATTTTCTGGATACCTTTGCTCCCAGCTACGGTTTGACCCTGGATGAATTGTTGAAATGAGTCATCGACTGGCGAGCACGACATGATGTCTTATCTTGGCTTCATCCGGCGCAATTGGCCGTTGCTGGCTTTCGGATTTACGGCCGTATTCTGGGGTAACTTTGGCCAGTCGTTTTTTGTGGCCTGGTTTGGCGCGGAAATACAGCGCGACCTGGGACTTAGTGCGGGCGCGTATGGCAGTGCTTACTCACTGGCAACGCTGGGTGCGGCTATTGTTGTAGTGTGGGCTGGCGGTCTGATTGATCGTATGCCACTGCGCCGCTTCTGTCTGTTTATCAGCCTGGGGCTGTGCATTGCGATGCTGGGTCTGTCGCTGTCACAGAACCTGTTGATGCTGCTGCTCAGCTTTTTTCTGCTGCGTCTGTTTGGCCAGTCTTTGCTGCCGCATACCGGCATGACAACCATGTCGCGCTATTTCAGCGATGGGCGCGGCAAGGCCATCAGCCTGGCCATGTCGGCGGTTCCGCTTGGTGAAATCGTGCTTCCCATTATGGCGGTGGCACTGATTGCCGCGCTTGGCTGGCAGGGCACTTTTCAGCTGCTCGCACTCGGTGTTGCATTCGTTCTGATTCCGACAATGCTGCTACTGCTTAAGATTACCGGCCTGAGTGCAGGAGATACGCGACGCGTCTCAGGAGCAGCGGCACCGGTCAGCAGTGAGCTTGGCTCTCCTGAAGATGCAGGACGCCGTGAGCTACTGACCGACTATCGCTATTGGCTGGCGTTGCCTGGCATCATGGTCAATCCCTTCATAATCACAGGTGTTTTTATTCACCAGAACTTTCTGGTCGACAGCAAGGGATGGAGTGTCAGCTGGCTGGCCAGCTGCTTTATCGTCTATGGCGTTGTACACTGGCTGAGCTCGATGGTGATGGGTGTGCTGGTGGATCGGCTGAAAAGTGCGTGGTTGCTGCCGACCATTGTCGCGCCTACGCTTTGCAGCATACTGGTCGCGGCCTATATGCCGGGTGACATTGCAGCGCTGGTGATGCTGTCACTGCTGGGTATTTCAGCTGGCAGTGGATCGCCGATCACCGGGTGGTTGTGGCCAAAGGTATACGGCACAGCGCGACTTGGTGCGATCCGGTCCATGAATATGGCGCTGATGGTGTTCAGCACGTCGGTATCACCTATCCTGTACGGATATTTTATCGACAATGGTGCAACGGCGGAGTCACTGTTCGGGACCAGCGCCCTGGTGATCACTGTTGCACTGATACTGTTACTATTCTCGTATCCCATGAATACGTCACCGCGCCAGAGAATCAATCGGAACAAGACTTCAGACAAGGAAATTGACCTGTGATGAGTAATGATCCCGCCCGGTTGTTCGAAGAATTGGTAGGCCTTAACTACCAGCTCTACAGCAGCCTGTTTCTGAAATTACCACTCGACGCCATTGAACAGACGGGAACTTTGTTGCCGTTGCTGTCAGAAGCCTGTGCAGACGGGCTGTCAGAAGGCCGGACCCCGGTTGAAATTATTGAGAAGTTCTTTGAACAGCATCGCGATCATTTCTCCGAGCGGGAACAGGTACAGTTTCTGTTCAAGATCATTCAGTACGTCGAGCGCCAGGTCGTATTGATTGATGCTCTGGAGGATGCGTCCTATACAAAGATTCACCAGATCGACAACAAAAACGCACTGACTCGTCTCGCTGAGCGGGCGGAAGATGAGGGTCGCGCGGACAGGCTTGCGGCGCTGCTGCGCAATTTTGGTGTGCGCGTGGTGCTGACGGCACACCCGACACAGTTCTATCCGGGACAGGTGCTGGCTATCATCTCCGATCTCAATCAGGCCATTTCGCAGGCACGCACCGGAGAGGTGCGAGATCTGCTGCAACAACTGGGTAATACACCTTTCTTCCAGAAAGAAAAACCCTCGCCGTACGACGAGGCTGTGCTGCTGACCTGGTATCTGGGCAATATTTTCTATTCAAGCATCGGTGAGCTCGTCGATCCGCTTGCACAGCGCTTTCCCGATGCCATCAATACCAACGCCGAGCTGATCAGTATTGGTTTCTGGCCGGGTGGCGACCGCGACGGCAACCCTTTTGTTACTACGGATACAACCTTGCGTGTGGCCGCGCGGCTGCGTCAGGCCATCATGCAGTGCTATCACCAGGACCTGCGGGCAATGAAGCGTCGCCTGAGTTTCCGTGATGTATACGAGCCGCTGGATAAACTGGAGAAACATATTCGTGAGGAGCTGGCGGGCAGTCTCGAACACGAAAACATTCTGTTGCGCGATATCTACAGAACACTGGATGAGGTTGAAGCCCGTGTCGTTGAAAAACACCAGGGCATGTACGTTGAGATGATCCAGTCTTTCCGTCGCAAGCTGACGCTGTTCGGCTTCCATTTTGCCAGCCTTGATATCCGCCAGGACAGCCGCGTTATTGCCCGCACGCTGACAGAGATTGCAGAGAAACAACCAGGGCTGTTGCCGGAAGATTTCGATGATCTGAGTGAAGACGCACAAGTGGCCGCGTTGTTTAAGTGTCATGGTGATGTCGATCCCAGCCAGTTTGACGACCCGGTGATACGGGACACCATTGAGTCATTTGAGGTGATTCGTCATATCCAGCTCAGCAACGGTGAGCGCGGTGCTCATCGATATATCATCAGTAATTGCCGGGGGCCCGTCGATGTGGCGCGCGTACTGGCGCTGTTCCGTCTGTGTGGATGGGGCGATCAACCCATCACGGTAGATATCGTGCCCCTGTTTGAAACGGTCAATGATCTTCAGCATGGTGGCGCCTCCATGCAAAGTCTCTATCGGACTGAAGCCTATAAGGCACACCTGGGACAGCGGCGTCAGCGTCAGACGGTAATGCTTGGCTTCTCCGACGGTACCAAGGACGGTGGTTACCTGATGGCCAACTGGGCGATCTATTCGGCGAAAGAAGACATCACCGCGGTGTCGCGGGAGCAGGGCGTGGAAGTCATATTCTTCGACGGGCGCGGTGGTCCGCCCGCCAGAGGTGGTGGTGACGCCTATCTTTTCTACGCCGCGCATGGCCGGACCATAGAAAGCAATCAGATTCAGATGACTGTGCAGGGGCAGACCATCAGCTCCTATTATGGTATCAAGGCTGCAGCCAAACACAATCTGAGTCAGCTGCTGACTGCGGGTCTGGAGAATAACCTGATAGAGCGTCCGGACCGTGAACTGGATGATCTGCAACGCAATCTGATTCGCGATCTGGCCGAGCGCAGTTATGCCAAGTACGAAGCATTCAAGCAGCATGAGCTGTTCATGCCTTATCTCGAAGAGATGAGCACGCTGAAGTACTACGCCATGGCCAATATCGGCAGTCGACCCTCCAAACGGGGTGGTGGCGGTGCCATGAAATTCGAGGACCTGCGTGCCATTCCATTTGTTGGCTCGTGGAGCCAGCTCAAGCAGAACGTGCCTGGCTTTTATGGTCTTGGTTCGGCACTGAAGGCCCAGGAGGAATTGGGGCGTCTGGATGCCTGCCTGGACCTCTATCAGAAATCACGTTTTTTCCGCGCGCTGATATCCAACAGCATGCAAAGCATGAGCAAGACCAACTTCGCACTGACCCGTTATATGGAGAGCGACAAACGTTTTGGTGCGTTCTGGCAGGATATTTACCAGGAGTTTCTGCTGAGCCGCGAGATGGTGCTGAAAGTGGCAGGTCAGCAGGAGTTGCTGCAGGACAATGCGCGCAGCCGTTTAAGTATCAAGTTGCGAGAAGAAGTGGTCCTGCCGTTGCTGACCATTCAGCAGTACGCACTTATAAGGATTCGGGAAGCGCGTGAGCAGGACGACCAGCAGCGCCTGGCAATGTACGAAAAAATGGTTGTCAGAACCCTGTTCGGTAATATCAATGCGGCTCGTAATTCGGCCTGATTGATAGATAAATTGTGCTGGCTGGCCGGATTGAATCAGGCGCTCGCTTAAAACAGAATGAGCGCGCCCGGTTGGTGTATCCATGCCAACAGAGCGCGCGGATCTGACTGAAAGGGGGGGCTTATGGCTTACTTGGTATTGATTGCTGGTTTGGTGTTGCTGGTGCTGGGTGCGGAGGCGTTGGTGCGAGGTGCATCCCGATTGGCGGCAGGACTGGGTATCACTCCTCTGGTTATCGGACTAACCGTGGTGGCTTTTGGTACCAGCGCTCCGGAAATGGCGGTCAGCATCGGCGCTGCGCTGAGCGGTCAGGCGGATATCGCGCTGGGCAATGTGGTTGGCAGCAATACTTTCAATATTCTCGCCATCCTCGGCCTTTCTGCTCTGGTGGCACCGCTTGTCGTGGCATCTAATCTGGTAAAACTGGATGTACCCTTGATGATACTGGCTGCGATTGTGCTGCTGCTGATGGCACTAGATGGTCGGGTGTCCGGGTTTGATGGCTTGATACTGTTCTCTGGTGTTGTTGTCTATACAGCCGGATTGATCTGGCTGAGCAAAAAAGCGCCGACTGATGTGGCCATGACAGAAATCACCGGTGGTGACGTCGTTACAGCCGGTAAGTCGGCGAACACGCTTGCCAATCTGGCGTGGATTGCGGGTGGACTGATACTGCTGGTACTCGGTTCACGCTGGCTGGTCGACAGTGCCGTCCAGATTGCCCAGACATTCGGTGTCAGCGAGCTGGTTATTGGGCTGACGATTGTGGCAGCTGGCACCTCAATGCCGGAACTCGCCACTTCGGTGGTCGCCAGTATTCGTGGTGAACGGGATATTGCGATTGGTAACGTCGTCGGTAGTAACCTCTTTAATATTCTTGCCGTACTGGGCCTTTCCAGCATGATTTCGCCTGACGGCGTTGATGTCGCCTCGTCGGCCTTGCGGCTGGACATACCCGTGATGATCGCCGCATCGCTGGTCTGTCTGCCTATTTTCTTCTTCGCCAAACGCATCTCGCGCGGCGTTGGGGCTATGTTCCTGTTGTCCTATGTGGCCTACACCGTATACCTGATCACCACCATGGCACCAACACTGTGAGTCAGGCAGATAAAGAAAAGTGGGATGCCCGATACCGGGACGGGGCTTACGCAACGCGCAACTATCCATCCCCATTTCTGGTGCAGGCTCTGAAGATGATTGGCACTCCACCTTCCAATGCCAGGGCGCTGGATCTGGCCTGCGGTGCCGGCCGTAACGCCGTGCATCTGGCATCCTGCGGCTATCAGGTGAATGCCGTGGATATCTCGGAAACAGCGCTGGCACTGGGTGCGGACATGGCGAGACAGGCGGAATTGTCAGGCATCCAGTGGCACGCGCATGATCTTGATAGGCCTCTGCCGGGCACCTTGAATGGATTCCACCTGATAAGTGTCCTGCGCTATCTGAATCTGCCGATCATTCCCTCTCTTATCGAACGGCTGATGCCAGGTGCGTTCCTTGTCGTGGAGGTTCACCTGCAGTCAGAAGAGGCGGTATCAGGGCCAGGTGGCACGCGATTCAGGGCGGCGCCAGGTGAGCTGCGGGAAAGCGCCAGCAATCTGGAGGTGATCGAGTATTTTGAAGGGCTGGTAGATGAGCCTGATGGCAGTCGTGCCGCTGTTGCACGCCTGATCGGTCGACGCAAAGCCGACTAAGATCCGGATTGCCACAAAACTGTTTTAAAACTGCCATCGAACTGTCGCTCGATTGTTACAGTCAGACCCTAAAGTGCCAGTTCCTACGACACTATCCAGGGTTTGACAACAATGAGAAATAACACATTAACACGCGCAATCTGCATCGCGATCGGATCCATGATTGCCACGCCGCTGGCCTTTGCACAGGAAGCTCCGGCGGTTGAAGAAATGGTCGTGACAACACAGCTGCGGACCTTTGCCAGCAGCAGCGTCACTGAAGAAATGCAGAATCAGGTATCAGCTGCTTCCAGCGTGCTGGGTGCCATAGATTATATCCCCGGCGTGCTGGTAAATGAGGGCGACGCCTTTGGCGGCGATGACTGGTCCACAACAGTCAGTATCCGCGGATTCCAGGTGAGTCTTGATGAGCAACAGCTCGGCATGACCATCGACGGCATACCCAACGGCAACTCAAATTATGGTGGTGGCTCCAAAGCCAATCGATTCCTAGACACCGAAAACCTATTCGCTGTCGACGTGGTTCAGGGCACGTCTGATATAGCCTCCTGGTCGCATGAAGCACTGGGCGGCAGTATGAATTTTCGCAGTGTAGATCCAACTGACCAGGCAGGGCTGACCGTTTCCACAACATTTGGTGACAACAATGCACGCAAGGTTTTTGCGCGCTACAACACCGGTGAAATTGCTGACAATACATACGCCTGGATCAGCGTATCGACCTCTGATATCGATGCCTGGATAGATGCCTCAGGTGAGTCCAATCGCGATCATATCGCGGCAAAGCTGAAAGGTTACTACGAGTCCTTTGAGCTGACTGGCTACATCTCTTTTGACGATGCGCATGAGGATAACTACCAGCGCGTCACACCACAGGAGTTTGCCGAGGACCCAACCTGGGACAGACTGACCGGTGACTGGACCGGCATTCCCCACATTGACCAGCTGTATCGTCGCGGCTGGTCGACTTTGCGCGAAAACCTCCTTGCGTATGCCAAGGTTGATTTTACAGTTTCAGAAATTGACTTCAGCACCTCTGTTTATCATCACGACAATAGCGGTCGTGGGGACTGGTTGCCGCCATACATTGTTGACGTAAGAAATGATGGTGCGGGAAATCCGCATTCCGAGTTGACCACTGGAGCGCCGGTGCTGGGTGGCAGCCCGCTGGGTACGATCACTTTCGTCGACGCGAACGGCCGGGCTCTTCAGCCCAGAGCCAACTGCCAGAGCTCGCTGGTATTCCCTTACGGTGGCGCCGGCCCCGCTTATGACCCTGCATGTTTCCCCGCAGGCGCAATTCCGGTTGGTTCCTATCGCCACACGGTCTACGACAAACAGAGAACCGGCTTTATCGCTGACTTCGCCTGGCAACAGGATCTGAGTGGTTTCAGCAATGAGCTGCGTGGTGGCTTCTGGTATGAGGACAATACGCGCAATGAGTCGCGGGACTGGTTGAAAGTCCTGGACTCGCGTACCGGCTACAATTTCAATCACCTGCCTTACTGGACACAGTACGATCGGACATTCCCGCAGGAAACCATGACCTGGTATCTGGAAGATACCATCATCATGGGTGATCTGACTGCGCGTCTGGGCGTGAAGCAGTATCTGGTGGACATTGAGCGGGAAGATGAGCATCAGGGCGGCATGCGAACGGCCACTGTAGATTCTGACTCAGATGTACTATTTAGCGGTGGTCTGGTGTATGCGCTGCCTGTCGATGGCCTGGAAGTGTTTGGTGGCTACGCGCAGAGCTTCTCGTCCATCAAAGACGGTGTGCTGGAAGCCAATCAGACCGCACTGGATTCGGTAGAGCCGGAAACGGCAGACAGCATGGACATCGGTCTGCGTTACAGCACCGGCATGCTTAATGCCAGTCTGACCTACTATGATATTGAGTTCGCCAACCGCATCACTTACATCCCGGAAGGTTCGACAGACGGTATCGATTATCTGGGTGAAAGTGATGGTGCCTATGTGAACGTGGGTGGTATCGATTCATCAGGTATTGAGGCGGCTGTACAGGCGATGGTGACTGACAGTCTGAGTCTTTATTTCTCATACACAATGAATGATTCGACCTATATCGGTACACCTGACCCTGCAGCAAACACACTGCTGGGTGTATTCCCTGGCAACACGGTGTTTGGATCTGCAGAAGATATGTTCGTGCTTTCTGCCGACTGGCGCCGTGACAGATATTTTGCAGGTGTGACGTACAAAGATGTCGGTGAGCGCTGGCTGAATGCGGCCAATACTACGCGCATTGATGGCTATGGCGTTACCGATCTCTATTTTGGTGTGGATCTGACGGAAGACCTGCTGGGTCTTAAATCTGCCAATCTGCGCGTCAATGTCAGCAACCTTTCTGACGAGTCCTATATTGGTGGCGTGGCTGGAGGCTGGGGCGGCTGGATTGCTCCGCCACGAACAGCTACAGCGACTCTTACCGTCGATTTCTGATTGTCGCAGATAAAAAAAGCCTGACCCCTTTCAGGGTCAGGCATAACTCTGCCAAAAAGGTGTGGCAGCACTTACTACCTCCTTGCTGGACATCGGGCCGACAGTCGCCGGCCCGACACCTGCAGTTAGAAGCTCGCGTTCAATCGAGCATAGTAATAACCACCCTGCCAGCTCACTGCCGTGCCTGATGAGTACAGGCGACCACAGCAGTAGTCACCAATGCTGTCCTTCTCAGGGTAGTAATCAAACAGGTTACGCCCACCCAGCGTCAGGCGAAGGGTTTCGTTGATCTGGTACTGCCCTTCCAGGTCGAAAATCACTGCCGGGTCAAACTCCTGCACCTGCCCACCATTGAAGTTCTCATACGAGCCGTAGAGGTTGGCACGAGCTACCAGGGTCAATGGTCCCACCGTATGGCGGGCTGACATCATGCCGCGCCAGGACGGGTCGAAGTTTTCGAAGTCGAACTGGTTCTCCTCGTTCAGAAATGTACTGGGATCTGAAGCAAACTCGGAGGTATTAAAGTTTAGGGATGCACTAAACGTGGTATTAGCACCCGAGTCCCAGCTTACTGGCAGCGTCGCTACCAGATCCAGTCCCTGTGTCTTGGTATCAAAGGCGTTAGTAAAGTAGAAAACACCTCCAATGGTTTCAGCGCCGACTACACTGGCATTTGCCAGCGCTAGATAGTTGTCGTAAGCCGCACCTGCCGTCGGATTGGTGGATACGGGGCGTGTAGAGACTGAGTACACACGGTCGTCGACGTCGATGCGATAGAAGTCGGCAGTGAAGCTCAGTGCATCGAATTCTGCCGTCAGGCCGATGGCAAAGTTCGTCGATGTCTCGGGTCTAAGGGGGGTCGCACCGAGAGCCTGGGCAACAACTCCGCCTGCAGGGAAGAGGCCAGTTGCGACAGGGAAACCGTCCGGCAATCGGGTTGATACGTTGGTTGTGCCCTGTTGTCCAGGCGTCGGTGCCCGGAAGCCGGTGCCTACAGATGCCCGCACGCCAATGGCTTCAGTCAGGCTATAGCGTCCAGCCAGCTTGCCAACGACTTCACTACCGAAATCTGAGTAGTCTTCGTAGCGAACGGCTGCCTGCATAAACAGTGCATCCGTCAGGTCTGCACTGATGTCCGTGTAGAAGGCATAGGAATCACGCTCGTAGTTATCAGAGAATTCGGGAGAGTAACCCGGGAAACCATTCGAGCCCACGCCAACTACCCGATATACCGGGTCGCTGCTGCTGGCGCAATTGAGAGATGAGCCATTGGCAATAACGGCCAGGCCTGCGCTGGTTGCTGTGCCGTTATCGTTACAGAATCCCCAGGGATCCGGGACGGCGTATGGACCAGCCTCATAGGAGACTGGCTCACCCTCGACGATTTTGTAGGTTTCATCCAGATAACTTGCTCCAAACGCCAGCAGTGCCGGAGCATCCAGTCCGACGTCCACATCCAGGCTGAAATCCGCCTGAAACTGCGTCTCCTGATTGACCAGGTCGCCAGGCTTGAACGACGTTGGAGAGTCTGGGCCCAGAGAAGGGTTGATAGTGTTGTTGAGGGTATACTCAACTTTGCTTTCCGCAGTACGACCACTGAGGTCATACATCAGACCGTTGCTCAGCTCACCCCGCAAACCGCCAACGATTGAAAAATCAAACACGTCGCCGAAGAATCGTGGTGTGAAGCCGCCCGGAAATTTTTCCAGAGGCGTGTATATGGACCCATCCTGGCGCCGGAGCTCTTCGATCGTGCCATTGCCTGGATATCTGTAGAAGAAGGGGCCGTCCGTTTCACTGCTGGAATAGTTACCAAACCCGTACAGTGTCGCTGTCGTGCTGAGAGGCATTTCAGCATTAACAAAAAAGCGTTGAGCATCGCTATTGGGTTGCCCCCAGGGCTGCACAACCTCGCCCATATCTGCCACTGCGGCCATGTAGCCGGGATCTTCGGTGTATCGGGTATAGGATGCGGTTGGGTCATAGACGGGGTTCGACGGATCCAGACAGAACCAGGTCTCACAATATTGTTCGGCACGTATGGTTGCATCTGACTGAGATACTTCAGCAGAAAGGTTGATGAAGCCGCTATTCGCCAGCGGTAAACCAATGTTGCCCTGTACTGTAAACTGCGAACCGTCGCCCTCGTAATACTCGCCCGTGTCTACGCTAAAGCTGGCGCCTTCGGCGCTGTCCTTGAGGATGAAGTTAATAACGCCGGCAATCGCATCAGAGCCGTACTGTGCAGCCGCACCGTCCCGAAGCACCTCTACATTCTTCAGCGCAATAGTGGGTATGGTGGCGATATCGGGGCCCTGCGTGCCCGAGCCACCGATGGAAACGAGTGCAGCGCGGTGTCTGCGCTTGGAGTTGACCAGAACCAGTGTCTTGTCAGTTGGCATGCCGCGCAGCGAGGCGGGTCGTATAAAGGTGCCGCCATCACTAATTGGGTTTCGCGATACGTTATATGACGGAACCAGTGTTTTTAATACGTCGTTAGTGTCAGTAAACGAAACAGATTCGATGGTGTCGGCATCAAAGACGTCAATTGGAACGGGTGAGTCAGAAACAGTTCTGGGTCGGCCTCGAGAGCCGGTAACGACAACTTCTTCCAGTGTGGGCTCAGCCTCGGCAGGCTGTGCAGAGAGTTCTGCAGGGATAACTGCAAGGCCAGCGATAATGACAGCAATGGTTCGTGAAAGTGGGTTCTTTGACAGATTTGCCATGGTCACTCCTGATAGTTTTATTGGTATACAGGAGTGTTAACTGCAATCGATGTGCCACATCAAAAAAGATATGATATAGAATAACAATTAAAAAAAGGTCACCAGTTTGGGTCGTAATAAAAGGATGTATGTTCCATAATGGTGCCGTGAAATAATTGTGTTGAGGGGGCGGGTGCTGTTATTGCACTGCTTTTAAGCGCGATTTTAGTGATGCCTCATAATGCGGCACTATTGTCATGTTCGCTCGTGGTGCAAGGGCCCAAAAACGGAGCGCTCAATCTTCAGACCACATACGCAGAAGGTTGCTGCGCGATTTTAACAGTAAGGCGAGCGTCGCCTGTTGATCTGCCTGTTGGCGCAACTGGGTGATGCTGCGTTCCAGATCAAAAAGTATCTCTCGCTGTGCAGGATCACGCACCAGACTGCGAATCCAGCCAACGATGACCAATCGCTGGCCACGAGTCACAGGTGACACGCGGTGTAGAGTCGTTGACGGATACAGCAGCAGACTGCCTGCGTCCAGTTTAAAACTGCGCTCAGCAGATGCTTCATCGATTACCAGCTCTCCGCCCTCATAGCTGTCAGCTGCAGAGAGAAACAGTGTGAATGACAGATCGGTTCGTTGGCCGTCGATAATTGCATCGTCAACATGAAGGCCGTATTCCATGCCGGGTTCGTAGCGACTTAACAACAGCCGGACAATTGCCTTGGGGCGAGCTGCCGCCTGAACCAGTTCATTAGCCAGCAATGCGTCACCTGTCTGCCGCAGCAGCCGGCTGACCAGCGGTGAGGGCTTTGCCTGCAGGTTGCGCTTCAGCGTGCGTGCATGCCATCCGGCTGTGCTGGCGCCGTCTATGAATTGAGTCTCGTCCGCAGAAAGTTCGTAGAGCGATTGCAACAGGTGATCAGGCAAAGTCTGGCCGATGGGTAATATCATGTTAATACAATTGAGAATGATTATTGATTGTAGTAAGCTTCTTGCAGTTTACACGCTACAGTCGCTTAAACTGAAGCGTTTTTTGAAAAGACGTGTGGAAAAGAGGAGTGGGTATGGAGTCCAAGCATAAGCTCTGGCTGGGTCTTGGCGCAGTCTGTATGGCCGGAACCATGGTTTCTTGTGCGGGTTCGTCCGGCATGGACGGCATGGATCACAGTGCGATGGCCATGAGTGTGTCCGAGGGCGGTGAAGGTGGAGAAGGCGGCGAAGGCGGAGAAGGTGGTGAGGGTGGCGAAGGCGCCAGCAGCGTCGCTTCGGTCAGCAACGATGCCGTCTACCTGGGACAGCTCGGTTTTATCCGCGGGCACCTGATGGTTGGCGTTGACCTTTACCGTGCAGGCGATCGCGCTGCTGCCGAAACACATATGAAGCATCCCGAAGCAGAAATTTATGCGGCGTTGGTGCCCGCTCTGAACGCGCGCGGTGCACCCGGCTTCGCCAGCGAGCTGGAGGCTCTGGCAGTTGCCGTGGAACGTCGCCAGCCGCTGTCTGATGTGGAAGCTGCTTATGCCAACCTGCTGCAGGGAATCGCTGCAGCTGAAGATGTGGTCGAAGACCCTGACGCTGGATTGCTGGGTGAGGTTATTGTTGATCTCGTGAGCACTGCCGCTGCTGAGTACGACATCGCGGCAGGTGATGACCTGAGCCTGGAGAATGCCCATGAGTACCAGGATTCTTTCGGTTTCATGCGAGTGGCGTATGACGTGCTGGACCGAATAGAGGCGATGGGCGCCGATGCAGGAGTCACTGGCCGCATGCGTGAGCAAATGGACAGCATCATGCCCACCTGGTCTGGTGTGCAACCGCCGCAACAGTTGCCGACTCAGCCAGCTGTGCTTTATGGCGCGGCCAGCCGCATCGAGCTGGCGGCTTCTGGTCTGTAATTCAGCCTGACTGGGAATCCTCTGGCCGCTCGACCGAGCGGCCAGACTCAGTCGGTCAACTCCAGTGCTACGGCAACCGCTTCGCCGCCACCGATACAAAGGCTGGCGATGCCCCGCTGTTTGCCAAGTCTGTGTAGCGCGTAAATCAAAGTAACGATAATTCGCGCTCCCGAGGCTCCTACCGGGTGGCCCAGTGCACAGGCACCACCATGAATATTAACCTTGTCGTGGTTCAGCCCCAGTTCCTGCATGGCCAGCATGGGTACCATCGCAAACGCCTCATTAATTTCGAACAGATCCACATCGTCGACAGACCAGCCTGTCTGGTGCAGCACTTTTTCGATGGCACCAATCGGGGCAATTGTGAATTCGCCGGGATGACGCGCATGACTGGCCTGCGCACGCAGACGGGCAATAGGTTTGAGTCCCGACGCTTTCGCCACCGCCTCGCG
Source organism: Gammaproteobacteria bacterium UBA2675 (assembly GCA_002354805.1). GTDB lineage: Bacteria > Pseudomonadota > Gammaproteobacteria > Pseudomonadales > Pseudohongiellaceae > Pseudohongiella. The sequence continues at coordinate 1,077,168 of DEMH01000009.1, forward strand.
GGCCAGCACCAGTGCGGCCGCACCGTCGGAGATTGAGGAAGAGTTGGCCGCGGTAATGGTTCCTTCCGCAGAGAACGCCGGGCGCAGCTGAGGGATCTTGTCGATATTGGCTTTTCCTGGCTGTTCATCGTGACGGACAGTGACTTCCTGTTTACCGGCCTTCACCGTCACTGGAACTGTTTCGGCGTCAAACCAGCCCTTGTCTATCGCTGCCTTGGCACGTGTCAGCGAGGAGATCGCGTAGTCATCCATCTGTTGGCGCGTGAGACCAAATTTGTCCGCCGTTTCCTGGGCAAAGCTGCCCATCAGTCTGCCCGTGTAGGCATCCTCCAGTCCGTCCAGAAACATATGGTCTTTCAATTCGCCGTGACCAAGTCGCAGGCCGCCCCGCGCCTTGGGTATCAGGTAAGGCGCCTGCGTCATATTTTCTATACCGCCCGCAAGCACGACGTCGGCATGGCCAGCGAGGATCTGATCCATGCCCATCATGACGGTTTTCATGCCGGAACCACACATTTTGTTGACGGTTGTGCAGGGCGTTGTAACAGCCAGGCCTGCTCCCAGCGCAACCTGTCTCGCTGGTGCCTGGGCAAGCCCGGCGGGGAGCACACAACCCATCAACACGTCGTCGATCGCCTCAGGGTGCTGGGCCGGATCCAGTCCGGCGCGTTCCAGTGCCGCGCGTGCGGCGGCTGTCCCAAGGGCTGGCGCAGCCGTATTGCTGAAGACGCCCTGAAAGCCGCCAATGGCAGTGCGGGCGCCACCGAGTATCACCACAGATTGGTCAGTCATGTGCGATTGTCCTGTGTCCTGAATTTGCTGAATGTGATTAGTGATTGCTGCGCATCTGGCGAAGCCGCTGACGGCATTGCCGCTCAAATTCCTTGAGCTCGTGCAGGCTGAGCTGGATGTCTTCAAGTTGCTGTTTGAGTATCTGCTTGCGCTCTTCAATTTTTTCGAGCACGCGGCTGAGCTGGGCCAGTTCGCCGGTCGAGGACGAATCATAAAGCTCGAACAGCTCGCCAATTTCATCCAGCGAGAAACCAAGACGCTTGCCGCGCAGAATCAGTTTCAGACGCGTATGGTCACGTTGGCTGTATAGCCTGTTGCGACCTTCGCGCTCGGGGCTGAGTAATCCTTCGCTTTCATAAAAGCGGATGGCACGTGTAGTGATGTCAAACTCTTTGGCCAGCTGCGAAATGCTGTAGGTTTTACTGCCACTTTCGCGTGGATCGAGCGCGTTGGTGCGCAGAAAAGTATCGCTGAGTACCTGGGAAATGTCGGGCATGGAAGTAATTCTTTTTTGTTGAATTCAATGACAAGTGTCTTGATTGACGTTGACGTTAACGTCAATATAATAAATCACCACCAGCCACACATCAATTAGAGCACTGCCAAATGCCTCAGCCTTCGCGTTCCAGCTTTCCCCGCTTCGTCACTGCGGCCAGTCTGTTTGATGGTCATGACGCTGCCATCAATATCATGCGCCGCATGCTGCAGGCGGCAGGTGCAGAGGTCATTCACCTGGCGCATAACCGCTCTGTGCAGGAGGTCGTGGAGGCGGCATTGCAGGAAGATGTGCAGGGCATTGCAATCAGCTCATATCAGGGCGGACATGTTGAGTACTTCAGCTACATGATCGACATGCTGCGCGAACGCGGAGCCGGACACATTAAGGTTTTCGGAGGTGGCGGTGGCGTCATCATTCCATCCGAGATCAAGCAGTTGCACGATTACGGCGTGACACGGATTTACTCGCCTGAGGACGGTCAGAAGATGGGTTTGCAGGGCATGATCGATGACATGCTGCAACGCCTGGCCAACGATCAACAGGCTGCGCCAGTTGTGGATCTGGATGCCATGCTGACAGGCGACCGGCTGCAGCTGGCGCGCTTTATCAGTCACCTGGAGAACGGCAATGTCAGTACTGAACAGCGCGAGTATTTGCGCGAGCATACCAATCCGGTCAATCGCGCGCCAGTGCTGGGGATAACCGGCACGGGCGGTGCAGGAAAATCCTCACTGACCGACGAAGTCATTCTGCGAATTCGACAGGACAGTGGTGATGATCTGCGGGTGGCCGTGCTTGCCATCGACCCCACCCGGCGTCGCACGGGTGGCGCCTTGCTGGGTGACCGGGTCCGTATGAACGCCATCTACCATCCTTCAGTGTATATGCGCTCGATCGCCACGCGCGGCGCAGAGACAGAAGTGCCAGCCTGCATGCGCGACATCATCAACGCTGTGCGCGTTTCCGGGTTTGATCTGGTGATTGTCGAAACACCTGGCATTGGTCAGGGTGACGCTGGCATCGTGCCATTTGTCGATGCCTCGCTGTATGTGATGACGCCTGAGTTTGGCGCGGCCAGTCAGCTGGAAAAAATCGACATGCTGGACTACGCCGATGTAGTCGCGATCAACAAGTTCGACCGCAAGGGTGCAGACGACGCGCTACGCGATGTCAGCAAACAGGTGCAACGCAACCGCATGGCCTTTGATCGTGACACTGATCAGATGCCGGTGTACGGTACCATCGCCTCCCATTTTAACGATGACGGTGTTACTGCGCTTTATCAGGCCTTGCTGGCTGTGCTGCGCAAGAAAGGTTTGAAGGAGTTTGACAGCCAGCTGCCGGCCGTCAAGCGGCGTACCTCTACTCTTCAGAGTGCCGTTGTGCCCGCCCAGCGACAGCGCTATCTGGCGGAAATTGCTGACACTATTCGCAGTTACCGTCGCCATGTTGAGCAGCAGTCTATGCTGGCACGGGAGATTCAACAGCTTGAAGCATCTGCGGCGATGCTGGGCCAGGCTGACATTGACGCTGCTGTGGCGCCATTAAAGGCGCTGGCTGATCAGCGTGCTCAACAGCTGGACGGCGAGAGTCATGACCTTCTGGCTAAGTGGCCACAACTAATGCAGGACTATGCCGCCGATGAGCTGGTTGTGCACGTCCGAGATAAGGAAGTACGCACTTCGCTGGTAACGACCAGTCTGTCTGGTACACGTATCCCTAAAATTGTACTGCCGCGTTTCACTGATCATGGTGATCTGCTGCGCTGGCTGATGCTGGAGAACGTACCGGGTCGCTTTCCTTACACGGCAGGTGTATTCGCATTTAAGCGAGAGGGCGAAGATCCCACACGGATGTTCGCTGGCGAGGGCGATGCATTTCGCACCAATCGTCGGTTCAAGGCGCTGTCGGAATACTCCGACGCCAAGCGCCTGTCCACAGCATTTGACTCGGTCACGCTGTACGGCTTTGATCCGGACGAGCGTCCGGACATCTATGGCAAGGTGGGTAACTCGGGTGTCTCGATTGCGACGCTTGATGATATGAAAGCGCTGTATGACGGATTCGATCTTTGCCACCCCAACACCTCGGTATCGATGACCATCAATGGGCCGGCGCCGACCATCCTGGCCATGTTTCTGAATGCAGCCATTGACCAGCAACTGACGGCCTTTGAACGCGAGCAGGGCCGTGCGCCGTCGACAGAAGAGTCTTCACAGATTCGCACACGTGCGCTGCAGTCCGTGCGTGGCACAGTGCAGGCTGACATCCTGAAAGAAGATCAGGGTCAGAATACTTGTATTTTTTCCACCGAGTTCAGCCTCAAAGTGATGGGCGACATCCAGGAATACTTCATCGAAAACAGGGTGCGTAATTTCTATTCGGTGTCCATCTCCGGCTATCACATTGCCGAAGCCGGCGCCAACCCCATCTCGCAACTGGCATTTACGCTGTCCAATGGCTTTACCTTCGTGGAGGCCTGGCTGGCTCGGGGCATGAAGATCGACGACTTTGCGCCGAATCTGTCCTTCTTTTTCTCTAATGGCATGGACCCGGAATATACCGTGCTGGGTCGTGTGGCGCGCCGCATCTGGGCCGTAGCAATGCGCGAAAAATACGGCGCCAATGATCGTAGTCAGAAACTTAAATATCACATCCAGACCTCGGGCCGCTCATTGCACGCACAGGAGATGTCATTCAACGATATCCGCACCACCCTGCAGGCACTGATCGCCATCTATGACAACTGCAACAGCCTGCACACCAACGCCTACGATGAGGCCGTCACGACGCCCACCGGCGAGTCTGTGCGTCGCGCCATGGCGATTCAATTGATCATTAACAAAGAGTGGGGACTGGCGAAGAACGAGAATCCCAATCAGGGCGCGTTCATTATTGATGAGCTGACTGATTTGGTGGAAGAGGCCGTGCTGCAGGAGTTCGAGCGCATCGCTGAACGTGGCGGTGTGCTGGGTGCCATGGAGACCGGGTACCAGCGCGGCAAGATTCAGGACGAGTCGATGCTCTACGAACATCGCAAGCACGATGGCTCGCTGCCCATCGTGGGCGTGAACACCTTCCTCAACCCGGATGGTGAGGACGACAACAGTGAGTTCAATATGGAGCTGGCACGCTCCACTGAAGAGGAAAAAATAAGCCAGATCAAACGGCTGCGTGCATTCCATCTTCGACACGCGAAAGACTCCGATACCGCGCTAGCTCGTCTCAAAGATGCTGCCCGTAATAACGAGAATGTGTTTGCTGAACTGATGAATGCTGTGCAGGTCTGTTCGCTTGGACAGATCACTCAGGCGTTCTTTGAGGTTGGCGGGCAGTATCGTCGGAATATGTAGACTATCGGGACTATCAGTCTTCCACAAACAGTCGCAGCCGATCTATTGCCCGATCCCACTGCAGTGAGGCCATCTCCAGATAGGATCTGGCTTCATTCAGTCCGGTCGCATCAAACACGTAACGCGTCTCGCGACCTTCGCGCTGACTGATGACCAGTCTGGCGCGCTCGAGTACTCGCAGGTGTTTCGTGACTGCCTGTCGTGTCAGGCCGCTGCCCTGAGTCAATTCTACAATTGCATGGGGCTGACCATCCTGCAATCGGCTAAGCAGGCTCAGCCTGGTCGAGTCTCCGAGGGCAGCAAACAGTGGCACGGCATCTCTTGGCAAAAGCGGTGCAGTCGGGTCAACTGACATAAGCTTTGATGTGCTCCGCCTGTATGTCCCAGCCCTGCGTGTTGTTGCGAATGATTAAGTCCCGGCTGTCATCCGGTAATGCCGCGAACCCGGATTCTGTAATCGTCAGACGTGTCCCGCCATCTATCGGTTCCAGTCGAAACTCGACGCGTGTGGTGGGTCGCTGCGCCAGGGGCAGGTGTGCATCAACATTATCGTGGTGCCAGTGAAAGGAGAACAGTGACTCTGGTTCCATGGTTTCTATGGTCGCCAACCATTCGTATCCCTCGTAACCTGGGTAGGTGGTCAGGCCCGTGGAGCGACTGCCAGGTGCAAAGGGTTCATTCAGATCAACGCGAAACCATTCGCCGAACTGCCGATAGTCTGTCAGTGCCTGCCAGACACGGGACTGGCTTGCCTTCAGGTCAACAACTTTGACCAGAGTGTCCTGTTTGTTCATGGGGTGCTCCCGGTGTCAATAGTTTATATGCAACCATAAGGTTGCATATTGTGCGTTTTATTGCAAGCGGTCTCTATGCGCAAATGTCGGGTGTTACAGATGACGGCCTGCGGTTACAATCGCGAAACAATAAATTTGAGTGGGTGCAGTAATGCTGAGCTGGTTGTTGGCCTATCTGGGGCTGGGCGCAGTGACCGGGCTGCTTGCGGGACTTTTCGGGATTGGTGGTGGTGCAGTCATGGTGCCGGTGCTGACCGTACTGTTCGCGAAACAGGGTTTCGTGTCTGATTATGTTGTGCACCTTGCGCTCGGCACCTCCATGGCCACTATTATCCCGACATCGATTGCCAGTCTGCGCGCCCATCATAGCCGTGGGGCCGTGCTCTGGCCTGCTGTTCGCGGACTGGCCCCAGGCATTATTGTCGGTACCTTTGCAGCAACATTTTTGGCAGCCTATCTCTCTCCGCGCCCTCTGGCGATATTCTTCTTCTGCTTCATGTGCTTCGTGGCGGTGCAGATGACTCTGAATCGCAAGCCGCCACCTTCCCGTCAACTGCCTGGCGCGGCATCGTTGGCCGGTGTTGGCAGTATCATTGGGGGCATCTCTGCGCTGGTGGCGATAGGTGGTGGCACCATGACGGTACCGTTTCTGACCTGGTGTAATACCCGTATACAGACGGCGATTGGCACCTCGGCAGCGGTCGGTTTGCCGATTGCGCTGGCCGGTACCCTGGGTTATCTGATCAATGGCTGGTCTATCGCAGATCTGCCGGCATTAAGCTGGGGATTTATCTACTGGCCAGCGGTGCTGGTCCTGGCGCTGGCCAGTCAGCTCAGTGCGCCTGTCGGCGTCAGACTGGCACACAGCCTGCCGGTTGCGACGCTCAAGAAGCTATTCGCAGCTCTGGTGATTGTGCTGGCCTTGCAGATGTTGAGAACAGTGTTGGGGTAATTGACGAGGTAATTGGATGACAAGCTACTGGTTGGTGAAAACCGAGCCTGATGAGTGCAGTATTGATGACTTTGCCTCACAAGCCGACAAACCGATCGTCTGGGAGGGCGTGCGCAATTATCAGGCGCGAAATTATCTGCGGCAGATGTCCGAAGGTGATGAGGTGTTCATATATCACTCCAGCTGCAAGCATATCGGTGTCGCAGGCATAGCACGTGTTGTTAAAGCGGCTTACCCTGATCCGGCGCAGTTTGATCCGCGATCAAGCTACCACGACTCAAAAAGCAGTGCTGACAAGCCGCGCTGGGACGCAGTCGATCTCGTGTTTGTTTGCAGGTTTGAGCGCTTAATTCCACTGGATGAGATAAAGGCCAATCCGGAGCTGCTTGAGTTGCCGCTGGTCAAAAAAGGTAACCGGCTTTCTGTGATGCCGGTTAGCCAGTCGGAGTGGCGGACCATGCTGAGGTCGGCCAGCTGAGGGTGGTCAGTCCGTGATCAGCCTCAGCAGGCCTTGCCTGATGTTTGCCAGCAGGCTCAGCCTTGCGCGGTGGCCGGCCTGCCACTACGGCTCCGATCGACCGGGCGCTGGTAACGGCTTATATCCAGGCCATCGCTGCGGATTGCAGGTCGATGACCGCTGATGATGTCACTCAACACTTGCGCCGAGCCGCATGACATGGTCCAGCCCAGCGTGCCGTGACCGGTATTGAGGTACAGGTTGTGCAGCTGGGTCGCGCCGACAACTGGTGTGCCGTCCGGCGTCATGGGTCGCAGTCCAGTCCAGTATTCAGCCTTGCTTACATCGCCGCCTTCCGGGAACAGATCCCCGATCACCATTTGCAGTGTCTGCAGCGGGCGCTTGCGCAAGCTCAGGTCGTGCCCTGCGAGCTCTGCCATGCCACCAACGCGAATACGCTGGTCGAATCGAGTGATGGCAACTTTGTAGGTTTCGTCCATCAAGGTTGATACCGGAGCGCGAGCATCGTCTGTCACCGGAATGGTCAGAGAGTAGCCCTTGACCGGATACACAGGCAGCCTGATGCCAAGTGGAGCCAGCAACCCTGGAGAGTAGCTGCCCAGCGCGAGGATATAATTGTCAGCAACCAGCTCTTGCGGCTCGGCACCGTTATTCCGCTTACAGATCGTCACCGATTTGATGCGGGTGTCATCGCTGTTCAGCTTTGTGATGTCTGTGCCATAGCGGAATTCCACACCAAGCGCACGGCAGCGTTTCTCCAGTTCAACCGTAAACATGTGACAGTCGCCGGTTTCATCCAGTGGCAGGCGCAAACCACCGGCCAGTTTGTCGCGGCTCTGTGCCAGGCCAGGCTCTGCACTCACACAGGCTTTAGCATCCAGCAATTCGTAGGGGACACCCAGTTCCTTGAGCACGGCGATATCTCGTGTCGCTGCGTCCATCTGGGCATTGGTGCGGAACAGCTGCAGTGTGCCACGGCGGCGCTGCTCGTAGTCGATGCCGGTTTCATTCCGCAGAGCAATCAGGCAGTGGCGGCTGTGGTCAGCCAACCGCATCATTCGTTCCTTGTTGACCTGATAGCGCGCAGAAGTGCAGTTGCTCAGCATTTGCCACATCCAGCGATACTGTTCCATGTCCGCGGTGGGACGGATTGCCAGTGGTGCGTGGCGTGACATGAGCCATTTAATCGCTTTCAGGGGCACGCCGGGCGCTGCCCATGGCGCTGAGTAGCCGGGAGAGACCATACCGGCATTGGCAAAACTGGTTTCCTTCGCCGGTCCATACTGGCGATCAATCACAGTCACCTGATGTCCGGCTTTGGCCAGATACCAGGCGCTGGTCATACCGATAACGCCGCTTCCCATCACAATGCAGTGCATAGTATTTCCTGTCGACCGTTTCATGCTGACTCACCTCAATTAACTTCGGTGTCAGTTTCTGGAACATATTGTAAGTGTTCAGCACTGCGTGTATTTTTTGTATTAACTGGTTAAGGCAGTAATTATTACTGCAAAGTTTTTAAAATTCAGAGGTAATTAATGAAAACGCGCAGAGCTTCGAGTCGTGAACTGGACAAAATAGATCGCCAGATCTTACGCATATTGCAAAAAGAGGCGCGGATTTCCTTCGTCGAGCTCGGCGAGCGGGTGGGTCTGTCGACCTCACCCTGTATGGAGCGTGTGAAACGTCTGGAGCGGGAAAAATTTATCCTGTCCTACGGCGCGCGGCTCAATCCACACAAGCTGCACGCCAGTCTGCTGGTGTTTGTGGAAATCAGCCTGACTTCCAAATCCGCCAGTATTTTTGATGATTTTCGCAAGGCTGCGACCAAGCTGCCGCATGTGATGGAATGCCATCTGGTATCGGGTGATTTCGACTACCTGGTCAAGGCCCGCATATCCGAGATGGCCTCCTACCGCCAGTTGTTGGGCGATATCCTGCTGAAACTGCCCGGTGTGCGGGAATCGAAGAGTTACATAGTCATGGAGGAAATCAAGGAGACGCTGGATATCCCCGTGCCAGAAGAGGTGATTGTATAGGACTCGGTCACCTGCATGGAGCCACCCGGAAAATTCACTACCTGCTCACGGCCCAGCAGGGTTTGCGGGTCGCTGAACAGCAGGGTTGCTTCCCCACTGGGCTGACCTGCAACGATGATGCTGAAACTCAGGCTGTCGCCTCCGCCAGTCAGACTGTCTGCCTGAACCCAGTTCTGAACTCCGCCATCAGCGTGATCCGGCGGCTGCACGGAGGTGAGCCTTGCCAGATTGTGCAGGATCCCCATGCGCGTCAGACCGATGACCAGCGCTTCGCGAAGTGCAGCAGGCTGGGCGACGGCAAACTGATTGTCACCATTGCCACCGACCAGGCCGGTATCCGTGCTGCCAAGATGCAGCGAGACCGGTTCGCCACCAAAGCTGCCGTCAGCACGCAGTGAGGTCTGATTGTCGCCCATGATGGTTAAGGTGCCACGCAATTCGGCCGCAAAGGCACCCGTGGCGATGACTTCAAATGAGACTGTTAACGTGGGACTGTTGAGAAGCTCGGCTTCCAGCGTCGCCAGTTGCTGCTCAGGTGTGGGCCTGCTTGAGCAGGCAGAGCCAATTACAATCAACAGTAATCCGCAGCAGAATCGATGGAGTCCTGTCAGAGATGTTTTGCTCATCAGTGCTGTCCCCGCATGAGTTGATCCAGGTCCAGGCTGCGCGAGGTTCAAAAAGGCTGGAAACCAGCGCCTGCTCGGTTCACAATTCCTGACATGATTATAGGCAATTCTGGAGCAAAGTCATGAGCGCGAATCCACAAACCCTGTTTGATAAACGTCCGTCCCATATCCCGGCTGAGGAATGGCAGGTGCGCGTGGATCTGGCAGCAGCCTACCGTCTGGTCGCCCACTTTGGTTGGGATGATCTGATATTTACGCATCTTTCGGCGCGTGTGCCAGGCAATCACCATCACTTTCTGATTAACCCCTACGGCATGATGTTCCATGAGATCACGGCCTCATCCCTGGTTAAAGTTGATCACGAGGGTGCCGTGGTGGCGGATAATGGCTATGGCGTCAATCCCGCCGGTTTCACGATTCACAGCGCCGTGCATATGGCCCGACCTGACGCGGGCAGCGTCATGCACCTCCACAACCACGCGGGTACTGCCGTCTCGGCTCAGAAGGAAGGCCTGCTGCCCATCACACAGACGGCCATGCTGGTGCATCCGCGCGTGACTTACCATGACTATGAGGGAGTGGCTCTGAATCTAGACGAGCGTGAACGCATTGTCCGTGACCTCGGTGACAAGGACATTATGATACTGCGCAATCATGGCACCCTGACACTAGGCAAAGGTGTGCCCGAGGCCTTCACCTTGATGTACTTTCTTGAAAACGCCTGTGAGAAACAGATTCGCGCGCAGGCCGGCGGCGAGCTGCACTTCCCATCTGCCGAAGCGATAGAGACGACCCGCAAGCAGTCCGAAACCCTTCCCAAAGTGGCCAAACTGCTCTGGCCAGGCCTGCTGCGTACGTTGGACGCCAAGGATCCCGGTTACCGACAGTGAGGCCGACATGCACTACACCAGGCTGGATATTACTGAGTCCGAAGGCTACCAGGCATTGCTGGACGCGTATCGTGTTGACGAGGCCAGCCATGTAAAACGACTTTGCAGTCAGCTGCAGTGGTCGCAGGCGACGCTGGATGAAGTGCAGCAACGGGCTCGCGATCTGGTTGCCACGGTTCGTGCCAATCGGCGCGATGGTTCGGGCGTTGATGCATTGATGCAGGAATACCAGCTGTCCAGTGATGAAGGTGTGGTGCTGATGTGTCTGGCCGAGGCCTTGCTGCGCATTCCAGACAGCGATACGGCTGATCGGCTGATTGAGGACAAACTGGCCAGCGGCAACTGGGGCAGTCACCTGGGTAAAAGTGACTCTTTGTTTGTAAATGCCTCGACCTGGGGGCTGATGCTGTCCGGACGAATCATGGCCCCGTTGGATACCGAGCAGGGCCAGCATGTATTCAGGCAGTTTGCGCAGCGCTGCGGCGAACCCATGGTCCGGCAGGCAGTTCGCCAGGCTATGCGCATAATGGCAAGACATTTTGTCATGGGTCGCACGATTGATGAGGCTCTCAAGCGCCGCGATACCGACTACCGTTACTCCTTCGATATGCTGGGTGAAGCCGCCAGGACGCAGCCAGACAGCCAACGCTATTTCAAAGCCTATGCAGCGTCCATTCACGCTATCGGAAAAACTGTGGCTGAGCACACATCTCCTATCAAGGCGCCAGGTATCTCGATAAAGCTGTCGGCTCTGCATCCGCGATTCGAAGTGTCACAGGCCGATCGTGTGATGACTGAGCTGATCCCAAAGGCACGAGAGCTGGCACTGCTTGCCAGGCGCTACGATATCGGACTGACGGTCGATGCCGAAGAAGCTGATCGACTTGATCTGACGCTCGCTGTGTTTGCTGCACTGGCTCATGATCCGGCACTGAGCGGATGGGATGGCCTGGGCCTGGCCGTCCAGGCGTATCAGAAGCGCTGCTTTGATCTGCTGGACTTGCTTGCTGAACTGGCGCGGAGTTCACAACGCAGACTGATGGTGCGGCTGGTCAAGGGGGCTTACTGGGATAGTGAAATCAAACGCGCACAGGAGCGCGGGCTGGCAAGCTATCCGGTATTCACACGCAAGGTGTGCACTGACGTTTCCTACCTGGCCTGCGCACAGAAACTGCTGAACTACCATGAGCTCCTCTACCCGCAGTTCGCCACGCACAATGCCTACACGGTGGCAGCAATTCTTACGCTGGCGGGTGACTATCGTGACTTTGAATTTCAGCGCCTGCATGGCATGGGTGGCCCATTATATGACCAGTTGCTGGCGAATTCTCGCGATCTGGTATGTCGCGTTTACGCGCCGGTTGGCAGCCATGAGGACCTGTTGCCGTATCTGGTCAGACGGTTGCTGGAGAATGGGGCCAATACCTCGTTCGTCAATCGTATTCTGGATGACCAGGCGCCTGTTGAATCACTGATCCAGCATCCGCATTTGCAGATTGCGGGCCTGGAAAAAATATCGCACCCGAGAATCCCTTTACCTGTTGAGCTTTATCCTGATCGCGTCAATTCCGCAGGCATCGACCTTCACGACACCGAAACATTGGCTGCACTGCAGGGGGACTGGAAGCGAGAGCTGCAAAGGATCAATTCCGCCCAGCACTCGCCCAGCAGCGACGCTGATATCGAGAGGGCACTGGCGACCGCCCATGCCAGTTTCGAAGACTGGGATGCCACGGAGGTAGAACAACGAGCACGGTGTCTGGAAAATCTTGCTCAGTTGCTGGAAGTAGAAACGCCAAGATTGATGGCGCTGTGCACAACTGAAGGCGGAAAAACAATCACGGATGGCGTCGCTGAGGTCCGCGAGGCAGTTGATTTTTGCCGATACTATGCGCTGCAGGCGCGCCGTGAGTTTACCGTGCGTACGCTGCCAGGGCCAACCGGCGAGCTTAATCAGTGGCGGCTGCGTGGCAAAGGTGTTTTTGTCTGTATCAGTCCGTGGAATTTTCCATTGGCGATTTTCCTGGGGCAGGTCACAGCCGCACTCGTGGCTGGCAACAGCGTCGTTGCCAAGCCAGCCGAACAGACGCCAGCAGTGGCCATCGCAGCGGCTGAGCTAATTCATCAGGCCGGGATTCCCAAAGAGGTTTTCCAGTTGGTGCTGGGTGGGGAGAAGACGGGTCGGAGACTGGTCAGGGACAGCCGGGTGGCCGGTGTTGCCTTTACCGGTTCCACAGCGGCGGCGCGCTCCATCAATCAGTCACTTGCCGCACGTGATGCACCTATCGCGACATTGATAGCGGAAACGGGTGGTCTTAACGCCATGATCGTGGACTCGTCGGCGCTGCTGGAGCAGGTGGTTACTGACGTGCTTCAATCGGGCTTTCAAAGTGCCGGTCAGCGTTGCTCTGCATTGCGCATTTTGCTGGTTCAGGAAGACATCGCAGATGAGCTGATCCGCTTGCTGGCAGGGGCCATGGACGAGCTGTGTATCGGCGATCCCGCCAGGCTGGCAACTGATGTGGGCCCTGTAATTGATGCGGAAGCTTATGAGCGCCTTGCACAGCATACTGACTTCCTGGATAGCAATGCCCGCTGCCGTAAACGCTGTGCCTTGCCAGAGGAACTTCCGTCAACGCTCTATTTCCCGCCGCAACTGTATGAAATTACCAGTATTGACCAGATTCAGGAGGAGGTTTTTGGGCCAATCGTTCATCTGTTGCGGTATCACTCTGCCGACCTGGACAAGCGCATAGATGAGATAAATGCGACCGGTTATGGTCTGACCTTCGGTATTCACAGCCGCATAGACAGCCGTGCACGACAGATTGCATCGCGCATCAGGGCCGGCAATGTGTACGTCAATCGCAATATGATCGGTGCCATTGTTGGAGTCCAGCCCTTCGGCGGCACGGGTCTGTCGGGCACGGGCCCCAAGGCCGGTGGGCCACATTACCTCAGTCGATTCGCCACGGAACAGTCAATCAGTACCAACACCACCGCAGCGGGCGGCAATGCCTCACTAATGGCCATGTCGGACGACGATTCGTGAGTCCAGACTGACGTGTTCGCTTATCTGAGCCTGTTTGTGGTGGCGTTTGTTGCGGCTACTCTGTTGCCTGCCTCATCCGAAGCACTGTTGCTCTCATTGCGTCAGCAGGGGTACCTGCTGTGGGCTTTGTGGCTGGCTGCAACGGCCGGTAACACCCTGGGTTCCTGTGTCAACTGGTGGCTGGGGCGGGAGATTCTCAGGTTTCAGCATCGTCGCTGGTTTCCGGTCGACGAGAAAAAACTGGAGCGCGCCAGCGGCCAGTTCGCGCGATTTGGCAGCTGGAGTCTGTTGTTCGCGTGGCTTCCCATAGTCGGTGATCCACTTACCTTTGTCGCCGGTATATTACGGATACGCTTCGATCTGTTTCTGTTGCTGGTAGCAACTGGCAAGGCTGCACGTTACGCCTTAGTGTTGATGATCGGACATTCTTTACTCGGTATTTCCGCCTGATTTTCGTTAACTGCTTAAAAGTCCTGACAAAATGTAACAAACAGGCCGGTCAGCTATTAGGTAGGATGGGAATCTCTTCGGCGAAGTGGGAGAACCAATGCTCAATGTAAAAACCGTTCCAATACTCATGCTTGCCAGCACTAGCCTGTTGTGGGGCATGAGCTCTGCACAAGCGCAGGAAAATACCGCTGAACTTTCCACTGAATCCCCCGCACTAGAGGCTGTTACTGACGATACTGTCATTTACCCAGCGTCCTTCTTTTCGCCCTATAACCCGGTTTCCGTCAGTGACATGCTGGACCGGATACCTGGTGTGTCGGTTGGGAGAGGTGGAGGCGGAGGCCGCGGACTGGGTACTGGGGGAGACGTGCTGATTAACGGTCAGCGTATGGCAGGTAAGGAGAATTCACCTCGAGACCAGCTTGACCGGATTGCTGCCCAGGAGGTGGAACGTATCGAAATCATCAGGGGTACGTCTGCAGAGCTGGATGTGCGCGGATCCGGTCAGGTCGTCAACGTCGTGCTTGCAGATGCCAACAACCGGTCCAGCACGACCGTTGAGCTTGTTGGGCGCTGGAATCATGATCAGACAGCAGAGGCTGGGGCTTCAGTATCGCACAGCAGGCAAATCGGCAATCTGCAGGGGCTGATCAACATTGAAGCGCGCCCCAATTACGAAAACCGCGAGAGCACAGAGGTTCAGTATGACCCGGCCGGACAGCTGATTGGATCTCTGTCTGAGAGCAATGTACGCGATCAGGACGTACTCGAGATTGCAGGGAATATAGGATATCAATGGGCTAACCAGCGCGCGCAACTGAATGTACTGTACGGAGATTCAGGATATCCGCGCCGGGTAAGTCGCGATTTCAGAGATTATCTGGAATATGAGCAGACTGACAATGATCACAGCAATTGGGAAGTTGGCGGTGACTACGATATCAGCTTCGCCAACGGGCACCGCGCGCAGTTGCTGTTCGTCGCCACGGACCAGACGCGGGATGAGCAGCGCGAGCGGTATCGTGCCGACCCCGACACTGCACAGGTCGCTGAGGACAGCAACAAGACACTGTTCATCGACTCTGACCAGCGCACCCGCGAGCGCATCGTGCAGGGCAACTACAGTTTTCCGTTAACATCTGATCAGAATCTGCGTGTCGGACTTGAGAGAGCCGTTACCCGACTGGACTCCAGTCTGCTGGTCGGTTCGCGGCAGTCGGGCAGTGGATCTCTGCCGCCATCCGAGCGCTACGGAGGCCTGAATCCTCAGCCGTCTCTGTCAAATGCTGGCACTGCCGTAGAGGAAGTCCGCTACGAGGGTTTTGCGTTTCACAATTGGGTGCTGAGCTCACGAAGCACCCTGGAAAGCAGTCTGGTGTATGAGTCATCCGAGATTTCCCAGTCAGGTGTGGTCGATAACAGTCGTCGCTTCAACTATTTGCGGCCGTCCATTGACTATCGATTCAATTTCACCGAGTCCCTACAGTTGCGTGCAACGGTAGCCAAAGAGGTCTCACAGCTCAGCTTTTCTTCATTTGCAGCCACCGTCAATGACGATGACCGTGAGCAGAACACGGATGCCGGAAACCCCGAACTGGCGCCACAGGAAGAGCTGCGTTACGAACTGGGGCTGGAATACCGGCTGCCAAATGACAGTGGGGTCGTCAATTCGCGCATCTTCTATCGTGACATTGAAAATTACATTGGCAACATTAACGCAACCGTTGATCCCAATAAGCCTTTGTCAGCAGAGGGTAATGTAGGTCCCGCGACGCGATGGGGAATATTCAACGACGCCAGTCTGCGGCTGGGTTTCCTGGGTGTGCCCGACGCAATTGTGTCGGCTGAACTCAACATTTTTGACTCCCAGATCACCAACCCCTTCCTTGGTTCCAAAGAGCGTATCAACCGGCGGGGCGAAGCGGAGCTGGGATTTCGGCACGATGTGACGGCCTGGGCATTAAGTTATGGCTTTGACTACCGATACCCTTTTCATGGGGGTGAGTACGATATTGACGTCACCACGATAACGCGCAATGATGGTCAAGCATCTCTGGATATGTTCGTGTCCAGAGTTTTTTTTGATGGCGTCACTGTTCGACTGGAATCGGACAATACCCTGGGGCAGTCCAGATGTCGCTCCCGTTACCGATACGCCCCGTCAACGATTGACGGTGAATTGAGCAGAATAGAAGACTCCTGCAGCAGCAGATATCGCCGCCTGATTTTGAGTGTCAGTTCTACATTCTAGGAGCCTGGTTTGAGATGATTCCCGCAGCTCACGGATTGCGGCTGTTTGTTCTGGACGATGATGAAAGCGTCAACTTTACGATATGTGCCATTGCCAGAACGGCCGGCTTCGAAACGCTATCCGCGACTGATGCCCGATCATTTTTCGCCAGGCTCGACGACTTTCAGCCAACCCACCTCGTTATAGACTTGCAGATACCTGAAGTAGACGGTATCGAAACACTGAAGCTGCTTGCGGAACTTTCCTGCGAGTGCAATCTTATAATCAGCAGTGGTCTGGAAGGCCGGGTGCTGGATGCCGCCGCGCGCATCGCCCGAGAGAAAGGCCTGCGACTGTCCGGCATATTGCCAAAGCCTTTTTCTGCCAATGAACTCAAAAAGATGCTGCTTCAGTCGCGCGTCGAAACCCGACCCGGTGCCCACCAGAGCGGACAGCAACTGCACTCGACGGCCTACACTGAATTAAGTCGGGCGATCAGTCAGAATGAAATCATCCCGCATTTTCAGCCCAAAATTGCCTGTTGTAGTGGCGCCCTGGTTGGTTTCGAATGTCTGGCCCGCTGGCAACACCCCCGTCAGGGAATGATCTATCCGGATGCTTTTATTCCTCTGGCAGAGCGCTCAGGCCTGATCGGGCCGATGAGCCGCGGTGTATTCAGCCAGGCAATGTGCTGGCTGAGCGAGAATTTTGCTGACTCTGATGTCAAACTGGCCCTAAATATGTCGGCACGTCTGCTGGCGGATGCAGATACGCCTTTGTGGCTGGTCAGCCAGTGCCATCATTACAGTATTGATCCACGCCAGATTATCCTGGAGGTTACCGAGACCAGCAGTCTGGAGAATCCAGAGCAGGTTCTTGAGTATCTGACCCAGTTGCGAATCAAGGGCTTCAGTCTGTCGATTGATGACTTCGGAGTGGGCTACTCCTCTCTGACACAACTGGCGCGCCTGCCGTTTTCGGAAATGAAGGTGGACAAGTCGTTTGTGATGACAGCGCCGCAGTCGCAGGAGTCACGCAAAATTGTTGAGGCTATCGTGGGGCTGGCGCATACACTGGGTTTGTCAGTGACTGCCGAAGGTGTGGAGGATGCCTGGACACTGGGCATGCTGGGCGACATTGGCTGCGATGCTGCCCAGGGCTTTTTTATCACCCGGCCCATGGCGGGAAGTGCGGCCCTGCAGTGGGCGCAGTCGCGCCCACAGCGTGACCGACAATTGGGTCAGTCCTCCGGTAGTGCGTAGACCACCAGCGCGGCGCCCTGGCTCTGCAATTGCCCCATGGGACCATCAGATCCACCTGTCATTGCCATCACGGCGCCCATGAATGTACCGGCGTGAATGGTAGGCTGACCGATAACCACAGCTATGTGCTGGCGTCCACCAGCCATGTAAGTAACCGGGAATGAAGCGGGAATGTCTCCGGTATTGGCTTCCCACAGCAGAGCGCCGTCCTGCTGGTTGAGTGCCTTGAAACGGTGATCAAGTGTTCCGCCAAAAATAAGCCCTCCTGCGGTCGCCACTATCGCAGTGGTGGGTGGCGCCATTTCCCGGTAATCCCACAGCATTTCACGTGTTTTCACATTCATGGCCTGCAGGCGGCCAAACTGACCCTCCTGGCCCGGTACTGGTGTCGGGTTTAGCGCGGCCCCGGTCGACAGAATACTCTGGCCGCCAATCGGGCCGCCATTCATACACATTTGTGTGATTGGCAAAAACAGGATGTCGGTGTCCGGGTTGATCGAGCTGACCTGCCAGTTACGTCCACCTGCGGCGAATGGGCATACCAGTTGCGTGGTTTCTGCATTGGGTCTGGCATTGATGCCCATGGTTTTGGCACCCGTTTTCGGGTCGATTGCAGTGATCAGATTCTGGAGGCCCAGATCTACGGAATACAGGTATTCTCCAGTCGCAGCATCCAGCGCGTCATACAGAGCCATTTTGCCGGCGGTAATCACGGCTTTGCGCATCTGCCCATTGACTGGCACGTTCACCACCTGACGTTCATAAACCCAGTCGAGATCCCACTGGTCATTGGCGTTATGCTGGTAATGCCAGGCCAACTCACCAGTTGTAACATTGATGGCCAGCGTGGAGTTTGTATAAAGCGCATCCGCTGTCACTTCGCCGTCGTTTCTGGGATGCAGCAGCGGCGCTGTGTCATAGGTTGGTGCGGTACCGAAGTAGACCAGATCCAGTTCCGGGTCGTAGGTTGGCGGCATCCACACAGAGCCGCCGCTGCGGGCGCTCAGCTCCAGTCCGTTCCAGGTGTTGTCACCGTGTTCACCGGGTCGCGGTATGGTATAGAAACGCCATGACTCTTCGCCGGTATCCAGGTCAATGGCAACGATGAACCCACCTTCCGGAACCATGGTGGCATTGACGCCCTGGATAATCTTGCCGTTGGCAATAATCGGGGTCGCACGCAGCGTATGTCCACGTCGCCCTACCAGTGAGTCAGCGATGCTGTGTTGCCAGATTATCTCGCCACTGCGCATATCCAGCGCCACCAGCTGCATGTCATTGGTCGGCATGATGACCTTGTTGCCGTGCAGTGCTACGCCGAATTTGGAACTGGGGACTGCTCCCTCACGAGTCGGGTGCTGATACTGCCATAGTGTTTCGCCTGTCGCTGCATCGAGCGCGTACAGGCGATCATCGCCGTTGGCCAGGAACATCACACCATCGTGAACGATGGGCGTCGGCGTATTTGAGCTGGCTGGCAGTGGCACCCGATAGGCTTCCTGCAACTGGCCAACATTGCTGGTGTTGATCTGATCGAGTGGGCTGAATCCGTATGCATCCCAGGTCCGGCGCCACATCAGCCAGTCACCGGCTGGCGGGTCTGCCAGCATGGCGTCACTCACCGGGCTGAGCTGATCAAGTAGTAGCTTAGACTCTGCGGCCATAACGGCAGGCAGGTACCAGCCTAATGTGGCAAGCGTCACGCAGGCGAGTGGTTTGGCAAATCTGTGGATCATTCCGGGCACCTTCTTATCAAGAGCATTATTGTTATTTTGGAACCGTTGACTGCCTGACTGGTCCAGACTCCGGTTATAACGAATAATTGCGTCCTAGAATAGTGCCATTGAGGTAAATATTAGTTACCGACCTGATCTTCCAGAGGTTTAGTGCGAAACCAGCCAGTCACTGCGAGACGAGGCGTTTTGGCGTAGGGCGCAACGAATGTGACGGAGTGCACGTGGGCAACATCGAACAGGACCAGCGAGTTAAACTGCGGCGTCCAGGCGTCGCGAGGCGTGCCGTCATCCTGAAAGAACTGCAGCATGCCGCCCCAGTCGGGGTGCCACTGTGGCGAAAGGTTCATGACATAGGCGACCCGTCGGCCTTCGCTGGGGTGAAAGTCATTGTGCCGCGTCAGGAAATTACCCGGCAGGTAACGCGTTGCCTGGGCTGAGGCGGCCTGTATATCAGTATGACCACTAATCTGTCGGATCTGTTCCAGAAATGGCTCAGCGTTGATGAGCTTTGCAAACTGCCTGAGTGCAGCAGGTGTGTCAGCTGCGCCCCGACCAGTAATGTCGTGGCGGCCGTACAGGAAGCCTGAGCCCTGGCTGGCGTTGTCATGGATTTTCTGTTGCAGGCTCTGAATCTGGTCATTGGACAGCTGGCGCATCTCCGCGTCGCTCAATACACCGTTGTCGCCATCGATATTGAATGCACTGCTGAACGGTGTTTCCCGAGCCAGTGTCTGCAACAGCTGGCTTGCATCATCCGTCTTCAGGAAATTCGCGACGCGAACGCGTTTGTCGATCAGGTATTGCTGTTTTACGAGCTCGGGGCTGAACGCGGTATTGATGTCGATGCTCACTTAACGAACGACCTCGGTTGTACAGTAGGTGCTCTCATCGAGGCGCCGTGTGTAATTATTAAGTATGCGCGAGCCTTCGGCCGCTTTGATGATGCCTGCGTTAATCTGCTTGCGGATAAGCTCGGTCATGCGACGGTCAAGGTCATTCGGGAAGTACTGCACCTGACTCAGCATGTCCTTGATGCTGATACCCTTCAGCGTTTCCTCTATCCAGAAATTGCCTGACTCATCATCGCGGGCGTAGACATGCACTTCATCGACGCGACCGAGCAGGTTGTGGGCGTCGCCCAGAATTTCCTGGTAGGCGCCGACCAGGAAGATGCCCAGGTGGTATGGTTCGCCATGTTTGTGCGTGTGCAAAGGCAGCCAGCTGGTGTTGGTGTTGCCACAGACATACTGGTCAATTTTGCCGTCAGAGTCGCAGGTCAGGTCGACAACCTGGGCGCGCCGCTCCGGTCGCTCGTTGAGTCGGTGCAGCGGCATCACCGGAAACACCTGCTGTATCGCCCAGTGATCGATAATGGAATGAAAGACTGAAAAATCGCACAGATAAAGGTCGGTCAGCTGCTCTTCCAGTTCAAGCTGCTCAGTTGGTGGTGTGGCAAGCTCTGCTTCTGCCAGCTTGCGCAACACCTCACGGCAGGTGCTCCAGTAGAGGCTGTCAGTGTGTGCCAGCTGGTCCAGTGTCAGGTACCCAAGGCGCATCAATTGATCGGCCTCCTCGCGAATCTCGCGAGCATCGTGATAGCACTCCAGCAGAATGCCGGTGACATCTGTCTCGCTGGCCTCCTGGAACGCGGTCTCCATTCGGGTGACAACTGCCGGGGAATCTGCAGGCGGTTCATCGTTCATCGGCGGACTGTCCGGGCGGTGGACGCCCAGTACCGGGATGATCAGCATTGAATGATGTGCCGTCAGCGCCCGGCCGCTCTCTGAAAGCAGTGTCGGAACCGGGACCTCACGCTCGTCACAGATTTCTTTGACGGCATAGACAATGACATTGGCATATTCCCTGAGTCCATAGTTGATTGATGACTCCGGATTATCATAGTCGCCACCGTAGTTGACGCCCAGGCCACCACCAACATCCAGGAACTGGACTTTAACGCCGCGCAGTACCAGGTCGGCATAGATCTGAGTAATTTCCTTGACGGCGCTGCGCAGTACCTGAATGTCTGATATCTGGCTGCCAAGGTGAAAATGCAGCAGTTCCAGGCAATGACCCTGGTTGCGCTTTTCAAGAGTCTTGACCAGGCGCAGCAGTTCAGGCACCGTCAGGCCGAATTTGGATCGTGCGCCACCGGACTCATACCAGCGTCCCGCACCCCTGGTATTCAGTTTGACCCGGACACCCAGCCTTGGCGACATCTGTCGCTGGTCGGCCAGGATCATCAACTGTTCGAATTCAGAGTACTTCTCAATGATTGGAACCACCTGCTGCCCGAGCTGTTGAGCATTCAGCATTAATGTCAGCATCACGTGGTCCTTGACGCCGTTGCACAGCAGCAGCGTTTCCGAGCCGATCAGCGGCAGTGCGGCCATCAATTCGGCCTTGGAACCACATTCAATACCATTATTGAACTCGCGTCCGGCATCCATGACCTCGGCGACAACCTCCTGCAGCTGGTTTACCTTGATCGGGAATATGCTGCGATAGCTGCCTTCGTATCCGGCTGCTGCGATGGCGTCGCGAAACTTGCGGTTCAGGCGCCGGACGCGGGAGCTGATGATGTCCTGAAAGCGCACCAGCAAGGGCAATGTCGAGCCGCTTTCCAATGCCTCGGCAACCACGTCATTGATATCAATGCGCAAGTCAGGGTTGTCCTCGATTGGGCGCACACTGACATTGCCATGCTCATTGATACTGAAAAAGCCGTCGCCCCAGACATCGACTGAGTACAGCTCGCGGGCATCGTCCAGCGTCCACGGCGATGAAGAGGTTTCTGTCATGAATTGAGTCCTTGTCGTTATTTGTTATCTGCGGCTTTGCAATCGGCGTAAAGTGCCAGCAGTTCAATTGCGATCTGTGCGCCTGCCAGCGCGGTCATTTCCGCATGATCGTAAGCTGGAGCAACTTCAACAACATCCATACCCACCAGATTGATGCCCTGCAACTGGCGGATGATGCTCAATGCCTGCAGCGACGATAGACCTCCAGGGACGGGGGTACCCGTGCCGGGAGCAAAAGCCGGGTCAAGGCAATCGATATCAAACGTAATGTATGCCGGGTGATTACCCACGCGCTCCTTGATGCGCTGCGCGATTGCAGCGGCTGACACGTCCTGCACCTGCGGCGCGTAAACAATGTCGTAGCCCAGCGTGTCATCGTTGGTAGTCCGGATGCCTATCTGAATGGAATGTTCCGGCAGCACGATGCCTTCTTTGGCAGCTTTGTAGAACATGGTGCCATGATTGACACCCTCGCCAGATGAGGGCCAGGTATCGGTGTGTGCGTCGAAGTGGATCAGCGCGATCGGGCCGTGTTTTTTGTGGTGCGCAACAAGACTTGGATAGGAAATAAAGTGATCGCCACCCAGCAGCAGCGTGGCTGTGTCCTGGTCCAGAATCTCACTGATACACGACTCCATGTGCTTGACACTGGCCAGGCCGCCGCCCTGACGATTTTCACAATCACCATAATCGACAACACGAAGTGCTGCCAGGGGATCTGTTTTCCATGGCCAGGGGCGTTCCCAGGCCAGCGACAGAGAGGCATTGCGGATGGCTCGCGGGCCGAGTCTGGCGCCGGAACGATTGGTGGTTGCCACATCAAAAGGCACGCCCATGACGGCCACATCAATGCCGGTTAGATCCCGGCCAAATGGCGTGCGGAAGAAGCTGACGGCGCCACCAAAGCTGTGCGAATTGACGGCCCCGGTGCCCGGCTGACCCGTGATTGCGTTGTCCCAACTATTACCCATACTGATGTTTGTCCTCAGGAATCGTTTGATGTCTGTTATCAAACGTCGAGCGAGTGCGTGTTAAAGGTAAACCACCTACCTGCCAAATCCAAGTGGACGATATGGGCAGTGAGTGATCTGCGAACCTGGAAGATGGGTATTTTGCGGGTTTTAGTTCAAAAAGAAATATGCAATCGATCCTGGCAGCAAATAGGGCAAAAAACTGACTTAAAGCGCTAGAGTGTCAAGAGTTGTAACACTTTTTCCACGAATTCTCCCTTTATCACGACAGATGGCATGGGATACTTCTGTTAAATCTTTAAGATTGATCTATAACCGATCATCGAAGCGTATTCAGGACTATTATGACGCATCAAAGCGCGATTAACAGGCTAACCCGAACATGGCTGCTGGTTTTCGGCCTGAGTCTGCTTGTGGCCTGTGGCTCGGAGCAGGAACAGGCGGCAGACAACCGGCCCGGCCGACCGGGCGGATTCGGTCCGGGTGGCGCCCAGGTCATCCCGGCGGTTGAGGTTGTTGAAGCGCGTCGCGGTGCACTGCCGCTGGAAGAGCGGCTGACGGGCCGGGTGAGTGCCCGCAGCCAGACCGAGATCTATCCCGAAGTTGCAGGCCCGATTACCGAAATCTACATCGATAACGGCGACTTTGTAAACGAAGGCGACCCGCTGGTCCAACTGCGTGACGACGAGTATGTCGAACGTTATCAGCAGGCGCAGGCAGGCCTGGAGATTGCGCGGGCACAAACCCGTCAGGCAGAAGCCAGTCTGCAGGTGCTGGAAAGCCAGATGCGTCGCGTGCAGGAATTGACCACACGGCAGCTGGAGACTGCTTCTGCGCTGGAGAGCATCCAGGTTGAGGTAGAAGTCGCCCGGGCCAACGTCGATCTGAGGGAAGCCCAGGAAAGCCAGGCACAATCCATTCTGGAAGAGCGCAGACTGCAACTTCTGAATACCACGGTCAGAGCACCCATCAGTGGTACCGTGGGCCAGCGGAATGCCGAGCGCGGCCAGATCGTCAACACTGGCTCTCGCCTGTTTCTGATCGGTGATATGGATGAGGTTCGAATTGAGGTTTTGATCACTGAGAGGCAGCTTAATTTCATTCGCGAAGGCATGACGGTCAATCTGTATTCCGAGAACTGGCCTGATGTCGTCCTCGAATCGGAAATCTCCAGAATCTCCCCCTTTCTTGATACCAACACATTGCGTACACAGGCCTATATTGACATGGCCAATCCGGATGGTCTGATGAGACCTGGCATGTTCCTCAACGTGGACGTGCTCTATGGGGAGTCTGCCGAAGCTGTCCTGATTCCGAACAGTGCTCTGTACCGAAACCCGCGTACCGGCGAAGAGGGCGTCTATGTCATGTCGCCGCCGGGTGAAGAGTTCCGTCCTGTGGTCGAAGTTGACGGCGCCCCTGCGGTTTCACCTCCCGCTGCGGTGCGATTCGTGCCTGTCACTGTCATTGCCAGTGGTCGCATGGCATCCGGCGTGCGTGGCGTGCAGGAAGGTGAGTGGGTTGTGACAGTTGGTCAGAACATGCTGACGGGTAATGTGCCCGAGGCGCGCGCCCGGGTCATGGATTGGAACCATATGATGACGTTGCAGCGTATGCAAAGTCGGGACATTTTCGACATAATTGATGCGGCCCGGGACGATCGCAACAACGCTGCCGAAAGCTGAGCAAGGGTAAACATCCATGGCACTTACGGCAAATTCCATCAAACGTCCCATCGCCACCACGATGGTTTTCCTGATCATTATCACCCTGGGCACTCTGGGGTTTAGATACCTTCCCGTTGATCTGTTACCGCCCATCGAGTTGCCGGAACTGTCAGTTCAGGTCAGCTACCCGAATGTCGGACCCGAAGATATCGAGTTGCTGGTCACCGAACCACTGGAAAATGCGCTGGCGGTCGTGCCAGACATCGAACAGATGACCTCAACGTCGCGTGAGGGTCAGGGCTCGGTTACCCTGCGTTTCGCGCAGGGAACCGACATCAATGTGATCACCAATGACGTGCGCGAAGCACTGGATCGGGCGCGGCGCAGTCTGCCTGAAGATGCCGATCCGCCACGTATCAATCGCTTCAACCCTGACGATTCGCCCATCATGATTCTGGGTGTGCAGTCAGACATGGATCTGATGGACCTTACCACCATCATGGAGCGTGATCTGAGTCGCCGCTTCGAGCAGATTGGTGGTGTGGGTGCCGTGGATGTCTGGGGTGGAATCGACCGTGAGATCCGGGTGGAAGTGCGGCGTGACCGGCTGCTTGCCAGCGGCCTGACCATGAACGACATATCGTCGGCGATCTCTGCCGAAGGCAACAATTCCCCAGGCGGCAATGTGCAGCGCGGTCTGTCCGACCTGTACGTCCGATCGATGGGAGAGTTCACCGACATCGAGCAGATTCGCGATGTGGTGATCCGCAACGTGGAAGGTGTACCGGTCCGTGTCGAAGATGTTGCCGATGTTCAGTACGCACGTGCCGACATTGGCCGCTACATCGAGATCGACGACATTCCGATGATCCGTATGGGTATCCGCAAACAAAGCGGTGCCAACACGGTGGCCATTGCCGAAGATATCCGTCGCGAAGCCGAGCGCGTCAATCTGGAACGCAACGATCTGAGCATGATCGTGGTGACCGATCAGAGTGAGTTTATCCAGGAGTCAATCGACAGCGTTCGCAACTCTGCAGTCTGGGGTGGCATTCTGGCGGTCATTGTGCTGATGGCGTTCTTCCGGAATGGTTCGATTACGGGCATCATTTCCGTCTCTATTCCAATCGCCATCATTGCAACCTTTGCGTTGCTGTACTTCGGCGGGCTGACACTGAATCAAATGAGTTTTGGCGGGCTGGCGCTGGGCGTGGGCCTGATCGTCGACAACGCCATTGTTGTTATCGAAAACATTGTTCGGCATCGCCAGAATGGGTCGCAGCTCAAACGCGCGGCGCAGCGTGGTACTCGTCAGGTCACCGGAGCAGTCATTGCTTCCACGGTGACCACCTCAGTCATTTTCCTGCCGGTTGTGTTCATGCAGACGCTGACCGGCACCATGTTCCAGGAAATGGCTCTCGTAGTGGTGTTCGCGCTGGTCTGCTCTTTACTGGTGGCGTTGACCCTGGTACCCATGCTTGCAAGCCGCTTTTTAACCATCAAACCGGATAGCGAAAGAACCCAAATCGGGGCCAACGAGCGTTTCCTGCAGGCACTTGAAAATCGCTATGAACGAGTGATTTCCTGGGCGCTGCGCCACAAACTGATCGTTGTAGGTTTAACCGCTGTGCTGCTGTTCAGCTCTGTCTTCAGCCTGCGCTTCATCTCTTACGAGTTGACGCCGCAGACCGAAGCCGACACCATCAGCATCGGCATGCGCATGGATGAGGGGACCAATATTGCGATCCTCCATTCTTACATGATGGAGATGGACACCATCATCCGCAACATCGTGCCGTGGGACAATGTTGTCAACTACACCCGTGATGTCCGCAACAGTAACGCAGAACTTGAGCTGACGCTGGTCGATCTGGGCGATCGGACCATGGATTCCGGTGAGCTGGCAGACTATATCCGTGCCCGCATCGAGTCGGCGATTCCCGGGATGCGCGTGTGGGTCAGGGCGCAGTCAGGCATGTGGATTATGCGCAGAATATTTGGCTCTGGAGGCGACGACGCCATTCAGATTCAGTTGCGCGGATATGATCTGGATCAGGCAGAACAGATTGCTCAGGGCATACAGCGCCGGGTCGAGGTGATCCCCGGTATCTCCGACGTTAATCTGAGCCGACTCGAGGGCCGGCCGGAGCAAAGCGTCATCTTTGATCGCGAGCGGATGGCATCGCTTGGCATCGGCGCCGCTGACATCAGTCGCGCCATTCAGGCGAGTATCGGCGGTTCCCGTGCGGGTGTATTCCGTGATCGTGGTGACGAGATCGATATCAATGTCCGTTTGCGGCCAGAAGACCGCCTCAATGTTCAGGATATCGACAATATTTCAGTACGGGCCGCAGATGGTACGGTGGTGCCGGTATCGTCACTGGTAACAACCAGCTACGGTCGTGGGCCAACCGATGTCCGCCGCATCAATGGCCAGCGGGTTACCTATATCAATGCCAACCTGGAAAGCGGTGTTGCACTGGGCGACGCAGTGGAACTCATCCGCGCCGACCTGGCGCAGATGGCGCTGCCGGAAGGGTTCTCGATTGTCTACGGTGGTGAATATGAGGAGCAGATCAAGGCACAGGCTGACTTTGTGATGGCCATCGCCATGGCGCTGATCCTCATCTACATGGTTATGGCTGCCCAGTTCGAGAGATTTATCGACCCTCTGATTGTGATGGCCTCCGTACCACTTGCCATCGTGGGTGTGGTGCCAACGCTGATCCTGACCGGCACCACACTCAACATGCAGAGCTTTATGGGCATGGTCATGCTGATTGGCATTGTCGTGAACAATGCCATTCTGCTGGTGGACTACATCAATATCATGCGCCGCGAAGAAAAGATGGATCTGGTACCTGCAGTGGTCAAGGCAGGCCATCTGCGACTGCGTCCCATTCTGATGACAACCGCGACAACAGTGCTGGGGCTGATGCCGCTGGCGCTGGGTGTCGGGGCGGGGGCAGAAATGCAGGCATCACTGGCGCGGGTTGTGGTTGGCGGCCTGCTGGCCTCGACTTTGATTACGCTGGTACTGATTCCGGTCGTCTATGTGGCAGTGCACTCGGCCAAAGAGCGTTTGGCCAAGCGACTGCCGCGCCGTCGGGCATCTTCCGGCCAGGGCTACAGCAGCGCTGGCTGAATATCCTCGGAAGCCTCAATGATGGTACTGATGGTGTCCTGGTCGTGCACTTTCTTCAGGGCACCAGAATAGATGTCATAGTGCCAGCCGGTCAGACGCAGCTTGCCTTCCTTGACGCGGCTGGCGATCCACGGGAATGTCATCAGGTTGCATAATGAATAACCGACGGCAGCCTGCTCACATCGGGCATAGGTTGCAGGGTCATCCAGTTTTTGACGATCGGCCAGTTGCGAAACCGGACCGATTATAGACATCCAGCGACCGATGAATGATGACTGGTCCAGCTTGTCGCCCTGCTGCACCAGGGTGCGAATACCACCACAACGGGAGTGCCCCAGGACAATTATTTCCGGTACTTCCAGTACCGTGATGGCGAACTGCAGCGCCGCACTGGTGCCATGATATGAGCCCTGTTCTTCATAGGGCGGAACCAGATTGGCGACGTTACGGATGACGAACAGATCGCCTGGTTCGGTATCAAATATGCGTGACGGTTCCAGTCGGGCATCACAGCAGGTGATCAGAACGTAAGAGGGCGTCTGCGTTTGCGCTGCCTCCCTGATTTTGTCTTTGTTTTCAGCGTAGTAACCGGCCTTAAAGCGCTTGTACCCGTCCAGTAGCTTGTCTGTCATAATCGTGCTCGCTTGTTATATTCCCTGATTGCAGATCGCGGTATTGTATCTGACTGGGACGATTGATTCAGTAATCTACTGCGACAAAATGCCACAGCGCCAGCGCTGTAATCCAGATGCCGTTCAGGTAGAATTCAGCCACCGGCCCGCAAGATCAGAGGCCAGACCCAATGATTGATGAGGATGTATCATGAAACTGATGATGATTCGTGCTGTAGCTGTAGTAATGATGCTGTCGGGATTGATTGGCCAGGCTTTGGCGCACAGTACCCTGACGGCTTCCATGCCAGGCGCGGACAGTGAGGTGAGCAGCCCGCAGGCACTGACTTTGACATTCAACGAACCCGTTAGACTGTTGCGTCTGACGCTGGTGCATGGCGCCGCTCACGAGATGGATATTGGTTTTGAGGCGGTCACTACAGCCGCAACCGAGTTCAGCTTTGATCTGCCTGAGTTGATGCTCGGGGAGCACACCGTAAACTGGACCATTATCGGCTCAGACGGTCATACCGTCAGCAACAGCTTTGGATTTACTGTGAACCCGAGTGCCGGCGAAGCGCAGATGCAAGAGCATTCGCATGGCGATGGACACCATCACCACTGATTTAATCAAATATGTCTGTGTGGCTGCTGGCCAGCCTGGTGACCAAGTCACTGGTCTATCTGGCCATGCTGGCCACCGGTGGTGGCCTGTTCGTTTCTCTTCTTTATCCTCTCAAGGCGATCACCGTTCGTTACCTGCTGCCTGCAACTATCATGGGGCTGCTGGCAGTGTGTCTGTATTTTCTCGTTCAGATCGGGCAGGTCAACCAGCAGGGCGTTCCCGGCATGTTCGACATACAACTGGGCGCCATTCTTGCACAGACCACCCTGGGCGAAGGACTTCGCTGGCGACTGGGTGGTTTTGCCCTGGTTCTGCTGGCAGCTGTGACGATCTGGCTGGCGGATACCTACTCCCGATTTTACCAGTGGGCCACTGCGGCGTTCATTCTCGGACTACTGGGCTGCCTGGCGCTGGCAGTGTCCGTGGCAGTGCTCGGTCATGTGAACATGCTGGACATGGCAAGCCGTGTCGCCGCAGCAGTGCACCTGATGGCAGTATCGCTGTGGATCGGCGCGTTGTTGCCCTTGTTGTGGGTGTGTCAACAGAAATTTGATAGTGGTCGTTACCCTGGTCGATTGATCCTGCTGCTGCGCCAGTTTGGGCAGCTGGGCTGGCTGTTTCTGGGTCTGATGGTGGTCAGTGGAATATGGATGGCCTGGCAACTGCTGGGGAGTTTCGGGGCACTGCTGAACACGACCCATGGACGGTTTCTGTTGATAAAACTGGCCCTGGTGGCATGCCTGATGGCGCTTGGTGCCAGTAACAAATTCTTCTGGGTCGATCGTCTGGCTGAGTCAATTGACAGGCAGGGTGCCCTCAAGGCCCTTCGTCTGACCATAGCGATGGAAATTGTACTGGCCGTTGCCGTCGTGGCAGCAACGGCGCTGATGACTACTGTGGAAGGTCCTTTGCGCTGATAGCCTGAGGGCTCCATGCTGTAAAAAATTTGTCACAAAACGAATTGTATTATCGGGCAGCTTTTACTAGACTGCGCCCCAAATGAACTACTTCGAAATTTCATACACTGCGCTGGGTGGACTGGCGATCTTCTTCCTCGGGTTGAAGTACCTGTCAGAGTCCCTGCAATCCAGTGGACAGGAAGCCATCAAGCGCATCCTGGCGTCACTGACTCGCAATCGTGTCATGGCCGTGCTGGCCGGCGTTGGTATCACTGTCTTCGTTCAGTCCAGCTCGATCTCGACGGTGATGACCGTCAGTCTTGTTAACGCCGGCCTGATGGAGCTCAAGCAGGCCATCGGTGTCATCCTTGGCGCCAATATCGGTACGACGGTTACCGGCTGGATCATTTCCATCAAAGTCGGCAAGTACGGGCTGCTACTGATAGCACTGGGCATGTATCCGATGTTTGCGGCCCAGCGGCAGTGGCTTGCCACGCTCGGCAAGACCTCTGTTGCGCTGGGCCTGGTGTTCACCGGTCTGGAATTCATGAGTGGTGCGTTTGTCCCGCTGCGTGAAGATGAAGGCTTCATTTCCTATCTTTACCTGTTTGATGCTGACTCACTGCTCAGTCTGCTGGCCTGCGTGGTTCTGGCGTGTCTGCTGACAGTTATCGTACAGAGCAGCTCAGCCATGCTCGGTATTACCATCACACTGGCAACCACCGGCGTGATCGATTTTAATACCGCAGTTGCCCTGATTATCGGCGAGAATATCGGTACCACAATCACCGCACAGCTTGCCGCGATTGGCGCCAATACCTCCGCCATTCGCGCGGCCCGCGCACATGCCATCTTCAATATCCTCGGTGCGATGGTGCTGGTTGCTGTCTTCCCCTGGTATGTCCAGTTTGTCGACCTGATTGTGGGTGGCGCAGCAGATGAGCTGGACGCAGAAGGCATGCGTCCCTACATCGGTTTCCATATTGCCGTTGCCCATACCATGTTCAACGTGATCAACGTTCTTATCTGGGTGCCTTTCATCGGTTTCCTGACCAGGACGGTTATCTGGCTGGTGCCGCAGAAAACCGAGAAGGAAAAGCACAAGCTCAAGTATCTGGGCAATCGCACTACCATGGCGCCTGAGGTTGCCCTGCAGCAGGCGGACCTGGAAATGGACAACATGGTCGAGATTACGCGCGAGATGTTCACTACGACCCGTGAATACGTCCTCGGCAATGGTCACGACAAGAAACTGTTCGAACGCATCAATCATCTGGAAGACATCACCGACAACATCGAAGAAGAGATGATCAAATTCATCACCATAGTGATGACCGGCAATCTCAGCCAGGAGCAGTCCGCGCGTTCCTATGGTCTGATGCGAATGGCGGACGAAATCGAAAGTATTGCCGATGCTCTGCAGGCCTTCAGCATTTATCGAAGCCGATTGTTCAAACGTAATGAAGACATCGGCGAAGAAGCCTGGCATGACATCATGGTTTTCTTTAACGATGTCGAGGCCTACTTCAAGGCGATTCTCAAAGCCCGTCACGAAGACGCGGATGTTGACTCAGTCCGGGTTCTGATCAAGGATTCACGTCCTATCAAGAAGCTGGGCAAGCAGATGCGTGACCGCCACCTGGATCGGCTGCGTGCAGGTCAGTATCCGGCTGTAACGGCTCAGACTTTCAGTGACATGTTCATGTCTCTGCAGCACATCAAGAATCACTCGGTAAACTACATCGAAGCCTACGCGGGCCTCTGACGCCGCTACAGGTTCAGCGCGTCCGGCGCCGGAACCAGGGTGGCAGTCCTCGTCAGGTTTTCCTCGCTCCTTGCCACCCTATTCCCGACGCCTCGATTGAGCGTTGGTCCCGAATCGCTGCTGCTTAGGCTCAATGTTCTCCAGCGGTCCGGGTCGCGGGTGGCAGATCATGCCCGGATCGCATCCTTGCACCGGACACCCGGCGGGGGGGAACTCGACTTCGCGACTGCGTCGCTCAGGACTCGGACAGTCCCGCCCGCTGATCGGGTGTCCGGCACAAGGATAGACGCGCCCTGATTGGGCATGATTCTGCCACCCGCGACCCTGCCCTTGTGCCAACGTCGGCTTTATCTATCACTGCGTAAGCCGCGGCATGGTGTCTTTGCGGTCAGGAGGGTAGAGTTGCGTTGATGTCAGCCGCTGGCGAGTCGGCTCTGGGGTATCTCGCGCCTTGATTGAAACTTGTGCGGCGGCGCGTTGGCCATGGCCTGGCACTGAAGCCGCAGATGGCACAAGGGGAGGGAGGTGGGTGTCACTTCTCGCCCAATCAGGGCGCGCTTTATCCTTTTGCATGGCGCCCGATCAGCGGGTAGGACTGTCTGAGTCCCGAGCCCGCGCAGCGAGCGAGGTCGAGACCCGCACCGCCGGGCGCCAGGCGAAAGGATGCGATCCGGGCGAGAAGTGACACCCACCTCCCGGACCGTTGTTCAATGTTTTACTGAGGCCAATGCCACCCGCTACCCGAACCGCTATTGAATAGTGCGCAAATCTCGGATTGGAAGCGTTTTCAGTTGGATTGGTGCCGTTGAGCGATGTAGAAGCTGACCAGCGACAGGGTTGCTGCGGTGAGCATCAGCAGCAGCATCGGGTAGACCGTGCCGTTGAACATCAAGGCAACCAGCTGCGCCGCCACCGCCGAGAAACCCATTTGCAGAAAACCCGTCAGCCCCGACGCACTGCCAGCCATATCCGGGAACTCATTGATCGCCGCTGCCTGTGCATTGGGTAGAGAGATGCCGTTACCGAAAGTGGTCAACGCGATTGGCATGAACAGGGCGAGCGGGTGCAGCAGGCCGCCGAGATGCAGGATCAGCGCGATTGAAATGCCTGTGATACTGAGCCACGAGCCGCTGGTGATCATGCGTTTGACACCGAATCTGGTTGAGAGCCAGCGGGCGACGTAGTTGCCAGCCATAAAGGCAGACGGCACCAGAATGAAATAATAGCCGTATTCGTTTGGAGGACGGTTCAGCACCGACACCATCACTTCAGGTGCGGCAGCGATAAAGCTGAAAAACATCACAGAGACGAATGCGACATTCATGGCGTAGGCGCTGAAGATGCGTGAGCGCAGCAAAGTCACGAAACCCTTCAGCATGCTGCCGACACCCGTAAATGGTGTCTGTTTTTTGAGTGTTTCCGGCAAGGCCCGCTGCATGGCAAACAGCATCGTAAGGCTGATGGCGGCAACCAGGTAAAAAATGCTGTGCCAGTCAAACCGGATCATCAGTTCACCACCCACCAGAGGGGACAGCATCGGCATGACCACCATCACCATGACGAGGGTCGCAATGACACTTGCCGCGCGATCGGCGGGGTAGGTGTCGCGCACAATGGCGCGAGCCAGAACCAGCCCCACGGCGCCGCCGGCTGCCTGCACAATGCGGCCAAAAATCAGCCAGGCGATGCTGTCAGCTGCCATACAGAGAATGGAGCCGATGACGGTGATTGATATGCCAGCCAGCATTACCGGCCGGCGACCGTAGCGATCCGACAATGGACCATAGATCAGCGTTGCGATGGCGATGGATAGCATCGACAGGCTAAGGGTCAGCTGCGCGGTGCCTGTCGATACTTCAAATGTCTCGCGCACGATCGGAATGGCAGGCAGCATGATCTGCATGGCAACAGGGCCAAGGGCTGATGCCGCCGCCAAAAGCAAGATCATGCCGCGTGAGAATTCTCGCGGGGAGTCAGACATGTAAGATGATTTCCGTAAGGTCAGGGCCCCAGCACTGCTTCGCGTTGTTGTTGCAGGTTGGAGTTATCCCGGGAACTGATGATGACGCTGGTCCCAAGCAGGGCCAGACGTTGAGAGCGGCTGATATTATAACCCAGCGCGAAGGTCTGGTGTTGGAACTGGCGCATCAGCAGTGCGATCTCATCCAGCTCCTCATCGTCGTCCTGAAGGGCTGGTCTGTCTTCAGGCCAGTCTCCAGCCTGTACACAGGACAGGGAATCGCCCTGACGGTCGCGCAGGCACAGCGTCGGTTCCGCGTCGCCGCCCTGCTGAATCGCCACCGCCAATCCCTGATTGTGCAGCATGAAACGTGGCGATCGCCGCAGATAGTCACTGAGGTCTGAGCTGAAAGGCGTGTTGCTTGTTGTCAGTGTAACGGGCAGGGCGATATCCAGTCGCCTGAAAAGGCTGGGATCATGACGCAGCGCGTAGGCAAAATGGCCGATGGCCTCGTCATGGCGAGCATCCCGCCAGAGTGCATCGGCCAGGCGCGCACTGACGCGGGCGCGCAGCATGACTTCCTGCCCTGGCAGCAATCGCAGCGCCTGCTCGGCGGATGCCAGCAGGCGTTGACGTCGACCCTGACGGGCATGAATTTCGCTCTGGTAGGCGAAGTAGTAACCTTCATTCAATGTAAAGGCACCTTCGGCGGCTGCGGCATCAAGTAGCTTTGCCATGACGCCGGCACCGATCAGGTCAATTAACTCATGTTCCATCCATTCCGGGATATGCACATCCAGCGGGGCGTAAGGCCGCAGTCTACTGACCAGTGTCTGTTCATCGGCGAACAGTGAGGCGGCAAGCCGCCCTGTGCGCCAGGCCTGGAAACGGGCTGCCTGCGCTTCAATCCACAGGCGCCAGTTGCTGAGCCATGGCCGGGTCGCCATGCGCTCTCTTATCTGTTGATAGCGCATCTGGTGAGCCATGCTGTTAACCAGCGCTGAGTAAGAATCCTTCTGGGCTTCATCCGCCGTGTAGGACCCGGTGCGATCTGGCTGATTCAGTGCTGCCTGTGTCAGCCGCGCGGCATCATCGGCGTATCCTGACAGCAGCAGAAACGTCGCACTAACCATAAAATGATCGGCGCGATTCATTACACCAACCAGCGGAGTCTGGTTTTCGCGCCAGACCAGCATGCGATCCAGCGCCTGTCGCGCTTCGTCAAATCGGGACTGGTTCATGTACAGGTAAAGCTTGTAGACCCAGGGGTTGCCAACGCTGTCCGGGTCCATACGGCGGGATGCACGATCAAGAAAGTCCTCGGCCTCAGCAAACTGCAGCAGATTCAGTGAGACTTCCGCAGAGTTGAGCAGATGCACAGTATCCAGGTCTTCGAAGCCCTGCGCTGCGGCAATACCGGTGTCTTCGTTCATGGCGTTCTGACAGGCGGCCAGTGATTCATTCGGACGCAGGTCTGCCAGCTCCACAGCGCACAGGGTATTCCAGGCGCGACTTCGCTCGCCGGGGCTGTTGCTGGTACTGAGAACTTTCTCGGCGCTTTCGCGAGCCTCGTCATAGCGTTTCATCTTGATCAGCGGCCAGCCACGAAACGACTCGGTGTCCTGCCCGTAAATCTGGCTGATCTTGTCCAGATAAACCAGCGACTCCTCCTGATTGCCGATCAGCTGATGAGCGTAGGAAAGCTGGCTGAGCGTCAGGTAGTGCCAGACCAGGTTGCCAGACTCCAGCGCACGTCCCAGTGATGTGTAATTTGTCAGCGATTCGGCAATATTAAGGTGATAAAGAGCTCTGGGTAGATTGCCTTCAACCCGGAACAGAACTTCAGCAAGAGCGTACTGTGCACCTGGCGAATCGGGCGCCTCGGCCACCCATTGCTGTGCCAGTTCCCGGGCGCGAACATTCTGGTCGAGTGCCAGCGCATCACATACAGCCAGAGCCTGAGGCTCGGTGATATCGGTCATGCCAAAACACAGACGTGAGGTGCTGCGGATTGGGACGTTGCTCAGGTCCTGACCCTGTTCACTGTCCTGTGCCGAAACAAAGGATGGCATGACAAATACTGCGCTTGCCACAACAGCGCAAAAAAGCTGTCTGCCTGCTTTGCCAAAGCCTTTTAGGGTCAAGTGTCTCATGCAGTGGTCGCGGTTGCCTTTTTTAATGTGCTGCGTGCCAGGTGCTCCATCGGCTCGCGCATACAGTCACGGAGCACTTTGTTGAAATCGGCAATGCCAGGCGCCAATTCGACACGATGGGCCAGTACATGCGGCAGTAGCGTCTCAAGATCCTCGGCACTGACGTAAGCCCGCCCGCGCAGTGTGGCCAGTACCTGCAGAGCGGGCAGGATTAGCACCAGGCTGCGAGTGGAGTTGCCCTGCAGCACACGCTCGTCATCCCGAAGTCTGCGCGAGATATCGACCAGGGCAGTTTTTATGGCCTGGGCAATATGTACCTGTTCATCGATGGTGCGCCGCGCGGCAAGAATGTCGCTGCGGCTGACTTTTACAGCTTCCTGACTATGATCCCTGCGTTGCTGCCAGGTGTCCAGAACCTGCAGTTCGGCATCGCGATCGATATGGGCCATCGTGATCTTGAACAGAAAACGGTCAAGCTGTGGCGTCGGCAGAGGGTAAGTGCCCACCAGGTCAAGCGGGTTCTGGGTGGCGATGACAAAAAACAGCGAATCGAGTTTATAGGTGACGTTGTCAACGGTTACCTGCTTTTCACCCATGGCCTCAAGCATCGCCGATTGTACTTTGGGCGAGGTGCGATTGATTTCATCAGCCAGCACAACATGCGCAAACAGCGGGCCATAACGAAAGTGGAAGGTATTGGCATTAGCATCAAACACGGAGCTGCCGGTGACATCGGACGGCAGCAGGTCTGGAGTAAACTGGATTCGTCTGAACGGCACTATTGGTGGTTGTTCCGCAATTGCCGCCGGCCCTTTGTTATCATCAATGATGGCTTCACCAAGTGCCTTGGCCAGCGTTGTTTTGCCAGATCCGGGGAAATCTTCCAACAGCACATGACCATCTGCCATAAGGGCAATCAGCGTCAGGTCTATTACCTCGTCACGGCCAATCACCTGAGCTTTGACAGCCTGCTTCAATTGCTGAAGAACTGTCTGTGCGGCTGATAGCGGCGCAGAAGTTTCCAGTTCAGATCCCTGTGTGTCCATGCCCATCCTCGCTATATGCAAATTACCATTATCTGTATTTGTAGTTGACCCGACGCGGTCAGGCTTTAGTGTGTGTAATACCAGGGTGCCGGGTGAATAGTTCCCAGCAGCCGACGCCAGCGTGGTACTGCCTGCGATATTTCAGCAGCGAGTTGTTTACGCAGCCCGTTCCAGTCAGCATTTGCCATGGCATGTCCCGAAACAGATTTCCCTGCCATCGCCAGCGAACCCTGCGGCGACCAGGCGTAGCCTGGTACCTGCTGAAGATGCCATTGTGTGAGCTGAGGCAGTGCCGGGAACTGGGCAGCGTAGCGTCGCGCAAATGCTTCGCGGCTCTCACCTCGACGCCGCCTGACACCGACACTGGCCAGTGTGTCCAAAGCAGCGCGGTACTGGACTCGATAATGGTCAGAGGCCGGGGACCAGGCAGGACATTGAGCACGCCATAGACGCACCAGCCACGCCAGGATGATCAGTGTTGCGGCGGCAACGAGAAGGGCTGTCAGCAGTTGTCTGAATGATGGCAGTTCGCTGGTTTGGGACTGCTGCTCCAGGAATCCCCGGAAGCTGGCATCATCACGCAGCATGTCAGCCAGCATCTGCTGCAGTGAATCCTGAGGCTCTGAGGACATATCTACCAGCGTTCGCGAGGGGGTTGGGTCGACGATTACCCAGCCCAGGCCATCCAGGTAAATCTCCGGCCAGGCGTGGCCGTGAATAGCCTGGATAAGCAATGCAGAACCGCCGGCACGGTTGTCTGCCGGGACTGAGTAGCCTATGCCCACCCGCGCAGGAATACCGAGGCTGCGATACATGTAGGTGGCTGCGTAGGCAAAATGGACGCAGTAACCGGTGACATCGCCAAACAGGAAGGATGCCGCCGGGTCGGTGGCGTAGGCGTGCTGGTTTTCCAGACTGTAGATACCGTTGTCATCCAGCCACGCCTTGACGG
Organism: Gammaproteobacteria bacterium UBA2675; assembly: GCA_002354805.1. GTDB lineage: Bacteria > Pseudomonadota > Gammaproteobacteria > Pseudomonadales > Pseudohongiellaceae > Pseudohongiella. Next base: position 1,114,916 of record DEMH01000009.1, read on the forward strand.
CGAGCGCCTTGGCATAGGGGTCATCCTCGAAACCCTCGCGCATATTGCTGACCAGATGCTCGGCAAACTCACCGTAGCGAGGGTCGTCCGGCATTGCCAGATACTGTTCCCACTGGGCGACTGTCCAGTCGGGCGACCCGGCACGTCTGCCAATAAGGTCCGGGAACTCAAACTGTGGCACCAGTGATTCAACGGTATAGGTCTGGGTAAAGCGCAGACTGTTGGGGTTGGGCGCTGGTTCAAAGCGCACGGGTGCCTCCAGCCCAAACGGGCTGCGGTGTGGTGTCAGCAGGCCGATGGTTGTGGTGACACTGCGGCGCATGTCCTGCGCGGGGATGTGTTCGGAGACTGATACCTCACTGGCAGGGAACTGTTCAACCAGATCCACGTCCAGGTCGTCCCGCTCCGCCGTCCACAGCAGCGTGCCATTAAACTCGGAGTAGGCAGACTCACGGAAATAGTAGGCGCCGTTCTCCGGTTCATAGTCATCGCGGAACAGCACAATGGCGACGGGCGCTTCCCGGTCATTGGCGTCGTTGTTGCCATCCCGGAACGGGTTTTCGGACTGTGAGCCGCCGCCAGCGCCCTGACCAGTCAGTCCCAGATCATCGGTCATCTGTGGCGTGGGCATACCAAAGGTCTGCACATACAGCAGCAGGGAAAGACAGACCAGTGCCAGCACCGAGAAATGATAGGGCAGCCTGCGCTGATTGCCCTCCAGCATCAACAGGACAGTCAGCGTCAGTACAGCCGCGACACCGACACCCATCAGTATGTTGGATGGATCCATGCCGCGAATCAGTGCAAAGTCACCAATGAAGTAGGGGCGGTCGATCATGCCGCGCTGGTGCGCAGCGAGTGTAATGACAAATGCACAGGTCACAAACAGCAACTCTGGCACACTGCCCCAGCTATGTCGGCGGGCGTAGAGCCGCAGCAGCAGGCCGACACTTGCGGCCAGCACCAGCCAGAAAAGCAGCTGGCCCAGCTGAAAGGCTGGCATGGCACCCAGCCATTGTGCGAGAAATGGCTGTCGGGTCAGCAGGTTGGCGACGCTGCTAACGAGCGCAGTGAGAATTACAAGTCCGGCCAATAGCGCCAGTGACCTGAGCTTGAATACGGCTGTGCCTGTACGGCTGTCAATCCACAGGCAAGCCAGCAGGCAGCCCAGAAAGGCCGCTGTGGAACCGGCCACCGTCGTCAGAGGTGTGCTTAACACCCAGCAGGCGCCTGCCAGCACAAAAGCACGCAGCAGCCGGTGAGCGTTGGATACGCGCCTGGCTGAATTATTGCCTGTCGGGGATGCAGCGGAGTGAGACATCATAAGTCCTCGACATTAAACCCTTTTCAGACCCTGGTCAAAAGTCTGACCAGATTGACGATCCACTATCAGCACCCGGGCACCAGCGCCCGTCAACTTCGCCGCCAGAGACTGCAGTTCAGTGAGGCCACTGCCATATTGCTGATAATCGGGCTCATACAACAGGCGTTGCCACCAGGGCGCTGAGGTCTGTTGGCTGAGGTCGTCTGTCGCCAGCACAACAGTGAAAGGGCCGGTGAATTTTCGCATCGTTGTTGATAAGGCCTGCACCCAGGCGCCGGTCAATGCGGGCGCGAAGACGATACAGGCCGCCTGATTGCCCGCCTGGCTGTGTAGAAAGTGGTCGAGTGATCCATTGTTTCCTGACTTGTCGCTGCGCCCTGCGGCCTGCCATGAGCCGCATATAAGTGGCAGCGCTGCATTCGCGGTTCTGGCGACCTCGGGGCTGCCGTCAGCTCCGAAAATCCAGGTATCACCCAGTGCGCCATTGGTCACAGCAAAACGCGCCACGCCGGCAGCGGCTTCATCGTTTTCACCAGACAACAGATAGGCCAGCGTTCGGTCGGCCTGAAACATGCTTTTTTCCGGAAGGCGAACATTCAGGTGCCTGTTGCGTGCGTAGACGCGCCACATGATGTCGCGGACAGAGTCACCTGGCGCGTAACGTCGAATGTCCATACGGTCGCCCTCAGGCTTACCACGCATGTCCGGTATGCCGTCCTCAGAATCCATCGAGCGCAGTAGTGGCAAGTGACGCAGATTGCCGGTGCGGGGCAGCACCATCAGCGACATCGGCTGTGTCATCCGCCACGAAAAGCGGCACAGACCAAGGACATCGCGTATCGTAAACAGGCGTGTGACCTGCGTGCCCAGACAGCGATGCCCCGGCACGATGATCTCCTCCAGTTGTCCCGAATCGGGGTCGAGCTCGACGCGTGTTGTCATGCGACTGGGAGCAACGACCTGCCATTCAAGCGACATCATGGGCAACCAGCTGTGACCGGATAGCTGCAAAGCGGTTTCGTTGGCATAACCGGCCTCCGCCTGCAGCGCAGGCAATGGCGTATTCATGGTGGCTGCCAGTCGCCGGCGCAGCAAAAGGCCAGTAACGGTCACCATCACCGCGCTGACCAGCACAATGCTGAGGGCGCATACGGTCAGTGCAAACACCACCAGGTCCATGCGCTGGTAGCCAAAGCCGCGCAACGCGGCCAGTGATGCGATCAGAATCAGAACACCGGTGGTGGTAATCGGTATGTGCGGCTGCAGGCGTCGGGTTCGCTGCTGCAACTGGCGCCAGTTGCTGAAAACACCAGGATAGCGCGATGCCAGGTCCATGCGGCTCATGGCGCAGGCTCCTGTTGAGGTGCCTGGGGTGCGTGCTGCACCTGCTCGAGACATTGTGCCATGATGCGATTATTGCAGCTGTGCACGAGATGCCTGGCGTTAAGTAACTGTGGTATTTCAATGACGACCACTACCATCAATACCATCAGGCCAAAGGCTGATGTCTGCGAGGCATAGACCAGATACAGCCCCCCCAGCGTCAGGCTCAGTGTGATAAGCCCCCGCAGCCAGCGGCGCAGGTAGAAATGATGGATGCCAGTGGGAAATACCCAGTTCAGTGCCCGGTAGGTAGACGGGCGCTTGAGGTGCCGCTGTTCCAGCAACTGATACTGATGTTTGAGCGGCGGTGGGAGGGCGCGCGCGGTTTCACGCAGCTCATGCTCTTCCAGGTTCAATGCTTTTTCCGAAAACATGCATCGCCTCTTGCCTTGGCATGGCTACTACGTCTGCAGCAAGATCACTGCTGCGCGACAGAACTGAGTTTATCCTGATTTCGCTGCCAGATTACCACGGCTGCCAGAAGTGCCGCTCCAACAATATGATGATAAACGGTAAGTGGAGCCCACAACAGCAGCACAGCCGCCACCGCCAGCATTAGTGCCGTTACCGCATTCAGAGGTCGGTCCAGGCGCCACTGAAGCAAACCGGCGGCAGCATACAGCCCTAAACACGACCAGAAGAAAGTATAAAAACGTTCAGGCCAGGTGCCGGAAATCAGCGGCGAGTAGGCAAACAGCAGCGGCACCAGGTAGAGTCCCTTGGCGACTTTCCAGGAGGTAATGCCGGTGGCCATGGGTTTGGTACCGGCAATACCCGCGGCGGCAAATGCTGCCAGACAGACAGGCGGTGTGACGTTACTGTCCTGGGACAGCCAGAAGATGATCAGGTGGGCACTGAGCAGCATGCCGGTCAGCAGCTCGGGGCTGAGCAGTTCAGCGCGCAGTAACTGACGCATCTCCAGTGGCATTTCCCGCAGGGCGACCATGGCGTCGCCACCAAACAGGTTCAGTGTCGCAACCACATTGGAGGGCAGGTCGGGGGCACTGAGTGCTTCCATCATCGCATCGCGGGCAATCAGGTCAAACAGGATAGGGGCCGACAGCGTTGCCAGTACGATATACGAGGCAGTGACCGGCAGGCCCATGCCCAGCACCAGTGAGGCGATGGCGACCAGCACCAGGCTGATCAGCAGGCTGCCGTCTGCCCATTCCACGATCATCAAAGAAAATGCATTGCCCACCCCGGTGGTGGTAACCACATTGATGATCAGCCCAACGGCCACCAGCAGCAGGGCGGTGGAGACCATGGTACGAACACCATCGACGGTCGCATCGAAAATGCCCTGCCATTTCATTGGGGTTGGTGACAGCCAGGATGCCGCTATCACGGCCAGGATGGCCACGGCAGCTGCCCTGATAGGTGTATATCCTGCAATCAGCAGTCCCACCAGGACGCCAAGCGGAATGATGAAGTGCCAGCCGGTACGCAGGACCGTCCATACGCTGTCGTGGTCGCCGATCTTGTCGGCGAACAGACCCAGGCGCTTGGCCTCAATGCGTACAAAGAACATGACAGTCAGGTAGTACAGCATGGCGGGCAGCACTGACATGGCGATGATGTGCAGGTAGGGGATCTGCGTGTAACTGGCCATCACAAATGCACCGGCACCCATAATTGGGGGCATCAGGGCGCCACCCGTTGAGGACGCAGCTACCACGCCTGCCGAGAACTGTGGATCGAATCCCGATCGCTTCATCATCGGAATGGTAATGACGCCGGTGGACACAGTATTGGCGACTGCCGATCCGGAAACCGAACCCATCAGGCCCGAGCCGATGACGGCAACAAAACCGGCGCCACCGGTAAACCTGCCCGCCAGGCAACGCGCAAAACTTACAATAAAGTCGCCCGCGCCGGATTTCAGCAGGAAGGAGCCAAACAGGATAAACATGAATACATAGGTCGCCGAGATATTGGCCGTTGTGCCAAACATGCCTTCTTCGCTGAAATAACTGCGGTACAGCACGGTTTCCAGGCTGAGCCCCGGGAAGGCAAACACGCCACTGATATAGCGGCCCATGAAAAGAATGTAGCTTAATGAGATCATGATCAGCACGGGCATGAACCAGCCTGTGGTGCGCCGTGTGAACTCAATGGCCAGCAGCACGGCAGTCGCGGTCACCACGTAGTCGCTCAGTATGAACTCGGCTTCGCGGGCATATAGAGCGTCTTCAAAGAAAATCATGTAGCAGGTGACCAGCACCGCCAGAGCGGCCAACACGACATTGACGGCTCTCAGCCAGAGTGGCGGGGCAGCGTGATCGACTGTTGCTTCATTGCCAGACAGGGCGCACAGTGCAACAAATCCACCAAAGTGAATGGCCGAGAACCACAATTCCGGGATGGTGGCAAAAACGTTGACGTAAACATGGAACAGGGCGAACAGGAAAGCCGCCCATTGCAGCAAAGGTGATTTCATAGGTCATCGATGCCCGCGGGGCGATCTTCTCCTGGCATGATCAGGCGCTCCGGAATTTCCAGCCCCCGCTCACGGTAATAGCGAATGGCACCGGGATGCAGCGGTGCACCCAGTCCGCGAACGGCACGCTGCAACTGCATATCCCTGGTGGCGGCGTGTATCTCCTGCAGAGCGCTGAGGTTCTCCCAGATGGTCTTGGTGATGTGATAGACCACCTCTTCAGGTACATCGGATCGCGAGGCAAGCACATTGGGGCTGGCGATGGAACGAACCGGCTCGCTCTGATTCGGATAGGTATCCGCGGGAAACTCGTACCAGTCCCACAGGTCGTAACGGCGATTGATATCGATCAGGTCCTGTTCAGTGAAATTGAGGAGTGTGAGCTCATCGCCCATCTGCGCGAAAGCCTGGGTGATCGCGCTGACAGGCGCGCCGGCCGGGACGTTCATGCCAACAACATTGCCATCCTGAATAGCGTTGGCCGCACCACCGTAGCCCATCCAGGCGAGTGACATTTTCTCTTCGTAGTTAATACCCAGTGACTCAAGAATGTATCGACCTGTCTGCTCGGCACCGGAATTGCGCGCGCCCAGCACAAAGCGTTCACCATTAAGGTTGTCCAGGTCGCGGATCGTGCCGGTTTCCACCAGATCGTTGGTGATGACAAAATGCTCGACGTTTAGCCAGACAGCCGCCACTGATCGCAAGCCGGTCTGGGGGCGACTGATTGGGCCCTCGCCATTCCAGCCCCAGGCCGCAAATGGACCCTGCAGCAGGGCAAACTGGGCCTGGTTGTCGCGCAGCAGTTTGATATTTTCCAGCGACCCTGCCGAACTGATCGCGGACAGAGCAATGCCATCCGGTCCCAGCTGGGATTTGGTGATGGTGGCGATGGCGACACCAATGGGGTAGTAGGCCCCGCCGGTGGTTGCCGTCGTCAGGATGTAGGGACGATTGCCCGCCAGTTCGTCAGAACACGAAGCCAGCGTGAGCAGCCCTGTCAGTATGATTATCAGCCGCATCTTCATGGGCGCTGATATAAGCATATTTCCTGAAAAAGCTCAATCAGCGCCGCGATGCAGGGAGCAGATCAGCGTCTGGGGCGCAGCAGATTGCGCATGTCACGCGTATAGGGGACGGCGTAATCGTAGGAGGCGACGATGACATTGTCAGTTGTACGAATCAGCTTGGCGGTGACAAATACGTTTTCATCGGCCGGTGCATAAGTGCCAACCAGCACAATTGGTGCGTTGTGCTGATCGCTGATGTCGTTAACTGTCCGTGATAACAGAAACTCGCCTTCATTGCTGTCGATGTAAATATTGTCACGCATCAGGATTTCAACGAAGGAAAAGCCCTCAATAACAAACTGGGAAACCAGTTGCTGTGAGGCCATCCTGCCGAAAGTCGATGAGGTGCTCAACTCATTCACATCGGCAAAGCTGGCGGCAATCATGCGACCGTTGGCAGGGAGCTGATCACCCGCCATCATGATCAGATAACGCGCTGCATCATGGTGAGACGAAATAACACGGTTGTTTGAAGTCTTGATGCCACCGCAGGCAGTCAGTGCCAGCAGCGCGCCAAGCAGAATCAGGCTTGAGAAGCGACGAGTCATTGCTTATTCACCTCCCTGACTGCTGACAACCTGGAACTGACGTCCCTGACCCTGGTAGTTGTGCTGGTCCTGCGCGCTGAAGTAGTAGATACGGGAATCAGCGGCTACTATCCGATTGCCGTCATGCAGGCGTGAGTTAACGATGACCTCAGTGATGGCGTCGTCAGTGTCGCGCCACAAAGCATTGATGATGTCCAGGCCCAGACCAACGGGAATCAGTGCCAGCTCCTGCTCGGTCCAGTTGCGTATATTGGCAGCGAACACACCAATAGCGAACGTGGCGGACGCCGTGCCGGGTCGAGGACGCAGCGAGCGTCGATCTTCATGCGTGACGACCTGGATATCGTAATCAATATGGTGTGAAGCTGACCCGCTGTTCAGTGCAACCTGGACATCATTGGATACCAGCTGGGATATCAGCAAATTGCGATAGGCCTGTTCAAATGGGCTGCTGGCCGGGCCAGTGTCCCGAATGGCGACCAGGTGGTTGCTGTCCAGTGCCTGACCAATCATTGTAGCCTCATTGGCCGCCAGCATGTCCCAGTGCGCCGCCGAACGCATGTAGTTCTGGTCGGTAGCCGGGAAAAGTGTTGCGCGTGGCTGTGGCGTATAGCCACTTTGGCAGGCTGTCAGCGCTACCAGCAGTGTGGCCAGTGCTATCAGTCGAGATGATCCCATGACAGTATCCTTGATGTTAGAAATGGCGTCTATGCAGTCAACTGCTGCAGATTATAGCGATATCACCGCCAACCGCGAGCATTCTGTGACAATTTGTACCCTGTATGTTCCCTTGTCCATTATCGGCCACGGCCGGAAATCCCTGAGCATCGGCATGTATGAATATGCCCCGGCGCCGACATTCTGCGATTCTGCTATGATGGCTGCCTGAATCTAAGGCCTGTCAATTGAGCCACCGAGGGTACTGGTTTGACGCTGGACATTGCGCTCGTCCTGGGAATACTGCTGGTTGCAGTGCTGTTGTTTGCGACAGAAAAGCTGCGCATGGATGTTGTGGCGCTGGCAGTTCTATGCGCGCTTGCGGTGCTGGGGCTGGTGTCACCCGAGCAGGCAATAGCTGGTTTCAGCCATCCCGCCGTGGTAACCATCTGGGCGATGTTTATCCTGAGTGATGGTCTGACCCGCACCGGTATCGCCGATGCCCTGGGGCAGCGTGTTATTCGCGTTGCGGGTGACAGCGAAATGAAGCTGGTCGCTACCTTTATGTTGCTGGCCGGCTTGTTGTCCGGCTTCATGAATAACATTGGCGTGACCGCGCTATTGCTGCCGGTTGTAGTAAGTGTTGCCAGACAGGTTGGCGCTACCCCCTCACGTCTGTTGATGCCGATGGCATTCGGCTGCCTGCTGGGCGGTGCGTTGACACTGATTGGTACGCCCCCGAATCTGCTGGTAAGTACCGCGCTGGAAGATGCCGGTTTTGAAGGTTTCCACTTTTTCGATTTCACCCCCATCGCCGTCCCCATGCTGCTGATCGCAACTGCCTTCGTCGCCCTGGTGGGTCGTCACTGGTTGCCATCAAGAGATCCGGTTGCAGAAACAGGCAGCAGTCGCGACCTGCGCGAGCTGTACAGTCTGCAGGAACGTATTTTTGCCGTGCAGGTTGCCGAAGACTCACTGCTGGTGGGCAAACGTCTTGGTGAGACCGGTATGACAGCTGCGGCAGGCTTGATGGTGATTGCACTCAGTCGTGGCGGTCAGACACAGGCCTTACCGTCGTCAGTCACGCGCCTGCAGGCCGGGGATATTCTGCTTGCGCAGGGCCGTCTGGACCGCTTCAAGCGGCTGCGCCAGTGGAGTGAGCTGTCCATCGAGCGAGAAGCCCCGGTGCTGCACGACCGGCTTCTGGAAGATGCTGCCCTGTATGAGACGACGATTGCCGACGAGCACGGACTGGTAGGCAAATCAATCAGGCCCTCTGAGTTTCACGAGCAGACTGGCGGCTGGTTACTGGCCGTGCTGCGGGGCGAAACAGTCCGGCGCACGCATTTGGGTGATTATCAGTTAAAAGCTGGTGACAAAGTGCTGTTTCAGGCACCGGAAAAAGCCCGCAAGTCGATAGAGTCGCGTTATGAATTTACTGAGCTGAAGGCTGTCGACAAGGAGCAGGTGCAGCATCACTACCAGCTGGATGAGCGCCTGCTGGTCTTGCGTGTACCCAGAGACGGTGCCCTGACGGGTAAGAGCATTGAGGAGATGCGCCTGGGTAAGGCCTTCGACCTGCGCTTGATGGCACTGTTTCGCGCCGGTGACTTTATCCGTCCTATCCCCGCTGAAGCTGAACTGATGGGCGCGGATTTGCTGCTGGTGCAGGGTCGTATCGAAGATTTTGACCTGCTGCGAGGCCTGCAGCAGCTTAAGGTTCTGGATGACGCGACACCCTATCTGAAAGTTTTTGAGCAGGGCAAGCTCGCCATGGTTGAGGCCATCATTCACCCTCACAAGTGGCTTAACAACAAAAGAGTTGCCGACTTGAAGCTGCGAGAGGCATGGCAGGTTGAAGTTGCAGCGCTGTGGCGGGGCGGGCGACCATACCGTTCCGGCCTCAAGGATATGGAGCTGCAACGCGGTGATGCCCTGTTGCTGGTGGCACCACTGAAGCAACTGGCGGCGCTGAACAATAACAAGGACCTGATAATTCTGGACCCGGTATCCGCGCCAGAAGTCGACAAGTCCCGCGCTCCGATAGCCCTGGGCAGCATGCTCGCTGTGGTCGCGATAGCATTGAGTGGGTGGTTGCCGATTTACATCGCGGCTTTGCTGGGTGCCACCGCAATGGTTCTGGGCCGCTGTCTGAGCATGGAGCAGGCCTACAAGGCAATCCACTGGCGGTCCATCGTGGTGCTGGTCGGCATGATGCCATTGGGAGCCGCCATGCAGGGCAGCGGTGCCGCCACCTTCCTGTCCGATCAGCTACTGGTGTGGACTGGCAGTCATAATCCCTGGTGGACCATAGCGGGACTGTATTTCTTTTCAGTGATCGGCACACTGATCATTCCGGTGGTGGTCCTGGTCGTGCTGATGGCACCGATAGCGCTGTCCGTCAGTGTCGGACTGGATATCCAGCCGCATGCTGCGATGATGGCCGTCGCACTGGCAGCGTCGGCAAGCGTGGCCAGCCCGGTATCCCATCCGACCAATGTGCTGGTGATGGGCCCGGGTGGTTATCGATTTGTTGATTTCCTGAAGCTCGGCCTGCCACTGACCCTGCTCGTATTCCTGGTAGGCGCGGTGCTGATGCCGATCGTATGGCCGCTGTAGGCCTTACTTCATCTGGGAGAAGTCCGTCGCGGTCATATATTCGCGCTGTACACTGTCAAGAATGGCACCATCGCGATTGGAGGCCTCGTTGACTGCTGCCCACTCCGGGTCTGAAGCAAAGGCACGCCAGGAGGCAGAAGCTGCTTCCATACTGTCATGCTTTAGCAGGTAAATAAGCGTATTGCCTGACCTGGCTTCGTCAACGGGAATCCAGTAGCCGATATTGGTCATGCCATGCTTTTCAAACAGGCCCATGGTGTGGTCGCGAAACCGGGCCAGGAGTTTGTCCAGATTGCCTGGCGTCGACGTGTAGGTTCGCAATTCGAACACCGGTCCTTCCTGGGCGGCAGCGCCGGCAGCTGACAGCAGGCTGCCGACGAGCAGAGTTGCGGCGACAAGCGTTTTTATTGATATTTTCACAGTCACTTCCTCGCAGTTGAATGGTTCGCGAGAGCGTATCAGATCGATTGCGCTTTCTCTATGGCTATCCGATACCCTGTATGAGTATTGAGTCCATGTGTTGCCGCGACCCTAAGCTTCGTGTCACATTAGCGAGAACTAAAATACCGGAGCAGCGCACGACATGACACAGGATCAAATCGCTATCCTTGCCATACTGGTCCTGAGCATGGCCATGTTCATCTGGGGACGCTGGCGCCACGACATGGTTGCCGGTGCTGCGTTGCTGGCCTGTATTGTGGCCGGTCTGGTTTCTGCAGAGGATGCCTTTGTTGGATTTGGCCATCCGGCCGTTATCACGGTAGCCTGCGTGCTTGTGCTGAGTTACGGCCTGCAGGTTACTGGCGTGGTTGATGCGTTGACGCAGCGAGTGCTGCCGTCCCGTGCTGGCCCCACTATAAGCATCTTCGCGTTGACAGCGCTGGCGGCCGCATTGTCCGGGTTTATGAACAATGTGGGGGCCTTGGCGCTGTTGATGCCGGTGGCGATTCAGGTCGCGTCCCGACAGCAGATCCCCACCGGTCGCGTATTGATGCCACTCGCATTTGGTTCGATTCTCGGCGGCACCACGACGCTGATCGGGACGCCGCCCAACCTGATTGTGTCCGGCTATCGCGCGGAGGCGGGGCTCGGCTCCTATAGCATGTTCGACTTTTCACCAGTCGGTGTATCAATCACGCTGGTGGGCATTTTATTCGTAGGCCTGCTGGGATGGCGGATCGTGCCAGCCCGCAAACGTGCTGACACAGCCAGCTTTGAGACAGGCACGTATCTGACGGAAGTGCGGATTGTCGCCGACAGCAAAGCGATAGGCAAAACCATCCGTGAGGTGGAGGTCGCCCTTGAGAAGGAAGATGCCCAGATTGTCGGTATGGTGCGCGGGGATTTCAGAGTCATTGCGCCTTATTCGCGTCGTATTCTTCGTGAACACGATATTCTGGTGATTGAGGCTGAGCCTGAATCACTCGGCGCGGCGCTGACCAGTCTTGGCCTTAAACTTGAAGAAGAAGTGATCAGCAGCAAGGACAGCGAGGGGGAAAACGCCGCTGAAGCCGAAAAATCTGGCGACAAAAGTGAGAGCGCCAAAAAGGCTGACACTGGCAAGTCTGAAAAGCGCGATGCCAAACGCAGCACCTCAGAATCTGATGAAAAGAGCGAAGTAAAAGCCCCCAAGAAGTCAGATGAGCTGATCATTCAGGAGCTGGTAGTCATGCCTGGCTCACCGATCTCTGGCCGCTCAGCGTCGGATATCGAACTCCGCACGCGATACGGAATCAATTTGCTGGCCGTGTCGCGCCAGGGGCGTCGATCGATAAAACGGCTGCGCTCCACCAGTATTCGGGCCGGTGATGTGCTGTTGATGCAGGGGGTTCCAGAGTCTGTGGCTGGCTTCGCTGCAGACTTTAGCTGTGTCCCGCTGGCTGAGCGGGACATTCGGGTTCCCGTCAAGGGGCAGGGGCTGCTGGCTGGTGGCATATTTGCCGCTGCTATTACTGTTACTGCCCTGGGCATCCTGCCAGTGGCGATTGCATTCGCTGCTGCCGTGCTCGCGTATATGGCGTTGCGTATCGTGCCTCCCCGAGCGGTGTACAGTTCAATCGATTGGCCAGTGATAGTGCTACTTGGCGCCTTGTTGCCAGTGGCAACCGCCATGGCCTCAACGGGAACCGCCGATCTGCTGGCGCAGGTGTTGCTGGATTCTCTGGCACAGGGACATCCGGTAATCGCACTGGCGCTTGTTCTGATTGTGACAATGACATTGTCTGATTTCATGAACAATGCAGCCACGGCTGCTGTCATGTGTCCACTGGCTATCAGTATCGCAGGTCAGTTGGGCGTTAATCCGGATTCGTTTCTGATGGCGGTTGCCGTTGGTGCGTCCTGTGCATTTCTGACGCCTATCGGGCATCAGAACAATACATTGATTCTGGGGCCGGGCGGATTCAAGTTTGGTGACTACTGGCGACTTGGTCTGCCGGTTGAGATTGTTGTCGTGGCTGTCAGTCTGCCCGTGCTGCTTTGGGCCTGGCCTTTGTAAGCCGTCGGCGAGCTAGCGCTGTTCGTCGTCGCTGGTTGGCTCCGGTTTCACTGATTGAATTGGTCCGGGGCGCGCTTGCTCCTGCTCTGCAGTGCGCATCAACACCCAGGCGCCGCCGAAGATGGTTCCAATCAGCGTAATTGCCAGGATCATGACCAGCCGATATGGGATGGCGATATAGACGCCACCAAAATAGTCGGCGGCCATGGCCAGCAAATTGACGACAAATAGAGCGCTGAAGAAGGTTATCCAGATCAGTTTTTTCATCGGCTCGCGCCTCCGCCGGCTGTCTTGGTTATTGTCCAGCGGGTCGACCGGTAGCCCGCCTGCTTTGCTCAGTCTGACAGAAACAGAATGCCAGTGACAGCAGTCTCATCACGCTGCAGCAGCACAAAGATGTCATCAAGACCATCATTGTTCAGATCCTGCATGGCAATATCACTTCTAGGAGTTGCCATCGGCAGGGGCAGGGCAGCATCAGGCTGCCGGTCGCTGACAGCGCGCACGTCGCTGTTGATTTCGACATCAAACTCATCAATAACCCGTCGGATATCGATCTCGTAGTTGTCTACCTGACGGCGGTAATTCAATGAGGCGAGGAAGCGATCTTCATCGGGCGCGGGCTCAGTTACCACTGCGCGGTAGAAGAGCTGAAGCTGACTGTCGACAAGAGCCAACAGATCCCTGACGCCCGCTTCAGCTGAGCTACCCTGCAGTGTTTCGGCACTGACGATCGCCCTCGAACTGGGGATAACAGCTTCCGATGAGCGCGCCCGCTCTCGGACCTCATTAACAGAGCCTATCATCCGGACAACGGAGGGGAAACGCAGAGCCACTGTAATACGTCGGGATGGGCGGCGGGCAAAATTGTCGCCCTCATTGGGGTAAATGTAAGCCTCCAGGTTGATGGTGCCGGAAATGGCCAGCCACAGGAAAACATCTCCCAGTGACACCTGGTCAACCCGCCATAACCAAAGGTCTGGTCTGCCATCTTCGTTCTCATCGTGCATAAACACAGACAGCACATTACCACTCGAGCGCAGAATCTGGTCAGCTTGCGAAAGGTCCATCCCCTGGCGACTTCCCAGATGCAGTGCTACACGCCCACCTTCACGCAGAATCAGATCGTCAATCCCGTCGCCATTCATGTCCTGAAGTATTTCTTCATGGGTCAGCGCCAGCACGCCTGTCAGATTGGCAAAATCCAGCTGATCGATATCAAACTCGCCAAGTCGCTCACGAATCGCCACGCGGTCGATTGTTATGTCGGGCTCCTGGGGAAAATAAGCATCGGCCTGCGGCGCGGCAAAAAACACATCCAGCCGTTCGCTGGTGTCAGAGATCAGGTCGGGCTGATCATCACCGTTCACATCCCGCAGGCTCATCAGCGGAATGCTTAACGCCTGGCCCACATCACGGTCCAGTGTTGCATCGGGTTGCAGGACGGAACGCAGTTGTATGTCAGAGCTGATCCGCAATGGGGACTGAAAGCTGCCATCGGTCGACCGGATATACAGGGCCAACTCGCCAGCTGCCGGAATGATAAGGTCTTCTCTGCCATCGTTGTTCAAGTCGCGGGCAAAAGCCAGCCTGTGCATGCCTGGCGGCAAAAAACCACTGACGCCATCGAGCACGGTTTCGGCTTCCGTGAACTGACGGTCCTGAAGTTGCCAGCGCACCACGCGATTGCCATCTATCAGGGCAATCAATGAAAAATCATCGCTGACATCCCAGCCAACCGACTGACCTGGCATATCGAGGCTGGCCTGTGGTGTACTGAAGTCGAAGCGGTCCTGCTCACTGCCTGCAGACTGGAAATACAGGTGAACGCTGTTTTCTGCGATCGCCAGGATGTCGCGCAGGCCATCGTTGTCCGCGTCCACGATGATCAGGCTGCTGGTGTCACCCGGCATGGAGAAGTCCATGCGCTGATAACCATCTATGGTGTCAGCGTGCATTGAACTTCCCGCCCAAAGCAGAGCGGCTGCCCCGAGGCTCAGACCCCGGACAGATTGCCTGGAAATTTTCAGTTTAAATATGTTCATGGTGCCGACACCAGCATGGTGATGGTATTGGAGTGGTATAACATTATATCTGGCACCGAATCTCCATTCAGGTCGCGCAGCTCAAAGTCGAGAATGGTGCGCGATGGTACATACTGCCAGAATGGCTGCTGTTCAAAGTTCAGCCGGTCATCAATACGTCTGGCTGTCAGTACACCGGCATCTGTCAGATAGAGTGCGTCCAGCCGGCCGTCGCCATCCAGATCACTTTGCAGGTGGATGGGGCTGGTCAGGCCACGAATGGTCTGTGCAGAGAAGCTGTCATCCTGCCGGAAGTCGGGGCGGCTGTTGAAAACCTGTGCCCCCGTACCGCTGCCATACAGTAGTTGACTGCGCACGATGCTGGCATTGCGGATCGCATTGACGACCGGAATTGTGTAGTAAGTGACGCTGAGTTGTCGCTGACCGTCACCGGCAACATCAAGCGTCTCCAGGCGCAAATCATAACCAGTGAAGCGCATGACCTGATCGGGCTGCTGCAGATTAAATCGCCCACCCTGGTTGCGATACAGGTGTACATCCCAGTCTTCGCCGTTTTCCAGAATACGCGCCAGGTCCACCAGCTCATCGTTGTTCAGGTGCAATAGCTGAAAATCGCCCTCCATTTCGACCGGCCCCTGCCATGCTGGTGTCGTGTTGCCGTTGGCAAGCTCCTCTCTCGAAAGGATATTGACCTGCCCATAAAGGTCATTGCCGATGTTCTGGAAGACGACGTCAGCCGATCCGGGAGATCGCATATCAGCCAGCACTGCGGATGGCATCCACTGTTCAGTCTCCAGCAGCGTGTCTGCGGCACCATCATTAACGTCCATGACAAAGTCTTCGAAATCTGAAGCGCTGCGCGGAATGACTCTGACCACCAGACCATCCTGTGCATTAAACGTGACCTCTGTCGAAAATCGACCGGCTGGAGCTGGCAGTAATGACCGGTCCAGTTCCAGGTTCTCGGTCGCGAACTGCTGTCGCAGCATGAATGTTTCGTGGCCCTGACCCTCAAAATAGCCGTATCCGTCTGTTCCAGGCAGCAGCAGGTCAACATAGCCATTGCCGGTCAAGTCAGTGGGTGCCTGCAGAAAATAGGTAGTGCGTCGCTGAGGCACGGCAGTGAGCAGGGGCCAGTCAAACAGGTGGCGAATATTGCCGGCATAGGTGGCTTGCGCCGTACTCAGACTGAATACGGAGCTGCCGGTAAACAGCAGCAATTCATCACCTGGTTCTTCGCGCACGTCAGCAAAGGCCACCGCGACAATTTCAGCACGAATATCAACAGTGCGGGTAGGTCGAGCCGGGAAACGGCGATCTGTCTGCTGCTGGTGAATCAGCAGCTGCCTGCCAATGCCTGGTGTCCATTGTGGAATGACAAGGTCGAGCAGTCCGTCGCCGTCCACATCCGCCAGCTGGATGTCATTAGGCCATTCGGCTGACGGAGTCTCTGAGGCAATGTAGTTGGTTTGTGCCCAGGACACTGATCCAGTCAGCACTAGCCCAAGAAGTATCATATTTTGGCACAGAGCTCCCATCATTCCTCCACCAGTTCCCCATACCCGCTGGCTGCGCGGAAAATGCCGAGTACGCTGTATTCGCGTTCAGGGCCGGTTCGCTGGTACTGAAACAGCGAAAACAGAATCAGGTCGCCCACTCTAAGGCGGGTGCGGTCGGGACTCAGGGATGACTCGTAACTGAACAGCGGCCACAGGCTGAGTTCGCTCAGGCGCGTGCCAGGATGCCAGAGCCGCAGTTCTTCATTCATCGGTTCACCGCGGCGCAGGAATTGCAGGTTCACGCGATCGCCTGCCTGATAGTTGCTGCTGATCATCGTGACCAGCCCCTGTGCAGATCCTATGCCTTGTTCGTCAACGGCCACAACAATGTCGTCTTCCCGCAGGCCCGCCGCCAGCAGGGGGCTTTGATCAAATACGCGGACTATCCTTGCGCCAGTGACCGGCTCTCCGCTTCGGTCAGACAAATGTTCTGTTGTAAATCCGGCCCGCAGCAAAACCGGGTCTGTGCGATACAGTTCCACTGGCGGCAATGTCTCATTGCGGATAGGCTGGACCGCAACCGTGGCCTGAAAAACAGTGGTATTGCGGCGGACTTCGAACTCGAAACTTCGATTGTCAGTGGTCTCAAGCGCCAACATATCCAGAATGTCTGGCTGGTTGCTCGGTAGCCCGTCGATACTGAGGATGACATCGCCAGCCCGGATACCCGCCCGGTCAGCCGGACCGCCGTTACTGACGCTGCGCACCCTGATTCCAGGCAGAACACTGATATTGGTCAGCGAGTCACTTTCGTTGACTGTTGCGGTCAGGCCGAAATCTACTTCGGGCTCGCTGGCGCCGCCATCGCCCGCAAGCACTATCTGTTCAGGCGACTGGGAAATGGTTGGCACCAATTCGCGGGGCTCGGTGCTGACGCAGGCGCTTAAAAGCAGTAGGGACATCCAGCCTGACAGAACCGCTGTTTTGCTTCGGTTGCATCTCATACCGGTTTCCTGTTGATTGCGTACCAGGCCAATAGCAGCAGGAATATCGCTTGTGGCCAGGGTACCCATTGATTCATCTGCAAGGTAGTTGGATTAATCATTACATCAGAGAAGCCGCGAACCAGGCGGCTGACGTCACGCAGGTAAGAACTGTCCAGCAGCGATACCAGGTAGCTGGCGTAGATATAGTCAGAGGCTGCACCAATGATCCCTTTAAGAATATCCAGAGCCAGGGTGATGCCCAGCGCTGCAACCAGCGCCTGAGTGCTGTTGCCCGCCAGCACGGACACCAGCAGTCCCATCGTGATGGCTGCTGGTAATGGGATAATCGCCAGTAGCAAACCCAGGCGCAGCTCGGTCAGTATTTCCGACGTGCCGATCAGTTCGTAGCCATCTTCGACCACCGGACCAAAGTCCCAGATCAGCCATGCACATAGCGTGCAACTGACTAAAAGCACCGCAATGGACGCGATGCCGAGCAAATGAGCATGCACCAGCTTGACCATCAGCATGGTACGACGGCTGGCATGACGGATCAGCAGGTGACGGAGTACGCCGCTGTCTTTGTCGTTGGCAAGGCTCCATGCGGCATAACCAGCCAGCAGCAGTCCGATCAGTGTCAGTCCGGTTGCGTAGGCATCCACCAGGGTACCCCAGGCATCAGCACCTTCGATCTGCCCGGCGCCCATGCCACCAAACATCGTTTCACTGGCCTCGCGGCTTGCCGTCAGCATGCTGGTCAATACCAGTTGTGCACAGGCAATCAGTGCGGGGAGAATAACCACCAGACGTGAGGCATGACTGCGCAGACCTACATATATTTCCGCCCTTAACGCCACCCAGAACGAGCTGATCATGACGCCTCCTGCAGCGGGCTGTCAGCGGGTGCATTAACGATGTCCTGAAAAACCTGATGCAGGCCGCGCCGCAGCGCTTGCAACTCGGATACTGAGATGCCAGCCATTACCAGTCGTCGGTTGATCTCGGCAGCGTCAATACCTACTGTCTGAAGGTTCAGCTGGTTCTGTTCCTGCGATGATATGCGGATGGCAGGGTCCGACTGCAGAAGCGTTGCTGCAGCGTCAGCCTTGTCGCAGACAATACGCAGTTGCGTGTCTGCGCTGCCCGCGAGGTTCTGCAGAGTTTCGGTCAGGGAGATGCGACCGTTATGCAGGATGGAAATGTGCGAACAGATACTTTCCAGATAGGCCAGCTGGTGGCTTGATAACAGGAAGCTGGTCCCGGTCTGGCTGTTCAGGTCTTTGATCAGTGCCAGAACGTCGTCTACCCCACCGGCGTCCAGGCCGTTGAAAGGTTCGTCCATGATAATAAATTGCGGTTGCCCAAGCAGCGCGTGAGCGATAGACACACGCCGGCGATTGCCCAGCGACAGCTGTCGAATCCGGTAATGGGAGTACCGACCCAGGCCGAGCATGTCCTCGACCTCCGCCGGACTGCGAACCGGTTGCGGGCACAGCATTCTGGCGTGTGTCAGCACCTGCCTCACGGTCAGTCCGGTGTGCAGGCCCGGCGTGTCGAATATACCAACGACTGCTCCATGGCATTGCCAGATGTCGGCCGGTTGCCTGCCGAGAATCCGGACGTCCCCCGACTGAAATGACTGCATGCCCAGCACACATTCCATTGTTGTGGTTTTACCCGAACCGTTTAGTCCTACCAGCCCATGGATAGCGCCGGGTGTCACTGTCAGGTCGATGCCCTTTAAAACTTCGACGGCAGCAAACCGCTTGCGCAGGCTTGTTACTGACAGGATTGCATCCGTTGCCTTCATGCCGGTTACTCCGAAACCTGTTTTATTCTACAAAAACGTCGTCGACACTCAGCGTCTGCACGGTCCCCAGGCGCGAAAGCGCTTCAAGATCGATCCGATCAGTATCGCCTACAATGGAAATGAATTTGGGACGCCCTGCGACATGATTCTGCTGGAACTGCAGCATGTCTTCGAAGCCAGCGCTCTGCAATTGTGCGAACTGCTCTGGGCGCGGATCGCTGGTGTAACCGAGTCTCTGCCACGCACGAACCATTCCCGGCACTTGCCGGGCGCTGGTGGTTGCGGTGCGATAGTCGTTTATCTGCGAGCCGTATGCGTCAGCAAAGCGCTCAAATGACTGGGGCATGTTGTCGATCAGGTCCACAAACGCATCGAGCGCATCAATGGCTTTGTCGTTCTGGGTGCCAATGACACCAAGCATCAGGTTTTCTGCATCCTGGCGTCCGCCCTGCGCGTAGCGCGCGGCTGCCGAGTAGGCCAGGGCCCGGGCTTCTCGCAACTCCTGAAACACGACACTCGACATTCCAGAACCGAAGTAGTTGTTGTAGAGCGATGAGGGAACTGTCAGTGCCGGATCATAGGTCGTGTCCGGGAACTCGATACGGATCTGGGCCTGTGCAGTGTCGCGATCAATGACATAAATCTGGTTGTCCCGAATCTCGCGCGCAAACATAAGCTTCTCGGCCGGCGGCGTCATCAGTTCGCTGTCAACCTGGTGGTGCTCGGAGACAATCTCTGAGACTGTCTGCAATGGCATTGAACCCGTGTAGGAAATACTGTGTTCGTACTCCAGCAGTTGTGGGATCAAAGCCAGCAGGGTTGGCGCGTCGACGCTGCGAATCTGCTCGCTGGTCAGCGACTGCAGCATCGGCGACTCGTCTCCGTAACGGTTATAGAGATAAAGCGCCTGACTGATGACCGCAGGGTTCTCCTTCTGGTCAGCACGCGCCTGCAACACGGTGCGTTTCAGGTCTTCGAGTGTCTGTGCGTCGCTCTGTGGATCGCTGATCAGCGACAGCATCAGTGCCAGCGACTCTTCGAACTGTGGGTCCATGCCGGCAATCGATATCTGGGTTTCGTTACTGCCAACGCTGAAACTGAAATCGCTGCCCAGCCGATACCACTGCTTTTGCAGTTCTTCTGCCGGGTAGTCGACAGTGCCGGCCTTGTCCAGCAGCGCAGAGGCCATACTCAGAAGTTCATTCTGTTCCGTGCCCACTTCAATGTTGATTGAGAAAGTGAACAGATCGTTTAGTTCATTGTGTGCATAATAAACAGGCACATTGGGCGCGAATTCAGCGACCTGATAGTCTGTGCCGGCTTCCAGAAATCGTGGTTCGATTTCATCATAGGGCATGGCCAGGATGTTGGCTGCATACTCTGACTGGCGAGAGGGGTCGATATTGACCGGGTCGATTTGTGGTTTCTCTACTTCAGGGATATCTGCCGGGCCATCCAGACGGTGTACAGCCACATAGTTCTGTTCGCTGAAATAGCGATTTGCGACATCAATCACATCCTGTTTGGTGACGCGTTCCAGTCTGCGAATTTCGCCGATATGTGTATTCCAGTCGGCATGAGACAGGAAGGCTTCGCGCATTTCGGTGACGCGGGCGACATTGGATTCCAGCGATCGTTTTTCCATCCGTTTAAAGTCATTGACGATGGCGGGCAGAATCCAGTCTTCGAATTCACCCTGTTTGATCATCTCGATCTGCTCCAGCAGCAGTTGCTCAACTTCTCCCAGCGTCTGGCCCTCGCGAGGTACGCCCCACAGAGTCTGGGCGCCATAGTCATTATGAAATTCCGGCGAGCTGCCTGCGGCCTGCACACGCTGGCGCTGATTAAGGTTCAGGTTGATCAGACCAGCAGTGCGGTTATCGAGGATCATGTCGAGCAGCATCAGGGCTTCTTTATCCGGGTGACCGTTGGGTACTGTACGAAAGGCCATGGTGACCTGTTCCTGGCCCGGATAGTAAACGGTGGCGCGCTCGACTTCGGTAATCGGCTCCTCCTGCCAGCTCTGGGTGCGAGGCAGAGGGCTGGACTGCCACTTTGAAAAGTGTCTGGCCACGGTATTGATGGTCTGCTCAATATCAATATCGCCACTGATAAAGATGGCCATATTATTGGGAACATAATAAGTGTCGAAGTAATCCTGAATGTAGACCAGCGACGGATTCTTCAGATGCTCGGCATCGCCTATGGTGCTTTGCTGACCATAGGGGTGGTTCTTGTAAAGCAGGTCCGCCAGCGCGTAGTAAGATATGCGGTCGCGGTTATCCAGCGTGCGATTCTTTTCCTCGTATACCACTTCAAGTTCAGTGTGGAACAAACGGAACACAGGATTTATAAAGCGGTCTGATTCTATGGTTGCCCACTGTTCCAGGCGATTGGCCGGCAGCCCCACCTTATAGACGGTCTCTTCGTGCCAGGTGTGTGCATTCAGGCCACTGGCCCCCATGATGCTGTATAGTTTGTCAAATTCGTTGGGGATGGCGTATTCGGCGGCTTGTTGTGACACCTGGTTGATCTGGCTGTAAATGGCAGCACGCTCGACAGGGTCCGCGGTATTGAAGTGTGTCTCGTAAAGCTCGCGAATCTGATCGAGATAAGGCTTTTCAGCCTCATAATCAAGTGTGCCCAGCTGCTGATTACCTTTAAACAGTAGGTGTTCCAGGTAGTGAGCCAGGCCGGTTGCATCTTCAGGGTCATGCTTGCTGCCGGCGCGAACCGCTATTTCTGCGTAAAATCGAGGCTCTTCAGTATTTCGGCTGAGGTAAACGCGCAATCCATTGTTCAATTCGTAAATATGGGCATTCAGCGGGTCAGTTGCATTCGGTGGATAGATGCGGGTGTACTGGGCTGTTGCCGGCTCGCCCCGGGCGGCGCCAGTGTCAGCCGGCGTCGTGGATTGCTCGGGACTGCAGGCGCTTGCCAAAAGGGCCAGTACAAATGTCACTGCCATTGCGCTGTGACTCAGGATACCGCGATTGGAGCGTGAGCCTTGAGCTGTACCGTACATCTTCATGTTGTTCTCCGCGTTCTGCCTTACACTTGCAAGACCATCTGAATGTCTTGTGTTCCGTCTTCGACTGCGCGCCGTCAGCTTGTTCTTCAATGTAGCGGATTTTCTGGATAAAGCTACTGTCACCAGTAGCTTTCATAGCTCAACTGGCCGCGTTTTCCGGGCTTATTGACCGCAAATCCTCTACCCTCAAGGACGCTGGCAGCGTCTTTAACCATGCCGGGGTTGCCACATAGCATGACGTGGCTGTTGTCGGGGCTTAGCACCAGGCCGATGTGTCGCTCCAGTTCACCGCTGCGCAGGCTGTCTGGAATGTGACCGGGCAGCGCCCCCAAAACCTTCTCGCGACTGATAAATGGGACCAGTGCAAAGCGTCCCGGGTACTCGGCTTTCAGGCGGTCAAACAGGGCCTGGTACTGGAAATCAGCCTGCACGCGAGCTGCATAGACAAGAATTACCGTCTCGAAACGAGCCCATATCTCTTCGGTCTGCAACATCGAGACGAATGGCGCAACGCCCGTGCCGGTTGCCATGAGACACAGCGTGGAGGTGTCCGCGACGTTCGTCAGTGTCAAAGAACCTGCGGGTTGACGATCGACCCAGACGGTGTCATCTGTCTGCAGCTGTGACAATCGTCGCGACAGATCACCTTCGAGCTGTGTATAAAAGAAAAATTCCAGGGGTTGCTCACCCGGAGCACTCAGGATGGAATAGGGCTGGCCGTGTCGCTCGCCATCAATTTCCAGTGCCAGGTTGGTGTACTGGCCTGCCACAAATGGTTCGATATCAGCGTTGATGGTGAGTGAGAACAAGTTATTGGTCCAGTGTGTGACGTTTGCCACTGTGCCGGGAACCCAGTCTGTCATTACGGTGAGCCTGCAAGAGTTGATTTGTCGGGTGATACGATGGAGATCGAACATTGTCTCATAGTTGGAAATATATTGGCACTTGACTGCAGAATTCTATAGTCTGTTGCGATCAAGGTGATGCTTGCGCCGGAGCGCTGGGGGCCGCGGTATCATTGACACACAGACAGTGGCCCAGACAAACCCAGCCCCGGCAGAGCAGGCGCAGTCCCAAATAACAAGAGGTGAATAACTTGACTGGCACAACATCAAAACTGCAATTCTGGTTCGACATCCCTCTCTGGAAACGCATTATTCTGGCACTGGTTCTTGGGGTGTTTGTTGGTGCCATCTGGGGTGAAGGTGCCCAATCCATCCGCTGGATAGGGGATGTATTCATCCGCCTGATTCAAATGGTAGTTGTGCCTTTGGTATTCATCACCATTGTTGCTGGCATCGTGTCGATGGGAGACCCGCAAAAACTTGGTTCACTGGGGGTCAAGACCCTGGCCGTGTATATGCTGACGACCCTGTTTGCGATCTCCATTGGTCTGCTTCTGGCTGCTATCGTTCAGCCGGGCGTTGGAGTTGATCTGTCGGGCGCCGAGCCCGGCGCGGTGCAGGATCCTGTCCCACTGGGTGAGCGACTGATGACCATCATCCCCAGCAACCCGATTGCGGCGCTGGCCGAGGGTAATATCCTGGCGGTGATCTTCTTTGCCCTGCTGTTTGGTATCGGCATCCTGACCGTTGGTAAACCGGCCGAGACCCTCGCGCATGTGATGGATGCAGGATCAGCCGTGATGTTGAAACTGACGCACTGGGTCATGGAAGTCGCACCCTTTGGTGTATTTGCATTAATTGCCTGGGTGGCGGGCACACAGGGTGTTGCGGCACTGCTTCAGGTAGTCGGGCTTGCACTGACAGTGACAACAGCCTGTGTCCTGCAACTGGTGGTTGTGCATGGCGGCCTGATGAAGTTTGTCCTCAAGCTGAGCCCGCTGGATTTCTTTCGGGGGGCCAAAAATGCCATGCTGGTCGCCTTTTCGACCTCATCCAGTTCGGCAACGCTGCCGGTGACCATGTCGGTTGCCGAAACCAATCTGGGTATCAGGCCAGTAGTGGCCTCTACTACATTGCCAATCGGGGCCACCATCAATATGGACGGCTCAGCTCTGTATGTCGGCATCGTGTCGGTGTTTGCCGCACAGGCGTTTGGGGTCGGTCTGGATTTTACGGACTATCTGCTCATTGCTGCCACGACCACCCTGGTATCGATTGGTACGGCGGCAGTGCCAGGCGCTTCTATATTCCTGATGGCAGCCGTGATGGAAACTATAGGTCTGTCGCCCACTCAGATCGCCCTTGTTGTGGGTTTTGTATTGCCCTTTGACAGGCCGCTGGACATGATGCGCACAGCGGTTAACGTGACTGGCGATCTGTCAGTGGCGACGGCCGTTGCGCGCTGGTCAAATGAGTTCGATGAAGAGATATTCTCGCGCAAGAATCCGGTCTCGCCTGAGAAGATAAAGAAATAGCAGGGCAGTCCTGAACAGTGCTGCTCAGAATGACCAGCTGAGCGTAAGCCCGGCTCGGACATCCTCATCCAGGAAGGCCAGCTCGTTGTCCACTTCGGCATGCGTCAGGATCAGCTGCGCGCGCAGCTCCCAGTCGTCATTCAGGCGATAGTCTGCGGCCAGGTTGAGCAGTCCGGCATCGCCGTCGAGCTGGCTCTGCAGGGTAGCTGACAGCGTCAGCTCTTCATTCATCAGCCGATTGCTATAGCGAACAAGCAGGTCACTGCGTGCTGAACGGCGTAAATCTGTCACCGACTGTCCTGCGCTCGTATCAACCTGATTCAGTTGCTCGATCCTGAGCCCGGCACTTATCTGCTGGGTGGCACTGATGCCATACTCCAGGCCGGTTGATACGCCCCACAAATCACCAGTGGACAATGCTGGCAGTCCGTCAGCTTCTGCAACGCTTGACAGAACGCCATGTGAGTAGGCGACATCCAGCGTCAGCAATAGCATGCCGATCGCCCGGTTGGCGCTGAGTCCCAGCAGACTGTAATCATTGATGTGAACCTGGGCCCGGCCATCACTGCCAGTAGGCGGTGTATACCGCAAAGGGTTTTCATACAGCCGGGCAGCCATGATGGCAACATCGCTGCCGGTGAATGACCGGTTCCAGCGAGTGCCTGCCTCGAACAGTGGCTTGTCTCGATGATAGTGGCCCAGTCGAAAAGGTGCTCCAGGAAACAGCGGGCTGTCCTGAACCGGTACTGGATTAAATTCAGGGTACAGATTCAGAAAACTGGACCAGTTGCCGGATTCTGAAAAGTGATCCCAGATCGCCAGCCACTGATTGAGCCGGGCATCTTCGATATCAATGATGGTGAGATCGCGGTATTCGGTGGTGTTGATGATGTCCAGCACCGAGTTGCCGACGGTTTCTCCCCACACAATGGTCTGCCTGCCAAAAGAGAAACTGTTACGGTCGCCACTGCGCTGCACAAAGAGTTCGTTCAGACGCCATTCCCAGTCGTCGCGGGTCGGGTTGTTGTATTCATAGTCACCCGGCAGGTAGGCGCGCAGCTGCGCACTGCCCTGCAGTAGCCAGCCGGCACGAAATGGATTCTGGTATCGGATGTTGAGCGCTGTGCGGTTGTTCTCCAGTCCCCGCGCCCGAGTCTCGGTTGAACCGTCAGGCAATTGCCGTTGATGCCGGTTGAGATGCGCCACCGTCTGATGACTGAGGCGGAAGCGGAAATTATCATTGGCATCATCAACAGAGCTGAACAGGTCGTCGTTCTGAAATGCACTGTCGTCAAACACCAGTTCCCCGTCAAACTGCGCAATGGCAGCCGAGGGCAGGCACAGGCAAACAGCCATCGCTGAGCATAACATCTTGCCGGACATTGTCAGTCTACTTGCTCTCGCAGGCGGCTCAGTTCAGCTTCCCTGAAAGCGACGTCGGTCAGGGTACGCGGTGTCAGAAACTGCGCCGGGATATCGAGCCCGGTGTTGATCTCCAGGATCGCCATATTGGACAGGCGGTTGGCCACCAGATTCATCATGGTCAGTGAGCGCGCTACCCAGGTGCCGTTGATCTGTTCGACACGCGATGCCATCAGCCGTTTGATTTCCCGTCCCTGGTCGTCATACATGTCGGCACGCAGCACCACAAACCGTTCTTTGTCGACATACTGCACAGTGCGGGCATAACGGGTCTTGCGGGCTCGCTCGGCATTGGGGACGGTTTCAATCTTCCAGACATCGCGACCGGATTCGCTTGTCTCCTCCAGAATCGAAATCTGGTAATCCTCAAGTTTGCCGGTATCCTGGTCTTCGGTGGTGAATTCCGAGCCGAAAATGGAGGCCGCCTCGGAATCATCGTCGGAATTGCCACTGGCAATACGTTTTACCTGACCAAGCGCTGACAGATACAGCCAGGTCTCATTGTCCCGCTCAGGGTCATCATAGGTGTAACTGAGCATGCCTACGCCGCGTTCGGCAGGTGGTTCCAGCACGATAGAGATGGTCTGCGTGTCGCGGTCGTCGGGCCCCGTGTTAATACCGACTGATTCAATGGCCTTGATACGGGGGCGCTCTGCACAGGTAATCTGGTTGTTCTGGAGCCCAAAACGACAGCTGGAAAGCTGGATCCGATTAAATGCGGCATCGGTTGTCGCGCGCTGGTTCTCCTCGACACGTTCCAGTATCTCGCGCCCTGTCAATTGCGCCTGGGCGCTGCTCATGGTCACCAGTAGTATGGAGACGATGGCGAACCAGTATCCCCTCTGAGTCTGCCGTGTACCAATCATGCCGTGCTTTCCTCCGCGGGTCTCAATGGAGAATTGAATCCGGCGATGTCGCCTGTCAGGCCGAACCGGGGTTTAAATATCATCAATAGAGCGGGCAACAGTAGCAGGTCGCATAACAATGCCACCAGGATGGCCAGCGATCCAAACATACCGATTTTTGCCATGCCAAGGTATTCCGAGAATGACAGAATGGCAAAACCCAGACCCAGCACCATGGTGGTGAACAGGACCGCACGGCCAACATCATGCACTGTGCTCGCCAGTGCTGCAGACATGTCGCGCGTCTTGATGAGTTCGACGCGGTAATGTGTCATGAAGTGGATGGTGTCGTCCACCGCAATACCAATGATGACGGGCGCGATCAGGAGGGTGTCGGTATCCAGCGGAATGTCCAGCAGCCCCATCAGGCCGAAGGTCAGCAGGGCAGGGATCAGGTTGGGAATGATGGCAATCAGCCCTGCCTGAACCGAACCCAGTGTGGCAATCATGATGACGCTGATGACGGCCAGTGCAAACAGAAAACTGCTGTACTGGGACTGCGCAATCTCATCCATGGCCCGCATCATCAGGGGCACTGAGCCAGTGACCGTCACCTGCAGTTCCGGATACTCATCCATCAATGGCATAAATACCTGATCGATATCTGCACTCAATTCCTCGAAAAACACCTGGTATTGGTAGGAACCCGCATTGTAGGCGTTCAGTGTTATGTGGCTGCGGCTGTAGTCATCGGACACCAGGCTGCGGCGTTCTTCCGGATTGGAGCTGTTGAACAGGTACAGCAACTGGGAAATGGTGGTCGCCGAATCAGGGATGGTATGGAACCGCGGGTCGTCCTGATTCATGACCTGGTGTGTGTCCTTAACGATATTGGCCAGTGAGTAGGTTCTGGATATCTGATCCTCGTACTCGACTTCGACCTGACTCTGAAGTGTGTCGACAGCCTCCAGTACGGCCGGTTCCATCATGCCGTCGCTGATGCCGGTATCAATCATGATGGAGATGGTCTGAGCGCCGGCCATGTGTTCGTCAACAATGTTGTAGGCGATGCGTGGTTCCGAATCGGCCCGGGTCAATTCGGCGACATTGCTGTCAATCTGGACCTGACTGGTGCCGTACATGGATGCCAGAAATACCGCAAGAAATGCGGACAGCACGGTCCACGGGCGTTGTCTTACAAGCGCCGGGCAGGCGGTAAGCAACTTGTCCTGCCAGCGAATGGCACAGTAGGTCAGCAGCACGATCAGCAGGATATACAAGGCCATGGCCGGACTTGCCAGCAGTGCCAATACCAGTGTGGCAACCGTCAGTATGCCAGTTTGCAGGGGCGCCGACAGGCGTTGCCACCTGGAGCTCAGATTCGACGCCAGGCTCGGTTTTGCCAGACCCGGTGTCGGCTGGCCCGGGTGCCAGAGGCTTAACAGAATGGGCAACAGGACGATGGTAAAGAAAAACGCCATGAAAACACCAAGCGCAGACATGGCGCCAAACACCCGGATGGGCACCAAATCGGAAGTCGTCAAGGCAAGGACGCCTGCCATCGTGGTTAAGGTTGTTACCAGTATCGCCAGTCCGGTCTTGCCATAGGCGCGTGACAAGGCAGCCTCGTGATCCTGTCCAGACTGCCGGTTAGTGAAGTAGGCACTCATGACATGGACGCAGTCAGCAATGCCTACCGCGAAAACCAGCAATACAGTCAGCGTCAGCATGGTCGACAGAGTTATGTTGAACCAGACGGTGAAACCCCAGGTCCAGACAAGGCTAAGCGCGATAGTAATCAGCGACCAGGCCACTGCACTGAAGGATCGGAACAGCGATCGCAACAGGAAAATGAATATGCCAATCATGCCTGCTGCCAGCCATAACATTTGCTGCAGAACATCGGAGACCCAGGCCATCAAAGGCGGGTTGCCAGCTGGATAGAATTCCAGTTGCGACTCGAACTCCTCATAAACTTCCCGAACGGCTGAGAAAAACTGGTTGTAGGCCAGCATGTCGACGGTCTGAAACGGAATTTCGTCTACACTGGCATTCTCATCAAATTCCAGCTCGAAGCTGTCGGCTCCGGTATCAAAATCACTGAAGAAGTCGCCGAGCTCCACGTCTGCGGCGTTCACTGCCGGCACGTAGTCGGCAGTAGGTTCGGAGCCCAATGTGGTCTGAATCAACAGCGCTCCAAAGCGTGCGTCAGCCGAGTAGAAAGCCAGACGGTAGTCTTCTTCGCGCAGTGCATTTTCGCGAATTGCAGCCAGCGCCTCCGGGTCCTGTGGTATCTGATCGGGTACCAGCCGGTCCGACCGCAGGGTATCGCCCTCCACGCTTTGCAAACGCAAGGTGGTAATGGACTGGATGCGCCGGATACGACCGAGTTCATTGAGGTCGCTGGAATAGTTGTCAGCGTCCAGGGATTGCCAGTTGCGCAGTTTATCGGTCAGCGCCTGCACGGCACGCAGCGATTCGTATGAAAAGACATCGCCATCACGCGCTTCATAAACCAGAAAAACAGAATCGTCGCTGCCAAACTGGGTGCGGAACGAATTGAGGGCAGTGATAGCCGGATCGGTCTGATCCAGAAAACTGTCCACGCTCATATCGATGCTGGTCCGCGTCGCCATGCTGTAGGCGGCGAACCCTGTAGTCAGCAGCAGGATCACAAGAATGGCCGCACGATAGCGAACGGCGATTAGAGGTGCGTTGGCAAAACTACGGCTGAGCACCAGAAGCTTACTTTCCATATTTGAAGCTCCAGTACGCGCTGCTACTGCAAAAAAACAGACACGATTCAGTTAATGATCAGATTTAGCAGCGAAACACACCAAATGTCTGGCGACCTTCCTCAATGGTCGACTCAGGTGTCACACGGTTACCTCCCATGGCGCCTGCCTCATTGCGTGCCAATACGGTTAACTCTTCCTGGAGTGTATTGGCGCCGCGCTGTACAAAAGCAATATTGTCGGCTGCGTTGACATTGGCGGTGCCCAGTCGATTGCAATTGCGCACTTCTGATGCTGGCACGACGCTGACACTCTGACCGGCCGCACTGAGCTGGACCCAGTTGCTGCTGCAGGCTGACATCGCAGCAATAATTGTGACAACTGTCATATGACGAGTGGTTCTGAAGGGCATAAAAAGACTCCGCTGGCAAAGGCTGTATTATGACGGGAATTGATGCCTTATCAACTGCTAGCCATCGCTAAAGCTGTGCGACAGATCACGTTCTGGCATGCTGCTTATGATACTATCGTGATCAACCAGAAAGAGGGAGAGTTTTAATAATGTCAACTGATCAACAGCAACAGAACCTGACCGGCAAGCAAGTTGTGGTCATCGGCGGCACCTCGGGCATCGGCCTGGCTACGGTGATTGCCGCTGCAGCACAGGGCGCGAAGGTATGGGCCTGTGGTCGCTCGGCTGAGCACCTGGACAAAGCCAGAGCCGTCGTTGGAGATCGCGTGGAACTGGTACAACTGGATACCCACGACGATGACGGGCTGCGGGCGTTGTTTGAAAAAGCAGGGCAGATTGACCATCTGGTATCAGCTGCCACAGGCGGTACCCGAACGCTTAAACCCTTTATCGAACAGACTGAAGAGCAGTTTCAGGCTGCATTCGGCAAACTCTGGGGTTATGCAAAAGTCGCCCGTATTGGTGCGCCCTATGTCGCCAAAGATGGCTCCATTACATTTGTCAGTGGTGCGCCTGCCCGACGCTTCAAACCCAATATGTCAGCGCTGAGCTGTGTAGGCGGTGCGGTAGAGAACATGGTTCGCTGTCTGGCCGTTGAGCTCAGCCCGGTGCGCGTCAATGTGGTCTCGCCTGGCATCATTGATACTGCGCTGTTTGACTGGATGGGTAACGAGAAAAACGAGCGTGTTGCCGCGATGACACAGGGCCAGCTGGTCAAGCGTATCGGCCGACCGGAGGAGGTCGCCAGCGCGCTTGTTTACCTGATGAACAATCCCTATGCCACCGGCACGACGGTTGATGTTGACGGTGGACAACTGCTGAGCTGATAGATATGAGTGATAGTCATTATAATTCGGATAGCGATCAATCCCGATCTGACATGACACTGGTGGACGCTATTCGTTCTCGGCGTTCGGTGCGCGGTTATCTGCCTGACCCGGTGCCGGATGATGTTCTGCGGCAGGTCTTTGAACTGGCGCAGTGGGCACCCTCAAACTGCAATGTGCAGCCCTGGAAGGTTTATGTGGCATCTGGCGCATTGCGTGACCGCTTGAGCACAGAGATGCAGCGTCGTGTCCGTGAGGGTGTGGCGCCTGATCCGGATTACGAGTATCGCGGTGATTTTGTGGGTGAATATCGCAAGCGACAGGTGGATTGTGCGGTTGCCCTGTATAGCGAGATGGGTATAGCACGAGACGACCGGGAGGGTCGTCAACGCGCCGTGATGAGAAACTTTGAATTCTTTGATGCCCCTTATATGGCCTTTATCGGAATGGACAAAGCATTTGGCACCACGGTAGCCATTGATGTAGGCATGTATGCCCAGAATCTGATGCTTGCGCTGGTGGCACATGGTCTGCACAGCTGCCCAATGGGCACGATGCGTAATTATCCTGATCTGGTCCGTGAGGCATTTGATCTGAGCGAGGACGATCGCATTCTGTTCGGACTGGCGTTTGGCTACGAGGACACTCAGGTTGCCGCCAATCGCACACGCACCACTCGCGACCCGGTTGCCAGCAGTGTCATAATGCGGTCAGAATAGACGTCGTCTACTGGCGATAAATATAAAAACAACAGAGATTCGCTTCGAGGAACCCATGCAAACCAAACCCGTCATCCTGGTCTATGACATCAACAACAAACTGGTTGATGAAGTGGCAGGCGAAATCGGCATCACCGGCAAATTCACCAGTATCAATACCTACAACGAAGCCAATGCCATGGATGCCGTGCGGCAGTACAATCGCGGGTTTGGCCTGTTGACCAACAAACTGGCCTGCATCGTGACAGGCTGGAATCGCCACAAGAAGCCTCGTGACCAGTTTCTGTATCGCTTACGCGAACAGGAGCGTAAAAGTCCATTCAGGCAGCCAACCCCAGTGGTATTGATCACCGAAGACCATCGTGAGGATCTCAAGCGGCGGGCGCTCGATCCAGCCGATGGCAACGTGTGTGCCTATCTGCATGCCGACGACTTCAGGTCGACTTTGGCTGGTATCCTGCAGCAGATCATCAATGAAGAGAACACCAAAGAGTTGAACAGGCTATCGCGCGAGGCGTTTGAGGCAGAGCTGGCCGAGGAGTAATCCCGGGTGTCCAAGTTTGAGTTCATCATGATGTTTGTGTCGGTCGTCGTTGCCTTTGCGATGGCCGAGCTGCTGATGGGGTGGGGGAAGCTGATCAGAGCCCGCCGTCGGGTAACACGCCCTGGGCTGCTGGCGGGGTGGTCGGTCTGGCTGCTGTTCATCATGACCTACCACTACATGGGCTTCTGGGAGTATCAGGCCTACAACTTTACCAAAGTGACACCGATGCTGCTGTTTCTGACGGCTCCTATCATGATGGTGTTGCTGACCTTCGTGCTGACGCCGGAAATCCGCTTTAACCAGTCAATTGATCTGGAGAAACACTATTTCGAGACCAAGAACTGGTTTTTCGTCATGGTCATCATTTTTCTGATTCTCGCGCGAGCCTCAGATCCACTCCTTCCGGACTACGCTGACACCTGGCTGCGACGCATGACGGGTACCATTCTGGTCAGCGCCTCGGTCATCCTGCTGCTGTTCACCGACAATCGGCAGATTCACTACATTCTGATGTGGTTTAATCTGGTTTATCTGACACTGGTGTCGAGTATCATTCCAGTGAGTGGGCTGACTGCGTTTTAGGCTGCGGCGCGGAGCCTGGTGACCGACGAAAAAAAGCGGGTAGCGACTCAAAGTGCGCTACCCGCTTTTTTATTCAACCAGGTCGCCGACGTATTCAGTCAGCAGCCGGGTAGGACCCGTCAGCATCATGCACTTCGCGACCAGTCACTGGAGGGTTGAACACACAGGCAAGTACCATGTCCTCTGTGCCGCCCGACAGGATGTGTTTGTCGTGCTGATCCAGTATGTACAAGGTGCCAGGTTTGATCTGATGTACCTCGTTAGTGGCAAGATCCTTTATCGAACCATTACCGGATATGCAGTACACCGACTCCAGATGGTTCTTATAGTGGATGGGTGTTGTTGACCCTGCAAAGATCGTCGTGATGTGAAACGAAAAACCCATCTTGTCGTCGGCCAGCAGCATGCGTACACTCTGCCAGGTCTCTGACTTGACCAGTCTTTCGCTTTGTTCACAGTCTTTCAGTTGTCGTACGATCATCTAGAGTTCCTCATTCAATATATTGCTGATTCTGCCGCTGAGACATCAGATACTACAGGGCAGTGGCTGGAGCCCCTATTCAGAGGCTCCAGACTGACCAGTCGACTTTCAAATAATGTTTCGATTCAAGGCGGGTAGCTCGCGCCGCGAGCCATTACGATGCAGCGCTATGCTCTTTTGCGAGCGTGCTGTGCACCGCTTCTTCGACGATGTCCAGACCTTTGTTCAGGTCATCCATTGATATGGTCAAAGGACACAGGCATTTCACAACCTGGCTGTCGGCACCGCTGGTCTCAATGACCAGACCTTTATCGAACGCATAACGACAGATCTTGCCGGCCAGCTCGCCATCACGGCACTCAAGGCCCTGCATGAAGCCGCGTCCCTTGGCCTTGATCAGCGACTTCTCATAACCATTGGCAATCTTGCGAAGGCGCATGGTCATGTGCTCGATCTTGGTTTTCAGTTCCTTCTCGAACTTGTCGTCAGACCAGTAGCGCTCAAGCGCAGCGGCTGCCGTCACAAACGCGTGGTTATTACCACGGAATGTGCCGTTGTGCTCGCCCGGCTTCCAGGTGTCGTACTCCGGTTTGATCAGGGTCACTGCGAATGGCAGACCATAACCGCTCAAGGACTTGGACATGGTCACCAGGTCGGGTTTGATGCCGGCTTCCTCAAAGCTGAAGAAATTGCCCGAACGTCCACAGCCGGACTGAATGTCATCAACAATCAGGATGATGTCGTGCTTGCGACAGATTTTCTCAATTGCCTGCAACCACTCGCTGCTGGCAGTGTTCAGACCGCCCTCGCCCTGAATGGTTTCCAGCATGATAGCTGCCGGTTTGTCCAGGCCGCTGGATGAGTCTTCCAGCATATTCTCCAGCAGTTTGATAGTGTCCAGGTCTTCGCCCATGTAACCGGCGTAAGGCACGTGGGAAACTCCACCCAGCGGTATGCCGGCAGCGTCTCGGTGATGCGAATTACCAGTCGCCGCCATTGAGCCCAGCGACACACCATGGAAACCGTTGGTGAACGCCACAATGTTATGACGGCCAGTCACGTTACGGGCGATTTTCATCGCCGCCTCTACTGCGTTGGTACCGGTCGGCCCTGTAAACTGAACCATATACTCCAGGCCGCGTGGCTTGAAAATATAGTTGTTCAGGTTCTCCAGAAACTGTTTCTTGGCGCTGGTGTGCATGTCCAGACCATGCGTAATGCCATCCTTCTCGATGTACTCCAGCAGTTTGGCCTTCAAGGTGTCGTTGTTGTGACCGTAGTTAAGCGTGCCGGCGCCGGCAAGAAAGTCCAGATAGGCCTTGCCGTCTGTATCGTAAAGATAAGAACCTTTCGCGCGCTCAAATATAACCGGGAAGGCGCGCGCGTAACTTTGAACTTCTGACTCAATGTCATTAAAAATGTTGGTCATGATGTTTCTCCCTGGTTGTTGGCCGCTGCGAACGGGCCAATTCTAAGTTTGAATTCGGTGTCGTGAAGATTCAGAAAGTGTTCCTCACGGTCGAACATTACGGATTCATTGATTTCGCATTCACGCCGTCTCGCCAGCGAGGCGAACATGGCGCGTGAAGCTGCGTTGTCTTCGGTTACGGTGGTCTCCACATATTGGACCGCTTTACAGTTGTCGCGTTCCAGGATGTGATTAAGCATTTTGCTGGCCAGACCCCGTTTTTGTGCAACCGTGTCGACAGCTACCTGCCACACAAACAGTGTGTCCGGCTGCTCTGGTGGAATGTAGGCAGTTACTACGCCTACGACGTCCTCGCCCATGGTGGCTACCACGCTGGTTTGCGCAAAATGTGTGCAAATGGCCAGATAACAGTACAGTGAGTTATCGTCCAGGAACGCGCTTTTGCGAATCAGATTGTGAACCGGCGCACCGTCGGTGGCCTTTGGAGGGCGAAGCTGAATATCTTGATTTGTGTCGGGTCTTTCTTGAAGCGCTGGCGCTTCTTGAAAAGTATTCATAACAAGTTTTGTGTCTCGTTTTTGAATCTCGAATTTAAGCACATGGCTTTGGTGAATGCTTCATAATTTTTTGTTATTGATTTTGAAAGCGTGATAATTATAACAAAACGATCAGGTGAGGCCAACCCGCAATCCAAAGTGCTGTCTCGACGAGGTTTTTGTCAGGAAATCATTGCGATGCTGCTTGGAATCGCAGCCCCAAAAAAAAAGCGACCCACCGGGATGGTGGATCGCTTTTTTGGTTGAGGTTATGAACATGCGCCTCAATCAGCGCCGATTAAACCTCAGGGCAGCGCCAGAGCCACCAGTTCGGCGGGGCCGTTACCGCTGACTGCCATGACGATGTACTGCTTGCCGTTCTGGACATAGGTCATTGGCAAGCCAGTCTGGGATGCTGGCAGGTCGATCTCCGCGAGGATTGCGCCGGTTGTTTTGTCATGTGCACGGAATACCGGGTTGCCACCCTGGCCTTCACCGGCGAACAGCAGGCTCTTGGTCACCAGCAGCCCGGCGCGGGTCGGGATGCCAGTACGCTCCAGTTCAACCCCTTCGAGCAGCGGGTGATTCTTGATGCGTTCCGGTGTGTCGGCGTTGGCCATGGTCCATTCAATATCGCCCTCATTCAGGTCGATGGCGGTGATTCGACCCCATGGTGGCTGCACGATCGGCAGGCCGTCCACGTTTGGTGAGCGGGCCGGACCCTGGATCCAGTCTGTGGTAGAGAATTCCGCACCAGGGACCAGGGACAGCACAGCTACCGCTGTATGAGAGGCGACGTACAACATGCCGGTTTCCGGATCGTAAACTCCACCTTCCCAGTTGGTGCCACCCAGCGTACCGGGCAGGCTCAGGGTACCAATGGTGCCGTCATCAGCATTGGCGAGTGATGGCGGCTGGTACAGCGGCCCCATGCGATAGGGTTTCACTGCTTCTTTGGCACGGGCAAAGATTTCCGGGGTGAAGTTCACCAGATCATCCTCTGATATGCCCTGACGGTCGTAAGCCGGTGGCTTGGTCGGGAAGGGCTGGGTTGGCGATGTCCACTCACCTGGCACGTCAGTCTGTGGTACTGGTCGCTCTTCCATTTCCCAGATGGGTTCGCCGGTTTCGCGATTCAGCACATAGGCAAATGACTGCTTGGTGAGCTGCACCAGAGCCTTGGTGCCGTCGGGAAGATCGGCAAGGATGGGTGCCGTGGGTGTGTCATAGTCCCAGATATCATGGCGCAGGTGCTGGAAGTACCACTTGCGTTCCCCAGTGCGGTAGTCAACAGCGACAACGGAGCCAGTGAACAGGTTGGTACCCGGACGGTCGCCACCGAAACGGTCACCGGTACCAGATTCCACCGGCAGGTAGACCAGGCCCAGCTCTGTGTCGGCAGACATGGAAGTCCACACGCCACCATTACCGGTCATCAGCGCGGAGTCGTTCAGCCAGGTTTCGTAGCCTTCCTCACCGGGTTTGGGAATGTTGCGATGTGTCCACAACAACTCGCCAGTGTGGATGTCAAAAGCGCGTACATCGCCCTTGACGTTGTCCGCGTGAGGCGGGCGCATGCTCACCTGGTGGGCAGCGCCAACGACCAGTACATCGTCAATGACCAGCGGCGGGAAGGTCAGAGTAATGTCTCGATCGTCGCGCACATCACTGAAGCGCATGCCATCCATCAGGTCCAGAATGCCACCATCGGCGAAGGACTCCAGCGGCAAGCCAGTGCTGGCGTCCAGTGCGGCCAGGTAGTAGCCAGGTGTGACCACAAAAATGACTTCCTGGTCACCATCCGTCCAGTAGGCAACGCCTTTACCGGAGTTTTTGCGAGGAGAGTCCTCAAAGCGCTGACCTTCCTGAGGGCGCCACATCCACAGCGTCTGGCCGGATTCTGCGTCAATAGCTACCACATTACGGGTAGTGCCAGCGGTTGCATACAGAACGCCATTGGCCATGATGGGTGTAGTGACACTCAGGCCCTCGGGGCGTGGGCCGAAGTTGTCCGCCTTCCAGCGCCAGGCGATTTCCAGCTCGCCGACGTTTTCGGCATTGATCTGCTCTAATGGCGCGTAGCGGTTGGCATTCAGGCCGCCAAACATGCTGGTCCAGGCGTAATAATCCGGGCCGGTATTCTCGCTGCCCTGCTCAATATTGACAGACGCCAGTTCAGTGACAGTCAGACCGGCGATTGGCGCGTTTACGCGGCCCATCTGCATGACGTGTGCGGTCAGATCCAGATACTGTTCCGGGCTGAGTGAACCGGGTGTCTCGGCAGGCATGGTTGCCATTATCGCTGCGTACAGCTCACTGGCAGGGCGGTCCAGCCAGCGATTGGCAATACGCATTTCAATGTCAGCCTGCACATGGCAACGGGCACATTCGGACTGGAAAAGTTCCGAGCCGCGCTCCACGGACGCGGTCTGTGCATGCACGTTAAATGCAGCAAGAAGTGGCAACAACATGATTAGGAATACTCTAACCACAGGTATTCTCCTCTGTGAGTATGGGTCTGAACATTTGGATTATTTTTATTAGAAGGGGATCTAGGGGGGCCGATAGTAACGCGTTTGCCAAACCCAAGGAAGCGCCGGCCTGCAACAGAACGTGACAGTGAACGGGTTCATGATTTGACGCGTATTTACGACAATTTTCCAAAATCAGGCAAAAACTGAATAGAACTGCGTACGGTTTCGTTGACATAGGACAGGACTTACACAGCTTATATACCAAGACCGTGGCAGGCCTGATAATCTGACAGCAATAGAGCCTGCAATTGGCATGTGTGATCGGGCAGAGCGTTAATGTCATTGGCCTGGCAATGAGGAAGACGGATGATGGGAGGCACAATAATGAACATGAAACAGGGGCGATTATCCAAGACAGCGCTGATTGCGGTTTTGCCTGTCGGGTTCTCGGGCATGTTCAGCCGCCTGGCATTTATGGCTGTCTGTGTAGGCGTGCTGCAGGCCTGCGCCGTCAATCCTGTGACCGGGGACCGCGAACTCACACTAGTCTCCGAGCGGGAAGAAGTTGCGATTGGGCAGGAGAATTATGGTCCCACCCAGCAAAGTCAGGGTGGCGAGTTCAAGATCGATCCAGAGTTGACGGCCTATGTCAATGAGGTGGGCCAGCGTGTTGCCAGACACAGTCCCCGCCAACTGCCATACGAGTTTGTTGTGCTCAATAACTCCGTCCCCAATGCCTGGGCGCTGCCCGGTGGCAAGATTGCTGTCAATCGCGGCCTGCTTTACGAGATGAACAGCGAGGCCGAACTGGCAGCAGTGCTGGGGCATGAGGTGGTGCATGCTGCAGCCAGGCATGGCGCGCAGTCCATGGAAAGAGGTGTCCTTTTGCAGGGCGCATTGGCTGTCACTGCAATCGCAGCCAGTGATAATGCCTATGCGGGGGCCATCGTCGGCGGCGCTTCTCTCGGAGCCCAACTGATCAGCCAGAGTTATGGACGTGAGGCAGAGCGCGAAGCAGATCTTTACGGTACACGCTATCTGGCTGAGGCTGGTTATGACCCTGCCGCCGCAGTGCAGCTTCAGGAGACCTTCGTGCGGCTGTCAGAAGGGGGCGCGCCGCAGGGTTGGCTTCAGGGCCTGTTTGCCAGTCACCCACCGTCTCAGGAACGGGTGCAGAACAACCGCCAGCTGGTCGCGCAATTGCGCGCTGAAGGTTATACCGGCGGTGAGCAGGGCGAAGAGCGTTATCAGCAGCAAATGGCCTTTTTGCGTGAAACCAAACCTGCCTACGATGCCTTTGATGAAGCCATGACGCTGGTCAGGGACGATCGGGTCGAAGACGCCCAGCAAAAGCTGGACGAGGCAATCTCCATGCTGCCTCAGGAGGCCCGGTTTCATGGTTTAAATGGTGATATTGCCCTGATGCAGCGCCGTTACAGCGCAGCCATTGATCATTACAACAGCGCGCTGGCGCGCGACGATGCCTATTTTGATTACTACCTGGGCAGGGGGCTGGCTCATGCCCGGCAGGGTAATCGCAGCCGTGCGCAGGCCGATTTGCAGGCCAGCGTAGAGCTGCTGCCAACGGCGCTTGCCATGAATGAGCTGGGCACCATGGCGCTGGCTGATAACAATCGTAATGCTGCCAAGCAGTACTTTCAGCAGGCCGCCTCTGCACCCGGCAGTATCGGTGAATCGGCCCGTTCGGCCTTCCTGCGACTGGATGTGGCTGACAACCCGGCCAACTATTTGCAGACATCTGCCTACGTCAGCAATGACGGCCGTGTGATGGTGCGAGTGGGTAATGCTGCACCGATGACTATCACACAGGCCTCAGTGGAGCTGCAGGCCAGTGTGGGTCGCGAGCGAGTGCGGCGAGTCGTGGACGTTCGCAATCTGTCCGCTGGCGATGCGCGAGACTACGATTCCGGTCTGGTACTGCCGGCCGACGTTCCGCCTCAGGCGGTGCAGGCCCAGGTGCTGGTACGCAGCGCCTCTGTTAACTGAGAAAGTAGATGCTGAATCGGACGAAAACGTTCTCTGAGTCGTGGTTTCGCTCCACGCGTGTTATCGCATTGACGTTGGCTGTATTGATAGTCGGCGCATTGCTGACACTTCTGTCATGGCAAGGTGCTGTGCGGGCCGTTAATCTGGAAGACCAGGATCGCTTCGAAGAGGAAACCGGCGAGAGTCTGGAACTAATCCAGGAGCGCATGGAGACCTATGGTCAGGTGATCCGTGGGCTAAAAGGTCTATTCGTTGCCTCCAATCGTGTAGATCGCGAGGACTTTCGCGATTACGCCGACGAGCTGGACCTGGATGAAAACTACCCAGGCATTCTGGGTGTTGCATTCGCTCTGGACTTAGACCCGGAGAATCTTGATGCGCATATCGAGCGAATCCAGGAGAGCGGTTTCCCATTCTATTCGGTTCACCCGGCGGGTGATCGTGATCGATATACTTCGATAGTTTTTATCGAGCCCTTTAGCGGCGACAACCTGAACGCCTTCGGCTATGACATGTACTCTGAACAGGTCAGGCGTGAGGCGATGGATCAGTCACAAGCCAGTGGTGAATTGACGCTTTCGGGCAAAGTCAGCCTGGTTCAGGACGCAGATCGTGGTCCCATTGCTGGCGTGCTGTTGTATTTGCCCGTCTACGAACGGGAAGTGGGCCTGGCCGGAGCAGACTCCAGCGACATCTTTGGATGGGTATACGCACCGTTCAGCATGGATATCCTGATGGAGGGTATACAACTGGACGAATCCCCAATTGCTTTCAGCGTTTATGATGGTCCTGAAATGAATGAACGCGCTTTGCTCTATTCAACCATTGCCGAAAGCGATTCTTCCACAGAATGGACTTTTTCGCGTACTGAGCAATTGAGAATCTCACAGCGGATCTGGACTGTGAGGTTTCTGGCAGACGACAGTTTTATTCAAGACCATCAGGGCGCTGAGCCTGGGGTTGTAATATTCGTTGGTGGGTTGCTTACTGCGCTGCTGACAATGCTGGTCTGGTCTCTGGCATCTGGCAGAGAGAGGGCTGAAGCCCGGGCGGCAGTCATCAACCATGAGCTTTCTGAGACAGAGTTTCGCTGGAAGTCTGCACTATCTGGTGCTGGTCACGGTGTCTGGGACTGGAACAATTTGACCAATGAAGTCAACTACAATAAAGAGTGGAAGTCCATGCTTGGCTACACCGAGGACGAAGTAAAAAACGAGTTTTCGGAATGGCGGCGCCTGGTCCACCCAGAGGACCTGGAAAATGCAGAGGCCGCAGTTGCAGATTTTATTGCCGGCAAGACATCGACTTACAGTGTGCAGCATCGGATGCTTGCTCGAGATGGCAGTTGGCGCTGGATTTTGACCAGAGGTGCAGTAGTTGCCAGAGACAGTGAGGGTAACGCAGCGCGGACTATTGGCACCCACACTGACATCGATCGGCAGAAAAAGCTTGAGCTGGCGCTCAGTGAGAGTGATCAGCGCTTCCGCGGTGCATTTGGGACAGCTGCGATCGGCATGGCGCTGGTGGGCTTGCAGGGCGAGTGGCTGGAAGTAAACCGGGCATTGCTGGACATGCTGGGATACGAGGAAGATGAATTATTAAAGCTGACGTTTCAGGATATCACCCATCCTGATGATCTCGATCGGGACCTGGAATTACTAAATGCGCTGGTCGCGGGAAAGATCCCCAGTTACCAGATGGAAAAACGCTATTTCTGCAAGGATGGCTCCCAGATATGGATCGTACTGAGTGTGTCGATGGTCCGGGACGCGAAGGGTGATCCATTGCACTTTGTCTCCCAGATAGAAAACATTACCGACCGCAAAGAACTGGCTAGAAAAGTGGCTTATCAGGCGAGTCACGACGAACTAACCGACTTGCCCAACCGTCGACTTCTTCAGCAGAGACTGGCTCAAACCATCGCTCTATGCCGGCGACACAAACGTAAGTTTGCGCTTATGTTTATCGACGTTGACCACTTTAAGCAGGTTAATGATCAGTACGGGCATGATGTAGGAGATGAGCTGCTCAAGTGGATCGCAATGCAATTAAGAGGCAGCTTACGCGTCAGTGACACGCTGGCGCGGCAGGGGGGCGATGAGTTTGTTCTGTTACTGGCTGAAATCAGCTCTCCTGATGATGCCGAGCTGGTCGCACGAAAGGTGTTTTATGCCATTCGAGAGCCTTTCGATACAGGGTTGCAGCAATTCAAGGTCTCGTTAAGCGTTGGTGTCGTTATCTTCGATCCGAATGATCCAGACGTGGCTGAGGAATTGCTGCGAAAAGCAGATGTTGCGCTGTACCAGGTTAAGCGTGGCGGTCGCAACCATTACCGTGTGTATAAGCCCGAAGACGAACAATCTGCATCATGACAGGTGACCTGCGCATTTGATCACTATATAATGCCGCCCCATGCGCCAGACGTAACCACTGCCGATGACAGTGATAAAACAAACATCAACAGTTATGCACCCGTAGCTCAGCTGGATAGAGTAGGTGGCTTCGAACCACTTGGTCGGGAGTTCGAATCTCTCCGGGTGCGCCAATATTTCCTTTTATAACAATGGTTTGAAATCCTTTAGGTAGACTGTCCTCGGGTTTGAAACCGTTAGAATGCGGGAGTTTGCGGGAATTCCCATGACCACAATAACAGTCCTATGTTCACGATTAATTATGGCGTTCGGAAACACTCCGATGGTGAGGCAGCCCCCACCTGATGATGCTGAAGGGGCCTTGCCTTGCGTGCGGCTACTTCAGGAGTTCAGAGTGCAGTTGCCACCTTTGCCATAAAAAATACACTGCAGGCAACACCAGCAGGGTCAGCACCAGGGTGCTGACCATGCCGCCCACCATCGGTGTCGCTATGCGCTGCATGATTTCCCCGCCGGTGCCGTGCCCCTGCATGATCGGCAACAGGCCCACTGTGATGGCCGCCACGGTCATGACCACAGGGCGCAGCCGCTGCAGTGCGCCTTTGGCAATTGCATCCCGTAAGCCCTCCACAGTCGGGCCGCCTTGTTCACGTGCCTCAGCCAGGTAGCGTGCGCGGTACTGGTTCAGATAAATCAGCATGATGACACCGATTTCCACCGCCACACCTGCCAG
The DNA here is from genome assembly GCA_002354805.1 of Gammaproteobacteria bacterium UBA2675. Taxonomy (GTDB): domain Bacteria; phylum Pseudomonadota; class Gammaproteobacteria; order Pseudomonadales; family Pseudohongiellaceae; genus Pseudohongiella. The sequence continues at coordinate 1,157,383 of DEMH01000009.1, forward strand.
GGCGATGAACCCAACGGCGACGGCGACCGACAGATCGAAGGCAAGCCACCACAGTAGCCAGCTGCTGCCGGCAATCGCCATGGGCAGCGTGGCCATGATGATCAAGACTTCCGCCAGCCCGCGGAACGCCATGTAGAGCAGAAATGCGATTATCAGCAGGGTCAGCGGTACCACCAGTGTCAGCCGCTCCTTGGCCCGCTCCATGTATTCGTACTGTCCGGACCAGGTCAGTGAATAGCCAGCGGGCAAGGCCAGATTGTCCGCCAGGTGTTGCTGTGCGGCCTGGACATAAGAGCCAATATCACGCTCGGCGATGTCCACATATACCCACCCGGTAGGGCGCGAATTCTCGCTCTTTATCATCGGTGGTCCGTCTTGTATTTCTATATGTGCCACGTCACCCAGACGAATGCGTGCCCCTTGCGATGTTAATACGGGCAGATCCCTGATGGCATCGACCGAGTTGCGGATTTCCTGCGGGTAGCGCACATTGATCGGGAAGCGCTCCAGGCCCTCAATGGTTTCGGAAACATTCATGCCGCCGATCGCCGACGAAACAACTGCCTGCACCTCGTCGATATTCAGGCCATGGCGGGCCGCCGCCGCCCGGTCAATATCCACGGTAACATAACGCCCGCCGGCGACCCGTTCGGCAAACACGCTGGCGGTTCCCTGCACCTGCGGTAGCAATGCCTCGATATCCGCACCAATGTTCTGTATGACCGGCAATTCGGGACCGCCGATCTTGATACCCACCGGTGTCTTGATACCGGTGGCCAACATATCGATACGGGTCTTGATCGGCATAACCCAGGCATTGGTGACGCCTGGCAGATCCACCGTGCGCCGGATCTCTTCGCGGATGCGCTCAATGGTCATGCCCTCGCGCCATTCGGACTCAGGTTTGAAGCGGATGATGGTCTCTATCATGCTTAGCGGCGCCGGATCGGTGGCGGTATCGGCGCGGCCGATCTTGCCGAACACCTGTGCTACTTCCGGCACAGACTTGATCAGCCGGTCGGTCTGCTGCAGCAACTGGGTGGCCTCACCGATGGACAGTCCAGGTCGGGTGGTGGGCATGTACATCCAGTCACCCTCATCCAGTGGTGGCATGAACTCCGAACCGAGTCGGGACAGCGGCCAGATCGCTGAAGTCATCACCAGGATACCGGCGGCGACCATCACCCAGGGCGCACGCATGACCATGCCGATCACGGGCCGGTAAATCCAGCCCAGCAGTCGATTTACCGGGTTTTTGTTTTCCGGTAGTATCTTGCCTCGAATCAGGTAACCCATCAGTACCGGCACCACAGTGATTGACAGAATAGCGGCGGCAGCCATCGCGTAAGTCTTGGTGAACGCCAGCGGCGCAAACAGACGCCCCTCCTGGGCCTCCAGGGTGAACACCGGCAGAAAGCTGAACGTGATGATCAGCAGTGAGAAAAACAGGGCAGGACCCACTTCGGCAGAGGCCCTGGCAATGACACCCCAGCGATCGGTTTTTGCCTTTTCGGGATCATGCTCCAGATGTTTGTGCACGTTCTCGATCATGACAATGGCGCCATCAACCATCGCGCCAATGGCAATGGCGATACCGCCCAGTGACATGATGTTGGCGTTAAGATCCTGGCCGCGCATGATCAGCAGTGCCGCCAATATCCCAAGCGGCAGTGTGGCAATGGCCACCAGCGAAGAGCGTAGATGGAATAAAAACAGCGCGCAGATAAAGGCGACCACTGCAAATTCTTCAAGTAGCTTGCTGTAAAGGTTGTCGACTGATCGACCAATCAACTCCGAGCGATCATAGGTGGGAACTATTTCTACCCCCTCTGGCAGGCTTGCCTGCAGTTCATCCAGGCGCTGTTTCACGGCAGCGATGGTGGCCTGGGCATTTTCACCGGAACGCATGACCACGATTCCTCCAGCCACTTCGCCTTCACCGTTCAGGTCGGCAACACCCCGGCGCAGCTGCGGACCAGTCTGCACCCTGGCAACATCGCCCAACAGTACCGCAGTGCCGTCTTGTGTCACTTTTAACGGAATGGCCCGCAGATCATCCAGCCCCTGAATGTAACCGGTGGCCCGCACCATAAACTCGGTTTCCGCCATCTCGATGACTGAGCCGCCCACTTCCTGGTTGCCGGCCCGAATCGCCTGGTTCACCGCAGACAGCGTCAGGCCATAGGCACTCAGCCGATCCGGATCAACAATGACCTGGTACTGTTTGACCATGCCACCGACTGACGCAACTTCTGACACACCAGCCACGGTCTGCAGTTCGTATTTCAGAAACCAGTCCTGAATGGCGCGCAATTGCGACAGATCATGTTGATTGCTTCTGTCCACCAGGGCGTATTCGTAGACCCAGCCGACACCGGTGGCATCGGGCCCCAGCGCCGGTGCCACGCCGTCAGGCAGACGCGAGCTTACCTGACTCAGGTATTCCAACACCCGGCTGCGTGCCCAATAAGGGTCGGTATCGTCGCTGAAAATGATATAGACGTAGGAATCACCAAAGAACGAGTATCCGCGCACTGTCTCCGCGCCGGGCACCGACAACATGGCAGTGGTCAGCGGATAGGTGACCTGGTCCTCGACCACCTGCGGGGCCTGGCCAGCGAAAGGCGTACGGATGATGACCTGAACATCGGACAGATCGGGCAGGGCATCGACCGGCATGGTGCGCAGGTTCAGCAACCCGGCCATGGTCAACAGCAGGGCGGCAACCAATACCAGCCCGCGATTGCGCAGGGAGGCGCGAATGACAGCTTCAATCATGGCGTGTCTCCCGGGCCTGACGTTGTCGCCGGGCGCAACGCCGTGATGCTGTAGCCGCCGGCAGGCATCGGCATAAAGTCGAATTCGATCTCATCGCCTTCGGCGACATCAGACAGATCAACGCTGGACATGATCTGGAATCCCATGACCATTGAAGGCCAATTCAGAGCAGGTATGGGACCGTGGTCCAGCGTCACGCGGTTGTCGCTTATACTTTGGATAGTCCCGGTGCCGGTCAGCGTGGCCGGGGCGGTGCCTGTGTCTTCTTGCTGGTCATTGACCTGTTCCGGGTCGAGGTCAGAATCAGAGCCAGCGGCGTTAAGTCTTGCCATTGCCTGCTCTCCATTAGCTTCGGAGTCCAGCAGAAACTGACCCGATGTAACGACCTGCATGCCATCGCTCAGCCCGTCCAGGACTTCAATCCGGTCACCGCGGGTCACACCGGTGCGAACCGGCTGTACCGTGAAACGACCATCGCCTGCGGCGAGCAACACCCGGGCACCCTGACCTGAGCGGATCACCGCTTCTGTTGGCACACTGACGACGTTGTGTCGAGTAGGGCCTTTCACCTGGACGCTGGCAAACATATTGGGTTTCAGCCTGTGGTCTGGATTGTCGATTTCCAGCCGCAACCGCAAACTTCGGGTGACAGGATCAAGTTCCGGATAGACAAGTGCGACTTGACCCTGCCATTGTTCGGCGGAGTATGCTGGGAATTCGGCAGTGACCGGCAAGCCCACCTCCATCCAGGACATGGCGGTGGACGGTACTTCGACATCCAGCCATATCCGGTCGAGTGAGGCCAGCGTCAGAATGGTATCTGCCGGTGTCACATAGCTGCCCTCGCGGGCGCCAATGGCCGATACCACCGCATCTGATTCGGCGCGATAGGCTAGTTGGGCACTGACTTCATTGCTGCTGGCAAGTTCCGTTACCTGCGCCGGTGTCACACCCAGCGCAAGCAGTCGATCTTCAGCCGCCTTGCGAAGAACGGCATTTCCGGCGGCGTTGAGGTATTCGCGCTGAGCACTGACCAGTCGCGGTGAAAAAAGCTGATACAGGATCTGGCCAGCGCTGACACGATCACCGACGCTGGCCACATTGAACTGTTCCAGCCAGCCCTCGGCGCGCGGGTGCAGCATCTGAATAGTTGACTGATCCCACGCGGTATAACCCACAGCATCAGCCTGCTGCCGGAACTCGCCCATGGTAACTATGCCCAGGCGTACACCCAGATTCTGCTGAACAGTGGCTGAGATGGTGACGCTTGCATCTTCATCATTGTCTTCATAAACCGGCACCAGTTCCATCCCCATAGGGGAGAGCCCCGGTTCGTCGCGTCGATAATCCGGGTCCATCGGGGCGACCCAATACAGGGGCTGCCTTGTTGTCGATGATGCATGCTCAGCAGAGATATTGGCTTGCTGGGGCATTAAAATGAAATAGGCAGCTACCAAAATCAGTGCAGCGACTACGATTCCGGCAAGTAACATGTTTCGTGTGTTCATGATTCTTCTCTCTTCAGCAGATGCCGCAATTTTAGTGACCAGAGAACTCAAAGGGCCAAAGCCGCCCGCCTACCAGTCGATCTATTTCTGCATGGGCCTGATACTGGTCGGCCATGGAGCGGGATAACAGTAGTCGGGCCTCAAGCAGGGCCTGCTCAGCCTGAATAACATTGGAGAAATCCGCGATGCCCTCCTGATAGTCAGACTGTGACGCTGTCAGTGATTGCTGTGCGATAGGTATCAACTGCTCACGGCACAACTCGATGGCGTGTTGGGCTTCCTCGGCGCGTGATAGTGCTTGTTCAAGCTCGGCAAGCAGCTGATTGTGAAGATACTGGATGTCGGTTCGGGCACTGTTAAGTTGGTAGTCTGACGCGGCTTTGCGTGCAGAGCGCTTGCCAAAATCCAGGGGTATGTTGACTGATACGCCCACCTGCAGGCGCAGGTCGCTGGCATTCCACAGTTCGTTGTAACCCACATTGACCTGTACGTCGGGGAAGTCGTTTTTATAGGTCAGGTCCCGGTCTGCGCGCGCAGCATCGGCCTCAGCCCGAGCCCCCCGCAGTGCGGGATTGGCTTCTTCCAGCCAGCTGTGCAGCACTGTGTCGGCTGGCAACGTTGGCGGTTGCGGTTGCTCCTCGGTGGCGGCGAGCTCAGCCGCTGCCGGGCGATTGCGCAAGGCATTGATGCGGGCCCGGATGCGCCTGGCCTGCTGTTCAAGGACTATGTCGCGATGATCCGCCTGAATCCTGGCCGTTTGCACCTGAAGCAGATCCTGTTGCAGGCCGCTGCCGCTGGCGTACTGGGTTTCGATCACTTTCTCCAGTTCGGTAAGCAACTGTTGCTGTTCACGGTTGATGGTTAATGCCTGGTGAACATCCCACCAGCTTGCCCAGTGACGCCGGCCGGCGGCGATCAGTTGCAATTGCAGATCCTGGGTCATCAGATGAGCGGCTGTGCTTTGCGCTTGCGCGACCTCCGTGCGCAATTGCCGTTTGCCCGCCCACGGGAAATTTTGACTGAGTTGAATAACCTGACGTACGCCCAGGGTATCTCCCAGCGCACTGGGGATGTTGTCGCCGATGCTCGCCGGGGCAATGGCATAGTTTACCCGGGGGTCGTCAAGTGCGCCGGCGCTGACAATTTGTTCCTCGCGGGCCAGTGTCTCAAGTCGCTGAGCAGCCAGACCGGGATTCAGTTGGAGAATCTCCCGAATCAGACCTTCGGGGGTAAACCCTTCGGTCTGCTGCGCACTTGCGGGCAGGGAAACGAGCGTGATTGCCAGCCCAAGTGGAATCAGGGCGGCTGTTAATCGGGAAACAAAATACGAACCGATTTGTGTGTTTGTATGGTGCATGGGCAGAACTCCGTCATCGAACAAAAACCAGGAACGGCAGGCGTGTGCTGCCGCTCTGAAGTAGTTGTAACTAAGGAGTTCTGTTAAATACGGTAGCGCTGGGTTGCCTGGTAGACTGGCAGGGGAGTGCTGTGATCTCGGTCGTTGGACGGCACAGCATAGCCGCCAGTTTGCGCTGTCTGCAGCAAAGTGAAGACCAGCAAGGCCATGACTGGCGCCAGATTTTGTGTTCCCGGTTTGTCCTTGAGCAGGGCGTGGTCGTTGCCGGGGTCCGCATCAGCCTCGGGCGAAGCTTTGAGCTGTAATGATACCTTCAGTGTAAAACAAGTATCACTGGACGAGGCGGGAGTATCCGGTTTTTCAGTTACCTTGTTTTTGTGCATAGCAAGGCAGCACTCGTGCGCAGGCTGCGGTAGATCAGGCATATCCGGCATCATCGTGCAGGCGAAAGTCGACTGAACATTCAGAAGCAGGCTGGCTACAAAAAACCATGTGAGTAACTGGCGATATTTTGTATTTCTATGCATGACCATAACGACAAAGGTACAGAAAGTGCCACATCTGGCTGATGTTTAGTGAAGCAACGATATCCACTCCAATTAATAGCTTACCAAGCTTTACCGGCGAAGTATATTCATTGCATTGATCTGGATAGTATCGGCGAGATGTTAAAAAATTGTGCTCGCCTAACGGCAGGAACAATTTTAGGATTTTACCGGTAAAAAGAATGTAAAAGACGTCTTATCCCGGACAGAAGTAGCCTCCACATGCCCACCATGTGCTTCAACGATGGATCTGACAATAGCCAGCCCCAGACCCGCGCCTTCACCCTGTCTTACGCGAGAGGGTTCAACTCGATAAAAGCGGTCAAACAAATGGGACAAGTATTCGGCGGGAATCATGGGGCCAGGATTCTGTACACTAAGCGACATTTCGTGGTGAGAGGCGTTGTCGAGCAAAACCTTCACCTCTTTCCCCGGTGGAGTATACCGGATGGCATTCGACAACAAGTTGGAAATAGCTCGTCTCAGCATGGCGCGGTCACCCATGGTCATAGGTGCGCAACCCTCCAGCGTCAGGCGGATATTTCTCTCTTCTGCCAGTGCTTCGAAAAAATCAAAAAGTTCATTAACTTCATTGGTCAGGTTGAGGGGTACTTGCTCGGGTTTGAGCAGGCCATGATCACTTTTCGCAAGCCAAAGCATATCATTGACCATTTTGGCTAGCCGCTCCTGCTCTTCTAGATTGGAGTATAGTAGTTCGCGATATTTCTCGAGCGTCCTGGCCTTGCCTAGTCCAACCTGGGTCTGAGTAATAAGATTGGTAAGGGGGGTTCTTAGCTCGTGAGCAATGTCAGCGGAAAAATGCGATAGACGAGTAAAACTGTCCTCCAAACGACCGATCATATGGTTAAAAGATGTCACCAGATCTTTCAGCTCCGACGGAATTGCGGATGGATCGAGTCGCACGTGTAGTTTGTCTGCTTGAATGTCGCCCATTTTTGCAGACAGACCACGTAGTGGGGCATGGGCCTGATGTACACCATAGCCTGCAGCCAATAAAGTTATAACGCCAGCCAGACTCATGATGATCAATAAGCTTTGCCGAAAGTCTCGCAGAAACTGTAGGTGAAAGCTCATGTCAATGGCGCTAATGATGGTGTAGTTCTGTCCAGAGACTTCTAGCTGGCTGAGCACCCCTCTGTACGTCTTGGTGCCTTCGCGCCAGGTTTGTAAATTGCCAGGTTGTATCACATCGGTTGGTGTCAGGATACGTCCCGCTTGCGCCAAACCCGACCCTGCTCCGACAGTTTGGTACAGGATCTCTTCGTTGTTATTTCTTACTTGAAAATACACACCATGATGACCGGAGATGGCATTGGATAGGGCCGCGCGCAGGCGATCGGGCTGATTTCCTGCATTTTCCAGTGCATTCGTCACGGCGCTGGACATTACTACAAGTTCACTAGCATCTTGCTCGGAGAAATGATGCTCCACAGCATTCAGCACCAGAGTGCCAATCAGCATAAAACTCAGACCAATGGTCAGGCCAACGAACAGCATGACTCGCGCAGCAAGGGGGAGTGGGTATCGACTAATGGGTTTCATCGTTGGATTCCAGGTCCATTTTGTATCCCATCCCACGAACGGTATGAATCAATTTAGGCTGAAAATTGTCGTCGATCTTGGCGCGCAGGCGGCGAATCGCTACATCGATAACATTAGTGTCTGAATCAAAGTTCATGTCCCACACTTGGGAGGCTATGAGTGAGCGCGGTAGCACTTCACCTGGGCGACGCGCCAGGAGTTCCAATAGCGAAAATTCCTTCTGGGTCAGGAGTATTCTCTTGCCTGCGCGTGATACACGATGTTTGAGCGGATCAAGTGTCAGGTCCGCCACCTGAATTTGCTCTGCTGGTGAAGCCATGGATCGTCGGCGGAGTAAAGTTCGTATCCTGGCCAGTAACTCGGCAAATGCAAAGGGTTTTACAAGGTAGTCGTCGGCGCCCAATTCCAGGCCTTTGACGCGATCATCGACAGAGTCCCGAGCAGTAAGGAACAACACAGGGGTCTGATGCCCAGCATCTCGGTAAGATTGCATGATGCGCCACCCGTCTACATCCGGGAGCATTACATCGAGGATAATCAGGTCAAAAGACCCTGTCATGGCCAAGTGGTATCCGTCCAGGCCGTTGCGAACTAGCTCAACGACAAAGCCAGCCTCAGATAGGCCCTGGCGAATGTAGTTGCCAGTCTTTGTTTCGTCTTCCACTACGAGCAATCGCATAGCGTGCCTCTCCTGATTAGTGCCTTGCCACTATAGATTACTGCATCCGACAGTCAGATTACACGACGATTACAACAATGTAATGTAGACGTCATCCTCTGGACAGGTCGATTTCGCTACCCTTGTCAACTCTCAACTGGATTGTATCGGCACTATAAACGTATTGACGATAAAGGCATCGGCGAAAGGAGCTGCTCCTATGAAAAAGTCTGAACAACCATTTCCATTCCCAATCAATGTAAACCGGCGAAGGTTCGTACAGGGCTTGGCTGCTGGTGGCGTGCTGGCGGCCTTTCCCGCAGTGTTGCAGGCTGCCAGCCGGGCAGGCGCGACGTTGACTCACACGGGTACGGCGCCCGTGCTCAGCGGCAATCAAATTGAGCTTGTGATAGCTGAGTCGCCGGTGAACTTTACCGGTGAAGTCCGTATGGCAACGACTATCAACGGCTCTATACCGGCGCCGACATTGCGTCTGCGCGAAGGTGAGGAAGTCACCATTCGTGTGACCAATCACCTGGCAGTAGCGACTTCCATTCATTGGCACGGCATCATCTTACCCTACCAGATGGATGGAGTGCCGGGCATAAGTTTTGACGGCATAGCGCCTGGAGAAACCTTTGAGTACCGGTTCACGCTTCAGCAAAGCGGTACATATTGGTATCACTCTCATAGCGGTTTTCAGGAAATTACGGGAATGTACGGTGCTTTGATTGTAGAGCCTCGTGACGGCGAAACTATACGAGCAGACCGAGACTATGTGGTGCAGTTGTCCGATTGGACTGACGAAGACCCAATGCGGGTGTTTAGCAAACTGAAAGTCCAAAGCGATGTCTACAACTTCAATCAGCCTACTGTGCCTGGTTTTATGCGCGACGTATCGACGCTAGGCTTGGCGGGTGCTCTCAACAAGCGTCGCATGTGGAATCAGATGCGCATGAATCCTACTGATCTGGGCGATCTATCTGCCTCAACCTTAACCTACCTGATGAATGGTCAAACACCAGCAGGCAACTGGACGGGCCTGTTCTCACCCGGCGAACGAGTTCGATTGCGATTTATCAATGCTGCTGGCAATAGCTTTTATGATATTCGAATTCCTGGCTTGAAAATGACCGTAGTCCAGGCCGACGGTCAAAATGTCGAACCAGTTTCTGTTGATGAGTTTCGGTTTGGGCCCGGGGAAACCTATGATGTGGTGGTAGAGCCCGAAAATGACGCCTATACGATCTTTTCGCAAAGCATGGAGCGTACCGGCTACGCCAGAGGCACACTCGCAGTTCGGCATGGACTTACGGCACCGACACCGGCGCTTGATGCCGTAGAATGGCTGGCAATGCGCGATATGATGGGTTCGATGGATCACGCCGGCATGAATCACAATGACATGGGTATGGACATGGACCACGGTGAAATGGCGATGGACCACAGTCAGCATGTCATGCATTCCAATCCTTTAGCCATACCCTCGTCCAGCGTCAACCACGCGCGTTCCGAATACGGGCCATCTGTAGATATGCTTGTCCATACGCCCCGTACCAATTTAGACGACCCGGGCGTTGGTCTTCGACAAAATGGTCGACGTGTGTTAACCCTTGCCGATTTGAAGACTATCGGCGGACCAGTTGATCAGAGACTGCCGACTCGGGAGATCGAGTTGCATTTGACGGGCAACATGGAACGGTATAGTTGGTCTTTTGATGGACTAGAGTTCGGCCAGAGTACCCCGATATCAATGAAACATGGAGAGAGGATTCGGGTGATTCTGCAAAACGACACCATGATGACCCATCCCATGCACCTGCATGGGATGTGGAGCGACCTGGAGAACGACCAGGGTGACTTCCTTGTGCGGCGTCATACGATTCCGGTGCAGCCGGCACAACGAATAAGCTTTCTCACCACCCCTCATGACCTTGGGCGTTGGGCCTGGCACTGCCATTTATTGTTTCACATGGACGCAGGCATGTTCCGGGAGGTGGTTGTATCGTGATGTATAAAATTAACATTTGCAGCTCTAGTAGAGTCTTGATGGTTTTTGGTTCGTTGATCATGCCAGTTGCGCTTTGGGCGCAGCCGAATGACCCACATGCCGGGCATAACCTGAACCCGATGGTAGACGCCCATGCAGGGCATGCGGACTCAGAGATGGCAACGGCTTCTTCGGAAAGTCCTGCGACTAATAATGGCGTTATGAACCACGGTCAGATGCAGATGCAAGGAGCGGAAGCACCTGCGGACGCGCGAGACCCCCATGCGTACTCCGATGGTTATTCGCTAACTGAGGGGCCCTACGCCCGACCAGGTCCACGGCAACTGAAACTGGCCGATGAGCATCAGTTCTGGTCAGTGTTGGGCGACCGGTTGGAATATGATCCAGACAACAAGACCGCTGTGTTTGATCTTCAAGGCTGGTATGGGTCCACCTACAACAAAGCTGTTGTCAAACTAGAAGGCGAAGTCGAGGAGGGCACATTAAAGGAAAGTGAGACAGACCTGCTTTGGGCGCGTGCCCTGAATGCCTATTTCGACACACAACTGGGTGTGCGTTTCGATAACAATGATGAGGGTGAGGATCGCCAATGGCTGGCAGTTGGTATCCAAGGACTCGCACCATACTGGTTCGAACTTGATGCAACGGCATATATTGCGGAAGGTGGGCGCTCAGCGCTGACCTTCGAGGCTGAATACGAACTATTGTTTACGCAGCGGTTAATTTTGCAGTCACGAGCCGAATTGACGTTTTATGGTAACGACGATTTATCGAATGGGGTGGGAAGCGGTCTTTCAACTTCTGCTTTAGGAATGCGGCTACGTTATGAGTTTTCACGTCAATTCGCGCCCTATTTCGGATTCGAGTGGACAGGGAGTTATGGTAAAACTGCTGACTACCAAAGAGCAGAGGGGGCGCCGGTGCGTGACACTCGCCTGGTGGCGGGTGTTCGGTTCTGGTTTTAACAATCAATACATTATCGGGAAATGAATATGAGAAAAGTAAACCGGTTGACAATTTTACTGTCGAGCTTGATTTTGTTGCAAACGGGTGCGTTGCGGGCCCATACAGAGCTCTCCGAAATCGTTCCAGCGGAGGGTGCCGTGATCAATATGCCGCTATCTGCATTGGAACTAAACTTTAATGCAGATGTTCGACTTTTGCGTCTGGCCCTTTTGCATGCAGGACAACACTCAATAGATATTGGATTTAATCCCACCGCCGACACGAAGCGTCAATTTGTTGTGCCACTGACAAACCTTCAACAAGGACAATACGAGGTGGAATGGACAATTATGGGGGCTGACGGCCACACGATGGACGGCAGCTCTGATTTCACCCTGACGTCGGACGCGATGTCTGCGCACGGCAATCATATGCAAAATATGCAGAGCGAGGACACATCCGATATGGGGCACTCCGAACACGGGCACGCTCACTGATATGAGCCCCTGGGATATCTGGTACTTGGTCAGTAAATTGCTTGTCCTGGTTGGCGCAAGCACTGTTTCTGGTGGTACATTCAGTCTTTATCTGAGCCGGGATTTCGGAGACGACATCAGCGGGCGAATGCGTCGCTATATCATCCTTGGGGCAATGCTTGGAGCTGTGGCGACAATGGTGACATTTCTAACGCAGCTCGGCGCAATCAATCAAAACGGGTTGCGTGGCATGTTTGATCCTCAAATGGCTTTGATCATCGGTCAGTCACCACTCGGCTATGCCACAGGGACAAGGTTCGCCGGTTTTACGATCGCGATTGCCGCGATGCTAATGTGGCAATATCGTGAACGATCTCGGCTCTACTACCTGTACGTTGTGTTTGGCCTTAGCGCTCTGGCATCACTGTTTTTTTCGTTTACTATGATGGGGCATATCGCCGAACTTGGCATTCTTCCCCGTCTGAGCATTGTGATTCATGTTGCAGCCGCTCTTCTGTGGATAGGGTCTTTGTATCCCTTGTGGCTTTTGTGCAACGCAGATGTTTCGAGTGCAAAGTTAAAGACTGTTATGGAAAAATTTGGTCGGTTTGCCATCTATTTAGTGGCTTTGTTGCTCACTGCGGGCGTGTATTTGCTGACTCAGCTACTGTCCTCAATCGACCAATTGTTCAGTACCCCGTATGGTCAAGCCATGCTTATTAAACTACTTGCTGTGGTTGCTCTGTTGACGCTGGGCGCTTTAAATAAATTTTTTCTTGTCTCTCGTCTGTACGTAGACACTGGCAGACAAAGTCTGGCTCGCTCTATTGGGTTGGAAATGGTAATGGCGCTGGGGATACTGGCCATGACGGTCCATTTGACTACGAATGTTGGACCTTAATGCCGTCCACCGTCCACCGTGCGCAACCGTCCACCGTGCGCAAGGGGAGGAGGCATAAATTAAATCTCGAATCCGGCCCGACAGGCTAATCCGCTAATACAGGAGAGCGTTGAGCATGGTATCCGACGACAAAAATGATCGCAAATCAAGCTACGCCAAAGACAGTTTAACGTTGGGCGGCATCGTGATGCTGGGCACTGGTGTCATGATAGGTGCAGGTATCTTCGCGTTGACAGGGCAGATGGCACAAATGACGGGCGTATTGTTTCCGTTGGCATTTCTGGCTGCCGCGGTAATCGTGAGCTTCAGTTCGTATTCTTACATCAAGATATCCAATGCCTATCCGTCTGCCGGTGGCATTGGTATGTACCTGCACAAGGCATACGGGAACCGACTACCTACCGCGTTCAATGCTTTGTTAATGTACTTTTCAATGGTAATTGCGCAAAGTTTCCTGGCACGTACATTTGGCGCGTATACCATACAACTCTTTGGCGGTGATGATACTGGTCTGATGATTCCTGTGTTGGGCGTGTCTCTAATAGTTGCAGCCTTTTTGGTCAACTTGTCCGGGAATCGATGGATTCAGGGTGTCGCCTCTTTTATCGGGATCCTGAAGATAGGCGGTATACTGATTTTCGGATTAGTGGGGGTATGGATAGCAGACAGCCTCGCTGTTGATTTCTCGAACTCAAGAGAAACAGGCACAGTCGGCAACTTTCTGGGCGCTACCGCTCTGGGTATTTTGGCTTTCAAAGGCTTCACCACGATTACCAATAGTGGCTCGGAGGTTAAGGACCCAACACGGAACGTCGGACGCGCCATAGTGATTTCCATTGCAGCCTGTGTGGTGATCTACACCCTGGTAGGCTTTGCGGTTGCGAGCAACCTCTCGCTTGCCGAAATCATCGAGACACGAGACTATTCGCTTGCCGCCGCCGCACGGCCAGCGCTGGGTGAGTATGGTGTGTGGTTCACGGTAGCCATTGCCATGATGGCCACTGCCGGCGGAATCCTTGCCAGCGTATTTGCAGTGTCACGTATGTTAGCCATGCTGACAGAAATGAAGCTTGTTCCGCATCGCCACTTTGGTATGCCCGGCAGTATACAGAAACACACACTGGTCTACACCGTAGTTTTGGGGCTGGTTTTAACTGCATTTTTCGATCTGTCCCGAATAGCTGCGCTGGGTATTGTGTTTTACCTGATCATGGACATTGCCATCCATTGGGGAGTGCTGCGTTATTTACGCGAGGATATAAATGCCAATGCTTGGGTGCCTGTTGTGGCGATTCTGCTTGATTTGCTCGCGCTTGGTGGTTTCGTCTGGGTTAAGCTGAACACGGACCCCTTCGTAATCGGGGTTGCAGTTGTTGCAATGATCGTGATTGCAGTTGCCGAGCAAATCTTTCTCAAGAGAACTTCGGAGGCACGAGATGCCGGGGGTGACGAATCTCATGAAGGTCATCACTAAAAACGAAAAATGAAATGGAGGATAGCACCATGATGGGGAATGAAATGGCGGGAAATACAATGTGGGCAGAACACTGGCTGTGGATGCTGGTAATCGCAATTGTGGCTGTGATCCCGGCGTGGCGTATATGTCAACGTACAGGGTATCCAGGTTTTTTAGGATTTTTGATACTGATACCCTTGGTGAATCTGGTTCTGTTGTACTTTCTTGCTTTTGCTCAATGGCCGGCGGAGAAAGCCCGGCGACATGATGAGTGAATAACCTGGTATCTAATCGCTGAATTAATAATGATCAGCGAACGTAACGTAATATTTATCAAGGAAACATCTGGCATGGAAATCAAAACGTTTTTCGATCTGATCGAATGGTCCCGCTCATTGCATGCGCAACTGGCGCAATGCCTGTCACACTGTGCGAAATTGCACCATGAAGAGCGCACGGCCATGCTGCTGGAGTATCTTGCGTCCTGTGAAACTGCCATGGAAAAAATGGTGGCTGGCTTTGAACATCAGGCTGATCCCAAGGCGGCAAAGACGTATGTCTACGATTACATTCCTCATAATCCGATTAAGACACATCTCGATTGTGATGATCACTACGCGAAAATGGATGCTGATGCGATCAGCGCTGAAGTCATCGATTTTCATGAGCAAGTCATTGAGTTGTACCGCACTCTGCTGCGCAAGGCAGAGATCCCAGAAGCTGCAGAGCTGATGCAACTGCTGCTCGACATGGAGGAGAATGAAACAAAGCTGCTGGTTCGGCAACTCGGACGGATGGATGATTTGTAAGCGTGATTACTGATTCTGGCAACACGACTCCCAATTAATCACGGTTTTCGGAACTTAGCAGAGCCAAGGCCTATTCAGCTGAATTTAACAGCAGCAGCGGGGCGAAACCACCCCCCGGTGTGCGGAAATTGGTTGTTTGCCCCTGATAGAGCCGCGCTGCAGCCAATAGAACGGCGCCCTTGTAGGTGTAAAGACGCACATCAACCTTGAGCATCTGCTGTTCTCCATCAACCAAAACCACTCGTTCCGAAGGAGGTACATAAGCCTGAGCGATATAATCGCTGTCAAGAATACGGGCAAATGTACCTTTGGTCAGCTTGCTGCCGCGGTAGACACCTTTGCTGCCATGACCTGCCACCGGTTTAAAAAACAATTGCTTTCGCTGCTGCCAAAGCTCATCGGCGTTGGTTGCATTCACTTGCACGGTGCGCGGTACGCCATGCTGTAGGAATTCAGAATGTTCGCGGCTTAGCCCCCAGTCGAGCAAGGTATCACGATCAGATAACAGTGCCAGGTTACGCTTGTCTGCGCGAAGCGCATGAACAAAAGGATTGGGCGTGATGACAGCGCTGCCCTCCAGCCATGCCGAGCGCAGGGCCGCCTGCTCAGGAGCTTGCAGTCCGAAATCCACCAGGCGGTTATATACCATATCGATCTGTTTGTCGCCGCTATACAGTGCGCTATACAGTGCGCCATCCTTATACCGGAGATCTGAGGGAGACAGTATTAATGCATCGAACCCATTGTTCCGCAACAACTGTTGTGCCAGTCTGAATTCGGGATACAGGTACTGTTCGGCTGGTTGCTCGTCCACTATGGCTATTGTTTTGGGTCGGCCGCTGCCGCGCTGTGCGCGCCATTCACTGTCGAATTGCGCAACCACGGCAGAGTCAAAGCTCTCCGCGCCTGATATGCGTGTTGATGCACCACAACATTGAATCTGGGCATGTCCCATTACGGCGTTGAGGAATGCGCCACCGGCATTGGTATTTACTTCAATAAGGCGAGGACCATCCGCTCCCAAGTGGAAATCGTAGCCCATAAATGCGCCTGATGGTCCCGAGTCGACCTGCGCGCTCTGTGGTGCCCACGATAATACACGACGACGATAGTCGGGGAGTGTGGCCACAGCTTCCAGAGCATGGACAATGCCTTTCATTTGTTCCAGTATCTGCTCACGGATAAACACTGCGGTGCTCGAGAAAAATTGCTGCCAAGCAGCGCTGGAGAGGATTTCGTCGGCGTTGTCACCCAGTTGATCGGCAATATTGTGAACGATTGCTGACTGGTCAAGTGTGACGCAAATGCAGTGCTGGTTCAACCTTTCCGCTTCTGCTCGGTCTGAAGAATTATCGATAGAGTACAAAGCCTGCTTCTCCTGGAAACTGATGCAGAGAGGTATTGTACAGCTTTTGTCGTAATCACCCCATTGTTGCGCACAAAAGTCGGTGGCTCAACTCCCTCAGCATTCAGAGTTTCAGTTTATTGCATAGTCACAATTCCAGCGGTATGCACGAGAGTGAGTTCAGTAACACTTACTTATATGGTGACCGCAAAATAGAAATTTTACTGCAAGCACTGTTGGCTAATTCAATAATGCCCCTGACGCCGATGCTGGCCGAGACCTTGCCAGGCGGACAGCGGCAAACGGGGGAATCAGGGGCAAAGCCAAGACCATCGCATGCATGATGACAGCGTAAAGGCGAGCGCATAGGTATGGAGAATGAGGAAAGACGGGATCATATTGAGTTAATGCAGGGCATGACGGAGCAGAAGATGGAAAACGCAGAGCAGGAGAGCTGCGAACACTGATCACCGCCTCTATCAGACCATGAAAGGAGCGCTAAAAAGACGAACTCGGTCATCTCATATCATAGCTGCGTTCGTTCTCCCCCTGTCTTGCGGTCAATAATCCCGCGCGATTAGCTTGGTTTGCACGGTAAGAGGGCGGTGTAACCAAGCATGTGTCGGCGCGCCAGCCACATTATCACCGGTGACAACAACAGCCACTGAAACACAGGGGTCAAACCCACGTCAAGCATCGGGATAATTGGCATAGAGTCGGCATACGTCCATCGTTCCAGTGGACCAATCGCTAGCCATTCTAGGACGACAGTGACGACGAGAGCCGTGATAATCAGGACGACCGCAGGTTTTCGATCGCCTCTGAGCAGCCATTGTCGGTTACTGCAGGTTACCGATGCCAGCCAGAAGCTGATTAAAAGAATCACGACATCACCGCCTGTGGCGCGTGTACATAACCAAACCACCGAAGCGTGGGATGCCTCTGCCATTCCGCTATACCAAGGCACCTGAAGCATTTCCCATAAGAAATGCGTCAGAAACCCGAACCCCGCTAGAGGAAGCTCTGGAAAACGGGGGATGTATCTGTGTTCCGGACCGTCGATTGCGTCCCCGAATACTCTTTTGATCATACCTTTCTCTGTTTGGTGATTCCCTTCCGGTTTACTCATTGAAGGCTTTTTTCGAAATGATCAAGTAGCTACACTTTTAACAGCAATGCGCCCGGTCTTGAAGCTCACGTGTTGCTGCCACGCGCCAGATTTAGTTGGCCAGAACAAATGCCGTTGGAACCACGACAAGGAAAAAGCATTATGGGCGTCAAAAAATTTCAATGTCTGTCTTTTGAGGACCAGAGGTACAAAGGGACAAACAAGACGGCAATATACCAACCGTACAGATAGACTTCTATCAATCCAATTAAAAATCCCGTCCACGTAAGCCATTCAAAACCAGGTAGCAACGGTGCCCACGCCTCATACATGCGCATCTGTCCCGGGGCGACTAGGCCAAAGCCAACGCACAGCAGGTAGCTGATTACCAGCAGAAGTGACAGGGTGTTGCCTAACGGGATGATACGCAAATGGATCCCAGGTGCGTTCGAACTGTTCATAGCTAGTTTCCTCTTTTCATTGTGGTGAAAAAGTGTACTCATTATTGGGTAAATGTTGTTTCAGTCATTGTTTCTTTGTCGATTCATTCACGAGCCTAGTGGTTTAATTGGCGAAGAAAGCCCTGCTTTATGGGTAGGATCTAGGACAGCGTCGCTAGTGTGCATTAAGGCAATACCAAAAATGATCACAATGATTCCCAAGATCTGGACGAGTTGCAGCCGTTCATCAAAGAACAAATAGCCAATAAGCAGGCCAAGCGCCGGGGTCAGGAAGCTGAAAACGTTCAGTTGATTCAAAGGCGCACGAGCCAGTAGCCCGAACCACAAGAATACCATGGCGGCTGTCGCCAAAGCAGATAGAATGAGCAAGGAACCGGTGAATCGAAATGTCCACCGAATATCCCATTGTTCACCGCTGATCGCAGATGCAAGCAAAAGTATTCCGCCGCCTATTAACAATTGGACAGCCATGGGTGCGGCAATTGATCCCCCGCCACGCTTTTTTAACAGGATGTTGCCAATGGCCACTCCAAAAGCGCCCATAAGAACCCAGATGATTCCCCACAAAAAACCGGCATTGTTATTGCCAAATCCGGACCAAGAAAGCAAGGCGACGCCCAAAAAACCGACGAACAGCCCGGCTATGCCCTTGGTCTTCAAAGTTTCCCCCAGCCAAGCGGCGGCGATTGCCGCAGCAATCAATGGCTGCGTACTTGCCAGAACAGTTGCCAGCCCTGGAGACAGATGACCGGCCCCTAAAAACATGCCGCCAAAGCCCATCGCCGTGTACGACAACCCGATGAGGCCCAACTGGCCAGTGTCCTGGAGGTTAAAAAGATATGGCTCGCGCACGCGCTTTACCATGTACACCGCAAAAAGTATTCCACTGGCCAGAAAAGCACGCAAAGCAGCAAACAGCAAGGGTGGGGCATCCGGTAGCCCGGTCACGATGAACGGAAAGCAGATGGCCCAAAGCAGAGTAACCACTAGCATCCAGGCAACATTGGTAAATTTTGGATAGGTATTCATAATGAGTCGACCGAATTTACGGATAGCCGGAAGCAGAACAAGTAATCGTCAATCTTGACTTGTGCCCACCAGACCCGCGTCAGTTGAATAACGTGATTGTCCAAACTTTCTTACACCCTTTGCACGTGCAGCTGAAATGTGTCGTATGTAGAATTAGACTTGGCATATTTTTGATCGAAATCGACCTCATCCAGACCATATAATTGGCCAGTCTCTGCAATCGCTGCGCTCAAATTTACGGCATTAGCCGGTTCAAAAAGGCCTAGGTGACTATTAATGAGTTTAACTGCCGAAACACTCAGTCGATACTCATTGTTGCTCATTGTCAGGCTCCTGGAAGCTAGCTTGATCGATATCCGGAACACAAAACGGTAACCCAGATAGGGAAGCCATGATTTTTCAGGTATCACGATCACAGTTTTAGATCCACTTGCCTGCGTTTTTCTTCCATGCGGCGGCAAGAAGCCTCTTCTTCATTTTGGTGATTATGCCCAACGTTGGCATGATCATGATCGTGCGCATCGCAGTGTGCCTTGTGCATGCAGATGTGCATCAGTGGGCAATGCGGCATAATCATCAAAGGCAGATACTGAAGGACTTGGCGCCATGTTCAGCGAAGATAAAGCATAGCACTGCACCTACGAGAATGCTCGTTGTAATGCCGTGTAGACTGTGATCATCACCCTATATTTGGTCTTTTTTTCATAGAATATTTTCTATATGGTCCATTAGACGGGGTTTTCACTTTGGTATCAAATCCGTCATATAGACTATATCCAGCCTCACCCGCTTTGGACGCAAAAATTACCGATCACCGACAGGGAGTTGGTGTTCATGGCAATCGTCCCCCCCCCGATCATGGAATGTATCAGCCCTTGGTATGTTTCATTTTGTGAACTACAAAGCTTTGTCTAAGGCGTCAGTCAAGGTCCATTAAGCCTTAACTACAATTTAGAAATCGGACGCTGTAGAAAGGTCTGCCATACCTGCCCTTCGTGTAGGCTTAGAGACTGCGATTCCCCAATGTGCCGAAGATTTTGTTGTGTGAAGGAGGAAGTCGCCAATTCGGCATCTCGAAAGCACATTACGTTGAGAACCTGTTGGTCGCTTCTATCCTAGAGTGCTATGCTTGACAAGCATCCATACCCCCATGCCGAGCATCATGAGGTTTTCCGTGAGTGATATAAAACCCAATGGCACATTGCTTTCGCCTCCGACGCAAGCACATTTGAGTTCTCGTTTCTCAATATAGACGGCTTTAAAAACCGAGATGGCACCTACTGTGCCTATGACCAAGGCGATGGGGATCGAAACAAAGTTTAGCACCCCGGCAATCATAAGCACGCCGGCAATACCCTCTCCGTAGGGGTATACGTACCCGTACGGTACCCATTTTTGGGCTAGAAGATCATAGTTAAGGAACATGGTCGAAAAACTTTCCACATCCCGAATCTTTAGATACGCAAGAGCACACATTGAAAACGCGATGAACCATTCAAAAGTGCGTAGGGACAGCCATTGTCCTTCAGCGATCGAAGCTGCTCCCAATGCCATCAGGAAAGTAGTGGTAAAAAGGCTGATAACAGGCCAATAAGTTGTTTCGTCCTCATCTGTGGGTTCTTTACCAAAATAAGTCTGTAGTTCATCATAACCACCAATCCGGGCGCCATCGATAAATGTCTGTGGGGTGGTATCTACATCGTGTTCGGCCTTGAATGCCTCGATTTCTTCCCGGTCTTTTAAGTGGTGGTCTTCCACCTGAAGTCCTTGAGTTTTCAGTAGGTGTTTCGATTTTAAGCCGTAAGGACACACATGGTCCTCCGTTACCATTCGGTACAGTTCAGCTGTCTTGGAGTCTGACATTTGTGATTCCTCCTTGTTCGACTGACTTAGCAGAATAAATAGTGTTAAGACGGCTTAAACAGCCTGATTATAACGATTTTATTCCGTCTTAAACGAGTTATAACTGAATCTGGTG
>DEMH01000002.1 GCA_002354805.1 Gammaproteobacteria bacterium UBA2675
ATGGGCCATGCAACCGATCTCGGTGATGCCCTGGCCAAAGCTGGCTTTGTAACCGCTGTAATCGTCGCAGATCAGTTTGCCCTGCCAGCCATCAAGGAAGCGCCGGGCATGTTCACCGGCGCGTCCGGGTGCAAAGTCATAGACCACGGCTTTGGTATCCGCATAAGACGTGGTGCAGTAGGCCCAGATGTACGCGCGATGGGTCTTTTTCTTGCCCGGCTCCAGCACCGGCACCGGTGTTTCATCGGCGTGTACCACCGGGTGGCTCAGGATGGTGTCACGCAGTGCATCGGCCAGCGGTTGCAAGGCCTGACCGCAGCGTCCGACCCAGTCAGCCAGGGTGGAGCGGGCCAGCGGGTAACCGGCCCGACCAAAGATCTGTTCATGACGATACAGCGGCAGATGATCAGCGTACTTGGCCACCAGTACATGAGCGAGCAGGCCGGTGGTGGGCAGGCCTTTGTCGATCACATGCGCCGGCACCGCCGCCTGGGTCAGTGTTTCACACTCGGTGCATACCCACTTGCCACGGATGTGCTGCTCAACGCTGAACACGCCCGGGGTATAGTCCAGTTTCTCGCTGACGTCTTCACCGATGCGCTTTAACTGACAACCGCACTGGCACTGGGTGTTATCCGGCTCGTGACGTATTTTTTTTGCGAGGCAGCTCAGGTGGCAACGCCACACGCTTGGGCTGTGCTTTGGGTTTGTTGCTGATGGGTTCATCTTTGATCTGATCAGCCCACTCCTGCTCGATGGCACTGGTATCGGCATCGATGATGTCCTCTAACAGGCTTTGTTGCAGGGGGCTGAGCTTCTCGCTGTGTTTGCCGAACTTCAATCGGCGCAGCAGCAACAACTCGTGCGAGAGCTTGGCGTTGACCGCTTCCAGGTGCCGGTTTCGCTGCTCGGCGGTCACAGTGCGTTGCTGCAATGTCTGCAACTGCTGCTCTTGGTCAGCCGCACTGCCCATCAGTTGGGCAACCAGGTTGCGCAGCTGTTCGGCATCGAGTTTGTTCAGGTCAACTTGAGTCATGCCGTCAGTATGCCACTGACCAGCGCTCAGTTCGATACGCTTAATGGGTTATGGCATTTATCGCAAGGTTATGATTCGATACAACTTACAGGAGACTGATGACACCGGCTTCACCGACTCGCTGCCAGGGCAGACCTTGAACCAGCGCACTGAGCTGCTCATCGCTGAGCGCCAGTTGCGGTGCGCGCCAGGACTCAGCCCAGTGGAACTTGCCGCGGTTGAGCCTGCGGGCACAAAACCAGATGCCAAGGCCATCGTGGATCAACACCTTCATCCGGTTGGCGCGCTTGTTGGCGAACAGATACGCACAATGCGGCCGGGCACTGCCAAACACTTGCACCACCCGGGCCAGCGCCGTGTCCGGACCGGCGCGCATATCCAGCGGCTCGGTGGCCAGCCAGATCTGATCGATGCGGATCACTGCAGCAGCTCACGCAGCAGCGCCAGGCAACGATCGGTTTGTGAGACCGGCCAGTTGATGTTGATGCTTTGCTGGCGATACGGGATCTCCACACGGATCGTTTCAGCGTCAGCAGCGCGCCTTACTGGTGGCGCCGGTTGTTGGTGTTGATCGGTAAAGCGACAAAGCCAGGTGCCTTGTGAGCACTTTTGCTCTGCGCCAGGCGTATCCATTTGCGCAGCATATTGGCATTGAGTCCGTGCTCCAGCGCGATGCGGGCCACTGAGGCGCCAGGTTGCGCGCAGGCGGCAATCACGTTTTGTTTAAAGGCCTTGGTGTAACGTTTGCGCTTGGGCGCGGGAGAGACTACGCTTATTTCGTTCATGAAAAGTGTCCGCTTTAAAATAGGTGGACACTATCGAATCAGGAGCTCATCGATTCAAGATGTGATGGCCGGACGGTTACAGCTCTCCGACGTCACCCCGTATTCAGTAGCACCAGGCTTTAGAGTCCGGGGTTCATATGAGCCCCTACCCGAAACTGAAGCACTCATTACTAGAAATTTCTGGCCTTATGTGCCGATCCCTAAACTGAATCGGAGTCAGATTTTCCAGCGACGTGTGTGGTCTGAAGTCATTATATTCTTCACGCCATGCTTCGATTTTTTCTCTGGCATCTTCAAGCGATAAAAACCAATGGCTGTTCAAACACTCATCACGCAAGCTGCCATTAAACGATTCGATAAACGGATTATCCGTCAGTGTTTCCAGCCTGGAAAAGGCTAACACAACATTGTTCTCATAAGCCCATTTGTCCAACACCTTGGAGATGAACTCGCTGCCGTTATCGACTTGTATCCGATCAGGGCACCTATCATGGAGCGGCTGGATGGTGTCCATCACACCGACCACGTGGCCGCCTTTGATGCTGTAATCCACATGGATCGCCATGCATTCGCGACTAAAATTATCCACTATAGTTAAGGCCCTGATCCGCTTCCCGTCGAACAGGTTGCCTGCGACAAAATCCATGCTCCAACACTGATCCAGTGAATCTATCTGCGTTCGATCCATACGGTGTGCCGCTGCCACTCGTCTTTTGGGTCGCTTGCTACGCAGATTCAGGCATTCTTCCCGGTATATGCGCCGCACTTTCTTGTGATTGACGAGCCAGCCTTCGCGCCTTAGCAGCATATGAATCCGTTCGTAACCATAGCGTACTCGTGTGGCCGCTATCTCCTTTATACGAGCTCTCAGCGCCGCATCTGAGCTGCGCCTGGACCGGTAGTAATACACCGAGCTGTAACACAGCATCAATGAGCAAGCCCGTCGCTTAGATGCCCGGAAAGCCATCACAAGGTAATCCACCAGCTCACGACGCTTGACGGGCTTTGAAGCTTTTTTGACAGGACATCCTGAAGCATTTTGTTTATCCAAGCTCAAATCGGCCACCATTCGCTTCAGACGCTGGTTTTCATGTTCCAACTGATTGAGTCGACGCAGCTCGGAAACTCCCAGCCCTCCGTATTTCCTCTTCCAGTTGGAGAGAGTCGCCTCCGAGATACCCATCTTGCGGCATACCTCAGCAACCCGGGTACCTGTCTCTGCTTGTTTCAAAGCAAAAGCAATCTGCTGCTCTGTATATTTCGATTTCTTCATGGCAAATGGCCCTCCCATGAACCGATTTTGCCAGAAATCTACAGTTTAGGATGCTTCGATTATCAGGGAGGAGGTCACTCTCGTACCAATGGGAAAAAAGGGAGTGCAGAGAAGCGGCCTCCATAATGGTCTGCTTTTCCAACCGCCGGACAATCCTGGGATCATGCCCCTGCTCCAGCTCCTTCTTCAGTCGCTGGTTCTTTGCTCTCGCGTCTTTAAGCGATATCAGGGGATATGAGCCAAGATCGAGACGCATGGGCTTACCGCCATAACGTTAACGCATCTGGAAAACGGTCTTGCCCTTGGGAGATACACGAACGCTCAGGCCATCCCGATCAGCCTTTTCATCGCGTTCCGCTCTGGTCACTCCGGCATTGGCTTTAAGCCAGCTATCTGAAAGTGTCATACAAAGTCTGTGTACATATTTTTGATCTGGGCCGATTTTGAGGAATTATGTAGACAGTTGTGTACACAATTCTGTTGGCTCAGCTTGACATTTAATGACTCAGATTGTCGCACCCCAAGTGCCAAGAATCAATAAATACAAGGGGTTAAATGAATATTTGGCAGGGGTTGTCGCCGCGTGTCTTAAAGGCAATTATCGGGGTGCGAAATGATCGCGAAAGTGCGACGGGTAGCGATTTCCCGCGCTAACTGGTCTTGTGCCATATCGTGTATCTGCGACTTTGAAAAGGCGCGTATTTTCGCCTATTCGCCGCCATTAAACAAACCTGCAACCCGCTTATGTGCTACGCTTTGCCACTTTTTCGCATCTGATGAATCTGATATGGGCTTATTGTTATTTGTCACCGTCTTTTGGGCGTTCTCATTCAGCCTGATTGGCGAGTTTCTGAGCGGCAACGTCGACAACGATTTTGCGGTTCTGACGCGCGTGACTCTGGCCGCGCTGATGTTCCTGCCGCTGACGGTCTGGCGCGGGGTTCCCGGCCGGATTATCGGTGGACTCATGTTGTGTGGCGCCCTGCAGTTTGGCATCACTTATCTGTTGCTGTATCGATCATTCAGCTTCCTGACAGTGCCAGAAGTGCTGCTGTTTACGATCTTCACGCCCCTGTACGTGACGCTGATCGATGATGCCCTGAATCGCCGCTTTTCACCTGTTGCGCTGTTGGCCGCAGCGGTTGCAACACTGGGCGCCGGCGTGATTCGATATGATGGCCTGAGCGAAGACTATCTGACTGGCTTTCTGCTGTTGCAGGTATCAAACCTCACGTTTGCCGCCGGCCAGGTAGGTTACAAGCATTTGATGCAGGCGTTCCCATTGGTGCTGGCACCATGGCGTACCTTCGGTCACTTTTTTATTGGCGCGCTGATCATCGCACTGCCATCCTTCCTGATTTTCGGCAATACCGAGATGCTGCCGTCTACTTCGTTACACTGGGGCATTCTTGCCTGGCTGGGCGTGGGTGCATCAGGCATCGGCATGTATCTGTGGAACCGGGGTGGCTGTCAGGTCGACGCCGGCACGCTGGGCATCATGAATAACGCGCTGGTTCCGGCCGGCCTGCTGGTCAATCTGGCCATCTGGGGTCAGGATGAACCCTTATTGCCGCTGTTTATTGGCGGATCCATTATCGCTTTCTCACTGTGGATCAACGCCAGACGCCCGGCCAGCAAGCTGTAGGAAGGCAGGCGACGACTGCGGGAGTGAATGTCAGGCTGTCGCGATCGGGTGCGATGGATCCGTGATCCACTCACTCCATGAACCGGCATACAGCCTGGGCATGTCCTGCCCGGCAATCACTGCCGCCAGAATATTGTGACAGGCCGTCACACCCGAACCACAATAGGCGACCAGTTCGCGATCTGGTGGCAGTGCTTCAAAGCGTTTCAACAGATCGCTGGCTGGCAGGAACCGGCCCTGCTCATCGACGTTGCCGGAACACGGCAGGCAGATTGCGCCGGGAATATGCCCCGCTACCGGATCAATCGGCTCGTGCTCTCCCCGATACCTCGGTTCGGCGCGCGCATCAATCAGTTGCCACTGCGGCGTGTCCAGATGCTTCAGCACCTCACCGGATGAAACCCACATGTCGGCCACGGGTCGCGCAATAAAATTCCCCGGCCAGGCTTTGACCGTAATGGATTCCGTGGTCTTGCCTCCCTGGTTTCGCCAGTCCGCAAGACCACCGTCAAGCACCTGCACCTTTGAGTGTCCCAGCCACACAAGCAGCCACCAGGCGCGCGCGGCATACAGGGACGGGCTGTCGTCGTAGACCACTACATGATCGCTGTTTCGCATACCCAGCTCACGAAGCCTGGCTTCCAGTACTGCCGGATCGGGCAGCGGATGGCGGCCTGTCTCTCCGGGCACGATTGCCGACGACAGGTCTTCATCAAGATCCAGAAATACCGCTCCCGGAATGTGACCTTCCTGGTAGGCCCTACGGCCATAGCTGACATCCTCCAGCTTGAACCGACAGTCAATGACAAAAATCCCCTCACTGGACAGCAGTGATTTCAGCTGCCCGGCACTGATCAATGGATCAACGACTGTTTTTTCATCACTGTGTGTCTTCATTAACGCCTCATTCTCCGTGCTGGGGATAACTATATGTGTCGGGTCAGCCGCCGCAAGCAAAAATCATTGATTGTCAACGAACTGTCATGTGCAGGACATGCAGCTGTCGCAAAGCGCTGCCAAACTGCCCGCGTGCAGACAAACGGGGTAGCCGTTATGAACAACCGAACCGTCAATGCTTTGCAACGTCTGGCCGACATGGATGCCCGCCTATTCCTCGCACTAAACAGTGTACACCGACACGCAAGGGTGGAACGACTGATTCGCGCCATATCGTTCAGCGGTGACGGGTATCTGTACCTGGCACTTGGCATTTGTTTGCCCTGGCTGTTTCCAGAAGCGGGCACTGGATTCCTGATTGCTGGTCTGATTGGCTTCCTGATTGAGTTACCTGTTTACTGGGTACTCAAGAACGCCTTCAAGCGGCGCCGGCCGTTTCGGGTTGTTGAGGCGATGGCGCCAGCACTTAATCCCTCCGATGAGTTCAGTTTTCCATCCGGGCACACCACGGCGGCCTTCATGATGGCCGCGCTGGTCAGTTTCTTCTTCCCCCTGGCTGGCCTGTTGATGTACGGCTGGGCAGCTCTGGTTGGACTGTCGCGGGTCATGCTGAAGGTACATTTCATTTCTGACGTAATCGCCGGCGCAGCGCTGGGCTCACTGATCGCCTGGCTGGCAATCACTGCACTGTTACCGATGGCAATTCTGGGGTAATCTCTTTTGCTCGGTATTCACACTCTGCGGAGCATTACGCAATGAAAACAGCAATTAGAAAAACGCTCGCCTGCTCAGCTTTGATGCTGGCCGGCGTTCTGGCCATCGGACAGGCCACCGCCCAGCACAACGGCCCACTACTGGCTGCCATTCACGGCGACCACAGATCAGATTTCAACAAGGCACGCGATGTCTATCGCAGCCCTTACGACACACTGACATTCTTTGGCATCGAGCCGCATCACACGGTCATCGAAGCCTGGCCAGGCGGCGGCTGGTATACCGAAATACTCGCGCCCTACCTTAAAGAGAATGGCAAACTGATTGCCGCCACCTATGATCGCAGTGACGACCCTGAACAAAGCTGGATGACTGGCTCCAACGCCGCATTTGCGCGTCTGCTCGACAGCAACCCGGATCTGTACGGTGATATCGAGATATCCCAACAGCTCACCCAGTCGCAGTCAGCGATCGCGCCAGCTGGCACAGTTGATGCGATCGTGGATTTCAGAAATGCCCACAACTGGCTTGGCATGGGCGCAGACAATGTTGTCATGGCGTGGCATGCGGCACTGAAACCAGGCGGTGTAGTAGGCATCGTGGATCACCGCTGGCCAGCTGACCAGGCTGCCATTCCGGGCAACGGCTATATCCATGAGCAGCAATTGATCGACCTGATGACCTCTCATGGGTTTACCCTGGCTGGCCGCTCGGAAATTAATGCCAACCCCAACGACCCAAAGGACCACCCCAATGGCGTATGGATGCTGCCACCGAACCTGCGTGGACTGGACGATGAAACTCGTGCACGCAACATCCGTATCGGTGAAAGTGACCGCATGACCCTCAAGTTCATCAAGAACTGATCAGGGCTGCAGAAACTCCAGCATGGTCTGGCGGACATTCTGCCAGGCCTCCTGCCCCAGCGAGTGCGGCCCGATGATCAGGTGATTCAGCACACTGGCCGCATCTTCGCTTTTTTCAACATCGACATACTGCCACTGACTCAACTGATGCGTGTTGATGAAGTCGCGTATGCCATTGTCTGATACCAGCTCATCGCGTGAGTGCATAAACAACAGCACAGGCATGTTCAGTGTGTCAGTAATAGATTCATTGAAGTCCTCAATGCCGCGATACAGGGCAAGATAGGCCGACACTGGTGCAAAATCGTTGGCGCGATACCCATCTGGTGACGTGCTTGGCAGCACCACGCCAGGAAAAGGCTGCAAAGGGTAAAGCAGATAGGAAGACCAGCGCAGACTGATAGCCGGCGCAAACAGAACCATTTTTTGTGGACGTGCGCCGTCCTGTTCAGCGAAGTGCGCCTGATAGTCGGCCGCCAGCAATCCACCTAGCGAAAATCCAACCACATAAAGCGGTAGCGACTGCTCCACAGCTATCCGATTCGCCTCACGGACTGCCCTGCGAACCTCGCCCTGCCAGACAGAAAAGTCGGCCTCGCGAAACTGCACCAGACGGCCTTGCGCGTCCAGCTCATCAGCATGACCACTCAGAGAAACGCTGAGCACATTGATATTGGCGTCAAGCAGCGCGGCCGCAATATCATCCATCGCATCAGGCTGCAGATTCAGACCATGCACCAGCACCGAAACGGCTCGGGGTTCATCTGCCAGCAGCCATTCGTAGGTATAGGTATCCGAGTCAAGCAGTGCCTGCTGCTGCGCATCCAGCGAGTCACGATCAAGAGACGCTGGATATCCGGCACAGCCGCTGGTAAGCAGCAGCGCCGCTGCCAGCCAGCGAATCACGCGATGGCTGCCTGATGGCCGCCGCCGGATTGCTGTCCTGTTGCGTGTCGGTAATCCATCCATAACAGAAACTGCAGGCCAAAAATGAGTGAGGCACTGAGCAGGTGCAAGGGCTGAACCAGGGCTGGCATTCCCAGATGGCCCAGTGTCGCGCCAGAGATAACCGCCAGTACAATCACCGCCAACACACCTCCGGCCAGTCTTGTCATGGAGTGATGCAGGCCCAGCGAACGGTAAGCCAGCCACACCAGCCAGACATTGGCGAACAATACCACAGCAGAGAAGGAACGGTGCACATAGAACACCCACTGTTGTGCGGAAATCCATGT
Source organism: Gammaproteobacteria bacterium UBA2675 (assembly GCA_002354805.1). GTDB lineage: Bacteria > Pseudomonadota > Gammaproteobacteria > Pseudomonadales > Pseudohongiellaceae > Pseudohongiella. The sequence goes on from DEMH01000002.1 coordinate 8,452, forward strand.
CGAGCGGTCAGCACCCTGAACGTGGTTCAGATAGTCCATCAGTTCCCTGATCTGAATACCCATGGTGATCTGCACAACCGTCATTGCCATGACCGCATAGAGCCATGGCCTGAATCGCCGGTCCAGCCCATTAACGGAACGCGCAGCCACAATGCCACGCCTTGAGCGCGCCAGTGCAAACAACAGCACACCAACGATGGCCAGCGCCATTAACATATGTACGGTAATCATGCCTGGCTGCAGGTTGGACGCTACTACCCGCGAGCCCAGCCAGCCCTGGTAGATCACCATCAACAGCGCGGCCACCGACGCAATCGTGATCCAGCGGTCGTGTCGCCGCAGCCCGATTGACTTCACAGCGGTGATCAGGATGAACAGGCCAATACTGACGCCGACCAGGCGATTGACATACTCGGTCCAGGTTTTGACCGGATTAAAGCGGGTTTCTGCATAACCGCGATCGGCATAGATTTCCTGGTAGTTGGCGGGCAGCTGTGATTCGCTGACTGGAGGAATCCAGCTCCCGAAACAGGTTGGCCAGTCGGGGCAGCCCATTCCGGCACCGGATGCGCGAACCGTCGCTCCGACGAGAATCAGAAAATAGACGGCACAAATGGTAATCAGTGCAATTCGGCGCCAGGATTTCAGTGCAGGCGTATCATCAATAAGGCTTGAATCGGTCATGTTCAGCGTATGTTCCAGCAATCGGGAGAATCAGGACACGGCGATCAGAGAGCCCGACTGATTCGGGTCTCAACACACCGTATGAGGCAAGTCTTGTTGTACGGGGATTTTACTCCCCTTGCCCGCCACTGGCAAAGTGCTGTGCGTCAGTTTGTGTGCGCCATACCGACGGCGTCACACCATGAGTCTCTTTGAACGCCTTGTTGAACGAAGACAATGAGACATAACCCACATCAAGCGCGATGCTGGATATGGGAATATGTTCTTCCTCAGGATCTCGAAGCCGGCGGGCGGCCTCCTCAATGCGGTACTGGTTCAGGAACTGATTGAAATTTCTGAAGTGCATTGCCTGATTGATCAGCCGACGCAGACGGTATTCCTGCAGGGATACCTTGGCTGCCAGGTCACCAATGGTCAGTCCTGGCTCGGCGTACAGACGCTCCTGGCGCATCGCCGTCAGAACGCGATCGATCAGCTGCTGATCATGTCGTGATACGGTGCCAGTGGGGAGAGTGGACGCTGCAATCCGCGGCTGTTCAATGGCAGTCTGAATCAGCTGTGGCGCATCATTCTGCAGCCTGAACATGGCCAGGTTCACAAACAGGATCAGTCCAAAGATCACCATGAAATACAGGGTATCCAGCTGCGGGCCGCCGAACTGGAAAAAGCCGGAGCCAATGATCACCCCGACGATGGTACCCATGCCGATGGCAAAGGGCACCCGCACCTGACGACGCGACTCCACCAGATCACCTTCGCGGCCGCGACAGGCCATATAGACAACGTGGCAGGCCAGAAACAGCATGATCCATTGTGGAATGTAAAAGTACAGTAGATACAGGAAGGTACTGTCTCGGGGCACACTGCCACCGTAGGACAGCAGTCCAATCGTACGGATGACCATATAAAAGATGATCATGGCCGCCACTCCTGGATGGACTCGCCTCTGGTCTTCAAACAGATAACGGGCAATCACCCACAGCACCGCCGGCGCCAGGGTTGCCAGAATGGTCAGCAGCAGGCGTACCGCCTGCGGCCAATCAACGTCGGACCGCACCAGAATGTAGGCAGTGATACAGATACTGAAGAGCACGATAAGACGGGAGATCAGCCTGCGTGGAAAATAGACTGAATACAGACAGGCGAGAAACACCAGTTGCGAAATGGCCAGAAAACTACTGGCTGTGTGTAACCATGACATCGTGGGATTAGCCTGCCGTGCCGTGCCTGAAAGTACCCGTCAACCGGGCTGGAAGAGGTCATGACAATAAATGAGCTCGTTCATTTATGCAAGCCCGCTACGGCGATGTCGCCGAAGCAATAAAAAAGCCAGGCTTCCGTCGGGAGGCCTGGCTTCGATCCAGCGGACGTCAGGCTTCAGGGATTGACGTTCACCGTGATGTACTGATCATGGTAGAGACCACCATCATCAGCACGCGCCCAGAGAATATACTGACCGGGCTTGTCAAAGGTCACTGAGGTTTCATAGATACCGTCTTCCGGATAAGGTGGCGGCGTCCAGTAGGCTCCCCAGGGTGAATTGGCACTGGCACGCGTGTCTTCCCAGGGTTTAACCTGTGGCGGGTAAAACTCGACGTTGCCGTCTCCAGATTCTTCGTCACCACGATACACGTTCCATGACAGATAAAGACCGTTCACCTTACCCACGGTGATGCGCGAGGGTGCGCGCATGAAGCGGCGAATCTCGCTGGTCGCGGTACGAGTGCTCAAGTCATAAAAACTCGCACCCGCAATACCCTGTTTCGGCAGACCATCGTCCTTCACCTCGGTACGCAGCAACAGCGGCTCGCCGACGCGCACATTGCGCACCGTATCACCGATCACACTGACCACGGGTGGCGTATTGGCACGCGACTCCGGGGTACTGGTGCCCGCACCGAGAGAACCGGTTTCGGAGGCTATCACCACGCTGTCGATCACGTAGTCTTTAGCCAGCGTGGCGTAAGCTGTGCGGGTCTCCCCGTTTGCTGTAATGGTCCAGGCCAGCTCCTTGTCACCCCAGTCTGCTGGTACCTGCACCTTGAAGGTGAAGCGGTTGCGACGAGGCAAAAAGTGCGTGGGCTGACCGCGATCGGCCTCACCAGGCGAGAAGAAATTGTTTTCTCCGATCTGGATATCCAGTTCTTCTTCCCAGTTTTCATTGTGATAACCGAAGATGAAGTTATAGCTGCCATCGGGGTTTTGCTCCCAGCCTTCATAGGCCGGCTCGATATGCTGGCCTCTGAAGTAAGTCTGGGCCTGGGCTGGCAACGTGGCCAGCACCATCACCACACCGAGCACTGCCACGGCACCCGCCGTCACTCGTTTTGTTAAAGCACGTGCGAACATCAGTTTTCCTCCGTCTGACTAACCATCATGGCATCGCCAGTCAGGCCAATTCGTTGTTTTTCTTCTTCTGTCAGCGTCAGATAATTGATCAGCGCCTCTGACATTTCTGCTTTTTCTTCTTCGGTTGGCTCAATCGGTGCTACCAGCGGTGCCAGACACAGCGGGCAACCAATCTGGTGGTCATTTGGCCCAAGTTGCAGCTCGCGACGACGGTTGGTCATTTCTTCGTAGAATTGATCCTCAGTCAGCGCAACCCGCATACCCAGGTCGATGAACATATTGGTCACCGAGCGGTTGCCGGAACCCTGCCAGTTACGTGAATCCGGCACGTTAGGGTTGGTATCGGTATTGTTCATGTAGCCGACGATATGCAGGATGGTACCTTCCGGCAACAGCGGTGCCGCATCAGATTCAAAGGTATAACCGCGGACCCAGTTGTGGTCGTAGCCGACGCAGGACAATGTTTCCACCGTGTAGCCCCAGATCGCCTCCAGACACATACGCTCGCCTGGTGCATGCAGGTGCGGCTCGAAGGTCACGATCTTGGTGGGCTGATTCAGCACCGCATAGGCATGCAATTCCTGCTGATCCTTGTTACCGGTGATGGAAATATCTACACCGTTACCCAGACCCAGAATGGCGGGCGGATACTTGGGCTCGTAGCCTTCAGGGTGGAAGCGGAAGCCAATTTCCAGATGTCCGGTGGTATCAACACCCGTGGAGTGCAGGTGCACGGAGTTGGAAACCAGGTGCGAATTGGCACGCAGCAGGCGACCTGAATCTTCGTCGAAGATATCGGGGTTACGGGCGATTTCATGCACCGGCCAGGACACCTGGCGGCCATCAGAAGTACCGTCCTCGTTGAATACCTGAGTAGACCAGATCATATGGTGCACGATGTTGCGCGCACCCACCGTGCCACCTGCAGCTGCAGTATCCACGTCATTGATTTCGCGGATTTCAACGGATTTGACGTATCGGTCTTCAGTCAGGCCAGTCGGTACGGACGGGATATCACCCCACCAGTCCGGTGCCCCACCCTCTACAAATATGTCTTCGGTGCGAATGATCAGATCAGGCTCGCCGGCCGTCCAGGTTGCACCGCTGCCGAAATCGATGGGCTCTGGGGCATCCGCCGGATTACCTTCTGGTACGCCACCGCGCGCCCAGGCAGAAATTTTTGCCAGTTCTTCGTCACTCAGTGACGGATCCTGTTTGTAGTGCTGAATACCGACATCTTTCTCGGCATACCACGGCGGCATGGCACCAGCGCGGTCGCGCAGCTGGGTGCGGTATTCAATCAGGCCCGCCCATGGCACCACTTCTTCGTAGCTCACCAGTGACATGGGGGCAACACCCGCCGGACGGTGACAGTTTTGACAGCTGCGCTGCAAAATAGGGGCGATGTCCTTGTGGAATGTGACTTGCTCATCATTGGACTGAGCATGGCTGAGGGAGATCGGTAAGGTGGCAAAACAGGCAGCGGCCAGCAGACGCAGCGACTGACGGGTAGTGAAACCCTTGCCGGGGGAACGCAGTATCCTCACGGGACACCTCCTTAGTTGATTATTGTTGTTGCTATTGCGACGAGCTTATTGGAGCACGAATTTACAGGGCCGTCTTGCTGATTCAGAAAAATAGCTGACGGATTTTTGAAATCTGCTGTATTTACTGCAAAATCCGCCAGCGCCGACCTGCACCAAAAAATGCTGACATGGTATAAAGCGAGAGTCGATTTACGTCAGTGACAGGATAATAACAACAGTGACCATGCCTCCACGATTCACACTTCCAGCGCTGCTTCTAGGCGTTTTGCTTATGGCTACAGCCGGCGCCGCCTCCGCCCAGCATTTCTCGCATACCTATCGTTATACTGGCGATGTGGAAATCGATCACATTCCCGATCACGACGCTGTGCTCGCGAGCGCCCCCAATGACCTGATACTGCGTTTCAGCGACTTTGTCACATTGGTCAAACTGACGGTCAAAACGCCCGATTACAAAAATATAGACATCAAATTCCGTTATGACCCGGTAGCCAATCGTGTTTTCATCTGGCCGCTGCCGACCTTGCCGGAAGCAGCCTACTATATTGTGGACTGGGGCGTGATTGATCCGGATCGGCAACTGATGCAGGGCCAGTTCCTGTTTTCTGCAGGCCCCGATGCCCAGCTGCCCTCATCCCTGGTTACGGAGGATGAAGCGGAACACGTGATGCTGCCCGATTATCGCCTGATCGACCCCTCGCTGTTTCAGCAACAGACAGAAAGCGGACCAGTACCCTGACCTTACTGGCCGGCAACGGACATCTCTCAGTCTGGAAAGTGACAGGAAACGAAATGATCATCAATAGCTGATGGTGATGCCTGCATGGCAGGTTCCTGCTGCGCGCAGATTGCCTGCGCTTTGGGGCAACGTGTTCTGAACCGGCAACCGGAGGGCGGATTCATCGGCGACGGGATGTCGCCCTGCAACAGCGGAATGGCATCCTCCTGCGATGTCTCCAGCTCCGGAATGGAGGCCAGCAGGGCCTGCGTGTAAGGGTGCGAGGGGTGCTGATAAACCGCATCAACACTGCCAATTTCGCACAACTTGCCCAGATACATGACGGCGACCCGGTCGCTGATGTGCTTCACCACTGCCAGGTTGTGGGCGACAAACACCATGGTCAGCTGGTAGCGGGCCTTCATGTCTTCGAGCAGGTTGAGTATCTGGGCCTGGACACTGACATCCAGCGCCGACACCGGCTCGTCACAGATCAGCACGTCCGGATCAAGCGCCAGTGAGCGGGCAATACAGATGCGCTGACACTGGCCTCCGGAAAACTGATGGGGTCGTCGATCCGCAGCCGTCTCGGGATCCAGCCCGACAGCCTCCATGACCTCTTCCACTCTGGCGCGCTGATTCGGGCGTTCCCAGATCTGCAGCCCCTCGGCAATGATGTCTTTCACACGGCGACGCGGGTTCAGAGACGATATGGGGTCCTGAAAAATCATTTGCAGGGCGGTGCGGGTCTTACGCAAAGCCTCGCCCTCAAGCCGGGTGATATCCTGGCCCTTGAAAATCACCTTTCCGCCTTTAGGTGGCGGCAGCTGCATGATTGCGCGCCCAACTGTCGACTTGCCGCAACCCGACTCTCCGACCAGCCCAAGTGTTTCGCCACGGGCGATATCGAAACTGACATCGGAAACAGCCTGGACGAGTTCGCGACCCACATCGAAGGTGACCACAAGATGCTCAACTTTCAGGACGATATCGTCTCGTGCTCTAAGCTGGGGATTGGATGTTTCGCTCATGCACCGACCTCCCTGCTGCCGATCGGGTAAAAGCAGGCATGCAGATGTTCATCGCCTGCCTGCGTCAGTGCCGGTGTCTCGCGGCGACAGCGTTGCTGGACATTGGGGCAACGCGGGGCGAAGGCGCAGCCTGGTGCTGGATCAATCAGTTGTGGAGGGCGTCCCGGAATGGCATGTAATCGTGTATGCGAGGGGTCGCTGAGTCTGGGCACCGATTTGAACAGCGCCTCTGTATAGGGATGACGCATGGCTGAGAACAGCCGCGAGGTCGGTGCGTATTCAACAATTCGCCCGGCATACATCACTGCGATGTGATCGGCACGATTGGCAACCACACCCAGGTCGTGGGTAATCAGCACCATTCCCATCTGCCGCTCACGCTGCAAAGCCAGCAGCAGATCCAGCACCTGCCGTTGCACTGTGACATCCAGCGCTGTGGTCGGTTCATCAGCCAGCAACACCCGCGGATCGCAGGCCAGCGCAATTGCGATCACCACACGTTGACGCATGCCACCCGACAATTGATGTGGATACTGTCGCAAGCGACCTTCAGGATCAGGGATGCCCACCTGCGCCAGCAACTCCAGCGCCCTGGCCATGGCCTGAGCCTTGTTCAGACCCAAATGCAGTTGCAGTGGTTCTGCAATCTGCACTCCCAGCGTCAATACGGGATTCAGGGCCGTCATCGGATCCTGAAAGACCATCGCCAGTCGGGGACCACGCAGAGTGCGAAACTCGCGCTCCGACAGTTTAAGCAACTCCAGAACCCTGCCATCAACGGCCAGGCTTACCCGGCCATCAAGCTGCTGCGTGGCACGGCGCGGCAGCAGCCCCATCAGAGCACGGGCCATGACACTCTTGCCTGAGCCGGATTCACCAACAATACCAAGCGTCTGACCCCGCTGCAGCTGGAAGGACACGTCGGAGACCGCGTGCACAATTCCAGCCTCACCACGCAATCGAACCGTCAGATCCTCAACCCTGAGCAAGGGCAGCTTTTGTGTTTGATGCTGTGAGTCCGTCACAGGTTAGACTCCTTGACCTCAAAGCGACTGCGCAGCCGGTCGCCGACGTAATTCAATGACAGTACCGTCAGGAACATGGTTATCGACGGCACCAGCGCAACATGTGGTGCAACTGCCAGGTGGCGCTTGCCTTCCGCAATCATGCCGCCCCAGGTCGGCTGCGGAGCTTCTACACTCAAACCCAGAAACGCCAGCGCACTTTCAACAATGACCACCAGGCCCATGGCAACCAGTCCATAGGCCAGTACCGGCAGAATGACATTTGGCAGCACTTCGCGCAGCAGAATGCGCAGGGTACTGGCGCCCATGGCTCTTGCCGCCAGCACATACTCACGCTGCACAACAGACAGGGTGTTGGCGCGCGCCACACGCGCGTAGGCAGGGATCCACAAAAGCCCGATCGCCAGCGAGATGGCCATCAGGCTCTGACCGATGAAGGCCACCAGCGCCAGCAACAGCACCAGCCAGGGGAAGGCCAGAATGACATCGAGCACTGCCATAAGCGCGCGCTCGAAGCGACCTCGGAAATAACCAGCAAGAATTCCGAGACTGCCACCAATCAGCATACCGATGCTGACCGCTGTCAAAGAAATGACAACCGACACCCTGGCACCGTGAACCAGTCTGGAAAGCATATCCCGCCCCAGGCCATCGGCGCCAAGCCAGTTGGTCGTAAACGGCGCATTCAGACGATTGACAATAACCGGGTCCAGCGGATCGCGCACGGGCAGCACCGTTGCAAACAGAGCGCATGCCGCCACCAGCAACAGCCAGCCAGCCGCCAGCCAGAAACCTGTGCCGAAGCCACTGCCAAACACCTGACGTACAGCGACCGAAAAGCTCAACGCGCGACTGGCACGCCCGGCCGAGCCATAGCTGGTTTTGCGCCGGACCGGCAGTGGTTCAGCAGGCGTGCGGCGTCGGTTACCTGACTCAATCGGCATGGCGCACCCTTGGGTCGAGAAGTGAATAACTCAGATCAACCAGGAAGTTCACAACCACGTAGGCTGTGGCAATAAACAGGACAATACCCTGCACCATCAGCAGGTCGCGTTGCAGAATGGACTGATACAGCAAACGCCCAACACCCGGCAGTGCAAATATCTCCTCAATAATAATAGCGCCACTTATCACTCCACCCAGCTGTAGACCCACGACGGTCATCAGTGAGAAAGAAGAGGGGCGCAGGGCGTGGCGAAGCATTATCTGCCAGTTGGGAACACCTTTGGCGCGGGCCAGTGTGATGTAGTCCTGCTGCAGTGTGCTGATCAGGTCGGTTCGCAGCAGGCGCATGTACAGCGCCAGTTCAATCATTGCCAGCGACAGCGCTGGCAGTGCGGCGCTACGCAGATTGGCTGCCGGTGACACCGAGAATGGCACCCAGCCGGTGGCCGGGAACAGGTTCATGGATACGGCCAGGATAAGAATCAGGAAAATTGCCATCATGAAGCTGGGAATCGACATCAGTGCAAAGCCCAGTCCGCTGATCGCCCGGTCCAGGCGGCTTCCGGCGTGGTAAGCAGAGAGCATGGCCAGCGGCACTGCCAGCAGCAGGGCAATGATTATTGCCATGACTCCCAGTTGAATGGTGACCGGCAATCGGCTGAGTATGGCATCCATGACTGACTGCCCGGTCATCGGGGAGCGGCCAAAATCACCAGTAAGCGCAGAACCCAGCCAGTCGAAATAACGTACTAGCAATGGACGATCGAGTCCCAGCTCGGCTCTCAGCGCAGCAACCGCCTCTGGTGAAACGCCTCCTGCCCCCAGTATCATTACTGCCGGATCACCCGGCAGCAGGCTGACCAGCAAAAAGGTGAAAAAGGACACTGCCAACAGGGTACCAATCAACCAGGGTAACTTGCGCAGCACCAGATGCATTATTCGTCACCCTCCTGGCCGACCTGCTCGGCCTGCCAGGCTTCATCATCAAGCATCCACACCTGGGCCCAGCTGACCTGAGCAACCGGCATGCCATCGCCCAGTGTCCCGTCCGGGAAGGTCCAGTCACGCAAATTACGCACACGCGGCTGCGCCGCAACGGCAGATGGTGTTGAGCCAGTCCAGGTGTTTGGTACCTGCTCAGTCAGCAGCATCATGATGTCTTCGACGGCGGCCTTGCGGATTTCAAACTCCGGCTCGGTTCGCAGTATCGCCAGCTTCTCTTCGATCAGCGGGTGCGTAAAATTGGTGTAGTTCAGAGGCTGGATATCCACTGGCCCGAAATCATTATTGAGCGTGATATATGGGTCCTGCTCATTACTGGTGCGCCAGCAGGTGGTCATGTAGTCGCCACTGATGACGCTCTGGATCTGTGTCGCCTGTTCCACCTGCCGCAATCTGACGTCGAAACCGACCGCATTCCAGAGTGCCTGATACATCTGCGCCAGATCCTGCAGGCTTTGCTCTGGCAGGCACATCAATTCCAGTGAAATCGGCGCTCCGACCGGCAGCCCGTCGGAACGATCAGGGTCATTGACATAGGACTGCACCAGCTCTCTGGCACGCTGCTGGTCACGCTGTGGCCAGGCTTCTGCAACCCGCTCGGAATACCAGACGCTGTTCTCATTAAAGTACTGGGTCTGCACCGGGGAGATACCACGTCCACCCAGCACCTCAACCAGCGCGGCCGGATCGACCGCCCATGCCAGTGCCTGACGCACACGATAATCGTCAACCGGTGGGCGCCGGGCATTGAAGATGGCGCTGCCACTACTGTTGCCCAACTGTTCGTAGAGGTGAATGTCAGACATACGTCTGAGTCTGTCGACAATGTGCTGGCGTAAGGTCTGAATGGCATCCATGTCACCGGAAATCAGACTGGCGACACGGGCATCTTCATCCGGCAGCGGCCTGAAGGTGATCCCATCGAGATACGGCAGCCCTTCCCGCCAATACTGCTCATTGCGCTCCAGCACCAGACGGTCATCCCGCCGCCAGCTGACGAGTTTGAAGGGACCAGTACCAACCGGATAAAGTCCAGCCTCCTCGCCGTGCTGCTGAACAGCAGTTGGAGAGACTGGCCAGCCAACGGCCCGCGTCAACATATCGGGAAACGGAACCACGGTCTGCGTTAAATGGTAGACGACTGTCAGTTCATCTATAACCTCCACCCGGTCGATATCACGGATGGAACCGAAGGTTACTGAGCCCTGACGCTTGTGGAGGTTATCAAAATTCCACTTGATCGCATCGGCGTCAAGCGGTGTGCCATCATGAAAGACAACCCCCGGACGCAGTCGCACGGTCCACTGATCGTAGCTTTCATTGGGTGTGACTGACTCAGCCAGGTAGGGCCGGAACTGGCCTTCATGGTCCAGGCGGACCAGAGGGTCAAAAAGTGCCATGGCGACGGTCAACGCGGCAGGTGCCACATGATTGCCACGTCCGGGCAGCCAGTTATTGGTCTCGCCCTCCAGGGCGACCCGCAACTGCCCACCATACACTGGCGGCCCCGGGTCGGCGGGTGGCGCATTATCCACATAGCCGCCATTCTCAGGCGTACACGCCAGCAACAGCAGCGACACTGACAACAGCGCCGAACGATATATCAGGCCAATCTGTTTCATCCGTCCCCCCCGGGCATGCCATCTTACCTGCGCGACGATTTCGAATTATTCAGGCAGAACGGCAGCTTGGGACGGTATCAGCAATTGAGGGGAACTGACAAGTGCCGAAACCGGTTCGGCACTGTCAAAAAAGTTGAATGGTAACTCGGGCGGGTTCAATCACCGCACTCAGTGCAAAGTAGCACCAGCAGGGCGTACCAGGTCGCTTGCAAAGTCGGGGTGCAGCAAGTCTGTGGTTTTCACCATCAGCAGGTCATGGCGACTCAGGCGGTCATATTCACCAATGGAAACCACATCGACCTCTTCCAGCAGAACACAGACAACGTCTTCCCCATCCATATCCACAACCACGCAGCGCTTGAATCCGTCCAGCGTATTCAGCGCCGCAAAACTGCCGATATCACAGGCGTGGGGCGGGTAGCGGCCGATAGAGTTGTTCAGCATGCCATGCGACGAGTAGGCCGTTCCAAAACCGGCAGCAGCGACCACGTGAATGATCTCTATGATCTCTGGGTCGGTAAGATCCACCCGCACCGATTCAGCAACCGGTACGTGCTCACCCTGCTGCTGGCAGGTAACCAGTTTGAGGAACAGGTTCATGTCGTCCTGGTTCCATTCAAGTGTCTCTTCATTTTCTGCTCGGGTACTGTCTGACGAAAAGCTGACCACGCTGGTTTCGATGGTCAGGTCACGCCGCTCTTCAGCCTCGTCGTCTGGTTCAAAAGGAACCACCATTGAAACCATACAGAATCCGTCGCTGGATTCGGGGCTCAATCGCCAGAGGAATGGAATGTTGCCGGAGAGTTCAACCATGATGAGTAAGACCTGCAATAATCATGTTGCTTTACGATAGCATTAGAAGTGAGTCAGCACCAGCGCAAACCACCGATGTCGCACACTGTGACAGAGTTAATATGTGGGCACTTAAGTAACATTTCAATGCACGACTTTGATGCAGTTCACAAGTCACTTCCCGAAGCTCGGCAGCTTGTCCACAGAATCTGTGGATAAGTCAGTTGATAACTTACGGATAAGCTCCTGAAACGCTTGAATCATGGCGACTTAGCTTAAATTGGTTATTTTTTAACCAATAAAGATATATATAAATATCAATGTCTTACGTATTTTTTGTAGGATAAAATCAGTTTTTGGAGAAAAATTGTGTCGAAGATTGACATCGCTGACATCTATGTGCATAAAACCGCTTTTTTTCAAGAGCAACTGCAATTCAATCGCATTTCTATATGTTTTTCTTCGATTTTTTTGCCCTATAATGAATTCACGTGCTGACCCGCCCAAGAGACACCCGTATGAAACGAATCGCGCTCATCCTTTCAAGTGCCGTGCTTGTTGTCGTTGTTGCTCTTGCGCTATGGCAAAATCACGACCGCGGGCAGGCCGTTGAGCAGGCTTCCCGGTTGATGCAGGAAGTCACACAGGCAGCGCTGTCTGACTGGGACCCGACGCCGGTGCTTGCCAATGCGGCAGTGCCGACCCCGGAACCGATGCAGGAGGCGCCCATGGTCATTGTCTTCAATTCATTGCAACGTCTGGGAGAATTGCGCCAGATGGGTGAAGTACAGATGGAAGTTGATATTCCCCCAATCTGGCAGACCAGTCGTGCCGCGACAGCCGGTTTTATCACACACGCCGAGTTCGAGTACGGCAATGCAGAAATCCGCATCACCATGGAGCGCAAGTCTGGCCGCTGGTACTTTACCAGCTTTCGGGTACTGACTTCCCTGCTGGCTGCCTGACAGGCAGCCGCAGCTGACCAGCTTCAATCATCGGCCTTGCGTTCGCCAATCTTTCGTATCAGTCTGGCTGTTAATTTGATGACAGCAACGACCAGGACAGCCAGCAGCATCGTGCCTATCACAACCGCCAGACTGCCTATCAGGAAGCTCGCCAGTTCCGACAGCGGGATATCGTACGATACCGTCAGCGCGTAAAGCGCGGCTACTGCGATTGCCAGCCCGCCCAGAGTGGCACGGGTCTTTACGGAAACTCTACGTTTGCCCATAAGGCTCCAACAATGTTCATCGTGACTTCAAAAGCTGCTTGAGTGCGGACAGCAGCGTATCGTTTTCCTCTACCGTGCCTACCGTAATTCTCAGCTTGTCGCCAAGTCGGGGCTGGTCAAAGTACCGGATCAGAATACCTTGATCCTTGAGTCCCAGGTACAGCGTCCTGGCCAGCTCATCTCGCGACTGCGAGACGCCATGTGGCACTGTCGCCAGCAGAAAATTGCTCTGGCTCGGCAATACATCAAAACCCAGCTCACGCAGCCTCTCAGCCACTCTCAGGCGTTCGCTGCGGACTTTTGCCCAACCGGTCGCCGCTTCATCCTTCGCCGCCAGCGCGGCAGCTGCGAGCACCTGTGAGAACGCATCGGTGTTATAGCTGTCGCGGGTTTTATACAGCATCGGTGCCAGCAGTTCAGTCGCGCCGATACCGTAGGCAAAGCGGAGACCTGCCAGCGAATAGCCCTTGCTCATCGTACGCAGCAGCAGGACATTGTCAAACTCCCTGACCAGAGGCACCGCATCATAGGCCTGATCAGGGTCGATAAAATCAACATAGGCCTCATCAATCACCAGCACGCCGCGAAACGTCCGGGCTATCTCCCGCAGACGCGACACCGGTAACAAGGTGCCGGTTGGCGCGTGAGGGTTGACTACAAACGCCAGCCTGGCACCCGCGCGATTCAACTGTTCGGCGAAATCGTCCGGCATTGCCCAGTCGTCCAGCAAAGGGATTCGACACACCTGACACCCCTGTATTGCAGCCAGGACTGGATAAAGTGAGTAACTGGGCTCGGCCATGCCCAATGTCTGCCCTACGTCCACAAAGGTGGTGATTGCCAGTCTCAATAGCTCGTCACCACCGTTGGTCGCAATGATATTGTCGCGACTCAGGCCATGACTGGCAGCGGCCACATCCCTGAAACCATTGGCGAATGGCTGTGGATAGCGGCGCAGCTGCTCCACCGAAAGCCCTGCCAGAGCGTTGGCGACTGCTGCAGTTGCAGGATAGGGGTTTTCGTTGGTGTTCAATTTGATTACGCGCTGCTGAGCAGGTTGTTCGCCAAAGGCATAACCTTGCATGTCGCGGATATTGGGTCGTTCATAACTCATACAGCATCGTCCTCAGGGCACGTAGGTAAACGTGCGATTGTTCCAGCCATCGCGCCATCTTGATTCATTGCGTTCTGCCGGGGCGTTTGCGATTCGGCGCGCCAGCACGGCGCGTGCCGCCGCCGCGAACTGTTCAAGCAGCGCGCTTTCGTCGTCCAGGATCGGCGGATTGTCCAACATAAACTCCAGCACCTGCAACAGGCCCCAGCCCTCACCCTGGTAGCGTTCGGACGGCGCCGTGCCCTCACCCTTGAAGTTGACATAGTCGATGAGTGCGTACATACCGTATGGCGATGAGGTATTGGCGATGCGATAAAAAAGATCCTGAATCGCTTGCGGGCGCTCACTGGCCTGCATCAGTTTCGACAGACTTTGCTCCATGCGCTGCATGATAAAGGCCGTCTGAGTTGACCGGGTTGCATACAGAAACGCGCGCAACTCGCTTAGCTGAGCACCCTGCCTCGCCTCAAGAAAGGCCTGACGATCGGGCCACGGCGACTCCCATCCCGGCAATCCAGCCAACCAGGCCGGCAACTGTTCACCGCGACTGACATAAAATGCCAGCAACTGTGGAAAACTCTCCACAAACCGCTCCTGCTGCCCCTCGCGATACCAGATAAAGTGACCTATACCAAGCGATGGGAAATCCTCGCCTGCATTCCAGCTGGTCAGGCAGTCCATGCGGCGGGCGCACTCATTGTTGAATATCTGATCAGCCACCCACTCAGCCTGAGTGTCATTCAGTTCCGGAAGGGTATCGGGTCCATGCTGCGCATACAGATCCGAGGCAGCACAGCCGTAAAACAACACAATTAACGCGGCTTTGAACACCGACCGTGCCCACTGGCAGGACTGCCTGGTTTTAATCATCATTGCTCACTCTGTTTTTGCAGGCGTGAATCAAGCCGACACGAAAGAATCAGGGCATTTTCCCGATCAACGCTGCCTGGCTCGGACGGATAATAGTTGCGTCTTTCGCCGACCTGCACAAAACCCATCGAATAATAGAGGGAGCGCGCAACCTGATTGGATGGCCTGACTTCCAGAAAACAGGTATCTGCTCCGAGACGTCCCGCTTCTGCCAGCAAATGCGCCAGCATTTTCCGACCATAGGCGCGGCGACGGGCCTGAGGATGGACACAGAGCGTCAGTAAGTGGCTCTCATCCATCGCCACACTCATTACGCCATGCGCGAGAATTTTGTCACGCGTTGCGTATACCCAGCACTGGTAACCGGCCCGAAGGCAATCAAGAAAAATACGCTTGCTCCAGGGGTTGGGATAGGAAATATTTTCATTGTGCACGACCTGGTCCAGGTCGCTTGCCCTCATGCGGCGCAGAACAGGCTGGCTGGGATTTCTTGCTAATTCAAACATGGGTATCAGAATTTACTCGTTTGCCTCTGAGGCCAGTCTCGGCATGAGTGCCTGCATGGCCTTCCATGCAGAGCGCTTGAGGGCTGGCTCGGTCTGCATCGACTGTAAAGAATGGGTCTGTAGTACGGTCAAGCCAAACTGCGCTTCGCGACGCAGTCCCGATTGCGTGCCGGCTGCATCAGCGGGATGAGACCTGGATTTCAGGAAGAACAGTTCATCATCACTCAGCACCAGCAGGTTTTGCGTTGGACTATCACGAAGGCGGCGCGCGATAAATCCGAGCACTGCCTGCTCTGCTGCCTGTTCATCATCCGCAGGTGCAATTCCAAAGTCGGCTGGCAAGGGCCAGTGAAAAGCCTGACCGGAAAGCTGCATCTGCCTGTATCTTGGGTTAAGTGCAGCAATAATTCTCTGCAGCATCTCCCGTGAGGCAGCCGACAGCTGTTGTTGCTCCGACGGCTGCACAGCAATAATCGCCAGCTGTGTGTCGAGACCAAACCAGGTGAAAGCAAAAGGCTGCACAGATGACTCGCCGCCCGTTGGCTGATCAACCTGATTCGATCCAGGTTCTGCAACTGCTGGCGCCTGCGGCATGACTTGCCGGGATGAATCCTCTGGAACGGCCCTGCCAGACCCCGGCTGTGGTGCCGTCACTGATGCCTGCAAGGCCTGCCTTGCCGCTTCCAGCTCGGCTCGCGGGTTCCCTTTCGGTGTTTTGTGTTCCGTCCGCGCAGGCACTGATTCAGCAGCTCGCACAGCTGGGCTTTCGGCCTCCTCGCTTGAAGAGCGACGCTGAACCGAATCAGCGGCTTCTGCCTGTATTGTAGAAAAGTCGAAAACCGGTGATGGCCCGGCACCTGGCAGCGCGCGTGTCGGGTATAGGGCGACGACACCCATTTCGGCCAGCAGCTCGCGCCGCCACATCTCGCGGCTGGCGGAGCCTTGTGTACCTGTCTGTGCGTTAGATTCTCCCATCCGGCTATTATAGGGACTGCAGCGCTTTTGCGCCAAAGCAATATTGTGCCGTGCGGGCAAACATGGTTGAATCTGTGCCTTTGTCAGAAGATGCTTCCAAAGGGGGAACGACATGAAAGCACTACTCTGCAAATCCTACGGACCACCGGAGAACCTGGTGATCGAGGATGTACCGGACCTTGAGCCGGAGGCCGGAGAAGCCATAGTTGATGTTTATGCCGCGTCACTGAACTTTCCGGACACCCTGCAGATTCAGGGCAAGTACCAGTTTCAGCCACCTATGCCATTTTCACCGGGCTCCGAAGTGGGTGGCATTATCCGCAAGCTCGGTCCCAACATGGACGGCTTCAAGGTCGGCGACCGCGTCATGGCCACACCTTCCATCGGCGGTATGGCAGAACAGGTTCGCTGCGCAGCGGCAGGCCTGCGCAAGATTCCTGACAATATGGACTTCAAGACCGCCGCGGGCTTCGCGATGGTCTACACCACCTCTTACCATGCACTGAAGCAGCGTGCCCGGATCAAACCCGGCGAGACACTGCTGGTACTCGGTGCCAGTGGCGGCGTTGGCATGGCAGCGGTGGAGCTTGGCAAGATCATGGGCGCACGCGTCATTGCTGCGGCCAGTAGCGATGAGAAGCTTGAGTTTGTTAAACAGGCTGATCCTGACGAACTGCTCAACTACGGTGACGGCGAGCTCAAGGAAAAGGTCAAGGCCATGACCGATGGCAAAGGTGCGGATGTCATCTATGACCCGGTCGGCGGCGATCTTTTTGATCAGTCCACCCGCTGCATCAATTGGAACGGACGTCTCCTGGTGGTCGGATTTACCAGCGGTCGCATCCCTTCTTATCCGGCCAACCTGGCCTTGCTGAAAGGCAGCTCCATGGTTGGGGTTTTCCTGGGGCGCTTCCGCAAGGAAGAACCGGATGCCTATGAGCAGAATTTCCAGGAACTGCTGGACATGTACAGGTCCGGCAAAATCAAACCCATTGTGACCGAATCATTTGCCTTTGAGGACTATGTTGCCGCCTTTAATGTGTTCAGAGACCGGCGCGTCATGGGCAAGGTAACCCTTGAAATTCGCAAGGAATAAAGCCGCGGCAGACACCCATCCGCGCTGCGGCAACATTTGACTACAGAATAAGACAACGCATCATGTTAACAGCACAACAAGTTCAGCAAGACCTGGAAAAACTCAGGGATATCGTCATAGCATTAAAATCGCCAGAGTCAGATCTGGCAACTACCACCAAAGTCATCAACGGCATCGAATTAAACGTATTCGCCAAGGTTCCAGAAAATCTTCGTGGTGTCTACAAGCTGGGCCTGGAGGCCGCCGACAAAGACTTTCTGGTATACGAAGACGAACGGTTCACCTTCGCACAATCACTGCATACCGCCGAGGCCATGAGCCAGGTGTTGCTGAGACGGTATGGCATCAAGAAAGGTGATCGGGTGGCTGTCTGCTCGCGCAATTATCCGGAATGGTGCCTTGCCTATATGGCCATCACCATGATTGGCGCCATCGTTGTGCCGATGAATTCCTGGTGGCAAAGCAATGAACTGGTTTATGGCATCAAGGACAGTGGCACACGCGTCCTGTTTGCAGATCAGGAACGAATAGATCAGCTGCTGCCTGTGATCGACCAGGTTGATGTTGAAGTGATCGCCATCAAACCCGGCAAGCCGGATCCACGGTTCCCGGAATTTCATGATCTTGTCGCCGAAGGTCTTACCGGAGAGCAGGTCGATCTGGACGCCATTGAGGTGCTACCTGAGGACGACGCCTCCATCATGTACACCTCCGGCTCTACCGGCAACCCGAAAGGCGTTCTGTCTACCCACCGCAACATCGTCAACGCCATCTACAGCTGGATATTTGGCAAAGAAGCCAATGACTCGCTGCGCCCCGAACTGGTTGAAGAAGAACCGGAATTTGATCCCGGCATACTCTCAAATGTGCCGCTGTTTCACGTCACTGGCAGTCACGCGCAGTTTCTGGTCAGCTTCATCATGCTTCGTAAATTCGTCATGATGTATAAGTGGAACGCCGAAAAAGCTCTGGAGCTTATCGAAAAAGAACGTCTGTCCGTATTGCACGGCGTGCCCACCATGACATGGGAAGTGATGAACTCCCCCATGTTCGACAAAACCGATCTGCGCAGCCTGCGAATCGTGCAAAGTGGCGGTGCCGCGCGCCCACCCGGGCACCTGACGCTGATGAAACAGAAATTCGACGAGGTGGTACAGCCAGGGCTGGGTTACGGTCTGACCGAAACCAACGCCATCGGCGCCACTATTACTGGCGCCTTCTACCTGGCCAAGCCAGAAAGCACCGGCCGCCCTACTCAGCCGGTCACAGAAATTCGCATTGAAGATGAACAGGGCAATGTGTTGCCTAACGGACAGATTGGCGAAATCTGTATTAAGGGCGCCACAATCATGAAAGCCTACTGGAATCGTCCGGAGGAGACGGCCAAAGCCATCAAAAATGGCTGGTTCCACACTGGCGATATCGGTCTGCTGGATGAGCATGGTTTCCTGGTCATCAAGGATCGCGCCAAGGACATCGTCATCCGCGGCGGCGAAAACGTGGCATGCGCCGAGGTCGAGTACGCGCTGTGCGACCACCCCGATGTCTGCGAAGCGGCCGTCTATGGCCTGCCTGACGAAAGACTTGGCGAGATCGTTGGCGCCAGCGTCATGGTCCAGCCCGGATCTGGCCTGGACGAGGCCACATTGCAGGTTTTCCTGCGCGAAAACATAGCCCACTATAAAGTCCCCAGTCACATCGCTGTGCAAACCGAACAGCTGGAAAGAATAGCCACTGGCAAGATCGCCAAGAAGCTTCTCAGAGAGCAGGCGATCAAGCGACTTGGCCTTGCGTAAAAAAAGTTTTCCAGACTATTGCATATTTCACTTTTATACCCATAATTCGCATCGTGAGCGCCGGCCAAGCCGGCCCTCACGCATGCTGAAGCGTCCAAAGCCTTCAGAGTGCTGGTGGTTGGCATAATCTGCTTGACAGAGCATGCCATGATTCTCGTGTTGATTCCGTTAGGACGGAGTTTTAGAGAGAGTATTCTTATGAAGAGCCATCCCTGGGACGAATTAAACGATAGTTCAAAAGACTACTTCGACTCTGGCAGCTTTGTGCCTGAAGCCGAGTTCGAAGAAGAGCCTATGGACAAGCACATGCAGCGTCGCCGTCTGACAGAGCTGCGTCGCCGTACTGAAGAGCGCCTCGACTGGAAGCGCATGTACGGTGATATGCAGTTTGATGAGATCGAAGACGATGACCATGAGCGATTGATGAAGGACGATTTCAGCCGCGCTGCTGACGATTACTACGACGCGGACGAGCTCGACGATTAACTAGCTCGCACCGCGCTACCCCACTCCGGGAGGCGATCCCCGCCTCCCGTCGCTATACGTTTTTGTACTATTCCTGGCTACAGCTTCAGCTTAAACGCGTCCGGCGCCAAACGCTTTGATTTCAGATCGGTCCGGGTAGCGGGTGGCAGATCACGCCCGGATCGCATCCTTTCTCCGCTCACCCGGCGGGGCGGAACTCGACCTCGCGGCATGGCCGCTCGGGACTCGAACAGTCCTCCCGCTGATCGGGTGAGCGGCAAAAGGATAAACGCGCCCTGATTGGGCGAGATGCTGCCACCCGCTACCCTCCCCTCGTGCCAACGTCGATTCCGGTGACATGTGCTAAAACCGAAGTAGCACTCACGCGGCTTAGCAGACAGTCGGATCGTCTAGTGATAACCCTACCGGGATCGCCTCCGAAGGAGGTAATGCTCCTCCTCAGGTTTTCGTCGCTCGCGTTACCTCCTCCGAAAGCACTCCCTGGATTTAGCTTAGATGGCACAACATGCAGGAATGACTCACTTTTTAACAATGCAAGCCGGGGTGCTTTACTCAAAGATCAGCAGGGATAGGAACTACGGTCAAATCGAGGTCTCGGGGATAGGGTGGCAAGGAGCGACGAAAACCTGAGGAGATACCATCTCTCCAAACCAG
>DEMH01000003.1 GCA_002354805.1 Gammaproteobacteria bacterium UBA2675
TCGCGCCCTTGTGCGCGGCGTTAGGAGTCAACGTGGCCGATAGTCTTTCACAAATATCTGACTTTCTTATTAGCCTGGACGGGCTGAAGTTGGTAAACCGCAGAACCTATATCAATGGGGGCGAGCGAGTCGAAAACTCTGCGGAACATTCCTGGCATTTGGCGATGGCTTGTTGGGCATTCTCCGAATTACTTAGCGAAGACTTCGATGTATTGAAACTTGTCAAACTGGCGCTGGTGCATGATCTTGGTGAGATTGACGCAGGTGATACTTTCCTTTACAGCGCTAATCGTTCAAACGCTCATGTCGACGAACGCAAGTGTGTGGAGAGAATGTCGTCACATCCGGGAAACTCGATCCCAGATCTAGTGCAGCTTTGGGAAGAGCAGGAGACTGGTACCAGTAAAGAAGCTAGATTGCTAAAGGTAATAGATCGGCTGCTGCCGTTCCTTCACAACATGAAGAGTGAGGGACGAGCATGGAGAGATAACGGAATTCATAGAAGCCAAGTACTAAAAATGCACCAATTTATTGAGAAAGAGCAGCCAGAGATCCATGAATGGGTTCTTTCAAAAGTTGAATATGCGGTGGAGCAAGGATGGCTGAAAGCCTCCTAACCATCAATTACACGCATCCAGCTCCGCTGGTGCGTGAACTAGGGCGTTATGCCTACAAGCTCGTAGCGCCCAGCAGTAATATGGGCTAATATATGACCATAATTTAGATCCAAATAGAGGTTTTTATGCGTCAGGTATTAGCGGATTTTTCTGTAAGTATTTCAGAATTAAAGAAAAACCCTTCAGCGCTGCTTTCCCAGGCCAGTGGTTCACCTATAGCAGTGCTAAATCACAACAAGCCAGCGGCCTACCTGATTCCAGCGGAGACCTACGAAGCTCTAATGGACATGATTGATGACTATGAACTGGCACAACTTGTTGAGGAGCGTCGTGGCGACAAAGATCAAGCTATAACGGTGTCGTTGGATGACTTATAAGCTGCGTTTTCTTCCGGCTGCGCTGAAGGAATGGGAAAAGCTTGGTGCTCCGATCAGGAGCCAGTTCAAGAAGAAGCTGGCAGAGCGATTGGAGAACCCCAGAGTGCCTACTGATAAGTTAAGCGGCTATGACTCCGTGTACAAAATTAAACTTCGCTCTGCTGGTTACCGGTTAGCCTATGAGGTTGTTGATGATGAGCTGTTTGTGTATGTACTTGCCGTAGGCAAGCGGGAAAAGGGCAAGGTCTACTCGTCTCTCAAAATGCGAACCTGATATGAAGCAGAGCAGGCATAACAATCAGTTCCAGACCGACAGCGTGCACTGCGCAACATTTGTGTTACTCGCTGTCGCTCAAACAATAACACAAACGCCGCTTCATGCTCGCTGCGGCTGAACTGGGCGTTAGTTGCCCTGCGCTGCAGCATCGAGCTTGTCTAAAAGTTCAAGGCCGCGTTTAACATCGCCAGAGGCGGCAAAGGTACGGAATCGAGTTTCGCTGTCAAATTCGGCGAGAGTCTGAGTAGAAATTTCTTCAATCAGTTTGTTGACGCTCATTTTTTTGCGACGAGCCAACGCCTTCAAGCGGTTATGTTTGTCGTCGGGTAGCCGGATGGTTAATGTGGCCATGCTGTCATCCTCTTAACAATTGTTCAGGTGTCATTACGTGCAGTCCGGGAAATATCAGTTCAGAAGATTTGATATCCCTGACATTGTTGGTAACAACACAATAGGCATTGCCGGCAACGGCAAGCTCAATTAAAAAGTTGTCGCCTTCATCGGGCAGGTTTGGGCGCCATAGATAGTAAATGGGCACCCATTCGCAAACGCTATAGTATGCGTTGAGTAGCTCGCGAAGCTCCTCAGGCGTCAGCGGGCATTGTTCAAGGATATGAGACCGGTTCGTGACGTCTTCATATTCCATGAACAAAGTATTGCTGATCAACGGCTTATAATGTCCCTGCAAACACCTTCGGATCAACTCCCTGGCTGGTCCAGCAGGGCCAAGCAGGGCATTGATCAGTACACTGGTGTCTATGACGACAATATTATCCATGTGAAATATGGTGGCATATATGCTATCACTTGGCAACACCGGAAAAGCAACTAACCAAGCGCATCAATCGCCGCTTGCGGCGGCTGGGACGCTCACAAGCTCGCGCCCTTGTGCGCGGCGTTACGCATACAATTGAGTGGTCTCATGGGAAGAGTTGGACGCAAGAAGAGAATGAAGGCTTTCAGAAAGTCCTTAGGAATTGGCTTGAATATTTCTGCGCCTAAAGTCTTCGATAGCGTAAAGCGCACAGACAACTCGCCGAAACGGAACACTGAGAGTGACTTCATTTTTTATAATCGCTCTGCTCGAACCGAAATTGACAGAATACGAAATTTCATCGAAGCCTGTGTAAAGAACTATCCCCATACGGAACAACAGGAAATTGTTTCCCGTCTTCGATCCGGAGATGATGTTCATTTTCGTTCTGCATGTTTTGAACTATTTTTATATGAAGCATTGAGAAGACAGAGCTTTACACTAACTGCTCATCCAGAGCTCCCCAATGGGAGCCCTTATAGACCAGATTTTCTAGTTTCTGACGCTGAAGCCCGGTGCTTTTATCTAGAAGCAGTTTTAGCAACAGAAAACAATGAATTAGATAGAGGTGGAGAAGCCAGAAAAGGAGTTGTTTTAGATACCTTAGCGAAATTTCCTCATGATAACTTTATGATTGCGTTGGACGATGAAGGAAGCCCCAAAAGTCCTCCTAGTGGAAAAAAATTAAAGAACAAAATTCATGCGTGGTTAGATTCTCTTGATCCTGATGAAGTGCATAAAAAAATAGATAGTGCAGGCTTCGATAGCATCGAACCTTTGGTTTGGACTCATGACGATTGGCATTTGCAAATTCGCCCAATCCCTCTAAAGCCTGAACGGAGAGGACAGAGTTCTACCCTTATTGGAATCGGTGGTACGGGAGGTGGTTGGATCGATGCTTGGAGCCCTATTAGAGATGCAATTAAGTTTAAGGGCGGGAAATATGGTGATCTAGAAATTCCGTTGGTTGTAGCTGTCAATTTAGATAGCTTCCATCTTGATAGAATCGATGAAATGCAGGCGCTTTTTGGGCAAGAGCAATTTGTTTTTAAACCTGGCAGCGATGCTGAGCCAGAAATGCGAAGGGCACCAAATGGGGCATGGTATGGAAAAAGAGGGCCGCAATATACGCGCGTTAGCGCCGCATGGATTTTTAATGACCTTCATGCTTCTTCCCTAGCGGTAAGAAATAGCACCATATATTTTAATCCCTGGGCCGCGTTACCTGCTCCAGAATCATTGAAATCTTTTCCCTTTGCAGAGCCTCAGAACGACAAAATGCACTGGAATGAAGGGCTCTCGTTTAGAGAGGTATTTGAACTTCACGAAGGGTGGCCAGAAAATGCGTAACAAGGCGCTGTTGCCGGACTGGTTTTCCGCTGCGCTCCAAACCTGCCGCAAAGCGCGGCGTTATGCAGCTTGACGCTGTTGCGCAACGCGCTACACTATGAGTTATGATCAAGTCTTTCAAGCACAAGGGATTGCGTCGCTACTACGAGACAGGAAGCACACGCGGCATCCAGGCAAATCACGCCAAACGGCTAAGAATGCAGCTGGTAGCCCTCGATACCGCAGTTGAAATCGCTGATCTTGATATTCCTGGATACGGGTTGCACCCACTCAAAGGGAATCGAAAGGGTATATGGGCCATTACCGTAAACGGAAACTGGCGGCTTACCTTCGAGTTCTCAGACGGCAATGCGTATCTTCTTGATTATGAGGATTACCTCTGATGTCTATGCACAACCCTCCACACCCGGGCGAATTCATTCTGGCTACCTACATGGAGCCCCATGGGCTGAGCTGTCGGTATCTGGCCGAGCGGCTGGACGTTTCTCCCTCCACTTTGAATCGGATTTTGAAGCAGCAGAGCGGTGTCAGTCCGGAAATGGCACTACGGCTCTCCAAGGCGCTAGGCCGTACACCGCAGAGTTGGCTGGCCATACAGGACGCTTACGATCTGTGGCATGCGGGTAAGACCATCAAACTGGATAGGGTTCACAAAGTTGAACTCACCGCTGCATAACCATCAATTACACGCGACCAGCAAAGCTGACGCGTGAATATGGGCGTTATGTTTCTGGACTTGCCTCATCACGTACTTAAAGTAATTAAAAGAATAATGGATATTGGTTATGTCTGACTGGCTCTATCTGCTGCTAATTCCCTTAGTCAGGTTTCTGATAAATATAAACGGTTGGTTCTATTTGCGAACTGTCCTGGAGAAGCACAGAGTTTACCTCTATGGTGCAATACAATCGAATCCCAGCCCAGCTGACAAGAATAGTTCTGATAATGCGGCGCGCTGGATTACTGCGAATATGACTGAAATTAAGTCAAAGGTATCAAAGGCAGGTCTTCAGCCTTCCGTCAAATCATTTATGGAGCCAATTGGCTACGGGCATGTGCAGCAGCAGCAATTAAATGTCTTAGATAATTTGCTATTTTTAAATAAAGAGATTGTAGCCGAAGCTTGCAGATGCATAGAGATGGCAAAGGGTCATTACTACGTTCAAGCAATGTCCAGCCTTAGCCCAGTGTATTGGGCCGAAATTATCTTCTATCTTCCGCGATATCTAATATCGGCGAGTGGTATAGACACAACTTCAAAAGTTGTTGATGTATTCTCGAAGGTATCCCAGATTTTTTACTGGTTGGTTATTGTGGTAATCATCTTATTTAAGCCGGAGTTGTTGTATATCTTGGATAGCAGGTAGAAACATAACAATCCGCAGCAATCGCGCCCGTTGGTCGCTGGGGCAGCCAAAACGCTGCGCTTTTTTGACCGCCTTTGTGCGGGGCGTTATGAGTCAACTGAATTCGAGCGAAACCATTCGGCTAATTGCGATTCATCCAGATTGCCTGCTGCTACCGATTCCATTGCGACCACAGTGTCGGCTTCTGAGGCAGTGACGACGAAACCATTTAGCTCTAAGAATAATGCCCCGCAGACGAAAGCAGTGCGTTTATTGCCATCTACAAATGGGTGGTTTCGTGCTATTCCAAATGTGTAAGCTGCAGCCATTTCATGCCGGCTGCAATGTGGCTCGTAGCTGAACTTGTTTTTCGGGCGATCCAGGGCTGAATGCAACAACGACTCATCACGTACCCCGGCAGGCCCGCCGTGCTCGGCAAGCAAAAGATTGTGCACGTGGCTGACGACATTGTGCTTTAGCCACTTTGGCTCTTTCATTTAGCCAGCTCTTTAAGTGCATTCTTGTATCGCTTCATAATGCCTCGGGCAGCGGTGACCTGCTCTTCAAACTCGGGGTCGTAGACCGTTAGGGTGTAGCCCTCCGGACCTTCCACCAGGTATAGCGTGTCGCCGCGTTCGGCATTGAGTTTTCCAAGCGCTTCTTTGGGCAGCAAAATGCCCATGGAATTGCCAACGGCAGTAACCTTGACCTTAAGCATAGGGGGTATCCTGTTATTACGAGTGTTATAACATCATATGCCTGCCTAGTAGCTGGCGTCAACACTCATGGGCTAAGAGTCTATGTATTTGTTGGGTGGTCACTGCCTTGGTCAAGCTTTAGACTCATAACCATCAATTCCACGCGACCAGCTGCGCTGGCGCGTGAATACGGGCGCTATATGCCAGAGAGTACAAAATCGACTGCTGCGATAATGTCAGAGCGATATGCGGAAAGATCATATGCTTGAGCACCGAGTAGATTTCGATCCACGCCTGCAATGTCTTGTGTCATCGCGGTGAAGCTCTCATCGTCAAGAACGAAAACAGGGTTGAGCCTGGATAGGCTCATTGATGCAACAGTTTTAGAAGGCGTGAGCGGAATGGCGATGGTTGTTCTCAGCCCACTCAATAAATCACTTTGTATATCCAGCAGGTAAGGATACTGGGCGCATGTGGCAGGATTGGAGTTTTTATATGCCCAGAACTGCCCCATCAGAACTTTCTCACGCTGTCGCTGAAAGTGCCGTTGGTTTCGACAAATTGGTTGTATGCTTGAATGGCATCGGCATTCTCGCGCAGCCATTGATCGCGCTGTTCAATACGGAGTTGCTCAGCCAAGGCGCGCTCCAGCGTTGCCGAAAGATTGATATTGAGACCTCTGGCCTTTTCAAGTAAGTCGCTGTTTATACTGACATTAGTGGGTTTTTTGGGGGCTTGGGAGTTGTATGCGTAGTTCATGTCGGTTGCTCCATATACATGATGTGTATAGTTTATGCGCATACTATATGGCAGGCAAGGCATATAACAATCAATTGCACGCGACGAGCTGCGCTGGCGCGTGAATACGAGCGGTAGAGCCATGAAAAAGATTCTAGCCCTGACCTTTGCATTAGCTTCATCCCATTCGTTCTCCGAATGTATGGGGCGCGGATACTTTGTGGGTCAAGAAGACCCGCGCTACAGTCTCAAACATTGCATTGCCGCTAGAGACTACTTCTCAACTATTGATACCGATGGGAATGATCTGCGGGAGATACTTCGCGAGACTGATGAATCCGATATGGCTGTTCTTGTTACTCCCTTAAATGAGGCTGCCAAATCGATGTTACGCGGAGAGGATCAAGAGTACTGGCACTACTCTGGCGAGTGCAGTGACCTGATTTCGGGCGCCCCGATTGAGATAACGGAATCCGAAGCGCATTGCAGCGATGTAGGCCCGACCAAGTATATGTTGCTTGGTGATTTCACAATAAAAGAAGTGAAGGTTGTAACAGATTAATGGGCGCCGATTTAACAAGAGCTTTTTATGATCAGTGCGAACGGATAGCTCAACAATGAAGCTTTGGCATGTGCTGATATTATTTGTAGTTCCACTATGTGCAACGTCCGGTGAGGTTCTCCCGTATGATGACTCCGAACCTGACTCGGTTTTAACGGTAAGAGAGACTTTGGCTGGTCCGGTAACTGCCTCTGTTATGGCTGGACCTGAGTATGAGAATCATAATTTGTTTGAACCTTCTAATGTCTACCTAAAAATAGAAGCTCCGGGTGAGGAGTGGTGGGTGCATACTCCGGAGCCCTACGATTCGATGGGCATCATTCAATTTATCAATAATTCACATTTGATGGTCTCTTTGACTTCACCAACTACAACGGCGACGGTGGTGTTGAATCTTGGTGATAGATCACTTTACCGAATCGGTTCAGGTGCTGGCGAGTTGGTCTCTATCAGCTCTGATGAGCCCTTGATCCTATTGAACGGGCAGCGGGGGTACTCGGGTGGGGTATATTGGTATAGATCCATTGTCGATTTAGAGGGTAGGGTCATCGAGTTTCTATCTGACGGAGAAACTTGCTTGCCTATTTCAGAAGTCGTATCCGAAGACGCTGATTTAAGTAGGCTTCAGCAACCGTTGGACTATTGTGTTGGGATTACAAGGTGAAACTATTGGCAGTGTCACATAATAATCACATCAAATTCACTTTCTGTATTAGCCTGACACTTGCTGCGCAGGCGCCGCTGATGACAGGTATTAAACAGCACCACAGGTGACATGAGTAGATTTGAGATTAAAGAACTGACAGCGAGCGACTGGGAGAGCTACAAGCAAGTTCGATTGGCTTCTCTCAAGGATTCTCCTGACTCGTTCGGTTCTACCTACGAGCGAGAGAAAGCATTCTCGGAGGCAGATTGGAAGGCTCGGCTAAGACCACTATCCGGCGTTAATATTTCGTTTCCGATAGTGGCAGAGAGTCAAGGCAATATCGTTGGGCTGGCATCGGGTGTTATCTGGGAAGAAGACCCGGCCGTCGCACACGTATACCAAATGTGGGTGTTGCCCGAGGCGAGAGGAAAAGGGATCGCAACGGCGCTACTAAAAAGTATCACTGCTTGGGCTGAATTCAGAGGCTGTGAGTTAATGAAACTTGTAGTCACAACAACTAATGAGCCAGCCGTTAACTTGTACAGGAGCTTCGGGTTCTACCCGTCTGACAGGCTTGAGCCACTCCGGGAAAGTTCAGCTTTAGAAACACAGCCAATGGCAAAAGAACTGGGTAAAGCTGTATAACAACTGAAGTTTTTACGTAAGAGGGCTATCAAGTGCGAGCACTTCTTCTACTATCTATCGTGCTCAGTGGGTTGGGCAATTTCGCCATTGGCCAAGACAATGTTGAGCTTGAGCAGTTGTATATATCTGACCAATCAGCTCGCCAGGCTCAGTCTATTAACTGGGACGAGTTGAACGAAGATGATGCCGCGAGACGGCAACAGGTCCTATCAATTCTGCGGGCTGGTGGCATTCAAACCGCTAAAGACTACTTCCATGCAGCTATGATTTTTCAGCATGGTAATTCCGCAGAAGATATTCGACTTGCTCATTCATTTGCGACAATCGCCGCAAGTTTAGACCCAAATCTCGCTAATGTTAATTGGCTCAAAGCTGCTACGTGGGACAGGCTGCTTCTAAATTACGACCAGCCGCAGTGGTTCGGGACGCAATTCGTCAGAGATGATCATGGAAACCTCTCTTTATATAAAATGCAGCCTGACGTAATTACCGACGAGCAGCGAGCCGCATGGTCTGTGCCGAGAGTCTCTGAGTCACTCAGGATGCTTGAAGAAAGGAACAACACAAACTAATACGGCTTAACAAGCTCCATCAACGGGGTGCACACAGCGCTCGCACCTTTGTTGAAGGACGTTAATGCAACCAACATCCAGGACCAGAGCGTAGCCAATAGAGAAGGAATGGAATCGATCGTGATCGTTGAGTTTGAAGCCGCTTTCCCAGAACACCTGGATGAGCTTGTCAGAATACGGATCGCAGCGATGCGAGACAGTCTAACGAGACTAGGGAGATTTGATCCGGATCGAGCCAGAGAAAGGTTCGCATCCGGCTTCAATCCCGCCTACACACGATTTATAAACGTTGCTGGGCTCAGGGTGGGTTTCGTCGTAGTGAAACCCGAGTCTGACCTCCTGAAACTCGACCATTTGTACATCGAGCCAGATTATCAGGGGCGTGGAATTGGTGCTAAGGTGCTTGAAAGTATCTTCAGCACAGCAGACGAACTTGGTTTGCCAATCACAGTCACCGCGCTGCGAGGGAGTGAGTCAAACGCGTTTTATCAACGCCACGGATTTGTGTATCAGGATGAGACAGAGTGGGACATCAATTATATGCGTAGGCCGCGCACACATTAAACGAAGAGATAGTTGCACGAGGCAGCTAAGGAAAAGCAAATTCGGGTGAGCTAGGTGGCTATCAATTTAAAGGAAGTAGACGGGGTAACTATTCAACCCAGGCACAAAGCAACGTGCCACTGTGGCGCTGTGGTGATAGAACTGGACTTACCTGATGGTTTAGTTGATGTTCGGCGTTGTGACTGTTCATTGTGTCGACGTAGAGGTGCAATTGCGGCATCAGTACCACTGTCAGGAATCAAGATTCTGCGTGGCGAGTCCAGCATCAAGCTGTATCAGTTCAATACGAGGACCGCAAAGCACTACTTTTGCTCCGAGTGTGGTGTTTACACACATCATCAGAGAAGATCGAATCCCACTCAATACGGTTTTAATGTTGCCTGTCTGGAAGGTGTTAACCCATTAAAGATTGAGGGCATTCCGACCTATGATGGCGTCAACCACCCGGCGGACAGTTAGTAATGGGGCAAGATTGCGTAACAGGAACTTCTACGACAATTAATCATATGAGCCAAAATTCATCCAACCGATATACGCACGGGCACGAGCAAAGCACGCTTGCCTCACACAGTGTACGGACCGCTTCAAACTCGGCTGCCTATCTGCTTCCTCACTTGAAACCGGGAATGGATATCCTCGACATTGGCTGCGGGCCTGGAACGATTACGCTGGATCTGGCAGAAATTGTTGCTCCCGGCAAGGTCACGGGAATAGAGAACGTTAAGGCGCCACTTATTGCGGCACGAGCTGAAGCTGCATCTCGCTCCGATAAAACAACTGTATTTCAACTTGGCAATGCGATGGAGCTACCATTCGAGAGTCAGTCCTTTGATGTGGTCCATGCGCATCAGGTTCTGCAGCATCTGACCGATCCGGTGGCTGCGTTGCGTGAGATGTTGAGAGTGTGCAAACCAGGTGGGTGGATCGCCGTGCGTGACGCAGATTACGCTGCGATGAGCTGGTATCCCGAGCTAACTGGACTTGAGCACTGGCGAAAAACCTATCGCGCTGCCGCTCGGGCCAATGGTGCTGAGCCTGATGCCGGCAGAAGACTGCGAGCATGGGCTCATGCGGCAGGTATTCGCAATCCAACAGTCTCCGCATCAGTATGGAGCTACGCCGATGCGGAAACCTGCCGCTGGTGGGGCGACAGTCAGGCAAACAGATGCGCGGGCGACGTTTTCTCTCAGCAGGCTAAAGAGCAGGGGTTAAGCGAGAAAGAAATTGCCGATATTGTTAGTACCTGGAGACAATGGGGTGCTGAACCAGACGCCTGGTTTTGTCTGGTTCACGGTGAACTACTTGCGCATTCATTGGTCAGCGGTGAATGATGAAACGCCTTAGCGGGATCAGATCTTATGGTGAACAAGAAAGCCAAAATCGTGCAGTGGATAGAGAACGACCCCGAGCGGATTTCAATGATCGGATGGCTAGAAAACGGTGGCTGGATATAAGGAAAATTCACGAGAGAGTTGGCTTTACTAACACCGATGGTTTTATGGACATGAGACTTTGGAATGAGCAGCCACACATGTTATCCGCGGTGTTATGTGAACAGGGAGATCAAACGTGAAATTTGAGTTTAGAAAGAGCACCCTGATCAAGCTCGGTTTGATTCTCGCGCTTGTAGCGGTAGCTCCATTTCTCGTTCATTTTACGTTAGAGTTCATCATAGTAGCTGACTTAATGGGAATCGAGGCATTAATCATATTTCTGTTTGCTTACGGCAAATCGATATTAAACTCGTTACGACTGCGTATCGAAGAGTTTTCACGTGATATTGTGCATACGGTTCGACTAGTTTCCGAACTCTATATGTTTAAACCATCTATTTTCTTCGGACACGCAACCGTTATTAGTATCGCAATGGTTCTCGCCTGCTCTGTATTGCTGGCCTGCGCGGCATGGGTGCCAGTCATGCTAATGAGTTCGGTGTACATGACATAGATGCGCGTGGTAAAGCTTAAATATAAATATGACAGAGCGCGTCCTCATAATAATGAACTCCAAACACCTAGCGAGATTGGCACTTGTTCAAGGATCTTGTTTGTCGATTAGTAAATCGTGGGTCGTCATCGTACTTATGGGGCTCATTCTGGGTGGTTGTGCTGCAAATATTCCGACACATTCAGATTTTACAATTGGAATGAGCCAGGACCACGTAAGCCGGGAATTCGGCAAACCGTCAAACGTGGAGTACATCTTCAGTAAAAATCCAAGTGACTACATTTCGGAGCCTGTGACTGGAGAGCCAGCACCTCAGGAGATTGAGGTCTGGAGCTACAAAAGTACTATTGGCGCGAGTCCACAAGTGACTAGTTCTGGTGATAGCGCAGGGACGTCGTTGCTCTACTTTTTTAGAAAAAGACTTACAAGGACCGAATGGGTCGCCGGGAATGGAAGTGCCAATGACTCATGAAAATGAGTTAAATCGGCGCGCTGAGTCTCTAAGGGTCAGACTGTGAATAGAATGATTCCAGCAGCATTGCTCATAGTGTGCTCTCTGCTACTCATCCCTGTCGCAGCAGAGACTAGAAGCTTCGCATTGGATGACATACAAGAGGTCATTCCCGGTCCGAATGCCGTGCATCCTCGGGAGATGCCAGTAGGTAGCATGCATGGCCTGGCTAGGGTCGAATTCGCATTGGCGTACGTTAACGACGATCTGCAGTTTTACGCTACGGTCTACGACAGCCCTGATTACGCAATAACTTTCAGCGTAAGCGCCAGACTCTACCACTCTGATGATCAGTTAATAGGATACTTTGGGCAGAGCCCAAGAATTCAGGTACCAGCAGCATCTAGCTTGTTTCCTATGGGAGGCGCCTTCTATACCCCTGAGGGTGGCGTTGAGCGTTTAACGAAGTTCGACCTGGAGAATCTTAAACGACTTAGGCTTGAGGTAACGTGGGTTGAAAGTAACTAAACATAACAGTACCTTCAAATTGAGGCGCAAGCGTGCAATTGAGGCGGTCGTCAGATTGAATCGGCTGATGTCCAGTAAGCTTCATCAGCCACGCATGTAACAATTTCGAGCAATCGACCGCCGGGATTGCATATCCGAAAATCATCGACTTCTCAGGAGGTTTCTGTGAGCTCGATCCCCCGCCCCGATCTTTCGGCTCGACCGCTCCAATGCAGCTGCGAATACACGGTCAACGCCAGGCCAGAAAAAGTCTACGCGGCCTGGACGACACGCTTCGACATCTGGTTCGCGCAGCCCGGAACGCTTGCCCTGGTGCCCGAGCTAGGGCGACCATACTTCTTCTACAACCGTGACGACTGGGGCAGACATCCTCACTATGGCCGAATCCTCGATGCAAAAGAGAACCAGTTCATCGAAATGACGTGGCTGACGGGAAATGGGGCCGCCGAGGGAACAGAAGGAGCCGAGACGGTTCTTAGGATTGAGCTTGTCCCTAAAGGCGAGGCGACCCAGGTCCGCTTGACCCACTCCGGTTTCGTCTCCAAGAAGTCGCGCGATGGACACAAAGAGAACTGGCCACTGGCCCTCGAGATACTGGACGAAGTCCTCTCGTGATCAATCTCTTGTTGGCGCGCCGGTGTTTCAGGCGTTACTGTCCACTAATTAATCCTTGAATTAAACCTTGACAGCAGAGCCGGCATGACGGCTATAACAAGCATGATGCTGATCGGGATGAACCACTGAGGCAAGACGAACAGGAGTTCCTGGTAGGGCCATGATGCCCAGATACTATTCATGGATGCCAGAGATGTACTGAGAACTGGGAGCATTAAAAAAAATATTGCCAGGCCTGTCAGCCAACCTATAGAAAGCACCACGTGTCGCAAATAAATCATGCGTGAAACCCGACTGGCCACTTTCTCAGAAAAGAGGTCTGAGTCGATGCTTGAGAATTCAGTAGAAAGCGCCTGTTCAAGTCGGGCGTCAATGGCTGCATGTTCAGACATTCTGGTTCTCCGCCAATTGAGGTTCCAAAAGCTCCCTCAGCTTATCTTTTCCTGTTTTGATGTAGGTTTTTACAGAGCCCAGTGGAAATCCGCTGATGTCGGCGACTTCTGCGTGCGAATATCCCATCGTGTAACACAGTGTCAGGCAGATGGTTTCATTTTCCGACAGCATTGTGATGGCCTTCTCAAGGTCCAGGTTCATTTCAATCTGGTTGTCATCTAGACATTCATCAGTTTCCTGTCGCCGGAACTGCTGCCACTTTTCAGTGCGCCTGGAAACCAGTCGTTTCTGCTGCAGGTAGCAACGCTGGGCAATTTTCAGCAACCAGCTTGAGAACTGCCCGCTTGGCTGATATTTGCCGATGTGGCGGAACGCCAGCAAAAAACACTCTTGTGCCAGGTCGTCGGCCTGATCTTTGTCCTGACATAGCCGAGCCAGAAAGCCACGCACCTTGGCATTATGTCGCAGTA
Source organism: Gammaproteobacteria bacterium UBA2675 (assembly GCA_002354805.1). Taxonomy (GTDB): domain Bacteria; phylum Pseudomonadota; class Gammaproteobacteria; order Pseudomonadales; family Pseudohongiellaceae; genus Pseudohongiella. The sequence continues at coordinate 13,611 of DEMH01000003.1, forward strand.
CCAAGGCTTTAAAGGCCGCCTGATCACCGAGCAGCTGAACGCGATTTACCAGATTGATATCAGATAAATTGCTCAACTGAGACTTTTGACGAGCTTTACTGTCTGGCAAACCATTGCAGCCTGGGTTGGTAAATAGATCATCTCTCTTTAAGGCGTGATGCGACAAGATAGCTTATGCCAATGCTCAGAGGCAGTAAACTTAACAGGCTCAGTCTGACTGGATTGCCGAACACTTGTAACACCAGCATTAAAAAGATGGCAAAACCAATCGTCAGGTAGAAGACGGCCATGCGGACATCGCTGCCAGGTGTGCTGGGGTTGGGTTGATTGAGTACGGCCAGCATTTCCGATGTGACCTCACGATTACCGTCCAGCAGCTTTTCAATGATAGCCAGCTTTTTGCTGCGGTATTTCAGGTAAAAGTAAGTAATCGCAATCGGCATGCCAAATAAGCCAATAAATAAAGTTACGGGAACAATTGTATCTCCGCCCATCGTCGTTATCCTCAAATCCTGGGTTAATAGCAGGCTTGTCAGCCACTCTTACTATTACAATGCTTTGACTCCGGAGATTGGATGTTGGGCTGGACCATTAATTTTGATGTATCCTGCAATTCATTCGGACGGGCGTCTAGTTCACGGAGGAAACGAAACATGGAGAAAGTTGTCACAAGTTTACTGGTGCTGGTAGGTATCATTCATCTCTTGCCGCTTTCAGGAGTTTTGGGCGTGGAACGCCTTGCCATTTTGTATGGTATTTCATTGGGTGAGCCCAATATTGAAATCCTCATGCGACACAGAGCCATTCTGTTTGGGCTTCTCGGCCTGTTTTTAGTGTACGCTGCCTTCCAGCCATCATTGCAAACATTAGCCATCATCGCGGGTCTAATCAGTGTTGTGTCCTTCATCGCAATAGCCTGGTCGGTCGGCGGTTACAATGAGTCGGTTGGCAATGTTGTCATCGCAGATATTGTCGCAACAATCGCGCTTGTTGCTGCTGCGGTAATCCATCGTAAAGCCCGAAACCCGGGATAGTCAGGTCTAATGAATCGAACAGACATACGTCAGGCTCTGCTGATCATCAATCCCAAAGCCCGTCAGTGCGCCGGAGCCCAATTGGACGAGGGAATTGCTCAGCTGGAGCAGGCTGGCATTGCCGTTGAGCGATTGGTGTCAAGCAGCCCTGAAGAAAGCCGCCAGGCGGTGCAGGGACGTAAAGACCAGCTGGATCTGGTGATTGTCGGCGGGGGCGATGGCACCATCAGCTCCATGGCTGGCACAATGCATGACAGTGGCCTGTTGCTGGCCATTCTGCCTCTGGGCACGGCCAATGACCTGGCTCGTTCACTGGGGCTTTCAGGCCAACTGGATGAAGCGTTTGATGTGATTGTCTCGGGTGTGCGTCAGTCGATTGACCTTGGCATGGTTAACGACCACTATTTTTTTAATGTCGCGCACCTGGGCTTGGGGGTGCAGGTTACCGAAGAGTTAACCGATGAAGTGAAAAAACACTGGGGCGTATTTAGCTACCTGAAAGCGTTTTTTTCGGCGCTGCTTCGAATAAAGCAATTTAAGGTCACCATCACTGTGGATGACGTCCCTCACCGTCAGCGCTCCATACAAATTGCGGTTGGCAACGGACGCTATTATGGTGGTGGAAATGTGATTGATGAAAACAAGCGCATCGATGACGGAAAGTTGTCATTGTACAGCCTGCGTCCGCAGACAGTCTGGGAGCTGCTAACGTTGGCGCCTTTGTTGCGTGACGGCCGGCAACGATATAACGAGCGCGTTTTTGATATACAGGCCGAGAGCATCACAATAGCAACCGGACGTAAAGTGATGGCGATTCACGCCGATGGCGAGCCGGTTACCAGCACGCCGGCGCATTTTAAGGTGTTACCAGATGCACTCGAAATCTTGGCGCCCAAACCGATCTCTTTGGTTGAATAAAGATTGCTGAATTTTCGGCGGCGGTAGAGGGCTCCACAAGAAGGAAAATGAATATGAGTATATTGCGCAATGACCTGCAGGTTGCACTGAACAACTTACATGTTGCGCTTATAGCCAGTGACGAAGACTATCGCGACGCTGCTGAGTTTGTGAGTGACAGTGCAGTCAAGGAACTGTTTATGCAGCTTGCCGAGAGCCGGCAGGTTCTGGAGAAATCAGTAGCAGTGGCCATAAGGGCCAGTGACGACCTGCCATCAGTCCCCGATCCGGATCGGCAGACTGGCCAGCATTTATTGCAGAGGCTGGAGGCAGCGTTTTCTGCCGATCAGACTGTCGAAGTTATTGAGCAAAGACTGGCTGAAGAATCTCAACTGGAACAGCTTTTAAACGATGACGACATGTCTGTCATCGATAAAGAGTTTCCGTCTTTGAGATCTGAGTGTAAGGCAAGTATCAAAGAGGCGAAGGAAAAGCTGGAACGGGCGAAGGCGGGTTGAACTCCCGTTAAGTGTTATAAGGTGTGACCCAATTCTCGCCACACGGAAAAGACCAAAAACAAATGAAAAAAATCATGACTCTCCAGCTCCTCCTGGTGTCACTTGCAAGTCTGCCTGCCGCGCAGAGTCAGGCTCAAACAAGCGGGGAGCCCTACGACCTTGCGGCTTTTGTCCAGCAGCTCGACGCTCTGCGCGAGGCGGCCAATATTCCCAGGATGTCTGTGGCCGTCGTGAAAAGTCAGGCAGTCGTCCTCGCATCAGGGTTCGGTTATGCTGATGTCGAAAACGGTATTCCAGCTACCGCCGAAACCGTCTACGACATAGCGTCTGTCTCGAAGCCTCTCTCTGCTGTCCTGGCCCTTCGGCTCGTGGAGGAGGGTATACTTGATCTTGACAGGCCAATTAGTGACTACAGCGAATGGTCAAACTTTTGTGCAGACTTTAGTCAGCAACCGTCTATCTTTGCACAGGAGCTTCGATGCCAGACCGCCGGCCACACGCTTCGACACCTGCTGTATCACACGGCTACGGGAGTGCCCAGTACACAGTTCTCGTACAACCCCATTCTATTCTCCTGGGCATCACGCCCCATCATGGCGGCGGCTGACGAGTCTTTCTCGACTCTTGTCGAGCAGTATGTTTTCGATCCGGCAGGAATGGATGAGTCGGCACGCAGGCACAGGAACTTGCCTTTGCGTGAGGATATGGCTCAACGCCTGGCACCTCCTTATCGAATTGACAGCTCTGGAGCAACGCAGCGCGCCCCTGCACCTCCTCCTCAGGGAGACGGCGCCGCCGGTGGTGTCATTACCAACGTCCTTGATCTTGCCAAATTCGACATTGCTCTTGATCAGGGGGTGTTAATCTCGGCGGAGTCAAAGGCGGAAATGATGGCGGCCACCACGTCGCGCAACGGTGAGCTCTTGCCGTATGGCTTGGGCTGGTATGTGCAGGAGTATCAGGGGCACAAACTCGTTTGGCATTCGGGGTGGTGGGAAGATGCCTACTCCGCACTGTACCTGAAGGTTCCGGCTCTGGAGCTAAGTTTCATTGTTTTGGCCAACAGTGAAGGCGTTTGGTGGGGTAACCCACTGGATCGGGCAGAAGTTCAGCGTTCGGAATTCGCGCAGGCATTTCTTCGGGCGTTCGTAACTAAAAATGCACATTGAACAGGAAATGGCTGCCTGGGACGGCAAGTCTGCTGCCAGTATTAAGTCGATATATGCTGCACACAAAGCGACTGACAGTTTTGCTGATGACATTATTTCTTTGCTGGAAAAGGAAGCTTGTGAGTCAGGAGCCACCTGGCTATTGAAGGCGTGGCTCGAGGACGGAAACAGGTTAGATCAAATTCAGACTGCAAAAGTGTTTGGGGCACTCAATCAATTGGAGCACTGGCAGGCCCGGTTGCATGTCCTTCAAAGTATTCCTTACCTGAACATAGCCGACGCTGACTGCAATAAGGTATACAATTTCCTGAGGTTGACGCTTGTTGATCAAAACAAGTTTGTGCGGGCCTGGTCATACAATGGTTTTTATGAATTAAGTAGAAAGCATGCAGAGTACGAAAAAGAGACCAGGCAGTACTTGGAGATGGCTATGCGTGATGAGGCACCATCTGTTAAGGCGCGAATTCGAAACATTATGAAAAAAAGCGCAGATAGTTGAGTGGGGTATTGGCTGAGTCTACTAGCGGGGAGTGTTAAGGAATGTACGTACCAAGTCACTACAAGGAAGACGACATTGGAAAGCTTCAGCAGTATATCCGTGACTACGGTTTCGGTCTGTTGGTGGTTGCGGATGCTGATGGTATCGAGGCGAACCATGTTCCCTTCAAGTTAGTCGCTGAGCAGGAGGGTTCTCTTGGCCAGCTTCACTGTCATTTGGCCCGCAACAACCCCGTCTGGAAACGAATACAGGATGGAACCCGCGTTCTTGTAGTCTTCCAGGGGCCGGATGCCTATATTTCGCCTTCGTGGTATGCAACAAAGGCGGAAACAGGTCGCGTGGTACCAACGTGGAATTATCTGGCTGTCCACGCAGAAGGCAGTGCCCGCATCGTCGAGGACAGCGCCTGGCTGAAACATCATCTTCGCCAACTGACAGGCCAGCACGAATCGGGCATGAGTACTCCCTGGTCTGTAGATGACGCGCCAGCGGAATATACAGATCGGCTGGTAACAGCAATCGTCGGTGTTGAAATCACCATTGAGACTCTGACAGGAAAACTAAAAGCGAGTCAGAACCAGCCAGAAAGAAACCGTGCAGGTGTTAAAGCAGGACTAGAGGCCGGAGACGGAGCGCAAGGCCGTGAGATGGCCAGGCTGATCAGTTAACATGAAGGGCGCCAGATGTGTGTCATCTGCAAAAAACAGAAAGGAATCCCATGAGCAGGCATGAAGGGTCTTGCCTTTGCGGCACCGTAAAATTTGAAGTCCGTGGATACTTCGACAGCTTTTACCTTTGCCATTGCAGGCACTGTCAAAAAGATACGGGTTCTGCCCATGCGGCGAATTTGTTCTCGCAGTCGGCTGAACTGAGCTGGCTTTCCGGTGCAGACGCGGTAACTTCTTTTACTCTTCCCGGTACCCGCCACCATAAAAGTTTCTGTAAGTTCTGTGGTTCCGCACTGCCAAGCGCTCAACTCAATAACCTGGTCGTCGTTCCAGCCGGGTGTCTGGACACGGCAGTTGATGTGTTGCCAAACGCGCATATCTTCACATCAAGCAGTGCGCCATGGAGTGATGCACTTGGTGATATACCAAAGTTCAAGGGGCTGCCAGAATGAGTCCACATCAGTCAAGAAGAGCCTGTCGTCGCTAGTCCCAGCGCTCTCGCAATGTCAGGATGATTTAGTGCAAAGGAGATCCCAGTGATACTCGAGGTGGCAATACTGGACGTCAAACCCAATCAAACTGAAGAGTTTGAAGCTGCTTTCAAGGAAGCTCAAACGATAATCATGAGCATGAAAGGCTATCAGTCACATCAATTGCAAAGATGTCTGGAGAATTCAAACCGATATATCTTGCTGGTCAACTGGGAGAAACTGGAAGACCATACGATTGGGTTTCGTGGTTCAGAACAGTACCAGCAGTGGCGCTCATTGCTGCATCACTTCTACGATCCGTTCCCCACAGTAGAACACTTCACGCTGGTTACACAGGGTCAGGTTTAGGAGTCCAAAATGGCGACAGAGAAAATCAATTACATTGAACTTCCGGCCACAGATATCGAAGGCACCAAGCGATTCTTTGCCAAAGCATTCGGTTGGGAGTTTATCGACTACGGCCCTGACTATGCGGCCATCTCCGGTGCGGGGCTTGATGGCGGTTTCTACAAATCGACATTGCGTGCGACAACTGAAACCGGTAGTGCATTGATGGTTCTGTACAGTACAGATCTTGAGACGTCGCTTGGCAATGTTAAAAACGCCGGCGGCAAGATCGTTAAACCCATATTCTCATTTCCAGGTGGTCGTCGGTTTCATTTCACCGATCCGAGTGGCAATGAATACGCGGTATGGTCGGAGTGAGGAGGCGCTATGGCCGAAGGAATATCATTAACATTTTTCCTTATAGCATTTGCCTGGGTTTTTATTGCGGCGTTCACGAAACGCGGCAAAGGTCTCATCATGGGTGGTAAAATAATCAAGACGTTTGATAGCGTTTCCTCCAAAAGAAAAATAGTTTCCTACGAGGTTAAAGTACACGCTGTTGATGGTGGGCCAGTGCGATTTGTTGGATTGGAAATTTCAACGACCTCTTTGGGAAGTATGAGAGGGCATACCGTTTCGTTTCCGGCTGGCGAAGCGCGGGAACTGGCAGCCCTGCTGATTGAGGCTGCGGATTATCAAGAAGATAAACTACAGGCCTAGTTCATGCTGTCTAAAGGCCTCATCTCGCCCTGCCAGCAGGCTGCCGGAACCCTATTGTAATCCCTGATCCGGAATGCTAGATAAGTAATTTTGACTGGGACTCTAATCATGACAGGATCATCACGCGGACAATCCCCAAGCCTGCAGAGCCGTCGCCGGTTCTTGCGTCAATCCATGCAGCTGGGTGCCGTTGGTGCCATCGGTGCCAGTGGTCTTTGGTTGCCCGCCCGTGTTGCAGCGCAAAGCTCACCTTCAGCGGTGGTGGAGATCGACACTGGCAGAGTGCGTGGATATGTCAATGAAGGGGTGAGCGTGTTTAAGGGCATACCCTATGGAGCGTCCACAGCGGGAGAGAACCGCTTTCGGCCACCGCAGCCAGCGACGGCCTGGTCGGGAATCCGCGAGTCGGTCGAGTACGGACCAACAGCACCACAAACACTCGGCAGCGACGGTCAGTTGGCAGCCGGTCAGAGTGAAGACTGTTTGGTGATCAATGTCTGGACACCGGAAGCCAACAGCAATCGAAAGCGGCCAGTGATGTTCTGGTGTCATGGTGGCGGCTTTACCAGCCTCAGCGGCTCCAGCCCCAGCTATGATGGCACCAATCTTTGCAATCGCGGTGACGTGGTTGTCGTCACGGTCAATCATCGCCTCAATATCATGGGCTTCACGCACCTGGCGGAGCTGGGTGGCGAGCCATTTGCGTATGCCGGGACAGCAGGTATGCTGGATCTGGTCGCGGCTCTGCAGTGGGTGCAGCGCAATATCGAGCAGTTTGGTGGCGACCCGGACAATGTGATGATCTTTGGTGAGTCCGGCGGTGGCCGCAAGGTAGGCACGTTGCTGGCCATGCCTGCAGCCAAGGGGCTGTTTCACCGTGCAGTGATTCAAAGCGGTCCCACCATTCGTCTGGCCTCGGCAGAAGCCGGCACACGCCAGGCTACCTCGCTATTTGAGGAGCTGGGTCTGCAAACCGGTGATATGCAGGGCCTTCAGAACGCTCCTGTCGAACGTATTATCGCCGCCTATCAGGCCATTTCACGAACCAGCAGTTTTGCGCCGGTTGTGGATGGCGATGCCCTGCCGGCTTCACCGTTTCACCCGACTGCCTCTGCCGTGAATCCGGATGTGCCCCTGATCGTGGGTGCCAATCGCACAGAACTGACCCTGCAAATGCGAGCCGACACGGAAGCATTTAACCTTGACGAAGCCAAGATGATGCAGCGCCTCCAGTCGATACTGGGAGACATGACCCGTGAAGTTGTTGATGTGTATCGCAGCGCCGAACCGGATGCCTCGCCCAGCGAGCTTTTCTTCCTGATTGTCAGCGATCGCGCCTATGTGGTGCCCTGCACGGTTATTGCTGAACGTCGTGCCGCACTGAATGCTGCGCCCGTCCGTTCCTACTATCTGACCTGGGAAACCCAGACGCTTGATGGTCGTCTGATGACGCCCCATGCGCTGGATATCCCATTTGTCTTTGACAACACTCACGCTGAGCGTACCGTGTATGGATTCACAACAGGCACCGCCGAAGAGCGAGCGATGGCGGACAAGATCAGCGACAGCTGGATTGCCTTTGCGCGCAGCGGCAACCCCGATACTGGCAAGCTGCCTGACTGGCCTGTATACACTGGCGAATCGCGTCAGGTCATGGTGTTGAACAACGAGAGCCGGGTCGTCGAAGACCCGATCCGCGAACGACGGCAGGTAATGCAGCGAGTCCTGAATCTGGCGTAAGGTAATTGCTCGCGTGCAACAAGTTAGAAAGTAACCGGAAGAATAATGAAAAGAACAAATATACTTTACGCAACCATCTTTCTGCTTGTTGTACTTTCCGCGTTTCTTGCCATATGGGTGTACTACTTAAATGAAGGCAAAGACCTTCTTAATTTCACCATATCAATTGTTGGGTTCTGTATTGCTTTCCTCGCTTTATTTATAGCTGTCCGTACGTATACCTCAATTGACAGTGTAAATAATATCAGCAAGATGGATGGCAATATTCTGGATAACGAAAGTTATGTCACCTCGCTACCGGAGCTTATATGTCAGTTTAAGTCTAAAGATGAAAAACGTCTGGATGAAGATTTGTTCGATTCGATAGAGAGGAAATTGAAGAAGGGCACTAACACCGCTGTGCTCTTCGCGGACACGCTCCAGTATTTGATTGATCTCATAGTACTTTTTCCTGCTGTTTTTAACGCTGCCGAAACTGACAAAAAGCGATATAAAGAACGAATGGACAAAATACTGCAGAGTCTTGACAGGCAGCGAGACATTCTGCACTCAGTGAGTAAAGGAAATTCGATTCAGATTACTGAGTCGATAAAGCTTTTTAAGGCGGTTGTTTCCTATCAGAGTTTCGTCGCTGAGGGAAACTTCAATATTCATGCTGACCTTCTTCATGTGCGTGGGCCAGTACTACGTAATTCAGTGACAAAAACGATCTACCACAACTATCTGGGCTTGTATTACAACAAAAAGGCCATGCACTTGCTCAAGGAAATCTCACACACTGAATCCACAGATATCCTATCGATTCGTGGGCTTCGTTGTATTGCGAGTAGGATAGATACGTTCCCCCCATCAACTGTCGAGGAGATCGTAATGTACTTGCGCTCCGCATGCGATCAGTTTGACAGAGCGCATGAGATATCGAGCGAAGATGTTATGTGGCCTGGGTTTATCAACTACAACAAGAGTCGCACCTTGTATTTCCTGGGTATGCTGTCGGAATCACACGAGAGTTGGCTTAGTGTCATGAACAATGCTATTGAATCGCGCTACAGGCTAAACCGACTCATTGACGAGGTTCTCACAGAAAGCCGTGCAGGAAAGACGGAAGTGACTGATACACATTTAAAGCAATTTTTCATGTATCAAGAAGAACTCGCTCGTGTGATGAAATTGAATCTTCTGATCTCTAAAGCGAATGCAAAAGAGTCCTCGGCACCGTTGTTATATAGAGGAACTAACATTGAAACTATCTCCCGGAAAGATATAGAGAAGTTATTAGTAAACATAGATTGCTTTCCCTTGATCAAGATCTATCAGGATCAGGTTTTGGAAGCGATGTCAGTGTAGGTGTCAAAGTTACTGCTTGCATGGGAGTGGTATGGGAATCAGAAAGACAGAGCATTGAAGAAGGGGTTGTATGATAAGAACCTGGACAATTATTGGTGTTGCTGACGTCGCCAGAAGTTATCGCTGGTATCAACAGTTGTTCGGGCAGTCTCCGGGAGAGCCTGCCCACGACTATTTCGGGCAGATTCTGGATGAAGATGGAACCGTGCTCCTTTGTCTGCATAGCTGGGGGGATCATGATCATCCCACGCTCAACAGTCCGGCCAGCGCCACGCCAGGCAATGGACTTTTGCTGTTTTTCAGAGTTGACGACTTTAGCGATGCACTTGCGCGCGCCCGGACGCTGGTTCCCAGTCTTGAGGAAGAGCCCAACACAAATCCTGCCACTGGCACGCAGGAATTCGCGTTGCGCGATCCCGATGGGTACTACGTTATGGTAAGCGACCTTGGCGAGGCATAACTGTCAACAATACTCCTTAACGCATGACTGAAAGTTTAAGCGCCACGCATGGCCTCTATGAAAGTCAAAGTCATAAAATCATACGAATCAGCCTACCCCAACCCTATTTCATTTGAGGTCGGTGAGGCTGTCCGTCTTGGGGAGATGGATGACGAGTACCCTGGTTGGATCAGGGTAACGACGGCAGATGGAAATATCGGCTGGGCGCCTTTGAAATATCTCGTCAGTTCAGGATTAGCATGGCATCTCCCCTCACCATAGATCACCTGCGCCGCTACGCCATCTCGCGCAGCCTCTTTAAACCGACCACCCTCTCTCGTGCGATTACCAAGCTGGGTTTTGTGCAGCTTGACCCGATACGTGCGCCTGCGCGAGCCCAGGATCTGACGCTGCGCCATCGTGTGGTCGACTACCATGCCGGCGATCTGGAGGCCCGGTATCCGCGGCTGGCTGTTGAGGAAGACTTCTTTGTTAACTACGGTATCTTGCCGCGCAACACTCAGCAGCTGATGCATCCACGCACGGCGCGCAAGGAATGGTCACGTGCACGCTGGGATCAGGCACACGCGGTGCTGGAATTCGTGAAGAGCGGCGGTGTTGTGCATCCGCGCGAGGTCGATGCGGCTTTTCAGCATGGCACCACAAAAAACTGGTTTGGTGGCAACAGCCGCGCCAGTACGCAGCTGCTTGATGGTATGCACTATAGGGGCCTGCTACGTGTGGCGCGTCGTGAGGCTGGCGTGCGCCTGTATGCGCCGTCTTTGACTCAGGCGCAAGAGCCAGTTGAGCCAGATACGGTGCTGGATGTATTGATTGACGTCGTAGTGGCGAAATATGCCCCACTGCCTGCGGCTACGCTGGGCCGTCTGATAAGCAGCATATGTTCCTCGGCAGTCCCGCAGTGGCGCGAGCGGCGCAGTGAGGCACTCGCGCGTGCCAGGGATCGCTTGCCTCAGGCCACAGTGGATGGCAGTAGTTGGTTCTGGCCGATTGGTGACAACCCGGGTGCCCGCCGTTTCGCCCATGATGAAAGTCTGGGTGACAAATTGCGCCTCCTGGCGCCTTTCGATCCGATAGTCTGGGATCGCGATCGCTTTGAGCGGTTCTGGGGTTGGGCCTACCGCTTCGAGGCCTACACACCGGCGCCAAAGCGGGTGCGTGGTTATTACGCATTACCGATGCTGTGGCGGGGACAGGTCATCGGCTGGGCCAATGCAGCCATCCGCGATGGGCAAGTGGTGCTGGAGCCCGGCTATGTCACAGGGTATCCTCCAAAAGATGCAGCGTTTATATCAGCGCTAGAAGATGAGCAGACTCGTCTGGCACGCTTTCTGTCGCTGGACAGGGCTTGATTCGGGGGGGCATGGCATGCGTGACGTGAAGCAGAAATACCTTCTGCGCCTGGCAGACGAGCCAAGGTGGGTGGAAACGCGCGATCTTTTGGCCTCAGATCAGTCACTGGTCCTGGAGAATCCGACCCAGGATGGGTTCATTGTCTGGAGCTCCGAAGACGATATAGGCTCTGTGGTTGGTCGGGTAGATCCCACACAGCTGTTGCGTGCGGCCGAGGATGTGTCTGAGTTACTGGTGTTTGCGGACAATGTCGCGCAGGCAAGCCAGGTGCTGAAGGACTTTCGAGCTGAGATCGCCACCATATTCACCTCGCCAATTGAGCTGCCCCTGACTATCCAGCATGATTGCCGTTTGATGGAGCAGGCAGATGCAGCCCTGCTGGAACACCTTCCGGAGGGCCTCAAGGAGGAAATCTGTGATGTATTGGGCGATCAGGTTCCGGTGGTGGCTGCTTTCGATGGTTCTTTGCCCGTTGCATTCGCTTACGTAGCGTCCGAAACTGAAGCCCTGTGGGACATCTCCATTGATACTCTGGCCAGCCATCGACGCCGGGGCTTTGCTGCTTCTGCGGTCACCTCGCTCATGGGCATTATGGAGAAGCGCGGTAAAACGGCAGTGTGGGGGGCGCTACAAAGCAACCCGGCCTCAGTAAAGCTGGCTCAACACCTGGGTTTCCGCGAAGTTGATGAACTCTGGGTGTTAAGCCGCGAGGATACCGGCAGCTGACATCTTTTTCTTGCCGGCGTGCGTAAGAAATTAAGAGACAAGACCTCAAACCGGCTGGCAGGGCGGTATTCTGAGTCGCCTGTTTGAGCAACCCATGTGCAATACAGGGAGCTTCCTTATGAGCAACCCGGTCATCGCTGACAACAAGCCAATCAAAGTCGAACTCAAAGAGGGTTCCGAATATTACTTTTGCATGTGCGGGCGTTCCAAGGATCAGCCGTTCTGTGATGGGTCCCACAAAGGGACGGATTTCAAACCCAAAGCCTTTAAAGCAGAAGAAAGCGGCGACGCCTATTTGTGCCGATGCAAGCATACCGCCAATGCGCCTTACTGCGATGGCACGCATAAACAGTTCACGTCAGAACAGGTCGGCAAAGAGGGGCCCGGCGCGTCGGATTCCGATTCCGAGGCCCCGGCTCCCAAAGCAACCAAAGAAGAACCCACAGTCGAATTTATTCATCAGCTGGCGCGCGAGGGTCTGTCCAAAATGGGCCACCATGGTCCGATGACCGCGATGGGTGTGCCGCGGCACACTTTGCCCCATTGGGATGACCTGCAGTTAATGGTCGCGCAGATGGCCGCCAAACCACTGATGGAAGATGTCTCGGTCGCAACTGAACTGGTGATAGGGCCTGAAGCCAAAAAGCCACTGGTACTAAAAATCCCTCTGTTTGTCTCCGACATGAGTTTCGGCGCGCTGTCAGAAGAAGCCAAGATTGCCCTGGCCAAGGGTGCGGAGCTCGCCGGAACCGGCATCTGCTCAGGTGAGGGCGGCATGTTGCCCGAGGAACAGGCAGCGAACTCGCGTTATTTCTATGAGCTTGCCAGTGCCCAGTTTGGCTATAAGGAAGAACTGCTGGAGAAGGTTCAAAGCTTCCATTTTAAAGGCGGCCAGGGCGCCAAGACCGGCACAGGTGGACACTTGCCAGGTATCAAGAATAAGGGAAAGATCTCTGAGGTACGCGGGATTCCGGAAGGCGAAGCTGCAGTGTCACCGCCCACTTTCAAGGATCTGTCCTCGGTAAAGGATTTTGCGCGCTTTGCTGGCCGCGTGCGTGAGATTACCGGTGGCATACCGGTTGGCTTCAAGCTGAGCGCCAATCATATCGAACGTGATATTCAATTTGCGCTGGACGCGGGCGCCGACTACATTATTCTGGATGGTCGTGGTGGTGCCACGGGCGCTGCGCCGGAAATGTTCCGAGACCACATCAGTGTACCAACCATTCCAGCCCTGGCGCGTGCGCGCCGCTACCTGGACGCCCAAAAGGCCAGCGGTCGCGTGACGTTGATTATCACAGGTGGCTTGCGTGTGCCGATTGATTTTGTAAAGGCGATGGCCCTTGGGGCTGATGGTGTCGCACTGGCAAACAGTGCGATTCAGGCGATCGGCTGTGTCGGCGCCAGAATGTGCAACACCAATAACTGCCCGGCAGGAATCGCGACGCAGCGAGAGGACCTGCGCAAACGCCTCGACGTCGACGCGTCGGCAGAGCGGCTCAACAACTTTCTGCGAGCCTCGGTAGAATTGATGCAGGTGATGGCGCGCGCCTGTGGGCATGATTCGCTGGGCAAGTTCAATCCGGATGATCTGGCGACCTGGAGCCGGGATATGGCGTTGCTGTCGGGTGTGCGCTACTCAGGCGCAGAATCGATTTATCCGGGTAAATAGCAGGGATGGTCAAGATTGATGTTGCTGCACTGGAGCGAGCATACGATCAGGCGTAACATTCGCCAATAGTAACTTGATCAAGCAATAATCAGACTTCTATAACAAGGATAAACCAATGAAGCTGCCGCTGAATCTGTTGAAAGACTTTGTTGTCATGAGCCCAAACAAGGCTGCTACAGTAGAGCACTTTGATCCGGGGCTTTATGAACGACTCGATACGACCTACGGCAGCTTTGAAGGGCACGACCTGATCTCCTGTCATGAGTTTGATGCTGACTGGCCAAGCTGGGAGATGCATCCGCATGGCGACGAAATTGTCGTGCTGCTGGCTGGCGCGACAACCTTTCACCTTCAAGCTGAAGACGGTGACAAAATGATTGAGCTGTCGGAGCCCGGGCAGTATGTGATTGTGCCAAAAGGCATCTGGCATACTGCAAAAACACCGGAGTTCTCCCGGGTACTCTTTATTACACCTGGGCAGGAAACTCAAAACAGAGCGATGTAATCATGGAGCTGGCGACAGTGGGGCGCGAATGACGTCGGCATAAGCCTATATAAGTAAATCAACAGGGACGGGTATGTATATGATGAATAGACTACAAAAGGCTGTACTGGCCATTTGCCTGATAGGTCCAATGAGTGTGGTGCAGGCCGATCAGCTTTCTGACACGGGCTTGTATCTAAGCGCTGGTGTCGGGCAGAACTGGATACAATCCGGCCTCCCCGAAGAGAACACCACTATTTTAAGAGTCGCGGCCGGCTGGCAATTCAATCCTTATCTTGCCTTAGAGCTTGGGTACAATGATCTGGGTGAATACCCTGCGCCGAGCTCGTTATACAGCGATTTTGATGTCACGGGTGCAACAGCTTCTATCATCGCCCAGTTTCCCTTGTCCGATCGACTTGCTGTCTATGGCAAGGCCGGTAACTTTTGGTGGAGCGCAGATTCTTCTTTCTTCTTTTTCAGCAGGAGTGGCGGGGGGAATCAATTAACCATGCTTGAGTTTAATGAATCCGATATTGTCTACGGTCTGGGGCTGAGCTACGAGCTCTCGCAGAGCCTGGAGATTGACCTGGAATACAATGCATTTGACCTGGAATTTTCTGGTTGGCCTAATCTCAACAACAGGAGTTCAGCGCTGACTGTGTCACTGAAATATGAACTTTAGATGAGGGTCTGCTGACGCAGAAAGGGACTGAGTGTTGGATCAGTATCATGTGTTCGCGTTTTTTACGACAGTCGTTACTTCTGTAGCGGCTGTGATGCTTCACTACGAAGCCTTTATCCTGTTTAGTCGGTTTATTGCCAGGTCCTCACTTTCGCATCGACAACGCATCCTGCTGCTATTGTTTGGCATACTCTGTATTCATGTCGCCGCGATCTGGATTTTTGGCATCAGTGCCTGGTGGCTGGTAGAAAAACATGATGTGGGTGTTGTCAGCGGGTATGAGGTGATGTCATTTCTTGACTATATCTTTATGTCGGCTGTGACCTACACCACGCTGGGATATGGTGACATGATTCCCATGGGGCCAATACGCTTTCTTTATGGCACTCAGTCTCTGGTGGGATTTGTGCTGATCACATGGTCGGCATCATACACATTCCTCGAGATGCAGCGAAACTGGAACAAAGATTAAAAGGAACTGACATGTTTACAAGTATGGAAGAGCTGGAGAATGGCTTGAGTGACATCAAAAGCTCACCCAAAGAAACTGGTACCGTGGAGTTGATTGTCCGTAGGCCGGAAACCGGTGAGCGTGAGGTGCTAGCGCACGCCGAGCTGGATTCAACGCGCGTGTCATAGTCGCAGGCGTCGTAAAGTCGGGAGACACTATTAGAAAAGTAGACTGACTTTGTTTTTCGAATTTGGCCAAAAGGTGATCGTATGTCCAGTCTGTCCGGTGGACTTGTGCATGACATGCCAGCAGAATGAGGAAAGCAAGGCATGAATATTCGTCGCTACCGGCCTGGCGAAGAACACAGGCTTTTTGATGTCTATCACTCAGCCGTGCATCTCGTTGCCTGCCGTGACTATACGCCGGAACAGATAAATGCCTGGGCACCTGATGATCTGGATCCCGAGCTATGGGTGCAGAAGATTAGAGAGATAAAACCATTTGTTGCCGAACTAAACGGACATCTGGTTGGTTATGCCGATATCCAGTCCGATGGATATGTGGACCACTTTTTTGTCTCCGGGCACCATCAATCAAAAGGCATTGGTAAACTCTTAATGTCAGCGCTTCTTGGCGAGGCGGCGGCACTGGGGCTCAAAGAAATGACTGCAGATGTCAGCCGCACGGCACAACCCTTTTTTGCGAAGTACGGTTTTTGTATCGTCGAGCAACGCTCCCCGGAAGTCCGTGGCGTTGTCGTTCCGAATGCAAGGATGCGGAAAACGCTAAACGACGGAGTTGGTATTTGCATCACAAAGGGATAATGCATTAAAGAGAAGAAAATACAGGGAAGGTAATTATCATATGAATATAGCCGTTAGAGTCTTTATAGCGCTCATCACACTATTTCCGATGAAGGCATACGGTCAGGCTGGTGTCTGTCAAAGTTTCACGATTGACGATAACCTCATGAAATTGCCTGTGTCGATCCAAGGAAAAATCTATCAGGCAGTCATTACGATCAATAATACGGGTGCGTCTATATCCAGTAATCTAGCGAATGAGCTCAATCTTGTCGTTAGACAAATCGGCAATCGACGTATTCTCTGGAAGTTTGGCAGGATCAATCCGTACACATATGCGAACAATCTGGAATTGAATATCTTCGGCAGTACAATTACTGCAAGCGACATTGCGGTTGAAGATGGAGCCGAAAATTGGATACAACTCAGTCTGGGTGTATTTCGAGGGCTTATTTCCCAGGTAGATTTTCCGGGCAAGAAGATTTGCCTATACTCACGGAGCGATTTTGATTTGCCAGGCGCAGAAAACATTAGGTTCGGCGCCGATGCCCAATATGGAAATCCAATGATTGAGGTTACGTTCAATAATGATCTCAGGGCCTGGCTTCAAATACTACCGAGTTACCCCCAAGGAATTAAAGTCGATCCTGAGCTTGCCGCAGAGCTTGGCTTGATCGCCCAGGCTGGAGAGATTGCAGCTGCGGAAGGTAATGAGGTTTCCCCAAAGTTGACAGAGATCCAGTTAGGACCTTACTCCATCCAGAACGTTCGTGTTGAGCATCCTGAGCCAGGCGAGCGGCACAATCTGACGACAAGCGGCAGATTTATTACAGGAAGCCATATCAGGCGAGGGCAAGGCTATCGCGGTCGGATAGGCATCGATGTGCTCAAGCATTTTGTCCTCACTATGGACCTTGAAAGACAGCAGCTACATATCTACGCGCCGAATTGATTATTGAAAATTAAATGAACCCGCCAGCCATTCGCATCGTCTTAAGAGATGAGTGAATCGGAGTGACGAATGCAACAGGCTGAAGAAGAGCTTTTGGTGCTGGCAGCACAGGATGGCGATAATCGGGCTTTTCAGCTGCTGTTTCAGCGCTATCAAAACGCCCTGCTGCGTTACGGCTACAAGGTAAGCGGCGATCCTCAGATAGCACAGGACGGCACTCAGGAAGCCTGGTTCAGGCTTGCCAGGAACATTCGTCAATTAGATGACCCCAAAGCGTTCAAAAGCTGGATGTATCAGCTGGTGCATTGGAGTTGTATTGATCTGCTCAAGAAATCCAGCGGCTCGGAGCTGCAGCTGGATCAGTCAGATGTTGAGCCTGAGGTCAGTGATAACAACAGTGATCAACATGAATCGCTCAGTGCCGCGATCAATCGACTGCCTGCGCTGGAGAAGCAGATGGTCCACCTTTTCTACCTGGAAGAAATGTCCGTCAGACAGGTGGCTCAGGTGCTCAGGATCTCGGAAGGGACAGTGAAGTCGCGGTTGAATCGAGCCCGGCGATTGCTAAAAGAGCGGTTTGATGTATAACGCATTGATTACGGAGAGCAGCAAATGAATCTGGACAATCGAATTAAAAATGAGCTTGAAAGTGAAGCTGCAGAGATTGACCGGGCCATGGCAGAAAATGAGGGGCTTATTGAGTTTGCTGCCAGTCCGTTCAAAGGTGGGCTGCGGCGATGGATGGTAGTTGCCTACGTGGCGATAGCCGTGATGACCGTGGCTTTAATCTGGTGCGGTTATCAGTTTTTTATGGCAGAGAGTGTCGATCAACGGGTCTTCTGGGGCGTGTGGTTTGTGATCACGATCAATGCCCAGGGGATGTTGAAGCTGTGGAGCTGGATGGAGATGAATCGCAACTCTGTGATACGTGAAATCAAGCGTCTGGAAATCGCAGTTAGCAAGCTTCATACTGGCAGCAGCTGAACCACGTTAATGAGGCGGAGAGAGCTATGAAACTGGGTTGCTTTTCCATCAGTCTGACAGTCAAGGATCTGCAAAAGTCCAAAGCGTTTTATGAAAAACTGGGTTTTGAAGTTTACGCTGGCGCAGAGTCTCACAATTTTCTGATCATGAAAAATGGTGAGACCAACATTGGATTGTTTCAGGGGATGTTCGACAAAAATATTCTGACATTTA
Organism: Gammaproteobacteria bacterium UBA2675; assembly: GCA_002354805.1. Classification (GTDB taxonomy): domain Bacteria; phylum Pseudomonadota; class Gammaproteobacteria; order Pseudomonadales; family Pseudohongiellaceae; genus Pseudohongiella. The sequence goes on from DEMH01000003.1 coordinate 31,804, forward strand.
ATCCTGGATGGAATCAGAATGCCGAAAACCTTGAGTCATTCGAAGACGCGCGTGAGATTTGTCGTCAACTGGAATCCAAAGGTATTGAAATTGTTGAGCCGTCGATATCGGGTGACAAAGGCCCGGCGAGCTTTACGGTATTCGATCCGGACGGAAATCCCATTCTGATTGATCAACATGTCTAAGCCGGATAGTCACTTATCCAGGTTGAGTCTTGATGGATCTTTTTGAGGACGGACACAGTGAATCTCTGGCGATTGATGATGCGGAGATTGTTCTTTGGCGTCACGTTGATTTCGGTGATGACAAACAATTGCTGGAGCGTCTGATCAAGGAAACACCCTGGCGTCAGGATCGCATCACCCTCTGGGGGAAGTCATACCTTCAGCCCCGTTTGCTTGCCTGGTACGGTGATGCGGGAACCGCTTACTCGTATTCTGGCATAACGCTGGTGGCCGAGCCCTGGTCCGAACTTTTACTGAATATTAAAGCGAAGGTTGAAACGCTGAGCGGCAGCACCTTTAACAGTGTGCTGGTCAATTATTATCGCGACCACCGGGACAGTATGGGATTTCATGCCGATGACGAACAGGAGCTGGGGGAAAACCCGGTGATCGCGTCAGTGTCATTCGGTGAGGAGCGACGCTTCGTGCTGAAACACAAACATCGCAATGATGCCGAGAGGGTCGTTTTGCCGCTACCCTCCGGCAGTCTGCTGCTGATGGCCGGCGAGACACAGAAAAACTGGAAGCACGGCATCCCGAAAGAAACACGGCCCCGAGGCCCCAGAATCAATCTGACCTTCAGAACGATAATCACGCCGTCCTGATTCAAAGGCTCCCGGGATCAATATGACCGCCTGAATGATAGCGCAGACCCTATTTCGTCCCAAACTTCTCGTGCTCGCCAAGATCGGGCTGCTCACCTTTGGCCTTGGCAGCGGTTGTCTTGATGCTTTTCACCATCTTGCTGCTGTCACTGTTCCAGTGTTCACCTTTGTGAACCTTGATTTCAAGCATGCCCACATTAGGTGACTCTTTGCCTTCCGGGAACCAGGCGCCGATGACCGAGTTCCAGTAGCGGTCGATGAGCGTCTTGTCCCGCGTAGCGCGGCCAGTGCCGGTGAGCGAGACATAGACGTGGTTGTGAGGGTCCGAGAAAGAAACGCAGACGTCGTTGTCATCCTCGAGCTCAAAGACTTTCTCTGAATCCAGGTCGGTGAAGAACCACAACGTGCCGTCGTATTCATCCTGCACCAGCACCATCGGCCGTGAGCGCAGCTCCTCGCCGTGACGGGTTGTCAGCATAGCGTTCTTGATGTCCTTGATGAGGTTCCAGATTTTCTGCTTATGCTCTGGGCTCGACATAGACTTCCTCCTCTATAACTTGGATACTATTCATTAAGGGGCTACGACCCCCGGTTCAAAGTGGTTTAAACCCAATTTTTTAAGTTATGCCTGGAGCCAAGCATGATAGCCCCCCCAATTCCTGCAGACGAGAAAGAGCGCCTCTCACAATTAAGATCACTTTCAATACTGGATACGCCGCCAGAAGAGCGATTTGACAGGGTGACTCGTATGGCGAGGCGGCTATTCGGTGTGCCGATAGCCCTGGTGAGTCTGGTGGATGAAAACCGGCAATGGTTTAAGTCATGTTTTGGATTGGACGCAACGGAGACGGGTCGAGACATCTCTTTTTGCGGACATGCGATTGTAACATCCGGAACATTCGTGATTGAAGACGCCACGCAGGATGAAAGGTTTTCTGATAACCCGTTAGTCACGGGCGAGCCGTTTATCAGATTTTACGCAGGACATCCGCTGCGAACAATGAGCGGCCAGGCGATGGGCACACTATGCCTCATTGACCGCGAGCCGCGTCAATTTGACGATGACGATCACGCAATGCTCGCTGATCTTGCGGGAATGGTTGAACGTGAATTGATGGCAGTTCAACTGGCGGTATCTGATGAGTTAACGCGCATATCGAATCGCCGTGGTTTTCTTGCACTGAGCAAATATAGCCTGGAGCTGTGCAAGCGCCAACTTTTTCCAGCGACACTGGTTTTCTTTGACCTGGACAAGTTCAAGCAGATCAATGACACCCATGGTCATGCTGAGGGCGATCGCGTACTTAAAATTTTTGCGGATCAGATGCGAGAATCGTTTCGTACATCAGACCTGTTTGCGCGATTGGGTGGCGACGAGTTTGTGGCGCTACTTACCAATGTAAGCCCAGCTAATATCACCGAGATGATGAATCAGTTTGCTAGCCGACTGCAGGCTAACTGTGACAAGCTCTCGCTGCCTTATGAGATCGGTTTCTCCTACGGTCTGGTGACCTATGAGCCCCTCAAGCATTCCTCTGTTGAGGACATGCTGCATGAGGCAGATGGGGCGATGTATATAAACAAGCGGGCCAAGCACACTGAGATCTGATCAGGTAGTGGTTGTGTCAGACGAGGTTTTTCGTACGGAGCGGCTGAGCGTTCGGCGCTGGCGCGACTCCGATCTTGCAGATTTGCTTGCCGTCTATGGTGACGCTGAGGCGATGCGATGGGTAGGAGATAGCAAACCGATTACCCGCGAAGAGTGTGTTTACTGGATAGATGTGACGCGCAGGAACTACCAGCAACGCGGATACGGCATGTTTGCGGTTGAGAGATTATCTCAACCAGGGGTAATCGGCTTTTGCGGGATTGTGCACCCGGGTGGTCAGTTGGAGCCAGAGATTAAATACGCCTACCTGCGTTCACATTGGGGATGCGGCTTTGCTACGGAAGCCGTGCAAGGGCTGATCGCCTATGGCGTGTCTGCTCATGACCTCGACTATATTATCGCCACTACGGCGCCTGCCAATCTGGCATCACATCGGGTATTACTTAAAGCAGGCATGCTGCGCGGTGAACTGCATGATGCAGGCACTGACGACGCCACACAGGTTTTTTTCTGGCAAGCAACTTCTCAATAGTCAGTAAGAATAGTTACAGCTGGCAAACACACGGCCGTCACCCTGTTCTGTCAGCGCGGTCGTTTTACCGGCGACTGCCACCGTGAAGTTGCACGTTGTGTTGCCCTGCAGTTGCAGGGTGATTCCGCCCCCCGCATCCCAGAGTGAGATACTGCCGCCGCTTTCGAAATTGGCTGTTCCCGTCTCAACGAATGTCGACCATTGGATGCCCTGAATCAGGCCATAAAGCACGGGTCTGTTGAGCGGCGGCAGATGCAGCGTCTGATTGAGAAACCAGCCTCTGTCGCCGGCGCCTTCACTGGACTGGTAGGCACGGAGGATACCCGGCCCGCCGAGTGCGAAGTTGTCACTGCCCGCCAGCTCGGTGACGGCGTATTGCGCTGATACCTGAGTTTCTGTGCGCCAGTTGCTCCAGCGCTCACCTAAAATCGCCAGCTGCTGCATGTGGGCAAAACTAAGGCTGACATGTGTGCTTTCCGGTTCACCGTCCACGCTGTTGTAGAAACGGCGATAGTTCAAAGCATCGTTTTTGTCTGTCACGCCTGCCAGGCTGTTAAAAACGGTTGCGGTAATCTGATTGGAACTGAATTCGCGCTGCAGGTTCAGCGTCAGCCCGGCAGACAGCTGTGCGCCGTCATACTCGGCGCCGCCAACTTCAGTACCACCGAACAGGCTGGCCCGTTCAAACTGTTTCAGTGAAAACGCCACATTGCCCTGCAGCTCCCAGCTGTCACCGCGGCGTAGCGGCGCGCGATAGTCGGCGGTCAGCTGCAGCGAAGTGCTGGCTGAGTTAATGCCTGGAATTGAGCTTGATGAGGTATCTGAATAATTGGTATTTAACGTGAAGATGTGACCCCAGCGATTGGGCATGGTCAGCACCGCGGAATAGTTGCTGAACTCTTCTATGCGGTCGCCCAGCGTGGCGTTCAGTGACAGCTGATTATTCTCACCCAGAATATTCCCCAGGGTTGCGCTGATCGAGTAGCGGTTGGTGCCGGAGCTTTCCGTTGCATGATTGTTGTACCCCGCCTGAATACCCCAGGGGCGCTGTTCGTCGATCTGCACGTTGGCGATGCTTTGTCCAAGTTCAGTGCCAGGCTCAAACACGACGCGTGCACTGCGGAAGGGGCTGCGGTTTAATTCCTCGACGGCATTGTCCAGAGACTGCTGACTGAGTATCGGCGCTTCCAGAACCGGTTCAAAGCGGTCGATGACTTTCTCTGGATCACTCCAGAGCGGGGCATCGGCGCTATAGTTGCCATCACCGCGACCATAGCTGAGCCTTACTTCAGCCAGACGGAACTCATTAACCTGTACGCGCAAACGATTGTCGGTAATTTCCTGAGGCGGGACGATGACTGACAGCAGTGGGTATCCGTTTGACCGATAGGCGTCGGTGATATCCTGCTGGATAAAACGAACGTCACCCAGGGTCAATGGCAAGTCCTGATAAACCGACAGCGACTCCCTGATGGCAGCGTAGAGCGCATCGCGCTCATCATCGCTTACCCGGCTGCGACCCACAAAGTCGACGAATTCGCCGTCATTGCGGATATCTCCAGTCTCAAGCAGTTCGATGGTCAGCGCGTCAAATGTCGCCATGATCTGAACGCCGTCGTCGGCGCCGGGTGCACTGATCAGTGAGGGAAAGTCGATCATACCCTCGGCAGAACCTTGCGGCAGAACCGGGGCATTGTATTGCTCCACCGTGGATTGTGGGCCGATCACCTGAACACCAAATTCTGATTGCTGTGCAATCGTCGGCATCCCGACAGTCATCAAAACTATGCCGGTTAATGGAATTATAAAGTTATTCATGACCCTGCACTCCATGCGTTGGCTCGCGCGGCAAGCTCTTCAGGGCTTCCGGACAGCACGTCTGCCTGACGAACGGCTTCACCCGCTTCCTGCTCTAGATTATTCTGAACATAGGAGCGTATCACTTCGCTGCTGGCTTCGCGTGTCACCTCATACTCCTGCTGGCGTCGTGACTCGATTTTGGCATTGAGCACGTACTGGCTGACCTGGTCTTTGGCTTTTTCGACACCGACAGCCAGACGATATTTTGATTCAGCCACAGCGCGTGCCTGCTCCAGATAGGCCATGATTGCCTGGTCTTCAGCCTGCTGTCTTTCGAGCGCAGCAACCTGTGCCTGCTGCGCGACAAAGGCCTGGGCTGCAGCGATCTCTGCGTCGGATGGACCACCGCCGCCAATTCCGAACAGGTCACCGGCAAAGCTGAGTGCACCGTCGACAATATCGACACCCCAGTCGGCAATAGTGGTCATGGCTTCGCCGACACCACCCAGCGGTCCTGCCAGGACTTCCAGTTGATTGCGCGCCGTGTTGAGTGCGCTGCTGGTGGCGCTGATCGCACCCGAGCCGGCGATATTCACGGCTTCCAGCGTGGCGCCCTCTGGATTGGAGAACAGATCCTCACCCAGCTCACGCAGCTGGCCGGCCGCTGCTTGCGGATCTTCCAGGGCGTTGAGCGCCAGCTCTTCCGGACTGCCACCAAACACCGCCGCGAACTCTGCGTCTACCGCACCGCGAATGTCATTGGTGGCGCGCAGCGTACCAGTGCGGTCCGCGACTTCTGCCTGAGTCATCGCTGCGTCCTGCATGGCCAGTGCGGTTCGGCCTGCAGTTGCGGCATCCTGAGTATTGTTGATTGCCAGCGGGCCTCGGCCTCTCCCGGAGCTTGATGTGGCGACCATAAGCAGCAGTTCTTCTGGCGGGACACCATCGCGCATGCCGTTAATCACGTCCCTGGCCAATGCCGCCTGGGGTACGTTGGTCTGCATATACAGCTCAAGCATTTCTTCTGGCGTATCGGCGGCGCGCGCGGCGTCCGCCTGGCCATTGATCATGCTGATCAGCATTTCTTCGGGGGTCTGGCCGTAAGTATCTGCGAAGGCCTGCTCGGCCGCCACTTCAATGTTGTTGACCTCCACCAGCGTGCCGGTAGGATCCTGAGCGGCCGCTTCCTGCATCGCAGCATCCTGCAGTGCGCCATCAAGCCGGACTCTGGCGATCACCATCTGTTCGGCGACGTCAATGGCGCTGTCACGGTCGGTGGGCACCAGATCGGCAGCAGCATCCAACGCCGCACCCGGATCATTCAGTGCCTGTGTTGGTGTGATACCAAACTCGCGACCGACAGCCGCATCGATACGGGCCTGATAACCTGCTGCCGCTGAGCGTGCGGTACCGGGGTTAGCCGCGGCAGCCAGATCGGTGGCTCCCTGGCGAGCCAGCATGCCCAGAGCGACGCGCTCAACCATGGGTATGGGATTACCGTTGGCGTCAGTCGCCGGGATGCTGCTCAGGTCGACGCCTGCCAGCTGTGCGATACGGGCGTTCATGCGCTCACGCGCTGCAGCAACTATCGGCGTAGAGTCGGCTTGCGCTTGAGTCAAGGTCCCACCAAAAATCCCGACGGCATTGCGAGCACCCGTCAGAAACAGGCTCTCAATATCGTTCATCGCTGATTGCTGTTCCGTCATCGCGGATTGATACTGGTTCTGCAGCTGGTTTAGCTCCGGCACGCTGTTGACCAGGCCGTCACGCAATTGTTGCGGATTCACGCCCAGCCCCTGTCCTGAGCTGGCCTGCTGCGCCAGTTGCTCAGCGTAATTCAGTGCGCCGGCGCCCAGGGTTTCAGTAATGGTTTGCCCCACGGCGTTCTTGGCCGCTGTTGCCTGCTCACGTCCTGCCAGCGTTGCTACCACGGCCGGATCGGTATCGACCAGACTGGCTGCAGTGCGATCGGCGAGGTCGGAGGCGACCACTGCCTGCAGACGGTCGCGCTTGGCTTCGGCTTCCTGACGCGCCTGCGCCAGATTGGCGGCCCGCTGCGCGTAAGCCTCAGCTCCTGCGGCGCGTGCTGACTCCATTTCTTCGCTGGCCTCGGCGATTCCTTGGCGTAGCGCACTGGCGCGCTCGGCAGCCAGTTGCACCTCAATTTCCGTGTCATTCATCTCGGCAGCCAGGATCTCGCTTTGTTCTTCCAGCTCGGCAATGCTTTGTTGAGTCGCCTCAAGCTCCTCTTGCTGAGCAGCGATGAGCTGTTCGGTTTCTGCCCGCTGTTGCAGTATCTCGTCTTCCTGGTCGATCAGCTCCTGCAATCCGGCCTGCATCTCCCGGTATTGGGCCGCTTCAGCGCCGCGACCGGTGGCCAGTGCTTCCTGCTCCAACTGGGTGTACTCAGCCAGGCGAGCTCGGGCCTCCTGGATTTCAGCCAGATTGGTATCGAGATCAGCCAGCGCTGCGCTGGCATTGGCGATTGAAGACTGGATGGCTGGCAGGAGTGCCGTCGCCACCTGGATGTCGCGCTGTGCCTGGTTGTAGTTTTGTGTCAGTGATTTGAGGTAACGTGCTTCGCTGCGATACCCGGACTCCAGTGCCGTGTATTCCTGCTGCCGCTGCTGAAGCGTCTGCGCGGCGGCTACGTAAGTCTGGGTGAAGTTGTCACGTTGCTCTGGTGGGGTGGACAGAATGGTGTTGTTCACAGGTGCAGCTGCAACGCTCTGGAATACGCTGGCGGTCGCCGCCTCATATTCCACCACGGTTACTGCGTCCGCCTGTGCGTTGACCATCTCAGTCAACGTTTCCCGTTGCGCTTCCAGATTAGTGTCGGCCTGGGCGCGCAAAACTTCCGGTGGTACAACATCGGTGATCAGTTGCAGCTCACGCTTGATGTTGCCGGTGGTGCTTGGTGCGTCTCCCAGTGAATAGTTTCCTGCATCGCTGCCCGTCAGATCAAAGCCTGACAATATGACAGGCTTGTTGTCGCCGACCTCAGGGTCAGCAAACTTACCACTGATATTGGCGCCGATCAGCCCGACATCGTCGCCGCTGATCACGCCCTGCAGGTTGCCGCCGCTCACGGTTGCTGAGGTATTGCCGTCAAAGAATTTGTCAGCGACCTGAACGCCGCTTATCTCCAGCAGGCGCTGCAGAATATTGACAGTGACGCCCTCTGGTTCCGCCAGCGAGTAGTTGGTGAAGTCCGCGCCTGTGACTGAGAAGCCCGTCACGGTGACTGGTTTGTTGTCACCGGCATCAGGGTCAGACAGCGTGCCTGTCGCGCCGGCGGCTGAAAGCTGAACGGCGTCGCCGTCAATCATGCCTTCGAGGGTGCCACCTGATACAGAAACAGTTGTTGTACCGTCATAGGCCCTGTCTGCTGCGCTTATTCCTGTGATACTTAGCGGTTTTGGGGTGATTGATGCTGTCAGGCTACCCGGCAGTTGCAGCAGGTAATTACCGGCATCTGTGCCGCTGAGTCCGCCGCCTTCTACAGTCACCAGTTTGCTGTCACCGACATTCTTGTCGCGGAAACTGCCGCTGAGCAAAGACGCGTCAAAGTCGACGGCGTCGCCGGAAACCAGATCCGGAAGAGATGCAGTGCCACTGAATGAGGCAGCGATCGTGCCATCGTAGACTTTGTCTTGAGCGGTGATACCACTGACAGTCAGGGTCCGTGGTGTGATGGAGGCCTGCAGTTCTGGGATGGTGAAGATATAGTTATTGCTGCCGCCGCCGGACAGGCCAAGGCCGCTTAATGTGACAGCAATGGAATCACCAACATTCTTGCTGGCGAAGGTCGCTACAGGCTGCCCACTGACTGTGACAGAATCCCCGCCTAAAGGACTGACTGACAGGCTGCCGCTGAGGGGCGCCTCTGTTGTACCATCATAGACTTTGTCGTCTGCCACGACGCCCTGCAGGACGAGTTGGTAGGGTGAAATCGAGGCATTAAGCGGTTCGGGCTGTTGCAAGCGGTAATTGCTGGCATCATCACCGTCCAGCTCATATCCAGAAACGTTTACGGTGCGTGCACCGACATCTTTTGAATCAAAGGTCGCCAGCGGTGATCCGCTGATAGTAACGGCGTCGCCAGTTTTGAAGGCGGCACTCGGTGTGCCGGACAGGTCAGCGATGTTGTCGCCATTGTACTCCTTTTCCAGCGCGGTCAGGCCGACAACCGTGACCTCCAGCGGTGTGATATTGCTTGTCAGTGTGGTCGGCAGGTTCAGAGTGTAATTGCCAGCATCCTGTCCGCCCAGGGTGACACCGCTGACAGTCAATGGTTTGTTGTCGCCTACATGCTTGTCTTTCATGTTGGCGACAGGCGTGCCAAGCAGGGAAAGATCGTCCTTTATGGTTTGCAGGGTGCCAAGTGTGCCGAAATCGAGGGTACTGTCACCCTCAAGATTTACCAATGTTGTAGCGTCATAGACACGGTTTATAGCCGAAAGGCCGGTGAGGGACACTGTAGCAGGCGTGATGGAGGCGGTGACGCCGGTGACCGGTGAAATCACGTAATTGTTGCGGTCATTGCCAGACAGGGCCAGGCCCGAGACAGTGACGGCCTTGTCGTCTCCGACATGGCGGTCGGCAAAACTGCCAGAGCGGGCGCTTTCATCAAGTGTGACCAGGTCACCATCGATGCGCCCGGCAATCACACCAGCACCAGTCAGCGTCGCTGATGTGGTCAGGTCGTACACTCTGTCGCTGGCGCTGATGCCAGACACGGTAAGCGACTTTGGCGTGATCGAAGCAGTAAGGCCGGTTGGTGTCGCAGCAGAATAGTTTGCGGCGTCAGCGCCACTGAGCGTGACACCGGACATGGCCACTGGTTTGTTGTTTCCTGCATTCTTGTCAGCGAACTGCAGATCTACCTCGCCGACATTGATTGCCAGGTCGTCACCATCTATGGCGCCACCAAATGTACCGGCACCGGAAATCTGTGCAGTGGTGGTGCCGTCATACACTTTATCCGCGATTGTCAGGCCATCAACTGTGATGTTGCGCTTGCTGATTGTGCCAGTCAGGGCGCCTGGCTGATTGAGTGAATAGTTACTGGCGTCACTGCCCTGCAGAGTGAAATCGCCAGTCAGGCTGAGATTTTTGTTGGTACCGGCGTGTTTGTCGGCGAACGCAGCGCTGACCGCAGTTCCATCCAGGCTGACATCATCTCCAGCAAATGCGCTGTCCAGACCATTGTGGCGCAGGGTGGTAGAAGCCAGGCCATCGTAGGTCTTGTCACCATTGATCCCTGTGATATTCAGAGTATGAGGCGTAATACTGGCGTTTAGAGTCAATGGATTGAGTGCGTAATTGCCTGCACTGCTACCGGTCAGTGAAAAGCCGCCGATTGCTACCGCTTTGTTCTGCCCAACATTCTTGTCAGAGAAGGTGCCAAATCTCTCAGACACCAGCAGACTGAGGCTGTCGCCAGTCAGAATGCCGGTAATACGGCCGCCAGTAACAGAAGCGCTGGTGGTGCTGTCGTAGACCTTGTCGGCAACACTGACGTCGAGGAGGTCGAGCAGCCGCGGTGTAATTGATGCGGTCAGTCCGGCGTCGGTGGCGTCGTAGTTACCGGCATCCGCACCACTGAGTGTCACCCCGCCAATACGTACTTTTTTGTCGGTACCGACATTCTTGTCCAGAAAGTTCAGTGTGAAACCACTGCTGTCTATGGTGAGGTCGTCACCATCAAGAGCGCCGCTGACTGCCGCATCACCTGTAAAGCTTACGTTGATGGTTCCGTCGTATGCGCGATTGCTGATATTGACGCCACTGACATTCAGTGGTTTGGCTGAAATGCTTGCAGTGATCCCGCTGGGCTGGAGCAGGTTGTAGTTGCCTGCCTGAGCGCCGCTGAGGCTGAAGCCGTTGATGGTCACCGCCTTGTTGCTGCCAACGTGTTTGTCAGCAAATAGTGCTGCGCCGTCACCCTGCAGCGTGACATCGTCCTGACCATAGGTGCTGATACCGGCATTGCCAACAAGCTGAGCTGAGGCAGTGCCGTCATAGATGCGATCCAGAACGCTGAGGCCAGTGACCACAACGTCCCTTGGAGTGATGCTTGCGGTAAGACCTGTGGGCTGCAACAGTGTGTAATTGCCTGCATGGACGCCGTGCAGGGTAAAACCGCTGGCGGTAACGACCTTGTCAGTGCCGACGTGGCGATCAGAAAACTCGAATAGAGCGGAGCCACCTACTTGCACCTGATCGTCACCCAGTGCGGTGACGGTGGCAGTGCCCGTGGTGGTCGCTCGAAGAGTCTCGTCGTAGACTTTATCCTGCGCTGTCAGGCCGGTGACCTGCAGCTCGCGAGGGCTTATAGAGGCAAATACAGCGTCGGACAGGTTCAATGTGTAGTTGCCAGCATCTGCGCCGCTCAGTGTCAGACCTGTGAGTGCAACTGGTTTATTGTTACCTGCGTTTCGGTCAGAGAAACTGCCGCTGACAGTTCCTGCCAGGCTGACATCGTCGCCCTGTATCGGCGCAATTGACGGGGTACCGCTGAGACTGACCTGCGTCGTGTTGTCATACACACGGTCGGCGGCGCTGAGGCCCGTGGGACTAAGGGCCAGCGCTGTAATACTTGCGGTCAGGTCTGGAAGCACAAGAGCATAGTTGGGCGCATCAGCACCGTTGAGCTGCAATCCGCTGATGGTGACGGGCTTGTTATTGCCGACGTGTTTGCTGGCAAAGCGGGCAGTCGCGGTGAGTGTGCCACCCAATGTGATGTCGTCCCCGGCCAGCGGCGCAATCGCTGCAGTGCCGCTGAGACTTGCGCTTGCTGTGGCGTCATACACACGATCCTGAGCACTCAGGCCGGTAACCTGCAATTGTTTTTGCACAATGGTCAGCAGTCCGTCGACCAGCGTCACATCGTAGTTATTGTCGTCGCCACCACCGGCTATCAGATCATAGGGCTGAGCGCGCACATTGGTATTGATTGTCGCATCGGTGGTCACTGTCAGCGGCGTATCAAATACCGAAATACTATCGCCTGTCACCAAGCCTGCCCCATCGTCCTGCAGGTTCTTGAAGGTGAATGTAAACTGCGGATTATCAGTGCCGTATTCACGTGTGACATTGTCGACGATGGCACGAATCGATTTCTTGGTGACCGTCAGATCACCGGCTTCACCTGCGGTGACATCAACTCCAAAAAGACTGCCTGTTGTCACATTCTCGCGTAGTGTGGCGATCAGGCCGTCAGTATAACTGCCCACTTCGGCATAGCCCCCCGCCGTCTTGCTGACATCATCAGCCGGTGCGGTCTTGACCACAGTCAGGATGCCGGATGCAGTGATACCGTATGCGTCAGGGTCAATGTCGTTGCCATCCAGCGTGGCTGAGTCCAGTTGCAGTGTGGCAACTGCTTCATCACCAAATGTGGCAGTAGAATCCCCCACTGAGACCTTGATTGAGGGGCGTATCGTATAGAAAAACCCGCTACCGGTTGGCAGGTCATTGGGGGTAGGGTTGGAAAAATTAAACGCCTTGTTGTAGTGCACAAAATCACGGCCGGTAATGTCCAGGTCTTTACGCAGGTTGCTGGGTGAGATGGCGCCTGTATTATCTGGCGTTTTTGAGAAAACCCGGAATACGCCCGGATTGGTGTCGGCAAACCGGAAAATATTATTGGTCAGCGCACGGTTTTCGAAGCGGTCTGGTGCACTGATCAACAGGTTGCCGGTACCCATGCTGAGTATGGCTGAGTTGTTGCTGGAGTCGGTGCCCACCAGCACACGTGCCTCGCCGCTGTCACGATAGGTGGCGTTGGCATTGGGAGAGCCTGCCAGCAGGTGCAGGTCGCCATTGTCGGTAGTGATGGATGCGTTGACCAGGATGGAACGTCCGGCTTCCAGTGTCAGTTTGCCGCCATCGCCATCCGGGTTGTTTACCGTGATGGCGTCAACAACATTGATGTCGTTGTTGGCCTGCAGCGTGACGTCGGTGCCCAAAGACAGCGCCCCAGCCAGCGAGCTGGCCTTCAGGCTGAGTGTGTCACCTGGCTGGGCCCCAAAGGCAAACCGGCTTTCGAAGTCGAACGGGCCCTGATACAGGAAACCGGCCCGCCAGGGGTTCGAGCCCGGAGTAGTTGCTGGTGTGCCACCTGTTACGACTTTGTCACCGGAAATTGCCAGGCTGTAACCAATGCTGGATTTGTCGCTGCCACCGCCGTTGGCGGCAGCCAGTGATGCGATCAGATTATTGCTGCCACTCTGCCAGCCGCCCTGTTTCTTGAATAGATAGACTGCGCCCCCGACATTGTTGTTGCCCGGAAAGGCACTGACCCCGACCAGACCGTTGTCTACCGCCACTGCGGCACCAAAGCCAGTGTGGTTGACCTGCAAACGCGCCGCTGGCTGGCTGGACGCTGCCCAGCTGCCCTGTTTCTCGAATACATAGGCGCCTGTAGTGCTGGATTGCTGTATGTTGCCGAATTGCGAGCCAAAGCCGACCACTGCGAGGTCGCCGTCCAGTGCGACGGAGCCGCCAAACAGGCCAGACGCGAGGTCATTGGAAGCGTCTGCGCCGCGGCTCAAAATGGTCTCTACCGCAGTGGACCAGTCATTGGAGGTGTTTTCAAATATAAACGCCCGCTGGGTGATGCTGTTGTCAGTCGAGGCTTGCCCAACCAGCAGCGTGTTGCCGTCCAGCGCGACGTCAATGCCAAAACCGTCGCTGTTCCCGGAGGTGCTTGGGGTCAGACTGGCGATGGCATTATCCAGTGCGCTTTGCCACCCTGCGCCACTGTTCTGGAACAGTTTGACCTGACCCGGCGTTGACTTGCTTTGATGGGTAAAACCAACTGCCAGAAGGTTGTTGTCCAGCGACAGACTGTTGACTGTGTTGCTGCCGAAGAATTTATAAGCGGTGAGGTTGGTGTTGCCGTTTTTCCAGCCAGCGCCTTTCTCAAAAATGTAGGCGTCACCCGGGCTGATGACGGCCACTGTAGAGCCCTTGATGCCGACATCCAGACCGAAACCATAAGCGCTGCCACTGATAAAACGCGGATAGCGACGGCCCAGTCTGGCGGCCAGGCTGCCATTCTCGAATATGTAGGCGGCGCCTTCGTTCGTGGCGTTGAAGGCTACCGATGAGTCGCCAACAACCCAGGTGTCTCCGTCTATGGCAACGGCGTCGCCAAATTCCGTCGTGTAGTCAAGTTGGGTGGAACCCAGAGTCTCGCCGTACCCCCAGGTGCCATTGTGACGAGTAAAGATGTTGACGCGGCCATCCTGGTTGATACCGCTGGCCCAATCTTCCTGTCCGATGACAGCGAGGTCTCCGTCCAGAGCAAATGAATTTGCTCTCTCACCACTGAGCGTGATGTTCAGGCTGTATGCACAGCCGGAATCCGGGCAGCTGTCCCATCCTGCAGTTGGCCGCTGATAGATAGCATGTCTTGTACTGCTGCTGGTGAAGGCATTTTCAACCATCAGGGTGTCGCCAGAGACTGCGATCCGGTTTGCGCCCCAGAGAGTGGCGGGTTTGGCTATGGTCCAGGCAGCGCTTTGCTGGGCCTGTGTCCCACCGTCGCCAATAGATAAATCAAATTGGCGGAACGAGTCTCCCGAGTTGACTACCAGGGTTCTGTCATCAACATCAAAACCGCTGATACTGCCGAAACCTTCGATGGTCAGGTTGAGTCGGTTGAAGCCAACAAAGACATCCAGCTGATTCTGGGCTAGCGTAGGGTGGTATGATTTTGTGCTGCCTATTGCGACGACATCGCCATCCGCCGCCAGGCTTGTACCGTAGCGTTGATCGGCGACTTTGGTTTCCGCCGTGAGCTCCCCGGCGGAACCGCAGAGTGTGGGGGAGTAACAGTTGTAGACCAGCACCGTGCCGGCGTCCTGGCCATTGACTGAATTCAGATCTGCCAATGGATTACTGATGTAAAAATAGGTGTTGCCGGAACGCTCGGCGCCGACCAGTGCAGCGCCCCAGTCGTCAGTCGAAAAATCATTCGTCTGCTTGGAGTAGGGGTTGTACAGCCTGGTAACAAGGCTTTGGGTGCCGTTTTTCCAGCCATCACCCCGGTGGAAGAAAGAGATCGCGCCCCGATACTGAGAGATGGTGTTTTCAATATTTTTGCGATCGCCGGGCGCAGAGGCGGCGATAAAATCCCCGGCAATGGCTATCGTCTTACCAAAATCTACGGTGCTGGACAGTCCACTGGTCAACAAGGCTGAGAACCTGCCGTCCTCAAACACATACACGCCGCCGGCAGATCTGCCCTGCGCAGTGCTCTCTCTGGTCGAGACAATGAAGGTATTGCCACTGACATCCACATCCTGACCAAAATTCCAGGTAGTGTAAGAGGCAGCACGGGCGCCGGGTTCGTTAAGAACCCGCCTGAACTCTTCAAGGGGTGCGGCAGTTTCGATAATGGTGATGTTTTTAGGATCCAGCAGCCAGGCACCGTTGGTGCCGTAAGGGGCTCGTGCGCCGGCGTCAACATCACCGGACACGCCAAGGCCGTCCCGCCCGGATGTTTCAACCATGCCGCCATCGCCGCCCAGAATGCCGCCGCGGGCAGTGATATTGCCGGCAAACTGCGTGATGCCATCAGACCAGGCAGCGACAGTACCGCCTTTGCCCAGCTGTCTGGCATCAACACTGATATGACTGGTCTCGCTGAGATAGGTGGATTGTGAATTGCGCGTCTCCAGCAGCGGGTTTCCCTGCCAGATATCCTGACCCTGCCAGCCGCCGCCCAGGTATACCTGGCCGCCCAGCGCGCCACCTTCAGCCGCAATGCTGCCACCAAACATCGACACACTTTGGCCCCAGAGACTGACGCGGCCACCCTGCAGGCCACCGGAAGCATTAATGGTGCCGGACAGAATGGTTTTGCCACTGCCGCCATCCACGGCAACTTCGCCGCCCGACGCCGCGCCCTGTGCGCTGATGCTGCCGGCAGAAGTCAGCAGCACTTGATCTTCTGCTTCCAGCGTTATAATGCCGCCATCACCGTCCGTGCCGTCGGCCCGCATGTCAGTATCGCTGATGATGGCGTCTGCGGTCAGGCTTATGCGGCCACCGGAGGTGCCGCTGACGTCCTGCAGGCCGCCGTAATTTTCGATAAGCTGGGCAGCGATCTCGATATCGCCGCCGCTGCCGTCGGCATTAACCGCGGCTATGGCGCCGCTGCTCTGAACCCCGCCGTTATCAGCCGTCAGGAACACCTTGCCGCCTTCGCTGCGAACTCCGGTGGCCTGGATCAGTCCGCTGTTATTGCCAGCCAGCGCGTAAATATTGCCGTTATGGGTGCGCAGTTCCGCCACCATGGCGCTGATGCGGCCCTCATTGGTGACGTTACTGTCGCGATCGCCGATTTTGACAGCAAACGCACCACCCGCCCAGCTGGTGTCGGTCAGTACATCCACACGAGTGCCAGCTGCCAGACCGGCGTGGCCCTGCGGGGCGCTGATGTCGCCGCGATTTTCTACGGTGTAGCCGGCCAACAGCACATTGCCGCCGGACGAGGAAATTTTGCCCAGGTTGGTAACGCCGCTGAGCGCCTCGCCAGACAGTGTGAAGCCACCCCCATCAAGGAAGTCACTGTCCTGAATATCCAGCGTGGAGCCAATAAAATGGCCCCCAGTGAGCACCCGGCCGCCCTCGCCAATGACGATGCCGTTGCTGTTAAGCAGGAAAACGCTGCCGCTGGCTGTAAGTTGTCCGTAAATGTGAGAGACATCTGTGCCAGTGACACGGTTGAGTGTGGCGCCATTGCCATTGTCAAAGTCGACATGATAGCCAGCGCCAATGCTGAAGGTGTCCCAGTTGACAATGCCGTACTGGCTGCCCTGTTGGACCTGCATGTGCTGGCCCTGTACGTCGATGTCGATTCGCCCGTGGGCAACATCTGCACCCTGCGGTAGGTCCTGGGCGCGACTGGAATGCATGGTAAGGCTGGCGGCGCATATGGCGACGGCCAGTTCGAGACGTTTGAAGCGGCTGGGAGGCACGTGATTTACCTGTTTTTTACACGTTTCTTGATTTGTTACCAAGTATTACAGGAAAAGGGTCGAACGATAGCTCGACACACCGAAACAATAGGGTCAAAATAGGGCCAAACAAACAGCAAGATTTTGTTATTGCGAGAAAAATGACGTTTCACCCAGGATCAGCCTTAAAATGGTACATCCGCACT
Organism: Gammaproteobacteria bacterium UBA2675; assembly: GCA_002354805.1. GTDB lineage: Bacteria > Pseudomonadota > Gammaproteobacteria > Pseudomonadales > Pseudohongiellaceae > Pseudohongiella. The sequence continues at coordinate 48,752 of DEMH01000003.1, forward strand.
CTTTTAGTGCTGACTGCCCTTCTGCTAACAAGCGCATTCTCGACCGCCTGGTCCCAATCGGTCAGCATTGACCCTCAGCTTGAATCGCTGTCCCTGGCCGACCATGTGTTATTGCTGCAGGATGATGCCACCACGCTGACATTTGCGGAGGTGAGCAGCGCAGAAATGGCCTCGCGCTTCGATCAGGATTTCCCTGCTGATCTGGACTTTGGTTACACCGATACGGCCCTGTGGTTCAAGCTGGAGCTTGACTGGGACGCTGCGCTGATAGATGACGGAACACCGTATTTGCTGGAAATCGGGCCACCAAAGCCCACCAATGATGTATTTGTGTGGTTGTTGGACGAGTACGGCGACGTGCAGGAAAGCATGCACATGCACAACAACCAGACCGAGCACCATCCGCGTGAGGTGAGAACGCTGCCTGGCGGCTTTGTGGTGCGGCTGGAGCCAGGGGTCGACAGTACCGTCTACATTCGCGCCACTTCTTTTCGCAACTTCCATGTGCCACTGACACTGTGGTCAGAAACCGCATTCAAGCGCAACGAAGCACAGGGCATACTGATCATGGGGCTGTTCTACGGCACCATTGGCATCATGATTCTGTATAACCTGTTCCTGTATCTGACCGTGCGCGACAGGAACTACCTCTATTACGTGGCATATGCAGCAGCGGTTCTGTTGGTTTATCTGGGCATCAATGGTCATATGGTGTTTCTGGATCTTAATGACAATTATTTCATGCGTCACCTCAGCGGTGCCTCGGTGGCGCTGCTCAGTCTGACCCGCCTGCAGTTCACGCGATCATTTCTGGATATCGATTCCTATAACAGAGCGCTGGGCCGGATATTTGGTCTCCTGATCCCGATTGCAGCGGTTTTGCTGCTTCTTGCGGTAATTCCTGAAGATTTTGGCCTGTTTCAGGGCAGTTCGCTGATTTTCAGCTTTTTCGCAATCGCCGCCATCATCTATGCCATGGTCGACGGTGTGGTGCGAGGGCACGCGCTGGCCAAACTCTACCTGCTGGTGACCTTGATTGGTGAAGTCGGCGTGATCGTTGGATTTGCTACGTTGGTACTGGGCATACTGCCGCACAACTGGTTTACGGATAACGCGCTGTTTTTGGGCCTGATGGCCGAAACAGTGCTGTTCTCCTTCGCCCTGGCCTGGAGAGTCAGGCTGCTGGAAGGTGAGAAGCAACAGGCATTGCGCGAGAAAGCACGTCTTGAGTCGGAGATTCAGCAGTTCCAGCAGGCTGAGCAGCAGTTGAAGCAGTCACAGAACCGGCTGCATCAGATACTGGAGCACAGTGACCTTAGCCTGGTGGCCTTGAATGAGGCGGGCTATATCACCTTTGCCTCGCATGGTTTCTGCAGCCTGTTGGGGCTGAACAAGGCAGAGTTGCAGGAGGCTGAGTTTGTGACGCTGCTGGCAGATTCCTCCGGTGAGGAGCAATTTGTGCTGGGAAACCTGACAGGGCAGGACGATGACAGCGATCTAGCGATGACAATCGACAGCCTGGCCCTTCAGGGTCGGGATGCCGAGATAGTTGTCCGAGGCCAGCTCGCCCAGATTGGTGTGGAGGATGCATTTTACTTGCTGGTACTCAATGACCCGCGCTACGAAGAAGGATCAGGTGATCCGCTACTGGCCTTTCGTATGATGGCCCAGGCCAGGGACAGGCTGGGCTCTGTCTCCAAACAGCTGCAGTCACTGGAACCGCTGCTGATTGACGCGGCGCCGAGGGCGCGCCGGGAACTGCAGGAGGTTTTTGAGAAGTTAAACTCACTGACCGCTAATGGCACGGATTCGCCGACCAGCCATTCACTGAAGTCACGCCTGATTGAAACCATGCGCCTGGCGGTGGAATGCTGGGAGATGTATACCGGCAAGACCAAGGTAGAGCTGGCGCAGGAGAGCAAGCTGTGGGCTATAGTCATCGACAATGGACGCCTGCGCACTCGCACACTGGATCGTTATCTTGGCGAAGAATCGTTTCCCAAACGGCCCAGGTGGCGTCAGGTCGCCCGCACCGGCTACTTTGTGCTGGCCGCCATCAAGGACAAGCAGAACCTGCCTGCAGAAACACGCGAGGCCCTGAAATACTCGCTGCTGGAGCTGCAGGCACTGACCAGCGGTGAGCGCAGCTGAACGGTCGTGCAGCCATGAAGCCGATTCCCTTCCAAGATCATGATATTGAGATTATCCTAGAAGCGCTGGGAGAAACAGCCGCTCAGGCGGTGCTCACTGACAACGCGATTGCATTCTACAAACCGCAAAATCAGCCATTAAGCGGTTGACGGGCGAAAGCCAGTCCTGGCCGCTGAGGAGTGACTATGTTTAAGGTAGAGCGAGTCGGGCCCAAGCGCCTCAACATGGAATTCAGTGGCAAACTGGATTCCACCGAAATGGAAATGGCACTGGACGAGATCATCACGCATTCTGAGGGCATCGAAGACGGTGGTACTCGCAGACGAAACCTGGGTTCAGCGCGTCAGCGAGCTGGAAGGCATGTTGATACCGTGGATGCGCATCAAGGCCTTTAAACTGAGTGAGAAGCCGGTGGCAGAAGCCTGGCTTTCCGCTGACTGAGCCAAGTCGCGTAACAGGGTGGGAGTTGAATCGTGAGAGGGCTCTTCAGACTCAGGAACGCAGAGAAAGGCCACCCTGAGGTCAGGCTTTGGGTTGAGGATCATGACAGCGAACTGGGTGGCATTGCCCTGAAGCCAACAACGTTGTGCTGCTAAGGTTTTGAAATAAAAGAAGTGTCGCGTTAATTTCGTCATGATTTCGTGTTTGTGTCGTTTTAATTGAAAAGAAATTTGCCCAGTCTTGCATTGCCTCAAGCAGTGATACGGACTCAGCAGGGCTTCAACCGGCCCCCAATAGGACTGTGTAATGATTATCAGGAAATTACGCCTGAAAAATGGATGGTCGCAAAGCCAGCTGGCTGAAATGGCAGGTGTGACGACGCGAACAATTCAGCGTATTGAGCAGGGTCATAAGCCGAGTATGGAGACATGCAAGGCACTTGCTTCCGTGTTTGAGGTGGATCTATCTCATTTACTAGCGGAGGAAAAACCCATGCAGGACGATTCACAATTGAAAGCAGACGAACAACAGGCATTGCTTTACGCCAAAAGAATGAAAGAATTTTATGAGTTTCTGGTGACCTATATGGTGCTGGCGGCTGTATTTCTGGTTGCTTTCCACGGTGAGCCGGTGGTTTATATTATTTTTGCCGGTCTTGGCGCCGGGCTTGTTGTGCAGGGCCTGATTGCTTTTGAAGTGATCAGCTTTATGAGTCCCGGCTGGGAGCGCCGGCTGGCCGAGCGCAAGCTGGGTCGCAGGTTATAAGGCTCGCGAAACAGGTCTGCTCATGTCTGATACAGCCATTTCCCACTACCTGGAATCAACCAGGGATCGCCCGACACGGGAAGACCTGAAGTTTGCTGTCAGCAGAATCGACGGCGCCAGAGCCGCCATTGATTGCGGTTGTGGCGCTGGCGCAGACATCAGTTATTTATTGGATAGCGGGTTTCGCGTCTACGCATTTGATGTGGATGATCAGGCGCTGTCAGTCTGCCAGGGTCGATTCAAGGGGTCAAAAAACGTGGTCCTGTCCAAGGCATCGTTTGAGACGTTTGACTATCCGGCAGCGTCATTGGTAGTGGCAGACGCCAGTCTGTTCTTTTGCCCACCAGATCATTTCAACACAGTCTGGGATAATATCTTCGAATGCCTGCTGCCAGGTGGAATATTCTGCGGATCTTTGCTGGGGCGAGAAGATACCATGGCGCAAGCGGGAGACAACCCCAGCGTGTTCTGGTCGCATGTCTCAGCATTCGATCAATCGGAGGTCGAGGGTCTGCTCAAACCCTACGAAGTGCTGCGGTTTAAGGTGCATCGTTCAGGCGGCAAGACTGCCGGTGGCGTTCCTCATGACTGGCACATTTTTCAGATAGTGGCCCGCAAGCCAGCCAGTTGAGAATCAGTCCGAGACTTTGAGAATGCAGTACAGGGATTGATCTGGTTAACTATGAGTTAAATTCGGTGTAAGCTCGATGCTGAATCTGTGACCGGGGCCGCCGCCATGTCAGGGAAATACCCCAACCGAGTCAAACAGCTGCCGTTGTACGATGGCAGATTTGACGCCTACAAACTCAAAGCAGACGGTGCTGATGTGCTGTTTGCATCCTACCCGGCTGGTACCACCATCCCGCCGCATACCCACGACACGGACAATTATGGTGTCATCACGCGGGGTGAGCTGATCCTGAGCATGAATGGAACAAGCGAACGCTTTGGCCCCGGCGATTGGTATCACGTGCCTGCTCATGCCGAACATTCAGCAACATTTAATGTGGAAACGGATGAAGTGGAGTTCTGGTTTCAGCCAGCAGGTTGATCAAGCCGGCAGAATGAGAACATGGAAAGGGAAGTGACCTGAACGTGAACCCTCAAGATGAAGACGACAAGGCTCCGCACGCTGCTGATACACCTTCGCCAGACCCTGATTCAGGTCTCAGCGGAACGGAGCAGCGCCTGGTTCGCCTGTCATTCTGGCAGACAGTGTTATCTGTTGTAGGCGTTTTTATCGCAGTCCTGGCGCTTTATGCGGCATTGACGGAGTCGCAGGCAGTCCGCCAGCAGACAGCAGCCGCGGTATGGCCTTTCGTGCAGCTGTCTGTTGAAGACTACGATACCGGCGATAGAGCTGGCTTCATGCTGTCGGTGACCAACTCCGGGGTCGGGCCGGCATTGGTGCGCTCGGTGCGTGTTGTTCTGGATGGACAGGCAATGCGTGACTGGGAGCAGGTAGTGACGCAGTTGGGTGGAGAACTGAATGAGCAGGTCGGCAGAAGCACCCTGAGTGATCGCGTGCTGAGTCCGGGCGTGCGACGAGACCTTATAACTGTGACGGATCAGAATCTCGCGCGGCAGTTTCAGGCCATGATTGCAAACCCTGAGAATTCCATCTCCTACTGTTACTGTTCCATCTTTGACGAATGCTGGGTCGCTGACAGTCGCCGTCAGGCCCTCGATCCGACGACTGTTCAGTCGTGCCCGGACTATGGCGATGAAGCGTTCCAGAACTAGAGTGGTTAAGCCCTTGTCAGCCACACAAAATCAAGTTGGACTGATTGTTAAAAGGATAGAATATGAATAAGCGCTGGCTGATCGTGGCGGTGGTTGCAAGTTACCTTATCATGCTGTTTGGTGGCGCCCTCCTTAAACCGGGGTACTCTCACCTTGGACAATACATCAGCGAACTCAACGCGGCCGGCACCCCGTATGCGTCGTTGATTGGCTGGTTTGGTTTTGTGCCTTTTGCCGTCCTGTCGGCGGCACTGCTTGTTGCCGCCGCACCGGTGGTCCCTGTGCGGGGCGTCAGCCGCCTGGGATACTGGCTGCTGTTATCAGAGCCGATTGCTTACCTTGGATCGGCGCTTGCGCCCTGCGACATCGGTTGCCCGGCCGAAGGCAGTGTCAGTCAGATGATTCACAACGCGCTTGCCATAGTGACATACCTGACAACCAGCGTGGCCTTGGTGCTTTTGGCTTTTACCCCACGTATATCAAAATTCATGCGTGTTGTCTGGGTGGCCGCCGCCATGGTCTGGTTGACACTGTTTGGCATGATGGCTGACCCTGGGCTTTCTGAGTGGCGTGGTCTGCTGCAGCGTCTGGCAGAATGGACAGTCTTTGGCTTGCTGTTGGCATCTGCCTGGTGGTGTATAACAAGACAGCAAGATTCGGGTCGGTCTGGCGAGGCAATGAATTTACGATGATGCTGTAAAGTACACTGAGGCAGCATCATGTCCGATTATGACCGAATAGCACGTGCCATGACCTATATTGTAGAGCATGCGACAGACCAGCCGAGCCTGGAAACTGTGGCAGCCCACGTGAACCTGAGTCCCTATCATTTTCAGCGTCAGTTCAGTCGACTGGCAGGCATTTCACCAAAACGTTTTTTGCAGACAGTGACGCTGGAGCGTGGCAAGTACTTGCTGAGACAGCGACGCTCTCTGCTGGATGTGTCGCTTGATCTGGGGCTGAGTGGCAGTTCCCGCCTGCACGATCATTTTGTGCAACTGGAGGCGGTGACGCCGGGAGAGTTCAGAAGCGGCGGAGAGCAGCTGTGTATCCGTTATGGTGTGCACGACAGTCCACTTGGACAGCTGTTTGTTGCGGCTACCCCGCGTGGTGTGTGCCGAATGGCATTTGTCGACCATGAACCAGAGTCGCAGCTGTTGTCACGTCTGCAAAAGGATTGGCCAAAGAGTGCCATCATTGAGGATGTGACCGCGACACAACATGTGATTGAAAGCTTTTTTCGGCAAGCGCCGGCGCCCAGCAACCTCCCGCTTTCCCTGCACGTCAGTGGCACCAATTTTCAGCTCGCAGTCTGGCGCGCTTTGCTGAACATTCCGTACGGTGAACTGGCCAGCTACGGACAGTTAGCTGCGTCAATAGGGGCGCCAAAATCAGCCAGATCGGTCGGCAGCGCAATTGGTGCCAATCCGGTTGCCCTGTTGATTCCCTGCCACCGGGTCATTCAGCAGAGTGGTGCCCTTGGCGGGTATCGTTGGGGAGAGAGCCGCAAGGCCGTGGTACAGGCATGGGAAATCGTGCAGAATCTGCAGGAGGCTGATACTGTCACGACTTGATAAACGAGTGGAGATAAAGCGGGTATGACAGAGTTTATCCGAACACCCGATGCCAACTTTGCCGACTTGAACGATTTTCCGTTTGAGCCGCACTACCACCAGTGGCAGGATCTCCGGCAGCACTATATTGACGAAGGCCCGCGCGATGGCCCGGTAATGCTGTTGATGCATGGCATGCCGACCTGGTCTTACCTGTACCGAGACATGATTCCATTACTGGTGGCTGCTGGATACCGCTGCATAGCACCTGACCATCTGGGATTCGGGCGCTCCGACAAACCCGTCGACCCTCACTGGTATACCATTGCCAGGCATACCGAAGTCCTCACCAGTCTGATTACCGAGCTTGATCTGCAGCGCATCACTCTGGTGTGTCAGGACTGGGGTGGCCCGACTGGTCTGGCGCAGGCGGCAATGATGCCCGAGCGCTTTGACAGGCTGTTGATCATGAATACCTGGCTGCACCATCCTGAGTTTCACTATTCAGACGGTATCCGAAAGTGGTTCAACCACTGGCGCTCAGGTGGACTGTTCGATCGACCCTGTCCCGATGTCGCGCTGCTGTTGTTGCTAAGCAGTGGGCTGGCGCCACGTGACATTGTTATACCTGCGCTGGTCAATGGCAAAACACCGCCGCTTGAAGAAGGCGCCCAGAGAATGTATCGAGGATTCTCCGCGCCCTATCGGGGGTTGCCCGATGAGGCTTTTAACGGCTACCGTCGGTTCCCGCTTTCGATTCCGGCACTGGACTACCAAAGCGGCAATGCCGCTGCGCAGGCGTTGCATTATCGGTTGCTGTTGAACTGGCAGAAGCCGGTGTATTTCATCTGGGGCTGTGCGGATGACGTATTCACAGAAACATGGGGACGCGAGTGGGCAAGCCAGTTGGGCGCAAGTTTTGATCCTTTGCCGGATGCCGGCCATTTTCCCCAGAATACTCATGGTGAGAAAATCTGCCAGATACTGCTGCAGCGAATCGCCTCCGAACCCCGGCGATAGGCGGGTGCCCGGCAGGTTCAGCGCAAAACAGGAGACGTTCATGTCCCAGATTCAAAAATATCCGATCGGATGGCGCGTGCTGCACTGGTTGATGGCAGTCATGGTGCTGACTCTGCTGCCAGTCGGTTTGTGGATGGCCTCCCGGGCGGAAGCCAATATCTGGGGCTCACTGACCAACACCCTGTACAGCTCACACAAGGCTCTGGGTTTTACCGTCCTGTTATTGATGCTGGTTCGTATTGGCCTGAAAATACGTGTTGGTGCCCCGCCGTACCCATCGACCTTGCCGCGGTCTTTGCAGATAGCAGCCAAAAGCCTGCATCACTGCCTTTATTTGTTGCTGATCATCACCCCAATGCTGGGATGGGCTGGCGTTACTGCCTATCCGGCGCTGATCATTGTGGGTGATTTCTATCTGCCCGCCATGCCGGGAGTGCCCGAGGACGCAGCGCTGGCAGAACGGCTTTTTGCCATCCACGGTGTTTTCGCGTTGATGTTGGCCGTTCTGCTGGCAGGACACATAGCGGCGGCCCTGCGACATATGCTACGTGGCGATGGCATATTCAGGCGGATGCTTTGAAACGCGAAACGCTTGAGCAGTACCAGGTCTATTTATACTTGTCAGCTATCAGTTTCGGGCTGCTGGCAGGGCTGAATTTTCCCGTGCTGGAATCAATGCTGCCGGCAATGTTGTGGCCCCTGTTGGCAGTGCTGATTTATACAACCTTCACACAGGTCCCGCTCACTACCTTACACCAGGCTTTCTCGGACAGACGTTTTCTGACAGCTGCGGTTATTGGCAACTTCATCCTGCTGCCCATGGTGGTGTGGCTGCTGCTGTGGCTGGCGCCAGAGCAACCGGCGGTGCAGCTCGGTATCGCACTGGTGCTGCTGGTGCCGTGTACGGACTGGTTTGTGACATTTACGCACCTGGGTAGGGGAGACACGCGGCACGCTATTGCGTTTACACCGGTGAGCCTGCTGCTGCAATTGTTGCTGCTGCCGGTTTACCTGTGGTTATTTCTGGACGATGACATTGCCGGTCATGTGTTGCGTCAGGAGCTGGTGACAGCGTTTCTTGGACTGATAGTCCTGCCACTGGTTCTTGCCATGCTTACCGAGCACTGGTGCAGCCGGCGCGACGATCGCGCTGTGCTTCTGAGTCACCTGGCATGGTTGCCGGTACCCCTTCTGGCGCTGGTTGTTTTCTGTATTGCCGCAGCACAGGTGAGAACAGTCATTGCAGCCTGGCCGATTCTGGCGCAGCTGGCGCTGGTTTTTGTGCTGTTTCTGTTGGCGGCCGCGCTGCTCTCCAGGCTGATCAGTCACTGGTTCAGGTTGCCTTCAGGGCAGGGACGGGTGCTGGCCTTCAGTCTGGGCAGTCGTAATTCCTTTGTTGTGCTGCCGCTGGCTTTAGCGTTACCAGCGTCGTATGAGCTGACAGCTGTGGTGGTTGTTTTTCAGTCCCTGATAGAGCTGGTTGGTCTGGCCTTTTTTGTCTGGTGGGTGCCGCATAAGCTGCACCCGGCAACTGGCAGCAGCGCCGGTCCGCTGGACTCTTGACCTCGTGCGCATTATGCTCAAACCATCACACCGATGATGGGGAGACCTAAAATGGCATCACACACAGACAAAGCCAAGCACCTGAAACTGCCGGCCATGTCCAGGCGCAGCCTGCTGCTGGCATTACCAGCCATGCCTCTGGCAATGCGCGCGATGGCGCAACAGGCGGGTGCGCAACCCATACCCACAGCGGGTCTGCACAGTTTTGAGCTCCGGGTCAGCGACCTGGACCGATCTGTAGAATTCTACCAGGGCCTGTTTGGCTGTCCTGTCCTGACTCGCATCGGCGACACAGTCTCGCTGGGCGTAGGCAATGACGGGCAGTATTTCACGCTGGCTCAGGTCCGCGAGGGTGAGCAGCCCAATATCAGTAACTTTGGTCTGCGAGTTCCCGGCTACACCCGTTATCAGTTGCAGAGTCTGCTTTCTGAGCATGGCATCAATCGTACAGTGGACAGTTTTTACGACAGTCGCACCTCTGCAATGCAGCGAGCCAATATGACCTGGCTGCGTCGACTGCCGGGTGAAAGCGATACCATGCTGGCGGACAATCACGAACTTTTTGTGGCAGACCGCGATGGTGTACCAATCAAACTTTCCAGCCCTGATGACTGCGGTGCCGGTGACGAAAGCTGTACACCAGAACCTGCGTCCACTGAAGGCCTGATCGAACTGCGCGAGATCAACCATTTGACAACCTTTGTCGCCAACTATCAATTGAGCAACGAGTTCTATAGAAGGTTGTTCGGATTGGAGAATCAGGCATTCCAGGCGCAGTTCCCGACTCTGGGACTTGGCAATGGCACGCAGTTCCTGATGTTTGTGGGCGGCATGCAGGACGGCGTACCGGCACAAACCGGGCGCATCGACCATGTCAGTCTAAATATGGAAAACTTCACAGTAGCCTCGGTACTGGAAAAGCTGACCGAGTACGGCCTGTCGCCACGCGGCGACGGTGAACCTGCTCCGCTGCAGCATTGGGTAACCATGCGTATGCCAGAGCGTGGGGGTGCAGAGCCGGATGGTACTCCGGAAGTGTATTTTTCAGACCCAGATGGATTGCACCTGCAGCTGCAGCATCACACTTACTGTGGTGGCGGTGATGAGTTTGGGGGAACCTGCAGCGCCTGAAGCGGCACTGCGGGTCTCGCAAAAAATAACGTCCGCCAGGCTCAGGGACACGGATGGCGAAGTCAGTCAGGCCACTACTGACCCTATACAGTACCTTTGCGATTGCCTGGGCAGCGTACGCTGCCTGGGCGCTTCTTGCCCTGAGCAATGGGCAAACCCGGATCTATGCCGAATACGGTCTGCTTGAGACAACTCAGGTGATCTTGCTTTCAGCAGCCTGTATTGCCTTTATCGTCACGCTATCGCGCAACGGTCGATACAACACGCTGCTGATGCTGTCATGCGCGCTTTTGTGCTACAGCTTTATTGTGCGTGAGCTCGATGTTGAAGATTTCGACCTGCCGCAAGCTGTTATCGCACTCACCTCGGGCACAGGCCGCAATATCCTGCTGGCAGTGGCCTTCTGCGCACTACTCGCCTATGCGCTCTATGTTGATTTCAGGCATTACCTTAAGGAGGCCCTGCAGTTCGCGGTCACGCCGGCGGGTATGATGCTGATCGCTGCCGGCCTGCTTCTGTATTTGGCGGCCTTTTTTGAAGGCTATCAGGGCGTTGAACACCCAGCGTTTTATGAAGAACTTATTGAGGTGACGGCATACACACTGATTCTGCTTTCCTCACTGACCAGCTCACTCACACACAAAACTACTTGCCAGATTCCAAAATCCCAATAGAATGCGCACTTTTTCCTCTGCGTGCGCGCAAACATGAACCTGGTGTCATTCGACGTCTTCCGAACTCTCGGCTTTCCCAATACAACCGTTCTTAAACCCCAGGATATTTTTCAGCACAAGGAACTGCTGAGCCGCGCTGACTGGGTGTTGTATCCCGAATACTGGCAACTTAACGCTTTGGTTTATGGCCTGAACTGCCGGGTATTTCCCAGCGAGGCCAGTTATCGCATAGGTCACGACAAGGTGGAGATGACGCGGGCGTTTGAGCTGATTGCGCCGGCGCACACGCCATGGACGGTCATAGAGAATAACTGTGCCGAGTCGCGCGAACGGCTCTGGGATCTTATGCCACTGCCGTTTGTTGCCAAGCTGCCCAAGGCCAGCATGGGCGAAGGAGTCTGGCTGATCAGCTGCCGTCAGGACTGGCAACAGTACTGCGAAAAAACACCAGTACTTTATGTACAGGAGTATCTGCCCATAGACCGTGATGTTCGTGTCGTAATTGTGGGTGACAAGGTCATTACTGCATACTGGCGTACCCAGTCGGATCGAGGGTTCTACAACAATGTGGCGCAGGGTGGCCGCATTGACCACAGCCCGGTGCCGGATGCAGCGACTGAACTGGCTTTAGGACTGGCTCGGCAGCTGGGCGTCAATCACGCCGGTTTCGATATCGCGCTAGTGGGTGATCATCCCTACGTGCTGGAGTTCAATCGCCTGTTTGGCAACCAGGGTCTCGAAGGTGGACAGGCCTTGAAAGCAGCCATCCTGGACTACCTGCAAACTAACGCCCAGCCTGATGACAACGACCCGGAAGGCCCGCAACCTGTCTGGCCGATTGCGGTTTGATGTTTGCCAGCTGTCGGGGTATAACAGCCTCAATGAGGACACTGTTATGACCATAGAAACTGAACAGGATTTAAAAGCGCTGCAGCGCATCGGTCGAAGTGTTGCCTTCCGGAATGTATTGACCTTGGTCTGAGCCAATGACCTATCCTGAAAAACACAGAATCAATCGCAGTGGCTGGCTGCGCGCCGCGGTGCTCGGTGCCAACGATGGTATCGTCTCCACCGCCAGTCTGATTGTGGGTGTTGCCGCTGCTGGCGCAGACGCCAGGGGTATTCTGATCGCGGGGCTGGCTGGCCTGGTAGCGGGTGCCATGTCGATGGCTGCCGGTGAATACGTTTCCGTCAGCTCGCAAGCTGACATTGAAAAGGCTGACCTGGCACTGGAGCGCAAGGAGCTGGCCGCCGAGCCAGAGCAGGAGCAGGCTGAGCTGGCAGGGATCTATCAGGCTAGAGGTCTGGAACCAGCACTGGCCAGGGAAGTTGCACGACAATTAATGTTACATGACGCTCTGGCTGCGCATGCAAGGGATGAGCTCGGTATTACGGAAGCAGTGAACGCCCGTCCTTTCCAGGCGGCTTTGACTTCTGCGCTTACATTTTCGGCAGGAGCTGCGCTACCGTTACTGGTAGCAGTCATGCAGCCGCTGAAAGCACTTACCCTGGCCGTCAGTCTTTCGGCACTGATGTCACTGACTTTGCTTGGTTATCTGGCAGCCCGTCTGGGCGGAGCCGCGCCATTAAGACCGGTATTGCGCGTCGTATTCTGGGGTGCAGCGGCGATGCTGGTAACCTATGGAATCGGTGCGCTGTTTGATGTGGTCATTTAATCGAACTCAGACTCACCCGTTGCGAACGCCGCGCAAATTCTCCAGACAGTGCGACCGGGCGCTTTGCACAAAGCTCTGCAGGTAGGCAGTGTGTTCCTGCTCCGCGCGAACCGCGGCATACAGCGTCAGCCAATGACCTGATTCCGTGGCCGGTAAAGCCACGACCAGACCCTGTCGCACATACTCGTCCAAGACCCAGTTTGGCAGCGCACAGACGCCCCTGTGGTTCGCCACCTGTTGGATCATCATGACGGTCAATTCTGTAGTGCGCACCGCGGCGGGCTCCACGCCGGCCGGGTTAAGAAAGGCATTAAATACGTCCAATCGCTGACGCTCCACCGGGTAGGTAATGATGGTCTCGCGTGCCAGGTCGCCCGGTGCTATGAAGGGCTGGCTGGCGAGCCCATGATCAGGAGCCACTGCGATTTGCATTTCGTACTGAAACAGTGGCAGGTAAGCCAGTGATTTGTAGTCGCGCGGATCAGAGGTGATAACCAGATCGAGCTCGCCGCTGTGTAAGGCTGGCAATGGGTCGAACATGAAACCACTGGAGAAATCCAGGTCCACGGCCGGCCAGTTGCTGCGGTAGGCTTCGATGGTGGGCATCAGCCAGTTGAAACAGCTGTGACATTCGATGGCCATGTACAGTCGGCCCGCGTCACCATGCACCATGCGCTGGATATCATGTTCGGCACCGGCAATCATTGGCAACACCTGTTCTGCCAGGGCCAGTAGCCGGCGCCCGGGGCCGGTCAATTGCAGTGGTCGGGTCTTGCGCAGGAACAGCTCGCAGCCGAGTCGGCTTTCCAGCTCCTTGATTTGATGTGAGAGGGCCGATTGCGTCACACACAGGCGTTCGGCCGCATCGGTCAGGCGACCCGTGTCGCGCAGTGCCTGCATGGTTTTCAGGTGTCTGATATCAATGATCATGAATAATATTCATATTGTTTCTGAGAAATATGAAGTTTATTCAATTTATTGGTATCGGCACAATAGCGCCCCTGACTTTACAGGGGATTGTTATGAATCACACAGACACGCGGCCATCAGAGCCGTCACAGATTGTACGCCATACGCTTGGATATCCGCGCATTGGCGCACATCGGGAATTAAAGACCGCGCTTGAGGCCTATTGGCGTGGCGACAGCAGCCAGCAGGAACTGTTTGCGACTGGCCGCCAGATCCGACAGCAGAACTGGCAGGCGCAGCAGAAAGCAGGCCTGGATATGGTGACAACGGGTGATTTTGCCTGGTACGACCAGGTATTGACCATGTCCGCCACGCTGGGCCACCTGCCATCGCGTCATCGCCAGCTGAGCTCAGGCGAGGACGCCGATATCGATCTGGATACACTGTTCCGGGTTGCCCGAGGCCGTGCACCGACCGGCGAGCCGGCGACTGCCGCCGAGATGACCAAATGGTTCGACACCAACTATCACTACCTGGTGCCAGAGCTGGCGCCGGGCCAGACATTTGCCCTGAGCTGGCCCCAGATCATTGATGAGACTCGGGAGGCGGTGGCCGCCGGGTATAAAGCCAAGCCGGTCATCATTGGTCCGCTAACCTATCTGTGGATTGGCAAGTCGCAGGAAACCAGATTCGATAAACTGAGTCTGCTGTCTGATTTGTTGCCGGTGTACAAGCAACTGCTGCAGACCCTGGTGGATGCCGGCGCAGACTGGGTACAGATTGATGAGCCCATACTGACACTGGATCTGCCCGGTGCGTGGCACAAGGCCTTTGAGCAGGCATATCACGCCTTACGCACGGTACCGGCGAAATTGTTGCTGAGTACTTACTTCGGCGCGCTGGACGAGAATCTGAATACGGCAGTGAACTTACCGGTCGCCGGGCTGCATATTGATGTGGTCCGCGCCCCGCAACAGCTTATTACGGTGCTGGATAATCTGCCGGTGCATCAGGTGTTGTCGGTGGGTATCGTTGATGGTCGCAACATCTGGCGCAACGATCTGGAGAAATCGCGTGACCTGCTGCGACGTGCTTACGACAGGCTGGGAGCAAGGCTATGGCTGGCGCCGTCGTGTTCTTTGCTGCATTGCCCGGTCGACCTTCGCGAAGAAACTGTGCTGGATCGCGACCTGCTGGGCTGGCTTGCGTTTGCCCGGCAAAAACTTGATGAGCTGACATTCATATCAAGCCTTCTGACGGCGCCCGATTCGGACAGGGCCAGGCACTGGCTGCAGGAGAGTCGGGACAGCGTGCTGGCACGGCGCCAGTCCTCACTGATCCATCGGCCTGGCGTTCAACAGGCTGTGCAAGCCATTGTCGCGACAGATTTTCAGCGCCAGAGTCCATTTGTTGAAAGAATTCTTGAGCAGCAGGCGCACCTGGCACTGCCACCGCTGCCCACGACAACTATTGGTTCATTTCCGCAGACGCAGGAGATCCGCAAGGCGCGCCGGCTGTTCAAACTGGGTGAGATTAGTGCTGAGGAATATGAGCAGCATATGCTGGATCATATTGCCGATGCCATCCAGCGGCAGGAGGCCCTGGGTCTTGATGTGCTGGTGCACGGAGAAGCTGAGCGCAATGACATGGTTGAATACTTTGGTGAGCAGCTCGATGGCTACGCGTCAACTCGCAATGGCTGGGTGCAGAGTTACGGCTCCCGATGCGTGAAACCGCCTATCATTTTTGGTGACGTTCAACGCCCTGCGCCCATGACAGTCAAATGGGCACGCTATGCGCAGTCGCTTAGTGAAAAGCCGGTCAAGGGCATGCTGACCGGGCCCGTTACCATGCTGCAATGGGCCTTTGTCCGCGATGATCAGCCACGCGAGAAGACCGCGTTGCAGATTGCACTGGCACTGAGAGAGGAAGTGCGTGACCTGGAGGCGGCCGGCATCAACGTGATACAGATTGATGAGCCGGCCTTGCGTGAGGGTTTGCCACTGCGGCGGCAGGCGCAGTCTCATTATCTGGACTGGGCCGTCAATGCCTTCCGGCTGAGTGCCGCAGGCGTGAGCGATACGACGCAGATTCATACGCATATGTGCTACTCGGAATTTAATGACATCATGCCGGCGATCGCTGCACTGGACGCTGATGTCATCACGATTGAAACCGCGCGCTCGAATGGAGATCTGATTCAGGCCTTCGAAGACTTTGACTACCCAGCGCAGATTGGGCCGGGTGTCTACGACATACACTCGCCGAACGTGCCCGACGCGGACGCGATCAAGGCCATGCTTCGGCGCATGGCACGCAAGTTGCCGATCCAGCATCTATGGGTTAACCCGGACTGCGGCCTGAAAACCCGTGGCTGGCCAGAGACAGAGGCGGCGCTGCAGCAGATGGTTGCTGCCGCCACCCAGCTACGCCGAGAAATGGGGCTTGCCGCGGGCTGAGCACCTGTTTGACTCCTCGAGACTGTAGTATGCTGAACACCGGCTATCTGCCTTGATGGCCGGTCTATCGCAGCCAGCCCCAGCAGATGGCGCCAGTAGTTTGCCCGGGCAGGCGGCACGGGCAGTCAAAGGAGAAACCCATGGCCGAGCAGTTTCCCGCGTTGAATGAAACGCATATTGAATTTATCCAGCGTCAGCATCTCTTTTTTGTTGGCACTGCGGGCCCAGAGGGTCGCGTAAACGTGTCGCCTAAAGGCATGGACAGTTTTAGAGTGCTGGGGCCGCAGCGGGTTGCCTGGCTTAATCTCACAGGCAGCGGTAACGAAACCGCCGCGCACATACTGCAGAATCCGCGCATGACGCTGATGTTCTGCTCCTTCGATCGGCAACCTTTGATACTGCGTCTTTACGGACAGGCAAGCGTGATTCACTCGCGTGATGCGCAATGGGACGAGCGTCTGGCGCTGTTCCCCGAGTTTACCGGTGCCCGTCAGATATTTGAGGTGGAGCTGGATCTGGTGCTGACTTCCTGCGGTTACGCGGTTCCGTTCTACGAAATGACCGGCGAGCGCCCCACTTTGACAAAATGGGCTGACAATCGCGGTCGGCCCGCCATCGAGCAGTACTGGCAGGAGAAGAATACGGCCAGTCTGGATGGTTACGAAACCGGCATTCTGGACTGATTCATGCTACGTCGCCTGGTAAGCCTACAGTGACAGATGACCTGCTGACGCTGGATCGTGGTGAGTCGCCACGCGTGATACTACGCGGCGACTGGACGCTGGCGAATTATTCACGTCTGAGGCGTGTTGAGCTGTCGGATGTCGAGTCAGCAAACGACACCAGTCTGCAGCTGGATGCCAGTGAGGTCTCGGCCATGGATACCTCGGGCGCCACCATATTGCTGAATCTGTTTGGTGCCGATACGCTTGCGAAACTGACCGAGTCTGCCAGCGGGCTTTCGCGAGAACGTCAGGCCCTGCTACAGGCTGTCGCGCAGGCTGTTGCGTCGCAGAAAGCCAGTCCACCTTCGCAGCGCTGGCGGCTTACCGACTCGCTGGCCGATCTGGGTGCCTGGACAATGCGTGGGTGGCGCCAGGTATTACAGTTTTTGGACTTTCTTGGCGTTACGCTGGTAACCCTTGCCTCACTGATCCCGCGCCCCTGGCGATGGCGCTGGACGGCACTGACGGCGCAGATGCATCATGCCGGCCTGAATGCGGTGCCCATTGTCATGCTGCTCAATTTTCTGGTCGGCGCTGTTGTTGCGTTTCTGGGCGCCACTGTTCTGGCCGACTTTGGTGCCACCATTTATACAGTGGATCTGGTTGCCTACGCCTTCATGCGGGAACTGGGTGTACTGCTGGCCGCAATTTTGCTGGCGGGTCGCACAGCCAGCGCATTTGCAGCACAGATCGGCTCCATGAAAATAAACGAAGAGCTGGATGCCCTGCGAGTTCAGGACCTCAGCCCGATTGAACTGCTGGTGCTGCCGCGGGTGCTAGCGCTTGTTATTGTGCTGCCATTGCTGACTTTTCTGTCGATCATGTCAGGTATGGCAGGTGGGGCTGTGGTCGCCGCCGCGTCACTGGATATTTCTCTCGCGCAGTATCTGACGATTGTGCAGGATATACCGATTCGTCATATGTTGCTGGGTATCAGCAAGGCGCCAGTTTTTGCCATGCTGATAGCCCTGATTGGATGTCTGGAAGGAATGAAGGTTGCAGGTAGCGCACAGTCAGTTGGGGAGCACACCACCTCGGCTGTTGTGCAGTCCATATTTGTGGTGATCCTGCTGGATGCAGTGGCCGCCCTGTTCTTTATGCAGATGGGATGGTGAAGATGAGTTCGTCTGAAACTTCAGTCATCACAGTGCGCGGGCTGGAGAACCGGTTTGGCACCCATGTTGTGCACCAGAATCTGGACCTTGACGTGCGGCGCGGCGAAATCCTGGGAGTCGTCGGTGGCTCCGGTGCAGGCAAGTCAGTGTTGCTGCGGTCGATTGCAGGCCTGCATCAACCCAATGCGGGTACGGTGTCCCTGATTGGAAAAGCAGCGGAAACGGAGCCCCGCATCGGTGTTTTGTTTCAGCGCGGCGCCCTGTACTCGTCGCTGACGGTTGAAGAAAACGTCGCGCTGCCATTGATAGAAACCATCGGTTTGTCGCGAGCTGATGCCAATGACATTGCCCGGGTCAAGATTGCGCTGGCCGGCTTGCCCGAACATGCTGCGCAATTGCTGCCCTCAGATCTTTCCGGTGGCATGGTCAAACGAGCGGCGCTGGCACGCGCGCTGGCGCTGGATCCGGACATTCTGTTTCTGGATGAACCCACCGCCGGTCTTGACCCAATCGGTGCTGCTGCATTCGACCGATTGCTGGTTACCGTCCGTGACGCGTTTGACCTGACTGTCTTCCTCATTACACACGATCTGGATACGTTGTACACTGCCTGTGATCGAGTGGCTGTCCTGTCGCAAAAACGAGTCCTGGTTAACGATACACTGGATGTGGTTGCGGCGGTGGATGACGCCTGGATTCAGGATTATTTTCATGGGCCTAGAGGCCGTGCAGCGGCAGCCGCCGTTGCTGCCAACGAGCGAGGGGACTGATGGAAACTCGGGCACACTATATTCTGGTTGGCCTGTTCACCCTGGGCGCAGGTGCTGCATTGCTGGGGTTTGCATTGTGGATAACCGGTGCCGGCGCCGACCGGGAAATTGACTACTACCAGGTACTGTTTCGCGAGCCCGTATCCGGACTGTCGGTCGGCAGCCCGGTGCAGTACAGCGGCATCCGTGTCGGCGCTGTCGAGCGGCTGGATCTGGATCCAGTAGACCCACGCATTGTCCGCGCCCGTATCTGGGTTGAAGCCGACACGCCCATCAAAGTGGACACAGAAGCCAGGCAGACACTGTTGAATGTGACCGGTGCGTCTTCCATTGAACTGAGTCAGGGGCTGCCGGAAAGCCCGCGACTGACCGCCGACAATGGCGAAATGCCAGTAATTGAAGCAACAGCTTCCTCTCTTGCGCAATTACGCTTGACCAGTGAGCAACTGTTACTGGATATGTCGACATTGCTGGAACGTGCCAACAGTCTGCTCTCTGAGGAAAATGCGCAGCGCATATCGAGTGTGCTCGACAATGTGGAAGCTGTCACAGGCGCGCTGGCGGATCAGCAGAATAATGTGCGTTCAGGTATCAGCGATCTGGCTGATGGCGCACGGGCCATGAATGAATTGATGCAGCGAGTCAATGCCACTCTGGATCGTTATGAGGAGCCAATCCTGGGCGGCGCCAGTGATGCGATCGCTGAGCTTCGAACAACAAGCGAGCAATTGAAGCAAATGCTGCAGGAAAGTGAACCCGCGCTGCGCGCCGGCGCTCAAAGTTTTGCAGAGCTGGGACCTGCCATGCGCGAGCTGCGCAGTATCCTCAACAATGTTGATGCCATTACCCGCCGCATTTCTGACGACCCGGCCAATTTTGTGCTGGGCAGTGACAATATCCGGGAATACCAGCCATGAGAGACATTTTTACCCTAACAATTATAATGTTCCTGGCGGCCTGTAATGTGTTGCCCGAACGCGAACCAATTGATCTCTATGAACTCCCGGCCAGCACAGTGCGAACGGCAACCGGCGGTGACGGCGTCGACGGTCTGCGCATCGACCGCCCGGTGACCAGTGAGGCGCTGAGTGGCAACCGCATGCTGGTGGCACTGTCCGATGGTCAGATCCAGGCCTTGCCTCAGGCGCGCTGGACAGCGCCCGTGCCACTGCTGTGGCGAGACTGGGTGCTGGATGCTTTCTGGCGTGACGGCCGCGTGGCTGGTCTCAGTGCTGCCAGCGAAGGACTGCAGTCGCGCCTGGAGCTGGGCGGCATGCTGCGCGCGTTTCAGATCGAAGACGGTGCCAGCCCGCAGGCCCTGATTCAATATGATGCCTTGTTGATCAGCACGTCCGATCGACGAATCATTGCCAGCCGCCGCTTTGAAGAACGTGAGCCGTTGAACACAATTGAGCCTGCAGAGTCGACACGCGCGCTGGGTGCTGCTGCTGACAGACTGGCACGTGATCTGATTGACTGGGTAGTCCTGCAGTCGCAGCCGGGTGCAACAGGGGAGCCGACCGCACAGCGCCGGGTGTCATTTTCATGTGAAAATGGCGAAGAGATAGAAGTTCGCTTCTTTGCATTGCAGGGTGTTGCCGTGCTGGTCAGGCAGGGCGAGACACATGAACTACAACAGCAGCGCACTGCGTCTGGTTTTCATTACACCAATGGCCCGACCGCGATGCGTGGCCAGGGTGACGAGCTAAGGCTCGAGATTGGTCGTCGGGCACCGATCCAGTGTCGCGCTGCCTGATTGAAGTAAAGACCCTGTAACAACAACGCAGGACTGCGAGTGAGTGTTATGGCTGCACAGGATAAACTTGACGACTTGTTGCGACAACTCAGGCAGACACGCGATGAGGTGGAAGCCGAGATTGATCGCCTGCTTGAGGGTAAACGGGAAAAATTCAGCTACACACTCAAGCGTGGCCGGGTGGTGTTCGATCGCAACATCCGCAAGCTTCACCAGCAGGAGCGACTTGGAAGTCTGCGATTCATTGCGCGCGCCCCGATCGGCAAGATCCTTTCTTCACCTGTCATTTATGGCATGATCATTCCTCTGGTGCTGCTGGATATCTCAATTACGCTTTATCAGCACATCTGCTTTCGAATCTACAAGATCCCGCGGGTTGTGCGCAGTGACTATATTGTCATTGACAGACATCGGCTGCCTTATTTGAATACCATACAGAAGATTAACTGCCTGTACTGCGAGTATGGCAATGGCATGATCGCCTACGCTCGCGAGATTATAGCTCGAACAGAGCAGTACTGGTGTCCGATCAAGCACGCGCGGCGTGCTCGTGGTGTCCATGATCGTGAGCAGCGGTTTTTCGATTATGGAGACGCGGATGCCTGGCGCAACGAACTGCAAAAGGTGCGTTGTGACTGGGAAACCCCGGATGCGAGTGAGACCAGAACCTGAGACCAGCCCAGACATTGATCCAATAATAATGAGCAAGGAGAGTTGTTATGAAGAAAATGAGCCAGATCGTTTTGACAGCAGTGATGTGGCTGGGTATGAGTGCTTTTGCCAATGCCCAGAACTTTGTACTGACCGTCCATGGTTTTGATGATGGCGGTGATATTCCGGTGAGATTTTCCCAGGCTGCACCTGATGCAGCTCCTGGTGGTGGTACTTCACCGCAGCTGAGCTGGGTCAATGCGCCGGCCGGAACCCAGAGTTTTGTGGTGAATATGGAAGACCTCGATTTCGCACCAAACCAGGGTGCCCGTAATCAGGCCCACTGGGTTGTCTGGAACGTTCCAGGTGATGCAACAGGGCTTGCAGAGGGTCAGCCGGAAGGGATGCAGTTGCCCAATGGTGCCTATCAGGTCAGTGCAACCGGTCGCGTTTACCGGGGACCAGGTGCGCCAGCGACGCGCCCCAGGCATCACTATATGTTCGAAGTATTTGCGCTGGATACCACACTGAATCTGGAGTACAGCGACGACCCGCTGGAAATGCGTGATCGCGTGATGGCGGCGATGGAGGGGCACGTTCTTGGCAAATCAGTTTACATTGGACGTTTCCACCGGCCGCAGTAAGCCGGTCAGCAGGTTCAAATGTATCACCTGGCGCCGCAGTGACTGAAAAGCTGATTGGTTTTCCGCCCCGTTTTACAGATCAGGCCACCATCCTGGTGCTTGGCAGCATGCCGGGGCGGGCGTCACTGGACGCAAGCGAGTACTACGCGCACCCGCGCAACGCGTTCTGGCCAATCATGGCCCAGGTGTTCGGCTTTGATGCCAATCAGCCTTATGAGCAACGGGTGGATTCGCTGCTCCAGCACAAGGTGGCGCTGTGGGATGTGGTGCATCGATGTGTCAGAACAACCAGCCTGGACAGCGACATCGTCAGTGATACCGTCGAGGTGAACGACTTTGGTTCGCTGTTTGTATCGTGCCCGCAAATTCACAGGGTGTGTCTAAACGGTCAGGCGGCCGCCAGATTGTATCGTCGCCATGTACTGCAGGAACTGCCGCAGGCACGGGAAATCGAATGGCAGGTATTGCCGTCAACCAGCCCGGCGCATGCGGCCATGCGCTTTGAGGAAAAATGCCAGCAATGGCAGCAGGCTCTGTTAAAACAATGAAGATACTCATCATTTATACCGGTGGCACCATCGGCATGAAACAGACACCGTCAGGTCTGGCTCCGGCAGGCGACCTGGCCACAGACATGCGTGCGCTTGCCGAGCTCGGGCCGGCCTTCCAGCGCCACGCACCGGAACTTGATGTGCTGGTATACGATCCGCTGATCGACAGCGCGGACATGACGCCGGCGCTCTGGATAAAGCTGGCTGCTGATATCGAGTCGCGCTACGACAGCTACGATGGTTTTGTTGTGCTGCACGGCACCGACACGCTGGCCTACACAAGTTCCGCGTTAAGCTTTTTTGTGCGCCGCTGGGGAAAACCAGTGGTGGTGACTGGCGCCCAGCTACCATTTGGTTTTCCCCGCAGTGATGCACGCAGCAATCTGATCTCGGCAATCGAAGTTGCCTGCACCACGCCGGCTCAACAGGCTCAGGTCTGTGTTGTATTCGGGCCACGGATATTGCGTGGCTGTCGTGTCACCAAGGTTTCCGCCAGGGCCTACGATGCCTTTGATTCACCACGATTCCCGCCGCTTGGCCAGATTGGTATCGAGATTCGTTACCCGGGGGCACGCCGGCAGGTCATTGGCAAGCAGCCCACCAATAAGGCCATCGACGTTCCTGCCAATGATGCCGTCGCCGTGCTGCAATTGTTTCCGGGGATCAGTGACAAGCTTTTTTCTGCCGTCGCGTCCATGCCGGGCCTGCGGGCCATTGTGCTTACCGCCTACGGTGCAGGCACAGGTCCATCGCGTGATCCCGCATTCCTTGACGCCGTGCGCAAGGCTGTAGCGAGCGGTATTGTTGTGCTGGTCGTGTCGCAGCCGCTGGATGGTGTGGTGGATTTCACTCGCTACGCTGCTGGCAGTGGTCTGGCCAGTGCTGGCGCCATCTGCGGACATGATTTGACGACTGAGGCGGCAGTCACCAAACTGTATTATCTGATTGCCTGCGGTTATGATGCTGCAGAGATCGCCAGATATGCGCGACATCCACTGGCGGGGGAAATGACGGTATGAAGACCATCGGATTATTGGGCGGTATGAGCTGGGAATCGACCCAGACTTACTATCGCGCCCTCAATGAGGGTGTTCGCCAGCACCTTGGTGGTTTGCACTCGGCCAGGGTTGCCATGATCAGTGTTGATTTTGCAGAGATCGAAGCGCTGCAGCATGCTGGCAACTGGGACGAAACTGCCGTCATACTGTCAGAGGCTGCCGAGGCTCTTGAGCGTGCGGGGGCTGACTTCATCCTTATCTGTACCAACACCATGCACAAAGTGGCGCCGCAGATTCAGGCGCGCGTGTCACTGCCACTGCTGCACATTGCTGATGCCACCGCCATGGAACTCAAGACTGCTGGCGTCAGCCGCGTTGGCCTGCTTGGAACGCAGTTCACCATGGAGCAGGATTTTTACAAAGGTCGCCTGCAGGATCACGGTCTGGAAGTTGTTGTCCCAAACCAACAGGGCCGCAAGCGAGTACATGACATTATTTATCAGGAACTGTGCCTGGGTCAGATCAAAAACGAATCGCGCCAGGTGTATTTGTCTGTGATCGACGAGCTGGTTGAAGAGGGTGCACAGGCGGTCATTCTTGGCTGTACGGAAATTGGCTTGCTGGTTGAGCCGAAGCATACTGATGTGCCGTTGTATGACACTACAGCCATTCACGCGCGCATGGCTGTAGAAGCTGCTGTCGTTGCTGACGCATTGAGCATTTTCAGCAGGGGTCAGAACACCGGGGTGGGCGAGTAAATGTGGGAGCAGATCCAGTCCACTGTCAGTAATTTTGTAGTCTCACACTCTCTACTGAGTCTGATCACCAGTTCGGTGATACTGATCGTTGGTGTCATCGCACTGCGTGCGCTGGTCAATCGCTACATCGTCAAACATGTGTCATCGACGGAGATGCGGCGCCGCTGGATGGTGCAGACCCGCAGTGCAATGGTGCTGCTGCTGACGCTGGGCCTGATCATTATCTGGGGCGAGGAGCTTAGGACACTCGCGCTGTCGATCGTCGCGATTGCTGTGGCCTTTGTGGTGGCTACCAAAGAATTGATTCTGTGCATGATTGGCTCAATGGTGAAAACCATTTCCAGTTCCTTCGACCTCGGGGACCGGATACAGGTCAAGGATTTCCGTGGCGATGTGATCGATCAGAACCTGCTGGCGACGACCATCATGGAAGTCGGACCCGGCAAATACACCCATCAACGCACCGGGCGCACTGTGGTCATCCCGAATTCCATGTTCGTATCGGATCCGGTGATCAACGAAAGCTTTACGCATGATTACGTGTTTCATGTATTTACCGTGCCTTTTCGCCGCGAAGATGAATGGTATGAGGCACAGCAGGCCTTTCTGGCTTCGGCACAGCGCCATTGTGGCAGCTATCTGGAAGAGGTACGCCGCTACATGAACCGCATCAGCATCCGCCGGGGGCTGGAAGTACCATCCGTTGATCCGCGTGTAACAATTCAGGTGCCTACGGCTGCCGAGGTACATCTGATTGTCAGGGTGCCGGTGAAATCGGGCGAGCGAGGTTTTGTGGAGCAGTCGATATTGACGGACGTGCTGTTGAGTCGGGACTTCAGTCGTGGCGTGCAGCCGTCGACCGATACGGTAGCGGCAGGCGAGACTGGTCCCGATGCCTGAATCCGCACCTGAACAAATGACCTCGATTGTTGTTGAACCGGCCCAGGTAGTCGACGCGGAGCAGATTGCCGCGATTTATAACTACTATGTTGCCAATACAGTGATCACCTTTGAAGAACAGCCGGTCACTGAAATCGAGATGGCGGGCCGTATCAGTGATGTTGCTGCACTGGGTTTGCCATGGCTGGTAGCACGGTCTGCTGGCGAGCCTGGTAGCGAACAGTCAGTCGGGACGATTCTGGGATACGCCTATGCAACGCGCTGGAAGCAGCGTGTGGCCTATCGGTACTCGGTAGAAATAACGGTTTATGTGCATCGCGACTGGCACGGCCAGGGTCTGGGGCGGGTGCTGTATACCCATTTGTTTGAGCGACTGCAGGCCGCTGGCGTGCATGCGGCCGTCGGTGGGATTGCACTGCCCAATGCCGCCAGTGTCGCTCTGCACGAGTCCATGGGGATGACGCAGATCGCCTGTTTTCGTGAGATTGGCTTCAAGGCAGGGCGCTGGCTGGATGTTGGCTATTGGCAGAAGGTGTTCTGAAAGTTCAGGGCCCTGACTAATCACGACCAAAGAGATACGCATATGAAAGAACAGAAAGTGGCTCTGGTGACTGGTGCAGCAACCGGCATCGGCAAGGCCTGCGCAGAGGCGCTGGCGACACGCGGGTTTATTATCGCTGCCAATTATCGCAGTCGCCGCGAAGAAGCAGAGCAGATGCTGGCGACGCTGGACGGTACCGGGCACCAGCTGTTTCAGGCGGATGTGTCCGAGCCAACGCAGGCCAGTCGCATGGTGGATGAGGTTGTATCATCGCTGGGGCGAATTGATGTGCTGGTCAATGCGGCCGGGCAGTTTACCAATCAGACCATTGACGGTGACAGCTTCTCCCAGTGGCAGCAGTCATGGCAGCACAGTATGGCGCTGAACCTGATGGGCCCCGTCAATCTGGCTTTCCTGGCAGCCCGGTCCATGATCAAACGCGGTTCAGGCCGCATCATTAATATCACCTCACGGGGCGCCTTCCGAGGAGAGCCGACCGCACCTGCCTACGGCGCCGCCAAATCAGCATTGAATTCTGCCACCCAGTCCCTGGCGCAGGCACTGGGTCCCAAAGGTATCTGCGTATACGCGGTGGCGCCTGGCTGGACAGAAACACCTGCAGCCTCTCCGCGAATCCGCGCGCAGGGCTGGGATGGTGTCGCCGCGCAATCGCCATTGGGGCGCATCGGGCGGCCGGACGAAATTGGCAGTGTGGTAGCCTTTCTGGCGAGTGACAATGCCGAATATCTCACGGGTGCCATTATCGATGCCAATGGCGCTTCGTACCTGAGGAACTGACATGTCTCCCGCCATGACCATTATCGTGATCAATGGTGTGATACTGCTTCTGTGCTACCTGGTGCTGTTCCCCGTTATCGTACGTGACAATCTGCAGAAGCTGGCGGTGAATGATCTGTTTGCTTTTGTGGTGGCGATGACCGTTGCCGGCTCCCTGTACATGGGCACCAATGTCGAAATCATGGTGATGGGGCTGTCGTTCAACTGGTTCTGGTTCGCGCTGTGCTGTTACATCCTGCTTGAGCTGCCGCTGGCCCTGTGGTATCTCAACAGATACAAACTGTGGCCACCTGCGCCCTGACCCTTATTAATTTTTTTTGCCTGGAGATCGCCATGTTGCGCCGCGTATTGTTTGCCCTGATGCTTGTCATGAGTCTGCCTGCCACCGCGCAACAGCCCAACATGGCAGTGTTTGCAGCCGCTGAAGCACAGAAAAATGACTTTATAGCGACGCTTCAGGAAGTGGTCGAAATTGAATCGGGCAGTGGCAATTACGAAGGGCTGGTGACACTGGGCAATCTGATCGCCGGACGCCTGCGCGAGATGGGTGGTGAAGTCGAGCTGCTGGATGCCAATCAGGATGTCTACCGGATGTTTGATACTCCGGAACAGATTGGCCCGATGGTACATGCCCGGTTTGAAGGCCGGGGCGAACGCGACATCATGCTGATAGCGCATATGGATACGGTCTACCCGGCAGGTATGATCGATGATCAGCCCTTCCGCATTGATGGCAATCTGGCCTATGGTCTGGGCATATCTGACGACAAGCAGGGCGTGGCGGTCATTCTGCACGTGATTGCCATGCTTCGTGACATGGGCTTTGATGAGTACGGCACACTGACCGTATTGATCAATGGCGACGAGGAAATCAGCTCGCCAGGCTCGCGCAGTACCATTACGCGACTTGCAACTGAGCATGATGTTGTGTTCTCAGTTGAACCGACGCGCATGGACAATGATTCGCTGTCGCTGGCGACCAGCGGTATCGGGGCTGCGACAATGACAGTTACGGGTCGTGCCTCGCACGCCGGCGCAGCCCCCGAGCTGGGTCGCAATGCCCTTTACGAAATGGCCCATCAGATGCTGCAGCTTCGGGACCTGTCGGACCCGGAGACCGGTTTGAAGGTTAACTGGACGCTGGCCGAATCGGGAACAGTCCGTAATGTCATCCCGGCGGAAGCCGTAGTGACGGCAGATATCCGCATGCTGCGCCAGGAAGATTTTGAGCGCCTGGAATCCCGTATTCAGGAACGAATCGCCAACCAGCTGATCCCCGACACTCAGGTAGCCGTGACTTTCGAGAATCGCCGTCCGCCATTGACTGCCACCGAGGCATCCCGCAGTCTGGCCGCTCATGCTCAGCAGGTTTACGCCGAAATGGGCATGACACTGGTCGTCAATGACGAGGCAGAGGGCGGTGGCACCGATGCGGCATTCGCGGCGCTGGAAACTCAGGCGCCGGTCATCGAACGCTTTGGTTTGCGCGGTTTTGGTGCCCACTCCAATAACGATGAGTATGTCGATCTGGATTCGGTCATTCCGCGGCTGTACCTGCTTAGCCGCATGATCATGGACGTCTCACGTGGCAGTGCACCGCTGCAGTGAGTGGTCGCCATGACGGCCGCAGCGGCCCTGAAACAAGCCCTGCGGCAGACACTCTGGTACACTGTGCGCCCTGAAAACATCGTAACCGAATACGGTCACACAGGATTGCACCGATGGCTGACATACTGATTCGCCCCGCCGTGGCCGCTGATACGCCGGCCATCTACCACTTTATTCGTGAACTCGCGATCTACGAGAAAGCTGAGCACGAAGTTGTGACCACTCCTGAAGAGCTGAAAGCCAGCATTTTTGCTCCGGACTCGTCGGTGCGTGCTCTGCTCTGTTATCTGGACGACCAGGTAGTGGGATTCGCTGTGTACTTTTTTAACTACTCCACCTGGCAGGGCCGTAATGGCCTGTATCTAGAGGATCTTTACGTCTCACCGCAATTCCGTGGCGTGGGGGCGGGCAAGGCTTTGTTACAATACCTGGCCCGCGAGGCGGTAGCGCTGGGCTGTGGTCGATTCGAGTGGAGTGTGCTGGACTGGAACGAACCCGCCATCAAATTTTATGAGTCAATTGGAGCACGCCCGCAAAGCGAATGGATTCGTTATCGACTGGACGGAGACGCACTGATGTCATTTGCGGCAGGAACGGAAGCGAACCCAGGCACTGTGCCGGGTTCTGATATTGAGGACAAGTCATGATTATAAAACCAAAATACCGCGGCTTTATCTGCACTACGACACACCCGACGGGTTGTTATAAAAACGTACAGGACCAGATCGCGACCACACAGAAGGCAGTTTCTGGGGCCCAAAATGACGCTGGACGTCCGCGCAAAGTACTGGTGATCGGTGCCTCCAGCGGTTACGGTCTGGCGGCGCGCATTACCGCGGCCTTCGGCTATCAGGCAGCGACACTGGGTGTTTTCTTTGAAAAGCCTGGCACAGAGACCAAACCCGGTACTGCTGGCTGGTATAACACCTGGGCGTTCGAAGAAGAAGCGCATAAAGCCGGCCTGTATGCCAAATCCATCAACGGGGATGCTTTCTCGCACGAGGTGCGGGAGCAGGCCATTGATGTGATCAAACAGGATCTGGAACAGGTTGATCTGGTCATCTACTCGCTGGCCTCACCGGTGCGTCGCCTGCCTGATACCGGCGAAGTGAAGCGCTCCGTGCTCAAGCCCATTGGTCAGGTATACAAATCAACCGCGATTGATACCAACAAAGACCAGATAATCCACGCCGAGGTCGAACCAGCCAACGACGAGGAGATCGCTGATACCATCGCCGTGATGGGCGGTCAGGACTGGGAACTGTGGATGCAGGCACTGGACAAGGCTGGCGTGCTGGCAAAAGGCGCCCGCACAGTTGCCTTCAGCTATATCGGTACCGAAATGACCTGGCCGATTTACTGGCATGGTGCTCTTGGCAAGGCCAAGGAAGATCTGGATCGTGCGGCCCACTCCCTTGATAAATCTCTGTCCGAGAAATACGACGGGGGTGCCAATGTGGCGGTGCTCAAGTCTGTGGTGACTCAGGCTTCGGCAGCCATTCCGGTAATGCCGCTGTATATTGCGCTGGTTTACAAGGTGATGAAAGAGAAGGGACTGCACGAAGGTACCATCGAGCAGCTCAACCGCTTGTTCACCGAGCAACTCTATCGCGCGGATGGCAATGCGCTGGACGTCGATGAGGCGGGCCGTCTGCGCATGGACGACAAGGAACTCCGTGACGATGTGCAGGGTGAGTGCAAGCAGCTTTGGGAAAAAGTGAACAACGACAATCTGTTCCAGCTGACCGACTACGCCGGTTACAAACACGAGTTTCTCAAGCTGTTTGGTTTTGAGCGCAGCGACGTGGACTACGAAGCCGACGTGGCTACTGAGGTCAATCTCAAGACAGTCTAGGTTTTATGCGCTTTGTACTGACTTGAACTGTGAAGTATTGCACCCCGGCCTGAGCTGGCCGGGGTGTACACGTTAAAGCCGGAATCGCGCTACCTGTGTGCGCAGGCCGGTTGCCAGCTGATGCAACGATTGCGCGACGTCGGCCGCACCTGCTACCGCGACACTGTTCTGCTCGGACATCCCTGCAATGCGCTCCACATGACGCGATACATCCAGCGTGGCTGTATCCTGTTCCTGCAGTGCGCCGGAAATCTGATCCACAACCTGTAAAACTTCATCGGCACTGCGACGAATCTGCACGATGGCGTCGCCAGCTTCCTGAGCCTGTTCCACGCCCGAGTTGACCAGTTTGACGCCATCGTTCATTTGTTTGACAGCGTCACGTGTCCCAGACTGAATCAGCTGGATCATGTCAGAAATTTCATGGGTCGATTTGCTGGTACGTTGTGCAAGCAGTCGAACCTCGTCCGCGACCACCGCGAAGCCGCGACCCTGCTCACCGGCACGGGCTGCCTCGATGGCAGCGTTCAATGCCAGCAGATTGGTCTGCTCAGCGATTTCCTGAATGACACGGATAATGCCGGAAATCTGTTCGGAGTGCTGACCCAGCACAGTAATGCGTTCGGCGGTCTGCTGAACCGTACTGGCGATCTGCCCCATGCCGTGCAGCGTTCGCTGGATGACCGCGCCGCCCTCTTCTGACTTTTGCCCGGAAACCGAGGACAGGCGCCGCGCCTCAGAGGCGTTCTCGGCGACATGACTGATACTTACTGTAAGCTGCTCTACCGTGGCGGCCATGGTGGTAGCTGCTTCAGCCTGATCCCACGTGGAAACGGAGAGTTGCGTTGAAGATGATGATACCTGCTCGGCGGCCAGCAACAGCTTCTCGGCATTGGCGTGTATGTCAGTAATCATACTGCGCAGTCTGTCCTGCATGTGGCCTACTGCATGCGCCAGCTGGGCAATCTCATCGTGACCGCTCTGATCGGCTTGAACATCCAGATGCCCATCGGCTATTTCTCGGGTAACAGCAACCAGCCGCGACAGACGATTGATGATGGATCGGCTCAGGCCACTGGCTACCAGAACCGCGAGAATGATGGCGATAATACTGGACCCGAGCAGGATGTAGATGGCCTGTGACTGGCTCTGAGCCATCTCATCGCGGCGTTCAGACAAAAGCGCCTGCTCGTCTACGGTCATGCCTTCCAGCAATTCACGCATGCGGTCCATTTTGACCTTGTCGCGCGCTTCGGCAATACGGTCTGTCATTCGCTGCGGGTTGAAAAACCCATGCTCTATACGGCGGCGCATGTCGATAATCGGATCAATATCGTTGGCGAACCAGTCTTCGAACACAGCATTGATTTCTTCAAGTCGTTGCTGCTGGGCGGCCACCCCGGCGGTTGCCAGCTGCAGGCGCTGCAAGGCTTCACGAAAATCGCTGCTGCCCTGGTCCAGCCGCTCCAGAAAAGTCTCGTTCCCCGTCAGCGCAAATCCGCGCATACCCGACTCGATGGTGACAATACTGGCCAGCAGCGTCGATTTGTCGTCGAGAATTTCGTAGCTCTGCACGTTGCGCAAAATGTTTTCGTCAATTCTGCCAAGACTGCTCCAGCTGCCAGCTGCGAGCGCAACGATCACAATCAGAATGAGAGCAAAACCAGCAAACAACTTGGTAGTCAAAGAGGCGCGCAAGAGGGTGAGCCTGCTTCCTGCCATAGCTAAAACTCCTGAGATAATCCGGACGAATTGTCCAGCGACAACAATCTCAGCGTAGTTTAGTGAGCGGATATGGCAATTTAATGAATCTGCGCACGCCACACAGTGCAGCAGCGTGGCGTGCGCAGACAGTTCTAGCGAGGGTGCAGCCGGACCGGCAGTTCGGTATAACCCTTTACAAAGCTTGAGTAAATGCGGGTCGGTTCACCTGTCACTTCGACGGTATGGAAACGCTGCATGACCTCCTCCCAGAGAATTCGCAGTTGCATCTCGGCCAGGCGGTTGCCCATGCAGCGATGAATGCCAAAGCCGAATGACAGGTGTTGTCTGGCACGTGGCCGATCAATGATAAAAGCGTCGGGATTTTCTATGGCGTCGCCATCCCGATTGCCCGAGGCATACCACAGCAACACTTTGTCGCCCTGGCGTATCTTCTGACCATTGAGCTCGGTGTCGCATTTTGCAGTGCGACGCATATAGGCCAGCGGCGTCTGCCAGCGAATGATTTCTGACACCATCGAGGGAATCAATGCCGGATTCTCACGCAGTTTCTGATACTGATCGGGATTTTCATTCAGGGCCAGCACGCCACCGGTAATCGAATTGCGGGTGGTGTCATTGCCGCCCACAATCAAGAGTATCAGGTTGCCCAGAAATTCGCGCGGCGGCATGTTGCGAGTGGACTCACCATGGGCAAGCATGGAGATCAGGTCATTGCCTGGCGGCCTGGCGGCGCGCTCGCGCCATAGTTCACTAAAGCGTGCCAGGCACTCCTGCAGGATCTGCAGGCTTTCCTCATAACTGTCGACAACGCCAGCACCAGGAATGGCAGTGGCAACGTCCGACCAGTAGGGCAGCTTGTGGCGCTCCTCGAATGGAAAATCGAACAGCGTCGCCAGCATCTGTGTGGTTAATTCACGCGACACCAGATCAACCCAATTGAAGGTTTCCCCAACAGGCAGGCTGTCCAGGATGGCACCGACGCGCTGGCGAATAAGGCCTTCCAGATTCTTGAGATTGGCCGGCGCAACAACACCCTGCACCGTCTTGCGCTGCTCGTCATGTTTGGGCGGGTCCATGGCAATGAACATCGGCAGGCTGTATTCGGGCAGCACGTCAACGATGCCAATGGTTGGCTCCGAGCTGTAAATATGCGGAGCAGCCTCGACGGTCATGATGTCCTGATATTTCATCACTGACCAGTAAGGGCCAACCGCCGAGTTCGGACAATAGTGGACTGGTGAATCACGACGCATGCGAGCCATGAAGGGTAAAAACTCGTTGGCCTGCCAGATTCCTGGATGCGCCAGATCGATCTCTTCCAGGGGGATGGTCCAAGGGTCACGCCCTGCCAGGCTGCGGTTTTGACGCTCTGTGTTTGGGCCGGTCGCGGTAGTCATAAGAAGGCTCCAGGCAATGACTCAGAACTGAAATTCGGGCAGGCGCACAACCAGGCCGTCAAGCTCTTGATTTACATCGATCTGACAGGACAGGCGAGAATTGGCCGCCCTGTCAGGGTTCAGATCCAGCATGGGTTCTTCGAACTCACCGGGCGGGCCGACTTTGTCCAGCCAGGCTTCATCGACAAACACATGACAGGTGCCGCAGGAACAAGCACCACCGCAATCAGCGTCGATACCGGGTACCAGATTATCGATGGCGGCACTCATGACGGTGTCGCCCGGAGCTGCGTCGATGCTGTGCTCTTTGCCGTTGTATTCGATGTACGTAATCTTTGCCATGCTGCTTCCTGAACTCCTGTCGTTTACTTGTCTGATGACTGTGATACAGTTCGGAGACTGATCCTAAGTGAAAACTGAACGCATTACAACTTTTCGACATTAGACAACAAAAACAGGTACATACGATGATGGATTTGCTGCGTAAATCAATGCGGAAAGCATCGGCATTGGCGTTTCTGGGTGCGCTGATACTGACTGGACTGGTGGCCTGCGGCAGTGACACCACTACCGAAACAGCCACGGAAACAATGACCGGAAACTCAATGGATCATGGTGAACACGAGGTGGCGCAGGCCAATTTCGAAGGCCTTGGCGAAGGCTGGAATGCCATTACACCCGGTGGCGACACCATCTGTTCTGATGGCTCCGAATATCAGTTTTTTGTCAAACAGGGCGACCCAGCCCGCGTGATGTTCTACCTCGAGGGCGGTGGTGCCTGCTGGGAAGGTGGCAACTGCGACCCGGATATCCAGCCCAGTTATCAAGTGAACCTGGCAAACACCGATCCGTCACGCGCTCACGGGATTCTGGCATTCGATCAGGTCACTAATCCACTGGCTGACTATACAATGGTCTATGCTCCTTACTGCTCGGGTGACGTCCATCTTGGTGATACCGAACAGCATTACGAGATGCCGGCTTTTGACCAGCATGTGGCGCACGCACTGCATATTCGTCACCGTGGCATGGTGAACGCCAACGCGGCCCTGGACTGGTTGTACGAGCATGTTCAGGGGCCGGAACAGGTGTTTGTCACGGGCTCCAGTGCCGGCTCCATTCCGTCACCGTTCTATGCCGTGAAAATAGCTGAACAGTACCCCCAGGCTGACATTGTGCAGCTGGGTGATGCCTCAGGCGGTTACCGTGGTTTTGCCAACTTCAGCCCATATGATGTCTGGGCAGTGGATCGGGTGGTCAGTGACCTGGATTATATTGCCGGCATTGCGGCCGACGAGTTCAGCTTCCATCACTTATACATTGGAGCACAGCAGGAAAATCCAAATATCCGCTTTGCCTCATATGACAATGCCGAAGACAACGTCCAGAAGCAGTTTCTGGCGCTGGGAGGAACACCAACTGAATCTTTGCAGCCCCTGCTGATGCAGAATCTGCAGGAAATCAGCGCGGCAATTCCCGATTTTCGATTTTATGTGGCAGGTGGCCCCATGCATACCATCCTGTTGCGCCCGGATGTGTACACCTATGAAGTGGATGGTACCCGCTTTGTTGATTGGCTGGCCGGACTGCTGCAGGGTGCGCCTATTCCCAACGTGATGTGTGAACAGTGCGCTGAACCACCGGCAGGGCAGGTGTCCCAGTAATTCCGTAAGGCTGCAGCCTGGTACTCGTGTATCGAGTGGCCAGGTTCAGTCCGTGAGTTCAGACGCAGCAATCTGCAAGGTCATGTTGATATCTGCATTGAGTTTTAAGTTGGCCAGTTCGTCTGCACGCGTGCGACCGCGGGTCAGGATCGCCAGCGGCTTATTTGTCAGGCTGGCGTGTCTGGCGAACCGGAACCCGGAATACACCATCAGGGATGAGCCAATAACAAGCAGTGCACGACTTTGATTGATGGCCTCGAAGCATTCGTCAACGCGCGGGCGAGGGACATTATCACCGAAAAAAACCACATCAGGCTTCATGATGCCGTCACACCTGGCGCAGTCCGGTACATTGAAGCCGGAGAAATCCATTTCCAGATCGGCGTCTCCATCCGGTGCAACATCTGCCTGCAGGTTTCTGAAATGCGGGTTGAGTGAGGCACATACCTGATGCCAGTCATGACGGTTATGCCGCTCGCCACATGACGTGCATATCACCTCATCAGCCCGGCCATGCAGATCGATGGTCCGCGCGCTGCCCGCTTTTTGATGCAGACGGTCTACATTCTGAGTGATCACCCTGTGCACGACGCCTTGTTGCTCCAGTGTCTGAATGAACAGGTGTGCGCCATTGGGCGCGGCGTTCTGCATGACCGGCCAGCCGACCAGGCTGCGTGCCCAGTAGCGGCGCCTGACGTCCAGACTTTGCATGAACTCCTGGTGCTGAACCGGTTGTTTGCGTTTCCAGTTGCCGTTTTCATCGCGATAGTCCGGAATACCGGAAGCCGTGCTGATGCCGGCTCCCGTCAGGATGGTGACCGGTGCATTGGCCCTGAGAAACTGTGCCAGCCGTTCCGCTTCGCTCTCTGATTCGGACACCGACAGTCTGGCGGCATTATTGGTGGATCTCAGGCCGTGGGTATTTTGTGGGTGCTTGTTCAATGTGGATACGGATTCTGTCACTGGGTTCATTTTGAGTTTCCTGCCGACAACGGGGTATGAGACCGGATCAGTGGCAGCTTTGTCACAACAGCCCGCCAAAAGATCGACAGGCAGGATTGTACGCAATTGATGATGACGACAGGATTACACAGGCTGGCATGCTCACCATTACTGGGATAATCTGCAGAATTCGACGATCACCCCGCATGCTGGAGACCTGCCAATGAAAACCAGAAAATTCCCGCGCCTCGCCCTGAGCCTGTCATTGTGTATCAGTTGCCTGAGCCTTGCCACCACCGCTCTTGCACAACAGCCTCGCTTTGTTGACCCCGCTGATGACGATGCCAATCTGCCAACTGGTGGCAGTATCCTGTTCTGGCAGGGTGACGAGCAGATTGCTGGCTTTAGAAACACCCACCGGCTTAGCCCGGTTCGCCATATTTACAAAGGCGACGAGGTGATGGAATTGCCGCGTGATGTGCGCGATTTTTCCATGCTGCGCTATCAGGTGGACGGTAGCGAGTACTCACTTGACGATTATATGGTCATGAACCACGTGGGTGGCATTCTGGTATTAAAAGATGGCGAAATAGCGCTCGAGCGTTATGGACTTGGCAACGATGAGGATACTCGCTGGGTATCGTTCTCAATGACAAAATCGGTGGTGTCATTGCTGACCGGGGCTGCCATACAGGATGGTTACATCAACAGCGTTGATGATCCGGTTACCGACTATCTGCCTCAGTTGCAGGGCACATCGTATGAGGGTGTGACAGTCAAACATGTGCTGCAGATGGCGTCGGGTACTGACTGGAATGAAGACTATGCCGACCCGCAGTCGGATGTAGCGACCTCGCCTGGGGACATGCTGGAATTGATGAAGTTCATGGGCAGCAAGCCGCGTATTGCGCCGCCAGGTGAGCGCTTCAACTACAACACGGGGGAGACCAATCTGGCGGG
This sequence comes from Gammaproteobacteria bacterium UBA2675, assembly GCA_002354805.1. Classification (GTDB taxonomy): domain Bacteria; phylum Pseudomonadota; class Gammaproteobacteria; order Pseudomonadales; family Pseudohongiellaceae; genus Pseudohongiella. The sequence continues at coordinate 85,195 of DEMH01000003.1, forward strand.
TGCCATTGTGCGCGCTGCCATTGGCAATAATCTTTCCGCCTATCTGACCAACAAGATATGGCAGCCCTGGGGTATGGAGGCAGACGCGACCTGGATCAGTCATGGCCCTTATGGTGGCGAGCTAGGCGGCTGCTGTATTGCGCCAGTCCTGCGCGACTGGGGTCGGTTGGCACTGTTAGTCCTGAATGATGGCCAGCTCCATGATGGTACTCGCGTGGTGCCCGCCAACTGGATAGAGGGTTCCACAAGTCCTTCGCCCGGCAGCGACAACTACGGCTATCTTTGGTGGCTGAATGGCGACGACACGTTCCGTGCCAGCGGCATTTTCGGTCAGGCGATCTATCTTAACCCTGAGCAGGATCTCGCCATCGTGATACAGGGCGCCTGGCCCCAGGCCACCGGCGCCCTGTTTGCCCGTCATCGTGACGCTTTCTTCCGGGCAGTCGATGACATGCTGGCAGACTGAGCAACATGACGACGCCAGACTCTCAGGAGCGCTCGCCGTTACATAGCCCTGGATTTGGGCAGAGTCTGGTGTGTTTTTGCGGCATATTGTTGACGATCGCTATTGGGCTGTTTGTGTTTTCAATCAGTCTGCACAGCCTGATGTTCCTGTGCCTTATGTGGACAGCCGTTCATGTGCGCCTGCTGGGTTATGACTATCAGGCCATTCGCGAGATGATGAACGCCGGCATTGTGCGAGCATTGCCGGCGCTTTATATCTTCATGCTGATTGGTTTTCTGATTGCTGCGCTGATGCACAGTGGCACGGTTGCTGCGTTGATCTTTCATGGTCTCAATCTATTGCAGCCCTCCTGGTTTCTGGCGGCTGGCCTGGTGTTGTGCAGTCTGATGTCAGTTGCAACCGGGACCTCGTGGGGGACGGCAGGCACGCTGGGCGTGGTGTTGATCGGTATTGGCTCGGCTTTGTCCATTCCCCTGCCTCTGGTAGCCGGCATGGTGGTTTGTGGAGCGACCTTTGGCGACAAGATGTCGCCGGTTTCCGACACCACCAATCTGGCGGCGATGAGTGCCGAGACAACGCTTTTTCGGCATATAGGTGCCATGTTGTACACCACGGTACCGGCCTTTGTAATCAGTTTTCTGGTGTTTCTGTGGCTGGGAATGCGTTATGCCGGGGAGGATCTGCCACAGGCCAGCATTGTCGAAATTCAGCAGGGACTGTCGTCCCAGTATTCGCTTGGCCTGATACCAACGCTGCTGCCCCTGATAGTCATGCTGGGGCTCAGCCTGCGACGCTACGCCGCCGAGGTTTGCATGTGTGCAAGTATCGTCACCGCCATCGCAGTGGCGATGATTTATCAAGGTGGCAATCCTGCGACTGTCCTCAACAGTCTGTGGAGCAATTCACCCGGGCAGACTGGTATTGTCATGCTTGATGAGTTGCTGGGCCGCGGCGGGCTGTTGAGCATGAGCTGGACACTGCTGCTATCCATTATGGCGCTGGCGCTGGGGGGGCTGCTGTTTCAATCAGGAATCCTGCCGGAGCTGCTTAAAGGTTTCATCGCCCGTCTGCGCAGCAGGCTGGCGTTGATTGCTGGAACCCTTGTGTCCGGGGTTGCCTCGAATATGGCCATGGGTGAAGCCTATATAACCATCATTCTGAACTGCCAGTTGTTTCGCAAGGCATACGAAGCCCTCGGGCTTGATCGTGTGATGGTGTCGCGCACAGTCGAAGAGGGGGCGACGATGAGCACCGGTCTCATCCCCTGGACGACGGCGGGCGCTTTTTATGCGGCGACGCTGGGAGTGCCGGTGCTGGACTACCTGCCTTATGCATTTCTTAACTACCTCAATCCAATCGTTTCGATAATTATGGCAGGCCTGGGCGTTGGTTTGCTGAAAGCAAAAATTAGCTGAATTAAAGGTTGACAGCTTTTGGCATCGGGTTTTACTCTGAGTCCATGTTCAACTGAGAAAGAAGAGGAGGTGATCCAATGTCTAGTGATATGGCTACGGTTTCAATGGATGTTGGTGGTATTAAATTGGCAGGAAGTAACGTCCTGCTGGATTGATAACACTCCACTCTTGACTCAGTGGACAACGGATCATCAGCCATCCGATAATATGTGGTAAGCGGATGACACGTGGTTTGCGAATCAAGAGTTGGTTCCATTGGAACCAGGCGTCACGGAAAGGGAGCTTCGGCTCCCTTTTTTGATCGGGCTCCGGCTGTGTTTTGTTGTGCCAGTGACCCTCTTAATGTTGATGCCTCGCAGTTTTTGCTCCACCCGCCTGTGTCTTTTGCTCCCAATTTTCTGCCTGGAGCGTCCATCATGATGCAACTAATCAAACATCTGTTTTCACGATTTATTTTCACTTCCTTTGCCCGATCGCCATCTTCACACACGAGCCTGTCACTGTCAGGTATGCGCAAGCCTCTGACGCAGTTTTGTCTGCTGGCTGGCCTGGCAATGGTGGTGGCGGCCTGCGGACCGTCACAAACTGACTCGGATGAAACGCCTGTCGAAATCAGTGAACAGGTGGCCGACGCCGCCAGTGATATGCGAACTGGCGCAACAGGCAGTCCCGCAAGTCAGGAGTTCGAGACTTTTCTGGAGGATGTTTTCCAGCAGGAGCTGGAAGCCTCGCCGCTGTTCAAAACGCAGATCGGCATGATCGACGATGACCTCGAGGCCTACGGACAGTGGGACGATTTTTCTGACCAGGGTGCCATTGATGCACACCAGCGCACACAGCGCTACCTGGCTGAGATGCGTGAGAATTTCTCGCTTGAAGCACTTACACCACAGGAGCAGTTGACCTATCGGTTCATGGAGTTTGAATGGCAGATGGACGATCGGCAGTTTCAGGTGCGCGACAGTCAGTATGCCTTCTCTCCAATGCAGGATGTGCTGTCGAGTCTGGTCACTTTTCTGATCAATAATCACCGAGTCAGCAGTGAAGCGCATGCCGATGCCTACCTGTCGCGATTGCAGGGTCTGGATACTGTGATCAACAGCGTTATTGAAGAAGCGGAGCGGCGGGCCGCAGATGGCGTCCTGCTGCCATCTTTTGCCTATCCAAGGCTGCTGAGTTCTGCGCAGGCAATGGTCACTGGTGCAGAGTTTGGCAACGCTGAGGAGCCCAGTGCGCTGCTGGCAGACTTCAATGCGAAAGTAGATGCGCTGGAGGTAACTGAAGAGCGTGCGCAAGAGCTCAAGACAGCTGCCAGTAGCGCCATGACTGAGGTATTTGCACCCGCTGTGGAGCGTTATATGGCATCGCTGCGTGACATGGAGTCGCAGTCCGATGGTCGCGATGGCGTATGGAAGCTGCCCAATGGCGAAGCATTTTATGCCAGCCAGCTGAACCTGTTTACAACGCGTGATGACTTAAGTGCCCAGCAGATTCACGATATTGGTCTGGCTGAAGTCGCCCGTATCCAGGACGAAATGCGCACGATCATGACAGAGGTCGGATTTGACGGCACGCTGGCGGAATTCTTTGAATACCTGCGCACTGATCCGCAGTTCTATCTGCCCAATACGCCGGAGGGTCGACAGCAGTATCTGGATGATTCAACCGCAATGATCGAACAGGTCATGGAAGTGGCACCCCAGTACTTTGACACGCTGCCAGAGGCAGCGCTTGAAGTGCGCGCTGTTGAACCTTTCCGCGAAGCAACAGCGACGGGTGCATTTTATAATCAGCCGGCACTGGATGGCTCTCGACCAGGTTACTATTACGTCAACCTGTCCAATATGAATGACAACCCGACCTATCTGATGGAATCGCTGGCCTACCATGAAGGCGCCCCAGGTCACCACTTCCAGCTGGCATTGGCACAGGAGCTTGAAGAGCTGCCCATGCTGCAGCGTCTGACGTTTTACTCTGCCTATGTAGAGGGCTGGGGACTCTATGCCGAGCAGCTTGGCAAGGACATGGGGTTCTTCACGGATCCCTACAAGGATTTCGGACGCCTGAGCTACGAGATTTTCCGTGCCGCACGACTGGTCGTGGATACCGGCATTCATCACCTGCGCTGGACCCGCCAGGAAGCGATTGATTACATGATGGCCAATACTCCGATGACCGAAGGTGATATCACGCCCGAAGTGGAGCGTTACATCGTATGGCCAGGCCAGGCGGTGTCCTACAAGATCGGTATGATGACCATTCTGGAGCTTCGCGAATTGGCCCGGCAGGAGCTGGGAGACCAGTTTAGCTGGGGTGGCTTCCATGACGCCGTGCTGACAGCGGGCTCACTGCCATTGCCCTTGCTGGCTGAACGTGTCGAAGCCTGGATCGAATCAGAACAACAGCCGTAAGCATCGGCAGCAATTAATCAGGGAGTTGGACCATGAGTAGTCAGGAGCGCATCGTATTTCTGAATGGCGAATATCTGCCGCAGTCGCAGGCCAGAGTTTCTGTGTTTGACCGCGGTTTTCTGTTCGGTGATGGAGTCTACGAGGTGATCCCGGTCATTCGTGGCAAGCTGGTCGACGAAGACTACTCGGTAGAGCGGCTGAACCGCAGCCTCAATGAAATTGACATGGCCTGGCCCTGCGAGCCAGAGGCCTATCTTGAGATGCTGCGGACACTGATATCGCGTAACGAGCTGGTTGAAGGCAGTGTTTATGTTCAGGTCACCCGCGGCGTGGCCGAGCGTGATTTTGCCTACCCGGCCGACACGCCAACGTCCCTGATGGCTTACACGGCCAGGCGCGCGCTATTGGATAACCCGCTGGCGGAGAAAGGCGTCAAGGTCGTGACAGTGCCAGACTTGCGCTGGAAGCGTCGTGACATCAAATCGCTGAACCTGCTGGCGCAGTGTATGGCCAAGCAACAGGCAGCCAGTGCGGGCGCCTTCGAAGCCTGGATGGTTGAAGACGGGCTCATTACCGAAGGCGCTTCGTCGTCGGCGTTTATCGTAAAGGATGGCTGTATCATCACGCGCGCACTGTCCAACACCATTCTGCCAGGTATACGTCGCCGGGTTATTCTCGAGCTGATCAATCAGCACGGCATGGCGCTGGAACAGCGTCCATTCTCTGTCGAGGAAGCACTGCATGCCGATGAAGCCTTCCTTAGCAGCGCCACGACCCTTGTGTTGCCAGTGACTCACGTGGATGGCACTGCCATTGGTGATGGCAGGCCGGGCGAAATTGCTACGCGATTGCGCGAGCTGTATGTTGCCAGTCTGCTGGCGGAAGCCGACGGAAAATAGTATAACCTTGTCAGGTTAGGGGGCTAACCTTCAACTGACGAGGTTGTTATGCACAAGAGTCTTTTCGCCCGCGCATTTGCCATTGCGCTGGTTGTTCTATTGCCGGTTACGCTGTTCGCCGAAGGTGGTCGTACCCCACTTCGCGTGGAGAATGGCATTGTGACCAGCGCGTCACGCCTGGCGTCAGAAGTAGGCGTTGATATTCTCCAGCAGGGCGGCAATGCCGTCGATGCTGCCGTTGCTACGGCATTTGCACTGGCCGTCACCTGGCCGACAGCAGGCAATATTGGTGGTGGTGGCTTCATGGTCTATCACGGCGCCGATGGCCACGCGACGACCTTCGATTTCCGCGAGAAAGCACCGCTGGCGTCTACTGAACGCATGTATGTCGGCGATGACGGTCAAAGCAACAACATGCAGCATCGTGGATTTATGTCGGTGGGTGTGCCCGGCACGGTTGCGGGCCTGGTGCTGGCGCATGAGAAGCAGGGCAATCTGCCGTGGGCGACACTGGTCGAGCCGGCGATCCGCCTGGCGCGCGACGGCATACCAATCACCTACGCCCTGTATGACGGCTTCAGTCGCAACCAGGCCAACTGGGACCGGTATCCATCCTCAGCCGCTGTTTTCCGCAAGCCTGATGGTTCCCACTATCAACTGGGTGATACCTGGATGCAGCCAGATCTGGCACGCACGCTGGAGCGCATCCGTGATGAGGGGCACGATGGTTTTTATCGTGGCGAGAACGCCCGTATGCTGGCCAGTTTCATGCAGGCCAATGGGGGTCTGATCACCGAGGAAGACCTGGCACGTTATGAGGCTGTTGAGCGCGAACCGGTGCGTGGCAGCTATCGTGGTTATGATGTGATTAGTATGCCGCCACCCAGCTCCGGTGGTGTTGGTATCATCCAGATGCTGAATATTCTTGAGGGCTTCGATCTTGCTGAGATGGGGCATAACTCGGCGCAGTATCTGCATGTGCTGACCGAAGCCATGCGTCGTTCCTACGCCAGTCGTGCCGAGTTTCTCGGTGATCCTGACTTCAATCCGGATATGCCAGTAGACCGTCTCATCAGCAAAGACTATGCGGACAGCCTGCGTGCCAGCATTGATATGGATCGTGCATCGGTCAGCGATGAGAGTCGCTTCTCCCAGGTCTATGTGAGCGAGGATACTACGCACTTTTCGGTGGTGGACGCCGAAGGCAATATGGTCTCGCTGACCTACACGCTGGAGCAGAGCTACGGCTCACGAATTGTGGCTGAGGGAGGTGGTTATCTGCTCAACAATGAAATGGGCGACTTCAATCCAGTGCCAGGTGTCACTAACAGAGACGGGCAGATCGGCACGCCGCCCAATCTGCTGGCGCCTGAAAAGCGCATGCTGTCCAGCATGTCTCCGACCATTGTTGCGCAGGGCGGGCGTCCCGTGCTGGCCATTGGCAGCCCGGGTGGCCGCACGATCATTAATACGACGCTGCAGGTGATCCTTAACATGATCGATCACGACATGAACGTGGCGCAGGCTGTTGAAGCTGGCCGCATTCATCACCAGTGGCTGCCCGATGTCACCAGCATGGAAGAGCTGATGTTCTCACCGGATACCATCCGACTCTATGAAGCCAAAGGCCATACTGTTCGCGTGCGTGGCAGCCAGGGCTCTGCAATGGGTGTCTATCATGACTGGGACACAGGCATTGTGCATGGTTCAGCAGATTCGCGTCAGGGTGACAGTGCAGCAGTGGGCTATTAAGCGCCGTTAAAGCCTTTAGCCACCAGATACACCTCCCGTGAACGAGCGCGGGAGGCATCTGGCTTGCGGATTACAACTTTGTTGAAACTGCTGCGTACATCCTTGACGTAGTCGTCATAGCCTTCGCCGTGAAATACCTTGGCGACAAAGTCGCCACCAGGCTTCAGTGTTTCACGAGCCATATCCAGTGCCAGTTCCACCAGGTACATCGAAGCTGCCTGATCGGCCGCATTCACACCACTGATATTTGGTGCCATATCCGACATCACCAGATCGGCCTGCTGTCCGCCCAGGCTGGCCATGATCTGATCGAACACCTCCTGTTCAGTGAAGTCGCCCTGTATAAAATCAACATCAGCGATGGAGTCCATGGGCAGGATATCGGAGGCTATCACGCGGCCTTTGGGCTCGACCATTGGTGCGACCACCTGTGACCAGCCGCCTGGCGCTGAGCCAAGGTCCAGCACCAGCATGCCAGGCTTGATAAGCCTGTCCTTGTCGATCAGCTCTATCAGCTTGTAGCTGGCTCGCGAGCGATAACCGTCGCGCTGGGCCTGTTTGACGTATGGGTCGTTGACATGCTCATTGAGCCAACGGCCACTGCTTTTGGATCGGGCCATAATTTGCTTTCGAAGAGTGACTTTTTACGGAGCAGAGCATAGCATATCCGCCCATAAACCTCTGCCGGTGTCGCCGGCCAGGACTCATCATGATTCGCTTGACTGAACTTGCTTTGCCGCTCGACCATGCCCCCGAGGCCCTGCCTGCCGCCATCGCGCATCGGCTTGGTGTCCCGCAGGAGGATCTTCTCAATGTCGTTGTGTTCAAGCGCAGCTATGACGCGCGCAAAAAGAACAGCGAAATTACCTTTGTCTATATTGTCGACGTTGAAGTGCGAGATGAGGCCGCTGTACTCGCTGCGGCAGGCAATAACACGCATATCAGGCCGGCACCGGACACCAACTACTATCAGGTTGCCAGCGCGCCTGCAAATTTGACCGATCGCCCCGTCATCGTTGGTTTTGGCCCCTGTGGCCTGTTTGCGGCACTGATTCTGGCGCAGATGGGCTTTCGGCCCATAGTGCTGGAGCGTGGCCGCAATGTTCGCCAACGCACTCAGGACACCTGGGCATTGTGGCGCAAGCGACAGCTGACGCCCGAGTCCAACGTCCAGTTTGGTGAGGGTGGTGCTGGCCTGTTCTCTGATGGCAAATTGTACAGTCAGATCAAAGACCCAAAATTCTATGGTCGCAAAGTGATGCAGGAGTTTGTGCAGGCCGGCGCACCTGAGGAGATACTGTACGTCAGCAAGCCGCATATCGGCACATTCCGTTTGACCGGTGTCGTGGCAGCCATGCGCAAGCAGATTGAGTCATTGGGCGGCGAGATACGTTTTGAAAGCCGCGTCGTGGACTTTCTGATAGGTGACGACGGTATGGAAGGCGTTGTACTGGAGTCGGGCGAACAGATCATGTCCAGGCATGTTGTGCTGGCGCTTGGTCACAGCTCACGGGACACTTTCCGTCAGTTGCATGCCCGTGGTGTATTCATGGAAGCCAAGCCGTTTGCAATAGGCTTCCGGATTGAGCACCCGCAGTCCCTGATCGACAGGGCCAGGTTGGGCAAGTACGCGGGACACCCGGCACTGGGTGCGGCGGATTACAAACTGGTTCATCACGCGAAGAATGGCCGGTCTGTTTACAGTTTCTGCATGTGTCCGGGTGGCACTGTGGTGGCCGCGACCTCGGAAACCGGTCGCGTTGTGACCAACGGCATGAGCCAGTATTCACGCAATGAGCGCAATGCCAATGCCGGTATTGTTGTTGGCATCAGCCCGGAGCAGGATTTCCCGGGTGGCCCGCTGGCAGGGCTTGCCTTGCAGGAGGCTCTGGAAACTCAGGCCTATCACCTGGGTGGCGAGGACTACAGTGCGCCGGCGCAACTGGTAGGAGATTTTATTCGCAGGAAGTCATCAGAAAAGTTGGGTGACGTGATCCCTTCTTACAAGCCTGGCATTAGATTAGGTTCGCTTGACAGTGCCCTTCCTGAGTACGCGATTGATGCCATTCGCGAGGCCTTGCCAGTGTTTGGCCGACAGATTCGCGGTTTCGATCGGGACGACGCCGTGCTGACGGGTATTGAATCAAGAACGTCATCTCCGGTCCGGCTGACGCGCGACAAGCAGACCCTGCAGAGCCTGAACACGCGTGGCCTGTATCCAGCGGGAGAGGGTGCCGGTTACGCTGGTGGCATTCTGTCAGCTGGTGTGGATGGTATCAAGGTTGCTGAAGCAGTCGCGTTGGCGATAACACAGGGACAGAAAGGCTGAGCGTTAATGGGTGAATTGACAACAGACCTGATCAGGAAGCTGCACCAGAAAAAGTACCGTCAGCAGGCGGGATACTTTCTTGCTGAGGGTGAGCATCTGGTTCAGGAGCTGGAGAAAGCTTCTGAGTTCAATCTTGCTCTGCAGGCGAGTGAATTGCTGGTAACAGAGCGTTTTGAAGGCTGGCCAGGGCGTCTTCGCAAACGTGTGGTCAGCGAAGCGCTCATGAGCAAATTGACAGATACGCGCTCGCCGCAGGGAATCATAGCCTGTGTGCCAATGGCGGCGATTCAGTCTGGTAGTGGCGTAGCGGCAAAAGCGGAACGCTCAGTCTACTTTCATGAAATACAGGATCCCGGTAATTTGGGCACCATACTGCGCACACTGGCGTGGTTCGGTGGTTTTCGTTGTCTGTTAAGTCCGGGCAGTGTTGATCCATTCAATAGCAAGGTGGTTCGTGCCAGCATGGGGGCAATCTTCCATGTGCCAGTTGAATGTGACATTACGCCGGGGCAGCTGCAGCTGTGCCACGCGGATATCGCCTGTCTCGGCATGCAGGGCGAGTCGCTGAAGTCGGCAGCGTTCCGACACAGCCGTTGCCTGGTATTTGGAAATGAGGCCCGAGGGTTGCCAGCGGGTCTGGTTTTGGCGGCGGGCACAACGGTTTATTCGATACCGGGTAGCGGCGCCATAGACTCTTTAAACCTTGCCAGCGCAGTCAATATGAGTATTTATGAGCTCATGCGCTGATCTGATTGTTGTCGGACTCCAGACGTTGCAGGTCATTGTGCCCCGCCACGCTCACCGCATTTCGGCCAGTCCGCTTGCTGTGATACAGCGCGCTGTCGGCGCGAGCGACCAGGGCATCAACTGACCCATCCCCTGGTTCTCGACAGGCGACTCCGGCGCTTATTGTGACGGAGAACTCCTGGCCTTGCTCAGTACTGTAAATATGAGTGCTGACCGTCTTCTGAATGCGCTGGGCCGCCTCAATGGCATCTTCTAGTGCTGTATCCGGCAATAGAACTGCCAGTTCCTCACCACCGTGGCGCGACGCGAGGTCCTCGGGACGTATGGACTGTCGGATCAATTTGGCTGCGATTGTCAGCACCTGATCGCCAGTTTGATGCCCATAGAAATCATTAACCTTTTTGAAGTGGTCAAAGTCCAGCAGAATCAATGACACGGGTTGATTTCGGCGCTCACTGCGCGACCATTCTTCCTGCATGCGCTGGTACAAATGGCGCCGGTTAGCCAGTTGTGTCAGATCATCCGTGTGGGCCTGTTCCTGCAAGCGACTGTTCAGCGACTCCAGGGTTTGCTGGGTGTGCTCCACTGTGCGTTGCATGTGTTTTTCGCGGGTGATGTCGCGCAACAACACGATCTGACCTCTGGCCGGTCCATCAAGCACCTGTACAGAGCTTACCCGGATGTCCAGCCATCGACCGTCGGGCAGGCGGGTCTCATTATGATCCTGATCCGTGGGCAGAGCATCCTTGGGCAGTGCGGCCGCCAGCGGTTTGCCGAGAACCACAACGGTGGCGCCCAACATTGACTTGGCGGCGGCGTTGGCATCCGCAATCAGGCCCTGGTCATCAATGGTGATCACTCCATCGCCCAATTTGTCCAGAATATGACGCCTTGCGATGGGAAGCACAGCAAACACATTTTGGCGAAGCGCGGAAATCAGAATCAAACTGGCAAGCGCGAATCCGATGGGTGTTGGATCGATAGGCAGCAGCTGTAGCCCGAATATGAAGGGGATGTTCAAGGCCAGGACAACAATCGGCGCTGAGATGACATATAAAAACTTTCGTCGGTGACCTGGCAGGAAACCGATTCGGTGAGCCAGGATGACGGTGCCGATGGTGACAGCGCTATAGCTGTAGACGGCGTAGACATTGAACCAGGGGCCGTAGGTGATTTCGAGTCCAACCGAATCAGGAGAAGGCTGAAAGTCAGTCCAGAGTTGTCCGTGGTATGAGTTGGTGAAAGCTATCAGGATTGTGATGGCTGGTGGAATCCATATCAGTGGATACCAGCGCTTGACGAAACGGTGAAAGCCACCGTAGCAGAGCGATGCGGAAAACCAAAGCACCGGGACAGACGCAATGGCCACATACTGCAGCTGCGCTACAAAGTATCGGTAATCCAGGTTTTGCCACAACAGACCGGCCCATTGCCCGGCGCACCACCAGGCTACCATAATACCCATGGCCGTCATGTACAGGCTGGCTGGAGGCCGCATGAACATGCTGGTCTGACGGGTCACGTACAGACTGATTATGGTGCCCAGCAATGAAGGCAATATCCACCAGGTCATAGGCGTACAGGTTTACAAGTCGATTTTAGGCTGCAGTCTTACAGACCAGGCCTACGACGTCAATTTGTAGAGAATTGTAAGTTGGCAAGTCGAGCATAAAGTGCGTTGGACGCCAGCAGTTCATCGTGGCTTCCCAGCGCCACCAGCTGGCCCTTGTCCATGACCGCTATGCGGTCTACGTTTCTGACGGTAGCCAGTCGGTGTGCGATGATAATCGTGGTGCGCCCGGGCATCAACCTTTCAATGGCTTTCTGTACGTGAGATTCACTCTCCGCATCCAGAGCGCTGGTCGCCTCGTCCAGCAGCAGAATACGCGGATTCTTGAGGATAGCGCGGGCGATGGCGAGGCGCTGCTTTTGACCGCCTGACAGACGAATACCCGCCTCTCCCAAATAGCTGTGCCAGGTATCCGGCAGCCTTTCAATAAACTCGCTGGCAAAGGCGGTCTCTGCCGCCGCGTATACCTCGGCATCACTGGCATCAGGGCGACCATAACGAATGTTTTCCATCACAGTGCCGGTAAACATGGCCGGTTGCTGGCTCACCAGGGCGATATGCCGGCGAAGATCAAGAGGGTCAACATGACGGATATTGATGCCGTCGAGCAGGATTTCGCCGCCGTCAGGGTCGTAGAAACGCAGGATCAGGTCCAGTAGCGTTGATTTGCCGGCCCCGGATGGTCCAACCAGTGCCAGACTGCTGCCAGCTGCGATCGTGAGATCCAGTCCATCGATGGCGGGCTGGCCGGGCCGGGTCGCGTAGGTAAAGCGCAAGCCGTTGATGGAGAGTTGCCCGGCAATATCTTCTGGCAATGCAACAACCGGGTCCGGCGTCGTAATCAGCGACTCAGCATTAAGCAGCTCCATCAAGCGTTCAGTTGCACCAGCAGCTCGCTGCAGATCGCCAATCACTTGACTGATGGCGCCAACTGCGGAGGCCACCATGACCGCGTAGACAACAAATGCGGTCAGTTCACCTGCTGTCATGCGTCCGCTGATCACGTCCTGGCCGCCAACCCAGATCATCGCTGCCAGCGCCGCAAACACCAGTGTCATGACCAGTGCAATCATGATGGAGCGGGCTTTAACCTGTGCCAGTGCAACATCAAATGCCCGTTCGACGTATTCGGCAAAGTGACGTCTGTCAGTGGCCTGGTGGTTGTAGGCCTGAACGGTTTTTATCTGCTGAATGCTTTCACCGACATAGGCTCCAACGCTGGCGATCTCGTCCTGCGTGTGACGTGATAGCTTTCTGACGCGTCGACCGAACAGGACAATAGGACCGATTACCAGAGGTATGCACAACAACACTACTGAAGTCAGACGCGGGTTCGTTATGAACAGAAAGATGACACCACCGATCAGCAGCAAAAGATTGCGCAAGGCGATGGAGGCAGAGGAACCTATGACGGTCTGCAGCAAAGTGGTATCTGTTGTGATCCGCGACTGTATTTCGCCACTGCGGTTATCCTCAAAATAACCCGGATGCAAAGACAGCAGGTGACCGAACACTGCCTGTCGAATATCTGCCGTCACCCGCTCACCCAGCCAGGACACCCAGTAAAAGCGAGCAAAGGTGCCGAATGCCTGCAACAGGGCGACCACAACAAACCCGGTTATAGCTGTACCCAGTGATTGGCTGGAGCCTGCGACAAAACCTGCATCGACGATGATGCGAACATACTGCACCAGGCCCAGCGTAATGGCTGCCGTGAAGATGAGTGCCAGCAGAGCGAGCAGAATCTGGCGTGAGTATGGGCGTACAAACCGGAGTGCTTGTAATAGGGGCGATTGATTACGATCAGGCGGGTTTGTCATGGCGGAAGTCTGTCATGCAATGTTCGGCGCGGCAAGCTCCCCGTTGGTCGCAACTCGGCTGAACCAAGTTGAGTCGCTGGCAGCGCTGCACTATGCTGACTGCGTCACTCATTAAGGAGACCCGATCATGTTTAAACACACTTTGCTTCAATGGCGCGCACCAGCAATATTGGCATCCGCTCTTTTTGCCCTGACACTGAGTCATGTGTCTGCCGCGCAGGACCATCAGATGTCAGCGATGGACGAGATGGAAGATACGATCACCGTCGGCAGCAGCGCGTTTGATCATCATGGCACAATACCGCTGACCTACACTGCCTACGGCGACAATCTGGTGCCCCAGATTACCTGGGCTGATCTCCCGGAAGGTACTGAGCAACTGGCCCTGATCATGGACGATCCGATTGCACCGACGCCTCAGCCATTTGTCCACTGGGTTGCCTATAACATTCCCGCTGCGGCTGGTGAAATTCCTGAAGGGCTGCCGCGTGACGCGCAGGTGACTACGGTTCCCGCCCTGGCCGGTATGATCAACGGTATCAACGGCATACGCCAGACTGGATACTTTGGTCCGCGTCCGCCGGTGGACGGCAAGCTGCACGCCTATCACTTCCGTATCTATGCGCTGGATACCGCTCTGAATCTGCCCGAGGGCCTCAACAAGGCTGACTTGCTTGCGGCGATAGAAGGTCATATTCTGGGCACCGGTATGCTGATGGGACACTATCAGCGCGAAGAATAATGCTGAACGTAGATTGATGCTTGAAGTGGTGGCTGTCAGTACGGTCACCACTGGCCCTCCTGCTCGCTGCAACAGCCCATAACAATAACAGTAAATGAGGTAAGCATGAACGAGCACGATACCAAAGCCAGTATGCGTAAAGTGGCGATAACGTCGCTGGCAGGCACATCAATCGAATGGTATGACTTCTTTTTGTACGGCACCGCCGCTGCCATTGTCTTTCCAGTACTGTTTTTCCCCTCTGATATGCCGCCCACGGTGGCACTGATTGCCTCCTTCAGTACCTTTGCCATTGGCTTTATTGCCAGGCCACTCGGCGGAATAATTTTTGGTCACTTTGGCGATCGCATTGGCCGTAAACGGGTGCTGGTGATTGCGCTGATGATGATGGGCGTGGCAACCACACTGATTGGGCTGCTGCCGAGTTATGAAACCGCCGGCGCACTGGCGCCATTGACCTTGATCATCCTGCGCTTTGTGCAGGGTCTGGCCATTGGCGGTCAGTGGGGAGGTGCCATGTTACTCGTTACTGAGTCGGCACCGGCAAACAAACGTGGCTGGTATGGAGCCTATGCCCAGGCCGGTGCGCCGATCGGGGTCATTCTGGCGAATCTGGCTTTCCTGAGTATCAGCTATTCTGTTTCTGAAGAGGCCTTCATGAGCTGGGGCTGGCGGGTGCCGTTCCTGGCCAGCATCGTCCTGATAGGTATCTCCATGTATGTGCAGCTGCATCTTGAGGATACGCCGGCGTTCAAAGAGCTGGCGCGACTGAAACAGCAACGTGCCAGCCAGAAATCCAGCCTGACCAGTGGTGAGCCGCTGCAATCGCCCGAGGAAGCACTGGCGGAGGTTATTGCCGACAGTCCGCCCGGGCCCGTTCGTTCGCCCGTGCTGGAGGCCCTGCGACTGTACCCGGGGCGCATCTGTCTGGCAGCGGGTGCCTTCCTGTCTATCCAGGTCACTTTTTATATTCTTATCGCATTTGTGGTGGCTTATGGCAGCAGTCCTGATGGTGTGGGGCTGTCGCGCAATACCCTGCTGGCGGCGGTACTGATTGGTTCGGCCATTCAGGTGCCCTTCCAGTTCTGGGCAGCCGGTTATTCGGATCGTCATGGCCGTCGTCGGATATTCATGGTCGGTGCACTGCTGACCAGTCTGTGGAGTTTTGCGCTGTTCCCGCTGATCGACACTGGCAACTTTGCCATGATTCTGCTGGCTATCACAGGCGGCCTGGTCTTCATGGGCATGCAGTACGGTCCGCAGGCTGCGTTTTTTACTGAATTGTTTTCAACGCATGTGCGTTACTCGGGAGCTTCGCTGGGTTACCAGATTGGTGCCATCGTCGGCGGCGCGTTGGCACCCACGATTGCGGTCCTGCTATGGACAGAGTATGGCGTGTTCTTTGTTTCTGTCTACATTGCTTTGGCTGGTGCGTTGACGCTGGGATCGGTGTGGCTGCTGACGGAAACCCACGGCACCGATATTCACAGCTGATCCACTATATGACGTAGATGGACAGCAGCAGGAACACGGCAACTACCGATGTGACGATCAGGCGCGTGCGGAAATAGGTCTTACTGATTACCGCACGCAGCCTGAGTCGTGTATCTATATACAACAGCCCGATAAAGACCAGCAGTGCCAGCATCAGGAAGATGTCGACGGGCAGGATCAGCCAGGCGACCCACAGCATCACGGTAAGGATGTTGCTGATGATAAACAGGTTGGTGAATTGTCCACTGGGCTGCTGGAGATACTGTCCCCAGTGGACGCCACACATAAATACTGCGATCACCAGTGTATAACTGCTCAACAGGCCCGGCACGCTGCCCAGCACAGGCAGGCTGAGGATATCCAGCGCCAGAAACGAGGTGCACAGCACAAACGGCAGGGTGCCCAGCAGCGCCAGTTTTGATGTCATTGGCAATGGCAGTTTCATAGCAGGCCCTCACGGTGAGTTTCTCACAGTGTGCCTTTAAACCGACCGGGTTGCCAGTGCTGGTGTTATTGCTGCCGCGCTGCGAGCCGGGCCAATCACCGCCAGTTGTCCCAGTAACAGCAGGGCCAGCATGCCTATCGGTGCATAAAACCAGTCGATACGTGGCATGTTAAAGGTCTGCACCAGAAACATGTTAAACCCAACAGTCATGATGGCGCCAAGCGTCACGCCCGCCGCGCTGATGATCAGGTTCTCGGTCATGAAATAACGCAGAATACTGAAGCGCGTCGCGCCCAGTGCCCGACGTGTACCGATCTGTTTGCGGCGACGATTGATACTGAATACTGCCAGTCCGACGATGCCCATCGCAGTAATGAACATCAATGTGCCGATAACAACTTTCAGAATTGTGGTCATCAGGGAGTCAATACGATAGCTCTCAGTTCGGGTGTACTCCAATGACTGGTTGTTGCGCAAAATGCGCTGGTGTGGCGCAGTCGCTAGACGCTCCTCGACCTCTACCATCAGTTCATCCCGGTAGCCTGGCTCGGTGCGCACCAGATAGGTGGTGCTGTTATCAAGTGTGATCTCGGGCGTCAGCATTGAATTTTCAACGTAGGTAAACGTTGGCCACGGTGCCTGTAATCGATCAACGATGCCAACTACACGTAGTGCCGAACCATCAGGCCCGTAGATATTCTGGTTGAGAGCCTGTCGCCAGTCATCAGGATACAGGGATTCGGCCATGGCCTGGGAGAGAATCGTTTCAGTGACCTGGCGTTCCTCGGTTGGTGTGCGGCGAACAATCTGCTGAGCAGTGAAAGGGACACCTGCCACAAGATCAAGGTCCATGGCCTCAAGCACATGTTCATCTACCCGGTAGATGGCTGCCGGAACCAGAGTGTCTCGTCGGCCTGGTTCGAGGCCATAACCGCTTGAGGAGCCACTACCGCTGACCGGAATGGCATTGGTTACCGTCGCATCAATCACACCTGGCAGCTGTCGGATCATGTTCAGGTCTTCATCGACGACAACACTTTCGTTAAAGCTGTTGCCGTAACCGATACTGCTGATATGAAAGGTGTTGGCTTCGTCCAGACCGCTGGGGCGTGCCATGTTGGCAGCACGGTCATTGATAATGTAAACCGCGTTGACGATGACCGTCATCGTGAATGCTATCTGCAGTGCAATCAGGATGACGCCCAGTTTGTTGCGCAGCAGTGCGCGGGTAATAGGGCCGAGTTCCATGTTTGTCTCCTATTGCGTCTTCAGATGAATGGCAGGGTTGATATTGCATGCACGCCAGATGGGATACAGCCCGGCAATAATCGTACTGGCAATGGCCAGCAGGATGGTGGTGGCGATTACCGTGACGTTAATCGTGATCCACTGTGTGGGTGCTTCCGGCCCTAACAATATCTTGATGCCTTCCAGGCCGATGGCAGCCACTCCCAGGCCCAGCACGCCACCCAGGGCGCCAATGAAACCAGCTTCAATAGTATGCTGTATGAACAGCGATCCCTTGCCTGCCCCAAGAGCCTGACGAACACCGATTTCGCCGGACTTGCCGAGGAACTTGGAGAGCAACAGGCCAACCGTGTTGAGCAGACAGACTGCCAGCAGCATGGCTGCCAGAGCTGACAGGATTCGGGTTTCGTCGGGTTGGACTTCGTTGTAGACCATCCATTCGTTGACGTCATATAAACGTTTTTCGACGGGGAACTGCATGCGTCCGAAATCGCGCTGCTCTGCGACATAGTTATCGACCATGGTCTGGTAGCGGTCAAAGGACTGACTGTCAGGCAGCTCTACCCAGAACTGCACCCAGGCGCATTCAGCATTCAGGAATGCCTCGAAACTGGAGTTCTCCGGTGCAGCCCAGCAATTGGTGTTGCCCGATCGGCGCAACTGTTGCCCGGCAATCAGCGACCAGGGGATGTAGGCTTCCTCGCCGGTGTCGATGGGGCCGTTGTTGACGTCGTAGAACTTGGGGGTGGGTTCCCAGTAATCCAGCACACCGATTACGGTGAATACATGGCCATCCATATTGATGGTTTCACCAACAGAATCTGCGCCGCCGAACAGTCTTTCGTTGAGCTCCTGGCTCAGTACAACCACCTGGCGCTGACCGTCATCTGCGGCACGGTCCCAGCCGTTGCCATATTGAAACGGCACGTCGAACATCGCAAAAAAATCCGCCGAGCTACCACGACCATTTACAAAAAATGGCCGCAGATCATTGCCCGGCGGTTCAAGGATGGCGACAAATTTCGACGTGGCTGCACGTCGGAAATCGCTGCTTTGCTCAAGCATTGTGATGGCGTCGCGATAGGCGAGCTGGGGTGGTGGTTCGAAATCAGCCACATCCGGATCGCCATAGTCAAACTGAATGTGGTATAGCTGATCACTCTTGTGTGGAATCGGATCGCCACCCAGCACGTAGTTCAGTGTGAACACGACCATATAGGCGCCGACACCGACCGCGACCGCTAGCACCATCAGCGAACTTAGAATCGGGTTACGGCGATAGCTAAGCGCAGCTAGTCTGACATAGTACATGAACATGGTTAGGCTCCTGGTTCAGGCCGCGCGGGCTTTGCTGTTGCGGTCATCGCTTTTTATCTGACCGTCCAGAATATGAACGTTGCGCTGGCTTCTTGCTGCCAGTGACGGGTCATGTGTCACCATGATTATGGTAGTGCCTTGCTGATTGATCTGCTCAAGCAGCTCCATCACACCTTCCGCGGTATTGGAGTCGAGGTTGCCGGTCGGTTCGTCGGCCAACAGGAAGCGCGGCTCGCCCACCAGGGCGCGGGCAATGGCGACTCGCTGCTGCTGACCACCGGAAAGCTGGGACGGCAGGTGGCGCTGGCGATTGGCCAGGCCGACAGCTGCCAGCGCCTGTTCAATGCGTTCCTTGCGGATTTTTGCACTGACACCGCGATAACGCAGTGGAACATCAACATTGTCGAACAGGTTCAGATCAGGCATCAGATTGAAGCTCTGAAAGATAAATCCTATTTTCTGATTGCGCAGTCGTGCCCGTTGCGCGTCACTGAGGCTGGAGACATCTTCACCGTCCAGCAGGTACTGACCGGATGTGTAAGTTTCCAGCAGGCCTGCCAGATTGAGGAAGGTTGTTTTGCCGCAGCCAGATGGTCCGGTGATCGTGACAAACTCACCCTCTTCGACGTGCAGCGAAAAGTCGCGCAGGGCATGGGTCTGAACTGTGTCAGTGCGGAACACCTTGTTTATGCCGGTCATCTTGAGCATGTCTTGTTCTCCTTAGTTATTGATCAGTACTGTATCCGCGCCATTAAACAGATCGGTGCTGGATACCACGATGGTGTCGCCCACTTGCAGGCCGTCGAGTATTTCAATGTTGCTGAGGCTGGTGGCGCCTATCACGATTGGCGTGCGGTACGCCATTCCATCGCGCACAACGTAGGCAACGCGTCCGTTACCGCTTTCCACAAACTGTCCTCTTGGTACCATCAACACGCCCTGCTTCTGCTCAAGCAGGATGCGTGTGGAAAGGCGCTGGTTCTGTCGCAGACCGTCGGGTACCGGCTGCTCAAAACGCAGTCTGGCGGTGACCTGGTTGTCGATAATCTCGGGTGAAATGGCGACCAGGGTGGCGTTGTTGACCTGGTTGCCACTGCGCACGTCAGCTACCATGCCGATTGCCAGGTCGTCCACGTAGGACTCTGGTACCAGCACTTCAATTTCAAAGGCTGAGAGATCCACAACACTCATGACAGGTTGATTGCGGATAACATTGGTTTTCTGATCGACCAGCAGGTTGCCGACAATGCCGTCGACTGGTGATATCAAGGTTAAGGAATTGACCTGGCGCTCAACGTCCTCCACCAGCAGTTTTTGCTGGTCTACGTCCAGCTGGCGGGTCTGCAGTTCAAACTCAAGTCGATTATTGTCCAGTTCGGCATCCATCTCGGCGTGACGGTGGAGAACCTCTGCCGTCTCAAGGTCGTCCCTGGCTCTGTCGAGCTCCACCGCTGTATAGGCGCCCTGGTCAAAGGCCTGCTGCGCACGTGCCAGTTCGCGGCGCGATGCTTTGAGTGTGATACCTGCTGAATCCAGAGCTTTCTGGTTCTCCAGCTGTTGCTGCTGGGTGCTGATGTTCTGTCGCTGATATTCAACTTCCAGAGATGCCAGACGTGATTTTTCCTGCAGGAGGCGATTCTGTAGTTCAGGGCTGTCGATGGTGGCGAGGACCTGACCACTTCTGACACTGTCTCCAGATTCCACGGCGAAGGTTATCGTGCCCATGTCACTCGCATATAAAACGGGGCTGACCGCCGCCACGACGCGGCCCTGTACGGAGATATCCCGTACAAAGTCGCCGCGGGTGACAGTGGCCAGCCTCAGGCGGGACTCGGAAACAGATTCTTGTGCCTGGCTCCAGCGCTGAATTGCTGGTGCGGTCATCCAGACGGTCATCAGCAATACTGCAGCACCAAAGGAGATCCACAGCAGTCTGGTGCGTCGTGGACGTGGTTCCAGGATCGTATCCTGGGAGGTTGTATCGGAAATCTTCATCAATCTCTCGAATTTTTATTGAACATTAGCGATAGACGTAGCTATTGCCGGAAACGTTTAACGACTGGTAAAAAAGTTTCTGCTGTATCGATTGACTGACGGTGCTTCATCGTCCGGTCGGGATCAGCAGCTTGCTACCAGCCTCTACAGTCTAGAGATAGCAAGATCGGGGCCAATAAAATAAGATCTTTAAAAACAGTAAATTAGCTGATTTATTGGAAAGGCGAGAGTGGTCGAATTCACCAAACGTTGTAATACAGGCCAATGCTTTGGCGAAATTGAAAGATAAAAAAAGGGGCTCTGAAGCCCCTTTTTGTTGAGTGATTCGATACGAATCAGTTGGTAACTGCCTGCTGTACCACGCGCTGTGCAGTACTGTTGTCGAACGGTGCTCCGCGGGGGCCACCACGTTTCTGCTCCATGTAAATCATGAAGTAGTCGTTATAGGGGTCAACCGCAAACAGTGTGCCGCCTATACCGCGCCAGCCGAAGTTGCTGCCAGCATCAGGGTTGGCCGGGTCATTCGGTTGCAGGTGAAAGCCCATGCTCCAGCCGCCGCGATTGCCATAAAAGAAGTATTCACGGGATACATCAGGCGTGATGCGCTCTTCTTTCATCCAGTCCAGTGTTTCTTCTTCCAGTATGCGTGCGCCGCGGTACTCACCATCGTTCAGCAGCATCTGCGCGAAACGCACATAGTCCTCAGTAGTGGAGTTCAGTCCACCACCGCCAGACAGATGGGCGCGAACAACTGTATTGTCCGACATCTCTCCATGGATGGGCTCCGCTATACGAGCCGCTTTTGCAGGATCCACAAAGAATGTCGTTTCATCCATGCCCAGCGGTTCAAAAATTCGCTCATTCAGGATCTGGTCCAGCGGCTGACCGGCAGCCACCTCAAGGACGGCGCCCAGGGTGTCGGTGGAATGTCCGTAGTGCCACGCAGTGCCTGGCTCGAACAGCAGTGGCAGTTCACCTATACGGGCACCAAACTCCCGGTTGGTCAGACTGCCGTCAGAGGGAAGTGCCTCTTCATACATCTCTCCAAGGCGGGTTCCGGTCGCGAATATTGACTGAACCAGTCCCGATTTATGAGTCAGCAGGTGTTCAACCGTCATCACGTTTTCGGCCGGGCGCAGCTCGCCGGTTTCATTGTTGATGATCTGCATTTCTGCGAATTCGGGAAAATACTTGCTGACCGGGTCCTCAACACTCAGCAGGCCATCTTCAACCATGGACATGGCGGCGACGCTGATGATGGGTTTGGTCATCGAGTAAATCCGGAAAATGGTTTGAGCATCAATGGGTGTATCGTCGCCCGGACCCTGGGTGCCGACGGTTTCCAGCATGCCTATACCGTTGTCATTGCCGACCAGCAAGAGGGCTCCAGCGATATGGTTGCCATCAACGGCTGCCTGCATTTGCGCACGAATCCCGGCTATTTCCTGATCGGTAATGCCAAAGCTGTCGGCATCGATCATCTTGATTGAGCTGCTGTCCTGTGCCGCGGCCCACGCCGAACCAAGCAGCAGGGCGGTTGCCAGCGCCGTGTGGCGCAGCATCTGAGGCATTGATAATGCTTTCATGAGAGTTCCCCTGTCATTATTGTGACCTGATCATAATCCACCCGTAGGCCAGACTCAATTGCAGTCTCTGGCAATTGCTTTGAACGGCTTATCGGGTGCCTTGGCGCGTGGTAGTATCGACCGGTCTATTTGAGAAACCGATTCCAGGAAACATTGTATGAAGCTCATCATCAAACTGCTGGCCGGCATTGTGCTGGGTATATTGCTGGGGCTGCTGGCGCCGCAGGGTCTAACCCGCATCCTTGTCACGGTGAAGGATTTGTTTGGTGAGTTGCTGTTTTTTACCATTCCGCTATTGATACTTTTTTACATCAGCAGCGGGATTGCCGCACTGCCGCGAAATTCCGGCCGGATGCTTGGGCGCTCGCTGAGCTTTGCCTACCTGTCGACGCTGATCGCAGGGACGGCCGCCTTTGTAATTGCCGCGCTTATCGTGCCCGGTCTTACCTCCGCGCCTGATGTGCTGAACGGGGACGGCGCCGTTGTTCTGGAGCCCTACGTCACGGTGACCATACCGCCACTTTTTAATGTAATGACTGCCTTAATGCTGGCGTTCATCATGGGGCTCGGCATCAGCGCGACGCGTGCTGAGGGGCTGCAAAAGCTGGCCGACCAGGGGCGTGACATTATTCAGTGGCTGCTCGAGAAGGCCATTATTCCGCTGCTGCCAGTGTATATAGCGGGTGTGTTTGCCGAGATGGCCGCAGCAGGCACGGTGTTTATCACGCTGCGAACCTTCGGTGTAGTGCTGGCGATGGCGGTGATTCTGCACTGGGTCTGGATTGTGACGCTGTTTGCGGTTGCCGGACTGCGCACGGGCCAGTCACCGGTCAGATTGATTCGCAATATGTTGCCGGCTTACTTCACCGCGCTGGGTACCATGTCCAGTGCCGCGACCATACCGGTGTCACTGATGTCGAGCAAGCGGAATGGCGTACGTGAACAGGTTGCCGATTTTACTGTGCCACTGTTTGCGACTGTGCATCTGTCAGGTTCGACAATCACGATCGTCAGTTGTGCGGTCGCCGTTATCAGCATGCAGAGCGGTCTTGATATTCCACCACTCTCCCTGATGGTTCCCTTTGTATTGACGCTGGGTGTGGTGATGCTGGCTGCACCGGGTGTGCCGGGTGGCGCGGTGATGTCGGCGGTAGGTTTGCTGGGGTCGATGCTTGGTTTTGGTGAGACCGCCCTGGCCCTGATGATTGCACTTTACATGGCGCAGGACAGCTTCGGCACGGCCTGCAATGTCACCTGTGATGGAGCGCTGTCAATGCTGGTGGATCATAGCGATGGTCCAGTAGAAGGTACACAACCGACTGTTTAGGTGTCTGCCGCCATGTGTGCCTGTCACCTGGCGGGTGGCTGCAGCCACCGGTCTTCGGTTGCCAGCGCACCGTTGAGCGCATCAAGAAACGCACGCAGTTGGCGCTTCTCAATGGCCCGCAGATTCAGGGGCTTCGCTTCATTGTGACCAATGACAGCTATGTCAGCGGCGACATAGTGATCAATGACCTCTTCCAGTGTCGCGATCTGTCCGGCATGCATATAAGGTGCCGTGTCTGCCAGGTTGCGCAGACTGCCAGTGCGCTGCGCTCCAATCATGTCATCGCCGCCGCGTGCAAACTCCAGTTCGATACACTCGCTGGCATCTGCGTCACTGAACTTGCCTGTGCAGTTGAACGGGTCGCTGCGGGCCAGGCGCAACCCCTCAGAGCGGCCTGCAGCAGGCAGGACGCCGGGCGCTGAAAGTACGGCGGTGTTATGAAAGTCGTTATTGGTGAACAGTGGACCATTGTGGCAGTTGATGCACTGAGCCTTGCCGATGAACAGTTTCAGTCCCGCCAGCTGCGCGCGAGACATGGCTGAACTGTCAGTAACGCTGCTGCTGCGCTGCAGATCAGCAACGTAGTGATCGAATGCGGCTGGGCCGGGCAGCAATTTGCGCTGATAGGCGGCCAGCGCTTTGCCAACATTGGCAAAAATCAACGAGACCTCATACTGGTCAGATTCGTCCATCCGCTGCCAGGCCAGTTTCGACTGCTCATCTCCCAGCGGCGAGGCCTGCGGCGGAAAGCGGGAGCTGTCTTCCAGAGTAGGCAGCTCGCCAAATAACTGTTCGTAGCTGTCGCGATAGTCAGCAGTCGAGCCAATCAGTCGTGCCACTTCCATCCGGGTCATGCCGTGTTCTCGCGGATCTTCCAGCGGTGCCAGTGCCTGCGACCACAGACTGTCCTTGCGGCCGTCCCAGAAATACCAGCGGCTGTAGGCGGCACCGGCCAGGGGCATTGTATTTCTCTCAGTGGTGCCTATGCCGACAGCAACGGGGCGGCCGTCGGTAAATCCCGATGTCGGCATGTGACAGGTCGCACACGAAACGTCACCATTGGAACTGAGACGAGTATCAAAGAAAAGTTGATGCCCAAAGTGGGCAGCCCGCGGATCATCAGCGACAGCATTGCCGGTATCAACGGGGAGTGGCGGCAACTGCGAAAGTGCCAGAGAGTCGATCAAAGCGCGCTGTTCTGTGCTCCACTGTGCAGGCAGCGGCATGGGTATCCATTGCCAGGCCAGGTAGCCAAACAACAGAAAGATTACAACGCCAAGTAGTTTCAGTTTCCTGGGCATTACCGTACCTGCCTGGTCACAAGTTCAGCTCGACTTGTGCCCGATAAGTAATCTCCTCGACTTGAATAAGTAACTCCAGTTGCCATAAGCCGGGCATATGGAAACGCACACCCTGCAGCAGATACTGACCGTCACCGAGCTGTTGTGTGATGCGCGGGCTGGTGGCAAGACCATGGTCGTGTTCTGGCATGCCTCCAGTGACAGTTATATCAGCATTGTTGACAGCCTGGCCCTGTGTGTCGGTCAGCGATATGACCCAGCCATGCATCTGGTTGATTGTCAGCGGCTGCAGCTGGCTCTGCATCTCGATCTGCAGACCACTGGGCGTGGATTGTGTCTGCACGGTTGCGGCTTGTGCCGTGGATGCAGTCAGCACCAGGGCAAGGCCAGTCAACCAATACATAATCCTGTTGGCAGTCATTAGCGAACTCCGCGTGCGTGTCGGTATCGCCAGGCGAGTAGCAATAAACCGGTTACGATCAGTACCCAAAGCCACACTGGCAGCGCCGGGTCGCCCACACTGAACGGGAATACGGCATGATACAGGCGGTCCTGCTGAGGGTGTGGCGCAGAGACCACGCCAATGAAATCGCCGGGATCCTGGAAACTGTGCATTACTGTCAATACGCCGTCTGGCTGTGGACCAACGGACTGGTAGAAAACCGTGATGTCGTCTAGGTCGCCCAGTGCCTGAACGTCCGTCAGTTTGACAAAGCGGCCCAGCTCAGTGGTATTGCGAATGATCCTGAATTCGACGGGTACCTGGCGCAGTGAGTCATGCAGATATTCCATGACAAACACGCTTTCACCCGTAGCCGGCAGGTCTTCGCAGTATTCACGATGGCCGGACCGCTCGGGCTGAAAGACGGTAAAGTGCGCGCTGTAGAAGTCCATGAATATGGTACAGCCCTCGCCGGCATCCACTACGCTGCCATGGGCGCTTACTCGCGCGGAAGGAGCGGCCAGTATCATCAGTAACGCGGTTAACCAGAACCCTTTATACATTGGTGGTGTTGTCGCATTTAATGTCTGTAGTGAGTTTTTGTTCCCTATTGAGCAGCAGGTCTGTAATCAGATGACCGGACGATACGTCCAGGTCGTGCACCGGTCATTGCGCCATCATTCAAGACCAGCTCGCCGGCGACCAGAACATGAACCGCACCCTCCGAATACTGGTGGGGGTCGGCAAAGGTGGTCAGTTCCCGCACCCGGGCAATTTCGAGCACGGCAATGTCGGCAACAGCACCTGATTCCAGTATGCCGCGGTCTGTCATATTCAGGCGCTGCGCAGGCATCTGCGTTACTTTGTGAATGGCAGTGTGCACGGGAATCACTTCCAGATCGCGGGCGTAATGACCAATCAGTCGCGCAAAGGTGCCGTAGTTGCGGGGATGTACCGCTCGGCTGGAAGGTCCTTCCACACCGCCGTCCGATGCAATCATGGTGCGTGGATGGCGCATGATATTGTGCACATCCTCCTCAACCATGGCGTGAAATACGGCGCTGCAGTTGCCTGCGGCAACCAGGTCCATCAGCAGTTCGGCCGCGTTGGCCTTGCTGACCTCCTGGCCCTGCTGGAGCAGAACCTGACTAAGATTCATGCCATTGAGGCTTTCGTCGTGCGGGCAGCCTGCCAGCACAACATTGGCGGGATCGTCTCCGCCACGATCTACCTCTATGTTGTAGATAATGTCATTGCGCAGTCGCTGCCGCTGGGACGGGTCGGCCATGCGGGCCAGCAGAGCTTCGCGCCCGCCATCCAGCGCCCAGCCCGGGAACAGGATCATCAGATTGGTGGACGACGCTGTGTAAGGGTACTGGTCTATGGAGACATCAACGCCGCGCGCAATGGCTTCGTCAACCAGTCGCAGACTGTCTGCCGAGGCACCCCACATGGGTGCGCCTACGACCTTGTGGTGGGTCAGCTGGGTGGGCAGACCCGCTTCCTCGCCGATCAGGATTGTCTCTGCCACGCTATCCAGGAGCGCCAGGCCTTCCTCGCGCATGTGGCTGATGTACATGCCGTTGTATTGCCCGGCGACACGTGCCAGCTCCACCACCTCGTCGGTGTCGGCGAAACGGCCGGGTGCATAGATGAGGCCCGACGACAGACCAAACGCCCCCTGTTCCATGCCGAGCGCAACCTGTTCGCGCATCAGTTCGAGCTCTTCCTCGGTGGGTGGTCGGTCGTCTTCGCCAACGACCAGCGCACGTATCGAACCATGGCCGATAAAGCTGCCGAAGTTGATGGCCGGTGGCAGCGCCGCAATGGCTTCAAAGCTGGGTTCGAGAGGTACGGGCGAGCTGCCGTCGTTGCCTTCAATGACCGTTGTGACGCCCTGGCGAATCAGGTTTTCGGCATCTGGCCAGCCAAAGATCCCCTGATCGGGCTGATCCGACAGTGCATGACTGTGGATATCGATAAAGCCGGGCATGACGGCCAGACCAGTTACGTCTATCGCCTGGGTCGCCTGGTATTCACCCAGATTGCCAACGGCTGCGATGCGGTCGCCGTTAATTGCGATATCGCCAATGACGGGAGGCTCATCGGCGCCGGAGTAGAGCGTGCCACCTTGCAATACCAGATCGTACTGGGCTGGACTGGACGTGGCTGAGTCAGGTGCCGGGCTGTCGCCGCAGGCAACCAGGAGAATGGCCACAATTGAGAGCAGTATTGAGCGATGTATTTTTATTATCATGTCTGAAATCTACGTTAAAATCGGCCATCGGTCTAGAGATGGTCACGGGATATGAAACACACTACCACAACTGAGCAAACTGGCCAGCCCGTCGAGCTTGATGTCGAGACTCTGGAACTGGAGCATATTCTCTACGGCAGCGACATCTACTATCAGACGCTGGAGTTACGTGACCAGATTCTGCGAGCACCCCTGGGTCTGTCAATATGGGACGAAGACCTGAAACAGGAATCGGGGCAGCATCATTTTGCGTTTCTGGATGCCAATGACCGTCCCCTTGCCTGCCTGGTCGCCGTCCCCCTCGGTGAGCAACGCGTGAAACTACGTCAAATGGCGGTAGCTGAGATCTGCCGCGGCATGGGCCTGGGTCGCGCCCTGATGCAGCAGGTGGAACAGTTAATCCGCGACTCAGGTATGCTGGAAGCCAGTCTGCACGCACGAGTGAGTGCACAGGGGTTCTACGAACGCATGGGTTACAAGGCGCTTGGTGACGTGTTCACCGAGGTTACAGTCCCGCATGTGTTAATGGTCAAACAACTGAACTGAACCGTTGTTATCAGCGCCCAACCGTTTTATTCTTGGCGGGATTCCCGAATTTTTCCCGGAGCTGAATAACATGTCACTGTCCAATTCATTGTCCGCCGATCGCTCGATTCGCTTTCGGCGCTGCGCACGAGCCACACTGCTGGTCGCAATTGCATCCTTTTCCGCTTCTGCCTTCGCGCAGCAGGTTCCAATCATTCAGCCAGGCGCGCCTGGACAGGACAGCCGTGAGCTGACTGCTGCCGAAGCCACCAATCTGGCGACGCTGGAGTATGTGGAGGCCGATGTTCGCTTCATGCAGGGTATGATTGCGCACCACCAGCAGGCCATCGAAATGTCTGACCTGGTGCCGGATCGCGCACAGCGCGAGTCAATCATGCAGCTTGCTGAACGTATCTCTCTGTCTCAGGATGACGAAATTGCCCTCATGCGGGACTGGCTGGAAGAACGCGGTGAGCCGACCGAGCTGCCTGCCGGTGGCCACGGCATGCACCACGGCCGCAATCACACCGGTCTGATGCCCGGCATGATTACCGACGAAGAAATGGATCGTCTGGAAGCGGCTGAGGGCGCTGAGTTCGATTCACTGTTCCTTGAATTCATGATCAAGCACCATGAAGGTGCGGTTGCCATGGTGGAGGACCTTTTGGATCAGCGGGGCTCGGCACAAAGTTCCGTGCTCTTTGAGTTCGCCAACGAGGTCACATCGGATCAGACCGCCGAGATCGAGCGCATGGAATTGATGCTGGCCGGATTTTCCCCCGACCCACGCGTTAATCTGGCTGCTGGCTTTCAGGATGCCGGCCAGGCATCCATGAACATGAATCTGGTAGCTGCACTGTCCAAGCCTGAGGGCTTCTACGATCCCGAGAACCCGGCCGGCCTGCCCATGAGCCGAGTGAGAGCGCTGGCTTCTGGTGGACAGCAGGTTGCTGCGGAAGATGACGACGAAGAGGCCGAGCCACGCCCCAGCCTTCTGGATTTTGCCAATACTGACCTGGCGTTCTCTGGAAACCAGGTGGTCGCCGGTAACTATCACGGCTTCAACATCTACAATATAGATAATCCGGTATCCCCGCAACTGCTGGCTTCCGTAGTCTGCCCGGGCGGGCAGGGTGACGTCACACTGTTTGAAAATCTGCTGATCATGTCGGTGGAGCAGACACGTGGTCGACTGGACTGCGGATTGCAGGGCGTCGCCGATACCATCAGCGACGAGCGCTTCCGTGGCCTGCGTATTTTTGACGTCAGCGATATCACACGACCACGTCAGGTGGCGGCAGTACAGACCTGTCGCGGCTCGCATACTCATACAGTGATACCTGACCCTAACGATGACAGCCGCATTCTGGTTTACAACTCAGGTACCAGCGTCGTCCGTGATGGTGAAGAGCTGGAAGGCTGTGCGAATGACAACCCCTTCGAGAATCCCGAAACATCACGTTTTCGTATTGATGTGATCGAAGTGCCACTGGCCCGTCCGCAGGACGCGCGCGTTGTTAACAGCCCGTTCATTTTCTCTGACCCGAATTCGGGTGTGCTTGCCGGTCTGTGGGAGGGCGGCGATCACGGCCCCGGAACGCAGCGCACCGCCGAGACCAACCACTGCCACGACATCACGGCCTACCCGGAACTGGGTCTGGCAGCAGGTGCCTGTTCAGGTAATGGCATCCTGCTGGATATCTCTGATCCGGAAAACCCCAAGCGGCTGGATCAGGTGGTGGACACCGGTTTTGCCTACTGGCACTCGGCCACATTCAACAATGATGGCACCAAGGTCATCTTTACTGATGAATGGGGTGGCGGTTCACGTGCCCGTTGTCGTGCGCAGGATCCGGACACATGGGGTGCCGATGCGATATACGACATCGTTGATGGCAAGCTGCAGTTCCGCAGCTACTACAAGCTGCCAGCGCCACAAAGCGAGCAGGAAAACTGTGTAGCTCACAATGGCTCGCTGGTGCCAGTGCCGGGGCGCGATATTCTCGCTCAGTCCTGGTACCAGGGCGGTATTTCAGTAGTGGACTTTACTGACTCCTCCAACCCGGTAGAAATCGCGTTTTTCGATCGTGGTCCGATCGATGAAGAAGAGCTGGTAATGGGTGGATACTGGTCTGCGTACTGGCACAACGGCTACATCTACGGCACTGAAATTGCGCGAGGCCTGGATGTATTCGAGCTGACCCCCAGTGACTACCTGTCTGAGAACGAACTGGCGGCAGCGTCGCTGCTGTCCAGCGGCGGTATCGTCAATGTGCAGACGCAAAGCCGTCTGGAATGGCCGGCTGACCCGGTTGTTGCGCGTGCCTACCTAGATCAGCTGCAGCGCAGCAATGTGATTGACGCGGGTCTGGCGGCGGCGCTGAATGACGCTCTGGCCCAGGCTGATTCGGCTCTGCAGTCCGGGAACAGCAACGCTGATGCTGTGCAGCAGTTGAGCAATCTGGCTGCCAGCTTTGCCAGCGCTGCCAATGACAGCAGTGGTGCTACACAGCGACGTTACAACGGCCTGGCCGATACGCTGGAAGGTATCGCAGCACGCCTGCAGTAAGGCACCGAACGGGCGCCGTGGCGGCTTCGTCGCGGCGCCAGTTACACCCGTCATGGCAGCAGTGGTAACATGGCTGCCATGATACCCTCCTCAAACGATTTCTGGTTTCTACCGCTGGGCGGCTGTGGTGAAATCGGCATGAACCTCAATCTTTATGGCCATGCCGGTCAATGGCTGATGGTCGACTGCGGCGTGACCTTCGAAAAGCAGCCGGGTGGCCTCAATCGGGTGGAAATGCCTGACCCCCTGTTCATCAGCAATCGCACCGAGCGCCTTGCCGGTCTGATTGCCACCCACGCTCACGAAGATCATATAGGCGCCATCGCCCACCTCTGGGACCAGTTTCGCTGTCCTGTCTACACCACGCCGTTTACGCGCCAGGTATTGCTAAGAAAGCTTCACGAGAAAGGAATAGAAGCGCCTGTATACACGGTGCTGCCAGGCGAGGAAGTATCGATAGGTCCGTTTCGAGTGCGCTGGATTTCCATAACTCATTCAACGCCTGAAACCTGCGCTTTATTGATCGACACTGAAGCTGGACAGGTGCTCCATACTGCTGACTGGAAACTGGATGCTGCGCCTGTTGTGGGGCCGGCGCTGGAGCGCAGCGATTTTACGAGACTGGCTCATCGAGGTGTGGACGCAATTGTGTGCGACTCAACCAACGCTCCGCAACAGGGACATTCGCTGTCGGAAGCAGAGCTTTTCGAGGACCTACTGGCGACGGTCAGGGGTGCTCCCGGCCGGGTAATCGTGGCGTGCTTTGCCAGTAATATTGCGCGTTTGCAGACCATGGGCAATGTGGCTCATGTTGCCGGTCGCTATCTCGGACTGATGGGGCGCTCTCTGCACAATATGGTTTCCTGTGCCCGATCAGCGGGTTATCTGGACACCTGTTTCAATCCGGTTGATGTGCGGGACCTGGCATATCTGCCAGCCAGCGATGTCCTGGTACTGGCCACGGGCAGTCAGGGTGAGCCAAGGGCCGCATTGCACCGGCTGGCCGCAGGCGATCATCCGGATCTTGAGCTGACACCTGGAGATACTGTTATCTTCAGTGCCAAAACGATTCCGGGCAACGAGAAAGATGTCGAAGGGCTGATTCGTGCATTGACTGACAAACAGATTCGCGTTGTCCATGCTGATCACTCCGATCGTGCCTTGCACGCTTCGGGTCACCCCTATGCTGATGAGCTTAAACAGATGTATCAATGGGTGCTGCCACGCATTGCTATTCCCGTGCATGGTGAGCGGCGGCATATGAAATGCAATGCTGATATTGCACAGGCATCAGGCGTCCCATTTTCATTGCTGGGACAGAACGGCGATCTTTTCGATGTCGTCAATGGCCGTGTGGAAAGAGGATTTGCGCCAGTAGGCCGGCTCTGGCTGGATGAACGGCGCGCACAACTAAACAAGGTGGAGAGACCATGCTGACCAGCGTGTTGATAGGTGGATTTGTGGGCTTGCTGTTCGGTGGCCCGGCAGGTTTTGTGTTTGGTGCTGTGATAGCACTGCTGGTGCGTGCCTGGCTGCAACAAAGTGCCGGGCCCAAACTGATGCAGGTACAGTCTGCGTACCTTGACTCCATGTTTGCGGTAATGGGCGCGCTATGCAAAGCAGATGGTGTCGTCACGCAGAATGAGGTCAATGCTGCAGAGGCCATGTTTGGCCAGCTGCGCATGAATGCCGACCAGCGCCAGTCAGCCATTAAAGCCTTCAATCGTGGCAAGCAGAGTGAGTTCGACCTTGATGCCGAGCTGCGCCAGTTCCGTCAGATAAGCAGGGGGCATCCTGCATTACTGCGCATGTTCCTGCAAGTACAGATCAGTGCTGTCGCTGCAGATGGCCAGGTGCACCCGGCAGAGCACCAGATGCTGCTCCGTATCGCTCGTGGCCTGGGGTTGCCCGAGTCACAGGTTGCTCAACTGGAATCCATGCTGCGTATGGGGCAGGCTGGCAGTGGCGGTGTATCGACGCGCCAGAAACTCGCAGATGCCTACCAGGTTCTTGGTGTACCCGAATCGGCCAGCGACGCCGAAGTGAAACGGGCTTATCGTAAGCTCATGAATGAGAATCATCCTGACAAGCTGGCCAGCCAGGGCCTGCCCGACAATATGCGCGAAATGGCAGAGCGCAAGGCGCGTGACATTACCAATGCCTACGACATTATTCGTGATGCACGCCAGGGTCGCTGATACGGCGTGTATGGCCCATAGTTGACGGATTGACAAGCTTGTACTAAACCCGCAGTCTTAACGGTCAAAAACATGGAGCAATGGAAATTGCGCAACGTGCTTATGAGCGAAAAATCTGTACCTCAACAGTATGAAGAGGCAAGTTTAGAGAAGTCTGATGGTGCTGATTCTGCCACAGCAGCGAGTGTCCACGAGTCAGTTCTGGATCAGTTCAAGCTGTCACCTGGCGATATGATTCAGTTGCAGACACTGGGTGTCGGCCAGCCGGAAAGGTATCAGACAAAAGTCATCGGTATCCTTCCACCTGTCAGCGTGATGGTCGCAACACCAAAAATACATGGCAAAGTACTATTCGTCCGCGAGTCGCAGCAGTTTCTGGTCCGGTGTTTTATAGGTCGCGATGCGGTTGCATATCGTAGCCGGGTACTGAAATCCAATCTGTCTCCATTCGCCTATCTGCACCTGGAGTATCCAGAGTCGGTGCAGTCGATGCGTATCAGAACATCTGCCAGAGCGGCAGTTGATATTGTGGCGAGCATTGAAACATCCCAGGGCAAACTTTCAGCTCGTATGGTAGACCTCAGCGGTGGTGGCGCAAGGGTATTATGCGGTAACGCTGGAATCGGACAGGATGAATTAATCAGGCTGGCATTTCGGGTCAATCCATCCGGTATAGATGTGCTGCTTAAGTTGCAGGCGCGCGTCAAAGCCATTCATGCCAGCGATAACGACACTGCCTATGGTCTGCAGTTCGAAAACCTGTCGGCGCAAGACAAGCTATACCTGACAAATATGGTTTACCAGAATCTTCTGAAGGACAATCTGTGACAAGTGGGGTATCTGTCATGACATCTGCTCGTTGGTTATTCCTTGCTTTAATCGCCCTGCTTGGTGCAGGTACATCAATGGCTGACAATCCGGCGGATGCCCGGGCTGAAATGGACTATTATCTGCCAGACGGCGTCAGCTACGATCCGGACATTCCGACGCCAGAGCAGGTGCTGGGCATGGTGCCAGGCGAGTGGCATGTTCGTCACGACCAGGTCGTCCGTTACATGGATGCCATTGCACAGGCTTCTGACCGGGTTACCATCGAGCGAACCGGACGCAGTTACGAAAACCGTGAGCTACTGCTGCTGACAATTACTTCGCCTGAGAATCATGCCAACATCGAGTCGATACGTCGCAATCACCTGGCTCTGACCCAGGCTGGCAGCGACAATGATGTCAGCGATATGCCAGTTGTGCTGTATCAGGGTTACAGCGTACATGGCAACGAACCCAGTGGCGTCAACGCAGCACTGCTTTATGTGTACCACCTGGCTGCAGCTCAAGGCCCGCAAATTGAGCGTCAATTGAATGAAGCGGTAATTCTGGTGGACCCTGCTTTCAACCCTGATGGCATGGACCGTTTTGCCAATTGGGTCAACAGCCGTCGCGGCATACAACTCAGCACCGACCCCGAGAATCTCGAACAGAATGAGCCATGGCCAGGTGGACGCACCAATCATTACTGGTTTGACCTCAATCGCGACTGGTTGCCACTGCAGCATCCGGAAAGTATTGCCAGGCTGCAGAGCTATTATCGCTGGCGGCCCAATGTGCTGACCGATCATCATGAAATGGGGTCTGATGCAACATTTTTCTTTCAGCCAGGAATTCCATCTCGAACTCACCCAATTACACCTCAGCGCAATCAGGATCTGACTGGCCGGATAGCGGAGTTTCATGCCGACATTTTGGAGGCTGACAAGCGGCTTTTTTACACGCGGGAGAGCTTCGATGACTTCTATTATGGCAAAGGTTCCACGTATCCCGACGTGACCGGCGGTGTTGGCATTCTGTTTGAGCAGGCCAGTTCGCGCGGACATGCTCGCGAGACTGAGAACGGTATCCTGCGCTTCCCGTTCACCATCCAGAACCAGTTTTTGGCCTCATTGTCCACCCTCGAGGGTGCGGTGAGCCTGCGCGAGGAGCTGCTGAGCTATCAGCGCGCCTTCTACGAAGAATCGCGTGAACTGGCGGCAGAGGCAGAGGTGCGAGCCTATGTATTCGGTGACGCCCGCGACCGAGCGTCAGCGTATCGAATGGCCGAGATACTGCGCCGGCATCAGATTGATGTCTTTACACTGGCCAGTGACGTGGAGGCCGGTGACCAGACGTTCGAGGCAGGCGGTGCATTTGTCGTGCCACTGGCACAGGATCAGTACCGACTGATCGAGTCGGTTTTTGAATATCGCACGGAGTTCCCCGACAATCTGTTTTACGACATTTCGACCTGGACCTTCCCTTCGGCGTTCAACACGCCGGTCGCAACACTGTCTGGTCGGCAGTTCAGCGAACAGCTGTTGGGCGCGGTCGTAGAAGTGGCGTCGCCACCGCGTGGAACGCTGGAAAACACACCGGATGCCTATCTGTACGCGTTTGAGTGGGACGAATTTTACGCGCCACGGGCGGCTTTCCGGCTGCTCGACGCCGGTATCCGTGCGCGGGTGGCCAGCGAACCATTCACTGCGCAAACACAAAACGGTCAGCGACGCTTTGACTATGGCACCATTCTGGTCGCGGCCGGACCACAGGATGTGGATGGTGCCGTAATTCGTGACTTGATGCAGACGATCGCCGAGGAAGATGGCATTGACGTCTCGGTGCTCAACAGCGGACTGAGTGTGGATGGTGTCGATCTTGGCAGCCGCACGCACATGGCGCTGCGTAAGCCCGAGGTTGCCATTGC
This sequence comes from Gammaproteobacteria bacterium UBA2675, assembly GCA_002354805.1. GTDB lineage: Bacteria > Pseudomonadota > Gammaproteobacteria > Pseudomonadales > Pseudohongiellaceae > Pseudohongiella. The sequence goes on from DEMH01000003.1 coordinate 120,784, forward strand.
TGTTGGCGACGGTGTGCGTTCATCCGAGGCGGGAGAGGCATGGCATGTGTTTGACCAGAAGCACCAGATTCCGGTCTCACTGCTGACGCTGCCGACCATTCGCGATGTAGATCTAGATCGCTACAATGTGCTGGTCCTGCCCAGCGGCAACTACAATTCCCTGCCGACAGACAAAATCAAGGAATGGGTGTCTTCAGGTGGAACCCTGATCGTTTACAAAACTGCCTTGAGCTGGGCGGCGCGTGAGGAAATCGCCAAGATTACGCTGCTGGAGGACGAAGATACGGATTCCGGACGACGGCCCTATTCCGCCGAAGAACAGGACAGTGGGGAGCAACTGATCAGCGGCAGCATTTTTAATGCTGAGCTGGATCTGACGCACCCACTTGGGTATGGCTACAATCAAACCGAGATCAAGCTGTTCCGTGACAATGCCCAGTTCATGGCTGTGGCCGATAATCCCTATGCAACACCACTGGTTTACACCGATGATCCTCTGTCCAGCGGTTATGTTTCTGAGCAGAATCTGGAGAAGATCGCAGGCACTGCGGCTGTGGTTGTCAGCCGTCATGGCAGTGGTCGCGTGATAGCGATGACCGATAACCCGAACTTCCGGGCCTTCTGGTATGGCACAACCCGGCTGTTCATGAATGCCGTGTTTTTTGGGCATACGATCAACGCAGCGACGACGCAATAACCCTGCGTCCCCAGCCGCAACGTTAAAGTGCGGGTCTACGATAGGCACACGCCTGGCATTGACGCTCATAGGCCAGGCGTAATGCTGCCTCTTCGCCGGTCAGCATGTCGGGCACCGTGCCGGTCAGGCGCAGCAGACGCCGTTCCAGCTCCAATTGGGACTCCAGCTCGCCCTCATGCAGGATGTGCTGCAGTTCCCGGCCTTCCAGATGCCGCAGCGCCCAGCCAACCAGCAGGCTCCGGTGGCAGATCGCCGGATCCTTGCAGGCGCAGGTCATGGCGATACAAAAGCCCTTGCTGACACCGTCGGACAGGCGCTGGACGCCCTGCCGGAACAGTTCAGACTGCATCAGTCGGTCAAACTGAACCTGACCGGTACTGTCGTAGTGCGCGGGATCCTTGGAGCGTGGGCCAAGCTCTGGCCCCAGGTGAACATAACGAATGCCCGCGGCGCGCAGATGCTCGCGCAGGGCATCCTGGTGATAGTCAAAAAACGCTTTGCTGAAGGGAACCGAGCGAATATCGGCTACAACATTGATCCCGTAGCGATGCAGCTGAGCGAGATACTGCTCGATGGGTTTGGTCGCGTATCCAATGGTAAACATGGTTTAGGGTGAGCTGGGCTGCTCCCAGCGAGCAGTTAACTGGCTGGGAGCAGCTGCCTCTAAAGGGAAGCTCTGCTGGGCCGCGGTCCAAGCAACAGAAACAGAATCAATCCAAGTAATGGTACGAACAACAGCAGCAGTATCCACAGCAGCTTCGCCAGGCCCGATGCTGAGCTCTGGGCGACCTTAATGATTGCCCAGATGATGATACACAACCAGATCAAACCGAGCAGACCACCGACTTCAATTCCCATGTTCTGTCTCCTTTTTAGTGACGAGTCGTCTTTGTGTCGCGTTCGAGTGGTGGGGGCTGACCCACAGGGTTAAGCTACCAGCTCAAGCACCCGATTGTCATGACTATTTCGTCTCACCGCATTGCAGTGGTCCTGGTCTCGCCAAGCGACGTACTAATAGTGCATTATAGGGATTCAGAAAAGTCGGGTCCGCATCTGTATAAGTAACTGATTGTGAATGCCATAAGTTCGCAATTCAGGGCCCGAAACAAGATTTCACGATTAATTCTGTTGTAATCAAACCAAAGAAAGGTGAATGAATATGTCACGTATATTGGTAAAAAAGGCGCTGGTAATAGGTCTGCTGGCTGGTATGTTCAGCTCGGCTCAGGCCCAGAACCTGGAGGCCTTCGAGGGTGTTCAGCCGTCTGTGCTGCACGACTTTCGCGTTGTCCCTTACGCTGAGGGCGTCATCAGCCCCTGGTCAATGACCTGGTTGCCCAACGGCGACATGCTGGTCACAGAGAAGTACGGTGACCTGCGTATCGTTCGTAATGGACAGGTACTGGAAGGCTCTGTTTCAGGTGTGCCGGAAGTGTTCTCGCGTGGCCAGGGTGGTCTGTTTGATGTGTTGCCACACCCGGATTTTGCCAACAACCAGATGCTCTACCTGAGTTTCTCCAAACCTCAGGGTGAAGGGGCATCGGCCACGGCTATCGTCCGAGGCCGTTTCGTTAACGACGAACTGGTAGACGTTGAGGAGATATTTGTTGCTGATCACCAGGGTGCCAGCCACTACGGCGGCCGCCTGGCGTTTGATGCTGAGGGCTATCTGTACCTGACACTGGGTGATCGTCAGGCCCCGCCAAGTGGTGATCTGGAAAGCCATCCAGCGCAGGTAACCACCAATCACCAGGGCGTGATTGTGCGCCTGAACGATGATGGTTCAACGCCAACCGACAACCCCTTCTCGGGAATGTCCGGTTACGCGCCTGAGATCTACAGTTACGGTCATCGCAGCCCACAGGGGCTCGCGTTCCACCCGGTTACTGGCGTCATGTACATGACTGAGCACGGGCCCCAGGGTGGTGACGAGCTGAACGTTATTCAGCCTGGGCAGAACTATGGCTGGCCAGTGGTTGGTCATGGCGTTAACTACGGTCCGGGAACACCCATCCACGAAACGCTGAGTCAGGAAGGCATGGTTGACCCGATTCACTATTGGGTACCTTCCATCGCCACCTCGGGCCTGATGATCTACAACGGCAGCCAGTTCCCACGCTGGAATGGCAGTGTTTTCTCTGGCGCACTGCGCGGCGAGCAGGTTGCCCGCATTACGCTGTCGCCGGATGGCAGTGCCGCGATGACGGAAGAAACCCTGGTGCCAGGTATTGGGCGCGTGCGTGATATCCGGCAGGGTCCTGATGGTTATATCTATCTGGCCATCGAAGACCGCTCACGCCAGCCTACTGCCATTGTCAGGCTCGAACCAGCGAACTAATTTGCTGAAGGCGCCAGGCGAATAAAAAATAACCCCCGTTCCGGTGTCGGATCGGGGGTTATTTTTTTAACCAGACTTCGATATTGTTCTGTCTTCCCACCGTAAAACGGCCACCGGCCGGAATGGCTTTCTCCAGGCCGAATTTCCTGAGCTGGCCCATCAGCTGATGCTGTGTGCTGGCGTCAACTGAGTCAAGGCAATCTGCAGCGCGATCCAGCAGGTAAAGCAGGTAGGGTTCAACACCCACGGTCACAGACGCACCACGAAAGGTGGTATCGATCTGACCGACGCTGCGTTTGTGAGCTTTGTCAGCAACCGGAGCGCCGTGCGCTGGTTGTTGGTTATCCGCGTGCGCCTGCAAGGCTGCCAGTTTATCTGTCAGTTCGGGGAAAATTTCTGACCTTATAAAATTCAGTAGCGCCACAAGCGTCTCTGGTATCGAGTCACTGTCAATCAGTTGATCGCCATAGTCTGGAAAATCAGGCACATCCAGGCCGGGTGCGGTCATTCGCTCTACCCAGCGGAATACATGGGGTGCCTTGCGCTTCATGATGCTCGAGGGAACCGGATCGCGGCCAAGGTGAGCGAACATCGGGCCGATCAGGCCGTAGTCGGCGATACAGGGATACCCTCCGAATAGATAGGGGTGATTTGAAAGATGCCTTTCCAGAATCTCCAGTAAATCGTGATAGGACTGTTCAATCAGGGGAATGGTGGTGGCAGTGACGCCAAGCATTGGCAGGTAGGACTGCATGCGTGACATGACTTTGTCGGCATAGTCGGGCCCAGAGCCAGCCGAGAATGCGGCGCGCAGGAAGTCGTGCTGCTCCTCGGGGAATGACCAGCGGTAATGCATGGCATGCCGACGCATTGCCTGGCAGCCGTAGTACTGCACAATGATGGCCAGTACTTTCAGCAATACCGGCTCAGGATAGGCACTGTAGCGAACCCCCTGCTGTTCGAAATGGTCAATGATATCCAGGCTGTCCTGAATGATCTCTTTCGATGGAGTCACCAATACGGGAATGATGCTGCGTTGAATGGCCGGCACCACCATGCTGGCGAAATCCGGATGTGTTGGTGGCAGTTCAAGATAGGGAATGTTCTGGGTACGGAGATAGCAGCGAGCAATCCCCGTATACAGCGAATGTGGTACGCCATACAGAATGTATGTTGAATTGTCATGGTCCGTCATGTTGCATGCTCCGTTCTTGCCTGGGTTCGTTCGACGACTTGACCCACAGCATACATAGCCGGGCAATTCCTACAAGTGGAATAAACCTGTCTGTGCTTCGTTACGGTTTTAGCACTAACGCGATTTGTTGGTTCCGCTCCGACGGGCCGCAATGCTGCAAGATGACATGGATCACCATCAAAAGGAGAGAGACACTATGAAACACAAAACTTTGTTGGCACTGAGCTTGGCGTCACTATTGGGTGCAACGGCCGCTGCAGCACAGCCAAGCTACAATTATCTGGGCCTGGAATATACACAGGGCGAATTGCTTGGCGAAGATTTTACAGGCTATGGCGTTGAGGCCAGTATTGGCCTGGGGCAGTCGCTGTTCCTGAAGGGCACGGCATCAACCTCAGAAAACGATGACGACTATTTCTTCCAGCAGTGGACCGGCAAGCCAGAGTTGATGAAATACAGCGCTGGATTGGGTGTTCATGCACCGCTCAGCGAACGAGCTGACGTTGTAGTTGGCGCCAAGTATATTCGTAGTGAGCTCGATATCGGTGGCAGCACTGTTGAAGCCGATGGCTTTGGTATCGATGCCGGTATTCGTGCCATGCTGACCGACAACGTCGAGCTGGAAGGCATGGTGAATTATATCGATGGTGACGATTTCGAAGAAGAAATTGGCTACCGTGCCGATGCCCGCTTCTATCTGACACCAGCATTCTCGCTTTCTATCGGCTATTTTGACGGTGATGAGGGCGATGCGGCCGAAGGCGTGATCGCCGGTCTGCGCCTCAATTTCTGATTCGCCCCAATCAAAATAACTCAGGCTCAGGGCCCCCATACCGCGGGCCCTGATGGTGGCGAGCTCCTGGAAGCCGCAGGGACGCGGCGGGGCTTGTCGCCGAACGCAAAGGGCTATACCCTCAACGGACTACGTCAACGTAATATCCGCTCCAGGAAATTGCCCTGTTATGAAATGTCCACTCGTATTATTAAGCCTCACAATGCTGGTTGCCTGCTCCGAGCAGTCGCCTTCGCCTGATTCCACAACCGCAAACCTTGCCCCCGATGCTGCCGTGCAGGCGTCTGCCGCTGCTGCGACCACGTGGCCGCATGGCTATATGGCAGCCGTCGCCAACCCTTACGCCACGGATGCCGCAGCGCAGATGCTGGCGCAGGGCGGGCATGCGGTTGATGCCGCAATTGCTGCACATGCTGTGCTTGGTCTGGTCGAGCCTGAGAGCTCGGGACTGGGTGGTGGTGGATTCATGGTTGTTTATGAACGGGAAAGCCAGCAAGTGCGATTCCTGGATGGCCGTGAGACGGCGCCGGCTGCCGCGACGGCTGACATGTTTACCGAAGCCGGCGAGCCGCTGGGCTATCTCGATGCCTGGCAAAGCGGTCGGTCGGTTGGTGTGCCTGGCACTATCGCGCTCTACAAACTGGCCCACGACACGTATGGCAAGTTGCCATGGGCAACCCTGTTTGAACCAGCCATTGAGCTTGCCTCCCAGGGTTTTGTGGTTTCGGAAAAAATGGCCGGTTACCTGCCGCAAATGGCACAGATCACCAACCTGGATGAAAACCCCGGCGCTGCCGACTATTTTTACCCTAATGGAGAGCCCTTGCAGGCTGGTATGGTGATACCTAATCCAGAGTATGCGCTGACATTGCAACGCGTGGCCGATGAAGGACCTGATGCGTTCTATTCTGGTGAAATTGCCGAAGCTATGGTGGCCGCTGCCCAGGCTGCCCCGCTGGGTGGCACAATGACCATGGACGATATCGCGGCGTACCGGGCTGTTGAGCGACCTGCCATCTGTGGCCCCTGGCGCGACCTGAATATCTGCTCCGCCACGCCACCCTCATCAGGCGCCATGCAGATCATGGTAGCCAATTTGTACGACCATCTGCTCCCTGACAATGCCACACAGCAGGATCGTGTCCGTGCCTTTGTAGATGCTCAGCGTCTGGCCTACGCAGACAGGGACCATTATTTCGGCGACCCCGACCGGGTTGATGTGCCGCTGGACCTGTTGCTCGATCCGGCCTATATCGAACATCGCGGTCTTAGCCCGGCTGAGCCTGGTGCGACACCGACGCACGGTGATCCGGCAGCAGTGCTGAATACGGATGTTGTGGCAGAGTGGGCACCTGACCGGACCCTGGAAGCGGCTGGTACCACACATTTTTCCATCGTGGACAGCGAAGGCAATGCAGTGTCTGCCACGATGACTGTTGAGTCTCCGTTTGGCTCCAGTCGCTGGGCAGCTGGTTTTCTGCTGAACAACGAAATGACGGACTTTTCCAGGGATTACCGGCCTGACGAACCTGAGCAGGCGAACATGATTCGCCCGGGCGCGCGGCCCCGTTCTTCCATGTCGCCCACGGTAATTCTCGATGCCGATCAGCAGTTGTACATGGTGACAGGGTCGCCGGGCGGCAATTCCATTCCAGCCTACACCGCCAAGACGGTATTGGGGATTGTTGACTGGGGCATGAGTGTGCAGGAGGCCATCGATTTCCCGAACATCATTGCGCGCGGCGAGACTGTTCGCGTGGAAATCGGTGTTGAACCGGGTCAGCAGCTTGCCGACCAGCTGCGCGCCGCTGGCTACAATGTGCAGGAAAGTGAAGGAGAAAACTCTGGACTGCACGTCATTCTGGTGACCGATGACGGTCTGGTCGGTGCGGCTGATCCACGGCGCGAGGGCACGGTGGCGGCGGGTCAACCGGAGTGATGAGCATACTGTTCCCGGGCAATGATATTTCGCGCAGTCAAATCTGACTGCGCGATTTATTACGGAGCAGGTATAACATTAAGTTACGACAGCCAGGCTAAAGTATTTATTGTTGAAGTCAGCGCTGCTGAGTTGCCAGCACGTTAAAGCTGATGCTGATCCGGTCACGGTCACTCCTGTTCTCTTCTACTCCATGCTCCAGCCAGCCCGGAAATACGTAAAGCCGTCCTTCCTCAGGTTTCATCTGGATTTCTTCGGCAGTGAACTCGGAAAGCTGGGTGACTGGATAGGTCATCATCCGTGATGCAACTCTTGGATCGCGAAAATAGATGCTGCCGCATTCCGGCGCTTTCAGGCTTACATAGTAGACTCCGCTGAAATGGCAGTTGGCATGGTAGTGAATCTTGTTCGAGGCACCTGGCGGGCTGACGTTGACCCAGGCCTGATGCAGGTAGCTCAGGTTCGGCATAAAATGAATCGATTCACCAATTCGCTGGCATGCCTGCAGGATGCGTTGATTAATTGGATTAAACTCTGGCAGCGTCTGCAGGTTGTTCGGGCTCTGCCAGCCTTTGACATTGGTGTTCTGCACGCCCGCCGGGTTCTTTTCCTGCATCTGATGTATCAATTTCATCAACTCGGCGTTGAGTGTTGCATGGTCGTCGAAACGGGTACTCCAGACCATACTTGGAAACAGTGGCTGCGGAATTATCTGCAAGATTTTTTCCTTATTTTTGTGTGTGATACGTGGTCTTTCCAGACCGCTGACGCCTGTACAAGAAGATATAATTGAAACGGGCGCTCGTCCAGTTTTTCGTCTTTCTATACATACACCCGTGGTAAAAAGCAGGCACATTTCATCTTAATTGTTACAGGCTGTTGCAATTATTCCTTTATTGGGGGATTATTCAAGCGTTCCAGAAGTTTGTGGTAGGAACTGGCGTTACGATTGGTGACGGGCTAAAGGTTTGCTACCCACAACCTCCGCACTCCGATTGTGGCGTCTTTGCAGTGATAGATACGTCTCAGACAATAAAAATACTAAGGAGTGATATATGCGATTCCACGTGCCCCATCGGCGCAGACTTCTCTGCACGGCAATCTCCCTTTCATTACTTCCACTGGCTGGTCAGGGCTTTGCTCAACAGCAGGAGAGCGGTGTCGAAGTGGAAGAGGTGGTTGTCACCGGTTCCTTTATCCGTCGAAGTGAAGGTTTCACCCAGGCCTCCCAGGTCACCCAGATTTCGGCTGACGATCTCCAGGACGAAGGTACTCTGAACCTCGGCGAAGTGATTCAGAACATGTCTTTCGTTGGTGGTCCTTCTTCATCCATTACCAACACTATTCAGGGCACCAGTTCACGCAGCACCAATATCGACCTGCGTGGTCTTGGCCCTCGCTCTACGCTGACCCTGATGGACGGCAAGCGTATTGCCAACGAAAACGTCAACATGATGATCCCCACGATTGCCATTTCGCGCATTGATATCGTGGCCGACGGTGCTGCGGCGCTGTACGGTAACGAAGCGGTGGCCGGTGTGGTCAACTTTGTACCGTTTACATCCTACGATGGCGTCAAGATTGAAGCCTACGGAGAGCAGGATTCCCGCGGTGACTACGATGAAGAGTCACTGCAGATGCTGTGGGGTACCGATATCGGTGACCTGAACCTGGTGCTTGCCGGTCAGTACCGTCAGAACAGCCGCCTGGGATGGGACGAGCGGCCGTACCTGGCGCAGGCTGGTCTGAACTATTCGTCTAACGCTCCGGGTAACTATGTTGTGCCGGTGCGAGACGCCAACGGAGAGTACACGGGCGCGCGAGCGAACCGGCCTGACCCTAACTGTGCTCCGGCATCGGAGCGTCAGTCATACGTTGCTGGTGCCAACAACAACCCCTACGGCATGCTGTTCGGTACTACATGTTTCTTCGACTTTGGTGATACACGAAGCTATCGTGAACCATCTCAGACGGGTTCCATTTTTGCCAATGCCACCTGGGATGTCAGTGATGACCTGACTCTGCGCGCGCAGTACTTTAACACCCGCATGGCTGAACGTGCCTTTACATCAACCTCCAACCCGGGCAACTCGCGGATTGGTGAGCTGATGACTATCCGCGGTGAGATCCCCGGCAACCCCTTTATGGCCAGAAACTCGGCCGGGGCCCAGCTATACGGTGTTGACCTGAATGGTGACGGTGTGCCCGATCGCGGCAACGTTGACCGCAACAATGATGGTTTGATGGACTACATCGTCTCCGGCACCACGCCGAACGGAGTGCCACTGCGTGAAGACGTGCGTCCCCGCACACTGCGGCCGATCAACAAGACGCATACACCATCAGATGGTCATACACAGGACATGGACAATATTTCTGACCTGACCGACCATAACAGCCGTTTCATGCTGCAGGCTGACTTTACAGTGCCAATGCTGGAAGGCTGGGAAGGCATGGCAGCGTATGCCCAGAACTACAACAAGATTCGCTATATGTCGAACCAGAATTACGACATCACAGCGATGAACCAGGGGCTTGCCTGTGATGTGGTCAACGACCGCGATGCCTGTTACAACCCCTTCTTTGTGGTTGATCAGGCCGACAACAACTCCGTTCAAGTGATGAATGCCATTGCTGCCCGTTCCAAGGAAGAGAGTGAGGAGTGGCTGAACACCATCGATATCGTGCTGAATGGTGAGATATTCCCAAGCAGCCTGCAGCTGCCAGGCGGCACCATCGGCGCCGCGGTGGGTTACCAGCGTCGTGACGACAAGTACACCAATACACCATCGGTTCATGAGCTTCGTGGTGATACCTGGATTGGTAGCCCGATTCCGGAAAACGTCACTTCCGGTAGCCGTGAAGTGGATGCCTACTTCCTGGAGCTGGCATTGCCAGTTCTGAGCAACGTTGAAGTGGAAGCGGCGGTACGTCGCGAGGACTTCAGCACAGGTCAGGAGTCTACCGACCCGAAATTCGGGGTCACCTGGGCGGCTACTGACTGGTTAAGCCTGCGTGCCACCACTGGTGATGCGTTCATCGCACCAACCATTTCCCAGTTGCTGGACCCGGTTAGCTGTGGTCTGTCAACGGTAACAGACCGATTCTCGTCGTTCTCGGCGTTCACCACGGCCTGTTCGGGTGGTAACCCCAATCTGGAGAACGAGGTGTCTACCTCACAGCAGCTCGGTTTCGACCTGGCATTTGGCAACTTCGACATGTCAGTCACCTGGAACGAGACAGACTTCGAAAACCGTATTGTGGGTATCACTGGCCAGCAGGTCATGAATGCTGACTTTGAAGCCTTCAAAGCCTGGTCCGGCTTCACCGGCAGCGGCGTTGGTGCGGCTAACCAGCCGTCCCGTGCACAGTTGCAGGCGTGGTTGAACAGTGGTCTGAGCAACCCTGATATCATCCGTGATCCGAACGATCTGGGTACTATTCTGCAGGTAACTTCACCTGGCAGCGTGAACGCTCAGAGCGTGAAAGTAACCGCGTATGACATCCAGGGTAACTACAACATGAGTCTGCGTGACTGGGGTGACCTGCGCTTCAACCTGCAGGCGACCTATATTGATGAGTTCCTGTATCAGGACGATGTTGACAGCCCGGTAATCGATGGTGTTGGTAAAACCAACCTGTTGACCGGTACTGCACCAGCGTTGCCCGAATTGAAAGCCAACCTGCGCATCGGCTGGACGCTCGACAACCACGCGGTCACGGGCACTGTACGCTACGTCGGTGCTACGGACTGGGACGGCACTGACTACACACGTATCATCGCCTGGTTTGCCAACACCAATCCTAACCCCTCCATTGTGGGTGGTGAGATTCGTGCCTGGACAGACTTTGATCTGGCCTACACCTACCGCGGCTACAACCTGTACGGCGGTGAGCTGGCGTTCACTCTGGGTTCACGCAACCTTTTCGATCGTCAGGCCCAGCGTACTCCGGACTTCGCCGGCGTCATGGGTGAGCTGCAGGACCCAATGGGTCGCTCAATCTACGCTCGCGCGGTATACGAGTTCTAATATCGCCAGTGATGGGCGTTTGATCAGCAATGGTCTGATCGGGCGCCCACCAACTGAGAGACATAAAGACTCATGTAAAAAGGCCCCTCGGGGCCTTTTTCATTTGTGTACAGAGGGAGAGTGACTTGTTGGTTTGCCGGGCCTGGTTTCAGGGTTTGATCAAACCCGCCCGTATCGCAATAATCGCCAGCTCGGCACTGTTTGACGCGTTGAGCTTCTGTTTGATGTTGTAGAGGTGGGTGCCGATAGTGCGCGGACTTAATGACATGGCATCAGCAATTTCCTGCACTGATCGACCTTTGGCAAGTTCCAGAAAAACTTTGAATTCTTTTTCGCTCAGTGCATCCAGTGGGTTTTTCGAACCTGATACCTGTTCGACCGCCATTGCCTGTGCGATTTCCGGTTCCAGATAGACCTGACCCTTGTGCACAGCACGAACCGCCTGCATCAATACATCAGCTGCCGATCGCTTGGTCACATAGCCTGACGCACCCGCTTTAAGTACCCGGCGGGCATGCATGATATCTTCATGTGCTGACAGCACCAGAATTCTCTGTTGCGGGTTTTTGGCCAACACTCTGCCGATGGTTTCCAGCCCGCCCATCCCCGGCATGGAGATGTCCATGATCAGAACATCCGGAGCCAGTGTCTGGAGCTGTTTCAGTGCGTCTTCGCCACTCTGGGCTTCCCCGAGCACCTCGATATCATCGGAACCTTGCAGCAACAGCTTGAAGCCCATGCGGACGACCGCATGATCGTCCACCAACATGACGCTAATCTTTTTCATGGCTTCGTTTCTTCCTGACCCACGGGTAGTTCAGCGCGGATAGTTGTGCCAGCGGCGGGGATGGACTCATAGCTGACTTCGCCGCCGAAGGCCTGAACGCGTTCCTTGATGCCAGCCAGACCGAAACGGCGAGTCTCTGCAAAGTCCTCGCTGAGACCTTTGCCGTCATCGCGGATGACGATCTTGAGGCGATCGACTTGTTGCGCCTCATGCTTGTCAGCCTGCACCGATAATGACACCTCAACATTTGCGGCTTCGGCGTGTTTGACCACATTGGTCAGCGACTCCTGCACCACACGATAGACAGTGATATTAACGTTTTCATCATACTGATTAAGCGCATCCTCTGTGGTCAACACGATACGGAGTTGCGGATGCTGTTTTTGATACTGCGAGATCAGCTCGTCGATGGCATCATTCAATCCCAGGTGGTCCAGCGCGCTGGGTCGTAACTGGCGGATCATCGAGTGAACCACATCATAAATGTGTGATGCCACCTCAATGATGGTTCTTGCATTGCGTCGGGTTTCTTCGTTGTCAGAGTCGCTGCGATTGGCAATGGTGGTGCCGACAGTCTTGATGGCAGTGATGCATTGTCCAAGTTCGTCGTGCAGCTCTCTGGCAATCGCGCGGCGCTCTTCCTCAAGTTTCACCTGTATCAACTGAGTAAAACGTCGGTTCTGTTCCAGTTCTTTCTCTGCTGCCAGCCGCTGCTGCTCTTCCCGGGCTAGCCGGGCATTATCAATCAGTGCCTCTTGCAGGGACGAGGCCATGCGATTAAAAGTCTGAGAGATCGCATTGAACTCTGGCAGGTCGTAGTGCTGAAGCCTGACATCGTAGTTGCCTCGCTCCATTTCAGTCAGTGCGGTGACGATGTCGTTCAGTGGTTTCAGTGTGCGGCCCAGAATCTGGTAGACCGCAATATTCAGCAGGATAATGATGGCGAGCACGAAGAGAGCAAACTGCCAAAGCTCATCCCAGGCATCGAGTACGGATCGTGAGGAGTCAGGTGTAATCAGTATGGAGCCGCCAGGAACTGGCAGCCTGACTTCACTGGTATTTGGAGCGACCAGGGCACTGAACCAGTCGGGAGCCCACCGGCCCTGCTTGTAGTCCGAGGGAGGGGACTCGTATATCAGTTGATTATTGGTGTCATAGATGCGTACTTCATTGGCGCGCACGCGACCGACATTTCTCATGTAATCAACCAGGCTGGCCATGGGATCTGATATTTGTGCCAGTTCCAGCGGTGAGGGCGCGATAGCCTGCAGCAGCTGGATGGCGACCCGAGTGCCCGCCTCAATCTCCTGGCCTATTGATCGGCGTTTGTAATCAATCAGCATATAGGCCATGACAGCCAGGCAAGCGATGCCAACCAAAGAAATACTCAGGCCAACCCGAAAGCGCAGATTCATATCAGCCTCTCATTCCTGGGTCCGCAACAGGTCGCGCATCGCATCTGTTTCTTCGCGTAATGCGCTGGCCATGCTATCGGAAAGTCCGCTATGCCCGGCCTTGCCTACCAGGCGAAATCGGGCATTAGGCAGTTGCTCGCTCAGTTGCCATGCGGTGATTGGAGGGCAGACCATGTCCAGCGCACCCTGGACGATTGTCACCGGCATGGCGAGAGACGCTGCGCTGTTCAGCAATGACACATCCGCAAGAAAACAGTGATGCCTTAGATAATGCAGCTGGATTCTGGCACGATTCAACAAGGCCTGACTCGGCTGCAGTTCCGTTGTCGAAGATTGCCCGTTTGACTCAACACCGATGCTCATAATCTGCATTTCATAGTTTACCCAGCGCACAGCCGCCTCACTGGCAAGTCTTTCATCGCTGCTGAACACTGCGTCATGATATGACTGGATCAGGTCGTCGGACATACCGTCAGTCAGCTGCTGGAATGCGGCCGGGGCAAACCGTGAGAGGCCGTTGGTGAACCACTCTACTTCATTATCTGTGGCCAGAAACACGCCACGCAGAATCATGGCAGCCACATGTTGTGGAAATTTTCTTGCATAGGCGAGTGCCAGGGCGCTGCCCCAGGAGCCGCCAAACAGCATCATCCTGCCTTCGATGCCAAGAATCTCTCTCAGAGCGTTAATGTCCTTGATTAGAGCCTGAGTGTTGTTGTCGCGAGTCTCACCTGCCGGCAGGGACTGCCCGCTGCCGCGCTGGTCGAACAGCACAACGTCGAAGAACTCGGGATCGAAATAGCGCCGGTGATTGGCGTATATTTGACTGCCGGGTCCCCCGTGCAGGAACACAACAGGGTACCCGCCTTTGCGTCCGCAACGTTCAACGTAGAGTGAATGGCTTGGCGAGACCTGGATCCATTGTTTCTCCCTGGGCTCAATATGTGGATAAAGCGTGTTGATATGACCCCCGGCTATTCGGATTGGCTTGTAAGTTGTTATGAAGACGGCACTTTTTTACAGGGTTGAGATGATTTTGCCAATAGTGCACGGCACAATCTAATGAAAATCATGAGTCGCAATTGCTGATTATGCGGCTGCCTGAACACTCCCGTCGGGGCAACAATCAAGACGCTTCAGACGCCGGTTGTTGTGATCTTCTGGCTCCGTAGCCCCGCTTAGCCGGGAAAACCCATTTACCTCGGAGATTACACTATGTGGACTAAACCTGCTTACACCGAAATGCGTTATGGCTTTGAAGTCACCATGTACTTCGCCAACCGTTAATTTTCAATTAATGGTGAAACCACAAAGAGAAAGCAGCCGGCACCAATGACTGCTTTCTCTTTGTTTTTGGCCAAGGATACCCTATGAGAGTTCATGTCCTGGGTTCCGCTGCGGGCGGCGGCTTTCCGCAGTGGAATTGCAACTGTCCGAATTGTGATGGTTTGCGCAAAGGTACTATCAAAGCCACAGCCCGCACCCAGTCCTCCATTGCGGTCAGCAGCGATAACATCAACTGGCTGCTGTTTAATACATCACCCGATATTCTGACCCAATTTCAGCAATTCCCGGAGTTGCAGCCGGGACGTGCCATTCGCGACACCGCTATACGTGGCATTGTCTTGATGGATGCGCAGATCGATCACACCACTGGCCTGTTCATGCTACGGGAAGGCAAAACGCCGCTGGATATCTATTGCACTGATATGGTCCACGAGGATCTGACCAGAGGCAACCCGATATTCAATGTGCTGGGGCATTTTTGTGGCGTGACCTGGCATCAGATTCCCACAGCAGCGGGCAGTAGCTTCGAAGTAGAAGGTATTGATGACATCCGCATTACGGCTGTGCCACTCAGCAGCAAGGCGCCACCATTCTCTCCGCACCGTCACGATCCGCATGAAGGTGACAATATTGGCATTCAGCTGGAAGACACGCGCAGCGGCAAGAAGCTTTTTTATGCGCCCGGGCTGGCATCAATCGAACCGCATCTGCTGCCATTCATGCAGCAGGCCGATTGCCTGATGGTGGATGGCACCTGCTGGACGAATGATGAAATGCGGGCACTTGGGATCAGCAACAAACTCTCCCTTGATATGGGACACATGCCTCAGTCAGGCCCGGACGGTATGATCGAGGCACTAAAACAGTTTTCAGCCTCCAAAAAGATACTTATCCATATCAATAATACCAACCCTATCCTGCGCGAGGATTCGCGCGAGCGGGCTATTCTGCAGCAGGAGAAGATTGACGTGGCATTCGATGGCATGGACTTCAGCCTTTGAGTTCCAAGTGTCCTTTAAAAGCAGGAGTTTTACCATGATAGCTGATACTGATTCGCCCTGGTCAGTCGAAGAGTTTGAAGCCCGCCTGCGTGCCAAAGAAAAGAATTACCATATTTTTCATCCATTCCACATCGCCATGAACAACGGGCAATGCACAAAAGCCCAGGTGCAGGGCTGGGTGCTGAACCGCTTTTATTATCAGGTGATGATTCCCATCAAAGATGCCGCCGTGATGTCCAATATGCCGGACAAAGAGCACCGCCGATTGTGGGTGCAGCGTATTCTGGATCACGATGGCCTGGAAGGAGAAGACGGCGGTATTGAAGCCTGGCTGGCGCTGGCCGAGGCTGTGGGTCTGACGCGCGAGGAAGTGGTGTCGCTTAAAAAAGTGACACCCGGTGTAAAGTTCGCTGTGGACGCCTATGTGAACTTTGCCAGAACCGCTCCCTGGCAGGAGGCTGTGTGTTCCTCGCTGACCGAGTTGTTTGCGCCCACCATCCACCAGAAGCGTCTGGACAGCTGGCCGGAACATTATCCGTGGATTGACGCCAAAGGTTACCAGTATTTTCGCAAGCGCCTGTCGGAAGCGCGACGTGATGTTGAGCATGGTCTGCGTGTCACACTGGCGTATTTCACAACGCGTGCCGAACAGGAGCGGGCACTGACCATTCTGCAGTTCAAGCTCAATGTGTTGTGGACCATGCTGGATGCCATGCAGGTCACTTACGGCATTGGTGAGTCAAACGCCGGGGCGATAGCGAGGATGGCTGAATGAGTTTGCAAGTTGATAGGCCGCTTAAACTTGCCAGGCAATACAAACTGCAATGGGAGAAGGCACAGGATGCGTGGGTGCTTCTGTACCCCGAGGGAATGATCAAGCTGGCCGGTGGTGCCGGTGAAATTCTCACACGCATCGATGGCGAGCGCAGTACGCAGGACATTGTCGCAAATCTGCAATCTGCATTTCCTGGTGCGGACCTGCAGCAGGATGTCATCGATTTTCTGGAGCATGCCTATGACAAAGGCTGGATCACCCCTGTCTGATAACATCAAACCACCACTGTGGGTTAATGCCGAAATTACCTACAAGTGTCCGTTGCATTGTGTGTTCTGCTACAACCCGCTGAACTATGCGTCAACGTTCGAGAAGGAACTGTCTACGGAGCAGTGGCTAAAGGCGTTGCGCGAGGCGCGGGAACTGGGTGCCGTGCAGCTGGGCATTTCTGGTGGTGAGCCGCTGATGCGTGACGATTGTGAAGAAATTGTCGCGGAGGCCAGCAAGATGGGTTATTACGTCAACCTGCTGACCTCCGGCATCGGCCTGACCGAAGAACGTATTGCCGCATTCAAGGCGGGTGGCCTGGATCAGATTCAATTGTCCTTCCAGGACTCCACGAAGGAGATGAACGATTTTCTGTCCAGCACACGGACCTTTGATCTCAAGCGAAAAGTGGCCCGCCTGATCAAGCAGTATGACTACCCCATGGTGCTGAACGTGGTCCTGCATCGCCTGAACATTGACCATATCGAACAGATACTGCAGATGGCGGAAGAGATGGGAGCCGACCATGTTGAGCTGGCGAACAGCCAGTATTACGCCTGGGCCCTGAAGAACCGTGAACAGCTGATGCCCAGTCGTGAACAGCTTGAACACGCCGAAGCCGTCTGTAATCAGTTTCGCGAGCGCCTGCGTAACAGGATGAAGTTGTACTTTGTCGTACCGGATTATTATCAGGATCGGCCCAAGGCCTGCATGAATGGCTGGGGTACCGTGTTCCTGAATATCGCGCCCGACGGTCTGGCACTGCCCTGCCACGAAGCCCGCATGCTACCCGGCCTGGAGTTTCCCAATCTACGCGATCAGGACGTCCGCAGCATCTGGTATGAGTCGGAGGCTTTTAATGCCTACCGAGGCGATAGCTGGATGAAAGAACCCTGTCGCAGTTGCGATGAGAAGCACAAGGATTTTGGCGGCTGTCGCTGCCAGGCCTATATGCTGACGGGCGATGCCCGTAACGCCGATCCGGTGTGCAGCAAATCCCCTCACCATGCCCTCGTTACCGATCAGGTGGCGCTGGCGCAAAGAGCCCAGTCCAATGACGACGAAGTGCGTCCGGTAATCATTTTTCGTGACGACAAAAACTCTCGCGCATTTCTGGATGAGTGAACAACGCGCCGGGTGGCTGCATGCTTATTTCGTGTCATGCTCTAACAGTGCAGGTCCTGTCGGATTCGTCTATAACTCTTGGTGAGAGCCGAGATTTCGGCTCATTTCTAAATTGGCAGGAGGTCATGGCAATGAGAGAGCTTACGGATAGCGAAATCGCAATGGTTGGGGGTGGGAATGTATGGCAGTTCGTAAAGAATACCGCGTTGGGAGGCGCTGTATGGGATAGTGTGAAGTTCGTCAGATCCTGGGCTGCAGATACTTTCTTCGCAAGTGACGGTTCAAGTGGGTCTCGTTACCCTATAGAAGACTGTCAGGAATGTAGCTGATAACCTTTGGCGCCGACCAGTCATTCGCCGAACGATGGCTGGTCGGCTAGGAGCATTTGCTGATGCGACTGTCTTGGTTCTATGTCGTTCTTGCTGTTTGGAGCGCCGTCTTTTTCTTCTTTGCTCAATCATTTTTCGCGCCGTTGCTGGATGTCGAATTGCGGCCCTCGAACGAAGCATTGTCAGCAGGCGGGTTCATCGTCACTGTAGGCTTTCTGTGGGCGTCCATAAAGCCAAGTGGGAGTGGCCCACTTCACGTGAGGATTGCTGTCCGGATGGTTTTCTTCGTCACCTATATGACTTATGAGATGGTGATTGGCCAAGCAAGATTTGGTGCGACTGATTGGTTGTTTCTCTCCCTCTGTTGTCTTATAACAATTGTCCCACTATTACTCGAATCACGACGCGCTCTGCGCTCCCGCTGAATTTTCTATGTGGCACCTTGGAGAAAGACGTAATCGCGATATAAACTCTAGTGTCATAGCAGGGTTCTACTACTCAAGCTCGCACGTAGATACCACTTCTTATCAGTCTGCGATTCATGGATTTATCAAGTTATATTGTCATTCTGTTTCTGTGCACACTCGTCGTGGCAGTTTTCCTTTGGCTGTTTGTCTATCCAGCCTGGCGGCGCAGGCGCCTGGAGGCAACACCATTTCCCGTAGAATGGGAAAAGATCGTAGAGCAGCGACTGCCGTTCTATGGGGCCATGTCACCAGACCTCAAAAGAGCACTACAGGTCCGCATCACACACTTTATAGCTGACAAACGGTTTGAAGGGTGCGCCGGCCAGGTGATTGATGATGACGTCAGGGTCAGTATTGCAGCCCAGGCCTGCCTGCTGATCCTCAATCGTCCGAGTGACTACTATTCAGAGTTGCGCACCATTCTGGTGTACCCAGCCGGATTTTTAGTGCGGCACGATAATGTCGACGAGTACGGGCTGGTATCACATGATGCACACGCGCTTTCTGGTGAGTCGTGGAACAACGGGCGTATCATCCTCTCCTGGGAGGATGTCAGAACCGGTGCCAGCGACTTCAGAGATGGCGTAAACGTCGTCCTGCATGAGTTTGCCCACCAGCTCGACCATCAAAGTGGCGCCACCAATGGAGCGCCGCTTCTGACAGACAGCCATTCAAAGCGGCAATGGGCAACCGTTTTCAGTGCGGAGTTTGAACGCCTGCGGGCGCTGGCGATGTCATATGACACTGATTTTATTCAGACGATCAATGACGAAGTGCTGGACTTTTATGGTGCCACCGAACCCGCCGAATTCTTTGCCGTATCCACGGAGGCATTTTTCGAGAAACCCCGACAGCTGGCTGTCCAGCATCCGCAGCTATTTGAGCAACTGCACCGCTACTATGGTATTGATCCGCGAGAGTGGCAGCACTGACGCCACCCCAACTCACGGTTTCTAGAAAGCCGCATCATGGATGCAATCAATCAAGATTTGCTGTATAAGATATGTCGCAAGCGATATAAATTGCAGGTCGCCAGCGCGATCATGGAATACCAAATTACAAGGGGAGTGACATGAACAAGCTCAGTAGCTCAATCGCAGGATTTCTCCTGGCAAGTTTCTTTATTGCGGCCACACCCGCTGCAATCGCGCAGGGTGTGGCGCCAATGCCCGAGTTTACTATCTACCACCTGGAAGGGCGCCGCTCAGAGCGTCTTGTCTGGCTGATGGAAGAGCTGGGTCTGCCCTATGAGCTGGAATTCACGCGGGGTGACCTGGCGGCGTCCATGGCTGCCATTCGTGCGATTAATCCTGATATGCCGGTGGCACCCACTGTTGTCTATGATGGTCAGGTGCTGGTGGAGTCTGGCGCCATTATTGAAATGATCCTTGCCCGCCACGGTGGTGGTCAACTGGTGCCGCCCCTTGAATCTCCTGATTTTGCGACGCACTTGATGTGGATACATTATTCCGAAGGTTCACTGGCTGCTCGCGCCATTGCCGACTACCGGGTCTGGCAGATTCAGCCACCCACAGCCCGCTCACCCCTGGTTGATTCGGAAGCGGTAGTGCAGTTCGCAGAGAACTTTCTTGACGGCAAACCCTGGTTTGGCGGCGAGGAATTTTCCGCAGCTGATATCATGATGCTGTTTCCCCTGAATTTCGCGTTTGTGCTCAATATTGTGGACAGTGAACAGTTCCCGAATATCAATGCCTGGATGGAAAAGGTGACTGCCCGACCGGCTTATCAGGCCATGCTCGACAAAGCCCGTCCTGATGGTATGGTCGGCTCACTGCCACCGCTGCCCAGTCATGCGCCGTCAGGTCCGCGCTGACACGTCCAGTCAGACAAGCCAGAATTGTCAGTCATATTAACCATCACTTAATTCAGAAATAACGATTCAAAGAGGGAGCCATGACAGTACCATCCACCTATCTGCAGATGTTTTCCACGCTCAACGAATCGGGCGAGCTGCGCCTGGAGTTGATCGAAAAGCCGGTCCCGACACCCAAAGCCAACGAGGTGCTGGTTCGCATCGAGGCAACCCCGATCAATCCGTCGGATCAGGGCGTGATGTTCGGCTGGGCCGATATCAGCGCGGCGAGCACGGCTGGCGAAGGCAGTCGTGCTGTGCTGACTGCGCCTGTCGGCGAACAGGGCATGCGTGTCATGAGGGCTCGAGTGGGGCAGGCGCTTCCGGTGGGCAATGAAGGTGCCGGCACGGTCGTTGCGACCGGCGATTCCGAGCTGGCGAAAAACCTGCACGGTAAGGTTGTTGCCGTAATGGGCGGCAGCATGTATGCACAGTATCGCTGTGTCGACGCCGCCAGTTGCCTGCCATTGCAGGACGGCCACACTGCTAAAGACGGTGCATCCTGTTTTGTGAATCCGCTGACCGCACTGTCAATGATAGAAACAATGAAAATGGAAGGACATTCGGCGCTGGTCCATACAGCTGCAGCATCCAATCTCGGGCAGATGCTGGTGCGTATTTGCCAGGCTGATGGCGTTGAGCTGGTCAATATCGTACGTAAAGAAGAGCAGGCGAAACTGTTGCGCGACATGGGCGCGAAGCATGTTGTTAACTCCAGTTCAGATAATTTCAAAGCAGAGCTGACCGACGCCATTCACGCTACCGGTGCGACGCTTGCGTTCGATGCAACCGGCGGTGGCTCATTGGCGTCTGACATTCTGGCCTGCATGGAAGCAGCCGCCTCTCGTACTCCGGGCGCCTACAGTATCTATGGTTCAGTGAAACACAAGCAGGTTTATTTGTATGGCAACCTCGACACATCACCTACTGTGTTGCAGCGAGCCTACGGCATGGCTTGGGGTGTGGGTGGCTGGCTGCTGCCCAATTTCCTGGCCAAAGCTGGAACTGAGGTTGCTGGGCGCCTGCGAGCGCGTGTGGCCAGTGAGCTGAAGACAACGTTCGCCAGCCACTACACTAACGAAATTTCCCTGGTCGAGGCGCTGAATGCCGATACCGTTCGTCAGTACTACGCCAAACACACCGGTGAGAAATTTTTGATCTGTCCGCAGAAGTAAGGCAAACACTCAGCGGTGGCCCAGACTCTCACGTAATGTCTTCACATGTGTGCGTGAGAGCGGGCAGCGCTGCTGGTGTGTCAATACCAATTCATACTTGCCTCCACCCAGCGACCTTAGCTCCTGAACGGCATCCAGATTGACCAGATGGGATCTGTGGGCGCGTGTGAAGTTTGCCGGCAATAAGTCCAGCAGGTCTTTCAGGCTGCGGTCGTCAAGAATGGTCTCGGCGCTGGCCAGTCTGATCTCAGAATAGTTGCCAGCTCCCTGGACAGTGAGAATATCTTTACAGTCCAGGACGCGTGTCCTGCCGGCGGAACTGACAGTCAGCTGGTCGGGTTTGCGCGGCTGGATAGCGATGCTCATGGGCCGGCAAAGTAGGGCTAGCAATGGCACTGTGGCGGCGTAAAGGTATTGATCAAAGAACAGATCCCTGTCCAGCATCAGACTCAATACCAGGCAGCCCAAGGCAGATACCTGAAACACTCTGTTCTTGTTACTGACATGGGTTGATCGCCAGGCCAGGAAAAGCGACACAGTAACACTTGCCCAGAGCGCCGAGTGAACAATATCCTGCGGCGGCCCAAACCAGAGTGTGGTGGTGACACCTGCTGCGGTGATCGCGAGGAGTCCAGCGGTAGGTAAGCGGAACCCGTTTCGCCTGCCTATGTAAAACGGCAGCGTGCAGGCAAAAACCATCAGCGCACTGGCGACCATGCCCAAACGCAGCATGTGCCACAGGTACGGATATGCATAAAAGGCACGGAATACCTCTGCTCCGGCAGCCACCAACAGCGCTGATGTCATGACCAGGGCCAGGCGTCTTTCGGGAACGTTGGCGCTTACTATCACGAAAGTTGCTATGACCAGTAGAGTAAAACCAAGCAGAGGCGCCGCATAATAGCCAATTGGACGACGAATCTCGGACGAATAGCTGGCCAGCCGCAAGCCCGGCAGAGTCTCGCTGCCATGGATGATTGAGTTCAGACTGTGCTGTCTGTAGTGACTGGAAAGTTCCAGCAGTGCAGTGTTATTGCCCGGTCTGACGGTGTCTGCAGGCAGATGAATGATGGCATCGATGGGGCCCGCTGTTTCACCTTCTGGACGGACTGAGGGTAATCCCTTGAAGCCTGTTTCCTGGCCATTCCACAACACCCTTGCCGAGAAAGTGCCGGACAGATAAAGACCAAGTGGTGGAGCATGGTCGGCAGCGCTGGCGACAGGCACAGTGAACACTGCACGCAGCCAGCCATGGTCAGCGGGCAGTTGCAGGGACCCGAGCTCAACGGCCTGCCACGGGCCGGACCGCTCCGATGCCATAGCGACTGATATCAGATCAGCCCTGTGCTGAGAGCCAGCTGGCTGGAGAAGCTGGGGTAATGTCAGCAACAAGGCCGCAATAAGGTAGGGTGCAATCACCCAGCCTGCGAGATGACGATCGATAACGGGAATCTGCAAACCGGTTCCAGGTGCAATTCACATGGGAAAAATGACGTTTCACGTATTATGCCTTGCTGGTGGTGGGTGCTTCAAAGACTATTGCCAGTCACGTCATTGAACAAAATTCGGAGTGATCATGAAACCAAGCTGTCTATCCCTGCCCGCTCTCCTGGCAATCCACCTCAGCCTTTGTCTGTCGTCGGGTGCGTTGGCGCAGACGTCTCAACGGCAACCGGCACTGTCCGGCCAGCAGGTGACACAGATGCTGTCTCAGGTCGAAGCCATTTTCACAGAACAGAAGCTGGTAGGTTTACAGGCAGCAGTTTACGACGGACAGCAAGTACATGAGCTCAATCTCGGTTTTGCCGACGTCGAACACGCTGTGCCTGTCAGTTCAGACACGCGTTTCGAGATAGCGTCCATCACCAAGGCGTTCACCGGACTTGCTCAATTGCTGTTGGCTGAATCAGGTGAACTGGAGCTGGACAGACCGGTGCAGTACTACGTGCCGGAATTCCCGGTGTCACCCGAGGGAGTCCTGACAACCCGACAACTTGCGGGCGCCACAGGTGGGATTCGTCACTATCAGTCGGAGCGCGATGTAAGCTTTTATGCCACGCACTATGATTCGGTGATCGATGCGCTTGAGCTTTTCAGGGACGATGCACTGGTCGCTGCGCCCGGCTCTCGGGTCCATTATTCAAGTTATGGCTTCAATCTGATGGCCGCAGTAATTGAACGTGCCAGCGGCACGCCGTTCACGGATGTCGTTCAGACGAGTATCCTGACACCCATGGGCCTGCTCGATACCGGCTTTACCGATGTACGAATTCCCATGCCAAACCGCAGTCGCCATTATACGTTTATTGATCTTTACAGCCGTGATGTCTTGCCGGCTTTGCAGGTACTGCCAACACTGGATCACAGTTACAACATGGGTGGTGGCAACATGTACTCGACGGCGAGCGACCTGGTCAAATTTGGTCAGCAGCTGATTGCGCCCGGCGTCCTGAGTGATGAGCTTCGTGGCGAGCTGGCAGCGACACATTTCACGTCAGGCGGTCAGCCCAGCATGTTCAGCGACGGCTGGGTAATGATCGGCTTGCAGTCGCAGCCGCGTTTTCTGATGGCAGGCGGCAGCTATCCGGGAACAATGTCGCTGCTGCTGGTCTTCCCGGAACTGCAGGTGGTGGCCGCAATGCTGACAAATACCTGGGGCAAGGATGGCCCGGACGTCATGGACAGACTGATCATGGGCTGGACCGAGCCTGAATTACTCGGCACACGCTAATTCACGGTGGTTTCAGCGCCAGCAGGCGTATACCCATGAATCAGCACGTAAAGCAATGGCGCGATTGAGCCGAGCATCAGTGTCGCCAGAAGCCACGGCCAGAACGTGATTCTGCGGCGCTGCGCATCGTCCCGAAGAAACAGCAGGACCAGGATGAGCGCGGCGGCCAGGTCCACGAATACCTGCCAGCCAGCTGAGCTCTCTACCAGCAACTGGAATATCCCGATGTATCCGACCTCAAGTAGTGCGACGAGCGTCACCCCGCCAAGAAGAAGCAAAAGCAGCAGCGATGCGATACGATAGGTGTTCATAGTAGATCTCCTGTAGCAAGTGCTACATATTAGCGAATTAATGTAGCGATTGCTACATACAAAATTTATGACCGACAAGAAACAGGCAATTCGCGCATCGATAGCGGCGCACCTGCTGGCAACGGGAATAAGCGGACATGGCATTCGCGCCCTGGCCAAGGCCGCTGATACCAGTGACCGTATGCTCATTTACTACTTCAGCAGCAAAGATGAGCTGTTACGGGAGTCGCTGATGATGATTGTCGATGGCTTATCGATCCAACTGGATCAGGAAGTCGGCGATACCAGGCAGAGCTGCACAGATTTGCTGGAAACACTCACCTTACTTTGCCAACGACCAGACTGGCGGCCGATGACCAGCCTCTGGTTTGAGATAGTTGGGCTGGCGGCCAGGGGCCAGGAGCCGTTTCAGAGTGTCGCCTGCGAAATCGCCGATGCGTTTATTGAGTGGATTGCACAACATCTGCCGGAGTCTGAAAAGAGCCGGGCCGCGGATCTTTTTGCTCACCTGGAGGGAAGAATGCTGCTGATGCTTATCGGGCGTAGATTATAGCGGCCAAAGAATTATGCCCCAGATGATGGCTGCCCCAATCAGGCTGAAAAGGACAGCGGCCGAGCCGATGTCTTTGGCGCGCCCGCTTAGCTCGTGATACTCCGGCCCTATGCGGTCAATGGCCACTTCAACGGCACTGTTCAGCATCTCCGTAATTAATACGATCAGAAGCGATGCGACCAGCAAAGCACGTTCAGCCGGCGTGACGTTAACAAGGATAATGACAGGGGCCAGCAAGGCAACAAGAATGACCTCCATCCGGAATGCCTCTTCAGAACGCCATAATGCCTTCAGGCCCTGCAAGGAAAAACGCGTGGCGTGTATCAGGCGCCTGACCCCTCTGGCCTGCGATTTCATACGGCTACCTCTGTGGTTGCTACCAAGGAATCTGCGCCGTGCTTCTGGGACACAGGTTCCGGGGCATGATAAACCAAAAATATTTAAAGTTCCCCTGGCGCTACAGAGTTGTATAAGATGGCCGATACCCCATGATGTGCTCATCCCTGGTCCATCGTAACCTGCAGTAAATGTTGAACCGAAGCCAATGAAATCCAGACTCTCTATCGTTGATAATCTCGCTCGGGTATCCAGCCCATCCCGTACGCATGTCAATGAAAAGGCCGGGTATTACCAGGGAAGTCGCTATCTGGAGTTCGAATCCCGCCGACTGTATTCTGCATTCCAGCCCATCTACAGCATTGCCCATAAACGTATTGTGGGACTTGAGGCCCTGGTACGAGCGATAGATGAGCATGGGGCTTCCATATCGCCAGTCGAGTTGTTCGGTAAGCGTCAGGGCGAGGCGGTCCATAATCTGGACCTGACCTGTCAGCAGGTTCACCTGCAGAATTTTCATGCGCTGGATCCGCCCGATGCATGGCTCTTCCTCAACGTCGACCCTGCCACATTGAGCCGCTGTGCCCGCTACACCACTTTTCTCTGTGATCTGCTGGTGGAATATGGCTACACACCAAATCGCGTAGTCATCGAGATTCTGGAGTCAAGCATTGAGGACGAAAGCGAGCTGGAGCAGACCATCGGGCAGTACAAGGATCTGGGCTTTTTGATCGCCATTGATGACTTTGGTGCCGGGCACTCCAACTTTGAACGTATCTGGCGTATACAGCCCGATATCGTGAAACTGGATCGTGGCATGTTAAAAAAGGCAGGTCAGGATGCAAGCGTCAAAGAGCTTTTGAAAGGCATCACCAGTATGTTGCACAACTGTAAGTGTCTGGTCCTGGCCGAAGGTGTGGAAACCACCGAGGAAGCGCTGGCCGCAATGGATGCGCAGGTCGACCTGATTCAGGGATATTACTTCGCACGACCCTTTTTGTTGTCCGAGTCTATCGCGACACGTCGTGGTCTGTGGAAAGAGCTTTACAACGAATTCGATGAACTGAACCTGTATATCCAGGAGCGCAAGCGAGACAGCCTGGAGCCTTACCGCAATCGATTGGTGGCATTAACGGTCGGTGCACAAAAGAAAAACCTGCTGGAAGACATCGCGCAGCTGATGTTCAAACTGCCGCACACTATTCGCCTGTACCAGCTGGCGCTGGATGGTGAACAGTGTCACGCCAATATCAACAGCCCGACCATTCAGATCGAAGGCCGGGATAGACTGCACGCGCTGGCGAATGCGCAGGGAGCGAGCTGGAAGCGCCGCGACTACTACGTCAACGCCGTCAATAACCCTGGCAATGTGCAGATGACCCAACCCTACTTCTCTGTTTCTGATGGTACTTTGTGTATCACGCTCTCAGTGCTCACCCGGCTGAACGGTGAAGACTTTATTGTGTGTTGCGATATCCTGCCTGGCGATTGAAATTCCCGACTTAAGATCACCCCCAAATAAATCTTTTTTTGTGATTGCCGCGTAATTACCTGCAAACCGACTCAACGGGCGATAATCATGCTGGGTAAATTTATTCTGGGTGTATCTTCTCTGATCTTTGTTGCCTATGGACTGGTCAGTCTGATCAGCCCTGCTGTGCCAGCCGGCTTTGCGGGGCTGGTCATGACCAATGGCAATGCCTATGCAGAAATTGGGTCCATGTATGGGGGCTTGCAGACTGGCGTGGGGCTGTATTGCCTGCTGGCCATTCTTAACAGGGAATACTACCGCGGAGGTCTTGCCGTGCTTGTCATCGGCATCGGCATGCTGGCCTGTGCGAGACTGATTTCCGCGCTTGCCACCAATGATCCATTGACCTTCTATACCTGGGGGGCGCTGGGGTACGAAGCGGTCACGGTATTGATAGCGGCTATAGCCTTGCGACAATCTTACCAAGCCCGACTGGCGACATGAGTGCGGCAAGACTGCTGTCGGCGTTTATTTGGAGCAGACAGCACGCATACTGCGCGGGTCAGGTATCGCCCACTTCTGCGCCGAGTTTCGCCAGTGCGCTCTGAATCTGCGTCAGCACCTCGGCGCTGCTCTTGCCCTGTTTCATACCTTCCGATTGTGCGGTCAGCAGTAGACGGGCGTCATCGTCCCATCGGCGCAGAATCTCGATTTTCTGGTCTTTGCTGAAGTTGTCTGAGGATAAAACATCAGCAGGTGTATCAAAGTTGCACGCCGGGTCTTTCAGGATTTCGTCTAGATTGTTCATGATAAGTCTGACCTCCCTGCGAATTAGGTAGAACGCGGTTCTGGCGTCCGAGGGTGACTTTAAATGAATGTTTTAACCTCTGTTTTACAGCAATAGCGCCGCTCATGCCACCCAAAGGCCGGACAGAGATCCAGTCAGTGTAGCTTGAAAGGCACCAAAACAGGGCGGTGCAGCAGGTAACGCTGCACCTAAACAGGGCTCTGGTCGGAGCCTTCAGGCGGGGTGTCAGACCGCAAACCGCGCAACGCCTGACCTTGCGTTCGTGGCTGGGTTGGCATTGTTGATGCATGATCTAAAGCCAGCACATACCTGACAACAATAATCAAATGCGGGACGTCGAATTATGCGTGGACGAAAATCTAGTGCTCGTCGATATCTGTTTACCCTTGTTGTAGTCATTCTGGGCCTTGGACCCGAGACCACCCTGGCGCAATCACCCAATGCGTTCGGTGTACCCACCGAGTCAGTTCCGTCACCCTCTGCCATGGTTTCAGCCGTACCAGGTTCACGCGCACAGGGTTGGCTGGCGCAGGGCCGATCAGAAGTTCTGGCGCGTCACGGCATGGTTGCCACCAGTGATCCGCTGGCATCTCAGGCTGGACTGGAGATCTTGATGCAGGGCGGCAACGCGATAGATGCTGCCGTCGCGGCCAGTGCTGTGCTCGATGTCACCTCGCCCAATGACACCAGTATCGGTGGCGATCTGTTTGCGCTGATCTGGATTGCCAGTGAGCAAAAGCTGTATGGTATCAGTGCGGCCGGCTGGGCGCCCGAAGGATGGACCCCCGAATTTTTCGCCAACACGCTGGACGTTGATCGCGTGCCAAATCGTGGTGTGAATGGTGCAACGGTGCCAGGTGCCATAGCTGGCTATGAAGCCATGTTGCAACGGTTTGGTCGCTTTGGGTTGCGAGAGGCCCTTGAGCGTGCAGCAACTATTGCTGAGGAAGGCTGGGCGCTCAGTGAGCGTCGCCATGCAGATTTATTGAGCTCACTTGATCGCATCAATAGCGATCCAGAGACGGTTGCAACCTTTCTGGTAGATGGCCAACCACCACCCCTTTACAGCATTATTCGTAATCCTGGGCTGGCACAGGCCTTACGTCTGATTCAGGAGCAGGGAGCCGATGCCTTTTACCGCGGACCGATCGCTGAAGCGATTGTTTCGAAAGTTCAAGCGGGTGGCGGCGTAATGACGCTGGAGGATCTCGCAGAATTTCAGCCGGAGTGGGTGGAACCGGTGACCACCAATTACCGTGGCTACAATGTGCACCAGTTGCCACCCCCAGGCCAGGGTTTTGCGGCATTGCAAATGCTTAATCTGCTGGAGGTCTGTGCTCCCGTACATGATGTGCGCCTGGCCGAACTTGGGCCCGCCAATCCCGACTACTGGCATTTCATGGTCGAGGCGAAAAAAATCGCCTATTCTGATCTGCTTGCCTATAACGCTGATCCGGATTTTGTAGACATTCCACTGGATCGACTGCTTTCCAAAAGCTATGCCGCCGATCAGTGCGAGCGTATCGACATGGATAGTGCCACGCCGCCCGCGACCACTGGCGGTCTGGATGGGGGTACCATCTACATGAGCACGGCTGATCGCTGGGGCAACATGGTGTCCCTGGTGCACAGCGTTTTTTCCGTTTACGGCAGTGGCGCGACGGTGGCCCCGTATGGCTTTATTCTGCATAACCGCGGATCCGGCTTTTCTCTGGTCGAGGGTCACCCCAATCAGGTTGCTCCGCGCAAGCGGCCATTTCATAGCATCATGGCGGGATTTGTCACACAGGGTGGTCAGGCTGTCATGGCCTTTGGCAACATGGGCGGCAGCGTGCAGCCAAAGAGTCATGTTCAGCACCTGGTAAACATGATTGATCATGGTATGAATGTGCAGATGACGACTGATGCTGCGCGGTTTACGCACAATCAGAACCAGAATGTGCTGTCACTGGAACAGGAGCTTTACAACCTGGTGGGCAATGCTTTACGTGGCAAGGGGCATGAATTGCGTGTTGTTGATGGCAGTGCTGTGGGCGGCTACAACGCCATTTTGTTTACGCCATTGCCTGGCTCAATGCCGCCAGCATCAGATGATCTACTGACACCGGTCAATGGTGTGTATCGTGCCGGTTCGGATCACCGCAAGGATGGTCAGGCGGTCGGCTGGTAAGGTGAGCGCTGGACGATTCCCAAAGCTGGTGGGAAGGCGTCCAGCACACCATAGTGAAACGCAACAGCTGTCGCCATGGATCGGTTGCAGACACCCAGTTTGCGATAGATATCCTTTACGTAGCCATCAACTGTGTGAGGGCTGAGCGACAGCGTTCTGGCAATTTTTTTGTTGCTGTTGCCCTGCGCCAGTTCGCGCAGAACCTCTTGCTCGCGAATCGTAAGTGGCAAGGATTGCGGGTTCGATCTGTGACCGTTCTGGGAGTTGGAGAGCATTTTTCTGACCACGTTATCGGCGTTGATTGACAGTGATTGTCCGCCCTGAACCGGGGGGTGACAAATGAAAAAACGCCGTGTTTCGGGTTAGATTTTCTTATCCGTCCATTCCCTGGCAATGATCTTGCCAACCCACTCGTAGAATGCCGTTATGACCTCATCGTCCGCATGGTCGCTGCGATAGGCCAGGAAACACTCGCCGTGTCGGGTTACCCTGTCAGACAGGGGAAGCACCAGAGTGTTATCTGTGCTCATGAATTGGTAGGACGTCGGCAGGTAGCCCATGGCCACGCCAATATCATTCTTCACGGCGGTAATGCTGGCCTCCACCGTGCTGACAACCAGCTCGTCGGATGTGTCAGTCCTGGCGTTCCATTGCGTCTGCCAGCGTGGCCATTGGTACGAATCACCCGATATTTTGATTAATCGACAGCCATTAAAATTGCCCTTCAGTATTCCAGGATGTTGCTCAAGATAGGCGCGGCTGCAGATTGGTGTCAGCGAAATGCGTACCAGTGGTTGATAGGTTAGTCCTGGCTCGTTACCGCACTCATGTCGAATCGCTACGGTTGTTTCTGATTGTTCAAAATCGATACGGGATACATCTGAATCGATCTGAATATTCAGTTCTGGAAAGCGTGTCTGAAACTCATGAATATTCGGAAACAGCAGCAGGCTGGCAATATTGGGCAGCGTGTTGACCACAAAACGACGTTTCTTTTTCTGCTTGCGAACCGCCAGTGTGGCGCTGTCAATCAGGTCCAGGCCGCGCTTGACGTGCAGATAATAGCGCTTGCCCTCGGCAGTCAGTGAGATCTTGCGGTTCTCACGTTTGAACAGCGTGATGCCAAGGTATTCCTCAAGCGCCCTGATCTGATGGCTGACTGCCGGCGGTGACACGAACAGTTCGTCGGCCGCATCCTTGAAGCTGAGGCGGCGGGCTGCAGTTTCGAATACGCGGATCAGATTAAGCGAGGGTAGTCGTTGATTAGACATTAAATAGTGCTGCCCTGGGTCAATCAGCCAGGCAGACTTCATTCTGGAAAGCGCCATCGGCTTTTTACAAGATTGATACTACCAGCGCTTTTTATATGCGTCATCAATTATTAGCGAGAGCGGGAGTGTACCCGTGCAATAAGAGTGACTGAATGAGCCTGCTCAACAATCGGCATTGTAATTCTTGACGTACACATTGCAGCAGCTCATATTTAGGCTATCCAGTTTAAATAATGTGTAATTCAGGCCGATACACTGGACCTATGCATAATATATCTTCGTCATATTGGTGACGTTTTGTGAATATTCCTAGAGATTCTGTCAGGGCTATATTTTGTTCAGGTGTGCTAGTCGCTGTCGTAGCGCTTGCGTCAACGGTTCAGGCGCAGCGGCCCAATCCACAGGCCGAGACAATCGAACTGGCAATCGTTGGGCCTATGGTGGGCACGAGCTTTTCGATCGGCATGCAATTCAGGGCCGGCGTCCATGCTGCCCTGGAAACGCTTGACGGTGGCACATTGCTGGGGCGACCGGTACGCGTGTCTGAACATGATGACAGCTGCATCAGAATTATCGCAGAGCGGGTTGCTCAAAGCCTGGTTCAGAATCCTCCCCACGTCGTAATTGGACACTCATGTTCGGCCACCACGGTTGTATCTGCGCCAATTTATGCACGTCATGGTGTCTTGCAGATCACACCATCATCGACGGCGCCTCTGGTTACCGAAATGGGAATTAACAGTGTTTTTCGGATGATCGGTCGCGATGATCTGCAAGGAGAGATGGCAGCAGAAAAACTGGCTCGCGATTACGGCGACCGGCGAATTGGTATATTACGCTACCAAAGTGATTATTCAATGGGGTTAACCCAGAGTGCGATCGAAGGTCTGGTCAGTCGCGGCGTGCGCCCGGCTTTCGTGCTGCAAAGTTCAGCCTCGGCAACATCCTATCTGGACGAGATCATGGAACTGATAGATAACCAGGTGGACGTTGTCTATCTGGTCGGTGGCGCGTTGGACAGTGGTGTGTTTGTGCGCCAGGCGCGGCAGATGGCAGCACCGTTTGACATCGTCAGCAGTGACACGCTGGTCTCTCCGATCTATACAGAAACTGCCGGGCCTGCGGGTGATGGTGTTGCGTTCACTTTCCCGTCCGAAGCGGCCAGACAAATTGACAACGACCTTTCACGGGCAGCGAACGCGGCAATACGTGCACAGGGGATGGAACCGGATGGTTATACCCTGCTCGCGTATGCAGCCACAGAAATCTGGTTCGAGGGTGTTCGGCGTGCAGGCAGCGTCGAAACAGCTGCGGTGGCTGCTGCAATTCGGTCGGCGCCACTTGATACCGTGCTCGGTCGCATCAGTTTTGACGACAAGGGGGACATACAGACCGAATACTCGCCATTCTCCTGGTATGTCTGGCAGGATGGGCAACGTGTCGCCGTCGACTGACAATCAGGCCGCGTCGGACGGTGCCTCAAAGTCAAGGGGCGGATTTCGAGGACTGGGAATCCGCAACAGCTTCCTGGTCGGTTTTGGGGCGATGGCCTTATTCATGGTTGTTGTGATGATCACGGCACTTGGTACAAGTGCTGGCATGTCGCGCAGTGTGACACATATTCTCGACGATCAGTTGCCTGTGACGCTTGCAACATTCCGGGCAGCCCGTGCTGCAGATGCACTGGCGGCCAGCGGCACGTCCCTGATAGGTGTGCGCTCTGGCACAGACCGCGAGCTCGCATTTGATCGTGTTGCGTCGGCACAGCAGGTGCTTGATGAGGCACTCGAAGAGTTAACGGCGTTGACTGATCCGCTTGATGTGTCAGATATTGTAAGACACGTCGCAGAACTTAATCAGAATCTGGACAGCTTGCGAACGCTGGTTGATGAACGATTATTATTGATCGAAGCCCAACAGCGTGCACGCACTGAATTGATCACTGATCTGCAGGCGTTTCAACAAGAGCTGACCTTCAGGGTTCGTATTCTGGAGGCCGACAGCGATGTCATCAATGCATTGATGCAACGCCCGGCGCCGCCCGTTGAACAGATTGCCCGCATGTCGGGAAATACGGTTCCGTTAATCCCATTATCCCGCTTCTATGCCGAGGTAGAGTCAATAGGTGGCCGACTGATGGCATCCACGCAGGATCCGACCCTAACTTCTCTGGCGGTCACAGAACAGATTATCAATCACAGACTGCAGGTGGCCAGCGAAACTCTTGAAAAGCTTCCACCAAATGTAACAGGTGCATTGAACAGACATTTTATCGAACTTCGGGCTTCGAGCCTTTCACCCGATGGTCTGATAGGTCTGCGAGAGCGCGAACTGAGTCTGTTGGCCGATGGCGCCATGTTGAATAATTTAAATCAACAAATTATCGCTCGTGTTGATCTTGCAATTACTGAGCTGGTCAACAATCGGTTGTCCCAGATAGATCAGGCCGCGGAGTTGGCTTCATCCGCCAACCGCAGGTCTCAACTGTGGTTACTGACTGTCACAGTGGCTGGCCTATCGGGGCTTATCGCATTCTTTTATCTGCATGTGTTGCGCCATCTGGTTCCCCGACTGACAGGCCTGAGTGAAACTTTACTTGAACTTTCCGCGGGCCGTTACGATGTGCCCATGCCCGAAGAAGGTAACGACGAGCTCGGACGGCTGGGCAGTGCCGTGCATCAGTTCCGTCACATGGCACTGGAGGCTAACCGGCGGGAAGAGGAGTTGCAGGTCAGCAAGCGCAAAGCTGAGGATGCCGTAAAAGCACTGGAACAAAAGGCACGAGAGCTGGAGCAGGTAAACAATCGACTGGAAACCCTGTCATTGTCTGATGGTTTGACCGGGCTGGCCAATCGACGTCGTTTTGACGAGGTGCTGGCTGCCGAGTGGGCGCGATCTACCCGCACGACTCAGCCGATGTCAGTGCTCATGCTGGATGTGGACTTCTTCAAACCGTATAACGATCACTACGGGCACCAACAGGGGGATGACTGTCTGCGTCGCATTGCCGGTGTCTTAAAGACGCGGATTCATCGCGTGACGGATCTGGCGGCACGCTATGGGGGTGAGGAGTTCAGCATTATTCTGTCATCCTGCACTGAGGAGAACGCAGCGCGAATTGCCGAACAGATGCGGATGGAAGTGGAATCACTTCAGATCCCTCACAGCCATACTGAGGCTGGAATAGTGACCATCAGTATCGGGGTGGCAACGCAGGTTCCACAAGCGGGTGTTGCTGCAGCTGAGTTACTGCGGCATGCAGATATTGCTTTGTATAATGCCAAGCACCAGGGGCGCAACAAAGTGGTCTGTGCGGTCCATCAGGTTGAATGTTGATCTGGGCATTTCACCACGACAGGCGCGCTGCTACACACGTCTCATCGGCGTGCAAGGAAAACGACCAGCCATTTCTTTCACACAGTCGCTCCACGATACCCAGACCCAGACCATAGCCTTGCGGCGAGGATGATTCCACCGACACTTCAGGCGTTTCGTCCTCCCTGCTTAGCTGATTGGTGACGAAGAGCTCACAGTCTTTAATCAGAATCCTGATGGGACCTTGTCCGTCCCGTGTGTTCTCAAATGCATTTCGCACAAGATTATTGACCGCGATGGAAAACGCCTGCGGATGTCCGGTGACGAGCGGGTTTGCCATTTCGTCCAGAACCACATCAACACTCTTGCCCCTGAGCAGATAATGCTGCTGGTCGATCGCCTGATTTACCAGTGGTGTGACCGCGAACTGCTCCTCATACAAGCCGTCGTCGGTCTCGCGTGCCAGACAAAGGAACATTTCGATCGTTGCATTCATATCGCGCGTTGCACGTCTCACTCTATCCAGTGCTTTTACATCGTTTGCAGGCAGACTACTTTGTTCCAGCAGCTCAAGCGCACCAGCAATAACTGTAATCGGAGTGCGCAACTCATGACTGGCTGAGCTGGTAAAATATCTTTCCCGCTCAACGAAAGCGCTGATACGTTCAAGCGTTCGTTCCAGGGTTCGGGCGAGCACACCGACCTCATCATCGCCAAATCGGGCAGAGGCGATGCGTTTATGATCTTCAGCCGAAAGTTTTTCCGGGTCAATCTCTGCGACCACGTCAGCGAGTTGCACAACGGGTGCGACCGCTCTGCGCATGACAAACACGCCCAGCCCAAATCCAAGCACGCCGAGTGTGCCCACAACACCGGTGATCACAAGCAGCCACCACCAATCCTCGGATGACGCGGCCTCGATGCCGGCCACGTCAAAAACCACGAAGGCATTGCGCTGTTCGGTATCGACGGGGATGACAGCGACATGCAGCTGTTCGGCTGGAAACTCGTGCAAACCAGCCTCAGGGTTTGAGTGTGCCCATTCGTGCAGCGCTGCCGGTAAACTGGCGATGTTGTCGTAGCTGCGGAGGTTGCTTGTCAGCGCAGGATAACTTTCGGCGGCGCGCTGCAGCTGCCGCGTCATGACACGATCTTCACTCAATCTGATGGCCGAAAAAAAAGCGAGTCCCCAGACCACACTGAGTACGGCCACACAGAGGGCAAAGGCGATGGCGACACGCTGGCGTAAACTGTAATGGTACATTAAGGCGTGTCCTCTGCTATCCGGTAGCCGATGCGATGCACGGTGTGAATCAGCGGGCTGTCAAAGGGCCTGTCGACAGCCTGTCGCAGTTTGTACATATGCGAGCGAAGTGCATCGCCGTCGGGGCGCTCATCTGCCCATAACAGTGTTTCGAGATCATCGCGGGCGACTACCGATGGAGCCTGTTCCATCAGCCTTTGCAGAAGCCTCATACCGGCTGGCGTCAGATCAATCTGACGCCCTGCGCGAGACACCTGCAGCGTGGAGCGGTTCAGTGTCAGGTCCCCGACTGTCAACAGGCTGGCAGGTTTTCCGTGACTTCGTTTGTACAGTGCCTGGAGTCGCGCGTGCAGCTCCTGCAATGCAAAAGGTTTAACCAGGTAATCATCAGCGCCCGCCTTGAAGCCCTCAAGCTTGTCGTCGAGTGTGTCTCTGGCGGTGAGCATGAGTATGGGTATTTGCGCGTCTGCATCTGCCCGCAGTTTCCGGCAAAAGCTCAGGCCATCCATACCTGGCAGCATCAGGTCAAGAACAATGATGTCAAATGGATGCGTGAGGGCCAGGTGCATCGCGCTAATGCCGTCATAGGCAAAGTCCATGACGTAGCTGTGCTTATCGAGATACTCGGCGATATTCTCGCAAATATCGCGGTTGTCTTCGACTATCAGCACTCTGATCGGCGCTGCACCTAGCGGATCTCCCATTGCGTTGCTCCTTTACCAGGCGTAGTCCAGACGCAGACCGATGAGCGGTTCAGCTTCACTGTCGTCTGCAACCTCAATGCCCCGGCGATAATCAAACTCGGCATCGTCGCTGGACGATGCTGCTGTTACGTTGATGACATCGAGAAAGGCAGTGATGTCTATTGGACCAAATGCACGGCGATAGTCAACACGAATATTCAGTAACCCCGAACCGCTTTTTCGACCTACATTGCGCTCCGTAATCTCTTTTGAGTAGCGTACAGGCTGCCCGGCAGGTAATACATCGGAGTGCACGATAAACCTGTCGTCTGGTCGTCCGGAAAGATACTTGTAGCGTCCGGCGACTTTCCAGCGATCGCTGATTTCCCAGGTCAGGCCAAGGGTTGCAACATGTTCGCGATTGAATTCGTCGACCACATCGCCCCGACCGTCTTTGCGGTCGAGGACAGCATCGTTGTACGAATATGTAGCGGAAGCATAGATGCCTTCGCGAAGAGTGCCATTGGCCACGATGTCGACACCGTAAGATGTGCCATCACCCAGGTTGGCAAACGTACCGTTGGCTCGATCCAGATCTACCACCAGTCGATCGAGTTTTTGATAATAGGCCTCTGTCAGCACTGACCAGTTGCTGTCGGGGAAAATCTCGAAACCGATACTGCTGTGCGTGATTTCTTCGTTTTTTAGATTGTTAGATGTGTTCGCGGCAAGCTCCAGGTACCGTGGCGACTGATGAAACAGTCCTGCTGTTGCGAAATAGCGAACCGAGTTGTCTGGTCGCCAATTGATACTGAGTCTTGGCGATGCGAAACTTTCATCTGCGAAGCCATCGCGTTCCAACCTCAGACCAGTGCGAATATCCCAGTCCCCGTGCTCAAAAACCTGTTCGATGTAGCCCGCAAAATTCGTTTCTTTTTGACGCAGTGACGAGTTGATATTTCCGGGCGTCAGAACGATGTATTTTTGATCAGGGTCGGGTCTGAAGTCGTCATCGTCGTAAACAAATCGAATCCAGTCGCCGTCGAGAACAGTCTGGTAATCCAGTTTAACCTGTGTTGCCCGTACACCTGCGCTGAACACGCCCCATTGATTGATTGTCTCGAAATCGCTTCGCCAGCCCATCTCTGTTTCATTTTCACCGATAGTGATGATGTCTTCCCGCACAGGAAAACTGGACGCGGGTGATCCCTCGGGCACCAGATCAGGAAAAGATTCGCCTTCTGAGCTGATCTTGTCGCTTCGGCGGAAATACACTTTGTTGGTCCAGACCGACTGCTGGCCAATCAAGGATCGTAATGTCAGTCCGTACAGATCACTGTCCTGTTCCGAATCCTGAAGCGCAACATCTTCGAAATTGGGCGATGCCGCAACATGCGTCACATCGCGGGTGTAGTCTTCATGGGTATCAATCAGCAGCACCTCCAAGGTGTTGTCCGGATTGAGGGGAATCACTGACTTTACCAGCACATCTCTAAGCACAGGGTCGCCAATGTCGAGTTCTTCGATGGTTTTAAAAAACGATCCGAAGTCCAGGCGTCTGGCCGAAACCAGCAAGGTTGAATCTTCAGTGAAGCCAGCGGGACCGTCGTAGCCAACTTCATAACCCGCAAGATCAAGTCGCAGACTCGCTGACGGGCTGGGGTTGCCATCGGCAACTTCAAGTCTTAGCAGTGAGGCCGCCCGCCCCCCGTAAGCCGCGCTCCATCCGCCGGGCGAAAACTCTGCACCGCTGATTACATTGGGCGCAAAGATCGAGAAACGGCCGCCGCCTCCCACGTCTTCTTCCTCACCCAGCGTTGCATCAAAATGGATCGCTTTGTCAAAAGGCAGGTCAT
The DNA here is from genome assembly GCA_002354805.1 of Gammaproteobacteria bacterium UBA2675. Classification (GTDB taxonomy): domain Bacteria; phylum Pseudomonadota; class Gammaproteobacteria; order Pseudomonadales; family Pseudohongiellaceae; genus Pseudohongiella. Next base: position 159,047 of record DEMH01000003.1, read on the forward strand.
CCACAAATAACAGATTGTCCCGTGGACCTCGACCGCGCACGCTGAATGCGGCGAATTCACTGGCAGACGCCAGACCAGGTAATCCATCCAGTGATAGCAGCGGATCTGCGCCACCACCCACGGCGCTACGTAGCGCTTCTCTATCCAGATAGGTACTGCTGGCTGACGCAAATGCATCCGCCTGTCGTCCCTGCACCACGACCTCCTGAATTGCAGCTGCCGCTCTGAGTTCGAAGTCAATTCGGGTGTTCTTGCGCGTCACAACTCGCACACTTGGTTCATATGCAGACACAAACCCTTCTTTCGCAAGACTGACTGAGTAGAGGCCGGGGTCAAGCTGTTCGATGACGGTACGGCCTTGAGCGTCAGTTTCGACTGATCGTGTAGACCCGGTTTCTCTTTCGGTAATCGTAAGTTGAACAGTCGGAATAGGTCGCTCAGTTATCAGGTCGGTGACCGCTATGGTCAGCGCACCAGGTGCCTCTGCAGCGAAGGATATAAGTGGAAAGCTGATCAGGATTGCCGTCAGAAACGACCACAACACTCGTCTAAAATACCTGCGCGGACCGCTCAATTGCCTGCTCATATTGCTGTGCCTCCAGTAATCTACCGTGTCTTTTTGATAAACAAGGGGAGCTTAGCAATGCAGATGTGACTGAAATGTCGCTGAATAGTAATTAAATCACCACCAATGCGGAAAATATTCTCCAGCTAAATGAGGCAAGTTTTTTGCCGACTGGCCGGCGGAAAATTGCAATTAATTGCAATTTCCCTGTATCCCCCGTCCCGCATTGCGATACCTTCGATTCTAAAATGTCTAAAGCCGTTTGGCTGGTTACGCAGTGATCAGGTCCTAAAGCTCGTCCTGGTCTTACCAACAAACAGAATAAAAACAGATACTGTGTCCTGACGAGCAATACTATGACCCATCAATACCGCTACCGTTTAGCTGCCAGCCTTTGTGTCACCAAGCTTTGTGCGCTGCTTCTTGGTGCCAGTGCGCATGCCCAGCCATCCGTCCCCCAACTGCCACGACTGGACCAGGATCAGGTCGATATCGACCTGGACGGTTTTCTTGACGAAGCCGTCTGGAATGACCTGCCCTATGTGGACGGCATGCGGGTGATCAACCCCGATACGCTGGCGGAAGTGCCCTATGAAACGCATGTTCGCGCTTTTTATACCGAGCAGGGTATCTATGTTGGCGCCATGAATTTTCAACCAGCGGACACGCTGGTGGCGCGTATGACTTCCCGCGACACTCAGCTGGACCGGGACGGTTTTGTGGTTGGTCTTGATCCGTCGGGCGAGGGCCTGTACGGCTACTTCCTGCGTATCAATCTGGGCGACTCCATGACCGACGGTACCATCCTGCCGGAGCGTCAATTGAACATGCAATGGGACGGTTCCTGGAATGCCCGCACCCAGGCGCTCGAAAATGGCTGGAGCGTGGAATACTTCATCCCCTGGGCCATGATGCCATTGCCCCAATCGCCGGACGGCTCCCGGCAGATCGGCTTTTATTATGAGCGCCAGGTGGGTCATCTCGGCGGCGAGACCTGGTCTTCGCCGCCGCTGCCTCGGACAGTAAATCAATACCTGTCGGCGTTCGAGCGGTATGAACTAGAGGATATCGAGCCACGACGCCAGTTGACCTTCTACCCGTTCGCGGCAGCCAGCTTCGACGGTCTGCGTGATGACCTGGACTCGAAAGTTGGCACCGACATCTACTGGAGGCCCACCAGCAACACGCTGTTGTCTGCCACTCTCAACCCAGACTTTGGCACCGTTGAGTCCGATGACGTGGTGGTCAACCTGACGGCGTTTGAAACCTTCTTCCCGGAGAAACGTACGTTTTTCCTGGAAGGTCAGGACATCTTCAATACCCATCCGCGCTCCAGTGGTGGTGGCGGGCCAGGTGGTCCGATCCAGATTCTCAACACCCGGCGTATTGGTGGTGCTGCCGGTTTCGATATTCCCGGCAATGTGACTGTTCTGCCAACCGATGTCAGTCGGCCCACTGAGCTGCTGGGCGCAGTCAAATATACAGGTCAGATCGGAAAGTGGCAGTACGGTACCCTGTTTGCTGCAGAGGATGATCCCACAATCCCGGGCACCCTGCCTGACGGCACGCCAGTTACCGTGCAGTCGAAAGGTCGTGATTTTGGTGTGGCGCGCCTGCTGTACGAAGATACAACCGGGGGAGGACGTCGCGCGATTGGCTGGATGGGCACCACGGTAGAACATCCCGATATTGACTCGGTCGTCAATGCCGTGGACATGCACTATTTTTCCCGCGACAACCGCTGGATTGTCGACACTCAGTTCATGCACAGTGACACCAGCGGCGTTACTGGCGTGGGGTTTCTGGGTGATCTCAGCTATCGTCCGGAACGCGGCAAACAGCATAGCCTTACTGCCACCTGGATTGATGACAAGCTCGATATCAATGAACTTGGTTTTCTGACCCGAAATGATCAGATGAACCTTTCCTACAGCTATTTTGTCAACGAGTCCAATATCCCCGGCCTTCGCAACCGCACAACGGGTTTAATCGCCACCAATGAATGGAACACCGATGGTCTGCCAGTAAGACTTCGTGCCGCACTGCAACGTGGTTATACGTTTCAGGACAATAACAGCCTGAATCTGTCGCTGCTGTATTTTCCGGCGCGATACGACGATCGCCTGGGCCGCGGGACCGGGGCATTCCAGTTGCCTGTTCGCTACGGGGCGGGTGTCAGCTATGAAACCGATCGTGCGCAGTCGCTTTCCTACAATTTGGGCCTGAACGTAGATCCCGAGGATCTTGGCTCCACGCAAGTGCAAGGCCGAGCCGGTGTCGCATGGCGGCCCGTGGACCGCTTCTCCGTTGACCTGAGCCTGAGCTACACAGACCGCGAAGCGCTGCTGGTGCACCGCGGTGCAGGTCAGTACACCAGCTTTGAGGCGCACCAGTGGGCGCCAAGACTGGAGGTGGATTACTTCATCACGGCCAAGCAGCAAATACGCATCAGCACTCAGTGGACAGCGTTGAAGGCGTTTGAAGACCGCTTTTACCGGGTCAATACAGAGAGGAACGGACCACTAATACCGACTGCCAACCCGGATAACCAGCCCGATGATTTCGTGATCTCCAGGCTGACCTTCCAGGCGCGCTATCGCTGGGAAATCGCGCCGCTGTCTGATCTGTTTATCGTCTACACACGTGGCTCCAACCTGCCGCGCAACAGCCTGTTCGAGTTCCAGGAACTGTTCGAGCAGTCATGGAATGACCGGATCGTGGACCAGTTTGTGATCAAGTTGCGTTATCGGCTGGGGTCGTGAAAGCGTGCACGTAGCCTTCTGGTATGTTGCTTGATAATTGACTGAACGGTTATAGTTGGGCTTGACAATAGCAGACCTTTCAGGAGGTTCTCATGGGAAGTCCGGAGGCTGGATCGCAACACAGTTCCTATCAGTTTGTTCCTGCTGGTGGTGCGGGTGACAAACGTATCGGTGATCGTCTTTTCTATTCAGTTATTTCTATTGCACTCTTTTTGATGGTTTTGTTGGGTTTCTGGCCTAGTTACTTTTCCCTGATTTTTGGCGCTCCGGTTGCCCGGCCTTTAGTCATGCATGCACACGGTGCGATTTTCACGGGGTGGATGGCATTGTTGTTGCTGCAGGTGTACCTGATTGCCAGAGGACGTGTGAAAGCCCACCGGCGTGTTGGAAAGGTGGGTATCGCTTATGGGGTGGTCGTGCTGTGTCTGGGAGTGGTGGTCAGTTTTGCAGCGCCTGCCATGCATGTACAATCCGGCAACTGGCCTCTGGATCAGGCGGCCGGGTTTATGATTCTGCCACTGGGCGACATGGTGCTGTTTGCCGGCCTTTTCGGTGCGGCGGTCAGACTGAGACACAGACGTGAGGCACACAAGCGTCTGATGCTGGCGGCGACAATCGCGCTGGTCTTTGCAGCTGTCGCACGGATGGAGATTCAGGCGCCCTGGTTGTTTTTCCTGGTGTGGGTATCGCCGTTGTTGGCGGGTATGGCCTACGATCTGTATCGCAATAGTCGCATTCATCCGGCCTATTTGATCAGTTTTGCGATGTTCGCCGTGGCTTTCCCACGTATATTTCTTCAGGAGTCCGAGCTTTGGCTGGGATTGGCGCGGCCCATGCTGTCGGCATTTCTTTGATGACCACAAAGCCCGTCACTTATACCGGCCAAAATACCGATGCTTGAAGTGTATTGTCTTGAAAAGCAGGGGAATTTTCTCAGAAAGTTCCCAAAAAGATGGTGGGCCCACCTGGACTCGAACCAGGGACCAACGGATTATGAGTCAGATTATGTCAATAACCACCAACAGCCATCAGCAGTAAAATACTTTAAAAAACATTTATTTATATAAATATTGCTGTTGAGCATTATTGGCCAGAATTGGCCATTTTTGACAGCAAGTGTCCCTGTAGTGTCCCTGAAAAATCCCTCCGCACAACGCTAAAAGCTAATAATGATGCAGCACTAAAAGCTAATTTTGGTGCGCAGGTTCTGCGCTCTGACTGTTCCTGAGTCAGCCAAATAGGCTGAAAACTGCGCCATTGACTGAATTATGTCAGTAAAATTGTGTTGAATATTTATCGTGGTATTATATAAGACTATGACAGATAAGTATTTATAGGATTGAAAATGATTTAATAATGTCGTATATTTGCACAATATGAATGTCGTATTTTTGGAGGACTGCTAGCCATGCCACAGTCTAATACATTGGAAAGCAAGGTGGCCTACCGCATTAAACGTCGTAGGGACAGCATTTTCATGCGGGAAGATTTTGAGGACTTGGGGGGATATGACCAAGTCGGGCGCGTTTTGCGAGGCCTTGTCAAAGACGGCCTGATTATCAAGGCAGGCTACGGCTTGTATGTGCGTGCCAAGAAGTCGTCCTTGTCTGGGAAAACTATCCCTGAGATTGGGCTTCAGGAAATTGCAAGCACAGCCTTATCTCGCCTTGGGGTGAAAACAGCGCCCACAATTGGCGAGAAAGAATATAACCAAGGCCTTACAACACAGGTGCCTAGTGGCCGCCAAGTGAAAATAGTTAAAGGAAGATGCTCAAGAAAGATTGGATATGACGGGAAATACATACGTTATGAAACAGCCTCCTGATAAAGGAGTGATACAAGAGGCCGCTGCGGAAACAGGTATTCCCAGCGCCTTCATTGAAAAAGATTGGTATGCCATTCAAGCGCTAAGTGCGGTCGCTGCAATGCGGCTTCCCTACGACGCGGTGCCAGTTTTTGCTGGCGGTACCAGTCTTTCCAAGGGACACGGACTCATTCGGCGGTTTTCTGAAGATTTGGATTTCAAAGTTGTTACGCCAACTTCATTGACACGGGGACAAAGGCGCGATATCAGGGAAGCTGTCTTGAGCGTATTTGAGGGTCTGAGCGGTATAAAGCTGGAGAGAGAGTCTGTTGTATCCAGAGATGGCAGCAGCATTTTCAGCTTCAATCTTACCTATCCCCTTACACAGGATAGGCATTCTTCACTGCGACAGCACTTGCTCATTGAGATGAGCTTCAAGCCGCCAGCACTTCCGCCAGAGCAGCGGCCTCTACGCTCGTTCATTACGGAAATTTCTGGCACTGAGCCTGATGCCCATATTGCATGTGTGTCGCCCCTAGAAACGTCTGCTGACAAGCTGAGCGCTTTAATCTGGCGGGTGCTGAGTAAAGACAGGACGCAACCTGTTGGCTCGCCAAAGAACGAACCAGCGATGATAAGGCACCTGCATGACCTTTGTGCGCTGAGCCCATATGCGGAGGCCAGCGGCGAGTTTGCAGGGCTGGTATTTGCCAACTACGAGAGCGACAAAAAACGTGGTGGCCTAGCAGGCCAGTACGAGCTGCTAGATGCCGCCCAAAAAGCCAGAGAAAAACTGGCAAACGACAAGGTGTATCAAGAGGAGTACGCCATCTTTGTTGATAGAGTTTCCTATGATGACGAAGACAAGCGCATATCGTTCTCCCAAGCCATGGCATCGCTGGACAGGCTTATCAAGCTGATAACGCCTTAAAACAGACGGTGGGTTTACTTTCTGGCATCTGGGCATACCGAAAGTACGCCAGCTCGCATATATCTAAACTATTAACCCTATGGCGCTAAAGTGCTAAAGTCCCAATTGTCGTGTTGGGTTCCACCTTGGTTGCGGCTAGTAGCGGCAACGGTAACGGCTGCGGCCAGTGGTGGGTGTGTTGTGTTTATTTTCTTTTTTTCTTAATGAATGGAGGAATAAAGGCTGGATTACAAAAACGTAGTCACAGTAAAACAACTTGCTGATGAGGCGCCATTTCTGACCGAAGCAAAGCTACGCTGGTGGATATTCCATGCTGAAGAGTATGGGTTGACAGCAGCGCTGGTGAAAATCGGTGGCCGTGTCTATATAGACAAAGTTGCGTTTAACAACTGGCTGGGAAATCACACCTTAGCAGAGCGCAAATCAGCTTAAACGGCTGACTTGCCCGAAAGCAGTACACGACAAGCCCCATCAGCGATGATGGGGCTTTTTTTATAGTCGTAAATGATAGGATAGAGGCCTTGCTGATACCGAATACTGAATTCTGTAACAAGATGCAAATCTATCAACCCTTACAAAGGGTTATACCCTATTAGCGCCAAAGTTTTCTAGCAATTTTGCGCTCTTCGCCCCCAACTGCATCGGCATAAATGGCCGTGGTGGCAAGGTCAGCATGGCCGAGCCAGCGCTGCACAAGGTTCAGCGGAATTCCCACCTCAATGGCAGCAATGGCAAACCCGTGCCGCAAGCCCTTGGCTGTAGCCTGCACCCCATGAATACCAGCTTTTTCCATCACCTGCTTAACATACCGATAAGCCGTCATGCGGCTCCAGCCCCAAATAGGGGTATCGCTGCTGCTGCCATCGATAATGCCGAATGTAGCCGCCAAATGCTGTAGCAGCTCTTCTGATACTGGCACCGCCCGAAACACGCCGTCACGGCGCTTTTTAAGGCTTTCAAACACAATCATGCCGCCTGCTAGGTCAATCCGCTCAGGGGTAAGCTCCAAAGCTTCACTTATGCGGCAACCCGTTTCATGCAGCACCCAGCAAAAGGCATAAATCTCGTCACTTGCTTCGGCTGCCTGAGCTTTAAACCGCTTTCTTTCTTCCGAATTTAAATACTTCCGCTGCCCTGACTTGTCATAAAGGCTGGGCATTGCCCTACTGCTTAAATGTTTAATTTCATCTTCCTCAATCAAAGTTTCGCAACCTCAAGATTAACCAGAGCTGAACGGGCGGCGATACCGAATTCAGTATTCTGTAACAGCACTTCGGGTGAGGTGTTTAGCTTAAACACCTCTGATTCTTGGGTTTTTCAAGGAGTGTCTGGCTTCAGGCGCTATGAGGAAACATCATATGAAATACGTAATCTCTGCGATGCTTGGCATGCTGTTTATTGCCTCGGCAGCATCTGCACAAACTGGTGCTGACGAAGCCCATTATCTGAACGGTCTTGACGTTGCATTTGTGTACTACGGCACTTCGGGAGAAGACGTCCCTTGGGACAATCTGGCAAATTTCTACGCGGATTACAGAAGCGCCAGCAATGAGTTTGAAAAGCGAGACTTATTGGTGCAATACCGCACGGCCATGCAAAGCGTTACTGATGCTGGGCGCTACAGCTTTTTGACCGAAAGCTATCTGGAAGAGTACGACTTTGAAAATGAAGAGTATGAACTGGATTTGGTAGATGGCTCTATGTTTCCTATCAATATTCCTAACATGCGCGGCGAGAATTTTGGAATTCGCTTTTTGAATATGGATAACGTCCGCAAATGGTCTATCCCTGCAAATGAAGCCAGAGAGGTTGCTGAGAAGGCTGGCGGGCGTCATGTCCTACTGAGCTTCCACTTTGAGCCAGTTGCCGCAAAGCTGTCGGCTTACGGCAATCGCATGTACCGCATGGTTGACGTGAATGTTGTAAAAGTACGTGTGCTGAACAGCAGCAGAGAACTGGTAGGGGCGTTTTCCCCTGAGGCCGTGGCCTATGTGGCCGAAGTGCCAGCCCCAGCGCCAGAGCCAGAGCGTGAAATGACAGCAGACGAACGCATGCAGGAATTGCTGGATAGAACATCGGGCGCTGGAAGTTTGTGGCGCATTCGTGCAGAGACGCAGCGACAAGCAGAAGAGCGCCTAAGAGCCAATGTTGAAGAAGCAGGTGAATGCATTGAGCGTTATGGCTTCAGCGAGTGCGAGCGTCGTCTGGGCGGCAGACCATAAGATTAGGAGTGCGAAAGTATGAGCAATATTAAAGACAAATATAATAAGGAACTGGCAACCTTGATGACGCTCAGAACTATGGTTTTAGCCACGAGCGGGATATTTATTGCAGGACTTTTACTGTTCTACTACAAGCTTCAGCAGACCTCAGATTTTGCCATGCGGTATGACACTCAAGCACAAGAACAAATCGGCATGTGGGGTCTGATGCTGACGGGAATATTTTTTGTTGCCCTGCTTTTTTCTGGCTATCTGATTAACCGCAAGAAAGCATTTCGTAGTACTCGGGCTGAGTATAGTGCTTATCTGGCGTCAACCATGGCGGCCGCCAGAGACAACAAAGACACCAGCGCTGAGATTGAAACTGAACTGGCGCTGCGAGAGCTGCAAGCTTTGAAGTGGGGGAAATAAACCATGGCTCACTATAAAAAAGCAATTGCAGGTCTTATGTTTGGTTTGCCTGTTTTGCTCACAGGCTGTGCTGATTTTACGTTACCCGTACCCAGCGGCGGCAGCATGATGTCTGCCAACTGCACGTCCATGGGTAATCAGTATTACGGCTCACAGTCGTGGGTGATTAACACGTTTATTGTTGGCACACCTGTGCAGCACGAAATCATTCAACATGTGGCAGAGTTTGCGCCGCAAGGAAGTTGGGCAGCAAATTCGGTAGAAATTAGTACGATACCCACAGTGCCAGCAGCAACCAGTAATAATCAGCAGTGGGCTCTGAACATGGCAAGCATTGATGTGAATGTCAATGCAATGGTCACGCGCAAAACAGCCAGTGCTTCAACATCACGGGTTGATTTGCTGATGTTCTTCAAAGTGTTTGACCACTGCTCGCCCAGCGGGCGGGAATACACAATTCCAATGTGGGCGGTAAAAGACCCTCAAATTGGTGCATGGATACCGCAGGTAGACCCCAGCCGTTTCAGTGCACGGGGGTTTTAGCCTGTCGTGCAACTGGCTTTTCAATAAGATTCAAATAAAAGGGGGCATGACGCCCCCTTTTTTGTCCGCTAGTATTTCCCCCAGAACCGCCACTCCAGCGGGTCAAAGTAGCGTATCTTTTTTGCCTTGATTGGCGGCACAGATTGCACAAACAGCAATTGCTGCTTGGGGCGCATGGCCATCACTTCTGCTGGCGTCATCAAGTCACGGCCAGACTCATAGGCACTGGACTGGTAGCTGCCAGACAGTAGCCTGATAGGCAGCTTGCCGCTTCTGCCTGCTGACTTCATTCTGATGGTTGTGGCACCCATCATGTCAGACAGCAGTTTGGCTGTTTCAGGGTCTTGCACGTTAAAGGCCTGACGCACGGCGCAGTTGGCCACGATTGACCGTGCCTTGGGGTAGGTCTTGGCCAGTTGGTCAAGGTCTTGTACAAACAGCCACAGCTTTGCGCGGTAGCCAGCCAGATACCCGATGCCTTCTTCAATCGGGCGCATGTAGCCAAGCGCTGGCAGCTCGTCCAGCAAAAACAGCACTTCATACGGAGTGCTATTTACCCTGCGGGTCATCATGGCGGTGCACAGGCCAACCATCATGCGCAAATAGGGACGGTAGCTGTCCAGATACTCAGGCGGTATGACTAGATAGAGCGAGCATATGCCGTCTTTCAGCTCTTCCAGCTTGAATGTAGAGCTTGAGGTTATCTTTGCCAGCAATGGGCTTTCAAATACCTCGGTTGCCCCTTGGGCGGTGGATATGACGCCGCTGCGCTCTTTCTCCGACTTCTGCGAAAAGCCAGAGGCAATGCGGCTGACGGCAGGGTGCGGGCTGTTTGCCATTTGAGCGAGGGTCAGCTCAAAGCCCTCAAGGTCGTTCATCAGCAGTTGGCGGATATGGGCTGGGTTTTTGTCGCCTTCCTTCCCGTGGTGCATAACGTACAGCACAAGGCCTGTAATCAGCATTCTGGCCTCTCTGTCCCAGTGGCTAGGCTCATGCCCATCTGGTACCACCAGCATTTCAGCAATCAGGCGGGTGTCGTCCACCTCATAAGGGCTGCCAACTCTAATAAAATCAAAAGGATTGTAGGCGGCACGGGCATTAAGTGTTTCATCAAACGGGGCAAGGGCATACACTTGCCCCAGTCGGCGCCGATAGCTGCCAGTAATAGCAAGGTTTTCGCCCTTAATATCGGTAACAACCACGCTGCCGCGCCAGCTCAGCAGGGTGGGGATAACACACCCCACACCCTTGCCAGAACGGGTAGGGGCAAAGGTCAGCAGGTGGCCGTCACCGCTGTAGCGGAGAGTGCGGCCAGCCTTCCTGCCCAAGATAATCCCCCGATTGGCGAATAGACGCGCACGGGCAATATCGTCAAAATCGGCAAACCGAGCAGTACCATGGCTGGAGGGAGGGGGTAGCAGCAGTACCACCAGTTGCTTTGCCAGTACCGATACCATGGCAAACAGGCTGGCAGCAATAACGGCCAGCGCTGGCTGAACACTTAAGGCAAGGTAAGTGCCTGCCGCAACTAAGGCAGGCAAACCCTGCCAGATAAGGGCAGATATGCCCAGTGCTAAACGAAATGCAAACATGATAATTAGCTCCTATGTTTAATTACTCATAGGGGCTTATGGCTGGGGCGCATTAGTCTAAAAACTGTTGAGTATGCACATAATAAAAAGAGACATTATTGATGAATTTGCTAAATAACATTGACAGAAAAAAGCAATGAGATTTGAGTTAGCCGACATTCTAAAGCGCATCAAATTTCTTTTTTATAATGACAGCGCTGGCTTCAAATGAGAATATTTAAATTGACCATGAAAAGACACATAATGCATGCCGAAACGAAGTACTTTGATCTGCTTGAAAATGGTAGCAAGAAATTTGAATTTAGGCTTAATGACGAAAAAAGAAAAAATATAACCGTAGGTGACGTGATTGAGTTCAGATGCACAGAAAATCCATCAAGAGTAACGATTTCCAAAGTGGTCGGTATTAAAAAAAGTAAAGATTTTGAATTCTTGCTTAGAGATATAAGACAAGGCGCGATAGGAGGAATAAAAAAAATCGAACAAATAAAAAAGCTGAATGAAATATATTCAAAAGAAAAAATTAATGACTATGGTGTCATGGCGATAGAATTAGGGAAATGTGATTAATGGCAAAAATAGTTCTCAGCATAAAACCTCAGTACACTAATTTAATATTAAGCGGTGAAAAAACTGTTGAGTTAAGACGCGTTGTCCCTTCAAGTTTACAGATCGGAAGCGAGATAATTATTTATTCAACAAGTCCAGTAAAACATATAGTAGCCATCGCCAAAGTAAAAAAAATAGAACATCACCGACTGGACAACCTTTGGAAAAAGGTTGGAAAACTTTCTGGAATAACAGCTGATTTTTTCTATCAATACTTCAGCGGATTAGAGGCAGGCTTTGGGCTTGTCCTAGAAGAAGTAAAAATATTAGAAGAACCACTAGCACTAAGTTCGCTGAGAGAATCTATCGGGTTCACGCCCCCACAGTCTTTTAGTTACGCGGCTCCAGAGTTGCAAGATTACCTAGCACAAGCAGAGTATGCGTAATGCTAAACAAAGTTCTCATTGATACTAATATTATTATTGGTCTTGAGGACAACAAAGAAGTAAATGTCGCATATTCTGAAATGCTGGCATTGTGCGGCAAGCATGGAATATCTATCAGAATACATGAGTCATCAAAGGCAGATATTGAGAGAGACAAAGATTCAGGCCGAAAAGCCATTACATTATCCAAGCTTAAGAAATATCAAGTTCTTAGTAAGACCCCTAGAAGTAAAGAAGAAAAAGAAAAAATATTCGGTAAAATAAAATCACCGAACGATGATATTGATACTGACTTATTAGTTAGCTTAGGAATAGGTGTCGTTGATATTCTCGTAACAGAGGACAAGGAGCTTGCTAAAAGAGTTGGCAATAACCCTCTTGGAGAACGTGTCTTTACTGTAAATTCGGCATTATTTCACTTGAAGGCCTTATTTGAGGCTGAGACTGTTGAATACCCACACGTTGTAGATAAAACTTGTAATCAACTAGACACTAGCGACTCCTTCTTTGATTCGCTGCGCACAGACTATGACGACTTTGATAACTGGCTCGCAAGCTGCGTAAGGAAGGAGCGGGATTGTTGGTGCATTGAGAGTGAGAAGAAGCTGGGTGGTCTAATTATATACAAAAAGGAATCCACCAATAATCCTGATGAAGCTAAAGAGTTGCATGATCTTGGTGTTCCCGGCAATCAAGTCTTAAAAATATGCCTGTTTAAGATGGGCGATGATATGAGAGGTGGTAAGTATGGTGAGCAACTATTAAAGAAGAGCATGGATCATGGATTCAGAAACTCGTTTGACTCTATGTATCTAACCACTTTTGAACGGCAAGAAGAGCTTATTAAACTTATACAAAGGTTTGGGTTTATACGGGGCAACGACAAAGGCAAAGAGAGGGTATATTACAAGTTTTGCAAACCAGCAGCAGATGAATTCTATGGAATTGAATATCACAAGAAGTACTGGCCAGCAATTAGGGCAATAAATCAAAAATTTTATATTGTACCAGTCAAGCCAAATTTTCATGACAGACTGTTTCCAGAGATTACTCATAAGTTTAGTCCGCAACTTAGTCTTAATTTTTCGTTGAATAGAGAGTCTTTGATTCCCGGAAATGCGATCAGAAAGGTTTATGTATCCCAGTCCAACATAAAGGAAATGAACCCGGGAAGCATATTGCTTTTCTATAGATCGTCCGACAGTTGCCTGACCTCTGTAGGCGTTCTTGAAAGTTTTACTGTAGTGAATGACATGCAGGCTATGAAAGCTGCTGTAGGAATTAGATCCGTGTATCGGGATGACGAATTGTCAGGAATGATATCCGAGGCTAAATCTGCCAAGGTGCTAAATTTTTACTACTCTCAGAATTTAGAAGAGCATCTGTCTTTCAGCGAAATGTTAGGTAAAGGGATACTAAAAGGTGCACCCCAGTCAATTTCTCGATTAGATGGCGGAAAGTTAATGGCTGCTCTGCACCAATCAGATAAAGGAGTTTTCTTTGAAAAGTGATGTTTGCAGTGTTCTTGTTTTTGGTCTGCCGGGCTCAGGGAAAACGCACCTTATTAATAGTCTTCAAGAAAAACTTCCTCATTACGAAAGGCTGTCAGGAGGGAGTTTGATAAATGCCGCACTTACTGAAGAGCAAAGGGACTCTTTGAGGGCGCTCTCATCATCTCTGGTCATTGGCAATCAGGAAATATTGGTCTTTAACTATTGGCGAAAGATTGCGGAAGATAATATTTCTCATTTATTTTTTGACGGGCATCTAATGGTGAGGAGTTCCAAAGAAGAAACAATTATCCCTCTGGAGGTTATTCGGAAATTATCTCCTAGGCTCATGGTTTTTCTTGATGTGCCGGCCGACAAAATACTATCTCAGCGGGTCGCTGATGCAAGTCGCCCAGACAGGGCATCTCAAAATGTGCGCTCACTGGAAGAAGAAAGATGTGCGCAACTTGGCATATTTACGGATTATGGAAAAGCTCTGGGAGTCGATACAATTGTATTTTCAGGCCGCGATATTGGGGCGTTACTAGAAAAAATAGAAAAGTTGTAGCATCGGGGCTAAAAATGCGCAGCTACGCCATTTGAGTACCTGCTTTATGTATAATGGATATATCTGGGGCTAATCGCCCCAGACAATGTACTCGGTGCCATTTACGGTGATTTCGGAAATGTCGCCGCCCAGCAGCATGTCGCGGGCAAAGGCTTTGGTGTCAAAGTAGTAGCGCAGTGTTTCATGGTTTAGTGCGCCAGTCTCTTCTATGAAGTCTTCAGCGTACTGTTCTGCTGTTCCTTCAAACAGGCACACGTCTTCAAGGCGGTCGGTAATTTCTTCTGCGCTGTAGCCAAAATTGTTGGCCAGATAGATGGCTTTGATGATGTCCTCCTCGCACAAGTCTTCAAATTCTTCGAACCACAATTGCAGGTTAGCCTGATTGATGCCCAATGCGAGAAACAGCTCGTGATTGTCGCCGTTGATGTATTGGATTTCGTATTCTTCAACGGGCTGGCCGTATTTGTTGGTATGGCTGGCAGCCTTTTCGCAGTACTCCTCATAAGTGCTGAAGTAGAAGCCAGTGGCGCTGATGTCGTAAGGGGTTGCGTGGTATTGGTTAGTCATTTTCATTTCCTCCGTTGGTTTGTTTCGACGAAGGCGGGGAGGTTGACTGCATAGCGAACGGTGCATTGCCTTCTCGGTGGCAGGTGCGGAAGGTCTATTGCGTTAGTGAGCGCAGTCATTAAAACGACAAAAAACAAAACCAAGGCGAGGGGGTGAGATTTTATGACTAACCTACGCAACCAAACGTAAGCGGTGACTTGGTGAATTATGTAAGCCAGAGGGGTACATGCGCTGCCAGCTGATGTAACCAACACAGCACGCTTTTAATAGAAAGAAATTCCAGTGAATGGCGACAGTTGTTTTTGCAGCTGTATGCTTTGGGGCATCAACAGGCTGCTATAACCTGCAAGTTTTTGTGGTGAAAGGGAATGAGCTGGGTGAGGGGCAGCAGAGCCAATATACTTTGCCTTGGCTACTTAGAACAAATTAAGCTTTACCGCGCTGTGTGCAATTTGAGGGTGCTGCAACGCTGAAGGTTTTCATTGGTTGGCGAAGCAGTGCGCGGCGGGAAAGTCCCGCAGCGCACTACTTCATCAATGCCCACTTAGTTCTTCCTGTCTCGTGGGGGGAAAGGGTCGTTTCCGTAGCTATCGCTGTCACGAATCTGACCATTAGGACGGTGGATAACCACCTCAACACGCTCACGGATAGCTTGCTCTCGGGCGCGTTCTATTGCTGCGCCTTGAGTTGGTGCAGTTGACCCAACACGGCTCGCACCTTCTTTGCGAGTCGCCCAGCTACCGTTGTGCGGCACTACGTGGATGTCACGTTTATTGCTCATGGCTTTACTACTCCTGATTAGCAGTCTGGCAGGTCGTCCAAGTTATTGCGGGTGGTGCTGTCCTTGTCTGTCCGCAGATACTTGGTGCCGTCAGTTTTCTTTACAACATGGATGTCGGTTTGAGTACCATCAGACCACGGCACATAATAACGGTAGTTACCGCTCTCAATGTCCTTGATAGCATCAGCTTTGCTGCGCGGAGACCAGTGGTCGCCGCTGTTACAGAGGGCGAGAATATCGCCGTCTTTGTCCTTCTTTGTGCGTGTAACTCTTCGATCAGTCATTACTTGTTACCTCTATTAGCTTGACCGTATAGGTCTGTAGTGTATGATATGACGACTTCGTATAGTTGCTGGGTAAAAAATAAGCGCCTCAGCGCAAATACTATGTAGTCAACAATCACTATACGGAAACGTAGGAATTATGTCAATGCCTGAAAGCAGTATTTTTCAGCAGCGCCTTGTCGCTGCCCGTAAACTTAGAGATTTAAACCAAGAAGCCCTGTCCAAAAGGACTGGATTGCAGCCTGCTGCCATTTCCCATTTTGAGACTGGCACCCGCAAGCCTTCGTTTGATAACTTGCGAAAGCTGGCCATGGCGCTTGAAGTGACCACCGACTACCTGTTGGGTAAAACCGATGACCCTGAGGGGTTTGGCGATGTGAATGTCGCCTTCAGGGACGAACTGAAGGGACTCACAGCTGAGCAGCGGGATATGACGCTCAGCTTTATTCAAATGCTCAAACAAAAGTCCGCCGATAAGGACTAGGAGGCCAAAACAATGCCGCAACCGCCCCCCATCAGAGAAGCAGAAAGGCTACTGAGTGAAGACTGGGGGGTGGATAGCCTGCCCATTAAGCCTATAGATATAGCGACACGATGCAGCATTGAGTGCCAAGCCATGCCATCACCGAAAGGGGGTGTTTCTGGCATGTTGGTCAAAGCGGGAGACAGCTTTGGCATTCTGTACGCTACGCACATTCCTGTTGCGGGCTTTCAAAACTTCAGTATCGCCCACGAGCTTGGCCACTACTTTTTGCCTGACCACCCTGACTATGTATTCAGGGGCGGCGATATTCATGAATCCAGCGCTGGTTTTTCTTCAGAGGACAAATTTGAAAAACAGGCCGACCAGTTTGCCTGTGGTCTGCTGATGCCGTCCTACCTGTTTGACCCTGAATTGGATAAAGCAGGGACAGGCATGGACGCAGTGCTGAAGATGGCTGATATTTGCGGTACGTCGCGCACGGCAACCGCAATTCGCTACGCGCAGCGTCACTCAGAACCAACTGCAATCATCATCAGTACCAACGGTGTCATTGACTATTGCTTTATGTCTGACGAATTGAAGTACTTGAAGGATATTACTTGGCCGAAGAAAGGCGTTGCCGTGCCAAGGGGCAGCCGAACAAAGGCGATGACGCCCCAGCAAGTTTTAAATGGAGATAGGCTTGAGAATGACACGGACATGGCAAGCTGGTTCCAGCTTGACCGCAGCATCAGTATATATGAAGAAGTCATCGGCCTTGGCAACTACGGGAAGACGCTAACAGTACTTTCCTTGGAAAGCCTGCCAACTGAAGACGAAGAAGACGAGGAAGAGGAATTGCAGGAATCGTGGACGCCAAGATTCAGGAGGTAACATGGACGGTAGCCATAATTTTGAACGTCTGAAGGCTCACATATTACCGCTTTCTGAATCTAAAGATTTTAGTGCTGCTAGGCTTGAGTGGACTTTGACAGGCGTAGAGCTACATGAAGACTGGGACAACTGCCCCTGCGGACAGGATATAAAAGAACTTTGCTATATTAGAAACCAGATTAATGGCAACAAAGCCTACGTTGGCAATGTTTGTATCAACAGGTTTATTGGCATTGAAACAGGCAGCCTGTTTGACGGTTTGAAACGCATAGCACAAGACCCGAAGGCGAACGCCAATAAGGATTTGATTATGCATGCTTACAAACTCGGATATTTATATGATGAAAAAGAATATAGATTTTTGATGGAGACGAGAAACAAACGAAAATTGTCATCTGCCCAGCTTTCGTGGAAAGAAAAAATAAACAGGCGGATATTGAAGCAAGTGGTGGTCGGGAAAGGGGCGAAGCCAAAAAGAACGTAGCATAGCTGGTTTGCATTCTGATGCTGCCAGAAGGTACCCGAGGAACTTTATGAAAAACTACCAATGTCTTGCTTTAATGCGGCACACAGCCAGAGCGTATACCCATTGGGTGATTGGGCGCAGGGTATTGAAAGTAATTCTTCTATAAAAATATTTGTGGACTTTATTATTAAATAACGATAGGGATTTGGTGCGCAGCAAATTGGGAAAACCGTGCTGTCACACTATATAAATGTTATACGGCAGCTGAGACGACTGTAGAATCCCCAAAAAATTGCAACTGAGGCAAATATGGAATTTTGGTTATTAGTAGGAGTGGTAGTAATTTTTTACTACGTCATTAAAACATTGGCAACGCCCTCAAAACAACAAGCTCAGAAGAATAATAGATCAAATTCCAAAAATGAATTCCGTGTAACTATGACCACAAGCAATCGGGTTGTGGCAAACAGTAATCGTGATGATGACGATGATCTTGCTACTTTCAGTATTTCATATGGATATGATGAAGAAAAAAGTAAAAATGAGACTCCGGGACAATGGATAAAATTTGGTGAATCTATCACCATAAAGGGACAAGATGTGACTGGGGGAAATTTTTACTATGGTGGCAAGCTCAGTTCATTGGACGGGTATGGAACTGAAGCCTCTTTAGTAGATGATTCGCTAAAAATTGAAAAGAAACTGTAATCCCCCCATTTTGCGAG
>DEMH01000004.1:0-71020 GCA_002354805.1 Gammaproteobacteria bacterium UBA2675
ACACCAGATTTGACAATAACTCGGAAATTTGCCATGCAACGGATTGCTTTGAAGATATTATTGGGCGTGCTGCCACTATTGATTGGCAGTGTGCCGCAAGTGCATGCCCAAAGTGCCATGTACGCTACCAGCGGCGGCGGACGCACAGGTGCAAGCGCGGCCAGACTATCGGCCATGCAAACTGTGCAGCAAAGGCATTTGGAAGCCATACGGGACTGTACGAATATTGGCAAACTTTATGCGCCAGCAGCCGCTGAAGCTGATGTGAATGGTTGCATTGCCACCGCAAATCCGTGCGGTGATGCTGGCATGATACATGGGCCCAACTTTGAAGCCAGCCTTGTTGACAGCTTTGGCTGTGTGCAAACACTAAAATCAAATTACGCCGTTAATGGCAGCGAAGCTGAAACCAATGTACAAATTTTAGACTTTGTAAAAGCTCGGCATATTATTGACGGCCTAGACGAAACCCGTATTTTAGAAGTTGCAGCTAATGTAGAAGCGCTTCCTCCCGTTGAAAACAACCACGCTGCCACAAAAGAATATGTAGATACGGTACTCGCTGCTGGCGGCGGTGGCGGTGGGCAAGCGCTTACATGTACTTTCACAAAAGGGACATATCAGAATTCAACAGACATGATTTGCGAGTCAGAATATGGAGCTGGCTGGAAAAAAGGGAATATTCTTCATATATTGGCTCAAGGCGGGTTAGCTAATCCGATGCCTGCTCCTAACATGAGATCTGATGATTACTGTTACCGTGGGAACTACGGTGGTGGTTTTCCGTATTGGGAGGGGTATTCTTGCGGCACTTTTCTGAGGGTCATTTGTTGCAATTACTAAACTCATACTAATTCAATAGAGTTCAACGCCCAATCCACATATAGTTAGCGTACGATCACAAGGCTGTGCTCATCAGTACCCTCTGCTGTGCTGCAAGCATTAGTTATCAACGAATAAATGCTTTTTTTGTGGCAACCATGGTCAGAGGCTGAAGATTTTCTCATTCATCTTGCTGACGATTTTGCTGGTGTGCGCTTCGGATAGGTGCGCATAGCGCTTTACCATTTGAAGCGTTTTATGCCCCAGCACTTCTGCGATTTCGGCCAAGCTTGCCCCGTTCATGGCAAGGTAACTGGCTGCGCTGTGGCGCAGGTCATGGAAGCGGAAGTCACTCAGGTTTGCGCGCTCCAGCGCAAAGCGCCATGCCTTTTCAAGGTCTTCAGGCTTTTGGCGGTTGGCTGCGCTGGGGAACAGCAAGTCGGTATCAATCGGGCGCACTTTGCTGTGGCTTTTAAGCAGGTCTTTTGCATGGCCAACCAGCGGCACAACGCGGATTTCCTTGTTCTTGGTTTCAAATAGGGTAATGCGCCCTTGTTTGAGGTCTACCTGAGGCCATGCAAGGTTCATAATCTCGCCTCGGCGCATGCCTGTGGAAAGCGCCAGCACCACCACCAGATAAAGGGCAGGGTTGGTGGACTGCTTGCAGGCGTCCAGCAGGGCAGCACGCTCGTCATCTGATAGGTAACGGGTGCGGCCTCGGGGTTCTTTGGCTTTTGAAACTTTGCGCATGGGTGTGTCGTCCAGCCAGCCCCATTCGTTTACAGCAACTGTAAAAGCATGGGACAGCGCAGCAAGGTAGCGGTTGACCGTGGCAGGGCTACGCTGTTTGTCTGTTTTAATGTCTTTGCGGGCAATGTTGCCTTTGAGGAGTTCATCACGGCATTCGGTAATCAGCGCAGGAGTAACGTCTCCCAGCGTGTGATAGCCCAGCTTTTCCTTCCACCATAAAAGCTGAGTGGTTTGCACGGCTTCAGCTTTGGCTGACTTGTGGGGCAGAACGTCTTGAATGTATCTATCTACCAGCTCAGCAAATAAATGCTTACGGCTTTCAGCCGTTTTGAAATATCGCCCTTCGCGTATGGCGGATTCAGTTGCGGCTGCCCACTTGCGGGCGTCGGTTAGGCGCTCAAACGATGCTTCTTGTGGGGGGAAGCCTTTGAGCCTGATTTTTGCCCTGAACCTGATGCCTTTTGATGTCTCGCGCCGTTCGATGGTTGCCATGTGCCTGCCCTCGCATGGAACTCGTATGAAGTACGGGCTGATTTTAAGCAAACAGGGCAGGGAATTGCAACAATCCGTTGGTCTATTAGGTAACCTTATGAAGAAATTGGCATTTATCCTGTCCCCAAAAGTTGGCTGGGACACTCAGGGGCAATAGGTAATCAAACGCAGGAAGAGCCTGTTTTTACCGTGGTTTCCCGACTATAATAGCGCCCGCTTGTTGGGGGCAGTTGAGGTGGTTTGAAAATTAGTGTCCCTAGAATGTCCCTGAAAGGGATTCTAAAAAACACTAATTCTCGTAACTTGCTGATAAATATGGTGGGCCCACCAGGACTCGAACCTGGGACAAACGGATTATGAGTCCGCTGCTCTAACCAACTGAGCTATAGGCCCGTTTTGAGCCCCCACGGACGCGGGGGCGAAAACGAATGGCGGATTATAAAGGCCAAACCCGCAAGTTGCCAGTGATGGCGATTAACCCCGGGGCTCTGCCAGGCCGCGGTGATTGCCGCGGTGCGGGTTGGGGCGCACCATGGAGCCATAGATCATGCCTGCCAGGCTGAAGGCCAGACCCACGAACTGGGGCTCAAACGGAATTTCCGGATACAGGATTTCCAGCAGCAGCCAGCTTCCCAGGCCAAGAACAATCGAGAGCGTACAGCCAAAATTACTGGCACGGCGCCAGAACAAGCCGGCAGTCAGTGGGATGAACACGCCTGCCAGTGTAATGCGGTAGGCGTTTTCGACCATTGCATGAATGTTGCCGTCCGAGGCTGCGGCATTGATGATCACCATAATGGTGAACACAAATACTGTCAGTCGTGTGTAGAGCAGCAACTGCTTGTCCGTCATGTTCGGCATGAAGTTGCGCAAGATGTTTTCGGTAAATGTAACCGAGGGGGCCAACAATGTACCGGATGCCGTGCTCATGATGACGGACAGCAAGGCGCCAAAGAAGACCACCTGCAGCCAGAAGGGCATATGGGTGAACACAAAGCTCGGTAGCACAAGTTGGGAGTCCTCAGCCATCAGTACCTCTGTGGCGGCTGGGTCAACCATGCTGGCGCTGTAGGCCAGCAGCAAGGGGATCGCTGCGAAGAAGAAATAAGCCACGCCGCCGAGTGTTGTACCCCAGACAGCCACGCGCTCATTCTTTGATGTATTCACGCGCTGGAAAACATCCTGCTGCGGAATGGATCCCAAAGCCAGGGTGAACAGCGCTGCTGTCCAACCCAGAATGTCGATCAGATCCATGGTGGGCAACCATTCGAACTTGCCCTCAGCGGCGGCTGCCGCGACGACTTCTGTAACGCCTCCGGCCATATTGGTTGCCGAACTGGTGACCAGCAACAGGCCGGCAACAATCACTACCATCTGCACGGTGGTTGTCACGGCGACAGACCACATGCCACCAACGAGCGTGTAAATCATGACCACGCCAGCGCCGATGACCATGCCCGCCGTCATGCTCACCGAACCTTCTGACAGTACATTAAACACAAGGCCCAGTGCCGTCACCTGTGCGGAGACCCAGCCCAGATAGGAGAGCATGATGCACGCGGAGAGCACCATCTCGGCTTTTTTGTTGTAGCGATAGTAGAAGAAATCACCCAGTGTCAGCAGCTTCATACGGTATAGCGGCAATGCAAACACCAGACCGAACAGCACCAGACAGGCGGCGGCACCAAGCGGGTCAGAGATCAGGCCACGAAATCCTTCATCAAGAAAGGTCGCCGATATGCCGAGGACGGTTTCGGCACCAAACCAGGTGGCGAAGACCATGGCAATGACCATGAACATTGGCAGGCTGCGGCCGGCGGTGATGAAGTCACTGGCTGAGTGAACTTTGCGCGCAGCGGCGACACCGATACCAATGGAAACAAGCAGATAAACAACAACCAGAGCTAGCAACATAGGCAACCTCGGGAAACAGGTTGTGGATACAAGGTCAGTTTAAAGGCGTTTGTGTGACCACCTGCCAGAGGTGCAGGCTCTGTTGCCGCCAAGCGCGCATAATAAAGAAAAATTCCAGAAAAAAAAGTATTTTTTAGCGGCAAAGCTGTCATATACGTCATTTTGGCAGGTGTTGTTGATTCTCCCGGGTCCAGTGCACCGTTTTGATGCCAATTTCCTCAGAAATGAACAGGCTTCCACCTTTCCTGCGGTAGTGCTCCAGGGCGGCATAAACCATCGGTGCGCCCAGTATCAGTATGGGGATATTGAGATACACCATGATGATATTGGTCAGATCCGAGATCGCCCAAAGGTTTCCCAGGTTCAATCCTGCCAGCATGGACAGTGCTCCGAACGGGACAAAGACCAGGGAGCCAGCGATACGAATGCCAGTGATGAAGTGTGGCGAGCGGGAAATAAAATTGGCTGATATTTCGGCGAATGAAATCATGCCTAGCAATGTAGTGAATGCAAACAGGCAATAGCAGACGGCCAGGATAATGGTGACTGTGGCGGTAAGCGCAGCAGGCAGCAACGACTGCACTGATGCCAGATAGGTTCCGAAGCGTGATGCGCTCATCGCCTGCCAGGCGGCGCTATCGTCAGCACCACTCCATACCTGGGCCAGTACGACAATGAAACCCGTCAGTGTGCAAATGACGATAGTGTCGAAGAATACACCCAGGCTTTGCACAAAACCCTGTTCGCAGGGATGTTTGTTGTCGGCGGCCGCGGCAGCCATGGTGATGGTACCCTGACCGGCTTCGTTGGACATCAGTCCTCGTCGCACACCCTCGGCCAATGCCACACCCATGGCGCCACCAAACAAGGCGTCGGGCGCAAACGCACCTTTAACAACTGCCACAAAAAAGTCTGGCACCAATGGCGCATTGACCAGAATGATAAGCAATGAAATACCACAGAAAATCACAGCCATGGCCGGCACCAGCACGTTGGTGTAAGCGGTGACGCGACGAATGCCCCCCATGATCATCCAGGCGCAACTAAGGACCAGGATAACAGCTATGCCGTAATACAGCGGTGATTGTGGGTCGGATTCCAGGCCTGTGGCCGTCGTAGCAATGGTGCTGACGGCGGAGAAGACATTGAAGGTCTGGGCCGGTACGTTGAACAGCGCATAGGTAACAAAGACGACAGTCAACAGTATGCCTGCGGCGCGACTGTTGCCCAGGATGTAGCGTCCATAGAAGGGCAGGCCACCGACAAACTCATTATCCTTCCGCTCTTTAAAGAGCTGCGCCAGCACGGACTCCATGAAAGCGGTAGCCATACCAAACAGTGCTGCTACCCACATCCAGAACAACGCACCTGGCCCACCGACGGTGATGGCACCGGTGACGCCAACGATATTGCCGGGTCCAGCGCGCATTGCCAGACCCAGCAGGAATGACGCCAGCGCGCTGATGCCAACGTCGTGATCCTGCTTGCGCAGCATGATCGGTACAGCCTCTCGAAAGCTCAGTATCTGGACAATACCGGTGCGCCAGGTGAACCAGACGCCCATGCCTAGCAGCAACAGCACAGCAAATGACATTTGCCCCAGTAAAGGAATCTGGCTGTAGATGCTGTACTGAGTGGGGAACGCCCAGACGGCGTCGGAGATGGGGCCAATAAATGAGAAGAACTGGTTGATGCTGGCGAATATTCCCTGCACGTGGTCTGACCCCTGATGTTGTTATTGGCGGTTGCCAGACTGTACCACCAAAGAGTCGCTTCCTGTAAGACCCGAAAAAATGGCCGCATCCATGCGGCCAGCCAGTGCGATTCAACTGGATAACCTTCCCTGGTCGAAACTCCTCCAGGCCTTAGTACAAGGCTCTGGAGTCAGGCGAACTGATTCATGGTGTTGTCCTTGCCGGATGCCTTAAGCGCATTGTCTCCAGCGAAGTACTCTTTGTGGTCATCACCAATATTCGATCCGGCCATGTCCTGGTGTTTGACACAGGCCAGACTGCGGCGAATCTCCTGACGCTGAACTTTCTCAACGTAGGCCAGCATGCCCTGTTCTCCAAAGTAGCCACGTGCCAGGTCATTGGTGGACAGTGCTGCGGTATGGTAGGTAGGCAAAGTAATAAGGTGATGGAAAACGCCTGCCTCCGCTGCAGCATCACGTTGGAACTGCTGTATCAATTGATCGGCCTGCTGCGCCAGATCGGTCTGATCATAGGTGTCTTCCATCAGGCGGTCGCGGACATAAGCATTGGTGTCGCGTCCCTCTGCCTGCCAGGCATCAAAGACCTGCTGGCGAAAGTTTAGTGTCCAGTTAAACGACGGGCTATTGTTGTAAACAAGTTTCGCGGTTGGTTCGACCTCCCGAATACGGGAGACCATGTTGGCGATCTGCTCCAGGTTGGGTTTCTCAGTTTCTATCCAGAGCAGGTCAGCACCATGCTGGAGCGCGGTCACACAATCGAGTACTACACGATCTACGCCAGAACCGGGTTTAAAGCGGACCAGACCATTTGGCATGCGCAGGGGCTTAATCACTTCTGTGCCCTGTCGCAGCGCCATCTCACCGGCAGCCAGCTGCTCCAGTGATTCGATTGGCTCCCCATCAATAAAGGCGTTGTACTGATCAGCCAGATCACCGGGTGCTTTGGAGACAGGAATCTTTTGTGTCAGGCCAGCGCCGAGTGAGTCGGTTCGCGCCACGATGACACCATCCTCTACACCGAGCTCAAGAAACGCATAGCGCACGGCATTAATCTTGGCCAGAAAATCTTCGTGAGGCACCGTCACTTTGCCGTCCTGATGGCCACACTGTTTGGCATCCGACACCTGGTTCTCGATCTGGATACAGCAGGCGCCGGCTTCAATCATGCGTTTAGCCAGCAGATAAGTAGCTTCTTCATTGCCAAAGCCAGCGTCTATGTCGGCGATGATGGGTACAACATGGGTCTGAAAGTTGTCGATCTTCCTTAAAGCCGCGTGCTCGGCGACCTGGTCGCCGGATTGACGGGCTTTATCCAGCTCCTTGAACAGATGATTCAGTTCGCGGGCATCGGCCTGTTTAAGAAAGGTGTAAATTTCCTCGATCAGCGCGGGCACAGCTGTTTTTTCATGCATCGACTGGTCCGGCAGGGGGCCGAACTGTGAACGCATGGCCGCGACCATCCACCCAGACAGGTAAAGGTAACGGCCACGCGTCGTGCCGAAATGCTGTTTGATGGCAATCATTTTCTGCTGTGCCACGAATCCATGCCAGCACCCCAGAGACTGTGTGTAATGCGCTGGGTCCCGTTCATAGGCAGCCATGTCTTCTCGCATGATGCCCGCCGTGTAACGGGCGATGTCCACGCCGCTGCGAAACCGGTTCTGCAAGCGCATGCGCGTGACGTACTCCGGGCTGATAGTGTTCCAGCTGGCGCCTTGCTGATCGAGAATCTTGTTGGACTGTTTCATTTCCTGCTGATAGTTCATTGCTGGTCTCTCCTTGTGCGTAATCAATGCTTAAAGTGTTTATGGTTTAACTTTGGATCTATGCGCTGCGCAGCTGCTCTTTGGCCAGCTGTCGGTAACGATGAAGTATGGGTTCGGTATAACCGCTGGGTTGATCGGTGCCTCGCATGATCAGCTCGCAAGCGGCCTGAAAGGCGAGACTGTTTGCCGAATTCGGTGTCATGGCACGATAGTCGGGGTCGCCATGGTTTTGCTGGTCAACCAGCTCCGCCATCTCTTCCATGATGGATAAGACCTGGTCCTGCGTGCAAAGCCCATGTAATAGCCAGTTGGCAATATGCTGGCTGGAAATGCGCAGAGTAGCTCTGTCTTCCATCAGGCCAACCTGGTGAATATCCGGAACCTTGGAGCAGCCAATGCCCTGGTTTACCCACCGTACCACGTAGCCCAGAATGCCCTGTATGTTGTTTCTGAGTTGGCTGCGTATTTCTATGGCGCTCAAGTCGCCAGCGGTTCCGAGCAACGGCGGTGTCAGAATGTCGTCCAGTGAGGCACGCGTTCGGGTCATCAATTGATCTTGCATTGCGGCTACATCCACCTGGTGATAGTGCAATGCATGCAGCGTTGCGGCTGTGGGCGAGGGTACCCAGGCGGTGCTGGCGCCAGCGCGAGGATGGGCCTGCTTGCTGGTCAGCATCTCAGCCATGTTGTCGGGTTTTGGCCACATGCCTTTGCCGATCTGACCACAGCGGTTCAGCCCGCTGGCCAGACCGATATCTACATTGCGGTCCTCGTACGCCCGAATGCAGCGGCTGTTCTTGATTGCATCCTTGGGCAAAACGGCGCCGGCCTGCATGCAGGTATGGATCTCATCACCGGTTCGATCCAGAAAGCCCGTGTTGATGAAAACCACGCGATGTTTTGCCTGATCCAGACACGATGCCAGATTGACGGTTGTACGTCGTTCCTCATCCATGATGCCGAGTTTGATGGTGTGGCGTGGCAATCGCAGCAAATCCTCAACCCGGCTCATTAACTGATCGGTAAACGCCACTTCCGCAGGTCCATGCAGTTTGGGTTTGACGATATAAATGTTTCCGCACTGGGAGTTGCGCTTCTGATAAGGGCCACGGGTATCAAGTGAGCCGATCAGAGCTGTGACAACCGCGTCAATGATGCCTTCTGGCGCCTCGTTGCCAGCACGATCACGGACAAGTTCGCTGTTCATCAGCAATCCGACATTACGGATCAGCATCAATGAGCGACCGCGCAGTGTCTGCCTGGCGCCATCGCGTGCGGTGATCACACGATCACAGTTGAGCGTGCGTATCTGGCGGACGCCGTCTTTTTCAAAACTCGACGTCAAATCGCCGCGCATCAGGCCCAGCCAGTTGCGATACACGTCGATTTTATCTTCAACATCGACAGCAGCTACGGAATCTTCGGCATCCATAATGGTGGTTAGCGCCGACTCCAGCATGATGTCCTGAATGCCCGCCAGATCTTCCGCGCCAGGGCTGGTGCTGCGATCAATGCGAATTTCCACATGCAGACCGTGGTTGCGTAGAAAGACTGAACGCAGCGTTGTATCAGCGCCGATTGTGCCTATCCACTGCTCTGGGTGTTTCAAGTGAGTTATCCGGCAATGCTGCAGTTTGACGGCCAGCTCTCCATCCTTGATCAGGTAGCGAGTGGCTTCGTGGTGAGAGCCTTCCACCAGCGGGAAGGTCGCGTCCAGGAAATCCCTTGCCTGCTTGATGACAGCCGCGCCTCGTAGCGGATTGTAGTTTTTGCCAGGCGCCAGATCGCCTGACAAATCAATGGCGTCTGATCCGTACAGGGCATCATAAAGGCTGCCCCAGCGCGCATTGGCGGCGTTAATCGCGAAACGGGCGTTCTTCAGCGGGACTACCAGTTGCGGCCCGGCAATCTCGGCGACCTCTTCGTCCACGGGTGTCGGGCAGACTCTCAGTTCAGCCGGTTCAGCCTGCAGGTAGCCAATGGCGCTCAGGAAATTTCGGTATGCTGCCGCATCGTGTGTTTGATGGCGGTGATGTTTATGCCAGTCGTCAATCTGTCGCTGCAGTCGTTCGCGTTCGGCTAACAGTTCCTGGTTCTTTGGCGACAGCTCTTCAATCAGCGCCTGAAACTCCTGCCAGAACGCCTCTGGCTGGAGCCCCGTCAGCGGCAGAACTTCGTCTGTCAGAAAGGTTTTGAATGCCGGATCGATCGCACTGAAATCCTGGTCCGCCTGTCGCAATGCATTTTCCATGAGTCATCTCCTGCTTGTGTGGAACGGCAGGTAGTGTATAAAATCATGTGATGGAATTTCACAATTAAAATTTCACATTGTGAATTTTACAAAACAACGAATTTTACAGGCCTCAGAAACAGGATGTTTAAAGTTTGAATTCAGGAGTTTTCAGCCACCGTCATGCTTGAATTGCAGACAGGGAGACGCTTATGGTTACCGGTCAGACACTCACGCGGCGCTCGCATTTTCTGGGCACCAAGATCCGCAATCTGCGTAAACGCAACCGACTGACCATGGAGGATCTGTCAGCACGTTGTGTCAAGGTGGATCCTGAACTGGCACCTTCAGTGTCCTACCTGTCGATGATAGAAAGGGGGAAGCGGGTTCCGGCCAGGGACACGCTTGCTGTGATTGCCGCGGTGTTCCAGAAGGATCCGAAGTGGTTTATGGATGACGCGGAGGCCGAGCAGGAAATAACGCCCGACAAGTCGGGCCGGGGTGGTATTGCCGGCATCGCTCTGGAGCCAGGGTTTCTTTTCTCTCAGGAGATACTTCAGATCGCAATACCCGAGATGCTGGCGCAGACTGGTACCAGTGGACGACAGCTTGCGCACCTGCTGATAAGGGCGCATCAGGAACACCATCGCAATCATTTTCCGGATATTGAACGTGCTGCAGAGGAAGTGGGAGGCAAGCAACTTCCCATTCACGTTGATGATATGCTGGCAATCATTCGCAAAACAGGTGTCAAAATAAAATGGTTCTCTAGAGCCCCCAAGGAAGTCAAAGATGAGGCCGGCGTAAAATCTCTGGGAACGGTTCGTTCTTTCTTTGATCCTCCGGGTACCCTGTACCTGAACGAAACACTAAAAAAACAGACAGGAAGATTAAAATACGACCTGGCGCTACACATTGGCCATTTTACTTTGCATAACAAGGATGGCTTGAAAAGTGTGCTGCTGGCGGGTAGGAGTCAGAGTAATAACAGCTCCGGACGACAGACAGGTTCGGAGCTGGATGCACAGGATATTCTCAATGCCTGGCGGGATTTCGAGTGCAGTTTTTTTGCTGGCGCACTGCTGTGTCCCAAAGTGCCCTTCAGGCAGTTGCTGGACAGGAACAGCTATGAGGTTAGTGTCCACAAGCAACTTGAAGTATCACCTTCAGTTGTCATGCGGCGAATGACAGCTGTATCTCCATACCCACACTGGCATTACTTCGATGCCTACGCGCCGGGTACCCTGAAGGCGGTGTATCGCGGCAATGGTATTCCACTGCCGTGGGGAAATATGCGACAGGTGGAGGACCCCTGTCAGCACTGGTCAGTATTCAGGATGTTGGCGGATAGTCAGCGAGGCGCTTCGGCCCAGATATCAGTACTGGACACCCGCGACGGTCCACGGATCTACTGCTGCGAATCGGTACCAGACCGTGACATGGCGGATAATCCCCATGTGCTGTGTGCGGGCATAGATCTCAATCCTGCGCTGGATGCCGCGGGAAGCCCAGCCAGCGACATTGCCCAGGAGCTAAAAGATGCGTGTGCACAGGGAGGTGGCGACAGTGCTGTGCCCGCCAATGTGCGGCGTGCCATATTGAGTGCCGGGCGAATACTTAATATTGCCTGGGTTGAGCGGGGACTGGCCAATCCAGCCAGATTGATCTGTTCACGAGGGTCAATGTGCCCACGAATCCCGACCTGCTATCCGGCAGTGGAGTCAGCCGACACGTTGACGGTCATGGAGCGTATGCAACACGAGATTAAAGGTGATGTGTAAAGGGGACGGAGGGATTTAGCCTGCTAAATCCCTCCGTCCCTTTTAGGCCCTTTGGGTCCTTTACGCCCGTTACCCTTTGGAGTTGGAGCGATCGTGATGGGTGACCTGGCCCAGGCTGCCTGCACCACTCCAGTTGCCAGCGACACGAACCTGAATACTGACGCTGCGGGTCTCGGAGATCAGCACGCCGCCGGGTGTATAACGCCAGTAGCCACCCATGACATGCGCCTTGTCATGGGTGGCGTGAATCACCAATGGCTCATTGGGAATCAGGCGTGTATAACCGTAATCACCGACCGTGCCGCCCGCTAACTCCACAAATTGGTCCAGATTGGTGTCGTAGTCGGAGGATGGCGGCTGGACTTCCCGAACATTCAGCCGACTTTCTACGCCCTCTGTGACCCACCCGCGCATTGGCTCATTGTTGCGCGCATTGTTGGTTCGGTCACGCGGTCCATATCCAAAGCTGACACTGGCTACTCTGGTGCCGACTGGCAATGACGGTTCGTATGAACCGCGGCCCTTGCTTTGATCGTTAAGCAAGGCTTCGTCACGATAACCAAATGCGGCCAGATAGCCTTGACTGCCGAGTCGGTGTGCCACTTCGGCATCCGGATAGGTATTCTTTTCATACCCTGCTTCATGGAAGATGGTTGAGATCAGCTGGATCGCCCAGCGGCCGTCGTTGTTGGTCACCGATATCATGCTGTCGCACTCCATCAGTTTATGGCCGTCTGGGGAGAATCGTGTGAACTTCAGTGAGAATGCGCCGCCCACGGGGCAGTAAAGGTGCACATTTACGCCTTCCAGCAGATCGTATGAGCCAGGCAGCAATGCGCGCTGGCCAATTGCTCGATTGCCGGTTGGGCTAAAACTTGATGGTGGGTTATTAAGGAATTCCTGCGCGTTCTGATAAACCAGTGCGTCAACGTCTTCATACATGGCAAACGGGAAGTGCAGGGTATTGGCAATGCCCTGCAGGTCCCGCTGATTCAGGGCAGTGAAATACTCCATGACCAGGCGAAGACCATTGGTGACGGGCTCGGCAAAGGAAACCGGGAATCTCGAATCGGACTGACCGCCGGGAAGCAGTCCAGGTGGTGTCTGAAAGGATGTGCTGCCTTGGGCGTGCGCCTTCTGACTCCCCATGGATGCGCCAATTGCGACTCCAACGGCGCCGATCGCACCGATGGCGCCTGCGGAGCGGAAAAATTCACGACGGCTGTTATTGACCGTTTTATTGTCTGTCATAGCAGGGCCTCAATTATTGTTTGTGTTATGTGAGCGGGATACGCGAGACGGGTGTCTACGGATATCCGAGTCCATTCTGCACTATAAGTTCAATAAGAGGCAGGCATCATGCTGTGTAGTGATGCGAATGCGGGATAAGGGGATGCGAAACGTAAAGGGGTGTAAAGGGGACGGAGGGATTTACGATCGTAAATCCCTCCGTCCCCTTTACAAAGGCATTACTCGTCGAGAAAGCTGCGCAGGTGGTCCGAACGTGTCGGGTGACGCAGCTTGCGTAGCGCTTTGGCTTCGATCTGACGGATGCGCTCACGGGTGACGTCGAACTGTTTGCCGACTTCTTCCAGTGTGTGGTCGGTATTCATATCGATACCAAAACGCATGCGCAGGACCTTTGCTTCCCGCGCGGTCAGGCTGTTAAGCACTTCGCGGGTGGCTTCACGCAGGCCTTCCTCAATTGAGGAGTCAACCGGTGACTCGACAGTGGAGTCTTCGATGAAATCGCCGAGATGCGAATCTTCATCGTCACCAATTGGTGTCTCCATGGAAATGGGTTCTTTGGCGATTTTCAGCACACGACGTACTTTATCTTCTGTCATGTCCATACGCTCACCCAGCTCTTCCGGGGTTGGTTCGCGGCCTTTCTCATGGACCATCTGACGGCTGATACGATTCAGCTTGTTGATGGTTTCGATCATGTGTACCGGGATACGGATGGTACGCGCCTGGTCCGCAATTGAGCGGGTGATGGCCTGACGGATCCACCATGTCGCATAGGTCGAGAACTTGTAGCCGCGACGGTATTCGAATTTGTCCACGGCCTTCATCAGGCCGATGTTGCCTTCCTGAATCAGGTCAAGGAACTGCAGCCCGCGGTTGGTATATTTCTTGGCAATCGAGATAACCAGACGCAGGTTGGCTTCCACCATCTCTTTCTTGGCACGACGCGACTTGGCTTCGCCGATGGACATGCCACGGTTGATTTCCTTGATCTCGGCGACGGTCAGGCCGCTTTCCTCTTCCATGGTCTGCAGCTTGCGCTGGGCGCGCACAACTTCTTCAGCCACATCCTGCAGTCGGTCAGCCCAGGCTTCTTTGTTCTTGGCAAACTGCTTGATCCACTTTTCGTCAACTTCCGAGCCAGGAAATGTCGTGACAAATGTCTTGCGTGGCATACCAGCATTACGAATGCACAGCGTCATGATGGCGCGTTCGTGGCGACGCACACGGAACAGCGCGACGCGAGCCTGGTTGACCAGGTGATCAAACAGCTTGGGTGTCAGTTTGAATGTTTTGAACATATCGCCCAGCTTGTCCAGCTCGGCGACAGATTTCTTGTGTCCCCGGCCGTGCTTTTTCAGCGCAGCTTCGGTGACTGCATACTGTGCACGCAGTTCTTCAAAGCGCAGGCGCGCCTCTTCCGGATCCGGGCCCGAGGTGGTCTCTTCGTCATCGGTAACACCGCTGACAGTATCATCATCGTCACTGTCGGAGCTGCTGCTGTCGTCATCAGACGATGTATCATCACTGCTGTCTGCAGCGGTCGCCGCCGGTACCGTGTCATCATCAACTTCCAGGTAACCGGTAATAATGTCTGTGAGGCGGCGCTCTTCGGTGGCCACCAGGTCGTATTCAGCGAGAACGTGATCAATGGTGCCAGGGAAGCTGGCCATTGATTTCATCAGCTCGCGCAGACCTTCTTCAATACGCTTGGCAATTACGATTTCGCCTTCGCGGGTCAGCAGTTCAACCGTACCCATCTCGCGCATGTACATACGGACCGGGTCGGTGGTGCGCCCGGCTTCGTTTTCAACAGCCGCAAGTGCTGCTGCAGCCTCGGCAGCGGCAAGTTCGTCGGTGCCACTGTCATCATCACCATCGTTGAGCAGCAGGGCATCGGCGTCTGGTGCTGTTTCAAACACCTTGATGCCCATGTCGTTGATCATCTGGATGATGTCTTCCACCTGATCCGGATCCGAAATAGTATCCGGCAGATGGTCGTTGACCTCAGCATAGGTCAGATAACTCTGTTCCTTGCCTTTGGCGATAAGGGCTTTTAAGCCGGATTGAGTGGCATTCGGACGCGAATCAGACATAGCTTCCCATTCGGTTAGACAGGTGACATTGTGGAAATAAAAATCAGCCGGGCATTATAGCCGTTGAGGCTACTCTATACCAGACAGAAATTTAGTCCATTGGTTCGTTTTTAGCAGACCGCGACAGCGGTTTTAATCGTTCAAGCAGCTGTCGGCGCATGGCCTGTTTCTCTGCTTCTTGCTGTAATGACTTGATAATAAAAGAAAACTCATGCGACCGTCCGGCCTCGGGAGTGATCTTCTCGTTTTTGAGCAACTGCGTCAGGCGATTACCCTGAGGTGTGCCGTAACAGTGTCCCAGCAACGCATAGGTACCTGTATTGGGGTGGCTGCGTGCAAATTCAAGTAACTCCAGCAATAAACTTGTGTCCGGGTCATCCAGTAGACGAAGCTGCTCGACATTTATTTCCGTTGACTGCGCAAGATCCGGCTGGTGCAGCAATAGTTCGAGTGCAGCCAGTGCAGCCGGTTTCTGCACGCGTTGTTTTGGTCTGGTGTTAAGGGCAGGTTCCGCAGCTGACTGTCTGCCAGAGCCTGGCGGCGTGTCCGGCCATTCCGGCGGAGCTGGCGGTACAGGTGACGTCGTCGACTCAGTTGGTGCGGGCGTGTTGTTCAGCAGCTCATTAATGGTTTCGCGCTGGCTCTGTGTCTGACGAGCCAGTTCATCCAGCATCAACTGCTGAAACAGCCCGCGCGGCAGCTGTTTGATCAGGGGAATCGCCTGGCTGAACAGTTTGGCGCGTCCGTCCATGCTGGTCGCATCCAGCTCTTCCAGGAGGTGTTCGAAGAAGTAGTCGGAGAGTGAGCGAGCCTTGTCCAGTCGTGCCAGAAAGCCTTTGGAGCCCTCTTTGCGTACCAGCGTGTCCGGGTCTTCGCCTTCAGGCAGAAACAGGAAGCGAATCTGGCGTCCGTCTTCCATCAAGGGCAGGGAGGCGGCGAGTGCCCGCCAGGCAGCAGCACGTCCCGCGTCATCGCCATCAAAACAGAAAACGACTTCTGGCACCAGGCGGAACAGGCGGGTCAGGTGCGTGGCATTGGTGGCGGTGCCTAGTGTTGCAACAGCGAAGTCGATGCCGTGCTGAGCCAGCGCCACGACATCCATATAGCCTTCAACGATGAGGAAGCGCTCGGGCTTGCGGGACGCCTGGCGGGACTCATAAAGTCCGTACAGTTCCCGGCCCTTGTGGTAGACCGGTGTTTCCGGGGAGTTGAGATATTTGGGTTTGTCGTCACCCAGCACCCGACCGCCGAATCCGATCACCCGGCCGCGCGCGTCACGAATCGGAAACATGATGCGATCGCGAAAGCGATCATAGTGGCTGTCGGTGTCGCTTTTGCGCTTGGCCGCTTCGCGGGCTATCACCAGGCCTGCTTTCTCCATGGTGGCGCGATCAATGCGGTACTTATGTTCAAGTTCCTGCAGCAGATTTTCCCAGCCGGGTGGCGCCAGGCCAATACCAAAACGTTTGGCTATCTGGCCGGTCAGTCCACGGGACTTCAGGTAGGACACTGCGCGCTGCCGTGATGGATGTTGCCGCAGCTGCTGTTGATAGTACTGGTTTGCCTGTTCCAGGGCGGCGACTAAAGCGTCATGTTCGCTCTTGCGGCGGGCATCCTGCTGGCCGGATCCCTGCTCGCGGGGAACAGTCAGGCCCAGGTCATTCGCCAGCGTCTCGACCGCCTCCGGGAAGTCTTTGTGATCAAAGTCCATCACAAAGCCCAGCGCGTTGCCGCCCGCGCCGCAACCAAAGCAGTAATAGAACTGTTTGTCGGGCTCAACGCTGAACGACGGAGTTTTTTCCTGGTGGAATGGGCAGCAGGCGGAGTAGTTCTTGCCGGTCTTGCGCAGTTTGACGCGCTTGTCGATAACTTCAACGATATCGACCCGGCTGAGCAGGTCGTCGATGAAGTGTTGGGGAATCAGACCAGCCATGTCAGCCCCCGGAGATGATCAAGCGTTGGAGAGTCTGCTTTTGATGGTCTGGCTGATGGCGGCCATGTCGGCGCGGCCTGCAACCTGGGGTTTAACGGCAGCCATTACTTTGCCCATGTCCTGCATGGTTTTGGCGTCAGTGTCGGCCAAAGCCTGGGTAATGATGGCGTCCACTTCCTGCTCGCTCAGCGCCGCCGGCATGAAAGTCTGCAGCACCTCAATCTCTGCCTGCTCAGTGTCGGCCAGATCGGTTCGTCCTGCGGCTTCATACTGACGGATGGACTCTTTGCGCTGCTTGATCATTTTTTCCAGCAATGACAGCACGCGAGCATCGTCTGGCTCGATACGCTCATCGACCTCAACCTTCTTTACCTCTGCCAGTGCCAGGCGGATGGTGCCCAGGCGGGCTTTGTCCTTGGCGCGCATGGCGTCTTTCATCGCTTCTGTAAGCTGATTTTTCAACGCACAATCGGCCATGACAGATTCCGGTATCGAAGTAGGGGTCTACAGGTTATAGCAAAGCTGTGGCGGCTAGGCCAGATATTGATCAGTCCCGAGACTGATCAATATTAGTACAGGCGCTTGGTGCGCTTGTTGTCGCGAGACAGCTTCTTCAGGTGACGCTTCACGGCTGCAGCGGCTTTGCGCTTACGGGCAGCTGTGGGCTTCTCGTAGAATTCCTTGCGGCGTACTTCAGCCAGGACACCTGCTTTCTCACAGGAGCGCTTGAAGCGACGCAGAGCCACATCAAACGGCTCGTTTTCTTTCAGTTTTACCATTGGCATAGTGTACAGACACCTTTCCATTCAATTCAAAGGGGCGCATATGTTAATGCGAGTTGTCGGCAAATGCAAAAGTTATCTGCATCCAGGCGGGCGCCGGCTGGCTAATCCGCCGGGGCTGCCGTATTATTCACGTCTTTTTCGATAAATCAATGGGTTTTTATGCGAATACTGGGCCTTGAGACCTCCTGTGATGAAACAGGTGTCGCAATCTATGACAGCGAGCAGGGCCTGCTGGGTGACGCACTTTACAGCCAGGTAGAAATGCATGCGCGCTACGGCGGCGTTATTCCGGAACTGGCGTCGCGAGACCATATCCGCAAAACACTGCCGATGATCCGGCAGCTGCTGGACGAGAAAGATATCTCCGTGTCTTCCATTGACGGCATTGCCTACACATCAGGACCTGGACTTGTTGGTGCTTTGCTGGTTGGTGCGGCGCTGGGGCGATCGCTGGCCATGGCGTGGAATGTGCCGGCAGTTGGTGTGCATCACATGGAAGGACACCTGCTTGCGCCAATGCTCGAGGAAGATCCACCGCAGTTCCCATTCGTGGCATTGCTGGTATCTGGCGGTCATACCCAGTTGGTGGCCGTGCAGGGAATCGGTCAATACACATTGCTGGGTGAATCTCTGGACGATGCTGCTGGTGAAGCCTTTGACAAGGTCGCCAAAATGCTGGGGCTGGCGTATCCAGGCGGTCCCCGCGTGGCTGCACTTGCCCAGCAAGGTCAGGCGGGGCGCTTCAAGTTTCCGCGACCCATGACCAATCGCCCGGGACTGGATTTCAGTTTCAGCGGACTGAAGACCTATGTTCGCAACACACTTGAATCACTGGCGGATGCGCCTGGCGGGCTGACGGAACAGGATCGTGCTGACGTGGCATTGGCCTTTGAGGAGGCGGTAGTGCAGACACTGGTCATCAAGTGTCGCAGAGCCCTTGAGCACACAGGCATGAAGTCACTGGTTATCGCTGGCGGTGTCAGTGCCAACATACGTCTGCGCGCTGGCCTGCAAAAGATGGTTGAGTCCCAGCGCAGCAAGCTGTTCTATGCCAAACCCAGATTCTGTACTGATAATGGCGCCATGATTGCCTATGCCGGCTGTCAACGGCTGATGGCCGGGCAGCGCGAGGGGCTCGCCATCCGGGCGCGGGCACGCTGGCCAATGAGCACATTGTCGCCTCTGTCGGCATTCAACAGGCTGGTTGATCCAGCATCCGGGCTGTCTATACCCGTAAATGCTGATCAGCAGGCAGGCAGTAGTCACAATGCGAGGGCGGAATAATGGATATCGTTTATATTAGAGAGCTTGAAATACAGACGGTCATCGGCATCTATGACTGGGAGCGCAAGATCCGTCAAACAGTCAGTCTTGACCTGGACATGGCTACCGATATCAGGGCAGCCGCCAGTACTGAGGATATCAGTAACACGCTGGATTATAAGGCGGTATCCAAACGGCTGATCGCGTATATTGAAGAGGCCGAGTTTTTGTTGATTGAGACAATGGCAGAGCGAGTGGCTGAGCTGGTGCTTGCAGAGTTTCCAGTGAACTGGCTGCGGCTGCGAGTGGGCAAACCAGGCGCGGTCACCGGAGCGCGGGATGTTGGTGTGATCATTGAGCGGGGCGAACAGCCCCAGGCCTGATTCCTGTCAAATTAAATGGGAGCTGACGATGCGGGGTATGCGGATCAGTCAGATAACCCACCAGAAGAAGAAGGATAGTCATGACTTGCCTGACACTTGGACTGGGCAGCAATCAACAGGCGCATTTTCACATGCGACAGGCCCTGGATGGCCTGCAGCACTATTTCGGCGATCTGTTGCTTTCAAGTGTGTTCGAGAGCGAGGCTGTCGGGTTTGATGGCAGCAATTTTCTGAACATGGTGGTGGTCTGTGACACAAGGCTGTCGCTGACCGACATCAATGACATTATCAAATCACTGGAAGATGCCAATGGCCGACGCAGGGGCGGTCCCCGCTTCGCATCCAGAACACTGGATATCGATATACTCACCTATGATGATCTGCACGGTGAATATGAGGGTATTGTTTTGCCGCGTCCGGAAATCACTGCCAATGCCTTTGTGCTCTGGCCTATGGCGCAGGTGTGCGGCAACAAGGTCGACCCGGACTCGGGGCTCAGCTATCAGCAGTTGTGGGATGCCTACGACAAGAGTCGGCAGCGGCTGTGGCCGATTGATTTTGAGTGGCAGGGGCGTCGCGTGTCCCGCGCTACCCCAGCCTGATACTTAATTCTTCAGGGCGAGCACTCAGCTCGCCCCGCCCTCATTGACTGCCGGACTCCGCTTCCGAGGCGGGCTCGACAGGGCTCGAGGTTTTTTTGAGAAATACATGTGGCCCGACTACTACAGCGATAGTCGCCAGTCCGGCCAGCAGGCCTGTCCAGGGATCAAACAGAGCAAAGGCCATGGCGGTCAGCACCATGGCGCCGCGTTCGGTGCTGTCGGTTACTGTGGTCAGTGCCAGGGTCGCGCAGGCAAAGCCAGTCAGTAACAAAGTCACTGCCAGTGCGATAGGCAGCAGTGGCTGCAGTAGTGTCACGATTGGCAGCACAATAAACAGCACCGGGAAGCCATAGACATAGTAGGCAGAGATGCCGTCAAAAATGGAGTCCATCTTGTCGCGGCCCGAGACCCAGCGCTTCAGAACAATGACCTGAATACCGGTCCACAACACGCCCTGTGTCCCGAAGAAAGGTGCGACCACCGCCATTGCCGCGTTGCGAATGCCAGTGGACATATGCAGACGGTTGCTGTTGACGTCCAGCTTTTCGTCTTTCCGCATGGGCTGGGCGTTCTTGATCATTTCCTCGCCGGTTACGACATCACCGAAAAACAGGATGTAGGTAATAAATGCCAGCGGCAATGCTTCGATGAACATGGCAGGGTCCGGCCAGCCGATCACCAGCGGAGATGCCTTTTGCCACAATGAGGCTGTCAACGTCGGCACATCGAGGAAACCACTGCGGATATTGAACTCCATCTCGCCGGTAAAGAAACCCACAAAGCCGGCAACGAGGAAGGCCGGCAGCAGCCCCAGGCCAGCAATCTTTGCGAGGATTGGCATTTGCGCCGCCTGTCGCTGGAATGGTTTCGAAAAGGTCAGGAACATGCAAAGTGCCAGCGATGCAACGGCTGCGATCGGTGTCAGGTTCAGTGCACTGGCGGCATCACTGGGGTCGAAAATACGGATGAAGGCTGCCACTGCGGCGCCCAGGATGATGCCGCCTTTGAGCACGTTTGGCACCCAGGCGACAAGTTTTGCCCCGAAGCCGGTCACCCCCAGAATAAACAGCAGTGCCGCAAAGTTTAGCGAGAGCGCAGTCATCAACTGGAACTGCTCTTCGGGTGTGTTGCCGCCGCCAAGCACAAAAGCAAAGATGAACGGCAGTGCCGGTGTCAGCCAGCCGGGTGCGACCGGGTCGCCGAATAGAAGCCAGGCGGCAGAAATCAGCAGGGTGTGATACATGGCCATGGTGACCGCTTCTTCAAAGGTCAGG
The DNA here is from genome assembly GCA_002354805.1 of Gammaproteobacteria bacterium UBA2675. Taxonomy (GTDB): domain Bacteria; phylum Pseudomonadota; class Gammaproteobacteria; order Pseudomonadales; family Pseudohongiellaceae; genus Pseudohongiella. The sequence goes on from DEMH01000004.1 coordinate 21,054, forward strand.
CCAAATGATGCGGTCATGACAGGAACCAACGCCAGGCCGGTCGCTCCGGCGACGCAGATTCCCTGCAAAAACTCCGGCAGCGCGAACCGGGCGTGTATAAATGGAATGCGCAACACAAAGGGGCCCCATTTGATCCCGGGTTGTACATCCCCTTCTCGTCGATTGGTCAGCATAGTCGGAGTCTCATTATTGTAGATGTTATTAGGTGACCGCCTGATCTTAACCAACTAGATTGGTCAGGGCAAAGGTATTCGTCGAGAAATTGAATGTATTCATCTAGTGAATGGTTGTCAGAGATGGCAGTGATGCTGAGCAGCTCAGGCCAGCGCGCGGCCGCCATCGACACGGATGTTTTCACCCGTGATGTAGTGACCTTGAGTGGCGAGGAAAAACACGGTAGCCGCGATATCGTCCTCCGTTCCCAGTCGTCCTGCTGGAATGCCTGCCAGGATCTGCTGACGTTTTTCTGCATCCTCGTCCGCATCACTGGCATGCTCGGGCCATAGAATCGCGCCAGGTGAAACAGAATTGACACGAACCGCAGGTGCCAGCTCCCGCGCCAGAGACTGGGTCATGGCCAGCAGTGCAGCCTTGGCCATGGTGTAGGGAGTGAAGCCTGCCATACCCCGCTCGGCGTTCATATCGGCCAGATTGACGATACAGCCGCGAGTTTCGGTCAACGCCGGCGCCAGCGCCTGGCTCAGAAACAACGGGGCACAGGCATTGCTGCCCATCAGCTGGTGCCATTGCTGGGTTGTGATTGTACCCAGGGGGGTCGGGAAAAAGCTGCTGGCATTGTTGACCAGTACGTCCAGGCGACCAAAGGCTGCCAGTGCCTGCTCCGCCAGCTTTGTCACTTGTTCAAAGTCATCAAGGTCGGCCTGCAGAGTGACGGCTGACTCTGGTCGAACGCGATTGAACTCGTCACGAAGTGAGTTTGCAGCCTGAAGCGACCGCCGATAATGAATGATCACTCTAAATCCCTGGTCATGAAAATGCCTGGCTGTGCGTGCACCAATACGTTGTGCCGCGCCGGTAATTATCACTACCGGGCTTTGGCCTGCCGGATCACTTACTGTCATGCTTCGGGCTCGCTGCTGGTTTGTTGTGGTACGCCGGCAATGGCGCGCTGACGTGCCTGTTGCAGTCGTTGCCGGATCTGCTCGCCGGTTGGGCGATCCTCGCTGTCCTTCAACAGTTCTGCAACCCTGACAGCATTGGCTGCCTGGAATGCGGCGCGCAGGTAGTCTGTCTGCGGGTAGTCGCGTGTCTCAAAACCGGTGCGCCCGCGGGCATCAGACTCGCAGGCAACCAGGAATGGCTCCAGCCGCTCTGGCCTGCGAAACACATCCAGTGCATTAAACAGTTTCAGGACCGTTGCCGGCTTGAGTTCCAGGGCGCGATGGCAGTGTGTGTGATATTCGCAACAGTGTCGGGCCAGCGCCCGATAATCGTTGGGGACTCGCAGCCGGTCACACAGCTCATCAATCAGCGCCAGTCCGCGGTGTTCGTGGGCGATGTGGCGCGGCCACTCAGTGGCAGGCGTCAGCCCCTTGCCGACGTCGTGAACCAGCACGGCAAATCGGACGATGGGATCCTCGCTTAGCCGGCAGGCCTGGCGAAGACTCATGAGGGTATGAATACCGGTGTCGATCTCCGGGTGCCAGCGTTCAGGCTGAGGAATGCCGAACAGGGCGTCTACCTCGGGTAAAATCTGTGCGAGGGCCTGGCAGTCGCGCAGTACCTCTACAAAGACTGCAGCGCCAGGCTGGGCCATGGCCAACTGGACCTCGCGCCAGACACGCTCAGGGGTCAGTGTTTGCAATTCGCCGCTGGCAGCCATGTCATGCATCAGCTGCATGGTGTCATCGGCGACGCTGAAACCGAATGGTTGAAAGCGAGCCGCAAAGCGGGCCACACGCAATACCCGCAGCGGATCCTCACTGAAAGCCGGGGATACGTGGCGTAATTTGCGTTGCTCCAGGTCTCTGGCACCGCCCCAAGGGTCGATCAGATTGCCTTCAGCGTCCTGCGCCATGGCGTTGATCGTGAGATCTCGCCGCTGCAGATCCTGTTCCAGCGTGACATCGGGAGCTGCATGCACTACAAAGCCTTTGTAGCCCGTACCGGATTTTCGCTCGGTGCGCGCCAGAGCATATTCTTCTTTGCTCTTCGGGTGCAGGAATACCGGGAAATCCTTGCCAACCTGCTGGTAGCCCTGTGCCAGCATGTCATCCACAGTGGCACCGACCACGACCCAGTCACGGTCGTAGCCAGTCAGGTTCAGCAGTTGGTCGCGGACGGCGCCGCCGACAAGATAGGTTTGCATGGCGCTGAGTCTATCAGACGCTGTAGAGTTTGTGGTCTTCCAGACACATCATGGTCAATTCGCGGCCCCACACACAGCCGGTGTCGAGTGCAAAGACATGGTCCTTACCGGTAATGCCCTGCAGCGCAGCCCAGTGCCCGAACAGGATATTGACCTCAGGAGTTATCTGCTCGTACTCGAACCAGGGCCGGAAACCCTCTGGTGCGTTATTGGCCCCTTCTTTGATGGTAAAGTCCATCTTGCCCTTGGAATTACAGAAGCGCAGGCGTGTCATGTAGTTGGTGATCAGGCGCAGGCGTCGATAGCCGGTAACCTCATCACGCCATCGGGCCGGCTTGTTGCCGTACATCTTGGTGAGGAATTTTTTAAAGTCGCTGCCGCGCAGAACCAGCTCTACTTCAGCGGCAAGATCCAGTGTTTTCTGCAATGTCCAGCCAGGAGCAACACCCGCGTGTACCATCAGATAATGCTCCACACCCTGCTGCGTCGGGACACAGTCATAGTGCGCCAGTGGTTTTTGGCGCAACCAGTCTGCCAGTTCGGCGCAGTCTGGCGCGGCCAGCAATTGGTCGAGGGTGTGGCGGTTGCTGACATCATCAGGTGCGCAGCCATAAAACAGCGCCAGAAAATGCAGGTCGTGATTTCCCAGCACAATAGTTGCTGACTCACCCATGTCCCGCAGGTAGCGCAGGGTATCCAGAGACTTCGGGCCACGATTGATCAGGTCACCGACGCACCAGAGTTCGTCGGTTCCGATCTTGAAATCCACCGCTTTGAGCAGCTTGCGCAGGGGCTTGTAACAGCCCTGTATGTCACCAATGGCGTAGGTAGCCATCAGCGTCTAGCCCTTTTGTTCGTGTCAGTGCCAGGTGACTTCATTGATCGTCCGCTGCTTTTTGTCTGATCAGTGCATTCGACAGGTTTACGTAGTCTGCCAGCGACAGGTTCTCGGGGCGAAGCCCAAGATCGACGGGCAGATCGCCCACACCAAACTCCTGCATCACGCGCTTGAGGCCATTGCGCAGGGTTTTGCGACGTTGCGAAAATGCGTCACGCACCACGCGCTCGAACAGCGCAATATCCGCCGCCACGCATGGTTTTTCACGCCACGGGCGAAGCCGCACAATGGCTGAGGTTACTTTTGGTGCTGGTCGAAAAGCGCCGGGTGGAACATCAAAAAGATGGTCGATCTGGCAGTGATACTGAGCCATGATGGAGAGTCTGCCGTACTGCGGGTCTCCGCTTTGGGCAGCCAGTCGTTGAACCACTTCAAGTTGCAGCATGAACAGCATGTCGTCTATAAGCGGCTCATACTCCAGCAAATGGAATATGCAGGGTGTTGAGATGTTGTAGGGCAGGTTGCCAACGATACGCAGGCTGCGCGCCTGATCGGAGAGCGTGCCGAGGTCAAATTTAAGTACATCCTGCTGATGCAGGGAAAAAGTCTGCTGGTCAGCGAATCGCTGTGTCAACCATTGCGCCAGGTCGCGATCAAGTTCGATAGCGTCAACGCGGGCGCCACTTTCAACCAGCGGACCGGTAATGGCAGCCTGGCCTGGACCGATCTCAACGATACGCTGATCAATCTTCGGCGCAATTGCCAGCAGGATGCGCTGAATGACATTTTGATCATGCAGAAAATTCTGTCCGAACCGCTTGCGTGCGCGGTGCTCGGGCAGAGACATGGCAGGCGTGGTCATAGGCTTGCTGTCGCTGGTTTGGCCTGCGAGGTGGCATTCACCATTTCGCAGGCGGTGGCAATCGCGGTCAACAGGCTGCCGGTATTCGCTTTGTCTGTGCCAGCCAGATCCAGGGCCGTGCCATGGTCCACTGATGTGCGAATGATTGGCAGCCCCAGGGTGATGTTGCTGGCCTGGCCAAAGCCGCGGTACTTTAAAACGGGCAGACCCTGATCGTGGTACATGGCCAAAACAGCATCGGCATCCTCCAGGTACTTGGGCGTGAACAAGGTGTCGGCCGGAAGTGGGCCGCGCAAATCAATACCGTCTGACCGCAATCGGGTCAGCACAGGTTCAATGATTTCTATTTCCTCTCGTCCCAGGTGCCCACCTTCTCCTGCATGGGGATTCAGTCCGCAGACTAAAATGCGCGGATTCTGGATGCCAAACTTCTGTTGCAGGTCCTGATGCAGAATCTTGATCACCCGTGTGAGACGAGGCGCCGTAATGGCTGCAGCCACGTCTTTAAGAGGTAAGTGGGTGGTGACCAGTGCCACGCGCAGGCCGGCTGTGGCAAGCATCATCACTGTCTGTTCAACTCCACAGAAATCAGCCAGGAACTCAGTGTGCCCGGAGAATGCGATGCCGGCATCGTTGATGACACCTTTGTGCACGGGAGCCGTCACCATTGCAGCTGCCTGACCGTCCAGACAGGCCTGCGCAGCGGTGCGCAGCGTAGCCAGCACGTAGGAAGCGTTGTCGGTCGTCAGCTGGCCCGGGATGGCCGGGCTGTTTAATGTCACGGGCAGCACGTTTAGCGTGCCGGCCTGGGCCAGGGCTGCTTCCTGGGAGTGCGGCGAGTCCGGCGTCCAGGTATTGAGTGTCAGCGGAAGCTTGAGCATCGCCGCACGCTGTTGCAGCAGCAGGGGGTCTGCCACCGCAACCAGCTTTACGCCAGCTGGCAGTGCCTGCGGTTCCTGCATGATGCGAACCAGCAGGTCAGGGCCAATACCGGCGGGCTCACCGGGTGTGATCAACAGGGGAAGGCTCACCATCACCGCCGTCAGTCAATATATTCGACGTAAGCTTCGTCGCGGATTTCCAGAATCCAGTTCTCCAGCTCAAGGTCGAACTTGCGGGCACGCAGTGCATTTTGAGCCTGCTGTCGACGGTAGTCGCGACTCAGATCCTGCTCGCGGCGCCCAGTGACCTCGGCAACGTGCCAGCCAAAGCTGGTACGGAAGGGTTCGCTTAGTTCGCCTACCGGCAGGTCCGCTACCTCTGCGGCAAACTCGGGAGGCATGCCACCGTCACTGACCCAGCCCAGGTCACCACCGGCAACGACAGACATGGTGTCATCGGAATATTGGCGGGCCAGTACGTTGAAATCCTCGCCGTCCTGAATGCGCTGGTGAATTTCATTGATCAGTCGGCGGGCCTGCTCTTCAGTGCGGATTTCATTGGGAGCCACCAGAATGTGTCGCGCCTGGGTCTGCTGGACCAGGCGATTTGAATCGCCGCGCACGTCTGACAGTTTGACGATGTGCATGCCATTGGCGCTCTGCACGGGTTCCTGCACATCACCGATGCTCAAGTCCGGGACAAATTCGGCGAACAGTGATGGCAGCTCTTCGCGTTTGCGCCATCCCAGCTCGCCACCGCTGACGGCAAAACCCAGTTCGCTGGCACGCTGTTGGGCCTCCATGCGCAGCTGGGCAAGGTCCTCACCATCCTCGGCGCGCCGGTAAATATCCTGCACCAGGGCCTGCTTGGCAGCTGTCAGCTGCTGGGGGTCGGTATCGCGAAACGGAACCAGAATCTGATCCACCAGATAATCTGGCGCCATCGCTGTCCGTCCAGCCTCTGAGTTGAGATAGTTTTCAATTTCCTGGTCAGTAATACTGATACGCCGGTTCACCAGGCCGCGCTGCACTTCATTGATCGCCAGTTCGCGGCGAATGCGCTCGCGGGTCGCCAGATACATGCCTTGTGATTCCAGCAGGCTCACGTACTGATCGAAGCTCATGTTGTTGGACTGGGCGATGTCGGCAATCACGCGGTTCAGGGTGTCGTCATCGAAGCGGATACCTACGCGCTCTGCCATTTGCAGCTGAAGATTCTCCACAATCAGATTTTCCATGACCTGGTTGCGAAGGTCTGCCGGCGGAGGCAGCTGCATGCCCGTTTCTGCAGCACGTTGCTGAATTTCGGCAAGCCGCTCTTCATATTCGCTTTGCAGAATGACACCGTCATCGACGATCGCTATTACTCTGTCCAGGACCTGGCGCTCTGCGGCCTGGGAGGGGATCGCGGCACTCATCAGCAACAGGAGCGCGCTGCCCAGCAGGGCGACACGGCTCAGGTGATCGCGTGACAGCCCTGCCAGTCGGTTCATCAAATCAATCATTAACATCGTACTCCTTAAATCCGGGTATGCCGCGCGTGAGCAGGTTGCTCAGGCCGCCTCCGGTCAGATCGCCCAGGCCGAGCAGCGTGAATTGGAAGAAAATGCCACGGTTCTGGCGGCTGTCCTGCGCAAAAAATTCGTATTCGTCCACCCAGTCGCGAGCGACCAGGCGCATCGTGGAACAACAATTACTGTATTCGACCCCTGCAAACGTTTCAAGGTTCCGGCTGTTGCTGTGATCGTAGTTCCAGCGACCGAAGATGCGCCAGTTATCGTTCACCGGCCAGACTGCAGAGATGTCCGTCTGCTTGATCACTGGGTCCAGCAGCGGGGGAGCCTGCAGAAACACATCAGTTCGTTCCCGATAACGAAAGGCTGCGTTGATTATGCGGTCGTCGTCCACCCGGAACTGTACAGCAACACTGCCTTCATCCACATTGCTGTTTTCCTGGTCCCACTGCAGGTCGGCCATCATCTGCCAGCGCTGTGCCGGGCGATAGCTGCCTTCCAGAATCAGTGCAGAGCGCTCCGTGTTCAGTGGCTGCAACAGCAACCAGCTTTGCAGCGGGCTGTCCAGCGAGACGGTGCGATCCTCGAAATAAAATATCTGGCCGGCGCTGAAGCGTGCCTGCTCGATTCCGCCGCTGTCGATAAATCGTGTCGTCACGGCAGCACTGATCTGATTGGCATCACCCACTCGATCAGGTCCGCTGAAACGGTCATGACGAAACAGCTGGTTAAAATTGAGATTGAGCTGTGCGGTGTCAAAGCTTGGCAAAAACTGCTGATCTTCGCGCTCGCTGTAAAGATAGTACAAACGCGGCTCCAGCGTCTGTGTCATGGTCTGCCCGCCAAGCAGAAGGTCACGTTCAAAGACCAGGCCGCCGTCCAGACTGAAGACTCCCACGCCGCGGTCCGGGTTGGAAGGCGTCTGCCGGGCCTGCTGGTCCAGTTGCCAGGACGCATAACGATAGCGGGCCGTGGGCACTACAAAATAGCCGGGCGTTCGCAGTGGCAGGCTGATCCAGGGTTCTGCTGTCAGGCGTTCACCGGTAACAAGGGCTCCCTGATTGACCTGCTCGTCGCTTAGCAGTTCGCGACTGAGGGATCGATCAAAGCTGACATGACTGCTGTCAAAGCCGTACTCCAGGATGGAGCCCGCCTCGAACCGGCCATTCAGCTGCAGCTCGGGCAGTCGATCGAATGGCTTGTTGATATCGATTGAAGCCACATACGGGTCCAGCACTTCGATGCGCTGGACGCGACTCAGTGCCCGCCATTGACTGCTCTGCCAGGTCACAACACCCTCTTTGTTCAGGTGGGTGCGACTTTCCACATTCAGGTCGCGGCTGCCCAGATCACGAAAATAGTCGGCATCGCTGACAGAGCTGTAGTCCACGTAAGTGCGCCAGTTCTCGCCCAGCTGACCCTCGTGTTCAAAGCCGGCAAACCAGCGCTTTTCCACTGACGGTGTGTCGCTTCCGGGCTGGGCGGCGCGTGCCGGGTCGTAGGTGTTGTCCTTTGGCAGCAGCGCCAGATTGACCGTGTTCATGGACCAGTCCGCCAGATAGCGAAACTCGCCACTCAGCATCAGTCCGCGTTCGGTCATCAGGCGCGGCGTCAGGGTGGCGTCATAGTGCGGTGCCAGATTGAAATAGTAGGGCACGGCTATATCCAGCCCGCTGTCGCGACTATTGCTGATGGACGGTGGCAGAATCCCGGAGACCCGCTGGTCACTGATCGGGAACTGCAGTGTCCATGGATAATAGAAAACGGGTATATCGCTGATTCGCAACGTGACATTGCTGGCGTACCCAACGCCTGAGGCATTATCCAGGCGCAGATTGCTGGCCTGCATGACCCAGAACGGGTCCATAGGTTCACAGCGGCTGAAAGCACCATTATCCAGCGTCAGCATGCCGCTTTCACTGTTATAGCTAAGCTGATCTGCGCTGCCGTGAATCTGTGTTTCATGCATCACATAGGCAGCTTGCGAGATCTCATTGTCGCCGGTGTTCTGATCAAGCACCGCGCCTTCGCCGGTGATCAGAAAGCCAGGCTCGCGAAACAGCACGTCGCCCTGTAGAGTCAGGATGTTGGTTTCTTCGTTCATGTGCATGCCATCGCTGGCTGTTAGGCTGCGATAGCCTTGCTGCACATTAACGGCGCCGTCCACATAAAGCTGATATGGCTCCGGCTGGCGGACACGGGTCTGGGTCTGCACTTCTGTGGGCGCCTGATCGGGTTCCAGGTCAATGTACTCGCCAGTCAGCTCTGGTTCCACGAACATGCCGCAGCATGCGCTGCGTAACTGCTGCAACAGCTCCGTCGGCAGTTCGCTGCGTGGCGTCCAGTCACGCATAATGCCGGTGCCGGCAGCATCTGGTGCGGTATTGGCGGACTCGCCGGTTGGCGTATGAGCAATGGCCTGGCCAGCTGCCATCATGGCTACCAGGCTGCCGAACGAAAGCGCTGTGACCGTGACGGGTCTGACAGGGCCTGACGGCAGCAAAGTAAACAGGGAAGGGCGTGGCATAGTGTCAGGCAATCCAGTCGGCAAAAATCCAGTCGGCGAAAACTCGGCGAAAAGGCGATAATAGGGCGGCTTCGTCCGTGCCCAATGGCGTCGGCAGTAGCGCCCGCATGATAATTCATTGGGGTTTTGATATAAAGCCGGGATAGTTTCGGTGGAGACAGAATGACTACAGTACAAGAGGATGTTGATGCCATTCAGGCTAGGCGTCAGGAGCAGCTCGAGAACTGGGCGCGACAGGCCATGACGGAACGTGACGGGCAGGATCCCGGGCCATTACATGCCAGGTCTCTGGGCGGCGACGCCAGTTTCCGGCGCTATTTTCGCTGCCGCATCCATGCCGTAGCACGTTTGCTGGTCGATGCGCCGCCGGACAGGGAAGACAACCCGGCGTTTGTGCGTGCTGCCGCAGAGTTCAGCCGCGCCGGCATGCGCACGCCCGAGATTCTGGCCCGGAATCTTGAGCAGGGTTTTCTGGTAGTGGAAGACTTTGGTGATCAGCTTTACTGGCCAGCGCTTCTGGAGGCTCAGCGCGACGGCGATATGGAGCGCGTCGAGAAACTGTACGGTCAGGCCATGCTGGCGCTGCTCGATCTGCAGGCAGACCAGCATGAAAGCGATTTGCCGCCTTATGATCGTGGTCGGCTTGAGCAGGAAATGCGCCTGTTCGACGACTGGTTCTGCTCTGAAATGCTCAATTGGCCAATATCAGACAGTGAGCGCACGCTTTTGCAGCAGACGCGGCAGCTGCTGTGTGATGCGGCGCTACAACAGCCGCAGGTCCGCGTTCATCGCGACTACCACTCCAGAAACTTGATGATCCCCGTTGATGCCGGAGGTGTCCATCACGAGGATCAGCCCCCCGGTGTGATTGACTTTCAGGATGCCGTCATTGGTCCGGTGAGCTATGACCTGGTGTCGCTGCTGCGGGACTGTTATGTGGCATGGCCGACCGCTGATGTGCGTCGCTGGGTGAACGGCTACGCGCGGCTGGCCCGACAGCGCGGTATCCTGCCAGCAGGGTACACTGACGCGGATATGCAGCGGGATTTTGATCTGATGGGGCTGCAGCGACATATCAAAGTGCTGGGCATTTTTTGCCGGCTGGCGCTGCGGGATGGCAAACAGCGCTATCTCGCTGATCTGCCGCTGGTCATGCATTATGTTGTAACAGTTGCGTCTGAACATGCCGAGCTGGCGGCATTTGTGGACTGGTTTCGGCGTGGGCCGATGCCGGCAATGCAGCAGAAACTGCGCGATCTGGGACTCTCATGAGTGTGACCGCAACGAGGGCAATGATTCTGGCGGCCGGCCTGGGGCAACGCATGCTGCCACTGACGGAAACGACCCCCAAAGCACTGCTGCCGGCTGGCGACCGCAGGCTTATCGAGTGGCAGATCGCACGTCTGCGTCAGGCCGGGGTAAAGGACATCGTGATCAATCTTCATCACCTGGGGTCACAGGTGGCGGACGCGCTGGGCGATGGCAGTCGATATGATGTTCGCATCCACTTCTCGGACGAGACTGAGCGGCTTGAAACAGCTGGCGGCATCATCCGCGCCATGCCCATGCTCGGAGATCAGCCATTTATCCTTACCAATGCCGATGTGTGGACTGATTTTGATTATCGTCGACTGTTGCCGGTTGCGCGGCAACTCGGCCCATCCCAGCTAGCGCATCTGGTGCTGATACGCAACGCACCCCACAAGTCTGAAGGTGACTTTCATCTGACTAGCAGTGGGCGTGTGACCGAACATGGTGAGCCAAAACTGACATTCGCCGGTATCAGTGTGCTGCATCCACAACTGTTTGCCGGGGAGGCTGAACGTTTTCTGCCATTGGGCCCGCTGCTGCGCCAGGCCATGCAGAACGGAGCGGTCACAGGCGAAGTGTTCGATGGCGACTGGCAGGATATTGGCACACCGGAAAGGCTTGCTGCGCTGAACCATCAACTCTCTGCCGACACGAAGGTATAGAATGGGCCAGGCAATTTGTCGCAATAGTCGTTAAAATGATGCTTTTTTAACGCGCTGTCCGCAGGGATCATCCATTATGAAAGACTTTCTGATCGCCCCTTCGATTCTCTCCGCTGATTTTGCCCGCCTGGGTCAGGAAGTGGACGATGTGCTCGCCGCCGGAGCCGATGTGGTGCATTTTGATGTGATGGACAATCACTACGTGCCCAATCTGACCATCGGGCCGATGGTTTGTCAGGCGCTGCGCAAGTACGGCGTAACGGCGCCCATCGACGTGCATTTGATGGTTTCACCGGTAGACAGCATGATTCAGGATTTTGCCAGGGCTGGCGCCAGTATCATCAGCTTTCATCCGGAAGCCTCGCAGCACGTTGATCGTTCTCTGCAACTGATCCGTGACAGCGGCTGCAAAGCCGGGCTGGTTTTAAATCCTGCTACCGGCCTGGAATGCCTGGAGTATGTGCTGGACAAGGTGGACCTGATTCTGGTGATGTCCGTCAATCCCGGTTTCGGCGGTCAGAAGTTTATTCCCTCGGCACTCAAAAAGCTGGCGCTGATCCGCAATATGATTGATGAAAGTGGTTATGACATTCGCCTGGAAGTGGATGGTGGTGTCACGCCGGCCAATATAGGTGAAATCGCACGCGCTGGAGCCGACATGTTTGTTGCCGGTTCGGCCATCTTCAACAGCGATGACTATCGCTCGACGATAACCGCCATGCGCGAGCAGCTGGCACAGACACAGTCCGCGTGACAGGAGATCGATCCGGCATGAGCGCCAAGCCCACCCAACAAGATGTTCCCGCAATATCGGCACGCAGTCTGGATGAAAGCCGCTTCGCACAGCTGGCGGCCCAGGGTTACAACCGTATTCCAGTGGTGCGCGAAGTGCTGGCGGATTTTGAGACACCCCTGAGCACCTACCTCAAACTTGCGGGTGGCGAATACACTTATCTGTTTGAGTCAGTACAGGGTGGTGAGAAATGGGGGCGCTACTCCATGATCGGCCTGCCCTGTCGCACAGTGATCAAGGTGCGCGATCATCAGGTAGGGGTGGAAACCGACGGCAAGCTGGTCAGCAGTGAAAGCTACGATGATCCGTTTGTTTTTGTCGAGTCGTTTCAAAAAGAGTATAGCGTGGCGCCCATATCCGACGTGCCGCGATTCAGTGGTGGTCTGGTAGGTTATTTCAGCTACGACACTGTCCGTTACGTGGAGCCGACACTCGGGGAGGCGTCTGGCGGTGACGAAATCGGCACGCCAGAAATTGTCCTGATGGTTTCAGAAGAGGTGGTGGTATTCGATAACCTGCGTGGTACTATCGCCATTGTCTGCAACGTCGACCCCTCACAGCCTAATGCCTTCAATAATGCGATGAAGCGCCTCGATGAGATTGAGTCCCGGCTCGCGCAGCCGCTCAGCCAGCCGATCATCGAACAACAGATGCCCGATGCCCAGCTGCAGGAGCAGGATTTCAGATCCAGCTTTCAGCAGGCGCCTTTCGAAAGTGCAGTTGATAGTATCAAGGATTACATTCTGGCCGGCGACGTCATGCAGGTGGTGCTGGCGCAACGTATGTCGGTACCTTTTGTGGGCGACCCGATACATGCCTACCGGGCATTGCGCTACCTGAATCCGTCGCCTTACATGGTGTTCTTCAATATGGGCGACCACCATATTGTCAGCGCTTCGCCCGAGATTCTGGCCAGGGTAGAAGATGGCACGATCACGGTTCGCCCGCTGGCAGGTACCCGCAAGCGCGGCCAGACCGAAGAAGAGGATAAGGCGCTGGAGCAGGAACTGCTGGCCGATGCCAAGGAAATTGCAGAGCATCTGATGCTGATTGACCTGAGTCGCAATGATTCTGGTCGTGTGTCCAAAACCGGTAGCGTGACGGTGCCCAGAAAAATGTTTGTAGAGCGTTATTCACACGTCATGCATATCGCCTCGATTGTTGAGAGTGAAATGCGAGAAGACAAGACGGCACTGGATGTACTAAAGGCGACCCTGCCGGTCGGTACACTCAGTGGTGCACCGAAAGTGCGCGCCATGGAGATTATTGACGAACTCGAGCCTGTCAAACGTGGTGTGTATGGTGGTGCCATGGGCTACATAGGCTGGAACGGCAATATGGACATGGCAATCGCGATTCGGACTGCGGTGATCAAGGACCAGACGCTGTTTGTTCAGGCCGGTGCCGGTGTGGTGGCTGACTCTGTGCCGCGTTCAGAATGGGAAGAGACCATGAACAAGGCACGCGCCATATTCCGTGCGGTCGCGCTTGCCCAGCGCGGTCTGAAACTTTAGGAATCCCGCGGCACATGAAGGTCTGAGACAAATCAGGTATGATTGCGGTCCTGTTTTGTACCAGGTGCACCCGTACCGCCATCCACAGGATACTCGTCAATGAGCAGTAACAAGCGCCCACCATCCATTCCCAGCGGCAGCAAGTTCCGCAGCGAACATGGCATTGCCGCCATCAAGGATGGAATCAAGGCATCATCTGGCAAGGCGACGGTCGTAGAGCCGACGCAGCGCAAGCCGCAGTGGCTGCGCGCCCGGATGCCCGGTGGTGAGCGGTTTGATGCCGTGCGGCAGAACGTTCGCGAGCACAAGCTCAGTACCGTTTGTGAAGAATCACATTGCCCGAACATCGGCGAATGCTGGAACAATGGTACGGCCACAATCATGGTTATGGGGTCAGTATGCACGCGCGCCTGTCGCTTCTGTGCCGTCGACACCGGCAACCCGAATGGCTGGCTGGACAAGGACGAGCCGGCCCACGTGGCGGAATCCGTCGAGTTGATGGGCCTGCGCTATATCGTACTGACCTCTGTCGATCGTGATGATCTGGACGATGGCGGGGCGGCACATTACGCTGCCTGTGTCGCGGCTATCAAGCAGCGTACGCCGCAAGTGGTGGTAGAAGCCCTGACGCCTGATTTTGGCGGCGATCTTGAGGCTGTTGCACGTGTTGTGGATTCAGGACTGGAAGTGTTTGCCCAGAATGTAGAGACCGTTGAGAGGCTTACGCATCCCGTGCGTGACCCGCGCGCAGGGTATCAGCGTACGCTTGATGTGCTGGCCTTCGCCAAACAGCACCGCCCCGATGTGTTGACCAAAACCAGCCTGATGCTGGGCTTGGGCGAAACGGATGAAGAGATTTTGCAGACCATGGATGATCTGCGCGCCATCAATGTCGACATCCTGACACTGGGGCAATACCTGCAGCCCACCCGCAATCACCTGAAAGTGGAACGCTTTGTCACACCCGAGGCGTTTCGTCGTTACCGGGAAATTGGCCTGGAAAAAGGTTTCATGGAAGTAGCGTCCGGCCCGCTGGTGCGTTCAAGTTACCGGGCAGATCGTGTATTTGAGAAAAACAATCTGGGAATTCCCTTGCCCGACATGCCGGAGGTTGCCGTGGCTGAGCCTGCTGGCGATGCGGTCCAGGCTGACGGCCGCATCTCACTGACACAGATTGGTTAGCCTGGGACTGGCTGCGAGGTTGATACCACAGTTGAGTGTTTAGCTCTGGAAGGGGTCTTCGTCGTCCGGATCAACTACGATGATACAATCGCGTCCCGCAGCCTTGGCGCGATAAAGAGCCTCGTCGGCACGTTTCAGGGTCTGCTCAATACGTTCGCCCGGAAAATATCGCGTCAGTCCCTGCGACACAGTGACCCGTTGACCTGGTGGTAGTTCCGGGATATTGAGCGCGGCCACCGCTTCCTGCAGCCTCAGCACGGACTGCTCAGCCGCCGCCAGTGTCGATTCTGGCAGAATCACAACAAACTCCTCGCCGCCAAAACGTCCGACAAAGTCGCCCTTGCGCAAAGTGCCGGTGAGCGTGTCACTGATGCGGCGCAGCACCGTGTCGCCGACATCATGCCCCAGCGAGTCATTGATATTCTTGAAGTGGTCTACATCAAGCATGCTGATACACAGGCTGCTGGACTCAGGCCTGCGTCGCTCGAAACGCGACATCTCATGAGTCAGACGTTCCATCAGGCAACGGCGATTGGGTAGTTCAGTCAGTGGGTCGCGAATGACAAGCTGTTCCAGGCGATGATTCTGTTCGCGCAACTTGCGGCGCAGTCCTGCAATAAAACTGGTCAGATAAGAAATGGTGACGAGCACGGCAAAATAGGAAAACACCATGACACTTTCTACCTGCCAGTTGATGCGTTGCGGTGCAAGCAGGGTTAGCGCGACAAGCAGCAGCAGATAGGCACCCGCAATCAATATGCTCAGGATCAACATGCCGGCACGCGTCAGCGCGAACATGCCAAATACCAGGCCACTGGTCGCGGTTAACATAAAGGCCGTGCGGGCCTGAGGATCGGTGACAAAAAACATGACAAAAACGCTGGGCAGTAGCGGGACCAGAATCTGCCCAGCCGTCATGCTGGGATCTTTGAAGCGCAGGTTTATATTGGTCTTGAGCAGGATGAGAAAACTGGAGGAGGCAAGGAGGGTGACAGACAGGTAAACGCCTACAACCCATGATGGAAGCATGCCATAAGAGAATAGAGCTACCACGATGAAAATCGTGAGCAACTGCGCCGTAAATCCCCAGAGCATGCGTCTGAGACGTAGCTGCTGGAATGATTTGATAGTCTCGTCCGTGTGAGTGTTGCTCTCCACTCGGGGCCCCGCTTCCGACATATTATTTTTTTAATTGCAAACGTCAAGTATATGTCAAATTGTAACGCCCCAGCGAAAGTTTTTTTGTATCGTTAGTCCTATACAGTCTGATTTTGGGAAGGCTGCGCAAAGCGCCGCCGGTAGTGCGCTGTCATGCGGCCTATTGCGATACCCCCTATCACTCCGGGGCCAACCCAGAGCAGGATGCTCAGGCCAGCAAATGAATCCGGTATCCAGGCCTGTAGCAAACGTGCGCCACCAAACACAAAAAATGCGGTATAAGCCGCAATACCTGATGCGGTGAGTGCCCCCAAATGCTCGGTCCACCACTCCCGGGGATGTTGAAGTCTTGCTTTGAATGCATAGTGCAGACAGCTGGCAGCCACCCAGACCTCCAGTGCACCAAATGCCAGCAGCAACAGATCGTAGCCTCTAAGTCCCATATACAACATGACCAGCCCGGCGGCCATCAGCAGGCTGCACAGTGTCACGTGCAAAGGGCTGCGGAGCGGAGCGCGATCTTCGCGTTGAAGAATGGTCAGCCACCCATGGCGGGTTGTCACCAACACCAGTATGCTGAGTGACCACAGGAAACCGGCGGTATAGCGCACCTCAGCCATCCAGCTCTGGGTCTGCGCGTCGCTGAGGGGGGTGGACGCCGGGTGCATTACCAGCGGCCAGGCAAGGTCCAGGCTTGCCATGACCAGTCCGGAAGCCGCCACCGTGTACATAATTATTGCGAACCAGCGCCCGATCTGCTTGTGTCGCGGTGAGCCCTTGCGACTCAGCATGGGCACCCAGAACAGGATCAACCCCGCACAGCCGGCTGTGATGTGAACATAGAACGCAAGTTCGTGAATCAGCACAATAAGGCCCTCTTGAATGTCTGGCTACAGTATGGCCCTGTCAGGTTTAAACCAGCAGTGCCGGAAGCCACTAAACTGGCGATGACTTAAGACCTATCCCCGGTCAGCCGAAGCCTGTGTCATAATGCGGACCATCAATTGGCACCAGAAGTTTGCTGTGGTATTGCCTGGACCAGCAGTTGAGCAATAAAGTGTCTTTAAATCAACAATTACAATACTGTGTAGATCAATGACGTCCGAACCGACAAAAATTCGTGTGATGATTGCCGAAGACCAGAATCTGGTCCGTCTTGGCATTTGCAGCCTGCTTGAATTGAGCGAGCGCATTGAGGTTGTCGGGCAGGTTGAAGATGGCAGCCAGGTTGTTGATGGAATCCGGCGATTTACACCGGATGTGTTGCTGATGGATATCCGCATGCCCAAAATGACCGGCATTGACGCCCTTCGCGCGATGGGCGAAGCCGACAGCATGGTGCCAAGCATTATCCTGACGACGTTTGATGACAGTCAGCTAGTGCTGGAGGGTATACAGGCTGGTGCCAAGGGTTACCTGTTGAAAGATGTGTCGCTGGACAGTCTGGTAGACGCCATTGAAAGTGTGCACGCCGGTGGCACGCTGGTCCAGCCGGCAATTACCGAACGCATCCTTAAGGGTCTCTCTTCGATGGAGCCCGGGTTCGACAACTCCACTGCGCCCGATGCCTTGAGTGAAAAAGAGATAGAGGTGTTGCGCTTGATGGCCGGCGGTTTCAGTAACCGTGAAATTTCCCGCACGATTCATAAATCAGAAGGTACCGTAAAGAATCAGGTGTCCTCCATACTCGAGAAGCTGGGTGTGCGTGATCGCACCCAGGCAGTGCTGCGCGCCATCAACCTGGGTCTTCTATAGACTTGAGTGACTTGAACGCGTCCAGTGCAGCGACGCGGGACTCCTTGAGACCGACAATTGCTTCCGGATACGTCTCTCCCAGCACAATACCTGCTTTTTCCAGCTCACTGCGTGGCGCCTGCATTGGGGCATGCAGCCAACGATCCGGCAGCCTGGCGATTTCTGGTACATAGCGACGGATGTATTCACCTGCGGGGTCAAATTTTTCGCTTTGTGTGATTGGGTTGAATACCCGGAAGTAAGGTGCCGCGTCGGCGCCACAGCCTGCTATCCATTGCCAGCTGGCGCTGTTATTGGCCAGGTCAGCATCCACCAGGCAATCCCAGAACCATGCCTGGCCGTGGTGCCAGTGCAGTCGCAGGTTCTTGACCAGAAACGAGCCAACCACCATGCGTACCCGGTTATGCATGTAGCCGGTCTGCCACAACTCGCGCATTCCGGCATCGACCAGAGGAAAACCGGTCTGGCCGCGCTGCCAGGCCTTCAATAGGTCCTTGCTGGCTTTGCCGCCTGCCCACGGAAAGTGACGGAATTTCTCCTGAATCGGGTTTTCCGGAAGATCAGGGTTGAAATACAGCAGGGAGTGGGAAAATTCGCGCCAGCCAAGCTCACTCAGAAAGGTCTCAAGATCTTTCTCCCAGCGCGCACTCAGGCCGGCGGCCTTGGCCCTGTGCCAGGCCTGTCGTGGCGATATTTCACCAAAATGCAGGTGCGGCGACAATCGGGAAACATGCGCCTGAGCCGGAAAGTTGCGCCCCTCCCGGTATCCGGGCAGGCCTTCGTCGAGAAACCAGTCCAGACGCTTGTCGGCGGCCTGCTCGCCAACATCCCAGGCATCTGCCAGCGATTCGTACCAGGGGATGCCCGGCATCAGCTGCAGGCGATCCAGCGCCCTGTCTCCAGTTTGATCCTGCAGTTTGCCGCTGTCCCAGTCGATTTTTCCAAGCGGCGCAATATCGATGTCCCGCGGCCGGGGGCGGGGCGTTGGTGGTTCGCCGGCTTTCAGACATCCGTTGCGGTAAAACGGTGTAAAAACCTTGTAGGGTGTGCCGTCGTCTTTCAGCACTTCCCATGGCTCCCAGAGCAGGGACCCATTAAAGCTTCTGACCTCAATGTCAGAGCTGCGAAGCGCATCCTTGATGTTCTTATCGCGTGTTATGCGCCAGGGTTCGTAACAGCGGTTCCACATGACGTGGGTAGCCTGACACGCACTGGCAAGCTCCGGCAGCAGCGTTTGCGGATCGCCAGCCAGCACCACAAGTTTACCCTGCAGGTCTTTGGAGAGTGACCGCAGCGACTGGTGCAGCCACCAGCGACTGGCGCCACCCATGGCGGCATCGGATGAATTGGTGTCGTCGAGAATATACACCGGCACGATTTTTCCCGTCTGGCAGGCAACTGCAAGGGCCGGATTATCCGCCAGCCTCAGGTCCTGTCTAAACCAGATCAGGATTCGTGAGTTTTCGGCGTGCTGGCTCATTGGATATCTCTACTCCGTGTAACGGTTGGCTGCACGCTGGTGCGTGCATCTCGCGAATTCATATTTAGCCTATGATACGGTTTATGCGACGCTCAGGATCAGTGCGGCACTGTGCCAAGTCACATGGAATTCTGATATCTTAAACTGTTCAACTGAGCTGGCCGGGGAGTGGCATCAACGTGAATATCTGGGTGGACGCAGACGCCTGTCCGGTAGTTATCCGGGACATACTGCTACGAGCTGCAGAACGCACAGGAATTCAGATGACGCTGGTCTCCAATCATGCCTTGAATCTGTCGCGGCGCAAGAATGTGCAGCTTGTACAGGTCGCCAGCGGCTTTGATGAGGCTGACAACTGGATCGCTGCACGTGTGCAGCCGGGTGATCTGGTGATCACCAGCGACATCCCGCTGGCTGACGAAATCATTGGCAAAGGTGCGCTGGCGCTGAGCACGCGTGGTGAAGAGTACACTGCCAGCAACATCAAGGCCCGACTGAATATCAGAGACTTCATGGAAACAATGCGCAGCAGTGGCATTCAGAGCGGCGGGGCAGCACCATTAAATCATGGTGATCGTATGCAGTTCGCCAACGCCCTTGATCGCATACTGGCGAAGTCAAAGCAAAATCAGAAAAGCCGTGAATCCTGAATTATGCTCAATGGATCGAGGAATGACAGTAAATGGTAGTGATGTGCAGACATTAGACATAAAGCAGCTGCTGTCACCGCGACATGCCGACAGCTGGACCCACACTCGAGCCGGTGAGCCACGCGGTCATATTGACGCGGATCAGTTGCGAGAGCTGTGGATTCACACCGGCACAGCATGCAATCTGGCCTGCCCTTTCTGTCTGGAGGGCTCACACCCTGGTGACAGCCGGATCCCGGCGATGACGCTTGAGCAGCTTAAACCCTTTATTCATGAGGCGGTTGAGCTGGGCGTGGAGCAGTTTTCTTTCACTGGCGGTGAACCCTTTGTAATCCGTGAGTTTGTCAGCATTCTGGATTCTGCCAGCCAGCATAGGCCCTGTTTTGTGCTGACCAACGGGACACGCGTCGTCATGCAGCGATCGCATCAGATACTGCCGTTGCTTGCCAATCCCAATCCAATACATTTCCGTATCAGCCTGGATTATCCTGACATCAGGCGTCACGACGCCGGCCGTGGCTATGGATCGTTCCAGGAGTCATTGCAAAGCATCAGATGGCTGTATGAAAACGGATTCAAAGTGTCAATCGCGAGGCAGAGCGACCCTGACGAAGATCCTCACCAGGTGGAAAACCGCTTTCGGGAGGTTTTTCGGGAGCACGACGTGCCGGAGAATCTGTTGTTTACTTCCTTTCCTGATCTGGGGACACCTGGCACAGAGAATGGCAGTCCGGAAGTGACCGCCAGCTGCATGGAAAAATACCCGACGCGGGAAAGTCGTGCGCACTTCATGTGCACTTATACGCGCATGCTGATCAATACCAATGCAGGCGTGCGTGTATACGCCTGTACACTGGTGGATGATGACCCGGATTACGATCTCGGTGCAACGCTGACCGAGAGCCTTGAGAAGCGCATCATGCTGCGTCACCCGCGCTGCTTCAGTTGTTACCGGTTTGGCGCCTCATGCAGCGCGCCGGCTGGATGAACGGATTCAGAATAGGTATTCTGGCCTATTGTCAGATCGCTTGGGGCGGCTATACTCAAAAAACAATCACAATAAGAAAGAGGCCGACCGTATGACCATGATCAATGGAACACCTCGTAATTTCCTGCGTTTAGCCCTGGGTGGATCGGCAATGCTGGCCTGTACTATTGCCGTTGCCAACGACTTTGAAGTGCCCAGAACATCCTGGGGAGTGCCTGATGTGCAGGGTATGTGGGACTACTCCTCCCGGACCAGTATGGAACGTTCGCCGGTATTCGAGGGTGCGCTGGTCATCAGTCCGGAGCGCATGGCCGAACTCGTCCCGAGTTTCGAACAATGGGCAGAGGCCCTGGAGGCCACCGGTGCAGAAGCGCCGGGCCCCGACAATGTAGGTGCCTACAACTCTTTCTGGATTGATATCCGTGATGGCCTGGGCAGTGTGGACGGCGAGCTGCGCACCTCCTTTGTCATCTATCCAGAAGATGGTCGCATTCCCTGGCGCGAAGATGGCCGGGACAACCGCAATGCCCAGCGCGCCCGCATGAGCTACGATCACATCGAAAAAAACGCAGGTCCGGAAGGTTTTCCACTCTCCGAGCGCTGCCTGATCAGTTTTTCCAGCGTCATTCCGTTTACCCCCTCTCTGTATAACAACAACATGCAGATTGTGCAGTCGCCTACTCACGTGGTGATCATGGCCGAGATGGTCAACGACGCCCGTATTGTGGCGATTGATGCCGAGTTCCCCGAAAACATGATTCCCAAGTGGCATGGTAACTCCGTTGGCTACTATGAAGGCGATGAACTGGTGGTGGTCACCAAAGGGTTTCATCCACTGCAGGTTGCCCGTGGTGGCGGCTATACCTCGGAAAATGCCACCATCACCGAGCGTTTTCGCATCAGCCGCGAGAACGTGCTGAATTACAAGTTCACCATTGAGGATCCTGACCTGTACCGGGAGGCCTGGACCGGTGAGCTGGAAATGAAGCAGAGTGAGGGTATCTACGAATACGCCTGTCACGAAGGCAATTACGCGATGCCTGGCATTCTGGCCGGGGCGCGGCTGGAAGAGGCGGCTCAGGCCCAGAGTTCCAACTGAGGTTCTAATTCCTGGGGAACTCTACCGCTCTCGCCGTTAAGAATATACCGCCAGTACTGTAAACTCGCGCTCATATCATGTGTACTTGCACCTGTATGTTGATCAAGGAGTTTTCTGATGAAATCACATGTGGTTCTGTTGCTGATCCTGCTGCTGAGCTCGCTCAATAGCGCATCGGCACAGAGTGACGACGCGGACTGCTCACAGGCACGTCTGTTTACTTTCAGTTGGCAGTTCTCACCGGCCTGTGACATGCAGGTGCGCGGGGGCACAACACTGGGTGCGGAACTTGAGCTGGCAGAAGGGCCGAGCGATGCATGGCAGGCGCTGCAAAATGACGGGCTGGAAGACTTTGAGCGCGACCGGCTGGCAATTCTGGCAATGGCGGGGGGATATCGGGTCAGCTTCGATTTTCTGGAAACCGTTGGCTACACGCCTGGATTCGAGCCCGACCGGCCTTATCAGTCGTGGGCCACTGAATACGTCTATGTGATTGAAGACCGTGATGACTTTATCAGTCTGCAGCACATCATGGTGATGCAGTACGTAGACGAGTCTGGGAATGTGTCAGCGCCTATGGTGCAAAAGCACTGGCGGCAGGACTGGCAGTACGAGCCGTCCAGCATTCGAGTCTTTAATGGTCTTGATGAATTCGTATCGCAGCCGCTGGTCGCGGAAGAGATGGAGGGCGTCTGGTCGCAATCCGTCTATCAGGTCGATGACTCGCCACGATACGCCGCGGTTGGTCGCTGGCAGCACGATCACAATATCTCCTCGTGGCTCAGCTCGACTACATGGAGACCATTGCCGCGCAGGGAATCCAGTGTCCGGCAGGACTATCAGGTTCTGGTGGGAACCAACCGGCATACGATCACGCCCACTGGCTGGGTTCAGGAAGAAGAGAATTTCAAAGTTGCACTGGATGCGCCCGGTCAATTGCGCGAATCGCAACCCTACCTCTCCAAGGAACTGGGCGTTGCGCGCTATGAGCGTCTGGCGGACTTTGACTTTACGGCTGGCGATGACTACTGGCAGGCAACCGAGCAATTCTGGCGCGACGTCAGAGCCGTCTGGCAGGAATACATTGATGCTGATGAGGCATTCGTCTTTTCGGAAACGGCCAATGGCATGCCACTTTTTGTATCTGTGTTCGGGCTTGCTGGTGAGGCGGCAGAAGCGACGGCTTATGACGCCAGCGCCAGTCGGGCACAAATCCGCGCCCTGTTGGCTGATTATGTCACGCTGCAGCCTTGAGTCTGCCTTGTGACGTCTGATGAACTGGCGACATGGCAGTGCCCATCCGTGCAGGCAGCGGCAATTGTGTTTCAATGGTTTATGTTCTGCCCGATTTCAGCGAAAATAGCCGGCTGGAACACTGAGGACTGCCGCGCATGATATTGATGATCGACAATTACGATTCCTTCACCTGGAACATTGTGCAGTACCTGGGTGAACTGGGAGCGGATGTCCAGGTGTACCGGAATGACGCCATCTCGCTGGCTGATATCGAAAAGCTGGCGCCGCAGAAAATCGTCATTTCACCAGGCCCCTGCACGCCTTCTGAGGCGGGTATCTCGATTGATGTCATCAAGAGCTTTGCTGGAAAAATTCCATTGCTCGGCGTGTGCCTGGGTCATCAGGCAATCGGGCAGGCCTACGGTGGCGACGTCATCCGGGCACGTCAGGTGATGCACGGCAAGTTGTCTCCGGTTTACCACCAGAATGCTGGCGTATTCAGCGGACTGCCCAGTCCTTTTACAGCGACCCGCTATCATTCACTGGTAATTGACAGCAAAACCCTGCCGGACTGCCTGGAAGTGACGGCATGGACGCAGCTGCCGGATGGCAGTGTCGACGAGATTATGGGCGTGCGTCACAAAACGCTGGACGTGGAAGGCGTGCAATTTCACCCGGAATCCATCCTGAGCGAACACGGTCACCAGTTGCTGCAGAACTTTCTGGAAAGAGGATAACAGCCACATGGATATCAAACAGGCGATACGGCACCTGTCAGCAGGGCAGGATCTGGATGCGGGCCAGACAGCAGGGCTGATTCGCGAGATGATGACCGGCCAGTGCACTGATGCCCAGATCGCTGCCTTCCTCGTCGCCCTGCAGATCAAGGGCATAAAAACAGCTGAGTTGCTGGGTGCGGCACGCGTCATGCGGGAGCTGGCAACGCCTGTTGCAGTGCCACCGGACGCACATCTGGTGGATACCTGCGGTACCGGTGGTACGGGCACAGACACCTTCAATATTTCTACATCGGCGGCCATGGTGGCAGCCTGCGCAGGCGCGCGGGTGGCCAAGCATGGCAACCGTGGAGCCACCAGCAAAAGCGGCAGCGCTGATCTGCTGGAGGCGGCTGGCGTCAACCTTGGTATCAGTCCGGAACAGGTAGCGCAATGTATTCAGACCCTGGGAGTCGGTTTCATGTTTGCGCCCGGACACCACAGCGCCATGAAGCATGTAATTGGCCCGCGTCGTGAAATCGGTGTGCGTACCATCTTTAATATGCTGGGACCATTGACGAATCCAGCGGGTGCTCCGAATCAGGTGATGGGAGTATTTGCTGCGGAATGGATCGAGCCGATACTGGATGTCCTTCAGGAACTTGGCAGCCGGCATGTGCTGGTGCTGGCCGCTGACGACGGACTGGATGAAATCAGCCTGTCCGCGAGTACGCAGATCGGTGAATTGCGAGATGGACATATCACACGGTATACCGTGTCGCCAGCGGACTTCGGCATGCAGCAGCGCAGTGACTATCGTGCCCTGCAGGTGGATTCTCCACAGCAGAGCCTGGAGCTGGTGAAAAAAGCACTGAGCTACCAGGACGAGGCTGCAGGCGATATTGTGGCTTTGAACGCCGGAGCTGCCATCTACGCGGCTAACCTCTGCGACGATCTGCCGGCAGGTGTGGCACGCGCACAAGAGATACTGAAAAGTGGTGCTGCGCTGGAGAAACTGCAGCAGCTGGCTGAAATGACACAAGGGTTTGCCAAGTGAGCACAAGCACGATTCTGGAAAAAATACTCGACCGCAAGCAGTGGGAGATTCAGCAGAACAGCCAGCAGGTCAGCCTGGCCATGCAGGAAAAGCTGGCGCGCGACACCACGGACGACAGGCGGGGTTTCATTAGCGCACTGCGAGAGCGCATGGATCAGCAGCAAACGGCTGTGATTGCCGAGATTAAAAAAGCGTCTCCGAGCAAAGGCCTGATTCGCGAAGACTTTGACCCGGCACGTATTGCCGCGCAGTATGCGGCAGCTGGCGCCAATTGCCTGTCGGTGCTGACTGACGAACAGTTTTTTCAGGGCAGCAATGAGTACCTCAAGCAGGCGCGCGCGGCCTGTGAGCTGCCTGTAATTCGCAAGGACTTTATTGTTGACCCGTACCAGGTGGCAGAAGCGGGCGCCATCGGCGCCGATTGTATCCTGTTGATTGTTGCAGCTCTGAATCCGGTGCGCCTGAAAGAACTGTCGCAGTGCGCCGCAGATTTTGCCCTTGATGTCCTAGTTGAAGTTCACAACGAGACCGAGCTGGATGTAGCCCTGTCTGCGGGTTTCGATCTGATTGGAATCAATAATCGCAATCTGCATACCTTTCATACCGATCTGGATACCACGCTGCGCCTGGCGGAGCGGGTGCCGGAAGATAAACTGATTGTCACCGAAAGTGGGATCAGCACAGCCGCTGATGTAAAACACATGGTGTCACGTGGAATTTATGGATTCCTGATTGGTGAGACATTCATGCGCGCCGACGATCCGGGTGAAAAGCTGCGCGAATTGTTCGACTGACTAAACATTCCCTGCGAACAGCCGATACCAGTCACTATGAGAACGATCTCAATAATGACGACCCGGGCCGTAAATGTTCGTACCCAACCTGCTGACCATCTTCTTTTTGCTGCTTCTGCTGTGGGCGGGGTTGCTGCTGGCCAAGTGGGCCTTGCATCATCAGTCCGAGCAATACTGGCGGCTTCGCCAGCTGGCATCAGTGGATGAGCGGCGACGTCAGATATATGAAGCCAGTCGGGCCCTGCTGCAGATGGACACCGATCCCGAAATCCTGCAGCCACTCTACGAAACACTGGCCAACGATATAAAAACCATTCAACGCCTGGATCCGTCCCGGAGTGACCTGGATGCCCAACTCAAAGAAGCGGAGACCGCCGGCCGCAAACGCGGAAGCGGTTCAGCTGGCGGCAGTGCTGCGGTGGCAACCGAGCAGGAGCTGAGTGTTGCTCAGCGACACATACAGCGCGCGTTGCAGATATTCATGGATTTGTACAAAGGCGAAAAGATCAGTGCCAGTCAGTTTGAGTCAGCCCGTGACAAGCTGCGAACGCTGGGCCTGCGCGTGGCGGTCAACTCCAGCCTGTTGATGGCACAGAAAGCAATTGAACATGAGGACGGCATTCGGGCGATGTCATGCTATCGGCGCGCCGAGAGTCTGCTGGGCATGAGGGGGCTGCCGCAGGATGAAAAGCGCGACAAGCTC
Source organism: Gammaproteobacteria bacterium UBA2675 (assembly GCA_002354805.1). Classification (GTDB taxonomy): domain Bacteria; phylum Pseudomonadota; class Gammaproteobacteria; order Pseudomonadales; family Pseudohongiellaceae; genus Pseudohongiella. The sequence goes on from DEMH01000004.1 coordinate 47,103, forward strand.
GCCTACATCAAGGCCGAACGGGAGAAACTGTTTGCCAATGGTGGGCGCGGCCTGTTGATGCTGGCTTCCGGCGAATAATCAGCGGGTTCCAAACACTACAATGGTTTGTCCGTGAACCGAAATCAGCTGTTGCTCCTCGAGAGTCTTCAAAACACGCCCCGCCATTTCCCGGGAACAGTTAACCAGACTGCCCAGTTCCTGCCGGGTAATTTTGATCTGCATGCCCTTGGGATGAGTCATCGCTGCCGGCTCTTTGCTGAGTTCAATCAGCGTGCGCGCGATGCGGCCCGTCACATCATAAAAAGCCAGATCGCCCAGTTTTCGTGTCGTATGTCGCAGGCGGTTGGCCATCTGCTTGCCAATAGTGAAGAGAATTTCGGGGTGGGCCCGCACATAGCTGTTGAACCTGCCGTACTCAATTTCTGCAATTTCGCAGCCGGTACGGGCGCGGCAGAATGCGCTGCGTGACTGCAGGGAATCAAACAGGCCCATCTCGCCAAAGAAGTCCCCTGGATTCAGATAGGCAATGATCACCTCCTTGCCTTCCTCTTCTTCCAGATACACGGAGACTGTGCCCTTCATGATGTAGTAGAGCGTAGTCGGTTCATCACCCGCGTAGATGACAGTCTGACCCCGCTCATACTTGCGAATCTGGCAGAAGGCCAGAAAGTTGTGCAGATCATCAATGTGGGGAGTGATGGCCATCAGCGCCATATCGGTGCTCTCCTGGTTGTTGGTCGGAATTCCCTTGTCCGGATATGACTTGATTGTAACGCAAGCCATGAGCTCACGGCTAACCCTGACGCACAGGCTGTGTTAATCTTTCGCACCCGCTGACAGGAGTACAGGAGCAAGTGATGAAAGCAACAGTTCGTTGGGTTAACAACGCGATGTTTTTGGGCGAATCCGGCAGTGGCCATACGGTGGTCATGGATGGACCTGAGGACAGCGGTGGCCGGAATCTGGGCCTTCGCCCTATGGAGATGCTGCTGATCGGCACCGGGGGATGTTCTTCATTTGACGTGGTCAATATTCTTCGCAAGTCCCGGCAACAGGTGACTGATTGTCAGGTCGACATGCAGGCCACCCGCGCAGACGCTGTGCCGGCTGTGTTCGAAAGCATTCACATGCACTTTATCGTGACCGGCAAAGAGCTGAGTGAGAAGCAGGTTGAGCGGGCAGTGTCGCTGTCGGCTGAAAAATACTGTTCAGCTTCCATCATGCTGGCTGGCGCTGGCGTAAAGATGACGCATACCTTCGAGATCGTCGAAGGCTGAGCCACTCTACCGATGCAGCAGCTGCAGCTCGATTGTCTTGAGCAGCAGCTGCAGGCTGAGTGTGGGAATGTCCTCATCAGGACGCTGGCTGTTCAGATAGTCGCAAAGTCCAGCGAAATTAACCCCCTGTTGCAGTCTCTGCAGAAAACCTGCCATCAGGTCGCTGATACGGTGGAACTGCATCCGATAATCTGATCTGCGCACCAGATACCATGCACAATCCGTATCCGTAAACCTCATTGCAGAGAAGCTGGTTTCGCCCGGCACTGGGTCTGGAGAGTTCATGTATTGCTGCATCTGACTCCAGTACTTTTCCAGGTCAAATGCACTGCTCATGATTGCCCAGTCCTGTTTAGGCTGCCAGCGAGTCTCCGGCCACTGATCAGGCGGCAGAGACTGAAGCTGCGCCTGGGTGTAGGCAGGTTCGTCAGCGCGATCGAACAGCTCGATCAGCAGGCTTTCCAGTTCGATGATGCTGATCAGGGCTGGCAGCTTTCCGAACTGCTCGTGTTGCCGAACGAAAGCCAGCAGGTTTTCGCCCAGCAGGCCCATAGGCCCTGGGCGCGGCGGTGAGCTTGCCAGGTACTCGATCCAGAGTCGGGTATACACATCCTGACCCAGGGTGTGATAGGTCACTGGAAAAAGCTCGGAGGAAATTTGTATCAGTCGCTGGTGGTAGGCGTTGTTGTAGATCGCCAGCGCTTCGATCTGGCTGATTTCCCGGTGTGGTTTGAATAGCTGCTGGATATCATCGGCGCTCTCGCGCAGGTCCTGCGGCCGGGTTATCCACTTCCAGAAAGCTTCCTGTTCCTCTGACCAGGTCATCAGCCTGCTCTCCACGGGCACGATGTTGCGTATGTCATTGGGTGTCCAGCGCCTGCTGCTGAATCGCTCTGGCCTGCGCCAGCTCAGCAATCAGCTCCTGGAGCGGGGGTATATTGTCGTCCCGCTCCAACAGGGTTGCTGTGGCACCGAACCGTTTGCAGGCTGCGGCATACAGTTCCCACACAGGGTCGCTGACGGCCTGGTCGTGGGTGTCGATAATATGGCTGCTGTTATGCGTGTGCCCGGCCAGATGGAACTGGGCAACACAGTCTGGTCTTAGCGCCTGCAGGGACTGATAGGGATCAAGCCCCAGGTTGAAACAGCTGACATAGAGGTTGTTTACATCCAGCAGTATCCGACAGCCCGTTCTCTCCACCAGGGTGTTGATGAACTCGGCCTCGCTCATACTGGCAGACCGGAACTGAATGTAGACTGACGGGTTTTCCAGCACGATGTGGTGGCCGAGGTAGTCCTGAATCTGGCTTACCTTACTCGCAACCTGATCCAGCGTCTCCTGATTGTAGGCGATGGGCAGCAGGTCGTGTGAGGTTTTACCGTGCAGCCCTGTCCAGCAGAGATGGTCAGACACCCAGGCCGGTTGTACTTCTTGAATCAGCGCCTTGAGTTGCTTCAGGTAGTCGAAGTCGGGCGCTTCGGCAGTGCCAATGTTGAATGACAGGCCATGTAAAACAACCGGGTAGTGTTCGCGGACCTGGCGCAGAATCGCGCGCGGGCGCCCGCCGGGGGCAAGGTAGTTCTCGGTTATCAACTCAAACCAGTCGACGTCAGGCCGCCCAGTCAGCACGTCATTGTAGTGCTGACTGCGCAGTCCCAATCCGAAGCCAAGCATGGCAGGGGGTGGCTTTACAGCGACGACAGCACCGTGCCGCCAAGCTTCTCGCACAGTGAGTCAGAGATGTCTTTGCTATCGCTGTATACGCCAACAAATCCGATCCCATGACAGGTGTTCTGGCCCGCACAATTGGCGTTTGCATTACCCTTACAGGCACTGAGACCTGCGCAGGTGAAAACGTCATTGCAGTAAGTCACCTGTACGGCGTCCGATGCCAGGTCAGTTCCCGCAGCTGCTGTCAGTGCTTTGGCCTGAGTGCCGCCCATGACCTGACACATGACTGAGGAAAAGTTTTCATTGCCGGTGCTGACCGCGGCAAAGGCAGTGTCCGGAACGTCCTGACACACGCTGACCTTGACCGGCTGGTCCGGGTTGTTGTCCAGCGAATCGAAGGCTGAAGCGGCGGCGGTGCCGGACATCAGCAACGCGGCCGCCGCGCTGGCGAGTTTCCAACCTTCTGACTTATTTGCTGCATTCATACTGACTCTCCTGAACATTTCTATAATTCCGGACTGCGTGAAAACCGCGACAGCCCGACAACCATATCGTTATGTGGCAACCATTATGCGCATAGAGCAACTTAATGGCGCCTTAATATTGTTACGAATGGCAACGTTTCCCGGATTATCGCATCTACAGGCGCGCAAACAAGTCACTGCGTCAATATGTCACAGTGGGTTTGCTGTCACGATTTTTCTGATGCACTTACTGTTTTTCCAGAAAAAGCCGGGTACGGGCCTCCAGACGGTCAATGCGCAGGCGCAGATCGTCAACTCTGGACTGAAAACCGGCAATTTCATGACGGCTGGGCAGCAGCGCGGCCTCCTGTTGCAGGAAATCAGTGGTGTCCTGCCGCAGTGACGAAATCGTCATCTCTGTCTGTTGGCGGGCTTTTGTGAGTGCGGAGGCAGCGAGGTGGAATGCCGGATTGTCGAACAGGTCCTGCCACTGCAGCTCAAGTCGCGTCACCGCGCGGTGCAGTGCCTGAATCAGATGCACATCACCACTGAGCTGTAGTTCCGGGTGGTAAAGTGCAGCTGCCGGGTCATCGCTTTGCAGCAGGCCCAGCAATGCGGCACGCGTGCCACGAATAGTGGCATCAATTGGCTCTTCGGGTTCGACCAGCAGGTGAATGCGATCGGCGCTTATTCGCAGTGCGAGTGACAGGCGTGGGGAGCTGGTGCACTCCAGCAGGATCAGCTTGTCGGGCGCAACCTTGTACAGTGAGGCGATAATATGGGGATCCCGCTTGAGGAACAGGTTCAGTCCTGCCTCAATAGGCTGGAGCATCGCAAACTTCAACAGTGCGCTCATGGCAGGCTGCCTATTTATAACCGATATGGATGGCGCTGATTCCGCCCAGCAGGTTGTGATACTTGCAGTCCCGGAAACCGGCTTCCTGCATCATGGACTTGAGGGTTTCCTGATCCGGATGCATACGAATCGATTCCACCAGGTAACGGTAGCTGTCGGCATCGCCGGTGACCGCTTTGCCTGCTAAAGGCCACAGCGCTGACCAGGCATCGTAGGCCTTGCCAAGAACCGGGTTGACCGGCTTTGAGAATTCCAGCACCAGCGCGCGGCCGCCAGGTTTGAGTGTCTGGTACATGGAGCGCAGCGCGGCATCCTTATCAGTGACATTGCGCAAACCATAGGCAATGACAATGCAGTCAAAACTTTCCGGCTCAAACGGCAGGTGTTCGGCATTGACCTGTGCGATGCTGATATTGCCTGTCAGCCCCCGGTCCAGCAGTCGATCGCGACCCACCTTGAGCATGGAATCATTTATGTCAGCCAGGACCACCTGGCCGCTGGGACCCACCAGCGGGGAAAATTTCATGGAAAAATCCCCCGTACCACCGGCCAGGTCGAGCACGCGCTGGCCTGTCCGCACACCGCTGAGCTGCACCGTAAACTGCTTGATGACACGGTGCGTGCCCATGGATATCAGGTCATTCATCACATCATAGCGATTGGCGACTGAGTGAAATACCTGGCCCACCCGCCGGGTTTTTTCCGCGGGACTTACAGTCTGGTAGCCGAAGTGGGTACCTGCTTCGCCGTCCGCATCCGCATGGGTGGTGTGGGGATCATTATGTTGTTGGTTGCTCATGAGTGATTGGTCCTGGTCGGATCTGTAATGGTAATCACTTGTGCATCATCACGCAATCGACCCGCCCGTCTCAGGCGTTCAAGATAGTCCTGCCACAACTGATCCTGACGGGTACAGAGGTCGAACAGATAATCCCAGGTAAAAATGCCACTGTCGTGTCCATCATCAAAACTTGGCTGGATGGCATAGTGGCCGACACCGCGAACGCCGGTCAGGCGGACATGACGTTTTCCCCATTGCAGGACGGCCTGCTCCGGGCCATGACCGCTGACTTCGGCAGAGGGGGAGTGCACGCGAAGAAACTCTGCGGGCAGCTGATAAGTGCTGCCGTCAGCATACGAAAGCTCCAGCACATTACTGGTTTTGCGCAGCCGTATGCTGACAGGGGTTCTGTCCATTACAGGATGAAGCGGCTCAGATCTTCATTACGCGCCAGGTCACCCAGTTGTTTTTCAACATAGGCCGCATCGATGGTCAAGTCGCGGTTTTCGCCAACGCCAAGATCTGCCGCAGTAAATGACACTTCTTCCAGCAAGCGTTCCATGACGGTATGCAGCCGACGAGCGCCGATGTTTTCGGTGCGCTCATTCACTTCCCAGGCGGTCTCGGCCAGCTTGGCAATGCCGTCGTCGGTGAAGGTGACATTCAGCCCTTCCGTGGCCAGCAAGGCGCGATACTGTTCTGTCAAGGCTGCATTGGGTTCAGTCAGAATGCGCTCGAAGTCTTTGGCATTCAGCGCGTCAAGCTCTACACGAATCGGCAGGCGGCCCTGCAGCTCGGGGATCAGGTCCGAAGGCTTGGACAGGTGAAAGGCGCCAGATGCAATAAACAGAATATGATCAGTTTTAACACTGCCATACTTGGTTGTCACGGTAGAGCCTTCTATCAGTGGCAGCAGGTCACGTTGTACGCCTTCGCGAGATACGCCACCGCTGTGTCCGCTCTCACTGCGTTCGGTAACTTTGTCTATTTCATCAATGAATACGATACCGGTCTGCTCTGTGACTTCAATGGCCTGGTTCTTGATTTCTTCTTCGTTGACCAGCTTGGCTGCTTCTTCTTCCTTTAGCATGCGGAACGCGACCTTGATGGGCAGTCGACGCGTTTTCTTGCGGCCCGTATTCATCGAAGAGAACATGTTCTTTAGCTGGCTGGTCATTTCTTCCAGTCCAGGCGGCGCCATGATCTCGACGCCTGCCGCATTGTCACTGACGCTGATTTCAATTTCCTTGTCATCTAGCAGACCTTCACGCAGTTTTTTGCGGAACATCTGCCGACTGGCAGAGTTGTTGGTCTGTGGTTCCGACTCATCCTGCGCAACACTGCGCGCCGGCGGCAGCAGAGCATCCAGAATGCGCTCTTCCGCAGCATCTTCGGCACGGTGCTGAACTTTGCGGATCTGTTCTTCACGAAGCATTTTGACAGCGATGTCCACCAGGTCGCGGACAATGGATTCCACATCACGGCCAACATAGCCCACTTCGGTAAATTTGGTGGCTTCAACTTTGATGAACGGCGCGTTGGCCAGTTTGGCCAGGCGTCGGGCGATTTCAGTTTTGCCGACGCCAGTCGGGCCAATCATCAGAATATTCTTGGGAGTAATTTCCTGGCGGATCTCACTGCCAAGCTGCATACGCCGCCAGCGGTTGCGCAGCGCAATGGCAACTGCGCGTTTGGCCTTGTTCTGGCCAACGATATGGCGGTCAAGTTCGGAGGCGATTTCTCGCGGAGTCATGGTTGTCATGTATTAAAATCCTGTCGCACTAATACTCAAGTTCTTCAATCACGTGCTGCTGGTTGGTGTAGACGCAGATGTCGGCAGCAATGCCCAGACTTTTTTCCACGATGCTGCGGGCGTCCATTTCAGTGTTGTAATAAAGCGCACGGGCAGCTGACAGAGCGAATGAGCCGCCCGAGCCAATTGCCATCAGGCCGTCTTCCGGTTCGATGACATCGCCATTGCCGGTAATGATCAGTGAGGCATCTTTATCTGCAACAACCAGAAGTGCTTCGAGGCGGCGCAGAGAACGCTCTGTGCGCCAGAGTTTGGCCAGCGCCACTGCGGCACGGACCAGCTTGCCCTGGTGCTTCTCCAGCTGTTCCTCGAATCGCTCAAACAGCGTGAATGCATCGGCGGTGCCGCCAGCGAAGCCGGCGATCACCTGGTCTTTGTAAAGCCTTCTGACTTTGCGTGCATTGCCTTTCAGGACGGTGTTGCCCTGAGATACCTGGCCGTCGCCACCGACGACGACAGTGTTGCCACGGCGCACAGATAAAATAGTTGTTCCACGGAATTGCTCCAAACCGCATCTCCTTTAAACAGGCAGGAATATTTAAATAGTTAAGTGGGGATGCAGCTGACCGGTTTCAAGGCCGGTTGAGCGTTATGCGCATGGTATCGATATTATTGCTGCGCAATGTGCTTTCGGCCTGCAGCATCTGCTCGCGGGTGTCATAGGGCCCGGCCTGTACCAGGTAGAGTGTGCGGTTGGGCATGTTCTCCTGGCGGATACGAGCGTCCAGGCCGAGCGCCAGCAGCCGGTTGAGTTGGGCACTGGCAGCTCCCTGCTGCTGGAAGGCTCCAGCCTGCAGGAGGAAGGCACCGTTGGACAGACTGGGTGGGACGGTTTCTGATGTGGCCACTACGGTTGCAGTAGTTGACTCAGCCGTCGCTGGAGCATTTGAAGACTCAGCGGGCGGCTCTGTTGTTGGATCTGGTGTACTGCGCTGGGACGCTGGCACCGGTAGCGGGGTGACATCAACGACTACTTCGTAGTTTGGTAGCTCCTGATAAAACTCGAGCTGAAGTCGGGCTGCTTCCCGCTCCTGCTCAGCGGTCAGGCCATCCTCGGCGACTGTGGCGCCATCCTGGGTGAGGAACTCTGAGTCTCGCTGTGTTGCGTCCGCCATTTGCTGGCCCGGTGCCGGTGGCAGCATCCCGCTCATATAAATCAGCAGACCGAGGAACAGGCCAATGACAACGCCAGTCACCAGGCCTGTCAGCAGTAGCGCGAGTCCCGATGATCGGGGGGGAGGGCTGGGCTCCGCCAGCGGGGTTCGAATACGGCGCTTTGCAAAATCCTGTTCCATGAATCTTATTATCCTGTCGCGGATGAGTCCGGGTCAATTTGTCATTCCCCGATTTTCCAGTGCCTTAAATCATGTCCTGCGGATCAACGTCAATTGACCAGCGCACCCGTCGTTGCCCGGGGTGTTGTTCGAGCTCATTACACAGGTGAGTCAGCACCGATTGCAAGTGCTGTCGCGAATGACTGCGAAGAGTCAGCTGCTGCCGAAAGCGATTAGCCTTGCGTTCCATTGGTGCGGGTAGCGGGCCATTCAATTGAATCTGCAAGCGCCCGGCAGCACCTGATGGCGACTGGTTCATTCGCTCGATCGTCTGCCTGGCGTCGTTCAGAAAACTGGCCGGGGCTGAGGCATTGATTGCTTCTGCCCTGAGCACAGCCATGTAGCTGAACGGAGGCATGTCGCTCAGCTCCCGCTCCTCCAGGAGTGCGCCGGCCAGTGCATGATAACCCTCGGTGACCAGAGTCTGCAGATGCTGATGGCTGCTGTGACGAGTCTGAATCAACACCTGGCCAGGCTGCTCGGCCCGACCCGCACGACCGGATACCTGTGTGAGGAGTTGTGCCATAAATTCCGGCCCACGAAAATCTGCGCTGAACAGCCCGCTGTCGGCATCGAGTATCCCGACCAGTGTCACGTTAGGGAAATGATGACCCTTGGCCAGCATCTGCGTTCCCACCAGAATACAGGGCTCTCCGGTCGCCACCTGAGCCAGCAGTTTATCAAGATCATCTTTTCGGCGCGTTGCATCGCGATCGACACGAAGTACCGGTGTGTCCGGGAAATGCTGTTGAAGGGCGGCCTCGCATCTTTCTGTGCCGACGCCGGTGGTCGTCAGCGCTTTGCCCTGACAGCCGGGACAATGACTGTGGACAGGCTCGCGACGATCACAGTGGTGGCAGCGCAAATGTGGAGGATGCCGATGCAGCGTCAGGCGCGCATCGCAGTCTCGGCACTCTGCTGTCCAGCCGCAGTCCTGGCACTGCAGCACAGGCGCAAAGCCACGTCGGTTGATAAAAATAAGTGCCTGATTACCCCGGCGCAGATGATCCTGCAGGCAGCTTAGCAGTTCCTGGGTCAGCCCGTCCGGCGCAGGTGGCTGGCGCTGCGTGTCTATGAGCATGTAATGGGGCATGGTGGCAGATCCCGCCCGTTCAGTCAGGCGAAGATGTTTGTAGCGGCCAGACCTGGCGTTCAACAGGCTTTCCAGTGACGGCGTCGCCGAACCGAGTACAATCGGGATGGACTCGCGACGCGCCCGCATGACGCCCAGGTCCCGGGCTGAATATCGAAACCCATCCTGCTGCTTGAGGGAGTTATCGTGTTCTTCATCGATGACGATCAGACCCGGGTCTGCCATTGGTGTAAAAATCGCCGAGCGGGTGCCAATTGTGATGCGTGCACTGCCCTGAGCTGACTCCAGCCAGGCATTCAGGCGTTGCCGGGGTGTAAGGCCAGAATGCATGATGGCAATCGGGACCTTAAAGCGCTTGCGAAAACGAGACACGGTTTGTGGTGTCAGGCTGATTTCCGGCACCAGGACCAGCACCTGTCTGCCCCGGTCCAGCGTCTGCTGGATAGCCTGCAGGTAAACTTCAGTCTTGCCGCTGCCCGTTACCCCATCCAGCAGAAAGCAGTTAAATCGCTGCGGTTCTGCAACAATGGCGTCCACCGCCTGTTGCTGCATGGTATTCAGTGATAGTGGTTGATCCGATTGATCCTGCTCTTCGCGCAGATCTGCTTTGCGCCGCTTGATGGTGGCTACGCCCTTGTTGCGAAGGCCGGCTGGCAAAATGGTGTGCAGCGCTTCACCGATCGGGTGCTGATAGTATTGTGCCGCCCATAACCAAAGGGATAGCAGATGAGGTGGTAACAATGGCTGTTCGTCCAGGACGTCCAGCACATCCTTGATCTTGTCTGATGACACATCCGAACTCACTGAGACTTCCACCACGATACCGGTCAATTCCCGCGAGCCGAATGGGACACGGATCCGTGTGCCGGGCTGGGGAGTCTGAAAGGTATCAGGCAGCCGGTAATCAAACAGCCTCCGCAGGGGTGAGGGCACAGCAACCCTGAGGATTCGATGTTGTGATTCTGGAGAAGCGGACACGCAGCAGATCCGGAGTTGAACAGAGGGCGGATTGATTGCCAAGTATAACTGGTTTTAGCGGATGGCTGCTTCCATTATACTGTGTGCACTAATGCCCAATCGGTAGAGAGAACAAATGAAACAGGAATCAGCGCCCACCGATGCTTCTGTGGCGGAGCAGAAAACTGACGGGCTGTCGTCCGCCGAACAACCCTCGGTAGAGTGGAGCCCGGCAGAATGGCAGGCAGAGCTGCTGGAGCTGCGTAAACAGATCGACAGACTGGACCACGGGCTGGTGCTGATGCTGGCAAACCGTTTTGCGCTGACTCGCCGCGTCGGCAACATCAAGGCGCGGGTCGGTCTGCAGTCGTTCGACCCAAAGCGTGAGGCAGAGAAGCTTGCCGAAATTCGTCAGCTTTGCGAACGCCACGGCGTTAACGGCGATCTGGTTGCCGAAATGCTCGCCCAGATAATGCGTGAGACGGTCAAAAACCATGACCGCATTCGCTCCGGACTGGAGTCAGGGCGCTGAATCTACTTGCGTGCCTTGCATTCTCTGATACAATAATGCCCCTTTTTCCACGGTTCACCAGTGTGAATGCATTGGTTGACGCTACAGGTATGGTGCATGGCAGGGGCTGTGTAGCGATGCCAGTATTGATGAGGTAATACCAATGAAAGCGGATATCCATCCAAAATATCAGGCCATGAAGGCCACCTGCAGCTGCGGTAACGTGATTGAAACCCGATCCACTTTGGGCAAAGACATGATGCTCGACGTGTGTGCAGCTTGCCACCCGTTCTACACCGGCAAGCAGAAGATCGTTGACAGCGCAGGTCGTGTTGATCGCTTCAACAAGCGTTTCGGTAACCGGTCACTCAAGTAATCGCTGCCTGACCGGGCCCGCTCTCCAATACCCTGTCCGCCCTGATCAGAATATGATCTCGGTTGACAGGGTATCTTCGTTATTGCGCTCTTCCACTCTTTCCGGCTGTCGCGGTGCATCACGCACTGAGGGCGCGTTCTCGGCCAGAAATACCTCGAACATGGTATTGGCCTGACCCGGTCTGGCCACCTGGCCGGAATCCTCGTCTATCAGAATATCAACAAGCCCTTCGGGCCTTGTCACGCCCCGTTCAGGCTGACCCTGCAAGGCTTTGCTCATGTAGTCGATCCAGATAGGCACGGCAACGGTTGCACCCTGTTCGGATTCGCCCAGCGGCTCCGGCTGGTCCAGACCCACAAATACACTGGTGGCAATATCCGCATTGAATCCGGTGAACCAGAGTTCGGCCGGACCATTAGTGGTACCGGTTTTGCCCATCAGGTCGGAACGGCCCATGTCGCGGTTAACGCGTCGGCCACTGCCTTCCACTACAACGGAACGCAGCAGCGTGCTGAGAATGTAGGTGACGCGCGGGTCAGTGACAGGTTCCACGTCGCAGTCCAGGCAGGGCTCTGGCGCTTCATAAAGGACGCCATCAAATGTTTCGATTTTCTTGATCAGGGTTGGTGTCAGGGGTTTGGCGCCGTTTGCGATCATGGCATATCCGGTTGCCATTTCCAGCGGCTGCACATCCTGACTGCCCAGCGCGATGGTCAGATCGCCGCGCGGGAAATTGCGGGTATCGAAACCAAAACGGTCGGCAAAATCGATGACTTTTTCCCAGCCCAGCTGGTCGATCAATCTCACGGCCGGGACGTTACGGGAATCCTTGATCGCAGTGCGTAATGTAATCGGACCCACAAAGTTACGTTCGTAATTTTGTGGGCGATAATCGCCGCGCGCAAAGGGTGCGTCATTAATCAGTGTGGCTGGCGTATACCCTGCCTCCAGCGCTGCCCCGTAAAGGAAGGCTTTGAATCCAGAGCCTGGGGGGCGACTGGCTAGCGCGCGATTGACCTGGCTGTGTCTGAAATCGTAACCGCCGGTCAGCGCCAATATGTCCCCGGTATGGGGTGATACAGACACGATTGCACCCTGAACCTCCGGCACCTGACCCAGTTGCCAGTTGCCATCAGGCCCCACGCGAATGCGAATGCGATCGCCTACTTCCACGATATCGCTGGCCTGCTGGGGTGGTGGCCAGGCATTGTTGCGCGTGATGAATGGGCGTGCCCACTCCAGGCCAGGCCACTCGATGGTGGCGATCGAACCGTCGCGCCTTAGCACATCAATGGCGCGCTCACGAACGCGGGTCACAAACGCAGGCTCGTGATTGCCCAGCGTAGGCACAACGTTCAGTTCACTTTGCCAGCGTTCAGTCGGGTCATCGCCAACCGGCGGGATATGGGCTTCCGGACCGCGATAGCCATGCCGGCGATCGTAGTAGTTCTCCAATCCATTTTGCAGCGCGCTGGTGGCTGCACGCTGCAGTTCACCGCGGACACTGGTCGTGACTTCGATGCCCATACGGTAAATTTCGTCGCCGTACTGCTCAAAGAGTTCCTGGCGAACCATCTCCGCTACATAGGGCGCGCTGACTTCGGCATTGCGCGTATGGCGGCTCGCCTGGATCGGTTCGGCAATCGCTGCGGCGTGCTCGGAGGCTGTGATCATGCCCTGGTCGCGCATTTTATCGATAACATTATTGCGGCGTCGCTCGGCTCTGTCTGGCGAGCTGACCGGGTTGCAAACGGACGGGCATGGCAGCAGTGAGACCATGGTCGCCATTTCGCCGATGGTCATTTCACTAACCTGCTTGTCGTAGTACACAGCCGCCGCCGCGCCAATACCTTCCGCACCCTGACCGAAAAAGACCAGGTTCAGGTACAGTTCCAGTATTTCTTCTTTGGTCAGTTCCTGCTGCAGGCGCAAAGCAAACGGAATCTCCTTGAGTTTTCGCGAATACACACTGTCGCTGTCAAAAGAGATGTTGTTTGCCAGTTGCATGGTGATGGTGCTGCCTCCGCCACGGTTGACCCCGGTCACAAAGCCAATAAAGCCGCGAATAAGACCGCGTAGATCCACGCCGGGGTGCGAGTAAAAACGTTCGTCCTCGTTGGCAATCAGCGCATTGACCATCATCGGCGGGATGTCTTCATAGCGCAGCGGGTCGCGTCGCACACCGATTTCCTCAATCAGCATGCCATCAGCGGTGAGAATGCGCAGCGGCGTTTCCAGCTGCACATTTCGGTAGGTTTCCGCAGGCGGGAGTTGTGGTGCCAGGTAAAGATACCCGGCTGCGGCCACCATAAAGATGCCACAGGCGCAAAACACCCCGAACAGGAACAGGAATTTGACTAACTTCTTCATAACAGGCCAGTAAGACTGCGGCTAACCAGTATATAACGGAAACGGCATGATTTTCTTCCCCATTAGACACTAGCCATGCACTGTGCACAACAGACAGATTTGGTCTACAACACTGGAAACACACAGACAAGGATGTCGAGATGTTGGGATTGGATTTGCGAGGCCAGCGTATCAGGGCCGTGGCCATGTGTCAGACACGCTGCCGGCCCAGTCTCCCGGGCCGTATGCGTAACCCCGGGGATGGCTGGCGTTTTGGAGCTGCTGTGGATATTCCCTGCTCAGAAAACGCGGACAATATGGCTCAGTTGCTGAGAGACAGGGTAAAGCCATTGCTTGGCGAACTGCCCTGGCATCAGCGCCGCGTTGCGCTCTGTGTACCAACGTCCTTCATGCTGACGCATACCGAAAAGGTGCCGCGATCCTTCACTGATGAGGACCTGCAGGCCCTGGTCAGGGCAGATTGCGGGCAATGGCTGGGCGTTGATCGTGACGAGCTGCTGATTGACTATCTGTTGACGGACACTCAGGCCGACAGGGCTCCAGGTCGATCGCTGCCTGCTGAGACTGAAACTGCCACCCTGCACATCTATGCCTGCCGCCGACAACAGCTGCAACGATGGCTGGAGCTCTGTTGCGATGCGCGACTGCAGCCATCTGTTCTGGACGTGGAGGGGCTTGCTCTGCTGCGATTCTGTCGACTCTCTGGCGTCGACTATACGCAAAGTCTGTTTCTGGAAATTGATGCTGCGGGAATATCCGTACATTTGCTTGCAGAGCAGATGCTGAGCTTCAGTCGCCATTACCCGCTGGGCAATGCGCTTTCGAGTGTCATGGTTGCAGACACCACTGCTTCACTGCACTCTGATCAGGGAGGTGAGCCAGAGAGCGAAACCGGCAGACGGATCGCCGCAGAGCTTGGCAAAGTGCTGCAGCGGGTCGGGCTGCATACCAGTGTCAGCAAAGTTACCAGTGTGCTGGCCATGGGTGAGTTCGCAGCCTTACCTGCGGTGAGGGCGACTGTTGAGGTACTTGGCCTGCAAGTCTCTGTTGTCAAACGTCCGGCACTGGCGCTGGCTACAGCGGTGGCGATGCGCCGTGGCGTAAATGGCTCGCAGTGGTTCAGATCCTGATGTCAGTCACCGAAGCTGTAAACGAGCTCAACCTGTTGCCCTGGCGGGCGCAAGTGCGCCGGATGCGGCGCATACAGTTGCTGATTATCGTGGTCGCCAGTATGGCGGTGATTGGGGCTGTCGTGGCCTGGGCAGGTACAGAGCTTTGGCGGCAATGGGCACTACAGTCAGCGCTCGTCGAACAACTGCAGCACCGAGAGCAGGCCATGCGGTCGTATTTGCATGAGCAGTCCCAATTCGCTGCCGCGGCTGACGAATCTCTGGGTCGTGCTGCGCAGCGCCTGCGATTACGACGTCGATCAGCGCAGGTCTCACAGTTGTTTGCCTTGCTTGCGCCTTTCGATAACGGGGCTGTATTTCAGGCAATAGACTGGCAGGGCTCCGAACTCACAATTACAGCTTATATTGATGAGCCAGAAGACCTGCCCGGGCTGCAAAAGGTGCTGGAAACCTGGGCGGTGGAAGCAGGTTGGCTCTGGCAGTCAGAGTCTCCTGTCTACCAGCAGGCCACAGGTATACATCTCAAAATCCGTGTGTGGACAGCATGAGCAGGGTGTGGGCGCTACTGCCAGCTGCAGTGCTGGCAACTGTGGCCACTGCGCTGGCCTGGCTGTTCCATTGGCTTGTGCTGGAGGATCTGGAAGCGGAGCTAGTGGGACTTGATAAGGCGCTGTCGAATTTGCAGCAGGAACTGCAGGCGCAGCTGTCGGACAATGCCGGGCGCCGATCACGCCTCACGCTGACAGGCTGGGCAGAGTCGGCCTGGTTTCCCGGAGCCGGGCACAGCTCAGAAAAAGAACCCGCTTCGCCGCTTGCGAGCGTCATGCATATGGCGGAGCGCCAGGGGCTTAAACTGCACTCGGTGAAGCCAATGCGCAGAGAAGAGTCCGAAATACAGACGGGCGAAAGGTCGGGCCTCACTCACACAGAAATCACCAGGCCAGCCGAATCCATGCTGGTTTTAGATCTGTTTGGATCGGTTGCGCAGACAGTCAGCTTCCTGGCCATGCATTCAGGAGCTGATGCCGTCGGGGCACAGACGGCTGTTTTGCATCATTTGCAGTATGCACGGGACACCAGCGGAACTTCGGCTCGTGCCGGACGATGGCAGCTGGTAATGGAGTTTGCGCCGCTTACAAATGATCGCGTGGTGTCTGATACAGCCATCGTGGACAGTCATGATCCAAGGTCTGCAGGTGCGGTGCGCCGTGGCGGCCAGAGTTGGTATCTGCTGGTTGACGCTGAGGGGCAGTGGCAGTTATCACCGCTGGATAACAAGAATGTTGATCACAGGGACGATGCCAATGAGGCCAGGTAACCGCCTTATAGTGTTCCTGGTGGCTGCTTTTGTCTTCGAGCTCCTGTCGGGCAATAGGGTGTTGTTCGCTCAGGCGGTAGATTCGGATGGGCGAGGGCAGGATTTCGCGGTTGCTGCTGACGAGCAACTGGCGCTCGAGTTGACAGCAACGCCCTTGCGGATCGTGCTCGAGATACTGGCACAGAATCAGAATCTCCAGCTCCATGTCAGCGGTGCGCAGTCTGTCCTGAATCAGGAGGTGGATGTGTCTGTCGGAGCCGCAACATTCGAAGACCTGCTCGCTCAACTGTTGGCGCCGACGGGATTGAGTTACCGGGTCGATGACGGTGTTCTCTACATTTCGGATTCGGCCGATGTGCAGATTCGTTATATCCAGATCAACTACGCAGACGCTGACGAACTGCTGGAACTGATAGCTGGCAATGGCATTCTCAGTGACCAGGGGTCGGTGATGCTGGACCGTCGCACCAATACGCTGATCGTCAGGGATCAGCCCGCAGGTCTTGCCCAGGTGGATGTGCTGTTGACCGAACTCGATGTGCCGGTCAGTCAAGTCCTGATTGAGGCACGCATTGTCAGTGCATCGCTGGACACCGGGCGAGAACTGGGTGTGCGCTGGGGTGCTGCCAGTGTCACGTCTGAGACAGGTTCGATCGCCGATGACTCGCAGTTTGCGCTGCAGCTAGGACATCGCGATGCTGGCTCGGTGACAGCGGCTCTGATACGCGATTCGCGCCTGCTTGAGTGGGAGCTCTCCCTGCTTGAGCGGCGCGGCAAGGCAGAACTGATTGCCCGCCCCCGGGTCATGACCCAGGACAACTCGCCTGCGACTATCAGCTCCGGTGTGCGGATACCTTATCAGGCCCAGGCAGGCGGTACTGCTGGCGGCTCGATAACACAGTTTGTTGACGCGGTATTGTCTCTCGACGTCAAACCCCTGATTACGCCCGATGGGCGTATCATCATGGATCTAAGTGTGAGGCAGGACTCTGTGGCTTCAGGCAGTCGCGACACACCCGCCATTGATACCAACACCGTACAGACCCGTGTCCTGATTGACAATGCGGACACCCTGGTGCTCGGCGGTATTTTCCGTGAGGAGCAGACCGAAGCCGTGACCGGTACGCCGGGGCTGCGTTCAGTTCCTGTCATAGGTCCGCTGTTTCGACGTACCGTAGCGTCAGAGCGACGCACTGAATTGCTGATATTCATCACGCCGACCATCATCCCGGCACCTTAGCGCAGGGCCGGGTTTGTACATGCTTTTGCTTGAGTTTGACAGGCATGCGGGTTAGATTGCGCGCTTGCGTGGCACAGGTCGACGGGTAATCCATGAGCAAGCAGACAAATGTGTTTTTGATAGGGCCCATGGGGGTCGGCAAGAGCACGATCGGACGAATGCTGGCCGCTGCTCTGCACAAACCTTTTTTGGACTCGGATCGCGAGATCGAAGCTGTCACTGGCGCTGACATCCCGTGGATATTTGACGTCGAGGGTGAGTCCGGTTTCCGGGTGCGTGAAGAACGCATGATCGACACCTTGAGTGCGCAGGACGGAATTGTCATGGCGACAGGTGGTGGCGCCATTTTGTCAGCGGTCACACGCCAGCACCTGAAGCAGCGTGGTACGGTTGTTTACCTTAAAGCCAGTATCGCCCAGCAGTTTGAGCGCACCAGCAAAGATCGCAATCGCCCTCTGCTGCAGACTGCTGATCCACTGGCACGTATCAAGGAGCTCATGGCGATTCGTGAGCCGCTGTATCTGGAAACGGCTGACCTGATCATCGAAACAAGTCGGCGTGGACCACGCACGGTTGTGAACGAGATCGTCAATCGCCTGAAAACCGATGGAAATGAAACAAGATGAATGAATTAACTGTCGAGCTGGGTGAGCGCAGTTACCCGATTCTGATAGGTCCCGGTCTGCTCGGCCAGCAAGGCCTGCTGGTGCCCTATATTAAAGGCGGCCGCGCGCTGATTGTCAGCAATGAAATTGTTGCCCCGCTGCATCTGGAGAAGCTGAAGCAGTCACTTGCCGGCATCGATTTTGATGTGCTGGTGCTGCCCGACGGTGAACATACAAAGAACCTTGATACGCTGAATGAGGTATTTGATCGACTGTTGCGTGATCGTCATGAGCGCAGCACCACCCTGATAGCGCTGGGTGGAGGTGTCACTGGGGATCTGACCGGGTTTGCAGCGGCCTGTTATCAGCGCGGCGTTAACTTTATTCAGGTGCCGACCACCTTGCTGGCGCAAGTGGACTCTTCTGTGGGGGGCAAAACGGGTGTCAATCATCCCCTCGGCAAGAACATGATTGGTGCCTTTTATCAGCCACAGGTGGTGCTGGCTGATATTGATGTGTTGCACACGCTGCCGCCAAGAGAGTTGCAGGCGGGGCTGGCGGAGGTCATCAAATACGGGCTGCTCGGTAATTTCGCATTTTTTGAGTGGCTGGAACAACACATCGATGAGCTGTTGAAGCTGGATGGCAAACTGCTGTCCGAGGCCGTTCGTATCTGCTGTGAGGAAAAAGCGCGCATAGTTGCTGAAGATGAGCGCGAAGGTGGCAAACGGGCTCTGCTCAATCTTGGGCACACATTTGGTCATGCCATCGAATCGGCCATGGGCTACGGAGTCTGGCTGCACGGTGAGGCTGTTGCGACCGGCATGGTCATGGCCGCAGACCTGTCCCAGCGACTTGGCTGGATAACGCAGGAAGACGCGCAGCGAGCGCGGCGATTGATTGAAAGAGCCGGGTTGCCCGCCGTGCCGCCACCTGAGATCAGCGCCGAGCGCTTTGTTGAGTTGATGTCGGTTGACAAGAAAGTGCAGTCAGGAAAAATTCGCTTTATTTTGCTGCGCAAGCTGGGTGAGGCAGTGGTTGATGGCGACGTTCCCGCAGAGTTGCTGCAGCAGACACTGACGGCCGGCGACGCGCTTTGTCGATCGTAACCGTGTAGAATACTGACCCCCTTAATTGCATTACGGACTAGACGCAGGAGTTGCTGGTGACACCGTTGAAGAATGACAGATTTTTGCGAGCCCTGATGGGGCAGGACGTAGACGTCACCCCAGTATGGATGATGCGCCAGGCGGGCCGCTATCTGCCGGAATACCGCGCAACTCGCGAGCAGGCGGGTAACTTTATGAGCCTATGTCAGTCGCCTGAGCTGGCATGTGAAGTCACACTTCAGCCGCTGCGCCGCTATGCCTTTGATGCTGCCATTCTGTTTTCTGACATTCTGACCATTCCTGATGCGATGGGTCTGGGGCTGTATTTCGAAACCGGTGAAGGTCCACGCTTCCGCAAAACCGTGCGCAGCGAGCAGGACGTTGCCGCCTTGCCAGTGCCGGATGTGGCCCGAGATCTGGCCTACGTGACCGATGCGGTCTCTCTGATTCGCCGTGAACTGAACGGTTCAGTGCCGCTGATCGGCTTTTCCGGCAGTCCCTGGACGCTGGCCACATACATGATCGAGGGCAGTGGCAGCAAAGATTTTCGTCATGCAAAGGCGATGATGTACAACCAGCCAGAGGTCCTGCATGCCCTGCTGGACAAGCTGGCACAGACGGTAACGGACTACCTGAATGCACAGATCGCGGCAGGTGCCCAGGCCGTACAGATATTCGATACCTGGGGAGGAATTCTCAGCACGCCTGCGTACCAGGAGTTCTCGCTCTCCTACATGAAAAAGATCGTCGCCGGGCTGACGCGCGAGGCCGACGGTCGGCCGGTACCCGTTATCCTGTTCACCAAAAATGGTGGTCTGTGGCTGGAGGAAATTGCCGGCTCAGGTTGCCACTGTGTGGGTCTGGACTGGACCATGGAGATCGGTCGGGCTCGTGCCCTGATTGGCGATCGCGTCAGTCTTCAGGGCAACATGGACCCGGCAGTGCTGTATTCATCGCCGGCAAGTATTCGCACAGAAGTGTCACGCATTCTGTCGTCCTTTGGCTCCGGCAATGGTCATGTCTTCAACCTGGGTCACGGCATTACGCCTCACGTCGACCCGGACAATGTGTCTGCATTTGTTGACGCAGTCCATGAGTTGTCTGTCGCCTACCATCGCTGATTGGCTTCGCCAGTCTGGTCAGTCGACAGATCAGGCGGCGGGGCTGGCCCTGATCGGGCTGGGTGCCAACCTGCCTTCTCTGGCCGGTGGCCCGGCAGACACCCTGGTTGCGGCAAAGCGGCATCTTGATGGCCTGTCTGCCATACCTGTTCTTCTATCGCCAGTCATGACAAGCCGGCCGGTCGACTGTCCGCCGGGCAGCCCTGACTTTTGCAACGCAGTTGCTGTTGTGCTGCCCAAAGGCGATTGCACTCCGATGCAGCTGCTGTCAGACCTGCACAGTATCGAACAGGTCTTTGGCCGCCAGCGCTCCGGCCTGCGTAATGAGGCAAGGCCTCTCGATCTCGATCTGCTGGCCTTTGCTGATGCCGTCGTCGACGACGATAAACTACAGCTTCCGCATCCCCGGGCGACTCAGCGCGAGTTTGTGCTCAGGCCTCTCTCCCATATCTGGCCAGACTATCGATTTCCGGGTACCGACCAGACCGTAAAATCCCTGCTGACAGCGCTGTCAGGCTCTTGATACTGGATTGCAACTCTGTATACTGAAAGGCCGATTGATAAAAGCACAATCCATTCGGCCTGGACATGGAACCACAGAAATTGACTTCGCGAGCATTGCGACATACTGCCCGGACAGGGATCGTGACAGCGATGATGCTGGTTGCGCCGCATGTGTTTGCGCAAGCTCAGCCGCTTGATCTGGTCGAGCCCGGTACGCTGCCGATCGCAGATGGGTTATCTGCTGAGAGTCGGGAGCAAGCCAGCACTCAATTCGAACTACAGGTAGACTCGTCGCTTCTGGGTCAGGTCAGAGAGGAGCTGTTGATCTCCCCGGCCTTGCGCCTGGATGCCTTTCCAGCGCTCAGCGCCAGCGATAATACCCTGCAGGCAGTCGATGTCAGCCATGAGCGTGCCTTGCTGATCGGTAATGGTCAGGTTCCGGGACTTGATGTCAGCGCTTCCTACGTATGGGAGTCACCACGCTTCGGGCAGTTTGTTGTCAGCACCAATACCAGCTATGTGTACAACACCCGCATTACGGACGCCGTCAGTGATACCGTGGCAGCGCGCGCGGCTCCTGAAAACGCGGCTTTTTTTGGCCAGACGCCAGAGCTGCTGAGCAGCGTCACACTGACCTGGCAGTTCGGTAATCACTCGGCGACAGCTGTGACCAGCTACAATGACCGGCTGGACCACTTTGGCCGGCTGAATGTCGGGCAATTGAATCTGGACCAGCTCAACGAGCTGGTCGGTCAAATGACTACGCTTGATCTGCGCTATGGCTACAACCTGTCAACAGGTCGGCAGAGTAATGCCTCTTTCTCACTTGGTGTGCGCAATATGTTTGATCGCCGCCCGGTAAACTCGCTCAGGCCTGGATCTGTAACTGGCGGCAACCCTGAGGGTTCGGAACACGTAGCCTACGGTACAATCAAGTATCAGTTCTGATTAGCGCCCTGATTTCCTCCCGCTGTCCACTTCCAGTACCACTGTCCGAATCGCCTCGCACAATAAGTCCAGCTCTGAATCAGTGATGATATAAGGCGGCATGATATAAATCAGCCGGCCGAACGGGCGTACCCACACGCCCAGGTCCACGAATCGCTGCTGGATCCAGCGCATATCAACAGCCTCCTGCATTTCCACCACGCCGATCGCGCCGAGGACTCTTACATCGCTGACGGCATCATGGTGTCGGCACGACTCTAGCGATGACCGCATTCTCGTCTCGATCGCAGCGACCTGGTCTTGCCAGGGATTTGCCAGTAACAGCTTGATCGATGCGCAGGCCACGGCGCATGCCAGTGGATTGCCCATAAAGGTTGGTCCATGCATGAACGGCAGCCCCGCCTGCCCGATAGTGTCGGCCAGCTTCTCCGTTGTCAGCGTTGCGGCCAGCGTCATGTATCCGCCAGTCAGCGCCTTGCCGACACAAAGTATGTCTGGCGTAATGCCGGCATGCTCGCAGGCGAACAGCTTCCCGCTGCGGCCAAAGCCTGTGGCGATTTCGTCGGCGATCAACAGTACATCGTATTGATCACACAGGAGGCGGGCCTGCCTGAGGTATTCTGGCGAATAGAAAAACATGCCGCCGGCGCCTTGTACCACCGGTTCAAGAATGACGGCGGCCACTTCTTCGTGATGTTGTTCCAGCAATGACTGCAGGCTTGTGATATCAGTCTGATCCCACTCGGCTTCAAAGCGACAGCGCGGTGCGTCGGCAAACAGCTGTTGCTTGAGCGTGCTGGAAAACAGGGTATGCATGCCGGTGACCGGGTCGCAGGCTGACATGGCGGCAAAGGTATCGCCATGGTAAGCGCGGCGCAGACTGATTAATCGATGCCGCTGCGGCCGGGCTTTGGCATGCCAGTATTGCAATGCCATCTTGATGGCGACTTCCACTGCGATCGACCCGGAGTCAGCCAGAAACACCTTGCTCATGCCGGCCGGGCAGATATCCAGCAGCTGTTGTCCAAGCCTGATGGCTGGTTCATGAGTCAATCCACCAAACATGACGTGCGACATTGACTGAAGCTGCTCAACGGCTGCCTGGTTAAGTGTCGGGTGATTATAGCCATGAATGGCAGCCCACCAGGAGCTCATGCCGTCAATCAGCGTCTGGCCATTGGCCAGATGCAGCTTACAACCACTGGCCGCGCTTACCAGTTGCGCAGGCAGCGGGTCGGTCATTGAAGTGTAGGGGTGTAAAATGTGTTTGCGATCAAAATCCAGCAGTTGCTGCGATTCGGCGTTATAGTTCATAAGTGTGAGTATCAGACAGGGTCAGGTTTCGTTGGGCCAGCGCCCAGACATCAATTCGTCGGGCGCCGGCATCACGAAGGACGCGGGCCATGTCCCGTGTGGTTGTTGTGGTGGTCACAACGTCGTCGATGATGGCGACGTGCTTGCCATATGTCAACCTGGACAATTCATTTTCAGTAAACAACTTGCCCAGATTGGCGAGTCTGGCTTGAGAGTCCAGTCCGCGCTGGGTATGTTTTCCCGGCATTCGTCGGCAGGCCTGACGCAGAACCCGTATCCCCAGTCGTTGCCCTGCACAATCAGCCAGAATTGATGCCTGGTTGAAGCCACGCATACGCAGGCGGCCTGCATGCAAGGGTACTGGCAGCAGCAGCCCGGGCATGCTCGCGGTATCAACTTGATAGTGCGCCGACATGCCGTCAGCCAGCAGTCTGCCCAACACACGCCCAGCCTGGAAAGTACCATTATCCTTAAGTCGCGAGATCTGGCGCGATATGGGTTGCTGGTAGGCGAACACCGCAAAACACCGGTCAAATGGAGGAGGCGCGCAACGACAGCGATGGCAGAGGGGTTCCTGCTCGCCATCGGTTTCTGATATGACGCCGCACCGACGACATCCCGGCGCTTGCCAGGGAAGTGAGGCGAGACAGCGATTGCAGATTCCACGGTCAACCCTCTCGAGTCCCAGGCAAAACAGACAGGGTTCTCCCAGAAGGGTGCTTGCTGCGCGCTGCAGGCGCCTGCTGATACTCCTGAAGTGGAATTTATTGTAAATCAAAATAAATGCATCTGGTTGACAATATCCCGTTCGGGCTTAGAATTGGACGCTTTCCAATCAAGTATAGCCAGCGACCTGCCGTGTCGCTGTGGCACAAGGATTTCACCCATGATGACTGATAACGTGCAAGCGATCCGCCAGACACCGCTGTCCGGTAATGCCATGCCCGCGACAGGACTTCGCAATGACTGGACGCGCAATGAGATTCAGGCGCTTTTCGAGCTGCCTTTTATGGATCTGCTGCATAGAGCGCAGACCATTCACCGTACGCATTTCGATCCCAACAAAGTGCAGATGAGTACGCTGCTGTCGATAAAAACCGGCGCCTGCCCGGAAGACTGCAAGTA
>DEMH01000004.1:71149-294965 GCA_002354805.1 Gammaproteobacteria bacterium UBA2675
CCGGAAGACTGCAAGTACTGCCCACAAAGTGGTCACTACAACACAGGGCTGCAGAAAGAGAAACTGATGGAGGTCGAAAAAGTGGTGGCGCAGGCGCGCATCGCGCGAGATCGCGGCGCTTCGCGCTTCTGCATGGGTGCTGCCTGGAAGCACCCTTCCGAAAAAGACTTCCCCTATGTACTGGACATGGTCAGGCAGGTGCGCGAGCTGGGCATGGAAACCTGTATGACACTAGGCGCACTGAGCAGCGAGCAGACTGCTGCGCTGGCCGAGGCAGGGCTGGACTATTACAACCACAACCTGGATACCTCACCGGAATACTACGGCGAGATAATTACTACTCGAAGCTACCAGGAACGCCTGGAAACCCTGGCTCGAGTCCGGGATGCTGGTATGAAAGTATGCAGTGGCGGCATTGTTGGTATGGGTGAAAAGGCCGAGGATCGCGTCGGGCTGCTGCAACAATTGGCCAATCTGCCAGTGCACCCTGACAGCGTTCCGATCAACAATCTGGTCAAGGTCAAAGGCACCCCGCTGCAGGATACCGAGGAAATTGACCCCTTCGATTTTATCCGCACCATTGCGGTGGCCCGCATCCTGATGCCGCAGTCCTACGTGAGGCTGTCGGCCGGCCGGCAGCAAATGAATGACCAGACCCAGGCATTGTGTTTCATGGCTGGCGCCAACTCGATATTTTATGGTGACAAACTGCTTACCACGCCGCTGCCGGAAGAGCACAGGGACATCGCGCTGTTTGATCGTCTGGGGCTTCAGCCGGAACGGCCGATTACTGGTGATCATCGCTTTTATTCTGCCGTTTGAGCAGTCAGCAAATGCCTGACGTGAATAATCATTCCCAGGGCTCTGCGCTGCTCCTGTCCCGTCTGCAGGCCAGTCTTGCCCAAAGGCGCGATCAGCAATTGCTGCGCACGCATCTGGTCCGTGGAAACGCTGATCAGGTGCTTATGAGCGCAGATGGCGAGGAACTGCTCGGTTTCTGCAGCAACGACTATCTGGGGCTGGCCAATCATCCTGACGTTATTGCTGCACTCCGGAAGGGGGCGCGTGATTACGGTGTCGGCAGCGGTGCATCGCATTTGATAACTGGTCACTGCCGTGTCCATGATCAGTTGAGTGAAGAGCTTGCTGCTTTCACTGGCAGAGAAAAAGCCCTGCTGTTCTGCAGTGGTTACATGGCCAATGTGGGCGTCATCAATGCACTGACTGAGCCAGGCGGGCTGGTGCTGCAGGATGCATTGAATCACGCTTCGCTGCTTGATGGCGGCTGGCTGAGTCGCGGGCGCAGCATTCGTTATGCTCACAGTGATACAGACAGTCTGGACCTTGAGTTGAGACAGGCCGCAGCCGCCCCATCCAGGCTGATCGTCACTGACGGAGTCTTCAGCATGGATGGCGATCGCGCGCCGCTGGCGCTGCTGGCAGACATCGCTGATCAGCATCGCGCCGCATTGATGGTCGACGATGCCCATGGTCTGGGTGTGCTGGGCAAAAATGGCAGTGGCACGGTTAGCGCGGCGGGACTATCCCAGGCGCAAGTGCCGATTCTGATTGGTACACTTGGTAAGGCATTCGGTACCGCAGGGGCATTCGTTGCCGGTGATGCAGTGCTTATCGATTATCTGGCACAATTTGCCAGGACTTACGTGTTCACCACGGCGATGTCACCGGCCCTGGCAGAGGCGACCCGGGCCAGTCTGAAGGTGGTGGTCGGCGAGCAATGGCGGCGCGAGCGTCTGCAGCAACTGATATCAGGTTTCAGGCGCGGGGCCGCACAGCTGGGGCTTGTTCTGCTGCCTTCGGATACGCCGATACAGGCGGTCATGATGGGTTCTGCCGAGGCGGCCGTCAGGGCCAGCCAGCTGCTGCGCGCGCATGGTGTGCAGGTCAGTGCTATTCGGCCACCGACCGTGCCGCAGGGGCAGTCGCGACTGCGCATTACCCTGTCAGCAGCTCACAGTGACGAACAGCTGGATCGGCTGCTGAATGCCCTGGAATCAGTCCAGCAGCAATTTTTAACAACGTATCAACCAGCTGCGGTTGCGCAGGCTGGTCAGGAGGCGCGGTTGTGAGGCGAGTTGCCGTTTTTGTTACCGGCACTGACACCGAGGTTGGCAAGACCCGAGTGGCTGCAGCATTGTTGGCGGCGGCCAGGCAGCGCGAGCTGAATACGGCGGCCATGAAACCTGTTGCGTCGGGGTGCGAGGAGATGGACGGAGAGCTGCGCAACGAAGATGCCCTGATGTTGCAGCGCTTCTGCAGTGCCCCGCTAAGTTATCAGGAGATCAATCCGGTTGCCCTGCGCTCGGCAATTGCACCACATCTGGCGGCTGCCGAGCAGGGCCGAAGTCTCAGCCTGTCCCGCCTGGTGGGGCTTGCGCGTGGCGTCCTGATGGCGCCGACAGACTTTATTGTAATTGAAGGCGCTGGCGGCTGGCGCGTGCCTCTGAACTCGCGCGAGATGCTGTCATCGCTGGCGGTTGAGCTCAAACTGCCAGTTGTTCTGGTGGTGGGTATTCGACTCGGGTGTATCAATCATGCTGTGCTGACAGCAGAGGCAATCCGGGCTGACGGTGTCCCGTTGGCGGGCTGGGTCGCCAATCATCTGAGCGAGGATGACGACGTTGCTGATGCCAACGTGGCAACTCTGCAGTCGCTCTTGCCCGGCCCGCTGCTGGGGGTCTTGCCGTTCGAGCCAGGCGCGGACCCCGGGCAGGTTGCCCGTCATCTTAACCTGGACCCACTGCTGACCTGAGCTGCGCCCAACAAGTTGACGTTGACGTTAACGTCAGGTCTCGGTAAGTTATCGACTCTCATTCCCTTTCAATCCAATTTTCCTAAGTGAGTGGAGTCACCTGTGCCAGATTACAAAGCTCCCGTGCGTGATATGAAGTTTGTCCTCCATGAGGTGCTGGGCGCCGAGCAACTGTTGGCGTCAATGCCAAAAACCAGTGAGGTAAACGCCGAGCTGATGAATACCGTGCTGGATGAGGCCGCCAAAGTTGCAGAGACACTGCTGGCGCCACTGAATCGGCAGGGCGACGAGATTGGCTGTCGCTTCGAGGAGGGCAAAGTGACAACGCCGCAGGGCTTTGTAGAGGGTTATCGCACCTTTGCTTCCGGTGGCTGGATTGGTCTGTCTGGTGATCCGGCTTATGGCGGTCAGGGCATGCCCAAAATGCTGTCAGTCTGTTTTGAAGAAATGATCATGGGCGCCAACAGCTCGCTGGCGCTGTACGCTGTCCTTAGCGCCGGGGCAACACTGGCGCTGGCCCGCCACGCCAGTGACGAGTTGAAGCAGGCCTACCTGCCAAAGCTTTACGAGGGAAGCTGGAGCGCCACCATGTGCCTGACTGAGCCACATGCGGGCACTGATCTGGGGATCATCAAAACACGCGCAGAGCCGCAGGCGGATGGTAGCTACAAACTGACCGGAACCAAGATTTTCATCACCGGCGGCGAACATGATCTGACTGACAACATCATTCATATGGTGCTGGCCAAGCTGCCTGATGCGCCGCCTGGTCCAAAAGGCATCTCACTGTTTCTGGTCCCCAAGCTAATGCCTGATGCTGACGGCAATCCGGGCGCAGCCAATGGCGTCAGCTGTGGTTCGATTGAACACAAGATGGGTATAAAGGGGTCGGCAACCTGCGTGATGAACTTTGACGATGCCACGGCCTATCTGATTGGTGAGCCGCACAAGGGCCTGACCTACATGTTCACGATGATGAACTATGAGCGACTGACCATTGGCCTGCAGGGTCTGGGTCTGGCAGAAGCCTCGTACACCACGGCAGCTGAATATGCCAAAGATCGAATCCAGGGTCGCTCACCGGCGGGCCCTGAGCAGCCGGAGAAGGCCGCCGATCCGCTTCTGGTTCACCCCGATGTGCGACGCATGCTGTTGACCATGCGGGCCTATACCGAAGGTGGCCGTGCGCTGGCTGCCTATGTGGGTAGCCAGCTGGATATCGCCTACTTTCACCCGGATGCGGCGCAGCGTGACCGAGCCAGTAAACTGGTCGCGCTGTTGACGCCAATTGCCAAAGCTGCCTTCACTGATCGTGGTTTTGAGGCAACAGTGCTGGGGCAGCAGGTTCTGGGTGGGCACGGCTATGTGTCCGAATGGGGGCAGGAGCAACATGTAAGGGATGCCCGCATTGCGCAGATCTATGAAGGCACTAATGGCATTCAGGCGCTGGACCTCATGGGCCGCAAGGTGGTTTTTGATCGTGACGGCCTGCTGGCCGAGATGTCAGCTGAAATTCGCGCTTTTGTGGAGCAGGAAAAGAGCGGGCGGGTTGCCGCTTTTGCAAGCGTCCTTGCTGACGCCGTTGATTGTCTGGAAGACACTGCCAGCTGGGTCAAACAGGCCAATAACGATAATCCGCATGAAGTTGGTGCTGCGTCAGTGCCGTTTCTGGAGCTGATGACTCTGGTGCTTTACTGCTATATGTGGGCGCGGATGGTGAAAACTGCTGAGCAGGCACTGTCTGACAAGTCAGGGGATACGGCGTTTTATAATGCCAAGATCCATGTGGGCTGCTTCTTCCTGGATCGGCTTATGCCGCGATATAAGGCTCTGTCGGCAGAAATCAAGGCGGGCAGTGACGTGCTGATGGCGATGGATGCCGAACTGTTCTGATTGAATGGTCGACGATGAGGGCCGCACCTGCGCGTCGGGCGCCGGTGCGGGCATTATCAGATGTCAGATTGACCAGTGCAGATGGCTGACCATTAACTGCTCATAATAGTCCAGCGATTCGTTCTTTTCCCCAATCACTGCAATATTGCCCTGGCTCAATGGGATGATGCGACCCTGAAACCGCTCGTCTTTCAGATTGACGCGCGTGGTGACCGGGGTGTTGTCTACAAAGATGATGGATACTGGCCCGTGTTCGCCGCGGGCTACCAGATGGGCGCCATGCTGCGCGCCGCCAAGTCCGCAATAGTTGGCAAAGGTCATGTGTAATGCCCGTGTCGCATCGTCCATCACCAGAGAAGCGCCCGCATCTTTGAGTACCCGCTCGACCTGCTCCCAGGCTATGGCATCACTGCTGCTGAAACTGGGGGCTTCACTGTGCAGGTGTTCGACAAGCTCGTCGTGAAACTCCAGGTCCTGTGCACTCGGGCGGTTTGGCAACAGGCTCAGCCCAAGGCCGGCAGTGATCACCAGGCTGGCTGCCAGTGCGTAGGCGCCGCGGCTGCGGAATCGCCACCAGGGCTGGTTCGCGGCAGGGCTATCGCCAGCAGTGCTGGTGGGAGTGGTGTCGCCTAGGGCCTGCTCAAGCAGCCGCTGACGCAGGCCGTCAGGTATTTTGATGGTGCTGACGCTGGCCAGCAGCTCGTCATCCAGAGCGCGCAGCTCTGCGACCAGCTGCTGTCTGGACGGGTCTGTGGCAACTGCCGAGATAAAATCCGCCCGGTCGTCCCTCGGATTGCTGTACGCCCGGGTCCGGAATTCCAAATCATCCATAGTTGTTTGTATGCTCTCTGATGTTCGCCGATCGTATTGTTGTTGTGCTGCTCTTGAGTGCCGGATCAGTCGACAGTGACATCTTCGCCGGTGTCTACTGCCTCGTCACTCTGTAACACTGCCTTTAGCTTGCTACGTGCCCGGAACAGTCGAGTCATGACCGTGTTGTTATTAAGATCGAGAATTTCGGCAATTTCTTTCCCGCTAAAGCCGCCGATTACCTGCAATAACAATGGGTCTCGATAATCCTTGTCCAGCTGCATGATGGCCTGATGCAACTCCACCTGTTTTTGGCGCTGGTCTGGCTCCATCTCATTTTCTTCGGCGACGGAGACATCCTCTATATCGACCAGCTCAGGGCGGTAGCGCTCATACATGCGCGCATTCTCGCGCCGCAAAATAGTGAACAGCCAGGCTTTGGCTGCTCCCTGGCTTTGCAGGCTGTCGAAAGACCGCCAGGCGCGCAGGAAGGTTTCCTGCACCAGGTCTTCAGCGACACTTTGATTGCGTGTCAGCCAAAATGCGTAACGATAGACATCCTGGTAAAGCTCATCAACCATCGCCTGATAGCGTTGACGTCGCTCGTTGTCGGGTCCTGAGACCGTAGATTTACTCATTTTATTCCGTGCTGACTCCATATTCGGTTTCTAGCTTAGCTGACTGTCGTGCCGTTGACCATGGCAGCGGCCTATTAGTGCCCCGGGGTGATATCGCGTTATACTTAAGTCCTTCATTCTGTCCATTCAAACATGAGTAATATCAAGTCAATGATTCGTATAGCAATTGCCGGCGTCGCAGGGCGCATGGGACGCACGCTGGTACAGGCTGTTGTCGACAAGAACGATGTGGCAGTCGTGGGAGCGGGTACAACGCTGCCGGACGACCCCCAGCATGGCCAGGATATCGGCCTGATTGCAGGCACCGGTGTGCTGGGAGTGGCTGCAAGCGCCGCGCTGA
This sequence comes from Gammaproteobacteria bacterium UBA2675, assembly GCA_002354805.1. Taxonomy (GTDB): domain Bacteria; phylum Pseudomonadota; class Gammaproteobacteria; order Pseudomonadales; family Pseudohongiellaceae; genus Pseudohongiella. The sequence goes on from DEMH01000004.1 coordinate 77,604, forward strand.
CCGACTGCCTGCAGGACTTCGATGTTCTGATCGACTTCACATCGCCTGAGGCGACGCTCGAACATCTCGCCATCTGCCAGGCGGCTGGCAAAGCTATTGTCATCGGCACTACCGGTTTTACGCCGGATCAGAAGCAGCAGATCAGCGCTGCAGCTGGCAGCATGCCCGTGGTAATGGCGCCCAATATGAGTGCTGGCGTCAATATCAGTCTCAAATTGCTTGAGCTGGCGGCACGGGCGATGGGTGATGATGTGGACATCGAGATCGTCGAAGCCCACCACCGTCACAAGAAAGACGCGCCATCCGGCACTGCACTGCGAATGGGTGAGGTGATTGCTGACGCGCTCGGTCGCAATCTCGACGAGGTGGCGGTATACGGCCGGGAAGGTATCAGCGATGAGCGTGATCGCAAGACCATTGGGTTTGCGACCATTCGCGCAGGGGATATTGTGGGTGATCACACCGTCATTTTCGCGGGCAACGGGGAGCGACTGGAGATCACACACAAGGCCAGCAGTCGCATGACATTCGCCAGTGGCGCGGTCCGTGCTGCCATCTGGCTATCCGGAAAAACTCCGGGGCTGTACTCAATTGATGATGTGCTGGGACTTAATGTCGGATAAAGGCCAGATTCGTCATAGACAGTATGGCATCGGTTTCCGTATAATTACGCCTCAGTATGATTAACACTGAGCACAACACAAGACAGATTTTTTGAAAAAGCGGAATGAGAGACAGCTTTCATTCCGCTTTTTTTCGCCTGTCTACTTATCCGGGAGATCACATTGAATAATCCAGCAGTTCTGGCCCTTGAGGATGGTAGTGTCTTCAGAGGCAGGGCTATCGGTGCCCTGGGTCTGGCGAGTGGAGAAGTGGTATTTAACACGGCAATGACCGGTTATCAGGAAATATTGACTGACCCTTCCTACGCGAGACAGATTGTTACACTGACCTATCCTCATATTGGCAATACCGGTACCAATGCCGAAGATAATGAGTCTGATCGCGCCTGGGCCGCTGGCCTGGTCATCCGCAATCTGGCAATGACTGTCAGCAACTGGCGCAGTGAGCAGAGCCTCGAAGAATTTCTGAAAGACCAGAATGTAGTGTCGATTGCAGAAATTGATACGCGCGCACTGACACAGCTGTTACGCGACAAAGGTCCTCTCAATGGCTGTATTCTCAGTGGCGACATGCTGGCTGAGAAAGGTGAACAGTACGCCTTGGACCAGGCCAGGGGTTTTCCCGGGCTGAAGGGTATGGATCTGGCCAAAGTGGTGTCAGTGAAGTCACCCTACGAGTGGACGCAGGGTGAGTGGCGTCCGGGTGGCGAAGGTTATCCGGAAATGCAGCACGAAAAACCCTTCCACGTGGTGGCCTTCGATTACGGCGTGAAGCGCAATATTCTGCGCATGCTGGCACAGCGTAACTGCAAGGTGACAGTCGTGCCAGCGCAGACCCCGGCCAGCGAGGTGCTGGCCATGAATCCCGACGGCATATTCCTGTCCAATGGCCCTGGAGACCCGGAGCCTTGCGATTACGCAATCGCTGCGATCCGCGAAGTGCTGGAAACAGATATTCCTGTATTCGGTATCTGTCTGGGCTGTCAGCTGCTGGGCCTGGCCTGTGGCGCCAAAACCGCCAAAATGCAGCTGGGGCATCACGGCGCCAACCACCCGGTACAGAACCTGGACGATGGCACGGTGATGATCACCAGTCAGAACCATGGTTTCGCTGTGGATGAAAAAACGCTGCCGGCTAATCTGCGGGCAACACATCGATCGCTGTTCGATGGCTCTCTGCAGGGCATCGAGCGGACAGACAAGCCAGCATTCGCATTTCAGGGGCATCCGGAAGCCAGTCCCGGTCCGCACGATATTGCACCGCTGTTCGACAAATTTGTTGACCTGATGGAAAAACGCGCCGCGCGATGATCCGCCGGCCAACACAACATACAGATACGGTTCAGTTATGCCTAAACGTACAGATATCAAAAGTATCCTGATCATCGGGGCCGGTCCGATTGTCATCGGCCAGGCCTGTGAGTTTGACTACTCGGGCGCCCAGGCCTGCCAGGCACTGCGCGAGGAAGGTTTCCGCGTCATTCTGGTCAACTCCAATCCCGCGACAATCATGACCGATCCGGCTATGGCCGACGCGACCTACATCGAGCCGGTAACCTGGCAGATCGTGGAAAAAATCATCGAAAAAGAGCGTCCTGACGCCATATTGCCGACTATGGGTGGCCAGACGGCGCTTAACTGTGCACTGGATCTTGAAAAGCACGGCGTGCTGGCCAAGTACAATGTCGAGATGATTGGCGCGCGCGCCGAGTCAATCGACAAGGCCGAAGACCGGGAGCTGTTTGACGATGCGATGAAAGCCATCGGGCTGGCAACGCCACGCCACGGCATTGCACGCAGCATGGAGGAGGCCTTCAAGGCGCTGGATGAAGTGGGTTTCCCCTGCATCATTCGCCCCTCGTTCACCATGGGTGGCACTGGTGGTGGTATCGCCTATAACAAGGAAGAGTTTGTTGAAATATGCACGCGTGGTATGGAGTTGTCTCCCACCAATGAGCTGCTGATCGATGAGTCGCTGATTGGCTGGAAAGAGTATGAGATGGAAGTTGTCCGCGATAAAAACGACAACTGCATCATCGTCTGTACCATTGAAAACTTCGATGCGATGGGTGTGCATACCGGTGACTCGATCACTGTGGCGCCGTCACAGACGCTGACGGACAAAGAATTCCAGATTCTGCGAAACGCGTCGATCGCAGTACTTCGCGAGATCGGTGTGGAGACCGGCGGTTCCAACGTACAGTTCGGTATGTGTCCGAAAACCGGCCGGCTGGTAGTTATCGAAATGAATCCACGCGTGTCGCGTTCATCGGCGCTGGCGTCCAAGGCAACCGGCTTCCCGATCGCCCGCGTTGCAGCCAAGCTGGCTGTGGGATTCACACTGGATGAGCTGCGCAATGAAATCACGGGTGGAGCCACGCCCTCCTCCTTCGAGCCATCCATCGACTACGTGGTTACCAAGATCCCGCGCTTCACGTTCGAGAAATTCCCGGAAGCCAATGACCGCATTACGACCCAGATGAAGTCGGTCGGTGAAGTCATGGCAATCGGTCGCACCTTCCAGGAGTCGCTACAGAAAGCCTTGCGTGGACTGGAAGTAGGCATCAATGGTCTCGATCCGATTCTGGATACAGGCGTCAGTGATGCCATGGATATCCTGAGAGGCGAGCTGATGGATGCGGGCAGTGACCGCATTCGTTATGTGGGCGACGCTTTCCGGCAGGGCTGGTCAGTTGATACCGTGGCCGAGCTGACGGGCATCGACCCCTGGTTTTTGGCGCAGATCGAAGACCTGATCAAGGATGAGCTGAACATAACGCAGCTGCGTCTGCAGGATCTAAACAAAGAACAGCTGTTTGCTCTCAAGCGCAAGGGTTTCTCGGATGCGCGCCTGGCTGATCTGCTCGCTGAAACCGAGCAGGCTGTGCGCGAGTGCAGGCACTCGCTGGGTGTGCGGCCGGTCTACAAGCGCGTTGACACCTGTGCCGCCGAGTTTAAGTCAACAACCGCATACATGTATTCGTGCTACGAGCCGGAATGCGAGTCACGGCCCAGTGACCGGAAAAAAATCATGGTGCTTGGCGGCGGTCCGAACCGCATCGGTCAGGGTATTGAGTTTGACTACTGCTGCGTGCACGCGGCACTGGCGATGCGGGAAGACGGTTACGAGACCATCATGGTTAACTGTAACCCGGAAACTGTATCCACAGACTACAACATCTCCGATCGCCTGTACTTCGAGCCGGTAACGCTGGAAGATGTACTGGAGATTGTGGCAGTCGAAAAACCAGTGGGTGTGATAGTTCAGTTTGGCGGCCAGACACCGCTCAACCTGGCTACGCGGCTGGAACAGGCTGGTGTGCCGGTAATTGGTACCAGCCCGGATGCCATCGACCTGGCCGAGGATCGTGAGCGTTTCCAGAAGCTCATCCAGAAGCTGGGCCTGAAGCAGCCACCAAACTGTATCGTGCGCAGCGTCGAGCAGTGTATTGCAGAAGCCGAGCGCATTTCCTACCCGCTGGTCGTGCGTCCGTCGTACGTGCTGGGTGGTCGCGCGATGGAGATCGTGTATAACGAGGAAGAACTCAATCGTTATATGCGCAACGTCGTCAAGGTCGGCAATGACAGCCCGGTGCTGCTGGATTACTTCCTTAATGCCGCCATCGAAATCGATGTCGATCTGGTCAGCGACGGCAAGGATGTCGTAGTCGGTGCCATCATGCAGCATATTGAGCAGGCCGGTGTTCACTCAGGTGACTCTGCATGCTCACTGCCACCGTACAATCTGCCGGCGGACGTTCAGAATCTGATTCGTGAGCAGGTTGCCAGCCTGGCAAGAGAATTGAATGTGGTTGGTCTGATGAATACGCAGCTGGCCTACCAGGACGGTGAAATCTACGTGATTGAAGTCAATCCGCGTGCCTCGCGTACCGTGCCGTTTGTGTCCAAGTGCATCGGTGTGTCGCTGGCCAAGGTTGCGGCCCGCTGTATGGCCGGCACCTCACTGGCGGAACAGGGGTTCACCAAAGAGATCATACCGAAAACCTATGCGGTCAAAGAGGCTGTGTTCCCGTTCAACAAGTTCCCGGGTGTAGACCCCATTCTGGGTCCGGAGATGAAGTCTACCGGCGAAGTAATGGGTGTCGGTGAGACTTTCGCGGAAGCCTTTGCCAAGTCGCAGCTTGGTGCCGGTGAAGAAATTGCCCGCAGCGGCACGGTCTTCATCAGTGTCCGTGAGGCAGACAAGCCCAAAGTGGCGGCTGTGGCCAGACGCTTCCATGAGCTGGGCTTCTCGCTGGTTGCGACGACAGGCACGGCGGCGGTCATCGAGGCTGCAGGTCTTGAGGTCAAGCGTGTCAACAAGGTGATGGAAGGACGTCCTCATGTTGTTGATATGATCAAAAATGAGGAAATTGACCTCATCGTCAATACTACCGAAGGCAAGCAGGCAATCGCCGATTCATCAACGATTCGCCGGACTGCTCTGCGGCATGATGTGTTCTGCACGACGACACTGGCCAGTGCCAGCGCGGTGTGTGATGCATTGGCATTCGGTGATCAGCTGTCTGTCTACACCCTGCAGGAGCTGCATGCGCGCCTGACGGTGAGCTGATCTAGTGTCCTGTCTGGTTAGTTCGCATGGTTTCAGAGTGATTGTCGGTTGTCAGGACAAGGCATGTTTCGCAGATAATAGCGCGCTATTATCAAGCAACATAACGCAGTCATGGCATCTGACAATCACTCCCGAAGGGCGCGTCCTGCAACACTTCTGACCGCGTTGCAGCCCTTGCCAAGGGCTTCGGCCATTAGCCGCGGTCTGCGCCTTGCCAGAAGCATTGCAGGGCGCGCTGAAATGATGTGAACTAACCAGGCAGGACACTGGGGTGGCTGGACAACGCAGTCCAAACTAAGCATTATATAGAGTCGAGAGTGCTGGCGGGGCTTCCCTGGGGAAGTCCCGCCGGTATTTTTTTTATTCCTTGATTTTAGATTCCAGAGGAATCTGTGAGAGTGATATGAGAAAAGTGCCCATGACCATTGGCGGCGCGGAGAAACTGCGCGCAGAACTCAATGAGTTGAAGACGGTGAAACGACCAGCAATCATTCAGGCTATTGCGGAGGCGCGTGAACACGGCGATTTGCGCGAAAACGCGGAGTACCATGCTGCCCGCGAGCAGCAGAGCTTCTGTGAAGGTCGCATCAAGGAGATCGAGGGCAAACTCGCCGATTCTGAGATCATTGATGTCACGACCATAGCCGAGTCCGGCAAGGTCATCTTTGGCTCTACCGTGACGCTGCTGAATCTGGAGTCTGATGCGACCGTGCGTTACCAGATCGTGGGCGAAGATGAGGCTGATGTAAAAGCCGGAAAAATCTCTGTTGCCTCACCGATCGCGCGAGCCATCATGGGCAAGGAAGAAGGTGACGTTGTGGTGGTCAAAGCGCCATCAGGCGACATTGAGTACGAGGTGGATCAGGTAGAACACCTCTAATCCCTGGCGGGCCGGGCCACGTGCCTGGCCCCTCCAGATAGGTGGTGGCGAACTGATTACTGCGGAGTTCCGCCAAAACGAAGCAGATTAGACAGTTTGGGATCGGGCTTGGCGGCAGGCTTAAGCAGCACCACAACATTGCCGATACTCTGCACACATTGCGCGCCGGTTTGCTGGCACACTTCTTCGGTTACTTCCTGACGAGCGTCCCTGTCTCCGACGCTGACTTTTATTTTAATCAGTTCGTGCTGTGCCAAAGCCCGGTTTATTTCCTTCAAAACGCCCTCGCTGAGCCCGTTCTGGGCGATGGTCACGACTGGTTTGAGCCCGTGGGCGATTGCGCGAAGCTTTTTAAGTTCCTGATTACTCAGTGGTTGCTTGCGATTGCTCATAAAAAATCCGGGTGATTTGAAGAAAGGACGCGCATTGTAGGTCAGCATTTCTTGGACAATCAAGAGTTGTATCTTGTAATATCGAATCCGGTCCCCATCTTAATAACGTATCAGATAGTGAAAATCCAGCCGGCGAGACGCGGTTGTCTCATTGCTGCCAGGCGCAGCAGTCACGAACTCAACAATAATGACGTCGGGATCTGAGGGAATGGCAAAGGCCGTTTAGGCGGTCTTATCAGTTTGAAAATGACACATTAAAAAGGGGGTCTCCCTTGAACGACATGGCGAAGAATTTACTGCTTTGGATGGTGATTGCAGCGGTATTGCTGACAGTGTTCAACAATATCAATCAGGAGCCGGCAACTTCGCAGGTTAATTACTCCGAATTTATTCGGGAAGTCCGCAGCGGGCAGGTAGAGTCGGTCAATATTTCCGGCGTATCGGTCAATGGCGTCCGTACCGACAACAGCCGTTTCACCACCACTATCCCGATGATCGGTGACGATGAACTGATGTCTGACCTGTTTAACAATGGCGTTGAGATCAGGGCCTCGGAACCTGAGCGGCAGAGCCTGTGGACGCAGCTGCTGGTGGCCAGTTTCCCGATTCTGATCATAATTGCGCTGTTCTTTTTCTTTATGCGGCAGATGCAGGGTGGTGCTGGCGGCGGCAAGGGCGGCCCCATGTCATTCGGCAAGAGCAAGGCCAAACTGCTGGGTGAAGACCAGATCAAAGTGACATTCTCGGATGTGGCTGGTGTTGAAGAGGCCAAGGAAGACGTCAAAGAGCTGGTCGACTTCCTGCGCGAGCCCGACAAATTCCAGCGCCTGGGTGGCCGCATCCCGCGCGGCATTCTGATGGTCGGTCAGCCGGGCACCGGTAAGACACTGCTTGCAAAAGCCATCGCCGGCGAGGCCAAAGTGCCATTCTTCTCCATCTCGGGTTCTGATTTTGTCGAGATGTTTGTAGGTGTGGGTGCGTCTCGTGTACGCGACATGTTTGATCAGGCCAAAAAACAGGCCCCCTGTATTATCTTCATCGACGAGATCGATGCAGTAGGTCGTCACCGTGGTGCCGGCCTTGGTGGTGGTCACGATGAGCGCGAGCAGACATTGAACCAGTTGCTGGTTGAGATGGACGGCTTCGAGGTGAACGACGGCATTATTGTTATCGCAGCTACCAACCGTCCTGACGTGCTTGATCCGGCTCTGCTGCGTCCTGGTCGTTTCGACCGCCAGGTTGTCGTAGGTCTGCCAGACATTCGTGGTCGTGAGCAGATTCTCAAGGTACATATGCGCAAAGTGCCGATCGCGGACAATGTTGATGCAGCAGTGATCGCGCGCGGCACGCCTGGTTTCTCCGGCGCCGACCTTGCCAACCTGGTTAACGAGGCTGCATTGTTTGCAGCGCGTGCCAGCAAGCGCCTGGTCACCATGGAAGAGTTCGAGAAAGCCAAAGACAAGATCATGATGGGCACAGAGCGCAAGTCCATGGTCATGTCCGAGAAAGAAAAAACCAATACTGCCTACCACGAAGCAGGTCATGCGATTGTGGGGCGCCTGGTGCCGGAACATGATCCTGTCTATAAAGTCAGTATCATCCCGCGCGGCCGTGCGCTAGGTGTGACAATGTTCCTGCCTGAAGAGGATCGTTACAGCATCAGCAAACGCGCGATTATCAGCCAGATATGCAGCCTTTATGGTGGTCGTATCGCGGAAGAGATGACTCTGGGTGAGGAAGGCGTTACTACGGGTGCGTCCAACGACATCCAGCGCGCGACCGAGATGGCCAGAAACATGGTTACCAAGTGGGGGCTGTCCGAAAAACTGGGACCACTGATGTATGCCGAGGACGATGGTGAGGTATTCCTGGGGCGCTCAGCTGGTGGGTCGCAGACCCAGCATTCGGGTGAAACCGCAAAACTGATCGACGAAGAAATCAAGCGTATCATTGATTACTGCTATGGCACGGCCAAGCGCTTGCTGGATGAGAACCGCGACAAGCTGGAGCTGATGAAAGACGCCTTGATGGAGTACGAAACCATTGACGTTGAGCAGATCAATGACATCATGGACGGACGCAAGCCCCGTCCACCAGCTGACTGGTCTGACCCGAGCAGTGGATCCGGCTCTGCGCGCTCTGATGCGAGCGACGACAAGGCCAGCGATGAAAGCGAGCGGACTGACAATCCGATCGGTGGTCCGGCCAGCGAACATTGATGGTCCTTTCATAAGTGGCAGCTAGCTGGAACGAATGACAACTGATAGATCCAATCCGGCACGCCCCCGGCATCGGGGGCTGTGCTGTTCAGGCCGCTGGCTTGATCTCTCTACGCCTGTTGTCATGGGCGTCATTAATGTAACGCCTGACTCCTTCTCGGATGGCGGTCAATTCGCCGCACAAAAAAACTCCTTTTCCGTATCAATCGACAAAGTGCTGCGCCAGGCAGAGTCCATGGTTGCGGCTGGTGCTGCCTTGCTTGATGTTGGCGGTGAGTCTACGCGGCCAGGCGCCAGACTGGTTTCCGAGCAGGAGGAGCTTGACCGGGTGATCCCGGTTGTCGAGGCGATCGCCGGAGAGATGGATGTCATCATTTCTATAGATACCAGTACGCCGTCGGTCATCACAGCCGGAGCTGCCGCCGGTGCGGGTATGGTGAATGATGTGCGTGCGCTGCAGCGTGACGGCGCTCTGTCCGCAGCTGCCACCAGCAGGATGGCCGTGTGCCTGATGCACATGCAGGGCCAGCCATCCAATATGCAGGATCAGCCGCGCTACCAGAATGTTCTCGATGAGGTGGATGATTTTCTCCGTCGGCGCGTTATCAGCGCAGAGGCCGCAGGAATCGACCGTTCGCGTTTGTGTATTGATCCGGGTTTCGGGTTCGGTAAATCTGACCAGCACAATTATCATCTGCTGGCGCATCTGAGCTATTTTCTGCAACAGCACAAGTTGCCGGTCCTGGTGGGTATGTCGCGCAAATCGATGATTGGTCGTATCGTGAATCGGCCGGTTGATCAGCGTCTGGCGGGCAGCCTGGCGGCGGCAGTCATCGCGGCTGCAAATGGCGCAGACATCATACGTGTTCACGATGTGCCAGAAACAGTCGATGCCATGCGGGTCCTGGCGGCCACCGTACAACATAGCTAGCGCGGAATGCGTTCGCTGGCAGAATCTGCGGCAGTATGCACTGAGGGCAGGTTTCACAACGATCAAAGAACAATAGGGAATCGTCTACGATGCAGGAAAAACGATACTTTGGAACTGACGGAATTCGCGGCCACGTAGGTGAGTATCCCATCACGCCCGATTTCATGCTGAAACTGGGGTGGGCCGCTGGCAAGGTCTTTGCCCGGGAGAGTGGCGGTCGCAGCAAGATTCTGATCGGCAAGGATACGCGCATCTCCGGCTATATGTTCGAGTCGGCGCTGGAGGCAGGGCTCGCCTCGGCGGGTGTAGATATCCACATGCTGGGCCCCATGCCAACGCCCGCTATTGCGTACCTGACACGAACCTTTCAGGCGCAGGCAGGCATCGTCATCAGTGCTTCCCATAATGCTTTTCAGGACAATGGCATAAAGTTTTTCTCGGGTGATGGTGCCAAGTTGCCTGATGAGACCGAGCTCGCCATTGAGGAATACCTGGAGCGCGACCTGACAACGGTTCCCTCCCAGCAGCTTGGCAAGGCGTCGCGAATCTCTGATGCGGCTGGGCGTTACATCGAGTTCTGCAAGCGCACGATTCCTGGTGGCAGTGTGCTGCGAGGCCTGAGAATTGTGGTCGATTGTGCCAATGGCTCAACCTATCACATTGCCAGCAGTGTGTTTTCTGAGCTGGGTGCCAGTGTCAAGGCAATTTCCGTGAAGCCGGATGGTTTGAATATCAATGAGGGCTGCGGCTCCACGTCGCCGGAGCAGCTGGTCAGAGAAGTGTTGTCCGAGAAGGCCGATCTGGGTATTGCCTTCGACGGTGATGGTGACCGGGTCATCATGATCGACCACTTGGGCAACATCGTTGATGGCGATGAGCTGCTGTTTGTCATCGCGAAGGACCGTCGGCGACGAGGTGTCGCCCTGGGTGGCGTGGTTGGCACATTGATGAGCAATCTGGGGCTGGAGCTGGGCCTGAAGTCACTGGCAGTGCCTTTTGTGCGCAGCAGCGTGGGCGACCGGTATGTAATGGAAGCGTTGAAGCAGCACCAGTGGCAGCTCGGCGGTGAGTCATCCGGTCATATCATCTGTCTGGATGCGACAACCACCGGTGATGGTGTGGTTTCTGCACTGCAGGTGCTGGCAGCGATGGTGCAGACGGGCAGTTCGCTGAACGCCTTGTGCTCTGACATGCAAAAAATGCCGCAGACCATGATCAATGTCCAGATTACAGACAAGCAGTGCGTCATGAACGATGACAGTGTGATAAATGCCGTCAAGCAGCTTGAATCTGAAATGGCTGGTCGTGGCAGGGTGCTTCTTCGCCCTTCAGGAACCGAGCCGCTGATCAGGGTTATGGTCGAGGGTGAGCAGCCAGAACAGGTCAGGCGTTATGCCGAGCAACTGGCCGATGTCGTGCGTGCTGTCGAGTAGAGCTGGCGCTGAATCGTGCCTGAATTGAGTCTGCTTGCATGCCTTCAGCAAAGTGGTTATAGTGTCGCCCCCGCTCTGTCGAGGACAGGCAGCCAAAGGATAGAGGGTTGAGCGTATGCGACGGGCGCTGGTGGCCGGCAACTGGAAAATGAATGGCTCGCGAGCCGCTATCAATAACTTGATGCAGGGTTTGCTGGCCGGTCTGTCCGAGGGAGTCAACGGTGTTGATGTCGTTGTCTGTCCGCCGTTCCCCTATCTGACACAGGTGACCGAAGCTGCTTACGGCAGCGAACTGGTTATTGGGTCCCAGAATGTCAGCGAGCAGTCTTCGGGGGCCTACACAGGCGAGGTTGCTGCCAGTATGTTGCGCGACTTCAGTGTGCGCTATGTGATCGTAGGGCATTCGGAGCGGCGCCAGCTGTACGGCGAGACCGACCAGCTGATTGCCAGCAAGGTCGGGGCAGTATCGGAAGCGGGAATGATCCCGGTTTTATGCGTGGGTGAGACACGTGAGCAGCGCGACAGTGGTGCTGCTGAAGAGACGGTGCTGGCGCAGATTGCGAGCGTGGTAGCGGCACACGGAGTCTCCGCGTTCGCTGATTCGGTGATTGCCTATGAGCCAGTCTGGGCGATCGGAACGGGGTTGTCCGCAACCAGCGACCAGGCGCAGCATATGCACGCAGTGATCCGGCAGTTCCTGGCCGGGCATGATGCAGCAGTCGCCGATGCTGTGCAGATTGTCTACGGCGGCAGCGTGACAGCTGATAACGCTGAAGAGCTGTTTGCATGCCCGGACATAGATGGCGGTCTGGTGGGTGGTGCCTCGCTGAATGCGCAGGCCTTTATACGAATTTGTAAGAGCGTGAGTTAATTATGGAAACGCTGATAGTTGTAGTGCATGTCATCGCCGCGATCGCGATTGTCGGGCTGGTGCTTTTGCAGCAGGGCAAAGGCGCAGATGCTGGTGCGGCGTTTGGTAGCGGGTCCTCGCAGACGGTGTTCGGTGCGTCCGGAAGTGGTAACTTCCTGACTAAATCCACAACTGTGGCTGCTGTCATATTTTTTGCGACCAGTCTGGTTCTTGCGATTTATGCAAAGCAGTACAGCATTGGTGCAGGTGCGGAAGACGGCGCGCCATTAGTTAACCCGGAGTTGCTGCGTGAAATGGAGCAGCAATCAGATATTCCGCAGGTAAGTGCGCCTGTAGATTCGTCAGATATACCGGCGGTCCCGGAGTCGGAGCCGCAGTAAGCCTTTAGCCGAAGTGGTGGAATTGGTAGACACGCTATCTTGAGGGGGTAGTGACCTTTTGGTCGTGCGAGTTCAAGTCTCGCCTTCGGCACCAACTTACCGCAAAAGTAAAATCGGGCTTGACTATTTCGCCGGCCCGGCGCTAGAATACCCACCCTCAGATGATGGCAACGCCAGAAGCCATCGGGGTGCAAACAGCGAAGATCTTTTGCATCAAATTGAAATAATTAAAGTTTTGTTGCGGGGTGGAGCAGTCTGGCAGCTCGTCGGGCTCATAACCCGAAGGTCGTAGGTTCAAATCCTGCCCCCGCTACCAATCGAAGTGTAGCGCAGTACCAGGCAGCCCGACGGTCGGGCTCGGCTCTTCTCCGGCGCAGCCGCTGAAGGTCGAAGGTTCAAATCCTGCCCCCGCTACCAATTCGCAGCCGCCGAGCCGTTTGCCGGCGCTGCTACAAAAGGCCCCATGATGGGGCTTTTTGTTAGGTGGTCTGAAACAGCTTGTCCGTGAATGGATGAATTGTAACTGGCTGGCCCCGAAAGCAAGTGATAGCATTCTTCAAAGTGGGCCGCAGGCCCACTTTTTGTTTGTGCAGTCGATATGGATTGGCGGAAATTTGGCGACATCAACTGACAAGATTACACAGCTGCTGGAACCGACGGTTCAGGCCCTTGGTCTTGAGCTGTGGGGTGTGGAGTTCCTCGTCAGAGGGCGCTCGTCACTCCTGCGGATTTATATAGACAGCCCGGAGGGTGTCACAATCGACGATTGCGAAAGCGTCAGTCGACAAGTTAGTGCGGTGCTTGACGTTGAAGACCCCATCCCTGGTGAGTATACATTGGAGGTTTCCTCGCCCGGCCTCGACCGACCGCTGTTTACTCTCAAGCAGTATCAGGAATTTCTTGGTGAGGTAATCAGTTTGCGCTTGCGTGGTCCGATCAATGGGCGACGTAAATTTAAAGGTTTATTGCAGCACGCTGAGGCGGGCAATATCACCATGATCGTCGATAACGAACCGGTTGAAATCCCGTTTGACCAGATAGACAAGGCCAACATCGCGTTCTGATTCGCGTGTTTCGTTTGTAAGGTGACACTACTATGATGAGTAAAGAAATTCTGGCAGTTGCAGACGCGGTCTCTAACGAGAAGGGAGTGTCACGCGACGTTATTTTCGAAGCCATTGAGACTGCGCTGGCGACTGCGACCAAAAAGCGTTTTGAAAGCGAAGAAGCCAGCTGTCGGGTTGCCATTAATCGCAAGAACGGTCAGTACGAAACATTTCGTACCTGGGATGTAGTGGCTGATGAAGACCTGGAAGAGCCAGGCCATCAAATGACTCTGGACCAGGCGCGGGAAAAGAACCCGGATCTGGACATTGGTGATGTCTGGGAAGAAAAAATTGAAAATGTAGAGTTCGGTCGAATTGCTGCCCAGACCGCCAAACAGGTTATCGTGCAGAAGGTGCGCGAGGCTGAGCGCGAACTGGTCGTCAGTGAGTACCGTGACCGTATTGGTCAGCTGGTGTCGGGTACTGTCAAGAAAGTTACTCGCGAAAGCGTCCTGGTCGATCTGGGCGGTAACGCAGAAGCAATCCTGCTTCGTGATCAGATGATCCCCAGAGAGATGTTCCGCACTGGTGATCGCATTCGTGCTTTGCTTCAGGATGTCCGTCAGGAAATCCGTGGACCTCAGCTGTTTCTCAGTCGCACAGCTCCGGCCATGCTGATCGAGCTGTTCAAGATAGAAGTGCCGGAAATTGCCGATGGTGTGATCGAAATTCGCGCTGCAGCCAGGGATCCTGGCTCGCGTGCCAAGATCGTCGTCAGTACCAATGATGGCAGAATCGATCCGGTTGGTGCCTGCGTCGGTATGCGCGGTTCACGCGTGCAGGTGGTCTCTAACGAGCTGGCCAATGAGCGTATCGACATCATTCTGTGGGACGACAACCCCGCGCAGCTGGTGATCAATGCTATGGCGCCTGCCGAAGTGGCGTCTATTGTCATGGACGAAGACAGTCATACAATGGATGTTGCTGTTGAAGAAGACAATCTTGCGCAGGCAATCGGTCGCAACGGTCAGAATGTGCGTCTGTCAGCTGAACTTACCGGCTGGGCGATCAATGTAATGAGCATTGAGGAAGCGCAGGACAAACAGCAGCGTGAGGCAAGTACCTACATCACTGCATTCATGAACAAGCTTGATGTGGATGAAGATGTCGCCGAACTGCTGGTCAGTGAGGGTTTTACCTCGCTGGAAGAGATTGCCTATGTTCCGATGGACGAATTGCTGAGTATCGACGGCTTTGATGAAGATATCGCCAAAGAGCTTCGCGATCGTGCCCGTGATGCACTGCTGACACAGGCGATAGCATCCGAGGAAGGGCTGTCCAGCGCCAATCTGGAAGCAGACCTGCTGAACATGGAAGGCATGGATGATGCGCTGGCGATGTCGCTGGCTGAGAAAGGCATCCTCAACATGGAAGATCTGGCTGAACAGTCGATCGACGAATTGATGGATATTGACGGCATGACCGAAGAGCGTGCCGGCAAATTGATTATGACGGCTCGTGCACCGTGGTTTGAATAACCAGGCGGCAAGAGCAGACAGGAGTAACTAGATGGCAGATGTAACAGTCGGTGAACTGGCCAAAGTGGTCGGTGTGACCACAGAAAGGCTTCTTGCCCAGATTAAGGAGGCAGGTCTCCCGCACAAGCGTGCGGAGGAGCCTATTTCCAATGAAGACAAAAATACATTGCTGCTGTTCCTGCGTCGCAGTCATGGAGCCGCGGCCAGCGCCGATGCTTCACCGAAAAAAATTACGCTGAAGCGAAAGACGGTTGAGACCCTAAAAACCGCCTCCGGTCAGGGGCGCGGAAAAACGGTCAGTGTTGAGGTGCGTAAAAAGCGCACCTATGTCAAACGCAGTGAACTGCAACCGGAGAAGCCGGCTGAAGAGGAACTGATTGTTCCACCAGAGGCGCCGAATCAGGAGATAGCAGCAGAGCCTGCAGTTGAAGCAACGACTGATTCGCCAGCGGAAGAATCAGGCAAAGACGCAGATGCGGTCAGGAAAGATGCTGCTACTGAGGTATCCCCGACTGAAACTTCCGACGCCGCGGAGCCGGAAAAGGCGCCAGCTGCTGAAACAGCAGAGACCAAACCAGCGGCCCCGGTTGCTGATGTTCCGGCCCAGGATCCAGACAGCGCTAAACCCGGTCGCGGTAAAGCAAAACCCGCTGCAAAAAGCGGACGTAAAGCTGATACCGATGACAAGGATGAAGAAAAGAAATCCGGTTTCCGCAAAAAGGCGGTGGCAGGCAAGAAGCCAGGCAAAGCCAGGATCGACGATTTTGTGCTCGAAGATGGCGAGTTTGACGATGGCGGACGTGGTCGCCGCGGCGGTCCACGCAAGAAGTCGCGCAACAAGCAGCACGGTTTCGAGAAGCCTACCGAGTTTATTTCGCGCGAAATCACCATCGGTGAAGCCAATACCGTTGGCGACCTCGCCCAGAAAATGTCAGTCAAGTCGGCTGAGCTGATCAAGGCTCTGTTCAAGATGGGTGTCATGGCAACCATCAACCAGGCGCTGGATCAGGATACAGCGACACTGCTGATTGAAGAGATGGGTCATACCGCAAAATTCGTCTCGGCGGATGCAATCGAAGACGATCTCTACGAGTCACTGGTCTATGAAGGCGGTGATGAAGCAATCACACGTGCGCCTGTGGTTACTGTTATGGGTCACGTTGACCATGGCAAGACTTCGCTGCTGGATTTCATCCGCAAAGAGTCTGTTGCAGCCGGCGAAGCTGGTGGTATTACCCAGCACATTGGCGCCTATCACGTTGAAACAGATCACGGCATGATCTGCTTCCTGGATACTCCTGGACACGCGGCGTTCAGTGCCATGCGGTCACGAGGTGCCAAGTCGACTGACGTTGTTGTACTGGTGGTCGCTGCAGATGATGGCGTCAAGCCGCAGACTGAGGAAGCCATCCAGCATGCCCGCGCGGCGGAAGTGCCAATCGTTGTCGCCATTACCAAGGTCGACAAAGAAGATATCGATATTGATAAAGTGACCAGTGAGCTGGCTGCCAAAGATGTGATACCGGAAAGCTGGGGTGGTGATGTCCAGTTTGTGCAGGTATCTGCTCATACTGGTCAGGGCATCGAAGAACTGCTGGAAGCCATTCTGCTTCAGGCTGAGCTGCTCGAACTCAAGGCGTTTGTCGATGCACCAGGCAAAGGTGTTGTGATTGAATCACGCCTGGACAAGGGCCGTGGTCCGGTTGCGTCAGTCCTGGTTCAGAACGGTACGCTGAATGTTGGCGACACCATTCTTGCCGGCTATGAATTTGGCCGTGTAAGAGCACTGATTGATGAGGCGGGTCGCCAGGTTAAATCGGCTGGACCCTCCATTCCTGTTGAGGTGCTGGGTTTCAATGGCGTTCCGGAAGCAGGCGACGAGTTTGTTGTTGTAGCTGACGAGAAGCGCGCCAAGGAAGTGGCCGAATTCCGTCGCGAAAAGCACAAGGAAAAGCAGAACGCACTGCAACAGGGTAATAAGCTGGAAGCCATGTTTGCCGGTATCGGCAAGGCTGGCAAAAGCATTCTCAATGTCATCATCAAGGCAGATGTGCGTGGTTCGATGGAGGCTATCGTCGGCTCCCTGCAGAAGCTTGGTACCGATGAGGTAGAAGTCAACGTGGTAGCAGCCGGCGTCGGTGGTATATCCGAAACCGATTCGCACCTGGCGGCGACCTCAAGCGCGATGTTGATTGGTTTCAACGTTCGTGCCGACAAGTCAGCCCGTGATGTCATCGAAAACGAAGGCATTAACCTGCGTTACTACAACGTCATCTATGACGTGATCGATGACGTGAAGGCCATCCTTGGCGGCATGCTCGAACCGGAACTGCGTGAAGAAATACTGGGCGTGGCCGAAGTGCGTGATGTCTTCAACTCGCCGAAGTTTGGTCAGGTGGCCGGCTGCATGGTGGTGGAAGGCACGGTATACCGCAGTCGTCCCATCCGTGTTCTGCGTGACAACGTGGTGATCTTCGAAGGCGAACTGGAATCTCTGCGCCGCTTCAAAGACGACGCCAGTGAAGTGCGTAACGGCATGGAATGTGGTATCGGCGTAAAGAACTACAACGATGTCAAAGTAGGCGACAAGATCGAGGTTTACCAGACCATTGAGGTAGCCAGAACTCTCTGATGAGTAATACATCTCCGCGCGCACAACGGGTAGCCGATCAGATCCAGCGAATTCTCGCAGATCTGATCATGCGCGAAATAGGTGATCCCCGGCTTGGCATGGTTTCGGTAACGGGTGTTGATGTCAGTCGTGATTTCGCGCATGCGACAGTATTCGTGACTGTGATGACGCGTGACGCGGTGGGCCTGGACAGCCAGCTGAAGGATATGGGCGAGCTGGACCGCAAACAGATTGAGGACAGTCTGGCGGTCCTGAACAAAGCCTCTGGATATCTGCGCAGTCTGCTGGGCAAAGAATTGCGCCTGCGAACAACACCCGCTCTACAGTTTCGCTACGATGAAAGTATTGCCCGTGGGCGGTACCTCTCCAGCCTGATCGACAGGGCGCTGGAAGAGGATAGCGAGCACGGAGATGGTGCGGACACCCCGGATACGGGTGACAGTCAGGAAGAGAGGCACTGAATTGGCAGCTGGCAGGAAGCAGAAAGGCCGCCCGATAAGCGGAATTCTGCTGGTAGACAAGCCTCAGGGTATTAGCTCCAACGCCTGTCTGCAGCAAGCCAAAAGGTTGTTGCAGGCCGCCAAGGCAGGACATACCGGGGCGCTGGATCCTCTGGCTACCGGCGTGTTGCCACTGTGTTTTGGCGAGGCAACCAAAGTGTCGCAGTTTCTGCTGGAAGCGGACAAGCGATACCTGACACGAGTAAAGTTTGGAGAAAGGACTGACACCGCAGACGCTGAAGGCGAAGTAATCAGTCGCCGACCGGTGTCGGTCAGTGAGTCAGATGTTGTCACGGCGCTGACACAGTTTGTAGGTCAAATTGAGCAGTTGCCACCGATGTACTCTGCCCTGAAGCACAAAGGTCAGCCCTTGTACAAACTTGCCCGTGCGGGGCAACAGGTGGAGCGGACACCGCGCCTGGTGACAGTTCACGAGCTTCGGCTGGTGTCGTTCGATGGTGACAGTGCTGAACTGGAAATACGTTGCAGCAAAGGAACCTATGTGCGTACCATTGCTGACGACCTGGGAGAAAGCCTGGGTTGCGGCGGGCACGTAACGGCGCTGCGAAGACTGCAGTCCGGCGTTTTTGGAATTGACGAGTGCGTGACGCTCGACGCCCTGAAAGAGCTGCATGAAGCTGGGGGACTGGAGGCTGTTGATGCTTTGTTGCGTCCAGCCGACAAGGCCATTGAGCACCTGCCGGCAGTCCATATGCCAGCAACAACTGCAGTATACATGAAGCAGGGGCAGGCTGTGATGGTCCGACATCTGCCAGACAGTGGTCTGGTACGGCTGTACGATGAAGAAGAATTCTTCGGTATGGGAGAAGTGCTCGATGATGGTCGGGTGGCTCCACGCCGATTAATGAAGGAAGACACCAGGTAACTGTAATTATGCACGGTTATGCTGGCTGACAGGATGTCATTAAACATTAATGCATATTGAACTGGAGATTTTAAAATGGCTTTAACGACTGAACAGAAACAGGCAATTGTTAACGAATACGGACGCGGCGACAACGACACGGGTTCTCCCGAAGTACAGGTTGCGTTGCTGACTGAAAACATCAATCTGCTGCAGGATCATTTCCGTGAACACAAGCACGACCACCACTCACGTCGTGGTCTGATCCGCATGGTAAACAGCCGTCGCAAGCTGCTGGACTACCTCAAGCGCAAAGATGTTGACCGTTATGCCGATCTGATCAAACGTCTGGGCCTGCGTCGCTAAGACGCATCGCAATTTCAAGACGATGAGACAGTGAGAAGAGACTCTTGGTAAAACGGATGTTGCTGCAATGCTGCCCGGGTCTCAAATAAAAAACAGGAACAGAGTATGTTTAATATTGTAAGCAAGACCTTCCAGTTTGGTGACCAGACGGTCACTCTGGAGACCGGTAAAGTTGCACGACAGGCTACCGGCGCTGTGATTGTCACCATGGGTGGCTCTCAGGTGCTCGCCACAGTCGTGGGAAAAAAGACGGCCGCCCCTGGCGCCGATTTTTTCCCGCTGACTGTCAACTATCAGGAAAAAACCTACGCGGCCGGTAAAATCCCCGGCGGCTTTTTTAAGCGCGAAGGGCGTCCCACTGAGAAAGAGACGCTGGTTTCGCGATTGATTGACCGGCCTATCCGCCCCTTGTTCCCTTCGGGTTTCAAAAATGAAGTACAGGTCATCTGTACGGTCATCTCTGCAACCAAGGATGAAGATCCTGATGTAGCAGCCATGATTGGCGCATCAGCAGCGCTGGCTATCTCGGGTATCCCTTTCCACGGCCCTATCGGCGCAGCTCGCGTCGGTTTCGACCCGGAGAATGGATATATCCTTAACCCGGGTGCCAAACAGCTGGAAACCTCATTGCTGGACATGGTTGTGGCAGGTACTGAATCAGCCGTACTGATGGTGGAGTCAGAAGCAAAACAACTGACTGAAGATCAGATGCTGGGCGCGGTGCTGTATGGCCATGAAGCCATGCAGGGCGCCATTCAGGCAATCAACGAGCTCAAGGCAGAAGCCGGCAAGCCCGTTTGGGACTGGCAGCCTGAGCCAGAGAACGAAACACTGGTCAAGGCAATCGCCGATGCGTTTACTGCCGGTATTACCGACGCCTACCAGATTTCTGACAAGATGCAGCGTTACGATGCACTGGGTCAGTTGCTGGACCAGGCCAAACAGCAGTTTGTCAGCGAAGAGTCAGGTGTCACTGCTGATGACGTAAAAGGCGTGTTCGCAAAACTCGAGAAAAAAGTAGTGCGTAATCGTGTGCTGGACGGTCAGCCACGTATTGATGGTCGTGATTCTAAAACGGTTCGTCCGATTGCCATTGAGACAGGTGTTCTGCCCAAGGCTCACGGTTCAGCGCTGTTCACACGTGGCGAGACTCAGGCGCTGGTTGTAACTACTCTGGGTGCCGTGCGTGATTCACAGATGATTGAAGGTCTGGAAGGCTCCAAGAAAGAAGCCTTCATGTTCCACTACAACTTCCCTCCTTTCTGTGTTGGTGAAACTGGCTTCATGTCAGGTCCCAAGCGTCGCGAAATCGGCCATGGCAAACTGGCCAAGCGCGGTGTGCAGGCAGTCATGCCGAGCGAAGAGGATTTCCCGTACGCCATTCGTGTGGTATCGGAAATTACCGAATCCAACGGCTCCAGCTCCATGGCCTCAGTATGCGGCAGCTCGCTGGCAATGATGGATGCGGGTGTGCCTCTGTCGGCTCCTGTGGCGGGTATCGCTATGGGTCTGATCAAGGATGGTGAGCGCTTCTCGGTGATCACGGACATCCTGGGTGATGAAGACCACCTTGGCGATATGGACTTTAAAGTCGCGGGTACAGACAAGGGTGTGACCGCTCTGCAGATGGACATCAAGATTCAGGGCATCAATGAAGAGATCATGGAGATCGCTCTGAACCAGGCACTGGAAGCGCGCCTGCACATTCTCGGCGAGATGAACAAAGTACTGGCCACTGCCCGTCCAAACGTTTCCGAGAATGCACCATCCATGGCAACGATGAAGGTCGATTCCGACAAGATTCGCGACGTCATTGGTAAAGGCGGTGCCACCATTCGCTCTATCACAGAGGAAAGTGGCGCATCGGTGGATATCGACGATGACGGCAATATTCGCATTTATGGCGAAGATGCTGACTCCCGCGACAAGGCCATAGAGCTGATTCAGCGCATTACAGCGGAAGCCGAAGTAGGCAAGCTGTACATGGGCAAGGTTGCCCGTATCGTTGATTTCGGTGCCTTTGTAACCATTCTGCCCGGTAAAGACGGCCTGGTTCACATCTCGCAGATTTCTTCTGATCGTGTTGAAGACATCAGTGAGTATCTGAGTGAAGGACAGGATGTACTGGTCAAAGTTATGGACCTCGATGCACGCGGCCGAATCAAGCTGAGCATCAAAGAAGTGACCGAAGACGAAAAAGAAGCTTTTGCTGCAAGCTGATTGCGGCAGATGAAGCCAGCGTCGTGCATTAACTGACGGCGCTGGTGCATCATCATTCCCACCTTAATGGACTCGCCATGGCTCGACAACGCTGTAGCCGATGTCAGAGACCGATCTCAACCTGCCTTTGCGCCGACATTGTAGCCGCAACCAATACCTGGCCGCTGGTCATACTGCAGGATTTACGCGAGGCGACACACCCGCTGGGTACAGCCCGGCTCGCATCACTCAGCTATTCTGACTGTCTCCTGCAAACGCTTGCTGTAAAGCAGGACGTTTTGCCATCGCTGCCTGAAAATTGTGTGCTGATCTACCCGAGTGATGAGTCCCTGCCGGTTGAAGAACTTCGCGGACACAGCCCCAGACCCCTGGTGTTTCTTGACGCCAGCTGGCGGCGCAGTCGCAAAATGCTGTATACCTGGCCGGTGTTGCAGTCCCTGCCAAGATTCAGTCTCAGTGCCGTGCCGGTCAGTCGATACCGCATTCGTCGGGCGAGCGAGCCCGACGCCTTATCGACACTGGAGGCGATAGTGTATACCCTGCAAGGACTGGAAGGTCGCAAAGCTTCCCATCAGCGGGTGTTGCAGGCCATGGATCGCATGATCGACAGACAGATTGAGCACATGGGGGCTGATGTCTATCAGCGAAACTACCGGTAGAATTCCCGCACTCCAGGTCCCGATGCAAAGATCAGGTGTAGATCGAGCTGTCTGGGCAACGGCGCAGGAGACTGATCGTCATTTTCAGGGAGCAGGCTGGTCCAATAGCGATGTGCGACAAGAAGTCACCTTTACGTGCTGGATCTCTGATCACATTGGCGGTGTTAACCACCCTGGTGTCGGTTGCCCATGCACAACCGGTAACCAGTGTGCTGCGGGTAGGTGTTTACGAAAACCCGCCCAAACTGTTCCAGGATGAGCAAGGCGGCATCTCCGGCATACACGGAGACCTGTTGCGCGAGATTGCCCGTGCCGAGCGTTGGCAACTCAGAGCTGTTCCCTGTCAATGGAGTGAATGTCTGTCGCTGCTGGAGCGTGGCGAGATCGACATCATGCCGGATGTTGCGATTGATTCCGACAGGCAGCAGCGGTTTGACTTTCATCAGCAGCCGGCATTGCTGAGCTGGTCACAGATTTACGAGTCACGTGATCAGGGCATTCTGGGAATTCTGGACCTGGAAGGAAAACGTATCGCTTTGCTCCAGGACTCCATTCAACAAGCCTATCTGGAGTCACTGGCGGACAATTTTTTTCTAAACGTCGACTGGGTGACTTATGACAATCAGACACAGGCGTTTGCCGCTGTTGCCGAAGGCGCCGCCGATGCCGTGGTATCCAGTTACCACTCTGGTGATATGGAGGCCAGTCGCCTCGGGCTGACGCCGACCCCCATACTGTTTCAACCCAGCCAGTTACATTTTGCCGTGCCCGCCGGCAGCCATGGGGCAGTACTTACGGCGATTGATAACTACCTGAGCCTGTGGCGAGCCGACCCAGACTCGGTCTATTACCGGATTCTGGAGCATTGGAGCTATCAGAATGACCGTACTCTACCTGGCTGGATAATCTGGAGTTCTGCAGCATTGGCCCTCGCATTGCTCGCGGCAATCGCGTTCAGCGTGGCGTTGAGCTATCGCGTCAAAGTCCGGACTCAAAGCCTGCAGGACAGTGAGCAGCGACTGAATGTTATCCTCAATAGTGTCGATGCCTATATTTACATCAAGGACTACAAACTGCATTATCAATACGTAAACAGGAAGGTCTGCGAACTGTTTGGCCACCCGGAGAGTGAAATCCTTGGCAAGACCGATGAGGCTTTTTTTGACAGTCGCACCTATGAACAGATACAACAGACTGATTTGCGTGTAATACGCCAGGGCGAGCGTGTCGCCCAAGAAGAGCACCGTGTTTCCCGCGATGGTCAGGACGAATACACCTTCCTGTCAGTCAAGATTCCTCTGCGCAACCCGGACGATACCATCTCTTCTTTATGCGGTATTTCTACTGATATTACAGAATACAGCAAAATGAACAGTCAGCTTCAGCAACTCGCCTCGTTTGATTCGCTGACCGGGCTCCCCAATCGTCGGTTAATACTGGAGCGGCTGGAACACGCCCTGGGCGGACATGAGATAACAGGTTATCAGGGTGCGCTGGTACTGATCGATCTGGATAACTTCAAGACTATCAATGACTCCCTGGGTCACAATCATGGGGATGTGTTGTTGCAGCAAATGGCACATCGAATTGAACGTAGTCTGCTGCCTACCGACACCTCCGGCAGGCTGGGTGCAGACGAGTTTGTCATCATTGTGGAAGATCTGGCACTTGAAATTGATGATGCAGTCAATCGTGTTAATGATCTTGCCGAAACTCTTCGTGTACAGCTGGGTGACCCCTTTGATCTGCACGGCCACGAAGTCACCACATCGGTAAGTGTCGGAGTGGCAATGTTTTCTGACGCCGAATCCGTCGATGAGCTGCTAAAGGCAGTGGATCTGGCGCTGGGTGCTGCGAAGAATGCCGGGCGCAACGCGGTGAAATTTTTTAACCCCACCATGCAGGTTGAGGTCACCAGACGTACCAGTATCGAAAAAGCCCTGCGGCGTGCGCTCGATGGCACTGGTCTGAATCTGCACCTGCAGCCACAGGTTGATGGCGACGGTAGAATGGTCGGCATGGAGGGCTTGCTGCGCTGGGAGGATGACATTCTTGGGCGCGTCTCGCCCGGGGATTTTATTCCAGTTGCTGAGTCGGCGGGACTGATTGTTCCACTTGGGGAATGGGTGATCGCGGAAGCCTGCCGTATCCTCAAGCGCTGGCAGCAACACAGCGCAACGCGGTCAATGACGCTGGCCATCAATATCAGTTCGCGACAGTTTCGCAGCCCCAAATTTGTGCGCCAGATAGCCGACTGTATTCAACAGTCTGGTGTGGATGGCAGGCTTCTGGAACTGGAGGTTACCGAGAGCCTGTTAATTGAAGATGTGCAGTCGACAGTTGAGCGCATGCGGGAATTACAGGCCATGGGCATCAAGTTCGCGCTGGATGACTTTGGTACCGGCTATGCCTCTTTGAGTTATCTGAAACGACTGCCACTGTCGCAGCTGAAAATCGATCAGTCATTTGTGCGCGACCTGATGGATGATATTAACGATGAGGCCATCGTGAAAACCATTATCGCGCTGGGCGCCAGTCTGGACCTGCGGGTAATCGCAGAGGGAGTGGAGACAGCAGCGCAGGCCGAGCGTCTGACGGAGCTCGGCTGCTACTTTAAACAGGGATACTATTTTGGCGCGCCACAACCAGAGGAAGCCTGGCAGCCGCTGTTTGAACAGGCTGCGCCAGAGCTGCCGCGTTTGCCTCAGTCGGGCAATACCGCGTTGTGATAAACATTCTGGACGTCGTCCAGATCGTTCAGCATGTCCATAAAACGCTCGAAGAGAGCAACATCGTCGCCGCTCAGTTCGGTCTGCGTCTGTGCCAGGAACTGAATTTCATCGGCCTCGAATTCGACATCGGGGAAGGCGTCACGTAATGCCTGGCGCGCCTTTGCATACTCTGTGTGAGGTGCAAAGACCGTGATACGGCCGTCTTCATTTTCAATATCAGTAACGTCGACGTCGGCCCCCAGCAGAGCCTCCAGCACACTCTCTTCATCATCACCCATGATGGCCAGAATGGCACAGTGATCGAACATGTGGCTGACACTGCCCTGCGCACCAATTTTTGATTTGGTCTTGGTAAAGCACTGACGGACATCGCCGAAGGTGCGATTGGGGTTGTCGGTAAGGCACTCAACGATGACCATGCAGTTTCCGGGACCAAAGCCTTCATAGCGAGCTGGCGAAAAGTCTTCCCCACCGCTGCCCCGGGCCTTCTCCAGCGCCTTGTCAATAACATGGCTGGGGACCTGGTCTTTCTTGGCACGATCCAGCAGGCTGCGCAGAGTCAGATTGCCATCGGGGTCTGTGCCGCCAGACTTCGCGCAAACGTAAATTTCACGCGCATATTTACTGTAAACTTTGGTTTTAGCCGCCGCCGTTTTGGCCATCGACTCTTTACGGTTCTGGTATGCTCTGCCCATCTTTGGTTCCTGCAACAGATAGATTTGCAAAAGCCGAATAATACACGCAGGTGTACGCTAAAATCCATTCCGGGGAATGTTTCAGGATAGTCTCAGTATGCAGCAAGCGATAAATGGTATGACCCTGCCAACGGTATGGTTTTTGTTCGGCTTGTCTGGAAGCGGCAAGTCATTTGCCGGTGATGTTTTATCCCGGCACTATGGCTGGCCTGTGTACCATGCTGATGATGACATTACCTCTGCCATGCGTGAGGCACTGAATACGGCTCAACCGTTTACCGATGCAATGCGTGATGAGTTTTTTGTGGTACTGCTGCAAACCATCCGCCAGCGGGTGTCCAGGGAGCCTGACAAACCCCTGATTGTGACCCAGGGTGCCTATAAGCAGCGTCATCGGGACTGGTTAAATGCAAGATTGCCACAGATACGGTTTATCTGGGTGAAATCGGACCCACAATTAATAGTCGATCGGCTACGTAGTCGTCGCGATGGTATCAGCGTTGCCAGTGCGTCAGCACTCACCAATGATTTCGAGGCACCAGACCCGAAGGCAGAGGTACTGGTCAATGATGGCAGTGCAGACGATATTCTGCTTCAATTTCAGGCCCTGTTGCGCGGTTGACGGCAATCCAGCACCTGCTATGATCCACAGTCACCCTCCCGCTGGCAGCAGACGTTACAGCGGGTGAAATACCGACAATAATGAATAATCTGCGATATACAGCTGCGTCTATTTCACCCATGCAGCTGTTCCATGCAGTCATAGGGCAGTCATCATGTTATTCAAGGCCACTGACTCAGCGCTGACGCTTCACCGCAGCCTGATACGCGTGACAGCGGGCCTGCTGGCGGCGTTATTGCCGCTGGCAGCATCGGCTCAGCTGTCACCGCGTTATGAGGACAGCGACGCCGATCTGGTCGCCGACCGCCCGGCGGACCCGGACGCATGGCGCGACCCACGAATTCTGGTATTTGCCTACACTCCCGTGGAAGACCCGGCACTGTACTCTCAGGTATGGGACGAATTTATCACCCACATGGAAACCCTGACTGGCAAAGAGATCCGCTTTTTCCCGGTGCAGTCCAATGCCGCCCAATTGGAGGCGATGCGCGCAGGTCGCCTGCATGTTGCCGGCTTTAACACCGGGTCGACACCGGTTGCTGTCAATTGCACAGGGTTTGTGCCGTTTGCCATGATGGCTGCCCAGGACGGCAGTTTCGGCTACGAAATGGAGATCATCACTTATCCTGACAGCGGTATTATCAACGCTGCCGACCTGCAGGGGCGCCAGCTTGCATTTACATCACCAACATCCAACTCTGGATTTAAAGCACCGTCGACACTACTGGATCGGGAATTCGGCCTGCAGGCCGATCGCGACTACACGACTACATACTCCGGCAGTCACGACAATTCGATCCTGGGCGTTGTAAACGGCGACTATGAGGCGGCAGCCATTGCCAATGAGGTCCTGCGCCGAATGGAGGGCAGGGATGTTGTCAGTGCTGATCAGTATCGCAGCATCTATCGTTCGCTGACATTTCCCACCACAGCTTATGGAATGGCACACAATCTGGCGCCCGAACTCGCCGAGAACATTCGCCAGGCCTTTTTCAGTTTTGACTGGGAAGGGTCGGCTCTGCAGCAGGAGTTTGCCGATGCGGGGATGGCCCAGTTTATTCCGATCAGCTACCAACAGCACTGGCAGGTCATTCGGGATATCGATGAAGCCAATGATACGATTTACAACTGTGACTGAGGGAGATCACGCAGCATGCTGACACTAACAGGCGTGAGCAAACGCTACCAGACAGGTGAGCTTGCCCTCAGCGATATCGATCTGACGATTCCGGCGGGCCAGGTCATTGCATTGATCGGACCCTCTGGTGCAGGCAAAAGCACACTTATTCGGTGTGTTAACCGCTTGATAGAACCCACTGATGGAAAGGTGCAGCTGGACGGCGAGGACATTACCCGGGTCAGAGGTGCGAAGCTGCGGCAGGCGCGCCGCCAGATCGGTATGATATTCCAGAATTACGCTCTGGTTGAGCGTCTGTCCGTGATGGAGAATGTATTATCGGGACGCCTGGCCTATGTCGGGTTCTGGCGCAGCTACTTTCGTCGTTTTCCGAAATCCGATATTCAGCAGGCCTTTCATTTGTTGCAAAGGGTTGGTCTGGAAACCATGTTCGACAAACGGGGAGATGCGCTGTCGGGCGGACAGAAACAACGCGTCGGCATCGCTCGTGCCCTGATGCAGAATCCCAAACTATTGCTCGTTGATGAGCCCACGGCCAGTCTCGATCCGAAGACTTCCAGGCAGATTATGCGCCTGATCTGCGATCTGTGTCGGGAGCAGCAACTGGCCGCCGTCATCAACATCCATGATGTTGTGCTGGCCCAGCAGTTCGTGGACCGGGTGGTTGGATTGCGTGCTGGCAGGATCGTGTTCGACGGCTCGCCGCAGGATCTGAGCCCCGCCATTCTGACGAGTATCTATGGAGAGGAGGATTGGGAGGTTCCTGCGGACAATGAGGATGATGACGAGCGCTCCTCGCCTGAGGACAGAGTGCGTTCACTGACGGTGGATGCACACCCATGAGCCAGAACAGTACTTCAGCTGCGGATGTGCAGCGGCTACAACTGTTGCAGCAGGGAGTCTGGTCACCGCTGCCACTGATAAGACGCCGCTGGCTGCGTGTGTCACTCAATCTGGGTGTCCTGGCGTACGTCATAGCGGCCTGGTTAAGTGTTGATGTCAACTGGGATCGGGTTGCGCAGGGCATGGATCGCGGCGTCGAGTTTATAGCCTCGTTCATGAGTCCGGACTTTGTCAGCCGCAGCGGCGAGATATTTGTTGGCCTGCAGGAAAGTCTGACGATGACTTTTACGGCGACCATCATCGGAGTCCTGCTTGCTGTACCGGTGGGGCTAGGCGCAGCGCGCAACATTGCACCAGCACCCGTTTACTACATCTGTCGCACCATCATTGCCCTGTCGCGTACGTTTCAGGAAATCATCATCGCCATTCTGTTTGTTGCCATGTTTGGTTTCGGTCCCTTAGCCGGTGTCATAACGTTGGCATTTGCGACAATAGGTTTTATGGCCAAGTTGCTCGCGGAGGATATAGAAGACGCTCAGCGAGAGCCGTTGGAGGCGATCCGGGCGACGGGTGGCACCTGGCTGCAATGGGTCAACTATGCGGTGCAGCCCCAGGTCATGCCCAGACTGATAGGTTTATCGCTGTATCGTCTGGATATCAACTTCAGGGAGTCGGCCGTTATCGGCATCGTTGGTGCCGGTGGTATCGGCGCGACGCTCAACACCTCGATCAATCGCTATGACTATGACACCTCGGCGGCCATACTGTTGCTGATCATTGCCATCGTCCTGCTGAGTGAGTATTTCTCTGGTTATGTGCGAAGGTGGACTCAATAATGCCTATCCGCGAAAAAGATGGACAGAAGGAATGGTTGCGGCGCGAACCGGCAAAGCAATACGCCATCTGGGCGGGATGGATGCTCGGTGGCATGCTGTTTGTGTGGTGTTGGGCGCTGATCTCCGAAAATACCATCTGGGAGTTTCTGTACGATGCCGATGAGCAGGCTGCCAGCCTGATTGGCCGCATGATCCCGCCCGACTGGAGTATCACCGGCTCACTGATGAAGCCCTTGTGGGATACGATCAATATCGCAACGGTTGGTACCGCGCTGGGTATCCTGATTGCCTTCCCGCTGGCGTTTCTGGCCGCGCGCAACACGACACCTCACGCGTCTCTGCGCGCGGTCGCACTGGCCATCATTGTCAGTTCGCGATCCATTAATGCTCTGATCTGGGCCATGCTGCTGGTTACAATTGTCGGGCCTGGCATCTTTGCGGGGATGCTGGCCATCGCGTTGCGCTCGATCGGTTTCGTGGGCAAGCTGCTTTACGAGGCCATTGAAGAGATTCACCCGACCCCTGTTGAAGCCATCACGGCGACTGGAGCCAGTGGCCCGCAGGTGCTTGCCTACTCCGTCTGGCCTCAGATCCTGCCGGCCTTTGCCGGCATCAGCGTCTATCGCTGGGATATTAATATACGTGAAGCGACAACGCTTGGGCTGGTCGGAGCTGGCGGCATAGGACTGCAAATGAACGCCGCTATCAACAACCTGGCCTGGGCGCAGGTCGCTACCGTATTTGTGCTGATATTTGCGACTGTGGTGCTGTCTGAGTGGGTGTCTGCAAAAGTGCGTCACGCTGTAATCTGATGGCTGAATCAACTGGCTTCGGCCAGTTCTGATTCCAGAGGCAGATATATATCGATAACAAAGCCGCTGTCTGCGTACCAGCGAACATTACCGCCGGCTTCCTCAACACGCTCTTTGATTCCCTTGAGCCCGTTGCCAGGTGTCACAGAATCGCGACAACGGCCGTCATCGCGGATCTGCAGATGATAATGGCTGTCTGTGCTGTTGAAACTGATGTCACATCTGCTGGCGCCGCTATGCCGGAGGATGTTGGTCAGCGCTTCCCGTGTGCACCGGAGCAGGGTCTCCGCCTGGTGCATCTCGCCAAGCGTTGAATTGAAGTTCAGGTGAATGTCGATATTCGGAACACCAATGACGAGTTTTTTCACCGCATCACGGAAATTGATTGGTTCGTCCTCGCGCAGCTCGCTGACTGCTGTGCGCAGGTCGCTGAGCAGCAGTTTGCCAAGCGCCAGAGCCTGTTCGACTTTCTGTCGGCCAGTTCCATCAGTGACATGTGTTGCAACCTCCAGCTGCAGAATCTGTGCGGTGAGGTGGTGTCCCAGCAGGTCGTGAAG
Organism: Gammaproteobacteria bacterium UBA2675; assembly: GCA_002354805.1. Taxonomy (GTDB): domain Bacteria; phylum Pseudomonadota; class Gammaproteobacteria; order Pseudomonadales; family Pseudohongiellaceae; genus Pseudohongiella. The sequence goes on from DEMH01000004.1 coordinate 107,967, forward strand.
ATCACGTGCTATGCGCAGGCGTTCGGTTTGTCGCGAATGCTCGGTCAACAATTCGCGGGTGGCCAGCAACTCGCGGTTCAGCGCGGCGGTTTCCTCGCGCAATTCCTGTTCGCGTTTGGCGCGATAAGTGGCGATGACGGCGAACAGGTGGAACAGGCTGAGCGTTATTGAGCCCGTCAGTGCCAGCATCAGGCTGTTGTCGTTGAAGTGAAATATCTGGGTAAACGTAAAGATGCTGACAGCGGCGAGTAGTAACCAGCTGGTGGTACGAATCGGGAACAGCTCGGTGATCTGGACTACCCAGATAATGCCCAGAATGGCTACAAAACTGATACTGACCAGAAAGTAGAGGCTGACTATGATCGCGGCTTCCAGCCAGATGACCACCATCAGCCGGTGTCGTTGTTGCTGTGCCCAGGATGAGGTCGACAAAAAGAAACATACAATATTGACCAGGAATAAACTGGCGATCAGGCTCAGTTCGGCTGACCATGGCCGGCCCTGCGACAGCAGATAAACCGAAAGCATGGACACGATGACCAGCACCGCAGCGCCGATCAGGCTCTGCGTTCGATCACTGTTCCAGAAGTCTTCCATCAGTAATGATCTCTACTATGATCCATTCTAAAAACCTGGCCGGGGCAGCGCTTTGCCGGCTATCCAGACCTGGTCGATGCTTCGGGTATTGCGAATATCCTCGAGCGGGTCGGCTGACAGAACCAACAGATCGGCCCACTTGCCTGCTTCGAGTGTGCCGAGTTCATCGCTGATACCCATGCAACGCGCGGCATCGCCGGTGGCCGAGGTGATGATCTGCATCGGCGTCAGACCCGCATCCTGCATCATCCACATTTCCAGGTGCTCAAAATATCCCTGAAAACGTGCGGCAGGACCACTATCGGTGCCCATCGCTATTGTCACGCCGGCGTCGGCAAGCATTTTGAGATTGCTCATTGCGATGGGCAGCGCTGCCTTGTATTGCTGGGCCATGGCGCTGTCACGAAGCCGCTGCTGGCGGCCCGGCTCACGCAGCGTGTCCAGAATTTCGCTATCAACACCAGCGAGGAAAAAGGGATCGCTAAAATAATCGGGTTCCGACTCGTAGATATAGGTGGACACTTCTCGGGTCAACGTCGGGCTGTAGCAGACATCTGCCGCTATGAGTTGATCGGCAAATGCCTGATCAACATGTCTGTCTCTCACACTGTGGGCGACAAAGTCGCCACCTGCCTCGACTACCTGCCGTGTGTCGTCCAGGTAATAAATGTGTACCGCCAGCGGGATGCCGTGATGTTCGGCGCGATCGCTGAAAGCCTGGTAGACCTCCGGTGCCATCCTGGTGGTGCGACCCAGGTTGTCATCCACTCGAATTTTGATGAAATCGGGATTCGACCGGGCAACTTCGTCGACCAGAGCAGCCGCCTCGTCTGGCGAATCGGCTGACAGGACGGGGCCCGCAACGTATATCCGTGCCCGGTCCAGCGCAGGAGTATCCTGGGTGTCGCGCAGTTCAAAAGCCTCACGCTCATCGCCGCCCAGGCTGATGACTGTGGTCACCCCGTAGCTGGCGTACAGATTCAGCTGGCGCAACAGGTTTTCTGTGTTGTAGTGGCCGGACTCCAGGCCGAGCACGTCACTGACATGACCGTGTGAATTAATCAGACCGGGGATGATGGTTTTGCCGGCCATGGACATCACATTGGCCTGGTCAGGGATGTCGATATCGTTTGAGTTGCCAATAGCAGTAATCCGGCCTGCGTCGATAATTATCACGCCGTCGTCAACCGGGGCTGCGCCGGTGCCATCGATGATACGGGCATTCACCAGAGCCACCGTGTCTGTCTGCGCGGTCGTCAAGGAAGAGACCATCAGCAGAAGCGCCGCCTGGCACATGGTGAGGCCTGTTCTTATTGTAGAGTGCAATCTGGCGTGCAACATCATACTCTCCTGGCAATCTGTCTGAGTCCGACTGACGACACGGCTATTTCAGTTAATTGACCTGGCTAAGCGTGCGAAAAGTCATTATGCGGTCAGACCGGCGGCGAGACAAGCATGGCAAAAAGTTGTTTGACAGCCGCAGTTGATGTGTAGGTTAATGTTGCGAAACAGGCCATGCCGCCCGTGCGAATCAAGCCTTCTGGGAGTCAGTAACAACTATGGAATCACTGGAAAACCTTAACTTTTCAACCGACGTATTCATGGGTTACGCCCTGACCTATGGTCCGCGCATTGTCGGCGCGCTGGCCACGCTGGTGCTGGGTCTGTGGGTCGTCAGTATCCTCGTGAGTCTGGTCAAACGCTTGTTGAAGCGCAGCAAGGTTGATCCGTCACTGGCGTCCTTCCTGTCCAGCCTGATGTCGATATTGTTGAAGGTGCTGGTGTATATCACGGCACTGGGTGTGCTGGGTGTTCAGATGACATCCTTTATCGCCATCCTCGGTGCGGCCGGTCTGGCCATCGGCCTGGCCCTGTCAGGCACGCTGCAAAACTTTGCTGGCGGCGTCATGATCCTGTTCTTCAAGTACTTCAAGGTCGGCGACTTTATTGAAGCTCAGGGTCATATGGGAACCGTCAGGGAAATCCAGATCTTTGTCACCGAACTGACCACTCCAGACAACAAAACGATCTTTGTCCCCAATGGGCCTTTGTCCACGGGCTCACTGATCAATTATTCGGCACAGCCGACGCGACGGGTGGACTGGACATTTGGTATCGCCTACGGCGACGACGTCGACACGGCATACGGTGTTCTGGGGCGCTTGATTGAAGCCGATGATCGCATCCTCAAAGATCCGGCCCCCTTTATGGCTGTGTCGGCGCTTGCAGACAGCTCCGTCAATATTGTCGTCCGGGTGTGGGTGAACGCAGCCGATTTCTGGGGTGTGCATTTCCGTATGAACGAGCTGGTCTACAAAGAGTTCGATAAAGCAGGTTTGAGTATTCCGTTCCCGCAGCGGGATATCTATGTCCACCAGGTACCGCCCTCGGAATAATTCCGATGGCTTGCCCGTTAAACATAGATGTTCGATAGCAGTAAATTTTGTTTTCAATGAAAAGGAGTCAGTCATGAAAATCAGAACACTTAAGTCCGTCACGACCTGGATGTTGGCTACAGTTTTTGCATTCGGTGCGATGTTCCAGCAGGCATATGCTGCGCCGCAAGGCATGGTAACCACCGAACAGCTGATGCAGGAGATGCAAGTCGCTGATCAGCGTGCTTCCGTCAATAACTTTTTGAGTCGTGCGGATGTGCAGGCGCAACTGGCCGCGCGTGGCGTGGATGCTGCCGATGCCCAGGCGCGTGTAAGCGCGATGAGCCAGGCCGAACTGGCAGCGCTGTCAGCACAGATTGATGAGTTGCCCGCCGGTGAAGGCCTGCTGGAAACCGTTCTGTTCCTGCTGGTGATCTTCATGCTGCTGGACATCGCTGGCGTTACCGATATTTTCCCGGGGCTCTGATGTCAAAGCGATCAGGCACCCGCTTGCGGGTGCCTTTTCTCCTGCTTTTCGCCTCCCTGCTGGTAGCATGTGCGGCGACACCACAAAGTCAGCAGCTGCTGTCCAGCCCACCTGACCAGTTGCCTGAAGGTGTCGAACTGGTCGATGTGCCTTTTTTTCCGCAAGAGCTTTACCAGTGTGGTCCGGCCGCACTGGCGACAATCCTGCAATACAACGAGGTGGCAGTGCAGCCAGATGACCTCGTTTCCCACGTCTATATTCCATCACGGCAGGGTTCTCTGCAGGTGGAAATGCTGGCGGCGACGCGAACCTTTGAACGTGTTCCCTACGTGATACCAGGCACGCTGACTGCCATCATCAATGAACTGGAAGCCGGCAACCCGGTGCTGGTGTTTCAGAATCTTGGACTAAGCGTGTTGCCACAATGGCACTATGCGGTGGTTGTGGGATTTGATCCTGAGCAACAGGAATTAATTCTTCGCTCAGGGACCATTCGTGAATATCGTGTGGCGCTGCCGGTGTTCGAGCGGACCTGGCAGCGTGCCGAGCATTGGGCTTTTGTGGCGCTGACACCAGGAGATCTCCCAGCTTCGGCGGAAGTGTCAGATTATTTTATGGCAGTGGCAGATTTTCAGCGACTGCATCCGGAACTGAGCGGGGCAGCCTGGCAGGCGGGCTACCAACAGTGGCCTGATCAGGCTGTCATCGCGATGGGCTATAGCAACTGGCTCTATCAACAGGGTGATCTGGCCCGTGCTGCCAGTGTGCTGGAACAGTTACTGTCGATTCAGCCCGATTACCAGCCAGCCCAACAGAACCTGTCTGCCATCCGCAACGAGATGCAAAGCTGAGCATCGCCTGGCGGAATACTTGTTTTCCATGCCAAATTCCTGCATCGTCTGGTCTCCGTCAAAATCAGCAGAATAACAGGAACTGGACATGAGAAAGACGTTGAAAACGCTCCTCGTTGCCGCCGTTGGCCTGTGGGCCGGCGCAATCGTAGCGCAACAACCCACTCAGACAGCATTGGTTCGTCTCGACACGCCTCAGGGTGCGCTGCTCGGAACCGCATCGGAGCGGCATCCTCAGGTATCCATCTTCAAGGGCATACCCTATGCAATGCCACCCGTAGGTCAGGACCGCTGGCAGGCACCAAAACCTGCACCCTCCTGGCAGGGGGAGCGACTGGCTGATAGTTTTGGTCCGGACTGCCTTCAGCAGCCCTATCCGGAAGGTTCTTTCTTTTACCGACCCGCACGTGTCAGCAGCGAGGACTGTCTATACCTTAATGTGTGGAGTGCAGCAGAACCCGGCGCCGACCGACCTGTCATGGTCTGGATTCACGGCGGCGCGCTGACGCGGGGCTCAGGCGCGATCGATACCTACGACGGCACCAGCCTGGCTGCCAAAGACGTGGTGGTCGTTACAATCAATTACCGCCTCGGTGTGTTCGGTTTTTTTGCTCACCCTGAATTGGTTTCCGAGTCACCGGAGTTTTCAGCAGGCAATTACGGCATCCTTGACCAGATAGAGGCACTTCGCTGGGTACAGCAGAATATCTCTGCGTTTGGCGGCGATCCGGACAATGTCACAATCTTCGGCGAGTCAGCGGGTGCCTGGTCGGTGAACCTGTTAACAGCCAGTCCACTGACTGAAGGGCTGTTTCACAAAGTGATCGCCCAAAGTGGGGCCCGTCTTGATACCCGGGTTGCGCTGGATCGTCAGACCTCAGCGGGACCTTCAGCCATTAATTCAGGAGTTGAGCTGGCAACACAACTGGGCGCTAACAGCCTTGCGGACCTGCGCAACATGCCAGGCCGACAATTGATGGACGCGGCGATGGCAGCAGGATTCCGTACTGATGGTATTGTGGATGGCTGGGTCATTCCCGCCCAGCCATATGAGATATTTTCTGAAGGCAGACAACGTGCAGTCCCCGTGATGGTGGGATTTAACAGTGACGAGGGCACTACGCTGGGGGCGGCGGCCAATCTGCCATCAACGGCTGAAGCCTACCGTGCAAGACTGCAGGCTCAATATGGCGACTTCGCCGATCTGGTGCTGGATGTTTACCCGGAGGAAAACATCCGTGAATCAGTGCTCGCCAGTTTTCGTGACGCGACCTTTGGCTGGAATATGGTGACCTGGGCAAATCTGACTCGACATGTTGGGCAGTCCGCCTACCTTTATTACTTTACACATCAACCGCCCGGTGCTGCAGAGGCGAACCTGGGTGCCTACCATGCCTCTGAAATTGCCTACGCCTTTAACAATATTCAGACTTTGCGATCGCGTGGCACGGCGTTTGACTATCGACTGGCAGACATCATGTCCGACTACTGGGTCAACTTTGCGCACCATGGTCAGCCCTCTGCGCCCGGTCAGGCTGAATGGCTGCCGTACAGCAATGCGGAGCGCAACTACCTGTTGATAGGTACTGAGGTCAGTGCCGAAACAGACCTGATGCCTGATAACTGGGCTGTGTTTGACCGCGTGATGGACCGTCGGCGTCAGCCTGTCTCCGACTGATTCCCCAACGACTCAATGAGCAGTCGGGCCAGCGCTTTGGTCGCTGGTCCGACGCTGTCAGCCGCCGCCATCACAAGATATAGAGGCAGACGCCGCTCGGCGCCCATACTGAGGCTCAACTGCTTCAGTTCACCACTTGCAAGCTCTCGCTTCACCCAGTCCGTGGGCAGAAAGGCGAATCCAAGTCCGGCACGAAGCGCTTTGATCGTGGTAGAGAAGTGGCTGACAGTCCAGCGCTGTTCTGAACCCAGCCAGCCGGCATCCTGTTCACGGCGCTGGCCACTGTCGCGCAGCACGATCTGCCGCCAGCTGCGGAGCTCAAAATCATTAATTCCCGTGGCATCATGCTGCTGCGCCAAGGGGTGATCTGGGTGGGCGACCGGGATCATGCGCACCACTTTGAGCGGTGTTCCCATGTAGCCCACGGGCACCTGGTGACTGATAACCACATCAGCCTTGCGCTCCAGGATGGCTTCTTCCGTGCCAGACAGTTGTGTTTCCAGGATTCGCAATCGGGTCATCGGGAATGCCGCTGAAAACCTCTCCAGGGTTGGCAGTAACTGCCCCGGTTCCAGCAGGCCATCGACGGCCAGCACAACCTCGGGTTCTGTGCCTCGTGCCAGCGTTGCTGCCACTTGCTCTGCAGTCTGTGCCTGCTGTAACAACTGCTTGGCGCGTCGATACATGACCTTGCCTTCACGCGTCAATGTGGCTTTGCGGCCGGACAGCGTAAGGACGGCAGTGGGTAGCAGCTCATTGATACGCGAGATGGCATAGCTGATACTTGACTGACTTTTGTTGAGTTGCTCAGCCGCGCGGGCAAAGCTGCCTTCATCGACCACGGCAACAAATGCTGCCCATTGCTCCAGAGATATACGTGGCTGCTTCATGGTTATATCTAAAAATTTAATATAAAGGTCGGTTTTTTTGCATCATAACATCAAATTGTTGCGGCTATTATAATGGTATCCAAAATGTTGATTGATGCGTTCACAGGAGATTGATCATGACGGCGAAGAAACTGGAAGAACTGATTGTCGCTCGCCCTTCTTCAGACGGCGATGGGGTAAAACTGCTCCGCGTGTTCGGAGGGGCCGGTGATCCGGCGCGGTTTGACCCCTTCCTGATGATGGACGAATTTGGCTCTGCGGAAGCAAGCGATTATATCGGTGGTTTTCCACCGCACCCGCACCGGGGATTTGAAACCATTACCTACATGTTACATGGCCATATGGAACATCAGGATCACATGGGCAATGTGGGTGATCTGCAAAACGGTGACGTGCAATGGATGACTGCGGGCGCTGGCATCATACACTCAGAGATGCCCAAACAGACTGAAGGGCGTATGCGCGGCTTTCAGGTCTGGCTCAATTTGCCGGCACACAGCAAGATGCAGGCGCCGGACTATCGAGATATTCCTTCGGCAAGCATTCCGGAGTACGCCGGTGCCGCAGTCTCCGGCAAACTGATCGCAGGGCGTGCGCAGCTGGACGGAGAGTTGCTGGAGGGGCTGGTCTCCAGGCCTGACACAGAACCGGTATACCTCGATCTGCATTTCGAAAAGGCGTCGGATACGCACACCATTGAAGTGACTGACGGTGCCACAACCCTGATCTATGTCTATGAAGGCGAAATAGCACTGGGCGAGCAGGGCAGTCGTGTGCAGCGAGGCAGGCTGGCAAGACTGTCTCGAGATGGCAGTCGCATTGATCTGCGCACGCTGGCGGACGATACACGTGTAGTGGTGCTTGCTGGCCAGCCATTAAACGAGCCGATCGTCCAGTACGGACCGTTCGTGATGAACACCCGTCAGGAGATAGAGCAGGCGCTGGATGATTATCGACGCGGCGTATTGGCACAGACTTTTTAGTCTTAATGTCGATTTAATTATAATTAAATATTCTTTTATGTAATATAAACGCTGCTCTATACTGCCAATCCGTTCTTTCCCTCAATGGGTTTTCAGGTGAATTATTATGGATTGGCAGGCATTGTTGTCTCTCGGGTTGACCGCCGGCGTTCTGCTGACGCTGATCTCTACCCGATTGCCCGCGCACGTGGTACTGATGACGGCCCTGGCAATCCTGAGTCTGGTCGGAGTTCTGACGCCGACCGAGGCGCTTGCAGGATTCGCGAATCCAGGGCTGATAACAGTCGCCGCGATGTTTGCAGTCGCTGCCGGGCTGCATGGTTCCGGCGGCATCGACCTGCTGGTCAACAGGTTCCTGGGTAAACCTCAGTCCATAAGAGGCGCCATGCTGCGCCTCTTTTTGCCCGTGCTGCCGCTGAGTGCATTTCTCAATAACACACCCGTCGTGGCCACCATGATTCCCGCCATCAATTCCTGGTCGCGCAAGATCGGTATTGCACCCTCGCGCCTGCTGATTCCGCTGAGTTATGCTGCCATAGTCGGCGGAACTCTGACCATGATCGGCACCAGCACCAACCTGGTTGTTTCTGGTCAGTATCAGTCACTAACTGGCGATGAGGCGTTCGGCGTATTCTCCATCACCCTGATCGGTCTGCCTGTCGTGCTGGTTGCCACTGTCTTCATGCTGCTGGTGCTGCCCAGGGTTCTGCCCGATCGAAGCGCCCGCAAACCCTTTGCCAATATGCGTGAATTTACTGTTGAGGTGGCAGTCGACCCCCATGGCCCTCTGGTTGGACTGACCGTTGAAAAGGCTGGCTTGCGTGATCTGGAGCGGCTTTACCTGGTGGAAATCAGCCGTGGCGACTCGGTGGTTACCGCAGCGCCATCTGAAGAGACATTGCTGGCAGGTGACCGGCTGGTGTTCGCCGGCGAAACCGAAGCTGTGACTGACCTATTGCGGATCAATGGTCTGACCGCCTCGGCGGGTGAGAATACTCTGATGCAGCAGGACCGCGCCGAGCGTCGTCTGATTGAGGTGGTTGTTTCCCAGTCATGCGCGGCAGTTGGCGAGACCATCCGAAGCTCGCGATTCCACGACCGTTACGGTGCTGTTGTCATGGCACTGGCCCGAAATGGTGAGCGTATTGAGGGCAACCTGGGCAATATCATCATAAAACCAGGTGACACGCTATTGCTGGAAGCCCGTCCTGCCTTTGTTACACGTCAGCAGTACAACAAGGATTTTCTGGTCGTCAACGATCTGGACAAGGTTGCGCCGAGGCACGAGAAGGCCGGATTGGCCTGGACCATCCTGCTGCTGGCAGTTGGTGCGGCCGGATTGAATCTGGTGAGCATGCTCGATGCCGCTCTGATTGCAGTAGGTGTCATGATGGCCACAGGCTGTCTGACAATCAGCCAGGCGGAGAAAAGTCTTGAATTGCCAGTGCTGATCACGATAGCCGCCTCATTCGCCCTGGGTGCTGCCCTGCAGAAAACCGGCGTTGCGGCAGCCCTGGCCCTGGCCATTGTAGAGTTGAGTGGCGGGCGCCCATGGCTGTTGCTGGTGCTGATATACGCAGCGGTATCGCTGTTGACCGAGGTAATCACCAACAATGCCGCCGCGGTGATCATGGTGCCTTTGGCGCTGGCGATCACGCAGCAGGCCGGGCTTGATCCAGAGCCTTTTATGTTCGCGATCATGATAGCGGCATCGGCCAGTTTTGCGACACCATTAGGTTATCAGACCAACCTGATGGTCTATGGCCCTGGTAGTTATCGGTTTTCCGACTTTCTGCGTGCAGGGATTCCGATGAATATTATTGTTGGAGTAACCACACTCACCGTTTTACTGTTGTTCTATCCGTTGCAGTACAGTTGACCCGGGCTGCTGGAAGCGGTAACAAGTCGCTTTTGCGTGTTACCGACTTCCAGTGGCGTTTGCTGCTCAGGGTAGAGCAAAAACGTATACGGCATTGCCGCTACGCGGTGGGTTAATGTCAGTTGCTACCACTCGCGGTACCATTCTGGGGCTCGTGCCACCATTTGCGGTTGTGACTGCAATGTATTGCTTGCCGTCGATGCTGAATGTCAGCGGGTGGCCCTGCACAGCTGTGCCAAGCCGGGTTTCCCAGACAATATCGCCTGTTTCGGCGTTAAACGCGCGGAAGCGCCGGTCCAGGTCACCCACAAACGCCAGATTGCCGGCAGTGGAGAGCACACCGGTTATGAACGAGGCGCGCTGTTCGTAACTCCAGCGCTCTTCCATTGTGTCCACATCGTAAGCTGCGAGCTTGCCCAGGTTGCCGTTGGTATCAGGCATTTCATAGAATCGACGGTTGCTGGCCAGTCCGCCGGAGCCAGGCTCCAGAGCGACTGCACGGGCACGGTTGTCCAGGCAGGTCTGACTCAGGGGTGCGATCAGAGAGTTGCTTGGTGCGTGGTAGCTCATGGAATGCCAGTTCTTGCCGCCCGCGCTGCTGGGGCAGGCCGGAATCCACTCATCAAGCTGTGCGTTGACGATATCTTCCCGATAGGTCACGGCGCCGGTTTCGGGATCGATGTGGCTGAATACATTCTGGTACATGGTTTCCTTGAAGCCCAGGAACTCGCCCGTTTCGCGATCGTTCTTCCACAGGATGCCGTGTTTGCCCAGTGACAGCACCAGCTTCCGTCCATTGCGATCTACCAGAACACGCTCGAATACTTCATCCAGATCCAGGGCTTCGCCCGGCACATGCTGGAAATGCCAGGCCAGCTCTCCGGTATCGACATCAAGCGCCAGCGTGGAATTGGTATAGAGGCCTGCATCGTGGATGGACATGTGGCGGCTGGGTGGCGCCCAGGGTTTGGCCTGCGCTACCCCCCAATATGTCAGGCGGGTTTCCGGATCATAACTGCCGGTGATCCAGGTCTCACCACCAGCACGGTAAAGGTCATCCAGGTCACCCCAGGTGTCGCCACCGGGTTCGCCGGTCTTGGCAATCGTATTGAAGCGCCACTGAAGCTCGCCGGTATCCGCGCTATAGGCACTGATATAACAGTCCTCAGGGATGTACGTTGCGCAATTGGCCAGGCCTACGATGACTTTGTCGTCGGCAATCAGCGGGCCGCTTGAATTGGCAAAACCTTTGCTGCTGTCGGCAACAACCTGTTCCCAGACCTGCTCTCCGGTTCGGGCATTGAGTGCGACCAGCCGGGCATCGGTGGTTGCCTGGATGATCTTGTCGTCGTAGATGGCAATGCTGCGCATGTCTTCGCCGCTGTTGGGACCGGCCGCATGCTCCCATATCAGCTCTCCATTGCGCGCATCCAGAGCCTGAATGACATTGCCGGGGTTAATCAGGTACATAATCCCGTCATAAACAATGGGCGCGGGCTCTGAGTCGCCTTCATGCATGTTCCACACCCATTCCAGTCGCAGCGAGCTGACATTGTCTACGCTAATCTGGTCCAGAGCGCTGTAACTCCACGCCTGCGGATTGCCGCGCCACATCAGCCAGTCTTCTGGAGGTGGGTTCACAAGCTCTGCGGCGGACAGCGGTGTAAAGTCGTCTACCGTGCCGGCAACAGTCACTCCCAATTCCTCTTCCTCAGCAGACCCTTGCGGGAACACGCTGTTGGCAGACTCTGTAGGGGCAGCGGCGGCCGCAGTGCTGCGCGGGAAATCACTCAATGCATAGCTGCTGTCGGCAGCCAGGGGCTGTTCACTGGCCAGAATCTGATTGTTCTGCAATATATAGGCAGTTACGTCCAGAAAGTCCTCCTGACTCAGATCCGAGGAACCTGCTGGAGGCATGCTGGTGCTGATCAGTTGTACCAGCGCACTCATGGACTGGTCTGACCAGCGGCTGTCGAAGGCTTCGCCACTCAGGGCTGGCCCGGCGCCACCGCCCTGTAGTGCTGTGCCATGGCAAAGCGCACATTGCGCCTGGTATACCATGGCGCCTCGCTCAGCCTGTTCGGCATGATAGGTGGCAATACCTGCTTCGGAGGCGTTTTCAGAGGGGCTGCACGCTGCCACCAGACCGATCAGGCTCAGGCCAAGCGGCAATGCGGAGATTCTGCCGGGTATGATGTTGTTCATGATTGATGGGTTTCGATGGGGTTTTGATATGGGCATGATGCTATCCGCTGGTATTATTGTTGGCATAAACTCTATATGATTCGAGTGGTTGAGTATACCCGACAGCGCCACAGGCCCGGTATGGAAACCAGAGAGCATTGCGATAATTACAAAACCGATTCCAGAATGATGGGGGCGGCAGCTGATCCTGGGCAAAGGGACCTCGGGGTGATGTTCCTGCTGTGGGGAATCCTGCTGCTATTACTGTTCGCCAGGCCTGTCAGCGCACTGGATCTTGACAGCTTTGGCGGCGGCATGGTGCCTGGTTCCGAGATGCTGCTGCTGGACGATGCCGACGGCGAGCTGAGCTTTGATCAGGCGCGTCTGCAGCTGGAAACGCAGGGCCAGCCCTGGGTTGCTCCAGGGCAGCCAAATCTCGGTTATCGCGGTGGTGCTCTCTGGGTGAGGATCGATCTGGACAACCGCTTTGACGAACCAGAACAGTGGATTGCCTTCACAACCTTCACGCAACTGACTCGCGTGGACTTCTACTTTGAAGAAGAAGGTGAATGGGTACAAAAGTCAGCCGGCGCCTCATTGCCATTTCGTGCCCGCGATCGTGCCCATCGCAGCATCAACTTTGAGTTCCCGGTGTTGCCTGATCAGGCGCAGTCAATCTATTTCCGGGTAGAGACTTCCGGCTCACTGCAATTCCCGCTGATGCTGGGTAATGAGCAGTTCTTTGCATCAGAGTCCCAGCGATCCCTGTTCACCTCGGGTCTTTACTTCGGCCTGATGTTAATGATTGCGATCTACAGTTTTACGGTCTGGCACACCAGTCGTGAAACCGGCTTCCTGTACTTCGGTCTGATCGTGCTGTTTGGCGGCCTGTACTCGCTGACTGCCATGGGGCTGGCCTATCAGTACCTGTGGCCAGAGAGTCCTCAGTGGTCCAATAAAGCCACCGGTGTCATCGCCCTGCTGGTCTGTCTGTTTGTCATGGCCTTTGTCCAGCGCTTTCTCAATCTGCCCCAGATTGACCGGCGTATCGACCGCGCCGCCACAATCTATATTCTGGTGGTGGCGGCGGCCATTGTGATTTCATTCCTGTTAAGCGCCTCGCTGGTCAATCGCATGGCGCTGACAGCAACCGCCTTCAATATGCTGATCATCTCGATTGGAGCATTGCGGGCGCAGCGGCGAGGTTCCCGTGCCGCGAGTTTTTTCATCTCTGCGTGGATCATACTGCTGGTCGGTGTATTGCTGGAATTGACTCAGCGTCTGGGTGTACTGATTCCCCCGCTGCTAGCCTACAACGGTATTCAGCTGGCATCACTGCTGGCGATCACCGTGCTCGCCGTCGGACTCAGCGATCGACTGCAGAACATGATGGAAGGTTACCGGGCGGCTCAGGAAGATCTGCTGAAGGCAAATCAGTTAAAAATTGATGCTCTGCAGCAAGCCGACAGCGTCAAAGAAGAATTTATCGCCAATGTGTCACACGAGTTGCGTACGCCACTGACTGGCATCATCGGCCTGGCCGAAATCATGCTGGCGGATCAGCAGTCGACCACACTGACAACATCGCAGCGCGAAACACTGACTTTGATGAAGGTCAGCGCGCAACGTCTCTCCAGCCTGGTCAATGATGTCATTGACTTTTCCGCCATGAAAAATGGTCAACTGGCGCTTAATCGGAACGACACTGACCTGAAAGAGGTTTGTGAGCTTGTGGTCCGCATGACTCGCCCTTTGATCGGTGAGAAACCCATCAAGCTGGTTGAAAACTACCCGCCGGGGCAGATTATTGTTGAAGGAGACGAAGATCGGCTGCAGCAGGTACTGTTCAACCTGGTTGCCAATGCCATCAAGTTTACACCGCATGGCAGTGTCACTATTGCGGTGGAAGTTCTGGACCTGGACGTGCGGGTTTCAGTTCGTGATACCGGTATCGGTATTTCGGCTGAGGATCAGAAACAGATATTCCAGCGTTTCTATCAGGTTGACTCGGCCGAGGCCAGAAAATCAGGTGGAACGGGACTCGGGCTCTCGATTTCGCAGCGCCTGCTTGAACTGCACGGTTCGGAGATTGTGTTACGCAGCACGCAGGGCGAGGGATCACTGTTTTACTTTGATCTTCCCCTGAAGAAAGCCCTGCCTGAAGGCAAGAAGGCAGTAAAACAGGAAAGTGCTCAGGCCGGCAAAGATGTCAACGCAGATATAAGTGCCCCGGCTGAGCTGTCCGCGGCGCTGAAGGCAACGGGTCTGAATGTTGATCGACGCCGGGCATCTGACGATGCATCAGATACGACTGTAGTGGAGAGTCCTGCCCGCAACCGCAAGACACGCGGGCGTATTCTGGTGGTTGACGATGAGTATCTGAACCTCAGGATTGTGGAATCACACTTGTCGGAACACTACGACCTGATAACGGCTCTCAGTGGCGCAGAGGCGCTGGAGAAGCTCAGTCAGGTCAAGCCGGATATGGTGATACTGGATCTGATGATGCCCGTCATGACCGGCTACCAGGTATGCCAGATCATGCGCAAGCGCTATGATGCGGATGAACTCCCAATTGTGATTCTTACTGCTAAAAACCGCGCTGAGGACCTTGTCAAAGGTCTTAGTCTGGGCGCCAACGACTACATCACCAAGCCTTTCAGCAAAGAAGAGCTGCGAGTCAGAATTGATAAGCAGTTTGAGCTGATGTTGCTGCAGCAGGTCCGGCGCGACAACCAGCGCCTCAACTGGCAATTGCAGCGATACGAGGAAAATGAAAAGCGATTGCGTCAAAGAGAGCAACGGCTTGCGGCGCTGTTGGACGTGACAGGTGACCCATTGCTGGCGGTTGATGAAGCCGGTGTTTTGATCTATGCCAACGAGCCGGCTCAGCAATTGCTCGATATCAATAGTCAGGACTATCTGCAGCAGTCAGTGAATCGCGTCGCAGATGCACTGCTCAATCGGTCGCCAGCGCTCGCTGATGCGGTGCATTTTCCGTTTGATGAGGCGATGATTTCACGGCGTGACGACATTGAGTATTTCGACTTTGAGCTGGCAGGAGAAACTGGTCGTTTCTGTCTGTTGACCATCAGTCAGATGGAGCAGGAGTTCTATCTGATTGTATTCGAGAAGGAAAGGTCTGCTGTCGTTTCGACCTCTCACGATGAGGGTTTTGATCACGCACCCGAGTCGCTCAGCCTGCCACAGATTGTTGCCGAGATTAACCGCAACGTGGAGCGGACACAGACCCTGGGCGAATATCTGTCGAATATCAAGCCCGAGGATCTGCACAAACACAGCGAGCTGGTCGACGAGCTGAAGTATATAGACTCGCTGATCTCCAAACTCTCTACCACACTCAGTGTGGATGATGAGGACAGCGAGGAGGCTTATCGCGAAGCTTTGGTGAAAGTCATGCAGGACTGTCACTACTACTGGCAGAAAATCACCGGCGAGTCCATTATTGATCTGGCAGAAAAGAGCCGAATCTGGAGTGTCAGCGTCGACAACGGTCGTCTGCGCACGCGGTCAATGAATCGTTACCTGTCGCTCGAGAAGCTACCGGCCAATCCTAGATGGCGCCAGGTAGCCCGTACTGCATACTTCGTTTTGTCCAAGGTTAATCATGATGAAGAGGCCAGAGATGCCCTCGAGACGTCAGTCGGACGTTTGCAGGAGATTGTGGAACAGCGTGCGCTCAACTAACTCGCTGTCAGTCTGTGCTCTGATACTGCTGGCGCTGGCCGTCCCGGCGACGGCGCAATATGGGGCCCCCGATGGTGAGTGGCATACCTGGGGTGGTGATCAGGGCTTCACCCGCTACTCGAACCTGTCGCAGATCAATGCCGAAAATGTTGGTTCCCTTCAAGTAGTGTGGCGCTGGAAAGCGCTGCCATTGGGCGATCGGCCGGATCGAAACCTGAAAGCAACGCCGTTAATGGTGGATGGCGTGCTGTATGTGCCTAGCGGTCAGCACCAGGTAGTTGCGCTGGACCCGACGAATGGCGAGGTGCTGTGGCAGTATGATCCACAACCGGCGTCTGTGGATGATCGCGGCCTTGGGCTGGGTAGTCGATCATTGGCGTACTGGACGGACGGCGAGCAGGCGCGAATATTTCACAACACTCTCGATGGGCGTCTGTTGTCCATTGATGCCGCGACTGGACTAGCCGACACGGCATTTGGCGACAATGGCACCGTGCTCCTGAAAGAAGGCCTCTACCCTGACGGATCTGATGCAGAATCGGTGGGCTCCTCATCGCCTCCTGCCGTTGTTGGTGATGTGGTTGTGGCTCAGGTTGTAGGGACCATCACCGCGCCCAGTGTGGCAGCAACGCCGGGTCATATCCGCGGCTACGATGTTCGCACAGGTGAACTGCTCTGGCGCTTCAATACAATACCGCAACCTGGTGAACCGGGGCACGAGACCTGGGAGGGTGACTCCTGGCGCTATTCCGGGAATACCGGTGTCTGGTCAATGATGAGCGTTGATGAAGAGGCGGGCTACATCTACTTGCCGGTAGAAGCAGGCTCCAATGATTTTTATGGTGGTCATCGACACGGTGACAACCTGTTTGCCCAGACACTGGTCTGTCTCGATGGCCGCACTGGAGAGCTGGTCTGGCACTATCAACTGACGCGGCACGGGCTATGGGATTACGATCCGCCCGCTGCGCCCATCCTGGGTGATGTGTTTGTGGATGGGCGCCGCGTCAAGACCGTTACCCAACTGACGAAGCAGGGCATGTCTTTTGTATTCGACCGCATTACAGGTGAGCCATTGTGGCCGATCGAGGACCGGGCGGTGCCACAAAGCGAAGTGCCCGGCGAACAAAGCTCGGCGACACAGCCCTTCCCAACCCGGCCGCCACCCTATCTCTCTCAGGGTTTTCACGAAGAGGACCTGATTGATTTCACTCCCGAACTACGTGCAGAGGCCCTGGCGATTGCGGCCCAGTACGTGACCGGCCCCATGTATATGCCCCCGACTCCAATAAGAGAGGGCGGTACACAGGGGACCTGGGTTAACCCTGGCTATCAGGGTGGCTCCAACTGGAATGGCGCGGCCTTTGATCCAGATACCGGCATGATGTTCGTGCCGTTACGCAATGCGCCGATGGCGGCCGGCCTGCTTGACCCGGAACCAGGTCGCACTGACTGGCGGTTCCTGCGCGCGCCATCAGTGTTCATTCAGGGGCCACGTGGTTTGCCGGTTACGCGTCCACCATGGAGCCTGATAACGGCGACGGATATGAACCGTGGTGAGCACATCTGGTCGCGCAGCATTGGTCCGGCGTCTGACTATATTCAGGATCACCCGGCCTTGCAGGGTCTGGATCTGGACTTCACCAATATGGGTCACCCCATGATCCGGCCATCGCCTCTCCTTACAGCTGAGCTATTGTTTCTGGCTGAAGCTGGTCATCTGAGCGGAGACCCTGGCGGGCCGATGTTCAGGGCGTACAAGAAAACAACAGGGGAAGTGCTGGCCGAGCTGGAGCTGCCAGCCAAGGCAAGCGGCGCCCCGATGACGTATTTCCATGATGGCTTTCAGTATATCGTGATTGCAGTAGCGACGGCTGAGCATCCGGCCGAACTGGTTGCGCTGGCCTTGCCGGGCGCGCCGGTGGCCGATTCTGCAAATTATGCAGGCACAACGGGCTCCGGGACTGCCGTGAGCACTTCCGCGTCTGCAAATATGGCTGAGGTGGGTCTGTCTGAAGAGGAGCGACAGGCTGCCATGACTCTTTTCGAACAGGCCTGTGCAGCCTGTCACGGTGATGCGGGCGCGGGAATGCCCGGCGGCTCGGCGCCTGCGCTGACCGGTCTTGTTGATTTGACTCAAATTCAGCGCATGATCAGTGATGGAGGTGTGGAAATGCCAGCGTTTGCGCTGCAACTGAATGACACGCAGATTAAGCTGCTGAGTCGTTATGTTCTGTCATTGCCTTCATCAGCCCCGGAGTGACCCGGTGACTATCAATATCGGTATCTATATTTATGAACGGGCGGAGGTGCTGGATTTCTCGGGCCCTTTTGAGGTGTTCACAACCGCCACTCGTGTTGCAGGACACGAGGCTGAAAAGCACGGCGAGCCAGTCTTTAATACCTGGCTGATCAGCCAGCACGGCGGCCTGGTGACTGCGCGGGCTGGCTATCAGGTCATGTCAGATTTCAGCATGGAGGAACATCCACACCTTGATGTGCTGCTGGTTTCCGGAGGCGACCACACAGATGAAATGCACAAGCGGCCAGTGCAGAAGTGGCTGGCTGGCGCTGCTTCTACAGCGGGGGTGGTCGCGTCTGTCTGCACCGGCGCCTTTCTGCTGGCGGCGGCAGGTATACTGAAGCATCAAAAAGTGACCACCCACTGGGAAGACAAGGCAGAGCTGCAGCGCCAGTTCCCGAATCTGCAGGTCGATCCCGACCCGGAAACACGCTGGGTCGTTGCTGGCAATATTGTGACCTCAGCGGGGATTACCGCAGGCATCGACATGAGCCTGTATCTGGTGTCGCGATTAATATCGCCGTCCCTGGCACGGGCCACTGCAACCCAGATGGAGTTCAGCAGCCCTGCTCTCGACCTTATGCCCTGATCCGCACGGGGTCGGATGAGCCGGCCGCCTTGACCAGCTTTCCGCTACTGGCTCCGTCTTCGCCTGCCAGTCCCAGTTGCCGGGCTCGTCGCCAGCCAAGGGTTGAGTCACCTGGCTCATACAGGCGCAGTTTGCCATCAGGCGCTGCCAGATAGATCGGGATTTGCCACTGCTCTGCCAGTTGTGTGTCAGTGGTTGAAAAGTAATTGCGGGTCCAGTGCGGCGCGCCATGTGTATGCCAGAAAGCGACTTTCTCGGCACCGGCAGGCACCTGGATAGTGACGGTTACCTGGTCGTGTCCAGCGTGGCCTGCACCCACCGTGTAGCCGTACAGCGTAATCCCGTTGCTTGTCTTACTAAAAATGATGCCCATGAATTCACGATCTTCTTCGACAGACACCGGGTTGTACATATTTGCGGCATGGATCACCGCCTGTGTTTCGGAAGTAAACTGTGCAGGTATAATGATTGACGATTGGCCGGCATGGGCAGCACCCGCAACCAGGATATTGACCCCTGCCAGAATCATGGCAAATGAGAAGTTCAGACTCATACCTAGTACCTCGTGGCTGATTGATCAGTGAGGTCAGGATCTCAGTCATTACTTCGCAGAGCCTTTGGGTATCCGGAAGAATGCTTCGGAAAACCTTCGGATTACGTTCGTACGTTGACCCGAAGAAAATTCAGGCGTATTTAAACCTTTCAGTGCACTCGTACGTCAATGTAACTGTCAAACAAGTGCCGGAGAGCTAATAATGAAGAATGATCGGGAAGGATTTCGACTGGGGGAGTGGCAGATAATTCCGGAGGCAGGAGTATTTGTCAAAAACGGGCATCATGTTCATGTTGAGCCCAAGCTGATGGATTTATTGCTGGCGCTGATTGCCGCACCCGGCCAGTTTGCCAGCCGGGAGCAGTTACTGTCGCAGGTATGGCCGCGCGTAGTGATCAATGAGGAAGTGCTGACACGTGCCGTGTCGGAGCTGCGAACCTTGCTGGGAGATACCAGCAGAGAGCGACGGTACATCGTGACTGTGCCCAAGCGTGGTTATCGTCTGATCGTGCAGCCGCAGGAGCACGAATGTGACATCGGAAAGGCTGCGGCTGCGACAGCAACCAATTCGGCGCCAACATCACGTTCCTGGCCAGTGCTGCGCATGCCAGTCTGGGCTCAGGCAGCCGTGCGTGTAATGCACGCCACCGCCATGACAGTTGGCTACGTCTTCCTGGCAGCAACTGCAACGCTGACCTGGGAGCTTGCCGATAACGGCACGCCGGAGGTGTCGCTGGCCAAAGTGGTATCCGACAAGGCAGAGACATTACTGATGCTGCCCGTGCAGGCGTCGCACGACTATGACTCGGGCTGGTTGACCCGGCGCGTTGTGTCGGTTGTCACGGATGGCCATTCAAGCCTGCAAACGCTGGAGTGCAACGCAGTTGACGAAGAGGAAACCCACCTCCAATACGCAGGTGAGCGCGCCACAACGGTTGGGCTTTATAACAACAAACTCTCCTGATCAGTTGACAGACTTGCCCGCGCCTGCAAAAGTGCCAATCCAGGCGATTGCAGGCAGGATGAGGCTCCCATGGATCAGCAGATGATGAACCTGTTTGCCGTACCGGTTTGTCGGGCACAACTGGGGCGGTCATTCAGTGATAGCGAACAGGCATTTTTTCGGGAAGCGCTGCAGCAGCCAGTGGCGGCCATCTCCAATTCCTCCTCTCAGGACAAACATGTTCTGAACGCACTACCGATGCAGCAGATCAAGGCCATGATCGAGACACAGCTCTCTGCATATATGGATACCGTATTCAAGACTTCCAATGACGTCCGCCTGAAAATCACCCAGTCCTGGCTGACCCTGTCTGGCAAGGACCAGTCGCATCACATTCACACTCATCCCAACAGTGTCGTAAGCGGTGTACTCTATATCAATCTGGCGCAGCGTGATGGTATCAATTTCTATCGCAACGAGGATCAACTGTGGTTTGAATTGATGCGCGAGCAGGAAACCTATTACAACGCAAAGCACTACTTTATTCAGACCGAGCCGGGTGATTTGCTGCTGTTTCCATCACACATACGACATGGTGTACCTCCCGTGCAGGAGGATATTCAGCGCGTCAGTCTGTCGTTCAACACCTTCTTTTCTGGCAAATTGGGCCGGGATGAGTTCTCCAATGCATTGACCATCGAGGTCTTATGAGCGACCGTGCAGCGATTGATATAAACGAGTTGATGGCATTCAGCCAGGCCATTGCCCGTCAGGCAGGTGCGATGATGCTGGCGGAGCTGCAAACGCAGGGTGGGCCGGAGAGGTCGTATAAACATGCCGGCCAGGAAATGGTGACTGAGGCTGATATCAAAGTGGATCGGCTGATCTGTGATGCCATTCGTGACAGATATCCTGACCATCAGATACTGGCTGAAGAGTCGGCGCCGGATATTAATCAGCTCAGCAGCATCACCTCGCCGCTGTGGATTATCGATCCGATAGACGGTACCGTGAACTATGCCCACGATCATGGCCATTCTGCCGTTTCTATCGCCTGGTTGTCACAGGGAAGGGTGATTAGTGCCGTCGTCTACAACCCTTTCAGCGATGAAATGTTTCACGCCATAGAAGGCCAGGGTGCCTTCATCAACGACTCAGGCATTCAGGTTGGCGAGAAGCAGGATTTACGCCGCGCGCTGTTTGCCACGGGTTTTCCCTACATCAAAGAAGACATGCAGCGTCTGGTGCGGCGCCTGGATGTCATGCTGCAGCACTGCGCGGATCTGCGCCGGATTGGATCGGCAGCTCTGGATATCTGCTGGGTAGCCATGGGACGGCTCGATATTTATTACGAAAACCTCAGTGTCTGGGATTTTGCGGCAGCTCAGCTGATTGCCCGCGAGGCTGGTGCCCAATACGGACATTTTCTGCCAGTACCAGAGGGGGTGAGCCCCGTGCTGCACAATAAAAACATCCTGGTGGCGAATCCGGTACTGTTCGAAAAAGCCCGCGAGCTGCTCGCTGAAATTGGCTGACAGCCTCCTTAAACTGCCGGCGTCCGTCCTATTGATCAGGACCATAGTGGCTGAAGTTCCCGGCACCATCCTCCTGGCACAGAGCCAGCCAATTGCGTATACCTGCGGTACGATACTTCTGTTTGTGAATAATGAAGTAGAACTGACGCACCCAGTCGCGATGAGGCGCATACAAAGGCAGCAGGCTGCCACGCCGGAACGCCTCCTGCAGCGTAATACGTGACAGGCAGCCGATACCCAGGCCAGCTTCGACGGCACGCTTAATTGCCTCGGTATGCTGCAGTTCCAGTCTTACATTGATGCGTGGCATAAGGCCGTACATCGCGTGTTCAAAGCCCTGTCGTGTACCGGAGCCTGCTTCTCGGATAATCCAGTCGGCGGTCCGCAGGTCATCATCGTCCAGCGTTGGCCGCCCGGCAAGTGGATGGTCTGGCGCGCAAAACAGGGCCAGTTCATCCTGATACCAGGGGATGACGTCCAGATTGTCGTCCTGTTGCTCACCCTCGACCAGGCCGACATCAAGTTCGAAATTCAATACGCGCTGGGTGATCGCACGCGTATTTTCTACAGTGAGATCAACGCGCGAGCCCGGATAGCGATTCATGTACTCCGCCATGATGGGGACGGCCAGATAATTACCAATTGTCAGTGTTGCACCTACCTGGATATGGCCTATTTCGCCACGCTCGGCCAACAGATTTTCGAATTCGGCGGCCTGGGCGAGCAGGGCTTCAGCGCGCGGTCTGAGACTTTTTCCGAAATCATTTAGCTGCAGTCGTTTGCCGATGCGGTCAAACAGCTGTATGTCGAATCGCTGCTCCAGCTCTTTCAGTGAGGCGCTGGCCGCAGACTGCGACATTGACAGCGCGTCGGCGGCCTGGGATACATTCTCATGCCAGGCAATGGCGAGAAATACTTCGAGCTGTCTGATGGTGTAATGCATGGCAGTTTTCCGTCGTATCCACGTCGTGAATCCTATATCAACAAAATCGATAAAGGATATTTTATTAAATCATTTTATTTATATTGATGTCGACCTTACCATTGCGCCATCCAATTCATCCTGTATGAACAACGAGGAAGTGAAGTTATGGCGGCAATATCAAAACAGAGTGTTACCAGTGTTCATCACTGGAACGAGTCCCTGTTTAGTTTTACCACCACACGTGACAAGGGTCTGCGTTTCGAGAATGGCCATTTTGTCATGGTTGGCATGGAAGTCGATGGTCGACCCCTGATGCGTGCATACAGTATCGCCAGCGCAAACTACGATGAGGAGCTGGAGTTCTTCAGCATCAAGGTTCCGGATGGTCCGCTGACCTCACGCCTGCAGAACATCAAGGTAGGCGACGAACTGCTGATCAGCAGCAAGCCGACCGGCACGCTGGTTGCCGATCACCTCTTGCCTGGCCGTAACCTGTATCTGGTTGGCACCGGCACGGGCCTGGCGCCTTTCATGAGCATCATCCGCGACCCTGAAGTTTATGAACGATTTGAGCGTGTTGTGCTGGTGCACGGTGTTCGTCGTGTCATCGATCTGGCGTATCGTGACTACATCACCAATGAACTGCCCAATAATGAGTTCTTCGGAGATATCGTTCGCGAGAAACTGGTCTATTATCCGACCGTGACGCGTGATCCATTTGAAAATCAGGGGCGTGTAACTGATATTCTGGAGAACGGCACACTGGCCGAAAAAATTGGCCAGCCCCAGCCTGACCCGGAGCATGACCGCTTTATGCTGTGTGGCAGCCCGTCCATGCTCAAGGACATGGTCCGCATCCTGGAAGCCGCCGGGTTTAAAGAGTCTCGCCATGGCATTCAGGCAGACTATGTCATTGAGCGCGCTTTCGTGGAGTGACGGCAAGCCGCATGACTCCGTGGGCATGACTGCAAGTCCCATCTGCTGATAGCCCAATAAAAAAAGCCCGTTGCATATGGCAACGGGCTTTTTTAGTGTCGCCGTGAAATTCATTCGGTCACGGCCTTCGATGCTGGCCACAGTGGCCAGCCCGGTGATATCAGCTGAGGAAGTAACCAACCAGACAGCCTTTAGCGTCCGGGATGTCGTTCATGTTGACGGATCCACCAGCCATGATGGTATCCAGTGCATCACGCAGATAATGGTTGTCGATGGTAACTCGCTGAGTCTCATAGCCCAGAGAATCATCGATCGGACCCCGGTAGTGAACTTCACGCGTACGTGGGTCGATGATGAATACCTCTGCAGTACGTTCGACGCCCAGAGAGCGCGCCACAGACTGGTCAGCATCCTTCAGGATCGGGAATGTAATATTAAATTCTTCCGCTTCTTTAGCGATACGCGGAATGTCATCCTGCACAAATGCGTTCAGCATGAGAAATTCAATATTATTGTCCATGTACTCCTGGCGAATTTCCTGGTACTTGGGCACTGACAGGCGGGCGATTGGACAGCCGGAACCGTGCACATACATGACAATAAAATCCTTGTCTGCATACTCATCCAGCGTGTGCATCTGACCCATGTGGTCCTGCAGCTCAAATTCCTTGATGGTTTTCAGGTAGCCATCTTCCTGGGCCATGCTAAGTGACGACCAGCCCCCCAGCATCGCCAACATCATTACTGCCGTTATCAGCTTGCGCATGGTTTAAACTCCTTTAATGACATTGTCAGCTTCACTTTATACCGCTCTTCTCATGAATTAATTTCATGGTACTCCCAAGCAGCGGTATTCTGATAGCTGTTGTACGACCTTCACACCCTAATAGACCAATAATCTTGACCTGCATCAAGGTTCTAATTGTGACGATTTGTGAGATATTTCAGTAAGTAGTGCAACAGATCGAGCGTTCGAAGAAGATAGCAGAATGCTGGGGGCGGCACCAGCGCTGGCCGGCACCGATGTTGTGCTCCAATCCAGTTGGTATGAAGTGCCCGTAACAGGGTATAGTGCTGCCACTGTTCAGACTAATGGCCTTTCAAGGAAGTTGACCTGTATGCGTTCTGCTGTATCGCGATTCTATTCCCGTCTGGTATTCGACAAACCCTGGCTTGTTATCGCGCTATTGTTGGTGATAACTGGCGGGTTCGCCTGGTATGCACAGTACTTTCGGCTGGATGTTTCGGCGGATTCCCTGATGATGGAGGATGATGAGGACCTCGAGTACTCAAGAACCATCAATCAACGTTATGGTGTGCGCGACTCGGTCACGATCGCGTTCACGCCACGGGATATGGACCTGCTTAGCGACGAATCGCTGGCCATCATGGCGTCGATCCGTGATGAACTGCTGGCCATGGAGCGCATTGTCTCAGTCGACAGCCTGCTGAACGTTCCGGTTTTTGGCGACACCCCGCTGACCGGCATATCCGAGGATTATGCCACCGTCACCGATGAGGACATCGATCGCGAAGAGGCACGCCAGGAGCTGCTGAACAATCCGGTTTTCAACAATGCCATTATCAGCCCTGATGGGCAGACAGGCGCCATGCTGGCGACTTTCCAGCAGGACGATCGCTACATCGAACTGATCAATCGCCGCACCGAATTGCTCAACAAACAGAATGCTGAGGGTCTGAGCTCGGCAGAGAGTGAGGAGCTGGCAGAGGTAAGCGCCGAGTTCGATGCCTATAGCGTCGAGACAGCCGAGCTGCGTCATCAGGATATTGCGCAGATCCGCGAAATCCTCAACGGCTACCAGGATGAGGTACAGCTATACCTGGGCGGCGCGCCGATGATCGCCGACGACCTGGTCACCTTTGTCCAGAATGATCTGGCGACGTTCAGCCTTGGCGTTTTTGCCTTTATTGTGATTGCGTTGGGGCTGATTTTTCGACGTTTGCGCTGGGTTTTCCTGCCGCTGGCCTGTTGTGCCATCGCCGGGCTCATCGTGGTCGGTATCCTCGGTGTCATGGACTGGCGGGTAACGGTCGTCTCATCCAACTTCATGTCACTGCTGCTGATCATTACCATCTCGCTGACAGTGCATCTGATAGTGCGTTACCGCGAGCTACGGGCGTCGCGGCATTACAGTCCTCACGACCGGCTTCTGCGCCACGCAGTGCTGGTCATGTTCAGACCCTGTCTGTACACGGCGCTGACCACTATCGTGGCGTTTGGCTCGCTTGTAGTCAGTGGCATCACGCCCATCATTTCCTTTGGCTGGATCATGGTCATGGGCGTGCTGACAGCACTGATCGTAGTGTTCCTGCTGTTCCCGGCATTGATGAGCCTGCTGCCCAAAGAAAAGCTGGCTGACAGACCCATGCGCAAACTGAATGTAACAGGCGCACTGGCGACACTGACTGAACGTCACGGCAAAGCCCTGCTGTGGGTGTATGGGCTGGTCTTTGTTGTCAGTGCGGTAGGCATCTCACGGCTGCAGGTAGAAAACAGCTTCATTGACTACTTTGATGAAGAAACCGAAATCTACCAGGGCATGAAGCTGTTTGATGACAAGCTGGGTGGAACGCTGTCTTTTGATGTGCTGGTCCAGCTGCCTGAGGTGCAGGACAGCTTCGACGATGGGTTTGATGACGGCTTTGACGATGGCTTCGACGACGGCGGGTCTGAACAGGACAACAATGCGTACTGGTTCACTGCCGATAAAATGAATGAAATCAGACGCATGCACGAATACCTCGACGAGCATCCGCGAACCGGTAAAGTGCTTTCATTTGGTGCTGTTGTGCAACTGGCAGAGCAGCTGAATGGCGGAGAGCCGGTAGACAGCTTCCTGTGGGCGCTTTTGTACACCATGCTGCCGGAGAACCTGCGCTCTACGGTGCTGACGCCATTTGTGTCTGTTGAACATAATGAAGCGCGTTTTAATGTCCGGGTGATTGAATCCGACCCGGAATTGAACAGGGACCAGTTGATCAGCGAAGTCCAGCAGGGCATGCAGGAAGAATTTGGCCTGGCGGCCGATGAGGTTCGCGTCACTGGCATGCTGGTGCTTTACAACAATGTGCTGCAAAGCCTGTATCAGTCGCAGATCCTGACACTGGGTGTGGTCCTCGGTGCCATAATGCTGATGTTCCTGGTGCTGTTCCGTTCGCTGAAAATTGCTGTGCTGTGCATCATTCCCAACGCGATTGCCGCGGCGCTGGTGCTCGGCATCATGGGGTGGCTGGGAATACCGCTGGACATCATGACTATCACCATTGCAGCTATCTCGATTGGCATTGGTGTCGACAATACGATTCACTACATGCATCGTTTCCGCCGCGAATTCCATCGCATCGGCAACTACCGCGAGACCATGCACTACTGTCACAACAGTATTGCCCGGGCCATGTACTTCACATCGCTGACGATCGTGGCCGGCTTCTCGATTCTGGTGCTTTCAAACTTCATACCAACGATGGTATTTGGTCTGCTGACCAGTGTCGCTATGGTGGTTGCATTGATTGGTGCGCTGACGCTGCTGCCGCAGCTGCTTATCACGTTTAACGCACTGGGCGAGGAACAGCATCCTGACGGGGAGCATCGCCAGGCCGTGGTATGATACTGCGCTGTTTTGTTTGCCTATCGCAATTTGTCAAAGATACTTGGAGAGTCTGTTATGCAAGAAGTGTTGTCCGCCCCTGAAGCGCGGGAACCAGCCACTGGGCGTTTACTGGATGAAAAGCTGTTCCAGGCCCGCGCGGTTACCATTTTTGGCGAAATCAACGACAGGCTGGCCCGCCAGGTAACCGAGCGCCTGTTGGCATTGGCTGGTGAGAATGACGATCCCATCACACTTTACATCAGTTCCCCGGGCGGGCACGTTGAGTCTGGTGATGTTGTTTATGACATCATCAAATATATCAGACCAGAGGTGCGGGTTGTCGGAACCGGATGGGTGGCCAGTGCAGCGACCAATATTTATCTGGCAGCAAAAAAAGAGCACCGTTTCGCTCTGCCCAACACACGCTTCCTGGTACACCAGCCCTCAGGTGGTTCGCGAGGCAGCGCCTCAGACATCAAGATTCAGGCTGAACAGATCGTCAAAATGCGGGCTCGTATTAATAAGCTGATAGCCGAGGAAACCGGTCAGCCGGTAGAGCGAGTTGCCAAAGATACTGACCGCGATTACTGGATGACGGTTGATGAGGCAATTGAATACGGCATTGTCGGGAAGTGCATCCGCTCCATGGATGAGCTCGCCTGAACGGCTGTGAAATGATCAGTTGTTGGCTTCCAGCTTGATGAAACGCGCCTGCTGGTTACTGACCAGCGTGCAGATCACATGATAGTCTGGCTGGCAGCTCATGGGGCGGGCAATGGCACTTTGTGGGCTTTGCAGCTGCACCAGCACCGTTGCGGACACGCCCTGGTACTGCACATCAACAGTTGCTGAGTTGCCATTTATTCGTCCTTCGCTGGCTTGCCAAAGCAGGCCAGCCGGGGTCCGTGGCAGTAGTTGAAACCGGTCGTCAGTCGCCTGCAGTTCGAGGCTGAAGAGCGTGCCCTCTGCAAGCCACTGCCCGTGCCACACGTCACCAGAGTAAAGCTCTTCAGCCGCGTGTGCCAATGCTGGCAAGAGCCACAGATAGCCCAGCGCGCTGAGGGCCAGCCACGCACGTCGCGGATTAACTGCAGACAGGCACTTTTCAATAAACGGTCGTTGCTGCATATCAATCTCCATCACGAAGCTGGAAAACCAGTATACCAGTAAATCCTGTGGCAAAAAAAAAACCGGAGTGCTTTGGGGCACACTCCGGTAATGAGGGATCGTTATCCAATGAACCTTCCTGAACGATGGGAAAATGATACGTTGCGGCAGTGAATAGATAAAATGAATTAAATATATTAAACTGATATGGTAAATGTATCGTTAACGGGGAGACTATGAGTCATTTGCCGACCACTAAACAGCTGCGCTATTTTGTTGCACTGGAGCACCACGAACATTTTGGTAAAGCTGCAGAGTCCTGTTTTGTGTCGCAGCCGGCGTTCAGCGTGGCGATAAAAGAACTGGAGAATATGCTCAATATCCAGTTGGTCGATCGCACCAACAAGAATGTGACCATTACCAGTCTTGGGCGCGATATCGCCAGGCAGGCGCGAGTGGTATTAAGAGACCTGGAAGACCTGGTGGAAATGGCCAGAGGCAATCAGGCACCGCTGACCGGCCAGCTGAAGCTTGGAGTTATTCCGACCATTGCGCCCTTCCTGTTGCCAGCGCTGTTGCCAGCTCTGCGCGAGGCGTACCCGGATCTGAGACTCTACTTGAAAGAAGACCTGACCGAACGTGTCTATGACCGACTGATGGAGGGCGAGCTGGATCTGCTGCTGGTAGCGCTGCCTTACGAGCTGCGCAATGTCGTGGAGATGCCCCTGTTTGATGACCACTTCTTTCTGGCGCACCACAAGCGCAGCCGATTCGTCAGCGCCGACTACGCCAATGTCAGCCTGCTGCCCAGTGACAGTGTGCTGTTGCTGGAAGATGGGCATTGTCTGCGCGACCATGCACTGTCGGCCTGCAACATCAAAAACGCCGACAAAGTCAGCAATATTACCGCTACCAGTCTGTTGACCCTGGTACAGATGGTTGATGCGGACCTGGGTGTCACCTACTTGCCGGAGATGGCCATCCATAGTCCACTGCTCAAGAATACCCAGATCGCGACGGAGCCACTGGAACCGGGCAGTTATCGTCAGATCGGTCTGGTCTGGCGCAAGGCCAGCACACGCCACGACGAATTTGCCATGCTGGGTGATTTTATCCGCAGTCACTATCGCCCTGCCGCAGAACCCTGAGCAGCGGAGCGCGTTTCCATGCGTGACTTTTGACCGATTGACGTTCACGGGCGGTCTCTGTTCTAGTACAGCGTGTATGAATCCATTCATTTTTTGTTGTTCTGGGTAAGAGGTTTTCCCATGAAGTTTTCTGACACCCTGAAATCCCTGTTGACGACCGGTTGTGTGATGCTGGCGCTGGCGGTCACCCCAGCGGTGGCCCAATCAAGCGATCAGGGCGCGCTGCGCGCTGCTGATTTCACCTTGATGGATCAACATGGCAAGGCATTCAATCTCCACTATTACGGCCAACGCCGCGCCGTCATCCTGTCGGCACACAGTCACGATGCTGAGCAATCAGCAGAAGTCGCCCGGGCTCTCCAGGCGCAGCCATGGCTGGAGCGCGGAGTTCCGATTGCATTGATCAATCCCGTGCCAGACACTGCCCGGGACACGCTGCTGGCACATGCCGAGCAACAGAGTATTGAATTACCGATACTGAAGGACGATGCCGGACTGATCGCGCATACCTATCAGCTTGATCAGGTAGGTGAAACGCTGGTGATTGATCCCAATCGCTGGGAAGTCAAATACCGCGGGCCTGCGCTGGCGACGGATGGCTCAGTGCATCCGGAGCTTGAAGCTTCAGTGGCTCAGTTACTGGAGCAGCAGTCCGGAGACTACCGCGAGGTAGCTATGATGGATGCAGCGCCATTGCCTCTGCACGCAGCGCAGTCTGGTACAGCCAGCTACAGCGACACGATTGCGCCAATGCTGATAGAAAAGTGTGCGGACTGTCATCGCACTGGTGGCATAGCTCCCTGGGCGATGACCAGCCATGCCATGGTGCAGGGCTTTTCACCGATGATTCGGGAAACGGTACTCACGCGCCGCATGCCACCATGGCACGCAGACCCGGAAATTGGTGAATTTGAACACGACCTGAGCCTGAGCGTTGATGAGAAGCGACAGCTGGTCGGCTGGATAGATGCAGGTTCACCGCGTGGCGAGGGGACAGACCCCTTGACGCAGATTCCGGCAGCAGAGACGGAATGGGAGCTTGGCGAGCCTGATCTGATCGTTGATTTGCCCGCCTTTGATATTCCTGCGACCGGTGTGCTGGATTACCAGTTCTTTGAGGTGAAAAACCCTCTGGACAGAGACGTCTGGGTGAAGGCGGTGCAGATATCGCCCGGCGATCGTCAGGTTGTACACCACGCGATTGCAACCTTTGGTGCCAGCTCCACGCTGGGCGCTGATTCTGATAGTGGAGAGTCTTTGTTACAGCCGCAGTTAATGACATTCGTACCGGGTAATGAAACCTACATCTATCCCGAAGACACGGGGGTTTATGTCCCTGCTAACAGCTCCTTCTATACGCAGATGCACTACACGACCTATGGCCGAGCAACCAGCGACCAGACACGTATCGGTCTGTATTTTGCGGACGAACCGCCCAAGCATGTTTTGCAGCATTACTCAATTCTGAATCTGGACCTGGAGATACCGGCAGGTGTAGCTGAGCACCAGGCTGAAGCCTACTTCGAGCTGCAGCGTGATGCGGTGATTTATGCCCTGTTCCCGCATGCACATTATCGTGGCCGGGCGTCCGAATTCGCGATCCGCTATCCGGATGGTCGTGAGGAGGTGGTGTTATCCTCTCCTGATTACGATTTCAACTGGCAGCGATACTTCCAGTTCAAAGATCCTATCGAAGCGCCAGCCGGTACCAAAATCATTCACCGGACGACCTACGATAACTCCACTGCTAATCTCAGCAACCCTGATCCCAGTGTGAATGTCACGTTTGGCGAGCAGACCTGGGAAGAGATGCTGTATGGTGGCGTTTCGTTCCGCTACGCCGAACCCGGTGAAAATGACTTCGAGATCAATGTAGATGATTACATGACTTCGATAGTCATGGGTTACATGGACACCAACATGGATGGGCAGATTGCCCTGACAGAAATGCCCGAAGGTGCCCGTCAGTCCATGGTTCTGCCGTTCACCATCCTGGACAAGGACAAGTCGGGTGGGCTGGATTTTGACCAGTTCCGTCAGTTCATGGTTCAGACCGGCATGTCGCAAAACCGCTCACTGGTTGATTAACTCCAGAGGGTCGGTGGCCGCAAAGCGCGACCATCGACCCTGCTGTTCTTTCTGATCAGGCGCGATTCCCGCCACGCTCTTCCGGTGTTGGCAAGAACTGATAGTGCCGCAACGGTAACTCCCTGACCCGCTGACCCGTCAATGCGTATAGTGCATTGGTGACGGCAGCGGCAATTGGCGGGGTGGCCGGCTCACCAAGACCGCCGACCGGGGCACCTTCGGTTTCCAGAATTATGACTTCAATTTCCGGAGACTGTGCCAGGTGTAACATTGGGTAGTCATGGAAGTTGCTTTCCTTGACTTTGCCTTCCTCAATTGTGATCTGGCCATAAAGTGCTGCGGTCAATCCATAGATGATCCCGCTCTCAACCTGCGATGCAGCGTTGTCGGGGTGCACCACACGTCCGCAGTCAATGGCACAGACCACTTTTTCAACTTTCACTTCACCTGCCTCGGTCAGGCTGACTTCAGCAACCTCGGCAACAATGCTGCCAAAACTTTCCTGCAGAGCGATGCCGCGCGCGCGGCCAGCCTGCGGCGGTGTGTTCCAGCCAGCCCGACTCGCAGCTTCTCGAAGCACCCGCTGGTGCCGGGGTTTGTCGCTGAGATAGTCCAGACGGAACTGAAGCGGGTCGCGTTGTTGCTGCCAGGCCAGTTCGTCTGTAAACGATTCCAGGAAAAATGTGTGCTGGGAGTGCGCCACACTTCGCCAGGCGCCAAATGGCACGTGCGTCGGGCTTTCCACATAATCGATTTTCTGGTTGGGAATCTGGTAGGCAATATGAGCTGCCTCGGCGGGTTCATTCTTGCCGATGTAGGCATTTTCCCACGCGATCAGGTTCCCGTCGCTATCGAAGCCGGCGCGGAAACGACTGGCAACCGCAGGTCGATAGTAGTCGTGACGGGTATCTTCCTCGCGGCTCCAGAGCGTCTGCACTGGCACGTCGAAGTGCCGGGCGATCTGTGTTGCCTGGATGATGGTGTTGGTTGACGTCGGCAAGCGGCGACCAAAGCCACCGCCGAGGTAAAATGGGTGAACTGTTACTTCTGTTTCATCCAGCCCGGCGGCCTTGGCTACCTGGCCCCGGATGCCGAGATTGTCCTGCGTGCCGGTCCAGACTTCGCAGCGCCCGTTCGCAAAATGAACGGTGCAATTCATTGGCTCCATGGCTGCATGAGCCAGATAGGGTACCCGATAGCTGGCGTCAACCACGCTGGCAGCGCTCTGCAGCGCCCCAGACGCGTCCCCGACAGCAACGTCTTTATTGTGCTCACCGGATTCAAGCGCGGCATCATACTCTGCAAAGATGTCGGCACTGGAGCGCTGATCGTGTTCGGTACTGGAGAAGTGAGGGGCCAGCTGCTTCAAAGCCTCGCTGGCGCGCCAGTAATTGTCGGCGACAACAGCAACGGCATCTTCCAGTTCTATCACACGGACCACACCGCGGCGTTGCATGACGGCATCAACATTGTCCACTCTCTCCAGCTGGCCACCGAATACCGGCGCTGTGGTAACCGCGGCATAAAGCATGCCCTCTGGTCGGGCGTCGATCCCGAACTGGGCGCTGCCATCCACTTTGGCTGGGATATCCACGCGTGGCAGGGATCGGCCCATCAACGTGAATTGCTCGGGGCGTTTGAGTACCGGACTGCGAGGCGGTTCGTAGGTGGCAGCCAGCGCCGCCATTTCTCCAAAGGTCGCGGTACGGTTTGATCCGGGATGCGATATCACGCTGTTGGCGACCTGAATTTCGTCCTCGCGCACCTGCCACTGCTCGGCAGCCGCCCGCACCAGCATCTGTCGGGCAGCTGCGCCGGCCGCCCGCATACCCATCTCTCCGGTAAAGCGCACCGAGCTGCTGCCACCGGTAATCTGCATGTTCATGATTTCAGCAGCTTTCAGAGTCAGTGCATCCATACCGCGATCCAGCAGAGCGGGTACGGTGAATCCCATCGAGGCGGCAAAGCCTTTGATCAGGACGCCGTTAGCAAACAGATCGTCTACCGGTGCCTGC
Source organism: Gammaproteobacteria bacterium UBA2675 (assembly GCA_002354805.1). Taxonomy (GTDB): domain Bacteria; phylum Pseudomonadota; class Gammaproteobacteria; order Pseudomonadales; family Pseudohongiellaceae; genus Pseudohongiella. The sequence continues at coordinate 141,351 of DEMH01000004.1, forward strand.
TCAACACGTACCAGGTCCCAGTCGGCATCAAGTTCATCAGCTGCCATCATGGGCAGTGATGTCAGCACACCCTGGCCCATTTCAGAGTGCGGCACGATGACAGTAACCTGATTGTCCGGATCAATTCGCAACCAGGTGGTCAGGAATGTCTGTCCCTGCGCTGCGTGATGTTCATTTGCAAGACTCTGACGACTTGGGCGGCTGGCAGCATAACCTACCAGCAGCGCGCCACCGGCGAGTGCCGTGCCAAGCAGAAAACGACGACGGTTGAGTTTCATACAGTTTCCTCCTGGCTGCGGCTGGCCTGTCTCGCCGCGATCAGATCGCGCACTGCTCGACTGATGCGCGGGTAGGTGCCACATCGGCAGACATTGCTAAGACTGTTTTTGATGGACTCGTCATCGGCGTCGGGCTGGCTGTCAAGCAGAGCGCTGACAGCCATGATCATGCCTGACTGACAGTATCCACATTGCGGAATCTGATGCTCGATCCAGGCATTCTGCACATCTGTGTGCGCAACGCTGTCAGCGTTCTGTCCGGCACTATGACTAGTGGCACTATGGGCCAGTCCTTCGATGGTGGTAACGTTTGTGTTTTGCACAGCGCTGACGGGTGTTACGCAGCTGCGCACGGCGCGGCCGTCGACATGGACTGTGCAGGCGCCGCAGGCAGCAATACCGCAGCCAAATTTGGTGCCGGTCAGTCCCAGCTCGTTGCGTAGCGCCCAGAGCAGGGGCATCTCCGGTTCGATGTCCAGCGAGTGTTGCTGTCCGTTGATAGTGAGCTCGATCATTGAGGGCCTCGGCAAGTAATGTTTCGGGTGCTTGAGAAAGGTATTCGTGTCAGGGAAGATAAGAGAATATAGCAGAATATGAATTGCTTCAATTTTCGCGGGATTGCAGGATATTTTTATGCGGCAGGCAGAGCTGAGGCTGCCCAAAACCGTGCTGCTGTGAGGGCAGTCGCGTGAAGTCCGGAATATATACCCACACCACCCTCGCGCAGGTAAGCTTTGGCATGCCGCTGGCTGAATCATTGCCGGCCACGCTGGCTCAGCTGGAGCGCAGCGGGCAGTCCGCAAACCGGGTGATGGCGCTAGTTTCTGCAACACTCCAGCGCAAACTGAACCTGGAACAGCAGCTGAGCGACATCATTGGTGACCGGCTGGTAGCCTGTCATGATGGAATTCCGGCGCACTCACCCCGACCGGCAGTCTGGGAAGCGATGCAGATTGCCAGGCAGCGCGATGCTGATGTGCTGCTGTCGATAGGGGGCGGTTCCATCATGGATGCCTGCAAGCTTATCCAGCTTTGCCTGAACGCCGATATTCAGGATGAAAATGAGCTGCTGCGTTATGCACGGCGCGGAGATGGCAGCACGGGCGATCGATATGGAGCATCGGCTGATAAATCGACCCGCAATGCTGTTTTTCAGATAGCAGTGCCCAGCACTCTGTCCGGTGCTGAGTTCAGCGAGAATGCTGGCATTCTGAATCCCGCAACAGCCAGTAAAGAAGGGTATCGTGGTGCGGGGCTGAGTCCGCGTGCCATTATTTACGATCCGCTGCTGGTCCAGCACACCCCGATGTGGTTATGGCTGTCTACAGCAGTGCGGTCACTGGATCACGCAGTGGAGGGCTACTGTTCTGCGGATGCCTACCCTTACCTGCAAGGGCAGTACCTGTCCGCCATGAGGCTGTTATCGAAGGTGCTGCCCGATGTCTTAAAGGCGCCGCAGGACGGTGATCTGCGCACTGTTCTGCAGCAGGCGGTGTGGCTGGCAGGGGCAGCCCTGGGAAAAGTGCGCCATGGCGCCAGTCATGGCATAGGCTACATTCTGGGCGCACAATGTGGTGTGCCACATGGGTACACTTCCTGCGTCATGTTGCCCGCAGTGCTTAAATGGAATGCGCAGGAAACAGTCATTCAACAACGTGAAATGGCCGAGGCGATGGGGGCCGGCGAGAACCCATTGGGCGACTGGCTGCAGGGCTGGGTTCGCGACATGGACCTGCCTGCCAGTCTGCAGGAGCTGGGCATCAGCAGAGAGCGGCTGGCCAGGATAGCAGAGTCTGCGGCGCGACATCCGGTCGTGCGCAACAATCCACGCAGCATTCGTTCGTCAGATGATGTCATGCAAATACTGGAGTTAGCCTGGTAAAGAAATTGATCACGATTGGCGATTTTCGGAATCTGCCAGGTATCTGTCATGGAAATCGTCTAATCCAACGAATTAGGCGTTGACGGCCGCGTCAATCGGGATCAAAGTAGGGCCGCATATTTAGCGATGTGGTACAGCAATTATCTTAATTTTATGCTTATTGAAAAGAAGGGGAACTCATAATGATCAATAAAACAGGAAAGCTGGTAGCGGGTATGCTGGTAGCACTCTTTTTGGCAGCTTGCGCTGGCACAGGCCCGCACCCGGCAGTGGGTGAGTGGGTAATTACCATCGATACACCCATTGGCGCCATGAACGCCGATCTGACCATCAACGAAGATCTGACCGGTAACATGAGCTCGCAGGATATGGGTTCATCCGCGATTCACTCTGTTGCAATCGCCGGTGAAACATTGTCATTTGCAACGGATATTGACGCCCAGGGTACCTCCATGACTCTGGCCTTCACCGGTACAGTTGATGGCGACCAGATGAGTGGTTCGTTTGATACTGACTTCGGTCCTATCCCGGTTACTGGACGTCGCGCCGCTAACTGATTGGTCTTGCGTCCAGCTTGCCATTGATACATCGAGGCCGGGTCTCGCCAGAGGTCCGGCCTCGATGACACTTCGCGTTTGACTGCTCCTGCGGCACGCCCGATCGTTCCGCTAATTCTTTCACTTCTCTGTTGTCCCTGCTAACCTCTGACTGGTCGTTATCGAGCTCGATAACACACTTGAACTGTGCACAATTAAAAGAACTGTCAGGGGGAGTCGTGATGCACCGCACACCAAGCAGCACCATGCTGCGCAAACGATGTAACAGGGCAAAGGGGCCTCGCGGCATCATTACACTGCTGGCACCATTGATGGTGTCGCTGGGACTTGCCCAAACAGTGTCGGCGCAGCAGCCCGCCTCACCAGAGTTGCCAGGGCAGCTGGCCTGGACGGCCTATAATCTGGGAACAACAGGATACAATCAGTCGGTCGCGATTGGTGCGATGCTGCGTGACCGCTACAACATCACGCTGCGGGTCATACCCGGCCAGAATGATGTGTCGCGACTGCTGCCCCTGGTCAGCAATCGTGTCCAGTTCTCTGCCAACGGGGTGGCGACCTATTTCGCCCAGGAAGGTGTTTATCAGTTTGCCGATCCCCAGTGGGGTCCTCAGGCGTTGCAGCTGTTGATGACTTCCAACGGCCTGAGCAACCAGGCTGTTGCAGTGGCTGCGGATACCGGGGTCACCACCTTCGCAGAGTTGCGCGGACGTCGTGTCCCCTTTGTCAGGGCGGCGCCTGCGCTTAACATATCCATGGAAGCCTATCTGGCCTGCGGTGGCTTGACCTGGGATGATGTTGAACGGGTTGACTTTCCCGGCTACGAAGCCATGTGGGAAGGCGTCATCAACGGCGATGTGGATGTTGCCTTTGGCACAACAGTGTCCGGCCCAACCCGGCGTCTGGAAGCTTCGCCAAGAGGTATTGCCTGGCTGCCTGCGCCTCATGATGACGAAGCATGCTGGCAGGGAATGCTCTCGGTTGCTCCGTACTTCACGCGCCATATGGCAACCCGCGGCCCCGGCATCAGTGACGAGCAGCCGCAGGAGGCAGGCACCTATCCCTATCCGGCGTTGATCGCCCAGTCCTCTCAGGATGAGGAGATGGTGTACTGGATGACCCGAGTGATTCATGAAAATTTCGATGACTTCAAGGACGCCGACCCGGGTGCGATTGGTTGGCAGCTGGAGCGACAGGTGTTTGACTGGGTTGTGCCCTATCATGCTGGAGCGGTTCGCTATTGGCGTGAAACCGGTGTCTGGACCGACGAACTGGAAGCGCACAATCAATCACTGCTGGAACGGCAGCGTGTGCTCGCCGAAGCCTGGCAGGAAGCGGAGTCAGCCGGTATCAGAGACCGCGATGAGTTCAGCGAGCACTGGCAGCAGCTGCGTGCCCAGCGGCTCGAGGCAGCCGGTTTTGATCCTGTATGGGAGACCTGGGACTGATGTCGCGATCCACAACCGAGATGCCAGGTGCGGTACGCTGGCTGCTGGCGCTGTCAGCGATACTGTGTATTTTCCTTGCCATGGATTCACAGCGACTGCTTTCTGAACAGCCACTGATGGATTTTGTGATTACTGTTCAGAATCATTATTACTATGCTCTGCTTGGGTTGTTGTTGCCGTTGAGTTTTTTGGTGTTTCCCCCATTCGCCAAAGCTCGGCGCTACTGGTACGATATTATCCTGTCGCTTGTCACGTTTGGGATATGTGCTTTCTTCTTTTTCAGTGCAGAGACCATGCTTGACTATGGCTGGGAGTTCGCCGCACCGACCCATGCGGTCTGGATGGCTTACGCTCTCTGGGCGCTGACCCTGGAAGCCGTGCGTCGCTGCGGTGGCACAACCCTGTTTGGGCTGGTGCTGGTGTTCTCAGTTTATCCTGTTTTTGCTGAACTGATGCCCGGCCCGATCTCTGGAATGTCGTCAACCCTGGCCAATACTGCCTCATACCACGTCATGAGTATTGAGAGTATCCTGGGTCTGCCATTTCGAGCCTTTGCGCAGCTGGTGATCGGATTCCTCATTTTTGGTGTGGCCCTGCAGCATACTGGGGGTGGTCGCTTTTTCATTAATCTGGCGTTTGCCCTGTTTGGCCACGTCAGAGGTGGTTCCGCGAAAGTCGCCATCGTGTCCAGCGGACTGATGGGTTCCATGAGTGGCAGTGTCATCACCAATGTATTGACGACTGGCCAGATGACTATCCCGGCAATGAAGAAGGACGGCATGTCGCCAGCCTATGCCGGTGGGGTCGAGGCCTGTGCTTCAACAGGCGGCGTGCTGCTGCCGCCAATCATGGGCTCCACCGCATTTGTCATGGCGACGTTTCTGAATGTGCCCTACACCTCGGTAGCACTGGCGGCGGCAATACCTGCGCTGCTGTACTTCTTTGGGCTGTTTGTGCAGGTGGATGCCTACGCCGCCCGCACCGGCCTTAAAGGCACGCCGCGCGAACAGTTGCCAAAACTGGGCGAGACTTTTCGGGATGGCTGGTACTACATCGCGTCATTCGCAGTCCTGATTTTCCTGCTGATCGTCATGCAGCGCGAAGCAGCCGCGCCGTATTTTGCGACTGGCATGCTGCTGGCGCTGAATCAACTTTCGCGTAATCATCGCTGGGATCTGGGGGCGGCAGGCCGCTTTCTGGTTGCAGCGGGGCGGCTGCTGGTGGAGCTGCTGGCCATTATGGCTGGCGTCGGCCTGATTGTCGGGGCTCTGTCGGTCACAGGGTTGTCAGGCACACTGGTTAATGATCTGTTATATCTGGCAGGAGATTCCATCTGGTTGCTGCTGCTGATGGGAGCATTGACGAGCTTCATCCTTGGCATTGGCATGACAGTGACGGCGGCCTACATTTTTCTGGCTATTGTGCTGGCGCCAGCGCTTGTGCAGGGCGGTCTCAGTCCAATGAGTGTGCACTTGTTCATTCTGTACTGGGGTATGCTGTCATTTATTACGCCACCTGTGGCACTTGGCGCTTTTGCTGCCGCCAGTATCGCTGGCGCTTCGTCGTTGACCACAGGTTTTAAGGCCATGCGCCTGGGTAGTGTGATCTATTTTATTCCATTCTTTTTTGTGCTCGATCCGGCATTGATCCTGGAAGGCAGCTGGTGGCAGGTGATAACAGGTACGACAACTGTGACGCTTGGAATCGTGCTGATTGCGGGCTCTTTGCAGGACTACCTGCCTGGATTGGGTTTTCTGGATCGTACTGGCTTGCCAGGCACTGCCGGGCGCCTGCTGACAGGTCTGGGTGGGGTCTTGGTTGCCTTGCCCGGGCTCGAGACCTTCGGGCTGGCAGTTGGTGATGCGACGCTGCTTGGCACTGGCGTTGTGTTATCGGCCGTCGGCATCATACTGTGCAGACGGCCGTCACAGACTATTGAAAATAAGGGCGCCCTGTCCTGAATCAGGGTTGATAGCGATTGACTGGAGACGGACCGAAGGACAACCAGGTTTGGGTACTGGTTTGTCCCACGCCCGGCCGGCTCCAGTCGCACACCCCTTCCGGGAAAATGCTCTGCAGGCGATTCATCTCAGCATCAGTAAACGTGACCGCATAATCACTGATCTGGATTGGTTTAAGCTGGCACTTCATGATGTCATTGCTGAGAGGACCGCCGGCGACCAGTCGCAGACCCGCATGTGGCGGATACAGTTGATTGCAGCGCCCGGCAGTGTTGTCGAACAGTCGCTGAGTATCGAACTGTGCTGGCTCGATGATGCGTTCGCCGTCAGCCGCGAAGCAGTCGTCAAGCAGTTGCGGCGGGCGCGCTGCCACGATTCGGTCCAATAATGGCGTCGATTCGTCTTCACGATCGATATTGCTCAACCACTCATCCATTAGCGACAGATTCTCATCGGTCAGTGATATTTCGCTGCCATGGCGCCGGATGACATAGTTATCAGCATGCCCATTGTCCCGCTGCAGGCGCGCCCTGGTGGTGAACGAATAGACGCTTGCGTGGAAGTTACCCTGATCGTCCAGGTAGAGGCGGTCGTCAATAATGGGCACGCGTGCCAGACCAGCATCTCCGCTGGTGATGCGTCCCGTTTCATAGGCAATACGGATCGCGTCCGGATCACCTTGTGTGCGCTCTGGAGTCAGCTGATAGTCGATGTCCCAGCCGCCGAAATTCTCATTGATATCCAGAAACTGCTGTTTTGTGATCAGACCGGCGTTCAGTGCCTCCAGTCCATACTGCACCCCTGTGTTGTCGTGCGGGCTGCGGGCTACCTGGCGCTGTGTGGGAAGCGAAGGATAGGACTTTTCTCCAAATATGTTACGCATGCCGTCGTAGATCGAGCAGCGAACGCCGTCCGGATTCTGCTCGGGATGATAGTGCATGGCCTGCGGAATTTCGGCGGGACAGTCGAACGGTGAAACTCGGTCTGGTCGATCCCCCAGCGACTCATCGCACAAATACCAGTTTGGCCAGCCGCCAACCACCGTGCGTGTTGCTTCATCAAGGCCATTATCGGGATTGTTGGCATACTGGCGCCATGGTCCGCTGCATTCCTGGGCATCTGTGAAATAAGTGACCGCGTCCGAAAAGGTCATGCCTACCAGCAGCCCATCAAGGATGCCCGGGTAGGCGCCGGCTATCAGTAACTGTTGCATGGCGCCGCCAGAGGCGCCACTGCCGATCGTGTGCACGGGCACACCATAATGCTTGCTGAAGTGCTCTTTCACCATCATGGCTGTCTCTGCTGACAGGACATCGTTGCAGCCGCCCTGGGCATTTACATTGAGCGTTGACGATGCCACGGCATAACCTTTTGCCAGGATGCTCTCTCTGAGAACGCCTCCGGTGCTGGTACCCTGAAAATAGCCTGCTTCGCAGCCGCCACCAAATGTGTATACCAGTCTCTGATTCCATCCATCAGGCGGGGGAGTGACGGCACTGACTGCCTGCCCGTCCTGATACAGTGTGGCTATTTGATAGATGGCCCGGTTAATGGAGCCGGTTTCCAGCCTGACGATGAATGGTAGCTGCTGGCCCGTCGTTGTTTCAGTGGTGGCGACATCGGAGGGCAGCTGAGAAGGGTCCTGCAGCGGCTGAAAGCCTTCGTCAGAGACGCTTTTGTACAGGTAATCGACCCGGGTGGGTACAGAGCAGTCGCCGGTGGACTGACTCGTTTCGAGATATTCCCCGTTGCCGATTGCGAATCGCCGCGGCTGTTCACTGCCGTCCTCAGCCCGTCGCGGGGCGAGTTCAGACAGACACAGGTAGGGCTGCTGATGCTCGCCTGAGATGACAGGCCCGGTTATTGGATAATTGACCAGGGTTAGGGCAGCCTGCGCCGCGCCAACGGTGACCCTCACCTCATTGTCACCGTTCTCCAGTCCCTCAATAAGGACTCTGGCGGTCTGCAGGCCGTCAGCATCTGCCGGAGCGGGCCAGGTAAAAGCGTCATTATTGACATGAATCTGTGGCAGTGCGCCCTGGCTGTCATAGACAAGTTCTAGCAGCGCCGAACCGCCGGTGACCAGATGCGGCGCGCTCGACAGTACCTGCGCATTGACGGACTCTGTGACCGTTTGCTCAGGGTCAGAACAGGCAGTCATCATCAGGCCGGCAATGCTCAGAGCCAGAATCGAAGGGGTGCGCAAGGTGGTAGATGCCTGAGGCATGGCTGTTCTCCCGGTGTTACTGTTGTTATTGTTTAGGTTGAATTATCTGGCAGCTTACACCAAACTGATTAACTGAACACCCTGTCGTCTCTGGCAATTGAGCTGATAAATGTCCATTCGTCTAAACAGTGTTAAGTGGGTGGCCCTGCTGTCCGTAGTCGGCGCGCTACTCTCACCGGTCGTCGCTGCGCAGCCGCTTCTGGCACCTCCGCCAGAACGTTCGCCGGGCCAGTCGCAGCTGCCGGAAGATGCGCCTGACCTCGCCGGCGAGTTCGCCTTTGTCAGAGTGCAATACGACTCATATTACCGAGGCGGCTTCGGTTACGGCCCCTGGTCTGTGGACTTTCCGGCAGCTGACCGCAACTTTCTGCGAGGCGTCTCGCGGCTGAGCAATATAAGGGTAATGCCCGAGCCAATCGTACTTCGACTGGATGATGACCAGATCTTCGAATACCCTTTCCTTTACATGCTCGAAGTTGGGCGTAATGGCGGCCCCTATTTCTCTCCACCCGAGTTGCGGAACCTCAGGGAGTATCTGCTGCGCGGAGGTTTTCTACTGATCGACGACTTCTGGGGCACGCGCGAGTGGCAGGCGTTCGAAAATTCGTTTCGAATGGTTTTCCCTGAGCGTGACATTGTCCAGCTGCCGCCGGACCATGAGATTTTCCGAATCTACTACGATACCAATGGGCCGCAGATGATACCCGCGCTGGGTAACCCGGAGAATATCCCTGAGCGTGATGCCAGTGTCGCAATGACCCACGCCATACTCGATGATGCGGGCCGTGTGATGGTGTTGATTAATTTCAACAGCGACATGGGTGATGGCTGGGAGCATACCTATCACCCGAATTATCCGACCAGGTATGCGAACACTGCGTATCAACTCGGTGTGAATTTTCTGATTTATTCAATGACGCACTGACCAGCAGAGCAAGGATGTCAGTGCAGCCTGCGGTCAGCATGTAAGCAGCGCTGTTACTGCACCTTTTTGGGATAATCTATCTGCCTGAGCTGGGCTTTGCCGAATTCCAGGCGGGCCCAGCTGTCCACGTCAAACGTTAACTCTGCCACGCAACAGGTTGGCATATTGTCCAGTCGCGCCGATTCGCAAAGGTCGTTAAACAGATCTGTCAGCGCCGGGTTGTGGCCAACCAGCATAATGACATCTATATTTTCGTCCTGATGTTGCAGCAGGTGCAGCAGGTGACCGCTGCTGGCCAAGTAGATCTGGCGCTCCATGTGGATCAGTCCGTTGGGAATGGACAGGTGAGTAGCAAAAATTTCTGCGGTCGAAACGGTTCGCAATGCCGGGCTGCATATGATTCGCTGCGGTCGCGTGCCGCGGGCCAGCATCCGGTCTGCCATCATGGGTGCATCATGGCGACCACGCTCGTTTAATGGCCTGTCGATGTCGCGTTGTGTCTGATCATTCCAACTGGACTTGGCATGACGCACCAGAATCAGCGTTTTCATACAGATGAACTCCAGCCATCGTAATTTCTGGCATTGTATCCATAAACTCACGCAAAAAACACCACGAATCAGTCCGTTTGCTGGCTGGACAATATCGGCCTAATTGCTCAGAATCATCGGCCTGACGCGGTCTCGCAACGACATCATAATCAAGAGGAAGAAGTTATGCCTGGAATTTACCGCAACAGCGCGCGCGTGGCACTGTTGACCCTGGCGCTGTTTGCGCTGCCCCTGCAGGCCCAAAGCTGGGATCTGGCCACCGAGCTTGAGCTTGGTGCTGTTTACACATCGGGCAATACGGACAACGAAAATCTGCGATTTCGAGCCGCATTTGACGCCATTCGTGAACAGTGGTCCTATCGACTGACTCTGGATGGGTTTCGCTCTTCAAAGGATGACGAGCTGGCGGCACAGCGACTCTATACCGTTGGTAGCGCCACTTACAACTTCGATCCCGATAATTTTGTGAGGACCCGCGTGGCCCATGAGACTGACAAGTTCAGTGGCTACGACAGCCAGTCTGATGTTTCAGTGAGTTATGGTCAGGTCCTGTTCAGAGACTTCGAAGAAATGACGCTTAGCTACACGGTTGGTGCCGGTATGCGCGTTTCCAGAGGTTCCGATAGTGACGAGGGAGATTTCGAAGAAGCCATTATCCGTTTGTCTGCAGATTATAGCTGGGATCTTTCTGACAATGCGCGCTTCCTGCAGACGCTGAGTGCCGATGCCGGTGAGCGCACCACCATTGCGCGATCTGAGACCGCCCTGGAATCAGACATACTGTCGAATCTGTCGATGAAATTTGCCATTAATGTAAAACATCAGACGGAAGTCCCGGTCAACCGCGAGAAGACAGATACTGAGGCTTCCGTGACCCTGCTGCTGCGATTCTGATTAACATATAATGGAGTACCTGGCGCCTACATCTATTGTTGAAGCTTTGAGCAGCCTGCATCAACACAGGGGCAGCGCCAGGGTTCTGGCGGGCGGTACAGATATGCTGGCCGGCCTGAACGATATATCCACAGTGCACTCGAATGCCGAAAAACAATCTGGCGCTACGCTGGTCCTGGTCGATATCAAGCGAGTTCCCGAGCTGCGATCAATAACGGTGCGAGCTGACGGTGCTCTTGTTCTGGGTGCTGCCGTCACTTGCCAGGAGGCGGCGACTCACCCGGCGATTCAGAAGTGCTGGCCTGGTTTTGCCGAAGCGCTGGCAGCCTCAGGGCCGGCACAGATTCGGTCGCGGTCGACATTGGGAGGTAAGCTGTGCCAGGCTGCGGGGGCAGCAGACGTAGCGGCTGCACTGATGGCTATTGACGCCTGTTGCCGGGTCGTCAGTGTCAGCGGCGAGCGACTCATTCCCGTTTCTGAATTGATTTTGTCACCAGGTCGAACCTGTCTGCGCGCGGATGAACTGCTGTCCAGTATCGAGCTGCCAGCACCGCGAGCCGCCATGGCAGATGCTTACGCCAAAGTATCTTCGCGTTCCAGCCTGGGTAAAACTTATGCTGGCGTCGCTGTTGCCCTGACAGTGAAAGAGGGTCGAATTGACAGTTGCCGTGTTGCATTGGCGGCAGTGTCATTAGTGCCGGCATTGGCTGAACGTGCGGCCAGTATGTTAATCGGCAATCGACTTGAACCCGATGTGCTGGCGCGTTTTAGAAGGCAGATTGCCGGCGCCTGTCGCGCTGGCGTCGATTCCCAGCAGACTGCCGATCACAAGGCACACGTGGCGTCAGAACTGGCCATCAGCGCGGCGAGAGTTGCCTGGCAGAGATCCGCTGGCGGTGGCTCTGAGGGATCCCGATGAGCACGCAGGTGTCATGTGTGATCAATGAGCAGCCGGTATCGCTGGACTGTCAGCCGGGGCAGACACTGCTGTCGGTGTTGCACAATGTGCTGGGAATGACTGGCACTAAAATCGGCTGCGAGAGTGGTTCCTGTGGTGCCTGTACCGTCTTGCTGGAGGACAATCCGGTATGTGCCTGTCTGGTCCTGGCAGCAGAAATGCAGGGAAAGCGTCTCACCACGATCGAGGGACTGGGCGCCGATGCCGGACTCCACCCTCTGCAGTATGCGCTGGCTGAACATCAGGCGCTGAGCTGTGGAGCCTGCGGCCCTGGTATGTTGATGGCGGCAGCGGCTCTGTTCAAACAAGATCCACAGCCGGACAGTTCAGCGGTCGCTGAAGCGCTGTCGGGCAATCTGTGCGCCTGTTCGCGCTATCCGCAGATCGTCAGTGCCTTGTCGCGAGCCGTAACGACATCGGCCGAGCCAGGTGATTGCAGTCGTGCGGCGCTGGCACGAGTAAAGGGAGAGGCAGTATGCCAGGCGGAGCTGCGACCCAGGGCTGCACTGCAGGGGGCAATTCTGCGGAGTCCGTTCGCACATGCCAGAATTTTGCGCCTAGACCTGAGTCGCGCGATTCAGATGGATGGAGTGGAGGCCGTTCTCAGCGCAAGGGACAATCCAGAGCTGTGTGGGCATTTGCTGGCGCGGGGCAAAGTCCGGTATCAGGGACAGCCAGTTGCCATTGTTGCCGCGCAGGATGCTGAAACCGCAAAACGCGCTCTTGCTGCGATCGATATAGAATATGCGCTTTTACCCTCTGTTACCTCGGTACGTCTGGCCATGGAGCCAGAAGCGCCGCTACTCGATGAGACATTATTCACACAGGGCATTGATCCGGCGCCTGCGCAGCCATCAAATATCGCGCGGCGCCATACTTCTCGAAAGGGTGAACCCGACAGGGCATTTGCCCTTGCTGAGGTCATGCTGGGTGATGAAATTGACTGCTCGCCTGTGCTGACGGGCGGGTTTGAGCCGGCTGTCAGTATTGCCCCGAATAAAACTGGCGACGACCTGACCACCTGCGCTGATGACAGCTCGCCCCCAGCCCGTTTGCTGGCAAAGCAGGTGTTGCCTCTGGCGCAGCTGCTACACCTCGAGACAGGGCAGCCTGTCAGCATCAAGTCCCATCCTGCATCGGTGTTCGCATTGACGCCAGCAAATTTCGCCAGCTTTCGACTGGGTGCGCTCAATGACGGCACTCTGAAGGTTGTAGAAGCTGTGTTTTGCTGTCAGTCAGGGGCAGTCCCGGCACCCCTGGCTGCTGAAATCTGCGCACTCGCGTTTGTGAGCTATCACTTGCCGAATCAGAATCTGATCGCTTACGACGTCATCGCCAATACCCCGCCTCAAAACCGTTACCTGGAATCGGCGGCGATGTGTGCACTGCTTGTTACCGAAACCGCCATGGATGCATTGTCACGCAAGCTGCGCATCGACCCGCTGGCGCTGCGCTTGCGCAATGCCCGGCAGCGAGACGCTCTGACTGCGGCGAGTGAGCACGAGCATTACCGGGCACCGGTAGCTGCCAACAACGGGCGTGGCGTTGCTTACGCCATGGGCTGCACGCACCTGTGTGACGTCGAACTGGACGCGCTGTCCGGGCGGGTCAGGGTCTCCCGTTATATTGTTTTCGTGGGCGCATCCGAGATGGAAGCCAGCAAGGACCTTGATGTTTTTCAGCAGGCCCTGGCCGAGGCATTTCGTCAGATAGTGAACGAAGCGGTCATGTTCGACGAAAATGGATGTTTGCACGATATTGACGTCATGCATTATCGTATGCCGGCTGTGCTGGATTTGCCCGCCGTCGAGGTCGTGTGGCTGGCCAGCAGTGAATACACAGAACAAGCAGAGCCTGGTGCCAGTAAACAAAGCACACGGGGTGTTGACACGGCTGTTGCGGCCGCAGCGATCGCGAATGCGGTAGCCAACGCCGTGGGTGGCAATCTGCGCGAGTTCCCCATCAACCCTGCCTATATACACAAGGCATTAAAACGAGCAGCGCTGCGGCGACGATGATGCATTCCCCCAAACGTAAACTCTTTCTGGATCTGGTGCGCGCCGTTTTCCGGCTTAACGGACTATTGCTTGCCGACGGTGACCGAATGGCAGAGCGGGTTGGTCTGACAAGTGCCCGCTGGAAAGTCATCGGAATCGTGGCGCTTTCGAACTCTGGTGTCACGGTTCCTTCCATCGCCAGGTCGCTCGGTCAGTCGCGTCAGGCTGTGCAGCGAATCACTGACGTCATGGCGGCTGATGACCTGCTTGCGTATGTTGAAAATCCGCGCCACAAACGCTCGGCACTGGTGCAGCTGACCGAACACGGTCAGGAAGTCTACAGCGCCTTGCGGTCACTTCAGGACCCCTGGGCCATCGGGTTGACGGATGACGTGCCAACAGCAGAGCTGGAAACCAGTCTGCGTCTGATTCAGCGACTGATCAACCGGATGGAGTAGGCCAATTATGGCGGAGCTGCTCTACAGTACCGACCAGGTTCGGGACATGGATGCCAGAGCCATCGCGGCTGGCATTGATGCGTTTGATCTGATGCGCCAGGCCGCAGGCTCAGCATGGCGACAGATGCAGAAACTGTGGCCCGATGCCGAGCGGGTTGCCGTGCTGTGCGGTCCAGGCAATAACGGTGGTGACGGCCTTGTGATGGCCTCACTTGCCCGTGAACAGGGGCTGGACGTTACAGCGTTCCTGATGGTCGACAGTTCCAGGTTGAAAGGTGCTGCTGCTCAGGCGTGGCAACTGGCAAGGCAGTCTGAAGTCGCCATTAAGCCCTGGCAAGATGATGATTTTTATAATTATTGCTGCTCAGAGTCGGCGTCGGTGGTGATTGTCGACGCCATGCTTGGCAATGGGGCGCGCGCTGGCCTGACGGGTGACTTCCTGGCCGCCACCGAACGTGTCAATTCACTTGATCTTCCTGTGCTGGCCATCGATCAGCCCACCGGCGTCAATGCCGATTCAGGGTCGGTCAAGGACGTGGCAGTGCGCGCCAGCGCGACCATCAGTTTCATCGCCCGGACTCAGGGGCTGTATACCGGGGATGCTGTTGACTACTGCGGAAGGCATTGCTTTGATGATCTTGGCCTGCCTGAACGTCTGGGTGACATGACAGCGAGCTGGCCACCAGTCGCGCGCGCCATTTTCGCTGATGATGCTCTTGAGGCATTGCCACCCCGCGCAAAGAGCACCCACAAAGGTGCGGCTGGCCGCGCGGTGGTGGTCGGAGGGGATGACGGCTTTGGTGGTGCTGCGCTCCTGACGGCTGGCGCTGCAGTCCGGGGGGGAGCTGGCACAGTAACCCTGCTGACGCGAAGTCAGCATCGAACAGCGATGCTGGTACGCCAGCCCGAAGTGATGGTTCAGCCAGTGGATGACTGGCATGCCCTGCAGGGCGCAGCATTGCGATCACTGCTCACTCAGGCCAGCGCACTGGCAATTGGTCCTGGGCTCGGAAAAAGTGATTGGTCAATCAATGTATTGCGGGAAATTCTGGATTGGGTGGCTGACGCTGGCGCACCGCTGGTACTGGATGCTGATGCGCTGAATCTGCTTGCCATGCAAAAACTGGCCTGGGGTGATCTGGCGCCGGCTGAGGCGCGAGCGCGCTGGGTCATCACGCCTCATCCTGGCGAGGCCGCCAGGCTACTGGGCTGCAGCGTGGCAGAAATCCAGTCTGATCGCTTTGCCGCGGTTCGCAAGCTGCAGTCTTTAACGGGTGCGGTCTGTCTGTTGAAAGGGGCTGGATCTCTTCTGGCTTTCCCCGGTTCGGATGTGATTGATGTATGCATGCATGGTAATCCGGGCATGGCATCAGGCGGCATGGGCGACGTGCTGTCAGGGTTTATGGTGGCGCTGCTGGCTCAGGGACTGCCGTCTGCCGACGCCGCCCGGCTGGCGGTGTGTCTGCACGCAAAGGCAGCAGATTTGCTGGCGCAGCGGTTCGGCGAGCGCGGCCTCCTGGCCAGTGACCTGCCTGCCACTTTCCGCGAGCTGCTCAATAAAAAGCAGGATAGTCTGGCATGAATGTAAGTAGTTACTATCTTGAAACAGAGAGCCAGACCGAGAAGTTTGGTGCTGTGTTGGCCAATGCGATAAGTCTCAGTGCCGCTGCCGGACATGGCGCTGTTGTCTACCTGCACGGTGATCT
This sequence comes from Gammaproteobacteria bacterium UBA2675, assembly GCA_002354805.1. Classification (GTDB taxonomy): domain Bacteria; phylum Pseudomonadota; class Gammaproteobacteria; order Pseudomonadales; family Pseudohongiellaceae; genus Pseudohongiella. The sequence goes on from DEMH01000004.1 coordinate 157,193, forward strand.
CGGTATGGGTAAGACGACACTCAGTCGAGGACTGATCAGGGCCCTCGGGCATCAGGGCGCAGTGAAAAGTCCGACCTACACGCTGGTAGAACCTTACGAAGATTTTCAGTTTCCCCTCTATCACTTTGATCTGTATAGACTATCAGATCCTGAAGAGGTAGAATTCCTGGGCGTTGACGACTACTTCCAGCCGCCCGCGGTCTGCGTGATCGAATGGGCCGACAAAGGCAAAGGTTTTTTGCCGCTGCCGGACATCGAGTTGACCTTGACCAGTGGTCCGGGAGTGAAACGGCGCGGACGGCAGATTCAGTGTCGGGCAGCGACGCAGACAGGTCGAGAAATTATGGAGCGAGTCGTGTGGCCGCATAGCCCCGCTCGCTGAAGCAGCTATGAGCAGGGTTACGGTCGATGCGATCGCAGGCAGCAGTTTTCCAGTGTCATGTCAGAAACGTCAGGCGTCATGTCTGCTGTCGTTCGAGCCATGCTGAGCGGAAATCCGCAGCGTCCCGCCTGATTTTGCTGCTTCTAATGGCTCTGCTGAGCAGCGCGGTATCGGCCGCTGATATCGACGATCTGCGCGTCTGGCAGTCACCTGACTACACACGGGTCGTGCTGGACCTGAGTGAGCCAGCCCAGTATTCAGTGTTTGTACTTGATAACCCGCATCGTGTCGTGATCGACATCGAGCGTTCCCAATTGCGAGTCGATACGGGTCGGGTTCCGCTGACTGATGTGCCGGTGCGCAATATCCGCAGCGCTGCGCGCAACCAGACCGACACCAGAATCGTGCTGGATATGGCCGAAGCGGTTAACCCCAGCAGCTACTTGCTGCCGCCTGATGTTGAGGCCGGCGACCGGCTGGTGATCGATCTTTACGGGCTTGATCGCGAAGTGCCGCCGCCCGCGCAGATGGTCAGCACGCCAGCAGCCGTTGAACAGAACACTGCGAGCCTCCGGGATATCGTCGTGGCGATTGACGCCGGGCACGGTGGCCGCGATCCCGGTGCCATCGGCTATGACGGGCGAATCCGCGAGAAAGACGTGGCGCTGGCAATTTCGCAGGCGATTAGTGACCGCCTGCGCTCACTGCCTGGCTACCAGCCGGTAATGATTCGCGATGCCGATTTCCATGTGCAGCTGCAGGAGCGTCCGATGCTGGCACGTGATAATCGGGCCGACATATTCCTGTCCATCCATGCAGATTCCTACAGCACTTCACGAGCCGAGGGGATAACGGTCTACGCGTTGTCGCAAACCACCGCCGAAGACGAAAATATCCGTCGGGTCACCGAGAAAGAAAACTCTGCCGCATTGCTGGGTGGCAGCGCCGGTGACACCAGTCTGCGCGACTTTGAGGATGATCTGGCATTGACGCTGCTGGATATCTCCATGTCCTGGAGTATTGAGCAAAGCATGGCGGCCGGCTCCTACATCCTGAATTCTCTGGGTCAGGTCGCCACCCTGCGTCGCGACAAGCCCCAGCAGGGCAATCTTTGGGTGCTGCGCTCGCCAGACATTCCTTCACTGCTGATCGAAACCGGCTACCTTTCCAACCCGAGCGAGGCACGAAAACTCACCTCGCCTGCTTACCAGCAGCGTCTGGCCGACGCCATTGTCCAGGGTGTCATGAACTACTTCTACGAACGCCCGCCGGAAGGCTCGCTACTGGCATGGCAAAAGGCCAATAATCAGGGGCCGGATCGGGAGTATGTTGTGGTCCGTGGCGACAGTCTCTCTATGATTGCGCAGCGCCACAATATCGGGCTGGCCCAGCTGCGTGCCGCCAACAGCCTGAGTGGCGACACTATTCATGTTGGTCAGCGCCTGCTGATTCCGGGCGGCGGACCGCAGACAATCGCGCTGTCTGCGCCACCGACCGTTTACGAACACACCATCAGCCGGGGTGAGACGCTCTCCGGTATTGCCGACCGCTACCAGGTCAGTCTGTCGCGATTGCGCGAGGCCAATCAGCTCAGGGGTGATACAATTCGGGTCGGTCAGATCCTCATCATCCCGTCATCGTAACAACAGGTTTGCCCATGAAACGCATTGCACTGCTCAGCCAACGCCTGGCCAACCAGATTGCGGCCGGCGAGGTCGTCGAGCGCCCAGCTTCGGTCGTCAAGGAACTGATGGAGAACAGTCTTGACGCAGGGGCCAGCCGGGTTGATGTCGAGGTCGAGCAGGGCGGCAGCAAGCTGATCCGGATTCGCGACAACGGGACGGGAATTCCCCGCGACGACCTGACGCTGGCGCTGAGCCGTCACGCTACCAGCAAGATTGTCGAACTGGACGATCTGGAGAACATAGAAAGCCTGGGCTTTCGTGGTGAGGCTCTGGCCAGTATCAGCTCGGTTTCGCGACTGATGCTGGTCTCCAGATCTGAGGACGCCCAGGAAGAGGGTGGCTGGCAGGTAGAAGCAGCAGGACAGGAAATGACTGCCACGCTAAGCCCGGCGCCACACCCGCAAGGTACCAGCGTTGAAGTTCGTGATCTGTTTTTTAATACACCGGCGCGCAAAAAATTTCTGCGGACTGAAAATACCGAGTTCGGCCGGATTGATGAGGTTGTCAAACGTATTGCGCTGAGCCGTTTTGATGTCGGGGTGACCCTGCGTCACAACCAGCGCACGGTGCATCAACTGCAGCCCGCACAGACTATTCAGGAGAAGCAGCGACGCATCGGCCTGGTCTGTGGGCCTGCATTTCTGGAACATGCTGTTTTTATCGAGATGGAGGCATCCGGTCTGCGTTTGTGGGGCTGGGTCTGTTTGCCGACGTTTTCGCGCAGTCAGCCAGACCTGCAGTACTTTTACGTCAACGGCCGTGTGATACGCGACAAGCTGGTCTCGCATGCTATCAAGCAGGCGTACCGTGATGTGCTGTTTGGCGGCCGGCATCCGGCGTTTGTTTTGTACCTGGAGCTGCAACCGTCGCTGGTCGATGTCAATGTTCATCCAACCAAGCATGAGGTGCGATTCCGTGATCAGCGCCTGGTTCATGACTTTCTGTTTCGCTCATTACACAAGGCCCTGGCCGATGTGCGTCCCAGCGATCACATGCAGGGCACGTCAGATCGCGACGATACTGTCGTGGGGCAGTCGAGCGCTGACAACTGGCAGAAGCCGGTTGAGCAGGCATCCCTGGGCTTGCGTGTTGACCAGAGCACGGGCGAAATTCTCCATAATGATTCTGCGCCGGTGTTGCAAAACAGTGCTCAGCGCTTTTCCAGTTACAGCGGGGCAAGCAGCAACAGTCGTGTATTGGCTGACCAGGCGGCGCTCTATCAGAGCCTGGGTGAAGACAAGGAAATTCCGCCTCTCGGGTTTGCCCTGGCACAGCTGCACGGCGTCTACATTCTGGCGCAAAATGCTGAAGGCCTGATTGTTGTGGATATGCATGCTGCGCACGAACGCATCACCTACGAGCGTATGAAAACCGCCTGTGACACGCAGGGCATCAAGGCTCAGCCGCTGCTGGTGCCAGTCTCTCTGGCGGTCAGTCGCGCCGAGGCGGATTGTGCTGAGGAGCAGTCACAGTCACTGGCCGAGCTGGGTTTTGAGCTGGAAAGAGTGGCCGAAGAATCGATAGTCGTGCGCCAGGTACCGACTCTGCTGGCCCGCGCAAATGTTGAACAGCTGGTACGCGATGTGTTGTCTGATATTCGCGAGCACGGCCAGAGTGAGCGGATCAGTGCCTATCGGGATGAGCTGCTTTCGACCATGGCATGCCATGGATCGGTGCGTGCCAATCGGCAATTGAGCATCCCCGAGATGAACGCTCTGCTGCGCCAGATGGAGCAGACCGAACGCAGCGGACAGTGCAATCACGGGCGTCCCACCTGGGTCTACCAGAGTATGAGTGACCTGGACAAACTTTTCCTGCGTGGCAGATAAGCCAATGTCAGCGGCCACAATTGATCTTGCCGGTTTTCAGCCCGAAAACTGTCCTGCCATTTGCCTGATGGGGCCCACTGCATCCGGGAAGACTGCCCTGGCAATAGAGCTCGTCCAGCGTCTGCCCATGGAAATCATCAATGTCGATTCGGCACAGATATTTCGTGAGATGGATATCGGTACGGGCAAGCCAGATGCGGCGACACTGGCCCTGGCGCCCCACCGTCTGATCGATTTTCTGGATCCTGCGCAAAGTTATTCGGCAGCTCAGTTCTGCATTGATGCCCGCAGGGAGATGCAGAACATCCGTGAACAAGGCAAAGTGCCATTGCTGGTAGGTGGCACAATGCTCTACTTCAAGGCCTTGCGGGATGGGCTGGCAGCCATGCCGGCGGCCGATCAGGCGGTACGTGATGAAATCAGCGGACTCGCTGATGCAGAGGGCTGGGTCGCGGTCCACCAGCGTCTGGCCGAGGTTGACCCCCAGTCTGCGCAACGTATTCACCCCAACGACCCCCAGCGTCTGCAGCGGGCGCTGGAGGTTTTTATGGTCAGTGGTCGTCCCATGTCTGAGCTGCACGAGCAGCAGGCCTCGCTGGCCACATCGGAGCCATTACTGTTCCTGTCGATCCAGCCGTCTCAGCGCAGCGTATTGCATACGAAAATCGAACGACGCTTTTTGCAGATGGTTGCCGACGGCCTGGTGGCGGAGGTAGAGCGGCTGTACAGGCGCGGCGATTTGAACACCACGATGCCTTCGGTCCGGTGCGTGGGATATCGTCAGGTATGGCAGTATCTCGATGGTGAATTCAGCTATGATGAGATGCTGGAAAGAGGTATCATTGCGACGCGGCAACTGGCTAAACGACAGGTAACCTGGCTGAGAAGCTGGGCCGATCTGACCGACTTTAACAGTGAAAGCAGCGACGTTTTGGACAAGGTCTTGAAAACCATTCAGGCTGCCTCCATATCTTTGCTTAGATGACAGGCCGTGACGGAACTTAGTTCGGCTGGACGGATCCCAAATGCTGGTTAACACGGTTTTAGCGTAAATTTTAAGGAGAATAGCAATGTCAAAAGGGCATTCCTTACAAGACCCTTTCCTGAATGTGCTCAGAAAAGAGCGTATTCCCGTATCCATCTACCTGGTCAGTGGCATCAAGCTGCAGGGCCAGATCGAGTCTTTTGATCAGTTTGTGATTCTGCTGAAAAACGCCGTGAACCAGATGGTCTACAAGCACGCAATTTCCACGGTCGTCCCGGCCCGAACGGTAAAAATTCCGACCCAGGGCAGCGACCTGAACCAAGATGACGATGAGTCTGCACCAGGTAATATTGCCTGAATCGAGGGCATGATTGTTTTTTGAGCGTCCTGAAGGAGGTGAGGCCTCCGTTCTTGTTCATATCGACCTGGATTCAGAGCGAGAACAGGAAGATCCGATAGAGTTTGAAGAGTTGGTCAGGTCGTCCGGTGCCGATCCAGTGTGCTTTATTAAAGGCAGCCGGAAAACGCCGGACGCGCGGACTTTTGTGGGTCAGGGCAAGCTCGAAGAAATCGCCGCTGCGGTCAAAGAGTATGAGGCAGCGCTGGTGCTGTTCAATCACGCCCTTTCACCAAGCCAGGAGCGGAACCTGGAAAAATCGCTCAAGTGCCGGGTGCTTGACCGCACAGGACTGATCCTGGACATCTTCGCTCAGCGTGCCAGGACCTATGAGGGCAAACTCCAGGTCGAGCTGGCGCAGTTGCAGCATACGGTAACGCGACTGAAGCGTGGCTGGACCCACCTGGACCGTCAGAAAGGTGGTGTAAACCTGCGTGGCGCTGGTGAAACCCAGCTGGAACTTGACCAGCGCATGATTCGTCAGCGCATCAAGAATATCAACAAAAGCCTGGAGAAGGTGCGTGCCCAGCGCGAGCAGGGTCGTCGCTCGCGCAAGCGAGCAGAAGTCCCGATTGTGTCGCTGGTAGGCTACACCAATGCTGGCAAGTCTTCCCTGTTCAACCGCATGACCTCGGCGGAAATCTATGCCGCCGATCAACTGTTTGCCACGCTGGATGCGACACTGCGACGGATTGACGTACCCTCATTCGGAGAGGCGATTCTGGTCGATACGGTTGGCTTCATCAGTCATTTGCCACATAAGCTGGTCGAGGCATTTCGTGCCACGCTTGAGGAGACCAGTCAGGCGGACCTGCTGCTTCATGTCGTCGATATCGCCAATGAAGATCACGATTATTACATCGAACAGGTCCATGAAGTTCTTACAGAAATCGGTGCGGATGAGATACCCACAGTGCAGGTCCTGAACAAAATTGACCTGCTGGACGGATTCGTACCGCGCATCGATCGTGATGATCAGGGGCAACCCCAGCGCGTCTGGATGTCCGCCCGCACAGGTGAAGGTGCTGATCTGCTACTGCAAGCAATCAGCGAAATGCTGGGTCACGATATAGTCAATCAACATTTGACGCTGGCGCCGGATCAAGGTCGGCTGCGGGCCAAGCTTTACGCGCGAGGCGCCGTGATGACAGAACGCGTCAATGAGCAGGGTGAGGTCGTGCTCGGCATCAGGATGCCGCGCGCTGACTTCGAACGGCTGTTGCAGGAAGACGACAGGCGCTAATCACCGGCAGTAATGCTGGGTTAATAGACAATAATTCGTTAAAATCGTCCAGCATTCGCTGGGTATGGAGTAAACGATGGCTTGGAACGAACCTGGAAACAAAGGTAACGACAACGACCCCTGGGGGGGTGGTAGTGGTGGTGGCGGTGGCCGTCGTGGCGGCGATCAGGGGCCGCCCGACCTCGATGAGGTACTGCGTAATCTGAGCAAAAAGATCAACTCACTGCTGGGCGGCAAAAGTGGCCGGTCTGGCGGTGGTTCCTCAGGTTCCGGTGGTGCTGGCTTTTCTGCCGGCATGCTGGGTGGAGTCATCGTACTGGCAGTTGTGGTCTGGGCGGCGATGGGTTTTTACACTGTCGACGAAGCAGAGCGCGGTGTTGTGCTGAGATTTGGTGAGTTGCGTGAAGAAGTTGTGATGCCCGGTCTGCGCTGGAATCCCCCGCTGATTGACGAAGTCACCAAGGTTAACATTTCACGGGTGAATACCCGTTCATATTCGAATGACATGCTTACCACTGACGAGAACATCGTAACTGTTTCGGTGTCTGTGCAGTACGTGGTAAATAATCCGGTGCAGTACGTTGTGCAGGTACGTGAGCCCCAGCGCGGCCTGGACCAGGCCGTGGAGTCAGCGATTCGCCACGTAGTGGGTGGAACCACCATGGATCGTGTGCTGACGCAGGGCCGGGCAGAAGTCGCGGCCGAAGTGCGCGAACGTACCCAAAGCTATATGGAGAATTACCAGACCGGTATCATGGTCACCCAGGTCAACGTAGAAAACGCCCAGCCGCCGGTTGCGGTGCAGGCAGCGTTCGATGATGTGATCCGTGCCCGCGAGGATGAGCAGCGCGCCCAAAACCAGGCACTTGCCTATGCCAACCGGGTCATTCCGGAGGCGCGCGGTGAGGCGCAGCGAATCATAGAGCAGGCAAATGCCTACCGCGATGAAGTGATTGCCCGCGCAGAGGGTGAATCCTTCCGCTTTGAGCAATTGCTGGCCGAGTATCAGCGGGCCCCATCGGTTACCCGTCAGCGACTTTACATCGACGCCATTGAAGATGTGCTGTCAAACACCAGCAAAGTGCTGGTTGATGTCGAAGGCGGCAACAACATGATGTTCCTGCCTCTTGATCGTCTGATGTCAGGCAGCATGGATTCAGCCACTGGCGAGCAGCAGTCTGGCCGACTGCAATTGAACAGCCAGCAGCTGCGGGATCTGGCTGATCAGGTGACACGTGAACTCAATGCCCAGGCAGCATCGTCGGATCGCTCGCGAGTCCAGAACCTGCCGGTTAGGAGGTAACAGATCATGAAGAATTTTTTTGTTGGAGCGATTGTTATTGTTGCCGTGTTGGTTGGTGCCAACTCGATTTTTGTGGTTAGCGAAACTGAACGTGCGGTGATGCTGCGTTTCGGTAACATTGTTGAGGCGGATATTCCCCCGGGGCTGCATTTCAAGATTCCCTACGTGAATACCGTTCGCAAGTTTGATGCGCGGGTGCTGACAGTTGATTCGTCTCCCCAGCGCTACCTGACTCTCGAGCAGAAGGCATTGCTGGTGGACTCCTATGCCATGTGGCGAATTTCTGATGTGCAGCGCTTCTACACGGCCACATCTGGTGACGAGACTCGCGCCAACCAACTGCTGGCGCAGCGGGTGAACGACGGTCTGCGTAACAAGTTTGGTGAGCGCGACCTGCAGGAAGTGGTATCCGGTCAGCGTGATGCGCTGATGATGGAGTTGACTCAGGAACTCAACACCTACGCGTCGGATGAATATGGCATTGAAGTCATCGATGTGCGCGTCAAGCGTATTGATCTGCCTGATGACGTCCGCTCTTCTGTTTACGAGCGCATGACCTCAGAACGTCAGCGTGAAGCGCAGCAGTTGCGCTCTCGTGGTAATGAGCTGGCTATTGGTATCGAAGCTGATGCCGATCGCCAGGAAGCGGTATTGCTGGTAGAAGCCTACCGCGATGCGGAACGAATCCGCGGTGAAGGCGATGCACAGGCGGCCAGTATCTATTCATCGGCATTCACCAAGGATGAGGAGTTTTACGCCTTTACGCGCAGCCTTAACTCCTACCGAAATACGTTCTCTTCAAAACAGGATGTGCTGTTGCTGGAACCAGACAGCGATTACTTCCGCTACATGAGAGAAGACCAGACGCCATGACTGCTTGTCCCGGCCCGGGCTCACGGGCCGGGACTCGTCAGGCAATGCTTGAACACAGGATGACATCATGACACGCGCTGACCGCTGGCTCTTGCCGGAAGGGGTAGAGGAATTATTGCCCCCGCAAGCCCAGAAACTGGAAACCCTGCGTCGCGAAATTCTCGATCTGTACCGAAGCTGGGGTTATGAGTTCGTCATGACCCCTCTGATCGAATATCTGGACTCACTTCTGGTTGGATCCTCTCACGATCTGGATCTGCATACCTTCAAATTGACTGATCAATTAAGCGGGCGAATGATGGGCCTGCGTGCAGACATTACCCCTCAGGTTGCGCGAATCGATGCCAGAAACCTGCATCGCAATGGTCCGGTGCGCCTGTGTTATGCCGACAGTGTTGTGCACACACGCCCGCAGGGATTGCTCACCTCACGCGTGCCGATTCGGATTGGTGCGGAGCTGTTCGGACATCAGAGTGTTGCCTGTGATATCGAATTGATTGCGCTGATGGCGCGCACACTGCAAGTGGCTGAGGCCGGACCGATTCACATTGTGCTGGGGCACGTGGGTATTTTCCGTAGCCTGGTTGCTGCTGCCGGTCTGAGCAAAGAGCTGGAGACCGAGCTGTTCGACGCCATGCAGCGCAAGGCCTACAATGATATTGATGAATGGATTGGCGCGCAGATCGCCAATCCCAACCATGCGCAGATGTTGCGCACGCTGGCGCGCCTGAGTGGCGGTCGTGCGGTGCTCGACCAGGCGCGCGAGGCGCTGGCTCACGCGCCACCGCAGGTGCGCGAAGCTCTGGAAGAAGTGGTCAGTATTGCCGGCGCGCTTGAGCAGCGTCTTGATCCATCTATTACAGTGGGATTTGACCTGTCGGAACTACGCGGGTATGAATACCACACCGGTATCGTATTTGCGGCCTATACGCCCCAATACGGCAAGGCTATCGCCAGAGGCGGGCGTTACGATGATATCGGACAGGTGTTCGGACGAGCACGCCCCGCGTCGGGATTCGACGCAGACCTGAAGATTCTGACGCAGCTCAGCGCTCGTGAAATATCGGCTGGGCAGCGTGTTCTGGCGCCAGCCAGCGTGGACCCCGCGCTGCTGGCCCAGATTGATGCACTCAGGGACAGTGGTGCGATCGTCATTACACAGCTGGACGAGGCTGCTGTTTCAGAAGAATTACTGCATGAATTACAGTGCACGCATCGTATAATTGCCGCGCCGCAGGGTGGCTGGCAGTTGGTCGCACTGACATCCACTACCGTTTGAAATTTTTTTGCACAGAGATTAGTACCATGGGTAAGAGCGTTGTTGTTTTGGGCACACAATGGGGAGATGAAGGCAAGGGCAAGATTGTCGACCTGCTGACTGAGCAGGCGGCGGTAGTGACACGCTTTCAGGGCGGACACAATGCCGGACACACGCTGGTGATTGGTGGCAAGAAAACAGTTCTGCACCTGATTCCCTCTGGTATTCTGCGAGAAGACGTGACCTGTGTTATCGGCAATGGCGTGGTAGTCAGCCTGGAAGCCCTGCTCAAGGAAATCGGACAACTGGAAGCGCAGGGCATTCCGGTGCGCGAACGTCTCAAAATCAGTGGTGCCAGCCCTGTCATTCTGCCGTCGCATGTAGCCCTGGATCAGGCGCGTGAACAGCGACTGGGTGCTGGCAAGATCGGCACCACCGGTCGTGGTATTGGTCCGGCCTACGAGGACAAAGTGGCCCGTCGCGGTATTCGTCTTGGCGAACTGTTCAATGCAGAGCACTTCGCCGAACGGCTTCGGGAAGTCATGGAGTACCATAATTTCATGCTGACCGAATACTATCAGGCGGATGCAGTCGACTACGACAAAACACTGGCTGAGTGCCTGTCTTACGCAGATCAGGTGCGACCGATGCTGGCAGATACCGTTGACCTGATTCACGCTCACCGCAAGGCTGGCGACAATCTGATGTTTGAAGGTGCGCAGGGCTCATTGCTGGATATCGACCATGGCACCTACCCTTTTGTAACCTCCTCCAACACAACGGCCGGTGGTACCGCAACTGGCAGTGGTTATGGTCCGCTGTACCTGGATTATGTGCTGGGTATCACCAAAGCCTATACAACCCGCGTGGGGTCCGGTCCCTTCCCTACCGAGCTGTTCGATAATGTCGGTAAACATCTGGCAACAGTAGGCATGGAGAAAGGCGCTACGACAGGGCGTGATCGTCGCTGTGGCTGGTTTGATGCCGCAGCCGTCAAGCTGGCTATTCGCATCAACAGCGTTTCGGGTATCTGTCTGACCAAGCTGGACGTGCTTGATGGTCTGGAGTCAATCAAGGTGTGCACCGGCTACGAAGGCCAGGATGAAGCACAGAACGGCCTGATGACCGTTGATCGCTACGAGCAGCTGAAGCCGATCTACAAGGAATTGCCGGGCTGGAGCGAGTCGACTGTCGGCATTCGTTCTCTGGAGGAGCTGCCGGAAAATGCCAGAGCCTATATCAAATATATTGAAGAGGTGATTGAGGCACCGGTGGATATTATCTCCACGGGGCCCGATCGTGATGAGACGATCATCCTCAGGCATCCCTTCGGCGCCTGAGACTGCAGGTATTGTTCGGTACCCTGACTGTCTGCAAAATTAGCCTCGGCCAGCTTTACGCATGATGCGGCTGGCCTGCTAAACTGATAGTCAACGCTAATACGACAGTCCGGGGTAAGCATGGATTTTCTGTCCATCAACAGTCTTTTTCTGATTGGCGCACTACTGGTGGGTTTCAGTGTGCTTGTCAGCGCCCTGTCATCCCGGCTGGGCATTCCCATTCTGGTTATCTTTCTTGGTGTTGGCATCCTCGCGGGCGAAGAGGGTATAGGCCGTATACAATTTGATGACTACACCCTGGCGTTTATCGCCAGTAATCTCGCACTTGCCGTCATCCTGTTTGATGGTGGCATGCGCACGCGGGTGGCAACTTTTAAAGTCGCCCTGGGTCCTGCGCTGTCACTGGCTACCCTCGGGGTCGTCATTACTGCGAGCCTCACTGGTCTGGTAGCCGCGTGGCTATTTGAGCTCAGTCTGCTGCAGGGACTGCTGATCGGTGCCATTGTTGGGTCCACTGACGCCGCCGCGGTTTTTTCACTGCTGGGTGGTAAACACATCAATGAGCGGGTCAAGGCCACGCTGGAAATTGAGTCAGGCAGTAATGACCCGATGGCCATTTTCCTGACAGTCACTCTGATCGGGATGCTGGCACAGGTTCAACAGGCAGGGCAGACCTCGGCGCTGAGCTTTGCCATACAACTGGCACAGCAGTTTGGTTTCGGCATTGTGTTCGGTATCGCCGGTGGCTGGCTGCTACTAAAACTGATCAATCGCTCAACACTTGCCAATGGTCTGTATCCATTGCTCGCAGTCAGCGGCGGGCTATTGTTATTCGCCCTGACCAATTACGCGGGCGGCAGCGGTTTTCTGGCAATCTATTTGTGTGGTCTGTTTTTGGGCAATCGTCCACTGCGCAGCCGCGTTTCCATTCTCAGTGTGCTCGACGGTCTTGCCTGGCTCAGTCAGATAAGCATGTTCCTGATTCTGGGGCTGTTGCTTACACCCAGTGACCTTTTGCCAATCGCATTACCGGGCATGCTACTGGCACTGTGGATGATTCTGGTCGCACGCCCGCTGGCGGTGATGCTGAGTCTGGCATTTTTCAGCCGATTCAAATGGCGCGAGCGCTGGTATATTTCCTGGCTGGGTCTGCGCGGTGCGGTGCCCATCATTCTGGCTGTGTTCCCGGTGATGGCAGGGCTGCCAGAGTCGCAGCTGTACTTTAATCTGGCCTTCTTTGTGGTGCTGGTGTCGCTGCTCGTGCAGGGTGCCTCGATTCCGATGGCCACGCGCCTGGCGCGGGTGCAGGTGCCTTCACAACCGCAGCCGATCTCGCGCTCCGGCCTGGAAATACACCCGACCAGTGAGTGGGAGCTGTTTGTTTATCGGCTGGGTGCGGAAAAGTGGTGCATAGGGCGCGAGCTGCGCAAATTGCGCATGCCCGAAGGTACACGTATTGCGGCGCTGTTCCGTGGTCGCGAGCTGCTGCACCCGACCGGCAGCACACGGCTCCTGGCAGACGATATCCTGTGCATTGTTGGTCATGAACACGATCTTCCGGCGCTGGGCAAGCTGTTCAGCGAGGCACCCGCTCGCGGCATGGATGACTGGTTCTTCGGTGACTTCATTCTGGACGCCGCCGCCCGACTTGCCGATCTGGCACCGGTCTATGGCCTGCATCCAGGAACTGATATCAGTGAACAGACGATTGGCGAGTACCTCAACCGCCGTATGGGCGGCAAGCCGGTGCTGGGCGATCAGCTCGAATGGCAGGGCTTCGTCTGGACCATCGCCGCTATGGATGAAGGGCAGATAAAACGCGTCGGCATGAAACTGGCGCGATGACCGGCCACCTGTCAATCGATCCCGTTTCAGGTACACTGAGCTACCCTGATAGAGACAACTACCAACTATAAGAAATGAGTAAAACAGGAGACTTACATGCCCTTCCGTAAACTGATTACCTGCCTGGGCGTCGCTGCCGCGATGTCAGCCGGGCCAGCCTTTCAGCCTGTGTTTGCGCAGCAAGGTTATACGCCACCGGATGAGCCGCCAGCTGACTGGGGCCCCGTATCGGAGATGATGGAGGAGATTGCATACCCCCATCCTGTCGAATTCATGGACATCGAACACTTCAGCCAGGAAGGTGTGATGGCGTATATGGACGTCGCACCTACTGGCACGCCTAACGGCCAGAACGTGATGCTGTTCCATGGTATGAATTTTGGCGGCATTGGTTTCGCGCCGACTATTGACGCCCTGGCAGATGCAGGGTTTCGGGTGGTCGTGCCGGATCGTGTCGGTTACGGCAAATCGTCAAAACTGGACATCCCATACAATCTGAGCATGTTCGCTGCGGACGCAAAAAAGCTTCTCGATCACCTGGGAGTTGAACAGACTGCCATCGTCGGCCATTCCATGGGTGGCATGCTGGCCGCACGTTTCACCATGACCTATCCGGATACCACCACACACATGGTGCTGGTCAATCAGATTGGCATGAGCGACCAGCGTCAGGGTCGCCCCTGGCGCGATATTCACGAAGCAGCAGAGGGTGTGAGAACTGGCACCAGCTATCGCTCCATTCTCGCCAACCATATGCGTTACTACAATACCGAAGTCAAACCTGAGTATCTGGAATTCGTCCGTATGCAGTACGGTCAGACCCTGATTGACTCATGGCCAAAGCTGGCCCGCATTCGCGCCTGGCAGCAGGGCATTCTGTACTTCGACCCTGTTGTTTACGACTGGCAGCACATCGATACCAAAGCGCTGGTGCTGGGTGGTCAGGATGACCGTCTGACTCCCAACTTTGCCGAGCAGTCACAGCATATTGCCAATACGCTGCAGAACGCTGATATTCACCAGTATCCGGGCATCGGCCATAACCCGCACTTTGAGTATCCGGAGCAGTACCACACAGACCTGATTGCTTTCCTGAGTTCAGACCCTGATACGGAAGCAACTGATTGGTAATTATTGCTGCATAATCTCAAGACCAGCCAAAAAGGGAGCCCTTCTTAAGGGCTCCCTTTTTTTGTTGCGGTGGATCGTTTAGAGCTCAAAGTCTACCGACATGTAGAACTGTCTGCCGAATGGATCGTCGATACGGGTTTCCATGCCGCCGTTCTGTGGCAGTCGCTGCGCCATGCGATCAAACAGGTTGCTGATGCCGAGTGTCAGATTGGCATCGGCCTGCAGGAAGCGATCGACCGTGAAGCGATAGGAGTAACGGGCATCCACCTTGGTGATCGCCCGGATCTCGGGGAAATCAGCGAGGTTGTAGCCTAGCGTAGATGTGGTCTCATCATAGATCATACTGTCCAGGTACCGTGTGGTGATGCCCGCAGAGTGATTGTCGTTGAACCAGTTCAGACCGAGATTGCCTTTCCATTTGGAAATTGGAGGAGCAAAACCGGTATCTGAGTTGGAGAACCCTCTTGCATCCACAATTGGCGACGTCGGGGACTGCTGATACTCCCATCGCGTGTAATAGTTGCCACTCAGACTGACACTGAACCGCCCCCAGTCGCGATAGCTGAATCCGTAACGCACTCTCAGATCAAAACCCTCCACAAACTGCGAGGCATAGTTGATTGGCGCCCGAATGATGGTGTTGACGCTGCCATCATTATTTCTGAGGACCAGTGGGTTGGGGTTGGCCTGAACCCAGGCCAGGCCGTCTGCAAGATTACCCGGGTTGCTGGGGTCGTAGCTGTCTTCCGTGTAGCTGGTCGCTGCCAGGAAGTCGTTGAACTGAACACGGGTTACTTCTTCGCTCGCAAGGCTCTGGATTTTGTCGAAGTATTCAATTTCCTGATAATCCAGGTCGATACTGAGACCGTCGATTGGCAGCCAGCTGAAGCCGACGTTAACGATCTCTGACTCTTCAGCGCCCAGGTTTGGGTTGCCGGATGAACAGCTCGGCAAACCTGTCATCAACTGACCGGTGATTGGATCCGGGTTGCTGTGAGTGACATCTGTACAGTTCTCAATCAGGGCCGGGCGCAGTTGCGAAGCGGATGGTGCCAGGAAGGACTCGCCGTAACTGGCGCGCAGCGCCAGGCTGTCCAGCGGTTCCCACAACAGTGATACTTTGGGTTTGGTGGTTTTATAACCCAGTGTGTAGAAGTCTTCCTGACGTGCAGCGGCCTTGATGCCCATGCTGCCGATAGGTGAGTTCTGCAGCAATGGTATTTCCAGTTCAACAAAGGCTGACCGGACATTGGAATCTCGTGCTTCGATGGGATTGATGTAAGCGGTGATGTCGGAGGTCAGACTGTCGCGCGCCTCAGCCAGTGGCGAGTTGTTGTTCCAGATGCGTTCTTTGCGAACCTGAAAGCCGACTGCCGCCAGTATCGTGCCCGTGGGAATATCAATAACCTCGCCATCGAATACCGTGTCCCAGTACATCAGACGGGTACGGTCTGTCTCGTAAAAATTCTCCACAACAAGCCAGTCGACCAGAGTCTGGCTGTTGTCGGTGACTCCTGCCTGATACAGCGGTGAGCGCGGATCGGCGGAGCCAAAAGGGTTGAACCATTCATTGCCATTGGGGCCACCTTCGCCCCTGAGCGCAGCAGACATGCGCGACAGCGAGTAGGCATCATCCTTGATGGTGCGTCGCGACTGCTGATATCCCACCCAGGATTCACCACGCCAGGAGGTGTCGCCGATTTCGAACTGGCCGCCAAATTTGTAGGCATCAGTGTAGTAAGGATAAACAGTTTTCAGATAACCATTACCCTCTGTGACACTGGGCAAAGTGCCAATCTTGGTAAACGGACGCCAGAAATAGGGCATGACGTCCCGGCCGAAGGTGTTGGCGGGATGACTGGCGGGGACGCGCAGTTGCATATGGTTGGCGCGCGGTGTGACCGCATTGCTGGGGGAGCTCATCAACTGCGATTCCCGATAGTTGTGACTCATCTGGAATTCCAGATTCAGCCAGTCCGTCGCCTCGTAAGAGAAGTTGTTGAACAGTGTGTAATTTACGGATGGTCGGGCAAAGTCCTGCCATTCGCCAAAGTAGAGGAAACAGCGATTGAGTGATTCCGGGGTGCCACTGGGCAGTGCGCCGACCTGACTGAGGTCTGATGCCCCATCATTAAACGCGGCGCAACTTGGATCACGCACACTGCCGAAGCCGGAGCGCAGGTTGTTCCACGTTTGCCAGGCACCCGGGTTGCCGTAAGATGAATCCTGGTCCGAGATCTCCAGGTAACGCGGACGTTCTGCGACCATTAGCGAAGTACGATTGGAGTATTCAAAAGCACCCACCCAGTTGACGCCGATGCTGTCGAAGCTCAAACCGGTCATCAGCTCCAGGGAACTCTGTTCGGTACCGCCACGTTCATCCCGCTTGTAGTAGACACGCGAGCGAAGGCCTTCATATTCCTTGTACGGAATGATATTGGCCACACCAGCAACTGCGTCGGCGCCATAAAGCGCCGCACCGCCGTCGGTAACGATCTCAATGCGTTCCTGTGCGATACTCGGCAACAGGCTGGCAACCGCACCCTCATTCGCTGTGCGACGGCCATCCATCAGAGTCAGTGTTGACTCAGTGCCCAGGCCGCGCAGATTGAATCGGGCGGAGTTGGAGTCCTGCTGTCCGTCCTGTGTATCCAGGATATTGGCCACCGTATCGATGTTCTCCATGTAAGGCAGATCACGGATGTACTCGCCGAGGTTGGCGGCGCCGGACTGCCAGATGTCGTCCGTGCTGATGGTCTCGATAGGGGATGCGTTGGTAAACTGGCTGTTGCGGATAAAGGAGCCGGTAACAACAACTTCTTCTATATCACCTTCCGGGGCGTTTTCGTCGGTCTGGGCAGCGGCCTGATGCGTGGCCATTATGCCAAGCGTCAGAAGCAGCGATTTCGAGGGTTTGAATGACTTCATTTTGCTCTCCAGTGTCTGTTTTTATTGTCATATATGGATGCATGCCGCCAGGGCGGTACTACTCTTGCTCCATCTTGATGGTTGACAGCTATGGTGTGGAGGGCTGGGTCGGCACTCCTTGCCAGCTATCACGGTTGAGATTAGACATTAATGAAGAAAATATGAAGTATTCATGGACCCGATGCGCCAGTCTGCATTTAACATGCGTCAAACTGCTGTCGCGGGTTTTGCATTCGATTTAGTACTGCAGCGCAGCTATAATAGCCGAGCGATCGTTCAGTGTGCTGGGCAGATAAAGGGTTGCTGAATCGCAGGCATTGCTACGCAGTGTCGTTAAATTTTTTAATGAAGGATCAGGAACGAATTCATGTCAGACGACTCATTCAAGGAAAGCGCACTGCGCTACCACGCCGAACCGGTTCCAGGAAAACTGGCCATCCGTCCTACCAAGCCACTGGCGAACAACCGGGATCTTTCTCGTGCCTATTCACCCGGTGTGGCGTTTGCATGCGAAGCCATTGTGGAGGACCCGGCCGAAGCGGCGCGTCTTACCTCGCGCGGCAACCTGGTGGCGGTAATCTCTAATGGGACCGCCGTGCTTGGACTCGGAAATATCGGACCGCTGGCCGCCAAACCGGTGATGGAAGGCAAGGCAGTCCTGTTCAAGAAGTTTGCCGATCTGGATGTGTTCGATATAGAGATCAATGAGACAGACGTAGACAAACTGGTTGAGATCATTGCGTCGCTGGAGCCAACGTTTGGTGGCATCAACCTGGAGGATATCAAGGCGCCAGAGTGTTTCCTGGTAGAGCGCAAACTGCGCGACATCATGAATATTCCGGTATTCCATGACGATCAGCATGGCACGGCAATTGTTGCGGCTGCGGCAGTCTACAATGGGCTGCGAATCGTAAACAAGAAGTTCGAAGACATCAAACTGGTGGCTTCGGGTGCGGGTGCGGCGAGTATTGCCTGTGTTGAATTGCTGCTCAGCATGGGCGTGCGCAAAGAAAATGTGCGAATGCTGGATAGAAATGGTGTGATCTACAAGGGTCGCAAGGAAGGCATGAACCCCTGGAAGGAAAAGTTCGCTGTTGATACCGAAGATCGGACCTTAAGCGATGCCATCAAGGATGCCGATCTGTTTTTGGGCCTGTCGGGTCCCGGAGTCATGGATGCGGAAATGGTCAAAAGCATGGCTCGTGACCCGCTTATTCTGGCCATGTCCAATCCGATTCCGGAAATTATGCCAGAGGAGGCGCGTAAAGCCCGCCCTGACGCCATTCTTGCCACAGGTCGCTCAGATTATCCGAACCAGGTGAATAACGTTCTGTGCTTTCCGTTCATATTCCGCGGCGCACTCGACTGTGGCGCCACGCATATCAATGATGAAATGAAGCGTGCCTGCGTACGGGCGATCGCTGATCTTGCATTGCGGGAAGTATCCGAGACGGTTGCCAAAGCGTATATTGACGAGGATCTGAAGTTCGGACGCGAGTACCTGATTCCGAAACCCTTTGATCCGCGCCTGATCGAAGAGGTGCCACTGGCTGTCGTCAAGGCGGCCATGAAAAGTGGCGTCGCTACCCGACCAATTGAAGATCTGGACGCCTATCGCAACAAGCTCAGTGCATACGTAAACAGCAGTCGTCTGTTCATGCAGCCCAATATTGACCTGGCGCGCCGCCACCCGGCCAGAATCGTTTATGCAGAGGGTGAAAACGACGATGTACTGCTTGCCATGCAGGCTGTGGTGGACGAAGGGGTCGCCAAACCCATTCTGATCGGCCGGCCTCCGGTCATTAATGACAAGATCAAAAAGATTGGTCTGCGACTGGAGCCGGGCAAGGATTTCCAGGTATTCAACTCCGAGGAAGCTGACGTCCACGAGCGCTACTGGCAGTTTTATCACCAGCATGTCGGCCGTTCCGGTGTCTCGGTTGAGGCAGCCAAAACGGCGGTTCACAGCAATACCACTGTGCTTGCAGCCCTGATGGTGGCGCTCGGTGAGGCCGATGGTATGGTCTGTGGTAAAGTAGGGCGGTTTGATACGCACCTGCACGACATTCGACCCATCATTCGATCTACCAGGGCGGGTGGTCGCCTTTCCTCCATCTGTGTGTTGCTGATGGATGATGGCCCTCTGTTCTTGACTGACCCTTTTGTTAACGTGGATCCGACTGAGGAGGATGTCGTCGAGATTGCCAAGGACGCCGTTCGTTTTGTGCAGCAGTCATTCGATATCGAGCCGGTGGTAGCGTTGCTGTCCCACTCCAATTTTGGTACCTACGAGGATAGCTCTGCGATCAAGATGAAGCGCGCTGCGCATCGTCTGCGCATGGAGCTCCCAGAGGTTCAGATAGATGGGGAAATGCACTCATTGACAGCATTGAATCCGGAGATGCGCGCGACCGTATTCGACGGCGCCAATATCAAGGGGCGTGCAAACGTTCTGGTCATGCCCAACATGGACGCCGCCAGTATAGCGCTGGGACTGTTGCGCTCACTGACCAACGCCCGCCTGATCGGCCCCTTCCTGAACGGGCTGGAAAAGCCGGTGCATATCCTGATTCCGTCAGTGTCAGGCAGAGGCATCCTGAATTTGACGGCGCTGGCATCGGCAGATATCTACCAGCGCGATCAAAGCGGCCAATCCGGCGCCTGATTACGGGCGTTCGACGATGGCGGCAACTCCCATGCCGCCAGCGGTGCATATTGATATCAGGCCACGGCCGCTGCCCTTCTCCTCGAGGATGGCGGCCAGTGAGCCGAGAATGCGGGCACCCGTTGCGGCAAAGGGGTGACCAAACGCCAAAGAACCGCCTTTGATATTCATCTTTTCCCGATCGATCGCGCCCATGGCCTTGTCCCGATTGAGTCGGGAGCGGCAAAAGTCGTCATCTTCCCAGGCCTTGAGTGTGCACAGGGCTTGAGCGGCAAAAGCCTCATGAATCTCATAACAGTCGAAGTCCTGCAATAACAGCCCTGCGTGCTGCAGCAACTCACTGACGGCGACCGTAGGTGCCATCAGCAGGCCTTCGCCATGGACAAAGTCGACAGCACTGCTGCGGCCAGCCGTCAAGTATGCCTGTATGGGCAGGTTATTGGCTTTTGCCCATTCCTCACTGCACAGAAGTACTGCTGCGGCACCGTCGGTCAGTGGTGTGCTGTTGCCAGCTGTCAATGTGCCGTGTTTGCGATCGAATGCCGGCTTCAGCGATGCCAGTTTTTCCAGCGATGAGTCAGCCCGCAGGTTATTGTCGCGTGCCACGCCTTCATACTGACTCACCAGATCGTCAAAAAATCCGGCGTCGTAGGCTGCGGCGGCTTTCTGATGGCTTTCCAGTGCCAGTTGATCCTGCTCTTCGCGTGTCACTCCCCACTCTTGCGCCATCAACTCACAATGTTGCCCCATGGAAAGACCGGTTCGCGGCTCTCCATTGGCAGGCGGGCGTGGTGCAAGTTCAGAAAGTCCAAAGCCCTTGAAGGCTGCAAGCCGCTGCTTGAAGGTGCGGGCCTGGCCCATTTTGATCAGGCGGCGTGCAAAGCGTCGCTGAAACACGATCGGCGCATCACTGGTGGTGTCTGTGCCTGCGGCGATCGCACAGTCGATCTGCCCGGTGGCTATTTTTGCTGCAGACATCAGGGCCGCCTGCAGCGAGGTGCCACATGCCATCTGTAGTGTAATGCCCGGAGTGGCCGGTGACAGATCAGTACTCAGCACTGCCTCACGCGCCAGGTTCCAGTCTTTGCTGTGTGTGGTCACAGCGCCTGCGACGACCTCGTCAATTTTTTTGCCGGACAGCTCGAAGCGGTCACTGAGTTTTTGCAGTGTGTCAGCCAGCATGTCCAGATTGCTGAGTTCAGCATAGGCCGTGTTTGACCGGCAAAATGGCAGCCGCACGCCGCCAGCAATGACTACTTTGCGAAGGGACGTATTTGCATCAGCGTTATACACGGGTTTCGGTCTCCTGCTCAGGCTCTTCTGACGCGTTGTCGTCGGGCGTTTTTTCGGATGTCTCCTGATTGGCAGGCGATGCAATCCGATATTGTTCGTCCTGGTGCTCCAGGTAATACAGTGGCCCACCCCTGAACGGAGCAAAACCAGTACCGAATATCATGCCTGCATCAAGCAGGTCTGCATCACTGACTACCTCATCATTAAGTGCTGCACGGCACTCGTTGATGTAGGCATCGACCAGCTTCTCGGCGAGTTCGGCCAGGTTGTGCCCGGACACGTTGTTGCTGTTTTTCTGGGGTTTGTCTTTTTCCCACCGGTAAAGGCCATGTCCGGATTTTTTACCCAGTTTGCCATCATCTACCAGTTTCTGGATAAATGCTTTCTCCGGGCTTTCAGGCAAACCGTCTTCCTGGCCGGACTGCAGCACGTCGGTAACCATCAGACAGACATCAAGGCCGACTGTGTCGGCGAGTTCGACAGGACCCATAGGCATTCCGAAGGCCTCGGCGGCAGCATCCAGCGCCTCGGCTGGCACACCTTCGCGATGCAATCGCAGGGCTGTCATCATGTAGGGCGCAAGCACACGGTTGACCAGAAAGCCGGGGCTGCTTTTGACGGGCAGTGGGAAACGGCTGATCTGCTGGCAGAAGGCTGCCCCTTTCTGGGCTTCTTTCTGAGACGTATCTGGCCCGGATACAACTTCTACCAGTGGCATTTTGGCGACCGGGTTGAAGAAATGCAGGCCGATAAGACGACTTGGGTCGTCCAGCACACTGGCCAGCTTCTCAAGCGGAATGGCGGATGTGTTGGTAGCCAGAACCGCGCCCGGTTTCATTTTGGGCGCAATATCCTTGAACAGTGACTGCTTGGCTTCGGCGTTCTCGAAGATGGCTTCGATGACAATGTCGGCCTGAGCCACAAATTCGGCCTCGACATCGGGACGCAGTCGATCCAGCGCTGCCCTGACCTTTGCAGTGTCCTTCAGTTTTTTCTGGAACTGCTTCTCGGCCCGCTTTATGGCTGCGCTGACGCTCTTCATGTCGCGGTCCTGCAAAGTGACCGTCAGGCCTCGCAGAACACACCACGCCGCGATATCACCGCCCATGGTGCCAGCTCCCACCACATGGACGTGACGAACGGCAAAATCGACATTCTTGCCCTGGGATTTCAGGCGTTCCATCAAGTGGAAGACGCGACGCAGACTTTTGGCGGTCGGCGATACCATCAATTCACCGACAGCCCGTGCCTCCTGCCGCATCATCTTCTTGCGGTTACCACCATAGGTCTGCCAGGTATCAATCAGGCGAAAAGGAGCAGGGTAGTGTTCGGGACGCGCTTTGCGCTGGGTCTGCTTGCGGATCTGGCCCGCGAGAATCGATCTTACCGGCCAGACGTTGCTCATGCTGCGCATCAGTCCAGGCCCGCGGTGCTTTTTGCCTTTAAGAACGGCGGCACGGGCCGCCCAGAGCAGTTCTTCGTGACGACCGATCACCTGGTCCACCAGGCCAATTGAGCGGGCCGCGCGCGCACTGATCTGGCGAGCCGTCAGCATCAGTTCCATGGCCTTGATGCCGCCGATGGTCCGCACTGATCGCACCGAGCCGCCGAAGCCAGGGAAAATACCCAGTTGTGTTTCTGGAAATCCAAGCCTGGTTGCGGGTACGTCCTTGGCGATTCGATAGTCACAGGCCAGCGACATTTCCAGGCCGCCGCCAAGGCAGTAGCCCTCAATTGCGGCGACGGTGATGCACTTGAGTCGTTCAAGCCGGTTGAACATCTCGTGGACGCGCTCGATTTCGCGTGTCACAGCGCTGGCGTCGTCAAAACCTTCAAATTCCTTGACATCGGCGCCGAACACAAAGCCAGTGGTTTTGCCGGACATCAGCACCAGGCCGCGCGGCGAAGACGTCTCAGCCAGCGCGACAAGCTGCTCAAACTCCTCAAGCACCGCGCGGGAAAGCGAATTGACGCGCTCTCCCTCACGATCCAGATAGGCATAGATGATATTGTCGCGATCACGCGACAGACGCCAGTGTCGGAACTTGCTGGCATTGGCGTCTACGGCTTCGGGTACTGACGTGGCAGACGTCTCTGTCATGGCGACCTCACTCAGTCTGAAAAGAACTTCCTTGTCTCATTCTGCCTGAGCGGGCCAAGACTGACAAATGCTTCTACCAGCCCAATGCGTGCCGCATCACATGATAGATGTAGTGTTGCTCGTGAGCGCCGTGGAATAAATGTGCCCATGGGCCACTGGCGTAGATGGCCACATCCTCGCCAGCATGCCCCTCTGACTCCAGCGGCACCAGGACTTCCTGGTGAAAATCCGGATCGGTAGTGTCAATCTGATCAAGGTCGTGGCGGCCCGGCGCTGCCGGAATACCATAGCGACGATCGCCGCCGGCGGATTCGGCAAACCCCAGGCCATCACGATAACCTAGCGTAGTGAATGGCATGTTGTCGTCCGCAATTCTCGCTTGCCCGGTTGCATGCCCGTGGTCGTCGTTGCCCTGTGCCAGGCCCAGGATGGGGTTGCCACGTGTTGAGTAGCCGCCGATGGTCAGCGAGTGGCTGTGATCAGCGGTGACAATTACCAGTGTGTTACTGGCGTCGGTCATTTCCTGCACCACTTCTACCGCCTCAGACAGTTCCTGCGTGTCATACAGTGCGCGATAGGCATTGCCAGCATGATGGGCGTGATCAATGCGTCCGGCCTCCAGCATCAGGAAATAGCCGTTTTCGCCGCCCTGCTGCTGCAGAATGCTCAGCGCAGCACGAGCCATCTCCGGCAGGGAGGGTTCAGTTATGCTGGAAGCCTCGCCCTCTGCTGCTGTCCGGTCATGGGCATAGCTCATCTGTGAACCATTAAAAAGCCCCAACAGGTGGCGGGTGCTCTGCAGGTCCAGCTCTGCCAGCTGCTGGCGATTCCAGATGAAGGCGCTCTCCGGGTATCTGTCCTGCCATTCGCGAGTCAGATTGCGTCCATCCAGTCGAGCACCGGGACGCTGATTCAGGGGGCTGGTTTCCGATGCAGGCAGGAACGCCTGCAGCCCACCGCCCATGGCGACGTTAATCCCGGCACCAAAATCAAAGTCAATCAGCTGAGCGGCAATATCCGCGCAGCCGCTACGACGTGCTTCATCGCTCAGGTCGGCATCGCTCTCCCAGTTGCGCTCAGCACTGTGTGCATAGGTTGCAGCTGGCGTGGCATGCGTCACCCGAGTGGTGGTGACAAAGCCGGTCGCCATGCCGCGGGCGGCTGCCTGCTGCATCAGGGTTGGCACTTCATTGCCCCTGGATGAGGCGCAATCGGCCCGATTGACATGCTGATTGACGCCGATCAGACCAGCACGTGTCTTGATGCCGCTCATCATGGCTGTCATGGTGCCGGCAGAATCCGGTGTCTGCTGGTTGGTGTTGTAGGTCTTGGCAAGCGCGACGTAGGGGAATTTCTCGAAGGATAACTGATGTTCCTCGCCGCTGTCGCCCTGCATCTGACCAGCGAAGATACGCGACGCAGTGACGGTAGAGATGCCCATGCCGTCGCCCACAATGAGCACAATATTCCTGGCCCGCTGAGTGTTTGGCTGCAGCGTCAGGGCCTGTTCCAGGGCCCGCTGGCCGCTTACAAACCAGTATTCGGGGGTTTCGATCGCAGGGGCCGGGTATGGCCCGGTCTGGAGATTCTGAGCGGTGATCACTAGCGGGAAGCACAGGCCCAGCAGTGCGGCTGACAGTTTACCAAGGGCAGTCATTAATACTCCTTTACGGAAAATCAATCGTATTGTAAAAAGTGAATATATTCATAAAGACGATCGGTCGTTTAATGCGTACAATGGATATAACACGTTTTTGTTCATTTGTTGTGACAAGGTGAGAGGAAGCTATGTTTGGTGCAATCATGAAGTTCATGCGCGACAACAATGTGCTGCCGCGTATCTCCGATACCGAACGACAGGCGTTGGAGGCGGGCACCGTCTGGGTGGATGGCCAGATCTTCTCCGGTAATCCCGATTTCAGCAAAATGCTGGCTGAACCCTATAACCAGCATTCCGAGGAAGAGCAGGCATTTATTGACGGGCCAGTCGAAGAGTTGTGCCGCATGATCGACAACTATGAGGTCGTTACAACCCGAAAAGTGCCTGATAAAGTCATAAAGTTCCTTAAAAAACAGGGATTTATGGGTTTATTGATTCCCAAGCAGTACGGTGGCAAAGAGTTTTCGACACTGGCCATATCCTCCATCATGGCCAAGATCAACGCTTACAACCCCACAGTGGGTACTCTCGTGGTTATTCCAAATTCGCTGGGTGCCGCCGAGCTACTCAAGCACTATGGCACTGAGGAGCAGAAGGACGCCTATCTGCCCAAGCTGGCCAGCGGTGAGTATGTGCCATGTTTTGGCCTGACTGAGCCGACAGCTGGTTCCGACGCAGCATCCATCAAGGCTGAAGGTGTGGTCTTCAAAGACGATGACGGAGTCATCAAGGTAAAGCTGAATTTCCGCAAGCGCTATATTACGCTCGCGCCGATCGCCAATCTGATCTCACTGGCCTTTCAGATGCACGATCCGGAGAACCTCCTCGGCAAAGGCGAGTATCCTGGTATTACCGTGATGCTGCTTCATAAAGGCACGCCTGGCCTGACCACCGGTAATCACCATTTGCCCATCGGCATGAGCTTTTACAACGGCCCCATTATTGGTGAAGACGTGGTGGCACCTGTGGATCAGATCATTGGTGGTCCTGAGTATGCGGGACAGGGCTGGCGCATGCTGATGGAACAGTTGGCAGGTGGACGTGCCGTGTCGCTGCCAGCTGGCGCGATTGGAGGCATGAAGATTGCCGCTGCGGCAACGGGCGCATACTCCATGATCCGGAATCAGTTCGATATTCCGATTGGCCTGATGGAAGGTGTCCAGGAAAAAGTTGCCCGCATCGCCGCATTTGCCTACCTGTTTGAAGGCGCGCGTATCTACTCCTGTTCTGCATTGGACGCCGGTGAGCAGCCGCCTGTTGTTTCGGCATTGTTAAAGTCCAGCAGCACTGACTACGGGCAGCGCAGCCTGATCGACGGTATGGATGTGTTTTCCGGTGCCGGTGTCATGCAGGGGCCGAACAACATCCTGGGTGGCGGTTATGCGAGTGCACCGGTCAGTATTACCGTGGAAGGTGCCAACATCATGACGCGAACGCTGATCACCTTCGGACAGGGTGCAACCCGCTGTCATCCTTACGCTCTGCCGCTTGTGAAAGCGGTTGAGGACAACGATGCAACGGCATTTCGTAACAAGCTGCTGGGTTGGTTGTGGCACACGACCAGCAATTTCGGTCGCAGCAAACTGCGTGGCCTGACGCGTGGTTTCAGCGCCGGCAGCCCGGAATCAGGACCAGTGGCCACTTATTATCGACGGCTGGCATGGGCCTCGTCGCGCTTTGCACTGCTCGCCGATCTCGCACTTTACCTGATTGGTGGCAAGCTGAAGGCACGCGGAAGCCTGGGTGGGCGGTTTGCTGACGCACTGACCTGGCAGGTGCTGGCGCTGGCCGCACTGCGCCGCTACAAAGCGGAAGGCAACAAGCCTGAAGACCTGCCATTGGTGCAGTTCAGCTGTGAATTTGCCCTGGCGCAGATTCAGGAGGCATTTGAAGGCATTCACGCGAATTTCGACGTGCCAGTTGTAGGCTGGTGGCTGCGCGGACCGTCTGCCCTGTTCCTGCGCCTGAATCCACTGTCACGTGGACCTTCAGACAAAGTCATGAAGCAGGCGGCAGCGTCCATTCAGCTGATGAACGAGCAATATGCAAGAGTGACGCAGGGAATCGCGCCATTCGCTGAGGACGCACCTGGTATGGGGCGCCTGATGAAGGCCTTCCGTTTGTACACAGAAGTGCAGCCCATCGTGAAGAAAATCGTCAAGGCGCAGAAAGAGCGACACCTGCCACGCGGTACAGCTTATGCGCTGGCTGACCAGGCCGTGTCGGCCAAGGTCATCAGCAAGGCTGAAGGTGAGGCATTGAAGGCGGCCAATCAGGCAGCCATGGATGCCATCGAGGTTGATGAGTTCAGGCCTGAAGAGTACTTTCAGATACAGCAGACGGCGGCAGCCCGCAACGCGGCCTAGTGTTAACGCGCGTCGATTGCAACGCCATTTTGCACAAGGTCTGATGGAAACACGATGACCTGCTCGCCGGCCTCCAGGCCGGCGAGTACCTGCGCATACTCTCTGTTGCGCTCGCCGATAGAAACTTGCCGAAGTCGCGCGCGACCGTCCACAGCGACGAATACCTGCCACTGTTCGTCGCGTCTGAACAGAGCGCCGGCTGGTATTGACAATACCTGCGCCTGTTGCCAAACCACGATCGCTGCTTCAATACGATATCCGGCGCCAAGCTCTGCCGGCGGTCGCTGCAGTGTGCCGATGACATTGACACGCTGTTCTTCGACGCCCAATGCTGAGTACTTGGTAAAGGCTCGTGGCTCGATGTAATCGACAGTCCCCATCACGATCTGATCACCACCCCAATCACGAACCTCAATTGTGGCGCCAGGTCGCACTCGTACAGCGTCCTGGGTCAGCAGGTCGACAACCACCTCCATAGCGTCCTGATTGCTGATTTCGAGCAAGGGGGTACCAGCACTGACAACCCGGTCGCCGCGTTCAAAGACAGTGTGGATGGTGCCGGATGAGGGCGCGTGCAACTTCACTGCCGAACTATTGTCTTCGGCATCCAGACCCATCAGTTGTGCTGCAGCACTGCGCTGTTCGGCCGCACTCGCCGCCAGTGTCGCGCGGGCACTGTTCACCCTTGATTGCGTGGCAGCGAGAGTCTGAAGATAGGTGTCGTGTTCTTCCTCGCTGATCAAGCGGTCCAGGAACAGGCGCTCGCGACGCTGTGCCTCCCGAGTAGCTCGTTCCAACGTCGTCTCAGCTTCGGCGAGAACAGCCTGAGCCGACTCACGGCGGGCGGTGGCGGCGGCCAGGTTGGCGCGCAAAGCTGCAGTATCACGCGAGGTTTCTGTTACCAGAGCCAGTGTTGCGAGTTCATCACCCTGCGCGACAACGTCACCCGCAATCCACTCGTGACGCTGTAGATGACCAGTTACCGGCGCCGTCACAACAAATGGCAGATAGGCGCGAGTCTGTCCCTGCTCCTGAACTGTGACACTAAGGTCTCGCAATGCAGCCGTTGCCGTCTGCACACGAACCGAATTTCCACCGCTTAGAAATATGTAGGCGGTGATCAGCACCCCTGACACAATTAGTAGCCACTTGCCCATGTCTGTTACTCCCGTGTCTTTAACACGCTGATCAGGTCAAAACGGTCGAGCCGGCGCCTCACAGCTACAGCGCTGCCTGCCGCAGCAATGACGACAATCGCTGCGGAATACCACCAGGTGTCGTAATTCACGACGTAGGGCAGCCTGAAGAGATCCGTTTGCATGCCTTGCACAACGGCCCACGCCAGTGTGTATCCGAGCAACCAGCCCAAAGGAATTGCAATCAATGTGATCAGCGCCTGCTCACCAAGCAGTAACAGAGCAACTTCCCGGCGATGAAAACCCATAACGCGCAGGCTTGCCAGTTCTCTGCCGCGCTCTGACAGGGCAATGCGGGCACCATTGTAAATGACGCCAACAGCAATAACTGAGGCAAACCCCACCAAAAAACCAACAGAGACAAATATGCCTTGCGCCATTTCCTGTTCAAACGACTGCAGGCTGTCATCAGGTGAGGCGACGCCAGCGACCATCGGCGCCTGTTTTAGAGTCCGATACAGAATGGTGCGCTGATCGCTACTAACACTGAGAAGGGCCCCGCTGATCAGTTGCTGTTGCCCCGATAGTGTATCCAGCGCCGTCAGGTTCATGTAGGCATTGATGCCCATGAAATCATCCACAATGCCTCCAACGACAACGCGTCCCCGGTGCCTTTGACCTTCAAGCATTCGCACATCGAGTACATCGCCGACCGCGATACCCAGCCGCTCGGCGAGCAGGCGGCTGACGACCAGGCCTTCCGGCGGCAGAGGTTGATCCAGACCACTGCTGGCTATCAGCCGTCTCAACTGACTGTCCGGGGCAAGTCCGGTAATCGAAATATCCCTTTGCAGGTGGCTGTGTACCAGCCGGGCAGGCGCACTGCGCAGCGGTTCCGCACGTGTAACACCGGGCAGGCGCCAAAGCTCGTGCATGATTCCGTCAGACTGTGGCTCATAAAATGTAATGGCAACATCTTCGCGCTGGATTTCCTGAAATTGCAAAGTCATCAGATATCGTATGCCGTCAAACATAAAAAAGCCGATGACCAGAATGGCAACTGAGAAGGCGACTCCTGTGGACGAAAGCAGCGTCTGCCAGGGTTTGCGTTCAATATTGCGCAGTACCATTCGAGCCGATGCCGGCAAACGATCGCCCAAGCCGGTTCGTTCGAGCGGACCGGCGCGGTACGTCGCCGGGGCCTCCGGGCGCATGGCCTCTGCGGGGGGCAGTCTGGCTGCTTTCAGTACTGCGCTCATTGCGCCGCTTGCAGCGCCCAGCAGGCTGATCAGCGCTGCCGACAGTATCAGCGGCCAGCTTATCTGGTAGTGCAGCTCAGGAATGTCAAAGTATTGCTGATAAAGACCGATGTAGGCCTGGCCCAGCGCGACACCACCCAGACCGCCGATGGCAATTCCCGCCGCCACAGCCGCCAGCGCGAACATAAGGTAATGTGTGCCGATTTCAGAGTTGCGATAGCCAAATGCCTTGAGGACGGCTATTTCCCCTCGCTGGGTCGTAATCAGTCTGCCAAGCACCAGGTGTAACAGGAAAACAGCGATACTCAGAAAAATTGCTGGTATGGCCGTTCCCATAACACGGTTCTGGTCCAGTTCGCCCTGTAGTATCAGGTGCGAAGGCTGGTCGCGGCGAGGGTAGGCACCCTGATTGCCGAACGGGTCAAGCAGGCCGTTGAGCGTGCTGACTACCTCCAGAACGTCCGCATCAGGGGTAAGTTTGAAGAACGCTTCGTTGAATGCGCCATCCATGTCCCAGGCGGCTTCCAGCGCCGTCTTGCCCATCCATAGAATGCCGTAGCGCTGGTCGTCCGGCATCAAGGCTCCGGGTGGCATCGCGTAGACATGTTCAGGGGATATGGCAGTGCCTACAATGTTTAGCTCCCTGGCCCTGCCATTAATAATGGCGCGGATATTGTCGCCAGGCCTTAATTGTCGAGCGACGGCAAATTTTTCATTAATGAGAACCTCGTCAATTGCTGCGTGATCAGGGTATCGGCCCCGCTGAATAACGATGTCATTCAGCAAAGGACGCCCTTGCACCGGCAAGGACACGAAACGAGCAATCGCGGGTGCATCAATGTCCGGTAAATCCAGTGTTGCCATGCGACTGATCCGGCTGTCAGCCAGCGCAATTCCGGGTACGCGTGATAACTGTGGCAGCAGGGATTCCGGGGCGCGGCGCACAGCGACCCATACATCGGCGAAACGTGTCTGTTGATAATAGTCCTGCTGGGCGGAGACCAGCGATTCGTAACCGCCACGCATGGTGATCACGGTCATGATGCCGGTGGCGACCACAAGCGCGATAGACAGCATCTGGCCCTTCAGCTGCCATAATTCGCGCCTAAGCTTCTGGTGCAGGGCGGCTACCATTCGATTTGCTCCACATTGCCCCGAGCCCGGTTGGATATACGTTCTGTAATCTCACCGCTGCTCATACGAATGATAGTGTCGCCCATGCCACCAATGGCGGCATTGTGGGTTATGATCGCAGTGGTCGTGCCGGTTTCCTGATTCACCTGATCAAGCACCGCCAGTACACGTTTGCCTGTCGCCGCATCCAGTGCTCCCGTCGGCTCATCACAGAGCAGCACATCGGGTCGTTTGGCGATGGCTCGGGCGATGGCAACACGTTGCTGCTCGCCGCCCGACAATTGCGACGGAAAATGATGCAGCCGGTCGCTCAGGCCCACCAGTGCCAGTGCCTCTGCTGGTGGCATCGGATTGCTGGCGATGTCAGTTACCAGTGCAACGTTTTCCCGCGCTGTCAGGCTGGAAACGAGGTTGTAGAACTGAAAGACGAA
Source organism: Gammaproteobacteria bacterium UBA2675 (assembly GCA_002354805.1). Lineage (GTDB taxonomy): Bacteria > Pseudomonadota > Gammaproteobacteria > Pseudomonadales > Pseudohongiellaceae > Pseudohongiella. The sequence goes on from DEMH01000004.1 coordinate 188,437, forward strand.
GCCGATATGCAGGCGTCGATAGTTGGTCAAGGCGTGATCTGATGCTCCTGTCAGCTCCTGATCGCCGTAAAAGAGCCGACCACTGCTGGCGGTATCAAGTCCGCCCAGTATGTTGAGCAGCGTCGACTTGCCACTGCCGGAGGCGCCCAGCAATACCAGCAGTTCACCACGGTGCAGGGTAAGATCAACGTCTCTCAGGGCATGCACTGACACTTCGCCCATTCGATAGGTTTTACTCAGCTTTTCGGCGCGGAGAACCGTATCAGGCGGCTGTGCCGACATAATGCTGATCCTCCATCGCCAGACCCTTATAGCACTGAGTATACGCCTAGCTACAGCGTCCTGCCTGGTTAAGGATCCATTCATTGATCAGCATCAATCCAGCATTGTGGGTCAGGCTGCGGCCTACTTCCGGCATCAGCACGCCGACCTCACTGCTTTCAATTCTGAAGCTCAATATTGAATGTTCCGGGCGGCCGGGCACGATCGAATAGGGGCGTCCTCCCGATCCGCGACCTGCTGCGACTGGCGGCTTGCAAACTCCAAGCTCCAGAGGCAAGGTTGCTCCGGTATGGAGAAACAGGCCTGATGTGTCGCCACTGCCGCCAGGCTGATGGCAGTGCCCACAGTTGACATCCAGATAGCTTCGGGCGCGATGCTCCAGACTGTCAGTTGCTCCCGGTTGCCAGACCGCCGATTCAGGCAACTCATCGACGGCTGGTTCTTCAGCAAGCCATCGCCGTGACCATAAGCTTGTTAACTGATTCTGGCCTGAACCGTCAGCGGTCAACTCATGATTCAGGTTAGCCACAGACGGGCCGATTGGAGAGAGCGTATCCTGGTTCTGATCCAGATTGTGACAGGCGGCACATTCGTTGCGATTGGGGACCACGTAGGCAAATGATTCCACCTCCGCGTCTGAGTCCTCGCTGCTGTGCAAACGAAGGCGCTTGACGGCACCGGTAATCTGCAGTGTTGCGTCAGTCTGCTCGTCATTCCAGACATAGGGCAGGGCCTGCCAGCCATCAGTCTGATGAACCAGCAGTCGGGTCTCTATCAGCCGGACCTGGTCCAGTGCCAGGCTCGCTCCATCAAATGCAACACGTCGTTGTTCAGTCTGCTGCACATCCGCAGCGTCGGCGGCGTCGCGGGCACGCGGATAGTAAAATGTTTTGCTGATCACCGTGCCAACCGGGAAGTCCAGGCTGCCAGTGTCGGTCAGCTTGGCAGTGGCACCGTCGGGCAGCCATAAAGTTCGAAGTTTTAATGCATAGTCACTGAACAGCGGGGTCGCCAGATCGTAGGGAAGTACGGCAGGATTAAGTACCAGCTGCTGATCATTTACCTGGACAATCTGCCAGTCAGACAGCCGTGCCGGAATAGTGTCACGGGTGTGAAGCTGCGGTGCTGTCGAATCCTGGCAGGCGCTGAGAATCAGCGCCAGTGCCAGTAAAATCAAGTGCCGTATCATTGTTTTTACATATCCATACTGGCCGGCAGACTTACAGCAGCCAGTGGCGAATGCCGGCACTGGTGGGTCTCGTCGCCCAGACGGGGGTTGGCGCTGTTGTTGGCAGCATCAATATTGAGAAGCTGCGCCTCACCGTTGTCGATACAGATAGCATAGTCAGACGACATTCGTTCCGGGTGGGTCACACCGTCCCAGACGATATCGGGAAAGCGGCCCTGCTCGCCGAACATAGCGACTCGCAGTGCATCCAGCTCCGGTCGGGAGGGGGCTGAGCCACTGCTGCCGAACTGGTTGTCATAAATGAAAATTGTTTCCGGGTAGGGGTCAAATGCCTCGGCCATTTGCCGGTCTGAGTAACCTGCACTGAAGTAACTGGAAATCAGGATGTTGGCAGTGTCATTGCTGTCGAAGTCGTTATTGAATATCTCGACTTTGTCGTTGGAGTTAATGATCAGTCCAGAACCTGCCGGCACACTGGAAACAGCAGTTCCCGGGGGTGCGAAATTCGCGGTGTTGTTGTCCCTGATGTCATTTTCGTAAACGCGGGTGGTATGGCCGGCTACCGGCAGATTGGGCATATTAAAAACCAGTATTCCGCCGGTGTTATTGATGGCGGTGTTGTTATAGACATCCGCACCAACGGTGTTCTCGATCTCGATACCTGCCACATTGAATTCGGCGCGATTGCCCCGGACAATCACATTTTCGGACTGACCAACGTAAATGCCTGCGTCGGATGCCGCGATTGCTACAGAGTCTTCAATCAATGTGTGACGCGTCTGAACGGGGTATATGCCGTAGGCGCCGTTATTTGTGTCAGGGCCATTGGTCCATTCCGTCCGAACACGACGAATGACAATGTGATCACCTCTGGCGATCTTGAGTGCGTCACCAAGCGTGTCTTCGATAGCCAGATCTTCAATCGTAAAGTTGCTGGCATTGACCAGCAGACCTTCGGCACCGGCCACCTGGTCCTGAAATGTGAGAATCGTTTCGTGCATTCCGGCGCCGCGCAGCGTGATTCCGTCAGTGTTCAGTGTAAGGCTGCGATCAAAGCCAAAACGGCCTGCCGGCAATGTGATGACAGAGCCTGGTTCGGCCTCCAGAAGTGCCAGCTGCAATTCCGCAAGCGGATCACTGATCTGGATGGTTGCCAGCGAAGTGGAAGAAGGCGTGTCGGCTGGTGGTGAGCAGGCAGCGAGCAGTGCGGCCAGGGCCAGTGTCATGAGTCGGGGGTGGAGCAGGCCTGTTACTGGCATTGATGTGCCAGCGGGTACTTGGCCTGTCAATCGGGTCCAGCATGTTCTTATTGTCATGGAACACCTCAGATTAAACTGTAGAGACTGCTTAAAGCTACGCCGCTCAAGCATTTTTTGCAACTTGTCGACTCCTCGGCAACGGGCTATGCTGCCGTCCATGAATACAAGCAAAGATCAGAAAACAGCACCCGCTACTGAGGACGACTGGAAAACCCTGTTGTATGAACGTCTCGCCGAAGATGATGAAGGTCGGGTGTGCAAGGATATCAGTGATGACGCCTGTCGCGAGACGCCGGGTAATTTTCTGGCAACGCTGCTGGCCAATACCTGCAGCAGCATTGCGGACAAGCTGGCCAGCGCCAAAACTACGCTTCCCTGGTTGTTGATGCAGCTCGGTGCGCCGGCCTGGATCATCAGTCTGCTGGTGCCCATCCGTGAGTCCGGCTCCATGCTGCCACAGATGCTCATTGGCGCTGTGGTCCGACGTCAGGCGGTGCGCAAATGGGTATGGGTGGCTGGCGGGTCGGTACAGGGTTTTTCGCTGCTACTAATGGCCTGGTGCGGCATGACGCTTGAAGGCCTGCAGGCCGGGCTGGCAGTTACCGGGCTGCTGATACTGTTCAGTCTGGCCCGTGGCGCATGTTCGGTAGCGTACAAGGATGTGCTGGGCAAGACAATTCCCAAGACCCGTCGTGGTCGCCTGTCTGGCTGGATCAGCGCCATAGCGGGACTGGCAGCGTTTGCCGCCGGACTGACCCTTGGTACGTTTGGGCAGGGCGAAGCCGCTTCCGGCCTCTATCTTGATCTGTTGGCAGTGGCTGCCATGCTGTGGTTTCTGGCCATAGCCAGCTATGCACGAATAGTAGAATTTCCAGGCGCCACTGATGGGGGTGCCAATGGGTTTTCAGAAGCGCTTTCGAGTTTGTCCCTGTTGCGCGATGACGCACCCTTTCGCAAGTTTGTTATCGGGAGAGCCCTGGCCATGGGGTCCGGTCTGGTTGCGCCATTTTATGTGACACTGGCCAGAGAGGATATCGGTAGCGCAGCGTCTTTGCTGGGCATTTTCATCGCGGCGGAAGGTCTGGCCGGATTGGTAAGCTCACCAGTGTGGGGGCGCTGGGCTGACCGTTCCAGTCGCCAGGTGTTTGCGGTTGCCTGTGCTCTGGCAGCGCTGACATCGCTGACGGTAGCGGCCTGGTCAGTTGCAGGTTTGCCAAGTGCGGCTTCCCAATGGTTTTATCCACTGGCGTTTTTTGTGCTGGGCATCGCGCATGCCGGGGTCCGGCTGGGGCGTAAAACCTATCTGGTCGACATGGCAGGCGGTAACAAGCGGACCGACTACGTGGCCGTCAGCAACTCGGTTATCGGTGTGTTGTTACTGATGACAGGGCTGCTGGGGGCACTGGCCGCTGTGATCTCGGTGCAGCTGACAATCGTGTCGCTGGCGATCGCCGGACTGCTGGGAGCGATCTTGAGTCTGCGCTGGAGAGAAGTGTCGGGTTGAGCCCCTATTGCTCTGGCAAAGGATTTAACGATAGTGCTGAGTTGGAGTGTCGAGGGTCTGCCGATACCTCGCGTCCCAGCCACTCGGGTTTGCTGAATCTGGCATCCTCCGAAGACAACTCCAGCTCGGCCAGCACCAGCCCGGCATTTGCACCTATAAATTCGTCGACTTCCCAGCGATGTCCATCAATCACTACCCAGTGGCGCGTCTTTTCTATCAGCGGACCCTGACACTGTCCAGTCAGCAGCTGTTCAGCGTCTGCCAGCGGTATTCGGTATTCGAACTCGCTGCGGCTGATGCCAGTGGTGGGCCCTTTGATCGTCAGCCAGGCTTCATCGTCTGCCCGCCGGACACGCACAGTTGTGGCTCCACGGCACAGATATCCCTGCTGAATGGCGATCTGGCGGATGCTGTGTGCTCGCCAGCTGTCACTGACGACCAGAAATTTACGCTCAATCTCTGTAGCCATAGGCCCTACAGGGCCTGCTGCAGAAACTGTCGGATGTCGTTGACTCCAGAGGGCTGTGACAACTGACTCTGAGCGTTGCCCTCAGCATCGAAAAGCACAAGATCCCCGTCAGTGACTCCATGCTCTGCTGCAAAATTCTGGCCCGTCGGATTACCGGTATGGACAACCAGGAAGACCATGCTTTGCTCGTAATCAGGATATATTTCCAGCATATGCTCAATTACCCGGTCACCCCCGACAAAATTGACCTCACGCAGCATGACCAGCGCAGGGCGACCCTGACCCACCTGGCTCAGGTCGCTGGAAAACGCTGCTTTTGGCAATAATTGCCACAGTACGGTCGCGACAATGAGCAGGCAGGCAAGGGTGATCAGAGCGCGTATCAGTCGCGCGCGCGAAGAAGGCTGGGGGATATTATTCATGTAACTGGCTCCTGAGAGTCGTAAGATTTGGTGTCACCACATAAAGACTGCATTATAACCACAGCCTTGGTCGGTTTATCAGAGCGTTTGCAGTGTTCGATGCTCCATAGTTGCTCATGTATACTGCCGGCACAAACCAAGACCTTGAAATCGGGTGATCACTTGCTGAATCGATCAATTACAAATCTGCTGCGCTGGTCCTGGCGCAGAAAGCAGGTCAAGCAGGGTATCTCACTGAATCGGGAGGATACCGAGCAGTTGGATCAGATAGCCCGCAGTGTCCGACGGGTGCGGATTTCTCGCAGCCTGCTGGGCCTGGCCTGGACCGCTGGTCCGGTGACGGCATTGGGTCTGTATGGCGGTTATTACATCGGTTTCGGTCAGGCGCCTTCCCGACAACAGTTAATCTATTTTGTCAGCTTTACCGTTCTAAGTGGGCTTATTGCGCTGATTGCCAAGATTGTCTATGACAGCACCTGGGGCGTGCGGTCGGAGCAGGCACAGCGCTCTGTTGTTGAGGCCATCGACAAGCTGGGTGACCTGATACTCTCAGTAAAGAATCTGGTAGTGGCCAGCTATGAAGGTGAGATTCGTGACCGTGAGGCAGCCATCCAGCTGCTGCAGCGTGTAGATCTTTCCCCTGGTGGTGTGGCGATGGCAGCAGAACAACTGACCAATGACCCGGACTTCAGCCAGATGCTGGCCAGCATCGACAACTTTCGGCGGGCCGGGCTTTTCTCGCGAATCCGCGATATTCACCATGACTGGGATCAACGATTCGATACTCTGACAGCAGAACTGTCCACCACACTTCCGCAGGCAGTAGAGGTGCTCAGGCATCGATATCATGGCGATATTGCCACCTTGCGTCATGGTGTGCCGCGCACCGAGCATTTCATCGCCAAGGTACTGGCTGCAATTGAGCAGGACAATTTGCTGTTGATTACCATGCAGGATGTTGAATCGATGCTGGTACTGGCTTTTGAGCTGATCAATGGACGTGAGATCCCAACACTGATATTCGACTACCGTGGCCGCTGGCGGCTGGCGGCGGCCCTGGACCGCATGGAGCGCAAGCGAAGTCGATACCGAATCGCGCAGGCGGCCGGCAGTAATCGTATCCGGAGCCTGGCTTCGTGGCTGGTGGAGGTGGACGTCATGAAATACGAGGACGTCCCCGAGGGTGTTGCAGCGAATCTGCTGACCGAGCGCGTAATTGCAGCGCTGGATGACCTTGCCGATACGATGAAGGTACTGGTTGACAAGGTGAATGATGGTCAGCTCGAGCACCGCGCGCGATTGCGTGAGTATGCCGAGATCATGACTGCCGCATTGAGACTGTATCGGAACGCCTATGACTCATTTCGCCGGATTGGCGAACTGCATGCAGAGTTTTTGCTGGCAGCGGAAGACTGGAATCGTATGCTGGATTCGGTGGAGCTTGATACTGCCGAGTTGCGTATCGGGCCGCGCGGTCGCGGTGTGCATATCCTGGAAAAAGTGATTCGCCTGGATGATGAAGAGCGCAAGGAAGTTTGTCAGCATTTGGTGCGTTACATGCGTCATCAGCATCTTGAGTCGCACGAAACCAAAGGGCTGTTCAAGCGCCGTGCGGAGCGGGACAACCCGCTGACATTCGATTCAGCAAGACAGCTTGCGATCGAAGTCGCACTCGCTCTGGAGCCACACATCCATCTTTCGTATCCGGAAGTTCAGCGTGGGATAGGTGCGACGCTGGCTTCGTATCTGGGGGGACTGGAGCCAGGCTTGAGCGCCCAGGATAAAAAACTCCTGGGCGAGTCCATGGCACAGGATGTTGAGGAGGATATGAGCCAGGCAGCCGAGTATCTGGCTGTCGCGCTGGTGCGGCACTACCGCGTCAGCCTCAGCGATGAGGCGCGCAGGTTTCTTAATGAAACCTATGGTGCGCGCGAATCAGTGCTGGATATACTGGTGCAGTACCAACAGACCGATACGCCCCCTTCACAAAGTCTGTTGACGGTGCGACCTACAGCTGTACCCAACGCACATCGCAGATGGTATCGCAGTCTTGTGCTGGCGCGTCGTCTGGTCGGCGACGACTGAGTGCAAGACCCATAACGCTTTTTACTTTGGTTCAGGCAGACACAGATGGGCGTTCATAAAGACGTTCGTGCCAGGCACGCAGATTCTGCTGCTCTGGCGTAATACGCTGCTGTATTGCCTTGTTGAAGTCCAGTGCACACAGTGCATTGATGTCGGCCGCTGTGAACGCATCGCCGCACAGATATCGCGTGTTGCTCAGTGATCTGTCGAGGAAATCAAAAAAACGAGCCGCCTGCCGCTTACATTCTTCACCCCATTCAGGATAGGGCGTCATTCGATCCTTGAAAAAGCCCGTGGTGTGCTGAAATGCCATCCCGGTCGGCATCATGAAGTAGAAGTCAATCCAGCGTAACCACTGTTCTATGTGCGCCTTCTCCAGTGCCGTTGTTCCCAAAAGCCGGGGAGTATCCGGATACGCTTCTTCTACGTAGCGGCAAATTGCCATCGTTTCTGCGATGCAGGTGCCGTCCTCGAGCTCCAGCACCGGCACTTTTTTTAATGGATTGCGCGCAGCGTACTCGCTGGTCAGGTTGTCACCCTTCTGCAGATCTACTTCGATCAAGTCAACCTGATCGAGCAGACCTTTTTCTGCCAAAAAAATCCGCACTCGGCGAGGGTTGGGTGCAACGCGGGTTTCGTAAAGTTTCATCATGTTGGCTGACCTGTTGGTGTTGCTGATAGCTGGTATTTAGTAACCCTGAGTTTGGCACAGCGCAGGCATTGAAACCAGACATGTCTGTGTCATGCAGTTTCGTTGTGTGCATGCATGCGCTGGCTTGCACGCGCGACCAGTTGTTGCATGTTGTCGCCAGGCTCCAGCATCGTCCAGCCTACCTGATAGTGAATAGGTATGCGCTGGTAGAGGCTTTGCGCCGCGTGATGGAAGCGACTCAGGGCCCTCTCTGGCCCGGGTGGCGTGGCATCAATAAGTAATACAACAAAATCATCATCGCCGTAACGCGCGCTCAGGTCTGAGCCCCGGAAAACCCTGCCCAGCAATCGAGCGAATTCGCGCAGAGCCCTGTCGCCTGCCGCAGGTCCATGCTCCTGATTAAATCGTTTCAGGTCGATCAGATCAATCAGGAACAGGCAGGCATGCAGGCCCGCGCTATTGCAGATGCCGATAACATCATCACAGCGCGCATCAAATCCGCGCCGGTTAAGCAAGCGTGTCATAGGGTCTATGTGAGCGAGGTAATCACCTGCCAGTTCGGACTCTATCATCACACTCATATTCTTGAGCAGTGTTCGACCCTTGTCATCCAGTGTTCCCGGCTGCTCAGCAATCAGGCACAATGTGCCCAGGCGGCTGCCCATGCCGACGCGCACGGGGCTTCCCGCGTAGAAGCGGATATGCGGTGTGCTGGTAACCAGTGCATTGTTCTGAAAGCGGGGATCCAGCCAGGTGTCCTCGACGACCATGACCTGATCACTCTGAATGGCGTGACTGCAGAATGAGTGTTCGCGCGGAGTTTCCCGCACGTCAATGCCAGTGTGGGATTTAAACCACTGTCGGTTCTCGTCTACCAGGCTGAACAGGCTGATCGGAACATTGAACAGGCGAGTAGCCAGTCGTGTAATGCGATCAAAACGCTCATCGGACGGCGTGTCCAGCAATCCCAGGCTGTGAAGTACCCCGAGTCTGTGTTGTTCGTCATCCCTGTGCTGGCTGCTTAACCATTCATGTATGCCTTCGGCGTCCAGCGGCTCCTTGATGGCATATCCCTGCGCAAGATCACAGCCAATACTGCGCAGATATTCAAGAGTGTCAAAGTTTTCTATACCCTCAGCCGCAGTATAAAGGCCCAGGCCGTGTCCCAGGTCGATAATGGCTTTAACAACGGTGCGTGACTCTTTGTGCTGAGACAGTGTGGTCACGAAAGACTTGTCAATCTTGATCTCGGAAAATGGCAATCGTGCCAGTTGTACCATTGACGAATAGCCAGTACCGAAATCGTCAATCGATACCTGAAAGCCTTTCATGCGAAGTCTGGTGAGCACATCCAGTGCTGTCACCGGGTCCTCCGTGGCACAGCTCTCGGTCAGTTCAAGAATCAGCCGCTGAGGTGTAACTCCTGTCGCGTAGCACAGTTCCTCCAGCTTCTCGAACAAAGTCAGGTTGCTCAGCGATCGGTTGGAGATGTTGATGGCCAGCGAAACCTCGTTCAGTCTCCGTGCGAGATACGGGTGTTCTGGCAGTGTCGCAAACTGCCCGGGCAGAGCCGCCAGCCAGGTGAGCGCTTCAGCCACGATATATTCGGTCAGCGGATCGATCAGCCCGCTCTGCTCGGCAAGCGGAATGAAGGTATCGGGAGGAATCAGGCCATGCTCAACATGACGCCATCTGGCGAGCGCCTCGAAACCTGCCAACAGGCGCGTCCGGCAATTGATCTTGGGTTGATAGGCGACGTGGATCTCTCTGCGTTGCAGGGCCGCCATCAACTCTTCCTTGCTGGGTACATATGGCGCGTTGTTGCTTGGAGGTGCTGGTGCATCCTCTGTCGTTGCCGGTGGAATCCCGCGACGCAGTATTCCCCGCAGCTTGGCGGGTGAAAACGGTTTGGCCAGCACGCCCAGTAACTTCAGGCCATGTTCGCTTGCGGAGCGGGCCGCCGCGTCCAGCACGCGACCGCCTACACCACTGGAAATGATAATTTCTGCCTGGCAGTCAAGTTTCGCCAGCTCGATGAGTACCTGGACGCCATCCATTCGTGGCATGATGAGGTCGATAGCGATGAAGTCAGGCTGCCAGCTCTGCACCAGCCTGAAAAACTCATCGGGCATGTCCGTGAATTGCGCCTCAATACCGGCAATGCGAGCCATATTGAGAATGGTTTGTCCGGTCAGCGCATCATCGTCGAGAATCAGCAGGCGGTCAGGCTTGTAGACGGGTGTGGAGGACAGCATCGTGGGAGTCCACTGCGCTTGCACTTCGTTTATTATGATCCAATTATTCTAGCAGTACGTTAACAGAGATGGTAAATCGCGTTGCGATAATGAGACGCGGTTCGCAATTTATCACAGTCGAAAGGGTGACAAGTATGTCTGAGACCTTGCAAGGGGCTATTGGTCAGCTTCACAAAGCCGCAAAATACACAAAAATTCCGGATGAAATCCTGGATATCCTGCAGTATCCGGCGGAGGTCCTTAGTGCACGTCTGACAATTCGAATGGATAACGGAGCCCGCCGCTCTTTCCAGGCCTGGCGCTGTCGTTATGACGGCTCGAGAGGGCCAACCAAAGGCGGTATCAGGTTCCATCCTGATGCCAGCATGGACGAGGTTGTCAGTCTGGCGTTCTGGATGACATTCAAGTGTGCCGTTATCGGTGTCCCTTATGGTGGTGCCAAGGGCGCGGTGAAAGTGGATACCCGGGAGCTTTCCAAGGCCGAGCTGGAGCGCCTGTCACGCGCCTATGTGCATGCATTCGCAGGTCTCATTGGCCCTGACCGTGATATTCCGGCACCAGACATGTACACCAATCCCATGGTCATGGGCTGGATGATGGATGAGTACTGCTCCCTTGTGGGCCAGCATGTGCCGGGTGTAATAACCGGCAAGCCACTCGCTATCGGTGGGTCACAGGGACGCAGTGTTGCCACGGCTCTTGGTGGCTTCTACGTGCTGCAGCAACTGCTGAAATCGCTTGATCTCGACAAGTGTGAGAAGCGGGTCGTGATTCAGGGTTTCGGAAATGCCGGTGCTACCATGGCGGAGATGCTTCATAAAGACGGTTGGAAGATTGTTGCTGTATCAGATTCATCTGGCGGTATTTACTGTAAAGAGGGTTTGGACCCGGTGGCGCTGGCCGAACGCAAACGTGAGAAAGGATCGGTTCGTGACTACGACAAATCATGCGGCGGTGGCAAGATTGAGTCGATTGAACGCGATGAGATGTTCGCCTGCGACTGCGACCTGATCATACCGGCAGCGCTGGAGTCCCAGATTACGCGTGACAATGCCGGGGCAATCAAGGCCCGCGTTATTCTGGAACTGGCAAACGGCCCGGTGACCTCGGATGCAGACGAGATACTGCAGGAGAATAATGTAATTGTGTTGCCGGATATTCTGGCTAACGCTGGTGGAGTCACAGTATCGTATTTTGAGTGGGTGCAGAACAAGCAGGGCTATTACTGGACCGAACAGGAAGTATACGACCGCTTGAAACCGATGATGGAGACCGAGAGTCAGGCGGTTTGAGATCTCGCTGAATCCAAGAAAATTACCCTGCGTACTGCGGCGTATGTGCTGGGTCTGGAGCGGCTTGTTGATGCCATCAAAGCGGTGGGGACTCAGGCATACTTTTGTCCATGAGCTGACTCAGCTCGTGCAGCACCAGGCGCGTCCGGGTGCCGTGTGGCGTGCTCTGCCAGTCGATCTGCGCGTCGATTTCGACTGCCCTGGCGCGCAGGTTGCTCAGGCCATTGCCCTCACTGCGTGACGTCATGTTGTTTCCACCAAATCCAACGCCGTCATCCGTGATGCTGATAACCAATGAGTCATCGGATATATCAATATCAATTTTCACAGCATGTGCCTGGGCATGACGAATAATATTGCTGACCAGTTCCTTCATGATGCGATTGATATTGAATGCCACCAGCGATGGCAGCATGACGGCCGGGATCAGGTTTGGATGGTGCCAGTCAACGAGGTGCCCTGCACCCTGCAATCGGAGCGTTGACTCCTCGTTGATATCATGCAGCATGTCCTCCAGCAGCTGATCTGGAGTATTTGCTCTGGAAACCGCCTGGCGAAGGCTTTCCAGAGTGGATCGTGCCATGTTGCCTACTTTTTGATCGTCACTGGCGTGGATCATTGACAGCAGCCGGGAGCCGACGTCATCGTGAAGGTCACGATAGATTTTCTGGCGCTCCTGTTCGGTTGCCTGCTTCATCTCCAGGAGCCGGCGCTCCTCAAAGCTCTTGGCGATGATCTGACGACTGACTTCGATCTTTTGCTCAAGCTCGCGATTCAATGATTCAGCAATTGTAAGTGCCTGGGTAAAGCGATGCAGCAACACAGCAGCAAATATCAGCAGCAGCACTGGTATGCCAAAGTGCGCATAAACCAGAGTCCCATCCCAGCCGGAGCCGCCTTCAAAAAACATTTGGAAGGCGTTGACCAAAAACAGCACGATCTGGCCGAGTATAGCGACAGACAGGATAACCGCCTCTGGCTCGCGCCGGCGCCACGCAATAACCGAGACACGTCCGATCAGAATGAGCAGTACTGTCACACCGACCAGGTGCGCCAGGTAAGCGCTGTACCAGAACAGCTCCGCAGGCATCAGAGCATGCGCAATGCAGGCTGCCAATGTCCATGCAAAAAACAGGCGTTCACGAGCAGGTCGTCTGGCACGCGCAAGCCTTCCAATAAAGCCATAGAGGAAAAAGATGGTCAGATCCATGGCCGAATGCACAACTGGCAGCCAGATGTCATAGCTAAGCGGATTGTAGAGAATCACGGTATGAGCAGCACCGGTTGCCCAGGCAAAACATATGCCGCTAAACCACAGGTATACCGTGTCAGACCGGCGTATCACCCACAGGCCCAGCGTGAACAATCCCATCGAAAAGGCAAACGCCAGTAATATCCGGTTGATCTCGACCTGCTGAAACAGGCGCTGTTCCTGAATCTGCTGTAGCTCGGCTTTACTCCCCAGAAGAGGCGGTGCCAGCAGGCCGCCCCATTCAGTCACCTGCAAGAGAATCAGAACCTCGTTGGTGCCAGGCAACCACTGATCATCATCAATATTTGCAAGCAGGGGGCGGTTCCAGGCTGTCGTGAGTCTGTTGTCTCGGTAGGCGTTGCCGGCAATTTCGACACGATTGAAGTATACGGTTGCAGAAAGGTTGTAACGCCATAACAGCAGGCTGATGTTGGGGCTTTGTGTTGGTCGTTCAATCAGGAAACGCAGCCAGACAGCACCTTCCTCCACTGCCTGCTGCCAAAAATCAGGCTCGACATCAATGCCTCTGAATGGAAGCTGGGTTGGCTGCCAGTTGGCACTGACCGGTGGCAGCCCTGCGCCGGTGAACACCAATTGACTGGCACTTTCCAGTTCGGTGATATCATTCGTCTGTGGCCAGCCGGCTGTGGCCGTTAGCAACAACACCCAAAAAGTCGCGATTCTCAACACGTGTCAGTGAATCCTGATGGCCGGTTTTGGTCTGGACGCTGCGAAGAGCGCCACAGTTAGTCAAGGTATCTGTTCGCGTCCCCCTCATTGTGGGGTATACAACCGTCAGGTCATTGTCTACAGTCGGCACGGAAAAGCAATGCTTGAGACCAAGGAAAACGCAACATGTGGTCGTCAGAACACGCCCGCGCACTGGTAGTTGAAGACAATGCCGAGACACGGGCCTGGCTGGTCTCGTGCGTCAATTCGGCGTTTCCCGAACTGCAGGTGGTCGCCGCTGCCAATCTGGCTGATGCCATGGAGCTTGTATCGACGGGACAGTTTGACCTGGCACTGGTCGATCTTGGCCTGCCTGACGGCAGTGGAATGGATGTCGTACGGGCTTTGCAGCAGGCGTCTGGTGCCTGTTATGTCGTGGTGGCGACGATCTATGACGACGACAAAAACCTTTTCTCTGCGCTCAAGGCAGGTGCCAGGGGCTATATCCTGAAGGATCAGGACAGAGCCCGGATTGTCAGCTACCTGCAGGGAATCAAGAAAAATCAACCGCCACTGTCGCCAGCCTCTTCACAGCGACTGATTCAGCACTTCAACAGCAAAGGCGATGCGCTGCAGGATGCCAGACTCACGCCGCGCGAAACGGATGTGCTGTGTCTGATTGGCAAAGGTTACAGCGTGGATGACAGTGCGCAGATGCTCGCGCTGTCATCCGATACCGTGAAGGGATACATTAAGAGTATTTATGCCAAACTTGGTGTTTCCAACCGATCAGAGGCAACCCTTGAGGCCATCCGGCTCGGTATTATCGACGCCGATTGACCGGGCGGTCCGCATCAAAACGCGAATTTTCAGATGACTGACGACCTGGGCGGGACTGGGGGCGTCTTCGCCTCGCCGCTGGGGCTTTGCGAGCCGGTTTGTCGTCGGCCGCCATCGCTGGTCTCGCGCTGGGCTCAAAACCAGGGATAACAGTGCGGGGCAATGAGCGCTTCAGCACTTTCTCGATGGCCTTGATCTGCTTGGTCTGATCTTCCGACAGTAGTGAGATGGCCTCACCGTCCGAGCCAGCGCGGGCAGTTCGACCGATCCGGTGTACATAGTCTTCTGGAACATCCGGCAGGTCATAGTTGATCACATGTGGCAGTTGTTCAATATCAATCCCTCGTGCCGCAATGTCGGTTGCGACCAGTACCTGCAGGCCACCATTCTTGAATAACTCCAGTACTCGCGTGCGTTGCGCCTGGCTTTTGTTGCCGTGGATGGCTGCGGCGTCGATACCATCGCCCTCAAGCATTTTGACCAGTTTATTAGCGCCATGTTTGGTGCGGCTGAAAACCAGTACCTGATACCAGTTGTTGCTGCTGATCAGGTGGCTGAGCAGTGCGGTTTTACGGGATTTGTCGACCGGATGAATACGTTGGTCAACGCGGTCTGCAGTAGCATTGGCAGGGGCGACATTGATTTCCACAGGGTTGTTCAACAAGCCCTTGGCCAGTGCCTGGATTTCAGTTGAGAAGGTTGCCGAGAACAGCAGGTTCTGCCGTTTCTTCGGCAGCAGTGCCAGGATTTTTTTAATGTCCCGGATGAACCCCATATCCAGCATCCGGTCGGCTTCGTCCAGTACCAGTATTTCCAGCTGATCAAAGCTGACTGCATTTTGCTGGTGCAGGTCCAGCAGGCGCCCGGGTGTCGCAACCAGAATGTCCAGGCCGCCGCGCAGAATACTGATCTGCGGGTTGATTTTGACGCCGCCAAACACCACCGCGCTTCGCGTGCGCTCGTATTTACCGTAGGTCTTGATGCTGTCGTGAACCTGTGCGGCCAGTTCGCGTGTCGGTGTCAAAACCAGCGCCCGAATGCGTGTTCGTCCAACAGTTTCTCCACCACTCAGGCGCTGGATAATTGGCAGCGTAAACCCTGCGGTTTTTCCGGTGCCTGTCTGGGCGGAGGCCAAGAGATCGTGGCCCTGCAATACCGCCGGGATGGCTTTTTCCTGAATGGGAGTGGGTTGTGTGTACTGTTGTTCAGCAACAGCCTTCAAAAGTGCCTGAGACAGGCCAAGGTCATTAAAAGTCATTAAATATCCGGGAATTAGGAAGCTCAGGAATTGAGCATCAATCGAGTCAGGCAATGATTGCCCGCTGTGCAGTTAAATCGACAGTCGAGGATTGTAACACATTGGCGCAACTTGCCGATACAAATTGATTGCCAGGGGCAGTCATATTGCTTAAGTTACCGGGTTTTTAACCAACCAATAACTAAAAAATAATGAGATAGTAATAATGCGTTTTTCTGTATTCCCCCGCGTTGTACTCACCCTCACGCTGGCTGCAGCACCTCTTTTGTTGCAGGCACAGGAGACCAGCACTGAAGATTCCACGGTAGTCTACACATCAGAGTATTTTGCTCAGTGGGCTCCTGTAACCGCCCAGGATATGATCAACCGTATTCCAGGAATCGGGTCACCGACAGGCGGCAACTTTGCCAATAACAACTCCGGCCGAGGTCTGGGTGGTGGTGGAGGTAATCAGATTCTCATTAACGGCAAGCGCGTGGCCGGCAAGAGCAACGAGGCCAACAGCCAGTTGCAGCGTATTTCTGCCGACAAAGTACAACATATCGAGCTGATTCGTGGTACATCCGCCGAGCTGGATGTTCGCGGCGATCAGATCCTCAATATTGTTCTGACAGAAGCATTGTCGAGTCGCAGCTATGCATACGAGATCAACACTGATCGTTACATGGATAACCATGTACAGCCGGGTGGCAAATTCTCTGTAAATGGCACACAGGGTGGGCTGAACTATCTGTTGAGCGCTGAGGCCGAACCGCGTCACGATTATCGTCCCAGCCGCGAAACAAGTATTCTTGGCGACTTTTCACCGAATGACCGGATTGTCGAAGAACGTACACGCGACCAGTACACCTATACCTACGCGGCGAACCTGGCGTACGACATCAACGCGGATAGCAGCGCCCGTCTCAACATGCTGTATTCTAACTTCGATAATACTCTGGAAGTTGATCGTTCAATTACCGATTTGACGGTAAACCCGCCGCAGACAAATCTGCAGAGGGAAGAGACGCCCGGCGAGAACAATAACTGGGAAATAGGCGGCGATTATGAAATACGTCTTGCCAACGACCATCGTTTCAAGATTCTTTTTATCACCAACCAGCGCAATGAGTTCAGTGAACGTGAACGATTCCAGGTAGCTGCAGATGGCTCCGAACAGAAGGACCTGTATGTAAGCTCGGACTCGACTCTGGAAGAAAAGATCGTCCGTACCTCGTATTCACTTGGCGTTGCTGAAACGCAGGATGTCGAGTTTGGTGTCGAGCGCGCTCAGACAACTCTGGACTCGGTGCTCAAGCTTGGTATTGCTGGTTCAGGTGCCGGGTCACCCAGTCACGGTGGATTGACGCCAGTCGCAGTGAGTAATGCCGATTCCATGGTTGAAGAGATCCGTTACGAACCATTCGTTGTTCATAACTGGCAAATTAGTCCGCGTATGAGCCTTGAAACCTCAGTAATCTATGAGGCATCTGAGATTACCCAGACTGGTGATGTAAATAACCAGCGCGATTTCAGCTTTGTCAAACCCAAGCTGGACTGGCGTTTTGACATCATGCCGGGTATGCAGCTGCGTGCATCGGCTACCAAAGCGGTGCGACAGCTTAGCTTTTCGGACTTTGTGGCTTCCAGTGACACCCGCGATGACGATGCCAACACCATGGCCGGTAATGCCAACCTGCGTCAGGAGCAGGTGTGGAATTTCAACGTCGGCGGTGAATACCGTCTGCCCAATGACCTCGGCGTCATTGATGGCAGCGTTTTCTACATGGAGCACTACGACGTCATTGAGCGTGTTGACGTGACACGTCAGGGTGGTTCCCTGCAGTCCGCCAATGGCAACATCGGTGACGGTGAAATGTGGGGTATGGAGCTGAACGCCAGTATCCGTATGGCCATGATCAACATGCCAAATCTGATGATCACCAGCCGGTTCAATGTCAAGGATTCGGAGATTACCGATCCGTTCCTGGGCATCACCCGTCGCTTCCAGGACTATGATCGAGGTCGTTTCCAGCTGGGGTTCCGTCACGACATCCCGCAGTGGCGCATGAATTACGGTCTGAACTGGAACAATCGTCTCGATGGCAACATCAAGCGTTATGATATTGACAATATCGAATCGGTTTATGGTGATCCGAACGTAACCGCATTCCTGGAGTTCGTCACGGCCAGCAATATTCGTATCCGCTTTGATGCGCGCAATGCAACCAACAATGATCAGTGTCGCATTCGTACCCGTTATGATGGGCGCATCAGCACGGGCAGCATCAGAGAAATTGAGGACTACTGTTTCGAGGCTGCGCGAGTTGTATCGATCAAGATCAATGGTACGTTCTGATCGGAGCTGACCATAGCCCAGACTAAAAAAACGCCCCCGGATGACTAATATCATCCGGGGGCGTTTTGTTCTGGCTCGTGCAGTATGAGCTGTGAGTCGCCTTGCGAATCGCGGTCTATCGTTCAGATCATTGGCACACGCGTTGCTGCTCAGCCGCGTACTATCACACCACGCAGCTGCAGCGACTCCACCGAGTGCCGGCATACCCCTGCGCGTTGAATCAGTTTCGCTTCACAAACGTCACAGCGCACGCATTCCTTGAAATCGATTGTCTCCCTGCGGATCGCTGCGGTTGGACAGCTGTGCTCGCAGACTTTGCAGGCCGTGCACTGCGGCACCCGTTTGATGCGCTTCAGGCTGATCAGTGAGAGTATGCCGAGTGCGGCTCCCAGCGGGCATACATAGCGGCAGTAAAAACGCTTAATCACAACTGAGGCCAACAGGATGGCAATCAGGATCGCCCACAATACCAGAGAGGTACTGTAGAAAAAGAGTGTGCCAAAGGGCTCAAAATACTGAAAAATGCTGACGCTGCCCTGCACGATAGCCATCACCACAATAAGACCAAGGAATGCATATTTCAGATAGATCGCTTTGTCATGGATGTGCGCAGGTACGGTAATCTGCCAGCGTTTTGGGCTCAGGCGGGTTATAAAATCCTGTAAAGCACCGAATGGGCAGACCGTTGAACAGAAGATGCGCCCCCATATCAGCGTTGTGATCAGCGTAAACACGACCATGATCAGCAGTGGCGTATCGCTGAGAATCATCGATGGACCAAGATTGATGGTATTGGTGATATGTGAGACCGAAAGGAATCCTCCGGTAACAAATCCAAGATAAACCAGCGTCGCCGACAGCGTGACCCAGCGCAGCCGGGCACTTTTTCGCCAGAAGGTGAGCATGACCAGGCTGAGTATGGCAATCAATCCTGCAACCCTTACCCAGTTGGTATCACTGCCGATATCTGTTGCCATCAGCGCGTTCGGGTCAGGCACTTCCTGCCCCAGCGCCAGGTTGCGCTGAACGCCAAGAATCTCGACGTCTGCACTGGCGGGGGGCTGCCCATTCTGCGGATCGTAGTAGACGGTAAACGGTTGGCTGAAATCCATCGCTGGATCCAATACCATGGCAACTGCAAACGTGCCGTTTTCCATGTCCGCAATTTTGGCGGCGTTCGCACTGCCGGCATAGACGGTGCGCAGTCGCGGCATCGGATAAACGGTTTCTCCCTGAGTGATGGATAAACGCTCCTGACGGAACGGGTCGGACGCATTACCCGCTATGCCCACCAGGAACAGCCGGCCGTCGTCAAAGCGGGCACTGGCGGCGCGCTCTGCAGTCGAGTAGGCATCCAGCCCGACAAGAATTTCACCCAGCACCTCGTTGCCCATGTAGGTCATCGACAAGGTCAGTTGGGTGCCATCGGGGTACTCGTGCTGAAGCTGCCTGATCAGGCCAGCGTTGAGCATGTCCTGCCAGCTCAGCGGATCGAGAATGGTGCGCACTCGCTCGGCGTCATCGGCCTGCGCGGTCACGCCACTGTCGGGCAGGTAAACGGCGGCCACGCGTCGCGCCGCGTTGTATACGCCACGGGTGGTTGCCCAGCTTGTGATAGTCGCCCGGGAAACGCCATCTATGTCGCGCCCCACGCGGAAGTCGTCGCTAAGTGGTTTCTGACGGAATTGACCGTGGAAAACCGGGCCTCCCATAAAGTCACCTCGACTTGAGCGAAACGATTCGTGGTAGTCGAGAACCTTGATCGCGGTCACTGTGGCCGAGTTGTCCAGGCCAACCAACACCTCAATCGGCGCGCTAAAACCGATTTCCTCGGGAGGCAGATCCGATGTCTGGAAGACATAACCAAGCACTGGTGGAGGCTCTGTGCCCTGGGAGCTGCCGAAGGCGGTAAACACGGGTGGTTCACCTGCTTTGGCGCTGAAGCTACTGGCAGCCGGGAATACCTGCTTCAGCAGTTCTTCATCTACCTGGGTGGTGAAGGGTGTCTGAGCCAGAGCGGTATGAGTTACCAGCGAACTTATGACTAGCAGGCAGGTCGCCAGAAAGGGTCGCAGGACTGATCCAGGCGACAGGACGCGTATTGTCATGTTTTGTTATTGTTCCCGGATCAAAAAGACCACACACCGCGTCAGGCAAATGCTGTCCGGACCAGCCAGGCGGTGTACATCAGATAAACCGCCACAAGAATAGCGCCTTCCCATCGATTGATACAACCCTGTCGGCGCTTGAAACCAAATCCAAAGACGAACAGTGACAGGGTGAGTCCTACCATGACCAGCATGTCGCGCGTCAGCACCTCGTGACCCACCCCCATTGGATGGATGGCACCGGCAATACCGACAACGGCAAGCGTGTTAAAAAGGTTGGACCCGAGGATATTGCCAACTGCCATGTCATGTTCGCCTTTACGTGCGGCAATGATGGACGAGGCCAGTTCGGGCAGTGAAGTGCCCACGGCGATGATCGTCAGGCCAATTAGGAGATCGCTAACACCAAGACTTTGCGCGATCGTAACCGCGCCCCAGACCAGCAGTCGGGAGCTGGCAATCAGCAGTATGAGTCCAACAATGACCCAGATGATTGCCGATTTGAGCGGCATCGGGTGGGCAGTGGCCTCGCTGACGTCATCCGCCCAGGCATCGTGAACCGGGCGTTTTTGATCCTTCATGCCCTGAATGATGGTGACCGCCATCAAAACGGCAAACAGCACCAGCAGGATGATTGCGTCAATGCGGCTGATATTGTCATCAAGCATCAGCACAGCAGACAGCAGGGTCACGATGGTCAATAGAGGCAGTGTGCGGCGCAGCACCTGCGAATCCACAGCAATTGGTGCCAGTACTGCGGTGATGCCCAGAATCAGACCGATGTTGGTGATGTTCGAGCCGTAGGCGTTACCCAGTGCGATACCCGGATTACCTTGCGATGAGGCAAGCGCGGAGACCACCATTTCTGGTGCTGAGGTACCGAATCCGATAATTACGATACCGATAAGCAGGGCGGGCACGTTGAAATGTCTGGCTGCGCTGGCGGCGCCATCAACAAAGCGGTCTGCACTCCAGACCAGCGCCAGCAAACCGGAAACAACTGCAACAACGGGTAACAACATAGCGTTCTAACCTAGCAAAACAACCCAGAAAACTGAACGTGGCAGTGTATGCTGAATGGACGCTGGCTGTCAGCTTTAACTCGAGCGGAATGACCAGTATTTGTGTCCCAGATAACTGGTGAAAACAGGCACTACGATGCCGGTGGCATGTGCCAGTTCTGGCGCGAGCAGGTCAATTTGCAGTGCGGGCAGCACCTGGTAAAGCATCAGCAGGCTGATGGCCCAGGTCTGCACAATGGCCAGAGCATTGACCAGCACAAAGAAGGCAATAGAGCGATACAGAGGCTGAACGCTGGTCTTGAACACAAACGCGCGCGCCAGCACATAGGCGGTGACCATGCCCGTCACGTAGGCAAGTAATACGGATGTGGAAAATGCAAGCCACTGGTCATAAACGATGCGGGAAACAAAATTGACTAGCGCTGCAGTGCCACCGGTGGCCAGAAAAATCAGAAACTGACGTGAGGCAAACTGGCTGATCATTGGCTGTTTCCGGCACTGCCGGCTTCGCGGCCCAGCCTGCGCCCAAAGTCTATGCTTTCAGAAATGCCGCGGTCGCAGGGATAGTAGTAGGAAGTGTCTGCTACCCACAGCCCGTCAATGCAGGTGCGGCAGGGCGGCAGGCTGTCCAGGAAACCCGGCTGACAGACTGGCTGCGCGTAGCGGTACCGGCTGGCGCGTATATCAATAAAGCTGCTGTCCTTTAAGGTCGGATTAATCGTTTTTAGATACTTTTTTACCTTGTTTATGAAATTGCTGTCTGGCTCCTGGAACTTGGGATGATCGCCAGGCAGGTAAAATGGCACATAGACCACATGCTGATCCAGGGGGCGCAGGTTGCTGTATTCAACGAGACCCGGGATGTCCATCTCAGGGTCGTTGATGTTCAGCCAGAACTTGTCGCTGAGCGGCTGGTCCAGCTTGACGATGACACAGACCACGGCGATATTGTTCAGGGCCTGATACTGCTGTTGTACTTTTGCCGGCAGGTCCGGGATTAGCCTTGGCACAAATGGCAGGGGTATGGTGCTGACTACCCGGTCAAATTCCTCAAATTTTTCACCAGCCAGCTGAACCCCCGCGACTGATTGTCCGGAGTCCGAGCTGACTACCTGCTGCACAGGGCAGGACAGGTGGATTTCCCCGCCAGCTGCTTTGATGGCCGCTGCCATCGCCTGCAGCAGTGTCTCGGATCCACCCTCCAGGTAGCCGAGTTTTTCCCGCATCAGACTGTATCGCGATCGGCCAACGCGGTTGATTCTGCTCCATATCCAGGCAGCCGAAAGGTTGTCTGCATACTGATAAAACTTGTAGTCAAACAGGGTGCGCCACAATACGTCCCAGGCTGCTTCACCCACCCAGCGTTTGATCCAGCCACTGGCCTCGACACGATCCAGTGGCTGCCAGTCACGACGTTTGGTTGAAGCGAAGGCGTGCAGTCCGTAGCGCAGTTTGCCGAGCAGTCCAAGTCCCCTGAATTTGAGCAGCGCCACCGGGTTGCCCCAGTCCTGCAGCAAACCACCGTACCAGTACCCCATGCGCGTCTCAGTCCAGCGCATCGAAGACGAGATGCCGAGCTCATCCAGCATTTGCAGAAAGCCGCGGTCCGAGGTGCAGTGAAAGTGGTAGTAACGTTCAATACTCAGACCCGAGAAGTCGAAACTCGCTGTCATGCCGCCAAGACGGTCATCCGCCTCGTAGACAACCACCTGATGGCCGTCGCGTGTCAATTGGTAGGCTGCGGCCAGGCCCATCGGACCGGCGCCAATGACGGCTATCCGCATTTAAAACTCCAGTACTATGTTGCTGTAACGTGAATCGTTAAAGGTTTCTTCGAGTGCCCGTGCAAAAGGCGTGAACTGAACACCAAACAGTTCAGGCCAGTCTATGACCTCGAACTCGTCCCGGGCGACCAGCGCCTCTAACTGTTGGGTAGTAAATGGCGGCTTGCGATCGAACAGGGCCCACAGCCACAGCAAGGTGTAGAACAGCCGGTAGGGGATCTTGATGATGCGTGTCCTGCTACCCGTAACGCGCTTTATCAGGCGAATCATGTCGATATAGTCGATTTTTTCATGCCCGGAAATATTGTAGATGCCCTGTTCATGGCGGTTGCGAATACAGCTGATGATGATATCGCAAAAATCGCCCACATAGAGAGGCTGTCGCATATAGCGGCCGGAACCGGGGATGGGGAAAACCGGTACTTTTTGCATGAAACGTGAGAGCCAGCCCAGATGTTTCCGGTCAAACCAGCCGAACATCAGTGTTGGCCGCAAAATGGGACAGCTGATACCACTGTCGAGTATCAATTGTTCCTGCGCGCGTTTGCTGCGCGTATAAAAGTCATCGGCTACCGACTCGACCACCGACGAGCTGATATGCACGAGGTAGGGCTGTTCGGGAGCGTCCTTGATGGACTCAAGAATCAGCTCGGTTGCCGTTACGTTGTTGCGAATGAACTCTTCATAATGCAGCCCACCGATCTGCGCCTGCAACATGACAACGACATCTGCACTGCGGACGTGCTCCTGCCAGGGACCTGGCTCAGCCAGGTCTGCATATTCACAGCAAATTTCCGGCTGTACCTGTCGCAGCATGCTCAGGTTCGCTTTATGTTTGTCCAGCACGACGATATTGTGGAAACCCTGGTCGCGCAGCCTGGCTACCAAATTCTGGCCAACCAGGCCGGCGCCGCCGGGGAGCACTATTCTGGCCTCCTTGCCAAACTTTCCTGATTTGTTTTGTGCAGAGGATTGAGCTGTCATGGAATTTACTCTAACAAAGTGGCAGGTATGTCGACCTGCAAGGCGCAGTCGACATCAACACCACTGAGTGTCATTTGCGGCTGACTGTATTCACGGCGAATATAACCACGAAAGCCTGAGCGCTCCGCGTCGTCGTCGACGGCCTCGGCGACGTCCGGGCGCGGCTGGCCAGTAAGCGCAAAGCCGGCTATTTCTCCGATCGGATTACGTATCTGAATGAGTTGAGGCGTCCTATCCTCTGTGTTACTGAAGAGCCAGCCATCAACACGCAGGTAGTTGTTATCACCATCAATGGAGCTGACCTGATCGATATGCCCCTGACAGTTTGCCGCCTCACGCGCTCGAACAATATTGCCTAGCTGCGGCGCCAGATCCCGCCACGGGAAGCGATCAAAAATGCCTATGTTGTATTCCGAAGCGACTGCAACAGTGTTGAACAACCCCTGGTCCATGACATATACCGAGTTGATCTGTTGCTCATCCCTCACCCTGAGTTCCAGTGCCAGCACGGCCACTTCGCGGTTGAATACCACTTGCTGTTGTGGCTGCAGGGCAAGTGTCTGGCGCCAAAGCATGGCTGCGCCGAGACAGGCAATCGCGAACAGCGCCACCGGCCGGTATTGTCGCCAGCCACGCTCCAACGCAGGCAGAAACAGCGCCAGCAATGCTGCCCATGCCATCAACGCAGGCGTTGTGTAGCGGTTGCTGGCAGCCTGCTCTACGCCGAACACCAATCGACCACCACCGGTTCCCAGCGCCGTGCCAGCGATGTAGGCAATGTAAAACACCAGCGCCAGTGTCAGCAGGTTTTGCGTCGGAGAGCGCAGACTTTTGACCAGTGCATAAACGGTCAGTGCCGCCATCACCGCAGTGCTTATCGCGGCAAGGCGCATGCCGACATCACCGCCGGTCAAGAAGTAGAACGGCGTGCCAAGGTACAGTAAAACATAATAGACGAGGTCGTCGGGCTGACGCAGAAAGGTTTCCAGAATCGAACCATGATTGCCCGGCGAGCTGTAGCCATAAAAATACAGCGATAATGCGAACAGGGAGAGCAGGGCGAGTGTCAGGCTGCGCTGCCATGGAAAGCGTGTGAGCAGGGCATACAGTGTCATCAGGGGCAGGGCGATGACGCCGTTGGCCATGGTGCCTATACAGGCAAAACCAGTGATACAGGCCAGGACAAAACGATTGCGCCCCGCTGCGCCAGCCTGTCGCGCTCCACTTAACAAATAAAGAGCGACCAGCGGCAGCAACTGTGCCAGAAAGAATTGACTCTGGAAACCCCAGGCCAGATTCTCCCATTGCATCCAGTGGTAAAGCCAGGCGACTAGAAACGCCATGGCAGCCCATGTCGTTACGTCTGCGGACTGGTTGCCGCCAGACACATCCCTCATGCGTTGTCTGACGATGCGGTAAAAGGTCAGCACTGCCAGACCAACAATCACGAAGTTCATGATGATGAGAAATACGCTGGTCCCGCCGAACAGGGCATAGTCCAGCCAGAACAACAGTCGCGACAGTACGATGCGGTGCTCATTGTGCTGTGCCCACCAAGCCGCCGAATTACCGTCCAGCGCAGTGGCGATATAGAAACCAAGCGTGCCACCCCACATGTCCCAGTACGGCACTACCGAAAACGCACGAATTGCGCCGATAACGGCAAGCAGGACCATGATGATTGCGAACGACCAGGCAGCGGTCAGTCCGAGGTTTTGGCGCATCCATTGCAATTGCATGAGATCAGATATCCATTCTGTTGAAAATAAAACGTGGCAGATGGCGAATGATCATCATGATCAATGCCCATTTTGATGGCGTGTAGATTACCGGTTTGCCTTTTGCTATGCCCTTGACTATGTCGTCAGCGACATCCTCGACGCTGGCCAGTGCGGCACCGCTCTGTTTCAGATGCGCGGTCATGGGGGTGTCCGTCGGGCCTGGTTTTACCAGCACCACTTGAAAGCCGGAGCCGGCAGTGCGGTGTTGCAGGCCCTGCACATAGCGGGTCACCAGGCCTTTTGCCGCACCATAAACATAATTGGACTTTCGTCCCCGGTCACCCGCAACTGACCCAATGACTGCCAGTGTGCCACGATTTGCCTGACTCATTGAGTTTGCAAATGCTTCGGCGAACAACACCGGAGAAATGCCATTAATCTGTATGGCCTCGGCAGTCTCTGAAAGTGAGTCCTGACACTGCTGCTGGTCAGGAAGATTGCCATGCGCAATCAGCACGATATCTGCCGCCTGCGTCATGATTTCAGTTACCTGCGACTGTATGGCTGCAGGGTCGACAAATTCGCCAGCGGCTGTGACGATTTCCGCCTGCGGTTGTCGTACTTTCAAATCTGCCGCAATTGCCGACAGCTTCTCCTGATTCCGGGCGAGCAGGTAGAAGTGAGTCGCGCCTTGTTCTGCCCAGCGTCTGGCGCAGCGTTCGGCTATCGCCGAGGTGGCGCCGACGATGACAATTCGCTGTACTTTGTTGGCAGAGGTTCTGCTCATGTGACGGGTTCTCCGTACCGTTGGTTCAACTGCCCATCAGTCGACGTGACATGTCGGAACTGATGCCAGGATCACGATAGTTAGTGAATTCGGACAAAGCAGGATAGGCGCGCTGGAACTTGACTGCCGGCATACGTGCGTCTTTGGCAGCATAAAGGCGGCCGCCAGCCTGACTGACGATGTCATCCAGCCTGCTAAACAATGAAAGTGTTTTTTGCCCCTGATTAGGGAAGTCCAGCGCCAGTGTAGCGCCTGGCATAGGGAAGCTCAGCAGGCCGGCCGCTGGCCGCTTTCCAAATGTTTTGAGTACCGCCAGAAAAGAACCCTGACCGCTGCGGCCAATGGCAGTCAGCATTTCGCCTATCGCTGCATGCATGCTGTTCTCTGGAACGACACACTGGTACTGATAGAAGCCGCGTGGGCCGTACATTCTGTTCCAGTGACCAATCGCATCCAGCGGATAGAAAAATGGCTGATAATGTGCGATACCGGCGCCCTCTTTGCGTTTGTTAAGCGCGTAGTAGGCAGCGTTGAACGGGCGCAGGCTAAGACGGTTGACCAGAGACACTGGTGGTACCAATGGCATCACCAGGCCTGATTTTTTCCGTGATGGCTGTGATTTTTGATCAGGGGGTGCCTGCTCCCGATGGTTAGCTCGCAGAAAAATGCCTCGAGGCGTATCGCCGGACAGGCAGTCGATCCAGGATACAGTATGTTCCCAGTCTGCCTCCGACGCCTGCGACAGTTCAAAGAATTCGGGTAGCGACTGGTATGCCTGCGTGTCTGTGTCCAGCCAGGCGGAGCCGACTCGCCGCAGCTTAAGGCTTGCCTGCAGAATGACGCCCGTCAATCCCAGGCCTGCGATGGTGGCCCGGAACATATCGGCATTCTCCGCAGAGCTGCAGCGAAGCAGCTTGCCATCTGTGCGCTGCAGAATCAGCTCCTGCACATGCTCCCCGAAGGTGCCGTGCACATGATGGTTTTTACCATGAACATCATTGGCGATTGCTCCCCCCACTGTGATCAGTTGGGTACCAGGTGTCACCGGCAGCATCCAGCCCCGGGGTACCATCAGATCCTGGATTTCCTTTAGCAGGGCTCCTGATTCGCAAACGAGCACGCCCGTGTCTGCATCGAATTCAATCAGGCGGTCCAGACCGCGAGTCTGCCAGCTTATTCCCTCGCTGTTCAGGCACACGTCCCCGTAACTGCGCCCCATGCCATAGCAGATCCCGGGACGAAACTGTTCAAGCTGGTCTGCCACGCCTTTGCGGTCGTTCAAGGCAATACAGGTATGCGGCTGACGGCTCAGGCGGCCCCATGAACTGAGATTCATCATGGCCACCCCAGTGATGCCAGCGCCAGGACCAGAGCAAAGGCCGCGCCGGCCAACAGACTTGTCCTGTCTTTCACGGCAAAAACCAGGGGGTCGTCGTTCATATTGCCGCGGTTAGCCTGCATCCACATCCAGCTGATCCAGAACAGCAGGATAGGGATGGCGGCCCATACCATCGCCGTGTTCTGGTAAAGGCCAAGAACGGAGTCGCTGTTCAGGTAAAGTGCTAGTACCAGAACCGCAATGAATCCTGCACTGATCCCGAGAGTCTGAATCAGCGGTGCGTCGCTGGTCAGGTAACCGCGACCATGTGCCTGACTGGCACCAGCCTCCGATTGCAGTTTCAGTTCCGCATAGCGTTTGACAAAAGCCAATGACAAAAACAGGAACACGGACTCGGTCAGCAGCCAGAAGGTCAGGGCATTGTCGGAGGCGGCTGCGCCGGCGATAATTCGCAGCGTGTACAGCATGGCCAGCACCAGGCAGTCGACGATCATCAGTCGCTTGAGCCCGAATGAGTAGGCCAGCGTCAGCAGGAAATATACTGCCAGCCAGCCGAGAAACTCGATGCTTACCAGGCTTCCGATCACAACGCTGCCGATCAATAACAGGGGGGACAGCAGCACACCTTTCCAGGCCGCAATAGCGCCTGATGCGAAGGGACGGTTGCGCTTGCGTGGATGCAGTCGATCACTCTCCAGGTCAGTCAGGTCATTGGTGATGTACACCGCAGACGCACAAAGGCTGAATGAGCAGAATGCCAAAGCCAGGACCCCAAAAATGGCTGGGTCGTTAAGGTCGTGTGCGGCAATAGCCGGAAAAAACAGCAGCAGGTTTTTCAGCCACTGGTGAGCGCGCACCACTTTCAGCCAGGCCATGATGCCGGTGGGCGCGGGCGGGAATACCGTCTCTACGTGCGCACATTGCTGCGCCCGCTCGGTAACCGCAGTGGACGCATTAACTACAACAGCCTGGTGCGCACTGGCCCAGACCGGCAGGTCTTTGTTCGAATTGCCGGCATAGTCAAAGCCCTGTTCGCCATAGCGCTCAACCAGTGCCTGGGCTTTCTGCCGTCCCGACAGGTTTGTCTGACCGTCACTGGCCAGCACACTGTCGAACAGCCCCAGCTGCTCAGCGATGGCGTCTGCAAAACGCTGGTCGGAAGCGGTGCACAGCACGATTTCGCGACCCAGCTGCTTCTGTTCGCGCAACCAGTCAATCAGGATCTGATTGTAGGGCAGGACGCCAGCGTTGAATGCGGTGCGCTGCGCCAGGCGTTGTTTCAATACCGCTTTTCCCTGCAGCAACCAGACGGGCAGCAGCAAGGCGCTCCAGGGTGATTCCCGGAACGCCTTCAATGCTGATTCGTGCAACATATCGGTATGAATCAGCGTGCCGTCGAGGTCAACTACCAGTGGTCGCAATGTCTCCAGTCCCTGAAAAACGCAGGCTTACACGCCTGTCAGCCATGTCTGATGAGGCGCTATGGTAGCAGCAAATATAAAATCCGTGGGAATTTTTTACAGATCGGCGTAAGATAACGACTTCAGCCTCTGCATATATAGTGATCTCATTCATGGAAACGTTCGCTGCTGCTGTCACTCTGTTTCTGATTATGGATCCACTGGGAAACATACCCATCTTTCTCAGCGTGCTGTCGCGGGTGCCCGAGCATCGCCGAAGACGGGTTCTGCTGCGCGAGCTGCTGATCGCTCTGGGGCTGATGCTGCTGTTTCTTTTCATGGGGCCGGGCATTCTGCATTTGCTGGCCCTGTCGCGCGAGGCCGTTTCCATTGGCGGCGGCCTGGTGTTGATGATTATTGCCGTGCGGATGATTTTTCCATCACGCGGCGGTGTGATGGGTTCCGATGACGACGATGACGAGCCATTGGTCGTGCCACTGGCGGTCCCTCTGATTGCCGGCCCATCGGTGCTTGCGACGCTCATTCTGCTCGCCGAATCCGGCCCCGATCGCAGTGGTGACTGGCTGATCGCGCTGGGAGGCGCGTGGGCTGTCACCGCCATCATCCTGATGATGTCCCAGCGACTCTACAAGCTGCTGGGCGCCCGTGGTTTGAAGGCCATCGAGCGCCTGATGGGCATGATCCTCATCTCTGTATCGGTGCAGATGCTGCTTAACGGCATTGCCAGTTATCTGGGATCAGCTCCGGCATAAGGTCAGTGATCAATCAGTGCCGGGTTTCACCATCGGCCTGTTCTTCTGCCTGTTTTACCTGCCTGTCCATGCGCTGCTCCCAGAATGTCGCATTCTTGATGCCAAGTTTTCTGGGGTCGAAGTGGACAGGACCGCCCGCGGCCCGTTGTTCCTCGTAGTCCTTGAGGCAGGCGATGGCAGGGCCGGACACAAAAAAGATAGCGAGTATGCCGACAATGTTGATCCAGGCCATCAGGCCGACACCTATGTCACCAATCATCCAGATATAGCCAGCGCTGTTCACCATGCCATAGCTGACCATCAGCATGATCACCAGTTTCACCAGAACCAGAGGAATGTGAGCCTTAAAGTAGCGATTGAGGTAGGCGACATTTGTCTCGGCGATGTAGTAGTAGGCGAGGATGGTGGTAAAGGCGAAAAAGAACAGCGAGATACCTACAAAGACTGGTCCAAAATTGCCAAATACGCTGAACAGTGCCAGTTGGGTAAAGGCGGCGGAGGCAATCTCGGTGTCAGCCGCCACATTCTGGACGACAAACTGTCCGGCCTCCAGGGTTCCCTGGATATTGTATTGCTGAGTAATCAGGATCATGAAGGCGGTAGCAGAGCAGACAAACAGTGTATCGACATAAACCGAGAATGCCTGCACCAGACCCTGTTGGGCCGGATGGTCGACTTCAGCTGCAGAGGCAGCATGCGGCCCGGTACCCTGGCCTGCCTCGTTTGAATAGATGCCGCGTCTCACGCCCCAGCCTATTGCCGCGCCAAAACCGGCCTGGGCGGTAAATGCATCGCCTACGATCAGCGCGAATACCCCCGGAATCTGGTCAAAGTTGATGAACACGATGATCAGCGCCATGATGATGTAACCCAGCGCCATGAACGGAACAACGATCTGGGTAAAATGGGCAATACGCTTGATGCCGCCAAAAATGATAAATGCCAGAATCATCAGGATGACAGCCAAAGCCACCAGTTTGTTGGTGCCAACCTCGCCAAACTGGGTCGAAACTATGTTGCCCTCGCCGAAAACCTGAGTGACGGCATTGCCAACGGCGTTGGCCTGAACCCCCGGCAGAAACACACCACAGGCCACAATGGCAGCAGTTGCAAACAGGACTGCCAGCCAGCGCTGCCCTAAGCACCGTTCAAAGTAATAGGCAGGACCACCCCGGTACTGACCATCTTCCTCGACTTTATAGAGCTGACCCAGTGTGGACTCCGCATAGGCTGTGCTTGCCCCAAGGAATGCCACGACCCACATCCAGAAGACGGCGCCCGGGCCGCCGAATCCTATGGCTGCCGCGACCCCTGCAATGTTGCCGACACCGACACGGCCAGACAGGGAAACCGCCAGCGCCTGGAAAGATGAAATGCCCTCGGCTGACTCGCTGCCCTGGAACAGCAGGCGCCACATCTCTTTGAAATGTCGAAGCTGGGCAAAGCGAGTGAGGATGGAGTAGAAGAGACCGGCACCCAGGCACAGGAACACCAGTGCCGGACTCCAGACGATATTGTTGATCGTGTTGACGAGAGCTTCCATCTTAGT
Organism: Gammaproteobacteria bacterium UBA2675; assembly: GCA_002354805.1. Lineage (GTDB taxonomy): Bacteria > Pseudomonadota > Gammaproteobacteria > Pseudomonadales > Pseudohongiellaceae > Pseudohongiella. Next base: position 219,670 of record DEMH01000004.1, read on the forward strand.
ACCCTGTGTTATTTTTAGGCCGCTGCCAAACAATAACCGAGGGGGTGGGTGTATTCAATCCCGAATTGGTCCTAACGTGCCTTGACTACTGCCATGGTCAGGCGCGAAATGCACACCGCCTTGCCAGCTTCATTACTGATCCTGATTTCCCACACCTGGGTAGTGGCTCCGATATGAACCGGGCGTGCCGTGCCATAGACCCAGCCACTGCTGACCGGACGAAGGTGATTGGCATTGATGTCCAGACCGACGGCAGCCTGGGCCTCAGAGCCAAGACACAGATTGGCGGCCATGCTGCCCAGCGTTTCAGCAAACAGTACCGAGGCGCCACCGTGAAGAATGCGGTGTGGTTGCACCGTGCGATGATCCACGGGCATACGTCCAGTCAGGAAGTCATCGCCAATTTCCGTAATTTCTATGCCAAGGTGGGCAACTGCGGTGTTTTTCGCGTTCTCGGCAAGCCGTTCCAGTGAGGGTGTGCGTTTCCAGATGGTCATGGGTATTTACTCCTGTGACGTCAGGCAGGGTCATCAATCCTGTCAAGATCAGGCCCTGGATAATACGCGTGCAACATGGCAGCTGCCAAGCGATGAGCGCATGGATTGCAATTGTCAGGGCTGAAAGTGGGCTCGCGCAGGCCTGATTGTGTATTATTGCCATTTGATTATGTCAAAGGGGGTGCAGGTGCTGGATTTCGAACACACCATTGTCATCAATGAAAAAGGGCAGCCTGATCATCAGCGAATTTCCCGTGAATGCATGTGGAAAGGGCTGCTGTTTCGCGCTCGGTATCCGGGGCACTTCAATCCCGCCATCAAGTGCAGACTTGTTGATGAGCATGCAGCGGGCTTTACGCGGCTGATTCTCGCCGGTGATCTTGAGTTCACTGATGTGGTTACCGTCGTCGAGGACACGGAGATCAGAACGCTGATCGATGGCCGCGATCAACCCATGCATGCCGAAAGCGTTACGCGTATAGAGTCACCTGGCGCTGACGAATTGCAAGTGCGTTTCCGCTACCGACGCGACTCTGTCGGCGGAACAGACAGCGGCGTGGACGCCGATGAATTTCTTAAATCGGCCTATGTGCAGAATGATCGCGAAGCCATCAAAGTAATACGTGAGATGATTGCAGAGGGATGGTCGGGCGCTCACATGTAATCGTTTGCGCGTGACACTGGACAACAGGGAAACAGGAGACAGGAATGCATCCGCTGGATGAAGCTATTGCTATGCAGCCCGTGGCGCCGGGCGTGTATGCCGCCAACACACATCCGGGCTACGCCAACGCCGTCGGGCCGTTTGGCGGTATAACCGCAGCGCAACTGCTAAATGCCGCGTTGCTGCACGATGAACGCTTAGGCGAACCAGTATCGCAGACTGTACACTTTGCGGCGCCGATTGCTGACGGTCCCTTCCGAATAGAGGCGCGACCGGTTCGTACCAATCGGTCCACGCAACATTGGCTGATCAATGCCCTGCTAGGCGACAAACTGGTGGCCATGGCAACCGCTGTGTTCGCCATTCGTCGCCAGACCTGGTCCGGCACAGATGCGAAGTTTCCTGATGCGCCATCGCCGGAGTCGGTGGCTGCCATGGAATGGGACAAGCGGCCGGAGTTCACGCATCGTTACGATCTTCGTTATATCGACGATTCACTGCCCAAAACGTTTACCGAACCGGAGCGGGACAACGGCGCATCTCAACTCTGGGTGCGCGATGTGCCAGAACGTCCTCTGGATTTCCCGGCGCTGGCATCCATCTGCGATGTCTTCTTCCCCCGGGTCATGATACGACGGCAGCGCTGGTTGCCCATCGGCACTGTTACGTTGACTTCATACTTTCATGCTGACAGTCATATGCTTGGCCGAGTGGGCAACAGACACCTTTTGGGTGTCGCGCGCGCGCAGGCTTACCGCGACGGGTTCTTCGATCAAAGCGCAGAGGTCTGGTCACCAGAAGGTGAGCTGCTGGCTACGTCTCATCAACTGGTGTACTTCAAGGGCTGAGCGTGCCGCGCCGATCAGCCGGCGAAATACTGCAGAATAGCGTTCAGGCTGTAGGCGCCACCAAAAATGTAAATGGCGCAGATAACACCTTCTCCGATCGAGATGCCGAACAGGGTTTTCCAGACACTGACCCGCAGCACACTGCACACATAAACAATCATGTCGCTGGGCACAAAGGGCAAGAAACCCCAGGTTGATATCACCGTCAATTCTGCTTTCTTGAGGAGTCCGCTGAGTTGAGCCACCTGTTTCGGATAATGCGCATGAAAGTAGCGATCAAACCGCAAGTGGCGTGCCATGTAGTACACAATTGCGGACGATGTGTAAACTGCCAACTGATTGACCAGCCAAAGCGGCAGTGGCGGGAACACCAGAACGCCCGCCAGTACAATGGGCGTTGAGGGAATCAGCGTAAAGCCGCGCAGCGTGGAAATCACGAAATAGATAAACAGTCCGCTGACCAGGTTTTCACTGAAGAACTGACGGATAAACTGTGGCTCGAACAGGTCGGGTCGAAAGAAGTACAGCGACAGGCAGACAGTCACCAGCCCCAGCCAGGTGTACAGGCCAAAAAAGTTCAGGTGTTCAAGTTTTTCTTTTTCCATGGAGTGTCAGCGATCCGCTTGGTCGTTGTTGGCTTTCAGTGGGACGGATGCCTGCACGGTTTCATGACTCACGAGCTTTCATTAAGAGGTGCCCGATCGAGTACAGCTGGCGTTGCCATGGCTGCTGGCTTGGACATTTGATACACAAAAGCTGGCAGGATATTCAGTGGTACGAAGCTGACATCATCCATGGATTTGCCAAAAACCTGCTCAATATCGCTCTGATTGCTTTTGAAGTACTGATACTGCAGGTAAAGACCGCCTTCCCTGAGACCATACTGCACAGCATTAAGTATCTGGTACAGGAAGGCGTTGGCGCTGGCTGCGTCCTCAAAATTCTTTAGTGGCAGGGAAGAAATGATCACGTCATAGTGGCCAGGCCGTGTCAGCAGCTGCGTGACACAGCTGTTGTAAAGGGCGACCTGTTTATTCGGGTGTGATGCCATCAGGCGGTGAATCGACTCGTTGTACTCAGCCTTGATCTCGCAGATATCCAGACTAGAGCCTGGCGACATGCGCTGAATCAGCTGAGCGGTAATCGCGCCACGACCACTGCCGATTTCAAGAATGCGCAGATCGCGGGAGAAATCAACCCGCCTCAGCATGGCCGATACTAGAAATCGGGAACTGCTTACGATCAGGCCGTCTTCTTTAATATTACGCTGGATGTGGCGGTACAGTTGAATCAGCATTGATGCTCGGGTCACTCAGTCAGGTCGAGCATCATAACCCGAAGTGCCGCACATGCAAACATGCCCTTAGTCACGCATGGTGCTGAGCCAGGTGGCAATTTGCCGAAACGAGCCATATACTGGCCCGCATCCACAATAATAATGCTTGCGCGGGGCGATCAGCGTCGACTGTCAGTACCCCGCTAGCCTCCGACAGGAAATTCGACATGACTCTCAACAGCCTCACTCCCCGAAATTCCCAACTGCTGGTCATGGCTGCCAGTGCCACGATTCTGACCGCCTGTGCTGGCAGCGGCGGAAGCATAACCGGGCAGAGAGAGCATGATTCACGGACATTTACACCGCAGGCCGAGCTGGCCTTTGATGCGCAGCCTGGCGCTCGGGCGTTTTATGGCACCTATGAGGGTTTGCAGGGTGCAGCTGTTTACACCGCAGAGTTCCCCGCTGGCTGGGACGGCGACGGTCTGGTCATGTACACCCACGGGTATCGTGGTACTGGTGGTGAGCTGGCGCCATCCCTGCCACCTGCCGCTTTTCGCGAGGCAGTGCTGGCGGCTGGTTACGCCTGGGCGGCTTCATCCTACTCGGCCAATTATTACGATGTCCGCGCTGGTATCGAGGATACCAACAAGCTGGCGCGCGAGCTTACCAGCTATCTGCAGCGCGACTGGCAACAGCCGCTTGCCGAACCCGCTCAGTACCTGATTTCCGGCACCTCGCTTGGCGGACATACGGCTGCCGCCGCTGTAGAGCGGGAAAATATGCAGCGTACCCTGTATCCGGTGCCCTACGCCGGTGCCGCACCATTCTGCCAGGCGGAGCAGAACCAGTTTCAATGGCTGGGGGACTACAATCGACTGGCCATGACGCTGGCCGGATTCAGCTATCTGCCATATTCAGAGTTCCCGCAGCTGGTCGGCACGCCAGATGCCCCTGGTCCGGTAGTCCGCAACCTGTTCGTGATTGACCCGGCCACCGGCCAGTCCACCTGGGAGCCTGCCAATATCAATGGCGAGCGGCTGATGGCCATGGCCATGTATCTGACCGGCGGCGACCGGCCCATCTTTGAGTACGGTTTCCAGTCCCGCTATCAATACACTGTCATGGGCAGCGGGGGTGACGACGGCACAGTGCGCGGAATTCTTGATCGCAATGTCTACGACAACGCCGACCGCGTATATCGCTGGACTGACGACGCCAGCCCCACCGGGCTGGAAGTGTCATTCAATGACATCATGATGCGGGAAGAAGCCGCCCGCGGCGCCAATGCCATCCGCAATGATGGCGTACGCTGGCTGCCGGAGATACACGGCGATTTTGATGTGCCGGTGCTGACCCTGCATACCCTGGGTGATTTCTATGTGCCATTTCGACATCAGCAACTTTACCGGCAGGGTGCGATTCGGAATGGCAATGATGAGCTGCTGGTACAACGCGCGATCCGGGCGCCCGGTCACTGCGATTTCTCGGCTGACGAAATTCGCACTGCGCTGAGCGACTGGCTGGTCTGGGTCAATGGTGGGCCCAGACCCGCCGGTGATGTGGTGCTTGATCCTGTGGCCGTTGCGCAGGACAGCTATGGATGTGCATTCACGACGCCGGATCGCGAGGGCCTGCCGGCCTGCTCGCGTCCGTGACGGCGTTATATCCTCAGCCCATGGGGTAGGGGATATCTTTATGGACCTGGTCGCAGGCCTTGAGCGTTTCTTCGCTCAGGGTCACATCCAGTGCCGCCAGTGAGTCATCAAGCTGATCTGCGGTGCGCGCACCAATGATGGTGGATGCCACGAAATCAAAGTTCATGCTCCAGGCAGTCGCCAATGTGGTTGGTGTGATGCCAGCCTCTTTGGCAATCTCTATATAGCGGGCCGTGGCGGCCAGCGTAGCGGGATTCAGGAAGCGGTCAGCCATGGCGCGCTGGCGCGGGTTTTCCAGCTTGAGGTACTCGCTGAAACGAGCCACTTCCGGATAATTGTCAGTGTTGTATTTGCCACTGAGCACACCGCCTCCAATGGGCGAGTAGGGCAGCAGCGATACCTTTTCGCGACGGCAGACCGTGGCAAGCTCATCAAGAAAACGGCGATGCAGCAGGGAAAAGTTGTTCTGTATAGACTGGAAGCGCGCCAGGCCCTCGTAGTGGGCCACGGTGTTGGCCTTGGTCAGGCCGTAGGCATTTTCGTTGGATGTACCCAGATAGCGGACCTTGCCAGATTCCACCAGCCGGTCCAGCGCCGCCATTGATTCCTCTATCGGCACCACGGTGTCGGGCCAGTGCACCTGGTAGAGATCAATATAATCAATGCCCATGCGTTTCAGGCTGCCTTCGACAGCGCGCTCAATGTGATGACGATCGATGGCCGTCAGGCCATGACGGATTGGCGGCACAAACCAGCCAGAGGCGGCGCCAGCGACTTTGGTCGCGATGATCAGGGAATCGCGGTTGCGGGTCTTGATCCATTTGCCAAAAATGGTCTCGGTGTCGCCAACGGTCTCCTTGCGCGGCGGCACTGGATAGACCTCGGCGGTATCGTAAAAATTGATACCACGCTCGTACGCCTTGTCCAGAATACGAAAAGATTCTGCCTCATCGCTCCAGCTGCCAAAACTCATGGTGCCCATGCAAATGGGGCTGACACGCAATCCACTGTTGCCTATATAACGATATTTCATTGTTGTTCCACCATGTTGATCATCATCCAAGCGTCCGATTATGGCATTAGTGACTTGTGGACTGTCAAACGCTGAGCGTATCGGATACGATTTGAGCACAGTAACAACAACCGAATGGAGATCAACATGAAAATCACCCAACTGACGTCCTGGTGTGCAGCGGCTATTCTGGGGCTGGGCGCGAGTTTTGCCCTGGCACAGCCACCGGCAGCGACGATTGAAGACCTGGACTGGATGACGGGCAACTATGCCGGTCAGCTGGGCCCGAATGTACTGGAAGAGAACTGGATTGGCGCTGAAGGTGGCTCCATCGCCGCGATGGTCCGTATGACCGGCCCCAATGGCACCAGCATGTTCGAGATGATCACCATTGAAGAAGTAGATGGTTCGCTGGTATTACATTTGCAGCAGTTCAATCCGGGCTTTCAGCCTCGTACGCCAGAGCCCATGAAAATGGAGCTTGCCATGATCATGGACAATCATGTGCATTTCAACAATGTCGGTGAGACCGGCATGCGCTCGCTGGGTTATACGCTGGATGGCGACACCTTCACCATTCACATAGAGCAGCCAGACGGTTCGACAACCAACCTGGAGCTGACTAAACGCAGTCTCTGGTAGTCTTCAAGTTTTGCCGTTGGCGAGCACCCGGCGAATTTTGCTGGCAAGCTCCTGACGGCGAAATGGTTTTTGCAGCAGTTGCACGCCAGGGTCCAGACGACCGTGATGGACAATTGCGTTTTCGGTATATCCGGACGTGAACAGAACTGGCAGCCCCGGGCGCATTGTCTGAGCCCGGTCTGCAAGCTCCTTGCCGCTCATGCCACCCGGCATGACGACATCTGTCAGTAACATGTCAATGATTTCTTCCTGCTCCAGTATCTGAATGGCGTCTGCACCGTTGCTGGCGCTGATAACCTGATAACCTAGCGATTCCAATAAATGTTCGACATGGCGCCTGACCAGGTCATTGTCCTCTACCAGCAGTATTTTTTCATTGCCTTCACTGGGGTGGTGCAGGTCCGCATCCGCCGCGGTCCGGCTGTCGTTCTCGTAGGAGCGGGGCAGGTACAACTTGACGGTAGTGCCGTGACCCGGCTCCGAATAGATACGTGCATGTCCGTTGGACTGCCGGGCAAAACCGTAAACCATTGCCAGACCCAGGCCGCTTCCCCTGCCCTCAGCTTTGGTCGTATAGAATGGGTCAAAGGCATGCGAGACAGTATTGGCATCCATCCCCATTCCGGTGTCGGATACGGCAATCTGCACATATTGACCCGGAGTGACATCATGCACATCAGCATAGTGGTCGTCCACTGCCACGTTGGCAGTCTCGATGGTCAGCAGGCCGCCATCCGGCATGGCATCCCGGGCGTTGATGGCAAGGTTCAGGATGGCGTTTTCCAGCTGTGAAGCATCAATCATGGCGCGCCACAATCCGGCGCGCTGGACTACTTCAATCTCGATGTTTTCGTCCAGGGTTCGCCTCAGCAGAGGTTCAAAATTGCTGACCAGGCGGTTGATGTCGGTCACACCCGGGTCGAGTGGCTGGCGTCGGGCAAAGGCAAGTAGTCTATTGGTCAACTCGGCGCCCCGCATCGCCGCAGTCTGGGAGATCTCAGCCAGCTCCCGCAGTTGCGGATTGGATCCCAGCTCCGTTACCAGTAATTCGGAATTGCCAAGGATGACTGTCAACAGGTTGTTGAAATCATGTGCGATACCGCCAGTGAGTTTTCCTATTGAATCGAGTCTCTGGGCCTGCTGTAGCTGCTCTTCAATTTCTCTGCGTTCGCTAATGTCGATAAGGGAGCCAATCGCACGAATCGCCTTGCCAGATTCGTCTCTGATGATATGGCCGCGATCCAGTACATAACGGTACTTGCCATCGCTTCTTCTCATGCGATACTCGCCTTGCCAGTGGTCAGTGCTGCCTTCGAATGCACGTTCAAGGCTGCTTTCGACGTGAGCCAGGTCGTCGGGATGTATCAGTGCAAGCCAGCTGCTTGAACTCCTGGACAATGCGTCAGGCTCGTGACCGAACTGTATTTTTATTCCATCACTCCACCAAAGTGTGTCGCTGTTCAGGTCCCAGTCCCAGACGATGTCATGGGTACCCTGGACAAGTATCCTGAGACGGTCTTCGTGGGATTTCAGTTCCTCGTGCTGGCGGCTGCGCTCGATGGCAAGGCGGACGAACTGGGCAATTCGCTCGACAATTTTCAGCTCATCCGGGCCAGGAGAGCGCGGCTGGTCGTAGTAAACCGCAAACGTGGCAAAGCAGTTCTGGGCGTTGTCCATGATCGGCACCGACCAGCAGGCGCGCATGGGAACATCCCGCACCAGATATTGATAGTCGGCCCAAAGCGGATCGGTACGCATGTCAGTGACAATAACGGTTCTTCGCGTTTTTGCTGCGGTGCCGCAGGACCCTGCAGTGGCACTGATCTCCAGGCCATCGATTGCCTGACAGAACGCCTTTGGCAAGCTGGGTGCCGAACCATGTCGCAGACATCCGTTTTCTACAAATAAAATAGACGATCTGGCGCCCTTTAGCATATGGTCCACTGATCGGGTAATTTCGTCCAGCACTTTGCTCAGTGTTTCGTTTCGGCCAATGATGGACAGCACCCGGGTTTCCAGTTCGCTGATTGAGCGTTCAAAAGCCAGGTTGGTTTCGGCAGATATTCGGGGATGCACATTAGTGGTGGTCCCCACCCAGCGTACGATATTGCCGTCCGCATCGCGTTGGGCGCGGGCGTGGATTTCATGCCATTCATAGATGCCGGAATGCATGGACAGCAGGCGATAACGGGTATCGAACGGTGCACCGGTTCTTACACAGTCGCGCCATTTGTGCACGGTGGGTTCGAGGTCATCCTCATGCAGTGACTGCAACCACGCGTCCCCCATCAGGTCACCAGCAGGTTTGCCTGTAGTTTTGCTGATATCGGCACTGACATAGTTGATCATGCCCTGCGAGTCAGCGACCCACACTGTGGAGGGCAGCACCTCGGCCAGCACATCCAGAAAAGCCTGCTGGTCGCTGGTCGGTCGGCTGGATTCAGTTGTGTTCATGAGTACCGGCCTGCTGGATCCGTCAATGGTTTTGTTGGGTCTGGAGTCAAGTCTCTGCATGAGCATTCTTCACGGATTCCCGCAGCTTGTCCAGCGTCAGATGTCGTGCGACCTGCGAGCTGAATGCGCTGACGCCAGTTCAGTTGCACTACCAATCCCTGATTTGAACAGACCGAGAGTTGAGTTGTTCCGGCAGGGCTGGTGTAATGTCGCAATACCAAATACTCAGGAGTTCTCCATGGCAGATGCATCCAGCGCTAAAACCTACACGCCGCCCAAAGTATGGAAATGGGACAAACAGAGCGGCGGACGGTTTACCAGTATCAACCGGCCGATAGCCGGTGCGACGCATGAAAAGCCATTGCCAATCGGTAAACATCCGCTGCAGCTTTACTCGCTGGGCACACCCAACGGTGTCAAAGCAACTATCATGCTGGAGGAGTTGCTGGCGCTTGGTCATGAAGGCGCAGAGTATGATGCCTTTCTGATCAATATCACCGAGGGTGACCAGTTTGGCAGTGGTTTCGTGGGTATCAACCCAAACTCCAAAATCCCGGCATTGCTGGACACCAGTGCGCAGCCGGCACAGCGCGTCTTCGAGTCGGGGTCCATCCTGCTCTATCTGGCGGAAAAGTTTGGTGAATTACTACCCTCAGAGCCGGCTGCACGCACTGAAACGCTTAACTGGCTGTTCTGGCAAATGGGGTCTGCGCCTTATCTGGGTGGAGGGTTTGGACATTTTTATTGCTATGCACCCGAACAGTGGCAGTATCCGATTGATCGCTTCACGATGGAGATTAAAAGACAGTTGGATGTACTTAATCGCCAGCTGAAAGACAATCGCTATATTGCAGGTGACAGCTATACCATTGCTGACATTGCCATCTGGCCCTGGTACGGCGCACTGGTATTGAACAAAGTCTACAATGCTGCCGAGTTCCTGGAAGCACACACCTACACGCACGTGCTGCGCTGGGCCAATGAGATTGCCGAACGGCCAGCCGTGCGCCGCGGACGTATTGTGAATACGACCTGGGGCAAAGAGGAAAACCAGCTTCGCGAACGGCATGACGCCGCTGATATCGATGCGGTCCTTGGTGGACGTTAAGCGCGGGTGTCCATCCATGATATAATCCGCGCCTTTCTAGTCTGTAAGATTGGTGGGAATGATTGAATGAAGCGGGTATTGGGCCTATTTGCATTGCTGAGTGTCAGTGTCAGCGCATACGCTGATATATTCGCGGTATTTCGCTATGAGGACGGGCGCACCAACTGGCAATACATTGCCAACACCAGTGCCAGCCTGCTGATCATCATCCTGTTGATTGTCATGGGGTTTCTGATTCGCGCCCACTTGCGGGCGCGGCGCTCCAACCGGGCACTGACCGAGATCAAGGCCACGCTTGAAGAACGGGTTGCGCAGCGCACCCAGGTGCTGCAGGAAACTGCCGAGCAGCTGCGCAAGCGTGAAGCCTATATCGCCAGCATCGTCAACTCGATGCCGGTCATGCTGGTTGGCATCAACGACAAGCTTAAAGTCACCCAGTGGAATAAAACGGCAGAGGAGTTCACTGGCAGGCCCTATGCTGATGTAGTCGGTGAAAATCTGTGGCAGGCCTATCCTGGAATAACCCTCACTGAAGAACAGGTCAATGACGTGCTTGAGCGTGGCGAGACATTGCAGCTCAAGCACAGCCAGCGCGGCCAGTACACCTATGACATTACGCTGTACCGCCTCAAACACAATGACGAGACGGGTATCGTGATTCTGATTTCCGACGTCACCAAGCAGGTGAACGCCGAAAACAAAGTTGCCGAGCGGGACAAGCTCTCGGCACTGGGCGAACTTGCATCGGCAATGGCCTACGATATTAGCAGGCCGATTGACGCCATACTGCAGCGCGTGGACCGCTCGCGCGAGCGCCTTGATAGCAGCGACCTGGGCGATGTAAAAACCTTCCTGTTGCGCGAAGTTGATGTGGTTGGTCAGAGTGCACGGCAGGCCAATACTATCGTCCAGAACCTGCTGGATCTGTCGCGTGGTCACCGTGATGTCAAACAGACCGCTGCGATCCCTGATATCGTTGAACGCAGCATAGAACTGGCATCAAAACTACTGGTAGACGTTGACGGGCTGGACTTTACAGATGTCGATATTCGACGCGACTATGGCAGTGACATACCGGAATTAGCCTGTTATCCAAATGAGTTGCAGCAGGTCTTCCTGCGTGTGCTGCGCAGTGCCTTCTACGCGCTGAAAACCGACTCACTGGCGGAGGGGCAGCGCCCCCAGATCAAGATCGGTATCGGCAAGTTTTTTGATTCGATATGGATCAAGATAGAGCACAAAGGACAGGTGCTGAGCGAGCAGGCTCAGGTTTGCATTTTTGAGCCCTTCTTCGCGTCCGCCGATGGCGCAGAGGCGTGCCCGGTTGAACAGCGCCTCTCGTACCCGTACTTTATTGTCACTGAGCATCATCGGGGCCATATGTCCGTCACCTCGGATGAAAGCCTCGGCACGACATTCAATATTCAGTTGTCACTGGTCTAATGTTGGCGCGCGGCGCTGTGGCCACGCCTGCTCGATGGCGTGGCCAATCGACAGCAGACGTACATCGCTCATATAGCCGCCCAGCAGCTCGATTCCCATCGGCAGGCCATCCGCAGAAAATCCGACCGGCACAGAAAGTGCCGGGTAGCCCGCATTTGCGCTGAGGCTGCAGTTGTTGCCTGGCTGGCTTTCACCTGTCAGCACTGGCAGTGCGCCAATGGGTGGGTAGGCAATCACGTCCAGGTCATGCATTGCCATCACTGAATCAATGGCCGCCTGTAAGGGCAGACGAGCTGCCAGAGCCTGGCGGTAAGCTTCCGGGTCCTGTTCGCCGGCAGCGCTTCGTTGCAGCAGGGTGGCGACGGCGTCATGATACAGGCCACTTTCCACAATGCTTTGCAATGTCGGGTAGCGCGCACTGCCGAAGGTCTGGAGGTAGTGGTCCAGGTCAGCTTCGAATTCGTGTCCAATCAGGCCTGAGGCGCTGATCAGGGCGGACATGTCCTCAATCGAAACATCAATTATCTCCGCGCCAAGTCTATCCAGTTGCCTGAAAGCCCGCGCCATCATCTGTGCAACTTCGGGAGTCGCGCTATCCATATAATTGCTTAGACGGCCAACACGCAGCCCCTCGATGTCTGCAGTCTGCAGCTGACGCTGGAACTGCGGACGACTGCGGCTCAGCATGACAGCGGTTGCCTCATCTAGCGGGTCGTAGCCAGTGGTCAAATCCAGGACGATGGCAATATCTTCAATGTGGCGCGCCAGCGGACCACCGACATCCGGCGTGCTGGCCAGCGGCATGATGCCATAAATGCTGCTCAGACCTTTGCTGGGACGCAGTCCTGCCAGATTGTTGAAGGCCGCCGGAATACGGATTGAGCCACAGGTATCGGAGGCGGTTGCGATGGTGGCGAAACCGGCGGCCACAGCAGCCGCAGAGCCACCACTGGATCCGCCTGGCACTCTTTCTGGGTTGTAAGGGTTTCGCGTCTGCCCACCCAGCGAGCTGATGGATGTGATGCCATAGGCAAATTCATGCAGATTGGTTTTGCCCAGTATCACGGCGCCCGCTTCCCGCAGCAGCCTTAGCTGCGTGGCTTCAGCACTGGGGGTAAAGTCTGCCAGTGCCCGCGATGCGCCAGTCGTTGGCATATCTGTTGTGTTGTAGTTGTCCTTCAGTAATATCGGGATGCCATGCAACAGGCTGCGCGGTCCACTGAACTGACGTTCTGCGTCCAGTCGCCGGGCCTGCGCTACAGCATCCGGATTCAGCGTGATGATTGTGTTCAGCGCTGGGCCCTGATCATCGTACCGGCTGATTCTGCCCAGCATGTGCCGAACAAGCTGTTCCGCGCTGAGCGTGCCAGTTGCCATCTGTTGCTGCAGGCTCAGGATGGATTGCTCACCATGGTCGCTGGTTTCTGGTTCAACAGCCGCCTGTGGTGCAGGAAGTGGAAGATTTTCAGTGGCCAGAATGGTGCGCAAACGGTCAGGGTAATCGGTAATGATGCCATCAACGCCGATGCTTATCAGATGTGCCATGGTGGCCGTGTCATTGATGGTCCAGGGGATCACCCTTAATCCCAGCGTTTGCGCCTGCGTGACCATCTCTGGCGTGGTGAAAGGCTGGTAGTTGGCGTCTGTCACGCTGGCATCCTGCGGGAGCCCGTGCACAGGAGAGATTGCATCAGCGCCAAACGACGCGGCGGCGGCTGGCAGATTGCAGTCAAAATCGTCCATGTCGATGCCGCCAGTCCACGGCGAGGCACCGGGCATACCACACTGCAGGAACGACTGCGCATTGGACAACGCAATAATGGGCAATTCAGGTGCCAGCTCACGCACGCGCATCAGGGCGCCCCAGTCAAAACTCTGGATGCTCACCTGACCCTGCATGCCGTGCCGGTAAATCTGGTCGATCACGGCCTGCACAAAGACCTCACGCGGCGCTGTCTCTTCTGGTGCACCGGCCTCGACTTTGGTCTCGATGTTCAGCATGACATCGAAGGCGCGATGGCGTTTGACCAGATCGAAGACTTCGCTGAGCAGAACCAGCCGGGCGCCAGGCACCGTCTGTTGACTGGCATGGGCAGATGCCCGCTGCGAACCACAATCCAGTGTCCTCACCTGAGACCAGCTCAGGTCTTTTATGTATTTGCCCACGTAGGGAAACTGCGGATCGTCTGCTGTGGCAGGGGCAGTATCCAGGCAGCGGTGCGGCAGCACCTGACGATCATGAGTGACAACCACATAACCGTCGGCCGTAACCTGAGTATCCAGCTCGAGCGTGCTGACACCCAGCTCAAGCGCATTGGCAAAAGCCTGCAGTGTGCTTTCGGTCACCAGCCCCAGACCGCCGCGGTGGGCCTGCAGGTCAAAATCAGTGTTGTCGGACGGCTGGGCGACGACCAGAGTGCTGGTTGTCAGTAGCAGTAACAGCGCAGATATCGAAAGCAGATTTGGCATTGTCTTGGCCTGAGTTGTGATTTTTTTGGGCAATGTGCTGCTGGCTAGTCTATACCACTATTGCAGGCTTCATTAATACACAGGGAGTAAGTGTGATGCGAGAGTTGAGTGTGCAGGAGATTGAGATGGTGGGTGGGGGTGGCTGGCTCGATCCGATGGAGGTGGCGATAAGTTATTCCTCAACAGCGATAGGCGCAGGAGTCGGTATGGCAGTCGCTGGTCCAGCTGGTGGAGTAGCTGGAGCCGTCGTTGGTTTTGGATTGGGTTTGGCAATGTCGACTGGCTATTCATTGGCGACGGGACCAGACGGCGCCTACCGGGATGACGGTATGTCATGTCATATGACGAGTTAATTCTCTTTCTCGGTCCGGACGTCATACTGTGTCGTTCGGACCGCTCAACTGAGAGATTTATTTGGTCAAATAACGAGATAAACCCATGAAATTAAATAAGAATTCAGGGGTCGACAACGCGCTGATTCAGGAGGCGTCGAGGCACGCATCGCGTGGCCCTCAGGCGACGCTTTATCATCTTCTTTTTCCGATAAGTCTGATTTCAAGCTTTGCTGTTTTCTATTTGCTCCCATTGCTAGTCAGTTTGTATGTTGTGTCTGCGCCTTTTGCGGAGTTTATTCGAGCCTACTTAAACTGGAGTGTTCCGGTCATCGCACTCAGCAGCTTCTTTAGCTACTCGTGGGCCCGCAAAAAAATACTTGCCCCTTACATCCGATCGCTCATCAATGACACACGCCCCAACGAGTAACTGAAGAACGACACGAATTGGCGCAATACCTGATGAATAAAACGTCGCGTGTATACCTCCAACTGCCTGAAAATCTTGGAGGGCACGCGAAAATCAAGTAAATTCGTATCCCATTAATGGAGTGTTGCCGACTTCTGCAGGCAACAGGGATGCGAAATGCCATGACAGAAGCGCCAAATCAGAACCCCGAACAACGCGCTCGTGATCAGATCGATAAACGCCTGATCGAGGCGGGTTGGGTGGTGCAGGGCAACAAGGCCATCAACTTCAGCGCCAGCCTCGGCGTTGCCGTCCGCGAATTCCAGACCGACGTCGGCCCCGCCGACTACGCCCTGTTCATCAATGGCAAGGCAGTTGGCATCATCGAAGCCAAACCCGATGACTGGGGTCACAAGATCACCACCGTGGAGCAGCAGTCCGAAGGCTACGCCACGGCCAAACTGAAGTGGGTCAACAATCAGGAGCCGCTGCGCTTCGTTTACGAAAGCACCGGCGTCATCACCCGCTTCACCGACCGTAACGACCCCAAACCCCGCTCCCGCGAAGTGTTCAGTTTCCACCGCCCGGAAACACTGGCGGAATGGCTGAGCCAACAAGAGACCCTGCGCGCCCGTCTGCAGCACCTGCCAGCCCTGAACCCGGACGGCCTGCGCGATTGCCAGATAACTGCCATCACCAACCTGGATGAGTCCTTTCGGCAGGACAGGCCCCGCGCCCTGGTGCAAATGGCCACCGGCTCCGGAAAAACCTTTACCGCCATCACTTCCGTGTACCGCTTGCTCAAACACGCCAACGCCAAACGCGTGCTGTTTCTGGTGGACACAAAAAACCTGGGTGAACAGGCAGAGCAGGAATTCATGTCCTACCTGCCCAACGACGACAATCGCAAGTTCACCGAGCTGTACAATGTGCAGCGCCTGAAATCCTCATCGGTAGCCAAGGACAGTCAGGTCTGCATCAGCACCATCCAGCGCATGTACTCCCTGCTCAAGGACGAACCACTGGACGAAGTCGTGGAAGAGATCAACCCGGCCGAGCAATTCACCAAACCCAAAGAAGCCGTGCCGGTGGGCTACAACGCCAAAATCCCGCCCGAGTTTTTCGACATCATTGTCATCGACGAATGCCACCGCTCCATCTACAACCTGTGGCGTCAGGTGATCGAATATTTTGACGCCTACCTGATCGGCCTGACCGCCACGCCGGATAACCGCACCTACGGCTTCTTCAAAAAGAACGTGGTCAGCGAATACGACCACGAAAAAGCCGTGGCCGATGGTGTCAATGTCGGCAACGAAATCTATATCATCGAAACCGAGCGCAGCAAAAGCGGCGGCACGGTGGAAGCCAAACAACAGGTGGAAAAACGCGAACGGCTGACACGCAAAAAACGCTGGGAAGTGCAGGACGAACCGGAAACCTACACCGCCAAACAGCTCGACCGCGACATCGTCAACCCGGATCAGATCCGCACCATCATCCGCACCTTCCGCGACAAGTTGCCGGAGATTTTCCCCGGCAGGCAGGAAGTGCCCAAAACCCTGATCTTCGCCAAAACTGACAGCCACGCCGACGACATCATCCAGACCGTGCGCGAGGAATTTGGCGAGGGCAACGAGTTCTGCAAAAAGATTACCTACAAGATAGAAGAAGACCCCAAGTCCGTGCTGGCGCAGTTTCGCAACGATTACAACCCGCGTATTGCCGTTACCGTGGACATGATTGCCACCGGCACCGATGTGCGCCCGCTGGAATGCCTGCTGTTCATGCGCGATGTGAAAAGCCGCAACTACTTTGAACAGATGAAAGGCCGCGGCACCCGCACCCTGGACGCCGATGGCCTGAAGAAGGTCACGCCTTCGGCCAACAGCGCCAAGACGCACTATGTGATTGTCGATGCCATCGGCGTCACCAAATCCCTGAAAACCGCCAGCCAACCGCTGATCACCAAACCCTCCGTGCCGCTGAAAGACCTGGCCATGGGCGTGATGATGGGCGCGCGCGATGAAGACACCGTGTCCTCACTGGCCGGGCGCCTCTCGCGGCTGGACCGGCAACTGGACAATCATGAACAGCAACGCATCCAGAAAGCTGCCGGTGGTGCCAGCCTCAAACACATCATCAGCGAGCTGCTGCAGGCCATTGACCCCGACACCGTGGATCAACGCGCCTGCCAGCTTGCCGGTGTGCCGGAAACCAGCGACGCGGGAGAAGACGCCCGCGACAAGGCCCGTGATGAACTGGTAGGCAAGGCCGCCAGCGTGCTCAACGGCGAACTGATAGAACTGATTGACAGCATCCGCCGCGACAAGGAGCAAACCATAGTTCACGACGATCTGGATAGTGTGCTTCGCGCCGAATGGGATGGTGACACCGAAGCCAACGCCCAGGCACTGACGCAGGAATTCCGCGATTACCTGCAGCAAAATCAGGACGAGATTGAAGCCCTGTCCATCTACTTCAGTCAACCCGCCCGGCGCAGCGAAATCACCTACCAGATGATCCGCGAACTGCTCGACCGCCTGAAACAGGACCGCCCCAAACTCGCCCCGCTTCGCGTGTGGTCAGCCTACGCCCATCTGGACAAATACAAAGGAGAAAACCCCATCAGCGAACTCACCGCCCTGGTGGCGCTTATCCGCCGCGTCTGCGGACTGGACACTACGCTTTCCACCTACGCCGCCACCGTACGCCGCAACTTCCAGAGCTGGGTCATGCAACACCACAGCGGTGCCGGCGAAAAATTCAACGACGAACAAATGGCCTGGCTGCACATGATCCGCGACCATGTCATCAGCTCCTTCCACATCGAACGCGACGACCTGGAAATGGCGCCGTTTGATGCCAAGGGCGGGATGGGAAGAATGTACCAGTTGTTTGGTGACAGCATGGATGCGGTGATTGAGGAATTGAATCGGGAGTTGGTGGCGTGAGTGGTGTTGAGAAACTATGGGATATTCCCGATACATGGGAATGGCTGAATATGAGTGATCTTGGAGATGTGGTTGGGGGTGGAACTCCTGCAAGTAAAGAACCTGCGTACTGGGGTGGCAACATCAACTGGATTTCACCAGCAGACTTGACTGGATACAACCATAAAACAATAACCAAAGGTGCGAAATCGTTGACGGAGCTAGGGCTAAAAAATTGCTCAGCTAAAGTGATGCCAGCAGGCAGCGTACATTTCTCATCACGAGCACCGATTGGATATGTTGTGATTAGCTCGCTACCGATGTCTACCAATCAAGGGTTCAAGAGTCTGGTACCTCGAGATGGCGTGCTTAATGAATATGTTTACTACTATCTCAAAGGCGCGAAGCAGCTAGCCGAAAAGCGAGCTAGCGGTACCACTTTCCTGGAACTTTCTGGAAAAGCATTTGGCCAGTTACCTGTGCCGCTGCCACCATTTGATGATCAAAAGCGAATAGTAAAGAAAATTGAAACGTTGCTGTCCGAGTTGGACAAAGGCATTGAATCACTCAAAACCGCCCGCGAACAACTCAAAGTCTACCGCCAGGCCGTCCTCAAATACGCCTTCGAAGGCAAACTTACCGCCCAATGGCGGGAAGAAAACAAAGACAAACTCGAGTCCCCCGAACAACTCCTCGCCCGCATCCAGCATGAACGCGAAGCACGCTACCAGCAGCAGTTGGGAGAATGGAAGGCTGCGGTCAAGTCGTGGGAGGTTGATGGTAAGGAAGGGAAGAAGCCGGGGAAGCCGACATTGAAAGAGTTGGTCCAACTTTCAGAGAATGAGATAGAGCAACTACCACCTCTACCCGAAGGGTATGTTTATACCTATCTCGCCAATGTGGGTGAACTGGGGCGTGGTAAGTCAAAACATAGACCTCGAAATGATCCTCGGCTTTTCGGAGGGGTATATCCCTTTCTTCAAACCGCTGAAGTGAAATCCGCAAGCCGTGTAATTAACTCCTACGAGCAGACGTATAGTGAATTTGGCTTGTCTCAGAGTTATCTTTGGCCAAAGGGGACGCTATGCATAACTATTGCTGCGAACATCGCTGAAACTGCTTTTCTAGGGTTTGATGCATGCTTTCCTGACAGTGTGGTGGGATTTACAGCGCTCGAAGGCGCTGTCCTTCCCGAATATATTGAACTTTTCATTAAAGCAGTTCGGGTGCGAATCGAAGCTTATGCGCCCGCAACCGCCCAAAAAAATATCAACCTATCAACATTAGAAAGTTTGGTTGTGCCGCTATGCTCGATTGATGAACAGAAATACTTGATCGAGCAAATTGAGTCGCGGTTTTCGATTATTGAGAAAAATGAAGCTGAGATAGATGCTGCGGTTGTACGAGCCTATACGCTTCGCCAGTCAATTCTTAAGGAAGCCTTCAGTGGCGAGCTTGCAGCCTAACGTGCTCCGCTTTCTGAAAAAATGGTACATGGTTTGAGTGTCATCTGCCATGGGGAGGAGGTAATTTGGCGATCAACATCGTAGACGTCGAAGAAGTCTTGGGGAATCTGCCGCGTCCTCTAACGCTTATTAGCTTGCAAGCTCTGAATCCAGCGCGTGAACCCTATAGGGCGATATTGCTGCAACCATCAGGTATTGTTGAAGCCAATGATGTCAGGGTTGGCCATGCCGACGCTGCAGTTGGGCACAAGCTGTGTAGCGGATTTCTTTCCGCTGCCTCACAGAGTCATTCTGATTTGGCAGTAGCGCCTGAGTATTGCGTCCCTTGGTCTGTTGTACAAGAAATCGTTGACGGTGACCATCGTCCTCCACTGGGAGCTATCTGGGTGCTTGGATGTGAAAGCATCGCCCCTGCTGACTTCCAGGCGTTGGCTCAACAGTACGACGGCGTTGGTGATTGTGTGTTTCATTACGAACCACTCGACGAGCGACAGGCGGCGCAACGGCGTTACATCGACCCGCTACTGTACGTATTCTGGACTCAAAACCAAGAAGGACAATCTGTATTGTTTCTTCTCGTACAAATTAAGACCGTCGCCTGTCGAGATTACCGGGAGGTGGAGCAAACCTCACTTTGCCTGGGTACGACGGTGTATGCCTTCAACCGCGGTATCAACACCATAAGTCTCGTCTCGATTATTTGTTCCGATGCCTTTGACTTCACAGAGCATGTCGATGCGATTCACACCAATTGCCTTTTGATTCACATCCAGCTGAATCCGAAGCCGGCACATTCCGATTATGCGGCGTATCGCGCCCGGCTCTGCTCCGTTGGAACCAACAGCCACGTCGAACTGTTGTGTTTGAACTGGGCCAAGAACATCAAAGAGGTAAAGGAAAGAGGCGGATACGCTGACTGGAAGAATGTCGCCGGTTCGGCTTGGTATGCACCCCCCGCAAAATTCAACGCTGACGACGATGAGCTCATCGATTCATTGCACCGCGGCGGCATTTACTATTGCTTACTGGCCCAACGATGGCACTCGTTTTTTCTGAACTACGAAGGTCAGATTATTCTATTGCAAAAACAAAAGCTATTTTTTCCTGGCCCGCAAGCTTTGGCCCCGAGGAATTTTGTCACGGTGGAAGAACGTTGGTCTTGGAATACAGACAGCGACAGTTGGGAGTCTGGTGCCGTCGCCAACGACGGGTTCTCCGATGCCTTGGCAGCATACTATGCGATTGCCGAACACTTACAGTTGGCCTCACAGGCTAGCCCGCTTGCGGTCGAACGCGCCATCGAATTGCTATTAGGGCCTCGCGGAAAGCCTGCAACTTGGTACGCAGTCAAAGAGCTCGAAGCTGTCCATTTGGACAAGGATGAGGAGTCAATACGCCGAGTGACGGTTCACCAAGACGCTGACCTCACTCGGCCGGGATCCTGTTACCGTCTACACAGATTGCAACGCGCACACGATGCGATTGGACTCGCCCAAACCGCAGTTCCGTGGCCACCCCCCGTGCGAGATTTGGCGAACGGTTTTAAGTTCTCATGGAGTCATAATTCCCCACATCACAATGTCAATCCAGAAACTGGAGGGGGTGGGCCTGCAACACTCGTTTTCCTTTCGGATCAGGCTAACGATATTCTAATAGACAGCACGCACCAGAAGCTTAGGCAAGCCTTGGTCACGCATGCGTCCCGTACCGCCATTGTGGCTGGTAAGAGTGTAGAAGAATTGAACGACACCATCGTGCGCGCTCAAGACAGGCTTTGCGTCGTCTTCCGACGCGACAACAGGTTTGGCGTACGTGGCCCTGAGGGCACGAATCTCATCGACGTTCCTGCTAGCGCGTCGCCGGTGGACTTCTCGGAGGACAGATCATGATCAATACGCAACGCGTTGAAGCCCTGCTCAAGGAACGCTATCCTGAACTTGAGCGTGTTGGTCAGGGCGTATATCGAGGTGTTGATCGTTACGGCGAGCGGGATTACGCTATTCGATACTTCGATCTTAATGATCAGGTGACAACGACTGCTGAATCGTTGAAAAGCTATCAAGAAGAAGTCATCGCGCCAAAGTATTTCTCGACTGACACATCTACCGATTTACGCTGGAGCCACTACCTGTACTTTGTCACTAGCGAAGCACAGTCGCTCGGGGTAGATTTCAGTCAGATAAAAGCCAAGATAGAGGCTGACCGGGAGTACGCCCGCAAGCAAGTTATTCGGGAAGAAGAGATAGATAGTTTTCTGTCAGTTAAACAAGCACAGAAACTACCGGGATCTCTACCGGTCGACCTTGAGACGGCATGGTTCGATACCCTCATGCAGCATCGTCTAGCATTTGTTTTGGATATGGATCTCACGGTCCCCGAGGTAGTGAGGCGAATTGTTGCTGGAACAACAGATGGAGCGTCTCGGAAAAATTCATCTGTATCCCTGCTTGACTCGGAACGGGCGGCAGCAAACCACTTCATCGAACATTTGACTATCAAAGGCTTCCGCACACATCCAGAGGAAAGGGATCACACGTTAGGTCGAGTTAATCTAATTGTCGGCAGCAATGGAGTTGGCAAGACCTCGCTCCTCGAGGCAATCGAGTTCGCATATTGTGGAACTAATCGTAGGCAAAGCCGCCTGCTCAATGGAACCTCAATCAGTTTGGTCTTAAAGGAATTCGGTGACAAGTTTTCTTCGACTACGAACGCTGCTCGTCTTCGAGCGCGTCACTCGAATTGGTACGCCAAAACTGACCTGAGGGTGCCCACCATCCAAGATAGCTTCGCTAAGTTTAACTTTCTCAACACTGATGCTGCAGTCGATCTAAGTGTGTCAGCTAGTTCAGAACAAATTGGATCGGACGTGACCCGTTTGGTGCTGGGTCCAGCAGCAGAGAATTTGGCAGATAGACTGCGTCGCGTCCTGAAGCAGCTAAAGGATGAGCTGAAGGATTTACGTCGTGATAGAAATAGTAATCAACAAATGAAGATGGCTGCACAGTCTCGCCTTGATGTCATTAAAGCTGCTCCGAAATTATCTGACGGCTTGTTCCTTGAGCTCCTTGAGGCGCTGAGAAGTAGTGGATGGAATGAGCTCCCAGACGAAAAAGGCAAGCTCGACCTATTGAGAGAGCGCCTGCAAGAAGCTAGCTCTGCTATCGCATTGATCCAACATTCTTCCATTAATCTGCTTCATGAAGTGTCCGAATCCTCGCGGCAATTATTGATTAACCTGAACGAAGAAGCTAGCAAGGCTGAAGCCCTCGATCAACGAGCAAAAAGTGCTCGGCTGGCACAAGCAAACGCACAACGTGAAGCAAAGGTGGTGGCAGCGATAATTGAGGCCACTGAGGCCCTTTTCCCCTATGCGCGTTATAGTTTCCTGCAGCTTGTCAAACAGGCATCAGAGGGGCAGGATCGAGAGCGTGCCTGGAATGCTAGGTTGAGCTCGCTTGCAACCCGAAGCGACACCAAAATTATTCAACATCTTCTGGGGAAACCTATCGCTGACGCCTTAGATGTAATGAACACTGAGATTAGCAGACACCAGCGACGACTCGAAACGGCGCAAGCCTCACTTGATGCTCTGGAAAGGACGCAGAGCCACATCACGGTACTGAGGCAGCGTCTCCTAGGAACGGCACGAGAGATATTGCAGCGGTCTGATAATCCTGACCATTGTCCGTTGTGTCGAACTGAGTTTGAGAAAGGCCAGCTGGTTGTAAGGGTAATGGCCGATGTTGAGGTAGGTACGTCCGAGCAAGCCAATTTGCTTCAGGCAGATATTTTGACAGCCAGTGAAGCATTGGCGACTGCGCGGGCAGCTTTGGCAATTCTTAATCCATTACACACGTTTGCCGGAAAAAGTTCTCCATCTCAAACGGTCGTTCAAGCACTTGAAAATATTGATCAAGAACGAGCCGAATTTGAAGTTTATCGACAGAAGCTGGCTGAAGTTCAAACAGAGTTACAGCGACTAGAGTCGGATGGCCTTTCCTCCCAAGACCTTTCCAACAAGTTACTGTCAGCAGGGTTACCTGAACTGCCCTCACTTGAGGAGTTGCAAAGGAATCAGTTGGAACTCACAGAGACACTGGAAACACTGCGAAACGCTGAAAAGGCTGCCTTACAAGAGTTGGAATTCGTGAGACAGGAATGCGATGCGTTGGCAACTCGCCTGTCTGTCGAGGCACTCGGGGACACGGAGCATTTAGTAAAGTCAGTGAAAAAACTTGCCGCAGATGCTCGGGCTGCTGTAGGCGCGCGTCAGACTCTGGTGTCAATCCTGACCTTTAGTCCCGAAGCAACCTCTGAACAACTCGCGCTCAACCTTGCCGATGTACGGATTTTACTCTCCCAAGTCGCGACCGCTATCGCTCAAGAAAGTGCTGATGATACGGCGTTTAAGGGAGAGGCCAGGGTTGTAGAAAGTCTCGACAAGAAAATTGGAGACGGCGATACGAAGATCATGCGTGCGCAGAACGCAGAGCAAGTGCTAGCGACACTAGAAAATCAAAGCTCAGATGAGGAGTTGGTAAACCAGATCCTTGCAGAGAATGCAGAGGAGATTGCTCGGACCTTTTCTAATATCCACATGCCCAATGAGTTTGAAATTACAGTTGCCGACGGTAAGCTCGCCATAATACGAAGAAGCACTGAAGTCAAAGCGGAGCTCCATCATATGAGCACAGGCCAGCGATCCGCGTATGCATTATCATTATTTCTGGCAATGAATGGGCGCCTCCGTTCGGCCCCACCATTGTTGCTGTTTGATGATCCGGTTGCTCATATCGATGACATAAACATGCTGTCGTTCCTTGATCACCTTCGTCAGCTTGCCATCGTTGGAACCAGGCAAATATTCTTTGCTACGGCAGACAACAAGCTTGCTGGGCTTTTCCGCCACAAGTTTCGATTCCTGGGAAATGAATTCAAAGAGATACGTTTGTCGCGAAGCTCGTGAGATAGTAATCCGTGGAAGTTGATGATCGTAGAGATATGTGTGGGCATAGACCTCGAACAGCCACACCTTATGAGCTAATATAGCGTAAATCAATTTTGGGAATCACACATGGCCAGCGCCGACCAACTAAAAGCCCTGCTTAAATCGCACCTCGAAGGTGACGATCAGCGCTTCTATTCCGTTGCCATGCAGTTGGCGGCGCATGAAGCCAAGCTGGGTCATGGCAAGCTGGCCGAAGAACTGCGTGCGTTGGTGGATCAGGCCAAGGCTCGCCGTGGGCTGTCTGCGCCGGAAGGTGACAAGGCTGTGCCTATCAGCCGCCCGCGTGGTGAACTGGCTGGCCTGCTCACGGTTACTTACCCTAAATCCCGCCTGGGCGATATGGTGCTGGATGACGAGCTGGCGAGTCAGCTTGAGCGCATCATCCGCGAGCAGCGGCAGGCGCCCTTGCTGCTGTCCAATGGCCTGCAGCCGCGCCGCAAACTGTTGTTGATGGGCCCGCCCGGTACCGGTAAGACCATGACAGCCTCCGTGCTGGCAGGCGAGCTGGGTTTGCCACTGTTCCAGGTACGTCTGGATGGTCTGATTACCAAATATATGGGTGAGACGGCAGCCAAATTGCGTCAGGTATTTGAAGCCACCGACCGCACGCGCGGCGTTTACTTCTTCGATGAGTTTGACGCCATTGGCTCTCAGCGTGGTCTGGCCAACGATGTAGGCGAAATCCGCCGCATTCTCAATAGCTTCCTGCAGATGATCGAGCAGGACGCGTCCCACAGCCTGATTCTGGCTGCCACCAACCACCCTGAAATCCTCGACCACGCCCTGTTCCGGCGCTTTGACGACATGCTGCATTACCAATTGCCTGATGAAGTGCATATTGCCAGTCTTCTGAAATCGCGTCTGTCCAGGAAAGCTGTTAAAGGTGTTTCCTGGAAACGACTAGCCAGGCACGCCTTGGGCCTGAGCTACGCGGAAATCACTCGCGCTGCCGACGAGGCTTTGAAGGCTAGCCTGATAGAGCAGCGGGATCAGGTCACCGAGCCTGACATTCGTGGGATGCTGGAAGAGCGGCAGTTGGCTTCCAGCAGGCTCAAGGGAAGTATCTGATCGAGTAGGGGACAGGGTGTCGCATGGCGAATCAGGACGAACAGAAAAAGCCGCATTTCATACTTAAAAATCGAGCTGAATCAGAGCCGTTTGCGAAGCCACCCCGCAAAATTGAAGGCAAGGGCATTCCGAGTCGGGATCGGTATGAGCATGGCGCCAGATTGGCGCAGCAGGTACAGACTCTAAAGCCTCTGTTTCACGATGCACGCATGATGCAAGAGGCTGCCGGCCTTGATCAAGGTTTCGGTCTGCAAATCGAGTTTGAAAGCTTCCCCGATATTGAGCTGGCATTTGAATCCCTTGCGCGGGAGCGCGCTGGGGTAGAACTCCTCAATGTTCGCCATGAAGGACAACAGACCTGTGCCATTGTGTTTGTTCCTGACGGTAAACTCAATGTGCTGGAAAGGTTAATTCAGTCCTATCTCGATGAATCCAAAGATACAAAATCAGGCCCAAGCAATGCCAGGCTGCTTAATGCCATAGCTGAGGTCCGTGCTGCGACGCTGACGGCACTTTGGACCGATACCCCCGATGCCTTGCCAACAGGCGATGATGAATTGCTTTGGTGGGAGGTGTGGTTACCTGTCCGTGGCGATAGGGACGCAGTCACGAGAACTTTTCGGCAACTGGCAGAAGGCATGGAATTCAGGATCGCGCCGGGAGAGCTGCAATTTCCGGAGCGTACGGTGCTGCTGGTTCAAGGTACTGTCGCACGAATGAAGCGGTCCATGATGGTGCTCAATACAATTGCCGAGTTGCGGCGCGCCAAAGAGACGGCGGGGTTCTTTGATGAACTGCCTCCGAGCGAGCAACCCGAGTGGCTGGATGAATTACTCGCCAGAACCACGATGCCTGCCGAGGATGCTGATGTTCCCCATGTGTGCTTGTTCGACACGGGCGTCAATCGCGGTCATCCGCTGCTTTCGCCAGCGTTGAGAGCGGATGATTTGCATAGTGTGGAGCCAGGTTGGGGTGTGAATGACAGTCATGGTCATGGCACTGCGATGGCTGGGTTGGCGCTGGCAGGTAATTTGACCGATGCACTTTCCAGTGATGAAACTGTGTTGATCACGCACCGTCTGGAGTCGGTCAAATTGTTGCCTGATAACCACGCCAATGGCGGTGATGCTCGCCACCATGGTTATCTGACGACTGAAGCGGTTGCTCGTCCCGAAGTCACTGACCCAGAACGAAGGCGTGTGTTCAGTATGTCCGTGACTGCGCGGGATAACCGGGATCGTGGACGACCGTCAGCGTGGTCCGCTGCCATTGATCGCTTGGCGTCCGACGCTGAGGGGCAATCCGAAACCCCAAGATTATTCGTGTTGTCGGCGGGCAATATAGAAGACCCTAATGCATGGGCTGAATATCCTGCCAGCAATTCTAGAGACAGCATTCATGATCCGGCCCAGGCATGGAATGCGCTGACAGTGGGTGCTGCAACTGAGCTGGTGAACATCACCGAAACAGACGCTACGGCCTACAAGCCGATTGCCCCGGCGGGTGGTTTGAGTCCCTTCAGTACGACCTCGCAGACCTGGCAACCGCAATGGCCGTTGAAACCAGATGTCGTTTTTGAGGGTGGAAATGCGGCGCATGATTCGCTGAGTGCGGTTTGGATGTCCAGTCTTAGTCTGCTGACCACTAACGCTGACCTGACCGATCGCTTGTTTACTACGACAAATGCCACCAGTGCGGCGACTGCCTTAGCTGCACGAATGGCTGCACAGTTGATGGCTGAGTATCCGAGTCTGTGGCCTGAGTCTGTTCGGGCGCTGATGGTACATTCCGCCCGATGGACAGAGGCGATGTGCAATACATTCTTACCAGCAAAAGGAAAACCATCGAAAGGTGATATTGCGGATCTGATTCGTCACTGCGGGTTCGGTATTCCCGACTTGGACAGGGCAATGTGGAGTATGGACAATTCCTTGACACTGGTCTGCGAAGATCGTCTCTATCCTTTCCAGAGGCGCCCCGGCAAAGATGCCTCGTTACGTGACATGAATCTACACCGCCTGCCGTGGCCTCTCGACGAGCTGGAAGCTCTCGGCGAAACACCGGTCGAGATGCGAGTTACCTTGTCGTATTTCATTGAACCAAACCCGTCCGCTCGGGGCGTCACCTCACGCTACCGCTACGAATCACACGGCCTGCGGTTTGATGTCAGAAGGGCACATGAGTCAGAGCAGGATTTCCGAAATCGCATCAATGCGGCAGCTCGGGACGAAGAAGAGAAAACCAAAACTGACGGTAGGGATGCCAACTGGTTGTTAGGCACAAATAACCGTCATCGTGGATCACTTCACTCTGACGTTTGGCATGGCACTGCTGCAGATCTTGCTAGCCGTGGCGTGATCGGCATTTATCCGGCTGTAGGGTGGTGGAAGACCCGGCATGCTCTGGAGCGATATAACCAGGCAGCACGGTATTCGCTCATAGTTTCCATTCATGCGCCGGAAGTTGACGTGAATTTGTATTCGGCTGTGGCGGCGAAAGTTGCGATGCCGGTGGCGATTCAGGTTTAAAGATATGATTGAGCACTTGAACGAACAAACATTATGTGAGCAATTCTGCACCCAGGTCCGGCTGCATCACCGCGGAAATGGTCTGGTGATGCTGGAGACACCTTTCACTTACCCGGACGGCGACCAGTATCCGATTTACCTCACGGATACTGCTACCGGCGGGCTGCGTGTCAGTGACGGTGGTCATACCCTGATGCACTTGAGCTATGAAAATGACGTTGATAAGTTCTTTGAAGGCTCAAGGGCCCAGCTGTGGAGTCAGGTTACGGCAGAGCAGGGTGTCTCCTACGACGAGAGTAGCGGCCAGTTCTGGCTGGAGTGTGCACCTGCCGAGCTGGCAGTAAGCTCATTCAGGTTGGGTCAGGCTATTACCCGCATTTATGATCTGACTTTCCTGAACCGTTCTCGGGTGGCGAGCACGTTCTACGACGACTTGCAGGAACAGATTCTGTCGCTGGTCTCTGCAGAAAAAGTGCACAAGGATTTTTCTGTGCCCGGCATTCCCGGCGCGGAAAACTACCCGGTGGACTTCTGCCTGGATGGGCGTAACGATCTGCCGGTTTTTGTGTTTGGCATCCCCAATCGCGATAAGGCGCGCCTGGCCACGATCTTTCTGCAGTACTTCCACCAGCATCACGTTGATTTTGACTCCTTGCTGATCTTTGCGGATCAACAGGATATTCCCCGTGCTGATCTGGCTCGATTGTCGAATGTGGGCGGTGAGATGATCGCGTCATTGAACGCGGAGGATGACTTCCGGCGTAAGCTGCTTCGCAAAGTGGCTTGAGTTGGCTAGCCGCTCATCGCTCGAATTTTTCCAATAAGGCTTAAATCACCATGCTCCACACCAAACCCCAATCCCTCGAACTCTTCTTCATCGACGGCAAACCCGACGGCATGCTCACCGCCGAGGTGTTCAACTGGACCGGCCATGTGTTGATGACGCCGCGCACGCAATTGAGTGCGGCGTTGCACCGCACCGAGGCGCGTTATACCGGTGTGTATCTGCTGCTGGGCGAGGACGATAACGGCCCGCTGTTGTATGTGGGTGAGGGCGAGGACATTGGCGATCGCATCAAAAGTCACAACGTTAAAAAGGATTGGTGGACCACGGCAGTGCTGATTACCTCGGCGGCCAATAACCTGAACAAGGCGCATGCCAAGTATTTGGAGTCGCGTCTGGTGGAAGAGGCGCGCCGCATAGATTGCTTTTTGGCCAATACCCGTCCCACCAAAGCTGCTGCCGATACCGCCACATCCGGCAATACCGAGTCACCGCTGTTGTTTGAGCTGCGTACCTCGAAACTTGGCATCCAGGCCACCGGCCCCGGCTGGAAATCAGGCCCGATTGGTACTACGGCTAATGGAAACGGCAATGATTGAATTCAAGTCAGGCGACATTCTGAGCGAAGATACCGACGCCATTATCAATACCGTCAACTGCGTGGGTGTGATGGGCCGTGGCATTGCCCTTCAGTTCAGGAAAGCATTCCCGGACAACTTTTCTGCCTACGAGTCCGCCTGCCGTCAGCAGCAGGTGCAGCCGGGCCGCATGTTTGTGTATGAAACCGGACAGCTTACTGCGCCGCGCTACATCATAAACTTCCCTACCAAGCGTCATTGGCGCGGCGCAAGCCGCATGGACGACATTGATACCGGCCTGCAGGCTCTGGTCGAGACTCTGCGCAAGTACAAGATCCAGTCCGTTGCGGTCCCCCCGTTGGGCAGCGGTCTGGGTGGGTTGGACTGGGACGAGGTTAAACCGCGTATTGAGGCAGCGCTGCAGCCGCTGTCTGACGTACGGGTGGTTGTTTATGAGCCGGGTGGTGCTCCTGCCAGCAGGAGAATGGTGAAAAACCGCAAGGTACCTGAGATGACAGCAGGTCGTGCGGCGTTGGTTGAGTTGATGAACCGCTACCTGCGTGGATTGCTGGACCCGACGGCATCACTGCTGGAAGTCCACAAGCTGATGTACTTTATGCAAGAGGCGGGTGAGGCGCTGCGTCTGCAGTATCAGAAGGCTCACTATGGTCCTTATGCGGAGAATCTGCGGCATGTACTGAATGCGGTGGAAGGGCATTTTATTTTTGGCTATGCCGATGGTGGTGATGCCCCGAACAAACCGCTGCAACTGGTGCCCGGTGCCACTGAGGATGCGGCACGTTTCCTTAAGCAGCACCCTGAAACCCAAGGGCGATTCGACAGAGTTTCCGATCTGGTGGAAGGTTTTGAGTCGCCGTTCGGGCTTGAGTTGCTGGCTACGGTTCACTGGATCGTGAAAACCGAATCAGCCGCAACACCAGAAGAAATCATCACGCGCACCTATGCCTGGAATGAGCGCAAGCGACAGTTTACAGAGCGCCAGATTGAATTGGCGGTTCAGGTGCTGGCAGAGAAGAAGTGGCTTTCATTGATTCCTGGGGTCTGAATCTGGTGGTTGCGGTGTGCTAAACTCAGCCGATTTTCGCAATAAGGACGCGCCATGAGCCCAACCGCCCCCATCATCTCCAAAGTCTGGAGCTTCTGCACCACGCTGCGCGACGACGGTGTCGGCTACGGTGACTATCTGGAACAGCTCACCTACCTGATCTTTCTGAAAATGGCCGATGAATACTCCCGGCCGCCTTACAGTCGTGATGTAGGCATACCGGAAAAGTACAATTGGGCCAGTCTGAAAGCCAAACGCGGCGCTGAGCTGGAAGTACATTATGTTGAGCTACTGCGCGAGCTCGGCACGCACAAAGGCATGCTGGGGCAGATTTTCACCAAGGCGCAGAACAAGATCCAGGATCCCGCCAAGCTATACCGTCTGATCGACATGGTGGACAGCACGCAGTGGGCAATCATGGAGGCTGATGTCAAAGGGGACATCTACGAAGGCTTGCTGGAAAAAAACGCCGAAGATACCAAGTCTGGTGCCGGGCAGTACTTCACACCGCGGGCCTTGATTCGCGCCATGGTCGAATGTGTGCGACCGGAACCCATGAAAACTATCGCAGACCCGGCCTGCGGAACGGGCGGATTTTTTCTCTCTGCTTATGACTTTCTAGTCAATCAGCACAAACTCGATAAGCGGCAGAATGCCTTTCTGAAACGTCAAACATTTTTTGGCAATGAGATCGTCGCCAACACTCGTCGTATGTGCCTGATGAACATGTTCTTGCACAACATCGGGGAGATTGACGGTGAAAGCCTGATTTCCCCCAATGACGCCCTGGTGGCGCAAAGCCCGCAGAGTTTTGACTATGTGTTGGCCAATCCTCCCTTTGGCAAAAAAAGCTCGATGAGTTTTACCAATGACGAGGGCGAGCAGGAAACTGATGAGCTAACCTATAACCGACAGGACTTCTGGGCGACCACCTCAAACAAACAGCTGAATTTTGTGCAGCATATCCGCAGCATGCTCAAAACTACCGGTACAGCGGCCGTTGTTGTGCCAGACAACGTCTTGTTTGAAGGTGGAGCAGGTGAAACAGTGCGTCGCAAGCTGCTGGAAAACACAGAGCTGCACACCATTCTGCGACTGCCCACCGGCATTTTCTATGCGCATGGCGTTAAGGCGAACGTCTTGTTTTTCGACAACCGTGAAGCCAGCCCAAACCCTTGGACTAAAGAGGTTTGGTACTACGATTACCGTACCAACGTGCATCACACACTGAAGAAAAAGCCGCTGCGTTATGAGGATCTTGCCGAGTTTATCGCCTGCTACAACCCGGAGAACCGGCACAAACGTATACCCACCTGGGATGCCGACACCAACCCGGATGGCCGCTGGCGCAAGTACAGTTATGAAGAGCTGGTGGCCCGTGACAAGGCCAGCCTGGATGTGTTTTGGCTGAAAGACAAAAGCCTGACGGATTTGGAAAACCTGCCGGAGCCGGATGAGCTGGCGGAGGAGATTATTGAAAATCTGGAAGCTGGCCTGGAGAGTTTTAGAGCGGTTCTGGCCGGATTAAATGGGAGGACCTGACGTGCGCGTAGACGCTTGGCAATGTCAGGTGTCTGAGGCAAACTGTTGTCCCTGAACAAGGTAACTCCACGAGATTTACAAGTATGCCCAAATCACTCGCCGACCAACTTTTGAAGGCCGGCCTGGTTGACCAGAAAAAGGTCAAGCAGGCGCAGAAAGAGCAGCGTCAACAGAACAAACAGCCAAAACAGAAAAAGGGCGCTGCGGCTCCAAATGACACACAGCTTCGTATTGAGCAGCAACGTGCGGAGAAAGCCGAGCGTGACCGGCAGTTGAACCTGCAGCGCGTCGAGGCCGAACGACAGAAGGCCATGCGGGCGCAGGTTAAACAGATGCTGGAGCACAGCGGCATCAAGACAGATGGTGAGGTCCGGTTTAATTTTACTGACCCCAACAGCAAGAAAATAAAGCAGGTCTATGTCAGCCAGAAGCAGCAGGACCAACTGGCCGCGGGTTTGCTGGCCATATGCAGTGATGGCAGTCGGTATGTTGTAGTGCCTGCGACAATCGCGGACAAGATAGCTGAGCGCTTTGCAGAAGCTGTCATTTTCAGAGCCGACCAATCAACTGATGCCACTCATGATGATGACCCCTACAAGGACTACCCGATTCCCGACGACCTGATGTGGTAGGCAGGTAAGCTAAAGGACAATGGCTATGAGTGCAGCAGACTTCCTGGTTGCCTCCAAACGGTGCGAAATACAGGGGCTGACAAGTTTTCTGGCGCTGGGTGAGCTGGTGTCAGCTATCGGTGCGCTGGTGCATGCTTTGCAGAGAGAGCGCGGTGCATCGAATATGTATCTGGCTTCAGGCGGTCAGGACTACCAGGACCGCTGGCAGGCCATTCAGAAGCAGGTTGATAGGGAAACTGCCAATTTTCACCAGACACTTAGTCGCGCCAACGCCGAGCTGGGTGTGTTTTCAGGCGGCGCGCGCCTGTTCAGCCGGATAGCCAGTGCCGTTCACCTGTTGACAGGTATTGCTGTGCTGCGTGGCCAGGTGCTGTCGCGAAAGCTTGCGCTGACCAAAGTAACAGACGCGTATTCGCAGGTGATTCAATCATTGCTGGGCGTTGTGTTCGAAACCGCAGATGCCGCATCGGATCCGGCAATTTCGCGAGGCCTGGTCGCTCTGTTCAACTTCATGCAAGGCAAGGAGCTGGCTGGTCAGGAACGAGCGCTTGGATCGGCTGGATTTGCTGCCCGTAAGTTCACCTCCGAGCAGACGACCCGGCTGCAACACCTGGTTGAATCCCAGGAGCGTTGCTTTGAAGTTTTTGCCCAGTTTGCCGATGAGCGTTCTTTGCGTCTGTGGTCTGAGCTTGGAAGCGCAGCCATTATGCCTGAGTTGAGGGGGCTGCGAGCGCTTGCCGCCCGCGGTGGCAGTCCTGGTGATGAGTCGCTGGCTGACCGCTGGTTTCGGATAGCCACCGAGCGCATTGATGCCATGCATGACATTGAACAAAAACTGCAGTTGGCATTGAAGCAGTTGTGCCAGGTGCAACTCTCTGAGGCCAGGCAGCTCTTGGACTGCAATCAGATTGCCCTCGAAGAGCTGGATAGGCAACAGGACCCTGACAATACCGTTTTTCTGGTGCCGGTCAGCACGGCAGACGCCAATAGTTCCGTTACTGAACAACCCCCAGTGGGTCGCTCAATGATGGAATTACTGCAATTTCAGGCGCGACGCCTGCAGGAAATGGGAGCCGAGCTGGATGCAGCCAAATCGGCGCTGGAGGAGCGCAAAGTGCTCGAGCGCGCCAAGCTGATTTTGATGAAGCATCGAGGCCTGAATGAAGATGAAGCTTACCGGGCGCTGCGCCAGGCCGCGATGAACCAGAGCCGTCGCCTGATTGATGTGGCACGTTCAGTGATTGAGATGGCCGACGTTCTGCAGCCGTAACCGTGCCAGGCAGTCAAACTGCCAGAGTAGTGGCCAGCATTGCCAGCCACTTAAGGCTGCTCAGGCAGCCAGTTCCTGCTGATTGTGGCCACCATACAGAAACTTCAGCACCTCCTGGCGATAGTGGTTGTATTGCGTGTCGTTGGCCATGGCCAGACGATCACGTGGTCGCGGCAGTTTAACATCAAGAATATTGCCGATACGCGCGTTCGGGCCAACTGTCATCATGACGATTTTATCTGAGAGCAGCACGGCCTCATCGACGTCATGGGTAATCATGATAACGGTGTTGTTGAGGCTGGCATGAATGCGCATGACCTCGTCCTGCAGGTGAGCGCGCGTCAGCGCGTCGAGGGCACCAAATGGTTCATCCATCAGCAACACCTTCGGTTCCATGGCAAGTCCACGTGCGATGCCAACCCTTTGCTTCATGCCGCCGGAAATCTCGTGCGGATACTTGTCCAGCGCATGCGTCATATGCACAAGATCAAGGTTATGTAAGATCCAGTCCCGAATCTCCGCGGGGCTGCGTTTCCCCTTGAATACCTGTGCAACAGCAAGTTCAACGTTCTGATAGACCGTCAGCCACGGCAACAGCGCATGATTCTGAAACACAACAGCCCGATCGGGCCCTGGCGCATTAATCTCCTTGCCCTCCAGAATGACACCGCCTTCGGTGGCCTGATAAAGACCGGCCACGATATTCAGCACAGTCGATTTGCCACATCCAGAGTGGCCAATCAGGGATATGAATTCACCCTTGTTGACATGTAGATTGACCTTATCCAGCGCACGAAATGTGCTGCTCTTGGTGGTGAATTCGATACTTACATTGCTGAGTTCCAGATAACTTCTCATGCGTTTCTCCTGTGCTTTTATCGTGACGACGCTGTCTACCGCAATACCGTGCTTTTGTCCCAGCTCATGCGGCGCTGCAACAGCAGCATCAGCTTGTCCAACAGAAATCCGATCAGGCCGATCGCGAGCACGGCCACCATGATTCTCCCGAGTGAGTCCGAGCTGCCATTCTGGAATTCATCCCAGATAAATTTACCCAGCCCCGGGCTTTGTGCCAGCATTTCCGCCGCGATCAGCACCATCCAGCCTGTTGCCAGTGACAGACGCATGCCAGTAAAGATCATCGGAATGGCTGACGGCAGTACAATTTTTCGCACGTGTTGAAGAGCCGGCAGCTGTATGACCCGACTGACGTTTACCAGATCCTTGTCTACACTGGCGACACCAACAGTTGTATTGATGACCGTAGGCCAGAGGCAACAGAGGGCAACAGTAATGGCGGAGGTCAGAAATGCCTTGCTGACCAGCGGGCTTTCCGTAACGTACAGGGCGCTGACAACCATGGTAACCAGCGGCAGCCAGGCCAGTGGAGACACTGGTTTGAATACCTGGACTACCGGATTGACGACACTGTACATGGTATTGCTCAGGCCACAGACAATACCAAGCGGTATTGCTACCAGCATGGCAAGCGTGAACCCGAAAGCGACAGTAATCAGACTGGTTTTTATCTGATCCAGAAAAGTGGGTCTACCCGTATAGTCGCGAACCTGAATGTCAACGTCAGGATTTGCAGCGAGTCGCTCGGCATTACGCTGATCCTGTCGAGCGTAAAATTCCCGGCGCCGATCCTGCTCACGCACATGATCGTCATACAGACTCTGGGTCTGGCTCCATACCTGCTGTGGGCCCGGAAATTTACCCAGTGCCGTATCGATACGGCTGGCCCCCAGCTCCCACAGCAGGACAAAGGCAATGATGCCAAATACGGTCAGCGTCCAGGATCGGAGCAGTGCAGACATGTCGACGCCAGACATGCGGCTGAGAAGTTCGCTGGTCATTACCCGGGTTCGTCGCAACATCGTTACTACCTCTTACAGTATTTCGTCTTTCAGGCCGATGGACAGTGACTGCAGATACGCATTCGGCTGTGTGCCATCGTAGGGGATGCCATCTATGAATTCGTCCTGGGTTGGTCTGTAACCGGACTCGGTGGCGAAGTCAGGAAAATCTTCAAGGCCCAGAATGCCCTCATTGATCAGGTCTTCAGCGGCCTGTTGATAGATGTCAGGCCGATAGACCTTTGCTGCAGTTTCAAAGTACCACTCATCACTTTTCGGTTCGCTGATCTGACCCCAGCGGCGCATCTGGGTGAGATACCAGATGGCGTCTGAATAATACGGATAGGTCGCATGATGTCGGAAGAAGACATTGAAGTCCGGGACTGATCGAACCTCGTCCTTTTGATACTCAAAGGTGCCGGTCATGGAGTTTGCGATGACCTCATAGTCGGCACCTACATACTCACTGCGAGAAAGAATTCGAGCGGCTTCTTCCCGGTTTGCATTATTCTCCGCATCCAGCCATTTGCCAGCGCGTAGCAGCGCTTTCACCAGCCTGACGGCGGTGTTCGGATTTTCACGAGCGAACTCCTCTGTCATGCCCAGCACTTTTTCCGGGTTGTTCTTCCAGATTTCGTAGTCGGTGATTACTGGTACACCGATGCCGCGATAGATTGCCTGCTGGTTCCATGGTTCACCGACGCTGTACCCGAGGATTGTGCCCGCATCCAGGGTAGCAGGCATCTGCGGCGGTGGTGTCACTGAGAGCAGAACCTCGGCACTTAATGTTCCAGCGGTATCGCCCTTATGTGGAGCATAGAAGCCTGGGTGAATACCGGCTGCCGCCAGCCAGTAGCGTAATTCATAATTGTGCGTCGATACCGGAAACACCATGCCCATATTGAAGGGCATTCCCTGCTGGCGGTACTGGTCGACTACCGGACGCAACGCGCTGGCTGAGACTGGTCGCTTGACCTCACCGTTCTCGGTTTCCAGATGTGGCAGCATCTTTGACCAGATATCGTTGGAAACTGTGATGGCGTTGCCATTCAGGTCCAGGCTGAGCGGTGTGATGATGTTTGCCTGAGTGCCATAGCCGATTGTCGCTGCAAGTGGCTGCCCGGCGAGCATGTGGGCAGCATCCAGGCGCCCGTCAATCAAGCCATCCAGCAGCACTCGCCAGTTTGCCTGAGGCTCAAGAGTGACGTACAGGCCTTCGTCTTCAAAATAGAATTTCTCATAGGCGATTGCCAGAGGTGCCATGTCGGTCAGTTTGATAAAACCAATAGTCAGCTCTGCTTTTTCCGGCCAACCAGTTTCGGCGTGAGCAATGTTTGCTGTCCCAGCACCAGCTGTCAGTGAACCCACTGCCAATGTAACTGCACGCATACAATTGATGAATCGGTTCATAATGTGTGCTGGTTTTCCTTGCTGCTTCACGGTAACCCCCTCGCTTCAAGTAAAAAAAAGCGCCCACAGTCGTCAGGCATTTTAGGTACCTTGCGTCTGTGGGCGCCATTGCCCGTTATCGGATCGGTTGGCCCGTCTTTGGGCTACCGACAAATGTCACGAGGGCTAATGCAGGAAGTGTGCCAGAGCCAGCGAACGACTATGGGTATCACACTTAACTCATTGTCCAGGCGGAGACTTGGTCTGGATTCAGTGCGCAATACAGGGCCCCGGTATACGCATGTCATTCGGCGGTAGTTCGCATTCTTTTGGTGCGTCGTGCACAACAATCAAGCATCTGTGCGAAACAAAAAACTGGCTTCTTCAATGCAGAAACATTCGGTATAAAAATTGATCGCCGCCTGTTTTTTCCTGAATACAAAGGATTTTATTGGCCGTTGAGTACCTCGATCTGACTCTGTGAAAGCATCTGGCACAGGAATTGCTGGCGTCATTGCAGAATTAATTTAATCAGGCCTGCTCAACGGCGAGCAGATACTGCAGACAAAAGTACACCGGGCAAAGGCGCTCATGACACGAACACTCGTGTTATGAGCGCCTTTTTTGTTTTCTGGCTTGCAGAAAATCGAATCGCCCGAACGAGCGCAGGGGATAGAGATGCAAACAAGAAAGCTGGTAGTGATCGGTAATGGCATGGTAGGGCAGCGCTTTCTGGAAGAGCTGGTCGCCATGAACCAGAATTTTCAGATTACTGTTTTCTGTGAAGAGCCGTGTCCGGCCTATGATCGAGTCCAGCTCAGCAGCTGGTTCAGTGGCGCCACTGACGAGGATCTGGCTCTGACAGACCTGGCCTTTTTTGAGCGCCACAGTATTCGTCTGATCACGGGCGAAGCGGCAGCAACGATCGACCGGGATCAACGCAGGGTCACTGGAAACAAAGGAACTGTAGTTGACTATGATGCACTGGTCCTGGCAACTGGTTCCTATCCATTTGTTCCCCCAATCCCCGGGCACGACCGCGAAGCCTGTTTTGTTTATCGCACGCTGGATGACCTGCGTCAGATCAAGGCGGCTGCAGAAGGCTGTCGTCGTGGAGTAGTCATCGGCGGTGGTCTGCTCGGCCTGGAGGCAGCCAAGGCATTGAAAGACCTGGGTCTGACGACCGATGTAATTGAGTTCGCGCCACAACTGATGGCGGTGCAGCTGGATACAAGAGGTGGTCAGCTGTTGCGGGAGAAAATTGAAGCGCTCGGTGTGAATGTTCACACGTCGACAGCCACTCAGTGTATCGAGGCGGGTGATACGGCCCGGCATCGGCTGGTGTTTGCAGAGGGCGAGCTGGAGACAGACATGGTTGTCTTTTCAGCCGGTATACGTCCTCAGGACAAACTGGCGAGAGATTGCGGCCTGACCATTGGCGAACGGGGCGGTGTGGTCATCGACGACCACTGCATGACTTCTGATCCTGCCATTTTTGCCATCGGCGAAGTGGCGCTCTGGCAGTCTCGCATTTTTGGTCTGGTAGCACCCGGTTACGATATGGCACGCAAACTTGCCGGCCACCTGTGCGGCCAGGGCGAGCCCTTCAGCGGTGCTGACATGAGCACAAAGTTGAAACTGCTCGGCGTAGAGGTTGGCTCCATCGGCGATGCTCACGGCAAGACTGAAGGCAGTCGGGTGTGTGTTGTTGAGGACAGCATCAAGGGTTTCTATAAAAAACTGGTCATCAACCAGGACGCGACACGCCTGCTGGGTGCGGTACTGGTTGGCGATACCAGCGATTACGACATGTTGCTGCAATACGCTTTGAATGGACTTGATTTGCCAGAATCGCCCGTCAGCCTGATCCTGCCTTCGGATAATAAGCCAGTGCTGGGTGTGGATGCCCTGCCGGCGCAGGCCCAGATCTGTAGCTGCAATAATGTGTCAAAAGGCGCCCTGTGTCAGGCTATAGAAAACGGCTGTACGACGATCGGCGCATTAAAAACCGAAACACGGGCGTCAGCAACCTGTGGTGGCTGTGCCACACTGGTCAAACAGGTGCTTGATGCTGAACTGAAGCGTCGCGGTGTTGAGGTAAATGATCACATCTGTGAGCACTTTGCCTACAGCCGGCAGGGCCTCTATCACCTGATCCGTGTCAACAAGATTCGCAGCTTCGATGAACTGCTTGAGACTCATGGCACCGGCCGCGGTTGCGACATCTGCAAGCCGGCAGTGGCGTCCATTCTCGCATCGTGCTGGAACGACTACGTCCTCGACCCGAAACACGTTGGTCTGCAGGATACCAATGACAATTTCCTGGCTAATCTGCAGAAAGACGGCAGTTACTCTGTTGTGCCGAGAATTCCCGGTGGTGAGATTACACCGGAGAAGCTGCTGGTACTGGGGCAGGTCGCACAAAAATATGACCTGTATACAAAAATTACTGGCGGACAGCGTGTAGACCTGTTTGGTGCGCGTGTAGAGCAGCTGCCGCTTATCTGGCGTGATCTGGTCGACGCCGGTTTCGAATCGGGCCACGCCTACGGTAAAGCGCTGCGAACAGTGAAGTCCTGTGTCGGCTCAACCTGGTGCCGGTACGGTGTGCAGGACTCTGTCAGTATGGCCATCTACGTTGAGGAACGATATCGCGGGCTGCGATCACCGCACAAACTGAAAATGGCAGTTTCCGGCTGTACCCGGGAGTGTGCGGAAGCCCAGAGTAAAGATGTTGGCGTCATTGCGACTGAAAAAGGCTGGAATCTTTACGTGTGTGGCAATGGCGGCATGCGCCCCCGTCACGCCGAGCTGTTCGCAAGTGACCTCGACGACGAAACACTGATTCGATACATCGACCGTTTCCTGATGTTCTACATACGCACTGCAGATCGACTGCAGCGCACGTCTGTATGGCGCGACAACCTTGAGGGCGGGCTCGAGTACCTGCAGGACGTCATCATCAATGATTCGCTTGGCATAGCCGCTGAACTGGAGACACAAATGCAGGGCGTCATTGATACCTATGTGTGCGAATGGAAACGAACCATCGAAGATCCGGTGGCGCTGCAGCGCTTCAGGCCCTTCCTGAACGACGATAACCCTGACGAACAGATTGTTTATGTGCGCGAGCGCGGCCAGAAGCGTCCGGCGCGTGCAGAGGAAAAAGACAAGGTAGAACTCGTGGAGGTAGTGTAATGAGTCAGCAAATGGAAGCGGCTGCCGTGCAGCGCAGCGATTGGTTTGATATAGCGGATCTCGATCAGATAGTCCCGGGCACAGGTGCTGCAGCACGCCTGGGCAAGGAGCAGGTAGCCATATTTAATACGCGGGATGGAATCTTCGCGGTTCAGAACCATGATCCTTTCAGTGGCGCCAATGTTCTTTCGCGCGGCATTGTCGGTGATATAGGGGGCCGGCTGGTTGTGGCTTCCCCAGTTTACAAGCAGCACTTCTGCCTGCGCAGTGGCGAATGTCTTGAAGATGGCTCTGTCAGGTTGCAGACCTTCGCTGTGACAGTTCGTGATTCACGCGTCTGGATCGCAGCCGGGGAGTAGTTATGTTGGTCTCATCCAGAAAGCGACTGCTGATTGTTGGACATGGCATGGCTGCGACCCGGCTGGTCCGCGATCTTGAAGAAAAGTCTCCGGGGCAATTTGCCATCACCATCGTTGGCGACGAGAAGCTTGGTGGATATAACCGTGTCCTGCTGTCATCCTTGCTTGCCGGAGAATCGGATGAAGCCTCACTGGGCATGCAGGACCAGAGCTGGTATCGCCAACATGATATACAGCTGATCGCAGGTGATGCAGTCAGTGGTATCGACCTGGGCCGGCAGAGCGCTATGACTGAAAGCGGACTGAAACTGAATTGGGACTATCTGGTTCTGGCAACTGGATCGCGTGCTGCACGCTTACCTATCCCCGGTAGTGATCTTGAAGGCGTCATGACGCTGCGAACGCTGCAGGAGGCAAAGCAGCTGATCGCCCGCTCGCGAGACGCTGGCAATCCAGAATCTGACAACGAAGCTGTAGTGGTTGGTGGCGGTCTGCTTGGCCTGGAAGCGGCGTGTGCGCTGCGGGCTCGCGGTATGCAGGTGACTGTCGTGCACAATGAATCATGGCCAATGAATCGCCAACTGGATGGTGAAGCTGGTGAATTACTTCGGCGCACGCTGGACCAGCGTGGAATCGGTTTTATTCCAGAAGCAAACTGTGTGAGATTCGAGTCGGACGCCAGGGGTGAGACTGTCTCGGCGTTGTTACTGGCTGATGACCGCCGCCTGCCGTGTACGACCGCCGTCATGGCGCTGGGCATTATCCCGGAGGTATCGCTGGCGCGTCAGTTGGACCTGGTAGTAGAGCGCGCAATAGTCGTTGATAAGTGGTTGCAGACCAGTGATGAGCGTGTATTCGCTCTGGGCGAATGTTGCCAGATTGAAAGTGAACTGTTTGGACTGGTAGCACCAATCTATCAGCAGGCGGACATTCTTTCTGCAGTGCTGCTATATAAAGCGACAACTGGCGCCGAGAGAATCTCGCCTGACGTGGACGACCATGCCAGTGTGCTGCCCCATTACCAGCGTCAGCCGCTGCCAACACGCTTGAAAGTAAGCGGTGTCGACGTTTTCTCTGCAGGCATGATGGCGTCACCGGATAACAGTGCCCCCTTGCGCAGCATGGCAATGCGTGATGGTCGCACAGGACATTACCGACGGCTCTGGTGGCGTGGTAATCAGCTGGTTGGTGCTGTGATGTTCGGTGATATCGGCGACAGCAGTCACTATCTGCGATTGATAGAAGAAGGGTGCAGTGCTGATTCCAGTCCGGCCACGCTGCTGGCGCCGTCGACACGGGTTGCCTCATGAACAGTATCAGAACAACTTGCCCTTATTGTGGGGTTGGCTGCGGTCTGCAAACTGATTCGAAATCCGGTAATTTGCTTGGGGATTCCCAGCACCCGGCAAATGGCGGACGTCTGTGTGTCAAAGGCAGCGCATTGTCGGAGACGCTCGGATCGCAGACCCGACTGCTGCAGCCACGCGTTGACGGTCTGCAGGCCAGTTGGAATCACGCCATCAGCGAAGTCGCCAAACGGCTGGAAAAAACGATCAGACGTTACGGGCCCGAATCAGTTGCTTTCTATGTATCAGGTCAGCTGTTGACCGAAGATTATTATGTTGCCAACAAGCTGATCAAAGGCTTTCTTGGCTCTGCCAATATTGATACCAACAGCCGGTTGTGCATGTCGACAGCAGTGGCAGCCCATAAGCGGGTCTTCGGCAGTGATACTGTGCCGGGCTGTTACGAGGATCTGGAAATGGCCGATCTGGTCGTGTTGACCGGATCCAATATGGCATGGACACACCCAGTGGTGTTTCAGCGTTTGATGGCCGCCAAACAGCAACGTCCGGAAATGACGATAGTTGTCATCGATCCCAGGCGCACGGTGACAGCGGAACAGGGCGACCTGCATTTACAGATTACACCTGGCAGTGATGTCTGGCTGTTTGATGGTTTGCTTGCCTACCTTGCCATGCATGATGCGATCGACCGTCCGTATATTGAAGAGCACACCAATGGCATGGACGAAATGTTCATGGCCAGCCAGGCGCGCAGTGGCAGCCTTGTCGAGGTAGCCAAGCAATGTGGTTTGACTGTTGAGAAGCTCCAGGCGTTCTATCAGAAGTTTGCGCAAACGCAGTCGACAGTAACTGTGTTCTCCCAGGGCATCAATCAGTCTGCGCATGGCGTTGATCAGGCCAGTCTGATTCTTTATTGCCATCTGGCAACGGGACGTGTTGGAAAACCAGGCAGCAGCCCGTTTTCCATTACTGGCCAGCCCAATGCCATGGGTGGCCGCGAGGTAGGCGGCCTGGCCAATATGCTTGCAGCGCATATGGACATCGAGAATGCCGATCACCGTGAGCTGGTCAGTGATTTCTGGCGCAGCGACAGCTTGCCTGAAAAGCCTGGACTGAAGGCGGTGGACATGTTCCGCGCGGTCGCGGACGGCAAAATAAGATTTATCTGGATCATGGCAACCAATCCGGTTGTGTCCCTGCCCGAATCAGACAGGATCATTCGCGCCCTTGCCGGTTGTGATCATGTAGTGGTGTCTGACTGTGTTGCGGATACAGACACGCTGCGTCTGGCGCACATTCAATTGCCTGCGGCAGCATGGGGTGAAAAGAACGGTACCGTCACTAACTCGGAACGGTGTATCTCGCGACAACGCGCCTTTCTGCCCTTGTCTGGCCAGGCTTTGCCGGACTGGCAGATTATCAGTCGGGTGGCCGAAAAGCTTGGCT
The DNA here is from genome assembly GCA_002354805.1 of Gammaproteobacteria bacterium UBA2675. Taxonomy (GTDB): domain Bacteria; phylum Pseudomonadota; class Gammaproteobacteria; order Pseudomonadales; family Pseudohongiellaceae; genus Pseudohongiella. Next base: position 262,915 of record DEMH01000004.1, read on the forward strand.
ACGGACACGCCTTCGATTACCACTGCGCAGCCGATATCTTTCGTGAGCATGCAGCCCTGTCCGGTCATCAGAACAATGGCAGCCGCGATTTTGATATCGGTGCGCTGGCCACACTGTCCAATGCCGAGTACGACCAGCTGACACCTGTTCAGTGGCCCGTGCCTGCTCACCAGACAAGCGTTTTTCTGACACAACTGCAGGGCACATCAAGGATGTTTGCTGACGGCCGCTTTTTTACCCGCGATGGCCGCGCCAATGTTGTACCGGTCGACATGCCGGCAAGGCTTGATGTGACTGATGTCGATTTCCCGTTCGTGCTCAACACCGGCCGCATCCGTGATCAATGGCACACGATGACACGCACAGGTCTCAGCTCACGGCTTCAGCGTCATATTTCAGAGCCGTTTGTTGAGCTGAATCCTGAGGATATGGCAGAGCTGAATATTGGTGAAGGTGCGATTGTCAAAGTGTCGAGCGTCCACGGGCATTGCGTTGTCCGGGCTCGTCCTCAGCCAGGCCAGGCAGTTGGCTCCGTGTTTATGCCTATCCACTGGAATGATTGTTTTGCCAGCAAGGCACGAGTGGGTGCCCTGGCCCCTTCTCGAGTCGATCCACATTCGGGGCAGCCGGCATTCAAGCAGATTCCGGTGAAACTGCGGGCTGTCAATGTTCAGTGGCATGCCTTGCTGATTGCGAGGGCGACGTTGCCACTGCCCGAAAATCAGTACTGGAGCAGACGACAAATGGGTGACTGGCAGGTGGTAACGCTGGCAGGCACCGAACCTGTCAGTATGAATACCTGCCGCACACTGTGGGGTGAGCACGTCACAGCCTGGACCGAAGTGGAGGATGATGACGGCGAACACCTGCGATTGCTGGGTACTGGTGAAAACGGTGCTCAGCTGTGGTTTGCCAAAGCCCCCCAGCCGCCTCAGATCGACGAATCCTGGTTGCTTGACGCTCTGCTGGCAGACGACGCTGCTGCCACGGCCATGTCGGTGCCTGCGTTACTGCTGGGTATTCCTGCCGACCCGTCTGCACAACGAGCCGGACCCTTGGTCTGCACCTGCCACAACGTCTATCAGAGCACTGTTGTGGCTGCGATTAATGCGGGTTGTGACGAAGTTGAAAAAGTCGGCTCGTCCTGTCGGGCGGGGACCAATTGTGGTTCCTGTATACCAGAAATCAAAAGACTATTGGCTGAGAACCAGCCGGCTGAAGCCGAGGAGGCGGTATGTTGTCACTAGTACAGAGTGATATTCACAGGGCAGGTGAAGTGTGGTTGGTTGGCGCCGGCCCGGGCGACCCGGAGCTGATCAGCGTGCGTGGTTTACGCCTGATCCGGGAGGCGGATGTGCTGGTCTATGATCGTCTGGTCTCGCCACAGTTATTGGATGAAGCGCGCGATGACGCCGTCATGCTGGATGTTGGAAAACGGCCGGGTTTTCATCGGGTGCCCCAGCACGAGATTGAGGCCCTGTTGGTGAAGCATGCCCGCCGTGGTTGCAAAGTGGTCAGGCTCAAGGGCGGTGACCCGTTCATCTTTGGACGCGGCGGCGAGGAGATGCAGACTCTACGTGCAGCAGGGATCCCTGTGCATATCGTGCCGGGAATCACAGCGGCAGCTGCCTGCGCAGCGGCATCGGGATTTCCACTGACACAGCGCAAGGTAGCCGACAGCGTCTGCCTGACCACCGCACACCATAGTGACGATGGCGCTGATACAGACTGGGCATCGCTGGCTGCTGACCCGAATCGCACGCTGGTCTTCTACATGGGGTTGGGTTCTCTGCAGCGAATTCAGAATAAGCTTGGCTCTCATGGCATGTCGCTCAATACACCGGCGGCACTGATCGAGAATGGAAGCTACGCGCATCAGAGAACTATTACTTGTCAACTTAAGGAAATCGAGCAAATGGCAAAGCAGCACAAACTTCAGACGCCCTGCCTGCTAGTGGTGGGCAACGTGGTCTCCCTGGCAGAACAAAAATCTGACGCCGTTGAACCCGCATCGCATCAAGTGTCACGCAGCAGGATGGCCATGGGCAGAACCATCGCTGCTGCCATGATGCTGACAACAGCGCCAGCGATTGCAGGCGCAGCAGAAGCAGACAGTATTGCCGAGGCGCTGACGCAAGGCGGCACGTCAATTTCATTCAGGGCGAGAAGTGAACAAGTGGACGACGATGCACTGGCCAGGGATGCGCTGGCCAATACGCTGCGTACCCGACTGACTTATAGAAGCGGAAGCTGGCAAAACCTTTCCCTTCTGGTGGAAGTAGACAATGTCAGCTATCTGGGTGATGACAGCTTCAACAGCACCCGTAACGGCATGCTCACGCGCCCGGTCATCGTTGACCCGGACGGGACCGACCTGAATCAGGCGGCGCTGCGACTGCAGCGTGATCGGCTGACGCTGACAGCAGGCCGCCAGCGCCTGCTTAGGGAGAACCAGCGAATGATTGGTGGCGTTGGCTGGCGTCAGAATGAACAGACTTATGACGCAATCGATGTTGCTTACAAACCCGCTGAGCAATGGCAGCTTAACTATGCCTGGGTTGACGATACACAACGTATTTTTGGGCCAGAGGCAGGTGTGCCGGCAGCATCTCTGGACAGCGATCATCATATCCTGAATGCGCGTTGGACAGTCAGCCCGGCGATGGAGCTGGCTGCCTATCATATTGCACTGGATTTCGATGATGCGGCTGCATTGTCCTCTGCTACCACAGGTCTGATCGTTAATGGGGCGTTCGATGTCAGAGAGAATCTGCGGCTCGATTATCGACTTGAAGCTGCCCAGCAGGCAGATGCCGCCAATAACCCGGTTAACTTCGACGTAGACTACTACCACGCCGGCCTGGGGATCACACATGCTGGATGGCGGCTTGGCTGGGCGCATGAGTTACTTGGTGCTGACAGCAGTGCAGGTGTTGCCATGCAGACGCCATTGGCAACCTTGCACACGTTTCAGGGCTGGGCAGATAAATTTTTAACAACGCCCTCAGCTGGTATGCGCGACAACCAGTTCAGCGTGTCTGGTAACGTCGCCGGATTCGCCATGCAGCTGCATCACCACGACTATCAGTCAGATGTATCTGGCCTGGATTATGGTAAAGAATGGAATATACAGCTGGGCAGAGCCTTAGGTACACGTTACACGCTGACAGCCAAATACGCTCGCTACACGGCTGAGCAGTTTGCCCAGGACACCAGCAAGTTCTGGTTGATGGCAGAGGCACGATTCTGAATGTTTGACGGCAACGGCCGATACGATCTGGCGATTCTTTGTGGCGGCGCCGGGCAGCGAATGGGCGGGCAGGATAAAGGTCTGCTCGGCCTGCACCCGCTAGAGCGTCAGGTCACATTTGTCGAGATGCTTGCGGATCGACTGCGCTGTCCCGGCTTGCCAGATACTTCTGTGATTATCAGCGCCAACCGAAACCTGGACATCTACGCGCGCATGCCGGGGATTGTAGTTTCTGACCTGAGACCGGAGCGCGTGGGGCCTTTGGGTGGCATAGAGTCAATCTTGGCGCTCGCTTCAGGAAACTGGCCGTTGGTGATTGTTCCCTGTGATATGCCGTTGCTGCCCGCGCTGTTGCCGCGAAAGCTTGTGAGCAGCCTGTGCTCACCGGACACAATAGCGGTGTTGCACGATGGAACACAGCGGCAGCCGTTATGTCTGGCATTGAATCCGGAGCACTGGCGTGCTGATCTGCATGACTGGCTGGATAGTGGAGGCCGCTCCGTTCACCGCTGGCTTGAACATAAGCCTGTAGTCGAGGTGCGATTACCAGGAGTCGATGCTGTTCAATTCGCCAATATCAATCACCCGCACGACTATGCCGCCGTTCGCGGGCAACCACGACATAGCGATAGATTCGGGATACTGACTGGCTGAAGGCGCCAGTGTCATAGGACGCAGCAAAAGACTGGGCTTCCTGGGCCATCTTGTGGCGCTGCTCCGAATTACCTAATAACAGCTCCACCTTTTCAGTCCAGGCTGTCAGGGAGGGGCCGGTCTTAAAGCCATTAACGCCTTGCTGTACGATGTCATCAATGCCGCTTGAGCGAACCACGACGACAGGCATGCCGGCTGCCATGGCCTCAAGAACAACCATGCCCTGTGTTTCCGAGCGCGAGGCAAAGACAAAAAGGTCACCCAGCTGACAATAACTGGCTATCTGATCGGGAGGGACGGATCCGATTAGCGTTACGTGTTGCTTCAGGCCAAGGGACTCGATTCGTGCACTCAATCGTTGCCGATCGTGTCCGTCACCTATCAAGAGAAGCCTGAACGACTGGTCGCAGCGAGACTTCAGCTGCGCAAGGCCCTCAAGCATGAAATCTATATTCTTTTCCCTGCTCAGCCGTGAAATCGAGATAAGCACTTTCTCATCGCTCAGGTTGAGCTCTTTCTTCAGACGGGCCGCAGCGCTATTGTCATGTTCAGAGAATCGCTGATATTCGATGCCAGTCGGCTGTACAAATATGGGGCTCTTGACACCTATGATACGCAGGTACTCTTCAGCTGAACTGGTTGGAACAATCACAGCATCACAGAGATTGGCAAATCGCTTTACCAGTGTATGGGAGATCAGGTTCCTGAACAGTGGGGTCGGCAGTGGGACGTAGTGCGCGTAGTGCTCGAGGCGTGTGTGGTAAGTGTACACGACGGGCGCACCGAGAATGCGCCCTATCACCAGTCCTGCGCGCCCCAGCCAGAAGGGATGGTGCACATGAATGACGTCGGGTTTGAACTGGCGTACCTGTCTGAACAGTCGCGGCAGGAAAATATTTGCCAGGCGGAATTCCTTCTGGTGCCCGAATGGCAGCAGCGATGGGAGACGCAGTACTCCGCTTTCTGACGCCGGTGAGTTCCGGTATCGGGGCGCCACAATCTGCACCTGATGGCCTGCAGCCTGCAGCCCCTGATGCAGCCGATCAATCGAAATGGGTACACCGCCAATAAACGGCAGATAATTGTTGGTGAACATGGATACTCGCAGTGGGGTATCCGCCAATACATCCGGGTCGATATCGAAATCCGGATAGTAGTCCCTGTCTTCGAAAATCTGTCTGTGAAGCCAGATCGCCGCAGCCACAAACAGGCTGACCAGCAAAATGAAGTTGAGATAACCGACGTAAAACAGCGAATGAATAAAGAACCACAGACTTTCCAGGCTGCGCCAGAACGGATGCTGGCCGATGTCCAGTTGTTGCTCCTGGATGGTTATCTGATTGCCATCGACCCTGACGGAAACATAGTGGTGACGACTGCGATCATTGTTCAGAACAAAGCCGCCAGCGCCACCGGTAACAACATAGTCAGTTTCGTTATGCTCCTGCAGGTCAAATACCGGAAGAATAGTCGAGAAAACTGCGTCTACCTGAGCCATCTCCAGCATCTGCGTGATGCCAGGTCTTACTGATGAGTCGAACAGATAATCCCCTCCGATACGAAACAGGCCAGACTCATCGACCGGGTAAAGCGGATTGGCGCTGAAAACAAAAATGTTCTGATCCTGCGAGTTTCTCAGCTCCTCATCAAGCCAGCGCATTTGCCAGCCAAAGTCTGTCGTTCCGGTGCTGTCCAGGAATATCCAGCGACTGTTGCCTGCAGTGAAGCTGTAGTGGTAGGGCCCGAAATGGTCATAGAAACGAAAGCCGCCAATACGGCTCTCTTCAAGTGGGCCAAAGGTCAGCAGATAGGGCATCTGAAGCCTCGAGAGAGTGCGATAGACAGCGCGATATTTGTCCTCGCCGCCAGATGAGACCGCGTTACCTGCAGACACTACAAAGTCATAATCCTGAGCATTCAAACGGGGTATGATCTTACGCTCGAAAATACCGACAGAGTTGGTAATGTTTCCAATGACCGCAAAACGAAACTGACTGCGATCCCTCAGCAAGGATTCAATACTTTCAACTTGAATCGCATGCTCGGCGCCGAAGTCGTTCTCAAAGAAATTAAGATAGACTTTATAGATAACAAGAACGGCAGCCACGCTGATGCTTAGCCAGAACAGCCACTGCAATATGCGCTTACGCATCTCGCCGCTCCCCCTGTAGCAGGGCATGGATCGTGACTGGTATCCCGATCAGCATGCCCAGATGTACCGTCAGAAATCGCCAGCCAAGCATCACCAGAACCAGGTCCGCGTTGCTTAGCAGGCTGGCGAAAAACAGTGCAAATGCGCCTTCTGCGATTCCGGCCGCGCCAGGTGTTGGTGCGAAGTACATGATAAAAGTATTGACCACCATGACGCCAATAACCAGTGGATAGTCGACGTCGTAACCCAGGTGCCACATCAACAGAGCAGGAAACGAAAACAGCGACAGCAAAAAAATGGCTGTGCTGATCAGGGCCATCGCGATGTCCAGTGGTTTGCCATTGATAAACGATCTGAAGCTGCGATTAAAGCGGATCATTTCGCGTTTTAATTTCTGTTGCCAGCGGTGACCTCGCTGTGCACTCAGCAGTCTGATCTGCTGTGCGATAGACAGCATGTAGACGGCTGCGGCAATGATGTAACGAATGCGACACAGCAACAGCATGAAAAACCCGAGGTAAAGCAGTGCGAATACTCCCAGCCATTGCGTCCAGTTGCGCGCGACCATGCTGTTTTCCAGCGGGTCCAGGCTCAACAGCAACAGTGGCGCGGGCAAAAAAATCATCAGACTAGCGATCAATGTGCGCAGGGTGGTCGCAGCAGTCGCCACGCCAGCATGGATGCCACGACCGTGCAGGTACCAGATCTGGACGAGACCGCCGCCGGTCGCCAGTGGGGTGATGTTGGAGACCAGCAGATTAATGAATACCAGTGGCGACATGGCGCGCAAAGGCAGTGACTCGCCAAGGGCGCGCAGGGTGAACCATAAACGCAGGGCATCGCAAAAATAATAGACCATCAGAAGCAGGAGTGCCGTGATGATCAGGCGGGGAGCCAGCAACACTGACCACATTACGCTCAGTTCGCCATTAAGTTCACGATAGATGGTCCAGGGGACTATCGCACTCAGTCCAATGAACAGTACCGTGAAGCCCAGCAGTTTCAATGGGCTGGTGTGTGCGACTGCCTTCAGGGCGTCAGTTAGCGGATTAGGCATGCCAATGTGCGGCTCCTTGCACGAGGTGCTCAGAGCCTAACATGAGCAATGGGTGATAATAAACCAGCCCGGGGAAGCCACATTTCCGCTGTTGTCAGCCTATTGCGCCCAGCTCTGCCATTGCCTGGTTGACTCGGTCGGACGACTTTTTGATGCTCTCAAAAACAGTCGTTACCTGATTGATCAGTTCCTGCTCCTGATTGGAGTCGACACAGATAGTGTTTATTCGCTCCAGGATAATCCCGGTCAGCTTGTTGTTCGTGTTAACGACACTTTTATTCGGTTCGTATTGCCGACGCCAGGACTTTCGGTGGCGGGAGTGGACTTGCGCCTTCCCTGGCGCTCGGTGCTTCGCACCGCCGGCAAGCGGCGTCCAAAACGGCTGTTCTGCCGTTTTGTGAACCCGGGCGTATTGAGATCAACAGCGCGCATATCTCGGGTTGAAAAAGCAAAGGGGCGGTATCTCGCGATACCGCCCCTTTGCTTTTCAATTGGTGGAGCTGGCGGGAGTTGAACCCGCGTCCGTCAGTCCGCTGTCCTCGGATCTACATGCTTAGCGTCGTCTATTGAGTTAACCCGTACCGGCCCGACGGGCAGGGCGGTTTGGGCGAGCCTGGTGAGTTTTAGCTGCTTTGCGCCAGGCACACTCCACAGCGATCCTGTTCTATATGACGATTGCGATCACTGGTTTACAGGCATCCCGGTGGCAATCGCTCGCGGCTCTATTTAGGCTGCGAGAGCGTAGTTTTCGTCGTTGGCAACTATAGAAGTTGCATAGATTGATTTACGAGAGTCTATACCCTCTCGGCATGCACCTCGGATTTTGATACCGGCGTCGAATCCAAATCAGCCCCGAAATGACTTTCAGTGTATCACATAAGACAGGCCAGACCGTTGATTTATTTCACCGTGGGGTGGTCGTCAGCGCAGCAGGGCCTGGAGCTCGGCCATGTCGCCAGTAATCGCGATGGGCTTGTGCGCCGCCAGTGCCTCGGACTCATGAACGCCCCAGGTCACGCCAATGGCGGGCATACCAATAGACTCGGCCATGGCCAGGTCGTAGACAGTATCTCCGATCATGACCGCCTCATCTGGCTCGATCTGGAAGTGTGCCAGTATTTCCAGCAGCATGGCGGGATCCGGTTTGGAGCGTGTTTCATCGGCACAGCGGCTGAGGTGAAACCAGTGCGCCAGCCCGCTGGCCTGCAAAGCGAGATCGAGCCCGCGGCGGCTTTTACCGGTGGCGATGGCGCAGTGGCGTTTGCTGCCGTGCAGTGTTTCCAGAATGCCGGTAATACCGGGAAACACGCGCTGATTTGCCGCCGAGGTGGCCATAAAATGCCGGCTGTAGGCCTCGCGCATGCTGCCCATCTGCTCAGCTGTTATGCCGGGATAAAGCTGTTTCAGGGCCTCAACAAGCCCGAGACCAATGATGTTACGGTAGGCGGCCCGCTCCAGTGCTGGAAAGCCAATGGTAGTGGCGGCGTGATGCAGACAGTCAGTGATGTGTTCGACGGAGTCGACAACCGTGCCGTCCCAGTCAAATATCGCCACCTTGAAAGGCCTGGTTTTCATTGATTAATCAGTTTCCAGGCTTCAACGGTTCTGATGGCGTACGACACGCTGTTTCTGAATCGCCCATTCGCGATCCTTGATAGTGTCGCGTTTGTCGTGATCCTTCTTGCCTTTTGCCAGCGCTACCTGACACTTGATCAGGTGCCCCTTCCAGTAAAGCTTGGTGGCGATGCATGTGTGGCCTTTCTGCTGCACGCTGGAGAACATCCGTGCCAGCTCCTTTTTGTGCAATAGCAGCTTGCGGGTGCGATCCGGGTCGGCAACCACATGTGTGCTGGCGCTGTTAAGCGGGTTGATACGACAGCCGATAATGGACGCCTCGCCATCTTTCAGAATGACATAGCTGTCCACCAGCTGCACTTTCCCCTCTCGCAGACTTTTTACTTCCCAGCCTTCCAGTGCGATGCCGGCTTCAAAGGTGTCTTCCACAAAGTAGTCGTGGAGCGCCTTTTTATTGCGGACAATGGTAGTATCGGGAACTTTGGATTTCTTTGCTTTGGCCATGGCGGCGGATTATACATTTATTTCCGTACCTTCGCTAAAATTGCCGGCCGATATTTGCGGTTGCTGGGCAGACTCCCTAAAATCCGTAGATCAACAACAAGAGGATACATCATGGCAATAGATCGGGGTCAGTTCAGTTCACGCCTGGGTTTCGTGCTGGCGGCAGCGGGTTCGGCAGTAGGTCTGGGCAATCTGGTCGCATTCCCGGTCATGGCATCCAAAAACGGCGGTGCTGTTTTCCTGATGGTCTATATCCTGTTTGTGGCCTTAATCTGCTTCCCGGTACTACTGGCTGAAATAGCCATTGGTCGGCATACGCGGCGGAACCCGGTAGGGGCATTTTCGGCCCTGACCAACAATAGCACTGGCTGGCGTTGGGCCGGAAAACTGGCCATTGTGACTCCCTTTATGATTGCCGTTTTCTACACGGTTGTAACAGTTTGGATTTTGATATTTCTGTTTCGGACCTTGACCGGTGATTTGTCAATACTGGCAACCGACGCCGCGTTTGGCGACATGATTGGGTCCCCGGGCATTTTCCCCTGGTTTGTCCTGTTGCAGATTCTTGTCTTCGGGGTGCTGCTGGGTGGTGTCAAAGGTGGTATCGAGAGGCTCGCGCGTGTTTTGATGCCCACCCTGGCATTAATGCTGGTGGGTCTGATACTTTTTGTCATGACACTCGACGACGCTATGCTGGGTGTGCAGTACTACCTGGTGCCTGACTTCAGCCGTCTAGATGGGCAGGTTATCAACGCGGCGTTGAATCAGGCTTTCTTCTCGTTATCTCTGGGCATGGGTATCATGATTACCTATGGCTCCTATTTTAGCCGCGAGGACAATATCCCCAACTCAGGCAAGATGGTTGCAGTTGCCGACACATCAGTGGCGTTTATGGCGGGCCTGCTGATTCTACCGGCAATTTTTGCCTTCAATCCGGCCACAGACCCTGACGACCTGTCGACCAGCAGCGTCGGTTTGATCTTCACCTACCTGCCTCAGATTTTCCTGTCCATGCAGGATGCTGTTGGTTACTTTGGCGCCAGCATGGTGGCCACAGTGTTTTTTGCACTGGTGTTTTTTGCCGCAGTAACCTCATTGGTGTCAATCCTGGAAATTCCAATCGCGTACATGATTGACGAATGGAATTTCTCCCGTCGTAAAGCTGTGCTGGTGCAGGCGACACTGGTGACTTTGTGCGCGGTGCTGGCGGCGCTGTCGTTCGGTATGTCACCCATGCTGACGGACTTTATCCCCTATGGCGGCGGTCCCAAGTCATTGTTCGACCTGATTGCGGATACCTTCTCTGAAGTGATTCTTCCGCTGGTTGGTTTTTTTGCCTGTATCATCTGTGCCTATCGCTGGCGCGATGGTTTTGCTGCCGAGCTTGGCTCTGGCGATGCGGAATTCAGCAGTTCGGGGCTGGCCCGATATCTGACATTCTCATTGCGCACCTTTGTGCCGGTTGTGCTGCTGTTTGTATTCATCAATTCAGTGGCAGCCAAGTACTTCGCTATTGATCTGATTGCCTTTTTGGCGGGCTAGCCGGGAGCCGGAGGATGGTAAGTATAGAGCGCAGTGCGCTGGTTAATTATTCTGCCGCCCAGATGTATGCGCTGGTGAACGACATCGAACAGTATCCCAATTTCATGCAGGGCTGTATTGCGGCAGAGATTCTGGAGCGCGATGAAGATGTGGTGGTGGGTAAGCTGACACTGGGCAAGGCTGGCATTCGCTACAGTTTTACGACACGCAATACGCTCGTACCGAATGAGTCAATGCGCATGAAGCTCGTTGAGGGGCCTTTTCGAAGCTTTGATGCGACATGGCGCTTTACCTCGCTTTCCGATTCCGCCTGCAAGGTCAGTCTGGAAATGCATTTTGAGTGGTCAGGATCCTTGCTGGGTGCCGCTATGGAAAAGCTCTTCCAGCATTCGGCCAATTCGCAGGTCGATTCGGTCATCGCACGTGCACGGGTACTCTACGGGTAGTTATGATAGAAGTAACAGTGGTATACGCATTGCCGGATCAGCAGCATCAGGTGCCCCTTGAGGTACCTGATGGCACGACTGCATGGCAGGCAGTTGAGCTTTCCGGGCTGTTGCAGCAATTTGCGGAAATCAACCCGGAGACGGTCAGAGTAGGGGTTTATGCCCGCCTGCTCGACGGCCGTGGCAACCCTACCGCGCAGCAATACCAGCTGGTCAACCAGGATCGTGTGGAGTTATACCGGCCCTTGATCATTGATCCGAAAGAGGCCCGTCTTCTGAGGGCGAAACGCGCCAGCAAAGTCACCGCAAAAAGATCGACGGAGAAATCATGAGTAAGGAGTCGACCGGCAGCTTTTTCAGGCAGTTGGAGAAAGGGCTGCGAGAGTTTTATGTGGCGCCCTATCGCCAGTCGTTTGCGCGTGCTCAAAGAGACGAAGACGATCTTTTTATGTTGATGGTGTTTGCCGAAACATTGGGCGTACCCAATCCGGCTGCCTACTACACACTGGAGCTGCTGCCAGTGGTCTACGATCGTTTTCATGAATGGCACCACCGCATGGGCCTTGAACACTCTCCATTGGATCACATCAAATGTTGCTGAAACTTGCCAACTCTCGGCAGATTCTTTTTTTTGGCGGTAAGGGTGGTGTCGGCAAAACCACTGTTTCCGCAGCGACTGCATTGGCCGCCGCGGACCAGGGCAAGAATGTGCTGCTGGTCTCGACAGACCCCGCCCATAATCTGGGGCATCTGTTTGATCGGCGCATCGGCCCCAAGCCGGTAAAGCTGGCTTCAGGGCTGGACGGCCTGGAGCTGGACCCGGAGAAGACTGTTGATCGACACCTTGAAGAGGTGACTGCGGCGTTGCGACGTATGATGCCGGCTCACTTGAGTGGTGAAATTGACAAGCACATGGAGCTGTCCCGCGATGCCCCCGGGATGCAGGAGGCTGCCATGCTGGAGCGTATTGCAGAAGTGATTGAGCAGGCATCGGATTATGATCTGGTGGTGTTTGACACGGCGCCTTCAGGTCATACGGCCCGCTTGATGGCATTGCCGGAAATGATGTCCGCGTGGACGGAAGGTTTGATCAAGAGACGAGACAAAGCAGACAGCTTTAGCGCCGTCCTCAAGAGCCTGGCCCGTGACTCCAGTGTCGGTGCCAATGCGCTGGGGGATGAGCCCGCACAGCAGGACCAGGATCGCGAAAGCCGGATCCGGCGCCTGTTAAATCGGCGCAAACAGCGCTTTGCCGGCTTGCGCGATGCGCTCGCCGACGCCGACAAGACAGGTTTTGTGATCGTTCTGGCGGCGGAGCGCCTGCCGGTGCTGGAAACGATAGAGCTGCACGCGCAGCTCGTTCGCTCTGGCGTGGATGTTGCCGGGCTGGTGGTGAATAAACGGCTGCCAGATGGTCTGCAGGGATTCCTTGCAGAGCGAAAGTCTCAGGAGGACATCCACCTTGCTACATTGAATGACAGTCTGGGGCAGGTGACACGACAGGACCTGCAACTGGCACCGGCTGACGTGCTTGGAGTTGACGCGCTGCGGGCTTTTGCGAGTCAGTTCTGAGGGCTGCTGGGGAATGGTTGTAATGCTCGCGTGTTACGCATAGCATTGGTTTGACTGATTGATCCTAAACTGACAGGAGTTGGCAAATGCGGCACGATAATAATGCAAAGCTTGCAGGTAAAACCTTGGCAGCGATTGCCCTGATGGCCACACTGAGCGCTTGTGGCGGCGGTGGTGATGGCGGTGGCAATACGGTGGTCAACCAGTTGCCGGTTGCATTTGATGCAATCAAGGTTGCCCTGATCAATAAGGCCTCAGATCCTTACTGGTCCGCTACCTGGAACAATCCACAGACTGACCGCGACTTTCGTGAGCTGGAGCATCTCGCCTATCAGGTTCAGCTTGGTGGTGAGTTGCTGCAAGTCCCAGGCACGGGTCAGGCAGATGCTGAACTGGCGGCAGATCCTCGCTGGCTGGAGTTGGCGGAACAGCTGAGCCAGGACGGTGCCCGCGCGGTCAATGCGGTACGTAGTCGCAATACAGATTTGATGCAGCGTGCAGGCGGGCAATTAATTGAGACCTGTGAAACCTGTCACCGGGAGTTTGCTCCGCAGCTGCCGACGCTGGATCAGTTAAGCAATGCCACACCTGCGCCGGGTGTATCTATTTAACTGGCTCTTCTGACCCAGCTCTTCAGTTAAGCTTGAGTGTAGCGCCAGCCCGCTGGCAGGCGCTACAGATACCCCTGAATTCAAGTTGCTGGCGGGCCAGTGTGAACCCGGTGTCTTTTATGTTGGCACTGAGCTCGTTGAGAATTTCTTTGCGGATACCTACTTCATCTACACCTTTACAGTTGTCGCAGATCAGGAATTGCGGCACCTCGTGGTCGTGCTGGCAGCGGATATGTGAGCATGGCAGATACTGGTTGGTGGTCTCCAGACGATGGACCAGCTCATTGTCCTTGAGGAAGTTCAGCATTCGATAGACCGACATGACGGACAGTGTTTTGCCGTAGTGATCTCTATAGTTGTCGGCTATCTGATAGGCGGACAGTGGCTCTGCCGATTCCAGAACAACCTGCAGGACACGACGGCGCTTCTCGGTTAGCCGCACACCCTGTTGTGTACAGATCTGCTGAGCATGTTCAAGCGTTTTGTCGATGTCGCTGATCATGAATTAAACCCTTCGTTTGAGTGGTTTCGGATAGCTGGTGGAAATGCTCAGGAAGCTTCCTGGGCTTCGCTGACACTGTGCCACGCAGCATCCGGGCCTGGCTCAAAGTCGCCTTCAAATCGGACCAGCTCATCGTTTTCGAAATACAGTGTCAGCCGCTCCTGGCCACGTTCGCCGCCGCCCGGCTGGTAGTTGTAGACGTAATCCCAGCGCTGCTGGTTGTATGGGTCGCGAACCAGCGGTGAACCCATGACAAAGATCACCTGCCGAGGCGTCATGCCAGGCTCAAGCTGGTCAACCATCTCCTGGGTAATTATATTGCCCTGTGCGATTGGAATCTTGTAGACCCCCGGGAACTGTGGCACAGGCAGGGAAGAGCACGCACCCAGGATGAGGCATGCCATAATGGCCATTGGCGCTAAGCGCCATTTTGTATGGCGGGATGTTTTCATATGATCAACCATTGATAACGGGTCCAAACTTTTAACTCACCTGATTAGTGTGCATAATAGCGTATGCAGTTGCCTGCGGTAAAACAAGGCAGGATAACACCTTTAGCCAAAAACTGTGCGAGAATCAAAATGTCCTCAGAAAATCAGGAACTACGCAAAGCGGGCCTCAAAGTCACATTGCCGAGGGTAAAGATTCTGCAATTGCTGGAAAGTTCCGAAACCCGCCACATGAGTGCTGAAGATGTCTACAAGGCATTGATTGAAGCTGGGGAGGAAGTCGGCCTGGCTACCGTGTACCGCGTGCTGACCCAGTTCGAGTCGGCTGGCCTGGTGATGCGTCACCGCTTCGAGGGCGGGCATTCTGTTTTCGAACTTCACACAGCCGAACATCATGACCACCTGGTCTGCAATAAGTGTGGACGAGTGGAAGAGTTTTTTGATGAAGTCATCGAAGATCGGCAGGACAAGATTGCTGCCGAATTTGGCTTCGAAATAACTGACCACAGCCTTTATCTGTACGGCATATGCTCTGAGTGTCAGCGTTCAGCCTGATATTTGTCTGACGATCATTTCAACTGGCACTGGCAGCAGTCAGTTCCCGTGCATGGGCCAGCGACTCTTCGCTGGGCCGGCCCTTTAAATCGCTGTCGCCGCCCAGCATTCTGGCGATTTCCGTCAATCTGTCCTCTTCTTCCAGCAGCGAGACACTTGATTGTGTCTGATTGCCCTGGGTCTGTTTGCTGACAAAAAGGTGTTGATTGGCCTGGCTGGCAACCAGCGGCTGGTGGGTCACGCACAATACCTGACTGCGCGCGCCAAGTTGCTTGAGCAGTCTGCCAACTGTCCGTGCGACAGAGCCACCAATGCCTACGTCGACCTCATCGAATACCAGCGTTGGTGTGTCCGAAGTCATCGCCGTGATTACCTGAATAGCCAGGCTGATGCGAGACAATTCGCCTCCTGAGGCAATCTTGGCCAGAGGTTTGGCAGACTGCCCGGTGTTGGTGCTGATCAGAAACTCCGCCTGTTCCAGGCCGAAGGGCTGCGGGTGGGCGCTGTCCTGTGCGACCAGCTCAACTGAAAGCCGCGCGTCTGGCATGGCAAGTGCAGCCAGCTGCTGATTGACGGCCTCGGAGAGAAGGTCGGCTGCCTTTGAGCGCGCGGCGCTAATCTGGCTGGCCTGATCCTGCCACTCGCGCTGCAGACGGTCGGCTGCTTCCTGTAAGTGAGTGATTGCTTCGGCGTTGTTCGCCTGACATTGAAGTTGCTGCTGCAGCTGTGCGCGCATCTCGACCAGCGACTCGGGTCTTACTTTATGTTTGCGCGCAAGTTGATGAATCTGTCCAAGCCGTTCGTTTACTTCATTCAGTCGTTCGGGGTTGATCTCAATACTGTCCAGATGACGGTTTATCTCACTGGCGGCCTCTTCAACCTGTATCAGGGCTGTGCTGAGCATGTCCTGAATATTCTGCAGTGCGCTGCTCTGCCCGCATTCGGCGGCCAGTGCCTGGCTGTGCTGAAGCATCTGCACGATATTGGCTTCGTCATCCTCTCGACATAGCTGAAGCAGCGCCTGCAGCTTGGCCAGGCGCGATTCGGCGTGAGTTAACTCATCAAGTTCCTGGTCGAGGCTGTCCAGCTCGTCGTCCTGCAGGTTCAGTTGGTCCAGCTCTTCCAGTTGGTATCGGGCAAGTTCAAGTTGAGCAGACTGTTCATTACTGTCATTCAGAAGGCTCTCCAGCTCTTTATGGGTCTGGCGCCACTGCTCTGCCAGTTCGCGCAGCCTGGTCGTTGCTGGCGTATGGCCGGCGTAATCATCCAGCAGCTGCTGATGGGTAGCCTTCTTGAGCAGAGAGTGATGCTCATGCTGGCTGTGTATGTCCATCAGCAGAGCACCGAGCTCGGCAAGCGACTGCAGGGTTACTGGCGCCCCATTGATCCAGGCGCGTGAGCGCCCATCGGCCGATACGCTGCGCCGGATAAGGCACTGGTCCGGATGGTCCGAATCCAGAGCGTTTTCCGCCAGCCATTGGCGCGCTGCCGTCAGTCGGGAGACATCAAACTCGGCAGTGATATCGGCACGGTCGCAGCCGCTGCGAACTGCGTCGCGGTCGGCGCGATCGCCGAGGATCAGGCTCATGGCCCCCAGGATGATTGACTTGCCGGCGCCGGTTTCGCCGGTAATGGCGGTCATGCCCGCCGACAGTTCAATATCCAGGCTCTCGGCGATGGCGTAGTTGCGTATGGACAGAAGTATCAGCATTTAATTTGATTATAGTGCCTGGTTTGAAAAATCGCTGTATTGATGCCTTGAATCATATCACGACGCCCCCATATTGAGCAGATAGCCCGCGTGGCAGAAATTCGATGAGCTACAGAATCAAGATTGCAGAGGATTGAGGTTGCATAGATATGAGTGAGCAAACGCCTGAAACCAACAAGCAGGATCCAAAGGAAGAAAACTTGCAGCCGAATGACGAGGGCGTCGAGCAGGCTGCCGGCACTGAGTCTGATGGCGCACAAGAAGCCTCCGCAGACAAGCAGGATGCGGCCGGTGATGACGGGCTGACCCTGCAGCAGGCACTGGACCGCCTGGCAGAGGCGGAGGAGACAATGGCGGCTCATCAAAGCGAAGTTCTGCGTCTGCATGCCGACATGCAAAACATTCGGCGCCGGGCCGAACAGGATGTGGAGCGAGCGCACAAATATGGCCAGGAGAAGCTGGTCTCTGAGCTGTTGCCTGTCATCGACAATCTGGAGCGTGCGCTGCAGGCGGCTGCGGACAAGGATGATGAGCTGGTAACAGCCCTCAAGCAGGGCGTGGAGCTTACTCTGAAAAGTTTCACCAACTGTCTGCAGAAGTTCAATGTACTGGCGCTGGATCCGGTGGGTGAGCCGTTTAACCCGGAATTCCATCAGGCCATGGGCATGATGGAGAGCGAGACGGCTGAGCCGGACTCCGTGGTAGCCGTTATGCAGAAAGGCTACACGCTGAATGGTCGCGTGCTGCGCCCTGCCATGGTCATGGTAGCCAAGGCCCCATCAGGTGCTGGCGGTCACGATGGCGTCAGCGTCAAGGCCTGAACGGGCCTAAATAAATTTGCTACAGCCCTTGAAATCAGCGGCTGTGAACCAATATAGACATCAAAGGTTTTCTGGAGAGGATATTATGGGCAAGATAATCGGTATTGACCTGGGTACAACCAACTCCTGTGTCTCCATCATGGAAGGCGGCAAGGCCAAGGTCATTGAGAATGCGGAAGGGGATCGTACAACGCCGTCCGTCATCGCCTACACCAAAGATGGCGAAACGCTGGTGGGTCAGCCTGCCAAGCGCCAGTCGGTCACCAACCCCAAGAACACACTGTTCGCCATCAAGCGACTGATTGGGCGACAGTTCAAGGACGAAGTCGTTCAGAAAGACATCAAGATGGTGCCTTATGAAATAACCAAGGCGGACAATGGTGACGCTTGGGTACGCGTGAATGACAACAATATGTCGCCGCCGCAGATTTCAGCTCAGGTGCTGAAAAAGATGAAAAAGACGGCCGAGGACTATCTGGGTGAGCCAGTTACTGAAGCGGTCGTAACAGTTCCAGCTTACTTCAATGACTCGCAGCGTCAGGCAACCAAGGATGCCGGTAAAATCGCCGGGCTTGAAGTCAAGCGCATCATCAATGAGCCGACAGCAGCAGCGCTGGCCTATGGTATGGACAAGAAGTCCGGTGACAGCACCATTGCTGTATATGACCTGGGTGGCGGTACCTTCGATATTTCCATTATCGAGATTGCCGAGACCGACGGTGAGCACACCTTTGAAGTGCTGTCCACCAATGGTGATACCTTCCTGGGTGGTGAGGACTTTGACCTGCGCCTGATCGACTATCTTGCGGATGAGTTCAAGAAGGAGTCGGGCATGGATCTGCGCAGCGATCCACTGGCACTGCAGCGTCTGAAAGAAGCTGCTGAGAAGGCCAAGATCGAGCTGTCATCGTCTCAGCAGACAGAGGTGAATCTGCCTTACATTACTGCTGATGCATCAGGTCCCAAGCACCTTGTGCAAAAGCTGACCCGTGCCAAGTTCGAATCACTGGTGGAAGAGCTGGTTGAGCGCACACTGGAGCCGGTTCGTATTGCACTGAAAGACGCTGGTCTGGACGTTGGCAAAATCAACGACGTCATCCTGGTCGGTGGTCAGACGCGCATGCCTCTTGTACAGAAAAAAGTCGCTGACTTTTTCGGCAAGGAAGCACGCCGTGACGTCAACCCGGATGAGGCGGTGGCGATGGGTGCTGCGATCCAGGCGGCTGTGCTGTCAGGTGAGGTGAATGATGTACTGCTGCTGGACGTAACACCGCTGTCTCTGGGTATTGAGACACTGGGTGGTGTCACCAGCGTGTTGATTGACAAAAACACAACCATCCCGACCAAGAAAACCCAGGTTTTCTCGACGGCGGACGACAATCAGACTGCGGTGACCATTCACGTCGTTCAGGGTGAGCGCAAGCAGGCTAACCAGAACAAGTCTCTGGGACGCTTCGACCTGAGTGATATCCCGCCAGCACCGCGTGGTATGCCGCAGATTGAAGTAGCCTTCGACCTGGATGCCAACGGTATTCTGAACGTATCTGCCAAAGACAAGGCGACTGGCAAAGAACAGTCGATTGTCATCAAAGCGTCCAGCGGTCTGACCGACGAAGAGATCGAGCGTATGGTCAAGGATGCCGAGGCCAACGCGGCGGAAGACAAGAAGTTTGAGCAGCTGGTGACAGCCCGCAATACAGCCGATGGTCTGATTCATGCCACCCGCAAAACACTTGCTGATGCCGGTGACAAGGTGGACGCTGATGAAAAGGCCAAGATTGAGTCTGCCATCAGCGACCTGGAAGAGGCCATGAAAGCTGGCGAACTTGAGCAGATCGAGGAAAAGACCAAAGCCTTGACCGAGGCATCATCAGGCCTGGCTCAGAAGATGTATGCTGAGCAGCAGGGTGCCGCCGGAGCCGCAGATGCTGGCGCTGATGAGGCAGGAGCCAGCGACAAGTCCGCAGGCGCGGATGACGCAGTGGATGCGGAGTTCGAGGAAGTGAAGGACGATAAATAAGATACTGGCTGACGGACTATGTCGAAAAAAGATTATTACGAAGTACTGGGTGTAGCCCGTGATGCGTCGGAGGCCGATATCAAAAAGGCCTACCGGCGCGTTGCCATGAAGCATCACCCTGACAGAAATGCCGGCAACAAAGAGTCGGAAGAGCTGTTTAAACAGGCCAACGAAGCATTTGAAGTGCTGTCCGACCCGGATAAACGTGCCCGATACGACCAGTACGGGCACGCTGGCGTTAACCAGCAGGGTGGTGCGCATGGAGCCGGTGATTTCGGTGATATCTTCAGTGATATCTTTGGAGACATCTTTGGTGGAGGCGGCCGCGCTGGTGGTGGCCGCAGCGGTGTCCGCAAAGGCTCGGATCTGCGTTACAACCTGGAGCTGAATCTGGAAGACGCCGTTAAGGGAACAACGGTCAAGATTCGCATTCCAACCGCGGTCACCTGTGATACCTGTGACGGCACAGGCGCCAAAAAAGGTTCGGCGCCCGTTGACTGTTCAACCTGTAACGGCCTGGGTCAGGTGCGAATGCAGCAGGGATTTTTCTCGGTGCAGCAGACCTGTCCACGCTGTCATGGCAGTGGCAAGCAGATCAAGGATCCCTGTAACTCCTGTCACGGCCGTGGTCAGGTCGAAGAGCAGAAGACGCTCTCGGTTAAAGTGCCTGCCGGCGTGGATGAGGGGGATCGAATCCGGCTCACTGGCGAAGGTCAGGCCGGTGTAAACGGTGGGCCTCCCGGCGATCTGTACGTGCAGATTCACATGCGTCCGCACAAGATATTTGTGCGCGAAGGGCGTGACCTGCACTGCGAAATTCCCATCAGTTTCGTTGATGCGGCTCTGGGTGGGGAACTTGAAGTCCCGACTCTGGATGGACGTGTCAAATTGAAAATTCCTGCCGAGACACAAACCGGGAAATTATTCCGCCTGCGCGGCAAGGGCGTCAGCTCTGTCAGAGGTGGTGGCCCGGGCGACCTGCTGTGTCGGGTTGTTGTGGAGACGCCGGTTAAGCTGACGCGCCGCCAGAAAGAGCTGTTGCAGGAGTTCCAGACTATCGGAGATACCGAAGGTCAGCAGTCTCCCAAGAAAACCAGCTGGTTTGATGGCGTCAAGAAGTTCGTCGACGATCTTCGTGCCTGAATTGTGAATGTGCTGCCCGGTCCGCTGGCTACATGCCTGCCGGGCCGGGCATCCTTCGATTTTGGGCTGCACTTTGTAGCCCGCTGACCACAAGTCCTAGCTCAGCTTCTCCAGCAATTGTAAGTGCTGCTCCGGCTCCAGTCTTGGGCCAAACTCAGTGACCACCGTGGCCGAGGCCAGGCTGGCGAGTTCACCGGCTTTCTGGAATGACATGCCTTGCGTGATGCCATAAAGAAATGCACCGGAAAACATGTCTCCGGCCCCGTTTGTGTCCACCGCCTTGACGTTGTGCGGGGCAATATCGATGTAATTCTGACCATCAAACAATAATGCGCCTCTGGCACCACGTGTAATCACAAAGCTTGTGGCCACTGTGGCAATTTTTTTGCAGGCTTTTTCGAAATCGTCCTCGTCGGCCCAGATCCTGGCTTCCTGCTCATTGCAGAACAGCAGGTCGACGCCGTCACCAAGCACTTCATTGATACCATCTTTAAAATACTCGACCATCGCCGGGTCGGAGAAGGTCAATGCCGTCTTTACGTCGTGCTGCTCTGCGCAGGTCTTCAGTTTTTTTGCAGCCGCGCGCGCCGAATCAGATGTAACCAGATAACCCTCGATATATACGAACTTGGCCTGGGCCACTATATCTTCCCGGACATCTGACGGCGACACCAGTGACGAAATTCCCAGGTGTGTCAGCATGGTCCGCTCAGCATCAGGTGTCACCATGACCAGGCAGCGGCCGGTCATGCCGGGTTCGCGCTGAGCACCCAGATTGGTGCTGATGTTGTGGTCGCCAAGGGCGCTGACGTAAAAATCACCAGTTTCATCATTGGCTACTTTGCAGGCATAGAATGTTTTGCCACCAAACTGGCTTACTGCGTAAAGTGTGTTGGCAGCGGAGCCGCCACCGGCCTGCTTTTTCAGTGGATAGCGCTGGCTCAGCAGGTCGAGGATGACTTGCTGGGGCTGCGCATCCATCAGAGTCATGAAACCTTTCTCGATACCTGCTTCGACAAAAAAATTGTCGTCTACTTCGAATTCTTTGTCGACCAGCGCATTGCCGATGCCGTACACGTCATATGTTGTCATTGATTGTTCCTGATTTTGATTCCTGTTGTATCACAATGCAGCAAAGGCTTTTTTGGCAGCTGCCAGTGTCAGTTCGATTTCTTTGTCGCCGTGCGCAGCCGAAACGAAACCAGCCTCAAAAGCAGAGGGCGCCAGGTAGATGTTATTTTCCAGCATCAAATGGAAGTAGCGCTTGAATTGCTCCACATTGCAGGCCATGACCTGGTCGAAACGTGTTACCTGCTTTTCCTCCGAGAAGAAACATCCAAACATGCCTCCCACCTGACTGGTTGTGAAGGGGATGCCGGCGGCATCTGCCAGTTCCTGGAGGCCAGCCAGCATCTGGGCGGTGCGTGCGGTCAGCTGGTCATGGAAACCGGGTCGCTGGATCTCTGTCAGCATGGCCAGGCCAGCCGCCACCGCGAGCGGGCTGCCCGCCAGTGTGCCGGCCTGGTAAACGCCACCGAGCGGAGCAATACAATTCATGATCTCGGCCTTGCCACCGAAAGCGCCCACCGGCAAGCCTCCGCCAATAACTTTGCCCAATGTAGTCAGGTCGGGTGTCACACCATAAACCGACTGGGCTCCACCCAGTGCGGTTCTGAATCCAGTCATGACTTCATCAAATATCAGCACTGCGCCATACTTGGTGCAAAGCTCACGCATCGCCTCCAGGAATCCGGGCACTGGTGGTACCAGGTTCATGTTGCCGGCTACTGGCTCCACAATGACGCAGGCGATTTCCTCGCCCCGTTGATCGAATAACTCGCGCATGCCGTCAATATCATTGTAGGTCAGCACAAAGGTCTGATCAGTGTATGAGGTCGGCACACCCAAAGAGTCAGGCTCGCCAAGTGTCAGTGCCCCTGAACCGGCTTTGACCAGCAGTCCGTCAACATGGCCATGATAGCAGCCCTCAAACTTGACCACCTTGTCGCGGCGTGTGTAACCGCGAGCCAGGCGGATGGCGCTCATGGTTGCCTCTGTACCGGAGGTTACCAGGCGGACCTTTTCTATGGACGGAACCAGCTTGCAGATGGTTTTGGCGATCTCTACTTCCGCTGCTGTTGAAGCACCATATCCAAGGCCCTTGTTCAGCTGCAGCTGCAGTGCCTGAATGACGGATGGATGGCAGTGGCCGAGAATCATGGGGCCCCAGGCGCCAACAAAGTCAACGTAACGGTTTTCGTCTTCGTCTATCAGGTAAGCACCCTGTCCGCCACTGAAAAAAAGTGGCGTGCCGCCCACACCGCGGAATGCCCGGACCGGTGAATTAACGCCACCGGGAATATACTGTTGAGCTTCTTCGAACAGGGCCGCAGAGCGTTTGGGGTCGTGGTGGGGTACGTGTGATTCAGTCATATCGGGTTTAATCCTTCTGTCTGGATGTTCTGTCAGGCAAATAATCGGGCCAGGGCTTCGGCGCGTTTTTTTACATCTGGCTTGGCAAACAGGTAATGAATGACTGCCAGCATGTCGGCACCAAGCTCCAGCAAAGCGTCGCCATTATCGGCAGTGACACCGCCAATCGCGACTATTGGCAAAGTCGTCAGCTGTCTTACGCGTCGCAGGTCATTCAGGTTTGCTGCCGGTGCATCAGGTTTGGTCTCTGACGGGAAAAACCGGCCAAGAGCGATGTAACTTGCGCCTTCCTGTTCTGCTTTGATGACAAGCTCGTCCCGATTGTGACAGGTGATGCCGATAATGGCATCCGGGCCAAGTGTGCGTCTGGCCTGCACAAGGCTGGTGTCACTCTGGCCAAGATGCACACCGGCTGCGCCGGCCGCCAGGCACAATTCAATGTCATCGTTGATCAGCAACATTGCGCCGAATTTGCTGCAGAGGGCCTGCAGGCTCGTCGCTTCGCCAAGTCGCACTGACGAGTCTGCGCTCTTGTTACGGTACTGGACCAGGCTCACGCCGCCTGCCAGGGCCTCTTCGACTGCAGGAAGCAATCGCTTCCCGCCGAGCAGCTTTGAGTCAGTGATTGCATATACGCCGCGAAGCCTTCGCGCCTGCTGGTCGGTCAAAAGTTTAATCCTGGGTTGTCTGCACCGCCCGCCATTCTAGCAAAGCAGGCGGCCGTATCATATCTCAAGCGGATACCGGCGATTGGGAATGAACTGTCCGGCACCAGGCTGCCAGCCGTGTTTGATGGCTTGCCAGGTGAAGTCCTGCGCCAGGCTAGCAGCGTCTGTGACGTTATTTCCCTGAGCAAGATACGACGCCAGCGCGGCGGCCAGTGTGCACCCGGAACCGTGATACTCCCCGGGCTGACGTGCCCATTGCCACTGACAGGGATCGTCACGCTTTTCGCCAGAGTAGAGTCGGTTGGTAATCAGCTCGCCTGGCTCGTGACCGCCCGTCACAAGTACATGTTTCGCACCGGCCTGCAGCAATCTTTCCGCCGCCTCTGACTGAGAATCAGATCCCTTGGCGAGCCGGAAAAGTTCATGGGTATTGGGGGTCATGATGGTGGCGTGAGGAGCGATCTGTTCGAGATAGAGGTCGATAATGTCGACGGCGCCAAAATCATAGCCGCCTCCCGCGATCAGTACCGGGTCCGCAACCACTGGGACGTCGCGCAACTGCTTGACAATGTCCGCCACCACACGGACATTGTCGGGACCATCCAGCAGACCGATCTTGATTGCCGAAATGCTGAGGTCGGACAGTAGTGATTCGACCTGATGACGCAATATTTCGCCGTTAACGGGCTGTGTGGCCTGCACGTTCTGGGTGTTCTGAACCGTCAGCGATGTAATGACCGGCAGGCAGTGTGAGCCGGTCATCAGCATTGCCTCCATGTCCGCCTGAATGCCGGCACCACCACTGGGGTCCAGTCCGCTCAGGCACAGCACCATGGGTTTTGTATGCGCTGACCTGCTCAAAACGGTTTTACCACTGCGAGGATGACAATCGCGACCAGCGCGAATACCGGAACTTCATTGTAAATACGGAAAAATGTGTGGCTGTGAGTGTTTCTGTCGTCACGAAATCTGGCCCAGAACCAGCCGCAGCTGATGTGGTAAACGATCAGCAGGGCAACGATGACGAGCTTGACGTGCAACCAGCCCTGACGCAGGTAAAAATCCGGTGCGCTGTAGATCAGCCAGGCGCCGAAGAAGACAGTGGCGACGGCAGATGGCGTCATGATGCCCCGGTAAAGCTTGCGCTCCATGACAACAAAGCGCTCTTTGCTGATGGGGTCGTCGCTCATGGCGTGATAGACAAAAAGCCGCGGCAGATAAAAAATACCTGCAAACCAGCAGATTACCGAGATCAAGTGAAACGCTTCCAGCCAGGCCATGTCTGTCCTTCAAAAAACTTGGATTGATGAGTTCACGATTATGCAGATGGCAGCAGCCTGAGTACAGCCGCATCCGGCAAAAAGCTGCTCGCTGGTGTTAGAATACGGAACAAAGCCATTATTGGGATCAGGAGAAGGTTGTGATCAAAGTTGGAATTGTTGGTGCCACCGGATACACAGGCGTTGAATTATTGCGCTTGCTGGCGCTTCGCGATGACGTGCGAATCGACGTTGTTACCTCGCGCGAGCTGGACGGGACCTCAGTAGCAGATCTGTTCCCTAATTTGCGGGGGTATCTTGATATCCGCTTTACGGCCCCTGACGATGATGCGCTGGCTGCCTGCGACGTGGTGTTTTATGCCACACCCCATACCGTTGCGATGAAAAGTGCAGCAAGCCTCATGGCTCGTGGAGTCCGGATAATCGACCTGTCGGCCGATTTTCGCCTGAAAGATCGCGAGCTTTGGGAGAAATGGTACAAAGAGAAGCATGAGAGCCCGGAGCTGATCGAAAAGGCTGTTTATGGCCTGCCAGAAGTCAATCGTACCGCGATTCGTGATGCACAGTTGATCGCAGTCCCGGGCTGTTATCCGACTGCTGTGCAGTTGGGACTGCTTCCCTTGCTGGAAAAAGGTCTGGTAGATCCAGCGCATTTGATTGCTGATGCCAAGTCGGGCGTCAGCGGCGCTGGGCGGGGCGCCAAAGTGGGCAGTCTGCTGTGCGAGGCGTCGGAGTCGATGAGCGCATATGGTGTGGCAGGTCATCGTCACTTGCCAGAGATTTCCCAGGGCCTGCGAAATGCAGCGGGCACGGATGTTAATCTGACCTTTATTCCACATCTGACCCCTATGATTCGGGGCATCCATGCGACCTTGTATGCCAGGCCAAGTACTGAGGTGACAGCGCAGCAGCTACAGAGTCTGTTTGAAGATCGCTATCGCGACGAACCGTTTGTGGACGTGATGCCTGCTGGCAGCCATCCGGCTACACGTAATGTCAAAGGCTCGAACCGTTGCCAGATAGCGGTCCACTATCTGGCTGACAGCAATACCATTGTGGTTCTTTCGGTCATCGACAATCTGGTAAAAGGTGCCTCCGGGCAGGCGGTGCAGAATATGAACATCATGTTTGGACTCAGTGAGCGCAGCGGTCTGGATACGCTGTCGCTGCTACTGTAATCGACAAGCTGACTGGCAATGCCTGGGGCCGTCAAGGGTAGCAAACAATATCGGATGCGGGTTGTCAGGTATCGGCCGTGGCAGCCGTACATCCTCGGCCTGGCTGCTCTTCTGGTTGTGGCCCTGGCCGCTGCGGCTGGCTACTGGTATGGCAGTAGCGATCGCCAGCAACTGGCGCAGCAACTCGCGCAACTGCGCGCGATCGAGCCGGAGAATGCCAGCCAACTAACGAGCCTGCAGGCACAGCTTGCCATCAGTGAGCGCAATCGCGAGCTTGATCAGCAGGCACTGAGTCAGGCGCAAACGACCATCGCATCCCTGCGTGAGAGCAATGTCGAGTTGCAGCGTGACAATGGGCTGTACCGACAGGTAATGAGCCTGGCAAGCAGCGCAACGCCCGCGCTGAGTATCGTCCAGTTCAAGCTCTCGGATGTAGCGCAGGTAGAGCGTGGCTACGCCTATCAATTACTGGTTGCGGTACATGGCAATCAGGATGCCGTGGTGGACGTGGTAGCCAATATAGTTATAAATGGCGAGCAGGCAGGTGAGCCGCAATCGTTTGACCTGGATACCATCGCAGTGCTGCCTCAGGAACTGAAGGCAAGCTTCAATTATCTATATCGCTTTTCCGGCAGCATTCTGTTGCCTGAGGGGTTTGTACCGACAGCGGCAGAAGTGAGCGTTGCGGATGCGCGCGCGACACTGCCTGCTTCGTCTATCAATGCCGAATGGCAACAACAGGGGCCCGTTCATGTTCAAATCGAATGACAATAAGCTGGTATCCAAAAGTCGAACCGACGCACACACCCTGATTTCGGTGGATACCGAGGTGACCGGTAATCTGAGCTTCAAGGGAGAGCTGATTATCGAAGGTCTGGTGGTTGGCGATATCAAGGCTGCTGACGACAGCGCGGCCGTACTGAGAATAGCTGAGACAGGACGGGTCAACGGCAACATCAGCGTCCCCAACGCTGTTGTGAATGGTGAAATAGAAGGTGACGTCAGAGTTGCTTCCCACCTTGAACTTGCAGCAAAAGCCCGCATTACGGGCTCGGTGCAGTATCGATTACTGGAAATGGTGGCGGGCGCTCAGGTAAACGGCAGTCTTGTCTGTGGTGATGAGGCCAAGTCTCAACTGAGAGCCTTGACACATGATGACGGCGCCCAATCCAGTGTCGCCCAGAGCGGCTGAAGCTGCTCCAGATGCATCAGTCAGCAGCCGCTTAATAGTTGACTAAAATACTCGGATATGTCCATAATTTCTTGAGAAATATTCTGCAGTTGTTTTGAGTAAGTTGAATTATGTCCACTGTACAGACACACGATCCGGTCATTATTGCGTTGACGGATAACGCAGCCGATAAAGTAAAAAGCCTGATCGAGGAAGAAGGCAAGCCGTCTCTGAAGTTACGAGTGTTCGTAACCGGCGGCGGTTGCTCCGGTTTTCAGTATGGCTTCAGCTTTGACGAGGAAGTTGGGGACGAAGATACTGTGGTGGATCACAAGGGCGCAACCCTGCTGGTTGATCCATTGAGTTACCAGTATCTGGTCGGCGCGCGTGTCGACTATGTCGAGAATCTTGAAGGCTCCCGCTTTGTCGTCAACAATCCAATGGCAGCGACTACCTGTGGCTGTGGCTCGTCGTTCTCCATCTGAAACGACCTATCTCCCCGACTGATAAATACCACCCAGAATCACGGGGCTGCGTGACCCGGTCAGTTTGCTGCAGTCCATGGCAATACCGCCGATAGTATTGCTGGCCAGCCAGGCAAAGGTCACAGCCTCCACCCAGTCAGCAGGCATGCCTAGATCGTCGCTGGGAACTACTTGATAAGCTGGAAGTTCGATCTGTAACTGCGACATGAGCGTGCGATTGTGAGCACCACCGCCACAGACAGCAATTACGCCTTGTGTAATTGATCGGCCTGTGCAGCCTGCGACGGCGTCGCAGACACTGAGTACGGTAAGCTGCAGTAGAGTGCGCTGTACATCCTCTGGCGCATAGCTGGCGACGCCCTCCAGCTGCAGAGCCTGCTGCATTGCGCTCCCAAGCCAGCGAGCGTTGAACAATTCTCGACCGGTGCTTTTTGGGGCTGGTAGCGAGAAATAGGGTTCAGCCATCATGACCGACAGCAGTGCGGGCAGTACCTGACCACTGGCGGCCCATGCGCCATCAGCATCGTAGGGCTTGCCGCAATACTGTTCTATCCATAGATCCATCAGGACATTACCGGGACCGGTATCAAACCCTGTTGGGCAAGCAGCAGGATTCATATCCACAATTGTAATATTGGCCATGCCGCCAATATTCAGCACCAGGGTCTGCTGCCCGGGAGCATGAAAGAAGTGCTGATGAAACAGGGGAGCCAGCGGCGCACCCTGACCTCCCATCGCCATGTCGCGCTGGCGAAAATCGGCAACAGTTGTCACGCCAGTGAGTGCAGCGATGGTGTTCGGGTCCCCCAGCTGAAGACTGAAGGTGTGAGTGCCTTGCGGCTGGTGATAGACGGTCTGTCCGTGACTGCCTATGGCGACTATTTGATCTGCGGTCAGTCCTTCCTGTCGCATCAGCGCATTGGCTGCCGCCGCAAAGGCCTTTCCGATTTCGACGTCGGTGTCTCCAAGATCAGATAGTGATACCTGTCCATTATGGCAGATGGCCAGAATCTTTGTGCGAAGCGCAGGCGAATACTCGAGCGCCTGCGTGGCCAGCAGCTGGGTACCCTCAGGACCGGTTTCGATCAGAGCGCAGTCAATGCCGTCGACACTGGTACCGGATATAAGCCCAATATAAAGCCCGGCCGGCCCGTGGCGGGCTGAACCCGAAGGATCCGCCCGGGTGCTCATTAGTGTTCCAGCGACGGAAGTGCTGGTCCGGCGAGTGTCAACAGGCGACTGTCTGCACTGGATGGTGGGAAGCGCTCAATAATTGCTCGTGAACGCTCAAGGAATCTTGGCATTTCAGCAGGCTCCAGCGTGACCGCCTGCGGCAGCTGGTCAACGATGGTACGTGGGTCTTTGTGAACGCCACTCACCAGAAATTCATAATGCAGGTGTGGGCCAGTTGCACCGCCGGTTGCACCAACGTATCCGATCACCTGGCCCTGGCTAACCCGGCTGCCTTTGCGAATACCATCGGCATAGTCATTCAGGTGTGCGTACTTGGTCTCGTAGGAGCCGTGATGTTCAATAACGACCAGCTTGCCAAATGAGCCATTGCGGGCTGCCCAGGTTACAGTGCCGTCCGCGGTTGCGCGTACTGGTGTTCCAGTCGGTGCTGCGTAGTCGGTGCCCTTGTGCGCACGTATGGTATTCAGAATTGGGTGGCGACGGTTCGGGTTGAAATTGGAGCTGATTCTGAATACATCCAGCGGGTTCCTGAGGAAGGCCTTCTGCATGCTTTCGCCAGTTGGGCTGAAGAAGCCGCTTTCACCCTGGGTGTTCTCATATCGGACCGCGATATGCTCGCGACCCCGGTTGATGAATTGTGCACCTATTATTTCACCAGGACCGACGTATTCTCCGTCGAGATACTTTTCCTGATAAATGATGCTGAACCGGTCGCCCTGTCGCGGATCGAGCAGGAAGTCGATTACGCCACCAAATACATCGGCCATACCCATGATGACATTGGCGGGGATGTCGGCTCGTTGCGCAGCCAGGAACAGGCTGTCTGATATCTCGCCCTGCCTGACGACTTCCCGGATCTCTGGAGTCCGCAAAACAGGCTCAACTTCATAACGCGCGTCGTAGCGCTTGTAGACAAAGCCTTCCAGTGGCGACGTCAGAACCTGCAATTGTCGCAGCTCGCCGGGGCTGGGAATGTGAAAGCTCAGTTGATAGCCAGGCCGAAGGCGGTTCAGCACAGTGGCTTCATCTGTGGTGTCGATCAGCCGGTGCAGCTCCTGAGCCGAGAGGCCCACTTCGTTGAAAATGGATGACAGTGTGTCGCCGGGGGCGACCGTCAATTCCGTCCAGCCATGATTTTTAGGCTGCATGGGACCAATCATTGGTTGCGGCCCGACCTGATCTGCCTGCTGGCTCTGCATCGAAGCCAGTCTTGGCACTTGCTGGTCGGATGCCAGTCTGTCTCCGTGGGCGGACTCTTCTGGCATCATTGTTGTGACGGCAAACAGCACTGCGCTGAGTATGCTCGCGAGCACAATATGCTGACGGGGAATCTGTTTCAGGCTGAGACGCTTGCCCTGCTGGGGCCCGGGTATGGCGCTGGCGTTGTATCGCTTCTGAAGCGTTGGCTTGTTGCGAGGTACGGTTGTTCTTTGGTGTATCGGTTCCATGGAATTCTTGTTGTCTCGATATTGCTGGCTGGCGGACCAAATTATCCCCCAATTCTTAAGGCTTTCACGGGCAAGGTCAAGTCTTATTCCAATGTATGGTGTAGAATTGTCCGCCTTGTAGAAACTCGATGATTGGAATGACCGATATGTCTGTAAATAAAGTGGAAATTGTTGCCGACCTGGAGGCGCGTGGTTTGATCGCCCAGACGACTTCCGGAGATGAATTAAAAGCGCACCTGGCGGGTGGCAGTCGCACTCTGTATAGCGGCTTTGACCCGACGGCAGACAGTCTTCATATTGGCCATCTGGTTCCATTGCTGGTGCTGCGACGCTTTCAGCTGGCCGGCCATAAACCGCTGGCTCTGGTCGGTGGTGCGACTGGCATGATTGGTGACCCCAGCTTTAAAGCGGCCGAGCGTCAGCTCAACTCTGTTGAAGTGATCAGCGGTTGGGTGTCCAGCCTGAAGGGGCAGCTGGAGCAGTTTCTGGACTTTGACTGCGGTGCTGCATCGGCGGTGGTGGTAAACAATCTGGATTGGACCAAGCAGCTCGGCGTGCTGGATTTTCTGCGGGATGTTGGCAAGCATTTTTCTGTCAATGCAATGATTCAGAAAGAGTCGGTCAAGCAACGCATCGAAAGAGAAGGCTCAGGCATCTCCTTTACTGAGTTCAGTTACATGATTCTGCAGTCCTATGATTTTGCGCAGCTCTATCACCAGCACAACTGCACTTTACAGGTGGGTGGCAGTGATCAGTGGGGCAACATTACCGGCGGTATTGATCTGACCCGCAGGCTTTATCAGGGGCAGGTGTATGGCTTGACTGTGCCGCTGGTCACCAAGGCCGATGGGCAGAAGTTCGGCAAGACTGAAACGGGCACTGTGTGGCTGAACGCGGAAAAGACATCTCCCTATGCTTTTTATCAGTTCTGGTTAAATGCCGCAGATGCGGACGTTTATAAATTCCTGCGCTACTTTACGTTTCTGACACCGGCACAGATTGACGAAATCGAGGCCGCCGATGTGGGTGCCAGCGGCCGGCCTCAGGCGCAGGGTATTCTGGCGCGTGAGGTAACCGAACTGGTTCATGGGCGCGAAGGGGTGGAGGCGGCCGAGCGAATCAGTTCAGCGCTATTCTCGGGCCTGCTTGATGAGTTGCGGGAACGAGACTTTGAGCAGCTGCGTCTGGATGGTTTGCCTTCTACAGATATAGGCGACCAAGCGCTTACGCTGGTTCAGGCTCTGGTGGACAGCAGGCTGGCGCAGTCCAATCGTGCCGCCAGGGAGTTCATCAATGCCGGTGCCGTGTCAGTGAATGGCGAAAAGATCACTGATCTGGAGGCGACGATTGGTCGCGCGCAGGCCCGGTTTGATCGTTACATTATCCTTAAGCGCGGCAAGAAGCAGTTTCATCTATTGCGTATTTGCTAGTGTTGCGGCGTGATTTTAAGAAAATGACAGTGCTGTCATAAAAAGTGCTTGCAGGCATCAAAAACTGTGGCATAATGCGCGCCCCTGACAGCTGAAGGGCAACTTCAGCAGGCAGGATCGGTAAGGAATTTTGATCGACGGTTGATCAAAAAATTGTTCGAAAAAAGCCTTGTCAGACTGATTCAAACGCGTATAATACG
>DEMH01000011.1 GCA_002354805.1 Gammaproteobacteria bacterium UBA2675
GACCATCGTCAGGCATCAAAAAAAGCAAAAACCCCTATCGGCGCTGCCGGTAGGGGTTTTTTGTTTTTGATCCCCGCCGATGTCCTACGGACATGGTCACTCGGGCCGTCCTGGCCCTCGCCCTTCGGGCAGCCTTCGGCTGTGCAAAACGGCTGTCCTGCCGTTTTGTCAGGCATCAAAACGGGAAAATCCCCGGTCTCGTCAGAGGCCGGGGATTTTTTTTGCGCTCGTTTTTAGCTCAGGTCTTTCTTGACACGGGCTATGGTGCTTGAGACATTCTTGATTCCTGCACCGTCGATCTAATGATTGCCAGTCAGGCCGTCGGAGTATACCGATCCCGGAAAGATGCGTATTCAAAAAATAATTGGAGACGAGTCTCATGCGTGTTGCTATTACTTTATCTGTGCTCGCATTTCTGTTCGTAGGTGCAGCCACTGCTGTTCTTGCGCAGACTCAACCACCAGCTTCGCCTCCAGAACACTGGGGCCCGGTTTCGATCGATCTCGAAGAAGTCGACTATCCCTATCCCGTTCAATATCTGGAAAGAGAGCTTGAAGGCGAGCGTGTTCGTATCGCTTACATGGATGTCATGCCAACCGGCCAGGCAAATGGCCGCACCGTCTACCTGACTCATGGAATGAGCTACTACGGCTGGTATTGGGGAGAAACAATAGGAGTACTGGCAGATGAAGGGTATCGAGTCATTGCCGAAGACAGACTTGGTTGGGGCAAGTCTTCCAAGCCTCTGATTCCTTACAGCTGGCATCTGCATGCAGAAAATATGGCTGCAGTCATGGATCACCTGGGCATTGAGCAGGCGGCGGTGATAGGACACTCAATGGGAGGCCAGATGGTCTCTCGCTTCGCGCGCTTATATCCAGAACGCACAACCCACCTGGTAATGGTAAACCCTATCGGCTTGTCCGGCAGGAGCGGCCCAGCCCCGATGGCACCGGTGACGGGGGACGTACTTGCGCCTGACGACACACTAGAGACAGATCGCCAAGCCGTTTATGAACGTCATCTTCGTACTGAAACCCGTCGAGTCGTCGAATGGAAATCAGAATTCCTGGAACATGTCCGGATACGGTTTGGCAATGACATCAGCGAAGGTGGCCCGCTCAAGAATGCCATACTCGCAGCCAACCGCACTGGCGACAGCATGGCTGGCGACTGGCCACTCATTCAGGCCAGTGCTCTGGTGATAGGGGGTGAGGAAGATGGTGCAGGTTTCCCGGAAGCTGTTCGTAATGCCGCGTCGATCCTGCCGAATGGAGAGGCACACCTGATTCCTGGTGTGGGCCATAATCCGCACCTTGAAGCCCCCGATGCTCTCAACCGTGAACTTGTCCGCTTTCTAGGTCGTTAGTCCTTAAAGTCGCGTGCATGCAGCTTGGTGCTGCTCTCGGTACGGATTACAGTCTGGTGCACGCCAACCGTTTCCATTTTGACGCGAATCAATTTAATCTTTGTCGATAAAGATCGGGCTGCTTGATTGTCGTAGAATTGTGCCGCAGTCACTCACAGGAATATCGCTCACACATGGCAAAAAACACTGATAAATCGATACCCGTAAAGCTTTCCAGCAGCGTCGATGTTGCCATGGCTGCGTCAGTCTATCGCAAACTAGGGCGTGTCCACATGCCCAACATCCTGAGTTCGCAGAGTGTCAAAA
Organism: Gammaproteobacteria bacterium UBA2675; assembly: GCA_002354805.1. Classification (GTDB taxonomy): domain Bacteria; phylum Pseudomonadota; class Gammaproteobacteria; order Pseudomonadales; family Pseudohongiellaceae; genus Pseudohongiella. The sequence goes on from DEMH01000011.1 coordinate 1,676, forward strand.
AGCTTGTCGAAAGTTTGAATGAGGATATTCCCTGGAAGCTGCACTTCAACAGCAGTGGCAATGTCTATGACCTGGAGCCTGCGCAGTTTGAAGCCCTGCCTGACTCGGGAAAAAAATCACTGACCGACGCAATTTATGCGAATGCCAGGAGCAACTTTCAGTACCTGTTCGAGAACTTTCCAGTGTCTGACATGTATGAGTCAGGACACCATAAACAACACTACGTGATGCGCGTTTATGAATTTCTCAACTCAGAGCGCTTTCTTGCCTTTGCGCGAGAGCTTACCGGGAATGCTGAGATCAGGCTGGTCGACGCCCAACTGACTCGATATCAGCCGGGGCACTTTCTGACTTGTCATGATGATCATGTCCCAGGCAAAAATCGCGTCGCGGCCTACGTATTGGGATTAACAAACAAATGGCGCCCTGATTGGGGTGGGGCTTTGAATTTCGTGGATGGAGACGGGCATATTGCAGAGGGGTATATGCCCCGACTGAATGCCTTGAACGTGTTCAAGGTGCCGCAATTGCATTCAGTCGGGTGTGTCTCTCCATTTGCAGGCTCACCTAGAGTCAGCATCAGTGGATGGTTCAGAACCTGAGGTAGTCAGTCGAATTTCAACGCAGGGCGATACGCACGTCGCCAACGCCAACTTCGGCAGTCAGATCTTTGTCGCCGTCGCCTGTTGCGCTCGTGTCGCTGCTGACCAGAGCACGTTGACTGTCCGTCTCAGCTGCGCCGCGCACACGGGTGTCACCCACGCCCGCACTGGCGCTGATACGACCAGTTGATGATCGTGATGTTTCGATATCTATTGTACCGACGCCGACGTGAATATCGAATTCGCTGTTGATGCCTGCAATTTCTACGGTACCGACTCCAAGATCAATTGAAACGCGCTCCAGGTCCGGGATTCGAATGATCCAGTCCGCCGAAATATCATCCTCGTCCAGGCCCAGATTTAATTCACCCGCACGAATGCGACTTTCAATATCAATCTGGCTCAGGTCGGGTTCATCACTGAACCAGCCTAAGCTCCAGCCATGATCTTCAGCTTTGATGGTCACTTCTACTTCAATCGAGTCGGACTGTGATTGTTCGATGAGCAAGGTTCCCACATTGGTGTCGATGTCCAGTCGATCAATGTCATTGCTGTCAAAGGTGTGGCGGCGAACTTCATCAGCGCAGGCCACGCTTATCGAAAACGCCAGTATGAAAACTGTGGCCAATGTCTTTAAGTTGATCATCCCTATCTCCTGCCCGGTAGTTACTTTTCAATTCGTTTACGCAATCAATTGCGCGTTGCAATACATTCAGCAATACTCGTGCCAAAAAAAAATAAATATAAATAACAAAAGGATAGGGGATTCTGTGCGGATACGTGTTGGCGGGATTGACTAAAAGTGTGTGGCATTTAACAAAAAAGGGAGGCCTTATACCGGGCCTCCCCCTTTTCATTCAACTGCACCCAAGGTGCAGCCGGAAGTATTACTGACGGACGTAGCGCTTGATGCCGCCGACCGGGCCAACTTCGGCGCCGTAGATCACACCATTGCGGTCTACAGTTACACCTTCAGCCGTACAGGTGCCACGGCAATCAGGCTGCGGATCCGGGATCAGATAATGAACTTCGCCGGTACGGGCGCTGCCGACGCGGATACCACGTGTCCAGTGTCCCCACTGCGGCGCAACTGAGCCTGACTCGGAGTCTGCGGCGTACAGTACGTCATTCTCGTCGATGAACAGGCCACTGTTCCGGCTGAACTGGTACCAAGTGTCCAGCAATTCACCATCCTGAGTATAGATCTGGATACGGTTGTTGCTGCGGTCAGCGATAAACAGGCGACCCTGCGAGTCCAGTGCCAGTGCGTGCGGTTGCATGAAGTTCTCCGGGCCTGAGCCGTAGGAACCCCAGGTCATGACCAGGTCACCGGCCGGGCTGAATTTAAGAATACGCGCAGTTGAGCCTTCTGCGTTGGAATGCCCTTCGGCTACAAAAATATGGCCATCTGGAGCGACCAGCACGTCATTCGGCTGGAAGAGATAGTTGGGGTCACGGCCACCACCGGGCATGCCCAGAGTCATCATATGATGACCATCAGGGCTGAACTTGTGGACCTGGTGACCGTAGACTTCAGTTTCTTCTACGCCGTCGCCGCGGTTGTCGCGCGCATCGGTTACCCAGACGTTGCCCTGTGGATCAACCTCGATGCCGTGAGGCCAGGTGATCATGCCGGCGCCAAAACTGGTAACCATGTTGCCATCGGCGTCGAACTTCATGATCGGATCAAGATTTGAGTTCTGGACGCAGGCGCCCACGTTGCCGCTGCAGCGTTCTGCGACCCAGATGCTTTCGCCATCAATATCGATGTGAACGGCACTGGTTGAACCCCATTCACGACCAGCAGGAAGCTTCAGGTAGTTTTCCACGGTCTGGTAGGGGTTTGGCAGATCATTGACTGGATCCATATCCGGATTGCTGTAGTCGGTCTGCGCACTGGCAGCGATGGACATGGCGCCGAATGCTGCTGAAATGGTCAGCAGGACGGCCTTCAATGGCTTATTGCTATTGCTCTGACTGATGTATGACATGTGTGGAGTGATCTCCCTTCTGATAACTGTTATGGGGCCGATCAGCATAAACTACCTGTTACGCTAACTCAATGATTACCGGACGTTACCGCTTCCTCCTGAGGCCACATCTGACTGGGCTGCAGCGGCTGCTGGTAAACGCGAGTGGCATCGAAGTTCGTCCTGTCGATGCCATAGACCTCGAACAGGGTTTCCAGGCCTGTGGCAGGCTGATCTGTTGCGCTGTCAGTGTTCAGGCCGCCAAGCCGGTCAGGGTCAGTTACGACGGCGGCGGCATGCATAAGGCCAGCATCACGAGTCCCTGCAACCAGCAGAAACTGATTCCCGCTGGCAGCGGGCCACGAGGACACAAGGCCCAGATCCCTGAAGGGCTCGCCCTGTTCTGGCAGACCAGCTGTGCTGCGGTGCAGGCGGCCGGACCTCTTTTCGTACAGCTCGTCGTAGGTGTCGCCAGGCAAAAGGCCAGATGCCGTGAAGTAAAGATTGTTGAGCTTGTCCATGGCGCTGATGTAGCCGATATATACGATGTGGTTGTTGCGCAGATCGGCTGTGGTGACGCGCGACATCATTTTGATCTGATGGCGCTTGCCGGACGCCTGAACAACGGGGCCTATATTCAGCAGGGCCGAGGCGCTGCCTTCCGGCATGTAGGTCATGTCGAGGTCGCGGAAGTAACTCTGGAGCTCACTGTCCTGCATGAACAGAGAGACCAGATCCTCGCGCGAATTAATGTAGAAATCCCGCACCATGCGCGCAATGCGTCCCTGTTCGTCCAGCTCACCAAAGATATAGTAGTCACCCATAACGACGAGGATGGGGACCTCATCGTCCATCATGGCCGCCCAGGGTTCGGAACTTAAAACGGCACTGACAGACTCAGAGCTTGACGGTCGTGTTCTATCCAGCCATTGCCAGACGTTTGCCATCAGCAACACAACAACCAGAAGCCCCCAGGCAAGGTTTGTGGCTGTCAGGCTGCGTTTGTGAGTGGGTTGAGTCAGACCGGCAGCCGCTCCATCATGTTCATCTGGCTGGCTGGTGGTTACTACCATGTATTGCCCTTTGGGGATGCGCAGTTGAGGGTCTGCATCGGGGGCAATCGTCTGGTAGTATTTTTCGAGTCGTGTTCGGAGTTTATGAATATAAACGCGCACAACCGAGTCCCGCGTTACATCGAAGCTGCCATCCCTGCCAAGCACGTCGACGGCGATGTCAAACTCCTTTGGCTGCCGGGAGTTTTCTGAGCAGTCAATAAGGTAATCCAGCAGTTGCGTATAGACCGGAGAGCGTCCGAGCGCGCCGCTGGCGACAACTTTGTCGCGGGCCTCGCGCAGGGCGGCTGTTGCTGTGTTGTTGTCGATACTGCTGCTTGGCATAAATGAGCCGGCTCCAGGCTCCTGGACCGCTGGTTTCGAGAATTCTGAGCGGATATTAAACCGCTGACCACGGTGGATGTCCAATAGCATCAGTAATATCGCATGAATGCGGGAATTTACGCGATGAATGGATTAATTCACTTTAATTCGATGTGTTAATCTCGCCCTCTGATTTGGATCAAGCCGATCGCTGGATTTGCGCAGGAAGCTGCGCTATTCTTCGCGGCACTATATACGGAGCGAACGACCGGTAAATGTGCCGGCAGGTTCATAGTGGGAGGTCAGCAGCGTAATGAACGAATTGCTATATCAATTCGCAGAGTGGCTTTATGCAACGCCATGGAGCCGTGCGATAGAAGAGTCGTTCTATCTATATAACTGGATTGAAACGACGCACGTGCTGACAGTCATGCTCAGTCTCGGTATGTTGATTTTTATCGATTTGCGCATGCTCGGATGGGTTATGCCGCAAGTGTCAGCAGTGAAGATTGCCCAGCGTTTGAATACAGCCATGATGATTGGCTTCGTGATTATGTTCATAACAGGCATCCTGCTCTTCTACGCCAAACCTACTTACACAATTCAGAGCATCTGGTTCCGTATCAAAATGGTCCTCCTGCTGGGTGCATTCGTGAATGCTCTGTTATTCCACAAGCGAATGATGTCATCTGAAGGTTCATGGGACATGGAACCCAGAGCACCTGCGCATTTGCGACTTGGTGCGGCATTGTCGCTGGGTCTGTGGGCCGGCGTCGTAACAACAGGGCGACTGATTGCCTACGACTGGTTTCATTGCTATCGGGATCTGCCAGCAGCAATGGCATGGGCTGCAGGTTGCGTGGCTGACTGAGCGGCGGGTTATGCCGCGGTGGCTGACTGAGAGTTAACTGACGCTGGCGCATAGCAGCCGGCTTGCGAGAGACAGGAGTACCCGATGGAACTATTACCACTAGGATTCTTTGAATGGGCCGAGTCATCCTTCCTCGGATATATTGGCAAGACGTATGGTGGCATCTACGCGACGCTGGGCCAGTCCGTGCATTTGATCTCGCTGGCTGTGCTGGGCGGGGCAGTGCTGGTCAGTGATTTTCGTCTGTTGGGATGGGTGCTAAGAGATGTCCCCTCTGAAGTAGTCGCGGAGCAGGCCCACAAATGGTTCAAGATTGCACTGTTCACGATCATCGCCAGTGGTGTATTCATGGCTGCAGCTATCGCCATCAAGCTGTATTACAACGCCGCCTACTGGGCGAAGATGTATGCACTGATCTCTGGTGTGCTGTTTGTATTTCTGGTGCGCCGTCCGCTTCTGAAAGGTGACCACTCACAGATCAATCCCTGGGTGCTCAAGCTGGTGGCTGTTGCGTCCATTCTGGTTTGGGTCAGCGTTGCAGCAACAGGCCGCTGGATCGGTTTTTCCTGATTGCGGCATTACCGAAGAGAATTGGGAGTAAAGATATGACAGAGTCATCAAAGCTGAGCACTATTGAAAAGATCGCAGTCGCCAGTTCCGTGTTTATTATAGGTGCTGGCATCGTGTACTGGGCGTTTCAGGTAGGTAACGTGATCGAGCTGTTGAGACTGGCTTACGGCTAGGCGACAGGCTGTCAGAGTAAGCAGCAGGGATAAAAAAAGCGGCGATCAATTGGATGCTTCCCATTGATCGCCGCTTTTGTTTTTATAGTATTTTCAGGACTAGAAGATTCCCAGCTCCATCAGGAAGTAGTCGTCCATAAACAGTTCAGATACCAGCCGGTCAAGACCTTTGCCGATGGCAGCGCTGATGTCGTCGCCTTCCGAATCGACCCGGCTGAAGACTACGGCCTGCCAGGCATTGCGGCCCTGGTTGTTCAGGCTGAGCTGGCAGCGAATGAGTACCTGCAGACCATCGGCAGTTTCTTCAATCTGCATTTCCAGCAGTTCACCCTGCAATCGCAGATTACCCTCATCATCCGTCAGATTGGCCTCTGATGCAGCAAGTGCCTGATTGAATGTCTGCTGGATCAATGCTGCGGGCATCTGCCCGGACAGCGTTACATTTTCCTTGCCGGGGCGAGCTATGTCCTGCTTGTCTGCAATCTCGCGGGCATCAGTGAACTCGCTGACGCTAATCGGGCCGCCGAACATGGACGCCAGGCTGACACCAGTGTCGCCTTCGTAGGTATAATCAACAGTAACTTCTTCCCCTGCCAGCGCCTGACAGGCCAGCAGCATGGCGCCAGTAACAGTAAGCGCGCATAAAGTACGTAACTTCACAGTAAAACTCCCTCACTTCTCGAGATGGCTGTAGTGCAACTTAATTATAGGTTTTAAGTCAGTGTAATCAGTTGGATGGCCAGGATAAAGCGCATCGGTGAACCTGGCCTGACAAACAAAAGGGCCGCGGCGGTAAAGCGCGCGGCCCTTGTGAGTGCTCTTAAGCCGTTCAAGCTTGCCTGGCTGGCAGAGTCTGTCTACCAGGCGGCTGTCTCAGACTTACAGAGTACCTTCTGGCCATGGCACACCCTGGTGGCCTGACGGTACAGACTTCATGCCTTTGAAGACAAATTTCTGAATACGCTTGCCTTCGTAGGTTTCAGTTGTGTAGATGTTGTTCTGAGAGTCAGTCGCGATGCTGTGTGGCGCATAGAACTGCCCAGGCTGACGGCCGCCGCCACCAAAGCTGATCAGTACTTCCAGCGACTGACGGTCAATCACGTAGATTTTGAAGTTCTGGCCATCAGCCAGATAGATGTACTTCTGTTCTGGATCGTTCGAGAAATCGATGTCCCAGGTAGAGCCCTGAGCCAGTGTCTCTGGAGCGATGTAGACTTCGCGAACGTAAGTGCCGTCTTCACGGAACACCTGGATGCGGTCAGAACCACGGTCACAGACATAGACCAGTCCGTCGTTTGACGGGATGGCGCAGTGAACCGGGCCACGGAACTGCTGTGGACGATCGCCGGGTGCGTAGTCAACCCGGACGTCTTCCGGACGGTTGCCGTAGGCACCCCAGTAGCGCTTGAATGCACCGGTGTTCAGGTCGATAACGGCAACCCGCTTGTGACGATAACCGTCAGCGAGGTAAACCTCGTTGGCTTCACCATCGATCTCGATTTCAGCAACCTGACCGAAGAATTCAGTGCTGTTGCTGTCTGGCTCACTGCCAGGAATACCATATTCGGCGACAAACTGACCGTCACCAGTGAACACCAGTACGTGTGCGTCGCCGCCGCCATTGCCGCCGATCCAGACGTTACCGTTGGGTGCCACCGCGATGCCGTGGTTGGATGCCGGCCATGTGAAGCCGTCACCAGGTCCACCCCATGCGTTTACCAGGTTGCCTTCTGGGTCAAATTCAAGAATAGGTGGTGCAGGGGTACAGCATTCGCTGACGCCCATTTTTAGACCGATTTCGGTAATGCCGCCGAACATGGAATCCTGATCGCGGTGAACCATGAATACATGGTCACGATCATCCACTTCAACGCCAATTGATCGGCCAATGATCCAGTTGTTTGGCAGGGGTTTTGGCCAGAACGGATCCACTTCGAAAGTGGGGGTCTCGACCATCGTGCCGGACTGTGCCACGGCGGGCTCTTCTGTGAGCCACTGGGCTCCCATCGCAGCGACTGCCAGCGTCAGACTTGCGCCAACAGCCAGTTTGATTCTTTTTGTCATTATGTAGCTCCCTCCAGGTTGGTTTCCGGGCATGTTGATCTTGTTGTGCCCAGAGTATACTCAGTAATCAATGCTCAGTATACTCACGTGTCCAAAAAAGTGATCCGCTGTCGTAGCTTGGGCTGAGGTAGATATGCAGAATAATAAGATGAGGGGAGTTCTGGCGGAATTCCTGCAGGGAATGCCGCGATTATTCAGGTGGCACTGGCTGGTGCTGATAGCGCTGATCTGCAGCGCAGGGGCAAGGGCTGACGAAATTCCAAGTCGCGTCGCCGTTCAGGCTTACGTCAAGGCAGAGGGTGACAGGCTGAATCTGCTGATGCGGGTGCCCATGGATGCCCTGCTTGAATCGCAGTTTCCGCTGCGCGGCGAGATAGGCTACGTCATCTTTTCACAGGCCAGGGGCGCCATGGAGGATGCTGCCTACAACCAGCTGCTGCAGTCCATCCAGATGTTTGAGGGCGACCGGCTGCTGGAGAGTCCGCGTCTGGATGCTGTGCGAATCTCTCTGCCATCCAATCGTAATTTCGTAGATTACCCGACTGCCATGCAGGCGGTTCAATCCGCCCCGCTTGATGACAGCGTCGATCTTTATTATCGCCAGGGTTTCCTGGATGTACTTGCTTCCTATCCCATTGAGTCTGAGGATTCACGCTTTTCGATCGATGCGCGACTGGGCGGCCTGGGGCTGGAAACTACGACCGTGCTGCGCTACGTGCTGGATGATGGTGCTGAGCGTTCATTCAGCTATATAGGCAACCCGGGGCGCGTGTATCTGGACCCGCGCTGGTATCAGGCGACGTTCAATTTCATCGCACTGGGTTTTGATCATATTTTAGAGGGTACAGATCATCTGCTGTTTCTGTTCTGTCTGATTATACCGCTGCGCCGCATCAGGGCTCTGATCCCGGTGGTAACCGCATTCACAATAGCGCATTCGATCACCCTGATAGCATCTGCGCTCGGCTGGGTCCCGTCTGCAATCTGGTTTCCAGCGCTGATTGAGTCACTGATTGCCCTCTCTATTGTATATATGGCATTCGAAAATATTATTGGTGTTCGGCAGCAGCATCGCTGGGTAGTGACGTTCGGCTTTGGTCTGATCCATGGATTTGGATTCTCTTTCCTGCTGACAGAGAGCATGCAGTTCGCCGGATCCCATTTGCTGGCGTCACTGCTGGCCTTCAATATAGGTGTGGAGCTGGGGCAGATCCTGGTATTGCTGATTGCTGTCCCGCTGGTTCATCTGCTGTTCAAGTATGTATTGCCGGAGCGCGCCGGGGTTATTTTGCTGTCAGCCGTGCTGGCTCACTGGGCCTGGCACTGGATGGAGGAGCGCTTTGCCGGCTTCTTCGCCTATCAGTTGAATATGCCCGCCCTTGATCGATATTTTTTTGTAGGTGTGTTGCAGTGGCTGGCTCTGCTGGCCCTGTCGCTGGCAGTGCTGTGGGCGATGCGGGGCTTTTTCTCGCGTTTCGTGGATGCGGGCGACAAGCAGGAACTGGGTGAGTCACGTATTGTAGGCTGAATCGCCTTGGTTGTGCGTCTCAAACGAAACTTGCTATGATTCGGCGCTGCCTCAAGCGCCTGCAGGGTTTGTCTTGATAATAATAAATCGGGAGTTAGTAGTATGAGCGGGATCGGAATTGTATTGTTCGGGATAGCGGGGCTGGCGTTTGGCTGGTTTGTATACTCCCGGTTTATCGCAGAAAAGATCTACCGTCTGGATCCGAATTTCCAGACCCCAGCACATGAGCTCAATGATGGTGTGGACTATGTTCCCACCAACAAATACGTGCTTTGGGGTCACCATTTCACGTCAGTTGCTGGTGCGGCGCCAATCGTTGGCCCTGCCATCGCTGTATACTGGGGCTGGGTTCCGGCACTGTTGTGGGTTACCTTTGGCACCATCTTCTTTGCCGGCGTCCACGATATGGGCGCGCTCTGGGCGAGCACGCGCAACAAAGGTAAATCTATCGGCGCACTGTCAGAGAACGTGATCGGCAAGCGCACGCGCTCACTGTTCCTGATTGTAATCTTCCTGCTCCTGTTGATGGTTAACGCTGTGTTTGGTGTTGTCATTGCGACCGGGTTTGTAAACACGCCCGGATCGGTGTTCCCGGCCTGGATGGCCATTGTGGTAGCACTGATTATCGGTCAGCTGCTGCGTCGCAATTACAGCCTGATGCTGCTGACCGCAGTGGGTGTTGTGATTCTTTATCTGTCCATCTGGGCGGGTACGTTTATCGAATGGTCATTGCCGGAAACCATGTTCGGCCTGACTGCAAGCGCCAACTGGATCATTATCCTGTTTATCTACGCTGCGGTCGCGTCAATGTTGCCTGTCTGGGTGCTGCTTCAGCCGCGCGACTTCATTAACGGCATGCAGCTTATTGTGGGTCTGGCACTGCTCTACGGTGCAGTATTTCTCTCTATGCCCGAGATGGTTGCGCCCGCTTTCAATTCACAGGTGGCTGAGGGTACACCGAGCATCTTCCCGCTGCTGTTTGTAACCATCGCCTGTGGTGCGATCTCTGGCTTCCACGGAATTGTGGCATCAGGCACCAGCTCCAAGCAGCTGGACAAAGAGACCGATGCGCGATTCGTGGGTTATCTGGGCGCGATCGGCGAGGGTTCCCTGGCGCTGATCACCATTGTGGCGGTATGTTCAGTGGCTTACGCGGCCAACACTGAGCAGTGGCATGCGGTATATACCCAGTTCTCTGACGGTGGCGCGCCCGCCTTCGTGGCTGGTGGTGCTGCACTGATTTCCGGCTCTTGGGGCATATCGGAGAACTTTGCGCAGGTGCTTCTGGCAACCATGGTGGCATTGTTCGCTGGCACGACCATGGACTCTGGGGTGCGTCTGCAGCGTTACATTATCCAGGAATGGGGTGATATTTACGGTATCTCACTGTTCAAGTCTGGCCTGGTGGCCACGGGTGTGGCGGTGCTGGCGTGTCTGCTGCTGGCATTCGGTGCAGGTGGTTCGTCGGGTCAGGGTGGCATGATCATCTGGCCATTGTTTGGTGCAACCAACCAGATCCTGGCAAGTCTGACGCTGCTGGTGATCACGGTAATGCTGCTCAAGATGGGTCGCCCGGCGTATTACACGCTGATTCCGATGATCTTTGTGCTTATTACCTCCTTCCTGGCGGGCATGATTCAGCTGGTGCAGTTCTACGAAGCTGGTAATTACCTGCTGGTCACGCTCGACTTTATTGTGCTGGTGGTAAGTGTGCTGGTAATGCTGGAAGCGGCCTCGGTAGTCAGCAAATTGCGCAAGGAGCGCGCACAACTGGCTGAGTAAGCTGCCCTATCGCCGGGTCCGGCCCGCCGCGCGGGTCGGATTCGAGCGATCGTTACAAATAATTGCAATGTGAATCACTGCATCATTAGTGTTGTGAAACTGATTGACTATAATCCGTATCGATAGCCGAAATGGCAGATTGAATGGAATTATGGTTGGAATGGTCCGAACCCGCGCGGTAATCCTCTGGTTGGCAATCCTGGCATGCGCCCCGGCATGGGCATCCCGTGTGCCTGACTTTTCTCTGATCGATCAAAATGGCAGGTTTCACCAGCTGAGTCGCTATAGTGACAGCGAAATCGTTGTGCTGCTGACCTACCATAAGGACTGTGAAGTCAGTCGCAATGCGCTGTCTGAGCTCGCCTCTCTTCATGAACGGTTCGCCGGCAATGAGGTTAGATTTCAGGTGCTGGTTGCAGACCCGACAGAGACTCGGGCATCACTCAGGGATCTGGCGGGGCGGCTTAATACAAATCTGCCTCTGTTGCTTGACGAAACGCAGTTGGTAACCGACGCGCTCGGATTCACGCACGCGGGCGAGGTGCTGGTGGTGGATCCGGAGATGGGGCAGGAGCTCTACCGTGGGGGGATTGGGCTCTACGACGATAATCCCATGCAGCTTGCTTTGGCTGCCAGCCTGCCGGGGCTGAGTTCCCATCTGCACTACATAGTGCACTCCGAGCTGAATGGTGATCCATTTATCCAGGAAACCATGCCGCTTACAGGCAAGCCGCTGGTGTTGGAGGTGCTGGAACAGGCGCGCTCCGAGCCTGTGAGTTACGAGCAGGATATTGTTCCGATTCTTAAACGCCGCTGCATAGAGTGCCATCGCGATCAAGGTGCAGCGCCGTGGGTGATGGGTAGTCACCGAATGGTGCAGGGCTGGAGCCCGATGATACGCGAAACTCTGTTGACTCGCCGCATGCCGCCCGGGCAGATCGATTATCAGGACGCAGCGCGGTTTGACGACGTTCACCACCTGACCAACGAGGAGATGATTGATCTGCTGACCTGGGTTGAGGGTGGTGCTGTTCGTGATGAAAGTGCCGAGGACCCTTTGCAGTCCTTGCCGCCCAGAGAGTCAAGCTGGGAGCTGGGTGAGCCAGATCTGGTAGTTGATTTTCCCGCTCACGAGATTCCGGCTTCTGGTGTGCTCGATTACATGTTTGTTCCTGTTGAGCTGGGTCTGACCGAGGATAAGTGGGTTCAGGCATACGAGTTTGATGTGGATGATAAGCTGTCTCTTCATCACGTTATTGTGTTTACTCAGGATGCCCGGCAGCAAAGGCAGAATGCCAGTCGTGGCGGAAGTCGGACAAACTTTGGAGGCTATGCCCCGGGTCGGGAGCATGTGCTGCTCGACAGTGATACTGGTATCAAGTTGACGAGAGACATGCGCCTGATGATTCAGTTTCACTACACGACGATTGGTCGTGAGCTGACGGACCAGTCACGCCTGGGCTTGTACTTTAGAGATACCCCGCCGACGCACGAACTGGTGCGAACAGCTGTGATGAACGGCGAGTTTGAAATTCCGCCTGGAGTCAGGGAGTTCCCGGTTCAGGCTGAAACGCTTATAGATACGGACAGTTACCTGTATAGTTTTGCGCCGCATATGCACTACCGTGGCAAGCACATTCGCTTCGAAGCACAGTTTCCGGATGGCAGCATGGAGTCGCTGTTGTCCATTCCGAATTTCCAGCACAACTGGCAAATGGTCTATCGACTGAAGGAGCCGGTGTTCCTCCCTGCTGGGACGCGGATCGTAGCTAAAGGCGCATTTGATAATTCCGTTCACAACCCGCTCAACCCTGATCCTGCAGAGCGAGTTGTATGGGGCGATCAGGTTTGGGACGAGATGTTTCTTACCTGGATGCGGGTGAGTCCTGTTAAATGAATGTTGTCCCACTTCTTGAATGTCTGGCCGACGGCCACTATCACTCCGGGCAGGCAATTGGCGAGCGTCTTGGTATCAGCCGGGCTGCGGTATGGAAACAGATGCAGGCAATTCGCGACCTGGGCGTAGTGATTGAGGCTGTTACCGGTAAGGGGTATTGTATTCAGGGCGGTCTTGAGCTGCTGGATGCTGCTTTGATCGAGTCGCTGCTTTTATCTCAGGTCCGCGCAGCGCTGGGTACGCCGGATGTCAGATTTTCCACGGGTTCAACAAACACCGATGCGATGCAGAAGGCGCAGGCTGGTGTTGAGCGCTGTCTGGTATTGGCTGAGCATCAGGCTGCAGGGCGAGGCAGGCGAGGTCGACAGTGGGTAAGTCCATTTGGGCGGAACCTCTACATGTCGATGTTGTGGACGTTTCAAAATGGTATCGCCGCGCTTGAGGGGCTTAGCCTGGTCTGCGCTCTGGCTGTAAAGCGCTCGCTGCAGGCCATTGATAGCGATATTTCAGTGAAGTGGCCAAATGACGTGTATCTGGATGGAAAGAAGCTGGCGGGCATCCTGCTGGAAGTAAGTGGTGATGTCTCAGGGCCTTGCCGGGTTGTCATGGGTATCGGCTTGAATGCGGCAATGCCTGCTGAGCATTCCGCCGCTATCGATCAGCCTTTTGCCGATCTTGCCTCGGGTAATAACGGCAAAATAAGTCGCAATTCCCTGGCGGCTGGAGTCATCAATGAGTGGGTAAAGGTGCTTGCGCAGTTCGAGAGCGAGGGTTTCGAACCCTTTCGCGAAGAGTGGATGGCGTCTGACTGTTATCTGGGGCAGCGCGTTGAAATCCGTGCTGGCGAACACCTTACGCTGGGGAGGCACGCTGGCGTTGATCTGTCCGGGCGGCTGTTGCTGGACACCGATGTTGGTCGTATCACCGTCGCGGGGGGCGAGCTCATGCCCAGTTTGCGGCCGGCGGCCAGTTGATGCGTCGGGTGCTGGCGCTGCTGCTGGCGATCAATCTGCTGTTCGGCTTGTGGCTGGGGTTGCGAGCGATGTCAGTGTCTGAAGAGTCTGAGTTTTTGCCAGCATCAGCTGCCAGGCTTGAGTTGGTGTCGGATCTGCCTCCAGATGTCCGCGCAAGCCGTGAGCGTTGTGCAGAGCTGGGGCCGTTCTCAAGCGAGGATCAGCTGCAGGAATTACCGGCTCTGGATGAGTCAGTGTGGTCGCTTGGAACCGTTGTTACTGGAGAGCAGTCTCTGTATCGCGTATATCTCGGGCCGGCGGCCGATCGCGCTGGCGCCCTTGCCATATTGGCAGATGTCCGGCAGCGGCTTGAGGAGGCTGGTCTCGATATCGACTCGTATGTCGTGGCAGAAGGTGTGCTTGATAATGCGGTTTCTCTCGGCCTTTTCGGTAATGTCGATAATGCCGAGCGGGTTCGTGATCAGCTGCTTCAGCTTGACTTCGATGCGCAGCTGGAGCCAGAGGTGAGGCGCTCCGAAGTTCTGTGGCTGAGCGCAAGGCTTCGCGATATTCCCGAAGGGCAGCTCGAATCCTGGCGCGCCATTCTGGCTGCAGATGGCGCCATTTCTATCTCAGAAAATCTCTGCGAAACGATTGCACATCGTAAATAATTCCCATAAAATGCCGCCTCTGCTTTAGAGACCCGGGAAAAAAGATATCCCGCAGGCTCTTCTGGGAGGGGTTCCCGAGCGGCCAAAGGGATCAGACTGTAAATCTGACGCGAAAGCTTCGGTGGTTCGAATCCACCCCCCTCCACCACTATATTGCCACTATATATAGGTATATAGAAAAGGTTAGGAAGAGTTGCCTTGCAAGGGGTGATATCTGGGATTCTGGCGACAGGCGGGTATAGTTCAATGGTAGAACACCAGCCTTCCAAGCTGGATATGCGGGTTCGATTCCCGCTACCCGCTCCAATGCAGGGGCTCGGTCTCTGGCTGAGAATTTTGCTCGCATAGCTCAGGCGGTAGAGCACTTCATTGGTAATGAAGAGGTCACCAGTTCGACTCTGGTTGTGAGCACCAGATTTTGCAGTAATGTGCCGGCGCGATGTATGTGCCGAAATTTTTTATTTGATGATCCTCGGCAGCGGTTTGGATCATTTTCAGGCATGCTTGGTAAAGAAAAGAGGCGGTCACAATGGCTAAGGGTAAATTTGAGCGTAATAAAGTACACGTCAACGT
>DEMH01000001.1 GCA_002354805.1 Gammaproteobacteria bacterium UBA2675
TCAGATATAAGGACTGCCACCCTAGTTCCGAGGCCGGACGCGTTGACACGAGTCCCGAGCCCGCGCAGCGCGCGAGGTCGAGGCCCGCACCGCCGGGCTAAATGGGAAAGGATGCGGTCGGGGCGAATCTGCTACCCGCTACCCAGACCGCTTCCCAAGAATCCGTAATCTATTACACGTTACCCCGGAGGTTGGACGATTACCGGCCTTCGCGCAGGCGGGCGATGCGGTCAGCCAGCGGTGGGTGGCTCATGAACAGTTTGGTGTAGACGTCACGCGCCTTGTTATTGATACCAAACGCAACCAGCTCATCCGGCAGATGCGTAGGCTGCCCCGCCTTCAGACGCTCCAGCGCCGCGATCATGTTCTGTCGGCCAGCCAGCGCTGCACCACCCGCATCAGCCCGGTATTCACGCTGACGGCTGAACCACATCACGATAACCGAGGCCAGGATACCCAGCACCAGCTGCGCAATGATGGACGTGATCCAGAACGCTGGACCGTGGCCCTGCTCTGTTTTGAACACCACGCGGTCTACAAAGTGACCGATGACGCGTGAGAAAAAGATGACGAATGTGTTTACGATGCCCTGAATCAGGGTGAGCGTCACCATATCACCGTTGGCCACATGGCTGACTTCATGCGCCAGCACGGCCTCTGCTTCCTGCTTGGTCATGGTGTTCAACAGACCCGCGCTGACCGCGACCAGCGAACTGTTTTTGGTCGCGCCGGTTGCGAAGGCATTGACTTCAGGAGAGGGAAAGATGGCAACTTCAGGCATGGCAATACCAGCACGCTTTGCCTGATCAGCAACCGTGTCCAGCAACCACTGCTCAGTAGCATTGCGCGCCTGGGTTATGACCTGTGCATTGGTAGAACGCTTGGCGACCCATTTGGACATTGCCAGTGAAATAAAGGAACCGCCAAAACCGATGACGGCGGAAAAAATTAACAGGGCGTTCAGATCCAGATCGCTGCCGCTCTCATCCAGGATCCGCTCCACGCCCAACAGACGCAGCACAATACTCAGCACCAACACGATGGCCAGGTTGGTCAGCAAAAACAGCGCAATACGCTTCATATACTCAATCCTCAGTCAACTGCAGAGTCAATAACCTTGTCGTAGAGCGGCGCTACCTTAGGCATCCCACTAAACAGATTGTGGAAATGCTTCTGTACTCGCGCCATGTTGATTACCGAAATGCCACTGGCAAATCCAAACCACACATACAATCCATTCAGGTCCCTGAACATTTCAGGAATATAATGGGGACCGGCGATGGTTCCTTCAAGATAGTGCTGATACAAAATTGGAATATCATCCAGTGTCACTTTGCCCACGAACAGCATTGGCAGTATCTCCGGCACACCGGAGTGAATACTGCTGCGAATGAAGTTCACATTTTCCACAAAACCTTTCAGGTATGACAGGTCTTTGGTGAACACCGAACCTCCGCGCAGCGTACCGCCCCTGAACACGCGCTGCGTGATTTTATAGCTATCTGCCGGCTTAAGTCCACGCTCGCAGAAATAGCGATATACTTCAATAAAATCAGCACCTTGTTCGGCCATATCAACTGCAACCACGCGATCGCTGACTTTTAATGCGCGGCGCGGATAGGAGCTGAATGTCAGCGTCTCCATGAGCACAGCCAGGCCTTCCTGACAGGCGGTGACGCGCGGCGACCCAACACTGAGCCAGCTTGCCCAGGGCTGCCTGCGGCCGTTGAGTGTCGTGCCGACATGTACCCAGCCCTCGTGGACCTCCAGCACCTGCAGGTCGATATCGGTAAAGCTGGCATCCTGATTGACCTTGATATAATCACCACCCGCTGCAGCATCAGACACGATGCCGTCACTGAGAATGACGCGGATATCGCCCGGCTGAAAGTAACTGCCCAGACGCTGCTGCAGGATCTCGACCGCTTCGGGCGCGCCGATATCTTTGTCGTAAGGACGGGTCAAGTGCTCGGCTGCCGGCAGGGAAAAAATATCGCAGAGTTTCTCGCCAAGCTGGCGCAAGGATTTCCGGTCACCTCGCAGGTGGTCCCGGGCAGAGCCATAAAGCTCACGACTGTAGCGCCCGAAGTCGACAGTGCCACGATGGCGCAGCAACTCGATGACCAGCAGGTACTGATCAACGGTGTCACACAGGATGCTGCCAAGTCCATCACGGCGACCCAGTTTGCGACGAACTTCGCGGCGCAGCTCAAGAAACCGGTCGCGAAGCAGTTCGGGTGAGAACCCCAGATCAATCCGTTGATAGTGGTCCGGATCCAGACGGGGCATTTCCGTGCCATTTGCGGCCAGGAATGTTTTTTCCAGCGACGATGACCACTTGATGGCATCCAGAATGCGAATAGGTTTTTGCAGCTCTATCAGTTGATCTGACAGCCGTTTAACCTGCGCCTGATATTCAGACAATGTCATCGTAGCAGCATGGCCTTGATGTTGGTGAACTCTCGAATGCCAAACGGACCCAGCTCGCGCCCGTACCCGGACGCCTTTATACCACCAAATGGCATGGCTGGCTCGGATTTTACGAAGTCATTGACAGCGCAGGCGCCCGCTTCCAGAGCCAGCGCAACACGGCGCCCCCGGGCGGCGTCACGGGTAAACACGGCAGAGCCCAGACCAAATGCAGACTGATTGGCCAGGGAGATGGCCTCGTTTTCATCGCGGGCCCGTATCAGTGCTGCCACGGGGCCGAACAGCTCCTCATCAAACGCCGGCATACCCGGTCGTACTTCACCGAGCACTGTTGGCCAGTAGGTGGCGCCCTCGGACTGTCCACCGGCGACCAGTACTGCACCCAGTCGAATCGTTTCCTTCACTTGCCTGCTCAACTCATCACAGAGATCCTGCTTGGCCTGCGGCCCGATATCCGTGTCTTCCAGCAAGGGATCACCAACACGCTTTTTGTTCATGGCCGCCGCCATTGCCGATGCAAACTCACCATACAGGCTGTCATGAACAATAAACCGTTTGGCGGCGATACAGCTCTGCCCGTTGTTCAACAGGCGACTGGTGACACACTTTTCCACGGCCAGATCAATATCGGCATCATCCAGCACCAGATAGGGGTCGCTGCCACCCAGTTCCAGAACTGTCTTCTTGAGGCACTGGCCCGCAGTCGCTGCTATTTTTCGACCCGCATTGGTGCTGCCAGTGAAAGTAACTGCCTTGATCAGCGGATGTTCGATCAGACGATCGGCGTCTTTGCTGGAGACCAGCAATGCACGGAACAGGTTCTCCGGCACATTGGCATCCCGGCAGATTGATTCGATTGCCATGGCACAGCCGGGCACATTGGAGGCATGTTTAAGAATGGCACCATTTCCCGCCATCAACGCCGGCGCCAGAAAACGGAACACCTGCCAGTACGGAAAGTTCCAGGGCATGATGGCGAGCACCAGCCCCAATGGTTGATAACAGATAATGCGTTCGGCATCGTCGTCGCCGGGGACGGTTTCAGACTGCAGCATGGCAGGACCGTTATCAGCATAATATTCACAGGCCCAGGCACATTTATCTACCTCGGCCCTGGCGCTCGCCAGCGTCTTGCCCATTTCCAGCGTGGCAGTGCGCGCCAGTGTGTCGCGCTGCGCCTTGAGCTGTTTCGCAAGTGAACGCAACACGGAGGCACGAGTCGACAGCTCAGTGGTCTGCCACAGTTTCTGCGCCTGATCCGCCGCTGCCAGAGTTGAGTCCAGTGCAGTGAGATCGAAGGCTTCATAGGTATCCAGCGTCTCACCAGAAAACGGATTGATACTGCTGATCTGTTTCATTGACTTCTCCCCCTGGATATTTACTTCTGGGCACGGATTCTGGCCTATCATTCAGGTGCAAGCATGCGCCGCGCATCGACATGCTGATCAAACTCCGCTTCGCTCATCAGTTCAAGCTCCACCACTGACTCCCTGAGACTGAGCCCGTGATCGTTGGCATGTTTGGCAGCGCGTGCAGCGTTTTCATAACCTATAACCGGGCTGAGCGCCGTTACCAGCATCAGGGAACGACTGACATACTGTGACAATTGCTCCTTGTTCGCCTTGATCCCGCTGACACAGTGCTCGTGAAAGCTGTGCTGAGCATCCGTCAACAGCTGCAGTGACTCCATCAGTGCATGAATGATAACCGGTTTGAATACATTTAACTGGAAGTGCCCCTGGCTTGCCGCCACCGTGACAGTGGCATGATTGCCCATCACGCGGCTGCAGACCATTGTCAGTGCCTCTGCCTGAGTCGGGTTGACCTTGCCGGGCATGATCGAGCTGCCAGGTTCATTGGCGGGAATGGTAATTTCAGCCAGACCACAGCGTGGCCCGCTGTTCATCAGGCGGATATCGCTGGCTATCTTGAAAAGCGCTGTGGCCAGCGTATTGGCCCGGCCATGCAGATCGACCAGCGCATCATGTGCAGCCAGGGCCATAAACTTGTTGCCGGCAGAAGCAAACTGGATGCCTGTCAGCTCGCTGATCTTCTCTGCCACCATGCTGGCCCACTCAGGATGGGTATTGAGTCCTGTACCCACGGCACTGCCACCGATCGCCAGCTGGCGCACGCCTGAACGTGCCTGGCTGAGCTGTTCCAGCGAGTAGTCCAGCTGCGCGACATAGGCTGAAAACTCCTGGCCCAGCGTGATCGGCGTGGCATCCATCAGATGGGTTCGCCCACTTTTCAGGACATCAGCAAAAACCTCGGCACGTTCGGCCAGTGAAGCTCTTAGCGTAGAAGTCGCATCAATCAGCGTCTCCAGTTGCTGGGCTGCGACCACATGCATGACCGTCGGGAACACATCGTTCGATGACTGTGACATGTTGACGTGATCATTGGGATGCAGCGGCGAGTAAGCCCCGCGCGCGTGTCCTGCCAGTTCATTGCCGCGATTGGCGATGACTTCATTAAGATTCATATTGGTCTGCGTGCCGCTGCCAGTCTGCCAGACACTTAATGGAAACTGGTCATCGTGTCGGCCCTGCAGAATCTCGTCGCAAACAGCAGCGATCAGCCTGGCCCTGTCTTCAGACAACCTGCCCAGCGCCTGGTTGCTGCTGGCAGCCGCCTTTTTGACCTGAGCAAAGGCATGAATGAATTGCCTGGGGAAGCGGTGATCTCCAATCGCAAAATTCTGCAGCGATCGTTGAGTCTGCGCCCCCCACAAGACCTGGTCTGAAACCTCGACAGGTCCGAGGCTGTCTCGTTCCTGTCGGGTTTTCATGATGTCATCAACTTGTTCACGACAAATGGCATGATACCGCCACTGGTGTAGTAACTGACCTCATCAGCAGTATCCAGTCTGCACAGCAGATCGACGCTGTCCACATGGTCGCCGCCACGACATACCTGCATGGTTACCGTCATGCCTGCTGAAATCTTCTCAAGGCCCACGAGGTTGATTGTCTCACTGCCGGTCAGTTTCAGTGACTTGCGTGTAATGCCTTCATGAAATTGAAGGGGCAGGACGCCCATACCGGCCAGGTTGGAACGGTGAATACGCTCGAAGCTTTCGGCAATTACGGCCTGAATGCCCAGCAGACGGGTACCTTTGGCCGCCCAGTCGCGGCTGGAACCTGTGCCGTATTCCTTGCCTGCTATCACTACCAGTGGTGTTTTCTGCTTCTGATAATGCATCGCCGCATCATAAATGCTCATTTCTTCGCCATCGGGCATCAGCAGGGTGTACCCACCCTCGACCCCGTCCAGCATTTCGTTCCTGATACGTACGTTCGCAAAGGTGCCACGCATCATCACTTCATGGTTACCACGTCGCGACCCATAGGAATTGAAATCTTCTGGGGCAACGCCTTTTTCTATCAGATACTTGCCTGCGGGCGTGGAGCGCCCGATTGAGCCCGCTGGTGAAATATGGTCAGTAGTGACCGAATCACCCAGCAATGCGATGATTCGAGCACTTTTGATGTCACCCGATACCGGCGCCATTTCCGGGCTGAAAAACGGCGGATTCTGTATGTAGGTCGAGTCGTCGTTCCAGTCGTAGGTATCACCTTCGGTAATTGGCATGGCGTTCCATGCCTGATTGCCGGTAAACACATCGGCATAGTCCTTGGTGAACATTTCACGACTCACCAGTGCGACGGCCTTTTTGATGGCATCAGTATCTGGCCATATGTCTCGCAGGTAGACTGGATTACCAGCTTTGTCTTCACCCAGCGCCTCAGTGGTCAGATCAATCTCGGTGGTACCTGCCAGCGCAAAGGCAACCACCAGCGGCGGCGATGCCAGCCAGTTGGCTCGCACTTTGGGATGGATGCGGCCCTCAAAGTTACGGTTACCAGACAGCACTGAGCAGACAGTCAGCTTGCCCTTGTCTATCGCCTCATCAATCTCCGGAGGCAGCGGACCGGAGTTCCCGATACAGGTCGTGCAACCATAACCCACAAGATTGAATCCCAGCTGGTCAAGCGCAGGCTGCAAACCGGCTTTTTCCAGGTAATGTGTGACCACTTTGGAACCCGGTGCCAGTGATGTTTTTACCCACGGCTTTACCGCCAGACCTTTCTCCAGTGCATTCCTGGCAAGCAATCCCGCTGCCATCATCACCGCTGGATTGGAGGTATTGGTGCAGGAAGTAATTGCTGCGATGACAACGTCACCATCCTGCAGGGTCCATTTGCCATGATCCATGGCGGCCACGGCCTTGTTGTGGTTGGGATACTGTTTACGCGTGGCCTCGTCCATGGCGCTCAATGCCACACGGTCCTGAGGGCGAACCGGACCTGCCAGGCTGGGTTCGACAGTCGCCAGATCCAGTTGCACTTCGCTGGAGTAAACGGCACTGGACTCGGACTGTCGCCACAGGCCCTGCTCCTCGCTGTAACGTCTGGTCAGCTCAATGACGTCTGTGTCGCGTCCACTCAATTCCATATAGCGCAGGGTCTCGTCATCGACGGCAAAAAAGCAGCACGTGGCGCCATATTCTGGAGACATATTGGCAATAGTGGCACGGTCGGCAAGGGTCAGGTCATCCAGACCGGGACCAAAGAACTCAACAAATTTGCCGACCACACCATGCTTACGCAGCATTTCTGCCACCGTCAACACCAGGTCAGTTGCCGTTACACCCTCTTTAAGCCGGCCCTCGAGTTTGACGCCAACCACTTCAGGAATTCGCATGGAGATCGGCTGGCCCAGCATGGCAGCCTCGGCTTCGATACCACCCACTCCCCAGCCAAGTACGGCCAGACCGTTGATCATGGTGGTATGGCTGTCGGTGCCGACCAGCGTGTCGGGATATGCGCGCAGCTTGCCTTCGCTGTCGGACGACCAGACACAACGGGCCAGGTACTCCAGATTGACCTGGTGACAGATACCTGTCCCCGGCGGCACCACCCTGAAATTGTCGAAAGCCTCCTGCCCCCAGCGGAGAAACTCATAACGTTCCCGATTGCGCTCCATTTCGATGCGCACGTTATCTTCGTAGGCGCTGCTCGATGCGAAACGGTCGACCATGACCGAGTGGTCAATGACCAGATCCACCGGGTTCAGTGGATTGACTTTCCTGGGGTCACCGCCCTCTTTGGCTACCGCATCCCGCATCGCCGCCAGATCAACAACCGCCGGCACACCCGTGAAGTCCTGCATCAGGACCCGCGCTGGCATGAAGGAAATTTCATGATCAGAACTACGCTTTTCAGTCCACTCCAGCAGCTCGCGCACGTCGCGATCCGTGGCGAAGCCCTTCTCTTTATGCCGCAACAGATTCTCCAGCAGAATCTTCAGTGTCACTGGCAGTTTGCTGACGCCTTTCAGACCAGCTTGTTCCAGCGCGGCAAGACTGAAATATTCATAAGTCTGACCGTTCACGGATAATTCGCGACGAGTATCAGGAATCGTGTCTCGAGCCGTCATTGCGCATTTCTCCTTTAATCCAGCATACACTTATGGCACGTAGATGTAATTGAAGTGCCTTTTCGGCAGTATAACCCAGCAAACAGGCCAGGGCGAACAGCTCCCCACTGGCATCCGGCAGGCGTTCACGTTAAGCTGATGAGCCAATGATTTGCCAGGAACGGCACGGTATTTTTCTTTAAATGTGGGCTAAATTCAGAGTTACTAACACAGTAGTTGCCATGCTCGGCGCGTTGGCATGTGTACCAACTGTCTCGCTGGCTCAAACCGGGCCTGATACCGGGACCGCCCAGGCAGCACAGCAGCAAACACCGCGGATTCAGGTTCTGGGGGTGGACGGTGCGCTGGCGGAAAATATCCGGGTGCATGTTGGCACGCCTGACATTAGCTGCGACGCCAGTCAGCGACGCCTGGACCGTTTACTGCCAGGAATCCGACGGGAGGTTCTGCGGGCCGCTCAGGCTCTGGGCTATTACCAGTCGCAGCGCCAGATCAGTTTTACGCCAGCAACTGACACCGAACCCGGCTGTTGGCAGCTTGTCGTCAATATCACGCCTGGCGCTCCGGTCACACTGGCAGAAATAGATGTGCAGATCACTGACCCTCAATACAGGGATCTGTTTTCCCCAGTGCTGCAAAACCTTCCATTGCGCACTGGAGATGTGCTGAATCACAGCGCCTACGAGCGACTGAAAGCCATGCTGAGCGGATACGCCGTAGAACGTGGCTTCTTTCAGGCGCGCTTCGACACTGCTGAGTTGCAGGTGGACGTGACCCAGAATCAGGCATTCGTGGATATCGACTTCAACCCCGGTGCCCGTTATCGGTTCGGCGAAATCGTACTGAACACACCCGATGCACTGTCCCAGCGATTCGTCGAACGCTTCCTGATTTTCGAACCAAACAGTGAGTACTCAAGCGAAGTGCTCATCCAGCAGCGCCAGAATTTTAATGACAGCCAATACTTTTCCAGGGTTTCGGTAACGCCTGAACTGGATAATGCACAGAATAACGCGGTGCCTGTGAGAGTCGACCTCGCCATGCGCCCGCGCAAGGCCTGGTCAGCAGGCGCAGGTGTCAACACTGATACTGGCCCCAGAATGCGCTTTTCCTATGAGGACCGATACTTCAACCGGCAGGGCCATCGATTGACGGGTGACCTGACCGTGTCCACCGCTCGACAGGAGCCAAGCCTGACATATGTCATCCCCTTACGGGATCCGGTGAATGACAGTCTGCGACTGTCTGGCGGTTTTCAGCGCGAGGAAACCGACAGCTACATCACCAACACCTATCGGGCGGGTGCCAGCTATCAGACCCTGGTTGGCAACTGGGTACAGAGCATCTTCGCCAACTACGAGCAGGAACGCTCGCAGTTGACCAATGTGCTGGACCGATCGCAGTTTAATGAACAGACCAACTCGCTGATCTCGGGCATCAGCTGGTCACGCACGCGCAGCAACGATCCCATCTATCCCAGCCGCGGCTGGCGTCTGTTCGGGCAGGTACGCGGGGCACATGAAGACCTGATTTCCGACATCACCTTCGTGCAGCTGACCAGCAGCGCCAAGTTCATCCGCGAGATTGGGCCGGGGCGTATTCTGCTGCGTGCGGAAGCAGCCACCACGGTCGCCGATGAACTGCTGGAACTGCCTATCTCTGCCCGATTCTTCACGGGTGGCGATACCAGCGTCCGCGGCTATGAATTCGGTGAACTGGGGGCGACCAACGATGACGGTGAGGTCGTCGGTGGTAAACACATGCTGGTTGGCAGTGTCGAGTATGACATACCAGTCATGGGTAACTGGTATGCCGCCGCGTTTTTTGACACGGGCAACTCGTTTTCGGATTTTGATGACATGCAGCTCAAGGAAAGCGCCGGACTTGGTATCCGCTGGCTGTCGCCAATTGGCCCGATCCGCGTTGATGTTGCCAAGGGTCTGGACAGAGGCGGCAGCTACCGCTTGCACATAACCATGGGGCCAGACCTGTAATGAGCGCTCAGAACACGTCTCCCCAATCACCTGCCAGACCGGAACGATCAGCTGGACGCCGACTTATTCGCTGGTTATGGCGGGTTCTGGCTGCTACGAGTCTTGTCATCGTGCTGGCTCTGGCAACAGTAACCGGCTTGCTGGGTACCGTGTCTGGCACTGAGTGGTTATTGACCAGGGCAACGAACCTGTTAAATACAGAGTCCCGTCAGTTTTCCTATGATCGCTCTCAGGGCACATTTCTGCGAGGCCTTAATCTTCAGGGCGTGCGCTGGATTGACGACAGCATGGACGTTCGTGCTGCCCAGTTGCACAGCCGCTGGAACCCGATGACCCTGCTCGAAGGCACTTTCAACCTGGAGTCGCTCAGGCTTACCGGGCTGCAGTTGACGCTTGCCGAGTCGGATGCGCCTCCAGAACCCGCCCCGCCGCTGGTGCTGGATGACATCCTCGACAGCTTCCTGCCGTTGCCGATTGCCATAGATATCTACAATGCCCGTTTTGATGGCATACGCATTCAGAGCGGGGACACCAGTGTGGCTATTAACCTGCTGGCTTTCAGCGCGCATCTGCAAGGCCGCCAGCTAAGCATCGACTCACTTGAGCTTGACAGCCCGCCTGCGCACCTTGAAGCGGCACTGAACCTGACACTGGAGCAGCCCTACCCTGTAGAGGCCACTGCTAAGTGGCACTACGACGAAGTGCTGCTGGAAAACACGCAGCCGCCGTCAGGTGAACTGACATTGACCGGCAACCTGGATCGACTGCAGCTTGAACATTCACTGCGCGGTATCGCCAGCGTCCTGAGTGAAGGTGAAGTGACACTGGAACTGGCGCGCTTTCTGAATGCCCAAGCAGAAGTCATCGATCCGCGCGTAGATCTGGAGCACACTCTGGAGCCCATGCAGGTACCCGGCATGGATAGTTACGACATCAGGGCACTGCGACTGCGCACTCAGGGAAGCCCTGATGATCTGGGCCTGTTCGCAGCGGCGCAGATAAATGCGGAAATTTCAGCCGATGTTGCATTGGAAGCTGACATGAATGTCCGTGCGTATCTGCGTGGCTCCACGCTCGACATTGATGAACTGGCCTTGCGCTCAACCAACGATGGCAGACTGCTGATCGCCGGCGAAGTTGACTGGTCACAGGGTGTGCAGGTGACGCTGGATTACAGCATTACCGATCCGACACCCACCAGCTATATCGCTTCGATTCCGGAATCCATCCGCCTAAGGGAGCTGGCAAGCCAGGGTAGTCTCTCGCTCTCCCAGGCTGAAAACGAATCCCTGCAGTTGCAATTCATGATGGCTGAGCTCAGTGCGAACCTGAACGATTTCGATCTGAATGGCAGCGGCGGGCTGCGTTTCGATGGGGATGAGTGGCATGTGCAGGACCTGGCGATCGCCACTGGGGAAAACTCACTTAGGCTTGATGCCAGAGTTGAGCCCGAGCAAAGCATCCGGGCCACGGCCACGGTCGACGCGCCTTCTCTGGCGGCGATCTATCCTGACCTGGATGGCAGGCTTCAGGTTGATGCGCAGGTGTCCGGCACCGTGTCCGAACCTGTGATAGAGCTGGACGCCAGTGCCAGCAATGTCCGCTATGGTGAATACCTGATTCCGGAAATGACAATAACGGGTCAGAACCGCGGCGGCATGAACGAGATTGAAATGCAGACCGGCAATATCCGGGTGCCAGTGGGTGAGTCGGTTGAAACAGTGGAATCGCTGCAGCTGCGACTGCGCGGCGCGCCGGACGCCCACAGCCTTCTGTTACTCGTCCAGAGCAGCCTTGGCAGTGCGCGCATAAATGCCGATGGCGGCACCATCAGCAACGGCTGGCAGGGCCGTCTGCTGAACAGTGAAATAAGCTCGGAGTTTGGCAGCTGGGCACAGCAACAATCGACCAGTATCGTTGCGCAATCTGAGCGTGTATCAATGGCAGAAACCTGCTGGGTCATGCGCGATACGCGGCTTTGTCTCGACGGCGAGCTCTCGGGCGGAGAACAGCTGGATGCCAACGCCCGGCTGGAAAACTATCCGCTGTCTGCTCTGAATCTGCCGGCCACAGAACGAAGCCTGCAGCAAATCGGCGGCATTGAACTACATGATGAGTCAGAAGCGGAACGCTACAGATTGCCATTCTCCCTGCCACCTGATCTGGCCCTGGCCGGCCGTGTCAACGTGTCAGCACAGGTGGCGGGCCTGATATCATCAATCGATCAGCTTGATATCCAGGCTGAAATCGATGCCAGTGGCGGCAGCTTCTATTTCATCGGGCAAACCGTTCCTGAAGATCTGGAAGGCGCTGATGCTGCCGCTGCGCTGGCAGAGCCAGAAGTAAGCCAGTTCCGATGGCCGGTATTGACAGGCAGTGCCCGCCTGCAGAACGGCGACTGGCAACTGGACAGTCTGTTGCGCTTTACTCAGGAAGATCCAGACAGCTCGGCGGTAATACAGGGCACGGCTACGACCAGCGTTGGGCTGGCAGCTGATCGCTCGCTCAGCGGTAATCTCCAGCTCGATTTCGACGATATTGCCTGGGCAGCCGCGCTGGCCCCGCAAATTTCAGAGGTTTCAGGTCAGCTTACCGGACGTATGAATCTTCAGGGCTCCATGGATGCACCGGTACTGGTTGGCGACATCGATCTGACAGGGGCCAGTGTCGCTGTGCCGATTCTGGGCATTCAGATAGCAGCCATCGACGCGACGCTGAGCAGTCGCGACAACAGTCTGGTGGAATTAAACGGATACGCTGAATCTGGTGCGGGCAGCCTGAATTTTGGTGGCCAGCTACGCAATCCGTTTGATGAACGGCGCGAATTTTCGCTTCAGGTCGCAGGCAGCAACTTTACTGTAGCCGACCTGCCGGACATACAGGCGGCCATCAGTCCGGAAATTCGATTGCAGGGCAACCTTGAAGGTATCGAGCTGAGCGGACAGCTGTTCATCCCCAGCGTAGATGCCCGCATCAATACCCTGCCAGAGTCGGCTGTTGACGTCTCCAGCGACACCATCGTCATCAACCAGCCCGCATCCGGCGAGCCCGTGCGCAACGCGGCGATCGCTGACACTGGCCTGCTCGGCAATACGCCGGTATCCGGTGAAATTACGATCACACTCGGAGACGACGTGCGCATCTCCGGTTTCGGACTGAATGCCCAGGTCAGCGGTGAACTGGACATCACTCAGCGTCCGAACGCGACACCATTGACTTACGGCGAACTGGAAGTGGTTCAGGGTAGCTTTGAAACTTACGGCAGAGTGCTCACCATCGAACAGGGCAAGCTGCTATTCATGGGCAGCTACGACAATCCGGCAATCGATATTCGCGCGGTCCGCCAGGTGGAAAACATGCGGGTGGGTGTGCAGATGAACGGCACCATACAGAATATTCGCAGCGACCTTTTCTCCACCCCGTCTCTGTCGGATGGCGACATCCTGGCTGTGATGATCACCGGTCGCCCCATGTCAGAAATTGGCACCGAACAGGACGGCAATGCACTGGTGGGCGCCGCGACATCGCTGGGTATCAATCAGACCCAGGGCATCGTTACACAGATTCAGGACCAGCTGGGACTGGACACACTGTCCATAGACAGTCGCGGTGACGTGTCTGACAGCAGTCTGATGCTTGGCAAGTACATCACTCCCCGCATTTTTGTTCGCTACGCGGTCGGTCTGTTCGAAACCGAGAGCAGCCTGGCGATCGAATATACTGTGAATGACCGCGTCAAACTGGAGGCAACCTCCGGCCAGAGTCAGAGCATCGATCTGACTTATACGGTCGAACAGTAGCAGCAGGGCGCCGCAATTCAGCAGCCACACTTTTGCTCGCCTATACTCAGGTTAAGGAAGCCTTAACCATGGAGTACTATCGATGAGAGAACTCACCTACGAAGAAGTAATGCGCGTTGGCGGAGGGTCAGAGGACAGCAATACATGCACCTGGGACGTTGTCGCCGGATACGTTGGCGCTACGATCCTGCCGACTCTTGTTAAACAGGAACTGGGAACATTTTTATGACAGCCCCCGCACAACGCGACACAGAATCAACAGATCAGCAAGCAAGGATGCGTAGTCGCAAAGAAATACGCTTCTGGTCGGTAATGGCCGCATTATCGTTCCTGCTCTCTCACAGTTACGATCAACACCCTGCACTGCTGGCGCTGTTCTTTGTCGTTCTACTGGCATGCCTGCTGCGAATCAACCTGCTACACTGGAAGTCGTTCAAACTCAGATAACGGGTCAATACGCCAACTAACGTGCGGGGGTCCATCGATGCTGACTGATAGTGTGACCGTGCAATGCCCCTATTGCTGGGAGACCATTGAAGTAGTGGTGGACTGCTCGGTAGAGGAGCAGGAATATACCGAGGACTGCAGCGTCTGTTGCCGACCCATCATACTGACAGTGATCACGGCGGACGGCGAACTGCAATCGATCGACGCCCGTTCGGAGGACGAATAAGGCGACAAGTGCAGCATGGACTTGCGCTACGACGCGCGATTACAATACGCGCCTTCAGTTTGAGCCGACCGCAGAAACAGCGGCGGTTGCCAATCGAAAGGAGCGCCACAGCGTGAAGGAAATCGTCCTGATCAACATTACTGGCCCGGACCGGCCAGGTCTGACTGCGGCCATTACTGGCATACTTTCGCGCTCCGACGTTAACATTCTCGACATTGGGCAGGCTGTGATTCACGACACTCTGTCCTTCGGCATACTTGTTGAGCTGGCAGACGAAACTGGCAAGGCTGATGTATTGAAGGATCTGCTCTTCAAAGCCTCCGAGCTGGACCAGCAGGTCAAGTTTACCCCCGTTAGCGCCGAAGACTACACGCAATGGGTGAGCGGTCAGGGCAAGGCACGGCACATCGTCACACTGCTGGCGCGTCGCATCACCGCCGAACACATCGCCCGGGTCAGCACGATTACCGCCCGCCACGGTCTAAACATTGATCACATCGACAGATTGTCAGGCCGCATTCCGGAAGGACTGCCTGCCGATCAGGGCAAAGGCTGCATAGAGTTTTCGGTGCGCGGCGAAGCCGAAGACCCTGATGCCTTGCGCGCAGAGTTTCTGGCGATCGCACAGGAACTCAATGTCGATATCGCCTTCCAGCAGGACAGCATTTTCCGACGCAATCGACGTCTGGTAGTGTTCGATATGGATTCAACACTGATTGACGCAGAGGTCATCGACGAGCTGGCGAAGGCCGCCGGAGTTGGTGAGCAGGTCGCCGAAATCACCGAGCGCGCCATGCGCGGCGAGCTGGACTTCCAGGCGAGCTTTAGAGAGCGTATGGCCCTGTTGAAGGGACTGCCAGAAACCACCCTGGAACAGATCGCAGGGCGGCTGCAACTCAATGAAGGCGCGGAAACGCTGATCAGCCAGCTCAGGCGACTGGGATACAAAACCGCCATCCTGTCAGGTGGTTTCCAGTATTTTGCCGAGAAACTTCAGCGCCGCCTGGGTATTGACTACATTTATGCCAACGCCCTGCCCATCAAGGATGGCCTGGTCACCGGCGAGGTACTGGAACCCATCGTCGACGGTCAGCGCAAAGCTGACCTGCTGCGAGAGCTGGCCGAGAGAGAGGGAATCAGTCTTGAACAGACTATTGCGGTAGGCGACGGTGCCAACGACCTGCCCATGCTGTCGATCGCTGGACTCGGTGTCGCATTCCGCGCCAAACCACTGGTCAAGCAGTCCGCCAAACAGGCCATTTCCAATCTGGGTCTGGATGGCATTCTCTATCTGCTGGGTTTCCGGGACAGAGATGGTATTTAACCACCACAATGATAATGATTATTATTTACAACACCTGATTTGATCCGTTATTATTGCTCTCCACTTTTACAGCAACTGTTACAGGAGAGACCGCAATGAGCCAAGTCAAGCCGCAAGCTGCGGCGTCAGACCCCACCCTGCCGGCAACCCTCAACTCAAAATCCCTGTTTCAGGGCCGCAAAACATTAAAAATTGAACACAATGGTGATCAGTACACGCTGCGTATCACAGCCAACGGAAAACTGATTTTGACCAAATAACTGCGTCTGTTCGAGTCCAGCCAGCCACCCTCTTCACTCCCCTCAGCACGGTAGCCAGCACGACTCTCTTTTTACCCAGGAGAGATGTGCCATGCATACGAAAAAATTCAACTACCTGCTATTGATAGGCTTCCCGGTTGCTGCGACGACATTCGCCGTCCAGGCCCACGCACAACAGAATTCAGATTCACCAACCGAAGTCCTTGTAACCGCGACCCACCTGGAACGCCGCCCGGAAGACATCGCCGGTACTGTCACCGTTATCAGCGAGGAACAGATCCGCGATATGGTGGCCAACAATCTGTCTGACGTCGTGCGCTATCAGCCCGGACTGGGGATGGATAGTGCCGCACGCGGCGGTGATGAAGGTTTCCGGATTCGGGGCATTGGCGGCAACCGCGTGCTCACCGTTATTGATGGTGTGCGCAGCAATGATATGTACGCCGCCGGGCCCGCATCCTATGGCAAGGACAGTTTTGAAGTCGATGACCTCAAGGCAATTGAGATCATACGTGGTCCGGCCTCGGTGCTGTACGGCGCGGATGCCCTGGGGGGTGTGGTTGTTCTGCGCACCCGGGATGCCAGTGATTACCTGGATAGCGGAGACACGCTTTACACTGCTGTCAGAGCATCGGCTGCCAGCGTTAACCGCCAGAGCCGGGTTGGTGCGACACTGGCTGGGCAGTCCGGAACACTAGGCAGTGTATTGCAGCTGACCCGTCGTGACTTTGAAGAACAGCAGGTAAAGGGCGAAGGGCAGTGGAACCCCCAGGATGGTGGGAGCCTGAATATCTTCTGGAAAACTGACTGGCAGCCTGCCGCACGACATCAGCTTGGGCTGGCGATTGATGCCAACGACGAAACCATAGATACGATTCTGGAAAACGAGCTGAGCAGCTCAGTCTTACTGTCGATGGGCGAAGATACCACCGAGCGTCGACGCATCAGCCTGAGCCATGACTGGCAAGTGGATTCGGCCCTGGCTGATTCAGTCAGTACCCACCTGCACTGGCAGCGCACGGATGCAGAGCAGTTTACGCGACAGCTGCGGACCAGTTTTGCATTCGTGAATCCACGCAACCCGGCGTCGTTTGCAGGCACCCAGGCCGAGCGACTGACGACATTCGGCTTCAATCAGGACACAGCCAGCGCCATGGTGCTGGCCGATAAATCCTGGTCATCTGCGGATATCGCGTTCGCGCTGGTCTATGGCGCAAGCGTCGAGCGAACAGACACGGAGCGTCCCCGCTACCGTGAAGACAGGCAACTCAGTACCGGCAACACCAGCCAGGCCATACCCAGTTATCCCATGGCGCCACCTGAAGTCTTTCCCAACAAAACTTTTCCGGACACAGAAACGCAGCGCAGCGGTATTTTTGCCCAGAATGAAGTATCTCTGATGGCCGGCCGTCTTACTGTAATTCCAGGGTTGCGCTATGACCAATATGAGATGACACCGCAACCAGACGCGCTATTTGTTGGCGCAGACATTATCACCAACGGTTCAGGCGAATTTCAGGTACGGGCTTTTGACCAGGACAAGGTGTCAGCCAATCTGGGTGTCATTTTTGATATCAATGACGGCTACTCGGTTTTTGCGCAATACGCGGAGGGTTTCCGGCCACCCAATTTTGACGAGGCCAACCAGGCCTTTGTAAATCTTGGCCACGGTTATGCAACTCTGCCTAACCCGGCCCTGTCAGCCGAAACCAGCGAGGGCTTTGAAGCAGGCCTTCGGGGCCGGCATGCGCGCGGTCAGTTCAGCGTTTCTGTGTTCGACAATCACTATGATGACTTTATAGAGAGCTCGCTGGCAGGCGTGAGCAACGGCGTCATGCTGTTCCAGTCCGACAATATCGGCAAGGCAAGAATCTACGGTGTTGAGGCGACCCTGGACTGGCAGGTCAATGATGCTCTGAGCTGGCGAAATGCGGTGTCGCTCAGCCGTGGCCGCGACCAGGTCAGCAATCGTGAACTCAACTCGGTTGACCCCATGACATGGGTGACAGGTCTGCGATTCCAGAGCAGCCCCCGCTGGTCGGCTGAAGCGATCGCCTCACTGACTGCCGAAAAAAATCATGTCGCCGAAGCTGGCCAGCTTACTGGCGATGCCTACCAGGTGCTGGATGTCGTCGGACACTATCAATTGTCCGGGAACGCGGACATTCGCGTTGGCGTCTTCAACGTTTTTGACGAGCAGTACGCCCCATGGAGCCGAATTCGTGGCCTGCAGGCCAGCGATAGCGAGGCGATCGCCAACAGTCAGGCGCCAGGCATCAATGCCCGGCTGTCTGTTGACTGGAAGTTCTGAATAACCCGTCTGATTTACGCATAAGGATACAGCAATGAATACGACTCAAAAGATCAAAAACATCATCCGCAGCTCAGTTTTCCCCCTGCTTCTGTCAGCGGCTGGAATTAGTGCGCAGGCTTCCACGGCAGAGGAAAGCCCCGACAGTTTTGGTGTAGTCATAATGGCCCATGGAGGACCACATTCCTGGAACGAGGGCGTGAGCGACATGCTGGCGCCGCTGGCCAGTCGATACAAACTGGAGCTGGCGTTCGGTATGGCAGATGCTTACTCACTGCAGGAGGCTATTGATCGGCTTGAGGCGCGGGGCGTCAGTGAAATCGGTGTGGTTCGCTTGTTTATCAGCGGCGAAAGCTGGCTGGAAAGAACCAGACAGATTCTGGGTTTGGAGGAAGGGGCACCGGCGCGCGTGAGCAGCGCCACCGAACACGGCAGTCATGACATGCACGCGCAGCATTCGTCGGCAGCCTCCGCACCAGCCGCGAACGATCATGGCGGCATGCGCATGGAATTCTGGCAGGTCGAAAGCGATGCACGGTTTGCGGTCAGCCTGGAAGGTCTGTCGGAAGCACCGGAAATGGATCAGGTGGTCCTGGCCCGCGCCCAAAACCTCAGTGTGGACCCACAGAACGAACACGTCCTGGTGCTGGCGCATGGACCCGGCGATGACGCTGAAAATGAGCGCTGGCTGGCGAATATACGCGAACGGTCGAGATTACTGGCCGACGCCGGCGGATTTCGGGATGTGCGCGTAGCAACACTGCGTGAAGACTGGCCAGAAAAGCGCGAAGCCGCCCAGCGGGAAGTGCGTGAGTATGTGCGCCTCGGCAACGAGGCCGGTCACCGTGTGATTGTTGTCCCGTATCGTGTGCACGGCTTTGGCCCTTACGCCCAGGCCCTGGAAGGCCTTGACTATGTCGCTGACGAAACCGGTCTGGTTCCTCACCCTGCCGTCGCACAATGGATCGAGCGTCAGATTAAGGACCTGCAGGCTCGATAAATGATCGCGCTGATTCAATGAACACATTCACTTTACAAGCATAAGTAACAGCGATACCGTATCGAGCAGACTCATATTAAAAACTCAGGAGATCTGTGATGAAGATGACCTTTCCGCTGACCCGATTATCCGCAGCAGTGGGTGTGTCATTGTCTGTGGTACTGGCCTCATCCTGGGCATTGGCCCAGGATGCTGACATTCCCGACCTGGAAGGCCTGTGGACCAATGCATCCCTCACCAACCTGCAGCGTCCGGACGGAGTTGACTCGCTGGTGGTCACGCCAGAGGAAGCAGCCCTGATCGTGGCGAACACATCAATCGCAGGGCTACCCGCCAATGAAGTTGACGCACCTGAGGCGAGTACACCGGGCACAGCACCGCCTGCCGGCAGTTTCGACTTCGGTCTGCGCGGCTATAACGACTTCTGGATTGACCCGGGTTCCAACCTGGCATTGGTGAAAGGTGAGTTCCGAACCTCCTATATTATCGACCCTGAGAACGGCCAGATCCCCAGACTGGAGAATCCTGCCGTGCAGATTCGCCGAAGTTTTGGTGCCCGATATGTGACTGGC
The DNA here is from genome assembly GCA_002354805.1 of Gammaproteobacteria bacterium UBA2675. GTDB lineage: Bacteria > Pseudomonadota > Gammaproteobacteria > Pseudomonadales > Pseudohongiellaceae > Pseudohongiella. Next base: position 19,807 of record DEMH01000001.1, read on the forward strand.
CAGGGCAACGCCGATGGCCCTGAGGCCCTGCCGCTGGCCGAGCGCTGCTTTATTGGCTTTGGCAATACTGCCGGTCCAGGCATGATGGGCACGTTATATAACAGCACCTATCAGTTTGTGCAGACGGATGATTATGTGGTCATCCTGGTTGAAATGAACCACGATGCGCGCATCATACCGCTCTACGACAATGCTGAAGAGGCTCGCGCAAATGAGCGACCTGCAGAGCTGAACCAGTGGTTCGGCGATTCCCGGGGCTGGTATGAAGACGGCTGGCTGGTTGTAGAAACTACCAACATCAATCCGCAGCAGATGGCTGAGAGTTCGGTACCGATAACGCCGGCTGGTAAAATTACCGAGCGCTTCATGCGGTACTCCGACACGGAAATCGTCTACCAGTTCACTGTAGACGATGCCAACCTGTACAGTCAGCCATGGACAGCCGAGTTGAGTTATCACGCTACTGAAGGCCCCATGTACGAATATGCCTGCCATGAAGGCAATTACGCCCTGCCTGGCATTCTCGCTGGTGCTCGTCGAGCAGAAGCTGAAGCAGCGGCCAATCAATAATCAACGTATAATGTGCGACCATGAACCCATCCAGGCACATGGTCATTGACCTGAACATATATCCAGATGAATACCTGCGTCACTACCGTGGCAACGTGACGCAGGTCGTCTGCCGGGCACGCGACGGCCGCACTGTCCGCTTCCCCTCATCCCTTTTGCAGCGCCATGTGACACACGATGGGGTGCATGGCACATTCCGTCTGGAGTTTGACAACAACTTCAAACTGATTGCCTTTAATCGAGTTGATCCGTCGAGCTCTGTGTGACGGCTTATACTCGTGAATCCCTCTTCGCAATTGAACTGGCCGGTCCTCAGACATCTGCACTGGATGTGTAATGCGCCACAACTGATCACGCACCCGGCGGTGTTGCCAATGCAGTCCTGGCGCCCGTCAAACCTGACTTCAAAGCTGCTTCGCTGGCAGTCACAGCCGGAAGCAGCGCCGGCCTGGCTGCATGCGCGCGCACACTACCGCCTGGGCATCTATTTTGAAGATCTGTATGCAGGATTGATATCTGACTTGCTGGGCTGGCAGCTGCTGGCGCGCAATGTCGCTGTGCGCCAGAAAAGTCACACATTTGGCGAGCTTGACTTTGTGGTACAGAATCCATCAACAGGACTCGTTGAACACCATGAGATTGCCGTAAAATTTTATCTGGCTGTAAAGACAGCGGAGGGTTTAAGCTGGCACGGTCCCAACCCTGCAGATCGACTGGACATCAAGGTCAACCGCCTGCTGACACATCAACTGACACTCAGCGATCGGCCGGAAACCATCGCCACGTTGCGCCAGCTGGGCATCGCCGCCCCGGCAACCAAACGGGCCTTCATGCCAGGCTACCTGTTTTACCCGAGAAGGGATTATTTACAATCCAACCCCCCGATCTCCGCCATGCCTTTGAGATTCACTCTGCCTTTGGGGGCCGGGATCGACAGCGACCATCTTTCAGGGAGCTGGAGCTACGCAAATGAAATCAGTGAGACGGAATGCCAGCACTGGGTGCCGCTTAACAAGCCTCATTGGCTGGGCGACTGGCAGCAGGAGACTGAGGCCGATCCGGCGCTTGCAGCCGATTCAGTTCAGGCCGTGGAAATGACGGGTAAACCCAGGCTGTTTGCCAGGCTGGCGAGACAGCCGGACTCAGCCATGTGGACAGAGGTCGAGCGAATTTTTGTAGTGCCGTCGTCCTGGCCTGAAACTCAGGACTCGTCCAGAACAACCTTGAGCACCTGACCCACTTTCAACAGGTCACCAGCGAGACCATTTTCACTGCGCAATGCTTCGACACTGGTCCGGTAGCGGCTGGCGATGCGCCACAATGTCTCTCCGGCGCGCACGCGATGCTCGAGTTCCCGAACCACCGGCGCACTGGCCTGCATCATGACAGGCGCGTTACTGGCCGACTCACCAGGTATCATCAGGGTCTGTCCGATATGGATCAGGTCGCCGCTGATCGCATTGGCTGCTCGCAACTGGGCAACAGTGGTATCCATTCTTGAGGCAATCGCCACCAGCGTGTCACCACGTCGCACAGTGTATTCACGCTGCTGGCCCATGATGCCGGCAAGATACTGTTGGTAGGGTTCTGGAAAGACCGCAACATGATAATGTGGCGGGCGCCGCTCCCGGGTGGCGTCCAGTACTTTGTAGTCTTCCAGAGACAGCAATGTGCTCTCCAGCCAGCTGCGACAACGGGAGTTCGATGGGACGCGCAGGTCAAAGGCCATACCCGTCGGATGCACTGAGTCATTGTGGGCGTTGGCGGGCTGACGGGCAATTGGCCGCGTCATGCTGGTTACTGTCAGCTTTTCGCCACAGGCGTTGTGATATTGAGCACTGAGCCTTTCCAGCAGGGTTTTGACCTGCGGCTTCAGATAGGCGTAGGAAACATTGTGAATCACCATGTCACGATTGGCCGTCACTTTGACCAGTTGGCCACGATTGACCAGATCAGAGACATCGCGGGACGTATGAGCGAACCCGTAGCCGTGCATGACCGCATGGGAATGTTGAAGATCCATCGAGGAACGAGAGCCGCGCAGGCTGCTTTGTGCCAGACTCTCCGACGCGAACGCCAGAAAGGACACGACTGTCAAAGCTGCTGTCAGAAGTTTCATACCGTCTACCCCACCGCTAAGTCTACGGTTTATTGTTGTCAGACTTTGCAAAATTTCGAACCCTCGGCGCCGTATTCTCACGTGGTTTATTTAAAAAGTCCAGCACTGCAATGATTTTATTATTAAAAAATAGTTCTGAGCAGCTTTTCCAGGCTTCAGGTCATTCGCAATGGCCGGGCGACAGGCGTTATACTGCCAGCCTTAGTCTGACTCCATAGCAAAACAGTAACTGAACCGCACACCGAGCCGCGCGCCAGGTAAGCCGGGCAACAGTACCGACAAACCGGCGTGATGATCAATTTGCCACCCCTGTAGAGGCCAACCATGATCAACGCAAAGCCAGTCAACGTCAGAGATTTTTCACTCCGCGCAGCTTCCACTACAAAGGGCCTCATGGCACTACTCTGCGCAGCAACGCTCAGCAGCGGCGTGGCCGTCGCACAGACCGACACTGAGCAGCTTGACGTTGGCAGCGACCACATCGAGTTCCCTGTAAGCTGTGTCGACGCCAGTTCAGAAACGTTTAATCGTGGCGTTGCCCTGCTGCACTCATTCTGGTTCGCCGACGCGATCAACACCTTCAATCAGGTGTTGGCCCAGGATCCGGACTGCGATATTGCCTACTGGGGTATTGCACTTGCACACTGGGGCAACCCCTTCGCCGGACAGCGCAATGCCCAGCAACTGGCTCGCGGCAGCAGCACACTTGAGCAGGCCGGCCAGGCCGGCAGCGCCCGCGAGCAAGCCTATCTGGACGCCGTCAGTACATTGTTCTCTGATCACGATCCCGGCAACCAGCGCAACCGCACCCTGGCATACGAAGAAGCCATGGCAAATCTGGTCGCGGACTATCCGGACGATATGGAGGCAAAGATATTCTACGCCCTGTCAGTCAATCAAAATGCCTCAGCCAACGATCAGTCCTACAGCAAGCAATTGCAGGCTGCGGCCATCCTGGAGCCATTGTTTGAACAGCATCCTGAACATCCTGGCCTGGCACACTATATCATCCATGCGTATGACCACCCTCCTTTGGCAGAACGGGCACTGACCGCGGCAGAGCGCTACGCCTCGCTGGCACCAGACGCACCACATGCCCTGCACATGCCATCCCATACTTTTACGCGGGTCGGCAGATGGCAGGCTTCGGTTGATACAAACCTGCGCTCGGCAGCGGCAGCGCAAAACGACGGTGACCCGGGCTCTGAACTCCACGCGCTGGACTACCTGGCATACGCCTACCTGCAGATGGCCCAGGACACTGAGGCCGCAGTAGTGGTCGCGAGGGCCAATGAACTGCGCGCCGAGGTGGATATCACCGCCGTCGGAGCCACACAGGCAGGCGCCTTTGCCATTGCTGCCATTCCGGCGCGATATGCTCTGGAGCGTGAACAGTGGGAACAGGCTGCCGGGCTGGACATCGTCCCCGCTGAAACGCCCCATACTCAGGCCATGACGCATTTTGCACGCGTCATTGGCGCGGCCCGAAGTGGCCAGCCGGAGCAAGCAAGTGAAGACATTGCGATGCTTGAGGAGCTGCATGAACGGGCTCAGGCCCGTCAGGACAGCTACTGGCAGGAGCAGATAGCCATACAGCTGCAGGCTGCCCGTGCATGGATTCACTTCGCCAGTGACGAGCCTGTAGACGCCATCCACTTGATGGCAGCCGCCGCCGATCGCGAGGACAACACAGATAAAGCGGCGGTGACCCCTGGCCCGCTGGTCCCGACAAGAGAAATGCTGGCTGACATGCTGATGGCACATGACGATCCGGAGCAGGCGCTGGCTGCGTATCAGGCAACCCTGCAACGCGAACCCAATCGCTTCAGGGCCATCGCGGGAGCAGCAAAGGCGGCTGAGGCAATCGGCAACCAGCAACTGGCAACAGACTACTATCAGCAATTACTGGACATGGCCGGCGGGCAGATGAATAACCGGCCTGATTTACAGCGGGCAAGTGAGTTTGTGGGTAACTAGGTCGCAGGCGGGGATATCAGTGAAGTTGTTTTATTTGGCTATTATTTGGCCGGCCTGACCAACCCCGCGACCAGACACAGAGATTTTTTGTAAAAAAATCAGGCTGATGAACGTTGGCATGAACTCTGCAGGTCTTCTTGGGTCAAACCTGCCGACCAGTCGACGGTCGCAGGAGAAAAGCTTTCGATTACAGAATCGACCGATTGATCAATTGAGGATAAAGACTGTGTCCATGCCGGTACCACCTTTTAGACCCCTGCCGCTCTACGCCAAAGTCATTGCACTGGTACTGATTGCGGGTTTTGTCGTGATTGGCATCATTGGCATTCTTCTGCCGGTGATTCCTGGAGTGCTGTTCCTGTTTCTGGCAGCCCTGATGGCAACCCGGGTCTCCCGGCGGGCATCGGCTGCGGCGCATGCCAGTCCCTGGTTTCGCGAGCAGCTCAGGCAGTGGCGGGCATCCTCGCACTTGTCAGTTGGTCACAAGATCAAGTTGTCGCTGCTGATCGTGGCTCGAGCGTTCGTCGGCACCATTCGTGCGGGTCTGGGCCTGCTGCGCCGGGTGACGCGCTAGTTTCGGACGCGGATCAGCACCGCTCCCCGATTCTCCTGCCTGTAGTCCAGGATCGTACCCTGGCTCTGCAGATAATGCAGTTCGGCCTGAACAGCATCGCCGATACGTCCTCCGCCTACGATCAGGCGCAGGTATTCAGCATGAGAATGTTGCCAGACACGATCAAGTGCAGCGCGACATTTTTCCAGAGCCACAACCACGGTTTCCCGTTGATGGGCAATATCTTCAGTCTCAATAGACCCGTCCGAGCAGCTCCACAGCGGACTGTCACATTTGCTGCACAGCGGTTCTGAATCCCGGTCCACAATACTGCCAGGACTGTGGCTGTGCTGCATGCCACAGATGAGACAGCATCGCTGCCCTCGCTGTAGATATGAACCACTCATGGATCTGCTCCCCAACCCTGTTTACCGCCGCAGGTACAACCAAACCTGAATAAATCCGTCGGAATGGGAGGCTCCCATCCTGCAGGCGGGACATTATCCGCAAACTGTGGCCGAGTGCAATCAGCCTGCGTATACTGAAATCCTTTGCTGCGTTGCAGACCAAAGCCACGAACACAATAGGAGGCAACATGAAAAAAATCGGGATTTTTGTTTGCCAGCTTCTGCTGATTAGCCTTTTCGCGGGTTCGACATCAGCCAGCCCTGCAGGGTGGTCACCTCTGCTCGAAGCCGCCCCGCTGCTGAATATTCTCTCCACTCAGGATTCAGTGCGCGTTCTGCACCTGACCGGAGACTACGATGCGGCACACATACCGGGCGCGGTGAATGCTCCTTACGCGCGCTTTCGCGGGCCGGAAGACAATGCTGGCCAGCTGCCTCCCATGACCGAACTGACGACACTGGTTCAGGAGCTGGGTATCACGGCAGACACGCCGGTCGTGCTGGTGCATGCCGGCAATGGCCCCGTGGACATGGGCGCTGCAACCCGCGTTTACTGGACACTGAAGTCTCTGGGCGTTGAACAACTGGCGGTCCTCAACGGCGGCCTGGCGGCCTGGCAGGAAGCCGGTTTACCGGTCAGTAATGAACCCGCCACTGTCACTGCATCCAGTTTCCAGCCCGAATGGAACGACCAGTACCAGGCGACGACCATGCAAATTGAGCGAATGCTCAATGACAGCGGTACGCAAATCGTTGATGCCCGACCGGCCGCATATTTCCGCGGCGAGCAAAGCACTGCCGCTCGTGCTGGCACCCTGCCTGGTGCCGAGAATATCAGCTTCACACAGTTTTTCGCCGGCAGCCGCATGCAGGTTTCAACAGAATTGGCAGACACGCTGAGCGGCACACTGGATCGAAGCGCTGATTCCACCGTGACTTTCTGTAATACTGGCCACCTTGGCTCCATCAACTGGTTTGTGATCAGTGAGCTGGGCGGCTATGACAATACCAGGCTGTATGCCGAAAGCATCACGGAGTGGGCTCAGGATGCCAGCCGGCCCATGATGAACGAACCATAACTGGCCTGATTGAGCCTGCTTCCCTATACTCCGAAAGGGACCATACAATCAGGATGCGTTTATCGTGACCAACAACAAGACCCTGCTGGGCCATCCGCGCGGACTGGCCATACTGTTTCTCACCGAAATGTGGGAACGCTTTTCTTATTATGGAATGCGCGCTCTGCTGGTCATTTACCTGACCCAGCACTTCCTGTTCTCCGATGAACGCTCGACTGTGCTGTATGGCGCCTATACAGCACTGGTCTTTGTAATGACCATCATCGGCGGCATTCTTGCAGACCGCTACCTGGGCTCTCGCAAGGCCGTAACCTTTGGCGCATTGCTGCTGGTACTGGGACACACCGGTATGGCTTTCGAGGGCAGCGGTTCACGTCAGATCATGAGCTATCAGGGCAATGAGTATCAATTGACCCTGGATGGTCGTGGCGGCGATGCCAATCAGATCATCGTCTCCGAGTCGGGTGTCTCCCGCATCAGTTTTTCGGATGCTGGATCCATGATGCAGGTGGCAGAGCCCGACACAGTGGGTTTGCCAGCCACCATTGCCGTATCGGAATACACCACCCGGGTTGAAACCGAATCGCTTTACGTCAATATTCTTTACCTGTCACTGGCGCTCATCATAACCGGTGTCGGTTTTCTTAAAGCCAATATCTCCACCATGGTTGGCGACCTCTATGAACCCGGCGATCCGCGTCGCGACTCCGGTTTCACCATCTTTTACATGGGCATCAATCTTGGCTCGTTCCTGTCATCGATCACCTGTGGTTATCTCGGTATTGTCTATGGCTGGAAGTATGGCTTTGGACTGGCCGGCATTGGCATGCTGGCAGGCCTGCTGATATTTCTGCGCTACCAGCCCTGGCTGGAAGGCCGGGGAGAGCCGCCAAATGCTGACCGATTGCGAGACAAGGTTCTGGGCCCAATCAATCTGGAGTGGATGTGCTACCTGATCGGCATCGGCATTATTGCCATCTCGATGATCATTGTCATGAACTCACATCTGGTGGAAGAAGGCTACGTGGGACTTCTTGGCCTGATCATTCTGGTACTGATGGTGGCCTATGCCATCTGGGGATGCCGGGGCAACGAACGTGGCAAAATGTTTGCGGCGCTGTATTTCATTCTGGCGCAGATTCCATTCTGGGCACTGTTCGAGCAGGCTGGCTCATCACTCAACCTTTTCACTGACCGCCTGGTCGACCGCAGCATGTTTGGCATGACCGTGCCAGCACCGGTATTCCAGTCGCTGAACGCCGGCTTCATCATCATCTTCGCGCCATTGCTGGCGTGGCTGTGGGTCATACTGGCCCGCAGGAACCTTAATCCGTCAACGCCTGTCAAATTTGCGTTTGGCGTTTTCCTGGCAGGACTCGGGTTTCTGGCACTGGTCGGCGGCATGGAGCTTTCCGGCGATGCTGGCATGACGGCGGTGTACTTCATTTTCCTGATTTACTGGATTCACACCATGGGCGAACTGATGGTTTCTCCGGTAGGACTGTCGGTGGTGACCAAACTGGCTCCCGCTCGTGCTGTCGGCATGACCATGGGCGCCTGGTTCCTGTACAGCGGTCTTTCAAACTACCTTGCAGGCATTATTGCCGCCGGCACCGGCGCCGAGACTATCGGTGGCCAGCTGACCGATACCGTGGCTGCCAAAGCCAATTACGCTGAGGTCTATACCAGTGTAGGATATGTAGCTATGGCAATTTCGCTGGCAATGCTGCTGGTTGCCCCCATTATCAAGAAACTGATGCACGATGCCGAATGAGCCGTGCTGCCCGAAAAGATTCAGGAGTCAATTGTGAAAATACGTCAACTTGGTTTAGCGATGAGTATCAGCGCGGCAATGGCTGCCTGTTCCGACAACAGCAATACAACCACGGACCTCGTGGCAGAGCCTGAAGAAACCATTGATACCCAGGTCACACAGGCCGCCGCTACCGAGCAGGACAACCCCCTGTTCACCGAGAGTCAGTTGCCATACGGACTGCCGGCATTCGATGAGATTCGGGACGAACATTTTCTGCCGGCATTTGAGCGCGCCATGGCGCTGCATCTGGAAGAGATTGACATTATTGCCAGCAATCCTGACCCGGCCACTTTCGACAATACCATTCTGGCCATGGAACGCAGTGGCAGAGACCTGGATCGCGTTGCGCGGGTTTTCTTTAATGTGGCGGGTGCAGATACCAATCCGGATCGTCAGCAGATTCAACGTGAAGTGTCCCCCATGCTGTCAGCTCATGATGACACCATCGCGCTGAACAGCGAGCTTTTTGCACGCATCGACAGCCTGTACCAGCAAAGTAATTCACTGAACCTGGACCCGGTCTCCCAGCGTCTGCTGGAACGTTACCATACCCAGTTTGTCCGCTCAGGCGCGTTGTTGTCAGATGTTCAGAAAGAACGCCTGCGTGAGATCAACAGTGACCTCGCTACTTTAAGCACACAGTTCAGCCAGAATGTGCTGGCCGAGGTGAATGACTCCGCCGTGCTCGTGGATGACGTGGCGCTGCTGGATGGCCTTAGTGAAGCACAGATCGAGGCAGCTGCGGCAGCCGCCGAAGAGCGCGGCGAGATCGGGCAGTACCTGATCACATTGCAGAATACCAGCAATCAGCCCGTGCTGACTTCACTGACCAATCGCGAACTGCGCCAGCGTATTCATGATGCATCATTGCAGCGCGGCATTCGCGGCAATGAATTCGACACCCGCGATATCGTTGCGACTACGCTAAGACTGCGTGCTGAGCGGGCACAGATGCTTGGCTATGAAACCCATGCCGATTACATCCTGTCCGAGCAGACCGCAGGCTCTATTGCCGCAGTCAACGAAATGCTGAATGACATTGTGCCGGTGGCGGTAGCCAATGCGCGTCGCGAGGGCGAAGACATCCAGCAGATGATCAATGAGCTGGAGGCTGAGCCTTTTGAGCTTTCCGACTCGGACTGGTCGTACTACGCTGAAAAAGTCCGTGCCGAGCGCTACGCTTTCGACGAGTCAGAAGTGCGCCCCTATTTTGAACTGAATAGCGTACTCACCAATGGTGTATTCTTTGCCGCGGAACAGGTTTACGGCCTGACGTTCCAGCGTCGCGAAGACCTCTCTGGTTACCATCCCGATGTACAGGTATGGGAAGTATTCGACGCGGATGGCTCGCCGCTCGGACTGATGCTTGCCGACTTCTATGCACGGCCCAGCAAACGTGGTGGCGCGTGGATGAACAGCTACGACCTGCCGAGTGAGCTGACCGGCGGCTTTCCGGTTGTTGCCATGCACCAGAACATTCCAAAACCCCCGGCTGGCGACCCCACGCTGCTGACCTTTGATGAAGTGACCACCATGTTCCACGAGTTTGGTCATGTACTGCACGGCATCATGACCGATGTGGCCTACCCGTATTTTGCAGGCACGGCGGTGCCGCGCGACTTTGTGGAATTCCCATCACAGGTCAATGAAATGTGGGCGTCCTGGCCCGAGGTTCTCGCCAACTACGCGCGTCACTACGAGACAGGCGAGCAGATACCGCAGGAGCTGCTCGACAAGGTGATGGCAGCCGAGCAATTCAATCAGGGTTACTCGACCACCGAGTACATTGCGGCGTCTGTGCTGGACCAGGAACTGCATCAACTGAGCCTTGAGCAAATCCCCTCTGCAGACGAGCTCGTTGATTTTGAGTTGCAGGCTCTGGCAGAGAATGGACTCGACTACGGTCCTGTTCCGCCACGTTACCGCACTGCCTACTTCTCTCACATCATGGGTGGCTATTCGGCTGGCTATTACTCATATATCTGGTCTGAAGTACTGGATGCGGATGCCGTTGAGTGGTTCAAGGAGAACGGCGGCATGCTGCGCGCGAATGGTCAACAGTTCCGTGATCAACTGCTCGCGCGCGGTGGCAGCGCAGAAGCCATGCAGCTGTATCGCGATTTTGCAGGCCGTGAGCCCGACCCGGTGCACATGCTGCAACGACGTGGTCTGACGGAATAAACAGATAAACAGCAGGGACTCTGCTCCAGGAGACTGAACCATGACTTTTCTGCAGTGCACAGGCCGCCCCAGTCGGCCTGTGCGTTTTGCTGTGTGCCTGATGGCTGCGCTTGTCTGCAGCATGGTAATCAAGGCTAGCGTCGCCGCGGAGGCAATTGAGCATCCCTTTATCACTGCGCTGCATCAATCCTCAGGCTTCAGTGGTATAACGCTGATCCATCATGGCGAAGCAGATCAAGTCATCTCAGGCGCCGCCGATGCAGGTCAGTCAGTGACTGCCGGGACTTCGGTCCTGCCCGCGTCCACTTTCAAGATCTTCAGCACCATGGCTGCCCTTGAGACTGGCGTGGCCGAAGGTCCGGATACGCTGCTGCGCTGGGATGGCACCGTCCGCAGCCGACCCGAAACCAATCGCGATATGACGCTTCGTGAAGCCTTTGTTATCTCAGCGGTACCGCATTACCAGCAGATGGTGCAGTCTGTTGGCGGCACTCGCATGCAGACGATGCTGGATGCCGCAGAATACGGCAATCAGAGCATGGCGGGGGGACTGACAACGTTCTGGCTATCTGGAGAACTGCGCATCAGCCCACTGCAACAGATCGAGCTGCTGCAGCGGCTGCGCCACGACGATTTACCGTTCCGGTCGGAGGTGATGGCGGCAACACGTGACATCATGCGCATGGAACAGACGGCGGATTACGCGCTGTATGCCAAAACCGGGCTGACAACTGCCGATGACGGTGGTTACGTAGGCTGGTATGTGGGATGGGTAGAGCAGGAAAATGACATCTGGTACTTTGCCACACTGCTGCGCTCGTCTGGCGAGGATGACACACTGATTCCAGCGCGCATCGATATCACCCGGCGCGCGCTGCAATCAGTAGGTGCGCTGCCCTGACGGGACAGCGCATCCATCCATCAGGGTACCGGCGTTTTCAGGGCCTGATAGAAATTATCCACGCTTTCGCCTTCATTCTGCGGCGACTGTGTCATCAGTGAGACCACCGGTATCACGACCAGCGGCACCAGCGTAGTGAAATAGGCCGCCACATCATTCTCCAGTCCGAGGACAAAGGTGTTGGCTGCCCAGCCTGCCAGACCAAGTCCGTAACCGCTGGCAATGCCCCAGAACACACCCTGCTCGGTCGTCTTGCGCCAGTAGAAGATGAAACCGATTGCCAGGGCCGGCGGCACAACCATCGCAAAGCCAAGCAGCAGCAATTCAAGCACTGAGGTAATCGGCAGCACGCAGGCCAGCGCACCAGCGAATAATCCGTAGATGACGCTGGTAATGCGGTAGGACCGCAGCTTTCGCTTTGGTTCAAAGTCTTTGGAACCCGGAATCCAGTCATTCACGAACAGCGTGGCGCTGGACAACAGAATCGGGCCACCTGAGGAAATCAGCGCTGCCAGCACCGCCGCGAGCGCGATACCGCCTATGATGGGGCCGGTATCGGTGGCAATTCGTGTAATTGTGGCATAGCTGGTAATACCGCTGTCTGTGCCGTAACGTGCAACCGCCTCAATACCAATGATGGAGGCGAGTACCGGCATCAGCGCCGCCAGTACACCCGCCAGCAGGAAGGCGGGTATCAGCAGATTTTCACGTCGGGCTGAGCTGGAATAGTTCACATAAACCGAAGCGGCTGGCGTATGAATGACCGCAGAGAAGAACATGGCAATGACCGGGAACCAGCCAAGGCCCACGAAACTCCACCAGCTCGCAGCATTGGTATCCGGGTCTGCAGCCAGCGCCGCGTCCACTTTCTCTTTGATACCACTGATGCCGCCCAGCTCAGCGCCAGCCACCATGGCAACAGCCAGCAGACCAAAGGTCACCACCACCACGTGGATGACGTTGGTAGCCGATGCACCGCGCAGACCGGAAAGTGTGGTTGAACTTATGATGATCAGCGCACCGATCATGATCGCCAGTTCGCGATTGATGCCAAACACGGCGCTGATGATGATACCGATCAGGAGAGGTTCAAGGATGTTGATGATCAGGTATTCGGTCTGCACACAAAGGCTGGTTAAACGTCCGTTGCGCTGGCTGTCGTGACGTTTTACGAACAGCTCGCCAATCGTCGTCAGGCGCAGACGGCGGTAAGGCACCGCAAAAAAGATACCCACCAGAGCCAGCGCCAGAAAGGAATTGACGCCGTACCACATGTTCCAGACACCGGTGTTCATGGTGTCACCAGCAACACCATAGGTGCCCGCACCACCGATCCGGGTACCAGCGATGCCGGCGGCAATCAGCCACAGGCCCATGCCACCACCACCGATCGCCCAGTCATCTGAACTGCTGCTGCGTTTGGTCAGATACATGCCGACCAAGGTCACGACCACCAGATACGCGATGATGGTGATGCCTGCCATATCCATGATATTCCCCCCCGGGATTATTGTTTAAAATGATACCGGGGCGGGATTCTAGCCTGCGCGTCAGTACAGTACAACGCTGCGTATGGATTTACCCTCGTGCATCAGATCAAACGCCTCATTGATGCGCTCGAGCGGCATGGTGTGGGTAATCAGGTCGTCAATATTGATACGCCCTTCCATATACCAGTCGACGATAGTTGGCACGTCAGTGCGTCCGCGCGCACCGCCAAAGGCACTGCCGCGCCAGACCCGGCCTGTCACCAACTGGAAGGGACGCGTGGAGATTTCCTGCCCGGCGCCGGCGACACCGATAATGACTGACTCGCCCCAGCCCTTGTGGCAGGCTTCCAGCGCCTGCCGCATGGTGTTGACGTTGCCAATGCACTCAAAGGTGTAATCGGCACCACCATGGGTCAGATCGACGATAGCCTCAACCACATTGTCGACTTCCCTGGGATTGATGAAATCTGTCATGCCAAATTTTTTCGCCAGCTCGACTTTGGCCGGATTGATATCAACACCCACAATCTGCCGCGCGCCCACCATGCGCGCTGCCTGAATCACATTCAGCCCGATGCCGCCAAGGCCAAATACAACCACTCGCGAACCCGGTTCCACTTTGGCGTCAAACACTACGGCCCCCACGCCGGTTGTCACACCGCAGCCGATATAACAGATCTTGTCCAATGGCGCATCGCTGCGGATTTTCGCCAGAGCGATCTCGGGGAGCACGGTATAGTTGGAGAATGAGGAGCAGCCCATGTAATGCAGAATGGGTTTGCCATCCAGTGAGAAGCGGCTGGTACCATCAGGCATCACCCCTTTGCCCTGCGTGCCACGAATCGCCTGGCACAGATTCGTCTTGGGATGCAGACAGTACTCACACTCCCGGCATTCAGGGGTATAAAGCGGAATGACTGTGTCACCCTTTTTTAAGGATTTAACACCGGGCCCCACATCAACAACAATGCCGGCACCTTCATGACCCAGGATAGCCGGAAATGCACCCTCGGGGTCGTCGCCTGACAGAGTGAAGGCATCGGTATGGCAGACACCTGTCGCCTTGAGCTCCACCAGCACCTCGCCAGCCTTGGGCCCCTCAAGATCGACTTCCATAATTTCGAGTGGTTTTCCTGCTGCAAAAGCAACCGCTGCTCTGGTTTTCATGGTTCATTTCTCCCGTCGTGTTCGTTTTAAGATCGCGTATTCAGCCCAGATAGCGGGCGTGGAATCGCAGGTGCTCTTCTATAAAGCTGGCAATGAAATAATAGCTGTGATCATACCCCGTCTGATAACGCACCTGCACATCGGCATGCCCATCTGTTGCCGCGCTCAGATTGTCAGTCAGCAGCTGCTCTGGAAAAAAGTTGTCCTCCGTGCCCTGGTCCACCAGCAAAGGCAGTTTCAGACCACGTTTTTTGATCAGCTCCACACTGTCGTACTCAAGCCAATCGGCCTGCTCATCACCCAGGTAGGCAGAAAAAGCCTTATGCCCCCATGGGCACTGCGAAGGATTGACGATTGGCGCAAAGGCGGACACAGAACAGTAATTTTCGGGTTCCCGCACTGCCATGATGATGGCACCGTGGCCTCCCATGGAATGACCACAGATTGAACGCCGGGCACTGACTGGAAAGTGACCCTCGACCACTGCCGGCAATTCCTTTGTGATGTAGTCATACATCTTGTAGTGAGTCTGCCAGGGATACTGGGTGGCATTGACATAAAACCCCGCGCCCTTGCCAAGGTCGTAGCCCTCATCATCAGGGACGTCGTCTCCTCTCGGGCTGGTATCGGGAATGACCAGCGCCAGACCCAGCTCTGCTGCAACTCTCTGCGCGCCGGCTTTGGTGCTGAAGTTTTCGTCGTTGCAGGTCAGGCCTGACAGGAAATAGACAGCCGGCACTGCTTTCTTTTCACTGGCAGCAGGTAGAAACACTGAAAACTGCATTTTGCACTGCAGCGTCTCTGACCAGTGCGTCACTCTGATCTGCTGCCCGCCAAAAGCCTTTACCTTACTGACCTGATCGATTCCGGTTTCGTTTTTGCTGGACATACGGCGTGCGGCTCCCCTAAATTCATCAGACTATATTAAATATTCCCGTTTATCGCATCCTGACCAGTCTGCAATGCTGATAAGCTGCTGCAATACCCGAAGATAAACCAGGCCAAAGCCAGTCTCAACGTTACATTACGCATTACTGCGCAGATCAGGATCAACACAGACACCATAAAGGCAGGACCGCATGAGCCAACAGGGCAGTTACAAACCGTCGACCGCAATCGCTGTGGTCATTGCCAATATGGTGGGTACCGGTGTTTTCACCAGTCTTGGTTACCAGATCATCGACATTAAATCGACTTTCGCGCTGCTGATGCTCTGGCTGGTCGGTGGCATTGCCGCGCTTTGTGGCGCGCTTACCTATGCCGAACTGGCAAGCCGGTTACCGCGCTCAGGTGGTGAATACAACTTTCTCAGTCGCATTTATCACCCGGCGGTTGGCTTCGTATCTGGCTGGGTTTCGCTGACAGTCGGGTTTGCGGCCCCAACAGCACTGGCCGCCATGACATTCGCGGCCTACCTTGATTCGGCGCTGACTGCAGTGGAGCTGAACCGCATGCTGATTGCCGTGCTGCTGGTGATCATTGTGACCGTCACACATGGACGAAATCATCGCGCCAGCGGCGGCCTGCAAAACTGGTTTACGCTGATCAAGGTCGGACTGATACTGGGGTTTGTGACGTTGGTGACCCTGAGCGTCGACACTCCCCAGCCTTTAAGCCTGCTGCCCTCAGACAGCGACCTCGGTGTGCTGACCAGCAGTGCGTTCGCCGTGTCGCTGATCTACGTGAACTACGCCTATACTGGCTGGAATGCCGCTACCTACATCACCAGCGAAGTGGATGATCCGGCGCGTTCGGTGCCCAGAGTACTGATCCTGGGCACCGCCGTCGTCATCCTGTTATACCTGGCACTGAACGCAACATTTCTGTATGCCGTCCCCATGGAGCTTTTGGAGGGACGTCTGGAGATCGGGGTCATCGTAGCCCAGAACACCTTCGGACAGACTGGCGCGCTGATCATGGGTGCAGTGCTGTCTTTGCTGCTGATCTCCACTGTCAGCGCCATGTTGATGGCAGGCCCAAGAGTCCTGCAGGTCATGGGCGAGGACTTTCGGCTGTTCCGCTGGTTATCAGTGCGTCATGCTGACGGCGTGCCGCGCATCGCAATCTACTCCCAGGGTATTCTGACAGCGCTGTTTATACTGACCTCAACCTTTGAGTCGATTCTGGTGTTCTCCGGATTCATACTCGGATTGAGTTCGCTGGCGACGGTGCTGGGTGTATTTGTGCTGCGCTATCGTCACGGCATAGATCGCCAGCCGGGAGAACAGACCTACAGGACATGGCTCTACCCCTACCCTCCACTGATCTACAGCGGTATTGTCATCTGGACGCTGACATTCATAACCATCAATCGCCCTCAGGAGGCCGGGATTGCGCTCGCCGTGATCATTGGCGGTTGCCTGTGCTACTGGCTCACAGAGCGCGCTTCGCGACCGGGAGCGAATCTCAACTAACTGTCAATCCACTAACCAGTCGGAGTAATCATGCTAAAAATAAAGACTCTTCTGATACCGGTAGCTCTGACGCTGTTTGCGCTGCTGTCTGCCTGCTCCCAGGATAATGCCCCGCCGCCCCAGGCATCGTCGACAGACATGACTTCGGAGATGCAGCGGCTGCAGGCCCGGGCCGAGCGCGTTGAAATCATTCGCGATGACTTTGGTGTTGCTCACATCTACGGGGAAACCGATGCCGATGTGGTGTTTGGTTTTCTGTATGCCCAGGCCGAAGATGATTTCCCCCGGATTGAACGCAACTATACCTGGGCCATCGGCCGGCTGGCGGAGGTGGAAGGAGAGTCAGCGCTTTACAGCGACCTGCGCGCACAACTCTATATGAGCGAAGCCGAGGCACGGACCGCTTACGCGGAAGCGCCAGAGTGGTTGCAGGAACTTAGTGAGGCGTTTGCTGATGGTCTGAACTATTATCTGGCCAGCAATCCAGAGGTTGAACCTCTGTTACTGACCCGCTTTGAGCCATGGATGCCTTTCTATTTCTTCGAAGGCTCGATCGGTGGCGACATAGAGCAGATCCCGCTGGCAGGTATTGAGGCATTCTACTCATCGGCTGAGGAGCGCGTCAGCCAGCTGCCGACGACCACAGCACAGCTCGGCGATGATATGCGCGAGCTGTCACCAGTGCCCGCCGTCCCGCTGGCGCGCAGCATCTTTCAGGAGCCAGCCGGTTCCAATGGTATTGCTGTTACCGGCGATAAAAGTGCCAGTGGCAACGCGCTGCTGCTGATCAACCCGCACACCAGTTTTTTCTTCCGGGGTGAATACCACCTGGTCAGTGAAGAGGGTCTGAATGCCTACGGGGCCTCGACCTGGGGACAGTTCTTTATCTATCAGGGGTTTAATGAAACCACCGGCTGGATGCATACCAGCACCAGTGCCGACTTTATGGACGAGTTTGTCCATCAGGTCGTCAATGACAATGGCCAGTTAATGTATCGCTACGGCGACGAACTGCGACCTCTGGAGGTATCAGAAGTAACGCTGCGTTATCGCAGTGGCGAGCAGATGGCAGAGCGTACTTTCCCGGTGTACCGCACCCATCAGGGACCCATCACTCACCTGCACGACAACCAGTGGACCAGTACCCGTATCAACTGGAATCCAGTCGAGGCGCTGCGTCAGTCCTATCTGCGCATGAAAACAGATGATCTGGGAGAGTTCCTGGACATGATGGACATACGCACCAACTCCTCCAACAACACCGTGTTTGCCGACGCGGATGGCAACATCGCCTACTTCCATGGCAATTTCATGCCACGCCGTGATCCGCAGTTCGACTATGGTCAGCCGGTCGACGGCAGCAATCCGGCGACAGACTGGCAGGGCATGCATGAGGTAGACGAAACCGTAACGGTCATAAACCCTGACAGCGACTGGATTCAGAACACCAACTCCACACCATTTACTGCAGCCGGTCCGGACAGCCCCGTTCGTGAAAACTACCCAGCCTATATGGCACCGGATGCCGAAAATTTTCGAGGGGTACATGCTGCCGCGCTGTTGTCGCAGACACCGCCCCTTACACTGGAGTCATTAATTGATCTTGCCTACGACCCCACCATCATCGGCTTTAGCCTGCTGATTGATGGTCTGGTCTCGGCCTGGGACGATCAATCAGAGGAATGGCCCGCGCTGGCGCCCGCCATAGAAACACTTCGCGGCTGGGATCTGAATGTCAGCACCGGATCCGTTGCGATGACACTGGCGCACTTCTACGGCATGAATGCCGCGCAGGCTATCGATACGCCCGCCGGCCTGAGCCAGATGGAACAGATCAACTGGCTGGGGACCGGCAGTGAAGCTGAAGAACGTCTGCAGGTTTTCGCCGATACTCTGACACAACTGGAAAACAGTTTTGGCGACTGGCAGACGCCCTGGGGCGAGGTCAATCGTTACCAGCGCATCAGCGGTGCCATTGATCATCCCTACAGTGACGACGCTCCCAGCCTGCCAGTAGGTATGGCCTCATCGCGCTGGGGAGCACTGGCGTCATTTGGAGCCCGGGCGTTTCCCGGCACTGAACGCATTTACGGTACGGCCGGCAACAGCTTCATCGCCGTTGTTGAGTTTGGCGACCGGGTGCGCGCCAAATCCCTGTTGGCGGGCGGACAAAGCAATGACCCGAACTCCCCGCACTTCGACGATCAGGCACAGCGCTACGTAGACCGAGAGTTCAAGGATGTTGCTTTCTACCGTGAAGATGTGGAGCAACGCGCCCAGCGTAGCTACTCACCGGGCGAGTAATACATCACATTGGCTGCTTGACTTGATTGATGCAAAAGTCTGCCAGCAACCCGGCGGTCATACCGCCTGGGTTGCCTGGCCTGCCACAATATACCAGCCAACAAACATCGTGTTGATCAGAGCGCCGGGGACGTAGCTGCCAGTGTGCCGCCAGGCACAGGTAGAGATGGTCGATATGATGACCAGCAATGGCACAAACTGGATCATGACGATGGTATTTAATGGTTCAGCCGGCGTAAGCAGCAGTCCACGCGTAAACAGGCTGATGTACTGAGCCAACAGAAAAATCGCAAAACCGCCTGCCAGCACCATGGCATTGCTCAGGTACTGCTGGCGAACCGTATCACTGGAGACCGAAAGACCGCCGTGCAGGGCCCTGCCGAGCAGCAGGAAGAACACCAGCAGCGGCGGCAGGTAAATCAGCATGTTCTGGAACTGATCCAGACTCAACAGCTTAAGCCCGACAAACCAGAACCGGAAATCGATCAGGAAGAAATAGTCCGCGAGCAGTAGCGCCAAATATCCCACTCCCACGACCGCCAATGCAAATCTTGCCGCAGCAAACCAGGACACTGATTTAAAGCTGACCGCTTCCGCTTTGATCACCAGCCCAAGGGCGGTCGCCAGCAGCCCATTGAGTACAGCCCAGATAATGATCTGGTTGGTGATACTCTGGGGAAACCAGGAAGATGCTGGCAGCATTGAGGCAGCCATTGAGAATACCGGGTAGAACACAGCAACCGGGATAAATATGCTAAGGGCTGCCAATAACCACCACTTCCCATTGCGCTGGGTCCAGGCCATATTGATGGGGGCACCACTCAAACCCGCAAAAGCCGGGAATTGGATGAACTGCTTGATCGCCCCGCACAGCAGCACCACAAAACCAACAAATGCCAGTAAAGTGCCTATTTCCTTAAAGAACCAGATCTGTCCGGTCACACCCGCAGTCTGGGCGCCCGACAAGGTCAGCGCAAACCAGTCCACCGTATGCCCAATGGAAGCATGTGACAGATGATTGCCAGGATGCGTGACTGGCGGATTGTGCAGGACCCGCGCGGTGCCTGCCGGTACGCTGCCATACACGCGTCCTTCCTGAATGGTGTCATCTACGCCAAACATGGCCTGCAGTTTTTCACTGTCTGCCACATCACTGCCGCGCGGCACCTCCCACATCAGCGGCGCAAACTCATCAAACTGTGCAAAAACCACTGAGACATTGCGAGGCCACTCTGGAGTGCCAGGCAATGCACGCCCGCTGCCAGTACTGGAGCCCTGCAACACCATGGAGCGGTAGGCATCCGGCATGGCAGCCGCCGCCGCGAGCACTGTCCAGCCACCCATTGAGTGCCCTTCCAGTCCGATATTATCCGGATCAACAATATCCAGTGAACGCAGATAACGCAGAGCGGCCGGCCCGCCAAAACCATTGGAGAATGCCGGTGCATCCGAGTATCCGTGGCCACTCTGATCCAGAGCCAGTACGACATAGCCACGGCGCGCCAGCTCAATGGCGAAACCGGACTGCACTTCACGCGAGTTGATATAACCATGAACAGCCAGAACACCAGGTGCCGGACTTTCTGCTGAAGCGTTAGCCGGGATATACAACAGGGCACTAAGTGTCTGGCCATTGTCTCCGGTGAACCTGATATCCTCGATACGTGTCCCACCGGATGTCTGCACCCAATGGGCCAAGAGTGATCCGACCAATACCAGAACACACCCTGCGATCAGCGTGCGAGCTGCTGACTGTTTCATCTTTGACTCTCCGTTTTCAAGTGGCTAAGGCTTGTCTGGGGTTTTGCTTTCTGACGGGCCTTGTCGCTGTACATACGCGAATCGGCTGCCCCCAGCAACGCATCCGCACCCGTACCATCGACAGGACAGACTGCTGCCCCGATACTGACAACCACGTAGAACGTGCCACCCGGCACACGCAGCTCACTATTCAGCTTTTCTCGTAGTCGCTCGATTAACTGGTTCAGCGACTCGCGCGATTCCAGCTGCCTGGCAATGACCAGAAACTCGTCACCGCCGTAGCGGCCTGCAAAGTCAGACGTCCGCACGGCATCGCGGAGCCTGCCAGTAAACTCCACCAGCAGTGAGTCGCCAGAACTGTGACCATAGCGGTCATTAACCATTTTGAAATCATTGACGTCTATCAGAATGGCGGCGAACTGTTCGCCACTGCGGTGCACTTCCAGCAGCGTCTGATTGAGTTTTTCGTCAATGCACCGCCGGTTTGGCAAACCTGTCAGCGCATCCTCACGTGCCAGTTGCATGACCTGCTGACGGGAGCGGAAGTAGCATGCAATACTCAGACCGAATATCCACGCCACATGGAAATTGGCACCTGCAAAGACATACCACTGCGTGGCAGTAGACTCAGGCCCCGTCATCACACTTTCATTACCCGTCACAGCCAGCATTAATCGCCAGCCAATCGTGATGCTCATGCACACACCCGCAAAGGCTGCCATTGAGTTGGCGGCCATTTCCTGACGGTCGCTGGTATGCCAAATAAATGCGATCGCTGATATCAATTGAAATGCCAGCGTGAAGCCGTCATGAAACATATAGCGCAAACCCGGATCGAGCCTGAAAAACCAGGAGCCGGCAACAAAAATGGGGATCAATAACATCAGGTAGCGCCAGCGCCCGGGCGAGCCCAGGTTGCGGAAACGCAGCGTACCTTCCATAACCAGCAGATTGGCAGTCAGACTGGCAGTATTGCTGGTGAAGGGCCCCCAGCCATCCGACCAGCCGAGCAGGGCATTGAGCAATGTGAAGATGGCAGATGTGGTGTTGAGCAAGGTACCCAGCATCCAGAACACGACGCCCGGCATATCGCGATTGATACGCCAGATCAGGAACATAACAAAGAACGAGGTTATGCCCAACGCCAGAAACATCAGCGCCAGTGTCGCAAGGTCAAGCTGGATCATAGGAAGATGCCAATCTCCGCAAGGCAGTTGCCCGAACCCCGTCTGCAGGCGCTGCCAGTTTTATTGTTCTCAAGCTGTAATTTCGGGTACATCAACTGACCGGCAGCCTGATTATTGATTGATGTTAGCAGAATTGCACCGCATCAGACAGCTGGCGATACCATCGATTACATTTATATTATGAGATCAATTCGCCACCAAAACGCCGTGACTTCGTGGACAATGTCAGTCGTTCTTCATTTTCCCAGTATTCCGGCTGCCGCCCGACCAGCCCGCAATCCACTGGCCATAGAAGCGGTCAGCAAATAACCACCTGTCGGGGCATCCCAGTCCAGCATTTCACCGGCACAGAACAGGCCTGGATACTCGTTTAGCATGAGATCCTGGTTCAGCGCAGCGCCATGTACCCCGCCTGCTGTGCTGATCGCCTCATCAAGTGGGCGCATACCTTTGACCCTCAGACTCAGTTGCTTGGCTGCCAGCGCCATAGTGACAACATCCTGTTCTGCACTGCCAGTCACAAGTTCCCGCAACAACGCGGATTTCACACCATCCAGGCCGAGGCGTTTACGCAGATAGTTGCTGCGTGACATCTTGCCCTGTGGTTTATTCAACTTTTGGCGAATCTGCACCGTCGACAGATCAGGTAACAGATCCAGTGTCAGCGTGGAAACTCCGGATTTCGCCAGACTCTCCCTTATCGAAGCCGACAGGGCATAAATCAATCCGCCTTCCATACCATGCGTGGTCACCACAGCTTCGCCTCGCCTGCAGCTCGTTTTGGACCCGGCCACGCCGAGTGTCACAGTTTTTAGCGGCCTTCCTGCGAAGTGTTCACTAAACCACGGCGACCAGGAAATTTCCACGCCGCCATTGCTTGGCATGAAATCGGTCACCGGAACATTGTGGGCGGAAAGCACATCACGCCAGCGCCCGTCAGAACCAAGTCGCGACCAGCTGGCACCACCCAGGGCCAGCACGCATACGCGGGCGCGAATCTGCACCTGACCCGTCGACGTCTCAAAGTCATGAACCGTGCCATCAGCTGTTTGTCTCCAGCCGCACCAGCGGTGCCTGGTGCGAATTTCCACACCGGCACGCGCCAGTTGTCCCAGCCAGGCTCTAAGCAGTGGCGACGCCTTCATCTGGACGGGAAAGACGCGCCCGGAGCTGCCCACGAATGTGTCGATCCCCAGCTCTCGTGCCCACTCTGTCATTGACTGAGCATCAAAGTCCTCCAGCCACAGAGTGACATCGGCCGAACCAGTGAAACGAGAGATAAACTCTGCTTTGGGTTCGGCATGGGTAAGGTTCAGACCGCCAACGCCAGCCCGAAGCAGTTTGCGCCCCACTGCCGGCATGGCGTCGCACAGCACCACTGAGTAACCAGCTTCGATTAGCTGCTGGGCAGCCATCAGACCGGCAGGACCACCACCGACGACCAGAGCATCGGGCTTATTCTCAGGCACGACTCTGTTTTCAGGCACGCGCTGCGGCCCAGCGATCGGTGTAGTCAATCAATACACCGCTAATACCAGGCTCTGACAGGGCATGACCGGCGTCAGCAACGATGTGCAATTCTGAGTTGGGCAGCGCCCGATGCAGATCCCAGGCATTCTCGACTGGACAGATAACATCGTAGCGGCCATGCACTATCACTGTGGGTATATGCTGGATACTGGCAGCATGATTCAGCAGATAATTATCTTCGGTAAAGAAGCCTCTATTGATGAAATAATGGCATTCAATGCGTGCAAAGGCCTCGGCAAAACTGTCCTGACCAAATTTGGCGGCAGCGCCAGCATCAGGCAACAGCCGCAGGGTTGAGCCTTCCCAGCTTGACCAGGCTCTGGCTGCCTCACGGCGAACATTGGCATCGTCAGAGGTCAGACGCCGGTAATATGCCGTGACCATGTCATCGCGCTCATCCACCGGGATTGGTGCCTGATATTGCTCCCAAAGGTCGGGAAACAGCCGCGAGCACCCCTCCTGGTAAAACCACTCAATCTCTTTTTTGCGAAGCAGAAAAATGCCACGCAAGAACAGCTCCGTACAACGCTCCGCATGGGTAACGGCATAAGCCAGTGACAGGGTGGAGCCCCAGGAGCCGCCAAAAACTGCCCATTGATCGATTCCCAAATGGACCCGCAGACGCTCCATATCGGCAACCAGGTCCCAGGTTGTATTCTCCCGAAGTTCAGCAAACGGCGTGCTGCGCCCACAGCCACGCTGATCAAAGAGTACCACTCGCCATTTCTCAGGGTTGAAATAGCGTCGATAATCAGCGTTGATCCCGCCACCCGGACCTCCATGCAGAAACACCAAAGGCTTGCCTTCCGGGTTGCCGACCTGCTCGTAGTAAAGCGTGTGCAACGGCGACACGCGAAGCGTGCCAGTTTCATACGGCTCGATGGGCGGATAGAGTAGGTTCATTGTCGGCATACCTTATCTGTAATTATGAGTATTCAGCGGCTTGCTGAGTATTGTATGCTACCATCACTTACACATGGACTGCTGCTGAACTGATCAGCGAATACGCAGTCAGCTCAAGCACGACGCGCGATGCCAAAACAAAAAATAGCCTCATTGAGCCATTATATCGACCTGCTGCTGGATGCTGTCTGCCTGGTCGACGGTGACGGTTTTTTTGTTGATGTCAGCGCTGGCTGCGAACGCGTATTTGGTTATACGCGGGACGAATTGATCGGGCGTAACATTCGCGAGCTCATTCACCCGGATGACCTGCAGTCTACCATGGCGACCGCCGAGCGCGTTCGACAGGGGCATGCCGTTTCTTACTTCGAGAATCGCTACCTGCACAAAGACGGCAGCGTGGCACATATCATGTGGTCAGCCCGCTGGACGGAGCAGGAAAAACTGCGAGTTGCTGTCGCCCGTAACGTTACTCAGCGCAAGCATGCGGACGCAAAACAACATGCCATGTATGCAATATCCGAGGCAGTCCATGCTGCCGACAGTCTTGAGCAACTGACCGCAAACATCAGTCATGCGGTATCCAGTGTAATGCCCGGTTTGAAGCTGAGCATTGATACTCAGGGCGAAACCACCGAACTGTATAGCCCGACAGTCGACTGCACCCATGCCGGACCTCTCGACGCCAACAACCAGGCCTTGTTCGAATTCATCAATACCCAGATAGCCATCGCTGTCGAACGCCACCAGTTACTTGAAAAACTGAAATACCTGGCACTTTATGACGACTTGACGGGCCTGCCCAATCGCAGCCTGTTCAATGACAGACTGGCATCTGCCCTCAAACGCAAACAACGCAGCGGGGGGACATTGACGATCCTGTATATCGACCTGGACGGTTTCAAGGCAGTCAACGACACCTGGGGGCATGAAGCCGGTGATCGGGTCCTGAAGCAGGTGGCAGTCCGACTGCAGGACAGCGTTCGCAGCGTGGATACAGTCGCCCGCCTTGCCGGTGACGAGTTTGTGATCCTGCTGGAGGGCGACGGACCCGCGCATTCACCCTGGGTGGTTGCCGAAAAGATCGTCTGCAATGTCGAACAACCTATATACATTGCAGAAGCAGAACTGCGTGTGCTGCCCAGTATTGGACTGGCGAGTTACCCGACGGATGCACTGGATGCCACAGCCCTGTTGAGGCATGCTGATCATGCCATGTACAAGGCCAAGAAAACACGCGACCAGTATGTCCATCCGCCGGCCCCCGTCTGGAACTGAGTTTTTTCTAACACGTAGCCTTGAAGATATCAGCCGGTAGTGATTTGCTGTACAGCCAGCCCTGGGCGTAGCGGACCCCTCTTTCCCGCAGATAGGCAGCCTGCTTCTCCGTCTCGACCCCTTCTGCAACAACATCTAGCTGCAGCGTGTTGGCCATCTCAATCAAATGCAGGACGACGCGGCTGGTAGCTGCTTCCTTGTCAATTGCCTCAACAAACAGCCTGTCGATTTTCAGGCTGTCAAAAGGCATGGTTTCCAGGTAGGACAGACTGCTGTAGCCAGTGCCAAAATCGTCAATCGCGATACGAATACCCTGCTCGCGCATGGCTGCCAGCGCAACACGGGCTTTTTCAGGTTCGACCAGCATGCGTTCGGTAAGCTCAACAGTCAGCTGGCCTGGTCGTAAATTAAAGCGCCTGATCACGGACAACAGATGTTCTGATGTTGCAGGGAGCAGAATATCGCTGGCAGACAGATTGATACTTAAGGACATGGGTGGGTTGTCGCGCAGAAACCCACCCATGTCCTGCGCCGCCAGCTCCACAACCCGGCTTGTGATCAGATTGATAAGACCACTTTCCTCTGCCACCGGGATAAATATGTCCGGCTCTACCAGTTTGCCATCGCGCGTTCGCCATCTCAGAAGCGCCTCGGCTCCAAGCCATTCGCTGGTCTGCAGATCTACAATCGGCTGGTATTCAAGGAAAAACTCGTCGCGGCGCAGGCCCAAACGTATCTGCGTCGCCATCGACACCTGTTGCCGTGCCGCATACAGAAACGCCAGTGTCAGCACACCGGCCGCCAGCAGCGAAAATGGCAGCCAGCGCAGACTGATTTCGCGAACGCGTTCATCCAGATGAAACAATGGTTCAGCGGCCAGAGACCCGGTTTGACCGACCTGTTCAGACAGTAACACAGCTACAATATAACCACCGTCTACAAACGTGGCTTCCTGTTCATCGCCCAGACGCTCAATCCAGTCGGGATTGGCGTCACCAACGGAGGTTCGTATTTCACCATCAAGCGGGTTGAAAGTAGCAAAAACTGCGCCTTGAATATCTGTTGCAATATCCACCGCCTGGTTGCGGTGAGCCATCGCCACGAACCCGTCCCGGGCAATTGAGATATACGGCGTATCGTCCGGCAGAGGCATGGGTGAGCTCAGGCGTAGCGCTGTCCCAGTGGCAGTAATCGAATCCGGCTGACCCAGATTCATGGGTGGTTCGTGCAAGCCAAGTGATGAACACGGCATGAAATTGCCATCGACTACACCTGCAGCTTTCATGAATTCGCCGCGAAGGGCCAGCTGCCGCATTAGCTGCAGCATATCAGCTGAGCAGGGATCTGCAGCGCCCTCAGCGATGAGCATATCAATGGCTTCCTGCATTTGCTCTACAGCGCGATCAGAGCGCTGTACGACGACCTCGGCATAATCCCGGACCCGCTCCATTTCTATCTGCAGTCCCTGCTGACGCGCCAGATAAAGCGAAACCAGTGGCGGCCCGAGAGCCGTCATCAGCACAATCGTTGCTGTTACGAGGGTAAATCGGATACTGCGCATGCTGATCCCTGCATGTCTTGTTATGAACTGTTGACTCATACTATGGCAGTAAAGGCTGCTTGTCACTAGCTACAAGGTCACGTATCACTTTCAGGAATACAAACCCCATCAAACCGTTGTCAGCAATGATATTAGTTGTTAAATTCAGATCGATAACCACAAATCAAAGCGGTGAGTATTATGTTTGACAGAAACAAGGATAAAACCAACGAAAGAACGGAAGCCCCTGCTTCACCCGCAGCGCCAGCCGAAACCAGTAACACTGGCGCCAGCTATCGCAGCGCACCTGCTGCCTCCCCCTCATCGGCTTCCGGCAAGGCTGCCGTGCTGGGCGCGACCATCAAGGTTAAAGGAGACATCAGCGGCGACGAGAATCTGCTGATCGAAGGCCAGGTGGATGGTTCCGTAATGCTGGCCAATCACGAGTTGACCATCGGCAAAACCGGCCGACTGAATGCTGACCTCACCGCCAAGACCATACGAATCGATGGCGAAGTGAATGGCGACATCACTGGCAAGGACAAAGTGGTAGTCAGCAGCACGAGTCATATTAAAGGCAATATCGTCACGCCAAAGATGACGCTGGAAGAAGGAGCCCGCTTCAAGGGAACCATCGATATCGATCCCAGCCACGCCAACAGCAACACCAGTGCGGCGTCTCTGAAATCCTCAAGCACTTCGGACAAGCCTGCCTGATCGTGAACCTGGCCGAGCAACTCAACAGCGGACAGCCGGAAACGCTGCCGTCGCGACTGATGCCCGACATACTGGAGCGCCTGCAGTCTGTACCCAGACTGATGGTGCTGGACGTCGGGCTGGGCGTGCATGAAACGGTGGCTTTTTTTGGCGATCGCAGATGCCGGCTGCATTTTGCGGGCATACACGATGCACTGCACAGCCCGCCGCGAGTTGAACATCAGCGTCAACCCGGCCAGCTGGTCGACAAACAGGCCGAAGAAGCTGCCAGCTACGAGGCATGGCGACAGCATTTTGCGCAATCAATGAACTACCCGCCAGACACCCGCTTTGATGTCTGTCTGTTCTGGGACCTGTTCAATTACCTTGACGATATTGCCATCAAGGCCTTTGCCGATGTGCTGTCGCCCTACCTCTCGGATCAGACCATGGCACATGCCTATCTGCTTCTCAAAGCGGATAACGGGTTTAGCAGCCGCGAATACGGCATCAAGTCTGCCGGGGAAATAGCAATTCGAGCTGGCGCTCACAACAGCCTGGACTATTTTCCAAGGCCACAGGCTCGTGTCACCAGCATGATTTCTGACTTCTCAGTCAATCACAGCGTGCTGCGCCGTGATGGACTGTTGGAAGTATCACTGCGCAGCAAGACAGGGACAGCGCGCTAAGCGCCATCTGACGAGCTGATTACTCGTCGTCGTGAATCAGGCGGCCACCGACCCAGGTCTGAAATACATCAGTCTTCCAGATTTCCTGTGGTGCCACTTCGAACACATCCTGATCCACCAGAATAAAATCGGCCTTCTTGCCTGGCTCCAGCGTGCCCAATACATCTTCCTGGTGCGCCGCATAGGCCGCATCCAGCGTAAAACTGAGCAATGCCTCTTCATGCGTCATGCGCTCTTCAGGAAACCAGCCGCCGGGTGGCTGATTATCCTGATCCTGGCGGGTAATGGCGGCATGCAGACCAAAAAACGGATTGGCCGATTCGACAGGAAAGTCAGATCCATTTGCGATAATGACGCCGGTGTCCAGGAGCTTGCGCCATGCGTAGGCACCGTGAATACGCACCTCGCCAATGCGATCCTGCGCCATGTTCTTGTCGCTGGTGGCATGTGTTGCCTGCATTGAAGGAATCACACCGAGTTCATTGAATCGCAGGATGTCCTCAAAGCGCAGAATCTGTGCGTGCTCTATGCGATGTCGCTGCTCCTCGGTACCGGTACCACGAATCAGCGCTTCAAAGTTGTCCATGACAATACGGTTGGCACCATCGCCAATCGCATGCACATTGACCTGAAAGTCTGCAGACATCGCCTGGTTCATCAATTGGGTCAGACGCTCAGGGGTATGCAGCAGCAAACCACGATGTCCGGGTTGATCGCTGTAATCGTCGTCAAGGTAAGCACCCCGGCTGCCCAGCGCGCCATCAGCAGAAATCTTCACACTTCGTACCACCAGAGTGTTGTCGTCACTGATGAAATGTCCTTCCGCCAGGCGCTCTGCAAACGCGCTGTCAGTGGCGGCAAGCATTACATAAACACGAATCGGAAGCGGCCCCTCCTCCACTAGTTCGCGATAGGCCTGCAATGTCGAGCTGCCGACGCCTGCATCGTGTACACTGGTCAAGCCCTGGGCTGCCAGGGTCTGCATAGACAGTCGCAGTGCAGCTTTTTGATCCTCGATACTGGGCTGCGGAATATGCTGCGTGATCAGGCGCATGGCGGTATCAACAAAGGTACCTGTGGCACGCCCTTCCGAGTCACGAATGATCATGCCGCCGTCGGGATCCGGCGTTGATGCGTCGATTCCTGCCAGCTCCATCGCTGCCCTGTTGGCCCAGCCCGCATGCCCGTCGACACGACTGAACCACATTGGTGTATCAGAATCGGCGGCTGCCAGTGAATCGGCGCTGGGGAAGCTGTTGCTGTCCCACAGCACCTGATTCCAGCCACGCCCCTGAATCCACTGCAGATCCGGGTTGGCCTGCTGGAAAGCAATGACACGCTCCACAGCTTCCTGCTCTGAACGGGTACCAGTCATATCAACGCGCAGCAGGCTCAAGCCATAGTTAAGCACGTGGCCGTGGGCATCAATCAGGCCTGGCAGCAGCGTGCGGCCCTGCCCGTCAAGCGCCGTTACTTCTTCCAACTCCGGCAACTCATCACCGGCCATCAACAGTCGGTCCACCGTATCCCCGGTAAACTGGATGCCGGTAAATTGCACCAGTTCACGTTCGCTGTTCATGGTGTAGCCATTAACATTGGTCAGCACGGTTGTCTGGGCGGCCAACAAAGATGAGCCCATTGCTGCCACCACACCGGCCAGCAATAACCACCCCTTTTTTGAAGACATTCGCGATGACGCTGCAGCAAACGCAGTTGGGCGGGAAGACAGTGTCATCGGCTTGGCAGAACGAACAAGTCGGGCTAGTGTGTTGGATAAAGACATAATGAGTTCCGTAAGAGCTTGTGTATGCAGATGTGGCTGGCTCAGCGCACCACTAAACGTGTACGGAGTCTAACCAGAAACCGGTGTTTTGACTATAATGTCGCGCAGCAGAAAACATCCGACCAATAACAATGAGAATGTCACCATGATATTGAATCCCTTCGCATTGCCCGCCATGGGCCGTTTTATGAACATCCGCAACGCCGCTCTATCCGCACTGCTGACACTGTCTGTTGCTTCGCCTGCAACTGCCCAGGCAGCTGAATTGACGCTGGTACGTTTTGGCGAGCCAGGTGCCGAAAAACCCGGCCTGGTGGATGATCAGGGGCGAATTCGGGACCTGTCAGCTCATATCAGCGAGCTGACGCCCGCGCAGCTGAGCGACGAAAGCCTGCAGCGTCTGGCGGCGATATCAGTTGACTCTCTACCGATGGTTTCCGGCAACCCGCGACTGGCCGCCCCCATGACGGGCGTAGGCAAGATTGTCGCGATCGGGTTCAACTATGTCGACCATGCCGAAGAAATGGCTGTCGACCTGCCAGAAGAACCTCTGGTGTTCATGAAAGCAGTGACCGCGCTCAGCAACCCCTTCGATGACATCATCACGCCACGTGCGGCCACCAAGCTGGACTATGAGGCCGAACTGGTTGTTGTGATTGGCAAACGTGCCCAGTATGTCAGCCAGGAAGATGCGCTTGGCTACGTGGCAGGCTATACCACTGGCAACGATGTATCGGAGCGGGCGTTTCAACGCGAACGCGCTGGTCAGTTCGTCAAGGGCAAAAGCGCGGACTCATTTGCACCCTTTGGCCCCTATCTGGTGACACGTGACTCGATAGACGATGTGCAAAACCTGCGCATCTGGTCCGAAATCAATGGTGAAATGCGCCAGGATGGCAACACCAGCCAGATGGTGTTTGGGGTTGCGCATATTGTCAGTTATCTGAGTCAGTTCATGACACTGATGCCTGGCGATCTGATCTACACTGGCACACCCGAAGGCGTCGGTGACGGCATGACTCCTCCCCAGTACCTGCAGCCTGGGGACATTGTGCGTATCGGTATTGATGGCATTGGCGAGCTGCGCCAGACAGTGGTGCCGGCCCCCTGACATGACACCGGGCATAGACGCAGCCAGCAAGGCCGGAATCGAGTACAGGATCCATGAGTACACTCATGACCCGGCGCACGCTTCTTACGGCCTTGAGGCGGCCGAAAAAATGCAGGTCGCTCCCGAGCAAGTCTTTAAAACGCTAGTTGCCGCCCTGGACGCAAAGGAATTGCTGGTAGCCGTGATTCCAGTTTCGACCAGCCTGAATATGAAACTGCTGGCAAAGGCCGCTGGGGGCAAAAAGGCTGCAATGGCAGACGTCAGTGCCGTACAGCGCAGCACCGGCTACGTGCTGGGTGGCGTCAGCCCACTGGGACAGAAAAAGCGGCTGCGCACCTTCATAGACACCAGCGCAACTGACTTTGCGACCATCTTTGTCAGCGCAGGCAAGCGTGGCCTGGAGATAGAGCTGAGTCCGAACGACCTGAAAACACTGACAGCTGCCCAGTTTGCAGCGCTGTCAGCCTGAACTGCCTGTCAACATCGGTACATACTGGCCCTGCAGTGTTTTCAACCACTGCCCAAACAGGCGCTCTGACGGCGAGTTCAAATAAGCAAGATAATCGTGGCAGCACAGATTGAGTAACTGCCGGTCCGCTGCCAGTCTTTCCACAGCGAGCCAGTCATTCCA
The DNA here is from genome assembly GCA_002354805.1 of Gammaproteobacteria bacterium UBA2675. Taxonomy (GTDB): domain Bacteria; phylum Pseudomonadota; class Gammaproteobacteria; order Pseudomonadales; family Pseudohongiellaceae; genus Pseudohongiella. The sequence continues at coordinate 51,894 of DEMH01000001.1, forward strand.
TGCCAGCGACAGCGACCAGCCTTCGTCGTGAATGTCACAGTTGGGCAATCGATAATGCAGTGCGGGTCGTGACTTGATGCGCGGATCATCGGTGTATTCCCGAACCAGTTTTTCGTCTACATGGGCGAATACGGGCAACATGTCCAGTGCCCGGTTGCGGGTTGGATTGAATTCAAGATAGTCACGCATCAGCTGTTCAAGATCAGGCTGGTAGTCCGGCGCCAGCACCAGGCGCACATAATCGACCGGGAAGGGGTCGATGTAAGGTGTCACCCGACGCGCCATGTCCACCTGGCATCGAACCTGCAGCCAGTCGAACAGGCAAAAGAACGCCTTCAGAATGGAAGCAATATAGTCCGCAGTGCTCTCTGGCACTTCCATGTTCAGATGCATGCCGAACGCGTTCGACCAGCGGTCAGAGGTCCCTTTGGCGCCATGCTTCCTGATACGCGATATCAGGCTTTCCACCTGCTGCAAGCGCGCCATTGGCAGAGGCGGACTGACCAGCTCTACAGGCACAACAGTCTCCGCAACACTGGCCATCAGTTCCTCCAGCGATTGCACCAGCTCACCCATCATGCCTGGCTCAATGGCCTGCCGCCCCATACTCTTGAGCAACCCAAAATCCAGTTCCACCTGCCAGTCTCCCGCCGGGTCGCCCACAACCTCCCGGTCATAGCGTCCGCTTTCGCGCACATCGACGGCCATGCCCTGATCATGCAGGAACTCTGAGACAAGCTTTGCAAGCCGGTCGACAGTGATATCACTCATCTCAAGCTCAACGCCAAGGCGTCGCTCGTTACCCTCAGCATTGCGGGTAACGTCCGGCATCTGGACTGGCTGCACCTCACTCATTGCCGCGAGACTCCGGCGTCGTGGGCTCAACAGATCCCTGTTGCCCAGGCGGGCCACCGTCAGGCTCAGGTCGGATTCTTTGATACACCCAGGCTCGCCCGCCGTCTTCAAGGGTCACAACGAAGCGTCGATAACGCTGACCCAGACGTTCATAGCGATCCAGGCGCCGCAGCTGACGCTCATTAACGGTCAGCACCAGACCGCTGACACTGGCCGACTCATCTTCGACAATATCCAGGCCAACACGACGATAACCGGATAGCGCGCCGGGACGGCCGGTGACCCTGGAACCGGTCACAAGCATCCTGACTGCCGGATTACGCAGCGTTCCGAAAACGAAAAGCCGGGCTTTGCCGTTCTCGTCAAATCCGTAACTGGCCTGCTCCAGCTCAAGTTGCATGGCCTGTGGCACCTCAAAATTCGCGGGATTCAGATACACATGCCACCAGAGAACGGCTGGCACTGCAAGTAGCAATGCCAGCAGCAGTGAACGAGAGAGTGTCAGGCGGGGCCAGCGCAAGAGTCCTCCTGTCTAATTCGCTTACTCGCCAGCCGGGCCGTTCAGAGCATCAACGATGTTCGCCTTGAACTCTTCCCGAAAGCCATTACCACTGGCGGGTGAGACCTGTGCCATGATCACAGCAATCATATTGTTGACAGGATCAATCCAGAAACGGGTGCCAGCTGATCCATCCCACCAGTACTCACCGGTGCTGACGGGGTGATTGTAGGCAGCTGGGTCCATGGCAACCGCAAAGCCGCCCAGCGACCATCCCGAGCCAAGCCAGTACCCGCCACTACCGATTGGCAGAAGCGCATCAGGAATGGCATTTTCCGATACCAGACGCCGTGTCTGTTCGCTGAACAATGCCTCACCATCGGGTCGCGTGTTGGTCAGTAAGGCATGGGAGAACGACAGGAAATCTGCTGTGCTGGAAACCAGGCCCACACCACTGCTGGTCAAGGTCCGGCGCTCGGTGACGGGAATGTCCTCCATCTCTATGGCCCTTAACTGTCCTGCGTCATCCGGCCGATACACGGTTGCCAGTCTTGAGGCGCGTTGTTCATCGACGTAAAACACGGTATCAGTCATACCCAGCGGCTGAAAAAGCTGCTCCTCCAGGTAGACATCAACGGGCTGCCCGGTCACCACCTCAATCACGCGCCCCAGTACTTCAGCATGCAGACCGTAACGAAACTGGGTGCCCGGATCCTCAAACAGCGGCAGAGCCGCTGCATTGTCAACTACCTGCGCCAGTGTCTGGTCATAGCTGTGGACATTATTGGCGCGATAGAGTGAGCTGCTGCGACTGCCCAGGCCTGAGGTGTGCGTCAGCAACTGGGCCAGTGTAATATCGCCCACCCTGGCCCGCACTGCGCTGGGGTCTGGATTGGCAGAATCGATCAGCACGGGTTGATCGGCGAAGGCAGGCAGGTACTGGCTGACAGGGTCATTGACGTCCAGCAGCCCCTGATCATGCAACAGCAGGATAGCCACCGCTGTCACTGGTCGAGTCATTGAATAAGTGCGAAACAGCGCATCCAGCGGCATCTCATCGCGGCTTTCCATGTCGCGCCAGCCCACCGCCTCGGCGTACACGAGCTTGTCATCCTTCATGATCGCGGCAACAGCGCCAGCAATGTCATTAGTCTCCACGCGCGCACGCAGGTCATCTGTTACAGACTGCAGGGCCTGATCAGACAAGCCGACCGAGGCAGGTGAGGCGGTGTCAAATCGATCCGACCAGGGCAAAGACGACCCGGCACCTTGCGACAGCGCGGTGCCGGCAGACAACATCATCAGCACACCTACTGAAACCGCCTTGAAACCCGTTTGCATCTGAATACTCTCCCGTCATATTGATGATGACAGGCAGTCTACATTCAACCTCCACTCAAGGCACCCACAATCTGTATGCGACCACCATCCGGCACGGGCACAGTCAGATCATGAACCAGCGTTTCGCCGACGAACATGGCAATGTGCCGGCGGATACGCTGATGTTCGTCTACCACTCTGAATCTCAGGCCCGGGAATTTCGATTCCAGCGCATCCAGAACGCCTGCCAGTGTCACGGTGTTGACCGGCAGGCTCAAGACCAGGTGACGCTGAGCACCGGTATAGTCATCCAGCTGACTGGGCAAGGTGACTGTGATGTCCATTACTCAGCCCGCTCAGCCACTTCTACTGAATAAATCTGTGGCAGATCCATGGCCAGCCCCTGCCAGGAGTCGCCACCATCAAAGCTGCCCCAGATCTGGCCGTTGGTGGTCCCCAGATATACGCCCGTCTGATCATGTGAATCTACTGCCATACACTGACGTTTGACCGTCCACCAGGCCTGAGAAGCGGGAAAGCCTTGGTCCAGCCGCTGCCAGCTCATGCCGCCATCGTGACTGCGATACACCGCAGGCTTGCCCTGAGGGCTGGTGCGTGGCCACTGTCCCGAGCCATCCATCGGGAAAACCCAGATGGTGTCCGGATCACGTGGATGCACCAGCATGGGAAAGCCGATATCACCGACCTCGGCGGGCATGTTTTTGCCGATACGCAGCCAGGTATCGCCCTTGTCACGATCCATGCGATAGATACCACAGTGGTTCTGATGGTACAGACGGTTTGAGTAGACAGGATGCATTACCACACAGTGTGGATCGTGACCGTACTCATATTCGCTGCCATCTTCTTTAGGTGGATAAAAATCCGTGGCAACGCCTTTGTTAAGGGGCCGCCAGGTACCACCTTCATCATGGCTTTCAAAGATGCCACCGCTGGACATGCCAATCAGCAGGTGTCGCGCGTCAGCCGAGTCCACTATAACTGAATGCAGTTTCGGACCATCCGGTGTGCCGTCCTTGTCACCGCCGCGCCAGTCCACAAATTCAGCCAGGTGGTTCAGCCCAACCACCTCCTGCCAGCTCATTCCGCCATCATCGGACCGGAACAGGCCCTGGGGAGAGGTGCCGGCATACCACACATCAGGCTGACTGGCGTGTCCCGGCGTCAACCAGAAGACATGATCCACGGCCCGCGCTATTGACCCTACTGGGGTAAACGCCGGCGGCTGCGTCGACTCCTGCCAGGTCTTGCCTGCATCTGTGGACACAAATACAGACGGCCCCAGATGCCCACTGCCCACGGCCATGAGCTGATAACCCGGCCGGCGCGGATCCTCCACGTAGTGGCTGACCACCGCCCCCAGATGCAGAGGCCCGGTCAATTGTCGCAGCTGCCTGTCCCTGCCCAGCGTCAGGCGCCACGCCCCCTTTTTTGTACCGATCAGCAGTGTTGTTGCTGCCTGCTCCCTGTTTTTATTCATGTCTGATGTCCTTTGCCGCGCTGAAATTGAAGGATTCCAAACGATCAGTCGTTACAGTTTGACCGCTTTCGACACAGATTGAAGAAAAAATTGACTCTGTCAAAAAACATGGTTTATGCTTCGAGCGATCGATCGCACAGATTTTGATTGCAAAACTTTTTGTTTCAAAACATAGTGTTACAAAAAGAAACAAACTGATCATTCTGTGGAGATTGGTAACACTTCTCGAGCAGTACCTGCCGTGGGAAGTGTGACAATTCAGATCCGCCAGACGCATAACAACAACAAACAGAAACTGCAAAAGCAACAACGTGAAGAGGGCTGACAAAGGCCCCTGTAGGCACTGGCTATTTCTATGGCCGGGAGTGATAGAGCCGAGCATTGCTATTACCTCAAGCAAACGGGGTACTGCGTTCCAGTTCTTATCTGTTTGTGTGTCCGTTACACGTTTACAGGTGGAAACTTAACTGCAGTAAATAATAAGTACTAAGGGGGGGAAACCCGATGAAACTGAAAGAACTGTACCGGTGTATAGCATGCGCCTCACTGGTGGCACCAACCCTGGTGTTCGCACAGCAGGGCTCCGAGCCGGCAATTGAAGAAGTCGTAGTTACCGGTTCCTTGATCCGTGGCACGCCCGTTGATGCCGCACTTCCCGTAGAAGTTTACTCTCAGGACGATCTGGCTCTGTCCGGCTCGCCTTCTGCACTGGACTTCGCCAAGAGCCTGAGTATCTCCGGTGCTACCACTGGTGAATCCTACTACTTCGGTGGTGCTGGCCTGACTGGTAGCGTCCAGTACAACCTGCGCGGTATCGGCTCCGACAAAACACTGTCACTCTTCAACGGCCGCCGCGTCACCCAGAACACCTCTGTTATTCCATCAATCGCCCTGCAGCGCACCGAAATCCTGAAGGACGGCGCGGCTGTAACTTACGGTGCGGACGCCACAGGTGGTGTTGTTAACTTTATCAGCCGCGACAGCTTTGAAGGCATTGAAATCCAGTCTTCCTACAAAGCGATCGACGGCTCTGATGGCGACTGGAATGTCGGCATCGTAGGTGGCTTCAGTGGCGACGTGACTGACGTTGTCTGGGCTGCTTCCTGGGATCACCGCTCTCTGCTGAATGCCGACGAGCGTCCTTTCACCGATCTGCCTTACGGCGTCAACCCGGCTCCCTGGTCAACACTGACTAACCTGGCTGGCTGGCTGCCACGTGGCACCTTGCCGAGCTCGCAGGTTTATAACCCTGCCTCCTCCAATGGTGCAGGCGACTGGGGCAACCCGGTTGGCGGCGTGATTTCTGACTTCACCCAGGAGTCCTGTGAAGCCGTCGGCGGCGTATACGTCAACAGCTTTACCTGTGCCTACAACTACATTCCTTACTACAACGTAGTATCAGAGAATGATATTTATCGCCTGTTTGGCCAAGTAACTACACAGGTTACTGACCAAATGGAGTTCTATGCACGCGCAGCCTACTCCATGGTGGACACACCAGCTCAGTACGGCTCTCCCTCGCAGCCCGTAATTCGCGGACCTGCCATTCACGGCGGCGCGACCTACCAGCTGTACGTACCGAAGAACAACCCGTTTGTGCAGGATTTTGCAACTCGTACCGGTTACATCAATAACCCTGCGTGGGCGGTAACCCAGGGCTTTACGCCCATCACTTACCGTGCGTTTGCTCACGGTGGTCTGGACACATTCGCGGAAGATGGCAAGTACTCCACACCCAGCAAAATCCGCAACAAGTTCACCCACCTGGTTGCCGGTTTTGAAGGTGAGTTCGACAACGGCATCACTTACGACATCGCTACCACTTACAACCAGTCCAACCTGTACGCCGACAGCCCCGACATGATGCTGTACAACGTTCAGGAAGCATTGAACGGTTTTGGCGGCCCAAACTGTAACGTACCCGACCTGAACCCGAACCGTTTCGGCACTCAGAACGATGCGCTGGCAGGATCTGCTGGCTGTAGCTGGTACAATCCCTTCGCGTCCAACTTTGCCAGTCAGCCCGTGTATGGCCTGGCCAACCCAAGCTATGTACCGGGTGCAGAGAACCCGGACGAGCTGATCGAGTGGCTGTTCAACCCACGCGCTACTCGCGACGTAAACTGGAACCTGACCTTTGACGCCGTATTCAGCGGCGAGACACCACTGGAACTGCCAGGCGGTATCGTAGGCTGGGCGGCTGGTGCACAGTTCCGTACCACCGAGAACCAGGAAATCGTAACAGACCCGCTGTATAACGGCTCACGTCCGTGTCAGAACCCGGCCACAGACGGCCAGGTACCTCGTGATCCTTCCGACCCGCTGTACAATGGCTGTACGCCCGACGAACCCGGTCCGTTCCAGTTCTTCTCAACCAACCCGGCTGACTTCAGCACTCAGGATCAGACTTCCGTATTCGGTGAATTGAGCCTGCCTGTGCTGGATAACGTGTTCCTGTCAGCAGCTGCGCGTTACGAAGAGTTCTCTGGCGGCCTGGATTCAACGGTTTACAAGGTCTCTGGCCAGTGGAACATCACTGACAACATGTCAGTTCGTGGTTCTTATGGTACCAACTACCAGGCACCAGGAGCCGATATCATTCCAGGTGAATTTGCCAGCGGCACTGCCAGCTACACCGTCGCCGGTGGTAACTGGCGTGGTGCACAGACCGTAACCCGCTCTGACATCGTTCCAGAAGAAGCCACTGTCTGGAGTTCAGGCTTCATCTGGCAATCTGAAGGCTTCACAGCTGGCAGCGACTTCCGTTTCATCATTGACTACTTCAATATTGAAACGGAAAACGAGCTGGGCCTGCTGGCTTCAGTTAACCAGATCGCGTCCTCAGTGTTCAGCATTTCGCCAAGCGGCTCAGGTGCTGTACCGACTAATGGTAGCGCGCTGGCTGACTGTTCACACCCGCTGGTTGGTCGTGTGACCTTCAACGGCCAGTGTGTGCAGGGCGTAACAACTGCCGCTGACTTCTCCGAAATCCGTACAGATTTTGGTAACGGTCCTGGCCAGCTGACAGCTGGTTTCGACATCCAGACCACCTACGGCTTCCCGGCGTTCTCAGGCGACGTTACACTGAGTGCGACTGCCACCAAAATCAACAAGTTCCAGTACACTGAAACAACTCTGGACGGCTTCTTGATTGAACCAGGTGCAGATCGACTGGGCTTCCTGAACTTCGCAACTGTTGCAAACGCTGTTTCCGAATGGCGCGGCAACCTGACGGCGAACTATGCTCAGGGCGACCATAACTTCCGCCTGCAGGCTCTGTACATCAAAGGCGTGAAGGATGACCGTTACTTCAACGCTGACGGCAGCCGCGTTGGTGATGCTGCTCTGACACCGGCTGGTCGCCAGATTGGCAGCACTGCTGCATACGGCCCAAGCCTGTACGGTGTATACGGTGAAGACTGGATCTCTGTAGATTTCCACTACACCCTGGACCTGCTGGACTGGGATGCAACCCTGTCAGCTTCTGTTGAGAACATCGCGGACGAAATGCCGCCAGCGTCTCGCCAGGAACTGGGTTACGACCCACGTATCGGCAACCCGCTGGGCCGCACCTTCCAGGTTGGTGTGACCAAGCGCTTCTAATGAGTACTGCCCTCACGGGCAGTCTTGTTGGATAAAAAAAAGCCCCGCTCGTGAGAGTGGGGCTTTTTTGTTATTGAAGTCAGCGTTCTCCTGCTTTTTCGACTACTATTGGATTAGACGATTTAAAAACTCGGACTTGATTCGGCGCAACACAGCAAGGAGACGCAACATGACACTACCCCGTCATTTACTAAGCAGCCTGCTGCTGTTGGCAGCTCTATCGCTGACCGCATTGAGTCATGCCCAGGCGCCCGCCGATACTGCGCCCGCCACGGACAATCCGCCCCAACGCCCGGTGTTTGTATCGCGAGACCCTGATGAGCTCAGGGAACGTGCCGTAAACTTTCTTATGTCTGCCTCAGCGGGGGAGTCAGGCACTTCAAGAGGCAGTTCGGTGCCAACTCGCGGAGGTACTTTGTTCGTCCAGCAGCTGGCTTATGACCTTGCCGGCATGACCAGCAGCGAAATTGCTAGTCTGGCTTATGAAGTCTCTGATATCCGCGAGTTTTTCCAAGCGCAGCAGGCGGCCGACTAAGTAGTACCCCAAGCTGTCAGCCAACAGGCTGCCTCAGTTCTCGGTAGCAGTAGCCGGCTCCAGCGTCTCATCCAGCTCATCCAGTTCATTAAAGCGGATCATCTCGCTCAGCTCATCAATATAGGCCTCACCGCGCTCCGAGTAACGATCCAGATCGCCAACCAGTTCCAGGCCGCTGACCAGCCGGTCGTTCTCGCGCAATGCTTCACGGCGTCGACGCAGCTCCAGGTAGGCCTCGTGACTGTTGAGGTTGTGGATGTAACGCTGCACCGAATGCAGTGGCGAATCAAAGGCAGCCACCTCATGCTGGGCACCGGCTGGCCTGTCTTCCGGCACCAGACCGCAGCCAGCCACAAAACACCAGTGTCCAAAATAGTTGTTTCCTTCAACAGCAAAGCGGGAACCACCCCAGGCGCTTTCGTTGGCTGCCTGGGCCAGGGCCAGTGACGGGGGCACGATGTCCACTCTGCGAATCAGCACTTCCCAGTCTTCGTCGGAGGCCAGGTCAAACTCGGTTATTTCGTATTCCTCAGCGAGTTGCTGCAGCCACATTCGCTGCCAGAACATCAATGAACCTCGTCGCTCACTGAGCGCCAGCAGACGCTCTCGTTGTTCCAGAATCTGTTGATTACGAAGCGTGACCAGCGGCAAAAAGTACTCAAAGAACATCTGCTTGCGCTGTTCGGTATCGGTGTACATGGAAAAATCGGGCGGCGCCGGAATGGCCGCCGAGGGCAGTGTGCGCCAGCCGGTGACAATCAGGACGACGGCCGCGACTGTCAGCACCAGTGCATTAACACGACGCTCGTTACTCGGCACAACGACGCCTGAGCTCTGCTGAGGTTCTGCGCTTGCTTTATGCCCGTGTTCGTTCTGGTCGCTCATATGATCCACAATAGTCCGATTGCTCCCTACTACTGAACATACGCATCAGCATACCCGGTCGGATCGTTACAAGTCCATGCCACTGCAACGCTTGCTGTCAATCCGGTCACAGCGTATATTCGTTTTAACGAATATTCAGAGAAACGAATGTGGCCGCACAATATTCCGCACCCTCGGCACTCGACTTTTTCAAGGCCGTCGCCGATGAAACACGACTGCTGAGCCTGCTGATGATCGAGCAGGCCGGTGAACTGTGCGTCTGTGAGCTGATGGCAGCACTGGAGCTACCGCAACCCAAAATTTCGAGACACCTGGCGCAGCTACGCAAAACCGGTCTCGTCAGCGATCGGCGAGACGGGCAGTGGGTGTACTACCGTCTTCATCCGGCCCTGGCTGACTGGATGAAAGCCACACTGTCAAACGCCAGACATCATGCCCGCGGCACTATCGCCAGACCCATACAACGCCTGCAGGCAATGGATCGGCGCACAGCCTCTCTATCCTGCGCCTCCACCCGCCCGCTACCGACCACAGGAAGCAACTCATGAGTATCAAGATTGGTATCAACGGCTTTGGACGCATCGGCCGTCTCGCCACCCGAGTATTACTTGAACATCCTCAGGCGAGCATCGTGCAAATAAATGACCCGGGCGGTGATACCGTAACCCTGGCGCACCTGCTGCAATTTGACTCGGTGCACGGTCGCTATACACATGACTGCCAGGCAAATGGCGACACAATTCTTGTCAAGGATCAGCGCATCAAGGTCAGCCATAACACCGCCATTGCAGACACCGACTGGTCGGGCTGTGATCTGGTAATTGAAGCCTCGGGCCGGATGAAAACCAGATCCGTTTTGCAGGCCTACCTGGATCAGGGTGTAAAGCGGGTGGTGGTCTCGGCCCCTGTCAAAGAGGACGGTGTGCTGAACATCGTAATGGGGGTCAATGACGATCTGTACGATCCCGCCCGGCACCCCATTGTCACGGCAGCGTCCTGCACCACCAACTGCCTGGCACCGGTGGTCAAAGTGATTCATGAAAGCCTGGGTATCAAACATGGTTCAATGACCACCATTCACAGCATCACCAACACCCAGACCATTCTGGATGCGCCACACAAGGATTTGCGACGGGCGCGCGCCTGCGGCGAAAGCCTGATCCCGACGACAACAGGATCGGCGACAGCGATCACTCACATTTTTCCCGAGCTAAAAGGCAGGCTGAACGGCCATGCGATTCGGGTGCCGCTGGCCAATGCCTCGCTGACCGACTGTGTGTTTGAAGTTGACAAACCGACCACCGCAGAAGCGGTCAATGCCCTCCTTAAACAGGCGGCAGAAACGGATCTGCAAGGAATTCTGGGATACGAGGAACGTCCCCTCGTTTCCATCGATTACCGTACCGATCCACGCTCAAGCATCATCGATGCACTCAGCACGATGGTCGTGAATGACACCCAGGTCAAAATCTACGCCTGGTATGACAACGAGTGGGGTTATGCCAATCGCACAGCGGAACTGGCGCTAAAGATCGGAACGCTGGACCAACAGAACGGATAACTTCCCACGGCGATGCTCAAATCTCTTTCACCCGACGTTCGCCAGTATCTGATTGTCACCGGCAACTACTGGGCGTTTACACTGACCGACGGCGCACTGCGCATGCTGGTGGTGCTGCACTTTTATCAGCTGGGTTACTCGCCGCTGGAAATCGCTCTGCTGTTTCTGTTCTACGAGATTTTTGGTGTAGTCACCAATCTGGTGGGTGGCTGGCTGGGCGCCCGCGCGGGCCTGAATCGCACCATGAATATCGGGCTGTTCCTGCAGATTGTGGCATTGGGCATGTTGCTGGTGCCAGCCAGCATGCTGACGGTTGCCTGGGTCATGACCGCCCAGGCGCTATCTGGTATCGCCAAGGACCTTAACAAAATGAGCGCCAAAAGCGCTATCAAGCTGCTGGTACCTGCCGAGGCTCACGGCACCCTGTTCCACTGGGTCGCTTTGCTGACGGGCTCCAAAAACGCCCTGAAAGGTGCCGGCTTTTTCCTTGGTGGCGTGCTGTTGGCCTGGCTGGGCTTCCAGGGCGCTGTTGGAGCAATGGCCGGCGCACTGCTATTGATCTGGTGCCTAAGCCTGATGTTATTAAGGGATGATCTTGGCCGCAGCAGTGCCAAACCGCGTTTTCGTGATGTTTTTTCAAAAAGCCGGGCCGTCAATGTCCTGTCGGCAGCCAGGTTGTGTCTGTTCGCGGCGCGCGATGTCTGGTTTGTCGTTGCCCTGCCGGTTTATCTGTCGCAGGCACTGGACTGGTCTTCAAGTCAGACCGGCGGCTTTATGGCGTCGTGGATTATCGCCTATGGCCTGGTTCAGGGACTGACACCCCGCTTCATCCATCAAGATCAGAGTCGCCCTGTTTCCGGCCGCGCTGCCGTGGGTTGGGCAGTCGCGCTCACGCTGATACCCGCGTTGATTGCATTCGGGCTGACACAGGACTGGCCCGATGGCCCGGTATTGATTGGTGGCCTGCTGATATTCGGTGTGTTGTTTGCGGTCAACTCCTCACTGCACAGCTATCTGATCGTCAGCTACGCAGACCGGGAGAATGTCTCAATGGACGTGGGCTTCTACTACATGTCCAATGCCATGGGCAGGTTATTGGGCACTGTGCTGTCTGGCTGGGTATTTCAGGCCTATGGTCTGGGTGCCTGCCTGCTAATTTCCAGCGTCCTGTTATTGCTCGCCAGCCTGATATCGGTCGCGCTGCCGCGATAATTGCTCTATAATGCGCGCCCTTCGCCCAACCCATTAGTCAAAGCAGCTTCTCTTCATGTTTGGAACGCCACCATAAGTCACCAGCTACACCTGGTAGCCCACTGATCACAATGTCGCTGCATCACACCCAGATGTGACCGCGCGGCCTGCCTGTTGTCGCGCATACAACAGTCCAACAGGCGTGACACACTATCACCATTTACACACCCCATCATCTCTAAGCTCACGCTGGGCCGGGGTAAATTTTTGCAACGGAATAACTATGCTTCTATATTCAACCCGCAAGGACTGGTTTGGAAACGTCCGTGGCGACCTGCTCGCTGGTATTGTTGTCGCTTTGGCACTGATTCCCGAGGCGATTGCCTTCTCCATCATCGCCGGTGTCGACCCGCGAGTGGGCCTGTATGCCTCGTTCGCTATCGCAGTAATAACAGCCATCGTCGGCGGACGGCCTGGCATGATATCCGCTGCCACCGGTGCCATGGCACTGCTGATGGTGACGCTGGTCAAGGAACACGGCCTGCAGTATCTGCTGGTCGCGACGCTGCTGACCGGGGTGATACAGATCGTCGCCGGTTATCTTAAGCTGGGCAACCTGATGAGCTTCGTGTCTAGATCAGTGGTCACCGGCTTCGTCAATGCCCTGGCAATTCTGATCTTTATGGCGCAGTTGCCAGAACTGACCAATGTTACCTGGCATGTGTATGCCATGACCGCTGCCGGTCTGGGCATCATTTATCTGTTCCCTTATCTGCCGGTGGTTGGCCGCACCATACCCTCACCACTGGTATGCATACTTTTGCTGACAGCCATTGCAGTCTTTTACGGCATTGACGTGCGCACTGTGGGTGACATGGGTGAGCTGCCTGCCACCCTGCCAGTTTTCCTGCTGCCGGATGTACCCTGGACGCTGGATACCCTGATGATCGTTTTGCCCTACTCTGTTTCACTGGCAGTGGTTGGCCTGCTGGAATCGCTGATGACAGCCACCATTGTCGACGATCTGACCGACACACCCAGCGACAAGAACCGCGAGTGTAAAGGCCAGGGCATCGCAAATATTGGCGCTGGACTTCTGGGCGGTATGGCTGGCTGTGCGATGATCGGCCAGTCGGTGATCAATGTGAAATCCGGCGGGCGCGGACGACTTTCGACGCTGTGCGCCGGTGTGTTTCTGCTGATCATGGTGGTGTTTCTGGGTCCCTGGCTGTCGATGATCCCCATGGCCGCTTTGGTGGCGGTGATGATCATGGTCTCAATCGGCACATTCAGCTGGAGTTCCATTATCAACATCAAACACCACCCCAAATCGACCACGCTGGTAATGCTGGTAACCGTGGTTGTGGTGGTTGCCACCCATAACCTGGCCTATGGCGTGCTGGCCGGCGTGCTGCTCGCATCACTGTTTTTCGCCAACAAGGTCAGCCACTTCATGTATGTGGTATCGGAGCTTGATGCGGAAACGCAGACTCGCCATTACACGGTAGTCGGCCAGGTGTTTTTCAACTCGGCTGATCGTTTTGCCAGCAACTTCAATTTTAAGGAAGTTCTGAATAAAGTAGTGATAGACTTGAGTCGTGCACACTTTTGGGACATCTCGGCCGTCGCCGCGCTGGACAAAGTAGTCATCAAGTTCCGCCGCGAAGGCGCCGATGTGCAGGTAATTGGTCTGAATGAGGCCAGCGCCACCATAGTCGATCGCTTCGGCGTACACGACAAACCCGAAGAAATAGAAAAAGTACTGGGGGGACACTAATGACGGAACGAACCACCGTATTGGCCTGTATCGACGGCTCTTCATTTACCGGCGCGGTGATCGATTATTCCGCGTGGGTAGCCTATACCGTTAACGCCCCCCTGCGCCTGCTGAACAACATTGAGCGGGGCCGCATGCCCTCTTCCGACCTCAGTGGCAGCATTGGTCTCGGCGCCCGCGAGGAGCTGCTTGATGAGCTGGTGGAGCTGGAGTCAAGGCGCAGCAAGATTCTGATGGAGCAGGGTCGTATCATGCTGACTCACGCTACCGAACGCGCCTGTGATTTTGGTGTCGCCGGCATTGAGTCACTGCAGCAGCATGGTGACCTGACCGACTCGCTGATCGACATGGAGCATGAGATTCGCGTCCTTGTTGTGGGTATCCGCGGCGAAGATCATGAGGACCGCGAGAAAGGCATCGGGGCTCAGCTGGAAACCATCATCCGCGCCCTGCACCGCCCAATCCTGGTGGTCAACCGCCCCTTCACACAAGCACCACAGCGCATGATGCTGGCCTATGATGGCAGCGAAGCGTCCCGCAAAGCGCTGAACATGATTATCTCCAGTCCGCTGTATCAGGAAATGGAATGCCATGTGGTGCACGTCAACAATAACGCTGAAGAAGCTCAGGCACTGCTCGCACAGGCCAGCTCTGAATTAGAGGCTGCTGGCTTGCAGGCAACGACAGAAACGCTGACGGGTGATGTTGTACCCGCCTTGCTCGAATACCAGCACGATCATCAGATTGAGCTGACTGTCATGGGTGCATTCGGTCACAACCGTCTGCGTGAATTACTGTTTGGCAGTCTCACAGCCAAGATGCTGGTGCAATCGAAGGTTCCGTTGCTGTTGCTGCGCTGAGCAGGCCTCTGAACCCTAAAGTACCCACGGTTGGCCGGCGCCAACAAAAAAAGCCCCACTTCTTCAAGCGGGGCTTTTTTGTTTCTACACTGACGCTGCCACAATTAACGGCAACGCAGTCGGCCGGAGCCGGTTATTACTCGTCTTGCGCTTCCTGGAACTCCACATGCACTTCCAGCTCAATGTCGTCACCGACACCGAAAGTTACCATGTTATCCAGACCGAAGTCTGAACGCTTGAATTCAGCAGACGCCTCAAAACCCAGGGTGTAACGGCGGGTCAGGAAGTTACGGCCACCACCATTAAAATCAACGGTCATGGTGACAGGTGCAGTATTACCCAGCAGCGTCAGGTCACCCTCAAATACGAAAGTGTCTTCGTCGACAGCTTCAACAAATCGGGTGGTTCGGTAGATGGCCTGTGGGAAGGCTGCCACGTTAAACCAGTCTTCGCCACGAAGATCTTCGGCAAACTCCGGATTGTTCACATCAATAGATTCGGTATTGATGATGACTTCCAGGCTGGAGTTTTCAACGTTCTCCGGATCGAAGTCCAGGGTTGCATCAAAGTCATTAAAACGACCGATATAGCTGGAAAAGCCCAGGTGGTTGATCTTCCACAACAAAGACGCGTGAGTCTTGTCCAGTGTGTAGGCACCACCACGCAGCTCAGCTACTTCAGTATTGAAGTCTGGCGTGATCAGACGGTCACAACCCGCCAGCGCAGCCGCGCTGACAACCGCCAGCGCGAGGGTTCGACATTTAACAATTGGTTTATTGATCATTACGTTTACCTTGTTCTAATAATGCCGATTGGTCACTGCATTTCTGCGTAGACATCAACTTCAACAGTCACATCGTTCGGAACCGCTGAGGTGTTGGCAAAATAGCCCTGACCAACACCAAAAGCCAGTCGCTGTACAACCACTTCGCTGGTCAGATTGAAACGATTGCCATCAACCGTCAGATCGAACGGGAAGGTCAGCGGGTGTGTCTGATCGCGAATTGTCAGCATGCCGTCGGCCACGAATGAATTCATGGACTCGAGACGGCATGAGGTAGCCTCAAAGCGTGCCGTCGGGAAGCGGTCCACATCAAACAGTTCTATGTCCATCATGTAGCTGTAGGTCTCTTCGTCATCGATGGCCATATCAATAATCGGAATGGTCACTTCAAACTTGCAGTCACCCGGATTCAACGGGTCGATCTCGAATACCGCATCGACGTTCTTGAACTCGCCCTGATAAGGCGTGTCAGAATACGAGTACTTGAAAATAACGCTGGACGCGTCTTGATCAATCACCCAGGTTTGGGCCTGCGCAGCCATACCAGCTGTCAGCATGAGCGGCGCCAGCGCCGCCCGGAAAAACTTAGTTCGCATAATCAATACAACTCCAAAGCTTGCAAATTAGGGCAGCGCGTAAGCCACCAGTTCGGACGGTTGTCCCTGACCGCTTACGACCATGGCAATGTACTGCTTGCCATTGTGCTCGTAAGTAAAGGGCTGACCAGTCTGAGTGCCGGGCATTTCGATCTCGGCAACAATCTCGCCGGTCTGTTTGTCGTGGGCACGCAGGTAGGGGCCACCGCCAGTGCCTTCACCGGCGAACAGCAGGGTTTTGGTCAGCAGCAGACCGGAGCGTGTTTCCACACCGGTTCGCGGCAGATCCACGCCTTCCAGGGCGGGGTTATCAGCAATAATTGATGGTGTATCAGCATTCGCGACCATCCACTCGTGCTCGCCTTCTACCATATCAATCGCGGTGATGCGGCCATACGGCGGCTTGACGATTGGCAGGCCCATCGCACGTGGTACACGCACGCCCAGCGCCATACTGTAGTCGATGTCGGAATTTTCATCTTTGGCCACCGACAACACAGCTACCACGGTGCGTGAGGGCACGTAGAGCATGCCCGTCTCAGGGTCCATCGCCGCACCTTCCCAGTTAGCACCACCAGTTGCTGATGGCAGACTCAGTGTGCCCTGCGTACCATCTTCAGCACCACGCACTGACGGCGGTGAGTACAGGTTGGTACCCAGGCGGAAAGGCTGGATGGCTTCCAGGGCTGCGGCGCGAAGTTCCGGCGTGTAGTCAATCAGGTCGTCTTCAGTGATGCCCTGACGGTCGAAGCCAGCTGGTTTGGTCGGGAACGGCTGCGTGGCAGCATACCACTCTCCAGGAACGTCACCAGCTGGAACAGGCAGATCTTCGATTGGCCAGATTGGCTCGCCAGTCTCACGATCGAAGGTGTAGACGTACGCCTGTTTGGTAACCTGCATGACGATTTTGCGGCCATTGGGCAGATCTGCAAGGATCGGGGCAGCCGGGTTATCCCAGTCCCAGATGTCGTGACGAATGATCTGGTAGTGCCACTGGCGCTCACCGGTTTCGATGTCAACTGCCACCAGGCTGGTGCCAAACAGGTTGTCGCCCGGGCGGTCACCGCCGTAACGGTCACCAGTGGGTGCCTCTACTGGCAGATAGACATGACCCAGCTCCGGATCGCCAGACATCGGAGCCCACACGCCAGTGTTGCCGGTGTAGTCGGCACTTCCGTCCAGCCAGGTGTCATAGCCAAATTCGCCCGGACGTGGAATCGTGTGGAATGTCCACAGATGCTCGCCAGTGCGGACATCGTAAGCGCGCACATCACCTTTGACGTTGGCCATTGATGGTGGACGCATGGACACAGCCATGGCCGGACCAACCACTACCACATTGTTCATGACAAATGGGGGCATGGATGAGCCAATGTCGATGTCTTCGCGACCCGGTCCAAGACGCAGGCCTTCCTGCATGTCGATGATGCCGTTATCGCCAAATTCGGGATCGAGGGTACCGGTTTCGGCATCCAGAGATACCAGGTAGAAGCCGGGCGTAATAACAAGAAGACGGCTCTCGTCACCGTCGCGCCAGATAGCCAGACCCCGGCCGGAGCCTTTACGTGGGGCATTGTCGTAGCGTTCCTGGCTGTCAATTGATTCCCACTGCCACAGCACTTCGCCAGAGGTGGCGTCGATGGCCACTACGTCACGCTGAGAGCCAATGGTCGTGTACAGGACACCATCGACTTCCAGCGGCGTAAATGTCGCGTTGTATTCAGGGTTGTCACCGAAATCGCCGGTAGGCAGGCGCCAGGCAATCTCCAGATCACCGACGTTATCTGCATTGATCTGATCCAGCGGAGAATAACGCTGGGCAGCCATGTTTCCGTTGTAGTCCGGCCAGTCACCCTGTGACACGTCAGTGCCATGCTGTGACCATGCGGTGGATGCGCACATGAGGGAACCGACACTCAAAGCGAGCGCCGACAACACGCGTTTCGTTTTTATCATTCTTAACTCCCTGAATTCAGGTTGTATTTCTTGAAACTCCTGGCCAGAACCCACCCATCTGCCGCCACCTTCAGGCAGCTGACAGCACATCAAGAGGAGATTTGGCCAAGTATGGGTTGTGCCAAGAATAAGTCATACACCGGCTGCAAGCAAGCCGTGGAGCCCCCATGTAACCTATTGACACGATGTTTGGCAGGCTTGCTGCGACCAGCCCCAGTCGCGCGATCAGGCCGCTTCAAACATTCTTCTATTTTGTCAGATGTCCGGTACCGCTTGCCGCCAGAGCAGCGAACTGACGTATCTCCTCCTTGAGCTCCTCGTGATCCTTCAGCCCGGTTATCCACTCCTCGGGTATTTCGCTGCTGCCCGCGGCCAGCAACAGTCCCAGCACCAGCCCGCGATGGACACTGTCGCCACCAATTTCGGCATTGGCTCGCAAAGTGCTGATCAGTCCGCAGTCGTGATCCTTCCCAAGTTTCGCCATCAGTGGCAGTGCCTGCTCAACATAGCAGGCCGTGGCAAAGTATTCTGTACTTTTGGTATCCGCAGCTTCTTTGAGAAAACTCATGTGCAGGCGCCAGGCTTCATCATCCGGGATATTTCCCGGGCCGTCATGATCCCGGTAAGTCTTGAACAGATCATCGCCAGAAATCGCTGGCGACGGGACCTGCGCCAACAGGTCCTTAAAAACTTCCTGGGGATCGCTGCCATTCACCAGTCGCAGCAATGCCGGTACAAGTACGCCAAGACCACTGCTTACCATTTCCGAGCGGTGCGTCAGTTGCTGGTGAGTAATTGCCATGCCCATGGCGATGAACTGATTATCCGGATTTAGCAGAGATAGCGCCAATGGCCTTATCAACCCGCCGACGCTATCGATCGACCAGACCTGACGCTGCTGCTCAGCACAATTCTCAGGCGCGATACCCAGGCTGTAATTCTCGAACCAGCGGCGCAGATAGATTTCGGTATATGGGTCTGAATTGTCACGCGGCGTTGTCATGTAACTGACAAAATCTTCCAGAAAGCCGTCCTGGCTATACCCGCCACGAGAGATGACCGAGCGCATCAGCATCCGCAGCAGTCCGGCACCAAGGGTTGAATCACCTGCCTGCAAGCCATGGTGGTAGTGAATCCGCTCTTCGAGTGATGTTGTCTCATTGCCATGCTCACCCTCCCGATCGTCCAGTTTGAAGTGGAAATCACTGTAGCTGGTGCGATAGAACCTGGCGTGGTCATGAAGAATGTCGAAATCTCGATTGCAGGCCTTTGCCTTCTTGACGTTCGGCTGATAGCTGCTGCCCACCATGAAGGAGTCCGGATGTGGGTGCGGCGCCGGATAATACTGATCTATTCCGCCAGGGAATTGCTCACGGAGGTGATCTGTTGAATAGAACCAGTGCACCGGCATTGCCAGTGCGTCGCCGATAAACGCGCCCCACAATGCATTCTCGATACGGCTGGCAATCGAATCACTCATGGTTCTGCTCCTTCGCTGTTCAGGTTCAATACCCAGTATACGCGCCATAAATATCAGCGGTTTGCGTGTTCGCTATGAGAACCCTAGACTGCACATACAGACAGCCATTGCAACTATGTTCTGCGGCTGACCTTGGGGTTTGCCGCGACATTCCAGGCTGCACATCCGACATTCCACCTTCTCAGGAGGACTGTATGATTAACCTGTATAGCTGGAACACACCCAATGGCCAGAAGGCCTCCATCATGCTTGAGGAGCTTAATCTCGATTACCGCGTCACCGCTGTGAATATCGGCAAGGGTGAACAGCATGATCCGGAATTTCGACGCGTCAGCCCCAACGGCAAAATCCCGGCCATGACCGATACCGAGCATGAGGACGCCATGGGCGAGCCCAAACGGATCTTCGAGTCCGGCAACATACTGATTTATCTGGCCGAGAAAACCGGCAGACTGCTCCCATCACGCTGGCAGGACCGAACCGAGGTGCTGGCGTGGCTGTTCTTTCAGGTCGGGCACCTTGGCCCCATGGTTGGTCAGTGGCACTGGTTTGACGAAGGCGCCCCCGCGCAAAGTGAGCTGGCCATCAAACGTTATCGTGAGGAATCCCTGCACCTGCTGGAAGTGTTGAACGGGCGACTGGGTTTTGTGCCTTACCTGGGTGGCAGTGACTACAGTATTGCCGATATTGCCAATTACACCTGGGCGAAGTCGGCAGTAGAGCAACTGCACGACGAGGAGCCTGAAGCGATAGCGGCGCTGCAATCATTGCATGACTGGTTAAGGCGCGTCGGGTCGAGACCTGCGGTGGTGCGTGGCATGTCGGTTCCGACCGCGGAGCAAAAAAAAGAATCCGGAATGGCAGACCCCAAGGCAGGTCCGGCAGGTGGTGGTACGGTGCTGCCGTGAGTCAGGGCCCATTCAGCCGTCGAGCTGCGGCGGCGCACCGACAAGTTTGCGCTGCCGCTTAGCTTCATACATGCGCCCATCTGCGACGGCCATCAGCTGATCCATGGAGTCGCCATCCTTTGGATATAACGCGGCACCAATACTGACGCCAATATCCAGCATATTCCCGGCAACTTCCAGCGGTCGGTCACATACACGGGTCAGGCGACTGATGAAGACCTCAACACTTTTCCAATCGTGGACACCTGAGAGCATGACGGCAAACTCATCGCCGCCAATACGTGCCGCGAGATCGGATTGTCGGACCATGCTCTGAATACGACTGGCAATTTCCTGTATTGCGACATCGCCGTAGAAATGACCAAAGGAATCATTGACTGCCTTTAAGCCGTCCACGTCCAGCATCAACATCGCGAGCTTGTGTGACTCCCGTTTTGCCAGTGCAATCGCATTACCTCCGTGCTCCATGAAACGGGAACGATTGGGGATACCGGTCAGGAAATCAGTGCTGGCTTTTTTATAAAGTTTATCCTGACCCTGCTGATCGGCATTGTACATGGCTGCTGCAATCAGGTCGGACATCAATTGCAGGACGGCGATATCTCGATCGCTGAAGGCGTGCGGGGTTGGAGACATTACCTTGACAACACCCAGAGCCTGATGATCGCGCAGCAGTGGCGCAACGATCATGGAGCGCAGCCCAACCGAACGACAGGCCGCCCTGTCGACACGCTGGTCAGTTTCGCTATCGTCGCAATGCAGTACCTGCCGGCTTTTCACGCAGGTACCGGAAAGGCTGGCATCCATATCCAATACCAGGCCAAGCATATGCGACGCAGCGCCTGAAACGGCACGATAGATCATCTGCCGGCCCTCAACGAGCTCGATGGCGCCGGCATTGGCACCGGTCAGCCGCTGCGTCGTTTCCAGTACCAGCGACATCACTGAGTTCAGGTCGAGACCGTAGCGAGTGATATCGTGCTGAGCTCGAATGATTGCAAGCAGCTGTGACGAATCCGGCGTTGCAGCTAGTCTGCTCATGTAAGTGCCTCGCGATGCCGTCCGTAAAAAGACGTTTCTATTGTTTAGACAACTTAACATATTGAGAGTTCTAAGAAAGTTACGGACCCCAGGGTGAATTCGACTTCATGCGGCTGCTGTGCTGAAATTGTCGGAACACTAAGACCCTGAAAACCAGAAACAGCCCACAGACCATTAAATTCAAAACTCGTCAAATAGGCCGGACCATGATCACAGACGATGTACATACCCAATATTTGCAAAAAGCAATTTCACTGGCTGTTAAATCCGTGCACGAAGGCGGTGGGCCATTTGGCGCGGTGATTGTGCGTGAGGGGAAAATCATTGCCGAGGCGTGGAACCAGGTAACACTGAATCATGATCCGTCCGCTCACGCGGAAGTGGCTGCGATACGGAAAGCTGGCATTGCGCTGGGTTACCCGCATATCAAAGACTGCATTCTTTACAGCAGCTGCGAACCCTGCCCGATGTGTCTGGCTGCCACAATGTGGGCTCGTATTCCCAAGGTTTTTTTTGCTGCGTCGCACGACGAAGCAGCGAGAGCTGGCTTTGCGGACACGCATATAGCGGAGCAGCTTTATGGGCAGCCGCGGCCAGTGGCGCTGGAAAAAGGTTTTTTAACGCAAGTGAACGTGGCGTCGGCGACGCTACCATTTGATACGTGGCTGGCGAGAGCGGATCGGGTAGAATATTGAGATTATCGATCAAGATGTAGTTTGTCTTTCTCGTGCCCATTAGCGGCAGGACACTGGGAGTTGGTGTCTGATTTTCAGATCGGGCCTAAGCGCTCGATTTCCGGCCCCAGCCAAGCCAGTAAGCAGCGTACAACAACATCGCCACTATCCAGCCCGGCATTGCCTGGAAAACATCGTCGCTGTAACCCATGCTTCGCCATCCTACTACCGTGAGGGTTGCTGTCATCATCATCGCGATTCCGACACTGGCAGGCAGGGGTAAGCTAAATATTCTGATCAGCAGCACGGACCCCAATCCTGCGCCGAGCACACTCCAGGCAATCAGCACCAGGGCAAACACCCCCTCCGGCGCGTACAGGGCGATCAATAGCGCGAATGTGGTGATGGAGAATGTGGCCAGCTTTGAAGCCAGATAAGATTCACGCCATTTCGGCTGCATGTCCTGGGTTATCGCACCACTGCAAACAATAATCTGTGAATCGGCGGTGCTGACTGTCGCGGCGAATAGTCCCGCCAACGCGAATCCCACAAAAATTTGGGGTAACAACTCCATGGTCAGCAGCGGCAAAGCAAGCTCGGTAGGTTCCTGCAGCCCCCGGGCGATCTCCAGCGCGCCGATATCCGGAATGATCACGCGGCTATACAAGCCGACGCCCACCGATGCTATGAAAAATGGCACAAACCACGAAAAATAATAAACCCGCGCCGAGCGAATTTCAGCCACGCTATTGATCGCCATTAATCGCGTCATCAGATGCGGTTGGCCGATCACACTGAAACCTGCAAAAAAGAAACCAATCACGAATGGCGCTATGCCAAAGGACAGATTATCGGGAAACAGCCGTATCAGGCTGGGATCAATTTCAACCAGCTTATCCCTCAGGGCCTGAATACCCCCGATTTCCATGTAGCCAGCCACCAGCAGGCTCACCATGGCGATCAGCATGACCGCGCTTTGCGCCACATCGGTCCAGATATCGGCGCGAATGCCGCCTGCGTAGGAATAGATGACCACAATAGCTGCGCCGATCAATACTCCAACGTACATCTCCCACTCAAACAATGCATGCAGCGCCGTGCTACCTGCCTTGAGCTGCCCCGCCGCATAGATACCGAGAAACACGAAAGTCAGCAGGCCCGCCGCGGCAATGAGCCATCGGTCAGTATGGTTTTTTCGGGTGCCAATCAAGGCCGGTATTGTATTTACATCCAGATTGTCAGACTGCTGCCGCACCCGGGGGTGAACAAAAATCCAGGCCAGCAGATCGCCAAAAATCCAGCCGACCATCATCCAGATCGATTCGATGCCGATGCGGTAAGTGTAAGCAATCATGCCAATAAACATGAATCCGCTATTATTGGTGCCGACCGTGCTGAGCGCCGTCAGCAGCGGATGTACGCCGCGGCTGGCCAACAGGTAGTCACTCGGTGTTTTTTTCTTGCGAATCCATGCCATCGCGCCGGCAGCGGTCATCAGCAACATAAAAAACACGAAGGAAATAGCGGCAACTTTCATGCGATCTCCATGCTTGGGCTCAGTGTCGGATTTTCACCGCAGAAGCCACCTCGGCATTGAATCGTTACGAAATACCCTAGCACTGGAAAGCCGAAAGAGGAAGAAAACAATTTTTGTTTGGCGGGGGGCGATTTGTCAGGATAGCTTGGGGGTAGAGCGCCACTGAAGAACAGGTTGAACCAGGAGCCGCAAACAAAAAAGGCCCGCATAAACGGACCTTTTGTTGTTTGGCGCACCCGGAGAGATTATTCGGCCCATCCATGGGCCTCACCCTCCGGGCTCGCTTCGCTCGTGCAAAATTGCTCCAGGCAATTTTGTCGAACTGGGGAGTTCTCACCCGACGGACGACTGATAAATAAAAAGGGGACCTGAAATCAGATCCCCTTTTTATTTATTGGCGCACCCGGAGAGATTCGAACTCCCGACCAAGTGGTTCGAAGCCACTACCTGGAACGCCATGTGATTGTTTTTATTAACTTTAATAGTGCGTCCGTTGCGTGATTTTGCACTACAAAGCACAACAATGCCCAACCAAACCCGCAAAAGTCCCGCATACAAATCCAACCCAAAAGCTTGGACTGCGGTCCAGTTGAGATACGGGAAAAGTTTCAATATCACTTGTCCGCGCTACTGCTTTCCTGATCCTTTATCGCACTTTCTGGTTCGCATCGTTTGTGTCGGGCTGAAACCATATCCCAGACCGAGACACCTAGCATGAATCCAAGCCCCGGATAAAAATACCATTCACTCATCGTTATGGCCCCGATCAATACTAATATCGGGCCAATCAACCCCAGCGCTGTCCGATGCCATTGCCCGTGACTGAAGTAACCCAACACATTGACGACTATCACCAGAACGGCTATGAGCGGAATGACCCAACTCACGAGTACCGATTCCCACTGACTGAGAAAACCTAAGCCCAAAGCCGCGCCTATAGCGCCCAGTGCGGGGAAACACGCGGAACATCCTATTCCTGCAACCAAGGCTCCGCTAAAGCCAGCTTTGTCACCAATGCGGACTATCATGTTAAACAAATTATTGAACATACTGTCTCCCTTTATTGCCGATTTCAAGGATGATTCCAGGCAACCTCGTGCACTCTGCTACGCAGCGCAACAAGATAACTGTTTAACATCCTTAGTGAACGTCTGAGCGCAAAGCTTGAGACCTTCCACCATGGTCAAATAAGGAAACATCTCATCACCGATAGCCTTCACCGTCATGCCTGCGCGCAGCGCCATTACCGCCGTCTGAATCAGTTCACCGGCGTCTCCCGCTACAGCCTGCACACCCAGCAACTTTCCTGAGTCGCGATCGGCCACCATCTTTATAAACCCATTGGTGTCGAAATTGACCAGCGCGCGCGGTACATTCTCCAGATCCAGCACACGCGTATCCACGGTGAAGCCTCGATTGATTGCCTCGGCTTCTGTCAGGCCAACGGTGGCCACCTGAGGGTCGGTAAACATCACGGCTGGCATGGCGCTGAGGTCCAGGATTGTCTTGCCTCCCGTCATGTTGACAGCAGCCTGACTGCCTCCGGCAGCGGCGACGTAAACAAATTGCGGCTGACCGGTGCAGTCACCGGCGGCATAGACACCGGGGACCGTGGTTTGAAGTTGTTCGTCCACCTGGATCGCACCACGGGAGGTTTCCACGCCGATACCCTCCAGGTTCAGGGCCTCGGTATTGGGGGTCCGTCCGGTGGCCACCAACAGTTGATCTGCCCGCAGGGTGCCAGCGCTGGTGTGGAGACTAAATTCATTGTCGGTGTATTCCACACGGCTGGCCTGTGTCTGCCTGAGCACCTCTATGCCTTCGCGCTTGAACGCTGCCTCAATGGCCTCGCCGATTGCAGGGTCTTCACTGGATAGTAGATGGCTGCGGGCCAGGACAGTGACCTGGCTACCCAGTCGGGCAAAAGCCTGAGCCAGCTCCAAAGCGACAAATCCGGCGCCGATTACAATCAACCGTTCTGGCAAAGCCTCCAGTGTCATTGCGCTGGTGGAAGTCAGGTAGGGCGTTTCAGCCAGCCCTGGTAGCGGCGGCACCGCCGGGCGGGCGCCAGTGCCGATGAAAGCACAATCGAAGCGGACGCTCTGCTCGTCACCTTCATTCAGCCTGACCGCCAGGTGATTGGCATCGAGAAAGCGGGCCTCGCCGTTCAGGACCGTGATGTCTGAGTGGTCGCGCAAAATCCGCTGATACTTGGCATCACGCAGCTCGTCGACACGTTCCTGCTGTAGCTGGAGCAGTTTCGCCCGATCCACCACAGGTGCGCGGGCGCTCAATCCCTCGTCGAAGGGACTTTCCTTTCGCTGATGCGCTATATGCGCGGCGCGGATCATGATCTTCGAGGGCACGCAGCCGACATTCACGCAGGTGCCGCCGATTGTGCCTCGCTCGATCAGGGTAACGCGTGCTCCGCGTTCGGCCACCTTCAGGGCTGCCGCCATGGCCGCCCCGCCGCTGCCGATCACCGCAATATGCAGGGTTTTGTTATCGCTCATATGAGGGCTTTCCTTACTGAGATGAGTCGTTGTCATTCGCGTTCGTGGATTTGAGGGTCGATGGAAAGCCGGCGTTGGTGGTGGCTTCGGTCAACGCCGCCACGGATGTCTGGGCGTCGTCGAAGGTGACCACGGCTTCACGTTCTCGATAGTCCACGTCGATCTGCGAGACGCCTTCCACTTGGCCTAGAGCCATCTTGATGGTGATCGGACAAGTAGGGCAGGTCATGCCCGGCACTGAAAGTGTGACGGTCTGCATTGCGGCCCATGCGGGCATGCTTAGCAGGGCGATAAACAAGGGCATAATGAATCGCATTTTCATGGGAAATCTCCTTTTAATAGAACAGGGGAAGAGCGTAAGGGAACACCACGCCAATCAATACCAGTACCAATACCATCCAGAATGCGACCTTGTAGGCAGAGCGAACGCGGGGGACGGCGCATACCTCTCCCAGCTGGCATTTCTCCGATGGGCGGTAGATTCGGCGCCAGGCGAAGAACAGGGCCACCGCCGCTATGCCGATGAAAAGCGGACGATAGGGTTCCAGCGCCACTAGGTTACCAATCCAGGCGCCGGATATTCCCAGCGAGACCAGCACCAGAGGCCCGAGACAGCAGGCCGAGGCCAAAAGCGCCGCAACCCCGCCGGCAGCCAGGGGAAAGCGCCCTGAATTCGACATTGACATAATGCTTACTCCTTTCCTGATCCTCTCCAATGGATTAAAGTTACATCCGTAGCTGGATACGGAGTCAATAGCATGCAGAACAAATCCAATACAATGACCATCGGCGGGCTGGCCAAGGCTGCCGACGTGCATATTGAGACGATCCGTTACTATCAGCGGCGAGGCCTGTTAAAGGAGCCTGATCGTCCGTTGGGCGGCATTAGACGATATGGATCTACCGATATAGACCGATTGATGTTCGTGAAAACGGCGAAAGAGCTCGGCTTCAGTCTTAATGAAATTAGCGACCTGCTTCGGCTGGAAGATGGCGCTAATTGCCTGGAAGCCAGTGCTCTCGCCGAGCATAAGCTGGAGCACGTACGAAAGAAGATCGTCAGACTGAAGCGCATAGAGAAGGTGTTGCGTGAAATGGTCGGTCGATGTCACGCGCAGCAGGGCAATGTCTTTTGCCCCTTGATTGAGTCTTTGCATGAAGGAATCACGAAAGCGTGACAGCCAAAGTTTTGAGCGTGCCAACAAAGAACACGTGAATGAATCACTGCAGATTCACTGATGATCAAAATTCTCAATGATTACAGGCATGGCGTCAGGTATTGCTTTTTCGACGGCGATAGCCTGGTTTCTGTAATGAGTCCGCCGCCCCAACAAAAACGATCAGCTCTCCGCTGATGCCGGAGACGGCGTAGGCTTTCGATGTTGACGGCAAATAGGGGCGTCCTGCGGGGTAAAACTCAGCAAAAACTGTATTCGCTGGAAGTGGTCGCACGGATCCCACTTCTCTATCGTCGGTTGGTTCTGACGAACCTAGTAAACTCAGGAAAGTCCCGCAAACTCCCGCATTTAAACGGTTTTCAGCCTGGGGATAACCTACCCAAAGGACTTCAACCCATTGTTTTAATGAGAAATATTGGCGCACCCGGAGAGATTCGAACTCCCGACCAAGTGGTTCGAAGCCCCTATTGTAAGCGCTACATGATTGTTTTTATTAACTTTAATAGTGCGTCCGTTGCGTGATTTTGCACTACAAAGCACAACAATGCCCAACCAAACCCGCAAAAGTTCCACAAGGACTTAGCGCAGAATACGGGGAAAGAGGCACTAGCCCGAAAATATACTGAAAACCTTGTCTGTGGCCAAAGTGAGGCATAACACTAGATTTAGGAAGCCTAGTTGACACCTAGTGCATTAGGAATCAATCTGATCTATGTCTCGCTTGTGAGATAGAATAGAAATTAGTGGCAAAAACAGGGTTTCTTTCAAGTGCCAGAAAACAAATTTGTCTGCGAGTTCAATCTTCCGAAAATGGACTGTGCCGCTGAAGAGCAGATGGTTCGAATGGCGCTTGCGCATATTGAACCACCTCCGACTCTTATTTTTGATCTGAAAAATCGCAGCCTTCGAATAGTCCATAGTGGCAAACTATCTGACATTCAGTCACGACTTGAAGCATTGCGCCTGGGTGCAAAATTGCAATCAGTGCGCGAACTTAGCGAAGATGAACTGACACAGGCCATAAATCAGTCAGATGCAGATCATGCGCGCGAATCTTACGCACTCAAATGGTTGTTGGCTATCAACGGGACTATGTTTGCTCTTGAGTTGATAGTCGGCTGGATAGCGCAATCTACCGGATTGATCGCCGACTCGTTAGATATGTTCGCAGATGCCGCAGTTTACGGGCTGGCACTGTATGCAGTGGGGCGCGCCAGCAGCTTAAAGTTACGTGCAGCCCATCTGGCAGGGCTTTTACAGATGCTGCTCGCGTTGAGCGTACTTGGTGAAGTCGTGCGACGTTTCTTTTTGGGTAGTGAGCCTGTTTCCGGATTGATGATAAGCTTTGGGCTGCTAGCGCTAGCAGCCAATATCGCTTGTCTCATAATAATCCATCGCGAGAAAGACAGCGGCGCACATATGAAGGCCAGCTGGATTTTTTCGGCCAATGACGTTATCGCCAACGTTGGCGTCATTCTCGCCGGGGTGTTGGTGACCTGGACAGGATCAAGTTATCCAGACCTGGTGATTGGTTTTATTATTGGTGCCATTGTATTAAACGGTGCCTGGCGCATTCTTCAGCTTAAAAATTAGCACATTGGACATTTGTACATGCCTCTATGATGAACGCAACCTAGAACAACACTTTAATACCCCCATTCACAATAAAACCATCGAGCGGGGCATAAATATCCCTGAATTGAGGATTCGATAGGCTGCCGGTGTAGATAGTGTCGAACCGTGTTTGACGGGTATCACCAAAGTTTTCGAAATTAAGGAATAGCTTTACGCTTTCCGCCAAATTCTTCTCTGTCATCACACCTGTGACCCAATAGCTTTTACCTTTGGCACCGTCGCTCAGACGCTGCGGTCCGTAGTAATAAGCTTCAAGTCCTATCCTGAAATCATCTTCGCGCTCATAGATCAGAACATTGTTGAGCCGGTGTTCTGACACCAGCGGCGCTCTGGATACCGTACCCGCATAGTGCTCCCGCACATTCGCATGCGTATAACCCAGAAACAGCTTGAAGTCGCCGTATGTGGCTGTAACAGTGATCTCTACGCCCCGCGTATCGACATATCCATCGGGTTGCGTAAATTCAAGGTTATCTCCCTGCTCCTGCAACTCCAGTGGATCGTCCACGCGTGTGTAGAACAGCAGCGAATTTAGCGTAATAAGATTACCGTTACTCTGGGGTATCCGATAGGTCACATCCATGTTGACACCTTTGGACCGCTCCTCATTCATTGAGCTGCGGTCCAATGGTAGTACATTGCGGAACTGCACACTCTCTGCTTCTTCAATGAATAATGAAGGCAAACGATAGCCCAGACCACCACCAGCGCGAACAGTGATGTCAGTCGTCGGCTCGTACAAAAACGCGACACGCGGCAGAGTAATGGTACCGTGATCATCGTTGTGGTCTACACGAACGCCTGCTTCAATACTGACTGTGTCGGTCAGCGGTCGGGAGTTTTGAATGAATGCACCCAGCGTATACTGAGAGAAATCCTGATTAAAGCCCGGTAAGGCGTCCTGTTGTTCAAATTCTTCAGTGATCAGGCTCAAGCCCGTTATCCACTCCGCAGCTCCCGTCGGTAGCGCGTAGTGCAACTCGCTGAAGCTTGATTTTTGTACCCCCGCAAATCCAAAATCAGCCATTTCAAGCTCTCGATCAAAGTGTCCCAGACTGTTTCTGAAATTTAAAGTTCCCTCTCCCAGCGGCCGACTATATTCGAGCTGACTTGACAACCGCTTGGTGCGATTGTCTTCATAATAAGGCTCGGCGACCGGCCTGTCTTTGATGTAATCCATATTGCCGCCGAGGCGGTTTTCCACAACGGCGGTAATGCCGATGCTCAGCTCGCTTGAATCATCCAGATAGAAAAATGCGCGCGGATTCAGCGTCCATCGCTCAAATTCAGGAATAGCTGACAAGCCGACGTCCGACGGATCATAGGCAGTGTTTTCGTTCCATGAAGCGAAAAGTGTGGTACCTACCTTGTCGCTGCGCGAAGCGTGAAAAGCACTGGCATCGAGTCCTCCCGCCGAAGTTCGATTTAGTAACATGCTGGTCTCCGGCTCGTAATCTGGCACTTTGGTGATCAGATTCACTAAACCCGCTATTGCGCCGCCTCCATACAAGGTAGAAGATGAGCCCTTGATGACCTCAACTGCCTGCAGATCCAGAGGCGCGATCTGGAGCAACCCAAGGCCACCGGCAAAGCCTGAATACAATGGCAAGCCATCGCGCAACATTTGTGTGTAGCGGCCGTCCAGTCCCTGGATACGGATACTCGAGTTAAATGTAGTCGCCGAAGTCTGTTGAACTTGAATGCCGGTGCTTTCATTCAACAACATCCTGATGTCACCAGGTTTCATGTTCACCTTTTCACCGAGCTCTTCACCCGAGATTAATTCCACTCGTGTTGGCAAATCTTCCAATGAACGACGGCTTCGGGTAGAGGTCACCAGGATTTCTTCGACTGCCTCTTCCTGGGTATCTTCATCATCATCGGATTGGCCATAAGCATCAGGTTGAACGATACAGAATACTAATACTCCACACACTAACGGGGACCAAAAAGACTGCATGATAAGAGCTCCTTTATAAACTGCAATTTTGGCTGACATCTGAATCAATGACGGAAGTGTCAGCTTTGTAGAACGCCGCTTTGGTGGTAACCGCAACAGAGTGATACTCGCGCTTTGCCTATGGATATTAACTATATTCACTCTTGAACTGACAAGAGCCGACATTTAAAACCCTGTAGCTACTCCAGGGTCAATAGGGTATTATCCGGAAAAATTATAGAGGTGAGCATGCGGATAGGACAGCTAAGCCAAGCAACTGGCATAGGGATTGAAACCATTCGCTACTATGAGAAAGTTGGGTTGCTGCCCGACCCTGCACGATTGCCGAATGGTTATCGCGATTATGGCCCTGGGCATCTGGACAGATTGGCATTCATTCGCCAATGCCGGTCTCTGGATATATCCATTGCTGATATAGCGCGTTTGCTCGATTTTCGACATGGTAGTCCAACAGATTGCAATGCGATCAATCAGCTTGTCGATGAACATCTGGCTCAGATTCGTACTCAAATTGTCAGCATGCGTGCGCTGGAGAGCCAGCTCATTGAGTTGCGTAAACGCTGTTCAAAAGGAAAGAGAACACCTGATTGCGGTATTCTCAATGAGTTGACAACCTCAGCCCGTGGCAAAATGGCAATCAAACGGTTCCCTTCACATTGATTAGCAACTGATCAACCTCACAGCCAATCACAGTCTATGGTGTCATTCTATCCGTGCCCATATATCTTGGTATCCTGGTGACAGTGATCAGGGTGTTCAAACTCCAGCGTGGAATGCCGTATGTTGAACTCCGCCTCCAGCGCCTTTTTTAGCCGATGTTTGGTCTGCTCAAACTGATCCCAGGCGTCGGCATCAATGACTACATGAGCGTCCAGCGAGGCTTCATGCTCACCCATTTGCCAGCAATGTACATGATGAACATCTACCACACCTTCGATCCTGATGAGTACCAGAATGACAGCGTCCGTATCAATATTTAAAGGGCTCCCCAACATCAATGTTCTGATACTTCCACCGATTTCTGTCAGGCCAAGATAAAGAATATAGCTTGCGATGACGATGGTAATGACAGGGTCAACCCAGCGCAGGTCGTAGAGCAGGATGAAAACACCGCCAATGATCACAGCAACTGATGCGAGCGCATCGGACAGATTATGCAGAAACAGCGCACGGATGTTGACGCTGTCTTTCTGCATTGAATAGGTGAGCAAGGCTGTCAGCGCATCCACGGCCAGAGCAATACCGCCAAGCCAGATGACCCACCAACCTTTGACTTCCGGGGGATCCAGTATCCGCATGCCACCTTCGTATATCAGGTACATCCCGATGATAATCAAGGTGGTGTAGTTTATCAGGGCTGCAACTACCTCAATTCGCCCATACCCAAAGGTCATCCTGGCGTCCGCCGGGCGACGCGAAATTTTTCGGGCGGCAAACGCAATTACCAACGCCGCCATGTCCGAAAAGTTATGCAAGGCATCGGCAATAAGCGCCAGGCTGCCGGCAAAAATACCGCCCCCGATTTGCGCCAACGTCAGAATGGCATTGGCCCAGATGGCGATTGCAACGCGTTTATCCTTCGACTCCGCGGACATATGGTTGTGTTCGTGACTCATTGGATAACCCTCGTCTTAGTCGCTGGAAAAATGCCCCCGGCAAGGTCGCCAGGGGCAAAACAATCACCCTTCCTTAAGTTTTTTGTCTTTCCTGTGCAGCAGGGTATAAAGCACCGGCAACACAAACAACGTCAGTAATGTCGACGAAATAATGCCGCCAATTACCACTGTAGCCAAAGGCCTTTGTACCTCCGCACCTGTTCCTGTGTTTAGCGCCATGGGCACAAAACCCAAGGCCGCGACAAGCGCTGTCATCAGCACCGGCCGCAGACGTATCAAAGCGCCTTCAGTCACTGACTTGATCAGGTCACCATTCGCGTGCCACAGGTCGCGGATGAAAGCTACCATCACCAGTCCGTTGAGTACGGCAACACCCGACAAGGCAATAAAACCCACCCCGGCAGAGATTGACAAGGGCATGTCTCGCAACCACAAAGAGAATACCCCGCCTGTCAGAGCAAGCGGTACGCCACTGAAGATAATCAAGGCATCCTTGAGCGAGCCAAATGCCATCACCAACAAAGCTACAATGATCGCCAGGGTGACGGGAACCACAATGGCAAGACGCTGACTGGCGGACTCCAGTTGCTCGAAGGTGCCACCATAGTCGAGCCAATAGCCTGCGGGCAGATCGACCTCCTGCTCCATACGCTCGCGGATTTCCTCCACAAAGCCACCCAGGTCGCGATCACGAACGTTGGCGGTAACCACAACCCGTCTTTTGCCATTCTCGCGGCTAATCTGGTTGGGTGCGGGTGCCAGTTCCAGTTCTGCCACTTCCGATAACGGTACATAGCCCCCGTCAGGAAGCGGCACGGGTAGATCCGCCAGGCTATCCACATCCCGGCGGATATCTTCGGGTAGCCGGACCACCAACTGGAAGCGGCGATCACCTTCGTAAATCAGGCCTGCATTCTCGCCGCCGACGCCTGCCGCTACCAGGTCCTGCATGTCATCAACAGTCAGGCCGTAGCGCGACAGTGCCATGCGTTTGGGGTGAATCGAAAGCATGGGCAACCCCGTGACCTGTTCCAGTCGGGCATCAGCAGCGCCGGTGACCGACTCAACCACGTCCAGCACCTCAGTGGCCGAGGCAAGCAACTGATCCAGGTCATCACCGAATACCTTGATGCCCAGATCTGCCCGCACCCCTGAGATCAACTCATTAAAACGCATCTCGATGGGCTGGGTGAACTCATAGTTGTTGCCGGGCAATTCTTCCACCGCCGCCTGGATTTCTGCGATCAGCGTATCCCTTGGTTTACCCGGATCGGGCCATTCCTCTTTGGGCTTAAGGATCACAAAGTTGTCGGCCACGTTGGGCGGCATGGGGTCGGTGGCGACCTCTGGCGTGCCGATTCGCGCAAAGACCTTGTCTACCTCCGGAAATTCCTTGATACGCTGCTCAAGCTGTTCCTGCATGGCAATTGACTGCTCCAGACCCGTGCCCGGAATGCGAAGTGCATGTAAGGCGATATCCCCTTCGTTAAGTTGCGGGATGAACTCAGAACCGAGAGTTGTCGCCAACCACAGACTGGCAGCCAGCAACACACCGGCACCGGTGAGTACCATCAAACGGAACCTTAGCGCGAGCTCCAAAGCCGGACGGTAAAGCTTTTTGGAGACGTTGATGACAGCACTTTCCTTTTCCCGGACCTTGCCGGTCATGAACACAGCAACTGCGGCGGGCACAATGGTCAGCGAGAGCAGCATCGCGGAAAGCAGCGCCATGACAACCGTAGCGGCCATGGGATGGAACATCTTGCCCTCGACACCGGTGAGGGAGAAGATGGGGATGTACACCACGGTAATGATGGCCACACCGAACAGGCTGGGTCGGATAACCTCTGAGGTCGCTTCGTACACTAACTGCAGCCGCTCCTTCAACGGTTGTCGTCCGCCACTGGCGTGCTGTGCTTCGGCCAGGCGTCGTGTGCAATTCTCCACGATGATGACCGCGCCATCGACAATGAGACCAAAATCCAACGCCCCCAGACTCATCAGGTTAGCGGAAACGCCGGTGCGCACCATGCCGGTAATGGTGGCGAGCATGGCCAGTGGAATCACTGCTGCGGTGATCAGCGCCGCGCGCAGATTGCCTAGCAGCAGAAACAGCACGACAATCACCAGTAGCGCGCCTTCCAGCAGATTCTTCTCCACTGTAGCGATGGCTTTATCAACTAATGTAGTACGGTCATAGACAGTTTCCAGTCGCACACCTTGCGGCAAGGACGGACGGATCTCCTCCAGCCGTGCGGCGATGGCGCGAGCAACGCTGCGGGAGTTTTCGCCCACCAACATCATGGCGGTGCCCAACACCGTTTCCACGCCATCGCGGGTGGCCGCCCCCGTGCGCAGCTCCTTGCCGATGGCCACCGTCGCGACATCCGCGATCCTGACAGGGGCGCCATTGCGATTGGCTATCACCACCTGCTCAATGTCACTGATGGTCTGCAATTGACCCGGCGAGCGGACCAGCAACTGCTGGCCATTATTTTCAATATAACCGGCCCCGCGGTTGGCATTGTTGCTCTGTAATGCTGTGACCAGGTTTTCCATAGTGACACCCAACTCGAGCAACCTTGCTGGATAAGGGGTCACATGATACTGCTTGTCGTATCCGCCAATAGAATTGATTTCAATGACACCTGGTACCTGTGCAAGTTGCGGCTTGATGATCCAGTCCTGCACTTCCCGCAAGGCTGTCGGTGTCCAAGGTTCACCGTTGGCTTGTGTGGTGCCGGGAATAGCATCCACGGTGTACATAAAAATCTCGCCCAGACCGGTAGAGATAGGTCCCATTTCTGGCTCCATGCCCGGCGGCAGGACACTCTTGATGGAACCAAGTCGCTCATTGATCAGGTTACGCGCGAAATAGAGATCCGTGCCCTCTTCAAACACAACAGTGACCTGGGACAAGCCGTAGCGTGACAGCGAACGGGTGTAGGACAGGTTAGGCAGCCCGTACAACGCGGTTTCGACCGGGAAGGTGATACGTTGTTCGGCTTCCAGAGGCGAATAGCCGGGGGCTTCTGTGTTGATCTGTACCTGAACGTTGGTAATATCCGGCACCGCATCAATAGGCAGGCGTTGGAAACTCCAGACCCCCGCACCAATCAGCACCAGAATCAGGGATAACATAAGATACCGCCTCTCAACCGAGAAGCGGACGATTGCATCAATCATGGTGGCCTCCTGGCTTAGTGGGCGTGTTCTGCGCCGGATTTTTCAATATCGGCTTTGATGAGGTAGCTGTTGTCGACCACATAGCGCTCACCTGTCCTCAATCCGGACAGGACTTCGACAAACTCGCCATCGGTGAGACCGAGCTCCACAGGACGTGCTTCAAATGCGTTACCTTCGTGTATGAATACAACCTGCGAGTTGTCCAGGGATTGCAATGCACGTCTCTCAATAACCAGCGGTGCCTCCATACGCTCCACCACGATGTGTCCGGTAACCAGACGCCCCGGGGCTAACAAGCCATCAGAATTGTCAATTTGCACTCGGGCAATGACATAGGGAGAGTCATCGCCTTGCGGCAGGATGTCGCGAATGCTGGCCTCGATTTGAGTATCGCCGGTATCGATACGGACCATCTGTCCGGGAGCCACCTGTTGGCGCTGGCCCGGAAAGATTTTCAGCTCTGCCAACAAGATATCAAGCGGGGCGATGGTGAACAGAGCCTGTTCCATGGCCACTCCGCCCAGATTGGCGTTGCGCTCCAATACGGTCCCACTTGTGGGCGTTGTCACCGTGTAGGTTTGAAGGCTGTCATTGGATTCGACAGTAATAAGCCGGTCACCGGCCTCGACGCTATCGCCCAGGCCTGCATTCACATTGACAATCTGCCCGGGAAAGCGGGCCCGAATGTGCACAATGCTGTCAGGGTCCAGCGTCAATCTTCCGTAGCTGACCAATGTGCGCACTAAGGTGCCGCCACGGGCCTCCCTGCTTCGGATGCCGGTCTGCTCTACCATGCTGGCTGAGATTTCCACATGGGCGTTCTCTGACTCTTCGTGATCCGCATGTTCGTCGCCCGCTTCGTGCTCCCCTGTTTCTGTGTGTTCCTCGGAATCGGCGTGCTCACCGGTTTCTTCGTGGTCTTGGTGCTCGACATTCTCTTCGTGTGCATGATTATCTTGCACGGCCTGAATCGGGCCTGATATCAGCGCACATATACTGGCAAGAATGAATAAAAAGTTAACGTTTTTCATAGTCGTTGTCCCGTTGTTCAGCGGCCAGCCAGAGGCTGGGCTGTAAGTTGTTCGATCAAGGCCTGATTCAGCAGGGCGGTAGTTGCGGCGTCGACTAGTGCCCGCTGCGCGGCGAGTAATTCGCGCTGGGCGGCAATCCATTCCACATAGCTGTAGCGCCCGCTCTCATAGGCTTCGCGGGTTTGAGTGAGCGCCTCGCTCAGGTTGGGCAGCATCTGGCTACGAATCTGCTCCACGGCGGCGATGCTTTGCTGTCTTTGCTGATAAGCATCAAACAAACGTGAATGCAGGTTCAGCAAAGTGGCCTCGCGTTGAAACCTGATCTCATCGCGAGCTGCCAACGCTGCGCGTACGTCGCCGCGATTACGTTGCGCCGGAAACAGTGGCACGGAAAATCCTGCTGTAAATGCGATGTCATCGATCTCCTCCATGCGTCGGACACCCACTTGCCAGTTAATGTCGCTTTCGGACTGACTGCGGGCGAGCTGAATCTCTGCCTCGCGCACACGCTGTTCACTGGCGTAGACCTGAATGGCAGGGCTGTCGCTGACTCGCTGGTAAAGAGACTCGAAACTGTCGGAGGCACCGAACTGAAACAGATCACCCTGCAATTGGGTAAACTCCACTGAGGTATCACCCCACAGCAAAGCCAGCGCCATTTTGCGACTGACCAGCTCGGATTGCAGGCGTGACTGTTCGATCTGGCTTTGCGTAAGCGCAGCCCTGGCCCGCAAGACTTCAGCCTGAGGTGTGGCGCCCTGTTCGGCGCGACGGGTCACGATATCAAGAGTCGACTGGGCCAGTGAAACAGCGTCGGCGGCCAGTTGAAGTTTTTCCTGGAATGCCAGGGCTGCGATAAAACGTTGGGTCACCTGCCCCAGTAAATCCAGGGTTTCCGCCCGGCGTTCCGCCTCAACCAGTCCGAGGCGTGAATCGATTGCACTGACTCGGGCCTGTCGCTGCCCGCCAAGTTCAATCGTTGACGACAGGGTCAGCGTAAGCTCCGCACCCACCAGGCCACGGACATCATCAGTGCCAAGGAAATTTTCAACCTCTGCGCCGGCTTCCAGGGCCGGATTCAGATCAGCCGTGATTCGGCTACCTTGGAGTCCGTCAAGGCGCAGATCAAAGACTTGTAAACGCGGGTTTTGCGCCATGGCGCGGGTCATGGCATCGCTCAGGGTGAGCGGGCTCTCTGCCGCCTGCACGGCGGAGGCGTTGAGCGAACAGGCGAAAACCACCCATAACAAAAGGTAAAAAGTGTGATACGACAACGCGTACCGCCCCGTATGCACGGGAAAGTTGGAAGGCATGAGAATGCTCCTACGAAAGTCTGAAAAAACAGCTAATCCCTGACTAGGGAAGATATAAGCAGTATCAGGCGATCGGAGGACGCAGCAGTGGGGGGTGGATACCTTTCAGCAAGCTGGCTCGATAAACCAGTACAACTGAAGTTTCGGCAGTAGCAGGAAGAGATGTCTGTGGTATCACCAAACCCATATGAAAACAGTTATGGTTGTGATGACAATCAGCGCTGGAGTGATGAGACTCATTTTGAGAGGGATTGCTTTTATGCACTTCTCTTTCGATGTCAGCCGACGCCAATGAATGTTCATGGTGCGGTGCTGACGCGTGGTGAAGCTGCTCTTCATAGGCAATAGAAGTCACTGACTGCAAAGCAATCATGAGCGCTACCGCTAAAATGAAACAGCGTTTGATCATAAAATCTACCTAGAGTTCGTCAATAAGTTTACCAGAACCACAATACTAAAGAAAGACCTCCAAATTCTACACGATTCCTGCAGGCGGGTTTTGACCCAGCCTTGAGTGCTGGTAATAAGGTCGTCGACGACGACACATTTCTGTTTATAATGAATAAGGGTTGAACTCATGTAGATCATGCACGAGAATCGCGAGCACTCAAATGGTTGTTAGGTATCAACGCGGCTAAGTTTGCTCTAGAGTTAGCAGTCGTCTGGATAGCGTAGTCTACTGGCTTGATCGTAGATTCGTTAGATATGTTCGCAGATGCCGCAGTTTACGGGCTGGCACTATATGCAGTGGGGCGCGCCAGCAGCTTGAAGTTACGTGCAGCCCATCTGCCGGGCCTTTTACAGATGCTGCTCGCGTTGAGCGTACTTAGTGAGGTCGTGCGACGTTTCTTTTTGTGTAGTGAGGATGTTTCCGGATTGATGACAGGCTTTCGGGTGCAAGCGTTAACAGCCAACATCGCTTGTCTCACAATAATCCATCGCGAAAAAATCAGCGGCTCACATATGAATGCCAACTGGATTTTCTCGCCCAATGACTTTATCGCCAACTATGGCGCCATTCTCGCCGGTGTGTTGGTCTGGCCAGTATCAAGTTATCCAGACATGGTGATTGGTTTTATTATTGGTTTCATCGTATTAAACGGTGCCTGACGCATTCTTCAGCTTAAAAATTATCACGTTGGACATTTTTACGTGCTTCTATGATGAGCACTACCTTGAACAACACGTTAATTCCCCCGTTTACAATAGAACCATCAAGCGGGGCGTAAATATCCCTTAATTGAGGACTCGATAGGCTGCCTGTGTAGATCGTGTCGAATCGTGTTTGACAGCTAGAGCCTAGATAGAGAAAAGGGTTCGGCGATTTCGACCACACCCGCACCTGCAACAACGGAGGTGGCTCCTATCAGGAACCGGCGCCGAGGCTCATTCTCTTCAGTCATTTCATGCCTATCCTCTGTTTATTTGCTGCCTTACCACTGTGGCAATGGACTGCGCATCAGACTGATTCGCTCGTAATAAACCTGACGTATCCAAAGTGCCGCCTTGATTGCAGTATCCAAAAGCGATACATCGATCAACGCCAAGATCCAGAGGGCGGCAGACACCGAGCAATATTTCCGGTCGCAGGTGTGATACAAAAATTCGCAAACGAATGTCATCGGGAAACAGGCTCGTGTGGGCAGCCACATCGCTGACATAAGTCTGCTCATAAAAGTCTCGCGGTTGGCGAAAGCGACCCGGTTCCAACAGGTACGTTATGCGGCATTGAATACCTTGTTTAGACAAAGTGCGTTTTACCTCCTGACAAACGCCTAATTGATAGGCGCCTACCGCGACCAGTTGTACCGGTGCACCGTCAGTCTTATCCAACGTCAATGCGCCCTGCTCTGCCAACTGGGCTGCCTGCTTGGGTGTGAATACTGTAACAACGTCATTTTTGGGAATCGTCATCCCCCAGATTTGACCCTGGGTCTGGTAACAGGCATCGAGGCAGGCGACAGCACTATTGGCATCGGCGGGATACACAACTCTCGCCATATCGCTCATTTCCCCCAGCAGTACCTCGCCAAAGGCGGAATCCTGATGGGATTGTTCATTCTTTCCGTTCTCCCATAGATGCGAGGTGGCAATCACCGGCACCGACAGCCAGCCCGGCGGTCGCCCCAGCGCTTTTTGATGGCGCGCAAAAATGATTTCCTGGCGCAGTGCACCGATCATTTTCATGGCGAAGGCTTCATAGCTCACCACCAGGTTCAGACCGCCTTTGTTTCCCAGCGCCGCGTTTACGACCGCCTCTTCATTGAGTGCGGTAATCACCGAGCCGTGAATGGATTCGGCCACACCCTGTTCTGGCTTCAGCACCCGGTGCTTGAGCAAATCCAGTGTCTTGCCCATCCGGTTGCTACTCAGCTCATCCGGGTTGCCGATACGGACCCGCCTATCGGGATTACCAAGGTGCCATTCGCAGAATCGCGCGTCCACCGCTGCCATCGGCGATATCGGGTCGCCCTCGGTTTGCCATTGTGGTTCTGTGGGAGATTGAAGCATGACGTTGCGCATACACAGGGCATGATGTTTTTCTGATACGCGATTATCGGCCTCATGCTGCGCAATTTGTGAGATAGCCAGTTCCAACTCACTTCGCGGAAGAAATAATTTGGCCGCATGTTCGTTAAACAAGTTGCGGGAGTGTTCATCAATACCGGGGTTACCCGGTAGGGGCGTGCCGTGGGCGGCATTGGTACCGGCACCGTAAAAGCCGTAGCCTTTTTCTGTTTCCGCTATTAGGTAAGGCAGCTTCACCGGATAGTGCATATGGCCTTCACGGATGTGCGCGCTGCAGGCTTCCAGCCGCGCTTCGGATTCAAAAATACCCCAGACAAACGCCGCCGGATCACGCCCATCGATGGCGATGGGGTGAAAATCATTGTGTTCCAGATGTTCGTAAAACCAGGACAAACCACCTTGCTGATACATTGTGGAACGCTGGTCAATGCGCCTGCCATTGGCAATCATCACCGGTGTCACCAGCCCGCAATCCTCGGCGCGCCACCAGCGACTGGCCCAGTCGCTACCGCGCTGTTCTTCAAAGGCACCGTCACTTAAAAACGCCACTAGCCTTTCGCCGGATAAGGGCATATGCACGTATTGCAGTTCAGCGAAGCCCAAATAGCCGCCCTCAATCAGGCCACCGGCGGTGTGAGGACTCACATGGCTACCCAGAGGAACGCCGGGGCGACCATCATCCGTTATGGCGTAGCTGTAAAAATCCTGCGCTAGCTGTGTCAGCCCCTGTTCACTCAACGGATAGCGTTCAGACTGCTCCGGATAGAGGTTTTGCAACAGCACGTTGACCGAATCGATGGCGGCCACACAGTGCCCTTGTCCCATCAACCAACTGCGGGTGATACCGGCCAGGCGATTGGCAGCCATATAGCCCACATAGGCAGGCACCATATTCAGGGAGCCGCCGGTATGCCCCTGAGGGTTAGTTTTAAAATCTGATGGCCCGAGTGCGCTGCCGCTGAAATCCACTCTGTTGCTATAGGTCATATGCACCACCAACCACATGGACGCGCTGGCAAGGCGATCTGCGGCAGACAATATATCCAGCACTTCATCGATCTGTTTAAACCGTCCTGTACACAGCAGTTGCTGGCAAAGATCGAACACTCTCACCTGCGTTTCGTCCCGGTGTTGGATCACACCATAACCTTCCGCCCAGCGCGCAAAGGAGGGATAGGTATCTCGATATAACTTTGCCCGCTGTTGTGTCCGATGATCGTTTTGTTGATCTATGGCATACATGGAATTTCCTCAATCAGTCAACGACTGAAATTCATTCTAAAAAGAAAAGTGGTGTTGTATGGAGCGCAACATAGAATCCGCCTCATCGGCGGCCACCACCCAACACTGCACTGGTGATGCTGGTTGCGATAAAATCAGTGGTAAAGCAGACTGAACCAGAGGCTCTTTTAATGCAATACCCAAGTGGGAAAGACCGGACAACAAGCGGCAGCAAATATCGACGTTGTTTTCCGCAATACCGCCGCTAAGCACGATACCGTCCAGCCCGCCCAGAATGGCGAAATACGCGCCCAGTGTTTTCTGGAATCGATAACGGAAAAAATCAAACGCCAGCTGGTGTTGAAACTGTTCGCTCGCAAACAAATCCGCCATGTTATCGATTCCGCCGGACAAACCCCGCCAGCCGGATTCGCAATTGAGAACCCTGTCGGTATCCTCGGGCGTCCAACCCTCCTGCCGCTGCAACCAAGTCAGCAATCCGGGATCGATATCTCCGCTGCG
>DEMH01000005.1:0-114614 GCA_002354805.1 Gammaproteobacteria bacterium UBA2675
GTATCATCTCCATCGTTTCTCTTTTGTCCTATCCGGTTATAGCTTCCGCGCAGCGGATTTGTTCAACGCCCTTGTTCAGCCGCAGCGGGTGTGGAGCGGCTATTGTGTTATTGTTTGAGCATAGCGAGTAACACAATAGCTGCGTAGTATCCGCTGTCGGTCTGCAACTGATTGTTAGCCTGCTGCTGAAATCCAGCAAATTGTGGACCACATACCTCAGTTAATGCAGCTATAACATTCTGATCTTGACCAAGGTAGAGCGCGATGATGCGGTCGCAAAGAAAGAAATGCGGCGGTGCGACCCAATCTGACATCCCGGAATCAGCACCGGCTGGAATCCGGTCTGCGTTTTCTTGAGCAGCGGCAGCAACTGAATAGAGATGTACGTTCATCCAATAGTCACCAACACGATACGCAACTCCCGGCGCAGCATTTAACCAGGCAACACTACTTATGTCAGGCGAAGTAAGTTCAACATTTCGCTCCTCTAGGTTCGCGCGAAACTGCAGGAACAACCCATCACTCTCGATAGTCTTGACTGTGCCATCCACTAGTTGAGTGATAGATCTCTGTGTCGGTATTTCGCTGCTAACAGTTTGATTCACGCAAGACGTTAGTAGCAACAACACACTGAAACCATATATACAATTTAACAAGTGCCCTCCATTTGCTCAGTAGTTGAGTTCCCTGGCTCATCCAGCCAAGGCATTGAACTGATGTCTATAAGTGCGCTGCGGACCGCTGGCTAACGCCCTTTCATAAGCGGTGCCTGCGAAGCAGGCATCCGGCGACCGAAGGGAGCGTACTTGATGTAATTGTTATGGAGCCTTTCCAAGGAAGCTCCTCAATTCTGCACTGATTTCGTGAGCCAATATTCCTACCTCAACGTTTATCCCGGCAGCTCTCATTTTTTCTATTCCTTGGCCATTGTACCTCGGATCTGGATCCAGAATTCCGACGCAAACTGTTTTTATACCAGCATCGATTAGGGTTTGCGCACATGACGGTGTTCTGCCTTGAAATGAACATGGCTCCAGCGTTACAAAAGCAACAACATCATCGGCTGCATTATTAATGCTGGCTGATTGCCATCGCCTCTGCATGCGGCTCTCCTGGACTATTCGTATGACCCCGCGCCACCACTTTTCCATTTTGAACTAGCACACACCCTACCGGAGGGTTGTCAGCACATTTTGCTATGGCCATTCGCCCCTCCATAACTGCAAGGTGCATATATTTACGCTTTTCGGATGGCACCACTGTTACTTGGCTCCATAACGCCCATCAACAACGGCGCCAGCTGCGCTGGCGTCCGATTGCTTGTGATTGTTAGGGCGGCTAGAGTATACTTGTACGGCATTCCCGTACATATATTGGTGGTTGCGATGGAAACAGTAAGTGTAAATAAGTTCAGGGATAACCTGAAAAAGCTTGTAGAACAAAGTGTTAGTAGACATGAACCGATAAGGGTCTCCCGGCGATCTGGGCAAGACTTTGTGGTGATGAGTGCTGAAGACTGGGAGCGCGAGCAGGAAACGCTGTATGTTCTGCAAAACAGTAGCCTGATGCGGCAACTTGCCGAGTCAGCCAAAACCCACGCAGAGCGTAAAGGATACACGCCGACCAAAGAGCAAATGGATGAGATCACTGGTATTTGAGGGCAAGACGTGGGAGGCGTATGAAGCCATGCGCCAAAAGGACAAAAAATTGCACGATGCGACTCGCAAAATAA
Organism: Gammaproteobacteria bacterium UBA2675; assembly: GCA_002354805.1. Taxonomy (GTDB): domain Bacteria; phylum Pseudomonadota; class Gammaproteobacteria; order Pseudomonadales; family Pseudohongiellaceae; genus Pseudohongiella. Next base: position 1,733 of record DEMH01000005.1, read on the forward strand.
TTAAAGAGCTCATTCGCTGCGACAACCCCACTGTTGGACTGGGCAAACCTGAACCGCTGAAGCATAACCTGTCTGGATTTTGGTCCAGACGCATATCCCAGAAGGATCGGATTGTGTATCAGTTCGATGAATCATCAATCTATATCTTCGCTCTGGGTGGTCACTATGACGAGCCCTAACGCCCTTACTCATGCGCTAGCTTGCTGGCCGCTTGCGATTGTTTGTTATGAGTATTTACCACTTTCAATTAAACTTTGGAGCTGAGCCGAATTCAAATGGCCGTGATTTTTATACATGGAGAGCGTGTTCTGAGAAGCATTGGAATGCCCCGTGACTCCAGCAACCGATTTATAGTTGCCAATTTTGGCCTTTACTGAGCTTCGCGAAAGTTTAGATTCAAGGGCGATACCATTCGCCAATTCAGTAGCCATGTTTCTAGGGAATCCAGCTTCTTCAAGCTTCTTATATGCAAGTAAGCATTTCAACTCGTTTAAATCGCTCCAATTTGAGCCAGTCCTATAGCCGGTCATTACTTTAACCCTATTTAGAAAACTCATTACGCTCTTGATTATGGGCGCGCTCTTGTTTGTCCCAGATTGATTTGAAAGTTATCCTTCGCGAATACTAGCAGTCATATCCTTCATACCAGCCTTCTCGTTCCGCTTCAGCACGATTCTTTTTATCTTCAACGCCATAATAATTATTCAAAGACCCACTATCGTCATGGTCAAAATTTTCGCTTCCTTTGAAGCTCTATCCTGAACAGTTACCGATCACCCTGTGATCGCTGGCGGGTTCCATGTTCACTAGCTTAGAGGCGTTTGCATCTGTATCTTTGAAAAGATCTTCAATTTCTTTATTTTTCACTGGACTCTCCTAGAAACATAATGCCGCCAACACGAACGCATTTTAGTGTAGCCGCATGCGGAGCGAAAAAATGCGTCGCGGTAATTTGTCTTATCATGCGTATTTAGTAGCCAATTATAAGAATGCCCTTGAGAGGTAAAGACATTCGATTACTCGCATATAAGGTGTCCATGAATCTGACCACTCGCTCAAAGTCATTACTGGCGCGATAGCGATTTCTAACAGCTATTGCTAAATATTCAACTCCGTGCATCATACAAGCCTGGAATAGATCTTTCAGAAATTGATTATTCACGACCGCCCGCCCGGCCTCCACCTCAATTACGAATTCATGAGCCCTGTGATACGCATCCGCTTCAAATGATTTTTCGAGCTTCCCGTTCTGCCCAAACAAAACCGGAACTGCTATTTTATCTGATGCAGATTTTCCCGTTTCTACATCAAAGCCAATCTCCTGTAGTCCCTCGCGCGCTTCAGCCAAAACTGCATTGCTCGGGAGCTCTTGAGTGTTAGACGTGCCCCTTGCTTCTACTGATTCAAATACATGAACTACCGAAATAGCAATTTTGGGAGCCATATCCGATTTTGGGAAATACTGCCAATTGATCATGCTAGACCCTCGAATTCATAACGCCCCGCAACTGCGGCGCGAACAAAGTGAGCGTCCGGGCGCGCAGCGCCGTACTGATTGCGATTGTTATGTGTTTTCATCCCGGACCTGTGGGAAATGTTCGTATATATAGTCGCTACTAATATCACGTGTGGTGTTTGCGAAACTATAGTAGTTCGGCTTATTGTCAATAAACACTTGCCGATTAAAGTTAATACCTTGAACGTCTTCAAAGATTCCTGGCGGAATACCGTACTCGTCGCTTTCAACCGATCTGACGAATAGATGACTCCCACACTCCTTACAAAACCCTCTTTCAGCCCTTTGCGTAGATTTGAAGACTTTTATATTTTCGGAACCTTCAAACTTAACGTTAGACCCACACTCTAACTCCATCAATGGACCGCCAGTCCATCTCTGGCAAATCTTACAATGACAAGCCCCAACATCGGTCGCGTCGCGGCTCACACTGATTCGAACTAATCCACATAGGCAACTTCCTTTCCTATCCATTTTTTCCAGTTCCCTTTCTGCACGTCTCGAACACTACGGACACATAACGCCTTGCTTTGAGGCCGTAGCGAAACGGAGGTCCCTGCCGCGCAGCGGCGACAACAGCAACTTGTTAGAAATTGGGCGTTGGTGAAGGATCATCGAGATCATATTCCAAGGCATCCCGGGCAGCACAGCTATCTTTATTGCATCTAGGACATGTGGCAATTCTCTTGCATCCCATCGACGCAACTGGCACTGGAGCAGGAACTACCGTATCTCTACTTATGTGGAACTCTTCGTTGCAATAGGGGCAGACCAGGAGTTTATTGCCTTTTCGCTTTGCATCGGTCAGGTGTATATCACTCAAGTTAAAACCTTGTTCGTATCTAGAATTTCTAACGCCCCGCACAAGGGCAGCCAATTAAGCGCAGCGTTTTGGCTGTCCCAGCGACCAACGGGAGCGATTGCTGCGGATTGTTAGGTACTCTTGGCATTTGAACCACTTAGTATTTTGATAGCTACAGTTCCGATGTCTCGACCTGGCAGCAATATTTCTCGCAACCCTGGGCGCTGATTAGTACAAAGCACACACGCGCTGTCCAGTTCCTGACTCCAGGCAACCACAGCGTTCTGGCCCAATGTGCCCCCATCATGCCAAATCAACGTACCAGAACGTTCAGACTTGTACGTTAGCCATCCCAGACCAACAGCCATCCTCTTGGAAACTTTTGCTACTGGATTGGTAGTAGCGCCGGCCAGTTCGCGCCAACCATCCCCTGAATACCCGAGCATAGCTCTGAGAAATTTCATCATATCCCCTGTGGTAGAACGCCAAACTCCAGCGGCTTCCATCCCAGCCCATTTAAATGGTTCGACTGGCCTACCTTTGGAATTGTGCCCAACTACAAGGTTGCCTTGCATTTGTGGCACGGCGACTGATGTATCACTCATGCCTAACGGTTTGCATATGTGCTCAATAACAGCAGACTCATAACTTGTACCCAGCGCGGAAGAAAGGATTTCGCCTAACAATGCCATTCCTACGTTCGAGTATCTGAAGCGCCCTGGACTGCGGAGTTTCCTCAAATTTCTGAGGTATCGATTAAAGTCTTCTTCTCTGAAACTACTAATAAACATGCCCAAATAAGACTCTGTGACAAGTTTTATCCCTGTCAGCGGGTTGCTAGGTAGGCCCGAAGTATGTGAGGCAAGCTGTCTCAGAGAAACTTGGCTAGCAAATGGCAAATCAGATCGAAACTTAGAAACCAGATCGTTGATACTTATGAAACCTTGTCGATCCAGAATCGCCAATAAGGTGGTTGTAAAAACCTTGCCTACGGATCCAATCTCGTAAATTTCAGCCTGGCAGTCTCTTGTAAATTTTGACGTGACACCAGCACGGAACAGCTCAGCACTGAATTGCGGCTTGGGCGATCTTCTAAGATATCTTTCCAGTTCCGTGTCCATTTTTTCCCTGACTAAGTTGGTGGCCGCACCTAGCGCCCGCTTCAGCTGCGCCGAAGCCGGTGTATTTATGTGTTAATGATTGAGCCCAGCGGGTGACACATAAGACGGAGGTGTCGGCGTCAGTCTGCATGCGCTTGTTAGGCGAATTTTGGCTTATAGCTGTGTGTATAGTCATTTCCTCTGTACACAAATTAGCAAGGATTTCACCCATTAGACTTGGCGACCCTCATCAGCATTTCTATGCAGAAACTTATCAGGCCTATCGATATCCGAATATCCAGTACTTTCTGATGTTACCGAGGACAATATGAACAGTTTTGGATACGACTCTAGAATTTCGCCAACAGACCTTGCCCACACATGCCTCACTTCACCAGTCTTGTCCTTGACTATGAATAAGGTTTTACCCTTTGCGCGTTGCAGCCCAATTTCTATGACAGTTTGCAAGAGTTGAGATCTTTCATCGATATCAGATTCCGGGAGCAGCTCCAGATGGCGAAGATGGCCCGTTTCATCAGGGGAATAGACTTTCCATTCAGGCTCTGGCAACACAGACTTTACTTCATTTATTGACCTTGCAAAGACCTTTATGCCTACAGAACCAGAACCATAATCGTGGATCGCGACATAGCACAATTTCATGACAAGTCACCTCAGCCTAATGCCGTTCGTGACCGGCGCGGCCGTGGTCCGTGCCTGGCGCCGGCGACGCGTAGTTGAAGACTTGGTTAGTCAATATTTTTCAGCATCCCTGGCAATTCGTCTATGTTGGAATATATGCCGTCACAAGATTTCGGTTCAGGAAAGCACCCGTTTCTTCGCCAAACAGCTCGCATCCCTAAAGCTTTGGCTGGCTCAATGTCTAATGAAGGATTGTCGCCTACGAAAACCGCATCGAGAGGTTTAACCGACAGGTCATCAAGACATTTAATAAATATTTCTCGGTCTGGCTTTTTGACTCCGATCGCCTCAGATATACATACTGAAGAGAAGAACCTTGAGATGCCACTTGCTTCTATCTTTGCGGCCTGGACTTTGGTTCTTCCATTGCTCACCAATCCCATCATATAACTCTTGTGCAAAATTCCAAGTGTGTCGAGGACACCTGGAAACAAGACCGGCTCTTTGCCGTAATACTCTTTAAAATCTTCAACAAGCAGATCGGCCAGGTTTGCGAAAGATAGGCCAATTGCGTCGCACGCCAATTTATATGCTTCATGCTTGTCAGCGTACCCATTCTCTTGATACTTGAGGCATGCATCGACGTATTCAAAACAATCTATTCTATTTAATGCTGTGACTCTCTTGTGTTGTCTCATAAGAAACATCCGCATCGTTTCTGTGCGGTCAACTAGAGTCTCATCAAGATCGAATAATACAGCTTGAATCATGTCGGTTACCAAACGTCTTTCATAACCGACGTAGCGCGAAGTGCTGTGTCCAGCACGGATAACGTGCAGTTGATGAATTTGTTAGGCAATGTTTCAAAGAAACGACCCTCGTGATTGCAAGGGATTCGACGGATTTGCTGGAATCACCTTGAGATCATCGTTATAGAAACGTGCAACCAGCCAAGCGGAGAGAGGCTCAATAGGCTCATCAATCTCAGCTAGGTTCGTCTTAGTAAAGTATCTTGCCGCATCCATTTCGGGATCTTGAGGTTCCGGGTCGCCACTGATGTGCCTGCATAAATATATCAAACCTAGCCAGCCCGACCACGGTGCAGGTAACTCTTGGACTCCAAGCAGGCCATCAACTTCTGCTATGATGCCAGCTTCCTCGGTTGTCTCTCGTATAGCCGCCGTCATTGGCGACTCCCCTCTATCAAGTCTCCCCCAAGGAATCGTCCATTGCCCTTCCAAGGAATGACCTTTTGCCTGGCGAGCCAACAGTATCTCATCACCGCGATAGACCACAGCACCCACACATACTATCGTTTCAGACATTGCGCAGGTCCATGGTCGCCCTAACATCGCCAAAACAGACTGAGTGAAGCGAGGCTCTGCCCCAACTGTGCTGACTGGAATTGCTCGGCATTGTCAAATTGATGCGAGATCCAGGCGCGATCTTATTTCGGACTTAAGCAGGTACACACTGATAACTCTCTGGAGGCATGGCCATAACATCACATAACCCACACCTATAACAGCCCCAACAGTTGTAGGGCCAGGGGATCTCGACCCAAACATTTCGAACAGCGCAGCAATACAGAAGCCAGCTACAAAAGCTGTCACGACCAATACTCCGACATGGGCAAGACTCCATTTTAACCAAAAACTCAATCTACCTTTTTGCTTGCCAGCATCCTGTCGAGCTAAATCGATCAGTTTGTCCTGCTCAGACCTTTCTAGTTCAAGAAATTTAGAAATCAACTTCGGCACCTCCATTCGCAGTGACCCATTCAGTTTTTTTAGTCTGTTTCTAAAAAAGTACAGCAAATTCGGCCCAGATCTGTCACCAGTACCAGTCAACTGGGGGCTGGCATTGTCGGGTTCTTTCAGGCATTAATCACCAACCTCGGCCATATATCCAGCCACCGCTTTGAAGACATCCGTTTATGGAAATCCACTGGCTTGGGCCTTTTCGCATTGATGGTTACTGTAAGATCGAAGAGTGCGTCAAAGCCAAATGGCGATACCAGTACGATGTCACCTGCACTGTTTAGTGTCGCGCCGACCGCCGTCTCCACTTCAACCCAGTAGCTCATGGCATCTGAAGTTGAGCTGTAGGGTCTGTCGTCGTTCCGCAGGTGCATCCTCGCCTGGTTCTTGACTGACCACGGCACATCCAACACGCTGCCAAGTTCCTGTTCACTTTCTTTCTCTTTAATCTCTGTCGTGTCTGCGGGATCAAAGTAAATGAGATCAATGTCGTTTAATGCTGTGGCGTGCACATAGCCATGAAGTTTGTCCCAAACCAGATTGCGCACAAACCCGGCGGCAAGACACCATTCAGGAAGGTCCATTCTCGCAGCAACGTCAAGCGCCTTCATCCGTTCGGAGTCGTTAGCTATCCAGTGTTTGATTCTGGCTATAGTGTCCATTATTTGTTCGATCGCTTTTCTGTGAAGAAGCAGAGAGATTAGTTACGCAGCCCAGCGGCCAGACTTCCATCTGACTTGACGTTTCTCCAGAGAATCCAGCATACGTTGTTCAGTTTCGCTCAGCTCCATATGTCCTCCTGATTTTTTTAATTTTGGAATGGACAGCCATATGCGGAACCACAATCAGAAATACTCCAAACAACGTAAAGGCATACAATTCTGCCGATCCCGGAGTCGGAAATGCCGCAAGTCTTAGCATTGTGACAAATGCTGTACCAGACAGTAGCGCAGTTGTTATTGACAGTAATCTGAGTTCCTTTAGCTGCTTATCCATGGCTGCCTCATGCAATGTGATATTTGGCTCAATGATTCCGAGGCTTGCGGATATAGTTTATATCCCACTCCGCCTCATCCTGATACACTCCACGACCTTGATAGCCAGGTGTGATGTACAAGCGATCGAGCTTCAAGCAGTTCTGCCCCGGCTTCACTACCAGGAAGCCGACTCTCAGACCACCAGAGTTTATGAATCTTGTGTACTGGGGATCGAAGCCGGATGTGAATCTTTCTCTGGCTCATTCCGGATCAAATCTCCCAATTCTGATGAGACTGTCGCGCATCGCTTCAGTTCGAATTCTTACAAGCTCATCGAGATGCTCAGGAAAAGTAGCTTCATGCTCCAGACTTAAAGTTGAGCTCATGCGGCTTTCAACCACCCCTTCTCGACCGCGTCTTCCAGCTTCTTTATCACCCAGGCATGAATCTCAGGCGCTTCATGCTCGATAAATTTTTATGCTTTCAGAACCTGTTCCTTTGAAAATTTATTGTCCCACCAGGCCTCAGCTCACCCCAAACTTCTCAAACACCTCTTTCTGCGTTAGCCGGGGCGTGTCATTGGCAAAATCATAGTAGTCCGGCTTCTTATCAATAAATATCTGCTCATGCATGCTGAAGCTGCCGTTGTCCTTGAACAGGCCCGCCGGGATGGCGTAGTTGTTGTGTTCCTTCATGCGGTAGTAAAGGTGGGTGCCGCAGGATTTACAGAAGGCGCGCTCGGCCCACTCGGAGGAGCTGTAGCTGCTGATGTTGTCGGCGCCGTTGATCTCGGGTTTGCCGGTTGGCATCAATGCGAGCAGTGGACCACCACCCCATTTGCGGCACATGCCACAGTGGCAGGCCTCGATGTGGCCTTCGGTGGGTACGGTCAGGGTGACGGCGCTGCACAGGCAGCTGCCGGATACGGTATGTGCGGTCATGGCGGGTACTCCGTTATTCTGGTTTAAGTGGCGGATGACAAAAATCCAGGCACGCTACCGCCCTGCGGGTGCCCCGCAAGTTAAGGCCGGTTGTCTGGCCGGCTGATGGCGCTGGACGCCTGCAAGACGCAACAAAAGCCAGGCGTTGGCTACGACACGTAGCGTCGGCCGATCTCGGCGATCTCCACAGAATACGAGGCGTACCAGCGTTCACGGCCCAGCTGCTGGGCGGTGCGATGTTCGGGGTGGGCCTTCCAGGCCAGGATGTGGGCTTCGGAAGGCCAGTAGGAGAGAGCGATTTCAGTATCGCCTTCGTTGACCGCGGTGAATTCCAGACAACCGAATTCGGTCAGGGCAAGTTCGCGCAGGCGGCTGGCCGTGGCTGAATACAGCTCATCGGCCTGTTTGACTTTGGCGCGAAAGATGACAACAAACACAACCCGTTCTCCCTGTTTGCGCCCGGTGTTGTGTCCGGGCGTGATTGTGCTTCCTGTTTAATGGAATCCCTGTGACTTTGCAATAACCCAAAAGGCTGAAACGTGACGAGTGGGGGCCATTTCACGTTTATTGCCATGTGCGATGGCAGGCTGATCACTGTGCTGGGGGCCAGGCAAACCTGAGTGGCGACCCGGCACGGTTCGAGATGTGTTTACAGCCCCCGTGCAGCCTCCAGCACATAGTCAAAATCGGGCCGGTTGCGGTAATCCTCCTCGGCGAACTTGGCCAGCACGGCACCATCGGGGCTCAGCAGGAAAATACCCGGATAGGGGATACCGTAGGCACGGCTGCCGGGTTCGTATTCGGTGTTGAGAATGCCAAGTGCGGTGACGTGGGTAGTGTCTTCGTCGCGCAGCAGCGGGAAGTCAGTTTCGTAGTCAATCTCGGCGCCCTGCAATGTCTCCAGCGAGTCATAGGTCATGGTAGCGACGTTGAATCCCATCGATTCAAACTCGTCCGCCACATCCACCAGCTGCTGCAACTGCGCGATGCAGTACGGGCACCAGTCAAAGGAGCGGCTCAGGACCAGCACCAGACCCTTGTCACCGCTGAGATCGCCCAGTGTACGAACCTCACCAGTCTGGTCCTGGGCGTTGATGGCCGGTATCTCGCTGCCCACCGGAAAATCGGGTGCCCAGATGAATTCCTGTGCCAGTGACACAGCGGTGAACAGCGTAATCGTAGTGCAGACGAGCGATTTGAGCAGACGGTTCATATTGCCTCCAGCGGCGCGTTATTCTTGGAAACCTGCTTGAATTAAAGACCCGATTAATAGCGATTACTTACTTGCGATCCGAGGGATGATTGACGCCATCCATGATCGGCACCTCACCCAGGTCACGCGGGTTGACGCCCTCCAGACAGCCGACGTTAAACCCGTATTCATTCGGGTCGGAGCGGCGTTGGTGATGCGTGTAAATGCCGCATTGTGAGCAAAAGTAGTGTCTGGCGACCTGGGTGTTGAACTGGTACAGGCTCAGCACGTCCTCGCCTTTGACAATACGAATGGCAGGCAGGCTGGTGGTACCCATGATGGCGCCTCGGCGGCGACAGAAGGAACAGTCGCAGCGGCGCGGCGATACCACGCCGTCGGGCAGGTGCAGCTCAATCTCAACGGCACCGCAATGGCAGTTAAGCGTGTGATATTCCTGAATCGGGGTCGCCCCAATCTGCTTGATACTCATCAGCATCTTCTCCTTGTGTGAGGGCTTCCGCCTGGCTGTCATAATCGCGGATGACCGGTTGTGCCGCGTCAAAATCATCGTCCTGCACGTAGACGTCGGCAAAACCCTGCACTGCCAGGTCACCCACGGCCCCCTGCAGGTAATGCCCGCCCACGTGCGGCTCAATACCGTGCGAGCGCAACAGACCCGCCACGATGTGGGCTTCCATGATGTCGGCAGCACGGTAAATGATTTTCATGACCCTAGTATCGCAGAAGCACCAGCACGGCCGCTACCACCAGCAGCAACGCCGCCAGGCGGTTCAGCCAGCGCGCCCAGTGCTGAAAGTGTGGATTGCCAGCCAGCAGCTGCCCTGCCCGCGCTACCAGCGCCGCATAGACGAGCTTGACACCACCCACGGTGACGACAGTAATTAGCATGATGACCAGCACGTCCAGCGCAGTGATGCGAGTCACATCTACAAAGGCCGGGAGAAATCCCAGATAGAACAGCACGGCTTTCTGATCGCCCAGCGTCAGTAGCAGACCACTGATGAAGCTGCCGCGCAGGGACATTGAGGGAGTTGAGTCGGGAGACAGGGTTGTTGACGAGGTAGTCGGGCTGCGCCAGAGGGTAAGTGCCATCCAGCACAGATAGGCGGCTGCCAGGTATTTCAGCCAGACGGTCCAGCCACCAGCCAGATCCATCAGCAGGGCGACACCAAACAGCGCAATCAGAATAAACAGCAGATCGCCGATGACCACACCGGCACTGACGGCGGCTCCGTGGTTGAAACCGCCGCTCAGTGCGCGTGATGTCACGGCCAGCACGCTGATGCTGGGCAAGGCAGCCAGCACCAGCATGGCGCTTATCAGGGCCAGCGCCCCGGCAAGATCCAGCGTCACAATATTCGGCCCCTGACTATGAAGTTGGGCCTAGTCTAACAGACTGCGTGCCGATCGCCTGCGCTGGTTGCAGGCGAGTGGCTTACTTGCTGCCGCGAGCCGGCGAGCGTCGTTTGCCCTTGTCTTTGTCGACACGCTTTTTGGGAGCGCCGCGCTTTTTCTCTTTGGGCTTGTCCGCGCTGAACTTGTCGGTGCCAAACTTACTGCCCCTGCTCTCGGACTTGAACTTGTCGCCTTTAAAACCGCCGGTTTTGATGCGATCGCCACGTGGCTTGTCCGAATCCGGTTTGTCTGCCGAGCGGTCGAAGCGGGGACGATCTCCGCCCGGCTTGCTGTCGGCAAAACGATCCTGGCGAGCCGCACGTGGCGGACGCGTGGATTCTGTAAATGCTTCACGACGTGGACCCGCTGAACGTGGTTTGCGGGCACCTTCAGGACGCGAGCGACGGCCACGATCCGGCGCCATGCCAGCTGCAATACGCTCCAGGTTCAGAGCCTGATTGCATACGCGTGTACGCTGCAGAGTCTGGAATACTTCATCGGGCATGCCAGTCGGCAGATCGATGGTGGTGTGATCATCAAATATCTGGATGCGGCCGATGTAACGACCTTCGATGCCGCCTTCGTTGGCGATGGCACCAACAATCTCGCGCGGCGTGACACCATGGTCGTGCCCCACAGCCAGACGGAAGTGTTCCATCGGCACATCATCACCATCACTGAAGTCACGCTGCTCGCGTCGCTTGCGCGGCGCACGCTCACCAGCATCATCACCTTCCAGCAGGCTGCCAATGTACTCATCACCTGTCGGGACTTTGCTGCGTTGCTTGCGGGCAGGCCGCTCGTCAGCATAGTCGTCACCAGCAGAGTGTGTGCCTCTTGACGCCTTTTCCTTGAATCCTTTGCTCGTGCCGTAGCCGGTTTCTTTCACTTCTTTGAAAGATGGCTCCAGCGGTCGGTCTTTCTGCAACAGGAAGGCCATGGCGGCTGCCGCATCTTCCAGTGAACACTCATGTTCCTGACAAAGATCGGCGATCAGGCTGCGGAAGAAATCCAGGTTGTCCTGTGCCAATGCATCGGCGATGGTCTGCTTGAACTGCTGGCTGCGCTTCAGGATCAGATCACCACGGGTAGGCAGTTCCATACGCGTGATTTTCTTGCGCGTGGTGCGCTCGATCGACTGCAGCATACGCTGTTCGCGCGGTGCAACAAACAGGACCGCCTTGCCGCTGCGGCCAGCGCGTCCGGTACGACCAATCCGGTGCACGTAGGCTTCGTTATCGTAGGGTATGTCGTAGTTCATGACGTGGCTGATGCGTTCCACATCCAGGCCGCGTGCTGCCACGTCGGTGGCTACCACGATATCCAACTGGCCGTTCTTTAACTGCTCAACGGTGCGGGTACGCAGCTGCTGGTTCATGTCGCCGTTCAAGGCCGCGGCAGAGAAGCCACGTGCGTTGAGTTTCTCGGCCAGCTCGACGGTGCTGTTTTTGGTACGTACGAATACGATCATGCCGTCGAAGTCTTCGACTTCCAGCATGCGCGTCAGCGCATCCAGCTTGTTGGTGCCCTGCACCAGCCAGTAGTACTGATCGATATCGGAGTTGGTGCTGGTTGCGCTTTTGATGCGCACTTCCTGCGGATCATGCAGATACTTTTCCGCAACGTTGCGGATGGGCGGCGGCATGGTCGCAGAGAACAGCGCAACCTGACGGCTGTCCGGGGTCTGCTGCAGAATGGTTTCGACATCGTCGATAAAACCCATGCGCAGCATCTCGTCGGCTTCGTCGAGTACCAGCGTGTTGATTTTTTTCAGGTCCAGCGAGCGTCGATTAAGATGGTCGAGCAGACGGCCGGGGGTTGCTACCACTACGTGCACACCACGACGCAGTGCCTGCAGTTGCCGGCTCATGTCCTGACCACCGTAGATGGGCAGTACGTGGAATCCACGCAGTCCTTCGGCGTAAGTCTGGAAGGCCTCAGCCACCTGGATGGCCAGTTCGCGCGTTGGACACAGCACCAGTGCCTGGGTCGACGGGTTATTCACATCGATTTTGGCCAGAATCGGCAGTGCAAACGCGGCTGTTTTGCCGGTGCCGGTCTGGGCCATGCCCACAATGTCCTTTCCTTCGAGCAAGGCAGGAATTGTAGCCTGTTGAATAGGCGAGGGTTTTTCATACCCGACGCGCTCCAGTGTTTTTAACAGGAATGCGGGCAGATTGAGCTCGGCAAAGCCGAGATCGGGCGCGGTGGTGCTGGACATAATAGGTGCCTGCTGGCGTGACGTGCGGTAAACGAGGATATTCTACAAAAAGGGCGCGCAGTGTACAGCAATAAGTAAGCAGGCGAAAGCTATTTAATGACCCAAAGGGCCTAAAGGGGACGGAGGGATTTAGCTGGCTAAATCCCTCCGTCCCCTTTATCTCTCGCTCAGATAGTCCACCGCCTTGTCCGGAAAATCGGTGAACAGCCCGTCAACATTGGCTTCGAACAGGAAAATCTCCAGCAGATGTTCAAAATCGTCTGCATAGCCGGGCACCTGACCGTCGTCCGCACGGAAGGTATAGGGGTGCACTTTCAGCCCGGCCTGGTGGGCATCGCGCACCAGCGAGCTGATCTGCAGATTGTTGGGCGTCGACTCATAGCTGATGATCATGCCTTTCTCAGGCCCGATGCCGTCAGCGTATTGCGCCAGCTCGCGCATGCCGCCCGGCGCCAGCATCCAGGCGTAAGACTCGTCATCACCCATAAGCTGCACCAGCTTCAGTTCGATATCCAATGCCGGCAGCACTTCTTCTTTCACGCGCTTGAGCTCGTCAAACTCGAAGGTCTGCACAAACACATTGCTGTCCTTGCTGGTGTAACCAAAACGCTTCAACTCGCTGAGCACGGCCATGCCGATATCCTTGCCGTGTTCATGGTGAAAGGCTGGTGACTTCAGCTCGGGATAGATGCCGACATCGCGGCCTGTCGAGCGGTTCAGCCCCTGAATCATCTGCAGCTGTTCGGCAAAGGTGTGAATGGTGAAAGTAGACTGCCACAGCGGGAATCGCTGCGGGTAGATCATCTCTTCTGCGCCGGCATCATTCAGGCGGTAGCCCTCGGTGACGCGCAGCTGACGCAGCTCTTCCAGCGTGAAATCAATAACGTAGTGACGTCCATCGTCGCGGGCGCGACCCGGAAACTGATGCCGCACATCGGTGTTGCGATCCAGCGTCAGGTCGTGCCATACGATCAACTGATCGTCGCGCGTCATGACCACATCCTGTTCCTGGAAGTCAGCGCCCATGGCGTAGGCCATGGCAGCAGCCGGCAGGGTATGCTCGGGCAGGTAGCCACTGGCCCCGCGGTGCGCCACAACGACTTTGTCGGCAGCATCGCTTTGCGCCATGGCCGGTGCTAACGGCAGCACATTGCCAGTAATGACAGACATGAGCACAACCCCTTGCAACAATCGTGACATCGACCGAGTGACCATCAGTGTATCCTTTTTTCTATCTGAAAGTGGACTTTACAGATCTGGCAGTCTACGACATTTTGTTGATGATTGGGTGACAGCGGCCGGCGTATGACCCGCCGCTGTCAGCCTCAACCGGGACTGGTTTCCAAGCCGTCAACCATTACCCAGGCGGTAACGCAGCTTCACTACCCAGGTGTCGGTCACGCGCTCGCTCCAGGAATCAAACAGCAGGTCCTGGAACTCCGAACCCAGATCCGTAGGCAGGTTGCTGCCGCGTGTGTAGACAATAAACAGGTCTGACAGCGGCGCAATCTCCCAGCGATAGCGCGCCTGAAAGCTCATCTGGCTGACCGTAAAGTCATCGGGGGTAGCATCCGGCTTGGGCGTACGGATCAAGTGCCGCACATCGGTCTGATCGATGCGATAGAACTTGTCTTCCTTGGCCTTGATACCGGTCCACTGCACCGCCAGGCGGAACTGCTGCTTGGAATTGATGAAATAATTGACGTTCCACTCGGGCGCCCATTCAGTGGCGCGGAATGCGGTCATGCGCGGGCCACCCTGATGGACCAGCCACGATTCACGGTCACGGTACTCCAGCTCCAGCTCGGTGTTAAAGCGGTCATTGGGCTGCCACTGCACACCCACTTCGTAGCTCAGGTTGCTGCGCTGCAGGTCTTCCTGGCCATTGCCAAAGCGCGCGCTGTAACTGATCGGACGCGAACGGTCACTGCTCCACTCGATGTCATAGGCCAGTCGGTGCGGGATTTTGTAGGTGCCATTGCCGCGACTCAGACGATCGTCAACGCGTGGCGGGAAGTAGCGGAAGTTCATGTTCAGGCTGGTATTGTCCAGAAAGGTCATGTTCTGACCAAAGAACAGACCCAGACGCACGGGTCGGCCGTCGGTATTCCACTGGTTGATGACATTCATGCTGCGCGTGCGGGAACGCAGGTTGTCCAGTCCCGACTCTGTAATGCTAAAGCGATAATCAAGCATCACATGGTCATTGCGCTGCAGATAACCCACGTCGTTGATGTTCAGCGTGTCATCAAAGTAGTTGCCAGTGAAAGAGTGTTGAACGCCGCGCTCCGGCCGGTAGGCCAGGTCGAACAGCGCACCGGAACCAGTGGTGCCGTTCACATCGCTGTGCAGCACCTGGCCGTCGAACACCCAGCGGGTGTCGGCAGAGAACCAGGAGACGTCGACACCGTTTACAGTGGCGTCATGATCGGGATGGCTCAGTCGCGTGCCAATCCAGCCAAAGCCGCGACGGCCACCACCACTGGTGTCCTCGTAGAGCAGACGGCCGACGGCAAAATCGCGGCCGGTGGACTCCAGATTGACCTGATTGCCTGCGGCATCGCGGCCACGCAAGCTCATGTCGTCTTCGGCTGCCAGCAGCGTGCCGTAGCGCCAGTTACCCTGCGAGCCGGTCACTTTGGCAGCGCCCAGCAGCTCGGTTGGTGCATTGCGCTCGGTCGGACTCACTGAAACACCGGCTGGTGTATCGATCCACGGCGCCGCACCAATGCGGCGGGTATTCAGGACTGTGATGGGGCCGAAGGGGCCACCACTGGCACGTGGGCCGGCACGAAAAATATCCTGGCCCTCGAGGAAAAATGTGCGCTTCTCCGAGAAAAATGTCTCGAATGCACTCAAATTCACGACAATGTCGTCGGACTCGACGGTACCGAAATCTGGATTCAGTGTTGCCGATACCTGGGTATTGGAGGTTGGCCGCCAGTAAATATCGGCCCCCACACGCGTCTCGGACTCGTCGGTAATATTGTTGTAGGTCGCGGAAGCATAGGGGTAAAAGGTGAACTGCGTGCTCGGATCAATACCAGCCACCGAGAACTTCTGGAACGCCGACAGGTATTCCGGGTTGGTCTGCGGCAACGCTGGCCAGGACCAGGTTTCGTTCAGGTGGGTCACCATACGCTCGGTGTAGATACCGATCTCGCGCACCTCGCCGGTCTGCGGCAACTGCATCATGCCCCAGGGAATGAATATCTCGGTAGACCAGCCGTTCTCCAGCTCTTTGGTCACGGCATTCCAGGGACCATCCCAGTCACGACTGATCTGCTTCTCGGGCAGGATGGTGCCGTCAGAGAAGGTGCCACCCAGATTGATGCGCAGAAAATAGCCGTACAGGCCCTGACCCGACGTGTCGATGGAAATCACATAACCATCACGCTGCACGCCTTCATCCCGCGAGCTCATGCGTGCCACCAGGGTGTCTGGATCCTGATAGTTCATGGCGCCGACGTAAATGCCGCGATCGTTGTAGAAGATCCGTGTTTCGGTGCGCATGGACGCTGGCGCCAGCGTATCCGGGTTGATCACGCGCATGCCATCGTAGGCAGGGAGTGTATTCCAGACAGCCTCATCCAGGGCACCATCCAGCTCGATGTTGGCGGTATCGCTGTCGACCTGTGTCAGGGGCAATACACCTTCCGCGGTCGGATTCTGGGCGTAGGAGTGGGTGGAATAAGCCGCTGCGCAGATCGTCAGCACGGTGATGCTGGCAAGTGTGGCAGGCAGGCGAAAAGAAGTGATGGATATGGGTGATATCACTGCGAGTTCCCCGATTATTTTCATTATGGTTTTTTTAAGCAGGGCGAGTATATCAGCAAGTTTTGATGAGGCTGACCGCCTGCTTATCAATTAATGCGCGCGGTTTCACTTTGTTACAGATGCGCCCCGGATTGCCACAAAGTCCAGCAAATTATGCCGGGCATTTGTTGTCACAATTAGTGAACCCGCTAAAACCCAAGGTAGTAGAGGTCCTTAAATGCGATTATTCAAACGTCAAATTAATCCTATTTTTGTGGAGGAAGAAGATTACAACTGGGGCAACAAACGCGGGGGCGCTGGCAAGTGGCTGTTATTGTTGCTGACTGTGGGTATCGCGGTGGGCGTGTTATACGTTCAGCTAGGACAGATATGACAACAGCCAGCCAGTGACACCGACTTCGGTCGGTGTCACTGGCTGATTAGCTGATTTGTCAGATCAGGAGTCGGATTTCGGCGCGGCAGCGTTAACTGCCAGAGATGCGTCGAATGCCGGCTTGGCTGGTTCCGAGCCCGCAGACTCGGATACTGGTCGGAACACTTCGCTGTAGAGGAAGAAATCGGTCAGTACGGCGCGCAGATGTATTGACGCGTTCAGGTTGTCGATCAACTCTGAACTCATCTTTGGCTGCGCCAGCACAAAGCTGAGAGCTGCGCTCGCCTTGCGGATATCATCCGCAATCACCTGCTCGTACTCATGCTGTGAACTGCCGTCGTTGATCGCCGCCGCAACGTTCTGCATGGCCTTCAACATGTCTTTTAATGTTGGCCGTGCGTGGGGCGGCGGATAATTGTCTTCATCATGTGGCGGTCTTCCCTGCGCGGCGTAGGCCAGCAGGAACTCGTAGCCGCTCTCAACGACTTCTATTTCTTTCTCAAGATCTTTCACGTCTATCACTCAGCCTCGGGCTTCCACTTGCTTGTGTCATGGTTCTGCTTCATTTCGTCCTCAGAGATCCAGCCCTTCACCATGGAGCGGGTGTAGAAGATCTTCTCAGGACGCAGTGCGAAGTAGATATGGATGGCGGTAAAGGCAACCAGGGCCAGTGTCGCCAGGCCGTGCAGCAGGAACATCAGACCCAGCTGGGCTTCATCCTGCACCGAGGGACGTGCCCAGAACGGTGAGTTGATGTTGGTGAACAGAATCACGCCTGTCACGATGACCAGCAGTACCAGTACGGTCATGGCCCAGTGCATGCCCTTCTGCTCGAAGGAGTACTTGCCCGGCTTGCGGCTTTCATCAAATGGTTCGGCAAAATCGGACGGCGTCAGCAGCATCGACTTGAAATCCTGCCAGAAGGTAGCGCGGATAATGTGGAAGATGACCACAAATGTCAGTATCAGGCCGGCAATCCAGTGAATGTTCAGCCAGGCAAAGCGCACGCCGAGAATTGGCATGACACCGGTGGCGATCAGAACCAGCACAGATGCGGCCATAATCCAGTGAAAGGCGCGATCGATGGCATCGTGACGGCGTACTTTGGGGCCTTCGGCTGAGGGCTTGGCTTTACGCTTGGCCAGTGCCGCCATGACGATGGCGTGACCAGCCAACAGCAGCAGTGCCGCGACTGCGACAACCCACAACAGATCCCAGGCTACACCCAGAATGACCTCGTCACCCCAAACGTCCCGCTTGTTTCTTATAATTTCCACGTGATATCCCCTCAGCTGTTAACTTGTGCTTATTGTTGATGTGGGCAGATTCTCTTTATTTCCTGTCACGTTGATTGTCGGAAAACAGAGGCGCTATATAGAAGGCGAAGAGTAATCCAGCTGCCCCGTTTTATCAAGACAAAACCTGCGGCACTACGTCACCCTGACACCCACAAACCCAAGCATGGTGCGGCCCCTTAACTTGACATATTCTGTTTGAGTGGTATTGTGTCCAGCCCCCGTAAAACAGCGTAACGTGTTTTAGGACCGTCTGGAACTTGCCGGACACGCAGTCCGGGGTGCCGGCAGAACACCGAGCCATGCCAAATCAATAATGTCTAATTCACGCATCTCCCTGTCAGCAGTGCTACATGATGCAGCGTATGTGGGGGAGGGTTCAACGGTGGCTGGAAGAGAAACACTAAAAACGAATTAAAGAGACGTAGCGAACACTATGACTGATCAAGCCCAATACCCCCACATGTTTGGCTTTCCGGAGAAGACCGGACTGTATGACCCGGCCAACGAGAAAGATTCCTGCGGCGTAGGCTTTGTTGCAGACATCAAAGGTCGCCCAAGTCACCAGATCATGCTGGACGCCTACCACCTCAACTCCCGCATGGATCACCGAGGTGGTTGCGGCTTTGAAGCCAACACCGGCGACGGCGCCGGCATCCTGATGGCACTGCCACACACGTTCTTCGCCGAAGTTGCTCAGAACGAGCTCAACGTCACCCTGCCAGAAGCAGGCAAGTACGCCACCGGCAATATTTTCCTGCCCCAGAACGAGAAAGAGCGTGAGTTCTGCCGCGAGGCGATCAACAGGATCATCGCCGAAGAAGGCCAGAACCTGCTTGGCTGGCGTGAAGTTCCGACTGATGCTGAAGGTGCTGACGTTGGTCCGGCCGCCCGAATGGCGCAGCCCTACATCGCCCAGCTGTTCATTGGCGCTTCCGATGGTCTCGATAAAGAGGCGTTCGAGCGCAAGCTGTACATCATTCGCAAGCGCTTTACGCACAAGCTGCGCGGCGACACGTCGCTGAGCCAGGCAAAAATGCTGTATGCCTGCAGCCTGTCGACCAAAGTTATTGTATATAAAGGTATGTTGACGCCCGGTCAGCTGTTCCCGTTCTACAAGGATCTGACCAACCCCGGCTTTGAAACACACCTGGCCATGGTGCATTCACGTTTCAGCACCAACACCTTCCCGTCTTGGGACCGTGCCCAGCCGAATCGTTTCATGAGCCACAACGGCGAGATCAACACCCTGCGCGGCAACGTCAACCAGATGGTGGCACGTGAAGGCACGCTGCACACTGACCTGTTTGGCGACAAGCTGAAAGATCTGTTCCCTATCATCGACTCTGATGTCTCTGACTCCGGCTCCTTCGACTCGGTACTTGAGTTCATGCTGCTGTCCGGCCGTTCCCTGCAGGAAGCGGTGATGATGATGATCCCGGAAGCCTGGCAGTCAGACGTCAACATGCCGCAGGACAAGAAGGACTTCTACGAATTCCACAGCGCGCTGATGGAGCCCTGGGATGGCCCGGCCTCTATTGTATTCTCTGATGGCCACTACATTGGTGCCGTACTCGACCGTAACGGCCTGCGTCCCAGCCGCTACTATGTCACTCACGACGACAAGGTCATCATGGCCTCGGAAGTGGGTGTGGTTCAGGTTGATCCGGCCAACGTCAAAGAAAAAGGCCGTCTGCAGCCAGGCCGTATGTTCCTGCTGGACTTTGAACAGGGTCGACTGATCCCTGACGAAGAGCTCAAGCACAGCATTGCCGCCAAGCGTCCCTATGGTGAGTGGCTGGCTAACCAGAGAATCACGCTGGAAATGCTGGCTGACGGCAATGAAGCCCACTCGCTGGATTCAGACAACGTGCTGCCGCGCATGCAGGCCTTCGGTTACACCACCGAGACCATGCAGTTCATGCTGCTGCCAATGATCACGGAAGCCCGTGACCCGCTTGGCTCCATGGGCAATGACTCGGCGCTGGCCTGTCTGTCTGACAAGCCGCGCATGATCTACGACTACTTCAAGCAGCTGTTTGCCCAGGTGACCAACCCGGCAATCGACTCTATCCGTGAAGAAGTGGTGATGTCACTGGAATGCTTTATCGGTCCGGAAGGCAACCTGCTGGAAACCACCGAGCAGCACGCCCATCGACTGAGCCTGAAGCACCCGATTCTGTCGAACAAGCAGCTGCAGACCATTCGCCGCATGGACCACAACGGTCTGCGCAGCAAAGTGGTTGATATCACTTACGACATCAATGCAGAAAATGGTTATCAGGCCGGTCTGGACCGCGTTTGCCAGGAAGCCAGCCAGGCCATCGCCGATGGTTTTGCCTTTGTTATCCTGTCTGACCGCAAGATCGGCAAGAATCGCGCTGCGATCAGCGCCCTGGTAGCCACCGGTGCCGTGCATCACCACCTGATTCGTACTCACGAGCGCACCAAGATCGGCCTGATCGTCGAGACTGGTGAAGCGCGTGAAGTACATCACCACTGTCTGCTGGTAGGTTATGGCGCCGACGCCATCAACCCCTACATGGCCTTTGAGGCGATCTGGCAGGCACAGCTGGACGGTCTGCTGGGCAAAGATTACCCGAACGAAAGCGACGTGGTTGCCGCCTACAAGAAAGCGGTTGCCAAGGGCATGCTCAAGGTTATGGCCAAGATGGGCATCTCCACACTGCAGTCCTACCGTGGCGCACAGATCTTCGAAGCCGTGGGTCTGGCTAAAGATGTGGTTGATCGCTGCTTTGTTGGCACTGCCAGCCGGGTCCAGGGCGTCAACTTCGAAACACTGGTTGAAGAAACCGAACGTCGTCACCGTCTGGGCTTCCCGGAAAAAGATGAGAACCGCATTCCGGTACTCAACAACCCGGGCGACTTCCACTGGCGCAGCGGTGGCGAAAGCCACATGTGGGATCCGAGCGCGATCTTCAATCTGCAGAACGCGGCCCGCACCAACAGCCCGGATGCCTACAAGGTATTTGCCAAGTACACCAATGAGCAGACCACACGCGCCTGTACGCTCCGTGGCCTGCTGAAGTTCCGCACCGACCAGAAAGCAATTTCGCTGGATGATGTGGAACCAGCCAAGGAAATCGTCAAGCGCTTTGCAACAGGCGCCATGAGCTTTGGCTCAATCTCTCAGGAGAGCCACGAGTCACTGGCGGTTGCCATGAACCGACTGGGCGGCAAGTCCAATACCGGTGAAGGCGGTGAAGATCCGATCCGTTTCAGCCCGATGGCCAACGGTGACTCCAAGCGCTCCGCGATCAAGCAGGTCGCATCCGGCCGCTTTGGCGTGACCATCTGGTATCTGAGCAACTCCGACGAGATTCAGATCAAGATTTCCCAGGGTGCCAAGCCCGGTGAAGGCGGCGAGCTGCCCGGCGGCAAAGTGGACGAGCAGATCGCCCGTATTCGTCACTCGACGCCGGGTGTGGGCCTGATTTCTCCGCCCCCGCACCACGACATTTACTCCATTGAGGACATGGCTCAGCTGATCCATGACCTTAAAAACGCTAACCGCCAGGCCCGTATCAGCGTCAAGCTGGTATCGGAAATCGGCGTCGGCACTATTGCTGCTGGTGTTACCAAGGCCAAGACTGACCACCTGGTCATCGCCGGCCATGATGGTGGCACCGGTGCCTCACCGCTGACCTCCATCAAGCATGCGGGTCTGCCGTGGGAGCTGGGTCTGGCAGAAACACACCAGACACTGGTAATGAACAATCTGCGTTCACGCGTTGCGCTGCAGACCGACGGTCAGCTCAAGACCGGCCGTGACGTCGCCATCGCTGCGCTGCTGGGTGCCGAAGAGTACGGTTTTGCAACCGCGCCGCTGGTCACGCTGGGCTGCATCATGATGCGTAAGTGTCACCTGAACACCTGTCCAGTGGGCATCGCGACTCAGGATCCTGAGCTGCGCAAGAAGTTCAAAGGCAAGCCAGAGCATGTAGTTAACTACCTGTTCATGGTGGCTGAAGAAATGCGCGAGATCATGGCCAGCCTGGGTATTCGCACCGTCAACGAAATGATCGGTCGCGTCGACCTGCTGGAAAGCGATGTGGCTGTGGACCACTGGAAAGCTCGCGGCCTGGATCTGAGCAACATCCTGACGCCCGCCAAGGCAGTGTTCCCGAATACCGGTACTTTCTGTTCCATGGAGCAGGATCACGGCCTGGACAAGGCACTGGATAACCAGCTGATCGAACTGGCCGCACCTGCGCTGGAAAAAGGCGAGAAGGTCAACATTGAGCTGCCGGTCATCAACATCAACCGCGTAGTCGGCACCATGCTGTCCAACGAGGTGGCCAAGCGATTCGGCGAAGACCTGCTGCCGGAAGACACCATCAACATCAAGTTGCATGGCTCCGCCGGTCAGAGTCTGGGAGCGTGGCTGGCCAAAGGCATCACCATCACTGTTGAGGGTGACGCCAATGACTTCGTCGGCAAGGGCCTGTCTGGTGGCAAGATCGTGATCTACCCACCGAAAGAGAGCACCTTCAAGCCGGAAGACAACATCATTGCCGGTAACGTCAATCTGTATGGCGCCACCGGTGGTGAAGCCTACTTCCGCGGTATCGTCGCTGAGCGGTTCGCCGTGCGTAACTCCGGCGCCAGCGCCGTCGTGGAAGGCATCGGTGATCACGGCTGTGAATACATGACCGGTGGTCGTGTGGTCATTCTGGGCAAAACCGGCCGTAACTTTGGCGCCGGCATGAGTGGCGGTATCGCCTATGTCTGGGATCAGGACAAAGACTTTGAGCGTCAGTGCAACATGGAGTCGTTTGAACTGGAACCAGTCCAGGACGCCACCGACATTGAAGAATTAAAAACACTGATCAGCAATCACCTGCGTTACACCGGCTCGACGGTGGCGCAGCAGATTCTGGATAACTGGGACGCATCGCTGCAGCACTTTGTGAAAGTGATGCCGACCGACTATAAGCGTGTGCTGGCGGAAATGGCTGCCAAGTCACAGACCCAGGCAGTGGCTGTCTGATACGTACAAAATTGCAAAGATAAGGTTTTAACATGGGTAAACCAACCGGTTTTAAAGAGTTCGAGCGCAGCACGGTTCCCTACCGTGCGCCGGCAGAGCGACTGCTGGACTACAAGGAAATTTACACCGACCCGGCGGAAGAGCACCTGCAGACGCAGGGCGCACGCTGCATGGACTGTGGTGTTCCATTCTGTCAGTCCGACAACGGCTGCCCGGTATACAACCTGATTCCCGAGTGGAACGATCTGGTCTACAAGGGCCAGTGGCGCGATGCGCTGGATCGGCTGCACAAGACCAACAACTTCCCGGAGTTCACTGGACGAGTATGTCCGGCGCCCTGCGAAGGTTCCTGTGTACTGGGTATCAACAACCCGCCGGTCACCATCAAGAACATTGAAAACGCCATCATCGACAAAGGCTTTGAAAACGGCTGGGTACGGGCGAATCCACCTAAGTTCCGCACCGGCAAAAAAGTCGCCGTGGTCGGCAGTGGTCCCGCCGGACTGGCTGCTGCAGCGCAGCTGAACCAGCACGGTCATGAAGTGACTGTCTATGAGCGTGAAGACCGCATCGGCGGCCTGCTCATGTACGGCATCCCCAACATGAAGCTGGAAAAAGATGTTGTTGATCGTCGCGTCAATCTGCTGAAAGAAGAAGGCATCAAGTTTGTCACCGGCGTAAATGTTGGCGGAAAAGGCGTAAACGGCCTGGACGTCAGTGAACTGCTGGATAAAGTTGACGCCCTGTTGCTGGCGACTGGCGCAACTACCGCACGTGACCTGAAGATTCCGGGCCGTGAAGGTGATGGCGTGCATTTTGCGATGGAGTTCCTGACTGCCAACACGCGCAGCCTGCTGGACTCTGAGCTGAAAGATGGCAACTACATCAGCGCCAAGGGCAAGAACGTGATCGTCATCGGTGGCGGTGACACCGGTACCGACTGTATCGCCACATCTCTGCGTCACGGCTGCAAGTCGCTGGTCAATTTCGAGATCATGCCCAAGCCGCCACGTGAGCGTCCGTCGGACAACCCCTGGCCGCTGTGGCCGAAGATCTATCGCGTTGACTACGGTCACGAAGAGGCCGCCGAGCGCGATGGCAACGACCCACGTGTTTACTCCATCAGCGGCAAAGAGTTTGTCCGTGATGAAAACGGTAAGCTGCTGGGCATCAACACTGTCGAAGTGGACTCCAGCTTCAAGGAAGTGCCGGGCACCACCAAGTTCTGGGAAGCCGATCTGATTCTGCTGTCCATGGGTTTCCTGGGGCCAGAGCACTACATCAGCGAGCCGCTGGGACTGGAGCTGGATCAGCGCTCCAACTACAAGGCCGAGTACAAGAGCTTCCGCACCAGCCACCCCAAGGTGTTTGCTGCGGGCGATTGCCGCCGCGGTCAGTCTCTGGTGGTACGCGCCATCGACGAAGGTCGTCTGGTAGCAGAAGTCATCGATCAGCAGCTCACAGCCAGCCAGCAGGAAGCCAAGGCCAGCTGAGTTGTCTGACTGAAGACGTCATATCCGGCAGCTGTGGCTGCCACAGCAAAGGCTGTCATCCTCGCGGATGATGGCCTTTTTTGTGAGTGACATTTTTGCCACAAGCGTGTGCTAAACTCGACGAATGAGCACACCGGTTCTGACGCTTGAAAACGTCACTAAACGCTATGGCGACTTTACCGCCGTCGACCAGATAAACCTGAGCATACCGCAGGGCTCTGTCTATGGTTTTCTGGGACCTAATGGGGCCGGCAAAACCACCACTATCCGCATGATTCTCGACATCATCCGCCCGGATACCGGCCATATCGATGTGCTGGGCCACCGTTCGGCCATGGATGTGCGTCACCGCATCGGTTACCTGCCCGAAGAAAAGGGCCTGTACAAAAAAATGAAGGTCTGGGCCATCATCAGCTACTTTGCCACGCTGAAGGGTATGTCGCGCAGTGCTGCCCGCCACAAGGCATTTGAGTTGCTGGAGCGCTATGGTCTGAAGGACTTTGCCGAATCCAGCATCGAGTCATTGTCCAAGGGCATGGGCCAGAAGGTGCAGGTATTGGCCTCCATTGCCCACGAACCCGAGCTGGTCATTCTGGATGAGCCGTTCTCCGGACTGGACCCGGTCAATCAGGAAGTGCTGGAGCAACTGATCAAGGACCTGTCGGCCAATGGTCAGACCGTGATTTTCTCCACGCACATCATGCAGCATGCCGAACGTCTGTGTCAGCGTCTGCTGCTGATTACCCAGGGCCGGAAGGTGTTTGATGGCACCGTCAGTGAGGCACATGCCATCATTCCACGCCGCGTTGTGCTGGAAACGCGGGGTGATATCCATTCGGTGCGCCAGCTGGACGGTGTACTGTCGGTTCAGGAGCAGGCGCCTGAGGACGGCAGCGCCAGAGCCAATGGCATTCGGCAATGGGAGCTGTATGTAAAAGAACAGGCCGACTCGCAACAGATACTGCAGCACTGCTTTGAGAACGGTGTCTCACTCAGCCGCTTCGATTTCACTCAGGCCAGTCTGCATGATGTATTTGTGCATCTGGTTGGCAAGGAAGCCCGGGAGCATAATTTTAGATGAGAGTGACGCTGCTGATCGCCTGGCGCGAGTTCATGGAAAATGTGAAAACCAAGGGCTTCTGGATTGGCGTCCTGCTGGTGCCAATTGTCTTTTTTCTGATCTTCCATATCTCAAGCCGCCTGGCCACCGCCACACCGACGCGCTATTTCATGCTGATTGACCAGTCTGGTGAGTACGGCGGCGCGGTTGCCACGGCCATCAGCCGCGAACACCAGCGCCAGGTCATGCAGGAGTTCATGCGTTACCTGCAGGCAAACCGCGTTGATATGGGCGGCGCACCGCCGCCGCAGGCGCCAGCCAACCAGCTCGATCAGCTGATGGATGATTTTGGCAATGACGAAGTGTCTGCGCTTGATGACTGGCTGAGCAATGGTGGCCTGGATATGGCGCTGCAGATGGCCCGACCCTACCTGCGCGAAGATGCGCCCCCCTTCACACCGCCACGACGACAGTTCATTGCCATTGATCCGCCAGCCGATCTGGACACCAGTGCGCCTCCGCAGACCATTGTGGAATACATGCGACCCTATCTGAATGGCGAGCGACGCCTGCAGCACGACGGGACCGCCGTACCTCTGTTTGCCTTGATACTGGTGCCAGCCAATGTCGCCGGTGATGTGGTGCGACCTGACTCACTGGAGCGCCTGATGCTGTCTGATGGCACGCCCACTGGCGTTCAGTACTGGGCCGCCAACCTGACAGATACGCGCCTTTCCAGTGCCATCCAGGGCAGTCTCAACAACACCATCCGCCAGCAGGAGTTTGCCGCGCAGGGCATTGATATCCAGGCGGTGCGTGACATCCAGAGAACCCGCCTGCCATTGAGCCGGCTGGATCCCGGCAAACAGCTGGGTGAGGCCGAGGTCAGCATGGCCGACACCTTCCGGCAGTGGGCGCCGATGGGTTTTGTGTATCTGATCTTTATCTCCCTGATGCAGAGTGTGCAGTACCTGCTGAGTAACACCATTGAAGAAAAATCCAATCGCATTATCGAAGTACTGCTGGCTTCAGTGACACCGGGCGAGCTGATGATGGGCAAACTGCTCGGCATTGGCGCCACCGGCATTACGACCATCCTGGCCTGGATTACCTCGTTTTTTGTGTTTTTGCAGCTGTACCAGACGGTTGAAACGGCCGCCATTGTGCAGATTCTGGACGTGTTGCTGAGCTCGGATCTGATTCCCTACTTTGTGTTCTATTATCTGTGTTGTTACGCGCTGTATGCGGGCATCTTCCTGGCCATCGGCAGTCTCTGTAATACGCTGAAGGAGGCCCAGAGCCTGATCATGCCACTGATCATGATTCTGATCGTGCCGGTGCTGACGATGAGCTTTATCGCCCAGGATCCCAATGGCACCATGGCCCGCGTCATGTCCTGGATTCCGCTGTTCACGCCATTTACCATGATGAACCGTGCCGCCGCGCAGCCACCCATGGTGGATGTGGTGGGAACAACCATTGTGCTGGTGCTGACCACAATCGCTGTGTTGTGGCTGTCCGGGCGTATCTTCCGGCAGGGCATTCTGCGCACCGGTCAACCGCCGCGCATCGTTGAAGTGTGGCGCATGTTACGACGACGCCGTGTATAAAAGGCCTGCAGGCCAAGTGAGGACTCACCATTATGCGTGAAACCATGGAGAATCGCGGCTTTCTGGTGGTGCTGGCGGGCATCTCAGCGGCGTTTCTGTTGATCTTGCTGCCGTTCTGGAGCGCCATCTTCTGGGCCTGCGTCATGAGTCTGCTGTTTAATCCGCTGCAGCGTCGCATGGTCCGCATCTTTAAGGGACAGGAGTCTCTGGCAGCCCTGGTTACGCTGCTGCTGGGCATGGTGCTGGTCGTTATCCCGGTCATCGCCATCGTGTTTGCCTTCATCAATGAGGGCGCCCAGCTTTACGAGTCCATCGAGAGCCGGGAAATCAATCCGTCGGAATTCATTAACCAGATCGGCACCGCCGTGCCCATCCTGCCCGAACTATTACAACGCCTGGGCATCGATACCTCCAACCTGCGCAGCTATCTGTCCGAATCGGCCGTGGGTCTCAGTCGCATCATTTCACAGGAAGCGCTGGTGGTCGGCCGCAACACTGTTGCCTTCACACTCAATCTTGGCCTGATGCTGTATCTCACCTTCTTCCTGCTTCGCGATGGTGAACGTATTGTCACCTGGATGCGCAAAGCCTTACCTCTCGACGAAGATCGCCGCCAGGTGCTGTTCAGCAAGTTTGCAGAAGTTTCCCGCGCCACCGTAAAGGGTAACCTGGTGGTCGCTATTGTGCAGGGTGGCTTGGGCGGTTTTATATTCTGGATGCTGGACCTGCAGGCGCCAGTACTTTGGGCGGTGGTCATGGCCTTTCTGTCACTGGTGCCCGCGGTGGGTGCCTCGCTGGTGTGGATACCGGTGGCAATATACATGTACGCCACCGGCGACTGGATGAAGGCCTCGATACTGGTTGCCTACGGTGCCGTTGTCATCGGGCTGGCAGACAATGTGCTGCGCCCAATACTGGTTGGTCGCGATACCAAGTTGCCCGACTATATGGTGCTGTTCTCCACACTGGGTGGCATCGCACTGCTGGGCATTAACGGCTTTGTCATCGGCCCGCTGATTGCGGCGCTGTTTCTGAGCTTCTGGAGCATTTTCAGCAAGGAGTTTAACGGCTGAATGCACTTGCCGTCCTGCTGCGCTAGAATAGCCGCTTGATTGACTTACAACCCCGGGGAACAGTCGCTTTGAACCAACGCCAGATCAGTTTTATTGGCGCCGGCAACATGGCAAACAGCCTGATTCGAGGCCTGCTTGCCAAAGACGTGCCCGCGCAGAATATCGCCGCCACCGATATCGACAGTGACAAGCTGTCCCAGCTCGCCAGCGAGTGTGGCATTCGCACCGGTGACACCTCCTCTGTCGCCTCCGAGGCCGATGTCATTGTGCTGGCCGTCAAACCACAGGTGATGGCCAGTGTCTGCGAAGCGCTGCGTCCGCTTATTGGAAAAAAAGACTGCCTGATTATTTCCATTGCTGCCGGCATTCCGGTCAGCTCGCTGGCCAGTTGGCTGGGTGACAACAGGGCCATTGTCCGCTGCATGCCCAATACACCATCGCTGGTGGGCGAGGGCGCCACAGGCCTGTTTGCCAATGCCCGATGCAGCGAGCAGCATCAGCAACTGGCCGGCGACATCATGGCGGCCGTGGGTATTGCGTGCTGGCTGGATCAGGAACAGGACATCGACGCTGTCACGGCGCTGTCCGGCAGCGGCCCGGCCTACTTCTTTCTGATGATGGAAGCCATGGAAAAAGCCGGTACGGCCATGGGGCTGACTGCCGAAACGGCACGGCAGCTCGCCATTCAGACCGCCCTGGGGGCTGGTAAACTGGCTGCAAACAGCGATGTCCCGCCGGATGAACTGCGCCGGCGCGTGACCTCGCCAGGTGGAACAACCGAACAGGCTCTACTGTCATTCCAGCGCGACGGCTTTGAATCCATCGTTGAAACCGCCATGAAAGCGGCGCAGCAACGCGCTGCCGAACTGGCCAAATAAACTTAAATTCAACAGACACGAAATAGCGGGACAGGATAAACATGAACACTATCGGCGACATCGGAACCTTGCTTGTCAGTACGCTGGGCTCACTTTATCTGATGGCTATCCTGCTGCGATTCCTGCTGCAATTGTCGCGCGCCGATTTCTATAACCCGATTACACAGATGATCGTACGTTTCACCGATCCGGGTGTGCAGGTTTTCCGTCGTTTTATCCCGGGAGTACGCGGCATCGACCTGTCATCGCTGGTATTGGCCATCGTATTTCAGTGTGCCGCCATGTACGCACTGATCTTTCTGGCCGGCCTGCAGTTCCCCAACTTTGGTCTGATACTGACCTGGGGTCTGGCAGGCATCCTCAGCTTCATTCTGAATATTTATTTCTGGGGCATGCTGATATCGATCATCGCCAGCTTCATCGCACCATTCAGCGGACACCCGGCACTGGTGCTGGTCCGACAGCTGACTGAACCGGTCATGGCACCGTTCCGGCGTCTGCTGCCGTCCATGGGTGGCCTGGATCTGTCACCCATCTTTGTGTTCCTGGCCATCCAGATCATCCGTATTGTGCTGATCATCCCGGTCCAGGCCAATCCACGCTTCGTGCTCGGACTCTAAACACAATGCCCGACGTGTTGCCCGAAAATTCTGTGGGTCTGGTGACGCCACAGCTTTATCATTTTGATGAACCGCTGACGCTGCGCAGCGGCAAAGAGTTGAAGGCCTACGACCTGATGGTTGAAACCTATGGCGAACTCAATGCCGAGCGCAGTAATGCCATCCTGATCTGTCATGCCTTGAGCGGCGACCACCATGCAGCCGGTTATCACAGTATGGATGATCGCAAACCTGGCTGGTGGGACGTGGCAATAGGGCCTGGCAAACCGATCGACACCAACCACTTTTATGTGGTGTGCCTGAACAACCTGGGTGGCTGCGCGGGCAGCACCGGACCGGCGTCCATCAACCCGGAAACCGGCACCTGGTATGGTCCGGATTTCCCGGTGGTCACGGTTAGGGACTGGGTCAACAGTCAGGCACGCCTGGCAGATCGACTGGGCATCGACAAATGGGCAGCGGTGATTGGCGGCAGTCTCGGCGGCATGCAGGTGATGCGCTGGTCCATCAGTTATCCCGAACGCGTGCGCCACGCCATCATGATGGCCGTGGCACCCAAACTGTCGGCTCAGAATATTGCATTTAACGAAGTCGCGCGTCAGTCGATTACGGCTGACCCGGACTTTCATGCCGGCCGCTATCGTGAACACAACACCCTGCCCAAGCGCGGCGTGATGCTGGCACGAATGGTGGGGCACATTACCTATTTGTCTGACAGTGCGATGCGCGAAAAATTCGGCAAAGTATCAGAACAGTTGAAGCAGGCCTCGCTGAATCTTGGCCGCGACCTGCGTGCAGGCAAACTCAGTTTTGGCTTTGACGTCGACTTTCAGGTAGAGAGCTACCTGCATTATCAGGGTGAACGCTTTTCTGAGACATTTGACGCCAATACTTATCTGTTGATGACCAAGGCGCTCGATTATTTCGACCCAAGCGTTGATTTTGATGGTGATCTTAGCAAAGCTTTTGCCAACAGCGACTGCCGCTTCATGCTGGTGTCATTCAGCACTGACTGGCGCTTTCCTCCAGAGCGCACACAAGAGATTGTGACGGCGCTGCTAAAGGCCGGCAAACAGGTCAGTTATCTGGACATTGAAGCCGACCAGGGTCATGACGCATTCTTATTGCCAGTGCCGCGCTACATGCAGGCACTGACGACTTATCTGGACCGTGTCAAACTGGAGATCAGTAACAATGCGGCCTGATCTGGACATCATTCAGAAGTGGATTGAACCTGGCAGCCGGGTACTGGACCTGGGCTGTGGTGACGGCGCCTTGCTGGCCTATCTGCGTGACAAAAAGCAGATTCACGGCATCGGCCTGGAAATAGACAATCAGAAAATCAATGGCTGTCTGGATAAAGGTATCAGTGTCATTCAGCAGGACCTGAACAAGGGACTGCAGAATTTTGAGTCACAGAGCTTTGATACAGTGCTGCTGACCCAGACACTGCAGGCAGTGCATTTCCCCGACAAACTGGTCGACGAAATGCTGCGTATCGGCAAGAACTGCATCGTCACCTTCCCGAATTTCGGCAATTGGAAGAGTCGTGCTTACCTGGCTTTCAAAGGGCGCATGCCGGTGTCTGATTTTATGCCCTACGAGTGGTATGACACACCCAATATTCACTTCTGTACGGTAAAGGATTTTGACGAGTTCTGTCGCAGCCGCGATATCGATGTGATCACCCGAACAGTGGTGGACATCAAACATCGCGACAGCTGGATTATTCGCGCCTTTCCCAACCTGCTCAGCGAGATTGCCATCTATCATTTCAGTCGCAAACCTGCCAGAACCGAGGCTGCCTGACAATGAGCACTACAACATCCACATCAACGTTTCTTAAAAACCAGAAGATTGTGCTGGCCAGCAGCAACGCCGGCAAACTGGCCGAACTGCAGGCGCTGCTGAGTCCGCTGGGTGCAACCCTGATCAGTCAGGGTGATATGGCTGTGGATGATGCGGAAGAAACAGGTCTCACTTTTATAGAGAACGCCATTCTCAAGGCACGCCATGCCAGCGCCAAAACCGGCCTGCCGGCACTGGCAGACGACTCCGGTCTGGCCGTGGACGCCCTGGGCGGCGCGCCCGGCATTTACTCCGCCCGTTATGCTGCCGGTGACCTTGGATCCAGCTGGGGTACCATGGAACGTTCGGCGCGCGATGCTGCCAACAACCTCAAGCTGTTATCCGAATTGCAGGGTGTGCCCGACGCTGAACGTACCGCAGCCTTCCATTGTGTCCTGGTGTTTGTTCGCCATGCTGAAGACCCTGTACCGGTGGTCTGCCACGGTCAGTGGCACGGCCGCATACTTCACGAACAGGCAGGCGAAGGTGGTTTTGGTTACGATCCACTGTTTTACGTTCCTGCCACCGACTGCAGCTCCGCAGAGCTTCCCGCTGAACGCAAAAACCAGATCAGCCATCGTGCCCTTGCCATGCGGCTGCTGATACAGCAACTGACCGGGACACCGCCGGCCGCGTTGGCCTGATGCTGACTCTTCCTCCTCTCAGTCTGTACATCCATGTACCCTGGTGCGTACGCAAGTGCCCGTACTGTGATTTCAACTCACACGAGAACGAGTCCGGCGAGCTGCCGGAAGACGACTACATCACGGCGCTGCTGGATGACCTCAGGCACGATCTGAAGTATGTTCAGCGCCGCGAGATTCAGAGCATTTTTATTGGCGGCGGTACGCCCAGTCTGCTGTCGGCCAAAGCCTACGCAAGACTGTTCGAGGGCCTGCAGCAGCATCTGACCTTTGCCAGCGACATTGAAATCACGCTGGAGGCCAATCCAGGCACAGCGGAACGTGAAAAGTTTGCGGATTATTTTCTCGCCGGGATCAACCGGCTGTCGCTTGGGGTTCAGAGTTTTTCGCCCGAGCAGCTGCAGAATCTCGGCCGAATCCACGACAGCCAGGATGCCGAACGTGCCATCGAGTATGCGCGCAATGCCGGGTTCAAACGGCTGAATATCGACATCATGTACGGCCTGCAGCAACAGGCGCCGGAACAGGCCTTGGCCGACCTGGAGCGGGCGATTGGTTTTGATCCCGAACATATCTCCTGGTATCAGCTGACTATCGAGCCGAATACCGCGTTTTACAAGCAGCCACCGCCGCTGCCGGCAGAGGACACGCTGATCGACATGCAGGATGCCGGCCTGGCGCTATTGGAAGGTGCCGGCTACCAGCGCTATGAAATATCAGCCTTTGCAAAGCAGGGCGAACAGGCACGTCACAATATCAATTACTGGCAGTTCGGCGACTACCTGGGTATTGGCGCTGGCGCTCACGCCAAACTGACCCAGCCGCACCGGCAGCGTGTATTGCGGCTGCGCAAACGCAAGCAGCCGGGGCATTACCTGGCAGCGGCCAAACACAGCCTGGCGCAGGAAAGTACGAATCTGGCCAACCGATATCCCTACCTGGCCGATGCCTCGCCGATTGAGGCGGAAGAGTTGCCTCTGGAGTTTTTGCTGAATGCCCTGAGGCTGCGCGAGGGGTTCACAAAAACCCAGTTTGAGCAGCGCACCGGGCTGCCCTACACAGTAATAGCCGATAAGGTATCAGTGCTGCAAAAGCAGGGCTTGATGGATTCCTCAGATGAGCAGGTCACGACCACGATCAGAGGCTACCACTTCCTCAACAGTGTGCTGGGTTATTTTGTTTGATGCCTGTCGAACGTCGACCCGTAGCACTGGGCTCTGGAGCCAGCGTCTGAGCTGCTCGCGCTGGCGAACATAAGCATCTGACCCTATTTAGCCCTCACTGAACGGACGGATTGTCTGTAGAATCATCGAGGTTATTGGCGATGCGTTTCTACTAATTCCCGGCCAAACCATCTGTCACTCTCTTTTAATATAATTATCAATGGTTTATATTTTCTTAAATGACCAGAAAAAGGCTGCTCCCTATCATCCACTGCAACTGGTTAAAATCAGCTAAACCATTCTATTTATTGGTTTTTATTCTGCTATTGGCGTCCCCGGCGCAATCACAGGAATCGCCTGCGTCAATTGTCTTCTATTACGGACCGGTAGACTCTGTGCGGGAGCTGTTGAGTTTTGACCGGGTCGTGGTCACACCAACACAAATCTCTGACCGGCAGATTGCCCAGCTGCACAAGGCCAATATCAAGGTTTATGGCTACCTCAGCGTTGGCGAATGGGACAACAGTCTGGGCCAGGTTCCGGGCAGCAGCAACGTAATGACACAAAACACAGCCTGGAACGCTTCGGTCATGGATCTACGGGACAATGGCTGGCGCAACTACCTGCTGTCGGAGGCCGAGGCCCTGGGCAACCGGGGCTTTGACGGCCTTTTCCTGGACACACTCGACAGCTACATGCTTGCGCCCTTGTCCGCCGCTGAACTGGATGCGCAGCAAGTTGCCCTGATTGACATGCTGGACGAACTTTCTCGAAGTGGCAGCGATGACTCAGAGGTCGAGCTGATCCTCAACCGGGGCTTTGAACTGATCAGCAGGCTGTCATTTCAGCCAGCAGCCGTGGTCGCCGAAAGCATGATCAATGGCTACGACGCAGCCTTTGACAGCTACTACCAGAGAACCGCCGCTGACACTCAATGGGTCAATGACAGGCTTCGGGAGGTGCAACAGGCTGGCATCGAAGCCATCGTGATTGACTACCTGCCATCTGAACGTCAGGAGGATCGGATTGCGGCGGCTCAGCAACTGCTTGCAATGGGTTTCACGCCCTACCTCTCCAATGGAATGCTGACCGACGTTGGTGTTTCAACTGTCTATCCTGTGCCGCGACGTGTTCTGGTGTTTTTCAACGGCGACCAGTACCTGAAAAAACTGCCCCCCTGCCACCGCTTCCTCGCGGTGCTTATCGAATATGCCGGTTACGTGCCTGATTGCTTTGATGTCAATCAGGTAAGCAGCCTGCATTTTGATCCGGCCAAGTACGCAGGCGTCGTGTATTGGCTGGCACAAAGCAACTACACAAATACCAGTTTGATCGCGCTGATTGAACGGGTGCTGCAGACAGAGGGCGTTCGCTCGCTGTTCATTGGCGAATTGCCAGACAACAGAACTCTGCTGGAAAGGCTGCATCTTCAGGCTGCTGACAATTACCAGGGCAGACTGACTACCAACCTGAGCCAGTTGGGTTACAGAATGCCAACCTCAACACTCAATGTGACGCCGCGTTATGTCCTGGCGCCGGGCGCGCTGGCGGCCGGTGCTGAAGTTAAAGTGGAGATTACCGATGCAGCTGGCAACTCAGGCGTTGGATTGATGGAGACTGCCTGGGGCGGTGTGGTGGCCGAAGCATTGACCGTTCAGGAAATGATGGGCGACAGAATGCGCTGGAGTCTGGATCCGTTTGAGGACGTGCTTTCCCTGCTGCACCTGCCAGACATTCCTGTCCCGGATATCACCACAGAATCAGGCCGGCGTATTCTTACATCGCATATAGACGGCGATGGTTTTCCGTCAATTACCTACACAGGCAACAGAACATTCGCCGGTGAAATCGTGCGACGGGAGATCCTGGAGCGTTACGACATACCGCAGACGGTGTCCGTGATTGAGGCTGAAGTCGCCCCACACGGCCTGTTCCCCCAGTACTCCGCAGAGCTGGAGGACATTGCCAGGAAAATATTTGCACTCGACCATGTCGAAATAGCCTCTCACACATTCAGCCACCCGTTCTTTTGGGATGAAAGAGTGGCTGCCGCGGAGCGAGTGTATGGTGATTCGCTGGAAATTCCCGGCTATGAACTGGACTACGACCGCGAAGTTTTTGGCAGTGTGGAGTACATAGAGCGAGAGTTGATCCCCGCCGGCAGTGATAAAAAAGTCGAAGTGTTCCTGTGGTCAGGCAGCGCTAACCCGACACCCGACGTGATCGCCAAAACCCAGGAACTCGGCATATACAACGTCAATGGTGGCAACACCTACGTGGTCAACAGCAACTTCTCGATTGCGCAGATTTATCCGCACCTGAACTGGTACCCTGAAGCAGTGCAGGTCTACGCTCCGCTGATGAACGAGAACCTGTATACCGATCTGTGGACAGACAATTACAACGGTTACTCGCGCGCCGTTGAAAGTTTCCAGCTGCTGGGCGAGCCACGCCGGCTAAAACCCATCAGTATCTACTACCACATGTACTCCGGCATTTACCCGTCCTCTATACGCGCCTTGCGCCAGGTCTACGACTGGTCCATCAACCAGTCAGTAACGCCAATGTTTTTAAGTGAATATGCTGCCAGAGCAAGTACGCTTTACGAAACCGGGCTGGCGCGACGGGTAGAACGCAGCGATTCAGAAGCCAGCTGGGAGATTACCAGCACGGGCGTTCGCAGCATTCGCCTGAATGACACCCGGACAGTCGACGGCAACAGCACCGGTGTGGCGGGGGTAACCGACGGCCCGGATGGCAGATATCTCACGCTGGCAGATACACGTGTGACCCTTAGCCTGCAGCAGGATGATTCGCGGGACACGTTAGGTGGCAGACCCTATCTGCAATCGGCGAATGGCATCATCCATCAATGGCAGTGGCAGGGTCAGGAGCTGCTGATAGAAGTACAAAGCCACGTGCCGCTCAGCATGACGATTGCACAGCATGAACAGTGTCAGGTATCACAGTCTGGTGCACAGCTACAGACAACCGGCTCAGGTGCCGTACTGACTGTAGCGTCAAGTTCCCCGGGGCGGCATCAATTGCGCCTGCAGTGTAACTGAGTAGAGAAGGTCGATGAGCGCTACTGAAAAGAAACCTAAGCTAAAGCACCGGTCACAACATGGCCGTGAGGTATTTCTTAATCGCCGCGCAATTATTGCCCTGACAGCATCCACCGTAACCCTGCTCACCCTGTTGCAACCAAATCGTGAGTTACTGCTAACCATGCTGGACGACGCCAACGACCCTACCGTTGCCCTGGCGTTTCTGAATGTGTTGCGTGAGGATGACGAGCCAACAGCGCAGCTGCAGTATCTGATTGCCAAGCAGCGCGTTCAGCTCAATGAGTTTGAGGAAGCAATCGCACTGATCGAACCCGCAGAGCGATTTGAGCAGACTCCTTATCAGGAAGAGATCTACGACCTTTTTACGCGCAGCCTGTGGCAGCTGGCAACGCTACGACAGGACGAGACGGCAGCAGCCGCGACTGACAGACTGCATGAGTTCCTTTCACAGAACATCTCTGACTTCAGTGACGATGAGCTGAATCGATTTGCGCAGTATGCCATTCAGACTGGCGCACCGGCTTTATCGTATCGATTGCGGGCGCAAAGCAGCACGACGTCGGAAAGTGAGCTTTTCGCGCTTGCACAGCAATCAGGGCTGGCCAATGAGTCCTATCAGCATGCGCTGCAGATTTACCGCGATGACCCGACTTTTGAGAACGTACAACGGGTACTGACTCTGGTACAACAGCTCGGGAACTGGGACCAGGGCATTGCGCTGGCTGAACAGCATGCCAGCCTTGACTGTGACAACGCCTGTCTGCAGGTTCTGATCAATTTCCTGCTGGCGGGCAATGCCGTCAACAGCGCCGCCGATCTGGCTTTTATCAAAGCCCAGCGCAGCGACTCCCCGGACGACTGGTTGCAGGCCACGCAACAGGCATTGGCGACAGGTGAGCTGGTGACGGCAGCTTTCTGGCTGGAGAGAGTTGTGGATGAAAGCGCTGCCCTGCGAAGCGCGCATCAGCGACAGTTGATAGATCTTTATGTTGGGCTGCAGCGATTCGACGATGCACTTGCCCTGATGCAGGAATTCATCACCCCTGATGACTCACCAGAGTTGATCAGGTATGTCATACGGGTTGCCTATGCAGCAATCAATATCGAGGTGCTGGAATCCTATCTTTACGGACTTGCAGCCCAGGGTGTGGCCACCCTCGTTGAGATCCGGGAATGGATTGCAGTTGCTGACAGGTTGAACGGGGCGGATTATGTGTCAGATGCGCTTTACTCAATCCTTGAGGGTGAAACGGCCAGCGGTCAGTTGACCGAGGCCGAGCTGCGTTTGATAGAAGTGGAGCTCGGTCGCTTCTACAATTTTGTGGGAGACCAGGAAGGCACCATTGCGCTGTGGCGGTCCCGACACCCTGGAAATATCCCCAATATCGAAGAACCCTATTCCTATGAAAACCTGAATCAGTTTATTCAGGCATTTGTGGATCTTAATGAGCCAGAAGAGGCGTTGGAAACTGCCGTCAATTTTCTTGACCTCACCGAACTGAATCTTGATCAGCTGGACAACATCAGAAGCCTGGCTTATTTCGTTGGTGAACGCGATACGCTGCGCGATGTTCAGGAGATACTGCTGGCGCGGGAAGCCAATACTATCGACCCTTTCCTACTGATCGCCACGCACGAAGTATCAGATGCTTCAGAACGTCAGCGACTGTGGGAATACTATCGATTATTCAGCCAGAACCAGGCTGGCTCTGTTAACCAGTTGCCGGATTCCGCCCGCATCATACTGGACTCGATTCTTCAGGGTGCGATACTGGATCAGAACAGCGCAGATGTAGCCCGAATAAAAGAACAACTGGCCAATTATCACGACCACCAGTCTGTCGAGATGCAGGAGCTCAGGCTGCGCATTGCGACCTACGAGGAAGACAACGAAACGGCCAGACAGCTGCTGCAACAGCTGATTGCACTTCGCCCTGCCGTTCAGCGCTACAAGGAAGACTCTGTCTGGATTGCGATAGCTCTTGACGATTCGCGCTGGCTGGAGGAGCTGTATCGACAATTATTCGCCAGCGCACTCAACAACGCTGATCTAATCCAGTTGATGGCTTACGCAGCCCAGAATCTGGACAACACCCTGCATGCACAATTCTGGTATCAGCAACTTTATGAGCAGGGTCTGGCTGCCCCATCTGACATACTGGCTTACGCCATCCTGCTGCAGGAGCACGGTAATGACGCCCTGGCACAGGCGCTGCGCTGGCAGGTGATCAGTACCATGGCCGACGAGTTAAGGGCCGAACTCAACGGCGAGATCAGCTATCGCTCGCTGCTATCCATCTTTGTCGGGCCTGCACATTCGAACTCGCAGCTGACACAGGCTCTGGCGGAAGGCGTAGAAGCTGAAGAGATCAACAGCATTCTGTTTACACAGTCACAGAACGGACTGCAACGTATTGCCTATTGGCAGGCCATCGGCATGCTGGAGGAAGAACAGCTGAGTGAAACGGTGCAACTGGCACTTGCTCTGGCGCGGCGGGATGAGAACGCCATCCGCAATCTTGCGATTCAGGGTCAGAACCTGACGGGCCTGGAGCGGGCCTCCTCGCTGGCACAGATCGATGAGCGAAGGCTGGCCTGGCAGTATGGCGAAGAAGCGCTGAATCCAAGCCTGACCAACAACGAACTGGCACCCATGCAAAGACTGCTGGCAAACGAACACTGGCATCGCAGTCACGGCTGGTCGTACGCCTTTGCGGGCACGCCCAGCTATGGCCTGGGTGGTTCAGAGCTGGAGTATTACCGGCCGGTTCGCAACGGCCAGATGCATGTGACCCTGGCAGACGCACAAGCGGACCAGCCGTCGTTTTATAGCGAAGACTACTCTTCGCAGTCATTGAATATTGGCTGGCAGACCCCTGAAGAACATTATCAGCTGGGCGTCCAGCATCGTTATGGCGAAAGCCACGCCAACCTGCAGATAGATACCCAGTGGCAGGTAGGTCCGTGGTTAACACCGTCGGCCTCTCTGTTCTGGAATACTCCGGCGACTCAGAGTGAGAATCTTGCACTGGCCGGGCGACAATCCGGGATTCAGCTTGGCACGGCCTGGCAGCTCACCAGTCGAACAAGCATCAGCGCCAACATACAGGCTCGCGAGTTTGAAACAGACTTCTCCGAGCGTATTGGCGACAGCAGGCAGATTTCACTGCGCGTCAGCGACATTTGGCAGCGAGTCCCGGTCTGGCAGATATACATGCAGTACGACCTGCAGGAGAACGATATCGCTGACGGCGAACTGACACGGCTGATGTCACGTACCAATACATCAACAACGGTCACTCCGGGCGCGTTTCTGTCAGACAAGTACCACCGATTTGCAATTGGGCAGAGCGTCACTCACGGCAACATTGGCCGGCAGGGGCCTGACGTGAAAGGCGCCAGATACCTTTTTGATACCAGTCTGGGCTACAACTTCGAGCTGGAAGAGGTCGACTTCAACATCAGTTTCGGCCTGGGAGTAAGAGTATTCGGTGGCGATGAGTTGTCCGTCACCGGCAGCTGGCAGAATGCCGACATCAATGGTCAAACCAGTACACAAATTAACGTTAAATACTTTATGGACTTTTAAACAGGCTGGCTTGGTCAGGCCAGAAAACGCTGTGGAGAG
Source organism: Gammaproteobacteria bacterium UBA2675 (assembly GCA_002354805.1). GTDB lineage: Bacteria > Pseudomonadota > Gammaproteobacteria > Pseudomonadales > Pseudohongiellaceae > Pseudohongiella. The sequence continues at coordinate 41,841 of DEMH01000005.1, forward strand.
CAATTATGACAAGCAAACTGAATGCAATGATGGTACCCAGGACAGTTCTTCGTCTTATGTCGGGACTTTTAATGATCGGACTTGCCGCGTGCGGCACGACGGTCAGCGAGGACTCCCCTGAGCTTGACCCGTCGAGAACGCTGTATGTCATGCCGTTCTCTAATCAGTCCAACATGCCAATGGCTCAGTCGCAGGTCGAGGAACTGGTGGCGTCCGTGCTGTCGTCTCAGGGACTGACCGTGCGAGTGTATCCCAAGTCCCGCATCAGCGATGTACGGGCCAGCCTGGAACCAGATCTCCGGCAGGAAGAAGCCAGGGCCTGGTTGGCGCAGCAGTCATCGGGCTACGTCGTTCAGGGAGCCGTCCATGAGTGGCAGTACAAGTTCGGCATTGACGGAGAGCCCGCTGTTGGACTGACACTGGTAATCAGTGAACTGAACCAGAATGAACTATGGCGAGGGTCGGCTTCACGCAGCGGCTGGGGACGTGAGTCAATCACACGGATTGGCATTAAAGCCATCGAGGATATCACGGAAGAAATAAACTGGCGGTAACGCCTGACCCATTACTCTGGACCAGGCTTCAAATGATGCCCTTATGAAACTTAAAACAATTATTACGAACATCGTTATTGGCACGCGCAACGAAGTGATTCGCTGGGTTGAGCTTGTTGTCATTTCAGCGATTTCGGTGCTGATCTGGCGATACCAGAACACCATTAGTTACGACGCTGCGACAGACTACTTTTTCTGGCCAGCATTGGGGCCGGTGCTGGTTTCTCTGCGCTACGGCTTCGGCAAGGGATTGATCAGTCTGCTGCTGACGGTAGCCATGGTTGAAGGGCTCAATACGCTGACAGGCGAGTCAATACCGCTGAGCATTTCAGTCATCCTTGGCACGGCGCTGCTGACCATGATTACCGGTGAATTCCGTGACAGTTGGCACCTTGTTAATCAGCGCCTGACCCTGAACCAGGAGTTTGCCAATAGCCGACTGGAGATGTTCACTCAGGGCTATCACCTGTTGAAAGTGTCGCACGATCAGCTTGAGCAGCGGCTTGCCGGACAGCAGATGAGTCTGCGAACAGCCGTGCAGGAAATTAAACAGTTTACCTCAGCTGACGGCAAGTTAACGCCCGCGGTAGCGGACCGGACCCTGGATGTACTGGACAAGGTCATCTCCATCTACGAGGCTGGCTTCTATGAAGTCATTGATGGCGAGATTTCCACTCGCCCGCTGGCGCAGCACGGCACGGTTGAAGAACTGGTGCTGGATGACCCAATGGTGCGTGATGCAATCGAGCAACGCATTACAGTTGGTGCACGCGATCTGTCTGAGGCAGGGGACCGAACTCATCCGAAAGGGGTCAGCAAATTGCAGTATCAGCTCGTCGTGCCGCTGGTGGATGTGATGGGCAACATCAAGGCGATTATTGTTGCCTCCCAGGTTCGCTTTATTCAACTGACCCAGGGCAACATCGCTCTGGTTCACCTGCTCGCAAGCTTCATTGCCAACCTGGTCTCGACAGACGTACACACACCAAAACTAAAACCAGAACAGCGCAAACTTTTCCTGCATTATCTTTCCAATCAGGACAACTACTATACCCACTATCAGGTGGACAGTTCGCTGGTTGTGTTTACCGACCAGAGCAAGAATCAGAGCGTCGACATTGAGCATATCACTGACTTTCGTCGCGGCGCAGATATCTACTGGGTAACGCGAGATAAAAACAGGAATCAGGCTGTATTTGTGCTGATGCCAATTACCAATCTGATTGAGGCGGAGCGTTATGTGACCCGGATCAGGAAAATCCTTATGAGCAGACCGGGTGTGACAGAGGCCGACTTCGACATCATCGGTCCATTGTACGTCAACAAGCAGGCCGAGCAGGTTCAGGACCTGCTCATCAGATTTGGAGCTTTCAGTGACGATCTTGCTGATTCTGATTACACTGATCACTGAGACTCTCAGTATTTTTGGTCAGGCGACGGGCCTCTGGACCAGCTGGGTCTGGTTCTGGCTGTTTCACGGCATTGCTGCGGCCGCATATACTCTCGCGTGTTTAATGCTATTGCCGGAAGAATACAAGCGACCCACACTGCAGTCTGTCCTGTTCATTTCAGTGATCTCCCTGGCAGTTCCGGTTGCCGGAATGATTGGGCTGACGATGCTTTACGTTGTGCTCGCCAACTGGCCCAGAAAAGCCCAGAGCATCCTGTGGCGTCGGGCCGATCACATTGAGTTGCCATCCGAGGCGCAAACCATCACGACATCCATGTTTGGTGTTGCCGGCCTGAAAGATATTCTGCTTTATCATCCGGATCCGGAGCGCAGGCTGGCAGCAGTCAAAGCCTGCCGGTACATTCCTAATCGTGAAGCCCTTCCGCTGTTTCGACTGGCAGTCACTGATAAAGAGGACGACATAAGACTGCTGGCGTTTTCCTTTATTGACAGAATGGAAAACTCGCTGACCAAAAAAATTAATACGCTTAAGGCGAAGCTGGAGAAATCGGAATCGGCCTCGACACTTGTGCAACTTGGGGAACTGTACTGGGAGTTCTACTATCTTGGTTTGAGTGATGGAGCGATCACCAGAAACTACCTTGAATCCGCCCACATTTATTTCGATAAGGCCGCAGTTCTGGATCCGCGAGGCCAGATATACATCAAACTCGGGCGCGTGCATTTGGCGCTGGGCAATCTGGATGAGGCGGAAATGTGTTTTGAGAATGCGATCGCCGTGGGCTCGGATCGCGATTCGATTGCCCTGTATCGTGCCGAAATCGCCTTCAAACGACGAGAGTACGGCAAGATAGACGATCTGTTATGCAAGTGCAGCGGCGGCCCCGATGGTGAGCACAGCGAAGAACTACAGGAGTACTGGTGTGTCTCAGCAAAGTGACGTTTGCCTGATGCTGGAAGGCACCTACCCTTACGTTCGAGGCGGTGTCTCGAGCTGGGTACACCAGCTTATTCAGGGCATGCCCCACCTTAGCTTCTATCTGGTATTTATTGGCGGCACGCGGGAGTCATTTGGCGAGGCCCACTACGAGCTGCCTGCCAATGTCGTCGGTATTGAAACCCATTACATCATGGAGCCGGAAGCCTCTGTTGAACCGCGTGCACGCAAGGTCAGCGAGAAGTTCATGCTGCAGTGGTACAGTGTGCTGGGACATTTTTTTGACTCGGGTGAAGCTTTGTCGCAGGACGATCTGGATTTCATGCTGGGCCAGCTGGCCAAAGACAAGGGATTCAGCCGCAAGGATTTTCTATTCAGTGAACAATCCTGGCAGGTGCTGCTACTGCTTTACGATGAGTACGCCACCAGTCAGTCCTTCATCGATTTCTTCTGGACTTTCCGCAACATCTATAGCCCGCTGTTCAGGCTTGTCGAGATTGCCCGGGAGATACCGCCAACGCGGGTGATTCACAGCATCTCAACGGGTTTCGCCGGTTTCCTGGGTTCTCTGACAAAACACCATCAGAAGATTCCCTATCTGTTAAGTGAGCATGGCATCTATACCAAAGAGCGCAAAATTGATCTGAGCCAGGCGGAATGGATCAAGGAAAGACACAATGTGCTGGATAACAGCATGCATCGCTCCAATGAGCAGACCCGGCTGATGTGGATCAAGTTCTTTGAACAGCTAGGGCGAACCAGTTACGCATTTGCCGACAAGATAACCGCGCTTTATGAAGGCAACAGGCTCAGGCAGGTTGCGGATGGTGCGCCAGCGGAAAGGACTCAGGTGATTGTAAATGGCATCAAGCTCAGCCGCTTTGAAAAGGCTTACCAGGCAAGACCAGCGACGCCTCCTAAAATAGCAGCCCTGGTGGGACGCGTGGTACCCATTAAAGACATCAAGACCTTCATTCGCGCCATTGCTGTGTCATGCAGCTCGGACCCTGACATTCAGGGCTGGATTGCCGGACCGACGGAAGAAGACGAAGACTATTTCCACGAATGCGAGATGCTGGTGACAAGTCTTAATATGGAGAGCAACATCCACTTCCTGGGCATGAAAAACGTGGCCGAGTTGTTTCCCCAGATCGGTGTGTGTGTGCTGTCGTCAATCAGCGAGGCGCAACCCTTGGTGCTGCTTGAAGCCATGGCCTGCGGAATCCCGTGCATTGCAACCAATGTCGGCGCCAGTGCCGAGATCATTCACGGCATGACCGAAGAAGACCGCCAGATCGGCTCATGCGGTTGGATTACCAATATTGCATCACCTGACAGGATCGCCGATGCCATCAAACAATGCTTTCACTCCGATACAAAATGGGCGGAACTGGGTGACAATGGACGCAACCGGGTCATCAAGTATTATCAGGAAGAGATGATGTTTGATCGCTTCAGACAGCGCTATGAGGAGTTGATCTGATGGCAGGGATAGGATTTGAGTTACGAAAAATTCTGAAGAAAAACACGCTGTTCTCCTATCTGGAAGCCTACGGCCTGGCGGCCATTATCGGCTCCGGGCCATGGGCATTGTCTATCCTTGCCCTGCTGTTGATTGGCATCATCAGTATCGGACGCATTTTCCCGACGGATCTGATTATTCAGTTTCTTGTCATGGTGACCTATCTGATGGCGGCCTCGCTGATTCTCAGCGGATTCTTCCAGTTGATGCTGACACGTTTTATTTCTGACCTTATCTTCCAGCAGGCGTCTGAGGACATCGTTCCGAATCTTGTTGGCTGTATGCTGGTGATATCGTCCATCGCCTACGCCCTCGGGCTGGGGGTCAGTTATGTGACGGATTTGCCCAACAGTATTGAGATCACCATGATCAGCGGTCTCGTGATACTGAATAATCTGTGGATCATTATTGTTTTCCTCAGCGGCATGAAGGCCTACTACAAAATCCTTCTGACGCTGGCCGCCGGCTACGCCATCATGGTGGGCGCTTCTTTGTTGATGCCGACCAATGGTCTGCTGGGCCTGTTGCAGATATTTGTGGGATCACAGGCGCTGATCACCTTTTTGTTGCTGATATTTGTATTTCGGGAGTTCAAGTTCCGACGCCTGATCAGCTTCGACTTCATGGACAGCAAAAGAGCTTTTTATTCGCTGGCATTTTGCGGCCTCTTTTATAACCTGGGTGTGTGGGTCGACAAGTTTGTATTCTGGTTTCACCCAGACGTTTCGTTTAATGTGATTTCCATATTCCGGGCCTCCTACATTTACGACCTGCCAATTTTTATCGCCTACCTGGCCATCATTCCGGGCATGGCGGTGTTTCTGCTGCATATGGAAACGGATTTTGCCGAGTCGAACGGCAAGTTCTACGATGCTGTCCGCACGGGTGCCTCGCTGGACGAGATCTTTATGTACAAGGACAAAATGGTGATGGATGCCAGGAACAGTCTTTATCAGATCTTCAAGGTACAGGGCATCACGCTCGCTCTGCTGCTGCTCTGGAGCGATCAGATACTCGCGTTCCTTGGTATCGACCAGGCCTATCTGCACCTGCTTTACGTGGATCTGGTGGGGGTCTCGCTGCAGGTTTTGTTGATGGCACTGCTCAATGTGTTGTTCTATCTCGACAAGCGCTACATTTCCTTGTTTCTGATATCGCTGATGATGGTTCTGAACTTTGGGCTCAGCTGGTTATCAATACAATTGGGGCCGCAGTTCTATGGCTACGGGTTTGCCATCGCGATGCTGGTCTCGACGCTGGTTGGCATTGCCTTCCTGAACAGAAAGTTCGCAAAACTGGAATACGAAACATTCATGCTACAGCGCTCATAACGGAGGCTCTATGATTTTGGTTACAGGCGGCGCCGGCTACATTGGATCACATACCGTTGTGGAGCTGCTGAACGCGGGCGAATCACTGCTTGTGTATGACAATCTTTCCAACAGTTCCGAAGAAAGCCTGAAGCGCGTGGCAAAAATCACTGGCACGGAAGTGCCGTTTGTAAAAGGCGACATTCTTGATGAGGCAGCGCTGTCTGCTGTCTTTGACAAGTATGACATTACCGCTGTGATTCACTTTGCTGGCCTGAAGGCGGTTGCTGAAAGTGTGATCTACCCGCTTCGCTACTATGAGAACAACGTATACGGCTCACAGGTCCTGGTGCGGGTGATGGCTGCTCATGATGTCAAAAAGCTGATCTTCTCATCTTCCGCAACCGTTTATGGCGATCCCGCCGAAACCCCGATTCGCGAGGACTTCCCCATAGGCGCAACAACCAATGCCTACGGCACCAGCAAATACATGGTTGAGCGCATTCTGTCAGATGTCTGCCGGGCGGATCCATCATGGTCCATCACCTCACTGCGTTACTTTAACCCGGTAGGCGCGCACGCCTCTGGTCTGATCGGAGAAAACCCGACGACGGTACCTGCCAATTTGTTGCCCTACATCACGCAGGTTGCGGTCGGCCGCCTGAAAGAACTGAAAGTGTTCGGCGATGACTATCCGACACACGATGGCACCGGAGTCCGCGACTACATTCATGTAGTAGACCTGGCGCTTGGCCATCTGGCCGCACTGGAAAAGATGGAAAGCGCTTCTGGCTATCAGGTGTTCAACCTTGGCACCGGTGAAAAGTATTCTGTACTGGACATGATCAAGGCATTCGAAAAAGCCTCAGGCATAAGCATTCCCTATCGAATCGAGGCACGAAGACCGGGTGACATTGCAGAGTGTTATGCCGACCCATCCTTTGCCGCTGAAGGCCTGGGATGGCGAGCCAAACTGGGTATCGAAGACATGATGAGGGATGCGTGGCGCTGGCAAAGCACCAACCCACAGGGTTTTTGATCAGTCTGGCACAATCGCCGGGCTTGTTTGGCAGCAGAAGATAGTGGCGGGCCTGGCGGCTGTGAAAAAAACAAAAAAGAGCTGCCGCCCGGCTCAAGGCGACAGCTCTTTTTTCAGGGCCAGGCTTTGTTACTGCTCAATGGGCTTACTGCTCAACGGGGTCAATCGGCGCAACGATATCAGAATCAGACCCTTCTACCGTCTCCGCTTCTTCGTTCTCTTCCTCTTCGCGCGAGGCTTCCAGTTCTTCGGTTCGACGCAGGAACTCGGCCTGGTCGCCGTAGTAGTTGTCGATGGCGTGCTCGGAAGCAATCGGACTCAGGTAGTGTGGGCTGGTCAAACCTTCTTCACGCAGAGCCAGACCGGTCAGACAGGCTTTCACGACATGGGCGCTGTTCATGGTTGTGGCATACGTTGGGTCAAGTGCCGGGTGCAACTCAACAAGGTCAAAACTGATGACATTGGATTCTGCACACAGACGACGAACCATTGTGATCGCTTCGCGCATGTTGATACCACCCGATACTGGTGTACCGGTTGCAACAGCAAATGCGGGGTCAATGATGTCGATATCAAAAGAGATATGGATCTTGCGACCTTCTTCACTGGCTTCAGCAACGACACGATCAATCACGTTATCCCAGCCGCGCTGCTCGACTTCCGCCATGGTGTGGAAACGCATGCCGATCTCGCGCATCCATTTGAACGCTTCCTCATCGGGGCCACTGGAACGCAGACCAACCTGGATGTAGTCAGCACCACGCACATGACCTTCATTGAGCAGGCGGTAGACAGGCGCACCGTGGCTGATCAGGTGAGTGCTGCCCCACCAGGCGTCGTAGTGTGAATCGAAGTGAATCACTGACACGCGCTCTTTACCGTGTACATCAGCCAGCGCAGCGACGTTCGGATATTCCAGTGAGTGGTCACCACCGATAATGATGGGCACCGCGCCTGTCTCAGCGATTTCCCGCACAATCTCCCGGACATGTTGCATGGACCGTTCCGTGCTGTTGTTGTCCATGGCAACGTCACCATAGTCAACAATATTCAGCACGCTGCCCGGGTTGATCTGTGTGTACTGGTCCATTCCCCCCAATGCGCGTCCAAGGACACGCATATCCGTTGTTGCCTGAGCGCCAGAGTCCCGCCATCCGGAACCCATGTTCAATGGCGCGCCCACAATGGCAACGTCCACTTCGCCGGCTTCCAGATCTTCCTGCGTCAAAGCCAGCGGGAAGCCACCGAACGTGGGCGGACCGCCGCGGCCATTGTAGCGGCCAAGATCAATGGGGCCGGGCTCACGCTCTGGATCCATGGAGCGCGGGCGCTGAATGCGCCAGGCGTTATATTCAGGTGATGCCGTGTTGAGCGGAATATTGGGCAGGTCACGGCCTTCTTCATACCGTGTACTGGACACCACAGTCTGCATGGCGCTGACCCACTCGACGATTTCTTCCGGAGTGTGTTCGTCGAAGTATTCGGTCATCTTTTCTTCGTCACCACGGAACCGCCGCGCATCGGGGCCGCGCAGAAACTCGAGCTGTTCCTCGCTCAGCAGCGCCAGCTTATCATCATAGCCTTCCGGCAGATCGATCAGTTCGGGTTCCTCTTCCTCGTCGTCACGGAAATCCCGGGTTTCAAAGGGATATGGATTGGTGCCTGTTACATGCTCCGGCGTCGCCGGTTGCGCATGAGCGCTCGGGGATACCGCTGCAGCCAGGAGCAGCACGGACGCTGCCAGCGACAGCGATGGAATTCGATACAGGTTCTTCATTGTCAAACTTCCGGAATTTTTTGCGAATGGTCGTGTTTGCATGTCGTCGTCCTCCCGTTTAGCCCTGACCGTGGTCAAGCGCCAGTGGATGAACTTCGTCTGGTTCGAAACCAGCTTCACGCGCGGCCATTCCGACCAGACATGCATTCAGCACTGCATTGGCATTGAGTGCTGACAGACGCGAGAAGTCCAGCACAGGTGCCAGGTCTGTTATTTCAAAACCGACGATCTCCCGCGCTGCACACAGATGGCGAATGGTAGAGGTCACTTCCTGCATGGCCAGACCATTGGTGGCCACTCGACCTGCTGCGACCATGTCATTCGGCTCAATAACGCTGACGTCGATGGAGACAAACAGCTGGTCTGGCAGCTCGTCGATCTCATCGATGACGCGATCCATGACTTCGCTGTAACCATTGCGATTGATGGAGGCCATGGTGTGATAACGGACATTCTGATCACGCAGCCACTGTAAGGTATCTGCATTCACTGATTCGCCCCGCAGCCCGACGGTGATGACGTCGTCACCGTTAACAATGCCTTCATTGATCAGCAGGAACACCGCCTGATCGTCGGACACCGTATGTACACCGTTGCGATTGGCATCCGGATGGGCACTGAAGTGCACCAGACCAAAGCTGCCGTTGCCGTGGACCTGCGCAACACCTTTAACACCGGGGTAAAGCATTGAGGTATCGCCACCCACCATCATTGGTACTGTTCCGGTGGCGGCTGTCTCGGTCACCATGGCCGTGACGTGGGCGACGGTCCGCTCCACGCTCAGGTTGTCTACTGAAAAGTCACCGTAGTCGACGACTGACAGCACATCCAGCGGCTTGATCAGCGTCTGCACGTCCGGCACCCCAATGGTGTTCAGCGCGCGCATCACGCGTGGGCCGTTTCCGGCATCGCGGCGGCCACTGCTCATATCACTGGGAATTCCAACAATCGCCACGTCGACGTCACCCGCCTCCAGGTCTTCGGGAAAAATCGCAACCGGGGCCCCCGCAAATGTAGGCACACCTGATTCAGGAAACAGGTAGCGATGCACACTGAAGGGGCCCGGGCTGCGTGTGTCATCCCGCAGAATAGGCGGCGGGATGATACCCATGTTGAAGCCGTTGGCAGTCAGGTTCAGGGGTATGGCTCCCATGTCCCGCTGGGGGTCATACCCCATCTCCGCTGCTACAGCCATCAAATCTGCCACCAGGGCCTGCATGTCTGCCGTATCCCGGTTGGCCAGTTCCAGCTCCATCTGCCGCGCAGGCATATAGGTCAGGAAGTCACCACTGCTGATAAACGACTGTTGACTTGGACTCATTCCCTCCAGTTTGTCAGTGAGTTCGTCAGGCAATTGCCAGTCCTGAGCGGACAAACTACTACAGACCAGTAATCCGGCCGCCAATGTGGCCAGTCTGGGGAATCTTGCGGACGTCATACAGCATCACTCCGGGTCGGAAAGGTTTGCGAATCAAATTATTACGACAATCTTTATACCGCAGGGGTGCTACCCTTGCACTGCGTCAAATAACGGTGTTTTGGCGCAGAGTCATGAGTGGCGCGGCCTGCAGGACGACGGTATCTGCGGCTGTGCAAATCAGTTAGAATCGGGACAATTGACCGGGAGGCAGTGCTTATGACCATCAAATCGTCCCAAACGCGACCGCTGCTGGCACACTTTTCCAGCCTGATGAGTCTGCCCAGTATCAGCTCGACCAATGCGTCGCTGGACATGAGCAACATGCCGGTTATCAACTACCTGGCGGAGCAGTTCACAGCGCTTGGGTTCCAGTGCGAGATCATGCCCTGTGAGAGCAGCAGCGGCGAGGCCAAAGCCAATCTGATTGCCACGCTCGGAAGCGGCCCGGGTGGGCTGGTGCTGGCCGGACACACCGATACCGTCCCCATGGACCCGGAACTGTGGTCGGTTGACCCACTGAAAATGACCGAGCAGGACAACCGCCTTTACGGTCTTGGCAGCACCGACATGAAAGGCTTTTTTGCGCTGATCCTGGAAGCTGTGCGCGATATCGCCGACAAACCCCTTCAACAGCCGCTGATTGTGCTGGCCACATCGGACGAAGAAACGTCCATGTTTGGGGCCCGCAAAATTGCCGAACTTGGGCGCCCCAAGGCGCGCTACGCCATCATTGGCGAACCTACCGGCATGAAACCCATCCATGCCCATAAGGGTGTCATGATGGAATCGATTCGGCTGCAGGGTCGCAGCGGCCACTCCTCTGATCCGAGCCTGGGCATCAATGCAATGGAAGCCATGCATGATGTCATCGGTGATCTGCTTAAATTCCGGGCCGAGCTGCAGGAGAAGTATTACAACCCGCTGTTTGCCATCGATAAACCGACGATGAATCTCGGCTGTATTCATGGTGGCGACAACCCAAATCGCATCTGTGGCCACTGCGAGCTGGAGTTTGATATTCGTCTGATGCCGGGCATGGAAGTGGAGAACATGCGCGAGCTGATCCGCAAACGTCTCCAGCCTCTGGCACAGCGCTGGCAGGTTGGTTTTGAGCTGACACCGCTGTTTCCGGGTGCACCAGCATTCCACTGTCCGGTAGAAAGTGACCTGGTAAAAACCGCCGAAAGACTGACCGGACACACGGCGGGAACAGTGGCCTTCGGTACCGAAGCACCCTGGCTGCAGCAGATTGGCATCGATACCATCGTGCTGGGCCCGGGTGACATCGACCAGGCGCACCAGCCGGACGAGTATCTGTCACTGGATCGCGTCAAACCCTGCGTCGATCTGCTGCAGCAGTTTATTACGCATTACTGCCTGGAAAAGCACTAGGACAAAGAAAAAGAACACAGGAACACGACATGGAAAATCTGTCTCAATACATCGACTGGTTTCGACACTCGTCCAGCTACATCAATGCCCATCGCAAAAAGGTATTCGTGGTACTTCTGACAGGCGAAGCCATTGCGCATGACAATTTCAGCAATATTGTTCATGACATTACGCTGCTGCACAGTCTGGGCGTCAAGCTGGTGCTGGTGCATGGTGCGCGACCGCAGATCAGCGCCTCACTGCAACAGGCTGGCCACGAACTGCGATACCACAAGGGTTTGCGTATTACTGATGTCGACAGCCTGCAGATTATAAAACAGACCGTCGGCGCCATGTCGATCGATCTGGAAGCGCAGTTTTCCATGGGGCTGGCAAACTCGCCAATGCACGGCGCAGACATCAAGGTCAGCCGCGGCAACTTCATCACGGGACGACCTCTGGGCGTGATCGACGGTTTTGACTACGCGCTGACAGGCGTGGTACGCAAAGTAAATGCCACGGCCATCATGCAGCACCTGGACAAAAACAATATCGTGCTGGTGTCCAACCTGGGGTATTCCCCTACGGGCGAAGTGTTCAATCTGTCCGCTGAAGAGGTGGCCACCGAGATAGCCATAGCCATGGCGGCGGAGAAACTGATTCTGTTTGTGCCACAACGCGGCATCATGGACGCCGCCGACAATCTGGTCAGCACCCTGAGTCCGGTCGCTGCTGAACAGTTGCTGCTCAATATCAGTGACGATCACCCGCAGGCCAGGAATGGTGTGCGCGAATCACTTGCAGCCGCCGCCAAGGCCAGCAGCAAGACGGTGCATCGCTGTCATCTGATCAACTTTGAGGACAACGGTGCTTTGATCGAAGAGCTGTTCACACGTGACGGTAACGGCACCCTGGTTTCGCGTGACAACTTTGAGCTGCTGCGTCAGGCCGTGATTGACGACGTCGGTGGTATTCTGGAATTGATCGCGCCACTGGAGGCCGCCGGCATACTGGTGCATCGCTCGCGCGAACTGCTGGAAGCAGAGATCGAGTATTTCAAGGTCATCGAAATGGAGGGCATGATTATCGCCTGCGCCGCGATCTACCCACTGGACGAAGACACCGGAGAGATCGCCTGCATCGCGATCCATAAGGAGTATCAGGAAAGTGGTCGCGGTGATCACCTGCTGCGTGCCCTGGAAAAAGAAGCCAGGCGGATGGGGCTGAGCAATGCCATCGTGCTGACGACTCAAACCGCACACTGGTTTCTGGAGCGTGGCTTTAAACCTATCGCTGTTTCAGACCTGCCGATCAAAAAGCAGGAGCTCTACAACTACCAGCGTAATTCCAAGGCGTTTCGCAAAGCACTGACGTGAGGCGTGGGCTGGCTGAGATGGCTCGTGTGCTCAACGAGAGCATCACCGCCAATCAGCGTTCCAGAATCACAAAGCTGTAATCGTAGGGATTCGGGTCGGCGGCTGCATGGTCTTCCCGGCCCAGCTCGTGCCACTCGCTCAGTTCGAATTCCGGGAACCAGGCATCACCGTCGACATGGGCATGGACCTGCGTCATGTAGAGACGGTCAGCGTAGGGCAGCGCCATTTCATAGATCTGCGCACCACCCATAATGATGACTTCATCGCCGCCATTGATCAGACACACCTTCTCGGCCAGTGCCAGCGCGTCCTCAAAAGTCGGAACTACCTTGACGCCTTCTGCCTGAAATTCAGGATTACGTGAGATGACGATGTTGGTGCGGCCGGGCAGCGGCCGACCGATGGATTCCCATGTCTTGCGACCCATCACGATGGGTTTGCCCATGGTGACACGCTTGAAGTACTTCAGGTCTTCCGGGAGATACCACGGCAGTGCATTGTTGCGGCCTATCACACGATTCTGCGACTGCGCCCAGATCAGTGCCACTTTCATTTCGGGTAATTCGTCTGTCTCGTCCATCGTCAAACGGCCACCGGTGCGGAGATGTGTGGGTGCGACTGGTAATTCTGTATTTCGAAGTCATCAAACTGATAATCGAAAATACTGCCCGGGCGCCGCTTGATATGCAGCGTCGGCAGCGGCAAAGGCTCGCGTGTTAACTGCAGTCGAGCCTGCTCCAGATGATTGCTGTACAAATGCGTATCGCCACCGGTCCAGATAAATTCACCAACCTCGAGATCACACTGCTGGGCCATCATGTGGGTGAGCAGTGCATACGAGGCAATATTGAACGGCACACCCAGAAATGTGTCTGCCGAACGCTGATACAACTGGCAGGACAATTTGCCATTGGCGACGTAGAACTGAAACAGTGAATGGCAGGGCGGCAGCGCCATCTCATCGACATAGGCGGGGTTGTAGGCAACCACCATGTGGCGACGGGAATCGGGGTTGTTGCGGATCTGTTCGACCACCTTGCTGATCTGGTCGACGGACTGACCGTCCTTGCCAGGCCAGCTGCGCCACTGGAACCCGTAGACCGGGCCCAGGTCGCCGTTTTCATCGGCCCATTCGTCCCAGATGGAGACGCCGTTTTCTTTCAGATATCGGATATTGGTGTCGCCGCTGAGAAACCACAGCAATTCATGAATGATCGAGCGCAGATGCAGCTTTTTGGTGGTGACCAGCGGAAAGCCCTGCTGCAGATCAAAGCGCATCTGGTGGCCGAACACTGACAGTGTCCCGGTGCCGGTGCGATCCGATTTCTCGGCGCCTTCATCCAGTATTCGTTGCAGTAAGTCCTGATATTGTTTCACGCCGGCTGTTTCCTGTAGGCAATGACAAGTAGTGCGATTCCCGCAAAGATCATGGGCAGGGACAGTACCTGCCCCATTGTCATCCAGTCAAGCGCAACAAAACCGATCCATGAGTCGGGCTCGCGGTAGAACTCCACAAAGAATCGCTGCAGGCCGTAGCCCAGCCCGAACAGTCCGGACACTGCATAGCGTGGTCGGGGCTTGGAGGAGAACCACCAGACCACCGCAAACAGCACGACGCCCTCAAGAAATGCCTGGTAGAGCTGCGAGGCATGGCGGGGCAAATTGTCGACATGTGGAAACACCATGCCCCACGATACCGTGGTAGGTCGCCCCCACAGCTCACCGCCGATAAAATTGCCGATGCGGCCAATACCCAGCGCCAGCGGTGCAAATGGCGCAATGAAGTCCAGCACGTCAAACCAGCGCTTGTTGATGCGGCGACCGTACCAGTAGAACGCCAGCATCACGCCAATGAATCCGCCATGGAAGGACATGCCGCCTTCCCAGACGCGCAGCAGCCAGAGCGGATCAGCCACGAAGCGATCAAAGTTGTAGAACAGCACCGATCCCAGACGGCCACCCAGCACGGCACCCAGGGCGCCGTAGAAAACCAGGTCGGAAATATGATCGTCGGTATACTCGCCTTTCCAGGGGCCGGTGCGGATACGGTATCGCGCCAGCAGCCAGCAGGCTGTAAACGCAACGATATACATGATGCCGTACCAGTGCACGGTCAGTGGGCCTATCGAGAAAGCAACCGGGTCAATATCGGGGTAGGTCAGCATCGGGTCTTTTCAAATTCCTGAAGGTCGTAAATATCTGTTCCGTGTTAATTGCTGCGTGACGAGCGCAATAGTCGATCGACGCCGGCATTGTAAAGCGCCAGGTCAACACAGCTTCGGATACTCTGCGCGTCGGTCAGTTTCATGACATCCTGCAGCAGCTCTTTGGCAGTGCTGAGCGTGACGGCACGAATCACTGCCTTTACCTTGAGCAGCGTCGAGGCGTTCATCGACAGCACATCAAAGCCCATCGCCACCAGCAACAGTGCTGCACCGGGATCACCAGCCATCTCACCACAGATGCTGACCGGTTTGTTTTCGGCATGGGCTTCATTAACGACCTGCTGCAGCGCGTTAAGCACCGCAGGGTGGAAGGCTGAGTACAGGTCAGCCACCCGGGGGTTATTTCGGTCAACAGCCAGCAGATACTGTGTCAGGTCATTGCTGCCGACTGACACAAAATCCACCATCTGGCACAGTGCGCGTGTCAGGTAAACGGCAGCCGGTAATTCAATCATGACACCAATCGGTGGCATGCGAACGTCCAGCCCTTCTTCCTGCAGCTCGCGCAGGGCACGCTTGATAATCTGGGTAGCGCCAGTGACCTCCTGCAGATTGGAAACCATTGGCAACATGATCTGCAGATTATTCAGGCCCTCACTGGCGCGGATCATTGCCCGTGCCTGCGCGATAAAAATCTCGGGGTGGTCAAGTGTCACCCGAATGCCGCGCCAGCCAAGAAACGGGTTCGCCTCTTCAATCGGGAAGTAGGGCAGGGCCTTGTCGCCGCCGACGTCCAGTGTTCGCATGGTGACCAGCTTGGGAGCAAAAGCCTCAAGCTGCTGCCGGTAGATGGCCGCCTGTTCCTGTTCACTGGGGAAACGCTCACTCAACAGGAAAGGCACTTCTGTGCGGAACAGACCAATGCCTTCGGCACCGTGATCCAGCGAACGCACAACGTCTGTCATCAGACCGGTGTTGACCCACAGGCTGACACGATGATCGTCGGGTGTGACACAGGGCAGATTGATCAGCCCTTCCAGACCACGGACCAGTTGTTCTTCTTCTTTGATGACTTCCTGGTAACGCGCCAGCAGTTGATCCGACGGACTGGTATAGACGGTACCATTGTAGCCATCGACAATAACCTGGCGGCCGTCGAGGCGTCTATAAGGCAGATCCAGGGCGCCCATGACGGTCGGGATGCCCATCGTCCGCGCAAGAATCGCTACGTGTGAGTTACCTGACCCTTTAACTGAGATCATGCCAACCAGTTTTTCGCGTGGCACTTCCATCAGCATTGAAGGCGCCAGCTCTTCTCCAACAAGGATGGTGTGATCCGGGTATTCCTTGGGTTTGTCGCGCTCGGTTTCCTGCAGGTAAAACAGCACACGACTGCAAAGATCCTTGATATCAGCCGCACGCTCGCGCAGGTAAGGATCTTTCATCTGTTCAAACGCCTTGACGTGGTCGGTGGCTACCTCGGCCAGGGCACCCTGCGACCACTGACCAGCCGAGATCAGATCATTAACCTCGCGACCCAGGGCATCGTCGTCCAGCATGCGCAGATAAACATCAAACAGGTCACGCTCTTCAGGTCGCAGCTGCTGACCCACTGAGTCACTGAGCGCCTTGATGTCAGTACGGACACGATTCAGGGCGTCTGCAAAGGCTGCCAGTTCGGCATCGATGTCCTCAGCAACCCGGCTGGGAATCAGACTCAGATCTGCATGCGGGAACACCACCACTGCCTGGCCTATTGCTACACCAGATGCACCGGAGATACCCGCAAAACTGGTGTCGGCGCGGCGCTGACCGGAGGGGCTCATACCCTGGATGGCGCCGCTGGCTTCGGCCGCAGCGATCACCCCTGCCAGTTGCGCAGACAGCGTGATCAGAAAGGCTTCTTCACCGTTGTCAAAAGACCGTTTGTCCCGGTGCTGTACAACCAGCACGCCCAGCACATTCCGGTGGTGGATAATGGGCACACCCAGGAAGGAGCGGAACTCTTCCTCGCCGGTTTCCGACAGGTAGTGATAGTTGGGATGAGCGCGAGCGTCTTCCAAATTGACCGGCTCCGCGTTGCGCGCCACCAGGCCAACAAGACCTTCATCCAGTTGCAGGCTGACGTGGCCAACAGACTCTTTGCGAAGACCCTCGGAGGCCATCAGCACATGGCAATTGATGTCGCTGTCCAGCAGGTAAACCGAGCAGACCTGCGTGTTCATAGCATCCCGTACGCGCGACACAATAATGTCGAGCGCAGTCTGCAGGTCCCTGGCGGTGTTCACCTCCTGGACTATTTCACGCAATCTATCGAGCATAGGATGGTTCGCCTGGCTGGCGACTCGTTTACGAATTCACGTATCGGTTAAGAGGCTTGACCAATTGTCGCAACGCCTGACGGTATACCTCGCGTTTAAAGTCGATAACCTGGCTGAGCGGATACCAGAAACTAACCCACTGCCAGTCATCAAACTCCGGCGTATCGTCCTGATTGGACAGACAGATACGTGACTCTTCTCCGCGCAGACTCAACAAAAACCATTTCTGTTTCTGCCCGATACAGACCGGGTTGGAGTTCTGCCGGATATAATGACGCGGCAATTGGTAGTACAACCAGTCCCGCGTACTTGAGAGTATTTCCACGTCCCTGGCCTCAAGCCCGACTTCTTCTTTTAATTCCCTGTACATTGCCTGCTGCAGCCGCTCACCCTTGCGGATGCCACCCTGGGGAAATTGCCAGGCATCCTGGCCAATACGCTTGGCCCACAACACCTGCCCTCGAGGGTTGCAGATGATGATACCGACATTCGGTCTGAAGCCTTCAGCATCAATCATTTACGTTTGCATTCCGATCAAATTCCGATCCGTTCCAGATCGATTAACACTCTATAGGGGCGTTGCTGTCACAGACATGCCAGCACTGCATTGTTTCACAAAAACGTCCCACAAAAAAGCGCCTGCCTCGGGTTATAATCCGCGCCGTGGCAATTACCCCTTAACCCAAGCAACAGGAACCAATGCATGAAAACCCTGGCTATTTTCGACCTGGATAACACTCTGCTGGCCGGCGACAGCGACCATGCCTGGGGCGAGTTCCTGATCAGTGAGGGTCTGGCCGATGCCGAGTCACACCGTCAGCAGAACGATGCTTTTTATGCACAGTACCAGCAGGGCACGCTGGATATGACCGAGTATCTGGAGTTTGCGGTGTCACCGGTGGTGGGTTATACGCAATCCCGGCTGGCGGAGCTGCACATCAAATTCATGCAGCAGTTCATTGACCCGATTATGCTGCCAAGTGCCCAGGCGCTGGTCGACTCTCACAAGAACAGGGGCGATATCTGCCTGATTGTGACCGCAACCAACCGTTTTGTGACTGAGCCTATCTCCAGGCGACTGGGGGTCCACGACCTGATTGCTACAGACCTGGAGTATCTGGAAGGGGTGCTGACTGGCAAGATTAGCGGTGCGCCCTGCTTTCAGGCTGGCAAAATCACCAAGCTGAAGTCATGGCTGGAAACCAACAGCAAGCAGCCTGAGTACCAGGGCCTGACGCTGGAGAACAGCGTGTTCTACAGCGACTCGTTTAATGATATTCCATTGCTGGAAGCTGCTGGCAAAGCGGTGGCTGTTGACCCTGATGATAAACTGCGGGCCCACGCGAGCAATATGGGCTGGCCGGTTATCAGTCTTCGGCAGGCGTGATATCGACGATCAGATCGTCGGCAAGCTTTTCGATTTCGGCTCTCAGCGTATCTATATCCATCCCGGCTGGCACGTGTAGCAGGGCGTTGGCTTTAAAGAGCATGTCGGAGGCCATCGGAGCCGGGCTGCATTCTGTCTCCAGATCGTCGACATTGACCTGATTGCGTGCCAGGGCGCCAGAAATATCCCGGATAATACCTGGACGATCATTGCCCACCAGCGACAGCCTGACGGCCTGACGAGGTGCACTGGCCTCACTGCCATCATCGCCAGGGGCAGGGCGCTGGACCACCAGTCTGAGTTTGGGTGAAAGCGCATCCAGCGCAGTGACCAGCTCGTCTGCCTTGTCCTGATCAACACTGACTCGCAGGATGCCGGCGAATTGCCCGGCCAGGCGCGACATATTACTTTCCAGCCAGTTGCCGTGATGCTTGGCGACAATCTGCGCCAGCGATTCCACCAGCCCCGGCTGGTCTTTGCCAATCAGTGTCAGCACCAGATAACTTTTCATATGACTCTCACCCAGCTTGTAATCCCTGTCCTTGCCGCCGCATCCGCCAGTCTGGCCTCTGCGGCACTTGCAAGGCTGCTACTTCAGGCCTCAATCATGACGCGACGCGGGAACTGACCAAACTCTTCCCAGTAACTGACCCGCTCCGGTAGCTGATCGGCTGGCGACTGGACCTGTCCGTTGATATCGGTCACGCGTGAGACGACGGTATGTTCTCCCGGGCTGGCACCCTGCCAGTCCAGATAAAACGGCTTCCAGCTATACTGGCTCGCCTGCGGATCGATAGTCGCCTGCTGCCAGGGGCCATCGTCAATTTTGACTTCAATGCTGCGCAGCGGGGTACCATCATTCAAAGCAAACCCACTGATGCGATGGCTGCCACCACGATCGGTAACGCGGACAATGACCGACTTGAGATTCATGCGCGCCACGGAGTTTTCAACCCAGCGCTCTTCACCGCCAACCATTTCACGTTTCAGCGTGACGTAGTCACGGCCCATGAAGCGACCCATATAACGGGTATCCTGCACATGAATCTGGGTCAGCCATTTAACATTGGCAACACCATAAAAGCCTGGTACCAACAGGCGGACCGGACGTCCATGATGAACCGGCAATGGCTCACCATTCATTTCGTAGACGATCAGGTTGTCGTCCCGCATGGCGTCTTCCAGCGACAGGCTGCGCGCAAAAGCCTTCTCGACTTCGCGACCGCGGATTTCCTCGCGGCCCATATCACCACCAAAAAACACCACCTCTCGACCTGCGGACTGCACACCGGCACGCTCCAGCAGATCCTTAAGACTCACACCACGCCAGCGCGCATTGCCAACCAGACCATGAAACATCCGGCCGCCATTGCCACCGCACTCGAAGCCACAGTCGATTTCGCGGCTGGGCAGCGCACGCAAATCATCCAGTGTAAAGCGCAAGGGTTGATCAACCAGACCCGTAAGCGACAACTCATACTGAGCGACATCCAGCTCGGGCTGGCCGTAGTGTTGAACCACATAAAAATCGTGACTATAGAAATCTGTCAGTTGTCGGGTGTCAATAATATGCGTGGCACCTGGCTGACGCGGACCGGGGCCCCAGCCCTCGGGCACATCCAGGAAACGCATGACTCGCTCGCCCTGTGCCAGCGCAAACCATGGAACACCTGCTGTGGCGGCGACCAGTCCGGCCCCTACACCCGCCTTCAATAACTTTCTGCGGCTTTCATTTTCTATTGTCATCTTGTGCCTCTGCCTGGTGGCTTATTGTTATGGTTTTTGTGTCACTGACTGAGTCAGCACTGGGCGATGCCCGCCTTCATGTCTGGCGGGGATCAGGCCTGATTTAATGGCGGTGACCGCCTGGTCCGTGCACGTGACGGTGTGCAATTTCCTCCGGAGCCGCCGCGCGCACCCCCAGCACTTCGATCTGATAGTGCAGTGTGCGACCGGCATACGGGTGATTTGAATCGACATCCACATTGAATTTGCCGACTTTAACAACCAGCGCATTACGAACACCCTGGTTTGTTTTCACCCCAACAATGACACCTGGCACCAGGTTCTTGCCAGTGGGTGGGTTATGCAACTGCTTGATGGGAAGACGGACCAGCTCATTGGACTTTCTCGGGCCGTAGGCCTGATCTGGTGTCAGAGTAATATTGAGCACGTCGCCTGCTCGCTTGCCGGCCATTGCCTGCTCCAGACCCGGCACCACATTGCCGTGTCCGTGCAGATACAGCAGCGGTTGACGTCCGAATGAGCTCTCAATCCAGGGGGAGTAACTTCCGTCCTGGCGGACTTCGCACAAGCGATAGTGAAACGCCACCACGCGATTCGGCTCGACTCGCATGGTCAGATGAGCAGGCGGCTCCTGCACTGAGCTGAAGCTGACCGATGCACCCTTGACGCTCTCTTTAACAGGCTCCGCCGGAGCTGCTGTGATATCTGGCGCCGCGCTCGCGGCTGCTTTGGGCTTACTGGCTGCTTTTGGTTTGGACGACGCTTTAGGTTTAGCCGCGGCTTTAGGCTTGGCCTCAGCTTTAGGCTTGGCCGCGGCCCTGGATTTTGCTGCCGTCTTGGGTTTTGCCTCTGCCTTCGACTTGCTGGCTGCCTTGGGACTGGCGGCAGCTTTGGGCTTGGCTGCGGCCTTGGCTTTCGCTGCGGTCCCAGACTTGGCGGCAGCCTTGGGCTTGGCTGCTGTTGCAGATTTTGCCTTGGCATCTGCTTTGGGCTTGGCAGCTGTCGCAGCCTTGGCTTTTGCAGTCGCCTTGGCAGCGGTCGTCTTGGTCGTTGACGCAGGGGCTTTCTTGGCCGCCGGCGCTTTCTTGGCGGCAGGCGCTGTCTTGGCTGTGGGTGCCTTCTTTGCTGCAGGCGCTTTCTTGGCGGCAGGCGCTTTTTTGGCTACAGGCTCTTTTTTAGCCACGCCTGCTTTCTTGGCGGCGGTCGCAGACTTTGCTGCGGGCGCTTTTTTCACCGCAGCCTTTTTGGTATCCGCCTTGGGCGACGTGGCAGTCGACTTGGCAGAACTGGTCTTGGTGGTCGCCGCAGATTTGGCTTTCGACGTGGTTTTGGATGTTGTTTTTTTCGCTGCAGTTTTATCGGTCATACTGATCTCTCTCCAACAGATTGACCGATTCTAGCAGATTGCCGGCGGTATAAAAGGCTGCAGGCACAAATTGACGAGCTGACAGGAAAGGGGGGATTAGTGTATACTGATCGACTTTTTACGGTAGATATCAAGGTTTAGTGTCATGTCCAGCAAATCCAAGAAAGACCTGCCTGTTTGTGATCGCGAAGATCTGGCCCGCCAGGTAGCAGCGTTTCTCAAATCCGGCGGCAAGGTCCAGCAGATTCCAACGGGCACCAGCGGTCAAACCAATACCCGCGGCCCTCGCCAGATCATCCTGAGTCACAAAACTGCCAACTGATCCAGGTCCTTAATACCGGGCACGGCACAGCAGGCATCACGGCTGTGCCACCACCTGAGTCACCTCGTAACCGCGACTCTCCAGCATTACCAACAGCCCATCTTCTCCTACCATGTGCGCGACACCAGCCAGCACGAACTCTGTGCCGTCCTGTTCGAACATGGCCTCGATAAGCGGCAGCCACGCCTGATTGCGGTCAACAAGCAGGCCCTGATAAAGCTCGTCCGAGAACTCGCCCATTGAACCGACGAATTGCTCTTCCAGCACACTCAGGTCACCCGCGCGCCAGCTGCTCACCATGGTTTCAAGCTGCGACTCCATGTCCTTGAAATCTTCCAGCGAGTACATCACGTAATCGCTTTCATAGCCCTCGCCCAGACTGGCAAGCAGCGCCAGCTGCTGATCAAGCGTCTCCAGCTGTCCACGATCCTTACCGTCCCCCATGGCCCGGGTATGGAAAAACATATCAACACCCTGGGGTGAAAACCCGAGCTTTTGCAGCTCCAGCACGCTGAGGGTGCTGATCAGCAGACCCGGCTTGAAAGTCTGCATCATGGCCAGCGGGATGGGCAGTCCGGCCGATGCCACATAATCTGACAGCGCCTGATACGCTTCCTCATTCAGGACTGTTCGCAGGGTGCGACCGTCCTGGTAGGTCATCTGCGCCATCATGCGCTGTTGAAGCGAAGGGTCATTCATGGCCCCGATATCAGTCTCGAAGAACAGGCGGTCTGACTCCTGATACGCCAGCTCATACTCAGGCGGCAGGGGATAATCGCTGGCGCGCAACAGGTGAATGGTGCCGCCCAGGTAAATGTGATTGCCGTCATCCTTGCTGACCTGCCAGACCGCTGTCTGCGCGCTCGCCAGCGAGGCGATGCTCGCGAGTACCAGCGCAACGATCGCCTGTGCAGCTTTGAAACCTGCTTTCTCCAACATAATGCTCTCCCTCTTCTTCCCTTTGTTGCGGTTGGCTATGTTTTCCTGCGGCCGATGCCAGTAACATGACCACTCCAGTCCATTCTGTATTACAACTATGTCACGCCTGATATTCAAACTGCGCCATGTACCTGACGATGAAGCCGAGGACGTGCGCCAGCTGTTGCACGACCATGATATAGACTTCTATGAGACCAGTGCCGGCAACTGGGGCATTTCAATGCCTGGCATCTGGTTGCGCAACGATGACGACTACGGTCTGGCCTCCAGTCTGCTGGCCGAGTACCAGTCACAGCGCCAGCGAGAGTCCCGTGCGCAGTACGAAGCGGACAAGGCCGCCGGGCGAGCCGAAACGCAGCTGGACAGACTGCGTCAGGAACCTGTCAAAGTAATCCTGTATTTTTGTCTCTGTGCCGCGCTGATCTACGTTCTGGTGACTGCCTTCTATCGACTGTAGACGCCGACAGCGAGCGACATCATTTATTATTTCTATCGTTTGTTAATATATATTTCATTTTACCTAAGCTGAAAATAGGGCTATTCTTGCGGCTGTTAAGTGAACCGCCGATCAAACTGGATTCGGCACAGGGAAATTAAGGAGTCTTTACGTGTCTTTGATCAATACCGAAGTTAAACCCTTTAAAGCGACCGCATTCCACAATGGCGAGTTCGTCGAAGTGACCGAAGCTGATCTGACCGGCAAGTGGTCAGTTGTGTTCTTCTACCCAGCCGATTTCACCTTTGTATGCCCGACAGAGCTGGGCGACCTGGCTGACAACTACGAAGAATTCAAGGCCCGCGGCGTTGAAATCTACAGCGTTTCTACTGATACGCACTTCACGCACAAAGCCTGGCATGACAGCTCGGATACCATTCGCAAGATCACCTACCCGATGATCGGCGACCCCACTGGCGTCATCAGCCGCAATTTCGAAGTCATGATCGAAGAAGCTGGTCTGGCTGAGCGCGGAACCTTTGTGATCGACCCCGATGGCAAGATCCAGGTAGTTGAAATTACTGCTGGCGGTATCGGCCGCGATGCCTCAGAGCTGCTGCGCAAAGTCAAAGCTGCTCAGTACGTCGCTGCTCACCCTGGCGAAGTTTGCCCGGCCAAGTGGCAGGAAGGCGAAGAAACACTGGCGCCGTCACTGGACCTGGTAGGCAAGATCTAAAACGCCTTACTCCAGTAAGCCCGAGAGCCCGGGCGGCTATCGTCCGGGCTTTCTTTTGCCCGAAATTTGTGTAAACACTGCCTTTGTGCATTGATTTATCGAGGAAAAACGTGATGTTAGACGCCAACATGAAAACCCAGCTGAAAGCCTATCTGGAGAAAGTCTCCCGGCCTTTCGAGCTGGTCGCGTCGCTTGATGACGGCGCGAAATCAAAGGAGCTGCGCGCACTGCTGCAGGACATTGCTTCGCTGAGTCCGCACATCACAGTTCGTGAGGACGGTCAGGGTAGCCGACGCCCGTCGTTCAGCCTGCAGCGGCCAGATGCCGATATGCATCTGACCTTCGCTGGTATCCCGATGGGACACGAGTTTACCTCGCTGATTCTGGCGCTGCTGCAGACGGGTGGACATCCGCCCAAGCTGAGTGAGGAAAAAATCGCCCAGATCAAAGCCATCAAAGGTGAATTCGCCTTTGAAACTTATTTCTCACTATCCTGTCAAAATTGCCCGGATGTGGTGCAGGCCCTGAACGTGATGGCGGTCTTGAACCCCAATATCAAACACGTGGCCATTGACGGTGCTCTGTTCCAGAAAGAAGTGGAAGAACGCGAGGTCATGTCCGTCCCCAGCATCTACCTGAACGGTGAGCTGTTTGGACAGGGCCGTATGGGCGTCGATGAGATTCTCGCCAAGATTGATACCGGCGCCGCCAAGCGCGAAGCCGAGAAGCTGGCAAGCAAGGATCCATTTGATGTGTTGATCGTGGGCGGCGGCCCGGCCGGTGCGGCAGCGGCGATTTACGCAGCGCGCAAGGGTATTCGAACCGGTGTCGCGGCTGAGCGCTTTGGCGGTCAGGTGCTCGACACCATGGCAATCGAAAACTTCATCTCTGTGCAGGAAACGGAAGGCCCGAAACTGGCGCGACAGCTCGAAGAGCACGTCAAACAGTACCAGGTGGATATCATGAATCTGCAACGCGCGTCGGCTCTGGTGCCTGCCGTTGAACCTGGCGGTTTCCACGAGATCAAATTTGATAATGGTGCATCACTGAAGGCCAAGTCGATCATTATCAGCACTGGCGCACGCTGGCGTGAACTGAATGTGCCGGGCGAGAGGGAGTACAAGAACAAGGGTGTGGCGTACTGCCCGCATTGTGACGGCCCCCTGTTCAAGGGCAAGCGTGTCGCTGTTGTCGGCGGCGGCAACTCAGGTATTGAGGCAGCCATCGACCTGGCAGGTCTGGTCGCTCACGTGACGGTGCTGGAATTTGCCGACACGCTCAAGGCAGACGAAGTACTGCAGCGCAAATTGCGCAGCCTGCCCAACGTCAAGGTGATCACCTCGGCACAGACCACAGAGGTAGTGGGCGACGGCAAGAAAGTGACTGGCCTGGTCTACAAGGACCGCCAGAGCGAGCAGTCGCACACTGTGGAGCTGGAAGGTGTTTTTGTGCAGATCGGTTTGCTGCCAAACAGCGAATGGGTCAAGGGCACTTTGAAAACCAGCAAGTTTGGAGAGATTGAGATCGACAACCGCGGTGAGACCAACATCCCCGGCGTATTTGCCGCCGGTGATGTGACCACGATACCCTATAAGCAGATTGTTATCGCGATGGGAGAAGGGTCACGGTCAGCACTGAGTGCTTTTGACTATTTGATTCGCCACTGAAGAAATGACCGACAAAAACAAACTGCTGCGACTGCAAGGAGATATTGAAGAGATTCGTAACCGGCGGATCCAGCAGTTTGTTCTTGTCTGTATTTTATTGCTTGTAACGCTGTCAATCGTTGCCGTCCTTAGCGCTCAGATATCGATCATGGTCTACATGATGATCTGCGTGGTGCTGTTGTGTGGCACACTGCTGCTGTTGCGGCGTGGCCAGACAACACTGGCCAGTCATATCATCCTGGCGGTCACCCTGTTTTGTATCTTTCAGAGTATGTGGGACGGCTCCGGCCTGCGCTCTGCCGCGGTGATCGCTTACCCTGCAGTGCTGTTGCTAGCCATGGTCATGGTCGGTACGCGATCGTTTTATGTCGTCTCTGCCAGCATGTTGCTTTACATCGTCATACTCAGCGTTGCTACCATGAATGGCTGGCGCACAGGCACTGAAGCCACACGCGGTTACCTGACGATGATTGACCACCTTGCTGTTCTGGCGGCGTCAACTTTCCTGATTCGTGTGCTGGCTTCCGACCTGTTGCTCTTGCTGGCGCGATTGCGGCAGGAACTGGTCGAGGTGGAGCAGTCCAAGCTGGCCGCTGAACACCTTGCCTATCATGACAATCTGACAGGTTTACCAAACCGGCGCATGGCTGAACAGCTTTTTGACGATGTGCTGGCGCAATGCATGTCGGATGACTCCAGGCTTGCCTTTGTTTTCCTGGATATCGATAACTTCAAACAGATTAATGATTCGTTGGGGCATGCGCGCGGTGATGCGCTGCTTCAGCACCTGGCGAAAACCATCAGTGAACAGTTACGACGGTCTGACAAACTTATCCGGATTGCAGGCGATGAGTTTTTGATACTCATCGGCGGGCTGCATGAAGACGCCAATGTTGAACCTGTACTCGACAAAATAGTCAACGCCGTTTCAACACCTGTTGGTCTGGAGGGGGTGTCCATCACGCCAAGTATTTCGATGGGCGTGACATTCGCACCTGAACACGGAACCGACTTTGCCAGCCTGCTGCATCACGCCGACGTAGCTATGTACCAGGCCAAGGCGGCTGGTCGCGGGCGGTATGAGTTCTACCGCCCGACCACGCCTGTGCTGGATTGAGCCGGAGACACCGGTATCCGTCTCGAGCCCAGCATATGTGCGTTTGACGACTGACCCGTCAGTACATGCCTCGCACATTCATTGGCAGCGCGAACAGACTTCGGCGAGCGGTGACATACAGAACATTGCGCTCCGGCCCACCAAAGGTCATGTTGGCGGGCGCCAGGGGGAACTCAAGCACCTGCAGTACCTCTCCTTCCGGACTGTACACCGTAATATTGTTACCACCGGTCAAATAAAGATTGCCATGTTCATCCAGTGTGACGCCGTCGGACCCCTGCGGAGCGATAAGCCGTTTTCCGCTTATCTGGCCGGGGGCATCGATGTCGTAGGCAAATGTCTGGTTACCCTGATGATCGGCTACGTACAGAGTCTCACCATCGGCCGTACCAATAATGCCATTCGGACGCTGCATGTCGGTAATAATGACTTCCGCTTCTGAAGCTCCAGGCGCCAGGTAATACACGTAGTAGCCCGGCTGTGGCAGGTTTGCTTCGCTGCCGTAGCGTGGATCAGTAAAGTAGATGCCACCCTGCGGGTCAATCCACAGATCATTCGGGCTGTTGAACGGCGCACCATTGTGCTGATCGATCACTGCCGTAGCATTGCCCTCACTGTCCATTCGGCTGATGCGGCCCGCACCGCCTTCGGCACCGTGCAGTACCCAGTTGCTGTCGAAAAACAGGCCGTTGTTGCCATTGGTCTGTTCGCGAAAGGTTTGCAGTTCGCCGTCCACTGTCCACACATGAATACGGTTGGCAGGGATATCCGAAAAATAAACGTTCCCGGCCTCATCGGCTATCGGACCTTCGGTGAAAGTAAAGGTGTCGCTCAGCAGCTCGATCTGCGCCCCTTCAGCGACCAGGTCATTGCTCTGTGCAAGCGCATGGAAAGCCACAAGGCTCATGCCCAGCGCTGCCAGGGATTGGATAACGGTTGACTTCATAACAGCTTCTCCTTGAATTGAGTGGTTCAACCACGGCCCAGAAATGGCTGTCTGGGATCAAGCACAGTGGCATCGATGATGGTGGAGTTCGGCGGCATGCTCAGCATCAGCACTGCCACACGGGCAATATCTGCCACCTGCATTTTGGGCTCATCAACAACAGACTTTGGCGCTTTGTCCCAGATGTCAGTATGTACGTTGCCAGGGTGCAAACAGCTTACCATGATGCCAAGTTCGCGTCCCTCGACCTGCAGCGCACGGGTCATCCCCTGCAGACCGAACTTGCTGGTGGTGTAAGGGACTGAACCGAATCGCGGGGTCTGACTTGAGATACTGCCAATATTGAGAATGCGTCCACCACCGGCTTCTTTCATGACCCGAAAAGCTTCACGACTGTAAAGGAAAGCGCCGGTCAGGTTGGTGTCCATGACCATCTGAAAGTCTTTGGCGCGCAGGTTCTGAATGGCGCCCGCACGGGCGATACCGGCATTGTTGACCACTGCGTCGACTTTGCCGAACTTTTGCATGGCGAGTTCAAAGACACGCACGGTGTCTTCTTCGCTGGCAACATCGGCAACGCTGCCGATCAGGGCATCGTGACCGACAGCTTCAAGTGCTTTATTGACGCTCTCTTCTGAGCGGCCGGTGATCAATACCCTGGCACCCTCTGCCAGACAGGCCTCGGCGATGGCTTTACCAATGCCACGTGTGCCGCCGGTGATGATGATGCCCTGATTGGACAATAGCTGTGACATTCTCTGTTCCTCCGTAAGCAGACTGACCGTAGCCTGTAGGGGCACGGTCAGCGATGTTCAGTTTTGACGGAGGACAATACCATGCTGTCACGCCTGGCACTACCAGTGCCGGGTCCCAGCGTGGCCAGTCGTCAGTTGATACTGCTGACGGCAGCCACACCTGGTTGCAGCGGCGCGCTGTCTACCAGTGCCGATTCGGTCACCGGGTTTACCAGCAAACCGGTCATGGCGGTGGGCAGCTGTGAAACCATGATCTGGTCTCCTGCGGTCAAGGACTGTGAACGGACCAGTACATGGTAGTTACCCTGCTGGTCGATGTGCTCACCAACGCGCTCGATCTGCACCGCTTCAAGACGGCTGTGATCAATCCGGTAGATACGGTCATTGTCATAAATGGCATGCATCGGGACAGCGACGACATCGCGCTCAACCGGCAGACGCACATTCAGGTTTACCACTGCGCCCAGCGCCAGCGTGGCGTCCGCCGGCACCTTAAAAAAACCGTCAATACCGCTCTGTCCGGATTTTACGTTGCCAGCCAGCCCCTGCAATTCCAGCACCTGAACAGATTGTCCTGACGCCGATCTGGCATCGTTGATTGTCGCGGTCACGACCTGACCACTCTGCAGACTGCCACGCAGTTGCGCTGCCATTTCGATTGGCAATGACGCTCGCACCTGCAGGCGGTCGTAGTCAGCTACCTGCAGCAGCTCACTACCGACACTGATGCGGTCACCGACTGCAACACCCAGACTGAGTATGCGGCCGTTAAACGGTGCCGCCACCTGAGTATGGCGCAGGTCCAGCTCTGCTCGGGCCAGACTGGCTCGACTTTCTTCCAGTGCTGCTTCGGCCTGGGCAATCTGATTGGGGTAATCAGCGAGTGACGCCTGGTGGCTGGCGTGAACCATGGCGCGCTCGGTTGCCTCATGACGCACTTCATCCAATTGCGCGTCCGCGATCATGCGCTGTGTGTGCAGTGATTCAAAGCGCTGCAGCTTTTCTCTGGCAATGCGCAATTGATCCTCATGATGCGTAGCCAGTGTCTGTGCCAACTCGTAGTCGCTAACGACCGATTTCAGGCTGGCCTCAGCTCGTCGCTCTGCAGCCTGGGCAGCACGCAGCGCCAGTTCAGCCTCACGCGGATCCAGCTCAAGCATTACGTCACCTGCATTCACCCAGTCCCCCTCCCGAAAGTGCACTGCAGAGACATCGGCCGTCAGACCGGCGCGCAATGTTGCCTGCTGATCGGATTCCAGTCTGCCATACGCCTGTAATGTGGGAGACATGGCAGCTGGTTGTACGACACTGGCTGCTACCGGCCATTCACGTTCGGCACGTTCTACAGGAGCCGCTTCCGGCCCTGTCGCTACCACCAGTGCACTGGTCAGCACAAACATGCCCAGTATTAATACACCGGCCGCTTTGGTGCCAATGTATCTGAATCTGTTGAGCTGACGCCCCCAGAAAATCTGTTGCCCGAAGTTGTTATCGCCTTGCATATCAAAGTCCCTCTTTACTTGGCTCGAACACCTGAGCCTGGGTGGCAGTCTTGAGTCTGCCGAGTCTGTTTTTAATGCGTTCAATCATCACAATCAGCGCCGGAACAACCAGCAGCACCAACAAGGTGGCAAATGCCAGGCCGAACACCAGCGTTATGGCAATCGGTACCATGTAGATGGCCAGGCTGAACTGTTCGAACATCAGCGGCGACAGGCCGGCCACTGTGGTCAGCGAGGTCAGGCAGACGGCGCGGAAGCGTGACAGCGCAGCGCTGCTCACTGCGTCGACCAGTGCTTTGCCGGCTTCCAGTTCCCGGCGCAGGAAACTCACCAGCACGATAGAGTCGTTGACCACCACACCAGTCAGAGCAAAGAATGCCAGCATCGACATCATGCCCAGGTCCACACCCATTACCCAATGGCCTGCAATTGCACCCGTCAGTCCCAGCGGAATAGCTGTCAGTACTGCCAGCGGCCATACGTATGAAGAGAACGACCAGGCAAGAATCAGGTAGATGAATACCAATGTCAGCATGCCACCCATCTGCATGGTTTCCAGCAGCTGCTGATTGCGCAGGTTATTGCCGCCCACATCAGAGCTCAGTCCGTAACGCTGATTGATCTGTGGCAGGACTGTCTCGCGCACGGATGCCAGCACGCGCTCTGCATTGTTCACCTGGCTGTCCACTGAGGCACTGACCATCACTGACATCGAACCGTTGTTGTGATTGATGACATCAATGCCACGTCGGGTGGAGAGATGGGCGACCTGGCGCAATGGAACAACCTCTCCCTGTGGCGTTCGCACCGGAAACTGACCAAGAGACGCTATATGATCGCGCTCGTCGTCAGGCAGCATGACCATGACTTCCAGCTCGCTGTTATTCTGATTGAATATCTGTACGCGATTGCCATAGTAGGCTGCGCGCAGCTGCTGGCCGAGTGAGGCAGTGGTGACGCCGAGTGCCTGACCCTGAGCTGTCAGGTTAAATATCATCTGATCGCGTCCGTAAGGCAGGTTGTCAAAGACGTTGCTCACTCCCTCGTAGTTGCTCAGGGCCGCCTGCAGTTCTTCTGAAGCCTGCTTGAGTGTGTTGATGTCGTCCCCTCTCAGCACCAGGGAGATATCCGGCGCACCGCCATTGGCACCACCACGCACCTCAAGCAGTACCTGCTCGACATACGGCGGACGTACGACGCGCTGTTGCCATGCATTGACGAACTCCTGTGGTGCGACCTGGTAGACATCTTCCCATGCGTATTCAACACGCATCGAACCGAACTGGGCACCTGACTTGTTCTCCTGGTTAATACGGGCAACATTCTCACGAACGTAATAACCATTGATGTTGACATTGCCATTCTCACTGTCAGTCTGCTGCATTGACTGTTCCAGGTGTCGCATGAACTCACGTCGCTGCTCCTCGGTGGCGTCCATGGTGAAACTCACGTTTGCTTCCAGCATCTGCAGGCTCATACCCAGCACAAAATTAACGCCCACCCTGCCGCCAATAACCAGACTGAAAGCCAGAACCACACAGCCGATCGCGGTCAGCAGCGTAGTGCCAGGTCGCGCCAACGCCAGATTGAGCACTGGTTTGTAGTAGCGATCCCGGAATCCAAAGAAAGCGGCATCGAACTTCTGACGGAACTTCGACTTTGGCTTACGACCCATCTGTTTGAAGCTGTGCTTGAGGTGTGCCGGCAGCACGATAAAGCATTCAACAAGAGACGCCACGATGACGCAGAACAGAACCATCGGCATGGTCTGAATGACTGCCCCCATTTCGCCACCAGTGATAAGCAGCGGAACAAAAGCGGCCAGTGTGGTCAGCGACGAGGTCATCACCGGCATGAACATGCGTTTTGCTGCACCTGACGCTGCCTCATCGGGACTCAGGCCCTGCTCGTGCAGACTGACAGCGTCCTCGCCAACCACAATCGCGTCGTCAACCACAATACCGAGTGCCATGATGAATGTGATCAGGGCAAGGATGTTGATGCTGCCGCCGAACACGTAGTAGTAAAGCATGGTTGCGAACAGGAAGCTGACGGGAATACCCACCGTGACCCAGGCCGCAGTACGTGTATTCAGGAACACAAACAGTGTCAGCACAACCAGCACAAGGCCGGACCATGCATTACTGGCGATAACTTCCAGCTGCTCTTTCAGCAGTACCCAGACTTCCTGGTAGGTTTCCACGGTAACGCCGTCGGGCAATTGTGGTTGAGTCTGATCCATCCACTGCTGCAGGATGCGAGCTGACAACAAAGCATCCGAGTTGGTTACACGATACAGGTTCATTTCGATGGCAGGACTGCCGTCCTTGCTAAGTAGCGGCTGTCCCGCTTTGGCGCGCTTCTCTACCTGGGCGACATCGCCGAGTCGAATCAGCTCACCGGTCTGCGGATTCTGAATCTCCATGCGCTCAAATTCGTTAATACCACGGCGCTGATCCAGTCCACGCAACTGCATTTCGCCCTGGCTGCGCGCAACAACACCCGCAGGTACGTCCATGCTGCGATAACGTACTTCACCCGCCAGGGCATCCAGCGTGGTATTCATGGCCAGCAGATCGCGACTGCCTACCTGAATGGCCATTTCTTCTTCCGGCAACCCACTGAACTCAATGCGGTCAACGCCGGCGGTATAAAGTTCGCGCTCGAATCGACGCACCAGTGGTACCAGTTCTGACACACTGGAGCCTCCGGCAACAATCAGGGAGGCAATAGGCTCATAGGACATACCACGGCGCACCACCATCGGCTCCATGTCACCTGGCAGGTTACGAATCTGCGCGACTCGATCACTTACGGTCTCGAGCGCCTTGCTCAGGTCTGTGTCAAACATGAACTCGAGTCGAATGTTTGCGCTACCTTGAGTACTGGTGGAGTACATCTGCTGCAGGCCGATCACGGTGCGGACCTGCTGTTCAACCGGTACCACAATCAGTTGTTCAACGTCCTCAGCCGAGGCGCCGGGCCAGTTGGCATTGATAATGACAACCGGCCATTCCACAGAAGGATCAAGTTGGGTATTGATGCGTGTCGATGCCCAGAGTCCGGAGAGGATCATCATGATCATCACCAGGTTGGCTGCCACTTTATGTCGCGTAAAAAGATCGATAATGCCTGTGTTGTTCATTGCTCACTGCCTGTGATTTGTCCAGAACCCGCTGCAAATGAGCGGGTGATGGCATGAGCAATTCACATATCGTGCCAAAAATTTAAGCACCTGTTATTTAAGGCTTATTTTTAGGCAGTGGCCCGCTGACCTGCGAACCTGGTGGAGGATTTTCACAAAGCTTGGTGAAATTCGCTAACCCGGCTGATCGGCTTCGCGACTTCCCAGCAACCAGTCAGCAGCCTGAAATGCCGCATCGGCAAAAGGCCTTAGTACCAGATCGGCGCCCGCATGTTTCAGTATTTCCGCGTCCCGCGAGGTTGATGCCGTCAGCGCGATCTTTCCGGCATAACCCTCGCGACGCAGGCTGTTGAGCAGTGCCATATTGATATCCCGCTCGCGGGCAGTGTTGATGACCCAGCGTGTTCTGGCCAGCGGCAATGAGCCCAGAAACTCCGGATCCTCGGCATCGCCAAAGCGAACCTGCATATGCTCGCTGCCCTGAGTACGGACGACTTCCGGATCAATATCAATGCCCAGCACTTTGTGCCCGCGCGCCAGCAGCTGATCAGCAATACCACACCCGTAGCGACCCAGTCCGAACACTACAAATTCCGGTCGCACGATTGAATCTGTATCGTATTCCGTCTCCCGATAGGCGTTGCGGCGCTCGAAGACTGTCATGGCGGGCGACAACCATTCGTACAGCCGATGCGAGTAGAGAATCATGTAGGTTGAACCGCTGATCGTAATCAGCCCGACCAGTGTGATCAGACCAACTGTTTCGCGGTCGATATGACCCAGCGACAATCCCAGCGCAGCAAGGATCAGTGAAAACTCGCTGATCTGGGCGACCGTCAAACCGGCCAGGAATCCGGTGCGTTTGCGGTAGCCCATATATCCCATGACGGCCATGACAATAATGGGATTGCCGATCAGGACAAACGCCGACAGGATCAGCGCTGGTGTCACCTGTCCACCCAGCGTCCCTAGCTCGAGACCGCTGCCCAACTCGATGAAAAAGAACAGCAGCAGAAAGTCACGCAGGCTGACCAGCCGCGCCCCGATAACCTCGCGGAACGGCGTCGATGCCAGCGACACACCCGCCAGGAAGGCACCCACTTCTTTGCTGAAGCCAAGTGCATCACCCACCGCCGCCATTGTCACGGCCCAGGAAATGGCAAACAGGATCAGCAGTTCAGCGGATCGGGCCATCAGGCCGGTCAGTGTCGGGAGAACGTACTTCATCAGCGCGGCGATGAACAGCAGCATGCCGGTGCCTTTAAGAACCACCCAAAGCATCTCGGTCGCCAGCGCGCCGGGCTCGGCCGAGGTGCCCGCACCCAGCGCCGTCAGGCCGATCATTACCAGTACCACCACAATGTCCTGCACAATCAGAAAACCTACGGCGATACGTCCGTGCAGGGCATCAATCTCTTTTTTATCCGAGAGCAGTTTGACGATGATGATGGTGCTGGAGAAGGTCAGTGCAACGCCCACATACAGCGCGCCGACTGGCGACATCCCCAGTGCCAGTGCAATCAGAAATCCAAAGATCGAAGTAAAAAGCACCTGGCCCAGACCAGTTGCCAGTGCAACGGTCCCCATGGTGCGAATGATATGGAGGTCCAGCTTGAGGCCGACAACAAAGAGCAGCAGGGCAATACCCATCTGCGCCAGCAATTCGATAGGCTCGGTTGCTGCTACAAGTCCCAGGACAGAGGGGCCGAGAATGATACCGGCAGCGATGAATGAAACGATAAGTGGTTGACGCAACATCAGCCCTATGGAGCCGATGACGGTCACAACCGCCAGCATGGCGGCTATTTCTACAAAGACGTTTTCAAATCCCATTCGCGGACTGCTCCGTGACGGCGTTTACTGGTAGCCTTTCGCCTGCAGTTCGAACAGTGTGGCGTACTGACCGCCCAGTGCCAGCAGGCTCTCGTGATCGCCGCGCTCGAGAATGCGGCCATGCTCCATAACCACGATCTGATCGGCGATACGCACCGTCGAAAATCTGTGGGAAATGATGATGGAGATACGATTGGCGGTCAATTCGCGAAAGTGCGCAAAAATATCCGCCTCGGCACGCGCGTCGATGGCAGCTGTTGGTTCATCCAGGATCAGCACCTCGGCGCGGCTGCGCATAAAGGCACGGCCCAGTGCGATCTTCTGCCACTGCCCGCCCGACAGATCCTGTCCATCGCGAAACCAGGTACCCAGCTGGGTATCGTACTGGGCGGGCATATGTTTGATGAACTCAGCTGCCAGGCCCTTTTCGGCTGCCTCTTCGATTAACGGTCGATCATTAATAAACTCTTTGTCACCAACACCAATGTTTTCACCAACCTTTAGCTGGTAACGGGCGAAATCCTGAAAAATGACGCCCAGCTTTTCACGCAGTGCGTTGATATCCCACTCCTGCAGATCCAGCCCCTGATACAGAATGCGACCACCGGTTGGTGTGTAGAGCCGCGTCAGCAGTTTGATCAGCGTCGTTTTGCCAGAACCATTTTCTCCGACGATGGCCAGACTCTCGCCCGGACGAATATGCAGATCGATGGCATCCAGCGCTGGCCGCTCGGCCCCCGGATAATGGAAACTGACCTGCTCAAAACGGATTCCGTCTTCAGGCTGCGGTCCCTCTGTTTTATCGCCAGTGGGTTCGGGCACGTTATGACCCAGATATTCCGTCAGGTTGGAAAGGTAGAGGTTGTCTTCATACATTCTGTTGATAGACGCCAGACAACTGGTCACCGCACCCTGGCCCTGGCGGAACACTGCAATATACATGGTCATCTGACCCAGCGTGATGGCACCGGCGACCGCCGCAAACGCTACCCAGCCGTAGGCAAAATAGAAGGCGACGCTGGCGATCAGGCCCAGCACATAACCCCAGAAGCCGCGGCGCAGGACCAGATTGCGATCTTCCTTGTAGATATTCTTGAATATATCCACGTAGCGCTGCAGGAACAGACGGCCCAGCTGCATCAGCTTGACCTCCTTTACGCCGTCCTCGCGTGTCAGCACCATTTCAAGATAGACCTGCATACGACGCTCTGAGGATCGACGACGCTGGTTGCGGAATGCTTCACCCGAGTATTTGGCCTCGGCCATAAAGGCGGGCACACCGGCAAAGCTGAGCAGCAGAACCGCCCAGATGGAGAACTGCAGCAGCAGGAAGCCATAACTGATCAGCGAGATACCATCACGGATCAAATCGAAGGTCGCAATGACCAGACTCAGTGGGCGGCTGGAGGCCTCACGTCGTGCGCGCACCAGCTTGTCGTAGTATTCAGAGTCTTCAAAATTGGCCAGCTCCAGCGTCAATGCCTTTTCCAGAATCATCACATTGACTTCGTTGCTCAGCAGGGCGCGCAGGATGGACTGGCACACCGTGTTGATTTTCTGGGCGCCGGTCATCAGCACAACCAGTCCGGCCTCGATCAATACATATTGCAGTAGCTGGGTCTGCAGCGCATCGCGGGCTGCGCCATCGGCCTCAATGGCGGCGACAACGGCATCAACAATCAGTTGGCCGACCCAGGCAATGGCAGCCGGCAACAGCCCTGCCGCCAGCGTCGCCAGCGCCATGACGATGGTCAGGGCCGGGCTGGCACGCCAGACGATTTCTATTGCGACGCCGCTATAGCGAAACACGGATGCAAAGCGTGTCAGCCACTGCCACGGGCTTAATTTGGGAAGAGTTGCTTTCAAACGTCTACTATTCGTTAAACCAGTTCAAAAAACCAGCGGGGCCACGACCAGCCTGCGGACAGGCTGGCGGTGACCCCGCGATTATACGCTGCTGGCAGCGTAGTTGCTGCCAGTGCCTTCAAGGCATCAGGGTTTCATGGCGCGTACAACTATACGGTCGGTATTGCGTCCCAGACTCTGATCAAAAGGTCCGGTTGTCCTTGGATCATCATCGGCATGCAGCACGTCACTGACACCCGTGATGACAAATCCGGCTTCGGTGACCGCCTGGGCCACTTCATCCAGTGTGATGCGGTGCAGCGATGCATTGTCGGCGCCCACATTGCCGCGGTGATCGATGATACCCAGGACGCCGCCCGACTTGAGCACATCCTTGACGGCAGCCAGCATGGCCTGCGCGGCGGCGGGGTTGCCATTGTACAGATCGTGGAAATTAAGCGCCGTCAGCGCAAAATCCACCGAGCCGGACTCGATACCCAGGCTGTCAAAGCCCTGATTCACGCGCTGCACATTTGGCAGACGATCTCCGGCCAGGCGCTCCTGCACGCCGGCTTCGGTATTACGCATGCCCAGGGAGGCCGGGCTGTTCTGCATCAGTACTGTGCCATTGGGACCCACGGCGTACGACAGGACTTCGGTATACCAACCTGTTGAGGCCATGATATCGAGCGCGGTCATGCCCTCTTCCAGGCCCAGAAAACTCAGCACAGCCACTGGTTGGCGCGAGGCATCGCGCTCTTTGTCGGCTGCCGGGCGATCGGCACTGTTCAGAGCCTGAGTAAGGCGCGCCTCATCGACGGCATGCACCTGGCCAACAGCCAGCAATGCCACGGTAAATAAACTGACCAGCTTCTTCACAGAAAACCCTCCACAGTCATTATTATTGATGTTGTGCCGACAATTGACGCGATGATCATGGTATCTGCATACGCACTCTCGTCGCCAAACGTCAGAGCAGCGGACAGCATAGGGCAATTTCAGCCAGGAATACAGGAGAACGCGTCTCGGGGGTGGTGAGCGGTAAACGCGGCAGACCCAGAATGACGGGGTTGTTCAGCTAATGCGGGAATGGCGGGCTCGCAAGGGCGCACAAATCAGTGCAGTCTGCGCGACTCCATCAATTCTTCTTCAAAGAGCTTTTTGACGCGCAGCAATTCCTGCATGTCGTTTTCAGAGGTCAGCAGCGGCAGATGGTTCTCAATATCCAGAATGATATTGGTAATACTGCCAGTGTCGAGAGCGCTCAGGTCGACATCAAACGGCCAGGGCGATTCTTGGCTCATGAGAAAATCCTCGGGGGCAATTAAGGCTTACCTAAGGTCATCGTCCGCCGTGGGGGATTCTTTAGAAAATATTCCAATTGATTGGCCGAAATCAGCCCAGCGCCTGGCGAATCAGGAACTGCTTGAGGACGGGAAGACGGTCGACGGCGTCCATGCCGGTGTTGCGGAGCCAGCGCACGGGCAGGGGCTGCTCGGCATACAGACGTTTGAATGCCTCCATGGTCACCATCATGCTCAGATTGTTGGGCTGGCGACGGCGCTGATAGCGCGACAGAACAATCGGGTCAGCCGGCGAGCGGCCACTGTGCCGGGCCCGGACCAGCTCTTCTGCCAGGACCTGGACGTCTGCCAGACCCAGGTTGGCACCCTGGCCGGCCAGTGGATGAATGCTGTGTGCCGCGTCGCCAATCAGGACCAGCGGGCCTTGATGATAGCGGCGTGCATGCCGCTGGCGCAGCGGGAAACTGAAGCGTTTATCCGTGTGTTGCACAGACCCCAGCCAGTGCTGACTGGCATTGGACAGTGCCTGACAGAACGCAGCGTCATCCATGGACATCAATGACTCCACCATTGACGGGATCACCGACCAGACTATGGAGCAGTAGCGTTGCGGCGATTGCGGTGCGGCCTGGTCGGCCAGTGGCAGAAAAGCCAGCACCCCTTCGTCCATGAATATCTGGCGCGCAGTATTGTGGTGTGCCTGCTCTGTGCAAATGGTCGTGACGATTGCCTGATGTTCGTAGTCCCATTCCCGTGTGGCGATCCCGGCCATGCTTCGCAGCGGCGAACCGGCACCGTCCGCCGCAATCACCAGCCCTGCCTGCACAGTGTCACCATTGTTCAGCGTCAGCTCAGCCTTCTGAGCTGTCCCGGAATGAGCCACCTGCTGACAGGCAGTGACTGTGACCGGCGCCAGTACCTGCAGATTTGGGTACTCTGCCATCCGCTGCTGCAGCGCCGACAGCATGATCCGGTTCTCGACGATGTGGCCCAGGGAGTCGGTATGCACATCCCGGGCATCAAAATCGATCTGGCCGGTGCCGTCGGCTTCGCGCACATGCATGTGGGTATAGGCGCAGCTGCGTTGGGCCTCGATGGCCGGCCAGACCTGCAATTGCTGGAACAAGCGTTGCGAGGCATGCGTGATGGCACTGACTCGCGGGTCGTAAGACTCTGGCTGTGTCTCCGTCTCACCTGCAGTCACCGGCGCGGCATCCAGCAGCAGCACATTGATACCCGCGTCAGCCAGCGCCAGCGCCATGGTGGCGCCCACCAGCCCTGCGCCAACGACGGCTATTTCGGTCTCGTGCTGTATATGACTGTGCGTTTGCTGACTCATTTACGTGCTGCCAAAGATCAGTTGAAGCGGGCTGCATTCTGTTGAATACTGCCGATACTTTACCATCATATGGCAACGCAGGCAGGAGAGAATAATATGTCCGGACAAATGAGCCCGGCAGCAGCCAGGGATCTGATAGGCACAGAAACAGGTGTCAGCCAGTGGCACACCATCAGCCAGGAACAGGTCAACCAGTTTGCCGATACCACCGGCGATCATCAGTTCATCCATCTGGATGAGGCCCGTGCAGCAGCAGAAACGCCCTTTGGCGGCACCATCGCTCATGGCTATCTGACATTATCCATGCTCAGTATGCTGGGTGCTGAAGCTAATAACGTACGACTGCAGAACACCCGCATAACCATTAACTACGGCCTGGACAAAGTACGATTCCTGAATCCGGTTCGGGTCGGCTCGCGTATACGTGCACGTTTTGTATTAATGAGCATTGAGGAAAAGAACCCTGGTCAATGGCTGTTAAAAAACCAGGCAACCGTCGAGATAGACGGCCAGCAGAAACCAGCGATGATTGCAGAATCACTGGCGCTGGTGATCACCGGCTGAGCAACAGGCGCTTTTGCAGGTCAGTTTTCTGATCAGTCGTACCGACTTCACATACAGGAGTATTCGCCATGAGCAGGAATCAGACCAACCACTTTGCACGGGGCATTCTTATTATGGGACTCTTGACGCTTATCGGCTGCGCCGGCGATCGGCCTGCCGATCTCGGGCCGCTGGATGGTCAGTTGCGGGCCTGCCCGGACTCACCTAATTGCGTGAGCAGTTTTGATACCCGGGACAGTCATG
The DNA here is from genome assembly GCA_002354805.1 of Gammaproteobacteria bacterium UBA2675. Taxonomy (GTDB): domain Bacteria; phylum Pseudomonadota; class Gammaproteobacteria; order Pseudomonadales; family Pseudohongiellaceae; genus Pseudohongiella. Next base: position 82,236 of record DEMH01000005.1, read on the forward strand.
CGATCGAACCCATCAGAGGCACGCCGGAAGCAGTCAGACAGGCTTTAAACCAGATGGAACGCGTGGAGATCATCACAGACTCTGGTGGTTACATACACGCTGAGTTTACCAGCCGCCTGATGGGTTATGTCGATGACGTGGAGTTTCTGGCCAACCCACACGAAGGAGTGGTTCACGTAAGGTCGGCATCACGTCTTGGCTACAGCGACATGGGTGTCAATCGCGAACGCATTGAGCAGATCCGCTCACTTATCGTAAACCCATAGCCTGCCGCGCAAACCACTGTTTGGCTGGCGGCATGACGTCCATGAACAGCAGCCCCAGATTGCGGCCCGCCGCCATTGCCGGATTGCGATTCGCAAACAGCCTTGTGGTCAGATCGCTGAACATGACCGTCAGATTCTGATCGGACTGTTGCGCCTGCAGGTATTGCTCAAGCATCAGGTAGTCGCCAACGGCGGCTGCCCCATGTGTCTCCGCCTGCTCTGCCAGTGTCTGCGCCAGCGCATCAGCATCCCGCAGCGCCAGATTCAGACCCTGGCCGGCAACCGGGTGCAGTGTATGGGCAACATTGCCAAGCAGTACCAGCCCCGGGCGAATCTGCTCCCTGGCAAGCATCAATGCCAATGGATAAAGAGACCTGGCACCAGCACGGGTAAACCGTCCCAGCCTTGTGCCAAACCTCTCCTGCAGTGCATGTAAAAAAGCCGCATCTGGCAATTGAGTGATGGCTGCAGCTTCCTGTTCAGCCACAGTCCAAACCAGCGCTCCGCGATGCTCTTTTTCTGCATCACTTAATGGCAGTACCGCCAGCGGTCCCGTATCTGTAAATCGCTCAAAGGCCAGCCCCTGGTGCGCATGTTCGAAGGCGACGTTGCAGATTAAAGCATGCTGCTGGTACGGCTTTCGTTCCAGCTGTATGCCCAGTTGCGAGCAGATGTCCGAACGGCCACCGTCGGCCAGCACCATTAGCGAGGCATCAATTGTAGTGGCGACCTGATCCTGGCCCTGCACCTCGATCTGCATGCCTGCGGCAGCGTGACGAACGCGTTGCACCGAGGCGGGCGAGCATACGTCTATGTCCGGGTGTTCAAGCAGGCGCTTGTTGAGCGTCGCTGCCAGATGCCGGTTCTCGATCACAAATCCGAGCGCCGACACATCGACATCTGTATTGTGTAATCGTGCGGCTCCAAAATGGCCACGGTCAGAGACGTGAATATCCTTGATGGCACATGCATAAGGTGCCAGGTCGTCCCACAAGCCGGTCTGTCGATATATGAGATGACTGCCCCAGGACAGGGCAGTGCTGCGCGCATCAAAGTCCGGCTCTCCGGCAGCGGTAGCCAGCGGCATTGCATCGACCAGCAGAATTCGCAGGCTTTGCCGCCGATCCTGCCCGGCCAGCAATAGCGCAAAACTGCCACCCACCAGACCACCACCGATGACCACGACGTCGTAATGTTGAGTTTTGTCTGTCACTGCAATCCTTTTCTCCAAACCTGCTGCGCGCTGGCGGTATCTGCCTGACAGGACTTTACCGCCGCTGCAGCACTATGGCAGAGGCTTACTGGCGCCCGGCCATCAGCGCTTCTATTTCCTCTGTGGTTTTGGGTACCGCGTGAGTCAATACACGGTTGCCGTTACGGGTCACCAGCACATCATCTTCGATACGTATACCAATGCCACGCCACTTCTTGGCGACTTTTTTGTTGTCTGGTGACACATAAATGCCAGGCTCTATGGTTGTAACCATGCCTGCCTCGTAAGGGCGCCACTTATCACCTTTCAGGTAGCTGCCAGCATCATGTACATCAATGCCCAGCCAGTGGCCAGCGCGATGCATATAGAAGTCACGATAGGCGCCGTCCGCAATCAGTTTCTTGACATTGCCCTTCAGCAGACCCAGCTCTACCAGCCCTTCGGTAATCACGCGAACTGTAATATTGTGGGGCTCATCCCAGGCGACACCCGGCTTGATGGCGTCGATCGCCTTCAGTTGCGCCTTCAGCACAATGTCATACAGCGCCTTCTGCTCTTTGCTGAACTTGCCGCTGACCGGGAAGGTGCGCGTGATGTCCGCCGCGTAGTATTCATATTCACAACCGGCATCAATCAGCACCAGATCACCGTCGCACAGGGGCTTGTTGTTTTCGATGTAGTGCAGAATGCAGGCATTGGCGCCGGCAGCAACAATGCTGTTGTAGGCCGGAAAACGTGCCCCGGAACTGATAAATTCGTGCTGCAGCTCAGCTTCCAGATGATATTCGTACAGACCATCGCGGGCCGCGAGCATGGCGCGGCAGTGCGCACGGGCCGAAATATCAGCGGCTTGCTGCATCAGTTTGACTTCTGCGGCGTCCTTGAACAGGCGCATCTCATGAACCAGCGGATCCAGCATCTCGAACTGGACCGGCGCGCGCGCACCCTGCCGCGTCCGGGCACGCAGGTCGTTAACCCACATCGATACACGTGTATCCAGCGCTGCGTCCTGACCAATGCTGTAATAGACCCGTTCGCTGCCATCTATCAGTCCCGGCATGCGCTGGTCCAGCTCGCCGATCGGCCAGGCCTCGTCAATATGCAATTGACCAACGGCTGCAGCAGGGCCGGTCAGGATACCGCTCCAGATTTCCTTGATCTTGTCTTTGGGCTGGCAGAACAATACGACTTTGTTACCGGCTGGCCCTTTGATCAGCGCCAGCATGGCCTGATCCTCAACAAAACCACTCAGGTAGTAAAAGTCGCTGTGCTGCCGGTAGCTGTATTCGGTGTCATGGCTGCGCGTTTTAAGCGTCGCGGCCGACAGCAGGGCAACGCTGTTGTTTTTCAGTTTCTTGAACAAAGCCTGGCGGTGTTTTTTCGCCTGGGCAAATCGCAATTCAGTATCTGCTTTCATGCTGTTTAACTGACTCTGTTGGTGGATGAAGCGAACGAGTTGACCGGCCTGTGCCAGCTCTCTATAGTACAGGCTGTTGTATAAAAAGGCTGCGGCTGCTTGCAGGCACGATCATGAATGACGATCAATTGAACACCCTCGAAGAAAAAATCGATGCTCTGATTGCCTTGTGCGCTGCCATGAAACAGGAGAATCAACTGTTGCGTGCCAGTCAGCATAACTGGCAAACTGAGCGCCAGCAACTCCTCGAGAATAACCGTCAGGCGAAGGCGAGACTGGAGTCAGTCCTCAGCCGTCTGCGGTCCATGGAACAATCCCAGAGCGCCTGATATGTCCAGCAGCCCCGAAGCCTCGAGCACGGTTGTCGTCAAAATCCTCGACCGTGAATACCAGATCAGTTGCCCGCCCTCAGAGCAGGATGCGCTGCTCAAGTCCGCGCGCTATCTGGATGAAAACATGCGCAAAATCAAAGCGAGAGGCACGATTCACGGGCTCGAAAAAATCTCTGTGATGGCAGCCCTGAATATCACTCACGAGCTGATACAAAAGAACCATCAGATCAACACATCCCGCCATGGCAGCGCCCAGAAGATCAAATATCTTGAAGATAAAATCGAGCGCGCGCTGCACCATGCCCGGCAGATGGAGCTGTAACAAAAAATCCGCGCTTAACCCTCGATAGGCCTTCCCAACTGCTATATACTGATTCCATAGTCACCTGGGGTATCCGCTAGCTGAAAGTGTTCTTGAGCCGATATTCAATACCCCGGAGGCGCCGACAAGATGTGGTTGTGCATGTCCGCTTGACGGAAAGCCTGAAAGCATCGTTGGCGCCACCACCTGAACCAAAGGGTTCAGGACTATTTCGGCGGCGGTATCTTGGGTGGCTTCCGCATACATCGTAGTCAAGCTTATGCCTGCTGCTTACCAGCCTACCGGTCAATCCGGCACGAATCCTTCCCTGCGAAAGCAATTGCGCCAAAGGCGCCGACAGCTGGACCATTTCACACAACGTCACAATGCCATCCGCCTGACCCATCGCATCAGTCGCTCACTGACTTGGCGAGGCAGTCGTCGCATCGCGTTTTACCAGGCCATTGATGGCGAGATTGATCCGGCTGGTCTACTGAAGAAGGCGTGGGCACAGGGCAAGATCTGTTATCTGCCGGTGCTGCATCCGTTTCATCCGCATCGCCTGGTATTTGTCCGTGTTAGCCGGCACAGCCGTCTGCACCGCAATCGCTGGGGCATTGCTGAGCCGGTTCCGGCAGTTGGCAGAGTTGCCAGTATCAAAAGCCTGGATCTGATTCTGGTACCGCTGGTGGGCTTTGACAGGCAGGGACATCGCCTGGGCATGGGCAAGGGATTTTACGATCGGGCTCTGTCTTTCAGAGCTGGCAGACGTTTCCCCAGGCTGATAGGACTGGGACATATGTGTCAGGAATCAGGAGAGACGCTCAGGCCGGCGCCATGGGATGTCCGCATGGATCAGATTGCAACGCCGCGCTGGTCTTTTGGCCGCTTGTGGCCCCTGTAGTCAGCCACCACCAATTCGCTTGCAGCGGGAGACGCGTATCGCGCTAGAGCAATCCGCTCTGGGCAACACCGCTGACCAGCACGCTCAGTGCAAACAGAAGTACAACAACCATCAACATGTCAGGTTTGCGTTTCATGAGATGTCGTTCTCTAATTATTCTATTTTCCAGTTAATTAAGTTTTATATTTCACAAGCCCAAGTAGAAAGTAGGGCTAACGTGCTGAAGGCTAATACAATAATTGGATTGTGACAATCAGCGACACGGAAATTTTTACATTTATTTACAAGTGTGACGCCCTCTGTGTGAAATATTTGCTTGCCTTAGCCCAGACCACTGTATATATTCACAGCAACCACTGTTTATCCATACAGCAGCTGGCTGCAAATCAGACGCAAAGGGTGATATCGGGTTCATTAAACAGAAAACACCTTGGAGCTTATCTGCCGGTCGCAGTCAGACTTTAATCAAGCAGGGCAAGCATATGAGTGACAGCCTGAATAAATTGAGAAGCCAGCAATTTCAGGATCGCGACACGGCTCACAAGCTGGCGTGTGACAAGCTGGTATGTGATGAACTGCCTCATCAACAGCGCGAAGCCATGATTGCCTCTTTACTGAATCAGACACCGGATCTGTGGCGTGCAGGCAGCAAACCAGCCAACCGTCCCGCCAGCTCCCATCACCAGTCTGTCAGCCGACCCGGCACCGGCGATCTGTTTGCTGACAGCGACATGATCCAGGAAGGTCCAGGCACGCACCGTCTGACCAGCCAGGTGCAGCCTGGCAATCAGGCCAGCCCCAATGCACAAACCCTGTCATCGGCGCAGGCACGTCTGGAGAGCAAGGCCCAGTCCACCGGTTTTGATGCGCTCGACCGGCTGCTGCCCCAGGGAGGCTGGCCTGAGCGGGGGCTGGTCGAGATGATCTGCCCACACCAGGGGATTGGTGAGCTGCAGTTGCTGATGCCACTGCTGCGCGAGCGCAGTCAGCGCAAGCAGTCCATTCTGTGGATTGCTCCCCCTTATCCGCTGCATGCCCCGGCTCTCAAACAGGCCGGCATCAACCTCAGTAACAGCTTTGTGATTCCACCCCAGACTCAGTGCAACCAGGCTTTGTGGAGTATCGAAAAAGCCCTGCAATCCAGCGAGTGTGGCCTGGTACTGGCATGGCAGAACTGGCTGAGCGCCCGCGTGATCCGGCGTCTGCAGCTGGCCGCCAGTGAAGGCAACACGCTGGGTATACTTTTCCATCAGCGCGCTACATTACATTCTCCGGCCACGCTGCAGCTGCAACTTGGCAGTGCCGTAAGCGATCTGCATGCCAGTCCTGAGTCCAGGGCTCAGCGCAATCTGAATGTCAGCCTGCTCAAGGCGCGCGGCAGTTATCATCAGGGCCAGGCCTCGTTACGTTTGCCATGTTGAAATTACGCCGCGCGGGTGCCGGCGCCCGGCACCCGCGCGGCGGCACCTCTCTCACCTCTGCACCACCACGCAACCGCCCGGCACTACGCAGTCGCACCCTTTGGTATGCCATCCATCACCCTGGCCTTTCGGTGCAGCAGACGCTGCCCGCAGGATTGCGCATAAGTGATTATGTCTGTGCCGCAGATGCCGAGACGCTGCTGATTGAGATAGGCGGAAGCCTGCGTTATTTTGGTGGTTGGCGACGCCTTCACGAAACGCTTGAACAGCATCTGGATGAACTGTATCAGAACCAGCCAGAAGTCTATCGAGGCAGCGTTACGCCCAGCCCAGCTGCCAGCACCCTGTTGGCCCGTTGCGCTCGGCAGAAAGTCGTGACGCACAGCAGCGAGCTGCGATCGGCGCTCGCTGGAATCAATATCGCAGAGTTGCCTTTAGCTGCCAGGTTAAAGGCATCTCTGCAGCGTTGCGGTCTTTTGTATTTGAGGGATATTTGGCGCCTTCCAGCCGCACAGCTTCGCCTGCGTTTCGGCCGGGAACTGAGTGAATATCTGGATCGCCTGCTGGCCCTGCGTCCTGAGCGGCCTCCACGCTGGCAGCCGCCGCCGCAGTTTTCACGTGAGCTTTACCCGGAGTATCCGCTGCATAATACTGCGGCGATTGTGCATCATGCTGCGTCACTGTTTGCAGAGTATCGGGAGTTCCTGCTGCGCCGGCATCTGTTGTCTGCGCAATTCGACCTCATGCTGCATCAATCGGATGGGCAGCAGCTTGCCCTGCCGATAATAACGCGTTATGCCAGCCGTGACACCAGTCTGTTTCTGGCATTATTTGAGCTGGCTCTGGAAAAGCATAAACTTACTGCCGACGTCATCGGCCTGACCCTGAGTTCAATCAGCCTGCAGCCTTATTCTCCCGATCAACAGGCCAATGGGTTGGCAGATATGCTAAGTGCCCGCCTTGGCGCTGACAATGTTCTGCGCCTGCAGCTTGCTGAAGAGCATGCTCCCGAGTTCAGCAGCGCAACTCAACATTGGCACAACCCGCCCAGCCTGCTGGCCGATACCTGTGCACTGTCATACCGGGCACCAGCCTGGCTGCTGCGCCCGGCACAGCGACTGCGACAACTGCACAACCGCCCGATCTATAAAAGCCAACTGACGCTATTGAGTGGCCCACAGCGTATTGAAACCCGCTGGTGGGCAGGCAGCAGCATACGTCGTGATTACTATGTTGCGCGCAATCGGCAAGGTTCACAGTTATGGATTTATCAGGAGCTTGGCAGCACCGGCGACTGGTATCTGCACGGATTTTTCTGTTGAACCAGACCATCTACTTCGAAACGACTTGTAAAACGTGATCGAGGCAGATAGTTTTTAGCCGGCTTCCTGCCAAAGGTCGTTCAGATAGGGAAAATTCCAGTTCTCCAATGGCTCACGACATTCGATGGCATCATCGACAGTGCCTTTGGAAAGATCCAGTATCTGCTGGGGCAGCGGCATCTGCGTCCGCGTTGAGAAGAACACTTTCACCACCGGTTTCAGCAGGCTGCCCTGACTCTGTGATATCACTACCGCAAGGCGCTGGCTTTTCAGACGGACCAGTGACCCAACGGGATAAATACCAACCACTTTGATGAATGCCTGCAGAATTTTGGGATCAAAATGACCTGACCAGGACACCATACGCTGAATTGATTCCGATGGCGGCCAGCCCTTCTTGTAGGGCCGGTCTGAAGTAATCGCATCATACACGTCACAAACCGCCGCCATACGTGCAATCACGCTGATCTGGTTGGCTGCCTGACCGTTTGGATAGCCACTTCCGTCAAATTTTTCGTGGTGATGCAGGCACACCTCAATCACTTTGTCATCAACATCACTGGAACGCTCGAGGATCTCGGCACCTTTCACCGGGTGCGATTTGATCAGAGAGAACTCCTCGTCGGTCAGCTTGCCCGGTTTATTAAGAATTGTATCTGGCACTGCCATTTTTCCAACATCGTGCAGCAGGCCGGCCATTCCCGCAATGTGCACCTTTTCATCATCCAGATTCAGTTCCCGCGCCAGCGCAATCATCAGCGCCGACACCGCTACCGAGTGCATATAGGTGTAGTTGTCCGAGGTTTTCAGTCTGGCCAGTGTAATCAGGGCTTGAGGCTGACGCGTCACCGAGTTGTTAATCTCTTCTACCACCTTCGAGGCGCGAGTCAGCGGTACGGCCTGTCCCATTCTCGCTTCGGAAAACATGGACAGCACTTCATGTTGTGATTGCTCACACAGGCGCCGGGCGTGGCGCAGCTCTGACTCAAAGGAAGTTCGTTTTTCCGCCGGCGCCGGCCGCAGTTCCGTGATAGTTGGTTTGTCGCGACTTTCCGGGCGTGGGCGAGGCTTGCTATCCGGCAGTTTGCTGCGGGAAAGATCAATAGACACAGATGGCACGCCAGACGACTTGAGCTTGCTCAAATCCTCCGGGTCTTCCAGCAGAAAGTTGGACTTCCAGAATGGATGATGCAGCCAGGAACCGTGGATCTCCACAAGGTACATTCCCAGCACGACATCAGCGACGGCAATTTTTTTAATCATACTTTCGGTATAGCCCCCCCTTGCTATACCCATCTTACGATAGTTTTGCTTCCATGAGCAGACTAGAATGTTTGCTTACGTAACAAAGAGCTGAAGACCCATGATTGAGACCCGAGTTGCCTGGCTGCAGATCCACCTGTGTGTGGTCTTATGGGGATTTACGGCCATACTGGGCAAACTGATTACACTGCAGGCCTTGCCACTGGTGATCTGGCGCATGGGGCTGGTGGCTGGGGCACTGTTGCTGCTGCCGCGGATCTGGCGCGTGTTGAAAACACTGCCGCGGGGGCTGCTGGGTGCCTATACGGGCATTGGTGTGCTGGTGGCGCTGCACTGGCTGACCTTCTACGGTGCCATCAAGCTTGCCAACGCCTCCGTTGCAGTTACCTGTATTGCCACCGTCCCGGTTTTTCTGTCTGTCATCGAGCCGATACTCGCCGGGCGGCGCTTCCAGCTTCGCGAGTTGCTGCTGGGACTGGTGGTGTTGCCCGGCATCCTGCTGGTCGTCGGTGGCACACCAGAAGCAATGAACCTGGGTATAGCGGTGGGCATTCTGTCGGCCCTGTTTGTGGCTTTATTTGCGTCTCTCAATAAACGTTATGTACTCAAAGCTGACGCGCTCACCGTTACGGCCATTGAAATGGCCAGTGGCTGCCTGTTTCTGGTGATGCTCAGTGTAGCCCTGGGTGCCGCCGATATCAGCGCAATACAGGGCATCGTGGATGAACCCTCCGCGGTCTTCCAGCTGCCTCAGGACATGGATCTGCTATGGATGCTGGTGCTGGCCATCGGCTGCACCTTGTTGCCGTTTGCGCTGTCGCTGATGGCACTGCGACATCTGTCCGCCTACGCCAGCGCTCTGGCCGTCAACCTTGAGCCGGTCTATGCCATTGCCCTGGCAGCACTGTTGCTGGGCGAACAACAGGAGGTCGGTGGTAGTTTTTATCTGGGCGCGCTGATCATTATTGCAGCCGTGCTGGCTTATCCCCTGTTGATGCGTCCAAAACCGCGCTATTGAGCCAGGCTGGCTGCCCGATCAGGCAAAATCCCGTGACCGCACCGGCATACCCTGCAACCAGTGGGACAGGTCTACCAGCTGTACCGCGATCACGTGTGTCACGCCCTCGCTTTGCTGCAGGTAACCACTGACGCCAATCAGGCTGGCTTCATGTACCAGGCGATAATGGGTCTTCAGCAGCGATGGCCACACAACCGTATTGATAAACCCGGTTTCGTCTTCGAGGGTCATGAAGGTGACACCAGACGCAGTCTGCGGCCGTTGCCGACAGGTGACCAGACCAGCGATCTTGATAGGCTGATGATCGGCCAGTGATGTCAGATCCGTGGCCGTCTTCACGTGAAAATGCTGCAGATGTTCACGCCACAGACTCAGCGGATGGCGTCGCAGACTGAGCCCCAGAAACTGGTAGTCGGCATAGATATTCTGGGCTTCGCTGCTGCGTGGCAGCATCAACAGCTGTTCAGGATCGGCGCTCTCTGGCAAGGCCTGAGAATGCCCGGCAAACAGGGGCGGCAGGCTAAGCTCAACCCGCGAATCCCAGAACGCACGATGGCGATCACTGACCAGACTGCCCAGCGCATCGGCAGCCGCCAGCGCGTCGCGATCGGAGGCGGACAAAGCAGCGCGGCGCAATGCATCTGTAACACTGGTGAACACCTGCTGCTCGCGGGCCTGCAACAGTCGTTGTATCGCATTGGCAGAAAGCCCCTTGACCAGATGCAGTCCCAGTCGGACAGCCAACTGGCCAGGTTTATTGCCCACCGGCTGCAGACTGGAGTCATGCTCACTGAACAACACATCGACCGGCAATACCGTCACCCCGTGGCGCCGGGCATCCTGCACCAGTTGTGAGGCTCCATAAAAACCCATGGGCTGGCTGTTGAGCAGCGCACATAAAAAAGCGGCTGGATGATGACATTTAAGCCAGGCCGAGACATATGCCAGCAAGGCAAAACTGGCCGAATGGGACTCAGGGAAACCGTAATCACCGAACCCTTTTATCTGCTGATAGAGCTGCTCTGCGAAACTGCTCGCGTAGCCACGTGCCTGCATGCCGTGGATCAGCCGTTCCCGGAAGGGTTCCAGTCCGCCTTTGCGTTTCCAGGCCGCCATGGCACGCCGCAGCTGGTCTGCCTCACCACCGCTGAAGCCGGCTGCCACCATGGCAATCTGCATGACCTGCTCCTGAAAGATGGGCACACCCAGCGTGCGCTGCAGGACCTGTTGCACCTCAGTGCTTGGGTAAGTAACCGCTTCCACACCCTGTCGGCGCCGCAAATAGGGATGCACCATATCACCCTGAATGGGACCGGGCCTGACAATGGCAATCTGCACAACAAGATCGTAGTAGTTGCGAGGCCTCAACCGCGGCAGCATGCTCATCTGTGCGCGTGATTCAATCTGGAACACTCCGACCGTATCTGCCTCGCTGATCATGTCGTAGACCTGGGGATCTTCGGCGGGGACATCGGCCAGCGTCAGCGGCCGGACGCCCGGCTTGCCAGCCCTTTCATGACCCTGGTAAGCGACCTGTTCATTGATCAGCGCCAGTGCTTTGCGTATGGCCGTCAACATGCCCAGCGCCAGCACATCCACCTTGAGCAGACCCAGTGCCTCCAGATCATCTTTCTCCCACTGAATCACGGTGCGATCAGCCATGGCAGCATTCTCGATCGGCACCAGTTCCGCCAGCCGGCCCTCACTGATCACAAAGCCACCCACGTGCTGGGACAAATGCCGGGGGAAACCCGTCAGCTGCTCTACCAGGTAAACCAGACGCTCCAGCTGAAACGCCGGTAACTGCGGCTCTTCCAGCGCCACCAGCTCGCCCTGGGAGTTGCTGCGCAGGCAGTTCAACGCCCAGTCCAGTTCCGTCTCTGTCAGCCCCAGCGCCTTGCCAACATCCCGGATGGCACTGCGGCGCCGGTAGCAGATCACGGTTGCGGCCAGTGCCGCGCGGTGCCGGCCGTATTTCTGGTAGATATACTGGATGACCTCTTCGCGCCGCTCGTGCTCGAAGTCGACATCGATATCCGGCGGCTCATCACGTTCTTTGGACAAAAAGCGCTCAAACAGCAGCTGCATGCGGGCCGGGTCAACCGCGGTAATGCCCAGACAATAACAAACCGCAGAGTTGGCCGCCGACCCGCGACCCTGGCAGAGAATGCCGCGACTTCGGGCAAAGGTCACCAGGTCATGCACCGTCAGAAAAAAGTGCTCATAACCCAGTTCGGCAATCAGCCCCAGCTCTTTGTCCACCAGGGTACGGACTGTCTCCGGCACCCCGTCCGGCCAGCGTTCCTGCATGCCTGCCAGTGTCAGCCGTCGCAACCATGCCGCCGGACTGAATCCTTCCGGTACCAGCTCACGCGGGTATTCATACCGTAACTCACCCAGATCAAACTCGCAGCGAGCAGCAATATGCGTGGTTTCGGCCAGCCATTGCGCCGGGTAAAGACGGCCCAGCGTGGCGCGGCTGCGCATGAACTGCTGTGCATTGGGTGGCAGCCTGTACCCCAGATTGGCCAACGGCGTGCCCAGGCGGATGGCCGTCAATGTATCGCGTAAGGCCCGGCGTATCGGATGATGCATGATCACGCCACCGGCGGCACACACGGGTACCTGACTTTGCTCGGACAGTTGCCGCAGTGCCTCTCGTTTATCGAAATCATCCGCATCCAGATAGAACTGTGCCGCTATCCACAAGCGGCCCGGAAACAGGCCGCGCAGCCACTTCAGAGTCTGGTGCGCCGCCACTGGATCATAGCGATTGAGAAAGGGCTGGGCCGGGGGTACCCATAGCGCCAGGCACCGCGCCGGCAAATGGGTCTCCAGCAACTCACGGGTAAAACTGTAGCGTCCCTTGTCTGCCCGACGCCGTGCTTCGCTGATCATCGCAGACAGCTGACCATAGGCGTGGCGATCGGGCGCCAACAGCACCAGATGCAGGCCGTCATCAGAATGAAACTCACTGCCGACAATCAGCTTGACTGGTGTGGGGTGACCCTGCGGCGTGGCGGAACGTACCGCCGACCAGGCCCTGACCACTCCGGCCACTGAACATTCGTCAGTCAGCGCCAGCGCCTGATAGCCCAGCGCAATAGCACGCTCCACAAGCTCTTCCGGAAAAGAGGCAGCGCGCAGAAAACTGTAGTTGCTCAGGCAATGGAGCTCGGCATAGGCCGGTGCTGGGGGCGCAGCCGGCGAGGCCGCGCTCAGAGAGAACGTAGCAGACATAAAAACACCCGATGATTACTGTTTATTTATACAGTATTCATCGGGTGTTATAAATAGCTGATTCAGCTTACCGAATCAGTAAATCGGTGTAACACCATCGCCAATCGGATCGCCCGGGGCACGCAGATGGCCGTAGATCAGCTCTTCCACGAATTCCACGCACTTGAACTCCAGCAGCATGGCATTATCGTCCTGGTGACGATACAGCTTCATGTTGATGGTCCAGGGCTCTTCGAAGGTGTTCGGATCCGTGATGGTAGCCGAGTAGTCAATGGTGTTGGCATCAACCATGGTGTAACGCTCTTGCACGTGCATGTCCCAGCCACTGTGATAATGGCCTGAGCGGTCAAACCAGGTGTCAGCGATCTGGCCAGTGACGTCGATCACCAGCGTGTCGCCATCCCATGAGCCATTGTTGTGACCCATCCAGCTGTCTACCTGTGCTTCCAGGTCCGGACGGTCCATGTGCACAATGCGGTCAGCGCCAGCGAACTGGTAGCTGATCAGCGTTGCATCAGGTGCCTGGAAAATCTGGAAAGGATAGGGCAGGTAGGTCGCGCGCGGCACACCTGGCAGTTTGCACTGCGTGGTTGGATCGCGCTGCAGCCAGTTACGCATATTTTCCTGCTGCTGCTCACGCATGCCATCTTTGTAAGGGATGGTGCCACCCTCGACGTAACCCACGCTGGGCGGGAATGCCAGGTGTGCACCAGCTTCCAGAGCCGCCAGGGGACCGTGACGGGCCTCAGCGGGCTCCAGGCTCCAGTTAGCCGCGTTCATGGTTTGCCAGATACCATTGAGGTTTGGCTTGCCGTCTGGCGTACGCGGAATCTGCGCACTGCTCATGCCGTTTTGTGCCTGTACTTCAGTTGCATCCTGCGCCAGCCAGAAAGCGCTGACTGCGGCGGCAGTGGCTGCCACCGCAAACATCGTCTTGAATTGTGTCTTCATGAAAAACCTTTGTTCAAATTAGCTCACAAACACCAGATCACTGGCGAATCGCACGGTTGTTGTCGTAATCCCAGGTGCCGTCTTCAACACGCTGACCCTGCAGAATATTGATCATGCCGTAGTTGCCTTCGTGGCAGGCATATTCGTACAGCACGTCTTCACTGCGGAACATTGGGACAACACCGGTAAACTTGTCCTGATACGCCTGAGGGTCGATGACAGTGAACTCATATTCAACAATGTCATCGGCCGTACGGGTAAACTTCTCGATCAGTGTTTTGTTACTGGCAACGCCGGTACCGAAGAAGGTCTGTGACTTGTAGTTGAAGTTTCTGGTCTCAACTACCAGAGAGTCGCCTTCGTAATAGCCGACTGAGTCGCCAGTCCACTGCGTGATGCTCTCCGGAATGTGCTCATCCTGCAGGCGAACGATACGCGCCTCATGGATCATCTCGTTGAAAATCACCGCGTGATCTTCAGTCTGGAACAGCTGCACGTTGTTGTTGTACATGCTGGGTGTGAACGGCGGGACTGAGTTGAAGCCCAGCAGACAGCGCTCGGAAATACCTCGATCTTCGGGGCCATCTTTGCCGATACCGCCAACAGCAACGCGAACGGGACGCTCACCGTCGTAATCCGGACCAAGACCACCGAATGCCATTGGCGCACCTGGAACTCGCGCCGGCAGGCGGCCATTCTCAGGGTATACAATGATGGAGGTACGCAGGTTCAGCTCCTGCGGCAGATCCTCAACCCAGGCGCGGTTGTAACCACCGACGCCACCCTGGGAAGACTGGCCATCGCTGGCCGCTGCTTCTTCAGCCACGCGGCGATCCCGTTCCTGCACTTCTTCTTCTGTGTAGAACAGACGATTGCCGTACTCGGGATTGCGCTGCATGGGCGTATTCGAGCTGAAGTTAAATACGCCACGCAGATCTGGTTGTCCCCATTCATTGCGCGGTGCTGTGTAGTCATCGGCTGCCATTGTCGATTGCACGGCAGTCAGGGCAAGTCCCCCGGTGACCACCGCTGCAACCGCAGCAGAAAGAATAGTTTGTTTTTTCACATCAATCTCCTCAGAGAAATTTTCGTCAATTGATTCTCAGCGCCTGATTTTTCAACCTAACCGCGATCTACTGTAAGCTTGTCCTTGCCGTACTGATTCTCGTGCTGCTTTATGTGTCAAATAAGCCAGAGTTATATAGAGATACTCACGGATCAAGCAGAGTAATCCAGCACCTGGCAATATTCAAGCCTGATGCCGTCAGCCGCGATAACCAGACAGATTTCAGCGTTGGGCAACGCCCAGATATGAGCACCCGAATTGCGTCAACCCTCTGCCGCAATAAATACCTACCGTGACTATGTTATCGTGCGCGCCTTATCATGACACATGCATGATGATTAACGACGAATTTCCTGCGCACATCCGTATCAGAGGAGACCGGAATGACTGCATACTCATTGCTTGATCTTGCGCCTATCGTACAGGGCAGCAGCGCACGCCAGGCACTGCTCAATGCGAGGTCACTGGCCCAGGAGGCAGAGAGTTGTGGCTATCGCCGTTTCTGGATGGCTGAGCATCACAATATGACCGGCATTGCCAGCGCGGCTACCGCGGTAGCGCTTGGCTATGTTGCGGAGGGAACCAGCAGAATCAGGGTTGGCTCAGGCGGTATCATGCTTCCCAATCACGCACCGCTGATGGTCGCAGAACAATTCGGAACGCTCGCCAGTCTGTATCCCGACCGCATTGACCTCGGCCTGGGACGGGCCCCGGGCACTGACTCACTGACCATGCAGGCGCTGCGTCGCTATCACGACAGTGTTGACCAGTTCCCCCGCGACGTACAGGAACTGCAGCATTACTTCCGCGCAGCACAACCGGACCAGGCAGTCAGGGCTGTCCCCGGCGAGGGTCTGGAAGTGCCTCTGTGGCTGCTGGGGTCCAGCCTGTTCAGTGCGCAACTGGCAGCCGCACTGGGCCTGCCGTTTGCTTTCGCATCACATTTTGCGCCGGATCACCTGATGCAGGCGCTGGAGCTGTATCGCAGCCGCTTCAGGCCCTCTGAGCAATTGGCTGAGCCTTATTGCATGGCCGCCATCCCACTTTACGCCGCCGCCACGGAAGAGCAGGCGAGGTATCTGCTAAGCTCAGTCCAGCAACAGTTTATCGCTCTGCGCCGCGGGACACCTGGCCCGCTAAAACCGCCTGTGGAAGACATTGAAAAGCATTTCACCGAGGCAGAACTGGCAGCGGCCAGTCACGCCCTGCGGGAAGCCGTTATTGGCGATCCCGAGCAGGTGCGTGAAGGCATAGCTGCCTTCATCAAACGCACCGGTGTTAACGAGATCATGTTCAGCGCTCACATCTTCGACTTTCAGAAGCGCCTTGAATGCATCAGGATCGGCGCCCGCGCCTGCGCCGCCATATAGACACCTGACTGACGACATACTCGTACTTGCGTCGGTGTTCGCGAATCATGAAGGGCAGGTCCTGATGGTGGAGCAGCTCATATTCGGAAAGCAGCTTACCGAGCTTATCGAGTGCTGATTCACTGTCAGGTGCATCAAGGAAGTCCTCCGGATGCGTGTACTGCTCCAGCCATGAATTTGGCGACGCCAACACCAGAATGCCATTCTCGGTCACCGGTGAGTGATCACCAACAAACTGTGCAAGGCAGGCAGTCGGGTCAGGCAGGCGGCACAGCAGATTGCTCAGCAACACGGCATCAAACTGTCCTGGCTGGCCCAGACCAGCAGCATCCAGATCACCGGCATCACCCTGCACAAACTGAATCCGCGATCGATCCACGTCCTCCGGGACAGTCGCCAGCAGCTCGGTCCAATGGCGACCGCTTTCCTGACGCTGGTAGCGTAGTGAGCCCTGCTCAAGCAGGTCCCTGGCAGTTCTGATGAACGCTTCACTGTAATCAAGCCCGACGACACGCTGGAAATGACGGGACAATTCCACACTGGCGCGGCCAACTGCACAGCCCAGATCCAGCACGCTGCCGTGGCTGGATGCGTATTCAGCAACCAGCTTTGCCATGGTAGTCATGAACGGCGGTACAGACGGATGACCAATGTTTTGACTTATGCCGGTGTCTCGTTGCTCTGCTTCTGAACCCCAGTGGAACAGGAGATATTGATTCACCAGCGCATCTGTCTCGTAGCGCTTCCCCCCGCCAGGCCCGGCCTGCTCGCCCTGCACCAGCCGGAAGCCAGCATGCTGAAAGAAGTGTGGACGGAAGTGGAAACGGGCCCAGACGCTGGCTTCATCGCCCGTGCTGATGAATGAGCCGCCGAGAATCATCTGATGTTCATCATCAAAACAGGGCGTGCTGAAATCCACATAGTACGGATGAATCTTGAAGCCCTGCAGCGGGTGGAAGGTATCCTCACACCACTGCCAGACATTGCCAAACACATCGTGAAAGCCTGCCGCATTGGCTGCAAAGCTCTCAACGGAAGCCTCGCTGCCCTGCGTCAGATTGAGGTTGAGGCGGGCAATCCCTTCTGCTGACATGACCGGGTCGACCTGCAGGCGATCTTCTTCGCCAGCCTTCCAGTTGCTCAGACCTCGCTGCGACGCGTCGCGCATTGCCACGTGCTCTTTCTCGTGAAGGAGCCGGTAAGGCGATGTAGCGCCGTCCTGTTCAGTGCGCCAGTTGCAGTAGGCCTTGGCTTCGTAGAAATTAACGATGGCGGGCCAGTCCCACTGCATTGGGATTTCATTGAATATCGTTCGCAAACGGTATTGATGAGAACCGACCGGACCGTCCTGAACCCAGAATGTGGGCCATCGGGTATTCCGGAATCGGCGCCATTGCCAACCTGCCTCACTCCAGTAGCGCTGCTCCAGATAAGCGCCCGAGGCCACGAATTCATAGAACTCGCCGTTACTGATCAGTCGTTTACTGGCTCGGAAGCTGTCAACTTTATGCTGCTCGGCACCATATTCGTTGTCCCAGCCAAACGTGGGCCATTCGGACGGCTTGCCCAGGGCGACCGTTTTTGCCGCCACTTCCAGCATCGGGTTATCCATCGGATAGTGCAGGCCGGCAACCGGTCTGACAAATCGCTGTGACTGGTCAGCACTGGTCGGCAATGGCGGCCATTGATCTGGCTGGCGCAAAAATTTCAGCGGCAATTCACGCATCAGCACTGATGAGGTCTCCAGGTGGATTCGCTCGTGCTCAAAACACATGACCAGAGCCCAGCCCGGGCTGTCCTGGGTACATGGCCTGTCAAACGCCGGATGCGTCTCGATCAGATGACTGACAACTGCATAAACCTGTTGCCGGTATTCACGCGCCTCGGCGACAGTCGGCCAGACATCCTGCTCTCCGTCATGCAGGTCATCCCAGCTCATCTCATCGACACCGGTTTCAAACAGGGCCTCAAAATGCTTGTTGACGGGTTCATCAATCAACCCTGCCACCAGCAGTTTATTGATGTAGAAGCTCACCGGATGAACGTAATAAAAGATCAGCGGATGGCGCGTCTTGTGATACGGGCGCTCAAAATAGGCCTCATCGCTGACCAGCGCAGAGAACAGGGTCTCGGTCAGACGCCAGGTGTTCTCAAAGTAGGCCCGGAGCGCCTGACGACCGCCGGACGCATTGACCATGGGCAGGCTGAACGCCCGGCCGTCAGCCCATAAGGGTTCCTGTTGCGGCGCAGCAGACTGTTCATCCATTTCACTATCGGCAAGCTGAGGGGTTCTTTTTGCAGACTTGGTCTGGGCAAAGGCCTGAGTCATCCGTTGTATCCTTATGGCAATTTCTTGAAAGGCAAATTCGTGTAGACTTCGAGCTTCAGTGATATGAGGGCGATCCATTGCGCAGCAAACTTCCCGACACAGGCACCACCATCTTTACCGTCATGACGAGGATGGCACAGCAGTATCAGGCCATCAACCTGTCACAGGGCTTCCCGGATTTTGATTGCCCGGAGGCCCTGCGTGAGCGTGTTGCACACTATCTTAATCACCGGTGCAATCAGTACGCACCCATGACCGGGGTCGCCCAGCTGCGCGAGCAGATTGCACTGAAAGTCAACGATCTATACGGCTATCCGGCCGATGCAGATCATGAGATCACGGTTACTTCTGGTGCCACCGAGGCCCTGTTTGACGCCATTCAGGCCACGGTTCAGCGCGATGATGAAGTCATCATGTTTGATCCCGCCTATGATTCCTATGACCCGGCGGTGCGCCTGGCTGGCGGCGTTCCTGTGCACATTCCCCTGACTCAGCCAGACTGGGGCATCGACTGGCAGAGGCTGCGCGAATCAATCAACCCGCGCACCCGGCTGATCATTATCAATTCACCACACAATCCCAGTGGTTCGATTCTGACGCGTGATGACCTCGACGAGCTTGCCGACGTCATCCGCGGGCACGATATTCTGATTCTGTCCGACGAAGTCTATGAGCACATGGTGTTCGACGGTCAGCAGCATGAAAGCGTGCTGTGCCACACTGAACTGCGCGAAAAAAGTTTCGCGGTGTTCTCCTTTGGCAAGACCTATCACGCCACTGGCTGGAAGGCTGCCTACTGCGTTGCACCTGCAGCTCTGAGCGCGGAGTTCCGTAAAGTACACCAGTTCGTGACCTTTACATCCACCAGCTTCATACAGTTTGCGATTGCGGATTTCATGCGTGATCACGCCGAACATCACCTGGAGCTGCCGGCATTCTACCAGGGCAAACGTGACACTTTCTGCAAGCTGATTGAGACCTCAAGATTCCGCTTTACACCATCGGCAGGTACCTACTTTCAGTGTGTGGATTACAGCGCCATCAGCGATGTGCCGGACATGGAGTTTGTCCGCTGGCTGTGTCAGGAGAAAGGTGTCGCGACAATTCCGCTGTCGCCGTTCTACGCACAGGCTCCCGATTCTCGCATCATCCGGTTTTGCTTCTGCAAAGACGACGCGACCTTGCAGCAGGCAGCCGGGATTCTCAATCAGCTCTGAACAGATGATATCGTCAGAACAGTCCCGCCTGCTCCTGTCCCAGATCCGTCAGTGGGCGGCCGAGCTGGGGTTTCAGCAACTGGCGGTCTCGGACATCGACCTGACCGCCTACCGACCCCACTTGGAAGCATGGCTGGCACGCAACTTCCATGGCGAAATGGACTACATGGAACGTCACAAGGACTTGCGCCTGGCTCCTGACCAGCTCCACCCGAACACTATCCGCGTTTTGTCAGTCCGCATGGATTACAGTTTTGATAGAGAGCAAACACTCACTCCGATGCGTGATGGGCGCATGGCGTATATCTCGCGATATGCGCGCGGCCGGGACTACCACAAACTGCTGCGCAAACGACTGCAGCAACTGGCCGAGAAAATCAGCGGTGAGGTCGGCGAGTTTGGATACAGAGCTTTTGTGGATAGCGCACCCGTGCTGGAGCGGGCGCTGGCCGAAAAAGGTGGCCTGGGCTGGATCGGCAAAAACACCATGTTGCTGAACAGACAGGCGGGCTCGTTTTTTTTCCTGGGCGAGCTCTTCACCGATCTGCCACTGCCCAAAGACGAGCCGGTCAGTGCCCACTGTGGCAGTTGTACCGCCTGCCTGGATCTGTGCCCGACCAAGGCCTTCGTTGGACCCTATCAGCTTGATGCCCGGCGCTGCATCTCCTATTTGACCATCGAGCTGAAGGGCGCGATTCCTGAGGAACTGCGGCCGCTGATGGGTAATCGGGTGTTTGGTTGCGACGACTGCCAGATTGTGTGCCCCTGGAACAAGTTCAGCCGCCTGAGTGAGGAGTCCGACTTCAGGCCACGTCATGGACTGGACAGCAGTGAGCTCAGCGAGCTGTTCCTGTGGACCGAAGCTGAGTTCCTTGCGCGTACCGCCGGATCTGCGATCCGGCGCACTGGTTACGAGGGCTGGCTGCGCAATCTGGCCGTGGGCCTGGGTAATGCACCGACCAGCCAGAAGATTATTGATGCCCTGCAGTCGCGCGCCCAGTACCCATCGGCGCTGGTGCGCGAGCATGTTGAGTGGGCTTTACGCCGGCACGGCGTTACAGCTTGAAGAAATGTTCGCGGTAGTAACGCAATTCATCGACTGACTCGCGGATATCATCCAGCGCCTGGTGCGTTGTCGCCTTGCTGAAGCCGCCAGGCAGCTCGGGTCGCCAGCGCCGCGCCAGCTCTTTTACTGTGCTGACATCCAGATTCCGGTAGTGAAAGAAGGCCTCCAGAGCTGGCATGTAGCGCACCATGAAACGCCGGTCCTGATGCACACTGTTGCCACACATCGGCGAGCTGCGCGGATCAGCGTACTGACTCAAAAACTCTATTGTCTGCCTTTCGGCCTCGGCATCATCAATCGTGCTTTTGCGCACACGTTCCACCAACCCGGAGCCACCATGCGTCCGCTGATTCCACTCATCCATGGCGGCCAGTGCTTCCTCGCTCTGATGTACTGCAATTACCGGCCCTTCAGCCAGCACATTGAGATCACTGTCGGTAACCAGCGTCGCCACTTCAATGATCCGGTCTGTATCTGGCTCCAGACCTGTCATCTCCATGTCGATCCAGATCAGTGTCTTGGTTTTGTCTATCGATGTCTTGCTTGGTGTGTCAGGCATGAGAGTATTCCATGTATTTTGGAGAGGACAGGTTTCACGGCGCAGCCATTGTAATAGAATGCCAGTCCATGACCAAACGACGCCTCAATCATCAGCAACGCCGCCGTATCGACGCCCAACAATCGCGCCGCGGCAAAACAGCCAGCCGTGACGCCGAGCCAAGTATGACAGGCGAAGAATGCCACGGACTGGTGGTCTGCCACTATGGCCAGCAGCTTGATGTGGAAGCGAGTGATGGAGACCAGCAAGGTCAAGTGGTGCGCTGCTTCCAGCGGGCGAATCTGCCACCGCTGGTGACGGGTGACCAGGTGGTCTGGCAGTCGGACGGGGAAGGCGGTGGTGTCATACTGGCCCAGCGCCCGCGTCAAAGCGCCATGAGCCGACCCAACAACCGCGGCGAACTGCGGGCCATCGCCGCCAACATCGACTGCGTCGTTGTTGTCATTGCACCGGTCCCGGAACCTTTTGGCAACCTGATTGATCGATACCTGGTGGCAATTGAACACCTGGACCTGCAGCCACTGATACTGCTGAACAAATCAGACCTGCTGGAGTCATCCGGTACCTCAGCCAATGTCTCGGCACTGCTGGCGCACTATCAGCAGATTGGCTATCCAACCCAGCTGGTATCCTCCCGCCGCGAAACGGACATGGAAGCTCTGCGGCAGCGACTTTCCGAGCACACTGTCGTGTTCGTCGGACAGTCCGGTGTGGGCAAATCATCCTTGATAAATGCCCTGCGAGGCGAAGAATCAGACAATCTGGCCGAGGTCGGCGAATTGTCTGTCGGGCACGAGAAAGGCACACACACGACCACAGCGACCCGGCTTTACCATCTTCCAGGCAGCGGTGATCTGATCGATTCACCAGGTATTCGGGAGTTCGGGCTCTGGCATATTGAGCCTCACTCACTTGCTCATGGATATGTTGAGTTCCGTCCACACATCGAGCTGTGTCGATTCCGGGACTGCCTGCATGTGCACGAGCCAGGCTGTGCGCTCCTGGCAGCGGTCGACACCGGGCAGGTAAGCAAGGAGCGCCTGGCCAGCTATCATCAGGTGCTGGACAGTTTGCGGGAATAGCGTTGAGTTCCTCCCTGCGTGGGCATGATCAGACAGATCGATCAGAAAATTTCCGGCGCTTCGCCATCCGGTAGCACCTCGTCTGGCGGCGCAACACCATTAAGCTCCGAGTCACGCGTACCTTCCTGAATGCGCTGTTCGGCCAGCTCATTCAATACCATGATCACAATACGGCGGTTGGCAGGATCTTCTGGCGCATCATCATACAAAGGCAGTGAGGAACCCATACCAATGATCTGTGCAAAGCGCTCGTATTCGAGTCCACCCTCAACCAGCGCCCGGCGCGCCGAGTTGGCTCTGTCAGACGACAGCTCCCAGTTGGTGTACTGGCCGCCATTATCTCCAAAGGGCACGCTGTCGGTGTGTCCATAGATGCTGATCTTGTTGGGTACTCTTTCGAGAATACTTGCCATTGACCACAGCACCTGCCTGGCGTAGGGCATCATCTCGCTGGAGCCCAATGCAAACAGGGGCCGGTTCTCACGATCGACGATCTGAATACTCAAGCCATCCTCAGTCACTTCCACTGTGGCTGACTCATCAAACCATTCGAACGCCTGGTTGCCAGCCACCAGGTTTTCCACCTGACCTTTGAGGCTTTCCAGCATTTCCACCTGGCGCAAACGCGCCATCTCAACCATCTCGAGGTTCTCCAGTTCATTGGAAGCCTCCACGTAGGGTTCTTCTTCATCCCGCACGACGGCTGGGTTCATTCCCTGGTTGGGCAGCATGAGCGGAGTGCCGCCCATATCCAGTACATAGGGCGTACCCCCGTCTCCAGTGCTTGCCAGGCTGCGTGGATCCGAGAAGTAACCGGCTATGACCATTTTCTCGAGGTCAGTGGTGCTTTCGATCAGCCACAGCACCAGGAAAAAGGCCATCAGTGCCAGGGCGAAGTCAGCAAAAGCAATTTTCCAGGAGCCGCCGTGGTGGCCTCCACCGCCTTTCTTGACGCGCTTGATGACTATTGTCTGTTCGGACTTTTCCAAAATGCTTACCCAGAATTCAATTCATCAAAACCGTGATGCTGGTGCCAGTTGCCGCTGACGATCAACGGCTGCGAATATGTTCTTCCAGCTCGAAGAAGCTGGGTCGATCACCTGAGTACAGTGTTTTACGTGCAAATTCGACGGCAAGTTGCGGCGGCAGGCCATTGGATGTGGCCACAATTGCAGCTTTTATGCACTCAAACATCTTGATTTCGGCGTCGGCTACTTCCTGCAGACGGTTACTCATCGGACCAACAAACCCGTAGGCCACAAAAATACCGACGAAGGTACCGACCAGTGCCGCCGCCACGCTGGCACCCAGCGCCTCGGGCGGTCCACCCAGTTTTTGCATGGTGATCACGATACCCAGAATCGCGGCCACGATACCAAACCCTGGCAGACCGTCTGCAATCCGGTGCATGGCATGAGCGGGCTCGCTGAGCTCATGCATCTGGGTTTCGATTTCAGTATCAATCATGGCTTCGATTTCATGCGGGGCCATGTTACTGGTGGTCATGATGCGCAGGTTATCAGCAAGAAACTCGATAACTCGCTTGTCTTTGAGGATGCTGGGGTATTGCGTAAAAATGCCACTTTCAGCCGGCGATTCGATATCGCCCTCGATAGACATCATGCCTTCGCGTCTTGCTTTATTGAAGACATCGAACAACAGGCTTAGCAGATCCAGATAAACCTTTTCGTTGACTGCCTGTCCGAAAATCGCACGCGGCAGGCGTTTGCCGGTCTCTTTGACCAGGTGCATACTGTTGGCGATCAGGAACGCACCAAACGCGGCGCCCAGAATGATGATGAACTCCGATGGCTGCCACAGCACACCCAGTACGCCACCATGCATGATATAACCGCCGGCAACACTGGCGCAGACAACCACCACTCCAATTATAAACAACATGACCTGTACGGACTCCTAACGGGATCAAAGCAATCGGCTCGCTTCTATTACATCGGACGCTGACGCGAAATCATTAATTAGTACTGCCAATGATGCAAACTCGATCACATTCCATTAAGCTTTACCGCCCTTTGGATGCGACCGCCGATCTGGCAGTATGGACGCTATGAAAGACATCTTATTCATATGGCTGCAGCACATCGTGCCGCAGCATCTGATTTCACGGCTGGTTGGCAAATTGGCAGCATGCCGTTGGGCGCCCGTCAAAAACTCATTTATTCGCTGGTTTGCTCATCGCTACCAGGTTGATATGAGCGAGGCTGAGCAGTCCGACCCCCTGGCTTTCGATTGCTTTAATGCTTTTTTTACCAGAGCGCTCAAGGCTGACGCCCGGCCTTTGCCTGCTGACGAGCATCTGATCGCCAGTCCAGCCGACGGGCAGCTGAGTCAATTTGGTGCCATTGAACACGGTCAGCTCCTGCAGGCAAAAGGGCGTCATTTCTCGCTCCAGGCCTTGCTGGGTGGTGACGCTGCCCTGGCAGAGCGATTCCAGGACGGATCGTTTGCAACAATCTACCTGGCACCACGCGACTATCACCGCTTTCATATGCCCCTGGCTGGCGTATTGCGTGAAACTATTTACGTGCCAGGGCGTCTTTTCTCAGTCAACAGAGTCACCGCAGAAGGCGTCGACCGGCTGTTCGCCCGCAATGAACGCCTGGTGTGTGTATTTGACACTGACCATGGCCCGATGGCGCTGGTGCTGGTCGGTGCAATGATTGTTGCAGGCATCGATACTGTCTGGGCCGGGCAGGCTGCGCCGGCCCGGCATGACCTGCTGCGTACCTCGTACACCGAACACAGCCCGCCTGTCATGCTGGCTCGCGGCGCCGAGGTGGGTCGTTTCAAACTGGGATCTACCGTGATCGCGGTTTTTGGACCTGGCATGGCGAGCTTCGCAAAGGATATGGGCCCAGGCCTGACTGTCCGTATGGGCCAGCCGCTGGGCACCGTATAGCACTGATCGATAGACACTTTTACTGACTTAACAGCCGTTTTCCCAACATCAATGGACCAATAATGATGAGCAAATTTGAGAATGTAACCGTGGTTAAGGCCGCCAATATCTACTTCGACGGCAATGTGACCAGCCGCATTGTGGAATTCGCCAATGGCGATATAAAGACACTGGGCATCATGATGCCAGGCGACTACCGTTTCGGCACCGAGAAAAAAGAAATCATGGAGATTCAGGCCGGCGAAGTTGAAGTGCTGCTGCCAGGCGAAGATCTGTGGCGCAAAGTAGGGGCTGGCGACAGCTTTGAAGTACCTGCCAATTCAGCCTTTGACATCAAAGTCCTGAGCGTGACGGACTACTGCTGCTCCTATCTGGGTTAATAGCCTGTAACCGGCTGACACTGAATCCAGAGTTATGTGTCAGCCGGCGCCCCCCTGCCGAACGCGGCTGCATTCCAACACCTCGAGCGGTCAGGGACTGCCCAGGAACATTCGATAGGCAATATTCTGCGTTTCGTCCTGCCAGGGGTAATTTATCTCCCGCAGAAATTGCAGAAAGGCCTTGTCGTCGGAAGGCGGCACCTGAATTCCCGCCATCACCCGGCCATAGGCTGCTCCGTGGTTCCTGTAGTGGAACATGGAGATGTTCCAGCGCCCGCCGAGCAAATCGAGGAACTTCATCAGCGCCCCAGGCCGCTCGGGAAATTCAAAGCGAATAACCCGCTCGTTGGCAACCTGATGGCTGCGCCCGCCCACCATGTGGCGGATATGCACCTTGGCGGCTTCGTTAGTGGTCATGTCATGGGCTGTCAGTCCACGCTCTGACAACTCCTTGAGCAGTGCCTGGCGGCCCGATTCGCCGTCGGCGACTTCAACACCCACAAAAATCTGTGCCGCCTGAGAGTCACCGTAACGATAGTTGAACTCGGTGATATTGCGTCGCCCCAGAATTTTCGAGAACTCTCTAAAACTGCCGGGCCGTTCATCGATGGTGACAGCCAGCACGGCTTCGCGCGACTCACCCAGCTCTGCGCGCTCAGCGATATGCCGCAGACGATCGAAGTTAACATTGGCGCCCGTCACGACAGCCATCAGGGTCTGTCCGTTTACCTGATGCTGCTGCACATACTTTTTGATGCCAGCGATACCCAAGGCACCTGCGGGCTCAGTGACGGTGCGCGTATCATCAAAGATGTCCTTGATGGCCGCACAGATCTCGTCTGTATTGACCGTGATAACTTCATCAACACACTGGCGCAGAATGCCAAATGTGTTCTTGCCGACCTGATTCACGGCCACACCATCTGCAAACAGGCCAACCTGCGAGAGTTTGACACGTCGACCTGCGGCCATGGCAGCCTTCAGACAGGCAGAGTCCTCTGCTTCAACCGCTATCATGCGGATATCCGGCCGAATGTATTTGATATAGGCAGCCATGCCTGCCATCAGTCCGCCGCCACCGACAGGGACAAACACGGCGTCCAGCGGACCACTGTGTTGCCGCAGGATTTCCACGCCGACGGTACCCTGACCAGCAATAACGGCCTTGTCGTCAAAGGCATGAACAAAGGTATAACCATGCTTCTGCACCAGTTTCATGGCGTAGTCCGCAGCATCGTTGTAGGTATCACCGTGCAGCAGCACGTCGCCACCGCGGCTGCGTACAGCGTTAATTTTGATGGCGGGTGTGGTCACCGGCATGACAATGATGGTTTTAATGCCCAGCGAAGCGCCAGCCAGTGCAATCCCCTGCGCGTGATTACCGGCGCTGGCAGCGATTACACCGCGTGCCGCAGCCTCCTCACTCAATTGTGACATCCGGTTGAAGGCACCGCGCAGCTTGAAGCTGAATACGGGTTGCATGTCCTCTCGTTTGAGCATGATGCGGTTCTGCAGTCGTTTGGACAAAGACGCTGCTTCATGCACCGGGCTTTCTATGGCGACGTCGTAAACGCGCGCGGAGAGGATGTCTTTAACGTATTTTTCCATGCTAGTGTCCTAACTGGGAAAGTTCGAATCATTGCCGCGCGCCCTGCCCAGTCAGGTCACCCACTGCCGTCATTAATTTGGAAAATGGGAGTGCGAGCGCTATGATTGCCCGCAATCATATCCTTCATCACACAAAACTCCAAAAGAGCGCCGCCCTATGGATCAAAACGAATTGAAGAAAGCGGTGGCCAAGGCGGCCGCCGATTACGTCAAACAGCGACTGGACGACCACACAGTTATCGGTGTCGGCACCGGGTCTACAGCCAATTACTTTATCGACTATCTGGCAGAATTCCGGGATGACATTCGCGCCACGGTTGCCAGCTCTGAAGAAACAGCACGCCGATTAAAGGCCCATAACATTGAAGTACTTGATCTGAATGCCGCGCCAGAGGTCACTATCTATGTAGATGGTGCCGATGAGGCAAACAAATATCTTCACCTGATCAAGGGTGGTGGCGGCGCTTTGACACGAGAGAAGATCATTGCCGCTGTTGCCAAAGAGTTTGTCTGTATCGCCGACGGCAGCAAACTGGTGGATGTGCTGGGCACGTTTCCATTGCCGGTAGAAGTCATTCCCATGGCGCGCAGTCATGTCGGTCGCCAGATCGTTAAACTGGGTGGCGATCCGGTCTATCGGGAAGGATTTGTGACTGACAACGGCAATATCATCATCGATATCCATCACATGGATATCATGGAACCGAGGAAACTCGAGGAACAGCTCAACCAGATCACCGGTGTGGTAACCAATGGTCTGTTTGCTGTGCGACCCGCAGACAAACTGATTCTGGGCACAAAAGAGGGCCTCAGAACCTTAACCGCCAATTAAAAGCCTTGGTAGTTGTCCTGGTAGGGCCGCCCCGACGCGATAGCCGGGAATAAAAAAACGCAGGGTTTTGACGCCCTGCGTTCTTTGTATTACAGAGGAGTGACGTTCTCCGCCTGGGGGCCTTTCTGACCTTGAGTCACTTCCATAGTGACTTTCTGGCCTTCATGCAGCGTTCTTCTTCCAGTACCGTTAATGGCACTAAAATGGACGAATACGTCCTTCCCACCTTCCTGTTCAATGAAGCCGAAGCCTTTTTCATCATTGAACCACTTAACGGTACCTTCTACTTGCTGTGACATATTGCTCTCTTGCTATTTCCAAGGGACTCGGCTGAAGCGGATTCAGACACTTCCCATTATTTATTAACACAGTTGACAACTGTGGCAACTGCTGGAGTCAACACCGACTCCTCAAAGCAGTGTACCGCCTAATTTTGTCGCTGGGAATACAGTTTCGAGCGAAAAACGGCGAAAACTGTGAAATTGCTCTCAATACTCGTCTCTAGTCGAATATCTTGCCCGGATTCATGATGTTAGCCGGGTCAAACAGTTTCTTGATGCCTTTCATGAATGCCACCTCGCCCTCACTGCGGCTGTACTGCAAATAAGGCTTCTTGAGCAGACCCACGCCGTGTTCGGCCGACACACTGCCACCGTACTTTTTTACCGTCTCAAAAATACTGTGACTGACATCGCCACACTGCTGGAAAAAAGCCGCCTTATCCAGATCCTCAGGCTTGAGAATGTTCAGGTGAACATTACCGTCACCAATGTGACCGAACCAGATAATCTCAAAATCAGGGTATCGTGAGTTTACAATTGCATCGACATCCTTGAGGAATGAAGGCACTTTGGACACCTGCACGGAGATGTCGTTTTTATATGGCGTAAATCGCGATATTGTTTCCGAGATGTCCTCGCGCAAACGCCACAGATTGGCAGCCTGGCCGGTATTCTGGCTCATGGTGCCATCGAGCACCCAGCCCTGCTCCATGCAGTGTTCAAATACACCCATGGCGGTATCCATGACAGCCTCGCTGGTGTTTTCAAACTCAATCAGCGCATAGAAGTTACCTACGGTTTCGAACGGACGCGGCAGACCTTTCTCGGCCATGACGTGCTTCAGCGCCTTTTCGGAGAAAAACTCGAAAGCCGTGATGTCAACTTTGGCACGGAATGCCTGCAGCACATGCATGGCATCTTCCATTTCTTCTACCGCGAGCACCAGTACGGTCGGGTCACAGGGCGGGGTGGCCAGGGCCATCGTCAATTCAACGATCAGACCCAGCGTGCCTTCCGAGCCGATAAACAGATGACGCAGATCGTAGCCGGTCGCATTTTTGACCAGCCCGTGATTAAGCTCCAGCAATTCACCTGTTCCGGTGACCACTTTCATGCCCATCACCCAGTCGCGCGTCAACCCATAGCGAATGACCTTGATACCACCGGCATTGGTACCGACATTACCGCCAATCTGACTGGAACCGGATGACGCAAAGTCCACTGGATAAAACAGGCCATTCTCTTCAGCAAACTGTTGCAACTGTTCTGTGATCACGCCGGGCTGACAGACGACCTGTCTGTCGACCGGACTGAAATCCAGGATCTTGTTCATACGATCGAAAGCAACCACGACTTCACCATTGGTGGCGACTGCGCCGCCACTCAGTCCGGTACGTCCGCCGGAGGGAACGATGGCAAACTTCTGCTTGTTGGCGAGTCGGACCAGCGCCTGTACTTCATCTATGGAGCCAGGAAAAACGATGGCTGCTGGCGCCGGTTCATAAGCCTTGGTCCAGTCTCTGCCGTAAAGCTGAAGCGATTCATTATCAATCTTTACCCGGTCCGGGCCCACGATTTCTGCCAGTGAGGCGGCGAGAGTCTGCTGCATCAAGCTCATTGCTAAAGTTACCTTGTCAGGAAGTTTCGATCTGAAGAGAGCGTTTATGTTACCGAGGGCGTTTATGGTAACATAGCGCGCCTGAAACTGGCGCCTCCCACAGACGAGAAACCGCATTGTTATGAAACCAACCTCACTGGACAAAAGTAAAATCCGCTTCCTGCTGCTGGAAGGGGTCCACCAAAGTGCTGTCAAAACCCTGCACGAGGCCGGCTACACCAACATTGAGTATCTGAAAACCTCATTGTCGGAAGATGATCTGGTCGAGAAAGTAAAAGACGTGCACTTTATTGGTATTCGCTCGCGCACCCAGCTCACCGCCCGTGTGTTCGAAGCGGCGTCCAAACTCCAGGCGGTTGGCTGCTTCTGCATCGGTACCAATCAGGTTGACCTGACAGCTGCATTGATCAAGGGCGTGCCAGTATTCAATGCACCTTATTCCAATACCCGAAGTGTTGCCGAACTCGTCATTGGCCAAACCATTCTTCTGCTGCGTGGTATCCCTGAAAAGAACGCATTGGCCCACCGTGGCGACTGGCAGAAAGTGGCGACCGGCTCTTATGAAACGCGCGGCAAAAAACTTGGCCTGATTGGTTATGGCAACATTGGCTCACAACTGAGCGTGCTTGCCGAATCTATGGGCATGAAAGTCTACCTGTATGACATCGTCACCAAGCTCCCGCTGGGCAACGCCGTTCAGGTAAGCAGCCTCAAAGAGCTGATGGAAACCTGCGACGTCATCAGCCTGCACGTTCCTGAAACCGCACAGACAGCCAACATGATTGGTGCAGAGCAGCTCAGCTGGATGAAAAAGGGCAGCATCCTGATCAACGCCTCACGTGGCACCGTTGTAGATATCGACGCGCTGCATGACGCTCTGGAATCCGGCCACCTGGCTGGCGCCGCCATCGATGTATTCCCGGTAGAGCCTCGCTCAAACGACGAAGAGTTTGTATCACCACTGCGCAAGTTCGACAACTGCATCCTGACTCCACATATTGGCGGCAGCACCATGGAAGCGCAGGAGAACATCGGCCTGGAAGTTTCCGAGAAACTGATTCGCTATAGCGACAACGGTTCAACCCAGACCTCAGTCAACTTCCCGGAAGTGGCCCTGCCGTCGCATCCGGACATGCACAGACTATTGCACATTCATGAAAACGTGCCAGGTGTTCTTTCTCAGATCAACTCGGTCTTTTCCGCTGCGGGCATCAACATCCGTTCGCAGTATCTGCAGACCAACGACAAGATTGGTTATGTGGTGATGGATATCGATCGCGAACACAGCGAGATCGCCATGGACAAACTTGTAGGCATCACCGGCACGATTCGCTGCCGCGTACTGTGGTAATCCATCCAGCATAAATCAGAACGGCCAGTCTGGTACTTGCGACCAGACTGGCCTTTCAACCCAGGAAAGTCGACGCTAGCCACACAGGAGCACAGGCGTTGAGCATCGAACTGATTGTCGTGTTGGCAGGACTGGCGCTGATCGACAGCACCAGCATCGGTACCCTGTTAATTCCAATCTGGCTGCTGCTGGACCATCGTCAGATTGATAGCTCACGACTGCTCGTCTATCTGTTTACGATTGCGGGCTTCTACCTGATCGTCGGACTGACGCTGGCACTGGGTGCCGACTGGCTGCTCGCCGCAGAACCGTCACAGACCGGCGCAGACGCGCAAAGCCAACCCGGCATTCTCAATGCCGCCCTCTCTGGTTTGCAGCTGCTGGTAGGCGCCGGGCTGTTCTGGATCAGTTTCCGCTTTGACAGCAGCAAACCCGGTGCTTCAGAACGGGTTGAGCGCTGGAAACAGCGAACACACCAGGCCTCTACATCCACCCGGGTATTAATGAGTCTGGCATTGCTGGCAGCACTGGCAGAGGTCGCAACAATGCTTCCCTATCTCGGCGCCATCGCCATGATGACAGCCGCCGACCTGAGCCGTTTCCAGCTTTTGATACTGATGCCCGTCTACTGCCTGATCATGATACTGCCAGCGATTGTCCTGCTATTACTGCGTCAGGCCCTCCACGATCAGATCCAGAGCACGCTGATCAAGGTCGATCAGTGGATCAGCCGCAACGCCGAAACCGCCCTCGGCTGGACACTCGGCATAGCCGGCTTCCTCATCGCCCAAGACGCCATAGGCCGCCTCTACACCATCTACACCCAACTGTCATAGCGCGGCGCCGACGCCTGATACCGCTAAAAAGAGGTGTCGGGAGAATTGGCACGACATTCTAAACGAGGTGTCGAGGATAGCGGGGCAAGGAGCGACGAAAACCTGAGGAGGACTGCCCCGCCCGTTCCGGCACCGGAAGCGTCAGGGCACTATCCGGCGCCAAGTGACACCGTCCAATCGAGGTGCCGGGAACAGGGTGGCAAGGAGCGAGGAAAA
>DEMH01000005.1:114898-115256 GCA_002354805.1 Gammaproteobacteria bacterium UBA2675
GACTCACGGATCCGCGGCACCAAGCCGACAAACGCAGCCACCTGACCAGCATTGCTGAAGTGGCGGCTGCGCAGCACCGCCAGTAATTGTCTGGACATCGTCTGGCCAATTGCCGGCACGGACTCCAGTAGCTCCCGGTCATTCTTCAGGCCGGGGTGCCTATCGATATGATCATCGATCTGTTGTTTAACGCGTTCAATTTCCTGCTTCAGCTGATCGATCATGCCGTCAATCGATGACAGTACTGCTTGTGATGCCTGGCTGACCTGGGCCTTTTCGAGGCGGTTATGCTCACGCATCAGATCCTTCTCAAGCGCTGACAAACGCCCCAGCAGAGCCTTTAGCTCGCGCACCTCAT
>DEMH01000008.1:0-223 GCA_002354805.1 Gammaproteobacteria bacterium UBA2675
GCAGTTCGTCGCGCTCGTCCGAGCTGACAGCTTCCAGCACGGCCCGACGTGAAACAACCACGTTGTTGCGCTTCTGATCCAGTTTGATCAGTTTGAATTCCAGCAGCTGGCCTTCCAGGTGCGCGGTATCGCGAATCGGGCGAATGTCCACCAGAGAGCCTGGCAGGAACGCGCGGATATTGTTGAGGTCGACAGTGAAACCACCTTTGACCTTGCCGTTGAT
>DEMH01000008.1:340-64713 GCA_002354805.1 Gammaproteobacteria bacterium UBA2675
CCACCTTTGACCTTGCCGTTGATGATACCCTTGACCACTTCGTTCTTTTCGAAAGCCGCTTCCAGCTCCATCCAGGACTCGGCACGCTTGGCCTTCTCTCTGGACAGACGAGTTTCACCGAAACCGTCTTCTACGGTTTCCAGCGCCACTTTAACTTCGTCACCGATGTTCAGGGTAAATTCGCCATCTTCATCCAGGAACTGGCTCTTGGGGATGACGCCTTCGGATTTCAGTCCGGCATGGACAGTCACCCAGTCTGAGTCGATGTTTACAACGGTGCCGGTCACGATTGCGCCGGGGGTCATGTCTACATCGTTCAGACTCTGTTCAAATAATTCAGCGAAACTTTCACTCATGTTTAATCCTGTTAAATAATCAGGCCGCGGGATCACCTCGGTGGGTGTCAACGTGGCTTCTTTTCAACCGTGTACCAGCACACACGGGCCAATGACAAAAAGCCCGCAGACGGACAGTGCTGGCTCCGTCATCAGGCTGCTCTTGTTAACGCTTTTCTCAGGCACGCAGTTGCAGGCTCGCAACCGTTCGATCAAGTCTTTATCAAGTCGACTCCCGGACCTTATTGATAACAATATCAAGGACCTGGGATATACTTAATTGTGTCGTGTCAACGCTGATCGCATCATCGGCAGGTCGTAATGGTGCCACGGCCCGCTGACTGTCACGCGCATCACGCGCCCGGATATCCGCCAAAAGGTCGCCGATCTTAACATCAATACCCTTTGCAATCAACTGCTTATAACGGCGATCTGCACGCTCTTCAGCAGAGGCTGTCAGGAAGATT
The DNA here is from genome assembly GCA_002354805.1 of Gammaproteobacteria bacterium UBA2675. Classification (GTDB taxonomy): domain Bacteria; phylum Pseudomonadota; class Gammaproteobacteria; order Pseudomonadales; family Pseudohongiellaceae; genus Pseudohongiella. The sequence continues at coordinate 1,143 of DEMH01000008.1, forward strand.
TTAACAACCGCCTGAGGGAATACAACCGTACCCATGTCACGCCCATCGGCCACCAGTCCGGGCGGCTGGCGGAAGTCGCGCTGACGCTGTAACAACGCATCCCGAACGGGCGGCAGGGCAGCCACGATCGATGCGTCGGCCCCAGCCTGCTCTGTGCGGATAAACCCTGACACTTCTTCGCCCTGAAACCAGACACTGTCATCGGTACCCGTTCCAAAGCGGATATCCAGCACGGCTGCCAGTGCCGCGACGGCGCCGGCATCATCAAGCTCAATGCCGGCGCGGCGCGCAGCCAGTGCCGTGAGTCGGTAAAGAGCGCCACTATCCAGATAGTGCCAGCCCAGCTGTTCTGCGACCAGGCGGCTGATTGTGCCCTTGCCGGCACCACCTGGTCCGTCAATGGTCAGTACCGGAACCTGTTGCTCGCTCGCGCTGACTGTCATGACATCACCTCCGTCCGCACAGTTACTGACACTCCAAGCTGCCCCAGAATGGCGACCAGCCCCGGGTAGCGCAGCCGGAATTCGCCGGCACCACTGACCTCGGCTGTTTTCTGCATAGCGATCAGCCAGGCCGTCGTCAGCATGGCCAGTGCACTGTCACCACCACAATCGATGCCGCCCGGCACTGCAACACCACCACGATGAATGCCTGAGACCACCACGCCGTCATTATCTGCTGAAGGTTCGATAGCCAGCCCGGCATCAACCCAGGGCTGGAGACGCTGCCAGACTCGATCGCGCAGGCTGTCATCCAGCCTGATGTCGAGCACCTGCAGGCCCACCAGCCCGGCAGTCACCAGCGCCAGGCACTGGTCCTCAGTCACAGTATCTGCCGGCACATTCAACACCAGGCGTTCGTCAGGCAGACTGGCGGTACCAACAAGCACGTCCTGACCGTCCAGCTGGATGCTGTAGCCGATGCCCTGCATGGTATCGAGCAACTCGGGTAGTTGCCCACTGTCGCCCAGCCCGGCAATGACACGAACCCCCGAGCCAGCCAGACTCACAGCCGCAATGGCCAGTGCGGCAATCTGCACCGGGTCAGCCGGCAGGCAGGCCTGCTGCATGACATTGTCATCGCCTGCAAATACCAGCAGACTGCCTTTGTCGGGACCACTGATCGGAACAGTCTGCATCCGGAGCGCCTGCAGACGCTGCAGGGTCAAGCGATCGTCGGGAAAGCTTTCCAGTTGCCAGGTGCCACCGGCCTGCAGGATTTCATCCAGTCGCGCCAGGGCGGATTCACTGTCCGCGCTCAAGCGACATCGACCATACACACGTACTGCCGCAGTGACCGACAATGCCTCTGAGGCGGGCGGTGCCGTCTCACTCACGGAACACTGACCCTTGCGATAGCGGCGGATAAAATCATCACGCACCTGTTTTGCCTGCCCGAATCGAGCCTGCAGCGCGTCACCATCGGCGCGCAGCAGCAAGGCACGCATCTGCTGCAGATCAACCATATAGCTATCAAGTACGGCGACCGTCGCATCGCGATTGGCCAGAAATATATCGCGCCACATCACCGGATCGCTGGAGGCGATGCGACTGAAGTCCGCAAACCCGCCTGCCGCGTAGTCAAACACTTGCTGACTGCGATCAGCCTCTCCTACCGACTCGACCAGTGTATTCACCAGCGTATAGGCCAGCAGATGCGGCAGATGGCTGGTGCCCGCCAGCACCTGGTCGTGACGCTGTGCATTCATCGCTCGCACATCAGCACCCAGACATTGCCACAGCGCCATCACAGTGCGGAGCGCCAGCGGATCATTCTCAGGGATGGGTGTCAGAATAACCTTTCGGTTCTGATACAGGTCGGATCGCGACGCAGCATAACCACTTTGCTCCGAACCGGCGATCGGATGTCCGGCAATGAAGCGGCTCACACGTGTACCGAGGACTGCCCGCGCATCAGCGATGACATTGGCTTTGACACTGGCCGCATCCGTCACAATTGTGTTTTCGCCAAGCAGCGGCGCTATCTGCTCTAGCATCCGCACCACCGTCAAAGTCGGCGTGGCGATAAGGATGATGTCAGCTTCCGGCACAAGCGTACGGAGGTCTGTCGAGAAGGCGTGGATACTGCCATCAAGCAAGGCAGCCTGCAGCTGGCTCTCGTCTCGACCGCAGGCCAGCACTCGGGCGCAGTGCCCAGCTGCGGTCAGTCCACGCGCTACGGAGCCGCCAATCAGACCCAGACCAACAATAAGAACTGTTTTTCCTTCAAGATGTTGCACGAGGATACGAACCCAGATTCTTGATTTTCACTGCGCAATCTGCAAGCTGCTTGAACACCTGCCTGACCGCCGTGTCGTCATTGTGACCTTCAAAGTCGATAAAAAATACATACGACCACATGTCATCCCGCGCCGGCCGCGTCTCCAGCCGGGTGAGACTCACCTGATGCTGATCGAAGGGCGCCAGCAGGCGGAACAGCGCTCCGGGCTTGTTCTCGGCATACACCAGAATGGATGTTTTGTCATGACCGGTGGGGACTGTCACGTGCTTGCGTGACAGGACCAGAAACCGGGTAGTGTTGCTTTTGCGATCATGAATATTCGCGGCCTGAATCTGCAGCCCGTACAGGGCGGCGGCAATATCACCGGCGATGGCCGCAGTTGATGCGTCTTCTGACGCAAGCCGGGCAGCTTCGGCGTTGCTGCTCACCTCGACCAGTTCGATACCAGGATGGTTGGCACGCAACCACAGTCGACACTGCCCCAGTGACTGCTTGTGGGAAACAATACGGCGCAGACTGCCCAATTGGCTGACGTCCTTGACCAGTAAATTGTGGGCTATAGGCAAAAACACCTCACCAACAATGGTCAGCGAGGTATCCATCAGGCAATCCAGTGTGGTGTTGACGGCGCCTTCCGTAGAGTTCTCCACCGGCACCACCCCATAGTCAGCCTTGCCGGCTTCAACTTCGAGAAACACATCATCAATGGTTGCTACGCTGTGCCGACCAACAGAATCCTGGTCACCGAAATACTGATTAACCGCCGCGTGGGAGAATGTCCCCAACGGTCCGAGGAAGGCAACTACTGGTGCCACCTCAGTCATCGAGCTCTTCCAGTGGCGGAAGATCCTCTTCGGGTTCGGCAACCTGTTCAATACCGACCAGCGTTTCGTCCGTCTTCAGGCGGATCAGGCGCACACCCTGTGTATTACGGCTCAGCACTGGCACCTCTTCAACACGTGTACGCACCAGCGTGCCACGGTCGGAGATCAACATGATCTGATCACCGTCGGCAACCTGTACAGCACCCACCAGAGAGCCGTTACGCTCACTGGTCTGCATGGCGATGACACCCTGGCCACCGCGCCCGTACTGCGGGAAATCGGACGTTTCGGTGCGCTTGCCATAGCCGTTTTCGCTCACCGTCAGCACCTGCTTGTCCTGTTCCGGAACAATCAGGGAGATGACGTGCTGCCCTTCCTGCAGGCGTATACCACGCACACCGCGGGCTGTACGACCCATCGGGCGTACGTCCGACTCCTTGAAGCGCAACACCTTGCCGGCAGAACCAAACAGCATGATGTCTTTTTCACCATCGGTCAGTGCGGTGCCGATCAGGGTGTCACCTTCATCCAGCTCGACAGCACGCAGACCAACGCTGCGCGGACGCGAGAAGTTCTCCAGCGGTGTCTTTTTGACGGTGCCGTTGGCGGTTGCCATAAAGATGAAATAGCCTTCCGTATATTCTCGGATAGGCAGCATGCTGGTGATACGCTCACCCTCTTCCAGCGGCAGAATATTGACCAGCGGACGGCCACGTGATGTGCGGCTGGCCAGCGGAATGTTGAATACACGGATCCAGTAAACCTTGCCGGCGCTGCTAAAACACAACAGCGTATCGTGACTGCTGGCTATCAACAGATGCTCCACCACATCTTCGTCCTTGACCGATGCTGCCGCCTTGCCCATGCCACCCCGGCGTTGTGCCTGGTAGTCGGCCAGTGGCTGGGACTTGGCATAACCACTGCGGGAGATTGTCACGACTCTGTCTTCTTCCGTGATCAGGTCTTCCATGCTCAGGTCCAGCTGCGAACCTACGATCTCGGTACGACGCGGATCGGCGTAGTTAGCACGCACCAGGTTCATCTCTTCGCGCATCACCTCAAACAGGCGTGACTCGCTACCCAGAATCTCCAGAAAGTCTGCAATTTGTTGCAGCAACTCTTTGTAATCATTGATCAGTTTCTCGTGCTCAAGTCCAGTCAGACGATGCAGACGCAGGTCCAGAATCGCCTGCGCCTGGGCGGGAGACAGGTAATATTCCTCCCCTTTCAGGCCAAACTCTTCAGGCAGCTCTTCCGGGCGGCACGCATCAGCACCGGTTTCACCCAGCATGGCCAGCACACTGCTGGACAGCCAGGAACGCGCCAGCAGCTTCTCTTTGGCTTCTGCAGAGCTTGGCGACTCCTTGATCAGCTGGATGACAGCATCGATATTGGCCAGTGCAACCGCCAGACCTTCCAGGATATGACCCTTTTCACGCGCCTTGCGCAGCAGATAAATGGTGCGACGGGTGACCACTTCACGACGATGGCGGATAAAGGACTGCAGGATCTCTTTCAGGTTCAGCAGTCGTGGCTGACCGTCTACCAGGGCCACCATGTTGATGCCAAACACCGACTGCATCTGGGTCTGGGCATACAGGTTATTCAGTACCACGTCGCCGACTTCGCCGCGACGCAGTTCGATCACGATTCGCAGACCATCCTTGTCAGATTCATCACGCAGCTCGGTGATGCCTTCGATTTTCTTTTCCTTGACCAGCTCGGCAATCTTTTCAACCAGACGCGCCTTGTTCAGCTGGTAGGGAATCTCGGTGACGATGATGCTCTGGCGACCTGACTTCTCGTCCTCGATTACCTCCGCCCGCGCGCGCATGTAAATGCGTCCGCGGCCGGTACGGTAGGCCTCTACAATGCCCGCCCGACCATTGATGATGGCCGCCGTCGGGAAATCGGGTCCTTTTACATACTCCATCAGCTCATCAATGGTGATGTCGTCGTTGTCCAGCAGCGCCAGACAGGCGTCAATCACCTCGCCCAGGTTATGCGGCGGTATATTGGTGGCCATGCCCACGGCAATACCGGACGAGCCGTTCACCAGCAGATTGGGGATCTGGGTCGGGAAAACATCCGGGATGCTTTCGGTGCCATCATAGTTATCGGAGAAGTTGACGGTTTCCTTGTCCAGGTCAGCCATCAGGTCATGGGCCATCTTGGCCATGCGGATTTCCGTGTAACGCATCGCAGCTGCTGCGTCACCATCAATCGAGCCGAAGTTACCCTGACCATCCACCAGCGGATAACGCAATGAGAAATCCTGCGCCATACGCACAATGGTGTCGTAGACTGCAGAATCGCCATGCGGGTGGTATTTACCGATGACATCACCGACAACACGGGCTGATTTTTTGTAGGGCTTGTTGAAGTCGTTGGACAGGACATTCATTGCGAACAGTACGCGGCGATGCACAGGCTTGAGGCCATCGCGAACGTCCGGCAGCGCCCGCCCCACAATCACGCTCATCGCGTAAGCCAGATAGGATTCCCGCATTTCGCTTTCCAGCGATACCGGCAATACCTGGTTGGTAGATTCCGTCGATTCCGTCATAGTTATTCCGTTTTTTTCGCTTGATCGAGGCGGCAAATGCAGGGCCGCAAAAATTGCTCAATTCTAGCACAACCGACCGTATTCCGGGCATATAAATGCAGGCTCAGATCAAGCTCCTGCTCGCTGGTGTTATTCGTTATAATCCGGGCCTGAGTTTGTCCAACCGGGAGCCTCAATGTCGTCACCCCAAATGCCTGACTCCGGTCAGATGTCCATAGATCTGCTGATCAACGCCCGCTGGGTCATTCCCATGGATGACCAGTCCGCGGTACTGGAAAACCATTCAGTCGCCGTGGATCAGGGCCGCATCGTCGCCGTCCTGCCCAGCGCAGAGGCCGGCCAGCGCTTCAACGCCAGAGATCAGGTCGATGCCTCCACCCACGCTGTCATGCCGGGTCTGGTGAATGCGCATGGCCACGCCGCCATGAGCCTGCTGCGCGGCATCGCCGATGATCTGCCGCTGCAGACCTGGCTGGAACAGCACATCTGGCCACTGGAAGGCCGCTGGGTCAGTGAGGATTTTGTCTACGACGGTACCCGGCTGGCTATCGCCGAGATGCTGCGCGGCGGCACTACCTGCTATGCCGACATGTATTTTTTCCCGGAGGCATCCGCGCGGGCAGCGACCGAGGCCGGTATGCGCGTGCAACTGGCTACCCCCATCATCGATTTCCCCACACCCTGGGCGCAGAGCCCGGATGAAGGCATCAGCAAGACCATCAGGCTGCATGATGAATGGCGTCGCAGCACCCTGGTCAGCACCGCTTTTGGTCCGCACGCGCCGTACACGGTGTCCGATCAGCCAATCAGCCGAATCGCACCGCTGGCTGAGGAGATGGACGTACCTGTGCACATGCACGTGCATGAGACCGCCGGCGAAGTCACCGACTCACTGGCAAAGTTCGGCCTGCGTCCGATACGTAGACTAAATCAGCTGGGGCTGATGAGCCCGCGTCTGCTGTGTGTTCACGCCACCGCGCTGGACGAGGATGACATCGCCATGATCCGCGATAGCGGTTCTCATGTGGTGCACTGTCCGCAATCCAATCTGAAACTGGCCAGCGGTTTCTGTCAGGTCGACAGACTAATGCGCGAAGGTATCAATGTCGCGCTGGGCACTGATGGCGCTGCCAGTAACAATGATCTGGACATGTTTGCCGAGCTCAGCACAGCTGCGATGCTCGCCAAAGCGGTCTCTGGTGATGCCGCTGCCCTGCCCGCCCTGCAGGCGCTGCGCATGGCCACCATCAATGGTGCCCGCGCCATGGGCCTGGACTCGGTTACCGGCTCTCTGGAGGCCGGCAAACAGGCCGATATCATCGCCATCGATCTGCACAGCCTGAATACCGTGCCTGTCTACCACCCTGCTTCGCAGCTTGCCTACAGCACCCGCAGCGATCAGGTGTCTCACGTCTGGGTCAATGGCAGGCGACTGGTGGATAATGGCGAACTGACCAGCATTAACCAGCGTAAACTGTTCGACGACATTCAAGGCTGGCAAACCCGACTGCAGGAATCCTCATGACTGTGAATACCCAGAACCGCGACGACAGCGAAATCCGCAAATTTGAAGCGCTGGCTGCGCGCTGGTGGGACCCCAACAGCGAATTTCGGCCTCTGCACGAAATCAATCCACTGCGCATGAGCTTCATCAACCGCAAGATCAATGTGGCCGGCAGGCGCTGCATTGATATTGGCTGTGGTGGCGGCATCCTGAGCGAGGCCCTGGCCCGCCAGAGCGCTTCCGTGACAGCAATCGACCTGGCTGAGGCCTCACTGGCCGTTGCCCGCCTGCATCAACTGGAGAGCGGTCTTGACGATATTCGCTACGAGAACATCTCTGCAGAGGAAATGGCAGAAAAGGAAGCCGAACAATACGACGTCGTGACCTGCCTGGAAATGCTGGAACATGTGCCCGACCCGGAGGCGGTCGTGGCCGCCTGCGCCCGGCTTGCCAAACCCGGCGGCCATCTGTTTTTCTCGACTATCAACCGCAATCCGAAATCCTGGCTGTTCGCCATCGTTGGCGCAGAATACGTCCTCAACCTGCTGCCGCGCGGCACTCATGACTACGCCAAATTCATCAAGCCCTCAGAACTGGCCAACTGGTGTCGCCACCAGGGCCTTGAACAGGGAGAACTGACGGGCATGACCTACAATCCGCTGACCAAACAGTACAAGCTGGCGCCGGATGTCAGCGTGAACTACCTGGTTCACTACCAGAAGCCATGAGCATGCAGAGACCGGAATTTCCACTGCCAACACAGGTGGCCGCAGTGCTGTTCGACCTGGACGGCACGCTGGTCCACACGGCGCCTGACTTCAGCGACGTGCTGAAGCAGCTCTGCCTGCAGGCCGGCATTGCTGCGCCCAGTGAGCAAGCGGTGCATGCCACCGTGTCCAGTGGCGCAAGAGCACTGGTTAAACTGGCATTCGACCGGGAGCCCGGCGACCCGGACTTCGAGCCTCTGCTGACCGAACTGCTGGAGCGCTATTTTGATCGCATTCAGCAAACACAATCTGCGCTTTATCCCAATATGGCCGCACTACTGGCTGCGCTGGCCGGTCGCGACATACCCTGGGGCGTAGTGACCAACAAGCCGGTGCGCTTCAGCGAACCTCTGATGCGCTCGCTGGGACTTCATGAGCAGTGCGCTGTACTGGTCTGTCCGGACCATGTCAGTCGCAGCAAGCCGGACCCGGAGCCCCTGCTGCTGGCCTGCAGGCAATTGGGGGTTTCACCCGGCCAAAGCATTTACGTGGGTGACCATCCACGCGACATCGATGCTGGCCGCGCGGCCGGCATGCACACCGTGGCGGCCGGCTGGGGTTATCTGCCGCCGGAGCCACCTATTGAACTTTGGCAGGCGGATTTTATCGCCGGCCAGGTCATCGACCTGGCAAACCACATGGGCCAACACGCACAACACAAGGAGTTTTCATGAGCGATCAATTGTCCGGCAAACTGATTCTGGTAACCGGCGCAGGTGACGGCATCGGCAAAGCCGCTGCACAGGCTTTCGCACAACAGGGCGCCACCGTCATTCTGCTGGGTCGGACGCAGGCCAAACTGGAATCTGTCTACGACAGCATCGTCGAGCAGGGCCTGCCCGAACCGGTGATTCACCCGCTGGACCTGGCCAGTGCCACGGTTGACGACTACAAGCTGCTTGGCAACTCAATTCTGGAGCAGTTTCCGGCGCTGGACGGTCTTTTGCACAATGCCAGCGTGCTGGGCGCTCTGGGTCCTATTGAGCACTACCCGGCTGAACAGTGGACCAAGATCATGCAGATCAACGTCAATGCCATGTTCATGCTGACAAAAGCGCTACTGCCGGCACTGGCAAAATCGGACGATGGCCGCATTCTGATGACATCTTCCAGTGTGGGCCGCAAAGGTCGCGCCTACTGGGGTGCCTATGCAGTCAGTAAATTCGCCACCGAAGGACTGATGCAGGTGCTGGCTGAGGAACTGCGCAACACCTCATCCATCCGCGTCAACTCAATCAACCCGGGAGCCACCCGGACGGAAATGCGACGCGCAGCCTATCCGGCTGAGGACCCGGCAACATTGCCAAGCGCTGAATCCCTGATGCCCGCCTACGTTTACCTGATGTCAGGGCAAAGCCGGGCCATCCACGGGGAAGCGCTGGATATACGTGAACTGCTGGCGAGGGTGCAAAACGACCATGCGTCGGCGAACTGACGCCGGCAGGCGGCAAAGCGACGGGAAACCGGCAATTCTTGCCGCTTTCCCGTGGCAACAAGCGGTAAAACCCTCCACAAAACATCACATTTCATCTTTATCTCATTGTTTTGAATATTAAATAAAACATCTTCGCAAATTCTGGCACGATTTTCGCTTATTCGGCCCTATAAGTCCAGGCCGGAGACAGACATGGCATTACCACTCAGCACCGCCGAAACTACGGAACTGCGCATCGTCCAGGCTGACGATGCTGTTTTTGCATCAGCCAGCCCGCGCGTTAGCAAAGCGCTCGGGACTCTTGAGTCGCGTGTACAACTGATGACCGCACTGCAGGCTTCGTTGTCCGTCGATGCAATTCTGCAGGCCTTTTTCAGGCATGCCCAGACTCGCCTGAGAGTCAGCGGCATGTGGTATAGACACAACGAAGCAGCTGAACAACTGACTTTTGGAACTGAGGGCACCCACTCGCTGGCCTACCGCCTGATTACCCGCGAGATGCACCTTGGTGAGCTGACCGTGTCACGTCAGCGCGTGTTCTCAGTCAATAACATGGCAGAGTTTGAAGACATGCTGATGTCGCTGCTGCACCCCCTGCATAACGCACTCAGGTATGCCGCCGCCCTCAAGGCAGCCCGCACCGACAGCCTGACCCAGATCGGCAATCGTGCCGCTTTGCACGAGTCGCTCGATTTCGCCATCAACTCGGCCAGGCGCTATCAGCACTCCCTGTCTGTGCTGCTCATCGACCTCGATCACTTTAAACAGATTAATGACAGTCACGGTCACGAAACTGGCGACCGGGTTCTCCAGGAAGTTGTGGCAGCCATCATCGATGCCACACGCAATACCGACCAGTGCTTCCGCCTGGGTGGTGATGAGTTCGTCGTGCTGCTCGGCAACACACCGGCCGCTGGCGCATCAATCATCGCCGAACGGGTCTGCCAGGCAATCGCCTCGCTCAACATCTGCAGCGATAGTGGCAGCATTGTTACCTCTGCCAGCGTTGGCAGCGCGACCTGGCAGACCGATGAATCTCAGACCGAGCTGCTGGAGCGTGCCGACATGGCCATGTACCAGGCCAAATCTCACGGTGGCAACACCAGCACTTACTCCCATTCGATATCGCTCTGAAAAGGAAACTTTCAATGTCATCAGCCACCTATGAACTCGCGACTGCCGGTGCACTCAACCCTGAAGCACCTGACAGTCAGCTTACCGAGCGCAAAAGCAGGTCAGAGCGACTGCGCGAACAACTGCTGAGTAACCTGAATGGCACTACTGAGCTGGCCGCTTTGCAGGAGCGTCTGCTGAACAGCCTGACCCAGGGCATGGGGGTGGATGGCTTGCACTACCAGCACGAAGCGCTGGATGTAGACATTCAGATTGGCAGCGAAGCCCTGCACAGCTGCGGTTATCGTCTGCTGGCAACCAATGAGTATCTGGGGGAAATCACCTTCAAACGCAATCGGCGATTCAGTGAGCGTGAACTGGCGCTGATCGAATCGGTTATCCCGGCGCTGATGAAACCGCTGCGAGCCAGCCTGAAGTCCCGCGAACGCTGATCAGGCGTCGCGGGCCAGCCGCGTCAGCGACGCCGCTTGTTGTTGCGGGTCGGTCGTCGGGTTGTACCCGTGGGAGGCGTCAGCCCTGCTGTTTCATACAGCCCAATGACCTCAGCTGTTTTCATCTCGTAGAACTGACCCTTCTTGACGCGGCTGGGAATGAATACCGGCCCGTAACGCACCCGCTTCAGGCGGCTGACACGTACGCCCTGGGATTCCCAGAGTTTGCGCACCTCGCGGTTACGTCCTTCCATGATCACCACGTGATACCAGCGATTCCTGCCCTCACCGGCAAAAAACTGCACATCGGTAAAGCGGCACAGATGTTCATCAATCATCACACCCTTGAGCAGGGTCTTGATCATTTCATCGCTCACATCGCCCATCACCCTGACCGCATATTCCCTATCGATATTGGCTGAGGGATGCATCAGGCGATTTGCCAGCTCACCATCGGTAGTGAACAGCAGCAGTCCACTGGTATTAAAATCCAGACGCCCTACCGCAACCCAGCGACCATGTTTGATGGGCGGCAAGTGATCGTAAACCGACGGGCGACCTTCAGGGTCCTTGGCACTGCAGATTTCGTTCTCGGGTTTGTTGTAGAGCAGTACCCGCGGCAGATTGCCGTCACCCGAAGTGTTGGCTACCTTCTTGCCATCCACCATGATGGTGTCAGTTGCCGTTGCGCGGTCACCCAGCGTGGCGATCTTGCCGTTGACACGGACCCGCCCGTCACTTATCCAGGTTTCCATTTCACGGCGCGATCCGAATCCGGCGCGCGCCAGTACTTTCTGTAATTTCTCGTCCTGTTGGACTTCATTTGTCATCAGATTCGTCTTCCTGCTTTTGGCGACCGTAACCCAGAATATCGTCCAGTGGACGTTTGGCCAGCGCCATTGCCTCGTCCTCGTCAATCAATTTGTCCGGATCCACCGGCTCGGCATCGGGATCCACACCTGCATCGCTGTCTTCATCAGGCAGGACCAGCACGCGGCCCTCGTGTTCTTCCCCCAGGTCCAGCTCCGGATTTAACTGGTCAAGATCACGAATTTCGGCCAGTGGCGGCAGCTCCTGAAGGCTCTTCAGATTGAAGTGATCAAGAAAGTGCCTTGTGGTCGCAAACATGGCTGGTCGACCGGGCACATCACGGTGCCCCACTACCCGTATCCACTCGCGATCCAGCAGGGTACGGATGATTGTTGAACTGACGGCGACGCCCCGGATTTCCTCAATATCACCACGGGTTATCGGTTGGCGATAAGCGATCAGACCAAGCGTCTCCAGCAGAGCCCTGGTATAACGCTGTGGTTTTTCCTCTGACAGCCGGCCTATCCACGGGCTGAGATACTGACGCACCTGAAAGCGGAATCCCGAGGCCACTTCCTTAAGTTCGAAGCCGCGACCCTCGCACTGCTCTGCGATCCGGGCCAGCGTTTCACGGATCTGATCGTTTGCGGGGCGCTCCTCTTCCACAAACAGCTCTGCCAGGGCCGCTACTGACAGCGGCTTGCCAGCTGACAGCAGCAGCCCTTCAATGATCTGCTGCAGCAGGGTCTCGTCTATTTCCTGCGGCGCGTGGGTGACTTCCTCTACCGCCGCTTCCTGCTCTTCAGCCTGGCCGTCACTGGCATCTGCATCGGGACCCTGTGCCTGAGCATTTTGCTGCTCGTCATCCCGCTCATTGTCTGTCATTGTATCCGTACTCATATCAACTGACTCATATCTATTCTGTTAGCTGCGCGCCTTGATGTGGATGGGTGCGAACGGTTCATGCTGCACGATATCCACCAGTGAATCCTTGATCAGCTCCATCACCGCCAGGAAGGTCACTACCACGCCCAGCCGGCCTTCCTCCCGCATCAGCAGAGATACCAGCGGCACAAAACGCTCACTGGACAGCCGCACCAGAATCTCCGCCATTTTCTCCCGGGTAGAGAGTGTTTCGCGCTGCACCTGGTGGTGCTCGAACATATCGGCACGTCGCAATGCACCCGCCAGCGCCGCCAGAATCTCGTGCAGTTCCACGACCGGGTCGGGTGAGGTCCGCTCAAGCTGCGGACCTTTGGCACCGGCCAGATAAATGTCGCGCTCAATGCGGGGCAGATTGTCCAGATCCTCGGCTGCCTTCTTGTAACGCTCATACTCCTGCAGGCGTCGGATCAGCTGGGCGCGCGGATCCTCTTCGTCCTCTTCCTCATCCTTGCTGCGTGGCAACAGCATGCGCGACTTGATCTCGGCGAGCATGGCGGCCATCACAAGGTATTCGGCAGCCAGCTCAAACTGATGTGACTCCATCAGATCAACATAGGCCATGTACTGCTCGGTGATCAAAGACACATCAATATCGAGGATATCTATATTCTGTCGTTTGATCAGATACAACAGCAAATCCAGCGGCCCTTCAAAAGCCTCAAGAAATACCTCCAGCGCGTCCGGCGGAATATAAAGGTCCTGCGGCAACTGCGTGATGGCTTTGCCAGCAACATAGGCAAATGGCATCTCGCACTGCGGGGTCAGCTCCTGATTGCTGGATTCCGTATCGGTCATTTCACTCACCGCCAATTCGTCTTCATCGATAGGCCAGTCCCATCGCTTCGCGAACATCACGCAGCGTTTCACGGGCTGACTCGCGCGCCTGCTCACAGCCATCAGCGAGGATGGAACGCACAAGGTCAGGGTCTTTTTCGTATTGGCGGGCTCGCTCCTGGATCGGTTCCAGTTCGGCCACCACCGCATCAATCACTGGTTTCTTGCAGGCCAGACAGCCGATACCCGCACTGCGGCAGCCCTCCTGCACCCAGGCTTTGGTACTGTCATCGGAATACACTTCGTGAAGCTGCCATACCGGACATTTGTCCGGATCACCCGGATCAGTCAGGCGCACGCGGGCCGGATCGGTGGGCATGGTGTTTATTTTTTTGGCAACCGTGTCCAGCTCTTCGCGCAGCGGTATGGTATTGCCGTAAGACTTGGACATTTTCTGACCATCAAGACCCGGCATCTTGGCAGCCGGTGTCAGCAGCGCCTGCGGCTCCGCCAGGATCATCTTGCCACTGCCCTCCAGGTAACCATACAGTCGCTCACGGTCACCCAGGGAAATATTCTGCTGCTCACGAATCAAGGCCTGCGCTCGTTCCAGGGCGTCGTGATCACCCTTTTCCTGATAGGCTGTACGCAAAGTCTGATACAGGCGTGCGGCTTTTTTGCCCATTTTCTTGACAGCAGCGGTCGCGTTTTCCTCAAAGCCAGGCTCTCGACCGTAGAGGTGATTGAAGCGGCGCGCCACTTCTCGCGTCAACTCCACATGCGCAACCTGGTCGGCACCCACCGGCACATGGCCAGCGCGATAAATCAGGATATCGGCGCTTTGCAGCAAGGGGTAACCCAGAAAACCATAGGTTTCCAGATCCAGGTCTCGCAGTTTCTCCTGCTGGTCCTTGTAGCTGGGCACACGCTCCAGCCAGCCCAGCGGCGTCATCATGGACAAAAGCAGATGCAGCTCGGCGTGCTCAGGCACGCGTGACTGAATAAACAGTGCAGCCGAACCAGGATTCACACCAGCGGCCAGCCAGTCGATGACCATGTTCATGGCATGTTCTTCAATCATCTGCGGAGAGGCGTAATGGGTGGTCAACGCATGCCAGTCAGCCACAAAAAAGAAGCACTCGTATTCGTGCTGCAGTTTGACCCAGTTCTTCAAAACGCCATGGTAATGGCCAAGATGCAGCTGCCCGGTCGGGCGCATTCCCGACAGCACCCGTTTTTGTGATTCCACTGTAGACAAACGACCCACTCCCTTCCACTAAAAAACAAGGCCGTATTATGGCATGAAACAACGGCGGCGTATGGACTTTAAACGCGCCACACGCTTACTGAAATGGCGTAGGATCACCCTTGCCTGCCCGCACAAGTTGCGGCCCGCCATCGACCAGATCGACAACAGTTGTTGCCTCCAGGCCACAGGCGCCGCTGTCCACAATCAGATCCACCAGATTACCCATCTGCTCCTCGATATCATAGATCTCGGAGAGCGGGTGTTCCTCTCCCGGCAGAATCAGACTGGTGGTCATTACGGGCTCGCCGGTTGCTTCCAGCAGTGCCTGTGCAACAGCATGATCAGGGATGCGCAAACCGATGGTTTTTCGCTTCGGGTGCATCAGTCGGCGCGGCACCTCGGCTGTGGCCGGCAGGATGAACGTATAGGGGCCAGGCGTGTATGCCTTGAGCAGACGGTAGGCGCTGTTGCTGACACGAGCGTAGGTGGCAATTTCCGAGAGGTCCCGACACATCAGTGTCAGGTTATGCTTGTCCGACAGCTGACGAATACGCCGAATGCGCTCCAGCGCGTTCTTGTCACCAATATGACAGGCCAGTGCGTAAGTAGAGTCGGTCGGGTAAACCACCACACCGCCACCCAGCAGTATATCGGCGGCCTGACTGATTTTGCGCGGTTCCGGATTGTCCGGGTGTATTTCCAGCGTTTGTGCCATAACCGTTAATCGAGATCCTTGGTTGTTCCGTGTGTGAATTGTGCTGAGTTTGAATCAAGACCAGAGAGTCTTTCGGTTCGCCGCCAGCCCGGGTTTGCCTTTGTACAGGGACTTTCCTATGATCGGCATCCTCGATTGGCGCCGCGTCACAAAGGGTGCTTGCCCGAAAAAGTAGCAAACAATAACAGGCCACCTGAGCAAAGTCGACCAACACAGGTCGGCATGGCAGGCGGCCACACAAGCGAGGAATTTCAATGCTCTATGCCATCATCAGTGAAGACGTCGAGAACAGCCTGCCATTGCGTATGCCGGTCCGCCCGGCCCACCTGACTCGCGTGGAAGCGCTCAAGGCCGAAGGTCGTCTGGTCATTGCCGGACCGCATCCGGCCATCGACAGCAATGACCCCGGCGACGCCGGATTCACTGGCAGCCTGATCATCGCCGAGTTCCAGTCTCTCGAGGCCGCCCGCGCCTGGGCTGACGAAGACCCCTACGTCAAAGCCGGCGTCTACCGCAGCGTCACGGTCAAACCCTTCAAACAGGTATTGCCCTGACAACCGGCACGCAATCAGGGCGTAGGTGCCGGTCGCAGATCGGGGTATTCACGATCCAGAATCGCGTTCCAGACTATCAGATCAACGGACTTGCGCTCCCACAGGGGCGCAATGTCGCCCTCAATCGTCACCTTGACCATCGTGTCCCCGCGACGAATGCTGTTGACAACATCCATGCCACTGGTCACGTACCCAAAGACCGAATGCGCACCATCCAGATGCGGCGTTGGCAGATGGGTAATAAAAAACTGGCTGCCATCCGTGCCCGGACCCGCATTGGCCGTAGAAATCACACCAGGCCGGTTGTGGCGCAGATTGGTCTCACCGCTAAAGGTGTAACCCGGGCCACCACGGCCGGTTCCTTCCGGGTCACCGGTCTGGATCATGAAGCGCGGCTCGACGCGGTGAAAGGTCAGACCATCGTAGTATCCACGCATGGCCAGATTGACAAAATTGGCCACCGAGGTCGGCGATGCCCGCTCATTCAAACTCAGCACGATGTTGCCCCGACTGGTCTCTATGGTGGCAGTGATACCCTGGGCTGACACACTCGCCATCCAGCTGAGCGAAAGACTCGCTGTCAGCACAAACTGGAGCACAATCTTCAGCAAACCATGCTTTGCATACAATCCGTATTTCAACGCAACCTCCCATTCAATCGCACTAACTATCTACTTCACTTCGTATCGACAGACATCCGCCCCGCATCCAGATCCAGTGTTACCGGTGCGTGGTCAGAAAAATATGCATCAGTATAAATACTGGCCGCTTTCACCGCAGGCACCAGGCCTGGCGTTATCACGTGGTAGTCGAGGCGCCACCCAACATTCCTGGCCCGCGCCTGACCGCGATTCGACCACCAGCTGTACTGCTCTGGCTGCTGGTTGACCAGCCGAAAAGAATCAACATAGCCGACTTTATCATACAGCGTATCCAGCCAGGCGCGCTCTTCAGGCAAAAAACCCGAGTTTTTCTGATTCGCCCGCCAGTTCTTCAGATCAATCGGCTTATGACACATATTCCAGTCAGCGCAGATAACATATTCACGGCCATCAGTGCGGAAACGCTCCAACAGCGGCAGAAATCGATCCAGAAACTCGAACTTGAAGGCCTGCCGCACTTCGCCGCTGGAGCCGGAGGGCATATAAAGCGATATGACACTAAAACGGCCAAAATCCGCCTGCAGGTAACGCCCTTCCCTATCGGCTGCCTCCCAGCCCAGGCCGTACTGGACGCGATCGGGCTCGCGGCGCGAGAGAATGGCCGTACCCGAATAACCCTTTTTCTCAGCATCACAGTAGTAACAGTGGTACCCCTCGGGCCGGAAAACAGAATCCTGCAGCTGGGCATCCTGCGCCTTGGTTTCCTGAATGCAGAGCACATCAGCACTATGATCAGCAAACCAGTCGAAAAAGCCTTTACGAGCGGCTGAGCGGATGCCATTGGCGTTAAATGTGGTAATACGCATGCCTTTTCCCGACTGCCAGAACCAAAAACGCGCAAGTGTAACCCTGCCGGGATGGGGCAGCAATCGACTCAGCCCGACCAGTCGGACTGAAAACCCGTCATTTTGCCGCCGAAAGGTTACACCTCACCGCAAAATTAAAAATATTTACAGAAAAGTGTTACCTTAATTCGCATTTGTGTTACTATACGCATCGTTGCCAAGGCCCAAAACGCCGAAAGTAACAAAACAGGAAACACACCGTTGTTTTAAAACGTTTCAAGAGCCCAAAAGGAGAGATATTCATGAGCGAACTGATCATCAGCGCACGAGCCGCATTGATCACAGTCACTGTTGTAACAGCGTCAATTGCTGTTCCAGTACTGACCATTCTGGCAAACAGCTAATCGCCAGATGGTTCTGCCCGTTAGAGGCAGACCTTGCGCAAGGCGCACAGTTTTGGTGTCGCACCACAGACTCTGGTAGCAGACACCCGTCTCAGGATCAGATCCTGGGCAAACTAAAGATTCAGTGAATTCGCGGCTACACTGCCCAACAGGAAGACGCAGATTCAATCAATTTTGCTAGTGCTATTGCTATACCCGCGTGGACGGTTTTTTCGCCAGCTCTGACATGTCAGGGCTGGCGTTTTTGTTTGTGCTTAAGGAATGTTTTGAGGCAGGTTTACACTGCAGGACTGGACGTTAAAGTGCGGCCTGCCCTGTGTCAGGCCACGGACACTGTTTTCAGCTTGTCCACAAAATGACATGGTTTGTGGCGACTATCGAGCTGCTGCGCAATGATACCCTCCCATGCCGTCCGGCAGGCGCCAGTGGAGCCAGGCATGCAGAAAACAATGGTGCCGTTGCTCATGCCCGCAAAGGCGCGGGACTGAATGGTAGAACTGCCGATCTCTGCGTGAGAAAGATAACGGAAAATCTCACCAAACCCGTCTATATGCATGTCCAGCAGCGGCGTGACCGCCCTGACGGTATTGTCCCGATGCGTAAAACCGGTGCCGCCGGTCAGTAACACGGCCTGCACCTGGTCATCTGCGACCAGTGTGGCTACCAGTGCGCGCAGTTTATAGGTGTCATCTTTGACAATATGTTTTGCAAGCACCTGATGCCCGGCCTCTGTCAGACTCTGCTGCAGAAAACGCCCCGAACTGTCTGTCTCCTCAGTGCGGGTATCAGAGACGGTCACAACAACCGCATTTACAGGCTTGAAGCCTGACTCAGCTTTGCTCATGCTTGCTCACTAACCTCCAGTCATGTTCATCAAACGCACCGGCTGCGCATAGTCCTGCTCATAAAAATGGTGACGCTCCGGCTTCAGGTCCATGGCGGCGATAATCGCTGCCTTAAGCTCATCACTGACAGGTTCCTGCTCCAGTTCGGCCAGAGACAGCTCATCCGGTGGTGGTGGTGCCAGATCAGCAACCGCCCCGCGATGTCCGCGCAGCACCGCGCGCAGATCGGCGGAGTGTTCATTGCCAAGGCACAACAACAGACGGCCTTCCACGGTAACGCGAACACGATTGCAGTCAGCGCAGAAGTTATGCGACATCGGTGAGATAAAGCCGATGCGGTTATCGTAACCAGCCACGTTGTAATATTTTGACGGGCCCGCAGTCTGAGCATCGGTGCTGACAAGCGTATACCGACTCTGAATCTGCTCGCGCACCCAGTCGTTGCTGCAGACTGTGTCTTCACGGGCATGATCCGAGGCCTGCCCCAGGGGCATTTCCTCAATGAAAGCAATATCCACGCCCTGCTCCAGCGCGTAGTCTGTCAGAGCCATTACCTCATCGTCGTTATATCCTTTCATGATGACGCTGTTCAGGCGTATACGCTCGAAACCATGTTTTCTGGCCTCGGCAATACCCGCCATGACGCGCTGCAGACTGCCAACCCGGGTAATACGTTTAAAACGATCGGCATCCAGGCTGTCAATGCTGATATTGATACGGTTGACACCTGCATCACGCAGCGGCCCTGCCAGTTTTTCCAGCTGCGCGCCGTTGGTGGTGAGCAGCAGCTCATCCAGGCCGGGCAATCGTCCAAGCGCCTGGATCAGCGACATGACATTGTTGCGAACCAGCGGTTCACCGCCGGTCAGGCGCAGGCGTCTGACACCAAGCTCAGTGAAGGCCTTGCCGAGCTGGTAGATCTCTTCCAGGCTCAGCACCTGTCGTCTGGGCAGGAATGTCATTTCCTCGGTCATGCAGTAAACGCAGCGAAAGTCGCAACGGTCTGTCACCGACAGGCGCACATAGTCGACACGCCGTCCGAAGCGGTCAATCAGACCCTCGTTCCCGGCATTCGCTATCGCGGCATCGGTGACCGACTTGTCAGTGGTACTGCTGCTTGCACTCATTATCTGCACTCAGAGGGAAGCAACACCTTAGCCTCCCGTTTGAAAATGATTTGTCGAACCGCCTGTCGGCTCAGGGTATGGCATCGCTGATAAGCATCTGCAATCTCACCGGCTCAGTGCCGGAACTGCCAGTATCTGTGGCTGCATCATCAGCTGATGTGTCCAGCTTAACAGGTTCTGAGCGCACCTGATAATCACCGCTTTGCACATCGGCAGTTCCACCCACAGCCACGGTCGCCACCACAATGACCTCCTCCGCTGAGGAAAGGTTAAAAGGACCCACCGCATCGGTATCACTCAGGCTGACGATTGCCGGCAGGTCAGCGACGGTCATTAATTTTGCGGCTAAAGGCGGACCGGGACGGCTGGTGTCCTGGGCCGACACAAACACACGCGTCTCGCCAGGGACATCGATTTCGGGTGACAGCGCCAGGCTGATCTCCAATTGTGGCGTGCCTGCCGTTTCGACTTCACCCCCTTCCTGCTGCATCAATTGCGCCTGCGCCTCGGCTATCATGGCGCGCAGAAACTGGGCGTCTTCACTGCCCTGCACGGTACTTCCCAGCAGCTGCTGCCAATAGGTCAGTGCTGACTGGTAGTCACCGTTGACAAAGGCATCGGCGCCCAGCAGCTGCAGCACCGACGGTTCGGACGGGTTGAGGCGCTGCGCGCGGGTGATGATTTCCTGTACCCGCTCGGTCATCTGCTGACCATCCGCAACATACTGTGCCTGTGCATACTGCCCCAGTACTACCGCCTGATCCTGGGGGTGCTCAATATTGTCTGCTGCATTTCGGAACGCCAGCGCGGCTTCATTGAACTGCCCCAGCGACACCAGATTACGGGCCATGAAATACCAGGCCCAGCCATTGCTGCGATCATTCTCAATCACAGCACCCAGCTCGAATATCAGATCCTGCAAGGCCTGCGGGTCATCCTGAGCCTGTCGGCTGCGCTCAAACAATTCAGCGACGCGCAGATCGTTGCTCGCGCCCCATATACCATACAAATAGATGCTGGCTGGCAGCATTGCCAACACCATCAGCAGCGGAATCAGGCGCGATGGGCTCAGCCATGACAAGGGTTTGCCTGCACTCTTTTTGCGAGCACCGGGATTCAGGGCGTCCGCACTGACGTCACTCAGCACCGTACGCGACAGTTCAGCCTCAAGCGCGTCGTACTGCGGCTGATCGATCAGCCCCTCATCAAGCTCCGCCTGCAGCTCCGCCAGACGTTCGCGATAAATCCTCAGATTGGCGGCGTCGCGCTCGCGCTCACCCACAACAATACGCTTTGAGTGTCGCAGCAGCGGGAGCACCACAAATACAATCGCCAGCACAAAGAGCAGGCTGCTGATTATCCAGAACAAGTAGTCACCTCAAGATCGGTTGGTGGGGTTGTCGGCATCGGGCTGGTCATTCAGAAGCCGGGACAACCGGGCTTTTTCCTCGGCACTCAGCGTCACTGCCGTTTCGCGCTCAGTCTCATCAGCCGCCTCTGCTCTGCCGCCACTGCTGCGGGTGATGTTGCGGGCTATCCACACACCAGCCAGCAGGAACAGGATAGGACCAAACCACAACAAAACTGTCTGCAGCGTCAATCGGGGACGGTACAGAATAAAATCCCCATAGCGCTGCAGCATGAACGCTTCAATTTCTTCGTCGCTCATGCCTTCCATGATCATGCGATAGATCTCGCGACGAAGATCCGCTGCAACACCGCCCGGCGAGCTGCTCAGATTGGCGTTCTGACACATCGGACAGCGAAAATCGTTGGATAGCTGGCGAAATCGCTGCTCCTGCTCGGCGGTCTCGAAATCGTAGACATCCACTGGCGCCTGCGCCTGGGCCTGGGGGCTGACAACAATCATCCACACGGCAAATACGCAGGCAAGGCAGGCCAGCAAGCGCTGCGGCTGCAGTCGGCGGTCCGTTGCAATGGCCAATGAAACGCTCATGAGCCTGCCACCTGGATCTCCGCCTGCAGCTGACGGACAACTGGCATGATCTCATCCTGCCAGGCACGGTAATCGATGGTGCCGATGTGCTTGTAACGTATGAAACCATTGGCATCAACAATAAAGGTTTCAGGTGCACCATAAACACCCAGATCAATACCATAGCGGCCAGTGTCATCGACTATGTTCAGCGAAAAGGGATTACCGTTAATGTCCAGCCATTCCCGCGCGGCGTTATCGCTATCCTTGTAGTTGACACCAATAATGGGTACCAGATTCTGTTCACGCGCTGCCATGAAAATCGGATTTTCCTGCAGACAGGGAAGACAGTAGCTGCCCCAGATATTCAGGATAAACGGTTCATCCGGAAGATCCTCGACAGTCGCCAGTTGATCGCCAAGCTCCAGGGTGCGCAGCTCGAAGTCCGGCAGCTCGCGGTCGATCAGCATGGATGGCAGCGTGCGGGAGTCAAGGTACAGACCACGCCACATAAACACCGCCAGTACAGCAAACACAATAACCGGAAGAAACAGTTTCAGATTTTTCATGATCAATGCTCTCCTGCCAGCCTGGCATTGGCTGGCTGCTCATCAGCGGCTTCCTGCTTGCTGACCTTATAGCGTCGATAACGTTTGTCAGTGACCGCCAGGATGCCACCAAAGGCAATGAATATGGTTCCCAGCCAGATCCAGCGAACAAAGGGTTTGACGTAAAGGGTCATCGACCAGGCACCATTGTCTCGCGGATCACCCAGCGTCACAAACAGGTCACGCAGGAAGCGACCATCAATACCCATGTGTGTTGCTGGCGTATTGCTGGCGGTATACAGCTGCTTCTGCGGATGCAGAGTACGCAGGAATTCGCCATCACGCAGCACCCGTATCGTACCTTCATCGGCAATATAGTTTGGCCCCTGCACTGGCCGTGTACCTTCAAACGCAAAGGTATAGCGGCCCAGGTCTGCCTGTTGCCCGGCCTGTAACAACACACTGCGTTCAATGCTGTAGATACTGGTCAGGCAGGCACCGGCCATGGTCATGACAAAACCAAAATGCGCCAATTGCATGCCCCAGTAACTGACTGGCAGACTTTTCAGCCCAGCCGCCAGCGACGGTTTATTGGCCACTTTGCCAGCCACATCGCGCAGCATCGAGAACATGATCCATAGCGCCAGGACACACACCCCGATAGTGCCAAGTGGTACAGACATGGTGAGCAGCACCGGTATGGCAACGCCCAGCACCACTGCAGCAATGGCCACACGAGTCAGCTGCTGCCGCAGATACTCACGTGAAGTGCGCTTCCAGCGCGCCACCGGACCAATGCCCATCAGCACCACCAGAATACCCATCAAAGGTACAAAAATCGTATTGAAGTACGGTGGGCCGACCGATATCAGGTCGCCACCGGAGACTGCCTGGTACACCATGGGGTAAAGAGTGCCGAGCAGGATCGCGGCACTGGCCACAACCAGGATGAGATTGTTGGCCAACAGGAAGACTTCCCGCGACCAGTTACCAAATCCGAACTCACTTTTAAGAATGGGCGCGCGAATGGCGTACAGTAGCAGCGAGCCGCCGACGATCAGGCCCAGGAAACCGAGGATATAAACGCCGCGTGTCGGGTCCGTCGCAAATGCATGGACAGAGGTCAGCAGGCCCGAACGCGTGATAAAGGTACCCAGCAGACTGGAGGCAAAGGCCATGATGGCCAGCAGCACTGTCCAGCTCTTGAACACGCCACGCTTTTCAGTCGCCGCCAGCGAGTGAATCATTGCCGCACCCAGCAGCCAGGTGATCAGCGGCGGATTCTCTACCGGGTCCCAGGCCCACCAGCCACCCCAACCCAGTTCGTAGTAGGCCCACCAGGAGCCCAGTGACAGCCCCAGTGTGAGAATCGCCCAGGCAGCATTGGCCCAGGGCCGGCACCAGCGTGCCCAGGCGGCATCAAGCCGGCCACTGAGCAGTGCGGCGACAGCAAAGGCAAAGACCACTGAAAATCCAACATAGCCCATATACAGCGAAGGCGGATGCACAATAAAGGCAAAATCCTGCAGTGCCGCATTCAGATCGGCGCCGTCCGCGGGTGGCAGCGGCAACACACGATCGAAGGGGTTTGATGTGGCCAGCATGAACAGCGTGTAACCCACACAGATCAGACCCATGATACCGAGCACGCGGGCAATGAATTCCTCCGGCACCGATTTGCTGAAAATGGCAACTGCCAGCATCCAGCCGCCCAGCATCCAGGTCCAGAACAGGAAGGAACCTTCATGCCCCCCCCATACTGCCGTGATCTTGTATTGCAGAGGCAGATTGGTATTGGAATGGTTGGCGACAAACTGAACCGAAAAATCATCAGTGACAAAGCTGTAGCCCAGAATCAGCAGGCTGATGCTGAGAAAAACAAAAACACCGGCGGTTAAAGGGCGCGCCAGTGACATCCATAATGTGTTGTCACGAGCGGCACCGATGATTGGCAGGGTGCCCAGCACAATGCTCAGGCAGAAGGCCAGAATCAGCGCAAAATTTCCAAGTTCCGGGATCATCAGGTGCCTCCCTGCGTCATGCTGCGCTGTAACTCGGCAGCATCCAGGGCGGCCTTGACCTCAGGAGACATATAGTTTTCATCGTGTTTGGCGAGGACCCGCGATGCCACGAATGTGCCATCTGCTCCCATTGCACCTTCCACCACGATGCCCTGCCCTTCGCGGAACAGGTCCGGCAGTATGCCACTGTAATAAATATCGACGTCATGGCTGTAGTCAGTGGCAATGAAGCGGACCTGCAGATCCTCCTGATTGTGCTCGACAGAACCTTCCTTGACCATGCCGCCAACGCGGATCCGCTGGCCAGGTGTCACTTCACCCGCAGCGACCTGAGTCGGCGTAAAGAACAGATCAATATTGCTGCTGAGCGCGTACAGCGACAGCCCAATGGCAACACTCAAACCTGTGGCAATAAACAGAATAATACCCAGCTTCTTTCTGCGATGCGGTTTCATGACTGGCTCCCATTGTCCGGGCCAGCATGGCCCGCCCCTGATGACGTCGCCCTGGCCTGCGCTGCCAGTTCGGCATCACGGTTGGCCCGGCGTTTCTGTTCCTGAACAAACTGCCTGCGCTGCAGACGCGGCTGCAGCAGGTTGTAACTGATGAAGATGGCAAACAACAGATAGACAATCCACACATGAAAGGTGTAATTGCCCATCTGGAGAAACTCACCCAGACTGGAAAACTGCAGTGTCGGCATGATCGCTCCCCTCAGGCCCTGGCCACCAGATCTTTTACCCATTGCGACCGGCGTTCACGGACCAGAATTTCATTGCGGGTGCGCAAAATCAGGGTAATGACAAAAAATACATAAACGGCGCAAATCATGATGAACAGTGGCACCCATACTTCCGGCGGATTGGGCGACACCGGATCCATGGAATAGTCACTGGACGGCTGGTGCAACGTGTTCCACCACTCCACAGAGTACTTGATTATTGGCACGTTGATGGCACCTACAATGGACAGCACCGCACAGGCTTTGGCTGCGTTGTCAGGGCTTTCAATCGCCGAACGCAGGGCCACAACACCAATAAACAGAAAAAACTGGATCAGCATGGAGGTCAGTCGTGCATCCCAGGCCCACCAGGTACCCCAGATCGGCTCACCCCAGATCGCGCCGGTAGCCAGCGCCAGACCGGTAAACCAGAGACCGATGGGTGCCGCACATTTGGCAACCATATCCGCCAGTTTCATCTTCCACA
Source organism: Gammaproteobacteria bacterium UBA2675 (assembly GCA_002354805.1). Classification (GTDB taxonomy): domain Bacteria; phylum Pseudomonadota; class Gammaproteobacteria; order Pseudomonadales; family Pseudohongiellaceae; genus Pseudohongiella. The sequence goes on from DEMH01000008.1 coordinate 26,628, forward strand.
CCAGCGTGATGGTGCCCGCCACGGCCATCAGCGGGAAGCAGGCCAGCGAAATACTGGCCACCGGCACGTGTACGTACATTATGCGGATTGTCTCGCCCTGCTGATAATCCTCAGGGACAAACAACAGCGCCCAGGTCAGTCCGACCAGCCCCAGGATAGCCATGGCTGCGTACAGCCAGGGCAACCACTTGCTGGACAGCTCATAAAACCAACGCGGCGACCCCAATTTCGAAAACCACAGCCACATGACCGGCTCACCCTACCCCAAGCTATTGATTACTGGACTATAACACGGGCATTTTAACGCCCCTGTTACGCTTTGTAACGCTCTTCCGGCGCTATCATCGAATACATTGTTTTAATTCACACTGATCCGCAGTGCTGCGGCAGATGCCAGCGGTGCCATTGTCAACGTCAACGCCAGTATGGCACCCAGCAAGGCGAAATGGCTGCCGACCGGCAGGCCAAACATGATATCGGTCACCGCTTTGGCGCCTATTATAAGCACCGGGGTGGACAGTGGTAAAACGATTACGGCCAGAATCAGCCCCCGACTGCCCAGCCCTACCGTTAGTGCCACCCCGATCGATCCGATCAGACTCAGTACTGGCGTGCCAATCAGCAGGCTCAACACCAGCGTGACATAAGCCTCCTGCGGCAGGTACAGCATGTAGGCCAGCAGCGGCGACAGTACCACAACCGGCAAACCCGCTATCAACCAGTGTGCAATATTCTTGGCCAGCACCAGAAAATACAGCGGCTGGGGTGACAGCAACAGCTGCTCCAGCGAACCGTCTTCGTAATCTGCACGATAGAGATTGTCCAGTGACAGCATGGACGCCAGCAGCGCTGAGACCCAGACCACACCTGCCGAGATGCGGGCCAGCTCCACCGGATCCGAACTGACGCCCAGCGGAAACAGGGTCACAACAATCAGAAAAAACATGATGGGATTGAGCAGATCATTGCGGCGCTTGAAAGCCACCAGCAAGTCTCGCTTCAGCGTAGCGACAAACGCTGCACTGGTGCTGACAGTCACAGCAGATGATGTGGAGGTCGGCTGCGTCATGAGGCAGGCACCACCGTGCGTTCCGAGGGATTATCGAGATTGACACGGTGCAGTTCGCAGGGCACATCCAGACGATGGTGGGTCGTCACCAGCACTGCCCCGCCATTGGCCACATGCTCGGCCAGCAGCAGCTCGAGGTCGCGGACACCATAGACATCAAGCGTGGTGAAGGGTTCGTCGAGAATCCACAAGGCAGCCGGACTGATCAGCAACCGTGCCAGCGAGACCCGCTGGGTCTGCCCTGCGGACAGATTACGACAGGGAATGTCTTCGTAGGCTCGCAGACCAACGCGTGCAAGCGCCGCTTCGATGCGATCGTCTTCTACTGGACTATGCAGTGAGGCACTCCAGCGCAGATTCTCGCGCGGCGTCAGAATTCGGTTAACACCCACCCGGTGCCCGATATAGAGCAGTGATGCCAGAAAGGTCTCACGCTGCTCTTCAACGGGCTGACCGCGCCAAAGAATCTCACCTTCGTAACTGTCGTTCAGGCCGCACAGGATTCGCAGCAGCGTAGTTTTACCACTGCCATTGCTGCCCAGCACCTGCACCAGCTGACCGGCATGAATATCGAGCTGAAATTCACTGAAAAGCACGCGCTCATCACGTTCACAGAACAGCGAGCGGGCCTGAAGCAAGGGGACGCCGCCGGACTGTTCACGCGCAAAGGTCGCGGATTCAGGCGCAGCGGAGACGGGAGATTCTGAAGAAGAAGTCGGCAGGCTCATCCCTGCCATTATAAACGCTTTGCAGGACGCTTGTCTTTAAGACACGCGTCCGACACCACGTGCGGCCATCAGTGAAACCAGTTTGGCTTCGGCCTCTGAAAGCCCACAGGACTTGACCAGATCTTCCGGCGCTGCGCCCATCTGGATCAGTTTGCTGGCCTGGGCATAGGTCAGACTGCCGCTATCCTTGTTTTCCAGATCCTGTTGACGACGCTGGGTCTGGCCCAGCCGTTGATCAACGGCCGCCAGCGCCTTGCCCAGCGTGAGAATGGTTATGTTGCTCTCGCGCTGCAGTGCCTCCTGCTTTTTGCGGCTTTCCAGCAGCGCCTGCTCCAGACCGCGGATACGGCGCAGATTGGCCCATTGCATCCCCATGACCACCAGCATCAGCAGCGCGGAAACAGCAGTCAGTGCAGCAAGTACGATTAATGTCATCGTGTTTTCCTGGTTAGTTGTCCAGCTCGGCCAGTTCTTCTTCGGTCAGCAGCTTGTCCAGCTCGACCAGAATCAGAAGCTGATCTTCGCGATGGCAGACACCGGTGATGAATCGGGCTGTTTCGTCTTTATTGACCTGCGGGGCAGTTTCGATTTCCGATCCGCGCAGATAGACCACTTCCGCCACGCTGTCGACAACAATACCAAGCACGTGTTTGCCAATTTCCAGAATCACAATACGTGTGTTGTCATCGGGCTCACGATCATGCAGACCAAATCGGCGGCGTGTGTTGATCACGGAGATGACAGTGCCACGGATATTGATGATGCCCATGACATAGTCGGGCGCACCCGGAACCGGGGCAATATCCTGAAACTTCAGCACTTCTTTGACGACCATGACATTGACGCCATAGGTCTCGTTTTCCAGGTTGAATGTCACCCACTGCAGGACCTGATCGTCCAGTTTTTTAGTTGCCTCTGCCATATCTACCTCTATCCAGGCGTCAAATTTTTAGCGGCCACACAGCGGAATTGTACGTCTGAGGTCAATTTCCTGCCGATCAGCGGGGCCTTTGCCGGCATGAGTGCCAAAAAACGGCACAGATACCAAAGAATATGCAGTTTTCGTACCAGTTAAAGGTCAGTAAAGGGGACGGAGGGATTTAGCGAGCTAAATCCCTCCGTCCCCTTTACTCCCCTTTACTGCCTTTACTGTTCCCCCGATCGGCAGCGGCCAGCATAGAGCTCAACACACTCACATCCAGCAGGCTGCACAGACGATCGAGCAATGTTCCCGCCAGCCAGGGCCGGCTGCTGCCGCCTTCACGCCAGCGCAGCTGCGATGGCTCCAGGCGTACTGATTCTTCCGCGTGACTGACGGCAAGACCCCAAGGCGAATCGCCCAGCACAATCACAGACTGGTACTCCTGCCGGTGCTGACGATCAGCGGGACAACGTTCCGGCATCAACAGATCAGCGGTATCAATCACCCGAATGTTTTTCCCGTTCCAGCGCAGAAGCCCCATAAACCAGCTTGCCTGACCGGCAACCGGCTGAATTTTGCCGTCCTCAATCGGACAGATGCCGCCCAGATCGTGCAGCGGGGCTGCCATGTCCATGTCCAGAACACTGAACAGCAGACTGGCGAAGGGTTTGCTCGCCCACTCCGGCGCCTGGCGAACGCCCCGAACCTGCTGCGCCGCTTCGGCGATATCCAGCGTATTGAGCTGAGTCTCGGCATCCAGTTCAGCGTTTGGGACTGCGATGGGCTCCTGATCAGTCTCTATTTCTGTTTCCGCTACTTTTTCCGTGACCCGCTGTTCAGTTTTTTCCTCCACTACAGCTGCTGCAGCAGAGGTAGCCTGCAGCACCGGCTCTTCGACAGGCTCTTCAAGCGCCGGCTCAGCCACAAACTGCTGCTCAACTGCTGGCGGGGCAACGACTTCCTCGTCAGCCATGGCTGTATCGGGATCAGCGAAGGTTGGAATACGCCGGGATTGTGCAGGTACCGCCCGCACCGATGGCATGAAATCCTGCGTAACATCCCTTAGCAATGCATCCAGGTAGTCCTGGACAACATCCACTTTTGCAGCAGTCCTGATCTCACGCATGACTCGCCTCCACAGTGCCGGCCAGTCGATCAGCCTCCATCTTCAACAGCGTTTTCAGCAAACTGCCATAGGCCTGCACTCCACGGCTTTCAGGGTCCAGCGACAATGGCGTTACGCCCTGCGAACTGGCATCACGTAATCGGGTGTCAACAGGAATGGCCGCCTGCCAGGTGACTTCCGGCCAGGTTTTGCGCATATAGCGGAAACTGCTGACGCTGGCGTGAGTGCGGCGGTCAAACAGCGTCGGAACCATAAGGAATGGCAGTGGGTGGCGGCGCGAACGGTTTACCATCTGCAGGGTATTCAGCATACGCTCTACACCCTTGATGGCCAGGAATTCCGTCTGCACCGGGACAATCAATTGTTCCGATGCTGCCAGTGCATTGATCAGCAGCACACCCAGCGTGGGCGGGCTGTCGATCAGCACATAATCAAAGTCATCCCAGAGCTTGCTCAGCGCCCGGGAAATGGCCAGCCCCATGCCCTCCTGGGTGACAGCGCTGCGCTCAAGAGTGGCCAGCGCAGTACTGCCCGGGACCAGCATCAGATTCTTGTAGGCTGTCGGCTGAATGCACTGGCGCAGTGCCTGGTCCGACAGACGCCCAGGTCCAACAAACCACTCAAAGCTGCTGTTGGCGGCCTGCTCGGGTGCGTGTCCGAAATAACTGCCCAGTGACCCCTGAGGGTCCAGGTCCAGCATCAGCACGCGCTTGCCCCGATCAGCCAACAGGCTCGACAGCGCCACCGTCGTGGTGGTCTTGCCGACTCCGCCCTTCTGATTGGCTACCGACCATACATGCATGTCAGCATATCTCCTGACAAAGACGCGCCGCCACCTTGTTGAGCGGCAGCACCTCGTCTACCAGACCCGCCTTGGCAACGGCCATGGGCATGCCATAGATGACTGAACTTTCTTCATCCTGTGCCCAGATCGTCGCCCCGCTTGTTTTCAGCATCCTTGCACCATCACGACCATCGGAGCCCATGCCGGTCAACACAACCCCCAGCACCTTGTTACCCAGATCGCGTGCTGCCGACCCGAAGGTCACGTCCAGCGACGGTTTGTAATTCAGCCGTTCATCACCGTCAATAACTCTGATGCGTAAAGAACTGCGTCCTTCCACCAGCATCTGCTTGCCACCTGGCGCCAGATAGGCATGTCCGGGTTTCAGCACGTCACCATCGCTGGCTTCGGTAATGCTTATCCGGGCAATACGGTTCAGACGCTCGGCAAACGCACGTGTGAAGGTGCCGGGCATATGCTGCACCAGCAGAATTGGCAACGGGAACGAGTCTGGCAGTTTTGTCAGCACTTCCTGCAGTGCCATCGGGCCGCCGGTGGACGCTCCAATAATCACCAGCTGAGCATGACGCAGACTGCCGCGTCCTGACGCCGCTGGCTCATAACTGCGTGTCTCTGTCTGGGCCGACGCTGCCGTGGGCGCGCTGGCAGCGACTGCCTGCGGTGACCGACTGCGGCTGCGTGATACAACCACAATGCGTTCACACAGAATCTTCTGCAGCTCGTCGGCGTGGTGCGAAATATCCTCAAAATTCTTGGGCAGGTAATCGACTGCCCCGGCTTCCAGCGCATCAAGTGTGACACGCGCCCCCTCATAGGTGAGTGAGGAGAACATGAGCACTGGCGTGCGACTGGCCTGCACAATATGCCGCACTGCCGTAATGCCGTCCATTACCGGCATTTCATAGTCCATGGTGATGACATCGGGCTTAAGTCTGGCTGCCTGATCCACCGCCTCCTGACCGTTAACGGCTGTTCCGATTACTTCCAGACGGCTGTCGGCATTGATCAGCTCACTGAGACGCCGGCGAAAGAAGCCCGAATCGTCAACTACCAGAACCTTTATTGTCATAGTGTAAGTTCCTGTTACGCAGCGTATCGCTTAAGCAGACCGGGCACATCAAGGATGACCGCAATACGACCATCACCGGTAATTGTGGCACCAGCCATACCCGGTGTACCGTGCAGCATACGACCCAGGGGTTTGATGACAACTTCTTCCTGACCAATCAGTGTATCAACCACAAATCCGACACGCTGTGTACCTACGTGCACTATAACAACGTTTGCTTCAGTCTTGATGGCATCACTGCCGCCCTGGTGGGTCAGCCAGCGGCGCAGATGGAACAGCGGCAACGCCTTGTCGCGTACCGTCACCACCTGCTGCCCGTCCACGACGTGAGTTCGGCTCAGATCCAGGTTAAAAATCTCACTGACATTCGCCAGCGGCAGCGCAAAGGTCTGGTCGCCAACAACGATCATCAGCGTCGGCATGATAGCCAGGGTCAACGGCACCTTGATTTCAATACGCGAGCCTTTGCCCGGGTTTGACTCGATGGCGATGGTGCCATTGAGCTGCGAAATTTTGGTCTTGACCACGTCCATGCCCACGCCACGGCCAGAGACATCCGAGATTTCGGTTTTGGTCGAGAAGCCTGGTGCAAATATCAGGTCAAAACATTCAGAGCGGCTCAGTCGATCCGCTGCATCCCTGTCCATCAATCCTTTTTCAACGGCTTTGCGGCGCAGCACATCAGGATCCATGCCATTACCGTCGTCACTGATGGTCAGCAGAATATGGTCGCCCTCCTGCTCAGCAGCAAGCAAAACGGTTCCCTGACGCGACTTGCCATTCTTCTCACGCAGCTCGGGCAGTTCGATGCCGTGGTCCACGGCATTACGCACCAGGTGCACCAGCGGGTCCGCCAGCGCCTCTACCAGGTTCTTGTCCAGGTCGGTTTCTTCACCATGCAGCTCAAGCGCCACTTCTTTCTTGAGATTACGCGCCAGGTCTCGCACGACACGCGGGAAGCGACCAAACACTTTCTTGATTGGCTGCATCCGTGTCTTCATCACGGAGGTCTGCAGGTCAGCTGTCACCAGGTCCAGGTTGGCAACTGCCTTGGACAGTGTTTCATCAGCAGCAGTGGAGCCAATACGAACCAGACGGTTACGGACCAGTACCAGCTCACCCACCATGTTCATGATCTCGTCGAGGCGACGGGTATCAACACGGACAGTTGTTTCCGGTGCGTCTTTAGCAGCTGCATTGGCAGCCGCTGCCGGGGCTGCGGCCGGCTGGGCACTGGCTGCAGGTTTGCTGTCTGGTACCGCCCGCAATGCCGGCTTGGCGGCGCTGACAGGTTTGGCCGCACTGTCCGCTTTGTCACCGACGGCTTTCTCTTTCTTGCTGGCCTCGGCAGCTTCAGCCTTTTTCTCAGCCGCGCTGACGGCGCCAGATGGCACACCACCGTGTGAGCCTGAACCATGCAACTGGTCCAGAAGAGCTTCAAATTCTTCGTCGGTTATTTCATCGCCGCCACTGGCTGAGGCACTCGCGCTCTGCTCTGTTCCTGCAGGCTCCAATGAGCTTTCGTCAGCCGATGGCTGGCTGGACGCACCGGCGGCCTGCTTCGCGGTGTCGGCGGGCTTTTGCCCAGCTGAAGGCTCTTGCTCTGCCGAAGGCTCTGACCCAGCTGAAGGCTCTGGCGCTTTGCCCTGCAACTGATCCAGCAGCGCTTCAAACTCTTCCTCAGTGATTTCTTCGTCGTCGCCGGCGCTGATGCTGCCTTCTGCGTCAGCAGCTATGTCAGCAGAGTCGAGCGAGGCCAGCAACTGGTCAAACTCCTCATCACTCATGTCGTCAGTGCTGTCCTCAGCAACCGGCTCGGGATTGTCAGCCACCGGCGCTTCGACATCCTCTCCGCTGGCGAGAGCCTGCAGGGCATCCAGCAGAGTCTGTGGGGCCGGATCGGGAGCCTGTCCCTCCTTGACCTGGGCGAACATGCCATTGACCGTATCCAGCGCCTGCAACACCACATCCATCAGTTCGGCCGTTACCTGGCGATGACCATTGCGCAGATTGTCAAACAGGTTTTCGGTGACATGGCAGCAATCCACCATGGCATTCAGCTGGAGGAAGCCGGCGCCTCCTTTGACGGTGTGGAAACCGCGAAAAATGGCGTTCAACAGGTTCTTGTCATCCGGCTGTTTTTCCAACTGGACCAGCTGCTCAGAGAGCTGTTCGAGAATTTCCCCGGCTTCAACCAGAAAATCCTCAAGAATCTCTTCGTCGTCAAAAAAACTCATGTTGCCCACCTTTTCTACCTGAGCGTTATCAGCTGCCCGCTGTTGCGTTAGTCAAAAACCCAGGCTGGATAACAGATCGTCTACATCATCCTGACCAGAAACAACATCCTGACTCGCTTTTGTCTGCGGGCCTTCAGCACGCAGGCGCCGTTCAGATTCGTCTTTCGGATCGTTAACTTGCACCACTCGTTCAATGCCGGCTACTTCTTCGACACTGCTGGCCAGCTTGACCAGATTAACCAGGCTTTTTTCCACATCACTGACCAGGCCGATGACACGCTTGATCACCTGACCGCTAAGATCCTGGAATCCCTGCGCCATCAAGATGTCGGTCAGATTGCCATGCAGGCCACTGCCTTCCTTATCGACTCGTGACAGCAGCCCACTCACATCATCAAACAGTTTTTTTTCATCTTCGGAGCATGAGCGCGAGGCAACGTACTGAGCCCAGCGATCACCAACATCGTTGCTCTGCTCCACCAAGCTCTGAATAATCGGGATCGAGTCATCCACCCGATCCATGGTCTGGTTGGCGGCTTCTTCCGTCATCTTGATGACGTAATTGAGCCGGCTTCGGGCGTCCGCCATCTCAGACAGCTCGTGTTCAACCTCGGCGCTGCCAGTCACGTGGATACCAACGTGAAAGTCGCGGATGGCGTTATGCAGGGCCCGGGTCAGGCGCCCTACTTCACGATAGAGCAATTCGTAGCGTTCCTGGTCTATCTCAGCCATTGACGGTCCCTCAGCTGGTGGCTTCAATGCGCTCAAAGATCTTTTCGATCTTCTCCTCCAGCGCAGCAGCCGTAAAAGGTTTAACTACGTAGCCATTGACCCCTGCCTGCGCAGCCGCAATGATCTGATCCCGTTTGGCCTCCGCGGTTACCATCAGCACTGGCAGTCCGCGCAGCTTCTCGCTGGCCCGCACCGCCTTCAGCAGATCGATTCCGGTCATACCTGGCATGTTCCAGTCGGTAATCAGGAAATCAAAACTCCCGTTTTCCAACATCGGCAGGGCGGAGTTGCCATCATCAGCTTCGGCTGTATTGGTAAAACCAAGATCCCGCAACAGGTTTTTGATAATTCGACGCATTGTTGAGAAGTCATCAACAATGAGAATCTTCATGTTTTTGTCCAAAACCGCCTCCAGGTCATGAAATCTGTCCGGGGGCAACCTGAACAATATGGTTTCCCCTGGCAATGTTATCGCTTGGAAAGTGAAAAAATTTAGAGCGAACTGCCAAATAAGTGCAATTAATGCAATTTTAGCGGACGGAAGGGGCTCAGCGCCATTCCTGAAGACGCGAACGAAGCCGCAGGGCAGCCTGGGAATGGATCTGGCTGACCCTGGATTCGCTGACACCCAGAACCTCGCCAATCTCCTTGAGATTCAGTTCCTCGTCGTAATACAGGGCAAGAACCAGTTTTTCGCGCTCGGGCAGCCCATCGATGGCTTCGGACAGATGTGCGCGGAAGTTATCTTGCTGCAGCTCTTCCGAGGGGCCGGACACTTCACCAGAGGCCACCTCGATTGAGGAGTCATCGCCACCCTGCGTCAGATCGTCAAAACTGAACAGTCGGCTGCCGCTGGCATCCTGCAGAATGGTGTAGTAGGTATCAAGATCGACACCCATTTCGGCAGCGATCTCATGGTCTTTGGCGTCGGTGCCGGTGCGCGCCTCGATGGCCTTGACGGCCTCGGCCACCTGCCGGTTCTTGCGGTGTACCGACCGCGGCGCCCAGTCGCCCCGCCGAATCTCGTCCAGCATGGCACCGCGGATTCGAATGCCTGCGTAGGTTTCGAAACTGGCCCCCTTGCTGACATCATACTTGCGGGCGGCTTCCAGCAGGCCAATCATGCCGGACTGAATCAGATCGTCGAGCTGCACGCTGGACGGCATACGCATCAACAGATGATGCGCAATCCGCTTCACCAGCGGCGCATGCTGGACGACCAGGTCATCTGCCCCGGCCACTTGAACATCCTGGTATAGTGTCGCACCCATATCTCAGGCCATGCCCTGTACAAGTCGTTCCACAAAAAATTCCAACTGACCAGTTGCCTCAGTTCGCACTGGCCAACCCAGCACTTCCGACGCCAGACGCCGGTAACCGTCAGCTGCCCTGCCGCCCGGATAGCTCAAAAGCACTGGCTTCTGTCGTTGTACGGCCTTGCGAACCGTCTCATCAAAGGGTATGTCACCGGCATAACGCAGATTAACATCCAGAAACTTGCTGGTAACTGCTGCAAACCGATTAAACAGGTTGCGACCCTCTTGTGGCGATCTTGTCATATTCGCCAGAATTCGGAAATCGCGCAACTGGCAATCGCGGTTCAGCAACTTGACCAGTGCGTAAGCGTCAGTCATTGATGAGGGCTCATCGCACACAACGACCAGTACTTCCTGCGCCGCGCGCACAAAACTGACTACCGAATCAGAGATGCCTGCTGCCGTATCGATGACCAGCACATCCAGCTCATCTGACAGGTCACTGAAGGCATGAATGATGCCCGCATGCTGATTGGCGCCCATATTTACGAGCGTCTGCACGCCAGATGATGCCGGTATGATCTTGATGCCCTGCGTCTCGATCATGACGTCGCGCAGGTCACAGACCCCGGCCATCACCTCGGCGATGGTCTTGTCGGCCTTGACGCCCATCAGGATGTCAACGTTCGCCAGTCCAAGGTCGGCATCCATCAACACCACACGTTTGCCAGCCTGGGCCATTGCCAGACTTAAATTCACCGAAATACTGGTTTTTCCGACACCGCCCTTGCCGCCGGTTACTGCCAGTACCTGTATGGGATGCATCCCTATAAATCTCCTAGCTGATCAGCCCATGCGCCTATATCGCGGCACGTTTTGCTGCGGCCGCCCTGCTCGGCGGCTGGCTGCCAAAATTGTTCATGACGCGTGCGCGATCGACGGGGGTCGCAGCCTGAGCCCGACCCAGTGCCACCGCCCGTTTGACGAGCGCCTGCGCCGTCGCCACCGCCAGGTCATCCGGGATGGCCTGGCCAAAAGTTTCGTAAACCACTGGCACGGCACGTTCGATACACAGCGCCAACGCCTCGCCCATCACACAGGCTTCGTCCAAGTGCGTCAGAATACACCCTGACACGCCTGCCGTCGAACAGGTTTTCCACGCGGCCTGCAGCACCTGGCCCTGAGCCGTGCAAGGCAGTACCAGCCAGTTTTGAACCTGCGGCTGGGCGGCAAGCTCCGACAATTGTCGCTGCTGCTCCGGATGCCGCGATGGCAGACCCGCCGTATCGATCAGCACCAGCCGTTTGTGGGCCAGACTCTGCAAGGTGTCGCCCAGTGAATGCTGATTATCAACAATCCGCACTGTCACGCCAAGTATGCGTCCCAGCGTGCGCAATTGCTCATGGGCTGCCAGCCGGAAACTGTCCGTGGTGACCAGCGCAACCTCTTCCGGGCCATTGGCCAGCACAAACTTTGTGGCAAGTTTGGCGATTGTAGTGGTTTTGCCAGCGCCGGTCGGGCCCAGGAAGGCAAATACACCGCCGGTGCTGACGGGGTCAGCACTGTGTACTGGTGTCATTTTAACCAGCGCCGACAAAGTCTGGCGCCACAGCTGATCCAGGGTGCGGGCCTGGCCGGCCAGATCCAGCAGACGCTGGTTGATGTTGCCGGGCAGGCCCATCGCCACCAGTCGCTCCCAGATTGCCGCCTGGGCAGGCGTCTGGCGGGCAAACTGATCCCATGCCAGGCCATTGAGACGCTGTTGCAGCAGGCTGCGAATGCTGTTCAGCTCAGAACGCATGGCACCAAATTCCGCTTTGCTCACCGAGGGTTCATTGGCTGCATTGAACTCAGCCGCCTTGTCAGGCGAAGCCGGCGCAGGCGTGGCCACCACCTCAACCCCACCCTCAACGCTGCGGGTTGACAGAATTGCCGCATCTTCACCAAATGCCTGGCGCACGTCCATCAGTGCTCTGCGCATATCTTTGGCCACGAATTTCTTAAGCTGCATGCTCTGCCCTCTTCGATCTCAATGTTGTTTCTGTCATTGCCCAAGTGTCGCGACAATGGTGATTTGCTTGTTGTCCGGAATTTCCTGATAGGACAACACCCGTACCCCTGATGTGGTAAATCTCACGAATCGACTCAGCGTCGGACGCAGCGGCGCGGCAACCAGCAGGACGGCAGGATTGCCGGCAATTTCCTGCCGCTGCGCAGCCTGTATCAGTGACTGCTGCAGCCTTTCTGCGATGCCAGGCTCAATAACCACGTTCTCTTCCGCCGATCCGTCACCCTGCTGCATCGCCTGCTGTACTGCTTTAAGCAATATCTGTTCCAGCGAGGGATCGAGCGTAATAACCGGCAATTCCGAACGGTTTCCATAAATACCCTGAACGATCACACGTGCCAGCGAGACACGGACAGCAGCCGTCAATGCAGTCGGATCCTGGGTTCGGGACGCGGTCACAGCCAGCGCTTCACCAATGGTGCGCATGTCCTTGACAGGGATGTCTTCCTGCAACAGGTTCTGCAGCACCCGGCGCAGAATATTGGGGTTAATCAGACTGGGCAGTTCTTCAGCGAGTTTTTTGGACGATTTGCCCAGAATGGACAACAGCTCATGAACCTCGTCATGGCCCAGCAGTTCGTGGGCGTGCTTCTGCAACAGGGTATTCATGTGGGTAGCGATAACCGTGCTGGCATCCACCACAGTGTAGCCGAGCCCCTGCACCTGTTCGCGCTGGGATGGTTCGATCCAGATGGCGTCAAGTCCAAACGCGGGGTCTTTGGCATTGATACCCTGAGCCTGCCCGTAGACCTGCCCTGGATTGATGGCCATTTCGCGCTCCGGATAAATGTCAGCACCGCCGATATTGACGCCCATCAGGTTGATGCGATATTCGTTGGGCTGCAGATCCAGATTGTCGCGAATATGCACAGACGGCACCAGGAACCCCAGCTCCTGCGACAGCTTCTTGCGGATTCCCTTGATGCGCGCGAGCAGTTGACCGCCCTGGCTTTTGTCGACCATTGGAATCAGGCGATAGCCCACTTCCAGACCTACCACATCCACCGGCGTGACATCGCCCCAGCCCAGTTCCTGCGGTTCGGCGGCCTGCGCCTGCTTCTTTTCCTGATCGGCTTTCTCTACGGCCTGCTGTTCCGCGGTCGGCTGCAGCGCGCGTTGAGCTTTCATGTAGATAAACACCGCACCACCGGCAGCGGCCAGGGCCAGCGACAGGAAGGCAAAATGCGGCATGCCCGGCACGACACCCATGACAAAGAGAACAGCGGCGGCAATACCCAGAGCACGCGGCGATGAGAACATCTGGCCAACGACCTGCGCGCCCATCATCTCGGAGTTATTGTTGCGGGTTACCATGATGGCAGCGGCCGTGGACAGCACCAGCGCCGGAATCTGAGCCACCAGACCATCACCAATGGTCAGCAGTGCGTAGCGTTCGGCTGCGGTGGCAAAGTCCAGGCCGTGCTGCATCATGCCGATAGCCAGACCGCCGACGATGTTGATAACAAGAATCAGAATGCCGGCGATTGCATCGCCTTTTACAAACTTGCTGGCACCGTCCATCGCACCGTAGAAGTCGGCTTCCTGGGTAATGTCCTGACGACGCACCCGGGCCTGCTCCTGGTCGATGATGCCCGCATTCAGGTCTGCATCAACGGCCATTTGTTTGCCGGGCATAGCGTCCAGGGTGAAACGCGCGCTTACCTCGGCGATACGGCCCGCACCCTTGGTCACAACCACAAAGTTGATGATGATCAAAATCATGAAGACGATCAGACCAACGGCATAGTTGCCACCTATCACCACCTCACCAAAGGACTCGATGACCTTACCGGCCGCCGCGCCACCCTCGTGGCCATTCAGCAGCACCACACGTGTGGAGGCGACGTTGAGCGCCAGACGCAACAAAGTGGAGACCAGCAGAATGGTCGGGAACACCGCAAAGTCCAGCGGGCGCATGGCGTAGACGGCGACACAAAGCACGACCAGTGCGATGGTGATATTGAAGGTGAAGAAAACGTCCAGCAAAAACGGCGGAATCGGCAGCGTCATCATCGCCAGAATCACCAGCAGCAACACCGGGATACCCAGGTTGCCGTCAGTGAAGCTGCGCGCGTTTGACATCAACGTGCCGCGATTCATGTTATTGCCGATATTCATCATCGCTGTTGCGAAGTCCCTGTGACGGATAACTGTCACTTGCCAGTATCCGCGGTCGAATTATTGACGCTTTTCCGAGCCAGCACCGTCAAACCAGGGGTTTGTCTGGCGCTGTTCAGCTATTACACAGGGGTGTCGCAAGAGTCGTGCCAGAACCGTAAAGGGGGGCGTAAAGGGGACGGAGGGATTTACGAATGTAAATCCCTCCGTCCCCTTTACGCCCTTTACGCCCCCCTTTACACGTCACGGCGCAGCTCTTCAGGTACAGTCAACTTGGTCAAATCAACTGCTTTCGGTTTGGGGCCGCTGCCACGTGCGTGCTGTCGCAGCTGGAAGACATAGGCAAGCACCTGCGCAACGGCCTTGTACAGGCCTTCAGGTATCTCATCTTCAAGCTTGGTGTTGTAGTAGATGGCTCGCGCCAGGACCGGAGCCTCGACAATGGGGATCTTGTTCTCAGTCGCCACTTCACGGATACGCAGTGCCATATGATCAATACCCTTGGCCACCAGTGTCGGGGCACCCTGCCCACCGCCCTGCTGATATTTCAGAGCCACCGCATAGTGCTGCGGGTTTGTGATGACCACGTCTGCCTGTGGCAGTTCCTTGAACATCTTGTTCTGTGACATCTGGTACTGCAGCTGACGAATTCGCTGCTTCACCTCAGGCTTACCCTCGGTGTCCTTCATCTCGTCCTTGACCTGCTGGTGCGTCATACGCAGCTTCTGGGTATGCGAGTGAATCTGAAACGGAATATCCACCATGGTGATCAGAATCATCGCGCAGGACATTGCCAGCACTGACCAGCCGATAATGCTGAGAGCATGCGCGATCGCAGGCACAGTCGGCTCCTGCTGAATGGCCATGATGCTGTCCATATTCATGAAAAACAGCAACAGAGCAATGCCGGCCACCACCAGTACTTTGGCGGCGGCCTTGGCCAGCTCCACCAGAGCCTTGGGGCCAAACATGCGCTTAAGCCCGGACATGGGATTCATCCGGCTGGCCTTGGGCATCACCGCCTTGAAGGTAAAGTTCCAGCCTCCAAGCCCAATCGGCCCCAGAAAAGCAGCCAGCAACAGCAGGGAAACAACCGGCAACAAGAGACGCAGCCCTTCCATGATCGACACATCCAGAAAACGCAGCATTGCGGTGGTATCAAAAATGGATTCGCGCGGCACATCGAAGTTGTAGTTCATCATGTCGATGACGGACTGCCCCATTGAGCCACCAAACATCAGCATGCCGCCGACGCCAGTCAGGAGGATGGCCATGGTATTCAGCTCCCGCGAACGGACGGTGTCGCCTTCTTCTCGGGCCTTTTCGAGTTGTTTCGGGGTGGGGTCCTGGGTTTTTTCTGCCGAGGAGTCCTGTTCTTCAGCCATACAGTACCTCCTGCGTCAGATGGGCTGCATCAGCGCCCGCATGCGAATGAAAGCCTCGGCAAAAATAGCCTCAGCGGCGTCCAGAAAATATGACATACACAACCAGATGACAAACAGGCCAAACATCAGCGCAATCGGAAAACCCAGTGCAAAAATATTCATCTGTGGCGCGGCCCGCGTCATGATGCCGAAGGCAAAATTGGTCATCAGCAAAGCCGTCAATGCCGGCAGCGCCAACAGCAACGCGCTGGAGAATGCCCAGCTGATGGTGCTGATCAGTTGATAATACACACCGGTATCCAGGCCTGAACTGGACACCGGGATCAACTCAAAGCTCTCAACCAGAATCTCAATCATCACCAGATGTCCGTCAAAGCTGATAAACAGAATCGTGACAAACATCATGTAAAACGTACTTAAAATCGCAACGTTGATGCCATTGGCTGGGTCCACCATCGATGCAAAACCCAGACCCATCTGCATAGCTACCAACTGTCCCAGTAGTACAAAAATCTGAAACACAATCTGCAGAAAAAAACCCAGCGCCACACCAATCAGCACCTGCTGGGCCACAATCAGCATCGCACTGACTGACACACCTTCCACTGCCGGCATAGGCGGCAAGGTGGGTGCAACAATCAGGGCAAGCGCAACCGCCAGAATCAGTCGTACACGTTGTGGCAGAAAGTTGGACCCCAGTACCGGCGCCGCCAGCATAAAACCCATAATGCGGAATAATGGCCACATAAAGCTGCCAATCCACGCACCGATTTCTGCACCGGTGAACGACAGCACTGCCCTAACCCACCATACTGGGAATGCTAAGAATCAATCGCTCGGAGTACTCCAGAATCTGACGCAAAAGCCAGGGTCCGGTGGCGATAATGACCACCAGCGTCACCAGCAAACGAGGCAGAAAACTCAGCGTCTGCTCGTTGATCTGCGTGGCAGCCTGGAAGGTACTGATCACCAGACCCACCACCAGACTGGGCATGACAATCACAGCCACCAGCAGTACGATCAGCCACATTGCATCCCGCCAAACCATCACCGCTACATCAGGGGTCATACGTCACACTCCATCAGACTGCTATTGGCCAAAACTCATTGCCAGCGTTCCCATGATCATTGCCCAGCCATCGACGAGCACAAACAGCATGATCTTGAAAGGCAACGAAATAATAATCGGCGAGAGCATCATCATACCCATCGCCATCAAGACACTGGCTACCACCAGGTCGATCACCAGAAACGGAATAAACAACAGAAAACCTATCTGGAATGCTGTCTTCAGTTCGCTGGTTACAAATGCCGGAATCAACACGGTCAGCGGCACTTCGTCGATGCTGCTGACCGGATCCATATTGGAAAGCTCCATGAACAGCTGAAGGTCAGACTCACGTGTCTGTGCTGACATAAAACTGCGGAACGGAATCTCCGCCTGTGCCAGTGCTTCGGTGGCACCCAGCTCTTCATTGATGTATGGCTGCAGCGCATTCTCATTTACCTGCTGCAGGACTGGCGCCATGATAAAAACAGACAAAAACAGTGCCAGACCCAACAGGATCTGATTCGACGGTGTCTGCTGCAGACCCAGTGCCTGTCGCAGGATGGCGAACACCACAATAATGCGCGTGAACGAGGTCATCATCATGGCCAGCGCCGGCAACAGTGTCAGCGCGGTCATGATGAACAGAATCTGCAGCGTCACTGAATACTGCTGCGAGCCGTCCTGACCGGTGGTGACACTCAGTGCCGGAATACCACCGAGCCCACCCAGGCCAGTGTCCTGCTGCGCATTAGTCTCTGTCGGCTGGAGAGTTGAAGTCTGCTGCGCCTGCGATGGTGCGCTGACCAGCAAGGCGGCAAGGCACAACAGAACAAACAGAATATGTCTGGTTTTTACGAATGTCATTGGGCAGCGCTCAGGGCTTTTTGTGCAAGGCATTTTTCAGAATGGTCTGAAAGCCGCTGGTATTGGGTGTGCCAGGTGTCTGGCTTAATACTGGTTCATCAAATACATGCAGAAGGTTCACATTGCCCGGCGCAACACCCAGCAACAACTGCTTGTCACCGACCTGCACCAGGGCAACGCGTTCGCGGTTACCTACCGGCAGCGCACTGATCACTTTCATGCCCTGCCCGCCAAAGCCGGTGGCGCCGGAGAACCTCCTGGCCACCCAGGCCAGGGCCAGGATCAGACCAATAATGACCATCAGCCAGAGAACGGTCTGGGCGACTGCACTGGCACCGCCCGCTCCGAGCATCGCCGTCTGTGTGGCAGCCTGTTCTGCTGCCTGTGTCATGCTCTCTGCCATGATCCGCTTACCCGCTTAACGCAGTTTCTTGATTCGTTCTGACGGACTGATCACGTCGGTCATGCGGATACCGAACTTGTCGTTCACCACAACCACTTCGCCGTGCGCAATCAGCGTGCCGTTGACGAGCACGTCCAGCGGTTCACCCGCCAGCCGGTCCAGCTCGATCACCGATCCCTGATTGAGTTGCAGCAGGTTACGAATGGTGATGGCAGTACTGCCGACTTCCATGGAAATGCGTACCGGAATATCCAGAATCACATCCAGATCAGGAGACGCACCATTAGCCTTGCTCTTGTCCGCGCCGTTGCTGTTCGCCGGCGCAGCCGCCTTGGACTGCTTGCCCGAACCGGCATTCTCTTCTTCCATGGCCTGTGCCCACTCGTCCGCCATATCCTGCTCATCTTTGCTCATGCGATTCTCCTCGTTCGTGCCTGGTTTTCGAAACCACGCTAGTCTTCAATACCGCGATAAATGCCTTCGACTCTCAGTGCCAGATTGCCGTTGGATGTGCCCACACGCGTTTCAAACAACGGGACGCCATTGGCTTTCAACACAACCGTTTCCGGCATCTCCACCGGGATGATGTCGCCCTCTTCCAGGTCAACAACATCACGCAGTGTGATCTCACGCTCAAACACATCGCAGGTGAAATTGACCGTTGCATGCTTGATCTGTTCTTTCAGTGCCTTGCCCCAGCGCTCATCATGCTCATCGACGTCACTCTGCATACCGGCGTCGAGCAGTTCGCGGATCGGTTCGATCATTGAGTAAGGCTGAGTAATGTGGATGTCACCACCACCACCGTCCAGTTCCACATGGAAGCTGCTCACCACCACGACTTCACTGGGGCTGACGATGTTGGACATCGACGGATTGACTTCCGAGCGCAGGTGATCGAACTCCAGCTTGTAGACATTGCGCCAGGCTTCGCCCAGATCCACAAAGATCTGGTTCAGCACCATCTGCACAACGCGCAGCTCGGTCGGGGTAAATTCACGACCCTCAATCTTGGCGTGACGGCCATCACCACCAAAGTAGTTGTCCACCAGTTTGAATACCAGTTTGGCATCCAGCACGATCAGCGCAGTACCGCGCAGGGGGCGAAACTTCACCAGATTCAGACTGGTCGGTACATACAGGGTATGCAGGTATTCACCGAACTTGGTGATCTGCACACCGCCCAGTGAAACATCCGCAGAGCGACGCAGAAGATTAAACAGGCTGATACGGGTATAGCGGGCAAAACGCTCGTTGATCATTTCCAGCGTCGGCATACGCCCACGCACAATCCGGTCCTGACTGGTCAGGTCATAGGCACGGACGGTACCCGGATCATCAAGTGAATCCTCTTCCAGGGCGCCCTCATCAACGCCGTGGAGGAGCGCATCAATTTCGTCTTGTGATAACAGATCCTGCATCAGGATATCCCCAACAAGCTATTGCATTACAAAGCTGGTAAACAGAACTTCTTCAATTCCCGGACGGCCGATCTCTCGCTCCAGCACCTGCCGGACTTCAGCAGTGGCCAGCTCGCGCAGAGCCTCTATGCCCGACGGATCTTCAAAAACCAGAATCAGCTGCGCGCTGAACAGATTGTTGAGCGCATGTCTGACAGCCGGCATGTGCAGCCTCAGGGCCTCCAGGGCAGCAGCATCACGACTCATCACACTTAGCTCAGCCTGCAGGTAGCGCTGGCGACCCTGGTAGGGAAAGTTCACAACAAACGGCGGCGCCAGACTCTGGTACTGCATGGGTTCCAGTGGCGCGGCCGGGGCTTCTTCTGCCTCTTCGCCCTCTGCCGTCGCGGTTTCAGCATCACCCGGTGCCAGCAGGAAGAACCATGCCGCGCCGCCACCAGCGCCAATCAGCACCAGCAGTAAAATTATGATCAGCAGGAGTTTGTTTCTGGCGCCTTTCTTTTGCGCCTTTTCCTGGGATTCCAGATCGTCGTCAGCCATTATTTCCTCGTTTTGTAACGGTTTGCTGCCGCACAGTTATCTTGTGACGTCGAAATGACGCTCACGTTTACCAGTGGGGAAGCAATCCTTGTGCCAGTATTAGTCTGGCTTATGGAGTGGAAGGTAAGTTTAAATTTTTCAATTATATAGCGAATGGTGCGGACGCACCAAGGACGAAGTATTAACGACACCAGCGCAGCAAGCGCCAATTTTGTGACGTCAAAAAAGTCTGGGGGAATGGAGAGGGTAAAGGGGACGGAGGGATTTAGCTCGCTAAATCCCTCCGTCCCCTTTACCCCGCCGCCAAGCTTAATGGCAATTAAACGTGTTCATCAACCAGGTGCAGGCTGCGCGCCGGAATATTGGCAAGCGCTTCTGCGCTATCCCGATCGCTGTCGAGCTCTCCGCCTGAATGTCGCGAACCACGTCCATCCTGTCCATGCCCGTCTCCCTGTGCAGACGTCTGCTGATCAGAGACGGTCACGTCAAGCAGATCAATTCCTTCGTTGCGGAACAGATCCTGAAGTCGCGGAATCTGGGCGTCCAGCGCATCACGGACCATGGCATGCTGGCTGACAAAATTCACGGTAGCCGACTGGTCAACCATCTGTACACGAACGGTCAGAGTACCAAGCTCTGGCGGATCCAGACGAATCTGCGCGCTGTTGATGCCATTGGCAGTCATGACCATCAGCTGCCGCGCGACGTTATCACCCCAGCCGGCCTGACCAAAGCTGCCAACCTGCAGCATCAGACTGGAGTCAGCGCCACGCGCGGCTGGTGCCATGGCCGCGGCAGTGCTGAGTGTTGCGGCGGACTGTGAATTCGTCCGGCGCTGGTCAGCCGCACCAAACAGTTCAGCAGCCAGTTCCTGCGCGGTCGGGGTTGCCGATTTAAGCAGGCTGGCTTCCTGGCGTGCAGGTGAATTGCTATCCGTCCCCGCCGACTCAGCCATAAGCTGCTCAATCGCCAGGCTCAGGTTCCCGCCTGCGGGCGTCATTGTCTCACTGACGGTGAATCCGGCGGCTGCCTGCAGCGGGCCGGCCGTTGCAGAGCCAAGTGTAGTCGTTCCGGCATCAGCGCCCCGTCTATTGGCTGACGAAAGCTGTTCAGCCAGGGTTGAGCGCCTGGGCTCGGCTAGCGGCACCGCCGGAATGGCTGCATCGACGGATGCAGTCACCGAAGTGGCTGCGGCCGCTGCTACACTCTTCTCAGTATTGGTGCTTGGCTGCGGTGTGCTCAGACCATCGTCTGCCGTCAGAGGTTCAGCGCCAAGCGACTGACTCGCAACGGTGGTGTTGGCAGCCAGCTGATTGCTTGCCTCAGTGCCGACAGTCTGCAGCTTCGCGTTAACAGCTGCCCCACCAGGCGTCGAAGCACCCGGCTGGACTGCGGACAAATCGGGCGCAGCTGGCTGCGGCTGTGAGTTCTGCAGGCTTACTGCCTGATTAGCTGCAAGCGTCGCGCCTGCCTTGTCGGCAGCGAGTGATGCTGCCGCTTCAGTTGTCTGTGCGGCTGCCGCCGTCGCTGCACTGGCTGCAGAGGCCAGCGCTGCCTGCGATGAGATCGTTTCGCTTATCCGGGCTGCTTTATCGGCTGTCGCAGTAGTGACGTCGGCAGAAACTGTCTGCTCGCCTCTTGGCCGAACGGCATCAAGGCCCAACTTAAGGCCTGGCAGCGGCGCTGAAGTCTGGGCCGTAGTGGCAACGCCAGCAGATGATAAAACGTCAGCCGCTGGTGTGGCAGTAGCCGGCGAACTCTGAGCTTGTATGCCCAACTCTGCGGACATCGACCTCGCCGAACCGGACGGTTCCAGTCCGGCCAGCAGAGCGGCAAGCTGTTGAGGCAAATTCTGACCGTCCTGCCATGCCGCTTCCGGCAATTGTTTTCCGTCCACCAGGAACTGCTGTGCCAGTTGCGTAAGTTCGTCCAGCGTCCATGGCTGAGCCTGCGCGCCTGGTTCGCCCGTCATAAGCAGCGATCCGCCTGGCTGCTGTGAGCCCATGCTCAATGCGCTGCCGTTCTGTGCGAACCAGTCAGCATTGCCAACTTCGGATGCCAGCAAAGACTGCAGGTCGTGCAGGAAAGTGCGTGCAAATTCACCGTCTTCCCCCGGTTTGTCTGGGTTTGCAGTGTCCAGACGGGACAACATCTCGCTGATTTTAGCGCGCGCGTCCTCGCTGCTGTGCTCACCGGAAAGAAGCGATGAGGCGGAACCTGCGACGGGCACAACGGCATGGCTGCGATCGTTTGCCGGCTTTGTGGCTGGCATGACGGCGCCTGACAAAAACTGCATAAATTCATTGGCTGACAACATGGAGAGCTTCCTGTAACTCATTTCACCGGAAAGTATGAGCAAGAAGCTTGCCAAGAGATGGTGCGGTGCAGATGCCCCGAAGCTTAACGCCAACCACCGCCAGGACGGCGGCGCGCGTATTCGTCGTGGTTGCGCTGTTCATTGCGTGCCTGTGCTTTTTCTGCCTCAAGCTGCAATCGACCCAGCATTTTTTCCAGGCTCTTGTGACGGATATCCAGCTGCTGCCACTTGCGATGACAGGCCGCCACTTCCTGTTCGAAGTGTGCAATGACAGTTTTTTGATGAGTCATGGCGTTATCGAGCTGACGATTGAAGCCGTCGAACAGCCGCAGCCGATCAACTGACATGCCCTGCTTGCCGGCACTCTGTAATCGTTCACGATAGTCCTGCTGATAGTCACCCAGCTGAGTCAGCTTTTGCTGCTCTGCCAGCAGTCGCTGCTGCGCCATGGCCAGCATGCGGCCAGCCTTGTCGGCCTCCAGCTCGGCAATCCGCAGTACCGGCTGCATGCGTTTGACGCGCTGCATCAGCGACTGCCACCCGCCTGGTCAGGACTCTGGCGATCCCGTCCACCCAGCGTACGGCCTGGTGCAGAAGCGACACTGTTCTGACTGTCACGCGGAGGCATCTGGGTTACATTGCTGGCAGCGCCGTCCGCGCCAGGTCGACTGCCTGGCATGGTTCTGGTGGGTGGCGCGATGGCGCGTCCCAGACGAAGCACGGCCTCACTCAGGGCAACGCTTTCGGTCAGCCCCTGTTGCAGGAACTGACGCAGGTGCGGCATGCGCTCAATGGCAAAATCGATATCGCGGTCAGCGCCCATGGTGTAAGCCCCGACACTTATCAGATCACGATTCTGCTGATAGCGGGAATAGGTGCGCTTGAACAACTGCGCTTTGGCCAGATGGTCGGCACTGACCACGGCCGGCATGACACGACTGATAGAGGCTTCCACATCAATGGCCGGATAGTGGCCCTGCTCGGCCAATGCCCGCGACAGTACAATGTGACCATCCAGAATCGCACGTGACGAGTCTGCAATTGGATCCTGCTGGTCGTCACCCTCGGTCAGTACGGTATAAAACGCGGTGATTGTACCTTCGCCCTGATCGGCATTGCCGGCGCGTTCCACCAGTTGCGGAATGCGCGCGAACACCGATGGCGGATAACCCTTGGTCGCCGGTGGTTCACCAATCGCCAGCGCGATCTCACGCTGAGCCATGGCATAACGTGTCAGTGAATCCATCAGCAGCAAAACGTCTTTGCCCTGATCTCGAAAGCCCTCGGCAATCCGGGTAGTCACGGTCGCCGCACGCAGTCGCATCAACGGCGAGTCGTCGGCCGGTGAGGCCACGACCACAGAGCGGCGCAGCCCCTCTTCACCGAGGATTTCATCAATAAATTCTTTAACCTCACGGCCCCGTTCACCAATCAGGCCAACCACAATCACGTCCGCTTCAGTAAAGCGCGTCATCATGCCCAGCAGCACAGATTTACCGACACCAGAGCCGGCGAACAAACCAATACGCTGGCCTTTGCCCACCGTCAACAGGCCGTTGATGGCCGCAATACCCACGTCCAGAGTCTGCTTGATCGGCTGGCGTTTCAGCGGGTTGATACTGCGTTCTGGACCGGCCGGACGGCATTCCTTGATGGACAGCGGTCCGTGGCCATCAATGGGCTCGCCGAACCCGTTCAGAACACGACCCAGCAGCCCATCACCCACCCACAGGGTTTCTGTGGCAGGTGCCGGCACGATACGGGCACCAGGCTGCAGGCCTTCAACACTGTACAGCGGCATTAAAAAGATACGTGGACCATCAAAGCCAACCACTTCGGCTTCAATATCCCTGCCGCTGGGGTGCGCAACCAGACAGCGACTGCCCAGTGACACGTTGCAGCCAACGGCTTCCAGTGTGAGACCAACTACGCGGGTCAGGCGTCCGACAATAACCGGTTCAATGGCCAGCGGGCGATCGGGACGATAACAGCGCAGCCGCTGCGCCAGACTCTGACGCTGAAACACTTCAGGACTCCTGCTCAGACGCGATATCGGTAGCACTGCCAAGGTCGGCAGCCTCTTCCGCCAGCGAGCGTTTGCTGGCTTTGGCGCTGCCTGTTTTTACAACCGGTTCTGGTGCCGCCTGCAGGTCTTCACCCGTTGGCAAGCCCTTCTGGCGTGGATCATCATCTTCCATAAACTGTTTGGCGACGATCTGTTCCACTGCCTGATTGAATCGTGTGCTGACGGTAAAGTCGACCGCACTGTGATCTGTTTCAACACGACAGCCGCCGCGCTCAATCTGTGCGCTGCCGATGACTCGCCAGTTCTCGCCGCCCTCTTCGGCAGCTCGCATCACCAGCTCCTTGTCGGCGCTGTTGACCAGGATGCGCACGTTGTCACGGGTCGGTGGCAATGTATTCAGGGCCTGCTGCACAATCTGCATGATATGTTTGCTGTCGATGCTCAATTCACGCTGAATCACCTGTCGTGAAACCTCGCGGACAATGCCAAGCAGTGCCTGTTCCAGCTGATAATCCTGTTCATTAAGTGCGTGTGTCAAATGAGTCATCACACTGTTCAGCACGTTGAGCTGCTGACGAACCTGCTGATCGGCATCCTGCAGCCCCTGCTGCAGACCCTCGGCGGTGCCCTTCTCAAACCCCTCGGCATGGCCCTGTTCAAAGCCCAGCTTGTGGCCCTGCTGGCGACCCTCTTCCAGGCCTTTCTTCAGCCCTTCGCTGCGGCCCAGCATCAGCCCCTGCTCATAACCCTCATCGTAACCTGTACCGGTCCCCTGAAAGTCAGAAACCTGACCATCTTCAGCGCCTGCGCCGGCCTCGGCGGCCGCGCCCTGATGCGCTGTTACTGTCTGACGAAACTGCGACTCAGCGCGAGGTTCCACCTGTACCAGTTTACCGGCCTTGTCTATTGTCGGTGGCGCCCAGCGCATGATGCGCTGCGACTCCATGGCCTTTTGGCTGACCCGGTTGGTACCGTCAAATATATGTCGTTGCATATCAGATCATCGCCTCGCTGCCACCACTCAATTGAATTTCGCCAGCATCGGCCATACGTCGCGCCACCACCAGAATTTCTTTCTGTGCTGCTTCCACTTCGACGATACGCACCGGACCCTTGGCCTCCAGGTCGTCGCGCAGCAGCTCGGCAGCCCGCTTGGACATGTTGCCGAAGAATTTCTCCTTGAGGAAATCGTCTGCGCCTTTGAGAGCCAGAATCAATACTTCGGACGACACCTCGCGCAGCAGTGCCTGAATACCACGGTCGTCAACTTCACGCAGGTTATCAAACACAAACATCAGATCCTGAATCTGATTGCCCAGGTCTTCGTCCAGGCCCTTGATGGACTCCATCAGTTCCTGCTCAACCGAATTGTCCAGGTGGTTCATGATTTCGGCCGCCGTCTTGGTACCACCGATAGTGGTCGACGGATTCGAGCCCTTGCCGGAGAACTGCTTTTCGAGGATCTCGTTGAGTTCCTTCAATGCCTCTGGCTGAACGCTCTCCAGCGATGCAATTCGCATCATGATTTCCAGGCGCACTTTTTCAGGGAACTGCGCCAGAATACCGGCCGACTGATCCGGCTCCAGATAGCTCAGAACCACGGCCTGGATCTGCGGGTGTTCCATCTTGATGACGTCAGCAACCGAGCGCGGATCCATCCATTTCAGGCTGTTGATACCGGCCCCGGAGTTGCCCAGCAGAATACGGTCCAGAAAGCTGCGGGCGCGCTCTTCACCCAGCGCCTCAGTCAGCATATTGCGGATGTAGCTCTCCGCGCCGATACCCAGACCACTCTGGGCACCGCACTCGGTCAGAAACTGATTCAGCACACCCGAGACAGTATCCTGGCTGACCGATTTCAGAGACGACATGGCAGTACCCACACGCTGTACTTCCTTGGGTCCCATCTGCTTGAGCACTTCAGCGGCGTCTTTTTCGCCCATGCTCATCAACAGTATCGCGGCACGCTCCAGATTGTTCATATTGTCAGCCATTCTCTCAGCCATGATTAGTCGTTACTTATCCAGTTTTTCACAACCTGCGCCACACGCGCGGGATCCTGAGCCACCAGCCCTTTAATCGCGCTGAGTTGTCGCTCGTAACTATCGCCAGGGCCAGTCAGCATCATATCTTCACCGCCGCTGAGCGTAACAGATTCTTTGGGGCCGGACGACGCGTCAGGTTTAACCTCGGTGAATCGCACCTCGCCATTACCACCCTGCGACTGGGCACCCGCAACAGCAGGCAGATTGTTGCCGCTGCTGCCTACCGCCGCCAGTCGCTTCAGGGTGGGCATCAGCACGCCAAACACCATCAGCAGCAGGAACACTGCAGCGCCCAGCTGTCGCAGCACACTGCCAAACCAGGGCTGTTCCCACATAGGGATACTTTCCATGGTCATCGCGTCCGCCTGTGCAAACGCCCGGTTGATCACCGTAACACTGTCGCCGCGTTCAGCGTCAAAACCAACCGCGTCGCGCACCAGCGCGGTAATGCGATCCAGATCTTCCTGCGCCCAGGGCTGGGCACCTTCGCCGGTAGGTTCATCAACCACTACCGCAACAGACAGGCGTCGCACTGCCACAGGGTCATAACTGGTGTAGCTGATCGTTCTATCCACCTCGTAGTTACGGGTGGCCTGGGTGCGGGTATTGGTGTTGTCACCGTTGGCAGCGGTAGCGGCACCCGCGCCATTGGCAGCAACTTCCGGTGCAACACCGGCGGCCGGGGGCTGGTTACTCAGTGCACCCGGAATGCCGGCGATGATGTCACCACCATTGCGACGCTCATCCATCGACTGCTCGCTGCGCAGCACGGTGCTGTCAGGGTTATAGGTTTCGGCCGCTTCTTCGCTGCGTGTAAAATCAATATCAGCGTTTACTTCGGCAGTAAAATTACCACTGCCCAGCAATGGCATCAGAATGCGACTGATACGACCAGACAGGGTCTCTTCGTAGCGACGCACATACTCAAACTGTTCGCCGGCAATGGCCAGTTCGCGATTCTCACCGCGACGCGACAGCAGATTGCCAGACTGATCAACAACCGTAACATCCTCGGCTGCCATTTCCGGTACGCTGGAGGCTACCAGGTTGGCAATTGACTGAACCTGGATTTCCGTCAGACGCGCACCGGTGTTCAGCGTCAGAAACACGGACGCCGTTGCCTTGCGGGCATTGCGGATGAACACACTGCGCTCAGGCGTGGCCAGGTGCACACGGGCCGCCTGTACATGGCGGAAGCTGGCAATGGTACGTGCCAGCTCGCCCTCAAGGCTGCGCTTGTAGCGGTTGGCTTCCATGAACTGGCTGGTTCCCAGTCCCTGCTCCTGGTCCATGAACTCATAACCGTAGCCATCATCACGACTGATACCAGCGGCCGCCACCTGCAGGCGTACTTCATTGACGCGCGCCGCCGGCACCAGCAGCACACCGCTGGCCGGATCGATGCGATACTCCATCGCGCTGGTTTCCAGTACCTGTGCCAGCTCTGACACATTGTAGCCCTGCATGCTCGGATACAGAGGCTGAAAGTCTTCCTGCTGTGACCACAACACAACCGAGAAGCCCAGTGCGATACTGGCCGCCAGTCCCAGCAACAGACCAGCCTGGCGCAGCATATTCAGCCGATTGAAGCCCGACAGAAAACTGCCACTTCCAAAAAGCGACTTGCTGTTGTTGGCGGGTGTCCCGCCGGCGTTACCTGATGTTTCGGCAGCAGCCATGATTCATTTTCCTGTGTGTTTCGCGCGTGCGCTGATGTCGTGGTTAGTCTTACAACGGCATATTCATGATGTCCTGATAGGCGCTGACCAGGCGGTTACGCACCTGGTTCATGGCCTCGAAGGACACGCTGGCTTTCTGCATCTGGATCATGACCTGGGTGATATCAACGCCCGGCTCACCCATTTCAAACGCGCGCTGCAGCTCAGAAGATTTAGCCTGGGTATCAGCCACAGAATCGACAGCCTGTTTGAGCATCTCGCCGAAACCTGTGCCCTCAGTCTTGCCTGCGCCATTGATGCCCTGGCTGCCGTTGACAGCCTGACTCATATCCGGCTTGTTGACTTCCGGAGACTGGATCTGGCCGCGTATTTCACGCATTTGCATCAGTAGTTGATTGATATCGCTGCGATCGCCAATCGTGTTCATCACGGCCTCCCTTTATGCACTTACCAGTGAATCAATATTGATGCCCATATCACGCATTCTCGCCAGCTTGTAACGCAGCGTGCGTGCACTGACGCCCAGCACTTCTGCAGTTTCCTTGCGGCGGCCGCCCTGCTGTTTGAGGGTGGACAGAATGATTTCAAACTCGCGCTGCTTCAGATCGTTACCCAGTGGTCGGTTTTCGTCGCTGCTGTCGGCTTCCTGTGCAGTGACAGGCACAGTCACGCTGTGACTGCCGGCGCTGCTGCTGACGGCACTACTACTGACAGTACCAGCGAAGCGATGAGCCTGACCCTGCTCCAGGCCCAGGCAGGATGCAGTAATGGTGTGTCCATCCTGAATGATCAGTGCCCGTTGCAACACATTGTCCAGCTCGCGCACATTGCCCGGCCAGGCGTACTGGCTCAGTGTCAGCTTGGCCTGCTCGTCCAGACGAACGGTGCTGCGGCCCATGCGTCCAGCATGCTGTTCCAGCAAACGTTCAGCCAGCGGCACTATGTCCTGACGACGCTGACGCAGTGGCAGCCAGGCCAGCGGAAATACGCTCAGGCGGTAATACAGGTCTTCGCGGAAGTTTCCTTCACGCACGTGCTGACGCAGATCGCGGTTGGTGGTAGCGATCACACGCACATCCAGCTTCATGGTCTTGCGGCTGCCAAGACGCTCAACCTCGCGCTCCTGCAGCACACGCAGGATTTTGGCCTGCAGACCAATATCCATTTCTGAAATTTCGTCCAGCAGCAGCGTGCCACCATCAGCCTGTTCAAACTTGCCCGGGCTGCTGTTGTAAGCGCCGGTGAACGCACCCTTTTCATAACCAAACAGCGTCGCTTCCAGCATGTTCTCCGGAATCGCCGCACAGTTGATGGCTACAAACGGACCTTTGGCACGATTGGAATGCTGGTGAATGAACTGGGCCAGTACTTCCTTGCCCGTGCCACTTTCACCAGAAATCAGCACGGTTGCATCGGTACGTGCCACTTTTCCTGCCAGCGACAGCAACTGCTGGCTGGAAGGCTCAATCGCAACTGGCTCATTACCACCCAGTACACGCGTGGTCAGATACTTCTCCACCGTTGCCAGCAGCTGCTCCGGTTTAAAGGGTTTCAACAGGTAATCTACAGCGCCTTCGCGCATCGCACGCACGGAACTGCCGATGCTGCCAAAAGCCGTGATCAGGACCACCGGCAATGCCGGGAAGCGACCGCGAATGCGCTGCAACAGTTCGTGACCATCCATTCCATCCATATTGATGTCGGACACCACCATGTCGACGGCCTGGGTTGCCAGAACGCTCAGCGCTTCATCGCCGCTTTCCGCCGCGAGCACATTGTAGCCGGCGTAATCCAGCGTATCGCTCAGCGCATCACGCAGCTGTGGATTGTCTTCAACGATCAAAACGGTTGCCTTGTCAGTCATACAGTCTGCTCCTGTGTAGCTTTACCCTGGCAAGGCAGCACAAAACCGGCACGAATGCCGCTGACCTGCTCTGCCTCAGGGTCCAGATTCCCGCTTGCGAGGTTCTCAATAAAAAATCGTCCGCCGTGTGCGCGCGCAACAACCTGCGCCACGGCCAGTCCCAGCCCGGTGCCCTGGGCACGGGTGGTATAAAATGCTTCCGTCACCTGGCTCAGCACTTTCGGATCAATGCCAGGGCCGTTGTCCTGAACAAAAAAGCGCAGATGGCCAGCTTCGCAGTTGTGATCAGCGATCACTTTCAGCTGCACCTGGGCGCCACCGTTCTGCTGGGCGTTTTCCAACAGATTCAATATGGCACCTACCAGCGACTCCTGATTGCAGTCCAGCAGGCAGTCAGGGGCCTCGTTGGTCCACTGACAGCGTGTGCGGCTGTCGCGCAGCAGCACCTCGGCAGCTACCCGCGTTTCATCAAACAGCTGGGCCATGCTCAGACGTGCATCGAGCACCGCCTCGCCACGTGCAAACACCAGCATGTCACGCACCTGGCGCTCCATATTGTGCAGACGGGACATCAGTCGGTCGTGGGTGCGCTGCAGTCTGTCCGCATCAGCGGGCTGATCGTCACCTGCTTGCGCAGCCTGTGACGGCAGTGCATGTGCCAGGTGTCCGGCATACAGCATGGCGGCTGCCAGCGGAGTGCGAATCTGATGTGCCAGTGACGACACCATCTGACCCATTTCGGTCAGACGCTGATGACGGCTCAGTCGCTGCTGCAGGCGTCGGGTTTCTGTCTGATCGGTGATCAGGATGATCTGGCCGGGCTCTTCTTCCAGCGAACGGCTCAGCAGGCTCACGCGCTTGCCGTTTACCAGGGAAATTTCGTGGCCGTCGTCGCTGCGTGGCGCAAAGCGGGTGCGAATGATCTCCACCCACAGCTCGCCTTCAAGAGGCGAACCCAGCAGATCCAGGGCAGCAGCATTACATTCAGAGATCTGGCCGCGTGCATTCAGTACCAGCACGCCGCCTGGCAACAGCTGCAGCAGTTTGGTCAGTCGGTGCGCGATGCGCTCTTTCTCGGCGAGCTCGCGCAGGCGCTGGGCATTGGCAGCTTCCAGCTCGGCTGTCAGATCCCGCACCTGGCTCTCAAGTGCCTGGTAGGTCTGTGTCAGTTCGCCGGACAGTTCGTTAAAAGCCTTGAACGCCAATTCCAGTGCCTGTGCACTATTTGGCTGACTTTGTATGTCTCTTACCAGCGTCAGGCTGCTTGCTGCCATGTGTTTGTCCCGCCTCTTGGATGTTCTGTTTCCGCAAGGGTGGCAAGCAATGTCCGTGCCAGTCGTAACAGGGCTTATTTTTCAACTACTTAGGGTGCGGCAAGGTTTTGCCGCTGGCAGAATACAGGCGGATTACTGTCACTTTGACGGGAAATTGACGCCACGGCGCACTTGTGTACTTTCAAGCACGGTACGGGTAGCGGGTGGCAGATCACGCCCGGATCGCATCCTTTCACCGCTCACCCGGCGGGGCGGAACTCGACCTCGCGGCGTAGCCGCTCGGGACTCGGACAGTCCTCCCGCTGATCGGGTGAGCGGCAAAAGGATAGACGCGCCCTGATTGGCCGTGATTCTGCCACCCGCTACCCTCCCCTGAGTGCCAAATTCAAAACGCGGTCGCCGGGTGCGTTACAAAGAGGAGCGATGGTGCGCTGCGGCCTAATCGCAGTTTCGCCGGCAATGCAAGCCGATCGGATAGCGACGCGGCAATCGGCTTTTAGTGGGGCGAGGCGCGTATCAGCTCAATCGAGGCGGCGGGAGTAGTGGGAAAAGGAGCTACGAAAACCTGAGGAGGACTTTCCCACTGATCCTGGTGCCGGAAGCGTTGAAGCCAAGGACTGCCACCCGAGTTCCAGGGCCGGAAAAGTTGAAGCTCAGCATTCGCTCAAACTGATTGGGATATTGACGGCCAGACCGGCTTCTGAGGTTTCTTTGTATTTGTCGCTCATGTCGGCGGCGGTCTGCCACATGGTGCGGATGACTGCGTCGAGCGACACTTTGGCCTTTGAGGGATCACCAAACAGTGCCAGTTGGGAGGCGGTGACGGCCTTTACGGCGCCCATGGCGTTGCGTTCTATGCAGGGAATCTGCACCAGGCCGCCGACGGGGTCACAGGTCAGGCCCAGGTGGTGTTCCATGGCGATCTCCGCGGCCATGGTGACCTGCTCTACACTGCCGCCACGACAGGCTGTCAGACCCGCAGCGGCCATGGCTGAGGAGACGCCGATCTCGGCCTGGCAGCCGCCCATGGCCGCTGAAATCGTCGCCCGCTTTTTGAACAGGCAACCGCTCTCTGAGGCGGTTAACAGGAATTGCATGATGACATCGTCGTCGGGCTGCTCCTGTTCA
Organism: Gammaproteobacteria bacterium UBA2675; assembly: GCA_002354805.1. GTDB lineage: Bacteria > Pseudomonadota > Gammaproteobacteria > Pseudomonadales > Pseudohongiellaceae > Pseudohongiella. The sequence goes on from DEMH01000008.1 coordinate 58,755, forward strand.
AACACCAGCAGATACCAGAGCACGGCGGGAATCACACCTGCCGCGCCATTGGTCGGCGCGGTGACCACGCGGCCGAATGCGGCGTTCTCTTCGTTGACGGCCAGGGCAAAACAGCTCAGCCAGTCCAGCGCATGAGAGAAACCCGTACCCGAGTTTCGAATGGCATCGCGCCAGGTCTCGATGGTGTAATCCAGGTCATTATCGAGCAGTCGCCGGTTGAAGGCTGGCGCGCGGCGAGTCACCTGCAGGTCACCTGGCAGCTCGCCATCGGTATGACAGCCCCGATACAGACACTCAAACATGGTCTGCCAGATCTGCAGCACGGCCCGACGCGTTTCGCTGGCCTCTCGCCAGGCCAGTTCGTTTTTCTCGACCACGCCGGCGATCGACAGACCGGTCTGCCTGCACCAGCGAGTCAGATCAGCTGCGGTGTTAATCGGGTGCGGCAGCTCAACAAAATCGACTGCACTGACGCCCAGCTCATCCTGGCGGCTGACAAAACCGCCACCTATCGAGAAGTAAACCTCCTGATATTCATCACCATCCTCGTACTGCACCTCAAAACGCATGCCATTGGGATGTTCAGGCAGCGACTCACCGGGACAAAATAGCAGGCAGGATTCCGGGTCAAAGTACAACGACACCTCATCATTCAGCCGGATCTCTTTCTGCTGACGAATCGCATTGACGGTCTCAGCCAGTCGATCGGTGGGAAAGGTCACAGGGTCAGCCCCCATCAATCCCATCATGATGGCCAGATCCGTGCCATGGCCCTTCCCTGTCTTGGCCAGCGACCCGTAAAGATAAACTCGAAGTGATGCCGGTTTGCGCCCCGCGTCCAGCCCCGCCACAAACCGCTGCGCCGCCCGCCACGGCCCCAGCGTATGAGAACTACTGGGCCCCACGCCGATCTTGAACATGTCCAGAACCGACAAAGACTCCCGACCCGATTCCGACTGACGAGACATACCCCCTCCTTCCAAACCAGAACCAGCCGCGCCCTGAACTCGGCACAACGCTCAATCGAGCCGCCCCGCTGACCCAAATCAACACCGCCGCGCACTGGAAGCATCAGTTATAGCAGCGACGCCGCGCTCAGCCAAATCGAGGCCTCGGGGATCGGGTGGCAACGACTAATTAAGCCCAATCGAGGTGCCGGGAGTAGCGGGAAAAGGAGCGACGAAAACCTGAGGAGGACTTTCCCGCTGATTCCGGCGCCGGACGCGTTGACGCTCAACCGTGCCACCCGAGTCCCGAGGCCGGACGCAATTAGTTAAAACGCGTCGCGGCAATTAACAGACAAACATCAAGCGCGCGGCGGAGTTACCCCCGTTTGACCCATGTATTTTCCCCCACGCTGCTTATAAGTCACCTCACACTGCTCATCCGACTGATAGAACAGCATCTGCGCCACGCCTTCGTTAGCGTAGATCTTGGCGGGCAGCGGCGTGGTGTTGGAGAATTCCAGCGTGACGTGGCCTTCCCATTCCGGCTCCAGCGGCGTCACGTTTACTATGATGCCGCAGCGCGCGTAGGTGGATTTGCCCAGGCAGACGGTCAGCACGTCCGATGGAATACGGAAGTACTCCACGGTGCGGGCCAGCGCAAAGGAGTTGGGTGGGATGATGCAGTATGGCTCGTCGATGGAGACAAAGCTGGTCTCATCAAAATTCTTGGGATCCACCACATTGGTGGTGTGAACATTGGTGAAGATCTTGAACTCGGAGGCGCAGCGCACATCGTAGCCGTAACTGGAGGTACCGTAGGAGATCACCTTGCCGCCATCGACATAACGCACCTGCCCCGGCTCGAACGGTTCGATCATGCCGTGTTCCTGAGCCATTTTGCGAATCCATTTGTCTGACTTGATGCTCATACTGCGGGTAAACTCCTGCGGTTGGTGTCATTCTTCATGTTGAGCCAGCGCGGACTGATCAAACAGCCCTTCGGAATAGCTGGCGGGAATACGATAGCGTTCCAGTATTTCGGCTTCCGAGTCACGCGCCTGCTGGTGGTCAACCACCATCTGGAAACCCGACTCTGCCTCAAAGACAATGTAAGGTTCTTCGTTGTTACGCAGCAGACGGGCAAACTCACCGAAATCGCGGATTGGCTCGCCGTTAACAGACTCAACGATCACATTGCGGACATCGTGATAACCCAGGTTCACGTCGGCAGCCAGCACCTGCAATGCCACGATCACTTCACGCTTCTCGGGCGAAGACCACTGGCTGCGGGCATGCAGCAGATTGACCGGCGCCGTGCGGGTCCAGTCACTGCCCCAGCGCTTGATCAGGTTCATGTTCAAGGGCACAAATACAATGCCACCATAAATATAGTAGTCTGGAATCGCGTCAAATTCTTCCGAGCGCACCAGGCTGTAGCTCTGCTGTCGGCGCTGTGCTGTCAGATCAACATCCATGGCCACACCCTGGCGTGCGATACGCAGCGGCACAGTGTCTCCAATCTGCTTAACATCAATGGCGTGTTTGTAATTGGTCTGCAGGTCGCGATTCAGACGGATGCTGCTGTCGCCGGCCACTTCATAACCATCAATCGACAACAGCACATCATTGGCCTTGAGCAGACCATCGGCGGGTGAATCTTCGAAGACCTTGATCACCAGCACACCGGTTTCATCCTCTGCCAGACCGTAACGGGCCTTGGCAGCCGGGCTTTCCAGATCCTGGGTGCGGAAACCCAGATCGGGGAAACCGTCGAACTGACCATCACTGGCATCGGTCAGCATATGCCGCACGATGTCAGTGGGCACAAAATAACCCAGCGCTTCAGTGCGTCCGCCACCGGCCGACTGCATCACGACACCGACGATCTCGCCATCGGCAATCACCGGCCCACCACTGTTACCAGGGTTGATCGCGGCATCAATCTGTCCGGCCAGCAGAAACTCACCGGAATGCGCGTAAACCTGCTGCTCCACGCGGGACAGCACGCCTTTAGTCACACTGAGGGTGCGACCACCGATGGGGTAGCCGAATACCAGCACTTCGGTATTGGGGTCAGGCAGGTCGCCAATTTCCAGTGGCGGCGCATCGTCAAAGAAGCCAGGCTCTTCAACCTGTATCAGGGCCAGATCAGAGGAATGGGAGACAAATTCAACGCGTGCCAGATAGCGGCGAGGATCGCTGTTCTTCTGCACCTGCACATAGCTGGCGTTCGCCACTACATGCGCATTGGTCAGAATGCGGTTGCCTTCGATGACCGCACCAGAGCCACTGCTCTGATTGGGGTTCATCAAACGCCAGGGGGTGAAATAGTCGGGATCGGCCGTCGTCGTGTAGATTTTGACAATCGAGTCTTCAATTTCGCGTATTTCGTCACTGGTCTGGGCGTTGGCAGCACCGCCGGTCAGGATCAACAGGCTACTGGCGACCAACACTGCAGAGAGCAACAACCATCGCCGGGTGGCGACCAGGCCTGCTGCAGTCATCGGGTGTCCTCTTGTGTTCGCTTCTTTTATTATTCGGGTGGTACAGAAGACCGAGTAAACCCGAAATACTGTCCAGTCGTCAAATGCTGTTTGTGCCAGGCGCTCACTGACAGTCCTGCTTTGTCAGACAATACGCATGCCGGGTTGAGCACCACTGTCCGGGCTGAGCAGATAAATGTCTTTGCCGCCGGGTCCTGCGGCCAGCACCATGCCCTCAGACAGGCCGAACTTCATCTTGCGTGGTTTCAGGTTGGCCACCAGCACCGTCAGACGGCCTTCCAGGTCCTCAGGTTTGTAGGCTGATCGGATACCCGAAAACACATTGCGTACCACCATCTCACCATTGGCATCAGGTCCCAGTTCCAGGGTCAGCTGCAGCAGCTTGTCGGCACCTTCCACGTAGGCTGCCTTGCTGATGCGTGCAACACGCAGATCCACCTTGATGAAATCGTTAAAGTCGATCTCATCGGCAATGGGCTCTTTTGCCAGCTGGCTGTCTTCGGTCGCTTTCGCAGACGCTGCGGCACCGGGCTGATCGACAGGCGCAGCCGTCAGCTTGCGGGTCTCAGCTGCCTCGGTACGGGACGCCTCCAGCAGTGCCTCGACCTGCGCCATCTCGGCACGTTTCATCAGCGGCTGGAAGGGCTTGAGCTGATGACCATTCAGCAGTTTACTGGCATCGGCCCAGCTCAGCTCGCCAGCATTCAGGAAGGCCTCGGCACGCTCAGCCATGGCTGGCAGCACCGGCTTCAGATAAATCATCAGCAGGCGGAACAGATTGATACCGGTTGAGCAGATGGCCTGCACGGTCGGGTCCTGCGGATTCTGCCTGGCCAGCACCCAGGGCTGCTTTTCGGCGATGTACTGGTTGGCTTTGTCAGCCAGTTCCATGATGCGGCGCACTGCCCGGCTGTACTCGCGCTGCTCATAAAAGGCAGCAATCTCATCGGCAGCGCCCTGCGCCTCGGCAACCAGTTCCGGGTTGGAAACAGCCTGCGCCAGATTTCCGTCAAACCCCTTGGTAATGAAGCCAGCACAGCGGCTGGCAATATTGACCAGCTTGCCTACCAGGTCGCTATTAACCTTGCTGACAAAGTCTTCCAGGTTCAGGTCCAGGTCATCCACACCACTGCCCAGCCGCGAAGCCAGGAAATAGCGCAGGTACTCCGGATCCAGATGCTGCAGGTAGGTATCGGCATTGATAAAGGTGCCACGCGACTTGGACATTTTTTTGCCGTTGACGGTGACAAAGCCGTGCGCGTAGACCGCAGTCGGCGTGCGATAGCCCGCATCGGACAGCATGGCCGGCCAGAACAGCGCGTGGAAATTGATGATGTCCTTGCCGATAAAGTGATACAGCTCGGCATCGCTACCCGGCTTCCAGTACGCGTCAAAATCCAAACCGCTGCGTTCGCAATAGTTCTTGAAGCTGGCCATGTAACCAATCGGCGCATCCAGCCAGACGTAAAAATACTTGCCGGGCGCATCCGGAATCTCAAATCCAAAATACGGCGCATCGCGGCTGATATCCCATTCCTGCAGCCCGCCTTCCAGCCACTCGGCCAGCTTGTTGGCCACCTGCTCCTGCAACGTGCCACTGCGCGTCCAGCTTTTCAGGAAGTCGGTGAACTCTGGCAGTTTGAAAAAATAGTGCTCGGAGTCTTTTTCGATGGGCGTTGCGCCGGACAGTGTCGAGCGCGGGTTGATCAGCTCTGCCGGGCTGTAGGTCGCACCACAGGCCTCACAGTTATCGCCATACTGATCGTCGGCCTTGCACTTGGGACAGGTGCCCTTTACAAAGCGATCAGCCAGAAACAGGCCTTTCTCAGGATCATAAAGCTGACGGATGGATCGTGTGGCAATCCGCCCGTTGTCACGCAGGGCCCGATAAATCACCTCGGAATAATGACGATTTTCAGGCGAATGGGTGGAATGATAATTATCAAAGCCGATGCGGAAGCCATCGTAAGATGCCTTGTGCTCGGCACGCACGCGGTCAATCAGCTGTTCTGAGGTTATCCCCTCATTCTCGGCCCGCAGCATGATGGCGGTGCCATGTGCATCGTCAGCACAGACATAGACGCAATCGTGGCCACGCATCTTCTGAAACCGTACCCAGATATCTGTCTGAACGGCTTCCAGCATATGCCCCAGATGAATTGGTCCATTGGCATAGGGCAAGGCGCTGGTAACAAGAATTTTGCGTTTGGTCACGGGTGGGGGTCCTTGGAATCTGGTATCAGGGGTAATTTTAAATCTCGATCATCTCAAAATCTTCTTTGCCGACGCCGCACTCAGGGCACATCCAGTCATCCGGGACGTCCTCCCAGGCAGTGCCCGGCTCAATGCCGTCATCCGGCCAGCCTTCGGCTTCGTCATAAATAAGACCACAAACAATACATTGCCACTTCTTCACAGGGTTTCCTCAGTGTCATTCCGGGGTGCAGATGATACTGGATCGCAGCGCTGGCGGCAAAAGGGTGTGGGGCCGTAAAGGGGACGGAGGGA
>DEMH01000008.1:64843-93829 GCA_002354805.1 Gammaproteobacteria bacterium UBA2675
TCCCTCCGTCCCCTTTACGGCCCTGTGGTAAACTTCGCGGCCATGACTCAGAGCCTGACAGACCGGATCAACGCCGCCCTCCCCCAGACCCAGTGCACCAAGTGCGGGTACCAGGGCTGTCGTCCTTACGCCGAAGCCATTGCGGCCGGCGAGGCTATCAATCGTTGCCCGCCGGGTGGCCCACAGACCATCACCGTATTGGCTGAAATAACCGGACAGCCCGCGCAGCCCCTGAATCCGGAAGTCGGCCAGCACGTGCCGTTGCAGCGGGCTGTGATCCGCGAAGACGAATGCATCGGCTGCACCAAATGCATCACTGCCTGCCCGGTCGACGCCATCGTTGGCGCGGCCAAACTGATGCATACCGTGATCGCCAGCGATTGCACCGGCTGCGATCTGTGTGTCGAGCCCTGCCCGGTAGACTGCATCGACATGATTACCGTCGGCACTGAAATCGAACCACCAAGCCGCGATCAGGCTCGGGAATGGCAACAACGCTACGAGCAACGCAAGGCGCGACTGATACGCGAAGCCGATGCCCATGAGGCACGCCGTCAACTGCGCCTGCAGGAAAAACTGGCGACGCTGGATCGTGGCGAACAGCTGCAGAAAGACAGCATCGTCAATTCGCCCTGGGCCAAGTCTCCCGAACAACTGCGTGCCGAAATCATGGCCGCGGTGGCCCGCAAGAAAGGAGGTAGTAAAGGGGACGGAGGGATTTAGCGCGCTAAATCCCTCCGTCCCCTTTACACCTTTACAAAAGATGAATAAACAGAAACGCACCGAAATTTTTCAGCGGCTGCGGGCCGAGAACCCAAACCCGACGACAGAGCTGGAATACAGCAGCACCTTTGAGCTACTGATTGCGGTGATTCTGTCCGCGCAGGCCACAGACGTCGGCGTCAACAAGGCCACCCGCAAGCTTTATCCGGTAGCCAATACTCCCGAGGCGATTCTGGCGCTGGGCGTTGACGGTCTGAAATCCTACATCAAGACCATCGGCCTGTTTAACACCAAGGCCGAGAATGTCATCAAAACCTGTCGCGCGCTGGTGGAAAATCATCAGGGCATTGTGCCATCCACCCGAGAGGAACTGGAGGCACTGCCCGGTGTGGGCCGCAAGACCGCCAATGTGGTGCTCAATACCGCCTTTAAACAACCGGCCATGGCGGTCGACACACACATTTTCCGCGTCTCCAACCGCACCGGTATCGCCCCGGGCAAAAACGTTCTGGAAGTGGAAAAGCGCCTGATTCGTCTGGTGCCCGCAGAATTTCTGCTGGATGCCCACCACTGGCTGATCCTGCATGGCCGCTATGTGTGTGTGGCACGCAAACCGCGCTGCGGTGCCTGCGTCATTTACGACCTGTGTGAGTATAAAAAGAAAACCGAAGTCTGATATTCTGGACGCAAGCAGCAGGTGCGTCGCAAAACGTCACGATGCATCCTGCCTGGACAAGCACTACCACTTTCTTAAGCGAGCGTCATGACAAGCACCCAGCACCCAGTCGCCAGCGTCATCATCTCCACCTACAACTCTCCTGCCTGGCTGGAGAAAGTATTGATTGGCTATTTCAACCAGGATCGTCATGACTTCGAGATTGTCATCGCTGATGACGGCTCAACTGAAGAGACCCGCACGCTGATTGATGCCATGCGAACAAAGTCACCTGTCCCCATCATCCATGTCTGGCAGCGTGACGATGGATTTCGCAAGTGTCGCATTCTCAACAAATGTGTATTGCACGCCAACGCAGACTATCTGATCTTCACTGACGGCGACTGTATTCCACGCCGCGACTTTGTCAGCACACATCTTGGTTCCGCCGAACCTGGCCTGTTTGTCTCTGGCGGCAGCCTGCTACTGCCAATGCCAACCAGCAAACTGATCGATCGCGACGATATCGAACAGCAGCGCTGCTTCGACAAACACTGGCTGTATAAACATGGCCTCAAACCCACCCGCAAAATTCTGCGCATCAGCGCCGGCCCTACCCTGGCCGCAATACTGAATCGCTGCTCACCGGCAGCCTGCAACTTCAAAGGCTCCAACGCAGCTGCCTGGAAAACCGACGTGCTGGCAGTCAACGGCTTTGACGAGCGCATGGCCTACGGTGGGGAAGACAGAGAGTTCGGCGTGCGACTGCGCAACCGTGGCATCAAGCCGCGCGACGTCAAATACAGCGCGGTACTGGTGCATCTTGATCATGCCAAGGGCTATCGTGATCCGGCCTTGATGGCGCAGAACAAAAATCTGCGGAAGCAGGTGGAACGCGAGCGCATCACCCGCACAGATTTTGGTATCCAGCAGTTGATCGATTCGGGCTACACGGCAGAACAAACCAGGCAGGCGTGAGCTCAATACTCTCCTGCAGAATCTCCACTTGGTTAAGCAGCCAAAGTGGATGGAATCAGCTGACTGACCGTCGCAGTTTATTTACAAGGCGACGTAGCAAGCTCGGAGCTGGCGGTGAAACTGACTCTTCTGGCGCAACATACGGCTCAAACGTCACCCACTCCGGTTCGCGGATATGCGGCTTATCCGGCGTGCTGCGCATCGGAATATAGTACTGGCAGTCAGCGAAGTAATAGTGGGTGACCTGCGAATGCCGGCTCAGCTTCGGGTCAGTCTGCGGCGCACCACCATGAATCAGGTTGGCGTGCCAGATCAGCGCCTCACCCTTGCGAATGGTGCCAAGCTGCGGCTTCAGGCCATGCAGCTCAATGTGCTCACGCATCATCTCTTCGTATTCGCCATAATGCTCGTAGCCGGGCTCCAGACCAAAGTCCTGCATCGACATTTCTGGCAGCTTGTGACTGCCGGGATAATAAATCAGTGGTCCGTTGTCCGGCGTGATATCTTCCAGCGCCACCCACACTCCTGCCATGTAACCATGCGGCAGACTGTTAAAGTGGATGGTGTCAGAGTGTGCGGCCTGGCGCGTGCCAGTTGGAAAGTTCAAAGTCTGGAATGGCCGCGCGCGGCGGCCCAGCAGTTGCTCCAGCGCCTGCAGCACATTGTCATGTACTGCCAGCTGCCGGACCTCATCCACACGCTTCCAGAGATCCTGCAAGCGCGTGGGAAAAGTCGGATTGGCCTGAAACGCAGGATCATAGTGTACAAACACCTTCTCCCTCAGATCGTCAACAAACGCCTCATCCAGCCCAGGGTCAAACACCAGAAACCCGTGCTCATGAAAATGATCGATCTGCGTTTGCGTCAGCACCATCCTGTGCCTCCGTACACTTATACTTTTCTGCCTTTATTTGCCGCGATTCTTAAACGCAATGCATTCAACTTAATGAAGCCGGCTGCATCCGCCTGATCATACGCGCCAGCATCATCCTCAAATGTTGCGATGTTCATATCGAACAGCGAGTCAGCTGACTCACGACCTACCACGATGACGTTGCCTTTGTAGAGCTTCAAACGCACGGTGCCGTTAACGTACTGCTGCGAATAGTCGATCAACTGCTGCAGTGCCTTACGCTCGGGGGCAAACCAGTAACCGTTGTAGACCAGTGATGCGTACTTTGGCATCAGCTCGTCTTTCAGGTGGGCCAGTTCGCGGTCCAGTGTCACTGATTCAATGGCGCGGTGAGCTTTCAGCATCACAGTGCCACCGGGTGTTTCGTAGCAGCCGCGTGACTTCATGCCAACGTAGCGGTTCTCAACCAGGTCGGCACGACCGATGCCATTGGCGCCAGCAACTTTGTTCAGGTGCGCCAGCACGGTAGCAGGTGACATTTTTTCGCCGTCGATGGCAACGATGTCGCCCCTCTCATAGGTCAGTTCGATATAGGTTGGTGTATCCGGAGCGTTCTCGGGCGATACCGACCACAGCCACATATCTTCTTCCGGCTCGGCGCCCGGGTTCTCCAGGATGTCACCTTCGTAGGAGATGTGCAGCAGGTTGGCATCCATGGAGTATGGAGACTTGGTGCCACGCTTTTTCTCAACCGGGATGTTGTGCTGTTCACAATAGGCCAGCAGCTTGTCACGGGAAGTCAGATCCCATTCACGCCATGGCGCAATTACCTGAATGCCGGGTTTCAGCGCGTAGGCACCCAGCTCGAAGCGTACCTGGTCGTTACCCTTGCCGGTCGCACCGTGGGCAATCGCATCGGCGCCAGTTTCGTTGGCGATTTCAACCAGACGTTTGGCAATCAGAGGTCGTGCAATTGAGGTACCCAGCAGGTATTCGCCTTCATACAGGGCGTTGGCGCGGAACATCGGGTTTACAAAATCGCGCACAAACTCTTCGCGCAGATCTTCGATATAGATTTCCTTGATGCCCATGGCCTTGGCTTTGGCGCGCGCCGGCTCCAGCTCTTCCCCCTGACCCAGGTCAGCGGTAAAGGTGACAACCTCACACTGGTAGGTTTCCATCAACCACTTGGCGATGACCGAGGTATCCAGGCCGCCGGAATAGGCCAATACCACTTTTTTGATGCCAGACATGCTGTGCTGCTCCAATTGAAAAGGGATGTAAAAACCAGGGCGGCAATTGTAGCAGATCACGGACGTAAAGGGGACGCGTAAAGGGGACGGAGGGATTTAGCAAGCTAAATCCCTCCGTCCCCTTTACGTCCCCTTTACGCACCCTTCACAAGGGTCAGAAGTCCAGCTTGAAGCCGGCGCTTACGTTGCGGCCGGGCATGGGGATAACGTCTGCCAGGAACGAAGAGGCATTGCGCACTTCCTCATCCAGCAGGTTGCTGGCACGCAGGAACAGCTTGTAGCGGCCGTTCTCGTCAAAGCTGTGACTGACGCTCAGGTTGACCATCTTGTAGTCATCGACGCCGGCTTCAAACGCAGCCGTGCGCTGCTGTTTGCTACTGCGGTAGAACTCCAGCCCAGCGCTGGTGCGTGAGGCGACCTGGGCATCCAGGCGCACACCTACCCGGCGCGGCGGAATACGTGGCAGACGGTCTGCGGCGTCGTCCAGCCCTACCCTCACATAGTCACTGAACACTTCAGCGGCAAAGTTTTCATTGAAGCGATACGCAAGTTCCGCCTCGTAGCCGGTGAACTCCGCATCACGCTGGGTGTATTTGATCAGACGGAAGTCTTCGAACTGATCCAGTGTCCGCGCATAAATATAGTTATCTATGTTGTTACGGAACAGGTTGAAGCTGTAGGTCACTGGACCGCTCACCTTGCGCAGCCCGATCTCTACATTGTCAGCCGACTCTTTGCGCAGTTGCTGATTGCTCTCAGGGCCGCCACAGGTAAGCGCATCGGGCAGCAGACCACACTCGTAGGTGTTGGATGCCACGTGTACACCGCGTGAATACAGCTCCTGTGCATGCGGTAGACGCTGGGCGCTGGCATAGGTGGCTGACAGAATAATGCCATCACCTGCTTCCCATATGGCCGAGCCAGACCAGGAATACGCTGAGTCGCTGAACTCCGGACGCCCCCGTGGGTCATTCACCGGGCGATGTTTCTGGCGGTCATAACGCGCACCTGCCTCCAGATGCCAGGCATCGGTCAGCTGATAGTGCTCAACCAAAAATATTCCAGTCGCCTCGGACTCAATGGTAGGAAGGAACGTATGCTCCCCTTGTGAACTGAACTCGGTATCAGAAACCTGCACACCAAACAGACCCTGCCAGCCCATCAGCGAGGCATGATCGAATTCTACACGGGCCTCATAACCTTTGTTAAAGAAGGCTGAACCAACCTCTCCTTCTTCAATTTCATAGTGCTCGTAGTCAGTATTGCTGGCACGGAATCTGACTTTGTTGATACCCGGCAGCGGCGCCAGCAGCTCGCCACGCAGATCGATGCGCTTGCTGGTCAGGTCGATGTTTGGCACACCGTGGTCATGGTCATCATGCTCGTCGTGATCATCATGTTCGTCGTGTTCGTCGTGATCATAATGTAGTTCACAATGCAAAAAACGACCATCGGGATGGCAGTCATTGTATTCCTCACTGTGCCCGGGAATACCGTAGTCATCCTTGCGATAGGAATACGACAGACCAATAAAGCCGCGCTCACCTACCCAGGACGCGCCCACACTCGAGTTATTACTGTCAGCGAAGGTGCCATCCACTCGCGCCTCATCCCAGTCAGGCGCTTCATAGTCATCCTTTTTGACCATGGAGGTTTCAAAGTGCACAGCAATGTTGTCAGTCGCACGGCTGGTCAGGCTGATGGCACCGGCACGCTCATTGGCCACGGTATTGCCACGCAGCGCCACAAAACCATCGTAAGTCTGGCCGCCATCGGCGCCCGGTATGGCTGTCGGGATCTTGTTATCCAGTACGTTTACGACACCACCTATGGCACCGCCTCCGTAGAGCAGCGTTGCCGGGCCGCGCAGCACCTCAATGCGCTGTGCAAGAATCGGGTCAACGGTCACCGCATGGTCAGGCGACACATCTGAGACGTCCAGCACATTGCTGCCATCCGACAGCACTTTGGCGCGCGGCGTAGTCTGGCCACGGATCACCGGGCGGCTGGCCCCGCCCCCATAACTGTCAGCATGCACACCGGTCAGACCATTCAGCAGATCGCCCAGGGTGCCACCACGGTTAAGCAGCTCTTCTGAATCCAGCACACTGAATGGCGCCACAATCAGCTCGGCGCTCTCGGTCACGCCCAGTGCCGTCACGCGTATTTCAGTTACGTCGCCGTCTGTTTGCGCAAGCACTGCGCTGCTGGTGGCCGCAGTGATGCCGGCAACGCTCAAGGCTATTGCTACGCTCAGCGGTGTCTTTTTCATCATCTTTTTATTCCTGTATAACGAATGTCAATGACTGCCAGTAAGAGGCAAGTAAACGGTATCGCCTGGTGTGGGAACCTTGAATCAGGCAAGTGGTCGAGGATGATACAGCATATCATTTGCAGGTGGCAAGACGTTATAGCATCACAATATCTACGCCATTCAGCGTAGCGCTTGAGGACGAGCGGAGCGCATGAGAAACAGCGGAGCTCCCGAGGAACAACGGAGCTCGCTTTTAAGAAAGTGCTGTCAGCCAGCGCTGGAGAAGACTCTGCATCAGCAGCAGATCAGTCGCCAGAACCGTCGCGATGGAGTCGCAGCGTGACGCGGCGGTTACGATCGCGGTCTTCGGCTGACTGTTCGTTACGCACAATGCGGAACTGGGGGGTGGAACCAAAATAACGCGTGGTGAGCATGTTTTCGTCGATGCCCTGCTCTACGAGGTAAGTCTGCACGGCAAAGGCACGGATGCGGGACAGCTCGAGGTTGTCGCGGGCGTTACCGGCACTGTCTGTGAAGCCATTTATATCAACGGCGTAAACGGCAGGGTCGGCTTTCATATAGGTCACAATATCGTCCAGCTGAGCCTGCTGTTGCGCACTTAACTCACGCTGATTGCTTTGCCAGAACACTGTGGATCGTTCTATCTGAGCAAAATTTACCGGCAGCAGATTGCCCTGGCACTGATGATACTCCGCGTAGGCCTCGCCAAAACGCACTGGCGAAATACCAACATGCACCGACTCGGTATCACTGAACCACGCTCTGCGCATCAGGGTGGGCACCATGCCGCGGCCGAGTTCGGCGATCAGCAGCTGGCTCTGCGCGGCATCCATGACCACCGGCTGTCTGGAACGCTGCACGTCCACATAAGCCAGATCACGCACCTGCAGGTCCTGGCGCCAGCGCGGCGGTTGCGAGGTCAACAGCGCCCTGCCTTCCTGCATGGGACTGTTTGGGGAGCGCAGATAAAACCGCATGGATTCACCGGCCTGATGGTAGAACACGGCGGTGCCAAAATCGGGAATCTGCTGAACCAGAGAACATTCGAAGATAGAGGTATCAACAATCCAGCCATCCTCGCCCAGATCGGGATAAAAAGAAGACACTGACCCGGCGTGCACCGATGTCGACAGCACTTGTGATGCCAACGACACCGCTGCCGCAGTGAGCATTACAGGCCAAGATAGGATAAACTTGCGCATTCGAGTCATTCGCCCGCCGAGTCAATGTCTTTCTACATCCCCTGACATCGGCCACAGTCACAGAAACTTTACTATGCAGACACTGACAATCACCCGCCCCGACGACTGGCACCTGCACCTGCGCGACGGCGACGTGTTACAGGACCTGGTCGGCCACACTGCCAGCCAGTTCGCCCGGGCCATCGTCATGCCCAATCTGAAACCACCTGTCACCACCACCGAAGCGGCCCTGGCCTATCGCCAGCGCATACTCGCGGCGCGCCCGGCAGGCAACAGCTTTGAACCCCAGATGACGCTGTATCTCACGGATCAATTGAGCCCTGAGGAAGTGCGCAAGGCGCACGCGAGCGGCTACGTGCGCGCCGTCAAATATTACCCGGCCGGCGCCACTACCAACTCCGAAAGCGGCGTCACCGCCATTGAAAAAGTCTACCCCGTGCTGGAGACCATGGCCGAGATTGGCATGCCATTGCTGGTGCACGGCGAAGTTACCGACAACGAAGTCGATATCTTCGACCGCGAAAAAATGTTCATCGATAACATACTGGCACCACTGCGCGAGCGATTTCCCGAGTTGCGTGTGGTGCTAGAACACATAACCACCGCCGATGCTGCGCAGTTTGTCCGCGGCAGCGAAGGCGACCTGGCGGCCACCATTACACCGCAACACCTGATGTACAACCGCAACCACCTGCTGGTCGGCGGCGTACGCCCGCACCTGTACTGCCTGCCAATACTAAAACGCAATGTGCATCAGCGCGCCCTGCTGGAAGTGGCCATCAGTGGCGACTCACGTTTCTTCCTGGGTACCGATTCTGCGCCGCACGCGCGTCCTACCAAGGAAACCGCCTGCGGCTGTGCCGGATGCTACAGCGCCCATGCCGCCATAGAACTCTATGCCGAGATATTTGAGGATGCCGGCGCACTGGGCAAACTGGAGGCCTTTGCTTCCTTCCACGGGCCGGACTTCTACAAACTGCCACGTAACAGCGACACCATTACTCTTGAACGCAAGGAATGGCAGGTGCCGGCCACCTACCCCTTCGGCGATGGCACGCTGGTACCGCTGCGTGCTGGTGAAACCATGCGCTGGCGTCTTGTCGGTTCCGTCACAGGGAGCAGTGCCAATGCATGATCATGACGATAACGACTCAACAGAAAGCCCACTGAGTAATCGCTTTCGTGGCTACCTGCCGGTAGTCGTGGATATCGAATGTGGCGGCTTCAACGCCAAAACCGATGCCATTCTGGAAATTGCTGCCGTCATTCTGGGCATGGACGAAAAAGGCCGGCTGCTGCCAGAGCAGACGCACTTTCATCGTGTCATCCCCTTCCCTGGCGCCAATATCGAAGAGGCCGCCCTGAAGTTTACGGGTATTAACCCCTACCACCCGCTGCGTATTGCCCGCAACGAAAAAGATGTGTTTGGCGACCTGTTCAAAGTCATCCGCACAGCCATGAAAACGCATAGCTGCAAACGCGCGATCCTGGTGGCACACAACGCCCACTTCGACCATGGCTTTATCAATGCAGCCACTGCGCGTCATGACCTCAAGCGCAACCCCTTCCACCCCTTCTCAAGCTTTGACACCGCCACCCTCAGCGGCCTGGCCTACGGACAGACCGTGCTGGCCCGCGCCTGCGAAGCCGCCGGCATTGAGTTTGATACCAAGTCGGCACATTCGGCCAAGTATGACGCAGAACGCACAGCGGAGCTTTTCTGCGGCATTGTCAACAAGTGGCAGCAGCTCGGCGGCTGGCCTCTGCGAGGTTAAAGGGTTAAAGGGGACGGTTAAAGGGGACGGAGGGATTTACGAACGTAAATCCCTCCGTCCCCTTTAACCGTCCCCTTTAACTCAACAGCAAGTTTGCAGGCGGGTCTTCCGGCCGACTGGGCGCCTCCCAGCGTTGCAGAACGCTCGGATGGATGGACTCCCCTGGCGCGCCGGTGAGGATTTCGCGTGGGCCGGCGCGGCCCAGCAACGGCGCCCGGTACATCGGCGACAGCGAGCAGCGCAGCTCACCAAACACATTGGGATCAATGCGCTGTTTTACATAATCATGATTGATCAGCAGGCCGTGCTGTTCGGCTTTTTCCAGCATCCACTTCAGCGCGATATCTGACAGGCCGGCATCCACATAACCACCACCGACATTGGAGTGTACGCCGGCAAACCAGACCTGCTCGATGTTCTGAATCTGCTGCGGCAACGGCCACTGCCACAGTGTGGGCTGAAATGGCGCACGTTTTTCGTTAATGGCCAGCGCATGGTAGGCATTGATGATGTTGGTACCCAGGCGGGCATTGTGAAAGCCATGACGCCGCCGCGTCAGCCAGCCAAACGGGCCGCGCGTGGGCAGACCCAGCGCGCCGACTGTGTCCCAGACACCGATAAAATGTACAGTGCCATCATTGCTGTAATGGCGGGCACGAAATTCGCGGATGGCGATATTGCGGGCGGAACCCGGTTTCATACGGTAAAGGCGCGTCGCATGCTGTGTTATCTGCTCCGCCTGCCGGGCAGTGGGAGGGGTATAGCGAGGTGTACGAGGCGATACCTGCCGGGGAATGCCGCACAGATCCAGCATGCCGGCCAGACTGCGCGCGGCGAATGCGCCCCGGCTGAAGCCGATCAGAAACAGCCTGTCACCGTCCCGATAATGCCGCATTAACCAGGAATAGGCCTGGCGCATATTGCCAAACAAGCCACGTCCGGCCACGCCACCCCAGAGTTTATCGATACGGCCTGAGGTTCCCACGCCGGCGTCGTAGTAGCGCAGCTGTCTATCGTTGCCCGCATTGCTGCGGGGCGCCTGGGCACCGTGCAAGTTGTGTTCTGCGCCAAGCGCGTCAATCGCCGCCGCACGCACCATTTTCACCACATTGCTTGGCACCACCCTGTCCTGGTCACGCTGACCAGGCTGGTTCCAGGTGCCATCCAGGGCTATCAGTATATTTCGCATGGTCTCGCCTCCTATTGGAGGTTATAGACCACCGATCAATGTGCTGCGTGATTTTTTTCTTCGATAATTGCCGGACCTGCGAGGAAGTTAATCCGGCGTTTCACCGATGCCCTTTCGTCTCTGGTGATATAGGCGCTGCGAGCCAGGCGAATAAAGTATTCCGAGAAGTCATGAACCTGTTCACAATCACGCAGGGCTTCCTCAATCTCCCAAAGGGCTTCATTCATGCCCTGCAGCTCCTCCAGCAGCGGCTGCAGCGCAGGATTGGTCAGCAAGGCAGAACCCGTCAGCTCCAGGGCCGCCAGCTCCTGCTCCACATTGAGCAGACTGTCCGTGTCGTCCATTCGTTGGCGCCTGATGCGCAAAATACTGATCCTGTCGACCAGCTCGCCGGCCAACACCGGTGCGCGATAGAAACTGCCTGGCTCAGCCATGCTCATATCCCCTTGCTTCCGTCCTATCCCAAGCGTAGCACAATCGCCACAGGCTCGTGTTAAACTCGGCGGATCAACAATACACGTCAGGCAGGAGAATCATTCAGGATGAAAATTACGATTGCGGGCACCGGATATGTGGGACTGTCCAATGCGGTGCTGCTGGCTCAGCACCACGAAGTAACAGCGCTGGATATCATGCCGGAAAAAGTCGCCATGATTAATGCTGGCCAAAGCCCGATCGTAGACGCCGAAATTGAGGATTTTCTGGCCAACCGCACCCTGCACCTCACCGCCACCATGGACAAACAGCAGGCCTACGAAGACGCCGACTTTGTCATCATCGCCACGCCCACCGATTACGACCCTGACACCAACTACTTCAACACCACATCGGTCGAGTCGGTCATCCAGGACGTCTTGCGCATCAACCCCAATGCCGTGATGGTCATCAAATCGACCGTGCCTGTCGGCTACACGGCAGATGCGCGGGAGCGGTTTGGTACGGACAATCTGATTTTCTCGCCAGAGTTTCTGCGTGAAGGTCGCGCCCTGTATGACAACCTGCACCCCAGTCGCATTATCGTCGGTGAACGCTCAGAACGAGCCCAGCAATTTGCCGATCTGCTCAGAAGCAGCTCGTTAAAACCCGATGCGGCCGTGCTGCTGATTGACTCAACCGAAGCGGAAGCGGTCAAGCTGTTCAGCAACACTTACCTGGCCATGCGTGTTGCCTATTTCAACGAACTGGACAGCTACGCCGCCACACACGGGCTGAATACCCGTCATATCATCGACGGCGTCTGCCTGGACCCGCGCATCGGCAATCACTACAACAACCCCTCCTTCGGATACGGCGGTTACTGTCTGCCCAAAGACACCAAACAACTGCTGGCCAACTACGAAGATGTGCCGCAAAACCTGATTCGCGCCATCGTAGATTCCAACACCTCACGCAAGGACTATATCGCCAACTCCATTATCGCCAGACAGCCCAAGACTGTCGGTGTCTACCGGCTTATCATGAAGGCAGGTTCCGACAATTTCCGCGCCTCCAGCATTCAGGGCATCATGAAGCGCATCAAAGCCAAGGGCATCCCCGTTGTGGTTTACGAGCCCGAGCTGGATCAGCCGGAGTTCTTCAAGTCCCGGGTCACCCACGACCTGGAGTCGTTCAAATCTGAGTGCGACATCATCATCGCCAACCGCATGACCGAGCTGCTGGCTGATGTGGCAGACAAGGTGTATACGCGCGATCTGTTTGGCAGCGACTAAAAGGCTTAAAGGGGACGGAGGGATTTACGACCGTAAATCCCTCCGTCCCCTTTACCAAGGAGGGCGCACCCGTGAACACAATCATTCAGCCAGCAACACTGCTTTTTTGCGTAGCCTCGCTTCTGGCTGCAAACACAGCCCACTCAGAATCCGCATTCCCTGCACCCGTTATTGACACAGAGTCTTTGTTGCGATCAGTTGAAAGCATGGGGTATCAAGGCACAATAACCGAGAACAATCTGCTGCTAGTGTCGATGCCCGACGATGTGCGACTTGTCGGCAAGTTCTCTGCGTATCCACATGAACCGGACAATGCCCGTGACAAACCGTGTGGAGAGATCACCATCTATCAAGGCTGGTCTGTGACAGGCACGAATGCCCCTGCTATCAGGGCGTTCTCAGCACAATGCGAGAGCGGGAAAAGTCAGAACATTCTGCCAGTCATCGAGGATTCAGCATTCCACGACATGATGGCTTACGACAATCTGGACTACACGGTTGGCAATCGTTACGGCTCTGTTAATGTCAAGGATGTGGATGTTTTTCTGCCTGATTTTTATGTATTGCCGTTGACCCATGATGACAGGATGACACTGCAGGCCAGCACTCATCCGTCCGGCGTAGTATTACAAATTCACAGTACTAATGACGACCAGTCGCTTAACTACATCCTGCTTACCTCCGAAGGCAAGCAGCGCTTTTGGGGCGGTCAACCCACTGTAATAGAAGGTGAATTTATTCGCGGCATGCCGCCTTAATTGCATGGGCACATAGTGCCCGCGACGTTTCTCCGATACTCCACACGCAACCACTAACAGTCACACCACTAGTACTGCTGCTCATCAAATATCCTTCTCTGCATTGCAGAAATTTGCCATGGGAAAAACCGTGAACATGCAAGCTGTTAAGTTGTCCAAATAGTAATGCCTTAATTATTTGGTCAACTTCAGGAGCCATGTGTTCCTGAAATCATTGGGATCAAGCGATGGAAGGAGGTTGTTATGGATAATCAGACTCAATCAAAAACCACAAACGAGCACGTAAAAGGCAAAAAAGTGGCGATTCTGGTCACGAACGGCTTCGAACAGAGCGAGTTCACCGAGCCGCGACAGGCCCTTGAAGATGCTGGCGCCGTAACCACAGTGGTTTCACTGGATCAGGGCCCTATTCATGGTATGCATCATCACACGCTGGGCGACCACTTTGATGTCGACAAGACCATTAGTCAGGTCAAATGTGACGATTTTGATGCGCTTCTAATTCCCGGTGGTGTCACCAACCCGGATGCGCTACGCGGCAATGATGACGCCGTGGCCTTCGCGCGCGACTTTGTAAAGTCAGGAAAGCCCACATTTGCGATATGCCACGGCCCGCAGGTATTGATCACGGCGGGCGTGGTCAAAGGCCACACGATGACATCCTACAAAACCGTCAAAATCGATCTGGAGAATGCGGGTGCACACTGGGTGGACAAGTCTGTTGTCGTCGATGAAGGGCTGGTGACCAGCCGCAATCCCAAAGACATTCCGGACTTTAATGCCAAGATGCTTGAGGAGCTGGCTGAGGGTCGGCACTGATTCTGTGTCCGGGGTACACCGGGCCTAAAGACCCAAAGGACCTAAAGGACGCAGAGGGCCTAAAGACCCAGAGGGCCTAAAGGGGACGGAGGGATTTAACTCGCCAACCCCCTCCGTCCCGTCATGCCTGGAGCTCTCTATCCAACTGAATCCTGCCACAAGAACCAACCCAGGCTCAGCACAAAAGCGAGCTGCATCGCTTCCACTCCAAATAGTGGCACCGTCTCAAGTTCTTCTGAATGTCTCTGCTGCTTGCTGTTTCTATCCAGAATATGTTCAAGAACAAGTCCCGGAATGACGGCAATGAACAGCATTACGATTCGAGCTGTAAGCTCGGCCGTGCGCCCCAGCTCCGCAAACCACAAAAAGCCGAATAAAAGGCTAAAGGCGGTAGAACAAAACGCAACTAGCTGCCTGATTGCGCGCAACTGTTGATGCGTCAGGATGTCCGGACGGTTTCTGCTGAAAGGCAGCAGCGGACGGGCTATTCTAATCAAGCTTAAATCCCCTTGAGATTGATGAGATAAAGTGTCTGACGTCAAAATCTGGTCAGGACTCTTCCTCCATCATTCCCAATGCCATTCCCAATGTACCTACCGCAAAAATAACGGAGCGCCCGAACATGCCTGCAGGAGATAACCCTGCCATCATAGCTCCGATCGATATGACGGTACCTATATCTTGCATGGAACCTTCCGTCGACGGCGCGCGATTAGCAACATCGGGAACTGAGATTCCTCCAGCCACCAATTGACAATCTCTGATACTAAGTTCTTGCATCGAAATTCACTCCTTCCCTGGACAAGTCAACAATGTCATCAACCGCCCTGGCATGCGCCAGGCAGTCTTACTTAATTTATAGACTAGATTTTAGTTACGTGCTGAAGAGGTAAGGTGATGTGCGCGACGACCAAGAAGCCTTAACGGTCAGGCTCTATTGATCCACAGCAAGAATAAGGCGCCAACTAGCGCACACAGTACCGATGCCAGGGTGCCAATCAGGATGTATTCCGAGAACTGTCGATCGCGCAGTTGCCGCAGGCGTATCAGACCTTTTGCAGCCAGGACAAAACCGACTGAACCAAAGTCCCCCGTAAAATAAATCAGCAATAGAATTATCGTCCGTTCCAGCATGCCAATGACCCGGCCTGCCTTGTATTCGTCTTCATCCAATTCAGCAGGATCGGTCCCCGTAACAGCTTTTTTCGGCACCACATTGCACCAGTCGAACAACAACCGGATCAGGTAGTTGGCTTCATTAAGCAGCATTAGCAAAACAACCGCGACCCACAATACCGGTTGAGACATGGCCAGTTCGAACCGCCCTGCCAGGTCCGCGACAGTAATCGAAACCCACCCAGGATCCGGGCCGAGGTTTCAAGAAGATAAATCACAACCGCACTGGCACCCAGAAAGGCCAGCAAAAGTAGCAGCGGCGCACTGATTTCAAACAGAATAAGCAGTACAGTAAGTTGAGCCGCGTACTGCAGTACACTGACATGCTTAGGCAGCCGTCTATCATTGGGTAGATAACAAAGTCTGGTAGCCAGCAATACACAGGCGAATAGCAACCAGGAAACAATCATGGCTGTATGTCTCTGGCCATCAGCGCGCTGATCTCCTGGAGCAGTCCAATCACGGTATCAAGCTCCCCATCACGCCGTGTCCGGTAAACGGCCTGTTCAGTGAGGTCAAGCTCAGCCGCAATGTCAGGCACAGATTCACCATGTAACAGTCGATTAAAGGTATACATTCGATTGTAGTTCCATTTGCGTCGGTTTGCCGCCCACAGATCCAGGGCGTACTGAACCAGCCGCTGTCCATCCGTTAGCCCCGTAACCGCATACAGGCCGTCGCGACGGCGGAGTGCCTCGATTCCTTCGCGTGCCAGGTAGAATGCCGGACCGTCCATGCCCAGTGAGGAGCGCGAATTCAGCGCCGTACTGATCTCGCCCACCCCTACTGAAAACCTGAGCTGACAAATTTCAAGTAGCGCCAGCTCCAGAGTAGATATAACGCGCCAAAGCGCCTGCGGGCTGGATAATACACCCTGGAATTCGTCACCCAGCGTCACCATCAGCGGTGAAGCGACTTTATAGTCTTTGCGCCGCTTATTGACCTGCTGGCAGGCCGCCTTAAATTGCTTTTGAACAAGACCACGTTCAGCCAGACGCCGCGAATTGACGATATCACCGATCAGAACTAAATAACCCATAAGTCTCACCCAATTTTGTTTGGCAACCCGATACTAAACCAAATAAGTTTAGCAATCAAAAATAAACCATAATGGTTTAAAGAAAGTTTTAAGGGCGTACTAAAAGGGGACGGAGGAATTTACATTCGTAAATCCCTCCGTCCCCTTTGGATGCGAGGGTATTCATTTGCCTGAATGAGGTGAACGCGGTCAGGCACAAGCCAAAAAGTTAGGATTCTCAAATCCGGGTTTGCCGTAGCCCAGCTCACGTCCGGCCTGCAGCGTGTCAACAACAGCACCTTCCAGCACCATCAGGCGGCCGCCGGCAGCGCGCAGGACCGCGTGCCCTGCCGCGGTGTCCCACTCCATGGTGCGGCCGAGTCGCGGATACAGGTCGCCCTCGCCCGCTGCAATCAGGCAGATTTTCAAGGACGAGCCTACCAGCCGCCAGTCCGCAATTGTCTGGCCTTCCAGACGCTTGTGCAGGACCTCATAGTCGCCATGAGAGCGGCTGGTCAGAACAACAGCACCTGCGTCAGGTATATTTCTAACAGATATTGCACGTTTGGCACCCGCATCCACAATGTACGCACCATCATCCTCACTGCCAGCAAAAACGGTGTCGGTCACTGGCGCATACACCACGCCCAGAACGGGCACACCATCGCTAATCAAAGCGATATTGACCGTAAATTCTCCATTCCGGCTGACAAATTCCTTGGTGCCATCGAGCGGATCGACCAGCCAGAATTGACGGCCTGGCGACACCTGTTTGCCGGCAGCCATGGCCTCTTCCGCAACAATGGGGATGTCAGGTGTCATCTGTCGCAGTGCAGCGGTGATGACCGCCTCTGCGCGTTCATCGGCAGCTGTTACCGGAGAGTCATCGCGCTTCTCTTCAACAGCAAAATCAGTGGCGTAAATGTCCATGATCACGTCACCGGCGCGCCGCGCCACCGCAATCAGATCTTCAAGCAACTGGAAGTTAAAGGGGACGGAGGGATTTAACACGCTAAATCCCTCCGTCCCCTTTACACCCTTTACAAGCAGAATTTCCATGACGCGTGATGCTGACTGCTCCGGTGACTCGGCATCAGTGCGTATGGCGAGCGTCGGAGCGATCGGTGCCTCATAGGGCGCATCCACGCCGGTAAAATGCCTTAACTCACCACGCCGCGCCCGCTTATACAGCCCCTTGGGATCACGTGCCTCTGCCACCGACAAAGGCGCGTCAACAAATATCTCAACAAAAGCTGCACCGCCACCCTCAATAATATGACGGGCAATGTCCCGGTCCGCACGCATCGGAGAGATCAGCGCCACCAATACAATTTGACCAGATTGACTCTGCTCGCTGGCCAGCACCGCTGCCCGGCGAACATTTTCTGCCCGGTCTTGCGGCGTAAATCCCAGATCGCGACAGGGACCGGCACGCAGCTCATCGCCGTCCAGCGTCACCACCGGCACTGACTGCTCCCGCAGCAAGGTCGCAACACCTTGCGACAAGGTAGTCTTGCCCGCCCCGGACAGACCTGTGAACCAGACGACGGTGGGTTTAAACTTTAAAGAACTCACGATACCAGGCCACAAAATTGTTGATGCCCTGCTGCACAGGCGTTGATGGTTTGTAATCCATATCCTCAACCAGATCATCAACGTTTGCAAAAGTGGCTGGTACATCGCCGGCCTGCAGCGGCAGATATTCTTTTTCTACGGTGACGCCCAGCGCCTTCTCAATCGCCTCAATAAAATCCAGCAGTTTGACGGTATTGTTGTTGCCAATATTGTAGATCTTGTAAGGCGCAGACGAACTGCCTGGATTAGGGTCAGCGCCCGACCACCTGGGATCCGCAGAAGCCGGATTGTCGATCACGCGGACTACACCCTCGATGATGTCATCGATATAGGTAAAGTCACGGCGCATATTGCCGTGATTAAACACCTTGATGGGCTCACCGGCCAGGGCCGCTTTGGTGAACAGGAACAGCGCCATATCCGGCCGTCCCCAGGGTCCATACACGGTAAAGAAACGCAGTCCGGTGGTGCGAATACCAAACAGATGCGAATAGGTATGAGCCATCAGTTCGTTGGACTTTTTGCTCGCTGCGTACAGGCTGATGGGATGATCAACATTGTCTGTAGTCGCAAATGGCAAGGACTCGTTCAGGCCATATACCGAAGAGCTGGAGGCGTAGGAGAGATTCTTCACACCAAAATGACGGCAGGCTTCCAGCAGATTAACAAATCCGACGATGTTGGAATCAATGTAAGCCTGCGGGTTGGTCAGCGAGTAACGCACACCGGCCTGCGCCGCCAGATTACACACGGCATCAAACTGCTCGGCGGCAAACAGGGCATCAATCGCCTCTTTATCCTCCAGCTGCAACTGGATAAACCGGTAATTTTTCGCCGTATCCGACTGGACCAGCTTGCCGTAGCTGACAGCCTCACGCGCAATCCCGGCATGCGCCAGACGCCCGTATTTCACATTCACATCGTAGTAGTCGTTGATGCTGTCGAGTCCAACGACTTCGTCGCCGCGGGCAACAAGACGCTGTGCCAGATGGAATCCGATAAAACCGGCCGTCCCGGTAACCAGGATCTTCATGATCAACCTTTCCTTGAGTTTAATGGCGGGGTAATAAAGCCTGACAGTTTAGCGCGGATTCGTGACAATTTGCACTTAGGCCTTATGGTACCGCCGTCTCATCAACCCTATCATCGCGCAATTCAGCTGGCACCGGATATTCGGCAACGATCTCATCCACTACCGCCCTGAGTGCCGGTGCATTTTGTCTGTCATAAAGAATGGTCTCGCCGCCCAGAGTTAGTATCGTGATGGGTATCAGAACTGCGAGCCTATCACGGAGCTGAGAATGTCACAGCGAATCAACCATCTGCCCAAACGGCCCAACCAGCGAACCATTTGACCAGCGGTAGCCGCCTCCAAGCGCGCTTGGACCGCTGTAACCCTGATTGCTGCTTTCCTCCCGCCAGGTCGACCAGATTGACTCGCGAGAACCGAACGATGCCGGTGGCGGCGGCGGAGGCGGCAGTGCCTTGATGCGCTCCCACTCATTACGCATCCCGGTGCAGGCATCGGCGTCGCGATGCGCGCAATAAAATTCGACATCGGTATCACTGCCCGGGCCGCGCAGCTCGATGGAGCGCAGATTCAGGTTACGCAAAGCTGCCTCGTTGGCAGCCGCCATCCGGGCGCGCTGTTCACGATAAGTCGCCAGCAGCTCCTCAGTTCGCGCTGCAGCAGCGCTACGCACGTTGTTGTTGTATATCTGCAAGCCCCTTTGGGCGTCCTCGTAACTGGCAAACGGGCCAATGCCAACTTCGCGCCAGGCTCCCGGTTGCTGACTATTGGTGTCCGGTGTCAGCACAAATACAGGACCATCTGCCATTCGCGCCATTACGCCAGGCATCGACCCGGCACGCGCCATCATCGGCGGCAATGAGCCGCTGGGGAACGGTCGTCCATAATAGTCGGTGGTGGGCACATACACCTGCACCTCATCAATGCCGAACTCGATGACCTGCCAGTCCTGCCAGGTCGCCCCCGGACGCGTTAACGTCAGGCGCTCGTCATTAAAGGCACCATTGGCCAAGGCCCACAGCTGCTGACCGTCGTTCTCCCAAAGAACAGCTGTATAGGCCCAAGGGTCGGCAAACCCACTGGACCAGGATCGCATGGAATTCCGCATGGACTGACCACCAGTGATGGGCCTGAAACCGACAATGCCCTCTGCGGCAGGGACAGGTGTGCCATCATCCTGAATAGGCCAGTAAAGCCCCTGCTCCGCCTCGAGTGGAATCATAAAAACAAAATGTGGGATATGCAGATTGTCATTGCGCTCAGCCTGCTCCGGCCGGAAGGTAAAGTGCAGATCCTCCAGCAGCGGCATCGTCAGCGCACCATCGGTGCCATAAATCCCCCAAAGAATCTGCCCATCATCCTGGCGGTGACGTACCACAAGTGCTCCGCCCGGCGTCGCCATGATCGGATAGTCAAACAGGGATAAAAACCGTGGCGGACGCAGATGCATTGGCAAGGTGACGTGTTCGGGGTCAGGGTTTGGATCAAACAATTGCATGTCGTGCTGCAGCAAAGGGTTTTCCAAAAGCAGTGCTTCGTGCTCAGCATGCCGGATAATGCGTCGTGGTGCGGCGTCATCAATATGGGTCAAACGCGTCAATGGTTCGCCGAGCGGCCCCAGTATCACCCGTTCATTCGCAGGCGCACCTGGCAACATGCCCACATACACACCCCGTGACGGTGCAAAGGAATACTGCTGAACCCACTGACCGTTCCGTTCCTCGTATTGCGCCAGGGGATAAGAGCTAGGCACAAACTGCAGTCCCGCCAGACCAGAATCGCTGACCTCGCCGGTCAACAGGTCTACCTTTATAAGTGTCTCCGCATCCGCGGTCTGCCGCGCAAAACCCAGATTTCTGCTGCTTAGCAGAAACACCTCCCGTGACGGTGGCACCAGCCAGTGAGCGCCGCCGTCGGCATAACGCGCCCAGCCAAACAGTTGATCGCCCTCACGCAGACGTTCGTCATTGAAACGCACATTTCGCCTGGCGGTCATGCGCAGCAGACCAAGCTCAAGGCGCACATTGACACCATCAGCACTCGTACCAGTGATTGTCTGCCGCTGCAGGCGCGTGATGCTGAAATTGCGTTCGCTGAATTCGGGCCAGGGCTGCGCGTGAGCTGTTGGAGCAAGCAGACACAACAACATGGCACTGCCCACAAACAAGACGGAAAGTAGTCGCAAGCTACCAAGAAGAAATCGCGTTTGCCAATTGGGTTTCACGTTTAAAAAACCTCATTCCGAGCAAGTAGATCCCGTTAGTATAGAAGCCAACAACCCCGACTGGGACAACCCTTTCGGGTGGGCTTTAGGGGAATTACACCAGTGCGCTGTTTGGCGATGCCGGCCTGTCTGCCCACCGCCACATCCGCCTACATCCTGTCACGACAACTGGGCGGCAATGCGCCCATGATGGCAAGGATCATTGCGCAAACCCAGTTCGATCTCCACATCCTCAATATCCCCCGCGCAGCTGATGTCGACGATATCGATGCGATACATCTCTCGAATCGCATCGATACACTCGACCGCCTGCAGGTCCAGCAATTTCGACACTAACAAGCCGTTCAATCAGTGGTCGAACCGCCACGGGATTGCGTAACTGACCCAGCACACGCCAGGCATGCAGCGGCGCCCAGACCTCAGGGTCGTCCTCACCAAGCTCATCATAAGCCGGATCAGCTACCATCATCCATCACGAATGCCGGGCTCTCTCCCGCCCCCGGAGCTGACAGGTGACGCAACACCTGGTCGTAGAGGCGGGTCACTTCCCTGGTCAGGAATGGATAGAACTCGGCTTTGGCAAGCGTGCTCTCCTGTACGGTGACCGGAATAAAGCGCTTCATTTCATTCCTGAAAGCATCGCCCTGGATTATTTCCGGCAGCAGTGCCTGCATGCGGGCGACTTTGCCAGCGTAATCGTCAATTTTGTAATCGCTTATCTTGAGGGTGACCAGTCTGCCATTCACTGCCGCGCCTTTTTGCTTCAGCCAGCGCAAATCCCAGATGTCGCGGTGGCGGATGTCTTTTTCCGTGTTCGCAAGCGAGATCAGTTTGTCGGCCATGATCTCATCCAGGGTTTCCACTCTCAGCAGGGTGTCCGCATAGCCGTCAGGCAGGAATTCATAGTTGGCCTGCAGGGCCATGGTTTCAGAGGTATAGGCCTCGATGTTGGCAATCTCGATCTTGATACGCTGCCGGGGAATGGATTTTTGCTCCGGCGCCATTCAACACCTCCCAGTCCAGCAAGTGGGTATTGCGGCCCACGCGCTTCAGGTCGCGCAATGCGGTTTTCAGTGTCGCCACTTTCAGTGGGCGCGCGGCTGAATAAACATCGTCGAGAATCTCCATTTCAGAGCGTTTGGTGTGAGTGAATTCAATAACCCCATAGGGCGTCCGGTACTCCCCTTTGCGGCCCGTGGTCATCACCGTCAGCCTGTCCAGGGGAATCTGGGAAATTGCCCCGGCCTCGGAAAGCGCCGATTCCAGGCTGATATAGCTGTAGAAGCCCCTGCGCAGTGCCTTGGCTATATGTTCCAGCACAAAGCTGTCCCTGCTCTGAGCGTAAGCATACAGGTACACTCCCCTGCAGGCACGCTCAAAGACCCCGGCTTTGGTCAGCCGCTGCAGCCCCTCCTTGAAAGTCTTGGGACTGTCTTCATGGAAAATCTTGGCCAGGTCCTGCACCAGGAACACGTAGCGCCCTTTTCGGCTCCAGGCATTCATTCTTTCGATGGCAGTGGCTTTGTTCATATCGTCATCAAGTATACAATAAGACTATATAATAATAGTCTAAATGCACACTTAATGGTAAATCAAAACAACCCTTGCTGTTGTAATGACGATCATCGCTTTATGCTCGCAGAGCAGCTGCACAGCGTTGGCGCCCCTTGTCATTTTTGAATAAATAAGGGAACATACGCGCCAGACTTGGGGTCAAAGTGTATCAATGGACGATTTTACTCTTGACGCCCTTGCGCCGTCGCCAGACGGTGCGGGGATGATTACGCTGACAGTGGATGCAGAGCGGGTCAGGCAGTTGGCTGCACTCCGGCGAGTAACGCCGCTTTATGAACTGATATACAACGTACTGGGGCAACTCCCTCCAGTGAACAACATTGGATATCACGAGAAAAACATTTTTCCGGATCACTGGGGTGGCGTAAGGCGAGCACATTCAATCTTCAAAGGGTTGAAACGCCCAATGAATGATCACGACTTAGACGGGAATGTTTATGTATACGTGATGTCGCCACCGTACACGTACCGTTATATAGCTCACATGGCATGTACAGCAAAACGCTATGATGCCCCAGCCAACACAGTTTTCGCTGTCTATGTAATATTCGACGACAACAATTTTGACAAAGGTTTTATTGTTAACTGGGAGTGGATAGGGTCAGATCCTGACAATCCAAAGCTACCACGCGATCACACAGAACGTTATGAACAACAGGTTTGGACAAATGGATAAATTTTCAGCGCTACTGTCGCAACATTTTGACACCAAAATGCCGGAAAATTTTGAGAAGCGAGCGTCATACTATTCCAGAATGGACTTTCTGGAGTATGTGTGTGATGACACTACCGTGGTTGCGGAGCGTATCGATGGATTTTTGACGGTGTTACTGGATGCTGATGACCGGCATCTGGTGGGATTCAGATTGAAGGGTTTTGGGTACGCCTTCAAAACATTTATTCAGCCTGCAATGAAGCTGGAATCACAACATTTTGATCCCATCATATTCGCATTGACGCGACTGTTCACGGACGTCGGCAATGCGCTGACCGGGGACGATGCAACGCAGCCTCAGAAGCGGGAAGAAGCCTATAAGCAAGTGGTTGCGCTCGCTCAGCGCGATCAGGTTTCGCTACCGGCGGATTTTCCCTTGGCTGCATAGCCTGGCTGTCGCCACTCACCCAAATGGGAACGTAGACCGCCTCCGTCCCCCCGCGCTACAATCACCAGCACGAATAACAAGCGGAACACCACACAATATGCAGGTCATCCCCGTCATCCTCTCCGGCGGCGCCGGCACGCGGCTCTGGCCGCTGTCGCGCAAGCACTACCCCAAGCAGTTTCACAGGCTGACTGGTGGCGAGCATACCCTGCTGCAGGAAACCGCCCTGCGCGTGCAGCACCTGGCCGCCCCCATTGTGGTGTGCAACGAGGATCACCGCTTTATGCTGGCCGAGCAGTTGCACAGCATTGGCATTAAACCCGCCGCCATCCTGCTGGAGCCCGAGGCCAAAAACACCGCCCCGGCCATCGCACTGGCCGCCATCAAAGCGCTGCAGATTGACCCACAGGCCATCATCGCCGTCTTCCCGGCCGATCATGTGATCCGCGACCAGCACGGCTTCCAACAGGCCTTGGACATCGCCGCGCAGGCCGCCACCACCGGCAACCAGCTGATCACCTTTGGCATCGTGCCCACCCACCCCGAAACCGGCTATGGCTATATCGAAGCTGGGGACGCCGATTTCGATCAAGAGGAGCGGGACCGCAACAAGGGGGACGCAGCAAGACTACGTCCCCGCGCTGTGGTTCGCTTTACGGAGAAGCCTTCGTTTGCCACCGCCCAACAATACCTATCCTCCGGCAAACACCTATGGAACAGCGGCATGTTTGTCTTCAAAGCCGCCGCTTACCTGGACGCCCTGCAGC
Organism: Gammaproteobacteria bacterium UBA2675; assembly: GCA_002354805.1. GTDB lineage: Bacteria > Pseudomonadota > Gammaproteobacteria > Pseudomonadales > Pseudohongiellaceae > Pseudohongiella. Next base: position 89,501 of record DEMH01000008.1, read on the forward strand.
ACAGCGCCCCGGCCATTGTTGAACACTGCCAGGCCGCCATGCGCGCCGCCAGGGACGATCTGGACTTTATCCGGGCGGATGCCCAGGCCTTTGCCGCCTGCCCCAGCGACTCGATTGACTATGCGGTGATGGAAAAAGCCGACAATGTGCGTGTGGTGCCGCTGGATGCAGGCTGGAGTGATATCGGCGGTTGGCGGGCCATCTGGGAGATTCTGGAGAAAGATGCCAGCAACACGGCCAGCATTGGTGATGTGATCACTATCAACACGCACAACACGCTGGTGCATAACGACAACAAGAACAAGCTGGTGGTGACGATCGGGCTGGATGATCTGGTGGTGGTGGATACCAAGAATGCACTGCTGGTAGCGCATAAGGATCAGGTGCAGGACGTGAAGAAGGCCGTTGAGGAAATGGCCCATTGCGAGCGCGAGGAACACCTGTTTCACCGGGAGGTGCATCGCCCCTGGGGCAGCTATGACTCCATCGACAACGGTCAGCGTTATCAGGTGAAACGGATTACGGTTAAACCGGGTGCGTCACTGTCACTGCAGATGCATCATCACCGCGCCGAGCACTGGGTGGTGGTATCTGGCACGGCGGTTGTGCAGGTGGGAGAGAAGGAAAGCTTACTGACGGAGAATCAGTCGGTGTATATTCCGATTGGTGAGACTCATCGGCTGACGAATCCCGGAAAGGTGGCGCTGGAGTTGATTGAGGTGCAGAGCGGGAGTTATCTGGGGGAGGATGATATTGTGCGGTTTGAGGATACGTTTGGGCGGGTTTAAGTTTGGGAAACATCAACATGATTTTTTTTGAAAAAGTCTCTCAACCCCACTCAGCTGAGCATCCCAAGAATAGTGCCGCTCCACAAGCTTACGAGCCTCTAACGACATCTTTTGCGCCAACTTGGTGTCAGAAATAATTGACTGAATTGCATCGGCATACTCGTCTGGAGTGTCACACAGCATGACAAAATCTTCAAACTCTGGAATGATGCCCTCAAATCCAAAACGAGTTAAGCAACAGGGTATGCCCAACGCGAAATATTCCAGAACCTTATTCTGGATGCCAGCGCCAATTCTAATAGGACATACAGCAACAACGGCACCTACGCTAGCCAGTGGCACACTATCCACCAAACCTGTAACTTCAACATTAGCAATCTTTGATAGTACACTTCTATCTGAGTCTCTGATCTTACCCAACACCCTAAATATGTAGTGATTCTCATCTTGGTTCAGCAATGGTAATACTTTTTTGGCAAACCAGAGTGCAGCATCGAAATTTTGCAAAGAAAACATATTCCCAATGAACAGGATAGTTTTTCCATCAGGCTGATAGCAATATTTTAAAGAATTCAACCCTACACCGTTTGAGAAGACCGAAATCTTCGAGTCAGACACTTCTGCATTAGTAACTAAATACTGTTTATCAATTTCAGAAACTACGATTGAAGATTTACTACGATTTATGAGGTAACTTTCATACCTTAAAAGTCTAAAGTATTCAAACCTATAAATTGTCGCTCTTAAACCAGTCACATCAGTGGTCGACAAAACACGCTTATAATTAAGAGAGATGGCATCAGTCATTTCTGTTACCACGGGCAAACTCAGCGATAACGCCTGATCGCCCATTCGAACCAAATGAGCAAGCACGCAGTCATGTTCTCCCTCCAGACTTTTGCATACAGCGGAAAATTTAGATGACCTATAGTATCCAACTTGAAGAGGTTTACCTGTTATAAACCCTATGAAAGAAGAAATTATTGAAGATACAGGCGATTTATAAACTCTATATACTTTTTGGAATACATTATCATTCGATAGATCTAAATGCATTTCATCGGGAGACTCACACAGAGAAACTAATGTCAAATCATGATATCTCGACAGATATCTACATAGCTCAAAGATTCTAAGTCTATCCCCTCCAACAACAGGGTAGGGAAATCTAGAGGTCAGAACTAGAATCTTCATTTATCGACATTCCCCAAATCGCACACAATGCAAACTAAAGTCAATCTTTTCGAAGCCTAATGAGTCAATTAGTGTAGTGGTCAACTAAATCCGGACAAAAAATTAGGTTTAAGTTCAGCTTTTGCCGGTGGCACACCGTCATTGAATTGATGTGGCCGACGCCAGTTGTAATAGTCCATCAAGTAATAGCCAATATCTTTAGCAGCTTCGTTTTTTGAGACGTAACCCAATGCCGGTACCCATTCAGATTTCAGACTGCGGAACAGCCGCTCCATTGGAGCATTATCCCAACAATTACCGCGCCGACTCATGCTTTGTTTTATCCGGTAACGCCACAGGCGTTGACGGAACAGACGGCTGGTATATTGGCACCCTTGGTCGGAGTGGAACATGACACCTGTCGGTTTACCTCGTTGCTCATACGCCATATCAAGCGCTTTAACGACCAGTTGTGCATCTGGGCTGGTTGATAAAGCCCAGCCAATCACACGACGACGATACAAATCCAGGACAACTGCCAGATAATGCCAGCGATTATCCGCCCAAATATAGGTCACATCACCGCACCAGACCTTGTCAGGTGCATCAACGTCAAACTCCCGGTCCAGATGATTCGGGATGTCTGGCCGCTCTTCATTGGCCAGCTTGTAGGCGTGTGGCCCCGGTTGTTTCGATGTCAGTCCAGACTCTTTCATCAGGCTGCGCACTTTGAATCGGCCAATGCAATGACCCAAGTCACGCATCAGATCGACCAGTGTCCGGCTGCCCGCGGTGTTTTTCAAGATAGTTGACACCTTTTTCTTCACGCGGCCTGTTTATCCGCACTAATAATCTGATCGTCTCTTTCCGGATTCAAACACACGGCACCGATCGATTCACAGTTTCTGGTTGGTCGACTACCCCAACGTGAGGGCTTTGCCAGTTTGGCTTGCTCCAGCACGGCTTTACGCTGCTGCAGTATCTGCGCATCCTGGCCACTATGCCGCTGCTGCGGTGTCACAAACCGGATCTTGCTGTGCTTGTGGTCATGGTTATACCAATGCACAAAACGCTCCACCCATTGTCTGGCTGCCATCAGATCTTTAAAGCCGTTTGATGGCCACTGCGGGCGCTACTTCAATGTCCGGAACACAGATTCCGCATACGCATTATCATTGCTTACACGCGGTCTGCTGTATGAAGGCAGCACGCCCAGCTCGTCCAGCTCGTCCAGTTTTATCTTCAGTGTCTGTGACTTCATCGGTGAACCGTTATCAGAGTGCAGCACCAGCGGCTTATTAAAACACTGCTCACTCAATAACGCTCGTTGTAACAGCGCGGCTGCGTATTCACCATTCTCAGCCTCGTACACCTCATATCCCACGATTTTCCGGCTGTACACATCCATAAACATGTACAGGTAAAAATACTGACCACGAACCCGGGAGGCACAATACGTTATGTCCCAAACCCAGACCTGACACGGCGCTTTGGCAATATGTGTGCTCAGCGCAGTTCTGCGCTGCGGCTCACGTGCTTTGCCCCGGTGGTGCAATTGTCCTTCTTCTCTGAGCACCCGGTAAAATGATGACTCAGAGGCCACATAAACGCCCAGATCCATCAGTGCCGGTACGATCTGTGTCGGTGCCAGATCCACATACTCAGACCGGTTGCACAGAGTTACGATCTGTTTCTTCTCATGCTCAGTGAGCTTGTTTGACGGCTCAGGACGTACCGCTTCTGGTCGCTGATCAGCGACTACCTGACCGCCTTGGTACCAGCGCCGGTAGGTGCGAAGACCTATCTGTGCCTCGCCACAAGCCTTGTGTAACCGGGCACCGCTATCTACCGCTTCGTTTATCAATTCAATAATTTTCTGGCGCTCTGGCAGCGCGGTCATTCGTCCGCGTCTTTGTTCTCCCAGAGCGCATCCAGCTTTTTTCGCAGTACCAGCAGCGCTGCTGTTTCGGCCAGCGCTTTCTCTTTACGGCGAAGCTCTTTTTCCAGCTTCTTGATCTGCTGCTTATCCGCCTTGGACTGCTGCCGCAGTGTTTTATCCTGCTGCTCCGCGCTCTGGAACCCGACGAGCGAGGCTTCTTTCCAAGCCTTGATCTGTTCGGCGAACAGACCCTTCTGGCGGCAGTATTCGTTAAGCTGCGCCTCGCTCATCGAGGCAGTTTCAATCACCGTGGCCAGCTTTGCTTCTGCTGACCATTGGTCTGTGTTATTTGGTTTGGGTCCTGGCACTGCCGGTAATTTTCAAGATAGTTGTCCAATCAACCTGCATTAAGCTGCCATTTTTTCGTTCTTCTTTTCGCTTTTCTGCTCTCGTTCCGGATTCAAGCAGTTATGCTGATTTCTGGTGTAT
>DEMH01000006.1 GCA_002354805.1 Gammaproteobacteria bacterium UBA2675
CTGGTTTGGAGAGATGGTATCTCGTCAGGTTTTCCTCGCTCCTTGCCACCCTATCCCCGAGACCTCGATCTGACCACAGTGCCTATTCCCGCTGTTCTATATACACTCACCTGCGAGCCTTGGTGCCTGCGTCAAACTTACACTTCGTCGCGTTTTACGCCACTCCCGGCACTTCGATTGGGCGGTGTTGCTGCATCTGGCGCTGTGATCTAGTTCAGTGCGTCCGGCGCCGCGATCTGATATCCACCTTCCGGAGCATCCCAGTATGAATGTAATCCCGACGCGGCACTGCGGGTCAATCGAGGCAGTGCTTTCGGAGGGGGTAACGCGAGCGACGAAAACTTGAGGAGGAGCATTACCCCCTTCGGAAGTGATGCCGGATGCGATACGCCGCGAGTGTGTATGCAGCGGTTCGGAATAGCGTGTTACTGACCCATTACGGCGCGGCGGGTGCGGGTTGAGCTGAGAGTGCTGTCGACGACGTTGAGGTTGTCCTGGACTCGTGCTTGGGTTTCGTTGAATTCCTCACCAGTTTCGACCGGGTCGGTTGGCAGCGGGACAGCGAACAGCAGGGCGGCGGGGTGTTGTTCGGCGCTGGCGTAATCATAGCCTGGATCTTCATCACCGCAGTCGATCAGTTCGCTGAAGCGCTGCCGGGTATCGCAGTCGATAGTGTTGTTGCGTCGAATGGCTTCGCTGCGCTGCACTGCGCGGCGGATGTCCGGCAGGGTGGGTGCCAGCAGTCTGGGTGCATCTGAGGGCTCGGGCTCGCTGATGCTCGGTAGGGATTCGACAACTTCAATCGTTGCTGGTGGTTCCGCAGCTGGTGTTACTGGTGTTGGCTCTGATGCAACCTGCTGGGGTGGCTGCTCCACTGGGGCAACTTCGGCAGGTTCCGGTGTGGTCGCTTCAGGCGCGACCTCTACCTGTTGTTGAGGCTCAGGAGCGGGGGGCGTGGGTGCCACAAGCGTGATTTGAATACGGCTGGAAGATTCTGTCTCTGGAATCGATGAGGGGCCCAGACCAAAGCGCACTGACAGACCAATGAGTGTTGCGTGCAGACAGACACTGATTAGCAGCAAGCCCAGAAAGCGACGGTCTCTGACGACTGATATTCTGTCGTTGCGCTCATCAAAATCCCAATCCTGATCACCACTCGACCCGATGTCGGGGAGCTGCAGCGTGGGGAGTTGGCGATCATCCATAAAACTGGCCGAATGCGGGGAAACAGCTGAGTTTGACCTGTCTTTCGAGCTTCAGTTCCCGATGCAGGCTACTACTGCTGGCCTGCCCATCGCAACAGAGCGTCCCCGAGTTCCTGGCCAGTGCCCCGGTCGGCGCCCGGGTGATTTACCAGCGCTGCGACGACATAACGTTTACCCGACGCGCCCAGCACGTATCCGGTGACTCCGGCGACGCCGTTAAGTGAACCTGTCTTCACGTGGATTCTTCCGGTGGCTGATTCATCGGCCAGTCTGTCCCGCATGGTGCCATCCAGGCCCGCCAATGGGAGCGAGGCGATGAACTCAGGCATGATGGGCTGCTGCCATCCATGCAACATCAGGTCCGCCAGCAGCCTGGCTGACAGTCTTGTGTCGCGCGAGAGTCCGGAGCCGTTGGCAATGCTCAGTGTGCTGCGGTCGATCTGCAACTCATCCAGGTAGGCGTGGATGGCAGCGATGCCTTTGTCGACTGTTGCAGGCGGAGCGCTGTGATGAAGCCCGAGCGTCAGCAACAACTGCCGGGTCATCATGTTATTACTGTACTTGTTGATGGATGTGACGATATCCCCGAGTGGTGGTGACTGCCAGATCACCAGGGGCTCGCCAGCAGGCGGTGATTCGATTGCCGGAAGTTCCGACAGTCGGTAGCTGCCGGCCAGTGTGCCGCCCAGCTCGGTCCAGAGCTGCCGGAACAGTTCGTAGGTGTAACCGGGCGCGTCCATCACCGAACGTGTCATCGCATATTCATCGCATCGCGACGGAAATGAGCCGCTGAATATCACCGTCTGATTGTTGCGATCCTCATTGAAACTGATCCCGCGTTGAAAACCGGTACAGGCACCTGCCTGCAAACGCAGGCGATTGTCGATGTTCAGTCCGGGAAGGGGCGGGTCGGCCTCGATACGCACGTCCCGGCCGTTAGCGGCCGGATAAAAATAAAACGTCACGGCCTGAAAGTTGGTGATGGCGGCATGTGGCAACACGTTATAGGCGCGATTGGATTGTGCATCCAGGCTCTCTTCCTGAGACACGGATGGATCATAAAGTGAGGCATCGATCAGCAGGTCACCGGAGATGTGTTGAACGCCGCGACGTTGCAGTGTCTTCAGCATGCTGCGGAAGTGCTCTTCAACCAGGAAGGGGTCGCCACCGCCACGCAGCAGCAGGTCGCCATTAAGCGTGCCGTCAGATATGGCACCCAGCGCGTAGAGTTCAGTGCGCCAGGTGTAAGTGGGTCCCAGTATGTCCAGTGCCGCCAGTGTTGTCAGTGTCTTGATGGTTGATGCCGGATTCAGCGGCAGTTCTGCATTGACAGACAATAGCGGCGTGTCGCTGCCGATTTCCTGGACCAGAAGTGCATAGGCATCGCTGGGGAACTGGTGACCATCGACGACGACGCGCACCGGGCCAGGCAAATCGGCTGGTTGTGCATGGGATGTTAAAGGAAGTATGGACAGCAGGGTCAGTAGTGACAGTCTGCCCGCGGCATGTCTGACAGTGGAAATAATTGAGCAGGGTGTCATATCAATAAATGGTCGCCGTTCAGGAATAGAAGCTGATCTGTGGAGACAGTGTATGCTGAAATTCGCGCAAGCTCCAACGGTGGCGCAGGGGCGGTATTGCCCAACTGCGCCAGTGACTCAGACAATGCGCCTAAAGGGCACTCAAGTACCGCCCAGTGTGCGATCGCTTGCTGCGAGCCACTTTCTCAGGTTTGCCCTGCGCCACCACCTTGCCGCCCTTGTCGCCGCCTTCCGGCCCCATGTCAATGACCCAGTCAGCCTCGGTGATCACGTCCAGGTTGTGCTCGATGACAATGACCGAATTGCCGGCATCAACCAGGCGGTGCAGCACGCGCAACAGCTTTTCGACATCGGCCATGTGCAGGCCGACTGTGGGTTCGTCCAGTACATAGAGCTTGTGCGGCGGTTTGCTGCCGCGCAGACTCAGGTGTGGTTTGGCCTTGGCCAGCTCGGCGACCAGTTTGATGCGCTGGGCCTCTCCGCCGCTGAGTGTCGGACTCTGTTGGCCCAGGGTCAGATAACCAACGCCAACATCCTGCAGCAGCTTCAGTGGGTGATGCACGGATGGTACTGATTCAAAAAAGTCGACAGCCTCGTCAACATTCATGGCCAGCACTTCGCCAATGTGTTTGCCCTTGTATTGTACCGACAGGGTTTCATCATTGAACCGCCAGCCACCGCAGGCTTCGCAGTCCACGCGTACATCGGGCAGGAAATTCATCTCGATCTTCTGCATGCCATTGCCGCTGCAGGTTTCGCAGCGCCCGCCGGAAACGTTGAAGGAGAAACGGCCGGGCAGGTAGCCGCGCAGTCTGGCATCGACGGTGTCGGCGAACAGTTTGCGGATGGTGTCCCAGATGCCGATATAACTGGCAGGGCAGGAGCGCGGTGTTTTGCCAATCGGTGTCTGATCCACCTGCAGCACGCTGTTGATACCCTGCCAGCCGTCAATGGACTCGCAGCCCTGCCAGTTGCTCTTACGTTTGCTGCCTTTAGCCTTGCCACGTTTATTGTTGGCGATTACCAGATCTCGCAGGTTGTCGTACAGGACGCCACGAATCAGTGTGCTTTTGCCACCACCACTGACGCCACTGACCACCACCAGTTGCCGCAGCGGGATATCGATGTCGACATTACGCAGATTGTTCTGACTGGCGCCGCGTATCTGCAGTGTTTCTTTTTCCTGCCGCAGACGAAGCGTGTCATCGCGCAGATCAGGCAGTGGGTGGCGCATGGGGTTGGCAAGAAACTGCCCGGTCAGAGACTTTTTGTTTTTCTTGAGCTGCTCAAGCGTGCCGGTTGCCACAATTTCACCACCATTGACACCAGCGCCCGGACCGACATCGATCAGGTGGTCCGCCTCGGCCATGGTGGCGTCATCGTGCTCAACAACAATCACGGTATTACCGTGTTGCTGCAGCTCCCGCAGCGTCGCGATCAGCAGGGTATTGTCGCGGGCATGCAGACCGATAGTGGGCTCATCCAGAATGTAACAGACGCCCTGCAGATTGGATCCCAGCTGTGAGGCCAGCCGGATTCGCTGTGCCTCGCCGCCACTGAGCGTGGGCGCGGCACGATCAAGGCTCAGATAGCCCAGTCCGACTTTCTGCAGGAAGTGCAATCGACCATTGAGCTCGGGCAGTATGTCACGGGCGATGGCCAGCTGCTTGGTATCCAGTTTGATTTTGCCAATGTGGGTGGCAGCCGCATCGACGGACAGCCGTGTCAATTCAGCAATACTCTGGTTCTGGAAACGAACCGCCAGTGCCGTCGGATTGAGACGACTGCCGTTACAGCTGCGACAGACTTTGGCGGGTTGCGCATTGTCGTCTTTGTCCAGGAAGTTTTCTTCTTCACCAGTCAGCTCTTCATTAAAATCGGCCAGTTGTTCGCCGGTGCCAAAGCAGGATGTGCACCAGCCATGCCGGGAATTAAACGAGAACAGTCGGGGATCCAGGTCATCAAAGCTGCTGCCACAGCCAGGGCAGGCACGTCGCGTCGAAAACAGGGCGCCAGCTTTGACTTTTTTGCGAGCTTTGCCAGTTGTCCCAGTCGTCACCTCGGTGACGCTTAACAGACCATTGCCAACGGCCAGCGCTTCACCGATCAACCGGTTCAGTTCGGCTTCATTTTTCTTGTCTATTGCGCAGTCGCCTATCACGACTTCTATATCGTGTTCCTTGTAGCGATCCAGTACGGGCCAGTCATTGCTGGGCAGTATCTTGCCGTCGGCGCGCAGATGGCTGTAACCCTTGTTGGCTGCCCAGGCAGCCAGTTCCTTGTATAAACCCTTTCGACCGACCACAACCGGGGCCAGCAGGGTGACCTGACGCCCCTGCCATTCGGATTGCAGCCGTGACAGAATCATGTCCTGACTCTGAGGTTCTATGGGTACATCGCAATCCGGGCAGTATTGTGTACCCAGTTTGACAAACACCAGGCGCAGAAAGTGATAAATCTCGGTCAGTGTGGCGACAGTACTTTTGCGACCGCCACGGCTGGTTCGTTGTTCAATGGCAACAGTAGGCGGGATGCCATGGATGGCATCCACATCCGGTTTGCTGGCTGGCTGTACAAACTGCCTGGCGTAGGCATTCAGCGATTCCAGATATCGGCGCTGGCCCTCGGCAAATACAAGATCAAACGCCAGTGTGCTCTTGCCACTACCGCTGACGCCAGTGATGACCGTGAATTGATTCCATGGCAGGCTGACGTCAATATTCTTCAGGTTGTGTTCGCGTGCATGGTGAATCTGGATCGCCTGTACTGGCTTGACGCGTTTACTGGTGTTTGATGTGCTTGATAGGGTTTTTAAGGCAGTGCCTTGCTTTTTGCCACTACCTTGGTTGCGTTTTAACTCGGCTTCGTAGTCTCTCAGCGCATGAGCAGTATGGCCTTTGCCGCTGGCTATGAACTGTTTCGGTGTGTCCGCAGCAATCAGCTGCCCACCCTCAGCGCCACCCTCCGGGCCAATCTCGATCAGCCAGTCTGCTGCACGGATTACGTCCAGATTGTGCTCAATGATCAGCAGCGAATGGCCTGCGTCCAGCAGTTTGCGAAACGCTTTCAGCAACACATGGATATCGTGGAAGTGCAGCCCGGTTGTGGGTTCGTCAAACAGGAACAGAATGCCTTTTTCGGATGTCTTGTTTCCAGAGGATTTCTTGCCAGCAGCCGTTTTGCTGCCAGGCTTTTTGTTACGAACCTGGGCCAAATGTCCGGCCAGTTTCAGGCGCTGTGATTCGCCACCACTAAGCGTAGGTACCGCCTGCCCCAGTTGCAGGTAGTGCAGTCCGACATCAAGTAGTGGTTGCAGGCAGTTCTGCACCTCGGCATCACCGTCAAAAAACGCCAGTGCCTCTTCAACTGTCAATTCCAGCACGTCGGCAATGGACAGGGCACGGCGACTGTCATGTGGATCCAGCAGCGTCACTTCGAGAATTTCACGGCGATAGCGTTTGCCGTTACACTCGCTGCAGCGCAGGTAGACATCGCTGAGGAACTGCATCTCCACATGCTCAAAACCATTGCCAGCGCAGACCGGACAGCGACCGTTGCCTGAGTTAAAACTGAAAATGCCGGGTTTGTATCCGCGCTCGCGCGCCAGTGGCTGATCAACAAAACGTTTGCGAATAACGTCAAACGCACCGACATATGTGGCCGGGATTGAACGCGTGGTTTTACCCAGTGGGCTTTGATCGACAAACACGATATTACTGATGTGTTCAAAACCACTCAGGCTGTCGTGCGCTCCCGGTGCCTCGGTGGCGATACCAAATTCACGACACAGACCACGGTACAGGATGTCGCGCATCAGGGTCGATTTGCCAGAGCCGCTGACGCCGGTCAGGCAGACCAGTCCTTGCAGCGGAATATCAACATCAACGCCCTTGAGATTGTTCTCACGCGCGCCGCGAATACTGATTCGAGGATCGATTGAACCTTCAGGCTCTGTGCTGCGGTGTTTTTTAATATCGTACAAGGCAGCAGGCTCAGCAACCGCGTCGAGGGGCTCATCAGCTGCTTCGGCCACCAGCAACTCGCTGCGCAGGTACTTTGCTGTCAGTGAATCTTTGTGTTTGAGCAACTGTGCCGGTGTACCCATAAAGCGTACTTCACCGCCACGCTTGCCCGGTCCGGGTCCGATGTCGATAATCAGGTCGGCGGCCAGCATGACCTGCGGGTCGTGTTCAACAACGATCAGGGAGTTGCCGGCGTCACGCAGGCGATGCAGTATCCCGACCATGCGCTGCATGTCGCGAGTGTGCAGCCCGATGCTGGGTTCATCCAGCACAAACAGGGTATTGACCAGCGATGTGCCCAGCGCCGTTGTCAGGTTGATGCGTTGTACCTCGCCGCCGCTGAGTGTGCGTGACTGACGATCAAGCGTCAGGTATCCCAGTCCAACATCGAGCAGATATCCGAGGCGGGACCGGATCTCGCCGATCAGTAGCTCGGTGGCCGCATCCAGCTTGCCGGGCAGGCGCAGTTTCTCAAAAAAACCGGCACAGTCCTGTAATGGAAACTGCATCAGCTCATTGATGGTATAGCTGTTGTCAGGAATGCCGGTTTCTCCGGCCGCCTGGGGCTGCTGATGCAGCCGCCACCACAATGACTCAGGTTTCAGGCGCGCGCCGTGACAGGCGTGACACTCGGTGTAGGCGCGGTAACGAGACAGCAGCACGCGCACGTGCATCTTGTAGGCACGACTTTCCAGCCAGGCAAAAAAGCGACGAACGCCGTACCAGACATCCTTGGCCCAGTCACCTTCGCCTTCCAGTACCCATTCCCGGTCGGCAGCAGTCATTTCCCGCCAAGGGGTGTCCAGCGGAATGCCGCGCTTGCGGGCGAGTTTCTCCAGGTCAAACTGGCACTCCAGAAAGCTTTTGCTCTGCCAAATTTTGATCGCGCCTTCACGCAGGGTTTTGTTGTGGTCGGGGATGACCAGGTCAAAATCCACGTCAATGATGCGACCAAATCCGCGGCAGGTCTCGCAGGCACCTATTGGTGAGTTGAATGAAAACGCACCGGGCCCTGCATCGCTGAATTCGCGCTCACAGTCCGGACAGTGCAGGTGGCTGGAGAACGCTTTGATCTGTTGCTCGGGCTGCTCGGGTTCGGCGTAAACCAGCACATGCCCACTGCCATGATGCAATGCGGTTTCTACAGCTTCGGCCAGGCGACCCAGATTGTCACTGCGCAGCCGCAGACGATCCTGCACCACATGTACCTGATTCTCGTGACTGGCCTGAATGCGAGTGTAACCCTGCTGGTTCAGCCACTGGCGCACTTCCTGTTCACTGAAATTATGTGGCACCGATGCCGGAAAGCAGACATGCAGCCTGGCCTCGGCGGGCAGGCTGGCCTGCAGTTCGGCAACAATGCTTTGTGTCGAGTCTCGTTTGACCTCGCGTCCGCAACCTGGGCAGTGCAGGTGCGACAGCCGCGCAAATACCAGCTTGAGATAATCGTTCAGCTCGGTCATGGTGCCGACAGTAGAACGTGAGGTGCGCACCGGATTGGTCTGATCGATGGCAATGGCAGGTGGAATACCTTCTATGCTGTCGACAGCCGGTTTGTCCATGCGATCCAGAAACTGACGCGCATAGGCAGAAAAAGTCTCCACATAGCGGCGCTGACCTTCGGCGTAGATAGTGTCGAAAGCCAGTGTGGATTTGCCCGAACCGCTAACGCCAGTGATCACGATCAGTTTGTTGACTGGCAGCTCCAGGCTCAAATTTTTGAGGTTGTTCTGGCGGGCACCGCGCAGGACAATTGAATCAATCAACGGTGCATTGCGTTTGGCGGACTTGGGGGCAGTTTTGGGCATGGAAATCAGGTCTGGATAAAATGAAAGACTGTGAATTTATACAGTATTGCTGCGAATGTGTCCATCCAGCTTTTTCAGGCTAAATACGACAAACGCATTTACCTCACTATGCCCTCGGACAAGTGTCTGGTTCAAGGTAGAATCACATGATGAGCAAAACAATTCTTTCAAGCGGGCGCGGCATCATACTGTTGCTGCCTTTGTTGTTACTGACGTCGCTGCCGGTGCAGGCCGCACTTCCGGAACGAATCCTGACGGACAAGGGCGCCGTGACAGGTATGGCGTTGCCGACCCGGGATGGTTCCGGCGTCCACGAAGATGTCATGAGCTATCGTGGTATTCCCTATGCGGCACCGCCTGTCGGCGAGCTGCGTTGGCGTCCTCCGCAAACTGCTTCAGCCTGGCACGGTGATCGCGATGCGACCACATTCAGTGCGATGTGTGCGCAGAATTTTCCCTCGGGTCGGGGCAATGACAGGATTCAGGAATCCGGCATGAGTGAGGACTGCCTGTACCTGAATGTCACTTCGGCAGCGCAGTCGCCGGAAGCCCGTTTGCCAGTGCTGGTGTGGTTTCATGGGGGCAGTCTGACCTCGGGCTGGGGGAACTCCCACGCGCCCAACAGCGCGCCTTTGCCGCGCAAGGGCGTTGTGGTGGTGTCCGTCAACCATCGCCTGGGGCCGCTGGGCTACTTCTCGCACCCGGCCTTGTCAGCGGAGTCGCCACAGGGTGTGTCCGGTAACTATGGCAGTCTGGATACCATCGCGGCGTTGCAATGGGTGCAAAACAATATCGCCGCCTTTGGTGGCGATCCTGATCGGGTCACCATTGCCGGCGTATCGGGCGGCGGTGAAAAGGTCCTGTTCCTGATGGCCTCACCATTGGCAGAGGGCATGTTCCATCGCGCGCTGGTGATGAGCGGTGGCATTGCCAATGTGCCGCTGGAACGAACCGAGCAGGCCGGGGTGGATCTGCTCGAAAGGATTGGCATTGAAAGCAGTGAGCAGACTCTCGCGCGCATGCGGGCAACACCCTGGCAGGAGCTGGTCACCACCGCAGCCAGCCGCGAAGGGCGATACCGTTCGGTGTTTACTTTGGACAACTGGTCACTGCAGGGGCTGGCTGCCCAGCAGGATGTGCCAATCATTCTGGGGCTGATGGGCAGTGAAAAAGAACCTGATACCTCGCCTCCGTATATTGCCAGAGCGCTGACACCGGCCGTTGAACCACTCAGTGACGTCTACGCCTATGTGTTTACGCATTTGCCATACGGCTGGGGCAGCAACGGTGGACTGGCGTATCACGGTGGAGATGTCAGTTACCTGTTCGGTGCACTGGAAAACATCGCGGGCCACTACGGCAACCTGTTTCGTCCCGGTCCGCGTCAGAACATCCCGGCCGATCCTGGACTGGATCATCGCGACGACTGGGTCTCCGAAGCGTTTATGTCTATGCTGGTGCAGTTTGCCAGAAACGGCGATCCCAATCTGGATGAGGCGGCTTTCGAGCGGCTCGGAAAATCCTGGCGCTGGCCGCGCCTGGATAACAACGATCAGTATCTTGATATTGGTATAAAGCCGATTGTTAAAACCGGCTGGGTGAGGGCAGGGAGTAATCAGCGCCGTCCTCGCTATGAAGAATGATCAACATTGAACGCAATATTATAAGTCCATGATGCCGCGGCGCGTCGATGCCAAACGGGGAGAAAAACTTGAAAAAGCTGAGCAAGGATCTGTTGACGGGCCTGTCGCTGTTGCTGCCCATTGTGCTGTCGATTCAATTGTTGATCTGGGTTTTGACTACGGTGGAAGAATGGCTGAAGCAGGTCTGGGATCTGGTGCTGCCGGCAGATTGGTATATTCCCGGGCTGGCGATAGTAAGCTTTCTGGCGCTGGCCGTGGTCACTGGCGTCAGTTTCCGGGTGCGCATCATCAAGCCACTCTGGTTGTGGGGGCATCGGCTGATCGATCGCATTCCCGTTCTTAACTACCTCTACAACACCATTAAGGATTTCTTCGACCTGATTGGTGGCCAGAACTTCAGTGACCAGAAAGTCGTCTGGGTAAAGATGCCCGACACGCCGTACAAACTGCTTGGCGTGGTGACAAAACAGGGCGACGACGAACGCTCGCGTTTGGGGCAGATGATCAGTGATCAGGAAATTGCCGTGTATCTGCCGATGAGTTACCAGGTCGGTGGCTATATGGTGGTATTGCCCAGAGACTGTGTCGAACCTGCCGATATTGACGCGGGTGATGCGCTGCGCCTGATCATGAGTGCGGGGCTGGGCCAGAAAAAATCGAAAAGCTGATTGTCCTTACGTATCATGATTTTTGATATTAAAAACATCGCTAAAAATGAGATTTGCCCCTGCGACAGCGGTAAACGCTACTCGGCCTGCTGCGGCAGCCTGCATGCTGGCAAAGAATTTGCGCGCACTGCAAAACAACTGATGCGCTCGCGCTACAGCGCTTTTGCAATTGGCGGACTGGGAGGCTATCTGCTGCAGACCTGGCACCCGGACACCCGGCCTGCTGTCAGCGCCGAACAACTGGGCGCAAAGGATACAGACTGGATCAGGCTGGAGATGCTGGACGCAAAGCAGTCAGGCAACACAGCCATGGTCGAATTCAGAGCGCACTGGCGCGACGAAACCGGGCAGGTTCAGATACACCACGAACGCTCACGCTTTCTGCGCATCCAGGGCCGCTGGTTCTATCTGGATACGGCGGACTGACTACAGCCCCCGCTGCCACTCCTCACGCAAGGGAATTCGCCCTGGCTGATGAATCGCCGTTCGCACTGTCTGCAGCAAGGTGTCTTTGTCCTTGCCGAGCACACCTTTCAGAACCAGATAGTTGGACGCATGATCGCTGCGGAAGATGGTGCTGTTAAGTTCCAGGTGTTCCAGAAAGACTTCCATCTCGCGAAACAGTTCCAGTTTGTTCAATTTGCGCCAGCGATCACCAAAGTGTTTTGTAAAGCGCTGTGTACCATTGGCCAGTTCCACCACCAGCGTGGAGAGATAATCAGGCTGTGCGGCGTTCATCAGCCGGGCGCTGTTGATAGCGTGGCGCTCACTCAGTTCAGGGCCACCCAGGCCGTTGAGAACCATGACGGAGCTCTTGATGTCGGCCGCTTTCATTTTTTGCAGGGCGTCCAGTGAGCTGTCGAAGGTTTCGCCTTTTTCGATCAGTTCCAGCAATTCGTCGTCGCCGGTTTCGCAGCCCACATACAGCAGGCTAAGTCCTTTTGCGCGCAGCTCGCGCAGATCATCCACCGTCTTGTTACGCAGATTGCGCGGCAGGCAGTAAGCACTGATTCTAGGCTTGTGTGGCAACCAACGATTGAGCATGTCCAGTATTTCGTTCAGGCGGCGCATTGACAGCGTCATTGCGTCACCATCAGCCAGAAAGACCCGGTAGACTGGCAGCCCGCGCTCGACGATGTCACGCAGCTGCGCCTCAAGAGCCTCGATTGATTGGGGCTGAAAGCGTTTCTGCGGGGCGGTATACATGTCGCAGAAAGTGCACTTATTCCAGGAGCAGCCGTTGGTCACCTGCAGGATCAGGGACTTCCATTCACTGGGTGGGCGAAAAACCGGTTCGATATAGGACATTGGATACATGGGCCGGGATTATAGCAGAGGCGGTGCAACAGGCGTAGAATACGCGGTTTTTCTTATGCACAGTGGCGTCTGCAGCTGAACTGAGCCAGGTACTGGAATCCTCATGGACATACTGATAGCAATCGCGCTGGTTTTTGTTGGTGCCTATGTACAGACGGCCGTTGGTTTCGGCCTGGCCGTAATTGCTGCGCCGGTGCTGTTCTTCGTGAATCCTGCCTATGTCCCTGCGCCTGTGACGGTCTGCGCCCTGGTGCTGTCGCTGATCAATGCCTGGTATTTCCGTGAAGGGGTTTCGTTGAGCGGATTGAAGGCGGCGGTGGTCGGGCGTGTTCCTGGTTCTCTGGCCGGCGCCGGGCTGCTGTTATGGATGGACAAGGACATGCTGGCGTTGTGGATAGGGCTCTCGGTGCTGTTTGCAGTGGCGGTCAGTCTGAGTTCACTGCGCTGGAGTCCTACCAATGGCCGGATGGTTGCTGCAGGCTTTCTGTCGGGCTTCATGGGCACCAGCACGTCCATCGGTGGCCCCCCCATGGCGCTGCTGTGGCAGCATCAGAATGTCGCATTGATACGGGCCAACCTGGCTGCATTTTTTGTTGTCAGCTGTCTGATTTCCCTGCTTGTGCTTGCGCCGGTTGGGCATTTCGGCTGGTCCCACTTCATGCTTTCCTTGCCTCTGATCCCCGCAACCATAGCCGGGTTCTGGATTGCCCGACAGACCATGGGCCGCCTGTCGCCCCAGATCATCCGCAGTGGCTCGCTGATATTGTGTGCGATATCCGGGCTCTACGCCGTGATCAGTGCCTTGGTGAACGGCGGCAGCTTGGTGTAAACTGTTGTGCTATCCATTCCAGATGGCCTTACGGGCCGGAAATAACAATAAACCAGGGCGGCGCATCAAAAGCGCGAGTTGACCGGTACTGAATCTCGAACAGAGGGTGCCCAACGACGGCAGCGTTGCCTGCATTGATCAAGGAGTGACTGCGCATGTCAGGCGTGTCAGAAGACAAGCTTAAAGCTGAGTGGCCGCACAATACCTCGCTTAAAGCGTTCAAGCAGGCATGGGTGCTGGAAGGCGAGCCTTTGTGGGAACGCGTATTCGCTGTTCACCACGAACGCATGCAGATCAAAAATGGCAAGACCGCCCTGCGTAATCTACAGAAGATTTTTACCTGCACATTCCGTCTGGCCAACAGCCAGGGTTTCCATTCCATGAGTCTTCGTGACCTGAGTCGTGAGACTCAGATCAGCATGGGTGGTCTGTACGCCTATATCGGCAGCAAAAGTGATCTGGCTTCTGCGATTGAATCGGTAGTGCGGCAGTCTATTGATGACGTCATGTCGGATATTCACAGCCACAAGCTGCCACCCTACGAACATCTGAGGGCTGTGCTGTTTGCAGACCTGTACATGAACGACATCATGCATCAGTGGTACTACTTCTGTTTTATCGAAGCCAAAGGGCTTGACCGTAGCCAGCGTGAGGCGGCGATGCAGATGGAGATGAAATTTGACCAGCGGCTGCAATCTATTTTCCAGGATGGCATTGATGCGGGTGTGTTCCGTTATCAGGGCGACACGGCACTATTGTCGGCAGCAACCACCGCAATACTACAACAATGGTATCTCAAGCGCTGGAAGTTCCAGCACCTGAAATCAGACATCAATGTTTTTGCCAATTTTGCGTTTTCACATGTGCTGAGTGCTCTGGATTACCAGGCACCTGCCAGTCAAAACTCAGACCAGGCGGAGGCCTCTGGCTCCGTCAGTCAGCATTCTCTGGCCTGATGCCTTTTTTGGTGGAGTAGAACTTTCGAATTTCAGCCATATCGACCGACAGATCTCCGGTCGGATAAAAGAAGTCGGCAAGGCCGGCTTCTTTTTTATCTGCGTCCAGATAACCCATCAAAATCGGAACTCCGGCGTTATTGGCGATATGGTAAAACCCGGTCTTCCAGTCCTTGACCTTGGCCCGCGTGCCTTCAGGCGGGATCAGAACCACCAGCTCCGGGTTATCTCCGTACTGCTGAACAACCTGGTCGACCATGCCGTTGTGGCGGGAACGATCAATCGGGATGCCGCCCAGCCAACGCATCAGCCCACCAAATGGAAACTTGAACAGTGAGTTCTTGCCCATCCAGTGCAGACGCAGCTTCAACTTCAGGACAACCAGCAGCATGATGGGGAAATCCCAATTGCTGGTGTGTGGTGCGCCGATCAGAACAAAGCGCTGATCATTGAGCGGTTTGCCAATCGGCCGCCAGCCAATTATCCACAGAATGATCGTCGCCAGACCGCGTAGCAGAGCTGTCAGTAAGGGCGTGCAGAAGACGGTGGTCTTGCGAATCTGCATCGTTTGAGTTTCGGTGGCTTGAGTCATTTACCACTCCTGGAAAAAGTCGGTCAGCGCCTCTTCGCGCACGCTGCGCATGGGGCCATCAATGCTGCCGAGATATAAAAAACCGATAATCGATTCGTGGGCTTGAAGGCCCAGCCCTTCGCGCATCACAGGGTGGGTCGCCATTGGCCCGGTACGCCAGATGGCGCCAACATCCAGTGCGTACGCCGCATTAAGCATATTCTGCATGGCCGCTCCGGCGGCAAGGTGCTGTTCTGCCTCGGGGACTTTGGGGTGCGCTTTTGGGCTGACAATGCCGACTACAATCATTGGCGCCCGCAGCACTTTTTTCTGCGCGGACAACACATCTGCTTCCGTCATCCCGGGATTATCAGCCTTGCTCGCTTTACCCCACAACTCGCCCAGGCGGTGCCGGGACTCACCTTCAATGATCAGAAATCGCCAGGGTCGCAAAAGGCCATGATCGGCGGCCCGCAGCGCGGCACGAAATATCGCTTCACGCGTGGCCTGATCCGGAGCCGGATCGCTGACCCGTGATACTGAAACCCGCTGATGTAACACCTGCAGGGCATCTTTGTAGCTGGAGGTAATCTTGGTCATCGGGTGGACCAGAACTGCCGCACTGCTGCATCAGCAGTATTGGCCATGCGACTGGTGTGGCTGACTGCCATTGTCTGTTTAGTCATGCGGAATCCCCTTTTATGTGTTTTTCCGAAGCATAAAACAAAAGCCGCAGCGGGCAAAGGGAGGATATGCCTGCCTGGGTTTTAGCTGGCCGGTTGCATGTGGGCCTGCTCGGCGGCCAGTACACGCTGGAATGTAAGCCAGGAAACGATGGCCATCAGCAGGTTGCCCGTAAATGCGCCTATAAAGAACCCCGGTAAACCATAGAGTTGACTGCCAACCCAGGCGAGTGGCACATAAAATACAAAAAAGCGGGCAAAGCTCAGATACAGCGCCACCATGGGTTTGTGCAGGGCATTCAGCGCAGAGTTACAGAGGATGATCACGCCCTGCATGCCGTAGCTTAACGGCATGATCCACAGGTAGAGACGAATGATCCCGGCGACTTCCGCGTCGCGGGTAAACACCCAGGCGATCAGCGATGCCCCGAGTGCCATGACTATGTAGATCAGTAACTGCCAGCCCTGCACAAAGCGCATGGAAAGCCGGCATGCCTCGCGAATGCGTTCGAGCTTGCCGGCGCCCAGATTCTGACTGACAAACGGCGGCAGCGTACTCGACAGCGCCAGGATGACCAGGCAGGCAATTGATTCCAGACGCGAACCGACACCAAACGCAGCAACTGCGGTTTCTCCATATGAGGCTACGATGGCAGTCATGATGCCGGCAGCCAGCGGCGTCATCATGTTGGCGCCCGAGGCGGGAATACCAATGCGCAGCATTTCGCGCGCTGAGTTCTTGAACACCGGACCCGTGGGCAGGCCGCGATAGATCAGTTCATGGCGAATGGCCAGGTAATAGAACAGAAAGCAGACACCGGCTATCCATGAGGCCAGCGTTGCATAAGCGGCACCCTGAATGCCCATGGCAGGAATCGGTCCCAGACCGAAAATGAAAAGGGGATCCAGTGCCGCATTGATCAGACCGGCTGCCGCCATCAGGATGCTGGGCGTTCGCGTGTCGCCATTGGCTCGCAGCACGGCGTTGGCACAAATGATGGCGACCAGCAGCACACTGGTGGGTAGCCAGATGTCCATATACTCGCGAATCGCTGGCAGCATGGATTCTGGTGCACCCATCAGCAGAAAAATGCTGTCCATGAAAACATAACCGACAATCGCCAGCACGCCAGCCAGTGCCATGGCGACGTAGTTTGTCACTGTCGACGCCTGCTTGGCCTTTTCTGTTTCACCGCGACCAATGTATTTGGCGACCACGGCAGATGTGCCGATGCTCAGACCGATGGCCAGACTCATGATGGTGAAGGTGACGGGGAAGGTAAAACTGATGGCCGACAGTGGCTCGGTGCCGAGCATACTGATAAAGAAGGTATCAACCAGATTGAAGCTGAACATCATGACCATGCCAACAATCATGGGCATGGTCATATTGATGAGGGTTTGACCGATGGGGCCTTCTGTCAGTTTGTGGCGATTACTTCGTCTGGGTTCTGCCATGTCCGACCATCGGTTCTGATGAGTTGTTTTGTTGTTTTAGCTTGTCAGGGTCTGGCGTATTTTGAGGAGTTGCTTAAAGCATTTTGGGTTGCTGAACAGCAGCTCTTTGCTCTGTTGCACCTGCGGATTGCCCTGAGGGTCTCCCAGCAGGGCACCTGACTCAAGAAGAATCAGACGGGCAGCAGCAATGGCGGTTTCCGGCTGCTGTGCGCACCAGGCCGCATCCAGTCGTCCGGATGCAACATGCGCCATGTCCAGCGCTGGACATCCGCTGATCTGAACCCAGGCCGGCAGCGCCTGCAGGCTGGCCAACAGTTTCTGCATGATGACGGTCTCGCCCTGAGGGTCACCATCCAGCGCGATCATGGACTGCTCAAGCTCACTGGCCTTGCCAACCCGGATACGTGTCGCATTCAGCTGGGCACCGTCGCCCTTGCTGGCAGTGAATTCCTGGTTGGTAGCCGGATTGACGAGCACGCCCTGTGTGATGCCTTTGCTGGTTCTCAGTGCGACGGAAACGCAGAATGCCCCCACGCCGCGATAAAAATTGCGGTTGCCCACAATGGGGTCTATCAGCCAGGTGTTGGCACGATCGGCACCCTCGGTATAACCACTGATGCGCGATTCGACGCTGAAATCAGGGTAGGCCTTGCGCAGGTGATACAGAATGGTTCGCTCCGCATCCAGGTCCATGCTGGTTACCAGGTTGCCGCCATGGTCTTCAACAACATTGACGCGATCCAGGCGGTCGCTGACATGGGCGATTTGTTCGGCGGCGCTGCGGGCGGCGCGGAGGGCTATATTGATAACTGGGTGCATAGTCTCGACAATCGGGAGTGAATCAGCCGCCAATGATAGCAAAACGAGAGCAACGCAGATAGTTTGTTATCAGGCTGTTATAATCCGGACCCATTTTATAAACATCGACAGACGCGGAGAGATCTTTGAGCCTGCCCGAATTTTCCAATATCCAGGTGGTGCTGGTTAATACCTCACATCCCGGCAACATCGGCGCCGCCGCGCGCGCCCTTAAAAATATGGGGATTCCCAATCTGCGCCTGGTCGATCCCAGGGACTATCCCAGTGATACTGCAACCTGGCGTGCTGCATCGGCTACCGACGTGCTGGAGCGGGCAGAGGTGTTTCCCGACCTGCAGACGGCTGTTGCTGATTGCGGCCTGGTTATTGGCGCCAGTGCTCGGTCACGCCGGATGCCGTGGCCGGTGCTCAGCCCCCGTCAGTGCGCGAATCATGTCGTGGCAGACGCCGGTCGCAACAAAGTTGCGTTGGTGTTTGGTCGTGAAGACAGCGGCCTGAACAACGAAGAACTGCAGCTCTGTCATTATCACGTGCAGATCCCCGCCAGTGAAGAGTACAGCTCGCTCAATCTGGCGGCGGCAGTTGTAGTGATCTGTTATGAAGTGCGGGTGGCCATGCTGGATGCGCTGGCAGCAGGTGCTGCGGCACAACCGGTTCACAGTGGTGATTTCTACGATGCCAGCGTTGAAGATGAGTACTGGGACGTCCCCAAGGCGGATAACCACCAGCTGGAACTGTTTTACGAGCATCTTGAACAGGTACTGATCGACATGGACTTCCACGACCCCAAAAATCCTCGGCTGCTGATGCCTCGCATGCGCCGGCTGTTTGGCCGTATCCGGCCGGACGCCATGGAAATCAACATACTGCGCGGTGTGCTGACCTACATTGATGATCACGTCAAACGCGCCAATCGCAATAACAGCGGGGATGATACGGCAGCGCAGTGACCTTTTGACTACCGAAGCCCTGATACAACAACCCAAAACCAATTGCAGGAACCCTATTCAGTGTTAACAGCGATGTATGAACAGATTGCCGCGGAGATCGGCGCCAAAGCCCAACAAGTAACAGCCACCGTAGCCATGCTGGATGATGGCGCGACGGTTCCGTTTATCGCCCGCTACCGAAAAGAAGTGACCGGCGGGCTGGATGATACCCAGCTACGCAAACTGCAGGAGCGCCTGGTCTATCTGCGTGAGATGGAAGATCGACGAGAGGTGATTCTCAAAAGCATCACCGAGCAGGACAAACTGACGCCGGAACTGGAAGCGCAGATTCGCCAGGCAGACACCAAGACTGCGCTGGAAGATCTCTATCTGCCCTACAAGCCCAAGCGCCGCACCAGGGCGCAGATTGCCAGAGAGGCGGGCCTGCAGCCGCTGGCCGACAGTCTTTACGAAAACCCGACGCTGGACCCCGAACTGGAAGCTGAGAAATACATTGATGCCGATCAGGGTGTTGCAGATGCAAAAGCGGCGCTGGACGGCGCCCGCCACATTCTGATCGAACAGTTCGGGGAAGATGCCACTCTGCTGGGCAAGCTGCGGGACTTCTTCTGGGGTCACGCGCACATGATCTCGGAGCTGGTGCCGGGCAAGGAACAGGAAGGCGCCAAGTACCGCGACTATTTTGAATTTTCGGAAGCGGTTACGACGATTCCCTCGCACCGCGTGATGGCCCTGTTCCGTGCCAGAAACGAGGGCATCCTCAATCTTAAGCTGGATATCCCGGTCGACGAAAACGCACCACCAGCGCGTCACGCCTGCGAGGGCATGATTGCCTCGCACTGGAAGATCAATGATCAGGGTCGGGCCGCCGACAAATGGCTGGCCGATGTAGTGCGCTGGACCTGGCGCGTCAAGGTACATACACATCTGCAGACTGATTTTCTGACCCAGCTGCGCGAGCAGGCTGAAGAAGGCGCCATCGATGTGTTTGCCCGTAATATCAAGGATCTGTTGCTGGCGCCACCGGCTGGCAAGAAAGTCACGATTGGTCTTGATCCGGGTCTGCGCACCGGCGTTAAACTCTGTGTTGTCGATCAGACCGGCAAAGTGCTGGACCATGGCGCAATCTTTCCGAACGCACCCCAGCATCGCAAGGCAGAAGCGGCCGCCGTACTAAAAGCGCTCTGCGATAAATACCCGGTTGAACTGATCAGTATCGGCAATGGTACCGCGTCTCGGGAAACCGACCAGTTTGTTGGTGATTTCTGCAAACAGTTTCCGCAGTTCAAGCTCAAGAAAGTCATGGTCAACGAGGCGGGTGCATCCGTGTATTCAGCTTCAGAGTTTGCCTCCCAGGAACTGCCGGACCTGGACGTCACGATTAGAGGCGCGGTGTCCATTGCCCGCCGCCTGCAGGATCCACTGGCCGAGCTGGTAAAGATCGAACCCAAGTCGATTGGTGTTGGTCAGTACCAGCACGATGTCAGTCAGGTGAAGCTGGCCAGAAGTCTGGACGCGGTGGTCGAGGACTGTGTGAACGCAGTGGGTGTGGATGTCAATTCAGCATCGGCTCCATTGCTGAAAAGGGTGTCCGGTCTCAATCAGTCGCTGGTAAGCAATATTCTGGAATTCAGGGACCAGAATGGTCAGTTCCGGTCGCGTGAACAATTGAAGAAAGTCCCAAGGTTTGGCGACAAGACCTTCGAGCAGGCAGCCGGTTTTCTGCGTATCCACGAAAGTGAGAACCCGCTGGATGGTTCTGCGGTGCATCCTGAGTCCTATCCGCTGGTTGAGGAGATCGCCCGTCGCAACAATCGTGATGTGAAGTCACTGATCGGTGACGCTGCGTTTCTGCGCGGCCTGAAGGCCCAGGATTACGTCAGCGAGAAGTTCGGTCTGCCCACCGTCCAGGATATCCTCAAAGAACTGGAGAAGCCCGGTCGTGATCCGCGTGGTGAATTCAAAACAGCGGAACTGAAAGAGGGGGTCGAGGAAATAAAAGACCTGGTGCCGGGCATGATACTCGAAGGCACTGTCACCAATGTCACCAACTTCGGTGCATTTGTTGATGTAGGGGTGCATCAGGATGGCCTGGTGCATATTTCAGCCCTGTCCGACAAGTTTGTAAAAGACCCGCACGAAGTGGTGAGTGCCGGCCAGATAGTTAAAGTCAAAGTGCTCGAGGTTGATCGTGAAAGAAAACGAATCGCGATGACCATGCGTCTGGATGATCCCTTGCCGCAACCGGGTGAGAAAAGCGAGGGCAGCCGCTCCTCGCGTGGTGGCGCCCGGGCTGCAACATCTACTCGTGGCAAGAAGGACTTTGGCAAGGCGGCCGACAACAAGCGCCAGACCGGTACGATGGCGGCGCTGTTTGAACAGGCTCTCAAAAACAGGAAATAACTTGTTCTTGTTGTCAGACTCAGTGTCTGAATAAAAAAAAAGGCAGCTCGGATGAGCTGCCTTTTTTGATCAGTAAACGCCTGAGAGTTGATCAGAACTCGTACAGGAAACCAACTGAAGCGGTACGTGCCTTGTTCGGGCGTGCGCCGTCTGGATCGCGTGAAACGATCTTCTGCTTGTCGAACAGGTTTTCAACTTTAAAGAACAGCTCGACACCATTGTTGATGGTGTAACGACTGATCAGGTCGGTAACGAACAGTGTGTCAGTTTTGGCGTAAGGGCTGGCAGAGGTGTTGCATCCGACCGATACGCACATTTCGTGCACCAGCTTGCCGACGATATAGTTGTTCCAGCCATTGGCCAGCTCCAGGCCACTGCGGACGCTGAAGATGTTACGTGGTACGTCTTTCAGCTCGTCACCCTTGTTCACACCAGCAGTAGCGTCAGTGCGTGTGATCTCGGCATCAGTCAAAGTGTAGCTGAAATCGAAGGGTACGGATGCGTCGCCTACTGCAAACCGATTGCCAAACTGAATTTCCAGGCCCTGAATCACTGCTTCACCGGTAGTGTAGGAGCCACTGGTTTCGCCGTTGCTGCATGGGCTGGCCAGTGAGCAGTTTTCACTCTTGTTCGAGAAGTCACTGTAAAAACCGATCAGCTCCGCGAACAGGGTCCCGTTCTGGTAACGGAAGCCGGCTTCATAGTTGTCACTGGTTTCCGGGTCTTCGTTAGGCTGTGCGCCTGCGCCCAGAGGGGAAAATCCGCGATGCACGCCCGCCAGTAGCTGAAAACTGTCGCTGATCTGATAGGTCAGTGACACGCCTGGCAGCCATTCGCTGGCTTCATTGTTGGTAATACGGTTCAGTGAGCTGCGGTCCAGGGTTGCGTAACGATGTTCGCTGGTAGTGACGTTTTCGTGTCGCAGTGCCGCGTTGACGGTCAGTGCTTCGGTAAGCTGCCATGTATCAGTCAACCAGAAGGTCACTGCGTCTGCAGAACCTACACGATTATCACTGGATCCCGGCTGGATACGGCGGTCGTAAATCAGTCGCGCGCCGGCCTGGTTGTAGACATCAACGGGCTGGAAGCGGTCCGATTCGTCTTCGTGGGTGCGCGCACCGAACTCGATCAGGTGATCGCCCCGGGTATGCGTCAGGTTAACTTCAATGCCGCGTGATTCGTAACGGCGATTGTTGTTCTTGTATTGCAGTCCATCCACGTTGCCGGATCCGTCCAGAATAGCCTGGGCCCTTGCATCACCGCGGTTGGCAGCATCAATATAGGCACCGCCGCCGCTTAGTTTGAACCAGTTACGTTTGAAATTATTCTGGTAGGCATTGGCGCTCAGAGTGGTGTTGTCGCTCAGAGCCAGGGCATAACTGAGCTGTATCGATGAGTGACGGTTGCTCATATCATCAATGGATGACAGGCCGTAACGACGGTTGGGGTTGGCTTCGAAGTCGGCATCGGTCAGGCCCAGATAGGTTTCCAGAGAGGTTTCTTCTGAGTACTGCAGTTTCAACAGCAGGCTTTGCGCCGGTCCTTCAGTGGATTGCCAGCCTAGCTTGGCAACGTAATCTTCGATTCGATAGTCGCCAGCATCGTTGCTGCGGTCGGTATCCTTGAAGCTTTCGCCGTCACGCTGCACGGTCTCCAGCAGCCAGCCAATGGATTCGCCCTGGCCACCCGCCCAGGCATGCAGATCGACACTGCCGCGCTCATCAATCGCGGTCTGCACGCTGCCCGCACTTTCCTGCGGAATGGGCGTGCTGACCATGTTAACCACACCGCCAGTTGTCTGCGGGCCGTAGCGCAACAGCGGTGCGCCTTTCAGAACCTCAACGGTGGACTGTCTGATTGTTGTCGGGAAGTAATAGGCCGCCGGGTCAGCATAGGGAGCGGGGGCCATCATGATACCGTCTTCCATAATGGTGACTTTGCTGCTGCGCTCGGAAGTTGCACCACGAATACCGATATTGGGACGCAGACCGAGACCTTCCTCTTCACGAATGTAGATACCAGGAATGGTTTTCAATAACTGATTGATATCGTTTGCGGCTTCGATGCGGATCTGCTCGCCATCAATCACAGCGCCGGAGCCGGCCACGGTGCGGGCATCTTCACGGCTGCCGATGATCAGAAACTCTTCGACATTGGAGGCATGGGCGCCGGCGGTTGATCCCATGATGATGGCGGACACAGCAAATTGCAGACGCTTGTTGCGAATCTTCATATAACTCCCCTGAGGATAGTATCGTCTTATGGTATTGGCGCATCGTTTGCGACTTCTCTGGCCGCATGACGAATGCAAAAAATTGCGCCAATCATAGTGCTAATCATTCTCGTTTGCAACGTAAATCGCAATTGAGAATTAACCTCAAGGGGCCGTGAGATCAGTGGATACGGCGTTTGACTGTTTTCCTGCCCGGCTTGCCGCCAGCAGTATGCCGACGCCTGGCTGCGCCGTGTTTTGCCGTAGCGTGCGACGCTGATTTACCACCCCGGACGGGTTTGTCGGCCGGCACCAGGCAATGCGGTGCGCTGCCGATCAGGTCATCCCGGCCCATCTTGCGCAGCGCCGTGCGCAGCATTGGCCAGTTCTTGGGGTCGTGGTAACGAAGAAAAGCCTTTTGCAGACGGCGTTGCTCGATGTCCTTGCTGACCGTGACCGATTCGCTTTTATAGGTCACTTTCTTCAGTGGATTCTTGCCGGAGTAGTACATGGCCGTGGCCAGCGCCATCGGTGATGGATAGAAGGTCTGCACCTGGTCGGGCTTGAACTTGTATTTCTTCAGCCAGCGCGCCAGATTCATCATGTCCTCATCATCGGAACCAGGGTGGGCAGCGATGAAATAGGGAATCAGATACTGTTCTTTGCCGGCCTTGGCCGAAAAATGATCAAACATGCGCTTGAATTCATCGTAGGCGCTGATACTGGGTTTCATCATCTTGGACAGCGTTTTTTCTTCGCTGTGCTCCGGCGCGATCTTCAGGTAGCCGCCAACATGGTGGGTCACCAGTTCTTCAACATATTCGGGATCCTTGATGGCCAGGTCATAGCGCAGACCCGAGGCGATCGCCACGCGTTTCACGCCGGGAATGGCGCGCGCTTTGCGATAGAGCTGGGTCGTCGGGCTATGATCCGTATTCAAATGCTGGCAGATAGTCGGATAGACGCATGACAGGCGCTTGCAGCGCTTCTGAATTTCCTCAGACTTGCAGTTGAGCTTGTACATATTGGCAGTCGGGCCGCCAAGATCGGAGATGGTGCCAGTGAAACCGGGTACCTGGTCGCGGATTTTTTCGATCTCGCGAAGAATGGACCCTTCTGACCGGCTCTGGATGATCCGTCCCTCATGTTCCGTGATCGAACAGAAGGTACAGCCGCCGAAGCAGCCGCGCATGATATTCACGGAGGTCTTGATCATATCGTAGGCAGGAATGCGTGCATCGCCGTATGAGGGATGTGGGCGACGCTGATAGGGCAGGTCAAACACCCCGTCCATTTCGTCTGTTTCCAGTGGAATCGGCGGCGGATTGACCCATACATCCAGCGTACCGTGCCTTTGAACCAGTACCTTGGCATTGTAGGGGTTGGACTCCTGGTGCAGTACCCGCGAAGCGTGCGCGTACAGCGCGGGGTCTTTTTTCACCTTGTGGTATGGCGGCAGCCGGATATAAGTGCGTTCAGGATCGCTGTCGAACTGGCGGTGCAGCGGCAACGGTATGATGCGGACCGTCGTTACGGTGTCAGCGTCAGGCACGGGCGCTTTGACCGCCACGGCGTCGCCTCCGGCCATGCCCACAGCCTGTTCGGCTTTGGCAAGTTCGCGTGTCCTGGTGTCGGTCGCCTGGTCGTGTGGCACCTCGTAAGGGTTGGGAATATTGTCGATACGGCCTGGCCAGTCGATGCGGGTCGAATCAATCTCGGTCCATCCAGCCGGGACATCTCGGCGCACAATGGCCGTGCCACGCACATGAGTCATTGTCGCCGGATCCGTGCCATTTGCGATCTGATGAGCAACCTCAACCAGTGCCCGCTCGGCGTTTCCATAAAGCAGAATATCGGCATTGGAATCAATGAGTATGGACTGACGAACCTGGTCGCTCCAGTAGTCATACTGGGCAATACGGCGCAGGCTGGCCTCTATGCCACCAATAACAATGGGCGTGTCGTAATACGCTTCGCGACATCGCTGACTGTAGACAATTACTGATCGGTCCGGGCGTTTGCCTGGTTCCGCATTCGGTGTATAGGCATCGTCGCTGCGTATACGCAGGTCAGCCGTGTAACGGTTGATCAGCGAGTCCATGTTGCCGCCGGTGACCCCGAAAAACAGATTCGGCTTGCCCAGGGCTTTAAACGGCTCTGCACTTTGCCAGTCGGGTTGCGCGATGATGCCCACCCGAAAGCCCTGAGCCTCCAGCAAACGTCCAACCACAGCCATGCCGAAACTGGGGTGATCCACATAAGCGTCTGCGGTGACGATGATGATATCGCAGCTGTCCCAGCCCAGCGCATCCATCTCGGCCCGAGACATGGGCAGATAGGGAGCGGTGCCAAAGCACTCGGCCCAGTAACGCGGATATGAAAACAGATGTGGCGGTTTGCTTGAGTCGGACATGACGGCGCGGGATACCTGAGAAATTCAGCGCCATTCTACACGATTGTGGCCCTGACATGAATGATAGCCTGAAGCTGGCGCTATGCTGTACCCGGCACCTGACCGAAGAACTGCGTCGCTTCTTGCGCGGTATCTAAAATTGATCCGCCGGCGCGGTCATTATTCGCCAGCGGCCGGCCCCACACTGAGTCGCAAAGGCTGTCCGTTAACCGTGACAGCGCCATCAATGACAGAAATATGGCTAAGCGCGCGGCCGTTACTGATGCGGGTCCAGCCCTGTAACTGGATGATCTGCAAAAGGTCGTTGCCGGCTCCGGCGCCCAGCGCTTCGGCATCGGCATCGAGGTAGAGCTGAAGGTTCCCCGGCATGGGTTCGTCGGCCGCCCTGGTCAGCACGGCAGGGAGCGACCATTGGCCGCGCGACTCCAGCCAGTGTTCACCACCCAGAGCGCTGAATCCTGCGATACCCCTGAGCGCCGCAACGGTCGTTGACTCCATTGTCAGCACCGCTGATCCGGATAAATGTGGTGTGTCCGGCCCGGTAACCGGATCGAGATTGATCAATTGAAATTCCGCAATTGCCAAAGGCGTGTCACGTAAGTGCCGGATAATGGGTCCGTGAGTGACTGACAATTGTGTACGTTGCGTGGCGGTTTGTGAGCCATCAGCGGACAATACAGGTCCCGCAACCGTCAGGTAGTAATTGCTGGTAAACCAGCCGGGTTCAATCCTGTCCAGATGCACGGACAGCAGGGCGCTGTATGGATTGCTGTTGGTAGCCGCAGTCAACAGCGCTGACAGCTGATGGCGCACGCCCAGCCCAATCAACCCGGGCAGTGCAATGGCAATCAAGCCTGCCAGCAATGCGACCGTCAGTAAAAAGTTGCGAATTTTTCTCAATAATCTGCTCAATTTTGTTCCTGGTCCGCTCATGGTGTCGCCTGGGCGCTGCGCTTTTTTTGGCCTATGCGCACCAGACCGGTTCCACACGGAAAGATCACAAGGGATGATAGGCGATATTCTCAGATTTTATACAGGATAAAGCGAACACTTTTGCCGTTAATTCGTTTGCAATGCAATGGGGGTTTGGCTATCGTTGAAGCGCTTTTCTCAGTGGTACCGTGTGTCTTTTCTCTGCCTGTTGCTGGCCGAAGACCCGGTTTAGTTCTGAACGGCCTAGTGAAATCAGCAACATGTAACCGCTGTTTAGGTTTTTTACATAACAATAATGAGGAGTAGTCTCTCATGTCCAGATGGCTTGTCAAAAAGAGTCTGGCTTGCGCGATTGCCGGCTTGACAACAGGTGCTGTTGTAATGCCCGCTTTTGCCCAGCAGTCAGATGAAGCACAGGAAGTTGAAGAAGTCGTAGTAACCGGTTCTTATTTGCGCGGCAGCCCGCTTGACGCGCCATCCCCAGTGCAGGTCGTCGACAGGACCTCAATAGAATCCCAGGGCGCGGCCCAGATATGGGATGTCGTCAAAAATCTCGAGATCAACTCTGGCTCCATTTCCAATGAAGGCGCGGAAGGCAGTAGTGCAGAATTGGGCACTTTGTCTGGCACTGCCAATATCAACCTTCGTAACCTGGGTGAAAACTCCACATTGACCTTGATCAATGGCAAGCGCCAGGTCGCAGCTGCAACCACGACACCGTCTGGCGGCGAATTCGTCGACATCAATACAATACCACTGGTGATGGTGGAGCGCCTTGAAGTGCTGACCGACGGTGGCTCGGCGCTCTATGGATCGGATGCTGTGGCCGGTGCGGTGAACATCATCATGCGCACCGATTTTGAAGGGCTGGAGGTCTATGGTGA
Source organism: Gammaproteobacteria bacterium UBA2675 (assembly GCA_002354805.1). Taxonomy (GTDB): domain Bacteria; phylum Pseudomonadota; class Gammaproteobacteria; order Pseudomonadales; family Pseudohongiellaceae; genus Pseudohongiella. Next base: position 27,316 of record DEMH01000006.1, read on the forward strand.
CATACAAGGCATCGAAAAAGCCGGTGACAAGTTCGACAAAACAGGCAGTGTGATCTGGGGCTGGGCCAGCGATACTGGCGCCACCAATTTTGTTCTGGCGGGTGAGACATTTCGCCGTGATCCGGTCAGTGTGGAAGATGCCCGCTACTTTGATGAACGCTCTGAGTTCACCGCTACTGTCGGCGGAATGGGCACATTGATCAATCAGTCTTCTTTCGGTGCCCGGCTCAATCGTGACTATATCAATCAGGCTGCGATTGATCAGGCAGTTGCCGAGGGCGGTGATGCCTCGCTTCGCTACACTGATCCGTTGTGCAGTGAATTGAGCTCGGCGGACGGCACACCGTTTTTTGTCGGCACCAACACAGCACCGCGTGGCGAGCCCAGTTCAAGCTGCCGCGAGTATTCCTACGAGTGGAACCTGCTGGCGGTGGGCATGGAGCGAAACAGCATCGCTGGCGCATTCAGCCACAGTTTCAGTGAGAAGGCCGAGTTCTATTCATTCATGCAATGGTCACACAGTGATATTGAGCGCTCGGATTCCGGTGCCGTCAGTTCACGAGGCCCGGCTGTAATGCTGGCGCAGCCAGGAGCACACCAGGGCAATCCGTTGATTCCGCTGGGCGCACCTGCCAATTATTCGATAGGTCGCTATGGTGAGCTGGGTTCCATGGCACCTTTGATTGGCCTGGAAGCTCCGGACTTTATCCCGAATGCACCGATCGCTGGTTACAACGGCGGGCCCAATGTGCCGATGTATGCCAATGTGAATATTGGCAATGCTCCGCGGCTGGGTGGCAACAAGAATCGCAACGAGACCGAGACAGTAGGCATTCAGGCCGGACTCAAAGGTGAGTTCTACGCCTTGGGCGATCGCCGCTTCAACTATGATGTTGGCTTCTCATGGAGTGGCACCAGTTTTGAACTGGAGTATCAAACCTTTCAGCGAGACCGTGCGGAACTGGCAGCAAATGGCCTTGGCGGTCCCAACTGCACACCCAACGGACGTGCCGATTTCGACTTTGCCAGCGCAGGGGCACAACATCCTGCCGCGTTTCAGGCGGCCAATGCCCTGGCTACCCAGCTTGGCATAGCCCCTCAGATCCCTACTTTCTGGGGCGCATACAATGCAGGTCTGACACAGACATTCTTCCCGGGTTTTGTGCTGTCCACGCGCGAGAGCCTGTCGCTGGCGCTGACCAGTAACAACCAGGGCCAGGACGGCTGTCAGTTCTACAATCCATTCCTGACACAGATGACAGACAGTAATCTTGCCAACTCGCAGGAACTGATCGACTGGATGATGCCAACCGTCAAGCGCGCCGACAAACGCAACAAGCTTGCGGTATTTGATGCGGTAGTATCCGGCGAGATGTTTGAAATGACAGGTGGTACCGCGCAATTCGCGGTGGGTGCGCAGCTGCGCAAGCAAAACAACAAATCAAATGCGCCAGCCATCAACCTGCCAGGTATCCCCAATGCGATTCTGGGGTATGACGAAAACGGCGTGCCCGATGAGTTTCACTATGTCAGCAATAACTACGAGTGTTCTCAGTGTATTTTCAATTACGACACCGATCGTGATGTCCGTGCCGTGTTCACAGAGCTTTCACTGCCAATCCTTGCCGATGTCGAAACACAACTGGCACTTCGCTATGAAGACTACGGCGGCTCCATTGGTGGTGAATTGACGCCGAAAGTGGCAGCGAGCTGGCGTATCACCGATGAACTGCTGTTGCGTGGTTCTTTCTCACAATCATTCCGTGCGCCCAACCTGGGTGTAGTCGAGGCGGGTCTGGAGGCTGGCGAAATCACCTTCCGTGACCCGATTCGCAATCAGGCGGTACGCGCCGGGCTGCGGCCGGCTACCAATGAATTCGCCGAACCGAACACCACCTATTCGGTTGGTGCACCAGCGCCTGATGTGGGCAACGAGTCAGCCAATACCTACAATATCGGTTTTCAGTGGACACCATTTGGTGCCCTGGATGGCCTTTCGGTAGGCGCTGATTTCTGGCGCTTTGAGGTGAAAGACCGGGTATTGCCACAGCCCGGTATTTCATCAATTGAGGGCGAGATAGCTGCTTTCGAGCAGGCGGCCCAGAACCCTGCCAACTATGTGTTTAACAGCTCACTGGGCAGTGATGCTGCTGTGCGCAACGTGGCCTGCGATCCAGCAGCGCTGGAGGCAGAGTGGGGCAGTAACCCGGACAACTCACGCAATGCGGCGGGCGGCGTAATAGAGGGCTCCCGGCTTGACTGCGTCGTTGACCCGGCTAGCTATGTCGTGCCCAACGTTGTTCGTTCGGTAGGCAGCACCACGGCTGCACTGATAACCATCCAGAGCTCTACGATCAACGCCGGTGAGATTGAATCCGATGGCGTGGATCTAAAACTGGCCTACGACTGGCAGACTGATTTTGGCCGTTTCCGTGCCAGTTCTGACTTTACCTACGTCAACAGCTATGAGCTGATTGATGTGCCGGGGCTGGAGCTGGGTCTGATGGAGACCGGTGTATTTGACGCTGCCGGTACTACCGGTGATGGCGTGCTGGTCCGCTCGCTTCCGGACCTGAAGGGCAATGTCACACTGGGCTGGTCAAGCAATAGCCTGGCGCACAGCGTGTCGGTGATAGGCCGATTTATTGGCTCCTACGATGACCTGGCCTATGCAAGCACATTCGAGGCAGGCAATGATTATGTGCGATCGGTTGTGCAGGAAAAAGTGGACAGCTACAGCAGCGTCGACCTGCAGTACAGCTATCGCCATGAATGGGCCAACCCGGATCTGGGCAGCGCCACGCTGACCGTCGGTATGCTGGACGCATTCAATGCAGAGCTGCCATTCCGCTATCAGGGTGCACTAAACTACGACGCCAGTGTCTTTGATGGCCGGGGTCGTAGGTTGTACGCAAGGGCATTGCTGCAGTTCTGATACAGCAGTCTGGCAATCCTGAAAAAACGGGCCTGAGACAAGGCCCGTTTTTTTATGTCCCATGACTCTTATATCAGTCCCGTTAATGACGAATATTGTTCTGCTTTATCAGGGCGGGCCAGGAGTGGCCCAAAAATAATGAAGTGATTCAATTTTGTTTGCATTGCCTATTTCAATTGGCTAAAGTCAGCGGAGATTCCCTGAAGTACCGACCCGTTTTCAAGGAAGTGGGTCGGGGTAGTATCGAATTGACTGCGCAGGATGCGTACAGCGCAACATTCCGATCTAACAATAAGAATCACGGGGGAACAGTCCATGTCTGTAAGACCTGGTTTCCGAAAGAATACTCTACTCCTGGGTATCATCTCTGCAATTTCTTGTGTACCTGCCTTTGCCCAGGATTCCGAACCTGAAGTAGAAGAAGTGGTTGTCACCGGCTCCTATCTGCGTGGCAGTCCACTTGATGCTCCATCACCTGTACAGGTCGTCGACCGAGCGTCCATCGAGGCCCAGGGTGCCGCGCAGATCTGGGATGTTGTGAAAAACCTGGAGGTCAACTCCGGCTCGGTGAGCAACGAAGGTTCCGATGGCGGTAATGCCCTGATGGGTAACGTCTCGGGTATGGCCAACATCAACCTGCGCAACCTGGGTGAAAACTCAACGCTCACATTGATCAACGGCAAGCGCTTTGCGCCAGCTGCGACAGCAACGCCTACCGGTGGCGAATTTGTTGATATCAACACCATTCCACTGGTAATGGTTGAACGCCTTGAGGTCCTGACCGACGGTGGCTCGGCCCTGTATGGCTCTGACGCGGTGGCAGGTGTTGCCAACGTCATCATGCGTACCCAGTTTGAAGGCTTTGAGCTGTATGGCGACGTGCAGGCCATCGAAAAAGAGATGGAAAATCAGGACCAGACACTGAGTGCCATCTGGGGCTGGTCAAACGAAACCGGATCGACGCACTTTGTGCTGTCTGGTGAAATATTCCGTCGTGATCCCGTCTCGGTCAGCGCCGCCCGCTACTTCGATGATCGCTCGGAGTTTACCGGTACGGTAGGTGGGCTGGGTACACCCATCGCCAATGCGGCTTTTGGCACGCGCATTAATCCAGCGTATCTGAATGAGGAGGCGGTGGCGCAGGCCATCGCGGAAGGTGGTACGGCCGATCCGCGTTATACTGATCCCCTTTGTTATTCGCTGACATCAGCTGATGGAACACCTTATTTCACTGGTACCAGGACGTCTGAGCGCGGTGACCCCAACACCAGCTGCCGTGAAAACAGTTTCGAGTGGGACCTGCTGAATGTGGGTATGGAGCGCGACAGTGTTGCGGGTGCCTTTGAGCATGTCTTCAATGATTCCGTGGAGTTCTACTCATTCGCCCAGCACTCCAGCAGCGACATCGAACGTTCTGACTCAGGCACTTATACGAGCCGGGGTCCGACCATGTTTCTGGCCCAGCCTGGCGCACATCAGGGCAATCCGGCCTGGGGCGGCTACTCAATTGGTCAGCCCATGGAACTGGGTTACTTCGCGCCGGCGATAGGTCTGGCACGGCCCACCGCTGCTGACATTACCAACGCACCTACCGATATCCGCAATGGCGGTCTCAATGCGCCAAGCTACGCCAATATGAACATTGGCAGCTCGCCGCGTATGGGCGGTGGCAATCAGATGAGTTACACGGAGGCGACCGGGGTGCAGGCGGGCCTTCGCGGTGAGTTTACCGCGTTCAATAACCGCCGCTTTAACTACGATGTCAGCTACTCGTGGAGTGGTACCAGCTTTGAGCTGGAATACAAAACCTTCCAGCGTGATCGCGCACAGCTGGCGGCCAATGGTCTGGGTGGGCCCAACTGCACGCCCAACGGCGTACCGGACTTTGACTTTATCAGCGCTCGCGGACATATCTCTCCTTTCATACCGACTGGATGGGATTTTGTTGGCAGCAGCATGACGCAGTTGTTCTTCCCCGGTTTCGTATTTAATACCTACGAGTCTCTGTCTTATGCATTGACCAGTAACAATCAGGGTAAGGGTGGTTGTGAATTCTACAACCCTTTCCTGACGCGTCAGTCCAACCCGGACCTGGCCAACTCTCAGGAATTGATTGACTGGATGATGCCGACCATTCGCAGGGCAGACAAACGCAACAAGCTTGCCGTATTTGATGCCGTCGTCTCAGGTGAGATGTTTGAGATGGCCGGTGGCATGGCCCAGTTTGCTGTTGGTGCGCAACACCGGGAGCAAAACGCCAAGTCCATCGCGCCGACCATGAACCAGCCGGGCCTCAATGCTATTGCGGGCTTTGGCCCCAACGGCGAGCCGAACGAATACCGCTATGTTTCCAATAACTTTGAGTGCTCCGAGTGTATTTTTAATTACGACCACACACGCAGTACTCGCGCGGCATTTGTGGAACTCTCACTGCCCTTCCTCGACAGCATTGAGTCACAGATCGCTTTGCGTTACGAGGACTACGGCGGCCGGATTGGCGGCGAGCTGACACCAAAAGTCGCTCTGAGCTGGCGTCCCACCGATGAGCTGTTATTCCGCGGCTCCTTCTCACAGTCCTTCCGGGCGCCGAATATTGGCATTCAGTTGGAAGGTCTGGAGTCGAGCTCGGTGACCTTCCGTGATCCGATCAGCAATCAGGCGGTGCGTGCCAATATGGTGCCTGCCAACAACGACAATGCTGAGCCGGAAACTACCTATACGGTGGGTTCACCCGCACCGGATATCGGCAACGAGTACGCCGATACCTACAGTGCCGGCTTTATCTGGACGCCTGCTGGCGCTCTGCAGGGTCTGAGCATCGGGGCGGATTTCTGGCGCTTCGAGGTGGAAGACAGGGTCATGCCGCAACCAGGTATCTCGGCAATCAGCGACGAAATTGCCGCGTTCGAGGCAGCGGCAGCGGATCCCAATAATTATGTCTTCAACGGCACCGTGTCCAGCAGCCCATCAGCGGCCTACGGTGGCATGAACCCCTACACGTCCTGTGACCCAAATGCACTGGAAGCGCAGTGGGGCAGCAATCCGGACAACTCAAAGACGCCTGCCGGCCAGGTGATTCCGATGTCACGTCTGGATTGTGTGGTGGATCCCCGTCTGTATCAGGTATCCGGTGTGGTTCGCGCGGCAGGCAGCACAACAGCCAACCTGATCACCATCAGTTCTGCTGCCATCAACGCCGGTAAAGTGACTGCTGACGGTGTTGACCTGAAGGCCAGCTATCAGTGGGATACCGATCTGGGCCGCTTCCGCATCGCCTCTGACTTCAGCTATGTACGTCAGTACACATTGTCTGATGTACCGGGCCTGGAGCTGGGTCTGCGCGAAACCGGTATCTTCGATGCCGCTGGCACCACTGGTGATGGTCTGCTTGTGCGCTCTCTGCCCGATGTCAAAGGCAATATCACGCTGTCCTGGAACAGTGCCGATACACGACACTCGGTTGCGGTAATCAACCGCTTTGTAGGTCAGTATCAGAACCTGTCCTACCAGGACACCTTTGACAACGGTAACGACTATGTGCGATCCATTGTCAATCGTGACATCGACAGCTATCACAGCGTCGACATTCAGTACAGCTACGTACATGAGTGGGCCAATCAGAACCTGGGCACCACAACACTGACAGTAGGTGCGCTGGATGCCTTTAACGCAGAGCTGCCGTTCCACTATGCAGGCACACTGAACTACGATGCCTATCAGTTTGACGGTCGTGGCCGTCGACTGTATGCACGTGTTCTGATGCAGTTCTGATCCAAGTAACAAAGCCGCCGGACATAACTACGTGTCCGGCGGCTTTTTTATTGCTTTGTCAGCAGGCTCAGGCTGGCTTGTGACAGGAGGTCCGGCGGAATTCGGGCGGGGGTTTAATAGAGAGATTTAATCAAAAAGTTCTGCAGGCACCTGCGGCAGCTGTTCAAACCCTGGCCGTGCGAAATAGTAACCCTGGAACAGGTCCACGCCGGCCCCTTTTAGCCACTGATACTCTTCGCGTCTCTCGACACCCTCAGCCAGTACACCGATGCCAAGCTTGTTGCAGGTATGCAATACGCCATCAACGATTGCCTGTTTGACGGCGTGAAGGTCTATCTGGTCGACCAGTACACGATCGATCTTGATGTAATCTGGCTGAAACTCGGCAAGTAGATTGAGCCCGGAGTAACCGGCGCCGAAGTCATCAATGGCAGTCGTGAATCCGCGCTTTTTATAGTAGGCTAGAATGTTTGTCAGGTGGGCTTTTTCACGAACCTCTTCACTCTCAGTGACTTCAAAATGAATGCGCTCGACAGGAAAACCGTATTTCTCAGCCGCTTCCAGCGTCGTGCGTATGCACAATTCCGGGCGATATACAGCATTAGGGGAAAAATTAATGTTCAGATCGACCTGAAGACCAAGTTGTGTCGCCAGTTCGATTGCCTTGACGCGACAACGCTGATCGAAGTGATAAAGATTATCGTCATTCAGTTGCGCAGCCACGTGCGCAAAACCCTGACCCTTACTTCCTCGCGCTAAAGCCTCGTAAGACACGACCGTTCGTGTGGAGGCTTTTACAATCGGCTGAAAGGCAAAGCTCAGGTCAAATTCTGTAGCACTCTTGCGGCATTGGCCACAACCTGGAGTGCCCTCGTGCTGCTGGGCTCTGACAATTGTTTGCAATGTAATACGTCTCCTATGGCGTAAACCGCAGCCTACCATGCTAAAGAGGGGTGTCAATATAATCGTCTCTGTCATCGGCTGGCAAAGCATTATGTTTAATAGATTGTATCTATTTGTTAATTCGCCTGGAGGCTCAAGTCATAAATTTGTCATGCACGCATGACAATATCCTGTGTCTTTTCTCAAACGCAGGTCTGTAGTCAATCCATGTCAGTTGCCCAGCAGTTTGAAGCTCTGCAGCAGGTGCTTCGCGATGCCGATATCAGTGTCATGTTCCAACCTATTGTGTCGGGGCTGGAAAAGAAGATCGTTGGGTATGAGGCCCTGAGTCGTGGGCCGTCCAACAGCCCATTGCACTCACCGTTGACACTTTTCTCGACGGCCAGATATTTCGGGCTGTTGACCGAGCTTGAGATGCTGTGCCGTGCCAAGGCCATTTTTGCATTCGCGCAGCATCAGTTCGAAGGGTTGTTGTTTATCAATGTCTCACCGGAGAGTCTGCTGGAACAGCAGCACCCGTCCGGTCGAACGCTGGAGCTGGTCAAACAGGCGGGCATGACCGCCAACCGTCTGGTTATCGAATTGACCGAACATGCGCCAATCGACAATGTGGGTTTGCTGCAGAACGCATTGCATCACTATCGCAGCATGGGTTTTGCCATTGCCATCGACGATCTTGGGGCAGGCTATTCGGGACTTCGTTTGTGGACCGAGCTGAAACCAGAGTACGTCAAAATTGACAGGCACTTTATCAACGGCATCCATAAGGACACCGTCAAGCGTGAATTCGTTGGTTCAATTCTGACCATGGCAAAAGCATCGCGATCCCACATTATTGCAGAGGGTGTAGAGCATTCTGAGGAATTCAATACGCTGGCGGAGATGGGCGTGGAGTGGATGCAGGGCTACTGGTTCGAACGTCCCTCGCACTGCCCTCAATTGACACACGCAGCGCTTGGTCAGCAGCTTGATGCGGTGGAGCGCAGTGACGGCCAGGCCGGCGGTCTTCATAGCCTGGTGATTCCTGTTGCGGGTGTGCATCATCGTGAGAGAGTGGTCGATGTCTTGCAGCGCTTTCAGCGTCAGCCCAGTCTTAACAGTCTGGCGGTGCTGGATGACAATAACGTGCCATTGGGGTCTGTCCACTGCCACGCGCTGAGTCAGGTGATGCTCAAGCCCTACGCGATGGAATTGCATGGTAGAAAACCCATTGCCCAGATGCTTGCGTCAGATTCCCTGATAGTAGATGTCCAGCAGAGTCTGCAGCGCGTCAGTCGGCTGTTGACCAGCCGTGCCCGGCAACGCCTGGAAGAAGATTTTATCATCACCGATGCCGGTCAATATGCCGGACTTGGCCGTGTGATTGATGTTCTTCGACAGATAACCGAACTTCAGGTGAGGCAGGCGCAATCCGCCAACCCCCTGACTTTGCTGCCGGGTAATGTGTCCATTCATGAGTGTCTGGATCGATTGCTAAAAGGAAAGCTGGCGGCGCGACTGTGTTACATCGACATCGACTCATTCAAGCCCTTTAATGATATCTATGGTTACGGCAAAGGAGATGAAATCCTGCTGGGGCTTGCTCAGATACTTAAGTCTATATGTGACCCCGATTGCGACTTTGTGGGTCATATTGGTGGCGACGACTTTATGCTGGTGTTACGTAGCGACGACTGGCATGAAAGACTGGACAAACTGAACGTTCAGTTTCAGCAATTGTGTCGGCGTCTGTATCGCAGTGAACACCTGACAGCAAACGGGTTTGAGGCGCCTGATCGCGACGGAAACTGGCGCACTCATCCGCTACTCAATCTTTCCATTGGTGTACTTGATCTGACGAGTGAAGAAGCGCCAGGTGTAACAGCAGAGTTGCTGGCGGAGTATGCCTCAAACAATAAACACCTTGCCAAAAAGCGTCAGGGCTTCAGTGTAGAGATCAGCCCCCTGCAGGGGGCTGACTCTCACAGGGGGCATGGCATCAGGGTGTCGCATCCGCACCTGGTTTGACCTGCGCCGACTGTACCGTCGTGGCAAGCAATAGCTTTCGTACGGCAAGTATCAACGGCAGCATCACTGCAAAAAAGCTGACCACCAGCATGGCGCCGACAGCATTCAGCGCAAAAGCGACACCGTGATCCTGCGCCAACAGTCCCATCAAGGGACCGGCCACGATAAATCCAAATCGGAATATCAGGCTGTTCAGTGAATTGACTGTTGCGCGGAATCTGCCCGGGATTCGACGATTCAGGGCATTTACCAGGATAACCTGGCTCAGGCCTCTGGATAAAAACAGGACAAATCCGAACAGGATTCCGACCCAGCCACTCAGCCAGGCCATGCCAAATATTCCGATGATCGGCAAGACCCCCAGCGTGCAAAGCGCTGCAACCGGTCCGGCTCGCCTTTCCAGCTCGTAACCCAGTTTGCTGGCGATGGCCACCGTCATGCTCTGTGCAAACCAGAGCATCCCGAACACTGCCAGTGACAGGCCCATGCTGTCCCAGAAGGGTTGCACCAGCCAGGCGACCAGTACCGTAGCCAGGTTGTATACGGGAAGGGCGAAGAAGACCATTTTTAATATCGGATCACCTTTGGCCAGGTGTCGCCAGATATCCGCCAGACTGACGACACGTTTTCCGTTGCCATCTTCTTCAGTGACAGGTGGTTCCGTAATGGTGAGTGCCATCCACAGACAAACCCAGGCTGTCATCGACTGTGCCAGAATCATCACATCGAAGGACACCATGGCCAGGGCGCCGCCCAGCAGCGCTCCCAGTGCTTCGGCGCTAGACTTCATGAAACCCAGATGAGCAACGCTGTATATGTGATCGTTGTCTTCTGCAGCCAGCGCCTTTTCACTGTCGTACAACAGGGCAAGGTCAGCTCCTGATATCATGCTGACCGCAACCGCCATCAGGATTTCAAAGTACAACAGGCCCCAGAAGTCGGTGGCAAAGTTAAGCCAGATGTATCCCAGGGCATGCGCAGCAGCACCAATGATCAATACCAGTCGGCGACCTAGCAGGTCGGCCAGATACCCCGATGGCGCTTCCATCACCACAATGAATGCAGCATAGATTGCCTGCAGATAAAACACCTCTGCCAGTGTCAATCCGCGACTCTGGAACAATGGCACCAGCACCGGCACAATCAGCATGAACATGTGAAAGAAAGCCAGTGCATACACGACCTTGATGTTTCTTCGTAATTGATTTTCCATCATCAATCTCTTCTTATCCTGAACTACCGTTCATTATTTTTATGGCCAAAAAAAAGGCCCCTGAATCGACTTAACTCAGGGGCCTTTCTGTTGACCGTTGGTCTGAAGTGTTATCAGAACTACGTCGTCGGGCGGACCTCCCGGCTAATCTTCATCGTGCGCACACACGCCTGTGGCATGGACAGCAGATTGCGCTGTGCACGACGAGCATGAATGCGGTTGGAAATCTGGGATTTACTGAACCAGCACGCAGCAGCCAGCAGCAGGACTTCCTGCAGGTGAGCGCTATATTGATTGCGTGTGGTGTTCATGAAAGTTATTACCATGACTGGATCTGTTGATGCTGCGCATTTTATGCCTGTAATTTTTCCTGTCAACAAATGCGTGACGCAAATTTCCATGGCAATTCATTTGTGTGATTCCAATCACTTTCCAGTACAATGCCAGCCTCGATTAATCTGGCAAGAAAGTAGGACTGGGTTTCATGTGGTTTAAAAATATTCGTCTTTATGCACTGGCTGATGACTTCACACTGACGACAGATGCGCTGGCAGAAGCCGTCGCGCAGCATGCCTTTCGCCCCTGCAGTGCCGGTGAGCGCAGCGCCGCTGGCTGGGTAAACCCGGTCGCTCCCAACCGTGATGATGATCGGTCGACTGTGCTGACTCATGAACTCGGTAACTACGTGCTGGTCTGTCTTCGCAAACAGGAGAAGATACTGCCTGCCGCTGTCGTTAATGAGGAGGCCGATAACCGCGTCCAGGAGATTGAAACGCGAGATGATCGCAAGGTCTACCGCAAGGAAAAGTTGCAGATCAAGGATGATGTGGTGGCGGATCTGTTGCCGCGAGCTTTCAGCCGGCACCGTGTGCTGCATGCCTATATTGATCTGAAGCAGCGTCTGTTAGTCGTCAACACCAGCAGTGCTGCCCAGGCAGAGGAACTGATTTCCTCGCTGCGTGATGCCCTGGGTTCGTTTCCGGTACGTCTGCTGGATGTTAACGATTCACCAATGGCAGTCATGACCGGCTGGCTGCGGGACGGCCATGGCTCAGACGGTTTTCAGATTGACCAGGACTGCGAGCTTATCAACCCACTTGAAGATGGCAATGTCATACGTTGCAAGTCACAGGACCTGACCGCAGAGGAAGTAACTGTGCATCTTGAGGCAGGCAAACAGGTTAAAAAGCTGGGTGTAGTGTGGAACGAGGCGGTGAGTTGTCATGTATCAGCGGATCTGACCCTCAGTCGAGTCCGGTTTGAGGATATGGTGCTCGAAAAAGCCCGAGAGGCTGATGCCGAGGACGCTGCCCAACAGTTTGATCAGGACTTTGCCGTGATGACCCTGGTTGTCAGCGACCTGAGTCAGTCACTTGTTAAGGCCTTTGGCGGTAGTAAACAGCAGTAATCGCGAGAAGTTTACAATCTGGCGCGCAAAAAAGGTTGTTCATCGACTACAGGACTTTTGGCACTGGTATACGAATAAACAGTGGTTGTAGTGTGTAGCATCAATACTTATGGGTAATAGTCACCCCTGCAGAATTCGCGGTATAAGGGTGTGACATCGCGCAATAACAATTCCAATCGCATCGCTACTCGCAAGTTCGCCGAATTCACTTCTATTAGCTATTCAGTTTTCAGGACCTTGCTCTATGAATGAACCTGCCGTTTCCAATCAATCTTTGTGGCTGCGACGCCTTTTGCCGCCAGTCATCGTGGTGGGAGCTATTGCGCTGGCAGTAGCGCTGGTGTCCTTGCGTCCTCAACCAGAGAGTGTTGCTGCTGAAGAGCGGGTTGTGCCGGTGCAGACCATGACGGTCGCGCGCAGTGACCTGCCAATTGTCATCCAGTCGCAGGGTACGGTCATACCCCGTACCGAAACTACCCTGGTCGCAGAAGTTTCCGGCATGGTGCGTTCGGTGTCGGACAAACTTGTATCAGGTGGCTATGTGCGCCAGGGAGAAGTGCTGGTCATACTGGATGATGCTGACTATCAGGTAACTGTTTCTCAGGCCGAGGCGAATCTGCTCTCGGCTGAAGCGCAGCTGACCCAGGAGCAGGCCCAGGCTGATCAGGCGGCGCGTGAGTGGGACCTGTCAGGCCGCCCGCGTGAAAACGCGCCATTGCTCGCGTTGCGTACCCCATTTCTTAAAGAAGCCCAGGCACGAGTGCTGCTGGCGGAATCCGAACTGGCACGGGCGCAGCGGCAACTGGAACGGACACGGATTCGCGCGCCTTATGATGCGCTGGTACGCGAAAAGCTGGTGGACGTAGGCCAGTACCTCGGCGCGGGTTCTCAGGTGGCCGAGGTATTTGCCACCGACTACGCGGAAATCCGTCTGCCACTAAGTGCAAATGATCTGGCATGGCTGGATTTGCCGATGCCTGGACAATCACTGAGCCGCGAGACCGTTCCCGTTGAACTGCGTGCTGAGGTCGCCGGTGAACAGCAAAAGTGGCGCGCGAGCATCGTGCGGACTGAAGCTGTCGTCGACAGCAGCAGCCGGATGTACTACGCCGTTGCCCGTATTCAGGATCCTTACCGTCTTTCATCGGGTGGCACGAATACCCCGCTGCTTGCAGGTACCTTTGTCAGTGCAAGCCTGCAGGGACGTGTACTCTCCGGAGTCTACCGGGTGCCGCCGGCTGCGATGACCAATGACAACCAGGTGATGGTCATGGATCAGGAGCAGCGTTTGCGTCTGCGCCCGGTTACGATCATTCATGCCGATACCAACTGGTTGTATGTGGAAGAGGGCATTCAGCAGGGTGACCAGGTTATTGTGTCGCCGGTGCGTGTCCCTGTTGATGGTATGCGAGTCAATCCGGTGCAGGTTGCATCATGAAATCAATCCCTGAAACTGAACACAAGGGCATGATTGCCTGGTTCTGCGCCAACAGCGTAGCTGCCAATCTGCTCATGCTGTTTATTCTGTGTGCCGGTGTCGCATCGGTATTTTTTATCAAGATTCAGGTGTTTCCCGAATTTGAAACCCGCACCATCAATGCATCAATGGCCTACCCGGGCGCAGCGCCAGAGGAAGTGGAACTGGCCATTGTCATTCCCATTGAAGAGGCCATCCAGGATCTCAGCGGCGTAAATCGACTGCGCTCCACGGCCCGGGAAGGATCGGGTAATGTCTCGATTGAGGTCGCCAGTGGTTACGACGTGACCGAGCTGCTGAACGAAGTTAAAAGCCGCATTGATCGAATCTCGACTTTCCCCAATGGTGTCGAACGCCCATTCGTCCGCGAAATTGAAATGGTACAGCCAGTGCTGCAGATTTCCGTATCGGGCGACCTGGGCGATCGCGCGTTGAAAACGCTGACACAATCGATTCGCGACGATGTCCTGCTTTTGCCAGAAGTCAGTCAGGCGCAGATACAGGGTGATCGCGACTATGAAATAGCAATCGAGGTCTCTGAACATACGCTGCGGGAATATGGTCTGACGCTGGCGCAGGTAGCGTCGGCAGTTCGCGCCGGGTCAATCGATGTGCCGGGCGGTGCCATTCGCACCGAAAACGGACGCATTCAGTTGCGGACCCAGCAACAGGCCTACACTGGGCGCGAGTTCGGCGAGATCGTGTTGCGGACCAACCCCGATGGCAGCCGCCTGCTGGTGCGCGATATTGCCACCGTGACGGATGGCTTTGTCGAGACAGAGAACTTTTCGCGCTTCGATGGTGAGCGTGCCCTGAACATTCAGGTGATGGTGACGCCCGAGCAGAGCGTACTCGAAGTAGAGCGCGCGGTGATGGAGTACATTGAACGCAACGAAGGGACTTTTCCGCCCGGCGTAAACATCGATACCTGGGGCAGCAATGCCTTTTACCTGAAAGGCCAGCTCAATATGATGCTGGGCAATCTGGTGATGGGTGCCGTACTGGTGTTTCTGGTACTGACTACCTTTCTGCGCCTGAACATAGCCTTGTGGGTAATGGTGGGTATTCCAGTGGCGTTTTTTGGCGCCATCTGGTTGATGCCGCTCGGGCCTTTCCCGGTCGACATCAATATGATCAGTCTGTTTGGTCTGATATTGGTGCTGGGTATTGTTGTTGACGATGCCATCATTACCGCCGAGAGTGTGCATTCCGAGGTGTCGGAGAACGGGCACTCTCTGGACAATGTAGTGGCAGGGGTCAAGCGGGTGGCTGTGCCTGCCACTTTTGGTGTTCTGACGACCATCGCGGCATTTGCGCCCATGCTGCTGGTTGGGGGGCAGGTCGCTCCATTTTTTGAAGCGATTGGCATGGTAGTGATCCTGTGCCTGCTGTTTTCACTGATTGAATCCAAGCTGATTCTGCCGGCCCACCTGGCGCATTCAAAGATCGGTCGCAAACCGAAAAGTAAACGCAGCTGGCTGGAGCGCTATCAGGAGTGGGTGGCAGCCGGCCTGTCCCGGTTCATCAGTAATGTCTATCGTCCGGCTTTGGAGAAAGTGCTTGCAGCGCGCTATGTAGCGGTGGCTGGTTTTCTTGGCCTGCTGATTATCAGCGGCGGAATGATTGCCGGCGGTGTTGTGCGGTTTGAGTTTTTCCCCAATATCCCCAGCGACTTCATTCAGGCAGAGCTCACCATGAATGAAGGTGCCTCGTTCCAGGCGCGTAATGACGCACTGACGCGAATGGAAAGCGGCATACTCGGGCTCAATGACGAGTTTGATGGCGAGCGGCCGGTGGATCACGTCGCTGTGTTTACCAGCGGCGATCTCGGCGGTTCCCTGCTGGTTGAGCTGACCAAGGCGGAAGAACGTTCGGTGTCGCCGATGGAAATTGAGCAGCGCTGGCGTGAGCGGGTAGGTGAGATACCTGGCGCTCAGGAGATCCGCTTCTTCTCCAGTACCAGTGCTGGTGGTGGCACCCCCATCAATCTGCGGCTCACCGGTACCGACTATGAACAGTTGGAGCTGGCAGCCAATGCGCTTCAGCAAAAACTTTCTGAATATGCCGGCGTGTTTGACGTCAACAACTCCTATAGCCGCGGCGGCAATGAAATTAAACTGCAGATCAAACCCGGAGCCGAGCAGCTCGGGCTAACCGCCAATACCATGGGCACACAGGTGCGGCAGGCATTTTACGGCGAGGAGGCTCAGCGCCTGCTGCGTGGCCGTGACGAGCTGAAGGTCATGGTGCGCTACCCGGAAGCGGAGCGTACATCAATCGCGAATCTGGAGAACATGCGGATTCGTGCTCAGGACGGTACTGAGGTACCTTTCAGTGAAGTGGCTGAAGTGGATGTCGGTCAGGGTTTTGCCACCATTACCCGAATCGACCGGGAACGCACAGTGACAGTTACCGCTGATGTCGATCCTGAGGTCGCCCAGTCCGGGACCATCATTCGCGACGTCATGAGTAATTACATTCCGGAGTTGCTGCGCACCTATCCGCAGGTCAACTTTGGGCTGGGTGGTGCCAGTGAGGAACAGGCTGAGTTGATTCAGCGTATAGCATTGTTCTTCATGGCAGCAATGTTCCTGATCTTTGCTCTGCTGGCGATTCCGCTGAGGTCCTATGTGCAGCCGCTGATCGTGATGTCAGTGATACCGTTTGGTGTCATCGGTGCGGTGATCGGACACCTGGTATTTGATGTGACGGTCAGCATGATGTCACTGTTTGGGCTGGTAGCGCTGGCAGGTGTGATCGTGAATGACAGTCTGATCATGGTGGACTTTGTGAACCGGGGACGGCGTGATGGTCAGTCAATCATTCAGGCGGTGCTGGATGCTGGTACCAGTCGCTTCCGTGCCATCCTGTTGACGACACTGACGACTTTTTTTGGTCTTTTGCCTATCATGTTCGAAACCAGTATGCAGGCTCAGCTGGTCAAACCCATGACATTGTCACTCGCGTTCGGTATCGCTTTCGGCACCATGCTGACGCTGTTCCTGATTCCGTGTCTGTATCTTATTCTTGATGATCTGACCCGCTGGTACTACGGGCGGCGCGCCTATCGGGAGAAAGTGCTGGGGTACTCGCCCGAGCAGGCCCGGGCGGGTCAATAAGCAGAGGAGTCTGTGCGTCAGGTGTTGTTCCAGCGCTGCCATTCAGCGATGAGCACACCGGCACAGTCCGCCGCCACTCGCTCAGCATCGAATCGACGCGCCGTACTGCCGGCCAGTCGACTCTGTTGCCAGATCAGCCTGTGTGGGCCGGTCGACTCCAGTTGCCAGTATTCCAGTGAGGTCGAGTAGGTCACTTCGTTGTCCTGCTGGCGGGCCTGCAGGGCGCAGACCAGATAGTCGCGGCTGGCTGCCTGGCGACGAATGCCCACCTCAGCAAGCTGCTCCTCGAATTCTTTGAGTGTCGACAGGCGAAAAGTTGTTTCATCCTGTTCGATATCAACCCAGTCCAGTATCTGGACATACATGTCAAAGCGATCAACGTCCGCAAGCGCCAGGCCATTGCCGCGCGGAAACAATTGCGCATTGGCTTGCTGCAATGCTGGCAAAGCAAACAGGCAGGCAGCCAGTGCTGATGTGATGAGGCTTCGATTCATGGTAAGTGGCTCTCACGCTCGTTTTAGAAAACGCGCATCATAGCCCAAAACCAGATAAATCGGTATTTGACATGCAAGCGCCTGTCTCGCCTGTTTGGTCATCGATCGCAATGACATCTCTGCAGTCTGGTTTTAGATTTCTAAAACAATAAGTTAGAAGTCTAAAGTAGTGACAAGCAAAGACTTTTTATAGAACTCATGAATTTTTAACGTCAAAGCTATAAATCTCTTCTATTTCTCGTAACTGCTAGCTACAATCGATCGCAGTTTCACGTAATTCTCTCTATTTTCCGGCACCGTTTTGGTGCAGTAGTAGTGCCGAATTGCTAGAGCTAAAGCGGCGTTAAGCAGCAGTCACGCCTCCCAAAATAAGAATCACAGGGAGATAACCAATGTCCAATTGGCCTGGTTTTAAAAAGAAGTCCCTGGTGCTAATGATTGGTGTAGTGTCAGGTGCCACCTGCCTTCCCGTCATGGCCCAGAGCCAGAACAGCCAGAATAGCGAAGTTGAAGTAGAAGAAGTAATCGTCACAGGCTCCTACCTGCGTGGCAGCCCACTCGATGCGCCTTCACCCGTCACCACTGTAGATCGTACCTCCATCGAAGCCCAGGGCGCCGCCCAGGTCTGGGATGTCATCAAGAATCTGGAGATCAACTCTGGTTCATTCACCAATGAAGGCGCAGGTGAGGGCCAGGCACTGTCCGGTACCGCCAACGTCAACCTGCGCAACCTGGGTGAAAACTCAACACTGACACTGGTCAATGGCAAGCGCCAGGTGTCTGCCGCTACGGTTACCCGCAGCGGTGGCGAATTCGTCGATATCAATACAATCCCACTGGTCATGGTGGAACGGGTAGAAGTTCTGACTGATGGTGGCTCGGCACTCTACGGTTCGGATGCCGTAGCAGGTGTGGTCAACGTCATCATGCGAACCGAGTTCGAAGGCCTGGAGATTTACGGTGATGTGCAGGCTCTGGACAGCGCCACCAATCGTCAGGACCGCACCGGCAGCGCTATCTGGGGCTGGGCCAGCGACAGCGGTGACACTCACTTTGTGATTTCAGGCGAAGTGTTCCGCCGCGATCCCGTGCCGGTTAAATATGGGCGATTCTACAACGAATATGTGGAGTACACTGGTACAGTGGGCGCAATGGCTGGCAACATAAGTGCCACTATGGCCAACCCGGCATTTGGTTCCCGCATCAATACCGCTTATCTGAACCAGGAAATTACACAGCGCAACATTGCTGAAGGCGGTTCTTCAAATACCGTGCTCACCGATCCATTGTGTGATGACCTTACGTCTGCTGACGGCACACCTTTCTTTACAGGTACCCGTACCGACCGTCGTGGTTCAAACAGTGGCACCTGCCGCGAGTTCACCGAGGACTGGGAGTACCTGCAGGTAGGTTCCGAGCGTGACAGTATCGCTGGTGCCTTCAATCACGTGTTCAGTGACAAAGCCGAGTTTTATTCATTCTTCCAGTACTCGGATACTACCATTGAGCGTTCGGACTCAGGTGCCAACGGTTCACGGGGCCCCACCGTCTTCCTGGCTGCACCAGGATCACACGCGGGCAATCCGGCATTCGGAGGCTACGGCATCGGCATGACAGCCGAGCTGGGCTACTATGCAGGAAAGGCTGGACTGACACGTCCGACCAGCATCCCGAATGCACCCAACGCCCTGGCCAATGGCGGTCTGAACGTGCCATTCTATGCCAGCGTACAGCGCGGCAATACACCGCGCATGGGGGGCAACTCCAATATCACTGATACCCAGACCATGGGTGTGCAGGCGGGTGTAAAAGGCGAGTTTTACGCCATGAATGACCGGCGTTTCAACTATGACGTCAGCTACTCCTGGAGCGGTACCAGTTTTGAGCAGGAATATCAGACCTTCCAGCGGGACCGCGCGGAACTGGCTGTGAATGGTCTGGGTGGACCGAACTGTACGCCAAACGGCATCTCTACTTTCAATTTCAGAGATGAGCCGGGCCCCTTCGGCGGCGCAATTCCGACCATGTGGAACGTCAGCAACCAGGCCTATTACAAAGGCTATACACAGACATTCTTCCCGGGCTTTGTGTTCACAACCCGCGAGAGTATCTCGCTGGCACTGACCAGTAACAACCAAGGTCAGGGCGGATGTGAATTCTACAACCCATTCCTGACTTCCATGACCGATCCGTCGCTGGCGAACAGTGATGAATTGATGGAGTGGATGAACCCGACCATCAAACGTGCGGACAAGCGCAACAAACTGGGTGTCATTGACGCAGTGCTGACGGGTGACCTGATGCAACTGAGCGGTGGTATGTCGCAGTTTGCGGTTGGTGGCCAGTACCGCATGCAGAACAACAAATCCAATGCGCCACTGATGAATCAGCCGGGCCTGGCGAATGCGATCCTGGACTGGGGTAGAAACGGTGAACCCAACACTACGCACTACGTAAGTAATAACTTTGAGTGCTCCGAGTGTATCTTCAACTACAGCAATGACCGAAATGTCACTGCGGTGTTTGGTGAATTATCACTGCCCTTGATCGAAAATGTTGAGACGCAAATCGCGCTTCGATATGAAGACTACGGCGGCAACATCGGCAGCGAAATCACACCAAAAATTGCCGCCAGCTGGCGACCACTGGATTCCCTGTTGCTGAGAGGCTCGTTCTCCCAGTCTTTCCGTGCCCCCAACGTGGGAATCGTGGAAGAGGGTCTTGAGTCCTCCAGCAACACCTTCCGTGACCCGCTGCGTAACCAGGCGGTGCGCGCAGGCCTGTTGCCGGTCAGCAATGAACACGCCTTGCCCAACTTCACCTATACACTGGGTGGTCCGGCTCCGGATGTTGGCAATGAGTACGCGGATACCTTCAGTGCCGGTTTTATCTGGACACCGGGTGGCGCCCTGGAAGGCTTGAGTGTCACGACTGACTTCTGGCGCTTTGAGCTGAGCGACAAGGTGCTGCCGCAGCCCGGCATTTCGGCAATTGCTGATGAGCTGGAACTGTTCAAGCAGGCTGCCGCAGATCCGTCCAACTACGTTCTGAACGGCACCATCCCGTCCGGTCGTACCGGTCCATGGGCTAATCTGGAACAGTTGACGCCTTGTGATCCTAACGCTCTGGCGCAGCAGTTCGGCACCGACCCCAATACTCAGGGTAACCCGGGTGGCCAGACTGGTTTCACGGATGTTGTGGCCGGTTCGCGTCTGGACTGTGTGGTCAACCCGGCCGCGTACCAGATTGAGGGTGTCGTGCGTACATTTGGTGTGTCCACGGGCGCACTGACAACAACGCAACTGTCGACCATCAATGCGGGAACCATCATCTCTGACGGTGTTGACTTCAAAGCCAGCTACTCCTGGACCAATGACTGGGGTCGCTTCCGCGTTGGAATGGATTACACCTTTGTCAATCAGTACACGCTGAAAGATGTTCCAGGTCTGGAACTGGGTCTGCTGGAGACAGGCGTGTTTGATGCCGCAGGTACAACTGGTGATGGCAACCTGGTTCGTTCGCTGCCAGACCACAAAGGAAACGTGGCTCTGAGCTGGATGAACAACAGCGCCAATCATGGCGTGTCGATCATCACCCGGTTTATCGGGTCGTATGAAGACCTGGCCTACGACAACACCTTTGCTACTGCCAATGATCAGGTTCGTGCTGTCATGAGCCGCACGATCGGCAGCTACAGCAGTGTTGATCTGCAGTACAATTACACCCATGAGTGGGCCAACCAGAACCTGGGAACAACCATCTTCACTGTTGGTATGCTCGATGCATTCAATGCACCGCTGCCGTATCGAGAGTCAGGAGCCATCAATTATGATGCTGGTGTGTTCGATGGCCGCGGTCGTCGCCTGTATGCACGTGCACTGCTGCAGTTCTAATCGGTGTAAGTGACACAGCCAGGTGTGTGAAGTTAAAAAAAGGCCCGTTGCGACGGGCCTTTTTTATTGCGGGGCAAGAACTATACGGTCGCGCCCGCTGCGCTTTGCTTCATAGAGTGCGTCGTCTGCGCGCTTCAGCAACTGGTCGCTGGATTCGGATGCACGCCAGGTCGCGATCCCAAAGCTGAGACTGATCTGCAAAGCGTGTGGCAGGGAAGCGTCTGCCGTAGCCGTGCGCAGCTTGTCTATGATCGTGTGCGTGGCGTCAGTGCTGGTGTCCGGGCAGATCAAGAGAAATTCTTCGCCACCCCAACGACCACTGTGGTCAGTTTTTCGCATGCTTTCGCGGATTAGGGCAGCTGTTTCGACAAGCACCTGATCACCTGTCAGGTGTCCGTACTTGTCGTTGATGCGTTTAAAATGATCAAGATCACAAAGCACTACCGACAGAGGCTGTCCGCTGCGTTGATGTCGATCGATTTCCTCTTGCAGCACAGAGTCCAGTCGGCTTCTGTTCAAGAGGCCGGTCAGCGGGTCGGTCGTGGATAGGTGCTCGAGCTCCGCAAAGGCTTCAGCGCGTGATCTCTCATACAGGCGAAACAGGAACCAGTGCGCGGTCAATACCTCGATAATGTTCAGAAGGCTGCCAATAGTCACTTCGGCAGGCGGCCAGTAAGGCAATCGCAGATACACAAAGGTGCAGACATACGTAAATATCAATCCGCATATCCACGCACCGGCATGACGACCAAGAAGAAAAAAGGTGACAGGCGGCAGCAGTGTCACCCACATCAGCGAATAGGCTCGTCCATCGGCCATATGTACGAAGCTGAGCAGCACGGCAATCAATACCCCGACAACCAGCCAGGAAGCCACTGCGAGTTGTGTACTGCGGTGAAAATACACAAGCACAGCTGTCACTGCGACCGCGCCAGCGTAGTCGAGAGCGGCGACAAGATAGTCCTGGAAGACCACTACGTTGAGCGTCCCGATCACGCCGAAGTAGAGAGTCATCAATGTCAGCACAACATAGATCAGGCGAGCCTGGTGACGGCTGGCGCCAGTGAAACGTCCTGTCTGTTTCAACATAATAAATCTACTGCATGTCGAATAATTCTGTAATGTAACACATTGAGTTGATGAGTCTGCCTCCGTCACGAATTCGTCATGTGGTCTTTGCTAGCATTGCCAGCCATATTTTTGGGGCAGGAGCATGTTTGGTGATTATGATTAAAAGGACAGCAGCGGCATTGAAGCCAGATCTTCGCGCCCACGGAGAATCCAAAAAACTGCCCCGACAGCTGGCTCATGCAGTGCTTGCCCTGGTGTGCGCAATTGGCATAAACAGTTGTCAGTACTCATCTCCCCAATCGACAGTAGACGAGCCATCTGCTGAGTTGCGTGTTCTGGCCTCCCGTTATCGAATTGATTTTGATACGCCTCTCAACAGCGATGCCGGCTGGGCTGCGGCAGAGAATCAATCGGCTGAGCTGTTTTACGATTATCCTTTTCGTCTGCGAGTACAAACAGTCGCAGAAACGGCTCCGGATCATGGTCACGAGTTGAGACTGCAGTATCGAAGAGGCAATGGTCAATGGTTGCCAGTCGGCATGGCAGAGTTTCCCTACCCGGCGTTTGCCACGCCCATGGTCTCGACCCTGTCAGCAACCGCCTATCAGGCTGGTGAGGAAACTGAGCGCTTGTTGGGCGACCCTGAGCTTGAATGGGATGAAGCAATTGCATTGAGTGCCACCGCTGTGACGCCGGTCTGGCGTACAACGGGTGACGCGCTGGAATGGGAGTGGCCACTGGTCATTCGTCGCTTTTCCGACGGACCCAGCTTTGCAGAGGATGAAGAGCGCTTTGAGTTCAGGCTTGTGGACGGCATGGGGCTGGTGCTGGGAGGCAGGCAGCCGGCGCCGGTCATACTTCGCGCCCGGGCCGGTCATTTAGGCGGTACCTTTGTAGAAACCCCGGCACGTCTTGGACCATACCAGTCTGCAACGGGGCACCTGTACTTCATCATGGAACCATCCGAAACAGACAATCGCTTCATGATAGTCAAGTCGGTCGATGACGGCCGCAGCTGGTTCGAAGTGGACGGCGACTCACGGCCGTCGCTGGGCGATCTGGAGGGGGTTGGTTCCGTGCAGGTCGCCAACACCATTCACATTATTCATCAGACCAGTGATGAAGTTGTTCATCATGCCTTTGAGATGAGCGATGGGCTGGAGCAGCCTGACGCCTGGGTAGTGACAACCGATACCATTGCTCAGCCGTCTGAGCCACCGACGCAGGTCGCAGATGTTGTCGCTCGCAGTGACGGCAGCCTGGTAGCCGTGTACGGGGGCGCCACAGGGCTTTACTGGCAACTTCGCTCGTCTACAGGCGAATGGCAGCCAGCCAACCCTGTCAATCCCGACTCTGTCGGTATGCCTGTTTTCTCGGGTCCTGTCTTGCTGACTACTGCCGACGATTCAGTGGTCCTGGCATACACGTCTGCCGATGGGCAGGCTTTTGTCCGCGTACTGGATAACCAGGGGCAACTATCGGTGCCGCAGCGGCTGTCAGATCAGATTGGCACGCGTGAGCAGGACGTTGGTGCCATCCTGCCGCTGGTCGGCATGCCGGATGGTGACGTTGTTATCGTTTATCGCGAGAGTTCTGGTCTGTTGTACGAACGACGCCTGTCAGCACTGCAAGACCTGGGCCCTGCTGTTCGCGTGACTGAGCGGGCTGTTGTCAGCGGCGCAGTAGATTCCGACCAGGTCGGTGCTGATGTGATACAGCATGAAGGCACTCTGCATCTGATTCTTATCGATGAGACAAGCCGGGACATTTATCACACGCGATCATCGCAGCCTGGGGAGTGGAGTGCGCCAGTGCCCATCGTTGAGGGTATCGACGCTGGCTGGCTGCGTGGTTCGGTGCATCGTCAAGGCAGTCAGCAGGCAGTCTACGGCTTTGTCTATGATGCCGGATCGCAGGGCGGATCAGGTTTCAACCGCTATCTGGCGCTGCCACTCTAGGGCTACAGCCATTTGCATGACACGTGTTAGGATGCTGGACAGATGGTCTGGTATCCGATTACGTGCAGCAGAAGCACGTGCCGGGAAGGCAGGTGTTAGAAATTGATCAAAATACGGCCGTTGCAGATTGTCAGTGTGGCAAGTCTGATAACGGTATTCGCACTGGACTCCCAGACACCGCTGGGATTTGCGCACGGTGATCTATATCTGATTGCCGTGCTGCTGGCGGCTTTTACCGGTAGCCTCAGATTCATGTGGACGCTGGCCGGTCTGTCGCTCGCCCTGACCGTGCTGGGTATCTGGTTGTCGCCACAGGGCCTGCCTATGCGCTTCTGGCTGACCAATCGTCTGATGTCCATCACCGAGCTATTAGCCCTGACCGC
This sequence comes from Gammaproteobacteria bacterium UBA2675, assembly GCA_002354805.1. Lineage (GTDB taxonomy): Bacteria > Pseudomonadota > Gammaproteobacteria > Pseudomonadales > Pseudohongiellaceae > Pseudohongiella. The sequence continues at coordinate 51,948 of DEMH01000006.1, forward strand.
GCTGACATCCTACGTCATCATTCGACTGCAGCGCAGTCGTATGGAAAAAATTCAGTGGCGCAGGGAATATCGTAACCTGAAAAAGTTGACGCCATCTCCGGACAATCCACTCTCACCATTTCAGCACAGCTCACAGTTTCAACTGTTTGCCGATGCCATTCCGCAGACCATATGGACGGCTACCGCAGAAGGTGGCATCGATTTTGTGAACCGGGCCTTTGCACGCTACACCGGTCGCCTGCGAGAAGATCTGATCAACCATGCTGGCTGGCTTGGCAGTGTTCATCCAGACGATAAACCCCTTGTCATTGCAAAGTGGCCGGAAGTCATTGCAGAGGGCAAGGAGTATGAACTGGAGGTTCGCGTCCAGCGCCACGATGGCAAGTGGCGCTGGTTATTGGTGCAGGGTACGCCAGTGAAAGATCCGGACGGACGGATCATCAAGTGGTGTGGTTCGGCCATTGATATAGATGATCTCTATCGGCTTGCTGAACGTTTTGAGCACGTCGCCAGTACAACTGTTGACGCCATCTCCGACTGGGATATTGTCAATAACGTCATCTGGTGGAATCAGGGTATCAATACGCTGTTCGGTTATGAACGTGAAGACATGATGAGCGATCCCACTGTGTGGACCTCACACCTGCATCCTGAAGACCGGGACAGAGTCCTCGACGCTATATGGGGTGCCATTCGCGGTGATACGGAAGAATTGATGATGAACTACCGGTTCATGCGTCAGGACGGCAGCATTGCGGAGATTGAGGAGCACATGCGCGTTGTGCGGGATCAGAGTGGTCAGGCATTGCGTCTTGTTGGCGGTATGACTGATGTGACTGAGCGCAATGAAATGGCTGAGCAGCTGGGACACGCGCAGCGCCTGCAGACAGTCGGTGAACTGACCGGCGGTATGGCGCATGATTTCAACAATCTGCTGACGGTGATCCAGGGCAATAACGAGCTGCTGACCGAAGCGCTCAAAGATAATCCGGAACTGGCCGATATGAGTGACATGATTCGTCAGGCCAGTGAGAAGGCTGAAGCTCTGGTGCAGCGATTGCTGGCATTCGCGCGCCGCCAATCCCTGGAGCCTCTGGCCACGGATGTGGTGGATTTGATCAACAGCATTCAGCCACTGGTCAGGCGGGTGATCCCCGCGCGCGTCAAGTTGGAGCTGGTTATCGAAGATAAAGTACCAGCGGTGATGATAGATCCTGGCCAGCTTGAACATGCTCTGCTCAACTTATGTCTGAATGCCCGCGACGCGATAGCTGATAATGGGTGTATAAGGATCGTTGCCAGTTCTGCCAGTGCGCAATCACTGACTTTGGTAAACAAAGAACTTGATGCCGAGAATTGGGTCGCAATAGCGGTTGAGGATGATGGCCAGGGTATGACAGAGGATGTGAGGCGTCGTGCGCTCGATCCATTTTTTACAACCAAGAGAAATGGCGAGGGTTCAGGTTTGGGGCTGAGTATGGTCTACGGATTTGTGAAGCAGTCCGGAGGGTATCTGCATATTCAGTCCAGTCCTGGTGCGGGCACCGCGATCCACATGTTGTTACCAGTAGCGGAAATACAGGCAATTGGCCTTGACCAACCGCAAAAAAGGCTACACAGTGGAGACACACCTGTCGTGCTCATTGTTGAGGATGATGAGCTGGTCCTGCAGTACGCCGAGCGTCAGTTTCGCGAACTTGGCTATCAGGTGCTGGCGGCAAATCATGGTGAACAGGCTCTGGACATGTTGCGGCAGCGAGTGACCGCAAATAAACCCGTAGATCTGCTTTTCACTGATGTCAGAATGTCTGATGGGATGAACGGTCCCCAGCTGGCAAGAGAGGCAACCATGATTCAAGCAGATCTGCCCGTGATGTTTACCTCTGGTTATACTGAGGATGCGTTCGATCAGGAGTCTGGGTCCCCGGGACACCTGCCTGCAGGAACATTATTTTTGAGCAAGCCCTGGCGGCGCGCCGATCTGGCGCAAAAGCTCGCAGGGCTAACTAGCTCAGAGGATTAGCAGTTGTGACTAAAAGTATCCGATTACTGATTCTCGACGACGATCCGCTGACTGCGAAAACCATCGTGACCATCGCCAGCTCAGCAGGGGTCGAGACCCGAAGCACGGACAGTCCCGGTGAGTTCTTCGAGATGGTGCAGGATTGGGCGCCTGACTATATTGCTCTGGATCTTGTGATGCCAGATATGGACGGCGTTCAGGTCATGGTCGAACTCGCGCGTATGGGCTGCGATGCGGATATAGTGATCACCAGTGGTGTAGGCGGGCGAGTGCTGGAGGCCGCAGCCCGGTCTGCCTCAGAGCATGGCTTGCATATCGCGGGTGTGCTTCCCAAACCGTTCTCTGCCGCCAGTCTTAAGTCTTTCCTGAAGGCTCCAAAACGCCATGGCTGGTATGAGAATAATGAAACCGTGAGCGATCAGGGTGCTCAGGAGAATCAGGTCGACGTGGACGAACTGCGTCAGGCCATTTCCCAGGGCCAGATTACCGTGGTTTATCAGCCCAAGGTGAATTGCCGCAACAGCACGCTGGCGGGATTTGAAGCACTGGCGCGCTGGCAGCACCCAGATCGTGGAACAGTAGGTCCAAATGAGTTTATTCCACTGGCTGAGCAACATGGTCTTATTGATGAACTGACCGAGACGGTCATGCAGCAGGCGCTCAGCTGGCTGGCTGCACTGCCTGGCACGCTGGAAAAAACGGCTGACAATGATTACCTGCGCCGACGCCTGAAGAACGTTACGCTGTCTCTCAATATTTCTGCCAGTTCCCTGGGTAATCTGAAGTTGTTTGAACAAATGGACGATTATTGCCAGAGTCTGGGTATTGCACCCGAGCGAATAATTCTGGAACTGACCGAAACCTGCGCCATGGACGACCCGATCAGCTCCCTGGATGTTCTTACCCGTTTACGGATGAAGGGTTTTCACCTTTCGATCGATGACTTTGGTACGGGCTATTCATCAATGGTCCAGCTGGCTCGCCTGCCGTTTTCTGAGATCAAGATCGACAAGTCTTTTGTAATGACGGCTGCCAGCTCCAAAGAGTCGCGTACCGTCATCAAGGCAATCATAGAACTGGGTCACGGCCTGGGGCTCTATGCGTCCGCAGAAGGTATTGAAACAGCTGAAACACTTGAATATTTGCGCAATATGGGGTGCGACCTGGCGCAGGGCTTTCATGTCGCGCGCCCGATGCCCGGTGGTGCGGTTCTGGATTGGCTGCGTGAGGGACGTAATGAGGATGAAGCCTATCGTTTGCAGGTTTTGAGGTCACTCAAAATACTGGACAGCGAAGAAGATGAACGAATCGACAGGGTGACGGCATTGGCTGCACGGCTGTTTGATGTGCCGATTGCCCTGTTCAGTCTGGTAGACAGCGAACGCCAGTGGTTCAAATCATCACACGGTCTGGAAACGCGCGAAACTCCCCGAAGCGTGTCGTTTTGCTCACATGCCATCTGTGGAGATGATGTGATGGTGGTTGCCGATGCCACGGACGACGAACGATTCCGGGGGACCGCACTGGTCACCGGCGAGCCTTACATACGCTTTTACGCGGGCAGTCCGATTCATGCAGGCAGTGGTGCCCGGCTGGGCACATTGTGCCTGATCGATCGTAAGCCAAGAACACTCAATGAGGGTGGCAAGTGGAAGCTGGAACGGTTGGCACAAATGATTGAGAATGAGCTGACCTCAGACTATGTGGCACACCGTGACACTTTGACCGGTCTGTTGAATCGACGCGGCTTTAACGCTCGTGCGCGCGATGTGCTGGCGCTGGCTCAGGACGCTGGCACTCATGCCACGTTGTTTTTGTTTGATCTGGTGAACTTCAAGAAATTCAATGAAGACCATGGCCCAACGGCAGGTGACCGGGCATTGCTGGAGTTCTGTCGCGTGCTCAGGGACACATTCCGCAAGTCAGACCTGATGGCCCGCTACGGAGATGATGATTTTGTAGTATTGATGGTTGATGTGTCACCGCCGGATCATCATCGACTGTTGGCCCGTGTTGCCATGCATCATAGGGTCAGCGTGCAGGAGCACACCATCGACTACACAGTGGGGTGGTCTGTTCTGGATGGTGCTGATACCGTCCAGGAGTTGGTCCTGCGCGCTTCAGAGGCCGCGCGAGTGATCCGTAGCGAGTAGCGTGATGCTGTTTTACATTCTGGATCTTGTCGGCATTGCAGTCTTCGCCGTCAGCGGTGTCCTCGCAGCTCGGGACCGCGCCCTTGATATCCTGGGTGTGATCGTTGTTGCGACCATGACCGCAGTGGGCGGCGGTACCTTGCGCGACGTCCTGCTTGATCGGCACCCCATCTTCTGGATTGCAGATGTCAGTTATCTGCTGGTCATCATTTTTTCGGCTTTGCTTACCGTTGCTTATGTAAGATTCCGCCCACCACCGGTAATGAGCCTGCGTGTTGCCGACGCCTTTGGGCTTGCGCTGTTTGCACTGTCAGGCGCCAGGCTTGCCGAGCTGGCAGAGGTGCCTCCACTGATTGTCGTGCTGATGGGCACAATGACGGGAGTCGCCGGCGGTGTTCTGAGAGACGTGGTAACCGCGCGTATTCCATTGATCCTGCAACGTGAGATTTATGCATCAGCTGCCATTGCAGGCATAACTCTGTATCTGGTTCTGCAGGCGATTGGTATGTCACAGCAGATTGCGTTTCTGGTCGGGGGGGCGCTGGTAGTTGTGCTTCGTATAGCAGCGCTACGCTGGGATCTGCATTTGCCCACCTTCAGGTGAGGCATTTATTGCATGTTGCCCTTAAACACTACTCACCCCACAACTCTTCAAGCCTCGCATCGCGTCCGCAGTTCCAGCGATAGAACTTGTACCTGATCGGATTTTCCTGATAGTAGTTCTGATGATAATCTTCTGCGCGATAGAAATCGTCAATATCAGCCGCAACAATTTCGGTAACAATAGGCCCGGGGAGTCCAGCCTGAGTATTTAGCTTTTCACGTGAAGCCTCAGCTAACTGCTTCTGCTGATCATTATGATAAAAAATGGCGCTGCGATACTGACTGCCACGGTCACAGAACTGGCCGCCAGCGTCCAGTGGGTCGATATTTCGCCAGAAGACTTCCAATAGACGTTCATAGCTGATCTGACTGGGGTCGTACTCAATCTGCACAGCTTCAGCATGACCAGTGCGCCCGGTTAATACCTGCTCGTAGCTGAGGTCTTTGACTGATCCACCAATGTAGCCTGACGTTGTTGAAATTACACCGTCCAGCTCGTCGTAGGGTGGCTCCATACACCAGAAGCAGCCGCCTGCAAACGTCGCTATGGCCGTATCGGATGACTGGGGATCAGTGTTTTGGGCATGGGCCGTTCCACGGATGCCCAGGGCGAGTATCAGTAATGCCGTGCCAGTAAAGTACGTGAGTGCCTTAATGTGACAATCGCTTTCTCTCATAATGCAATTAAAGGGGTCAATATAAATTTTTGCTTCTTTTATTTGACCGCTTATGAATCGATTTGTTCCAGACAGAGGCTGGCAGGCTGATGGGCGCATTCGATTTGTAATAATATTTTTCGACGATTTGACAATAAAAATATTTCTTGTAAGGCTTTTCATCGACAAACCATTAGTTCCAATAATCGTTTATAGGCGATAGGAGGTTGTCATGAAAAAGTTTAAGCTAATGAGTGCTATTAGTGCCCTTATGTTTTCTGCTGCAGCGGCAGCCCAAACTCAATCCCCTTATCTGCAGCCAGACGACACCTGGATCAGCCTGAGTGGCACGGTCGAGTCGGTCACTGCGGACTCATTTCTGCTGGATTATGGGCGTGCCTCTGTCACGGTAGAAATGGATGATGGTGATCGTGATGCAGATGGGTACAAGTTGATGGAAGGCGACAAAGTTGTGGTCAACGGCCTGATTGATGACGATTTCTTTGAGATGACCACGATCGAGGCAAGTAGCGTTTACGTTGAGTCCATCAACTCCTATTTTTACGCCAGCCCGGTTGATGAGGAGGCATTTGCCTTCTTTGACCCCATTGTTACTGTCGTAGACCCGATCATGGATGGTGACGCGACTATTCAAGGCACCATCACTGCGGTTGAGCCTCTGGAGGAGGAAATTGTCCTGAACTCTGATGGTCGTTTGATGATCGTCGAAGTTGACGAGCTGGGTTATGACGCTCTGGATAATGTGGGTTATCTTCAGCTCGATGTTGGCGATGAAGTTGTCATCAGCGGCACGATGACTGAGGAAATGTTCGAAGATCATTTGTTCGTGGCCGAGAATATCGCTACGATCAATAATTCATAAACTTCAACACCTGCTGTCCGGCGCCTCTTGGCGTTGGGCAGCATGGCCCGCTGAAGTCTTGTCAGGAAATGAATCGCAAGCCCACCAGGGGTAGCAGACATGATGACTGGTAATGATGAGGATCGTGATCTTGGCCGCCACAATTGCGAGCCCTGCGAACGCCAGACGGAAGAGATGGACCTGACTGAAGAGGATGAACTGTTCGGTGCCCTGTCCGGTTGGGGCAGGGAGCCTGAGTCAGGTGTGCGAAAGCTTGTTAAAACCTACCGATTCAGGAATTTTGTTGAGGCGATTCAATTCGCTAACGACGTAAAAGATATCTCAGAGAAAGAAAACCATCATCCTTCCCTGCTGATAGAGTGGGGCAGGGTGACTGTGTCTTGGTGGACGCACACTGCGGGTGGGTTGCGCCGGAATGATTACATCATGGCTGCCAAGACTGATTTGGTTTATGCGGTGAACAACCTGATACATAGGTTACAGACTATACCGGAGACATAGGTTACACATGTCGGTATTTGGGAGGTTGCCCAAATGCCCTGGAAAGAGTGTAACCGTATGGATGAGAGACTTAAGTTCGTTGCCAGGTTGCTCGATGAGGAACCCATGACACAGGTGTGTCGCGATTTCGGCATCTCCCGCAAAACTGGCTATAAGATATTTAACCGCTACAAGGATAGCGGTCTGGAAGGGCTTGTCGACCGCAGTCGACGTCCCTATCGCCACGCAAACAAGCTACCGGTGCAGGTTGAGCGAACGATTTTGAAGCTCAAACAGCAATGGCCTGACTGGGGCGCACCGAAGATTCGTGAAAAGCTGATTCGTAACTTCCCGACCATCAAGGCGCCTGCCAAAAGCACCGTGCATGCTGTGCTTGAACGTCATGGCCTGGTTACACCACGGAAAAAGCGTCGTTACCGCGCACAAGGTACGCCATTGAGTGATTCGCTCACACCGAACGGGTTGTGGTGCACGGACTATAAGGGTGAGTTTTTACTGGGAAACCAGCGTTACTGCTATCCACTGACCATTACCGATTACCGCAGTCGCTACCTGCTGGCCTGCGAAGCACTGGAATCGACTCGGGAGAAAGATGCTTTTACTGTCTTTGAGCGCGTATTCAAAGAGTTCGGTGTGCCGTTTGCGCTTCGCAGCGATAACGGCCTGCCATTCGCCTCTCCCAACGCGCTATTCGGGCTAAGCCGTTTGTCGGTGTGGTGGCTGCGACTGGGTATTACGATCGAGCGCATCGAACCTGGCAAGCCTCAGCAAAATGGACGCCATGAACGCATGCATCTGACATTGAAGAAAGCGACCACCAAACCCGCGCAATTTAACTTTCTCCAACAGCAAGAGCGCTTCGACAGATTTATCGATGAGTACAATAACGAACGGCCACACGAGGCTCTGGGCATGAGATATCCAGGCGAAGTATATACACCATCAACGCGTGCTTACACGCGTCCAGAGGATCCCGATTACCCCTATCACGACAGGGTGATTCAGGTGACCCAGTGCGGACGATTGTGTATCGGGCGCAGAAAAATAAATCTAAGTACCGTATTTGCAGGGCAATTAGTGGGGGTACGCGAGGTGAGCGATAAAATTTGGGTCGTCAGCTTTATGGAGTATGATCTGGGATACTTCGATGAAGACGAGGGAAGGGTCGAGCCCGGGGACAATCCATTTATACCAAAAGTGTAACCTATGTCTTCGGTATGAAATGTAACCTATGTCCCCGGTCTGGACCCGGATTGATTGGTGCCCCGGGCATGAGCCTACTGTAGTCTCAGGCGGTATCAAGTAGTCTCACATATTAATAAAAAACAATAGGTTAAGTAATTCCTTGTCTCAGCCAGTGTCATAATGTAGCATCCAATTGCATATTTTATGTTGAGTAGGATGTTTGATGTATGCCAAAGCTTGTGCCCGAATTGAGTGATCTCGCGGTCAGAAGATTGACCTATTCTACGATCAAAGGGGATCCGAGAATTCCAGAAAGTAGGCGCAAAAATCGTGTTGGCATGCCATGCACTGCACTTCATGCTGTTGGTGGGGTGTCAGGGCTTCTGCTTCAGTGCCGTCCCCCAGCTAACGAGAACAGTCCTATTGGAGCCAGGTCTTGGATTCTGAGAACCATGATTGGCGGAAAACGCACAGACATTGGCTTGGGAGGTTATCCAGACGTTACTCTGTCTATGGCTCGTGCGAAAGCAAGGGAAATAAAAGCTAAGGTTCGTGATGGCATAGATCCTACGGCTGAGCGTAAGGCGCTGAGGTCAGCAATAGCGGCATCAAGAGCCTCGGCAGTAACATTCAGGGAATTGGCCAAAGAATACATTGCTAAGAAGTCCAAAGAGTTCAAGAAGAGCAGTGCGGCAAAGCAGCGCCGAAAACTCGAAATGCACCTCGAAAGTTACGCATACCCTTACCTTGGCAATGTAGTTGTCGGCGACATTGAGCGGGCACACATTGTGAAAATGCTTGAGCCAATCTGGGAAACCAAGACAGAGACTGCAAGTCGGCTCAGGATGAGTGTGGAGCGTATTCTCGACCTCGCTGGTGTTAAGGGGCTGCGTAGTGGCGATAATCCAGCACGATGGACCGGGAATCTAGCGCTGTCGTTCCCGGCCAAAGAAAAGGTTGCGCAAGTGCAGCACTTTGCCGCCTTGCCCGTTGGGGAAATACCGGAGTTTATGCAAAAACTCCGTGCCGCTAATGGTGTTGGGGCCAGGGCATTGGAGTTTCTAATACTGACCGCATGTCGGTCCAGTGAGGTGCGCAAGGCAACGCGATCTGAGGTAGATTTTGATACAAACACTTGGCTTATACCTGCTGACAGAATGAAAATGGGGAGAGAGCATCGAGTCCCGCTAACTGACTCCTCAATCAAGGTGCTCAATGAGATGTCGGACTTAAGCGAATACCTGTTTCCTAACAGAAATGGTGATCCAGTGTCCGATGTCATGCTAGGGAAGGTCATTAAGCAGTTAGGTTACAAGGTTACATCCCACGGGTTTCGTTCAACTTTTAAGGATTGGGCGATTGAACACACAGAGTTTGCAGATGAAATATCAGAGCTGGCGTTGGCACATGTTAATAGCGACAAAACTCGAGCGGCGTATGCTAGAAGTGACGCACTTGAAAAGAGGAGACAGTTGATGGAGGCTTGGGCAAATTATTGTTATTGTGACGCGAGCTTGTAATTTATTTTGCAGTACTCGCCGTATTCCAATGCTCATCGAAAATAAGTTTGGATAAAGAAGCCCTGTGCCTTAATCCAGGGTCTCAATGGATGGTTCAGGGCTGTCTAAATCGAAAAGTTTCGGACGTTGCACCTCTCCTGACTGGAACGCTCGAAGAGAATGACACTGATCTGTAAACGCTAACGCTCAAAAACCAACAAAAACGAGCTTCCCTCCCCAACCGTGCTCCGCACAGTCAACCCTGCACGATTCAAGTGCGCCAACTGACGAGACAGACTAAGCCCAATACCAGAACCCGACTCTTTGGTTGTGAAGAACGGCGTAAAAATGTCATCCAGCTGTTTGGCGGGTATACCCGCACCCGAGTCAACAACAGCAATAACCGGGCGGCGTCTATTGTCTAGATACCCTTTGAGTTGGATCTGTCGAACAGGACAATCCGCAACTGCATCCACCGCATTGGATAGCAGATTAAGCAGGATCTGCTCGATCTGATGACGGTCTGCAAGCACCGACATGTCAGCTGGTTTGAGATCAACCGACAGGGTGCAGGCAGATGAAGACAGGCGTTCTTCTATCAGACGATTGATACGATCGAACAAGTCGGCCACGTCGATGTCACTCATTGCCGGTTGCGGTAGATTGCTCAGTGATCGATACGACTCAACAAAGCGCAACAGCCCCTGGCTGCGCGAAGCAATCGATCGAATACCTTTGCCCATATCGGTATCACGATCGTCATCCAGTGTTTTTTCCAGATGACTACTGAGCGACACAATCGGGGTCATGGAATTCATGATCTCGTGCGTCAGTACCTTGATCAGTTTTTGCCAGCTCGAAATCTCAGTTTCGTCAATCGCCTCCTGAATATTTTGAATCGACACCAGCTTGTGCTGATTACCTAGCAACTTGAACTCCCGGGCCGATAACAGCAGCTGCATACTCTCCGATCCCAGCACCACTTTTAAAAGCTGGCTTTTGCCAGGGACAAGAGTCCTCAAGGATTCACCGAGAGGAGGGCAGCTAGCGTCGACCTGATGCAGGTTGATCAGCAACGACACTTGCAACAGGTCTTTGGCTGCCCGATTGGCTATAACAATTTTCTCTGCCTCGTCGAAACACAAAAGCGCTGTGTCCACGTGCTCAACAACCCGGTCCAGGTATTCATGCTGTGCGGATTTTTCTGCCTTGAGCTGCTTGTACTTGTCTATCAGGGCTTTCTGGGCATAGAGGAAATCTGCTGAGTCGCTGTCAGCACCATGTAACAAAGTGGTCGTGGAAAAGTCATTGTGGCTGATGTTGCGGATGAACTGTGTGAAATCGCTCTGTTGCCTGTTCGCCTGACGAACCATACGTAACGCAATCAGCAGGGTAGCCCCCGATAGTACCACTGCAGCAGCGGGCCATAGCCCGGCAAAAGCAAGGTAGCCGCTTGCAGATGCACAGAGCACAAGCAAACCGATGTTCAATACGGTTTGAAAGCGGTAGCCCTTAAGCCTGGTTGTTATTGATGCCATACTTTTCCAGCTTGCGATAAAGGGTTGTTCTACCAAGGCCAACAGCTTTTGCGACCTGCGTCAGATTGCCTCGAAATTGTTGCATGGCCCGCAGAATCGTTTTCTGCTCGAGCGACTCCAGATTCAGATCGTCTGACTCAGGCGGCGACCCATGCGTGCCGGTCATGAAGTCCGACAGCTTGAGCTCACCGTTCTGCGCCAGGATGACAGCCCGTTCAGTTGCGTGCTTAAGCTCTCGTATGTTTCCTGGCCAGCGATAGGCCATCAGTTGCTTGAGTGTTTCGCGCGAAACCTGGGTGTAAGGTTTATCGTATTTGCGTCCATACACTGCCTGGAAATGCCTGATCAACAGTGGAATATCTTCCTGGCGTTCACGAAGTGGGGGCAGGGTCACTTCCACTGTATTGATTCGATACAACAGGTCCTGGCGAAAGTGGGATGGGTCAGCAATTTGTCTGGATGACACATTCGTTGCGCAAATCAACCTGATGTCGACGTGCATGGGACGAGTGCCACCGACTCGAGTGACGGTTCGCGACTCAAGCGCGCGCAACAGCTTTGCCTGAATATCCAGGTCCAGATTGCCAATCTCATCCAGAAACAGCGTGCCATCTGCGGCAAGCTCAAACTTACCAGGCTTGTCACTTTTCGCATCGGTAAACGCGCCTTTGACGTGGCCGAACATCTCGGACTCGAACAGGGAGGGTGATAACGCGCCGGCGTCGACGGATACCAGCGGGCCATGGGCGCGACTGGAGCAGCGGTGGATTTCCTGAGCGATTAGTTCCTTGCCGGTTCCATTCTCACCTGTGATCAATACATTGGCGTCGGTACCGGCGACTCGTTTGACCAGTTCAAGTATCGCCCGAAAATTTTCTGACTCGCCTACCAGTTCGGACGTCTTGTTCGAGACGCTGCCCAGCTCCTGCCTGGTAGTACGAAGTCTGTCTAATTCACGTTCAGATTGAGCAAGTCTGGCGCAGGCTTTGACGGTTGCTACCAGTTTTTCATTTAACCAGGGCTTTTGCACAAAATCGGCAGCGCCCAGCTTGATGGCCTGTACGGCAAGATCGACTTCACCGTAAGCCGTGCACATGACCACCTGAATTCTCGGGTCGAACTGTTTTATAAAGTCCAGCCAGTACAAACCTTCGTCGCCACCTACCATTCCGCGTGTGAAATTCATGTCCAGCAGCACTACATCCGGATAGAAGTCGGGTAATTCGTCTTTGAGTTGACTGGGGTTGGACAGGCAGCGGACAGCTGGAAATGCAGACTTCAGTATGACCTGCGCACTGAGTAGTACGTCCTGGTCATCATCGACTACAAGTATACGTTGAGCGTTTGAGTCAGGCACCGATTGAAGGCACTCCTTGCGAGTAAAGCTGGTTTTGTTTCAAAGTAGAACAAAAACGAGGCTCAAGTCCAGCTTTTACGACATAAACTCGATATGCTTAATTCGCCAGTAGTGTTTGTTGGAGAAATAATCGGCACAAGTGTTTCAAAGTGGGGCAATTGCGGTGTGCCATGATGAAACAATACTACTGCAGATATGGCGCCGCGTAGACATAAGATGCTGAAAACATGAGGTTTATGGTTGTGGCGCAGAACTTGCTGCCTAAAGCATATATGATGCGATAGCCGGTACTAAAGGAATACACAATGATTATAAAAACGGAAAATCTCAGCAAACTGTTTCGCACCGATGAGGTAGAAACCACTGCCCTGGAATCAGTCGAGTTTGGCATCAACGAGGGCGAATTCACTTCCATCATGGGCCCCTCAGGCTGTGGCAAATCCACTTTGCTTCACATTCTTGGATTGATCGATAACCCGGACAGCGGCGCCTACTGGTTCATGGGCGAAGACGTGGCGGACTACTCCGAGCGCAAGCGCTCCAAACTTCGCAAACACAACATCGGTTTTGTTTTTCAGAGCTTCAATCTGATTGACGAACTCAATGTATATGAGAATGTCGAACTGCCTCTCATTTATACCCGGACGCCTGCGGCAGAGCGCAGGAAAAAAGTCGAGTTTGTGTTGGAGAAAATGAATATGGCGCATCGCCTTAAACATTTTCCACGGCAGCTCTCTGGCGGTCAGCAACAACGGGTTGCCGTTGCCAGAGCCATCGTCAATACACCCAAGCTGATACTGGCCGACGAACCAACGGGCAACCTGGACAGCGAACATGGTGCTGAGGTGATGGGACTGCTCAGTTCCCTGAACGCAGAAGGCACCACCATTGTCATGGTGACCCACTCGCCAGAAGACGCCTCGGTCGGCAGCAGAATCATCCGCATGCTGGATGGCCGGATTGTCAGTGAGTCGGCAACAATCTAAGAGGTAAGAGCTATGGCTACCCATATTAAATTGTTGTTGAGAAATCTGCGGCGTGAGCGATTCTATGCGGCGATTAACGTTGCCGGCTTGACGCTCGCCATTGTCGCTTGCCTGCTAATTGGTTTGCACGTGTATCAGGCACTGACTTATGACCAGCACACTGATGGACACAAAAAGATATACCGGGCCACCATTGACCTGATCAATCAGGGTGGCACCAATACCTTTGCGCTGATGTCAGATGCCATCGCGCCGACGCTTGCCTTGCGCAACCCGGACATTGAGGCATTCGTTCGCTTTAAGGGCTTGCCAGACAATTCACTCCTGACAGTCAACGATGAGGTTTATTATCAGGAGGCTCTGTACGGAACGGATACCAATGTTTTCGAGGTATTTGGTCATCCTGCGGTCTACGGTGATACACGTACTGCATTGAATGATCCGAACTCAATAGCAGTCAGCGAAAGCTTTAACCAACTGCACTTTAATGGCGATAACTCCATCGGCGAGCTTGTCACTGTTAATGGCAATGACTATCGCATCTCATTGGTATTCGAAGATGTGCCGGAAAATTCGCATTTAAAATATGACGTGCTGGTGCCCATCCACGGGCCGGGTTTTGCTCGGTCACCGGCTGATCCAGTTATGGCGCTATTTACTGTAAACAGTTACACCTACTTTGTAATGCCGGAGAACTATGACACCTCGCAGTTCTCGGCGTTCTTCGATGTGTTCTGGCAGGAAACGACGGCAGAGGTGTTGCGCGGGAGCGGCATCAACAGCGCAATGGCTCTCACGCCAATTGCAGACGTGCATTTTGGTCAGCCGGTCGAGTTTGACCAGCCCTTTGGCAATCTGTTGATTGTTTATGCCTACGCCGTGATAGGCGTACTGATATTGCTGGTGGCTATCGTCAACTACATTAACCTTGCCACGGCGCGCGCGACGCGACGCTTTAAGGAAGCGGGCGTCCGGCGCTTACTGGGCGCGCAACGCGGTGAATTGGTTGCGCAGTTTTTGCTTGAATCCGTTTTTCTGTCGGTGCTGGCTGCTGTGTTCGCGTTGCTTGTCATTCAGGTGATGGTACGCACTGGTGTGCCTGCTGTCTTGATTGATGAACTGAGCCTGGAAGTTTACAGCTCCCCATTGGTGCTCGGTGCGGTCTTGATTGCCGCGCTGATACTTGGAGTTCTGGCAGGACTCTATCCGGCTGCCTGGATAGCCACTCAATCGGTATCTCCACATGTGAGCGCTGCCCATAACAGTGTTCGCGAACCGATTTTGCGCAAGGCACTGATCGTCTTTCAGTTTGCCGTCACGATTTCTGTCATTTCAAGCACTGTGCTGGTTTTAAGCCAGATGCATTTTATTGCCAATATGCCCCTTGGATTTGATCAGGAGAACCGCCTGGTGCTGACCGTTAAAGGTGCTCAGGCAATCACTAGAGTGCCCGCCCTAACCAGAAGCCTGGAGCAGCTGGCAGCCGTGCAGGCGACAACGTTTTCCACCGCAGATCCAGCCGTGGGTTTTTCATCCGGGAACTGGCGGGTTGAGACAGAGCAGGGTCAGATGGATTCCATGTTTCTTTCCTTTCAGAATGCTGGAGACGACTACCTGCAGGCCATGGGGATGGAGTTGGTGGAAGGGCGCTCAATGAGTAATGCGGATACTGGCCGCACCGTTGTCGTTAATGAAACTCTTGTACAGACCCTAGGTTGGTCAGACCCAATTGGTATGCGTACCGGATTACCCGGGGACATAGAGGGATCAGAGATTGTGGTGGGAGTAGTCAGGGATTTCCACTTCGATGGATTACAGGTGCCTGTCAGTCCTCTGATTATTAGATTGTCTCGACCCGAAAGCTACAGCACTCTGGATCCGGAAGTAGCGTTTAACCAGGATGCCCGGGTAACCGTTGTATTAAGGGAGGACGCTGACCAGGGAACCTTGCAAGAGCTGGAGTCGGTTTGGCGGCAACATATGCCGGAGTTACCATTTCAGTATCGTTTTCTCGACAACATTATTGAGTCTCGCTACACAAGTGAATCCAATATTATATCCACTTTGGCGTATTCTTCGGCGGTGTCCATCTTCATTTCCTGTCTTGGTCTCCTGGGTTTAACCGCCTATACAACGGAGCGCAGAACGCGAGAAATTGGCATTCGCAAAGTCCTTGGTGCAAGCCCAAGACAACTGTTGTTTGCCTTGTTCAAGAATGTTTTTTTTCTGGTGCTGATTGCCTCGGCAATCGCATCGCTGCTGTCCTACTATTGGATAAATTCCTGGCTGGCCAACTTCGCCTACCGGGATGAAATAAACCTGCTGGTGTTCCCGGCCGCTGCGCTGCTCACCATCGTTCTCGCGTTTATCACGATGGTGTTGCAGTCCTGGGGGCCCATCAATCGCAATCCGGTTCATGCCCTTCGTTATGAATAAGCCTGGAGGGGATTGATGGACCGTGCAATCGAGAAACAACCACGCCCCTGGTGGCAGTGGGGGCTGGCGGCTATAACGCTTCTGCTGGCGGCGTGGGGGCTGCAGGCGATGTTGCGCGATGCATCGATTCGAACTTATCGAGTTCCAGCCGAACAGGTAATGATCTCGCAAGTAACTACAGGTGCATTTGAGGATGTGACGCCCGTGCGTGGCTCAGTACAACCGCTGAACACAGTGTTTCTGGATGCAGTCGATGGTGGTGTGGTTGAAGCGATTCTGGTGGAAGAGGGCAGCTACGTAAAAGAGGGACAGCCGCTGCTGCAACTTAGCAACAGCGCGTTACAACTTCAGGTGGCCAACAATGATACGCAAACGACTGAGCAACTGAACAACCTTAAAAATATCAGCAACAGCCTTGAAACGACACGACTGCAGACGGAACGCCAGCTGATTGATACACGCTACAGGATGAACGTACTTGAGAGACGTTACCGGCAGCTGAAGCCTCTGAAAGACAATAATCTGGTGTCCCAGGATGACTATCAGTCAGTTGTTGATGAGTTGCAATACCAGCAGGAAGTTTACGAAAACACGCTGGAGCGTCAGCAACTGGAAGAACAGATCCGCATAGAGCGTATTACCCAGATAGAGGGCCAGATGGCCAAGCTGGAGCAGAATCTGCAGTTGGCCATGAATACCTTCGAGAACCTGTTGGTGCGTGCGCCGGTGTCTGGACAACTGACATCTCTGACCGTTCAGATAGGCGAAAACAAGAGCCGTGGTGAACGCCTTGGGCAGATAGACTCGATTGACCAGTACAAAATTGTGGCGCCAGTGGATGAGTTCTATGTCAGTCGTGTCACGCCCGGCCAGCAGGTGCGATTTACCCTCGCAGGTAAGGAGCGGGATGCCGTTGTCTCCAAAGTGTACCCGGAGATCAATCAGGGCACTTTCATGATCGATCTTGAATTTATTGGTGCGCCTCCAGACAACATCCGCCGGGGGCAAACCCTACAAATGGAACTAACGCTTGGGGCATCGGTGGAAACCCTGATGTTACCGCTCGGCGGTTTTATTCGGGATACTGGCGGCAACTGGGTTTTTGTGCTGAACGACGAAGGCACGCAGGCCACGCGTCGCGACATTGTCAGCGGGCGGCGCAACAATCGGTATCTGGAAGTGCGGGAAGGACTGGCCGCAGGGGACAGGGTGATTACGTCAGGGTATGGGCAGATGGTTGAGTATGAGCGGATTGAGCTGGGAAGGTGATCAACGGCTACTTAAAAAAGTGGTTTATAAAGAAAAACTTTTCGGGCGGAATTAGGTAGTCATGAGAACTATATATACCGATTCTGTAATCTCGGGATGTGTATACCTGATAAGTAGGCTTGCCTGAACGATTGGCACGGCTGGCGTTAAGGTCAACCTTTCAATTTAGAGCTAATTAAAACAATAGGTGGCACAGATGGTATTCATCACTCATTACTGGCGACAGTTCCAAGCTGACAAATCCTCCAGCGTGATCAATCTTGCGGGGCTTACCGTTGCGATTACCTGTGCCTTGATTATTTTTACCTACGTCAGTTACCACTACTCTTTTAACCGTTTTCATGCTGACTCGGAGCGAATCTATAGACTTCTGTTGGTTGATACTAGCCAACCAAACTCTAACCTCGCCGGTATGGTTACCAATGCGCTGATTCCTGCAGTACGTGACGAAGTGCCAGAGGTTGAGATTGCGTCCCGATTCCGATTTTCCCTATCGGTTACAGTCCGTGTAAATGAACAGATCCATTATCTGGACCAAGCGCTTTTAGCGGATTCTGAGTTTTTTCAAATATTCAATTTTCCCATGATCTCCGGGGTGAGTGGCGACGCATTGAACGAGCCTAATACTGTCGTGCTCTCACAGTCGTTTGCAAGGCAACTGTTTGGCGAGCAGGAAGCCGTCGGGCAAGTCATCAATATCTTCAATAGCCGGGACATGCGCGTGGTGGGCATCATGGAGGACATGCCTGCTAATTCTCACATACAGGCAGACTTAATTATGTCGGATCGTCCGGATCCTTCGTGGCCACCAGAGGCGGCTGCCGATCTGGAATCCTGGCACTCTATCTCGATGCAGGCATACATCAAACTTTTTCTCGGCAGCGATGCCGCTCTGGTGCAGGAAAAAATCCAGCAATTGGTGGAAGAACGTGAAGAGTCCGGTTATATCTCGATAATCATGCAACCACTTGAAGACATCCATTTGCATTCACAGGATGTGCAGAACGAGGTAAATGCGGGTAAGGAAGACTTTCGTCAGATGTATGTATTGAGTGCTATTGCAGCGCTGCTGATGATAATCGCAGTGTGCAACTTCATTAATCTTTCCACAGCAAAAGCGGTGACACGGGCAAAGGAGGTTGGCATTCGTAAAACCGTAGGTGCATCCAGGCCTCAGCTGATCGCACAGTTCTTGACAGAGTCTTTCGTGATGATGGCAATTGCTACGCTCTTGAGCCTGCTTTTGATTGCGTTGATTTCTCCTTGGATTGCTATCCCGACAGTTGAGCAGCCACTCAATTATTTATTCAGCAACCCAGCACATGTTCTGGCTGTGTCTGCAATATTATTGTGCACTGCATTTTTTGCGGGGCTGTACCCAGCATTTGTGCTGAGTTCCGAAAGGCCGATTGGGGGGTTGAAAGGCGACTTCCCCAAAAGTGGCAAAGGAGCCACTACTCGCAAAGCTTTGGTGATTGTGCAAATTGCCATCTCAACAACAGCGATAATCGTGTTGCTGGTTATTAATGCTCAGATTAAATTCCTGCAGAATCAGCCGCTCGGTTTTGATCCACGGAGCGTGGTTTACCTCGATTTTCGCGAATGGCATATGCTCAGCCGTTATCAAGCTCTGTCCAATGAACTTGAAAGCGTTCCAGAGATTTCCTCCTTCACCAATAGCAGTTACCTGCCTGGCGGTTTAACAGGGAAGTTGGGTTATGCCCCGCAGACGAGGGGACAAGGGAACACTGAGCTCATGATGAGCTACGCGCTGATTGATCCATCTTTTTTTCCAACATTGGGGTTGAGTCTGATCGAGGGAGAAAACTTCAATGATACGATGACCAATCCGGAATTAGGCTCTGTGATCGTCAACCAGGCCGCTGCACAAATATTTGAGTGGGCAGGTCCTGCCGTGGGCCAAATCCTGCGAGGTAGAAACGGAAAGGACTATAGAGTAGTTGGCGTTATCGAAAATGCTCGCTTTAATGGTCCACAACATGCGGTCGAGCCATTCGTGTTTCACCTCCGAAGCGAACCAGAATGGTCCTTGATCATCCGTATGGCTCCGGAGGCAATAGAGTCGGGGTTAGCAACGATCGAGGCAGCCTGGGAGCGCGTCTATCCAGAGCATCCGTTTGCATACGAGATGTTGAGCAGCAGGGTAGAAGGTTTGTTGGGGGAGGAGGTCGAATTCTTATCCCAGCTTCTTGAGTTTACCTTCCTTGCGATTTTTGTTGCCTGTCTGGGGCTGTATGGTCACGCCACATTCTCCGCAAATCAGAATGCCAGGGAGACGGCAATACGGAAGGTATTTGGCGCCTCTGGTGTTGATATTCTCAAGTTGACTGTCCGAGAGTACAGCGTCCTTTTTTTGCTGGCGAACGCTGTCGCGTGGCCGGTTGGATTTTCACTAGTCAAGCTGTGGTTATCTGATTTTACGGACTCAGTCGAGGTGGGGCTATGGCATTTTGTGCAGGCAGTCATGATCGTGGTATTACTTGGAGCGCTAACTATTTCGGCCAAGGTTTGGCAGGTAGTCTGGGTTAATCCAGTTACTACTCTTCACTATGAATAGGGATTCAGGTTTTGAGATGGGAACCTGCCAGGTCGAAGTGATATCAGTAAAAGTTAGCAGGCGGCGCAACAAACGGTATCTGGAAGTGGGGTAAGGGCTAGAAGCAGGGGATAGGGAAATTACGTCGGGTTATGGGGCAGATGGTTGAGTGTGAGCGGATTGAGCTGGAGAAGTAATAAGATAAAACGGTGAGAGTAAGATCTTGCGATCACATCAAGTTTATGTAATTTCCAACATGGCGAATTAAATGATCGAGTCCGAAAAGAATAGTTGTCCACCCTCAGCTCTCCCCAGGAGAGAGCGTCAGGTCATGGAGATCGTGTATAGATTAGAAGGCGCCACAGCTAGGCAGGTCAAAGATGAATTGACGGACGCTATAAGCTACACAACAGTTCGAACGCATATGCGTATACTCGTAGAGAAAGCGTACCTGCGCAGATGTCTTAGAGGAAATCGATATATCTACTTCCCTGTCACACCGAAAAATGAAGCCATGCGTCTCGAGCTGGAAAAGCTCATCAGTATCTATTTTGGGGGATCGTCGTCAACCTTGATTAGGAAGGTTATTGATAGCTATCCCGCCTCAAACGTAGACGAAGTTTTGCAAAGACACATGGCAGAACGAAACAGGGACATGTCCGAGTGTATCTAGAATGCTTCGGGACAAGCAATTGGAAGCGGGGAATAAGATGATAATCCACTCGATAAAAAGTTCTCTCAAAAAGTACCAGAGGGAGAAACTCTACTTCTTTATCAGCATTGTAAGCCTGAGCGTTGGATTTGCGGGTGTGTTGGTCCTAATCTCGTTTCTAAAGAGCGAGTTTTTGTATGATCGACATCATGTAAATCATGAAAGAATCTATCGGCTCATTACAAGAATATCACTACCGGGCGATCTGGGTACTGCGGAAGGTCCATTGGCTGGATATAGTTTGGGACCACTGATGGTTGAAGACTTTCCTGAGCTGGGCGAATACGCTCGCTTCTACCGCGCACCAGAGAACACTTTCAAATTCGGGACTAACCAACGTGTCTGGGATAGTGTCTTTCATGCTGATCCAAGTGTCTTTGATATATTTACACATGTTGTAGTGGAGAGAGAAGGTGGTGAGATCTTCAACAGTCCTAACGATATTGCGATAAGCGAGAGTATGTCGCGTTACTATTTTGGCGAACAGAGCGCGGTGGGACAGACAATACAAAGTCCTACTACGCAGTACCGCGTTGTGTTGGTTTATGAGGATCTACCCGAGAACACGCACCTTCGCTATGATGCGTTACTCCCTCTATCAGCCCTCGACTCAATTTCGCCAGATTTCCAACAGCAGCCGCCGGCTTCGGTCTGGTCTGCGTCCTTTTACACTTATTTTATGGTAAACCCCGGTTTTGATGAGTCCACTTTCCCATCGATAGCCGACAGATTTTATCGAAATAGAATGGAGCCATTGCAGAGTGCCTACATAGAGGGCTTCACAATGGACCTTCAACCCTTGACCGATGCTCATTTTGGCGAATCTTTCATGAATGATGCGCCGGTCGGAAATATATTTTATGTCTATGGATTCTCTATAGTTGCCATCTTCTTGCTTGTTGTATCGGGATTAAACTATATCAGTATAACAGTTGCTCAACTGATAACTCGCCAGCGGGAACTGGCTGTGAAGTCAGTACTTGGGGCGAGTAGAAATAGCTTGGGTTGGCAACTGGTTATTGAGTCTACTATGCTATCTGTTCTTGCAGCGATTGTTGGTTATCTCATTGCAGCGACTTTCATTAAGACTAGTTACTTTAGCGAAACCTTACAAAAGTCTGAATTGACTGAAATCATTTTACAATATAGCAGTTTCGTTCAGATATTAGTCATAGGTTTGATCTTTGGTGTAGTTACTGGGCTATACCCTTACTTCAAGTCAGCAAGCTTGTCGATTAAGGCGGGGCTGACCTCGAGCAAGGCCCTGGATACGAAGCGATTTTCAATTGGACAGATCCTTGTGCTAATCCAGTTGGCTATCACAGTAGCGATTGCATCTTGTGCATCATTGATGGCGGCACAAGTCGATTACTTGAAGACTAAACCGTTAGGGTTTGAAGTGAATGATAGAATCGCCATTCGGTTGAAAGGTGCTGATGTCCTTCAACAAATCCCACTCATAAAGGAACAGCTGTTAAGCGAACTTCCGATCCGGCACATATCAGCCGCCGAAAACTTGCCAGGCTCAGGCAGTGCGATAAGCATCCAAAAAGTAGAGGGTCGCACCGGGGCTACAGAGAACGTCAATGTGGCTTACTTGTCGGTTGACTCAGACTATTTGGAAACAATGAATATACCATTGCTTGCGGGTGATGGGTTCGCACGAAACGTGACCGGAGGAAGACACGTGGTTGTCAATGAGTCTCTGGTGCGGAGGATGGGGTGGAACGATCCTATTGGGAAGCGTGTTGGAACTGGAGTTGTAATCCCCCCATTTTGCGAGG
>DEMH01000007.1:0-302 GCA_002354805.1 Gammaproteobacteria bacterium UBA2675
GAGATACCATCTCTCCAAACCAGCCGCAACTGTCTTCAAACTACCATCTGCGGCTGGTATCTGCTCTGGTGCTTAAGCACACCATAGCAAATCTGTATTAGTTTTCTCATGGCAGCACCGATTGCCTGCATCTTGCGTTTGCCTGCTTTCAGAAGCCTCACGTACTGTGCCCTGATGTCCGGGTTGTATCGCACCGCCACGATTGCAGCCATGTATAACTTTGCCCGTATTTCACCGTTTCCGCTTTTGCTCAGACGGCTTCGCCCCTGCCATTGCCCAGACTCACGGATCCGCGGCACCAA
>DEMH01000007.1:583-751 GCA_002354805.1 Gammaproteobacteria bacterium UBA2675
AGCCTTTAGCTCGCGCACCTCATCGGGCTCGGGCACCCACAATGCAGGCTTCGCAGATAGCCCGTAGCGGGCCAGCACGACGCTGTCTTTCTTATCAGTTTTATGCTGGCTGCCCAGGCTTTTGGCGAAATCGTGCACGCGTGCCGGGTTTACCACACTGACCTGTAA
>DEMH01000007.1:993-30547 GCA_002354805.1 Gammaproteobacteria bacterium UBA2675
GGCAGCGCCTTGGTTTTAATCTTGTTGTTGTCCGGGTCTCTCAGCCAGGCGCAATCGATCTTGTGCTTCGCAACATCCACTCCGACGTAACTGGTCATTTTCCTAACACTCCCCTTATACATGCAGCATCACTTTGCCGGAGCAAAGGCGCTTGGATACCATCCAGTTTGTTAAGAAAGAAAGCGTCAGTTGCTTATCTCGTCACCAGTATCCAGGTACTCAGGACTGCCGCAGCGATACTGACGCTTCGCCACATTGGTTAGCTAAACCAGTGTAGCAAAAGAGAGAAATTCAGATATAAGGACTGCCACCCTAGTTCCGAGGCCGGAAGCGATGAGCTCAGTCGCGAGCCCGCGTAGCGTGCGAGGTCGAGTTCCGCCCCGCCGGGCGACAGGTGAAAGTATGCGATCCGGGCGAGATCTGACACCCACCTCCCGGCCCGCTCTAGAACAGAGTGTTTACGTCAGGGCCGGGAGCGTTGAGCCTGATCACGGCGCCGAATGCGGCAATACAGCTCAATCGAGGCAGCGGGGATAAGGGGGCAAGGAGCGACGAAAACCTGAGGAGGACTGCCCCCTTAGCTCCGGTGCCGAAAGCGCTGAACCAGATCTGCCTATCGGAAATCAGATTCGGTTAACCATAGCGGCCGGTGATGTAGTCCTCAGTCTGCTTCTTGCTCGGGTTCGTGAACAGCGTATCCGTATCCCCAAACTCAATCAGCTTACCCATATACATGAACGCCGTGTAATCTGAGACACGTGCCGCCTGTTGCATGTTGTGGGTAACGATGATGATGGTGTACTGGTGCTTCAATTCGTTGATCAGCTCTTCGATCTTCAGGGTTGAGATCGGGTCCAGCGCCGAGGCCGGTTCGTCCAGCAGAATGACCTCAGGCTCAATGGCAATGGCGCGGGCAATCACCAGACGTTGCTGCTGACCACCGGACATACCGAACGCATTGTCCTGCAGACGGTCCTTGACCTCATCCCAGAGTGCTGCAGCACGCAGCGATTTTTCGACAACCTCGTCCAGTACACGGCGTGACTTCACACCCTGCAGTCGCAGGCCGTAAGCTACATTTTCATAGATTGATTTCGGGAAGGGGTTAGGCTTCTGGAATACCATACCGACACTACGGCGCAGATCGGCCACATCCACATCGCGATCGTAGATATTCTTGTCGTCCATGCGGATCTCGCCTTCGATACGGCAGATATCGACCAGGTCGTTCATGCGATTGAAGCAACGCAGCAGCGTTGATTTACCACAGCCTGACGGTCCGATGAAGGCAGTTACCCGCTTTTCCGGAATAGTCAGATTGATGTTGTGCAGTGCCTGGTCATTACCGTAATAAAGATTCAGATTGTCGACTGTAATCTTCGGCGTTTCCTCCTCGATTGCATAGGATTCACGCTCGGTCACCATTCGGGCGGACGCTGCAGACACGGTTGGCCGTTCCGTACGATTGACGCTGCTATCGGCGGTGCCTGGGTTTTCTGCTGTCATGTTTGTAGATCCTGTCATCTTTGAATCGGGTTAGCCGTGGTTGTCATCGCTATAAATGGGACTGCTTAATCACCTGCACTGCGGTAACGTTCACGCAGATGGTTGCGGATACTGATCGCAGTGAGGTTCAGTATCACAATCAGCATCACCAGTATCAACGCAGTCGCATAGACCAGTGGTCTGGCGGCTTCGACATTGGGGCTCTGGAAACCCACGTCATAAATGTGGAAACCCAGGTGCATGATCTTACGTTCCAGGTGAATGAACGGGAACGTGCCATCAATCGGCAGTGTCGGTGCCAGTTTAACGACGCCTACCAGCATTAGCGGTGCAACCTCACCTGCGGCCCTCGCAATCGCCAGAATCAGACCAGTCATCATTGCTGGTGTGGCGAGTGGCACAATCACCTTCCACAGTGTCTCCGACTTGGTTGCACCGAGCGCGAGACTGCCCTGACGAATGGTGCTCGGAATACGCGACAGACCTTCTTCAGTGGAAACAATCACGATAGGCAGGGTCAGCAGTGCCAGCGTCAGCGATGCCCAGAACAGACCTGGCGTGCCGAAAGTTGGTGCGGGCAATGATGCCTCGTAGAAAAGCTGGTCGATATTGCCGCCCAGAAAATAGACAAAAAAGCCCAGACCAAATACGCCGTAAACAATGGACGGCACACCGGCAAGGTTATACACGGAGATACGGATGATACGCGTCATGGTGCCCTGCTTGGCGTATTCGCGCAGATAAATCGCTGCCAGAATGCCAAACGGTGTCACGATGATAGACATCACCATGACCATGGTGACGGTGCCAAAGATGGCAGGAAAAATACCGCCTTCAGTGTTGGCCTCGCGAGGCTCGTCGGTCATGAACTCCCACAGGCGCTCAACATACTGCACTGATTTCTGGAACACCGACATGGTGTTGGGCGCGGTCACACGCATGATATGGGCAAAAGAAATGTTGACCTCGCTGCCCTGACTGGTCTGCATACGCAGTGTGTCACGCTCGGTAGAATCGTACAGTGCATCCAGCTCCTGACGCAGCAAGGTATATTCGGCTTCCAGCTGGGAACGACCGGTGGCGATACGCGCGCGCTCCAGAGTTTCCATTTCCGGTGACGGTGGATTCAGTTCAAGATTTCGCTCATCCAGGCGAAGTCGCTCAAGCGCAGTATTGATGCGACCGATTTCGCCTCGTTCCAGTTCATGGATACGATCATAGATCTGCAGACTGCGCTCGATGGCTGACTGCAATGATGGCCAGAATGCGTCATCCGATGGTGTACTGACAACATTGCCTTCCTGCAGCAAAGCGACAGGTGTCCCGTAGAAATTGCCCCACTCGCGACGTTCCACAACGTAAATATTGTCAGGGTATTGCCAGGGTTCCATGTACAGGTCCAGGTGCCAGACAAAATCCTGGCCTGTCTGGTCACGATTTCCCACCTTGATCAGGTGACGAACGACCAGCTCTTCTGACTCAGGCACCACTTCACCGGAGTCTCTGGCAACTGCCGCGGGCACAGTCTGGCTGCGAACCAGCTCACCAATCAACTCCCGTCGCTCGCCATCGGCGCCGACCATGGTGATTTGCGCGACATCAGCGGGCCAGAAGTGTCCAAAGCCCCGGATCGCGATCAGACCAATCAGGCCAACCACCATAATCATGCACAGGGACACAGCACCGGCGTTCAGCCAGATCCACGGTGAGCCACTCTTAAACCACTGTTTCATGCAATTGTCTCTCAGTCGTCGTTCAGCCAGACCAGCGCGCGCTTACAGATTGCTGTAACGATGGCGCAGCCGCTGGCGAATTATTTCTGCCAGTGTGTTCACTACAAATGTAAGGGCCAGCAACACCAGCGCGGCCAGGAACAGCACACGGAAGTGAGAGGATCCCACCGCAGTTTCCGGAAGCTCCACTGCAATATTGGCAGACAGGGTGCGCATTCCTTCAAAGATATTGAAGTTCACCACCGGGCTGTTGCCGGTTGCCATCAGGACAATCATGGTTTCACCAACGGCACGGCCAAAACCCATCATGACGGCAGAGAAGATACCGGGGCTGGCCGTTGGCAGCACGACACCAACCACTGTCTGCCAACGGGTCGCCCCCAATGCCAGAGAGCCCTGCGTCAGGTGCTTGGGTACTGTAAACACGGCGTCTTCTGCAATCGAAAAAATGGTGGGGATGACGGCAAAGCCCATCGCAATCCCGACAATCAGGGCGTTGCGCTGGTCATAGTTGATACCTATGTTGGTAAACCACTGACGCATGCTGCCACCAAACATCCAGACTTCCACCCAGGGACTGGCAGCCAGACAAAGGTATCCAAAAATCAGGATAACCGGCACCAGCAGTGCTGCCTCCCATCCTTCCGGGACAAGGCTGCGGATATTGACAGGTAATCTGGACCAGGCGTAGGCGAATACCAGCAGCATGACGGGCATCAGGAACAGGATGCTGAACACTGCCGGCAGATTGCTCTCCACGAATGGCGCCAGCCACAGACCGGCCAGGAAGCCCAAAATGACGGTGGGCAGTGCTTCCATGATTTCAATACTGGGCTTGACCACTCCACGCAGCTTGGGTGTCATGAAATAAGCGGTGTAAATAGCCCCGGCGATACCCAGCGGCATGGCAAACAGCATCGCGTAAAATGCTGCCTTCAGTGTACCAAGGCTCAATGGCACCAGACTGAACTTGGATTCGAACTCATCAGAGCCAGAGGAAGACTGCCAGATAAACTCCGGATCCGCACGCCCCTCATACCAGACCCGGTTCCACATGGCTGCCCAGGACAATTGTGGGTGCTCATTCCACAACTCGGCTTCGGTAACAGTGCCCTGTTCGTCCATATAGAGAATGCGTTGGTTGATCTGCGAAACAGCAACATGAGTCAGGGCTACATCTGAAAATTCGTCGAGCAGCAACGTTCGCGACGAGGTTCCGTAGTGAATGCCAATCTGGCCAGCACGGTCGACGGCAATAAACCCCTTGCGTGTGTGTTCCGGGGCGATAGCCGTAATTTCGGCTCCATGGGAGTCAAAGCGCCGAACCTCTTCGAGGCGAAAATTGTTCTGCTCATCGCGAACCAGAAACCACTGGCTCAATTCACCACTTTCGGTACCGAGTACCAGAGAAACAGTGCCTACCAGAAACGCAGCAGCCGTAATTCGCTCACCGCCGCCAGCGTCAACTGTCTGCACCAGGCGCGCCGCCGTTGGTGTGGAAATATCATAGTAGTGAACATTGCCGGTGGTATCGATGACAAAAAGATTGCGCAATGACTTGTCCAGCAGCAGTTGTTGCGGCGTTGCCGGCAGGTCAGGCAGCTCATAGCTAACTGACGATATCTGTACCTGACCGGTCAACAGATTGTTGCGGGAACTCACCGAGGTCAGCAACATGCGCCCGTCACGGGTGTAGGCTGCCAGTGCACTGGCCGTGACGCCACGGGTATTGGTTTCAACCGCAACCAGATCCAGCGGCTGCCCTTCGGTATCAACCGTAATCGGCTGCTGCCCCAGTGGGTAGGCCAGCCGGGGTGTTAGTACACGCTCGTCTACCGGGAAGCTGATATCGAACTGATGCTGAACGACCTGGGCCTGCCCGTTGCTGAGACCATACACATGCATATTGGAGATGGGCTCGGCGGCGTAGAAGCTGGTTGGCTGCACGCCATCTGGCAATGGCACGGCGAAGCGCTGAAGGGTTGCACCCGTGCCAGAATCGAAAAACACGACCTCAGCATCATCGGTGTATTGCACACCCATGGTTTGATAACGTTCCAGCAACAGCTGACGTGTCTCACCCTCGGATACTGCAGGTTGATAGCTGGCACCTGCGTCGACGGTGGCACCGCGAAATATCGGCGCTACCTCGTAAAACAGGTAAATGAAAATGGTGGCCAGTGCCAGAACAACACCATAACCGGCCGCCGTAATGCCCCACTTGGAAAAGCTGTCGCGGCGGGCGCGCCGTTGACGCATGCGCTGACGCTGTTCCGCGCCGGGCAACAGACTGACCCTGGGTTTGTCGGGAGTTGGAATATCCGGGGCAAGGTCAGACATGAGTGAACGCGGTCCTGTGCAGGTGGTCTGTAAAGGCTCTGATTCTTATTTAAGCAATGCCCGGCTGAACAATTCAGCCAGGCATTTATTCAACGGCGCGCAGTCTACGACAGTATTGTGACCGTTTTATGACAAAACTGTCTTATTCGATACCAAGCTCGGCCAGGTAACGATCTGCCACTGCAGCAGGCAGTGTCACGAAGCCATCGCGATCAACAATTTCCTGACCCTGCTTGCTGTATACCATCTTGATGAACTCGCGGGTCAATGGGTCCAGTTCGCGATTCGGGTGCTTGTTAATGTAGATAAACAGGTATCGGGCCAGCGGATAGTCACCTGATGCGGCATTCTCCGGTGTCGGTTCAAAAGCCTGGCCACCGTGACTCGCTGCAATTGGCAGTGCGCGCACGCCAGAGGTGCGATAACCGATACCGGAATAGCCGATACCGTTGATAGATTCGCTGATACCCTGCACTACTGAGGAAGAGCCGGGCTGCTCGTTGATGCTGGACTTGAAGTCACCGCCACACATGGCGTTGTCCTTGAAGAAGCCGTAGGTGCCTGATACCGCATTACGGCTGTACAGCGAAAAATCCCGGTTAGTCCAGGCATCGCCCAGACCCAGCTGCCCCCAACGCGTGATATCTTCAGCGAACCCACAACGACGGGTCGCAGAGAAAATGGCGTCGATCTGCGGCAGGCTCAATGATTCGATGGGGTTATCCCGGTTGACAAAAACCGCCAGCATGTCGACCGCAACCGGCAGCTCTGTCGGTCGGTAGCCGTGCTGCGCCTCGAACTCCTGAATCTCGGACTGACGCATGCCACGGCTCATCGGAGCCAGCATGGCTGTTCCCTGTGTCAGAGCGGGCGGCGCAGTGGACGAGCCAGCACCCTGAATCTGCACGTTGACATTCGGGTAGTAGGTGTTGAAAGCCTCTGCCCACAGCGTCATCAGGTTGTTCAGGGTATCCGAACCGATGCTCGACAGATTGCCAGATACGCCTGAGGCTCGCTCGTAGTCCGACAGAGCCGGATCGACGTCGGCCAGCAGCGATGCCGAGAATGTTGCCGTGCCAGCAAATGCGACAACAGCAAACAGTTTTTTCAGTGGGGCAAATTTCAGAGGGGTCATGCGTCAATTCTCCGTTCCGTTGTGGATTCGAATCCAACAAATTTCGGTCTCGGACTATACCGACTGCTTATGACAATTATGTGACAACGCTGTTACGCAACGATTACTTGCCGGCCTGTTCATTACCGAAAGCCTGCGTTTCGTTTTGGCCGGATTGATGGACCTGCGGCAGCGACCGGGCCAGCTCCTGCATGCGGCTGGCTATGCGCGTTATACGCTCGGCCACGCGCAGCAGAATGCGAAGATTATCGATCGCAGGATTCAGACTTGCAACCGGAAATTGCCGATTGGCTCCTGCTTCCAGCAACTCTGTCTTGAGTGCCCGCCATTGCTCGCGCAGCGACTGATACCGAGCTTCCATGTGCTTGACATCAAAATCAGGCAGTTGCGGATCACAGTACTCAATCATGGCGACGACCGCCTTTTGATAGTCGATCACCTGGTCACGCATGGCGCCCTTCAGCAAAACCTTTAAATCCTGATGGTGCTCGACGTTTTCCTGCGCCTGTGCCACCGCTTCATCAATATAGCCGGCAATCCGCAACACCTGCGGCAACTGACGTGCAATATCAGAATGCAGGCGGTCTGTTTCCAGCCGTGTCACGGTCATCTCCACTGCCTGAGCCAACTGTCGCAGACCGTCATGTTGATCCTGCAGCGACTCCAGGTCCTTGCTCTGATCACTGGCTGCTGTCGCCGCGTGTTGACGGGTCAGCGCAGCCATGCGCTGCAGTTCCAGCAAGAACGCGTCCATGGCCAGGCTGGGTGAGGCGATCACGTTTCGGTCAAGATATTGAGGCCTTCCAAGTTGCTCCACAAAGTTTGTAAAACGTCTCGCCAGCCAGTTACTGAATCGCTCACTCAGCGGTTGCTGCAGAATCACGCCCAGGGTGTTGAATACGGTGTGAAACAGCGCGACCGCCAGGGCAGGGTTGCCTGACAGACTGCTTCCGGTATTAAACGCCATGATCGCCAGGGGCAGTAATGCAAGTCCCACCATGGCATTAAAGCTGTTGATCAACACATGGCTGGCAGCCACCCTTTTTGCATTCGGCGTGGCGCCAATCACCGCCAGCGCCGAGGTGGAAGTGGTGCCCACGGTAGCCCCGATGGTGGCGGCCGCTGCCTCCGGGAACTGA
Source organism: Gammaproteobacteria bacterium UBA2675 (assembly GCA_002354805.1). GTDB lineage: Bacteria > Pseudomonadota > Gammaproteobacteria > Pseudomonadales > Pseudohongiellaceae > Pseudohongiella. The sequence continues at coordinate 8,847 of DEMH01000007.1, forward strand.
ATCAGACCACCTGCCATTGCCGTCAACGCCAGCGCAATCGCAGCACCCGAGGATTGTGTCAGCAGCGTGGTCACCAGCCCAGTCAGCACAAACATTGCTATGCCCATCAGGCCCTGGGGGCGCAGGGACTCAAGATCGATACTGGCAGACACGTTTTCGAAAGCATCACCCAGAAAATCGACCCCGATAAAAAACAGGCCGAAGCCTGCCACCGCCTCCCCTACTGCGCCCAGTCGCCTGGTGGGCCCAAAAAGACGCAGCATCATGCCCAGCCCCACCAGCGGCAGCGCAAAACTGGCAATATTCAGATCAAAACCAACAATCGACACCAGCCAGCCCATCATGGTGGTGCCGATGGTAGCCCCGAGAATAATGCTCATCGCCTGTTTGAGACCCAGCAGCCCGGCGTTGACAAAGCCAATGGTGGCAATTGTTACTGCGCTGGATGACAGTACCACACTGGTCAGCAGAAACCCCGATGCAATGCCTCTGACCGGTGTCCGCGTCGACCGCGCCAGTATGTCTCGCAAGGCCCGCCCTGCCGCCAGTTTCAGACCATCCGTAATCATCGACACGGCCAGCAGAAAAATGCCGAGACCGCCCAGCAATGTCCCTAGTGTCACCAACATCCTATCGTTATCCCTGTCTCAATATGGCGCCAACTGTGGTCACCAGTGTAATCGCTGCCATCCGGCAATTGCCAGCCTCTGTCCGACTGGTATAAATTGCACAGACGCTCCGACGTCATCAAGGCACTTATGTCCAGATACGATCTGTGGAACCTTTTCCTGTGTGCGGTGCTCCTGCTCACCGGGCTGGCTATTTCATCACTGGCCGCCTGGCAGGTGTCCACCAATGAGCAGCGGCTCTGGCAGCTCCAGTCGGTGACGAATGCCGAGCGTCGCAGCGCCGAGCTCGGGTTTCGGATTCTGGCCAATCGTGAGCCATTGATCGCCATCGCCAGCCTTTACTCAGGGTCTGACGACGTCACGCAGAGCGAACTTGTCGCTGCCCACGAACGCATCATGGAGACAACGGATAACCAGATTACACATTCCGTTGCGTTTGTCACAAACGCTTCGGGTGGCTATCTGGCAGCCCAGGCAAACGGCGAGCTGGCTCTGCTGCCGACGCGCGCCAACAGCCCGCTGGATCCACTGCTGCGGCCTGCTGTCGACGCTGCCAGGATGACGCCTGGTGCGGTCGTCATTCATGCGCCAGTCCGACGGGATGGCAACAGCTACCTGCCCATGGTGCTGACCGCCCGCAACGGCGACACCAGCGGCGTATTAATGCTGTTGCTGGACTTCAGCCGGCTGCTGTCGGTTGTCATGGGCGATATACTGGACGGTCACACATCCGCCAACATCTATCATCCCCTGACGCCTGGTGTGGATCACGCCAATCTCCCGCCTTTGAGCACCGAGGCAGAAAACAGTCATACCGTGCGGGTTCCGGTCGGTGTGGATACCTGGCAGCTCGAGTGGTTGTTCGACGCCGACCAGGAACCTGACATTGATTTTAGTCTGGCCTATCTCGTGTTAATTGGCGGCATGCTGATCTCTTTCCTGCTGTGCCTGGTTTTCTACACTCTGTTGCAGCAGAGAGCCATGGTCAATCAGCAAATCTCGCAGCGCACCGAAGAACTCAGGCAGACACAACACCAGCTGCTGCAAAAAGAAAAGCTGGCGGCCCTCGGACAGCTTGTCAGCGGGATAACACAAGGTCTTGACAGGCCCATCAATCAGATACGGGAAACAGTCACAGAACTGGAGCATCGCCTTGCCGGTGATTCGAGAACTAACGGTGCCCTGACCGAGCTTGACCAGAGTGTGCGACGGGCCCTGGTGATCCTGAATGGGTTCCAGCGAATTGCCAGTGACCAGAGCACCGAACAAAGACGCAGTTTTAATCTGCTTGAGGCCGTTGAGGAACTGGCTGAAACGCTGGCGCCAGGCCTGCGTAACAATAAGCTAAAACTGCAACTTAGCGTGCCGGGCAATATCGTGTTGGACAGCTACCCAGGCGCGCTTTACCAAGTGCTAAGCGCTCTGATAGGAAACGCACTGGTCCATGCCTATCCGCCCGGCCACAATGCTGAAGGCATTCTGTCGCTGTCCGCAGAACTGCAGCAACGCCACACAGTCTGCCTGCGCTTTGCCGATGATGGTGTCGGCATTCCTGCCGATATGCACAATCGTATATTCGAGCCGTTTTTCACCACGCAGGCGGACGCCGGCAGCGGACTGGGCCTTCATATTGCGTATACACGAGTTGTGGATTTGCTGGGCGGCTCAATCTGCCTTATACCCAGCGAAACGGGCAGCTGCTTTGAAATTATCCTGCCGCTGTCGGCGCCCGTACGGGCCGACGGGCGTTAAACCAGCCAGCTTCGCAAGCCTGCCGCTTACTTGAACACGACGGTCTTGTTGCCATTGACGATAATGCGATGCTCACAGTGCCACTTCACTGCGCGGGCAAATGCCGCACACTCTGCATCCCTGCCGATCTGCATCAACTCATCGATGTCAAAATTGTGATCAATGCGTTCAACAGCCTGCTCAATGATGGGACCTTCATCCAGCTCGGTGGTGACGTAGTGCGCCGTCGCGCCGATTATCTTGACGCCTCGCATGTAAGCCTGGCGATACGGGTTGGCACCTTTAAAGCCGGGCAAAAACGAGTGGTGAATATTGATGGCCCGACCCGCCATGGCCTCGCACATAATTGGTGAGAGAATCTGCATGTAACGCGCCAGCGCCAGCAGATCAACTGACTTGTCGCGGATGATGTCAAGGATCGCGGCTTCCTGCTGCTGCTTTGTTTCCGCAGTGACAGGCAGGTGATAATAATCAAGACCATACCACTCGGTTATGCCCCGCATGTCATCATGATTGGATACCACACCCACCACGTCGGCTGGTAACGCACCGCTACTCCAGCGATGCAGCATGTCAATCAGACAGTGGCCGTGCTGTGAAACAGCGAGCAGGACTCTGGGCCGCTTTCTCAGGTCGAAAAAACTCCATTGCATATCGAACCGGGCGGCAAGCTCGGAAAAGTCCTCATCAAGTTTTTCCGATGACGGCAGATCCACCTCGACCTCTTCGAATTCAACACGCATGAAGAAGCGATCAATAACAGGGTCTCGATGCTGGGCTGCTTCGCTGATTGTGGCGCCCCGCTGATAGAGGAAATCACTGACGGCACGCACTATGCCATTGGCTTCGGGGCAGGAAACTGTCAATACGTATTTGTGGCGGTCTTCAATGCTCATCTTGCTCAAATCTACTTGTTTTCGGGGCAGCCGCGAATAGTAGCATTTTTTGCAGACGATGAAACTTGCCCCGTTTTCCGCCCCCTTTTCAGGGGGTGCCGGCAATCAGTGCGATTCCTTACGCTATGTCGCCACTACACTTACGAATTCTGGAGTTAACGTAATGAATCTGATTAATCGATCTATTGCCGTGGCGGCACTGATGCTCGGCACCAGCTCAGTCCTGGCGCAGACCGCAGCCACCATTCCGGCTTCCATGCAGGGTACCTATGAGGTTACCTTTGGTTCAGCGCAACCTGGCGCTCCCCTGACCAACGGCACCACAGCCACCATGGTCATCGCCCCGGGCGGCTCTATCTGTATCGCAGAGTACCTGTTCTCCAATCCGGTCCAGGCAGACAATTCCACCGCAGAAGCTGTTTACACCTCAGCGGCACTGGGTCTGAAACTGCGCCTGTCGGATATTCAGAGCGGCAGCTTCAACGAGCTCAATGTCATGTCGTCTTCAGACGCTTTCCTGGGTCAGCTGAGTGGTTCCAAAGTCAGCAACGAAACCAGCTGCGCCATGCTCGGTGGCACACCACCCGACATGAGCGCCATTGCGGATATTTTCAAATATGCCGAACAGGCCTATGCATCCCTGTTCCCGAACGCCCAGGTGGATAACACCTTTGAGATCATCGATGGTTTTATAGCCCGCGGCTATGCATCTACAGGCACTTACATTGGCATACGCAACGGCACTGTTTATGTGCTCGGTGGCGAATTTGGCAATCAGCCGGTAACCATTGGCACTGTCGCCAATACTCGCGCTCAGCTTATCTCAACTGTGACAGGTGAGCCTGTGACGCCTATTGAAGAGCCAAACGTTGATATTGATGAAGAGGGCGAGTATACCCTGACCATCAAAGGTACATACTCTACAAACACAGCTGCAGGACCGTTCACTGGACCGTTTGAGTTTAGCGAAGAAAATGTACGTGCTCCGGGTTCAGCTGAAGTCGATGAGATTGAGGACGAAGTCAAGAAATCGATGGAAAAAGCCGTTCGTTCAGCTGAGGACGACAATGAAAACCTGACTATTACCTTCAGTAATTTCGAAGTATCCGAAGTCAGCGTTTCAGACAGTCGAGTGTTTTTCCGTGCAAAATTCGCGTTGACATCGGTTCAATCAAATGTTCCGGTTCTAGGCACCATCGAATCAACAACGTCCTATAACGTTACTTACGAGTATCTGAAGTGACGCTTGACAGCTAGGCATCCTTTGCCTAGTCCTGTGTAAAAAAAGGGCAGGATTGCTGATAGCAACCTGCCCTTTTTTTATGCCTAATCGCACGCTATGCTTGCGGTCTGTTGTCACTCAGGACGCAAGACATGAAAGGCCTATTCAGATTCCGCTCGCTTCTCTCTGCACTGGTACTGCTGGCACTGGGCAGTTTAAGCGTCGCCGACGGGGCACTGCCATCACTGGAAGGCCGCTGGCAGGGCGAGCTTGTTGCGGCTCGCTATCAGCCGATACCGCTGATACTGACCATCACAGCCGCAGCGGACGATCAGTACAGCGCAGCACTGGATATCCCCTCGCAGTTTCAGGCTGGTGTGCCGGTTGATCCATTCTCGCCCCGCGGAAACAATATTACGCTTCGGGTCCCAGCTCTTCAGGTTGAATTCTATGGCAACCTGGTTCTGAATGATGCTGGCACTGAAGTTGTTGCCATTGAGGGGGACTGGAGCCAGTCTGGCGAGTACGTCCCGTTGCGCCTGACGCCGGCAACAGACTGATACCACAGCAAACCCAGACGTTTGAGGTTGATACTATGAAATACCTGCACACCATGGTCCGCGTCAGCGACCTGGACGAATCGTTGGACTTTTACTGCAACAAACTGGGCATGCGTGAGATACAACGCAAGGTCAATGAAAAAGGCCGCTTTACATTGGTGTTTCTGGCAGCACCCGGTGATGAAGATGCCCAGATCGAACTGACCTGGAACTGGGACCCGGAGGAATATGGCGAAGGTCGCAACTTCGGCCATCTCGCCTACCGGGTAGAGAACATCTACGAGCTGTGCCAGTCACTGATGGATCAGGGTATCACCATCAACCGTCCACCGCGGGACGGCCGCATGGCGTTTATTCGATCACCGGATAACATCTCCATTGAGCTGCTGCAGGCAGGCGATCCTCTGCCTGTGGCGGAGCCCTGGGAAAGCATGCCAAATACCGGCAAATGGTAAGTGCATTCAGGTACTTGCTAGTGTCCTGTCTGGTTAGTTCACATCATTTCAGCGCGCCCTGCAATGCTTCTGGCAAGGCGCAGACCGCGGCAAATGGCCGAAGCCCTTGGCAAGGGCTGCAACGCGGTCAGAAGTGTTGCAGGACGCGCCCTTCGGGAGTGATTGTCAGATGCCATGACTGCGTTATGTTGCTTGATAATAGCGCGCTATTATCTGCGAAACATGCCTTGTCCTGACAACCGACAATCACTCTGAAACTATGCGAACTAACCAGACAGGACACTCGCTTGAGACGAAAGCAGTGCTCGTTTATGATTGCGACCTTTCAAAGATCGGTCAACGGCCAGGGGCAGAAACATGCAATTACTCGACGGAAAACAGACGGCTGAGCAGATAAAAGCCGAGATCGCGCAGCAGGTCGCCGGGATCAAGGCAACTGGTGGAAAAGTGCCTCATCTGGCCGCCATTCTGGTCGGCAATGACGGCGCCAGCGAGACCTACGTCAATGCCAAGGTGCTGGACTGTGAACAGGTGGGTTTTGATTCAACCCTGATTCGGTTGCCCGAAGATGTCTCTGAAGCAGCCCTGCTGGCAGAGATCGCCAAATTGAACGAGAACGATGACATCGATGGATTCATCGTCCAGGTGCCGCTGCCCGCCCATATCGACGAGACCCGCGTCACCCTGTCCATCGATCCTGCCAAAGACGTTGACGGCTTTTCGCCGGCCAGTGTGGGTCGTATGTGCCTGAGTCTGCCAACGTTTATCTCCGCGACGCCCAACGGCATCATGGAGCTGCTCAAACGCTATAAAGTCGAGACCAGCGGCAAGCACTGCGTGGTGGTCGGTCGCAGCAATATCGTTGGCACTCCCATGTCCATTCTAATGTCGCGCAACAGCAATCCGGGTAACTCCACAGTGACACTGGTGCACAGCCGCACACCGAACATGGTTGAGGTATGCCGCAGCGCTGACATTCTGATTGTCGCCATTGGCAAACCGGATTTTGTAACCGGCGACATGGTCAAGGATGGCGCCGTTGTTATTGATGTCGGCATAACCCGTGTGCCGGACGAAACCCGCCCGCGCGGCTTCCGGCTGACTGGCGACGTCGACTTCGCGTCGGTCAGTGAAAAATGTTCGTATATCACTCCGGTGCCCGGCGGCGTTGGCCCGATGACCCGGGCATCCCTGCTCCAAAATACCCTGAAGGCGCAACAGTTGCGCGGCCAGTTCTAAGGACAACATCATGTTCCAAAACACCAAAAGTCTGCCGGCAGATCCGATTCTTGGCCTGTTGGCTGCTTATCGCGTTGACAGCAATTCACACAAGATTGATCTGGGTGTAGGCGTTTACAAGGACGAAAACGGCAATACGCCGGTGATGCGTGCGGTGAAGGCTGCGGAGCAGAAACTGCTGGAGACACAGGACAGCAAATCCTATGTTGGCCCGGCCGGGCAGGAAGCGTTTAACCATTTGACCGCCGGCCTGGTGCTTGGTGATAGCCTGCGCGAATCTCTGGGCGCTCGACGCGTGACATTCCAGACGCCGGGGGGCTGCGGTGGCCTGCGACTTGGTGCGGAGTTCATTCAAAAGGTTAAACCTGGCGCCAGGATACTGGTCAGTGATCCGACCTGGGCCAACCACATTCCCTTGCTGGGCGAAGCCGGCCTGCAGATTGAGAAGTACCCCTACTACGATTACCAGCAACACGCGATTCGCTTTGACGACATGATGCAGGCGCTGAACAAAGCCGGCCCTGGCGACCTGGTACTGCTGCATGGCTGCTGTCACAACCCCTGTGGTGCCGATCTGGACCAGGATCAGTGGCGCAGCGTCACCGATCTGGCAGAAAAAAACGGCTTCACACCGTTCATCGATCTGGCTTACCAGGGCCTTGGCGACGGCATTGATGCAGATAGTTTTGGTGTCCGCCTGATGGCAGAGCAACTGCCGGAACTGATTGTGGTCAACTCCTGCTCAAAGAACTTTGGCCTGTACCGTGAACGCACGGGTGCGTTGACGGTGATCACAGACAATGCCGACGCCACCCGCGCCGCGGCCAGCCAGATTGCGGCTACCGCCCGTGGCATTTACTCAATGCCTCCGGACCACGGCGCAGCAGTTGTCACAACAATACTGCAGGATCCTGCCCTGAAACAGGACTGGGACCTGGAGCTGAAAGAGGTGCGTGAGCGTATCAATGCGCTGCGATCCGAGCTGGTAAACGCTTTGACTGCGCAGGGCGTGGACCGGGATTTCAGTTTCATTGAGCGCGAGAAAGGCATGTTCTCATTTTTGGGACTCAGCGTTGAGCAGGTCCGCAGCCTGATTGACGATTACAGCATTTACCTGGTGGACTCCAGCCGTATCAATATCGCTGGCATCAACCACAGCAATCTTGACTACCTGACTCGCGGCATCGCAGAGGTGCTGACTCGATAAATTCAAGCCAGCACACTCCAGCAAGCTACTTTCTGTTCAGACGAGGAACGTCAGACTGTTTAGACGCGGACCGTCAGGATATCGCAGGGTGTGCCGTGCAGGACGGCGTTTGCGGTTGAGCCCAGCATGGCCCTGACCGGGTTCTGGCCGTGGGTGCCAATTACGACCAGATCAACGCCCAGCTTTTCAGACAGCGCCTTGATTTCGGTAGCTGGTTTTCCCCGCAGGAAGTGAATGTGATCCGCCTTGACAGAGGGAAAACGTACGGCCAGCTCGGCCGTCATTTTCTCAGCCACCTGGGCCTGGTGTTCCTGCTGGACTTTTTCAAAGTCTGCCATGTTCAGTTCAAATGAATAACTGCCCAGCAAGGGCTCGAATACCATTACGACATCGACCTGCGCATTGCTGTCGGCAGCAATTGCCAGACCTTTGTCGACGATCCTGGCTGACTCCTCAGAACCATCTACGGCAATCAGTACTTTCTTGTATCCAGCCATGTCTGCTCTCCTGTTTTAAGTGTCCACCATTTGAGATGGAGCTTCATCATAGTGAAAAGCTTGAGGTCGATCAATTTTCGCAGCGATCCTGAAAATCTGTTGCTGATCTCGTTGATCCAGATCAACTCCAGTACGCCTGAGCAGTATCAATATGACATCACCGACAGGCAATTAACTGGAGTTACAAAATGGAAGACAGAATTGTATTGCGCAACATGGGCATCGCCATTGGTTCAATCGCACTGGTTGCGGTGATGCTGATTACCATTTCCACGCTGCTGGGAAATGCGATTGGCTGAACCCGGAGTGCACCAGGAACTGTTTGCCAGGGCCCGTCATCGACGCCCTGGCAATACAGGTTTGAGTGCTGCCGACAGGGCACGCAAGGCAGCTTCCGTTGCTGGCCAGTCGATACAGGCATCGGTGATTGAGACGCCGTAGCGTATTTCTTCCAGATCATCGGGAATGGGCTGATTACCTGCGTGAATATGACTTTCCAGCATCACCCCTATAATGGACTGGTTACCATCCACAATCTGCTTAGTTACATCCTCCAGCACCGACACCTGACGCTCATGCTGTTTGCTGGAATTTCCATGACTGCAGTCAATCATGATGTTTTCTTTGATCGCAGCCTTGCGTAGCTCCTGTTCACAGGCCTGCACATGCTCCGACTGGTAGTTGGGCTGCTTGCCACCACGAAGTATGACATGACAATGCGGGTTGCCCGAGGTCCGGAACGCCGCCACCCGGCCTTCATCAGTAACGCTGATAAACGTGTTGATGGCAGACGCTGCGCGAATGGCGTTCACGGCAACAGTCAAGCCACCATCAACGTTATTTTTGAAACCCACGGCCGAGGAGATGCCGCTGGAGAGCTTGCGATGGGTGGGCGATTCTGTGGTACGGGCACCAATCGCTGTCCAGCTCACCAGATCCTGCAGATACTGCGGGGAGATCAGGTCAAGCGCTTCCACACCAATAGGCAGCCCCAGTTCATTGATATCCAGCATCAATTGTCGACCGATGCGCAGTCCATGCTCAATGCGATGACTGCCATCAAGATAGGGGTCATAAATCAGACCTTCCCAGCCCACGGTTGTGCGCGGCTTTTCGAAGTAAACGCGCATCACAATCATCAGTGTGTCTTTCAGTTCCTCGGCGAGCGGCTTGAGAAGTCTCGCATAGTCCATCGCCACTTTTGTGTCATGAATTGAGCAGGGGCCAACAATCACCAGCAATCGATGGTCGTTGCCGTCCAGAATATCCTTGACGCTTTTATGCCCGTAAAGCACCGTATCGAGCGCCCGGCCCTGCAATGGCATTTCCTTCTTCAACTGCGCGGGCGTCGGCAGCTCCTCGCTGGCGATGATATGCAGATTTTCGACCTGGCTGGCTGACTTGGACATAATGGACTCTCAAGCAAATAATTATCTTTTATCAATCATGAAGGCAGGTGGAGCGTGTTTCAAGCACCTGAATCAGGCGTGACGACGAAAATGCGCCACGCGCATTCCGGTCATGAACAGCATCAGCGCGTACAGCCCCATGCCGCCAAAACACAATATGGCCATCAGGCCTGCCTGATGCCAGGTGCTCCAGGAAAGCCATTGTTGCCAGTCACCCGCCAGCCACACCAGAAACAGGCACATCATTGTGTTGGCGAAGGCGACGCGCAGCGCAAAGACCAGCCACCCTGACTGAAACTGAAAAACACCCTCTTTACGCAAGCCTGCCAGCAGCAGCCCGGCATTGAGAAAAGCAGCCAGGGATGTCGCCAGGGCCAGACCTGTGTGGGCCATATCAAATACAAACACCAATAAGACATTCAGTACCATGTTCACGATCATCGCAATAATGCCGATTCGCACCGGTGTGCGGGTATCCTGGCGGGAGTAAAACCCCGGCGCAAACACCTTGATGGCCATGAAGGCGACCAGTCCCAGCGAGTACGCCTGCAGGCTCTTGGTCACCTGGATGACGTCATTGGTATCAAAGTTATCACTGCCAAACAGGGTGATGATGATCGGTTCTGCCAGCAGAACCAGCGCCAGACTGGCCGGTACTGCGATCAGCAGAATCAGGCGAAATGCCCAGTCCAGCAGAGCCGCAAAATCCTCAACAGAACGATCAGCATGTCGGCGGGACAGGCTGGGCAACACAACTGTCGCCACTGCCACCGCAAATATGCCCAGCGGCAGGTCCATCAAACGCTCGGAAAAATAAAGCCAGGAGACACTGCCGGCCACCAGCAATGAGGCAATAAAGGTGTCGAACAGCAGGTTGATCTGGCTGACCGACACGCCAAACATGGCGGGTATCATCAGTTTGACGATCCTGCTCACGCCCTCGTGGTGACGGATCAGGCGGGGGCGCGGCAATAGTTGCAGCCGCACCAGAAATGGCAACTGAAACAGCAGTTGACTGATACCGGCGAGCAGCACCCCCCATGCCAGTGCAACTTCCGGCTGGGCAAAATAGGGGCTCAACAGCAATGCCGAGCCAATCAGGGAAAAATTCAGCAGCGCCGGCGTCAGAGCTGGCACGGCAAAACGGTCGTAGCTGTTAAGTATGGCACCGCAGAAAGCTGTCAGGGATATCAGCAGTAGATAAGGAAAATTGATGCGCAGCATGTGCACAAACAGATCAAATTTTTCAGGGTCAGAAGTAAACCCGTAGGCTATTGGCCAGGCAACAAAGGGAGCTGCCGCCACCACGGCGACTGTGATCAGCAGCAACACAGTCCCAAGATAACCCGCAACGGCATCAATCAGTTCCCGAATCTCTGCGCGTGATCGCTGATTGCGATACTCCGACAACACCGGCACAAAAGCCTGGTTGAACGCACCCTCGGCAAAAAGCCGTCGCAGGAAGTTGGGAATCTTGAAGGCCAGAAAGAAGGCATCAGCGCCATCGCCGGGGCCAAATGCACGGGCCAGCACCACATCACGCACCAGCCCCAGAATTCTGGAGACAAAGGTCATACTGCCGGTGACGGCGCTTGAGCGCAGCAGTCCGCGCTTCTTCGGCGGTGAGGTCCCCTGCGACTGGGACGGCGGTTGTTCAGTCAAAGCGTACTGGTTCCTGTAAAGTCTGTACCGGCGCCCGGCATTCCATTATGCTGCGTCTGGCGCATTATCGCACTGCCGGACACTCCGACGCACCCACGATCTGCGCTGAACTCGATGACCTCTGAACAACAAAGAACAATAACTATGGATACATCTCGAATACTGGAACGCTGGCGTGCAACCGGACCAGGACTGGTGATGGCCGCGGCCGCGGTTGGGGCCTCACATCTGGTCGCCTCAACCCAGTCTGGCGCGCTGTTTGGCTGGCAGCTATTGTGGCTGATTGTTGCCGTCAACATTCTCAAATATCCTTTCTTCCGTTTTGGAGTCCAATACACCCTGCTGAATGACGAAAGCCTGGTGGAAGGATACCTGCGCAAGGGTCGTGGCTGGCTGATCGCCTTTACCTTACTGAACCTGCTGGCGGCCGTGGTCAATACCGCCGGTGTCCTGCTGTTGACGGCCAGCCTGCTGCAATATTTCATTCCGGGCAATCTGTCGCTGACGCTGCTCTGTCTGCTGTTGCTGGCTATCTGCCTGTTGATTCTGCTGGCGGGTCATTACCGGGTGCTGGATGGGCTCTCACGTGTGCTGATGCTGGTTCTCACGGTCTGTACCTTCGTGGCACTGGCGATTGCCTGGCAGAACGGACCTATGGCGCCGCCAGACTATGTCAGCCCATCACCGTGGCAGCTGTCGGCACTGGCATTTATTGTTGCCACCATGGGCTGGATGCCGGTACCCATCGAGCTCTCGGCGATCAATTCGATGTGGCTGCGTTCCAAGCAACGGCTGGCTAAAGTCAGCCTCAGCGACGGACTCTTTGACTTTAACCTGGGATATGCGGTTGCCATAGTACTGGCGGTGGTTTTCCTGGCGCTGGGAGCACTGCTGCAACACGGTACCGAGCAGGAAATTCAGATGGCCGGAGCGGCGTTCGCGCAACAGCTGGTGGCCATGTACTCGGCAACCATAGGGGACTGGGCACGGCTGTTTATCGCCTTCATCGCGTTCATGTGCATGTTTGGTACCACGCTGGCGGTGCTGGATGGATATGCCCGCACACTGAACGAGTCATTCCACCTGCTCAGCAGCAAAGACAAAGATCGACCTCGCTGGCCGCTGAGCGCCTGGATTGTTGGACAGTCCGCCGCAGGCATGGCCATCATTCTGTTTTTTCAGACGGCCCTGGGGCCCATGCTCACCTTTGCAATGACACTGGCCTTTCTGACCACGCCATTCTTTGCCTGGTTGAACTTCAGTCTGGTGAGAGGGAATCAAATTTCCAGCGGTATGAATGTACTGGCCTGGGTGGGTATGGTGTATCTGACGGGCTTTGCGCTGGTTTATCTGGTCTGGTACCTGTTCTTCTGAACAGGTACCAGACGCCGCAGAACAAATGCCTGCTTACTTGTTGAGAGCGCGCAGCATCCACGCAGTTTTTTCGTGAATGCGCATACGGTCGGACGCGAGAGCCGCGGATGACTCGTCATCGCCCTGTTGCGCCAGCCTGACGACCTCCCGACAGGTTTTAACGACCTGCTCGTGCCCTTTGGTCAGCAGATCAACCATCTCCTTGGCTGACGGAACACCGTCGACTTCCTTGATAGAACTCAGACGGGCAAACTCTTTGTACGTACCTGGTGCGGGTACATCGAGCGTGCGAATACGCTCGGCAATATCATCTACCGCCTGCGCCAGCTCAACATAGTGTTCTTCGAACATCAGGTGCAGCTCACGAAACGACGGGCCTTCCACGTTCCAGTGAAAGTTGTGTGTCTGCAGATACAGGGTATATGAGTCGGCCAGCAAGCGTTTGAGACCGTCTGCGATACTCTCTCTGTCAGCCTGTTTGATTCCGATATCAATCTTACTCATGAATCATACTCCTTGGGTCATGGGTTCTGTGCAATCACACAGCATATTCATTAGCTTAACATAAGCAGACGGCCTGATAAGCGTGAATTCGGCCTTGACAATCGGAAGCTGAATCGGCATAGTACCGCGTCTTGAATTTTGCCACACGTTGACAGTATCGTAAGGAGCATCAGTTGGCCAACACTGCACAAGCCCGTAAACGCGCGCGGCAAAATGAAACCGCACGCCGTCACAACGCCAGTTTCCGTTCCATGGTTCGCACCTACATCAAAAAAGTAGTTGCTGCCATCCAGGAAGGCAACTATGACAACGCCACAGCTGCCTACAACAAGGCTGTGCCTGTCATCGACCGCATGGCTGATAAAGGTATCATCCACAAGAACAAGGCTGCTCGCCACAAGAGCCGTCTGAATTCTGCCATCCTGGCTCTGAAAGCTTAATAAACAGCTTTACAGAACCGCATCGGGGACACCTCCGGCACTCTATATAGAGTATCCGGCAGTGTCCCCGATTTCGTTTTATATTCGGACGGTGTCTGTCAGTTGTCTGTGATGACCATGTTATCCCGATGGATCATCTCGGGATCGCCTGCGTACCCCAATAACTTCTCGATTATCCGGCTCGGCTGACGCGCCAGCTGTTCGGCTTCGCGGCTGTTGTAATTGACCAGCCCGCGCGCGATCTCCTGACCATTCTCATTGACACAGGCGACCACCTCACCGCGGTCAAAATGCCCCAGCACCGCAACTACACCAACTGGCAGCAGACTGCGACCTGACTCCCGTAATACTGTCTCGGCACCCGCATCAATGGTCAGCTGACCTTTTACTTTCAGTTGTCCTGCAAGCCATTGCTTGCGCGCCGCCATGGGCTGCTTTTTGGGCAATAATAGCGTACCGATCGACTCACCGGCCGCCAGGCGCAATAAAACGTCGTCTTCCCGCCCGGAGGCGATAATGGTGCGCGCTCCGGATCGCGCGGCCAGTCGGGCCGCAGTAATTTTAGTGGCCATACCACCACGACCAAGACTGCCACTGCCTCCAGCCATGGCCAGCAGGCGACGGTCATCAGCCATGGCCTCGGTGACCAGAGGGGCATCGGGCTGCGTACGCGGATCGGCCTCATACAGGCCTTTCTGATCGGTCAGTATGACCAGCGTATCTGCACCCAGCAGATTGGAAACCAGAGCCCCAAGCGAGTCATTGTCACCAAAACACAGTTCAGCGGTCGCAACCGTGTCATTTTCATTGATGACAGGCACCACACCCATTTCAACCAGGCCGGTCAATGTGCTGCGGGCATTCAAATAACGGCGGCGATGAGCAAGATCATCATGAGTAAGCAGCACCTGGGCTGTGTGGACTCCATACTGCTGAAAACTGGTTTCATAGGTCTGAATCAGGCCCATCTGGCCGACAGCGGCGGCCGCCTGCTGCAGGTGGACTTCCTTGGGACGTGATTTAAGCCCCAGTCTGGCGACACCCTCTGCCACTGCCCCGGAAGATACCAGTACAACCTCAATTCCCTGCTTCTGCAGCCCCACCAGCTGGGCAACCCACTCGCCTATGGCCTTGCGGTCGAGGCCAGTGCCATTGTTGGTAATCAGGGAGCTGCCAATTTTGACAACCCAGCGGCGCGAAACCATCGATTCAGATTGCTGCATACTCATTCACGTCAGTCGTCATAATCATCAAAATCATCGAAATCGTCTTCCGCGCTTTGACGTGCTGCCGCACGCTGCGCGCGAGCCCGCTCGACGCTCTGACGAATTTCCAGCTCCATGGCGCGATCGCGCTCTTCCTGCTGCTCTCGATAACTTTCATCTTCCTGCATCAGCTCACGGTGTTTTTCTACGGAAAGCATAATGTCATGGCACAGCTTCTGACAGCCAGTGCCGCTGATCGCAGCGATACGGTAAACAGGCAAATCCCAGCCAAGCTCATCGATAAATCTTTGCTGTAGCGCCTGAATATCCTCTTCTGTCACGAGGTCAGCTTTATTGAGCACCAGCCAGCGCTCTTTGCTGGCAAGTGTCGGACTGAAGCCTGCCAGCTCATCAACAATCGCACGCGCCTGCTCGACCGGATCCGACTCATCCACTGGCGCAGCATCAACCATATGCAGCAGAACGCGGGTACGTGCCAGATGCTTGAGGAATCGAATACCCAGTCCAGCACCTTCGGAAGCACCCTCAATCAAGCCAGGGATATCGGCCATGACAAAGCTGCGTTCCAGCTCGATGCGAACAACACCAAGCCCTGGAACCAGGGTCGTGAACGGATAATTGGCAACCTTGGGGCGCGCAGCCGATACCGCGCGCAGCAGTGTCGATTTGCCGGCGTTTGGCATTCCGAGCAGCCCGACATCGGCGATAACCTTCAACTGCAACTGCAGCGTTCTCAGTTCGCCTTCGGTGCCTTTGGTTGCCTTGGTAGGAGAACGGTTGGTGCTGGATTTGAACCGGGTATTGCCCAGGCCGTGAAAACCACCCTTGGCGACCATAACGGTCTGGCCGGCTTCAGCGATGTCAGCAATAAGCTCTTCGGTATGCTTGTCGACTACCGAGGTGCCGACGGGCACCCGCACATACAGGTCTTCACCCGCCTTACCGGTACAATTACTGCCCATGCCCTGCTGACCTGACTCGGCCTTGTAGCGCCGCTGGTAGCGAAAGTCGACCAGTGTGTTGAGATTGGCGTCGCCAACCAGGTAGACACTGCCACCATTCCCGCCATCTCCACCATCGGGACCACCCTTGGGGATGAATTTTTCTCGACGGAAACTCATGCAGCCATTGCCACCCTTGCCGGCTTCAACGGTTATCTCGGCTTCATCAACAAACTTCACGTGTTTTCCTGTCCCATTCGCTTGTGGGGAAAAATCTACCCATATAAAAAAGCCCTGTCGAGTGACAGGGCTTTTATCCGTGACGCATCATGCCACTGGTCTTTCCAAACCTCTGTTACACCGCCCGACAGGCAGCGTACCATGAGGACTGCCTATCAGGCAGTGACGATGCTGACAAACTTGCGGTTGCGCGAGCCTTTGACTTCGAACTGCACTTTGCCTTCCGCTGTTGCGAACAGAGTGTGGTCCTTGCCAATGCCTACGTTTTTGCCAGCGTGGAAACGTGTGCCGCGCTGACGAACAATAATGTTTCCAGCCAGAACGTGTTCACCGCCGAACTTTTTGACGCCCAGGCGTTTGGAAATGGAATCGCGACCGTTACTGGTACTGCCGCCTGCTTTTTTATGTGCCATTTTCTACTCCCGGCCCCATTCAGGCCTTGATACCTGTAATACGAACTTCCGTAAACCACTGACGGTGGCCCTGACGCTTACGGTAGTGCTTACGACGATTGAACTTGATGATGGTAACTTTCTTGGCGCGGCCCTGAGCGACGACTTCCGCAGTAACCTTGCTGCCTTCAACGTAGGGAGCGCCGATCTTTACAGATTCGCCTTCACCCACCATCAGCACTTTATCAAAGTCGATTGATTCGCCGGTTGCCACTTCAATTTTTTCCAGCTTCAGCGTTTCGCCCTCAACGACTCGATGCTGCTTGCCACCACTCTCAATAACCGCGTACATAATTAACTCCAGAATTTGGTCACGCCGGGCCCGGCAGAAACTTCAGGCCTGATGCTTTAAGGGCGGGCATTTTACGAGAATAGGAGATTGCAAGCAAGTGTTTGTGCAGCATTAATTACAGGTTTATGGGATTGAGGCGCATCAACCCGCTTTTGTCCACCGCAGTTGCTTGACACCGCCTGACAGCCCCCCTAGCATTGCGGCGCATCCCGGCACTTCAACAGTAAGGCACTTCGAAAGCAACATACCCATGCATAATCAGATTCGCGCAACTGTGGCAGACGATTTTGACGCCGTCAATGCATTCATTATCGAACAGCTGCACTCCCGGGTAGACCTGGTAGAGAACATTGGCCACTACATTATTGGCGCCGGTGGTAAACGCATGCGCCCACTGCTGGTATTACTGGCCGCGCGCGCCTGCGGCGCCCGGGATGACGGTCCGATCAAACTGGCCGCCGTCATAGAGTTTATTCACACGGCCACGCTGCTGCACGATGATGTGGTCGACATGTCCGCCATGCGCCGTGGCCGCCCGACTGCCAATGAACAATGGAACAACCCGTCCAGCGTGCTGGTTGGTGACTTCATTTATTCGCGCGCCTTTCAGGTCCTGGTTGCTCTGGGCCACCACCAGATCATGCAGGTTATTGCCGATACGACCAACACCATTGCAGAAGGCGAGGTCATGCAGCTTCTGAACAAGCACCGCATTGAGACCTCCGAAGAAGACTACATGCGGGTGATCCGCGATAAAACCGCTGTGCTGTTCGAAGCGGCGGCGCACTGCGGCGCACTGATCGCCGGTGCGCCGGAAGCAAGCTGTCAGGCACTTAAGAGTGCCGGCCTGCATCTCGGCCTGGCCTTCCAGCTTGTCGACGATGCACTGGACTATGATGGTAATGCGGAAGACCTGGGCAAGAACGTCGGCGACGACCTGGCGGAAGGCAAGCCAACCCTGCCACTGATCCACGCCATGCAGCACTGCTCCGAGGATCAGAAGGCTTTGTTGAGCCAAGCGGTGCAGAGTGGTGGCAGTGACCATCTGACGGAGGTAATTGGCATCATCCAGCAAAGCGGTGCCCTGGAATACACCCGCCGGCTTGCCAATGAGCAGGCCGATCTGGCACGCGCACAACTTTCCTCGCTGCCAGCATCCGACTATCGTGACGCCATGCTCACCATGTGTGATCTGGCCGTCGCCCGTGTCAACTGAGCCAGATTCCAACACTATCTGACTGAACAGTAGTTTTTCACGGCCAGGTATGTTAAATCATTTCTGATCGCCCGCGTCCCGACACCTGGACTACAGGACCCGGAAAAAAGGAGATGATAAGAACATGACCCGGCCCATGCTGGATACTCTGGCAGATATAATCGAATTCGAAAAACAGCCCCTGGCTAAACGCTTCCCGCTGACCAATGCCCTCGCCCTGATTGAGGAAAGTGCTGAAAAGTATGGCAGTGATCCGGTCATCGATTTCATCCTTACCGGACGCCGCGACGATCCTGCAGTCACTCTCAGCTACAATGACCTTCTAAGCCAGACCCGAAAAACGGCCAATCTGCTGGGCCATCTGGGCTTACAGGGAGATCAGGCAGTATCCATCATTCTGCCGACCCTGCCGCAGTCTCACCCACTGATATTGGGAAGCCAGGTCGCGGGTATCGCCAACCCTATCAACCCACTGCTGGAGCCAGCGCATATTGCCGAGATCATACAGTCGGCAGGTGCCACCATGGTGGCCTGTCTGGCGCCGTCACCGCACAGTGATCTGTGGCAAAAGCTGAGCAGCATACTGCCATCCCTGCCTCAGGTGCACACGGTACTGGTGATTCACCATCCGGGGCTGACCGACCCGCATGCCAGCACGGACCTGCCCGGCAACGTAAAGACCATCGACTACAACAGCGCGGTTGCAGCGCAGCAGGGCGACTCACTGACCCACGCCCGCAAGCTAGACAAAGACACCATCGCCGCATGCTTCCACACCGGCGGCACGACTGGCAAACCCAAGATTGCTCAGCTTACGCATGGCAATATGGCCTATCTGGGCCAGCTTGCGCGTGTCCTCAACGCACATCTGGGGAGACAGACGGTGCTGTGCGGCCTGCCTCTGTTCCACATATTTGGCGTCATCATTCTGGGTATTGGAGCGTTCTCGGCCGGTAATCGCATTGTGCTGATGACACCTTCCGGTTTTCGCAACCCCGAGGTAATCAAGAATCTCTGGCATCATGTCGCCCGATTCAAAGCCAACAGTTTCTCTGCCGTACCAACTGTGCTCGCGGCGCTGTCGCAGATTCCCGTAGGCGACGAAGATATCAGCAGGCTGCGCCGCATCAATTCCGGAGCCGCCCCGCTGTCACCCGCCTTCGAACAGCGCTTTGAAGAGAACTTCGATGTGATTGTCACCAACGGCTATGGCATGACGGAGACAACCTCACTGATCAGTCGTGCGCCGGATCAGCAACCGCCCGGCAGTGTCGGGCTGCGCCTGCCCTATTCACAGATTCGTATAGCACATCTGGACGGCGCCCAGGTCACGAAGGATTGTCCACTGGGAGAAAGCGGTGTAGTGCTGGTCAAAGGCCCACAGGTGTTTGCTGGATACAAAAGCGAGGCAGATAACGCCGAAGCGTGGATTGATGGGGAGTGGTTCAACACCGGAGATCTGGGTTATCTGGATGAAGACGGCTTCCTTTACCTGACTGGACGCGCGAAAGACCTGATTATCCGCAGCGGGCACAACATCGACCCCGAGACCATCGAAGAACCCCTGAATGGCCATCCCGATGTTGTCAGCGCTACAGCAATCGGTATGCCTGACCCCTATGCCGGTGAGTTGCCCATGGCATTTGTTGTACTGAAGCCTGGCAGCAAGACAACAGCCGAAGAGCTGCTGGCCTACAGTGAGGCACATATTCAGGAGCGCGCAGCCATTCCCAAGCGTCTGGAAATCATTGAGGCCATGCCCATCACCGCCGTTGGCAAGATTTTCCGGCCTGCCCTAAGGGAGAAGATTACATCAATCGTGCTCACCGAACACCTGCAGCGCGAAGGCATCAACGCGAGTGTCAGCGCACGAATGGATGGCAAAAAAGGCATGCTGGCGAGCGTAACTCTCAGTGACAGCACCCAGCAGCCAGCCGCACAGGCACTGCTCGAGACCTACAATGGCGTTCGGAGTGATTTCGCCAACACCTGATCAGTTGGCAACTTCGATGCGGATGCCGGCACTGCTTGAGCGCAGAATGGTGCGGCCATCGAGGCGGCGTACGCGACTTTGGGTTGACCGGTAGGTCTGGTCTCCGAGCTCCAGGATGGCGGTTGCCAGCTGTATCGCCTCTTCGGCGGTCTCCTCGTCGCCCAGCTGCCGGTAGGTGCTGCCGAGTGCAAAGTAGAAGTCTGGCTCCAGATCATTGCGCCGAATGGCGCGCTGGAAATGAGTCAGCGCCTGCTCGAAGTTCTCCTGCTCGAATGCAATGTTTCCCTGCACGTAGTGAAAGTAGGGATTGCGCTGATTATAGGCCTGCACCGCGCGCCGATAACGTTCGGCTTCTTCCTCATTACCCTGCAGGGAATAGAATCGCGCCAGGTTGTTGATGACACTGGCACTGCTGCGGTTCAGTGATGCTGCCCGCTGATAGCTGTATTCAGCGAGTTCAAAGGCTTGCTGGCGGTTCAGAATGCTGCCCAGAGTGTTCCAGGCGATATCCAGCTCCGGGTCGGTGACGATAGCGTAGCGACCATATTGCAGCGCCTGCTGCAGGTCGTTCTCCAGCAGACTCTCCACTGCCATGTTGTTGAAATACAGCGCCAGCGCCTCTTCATCGCTGACCTGCTGAGCGGTGTCGCGCTGCAGACGAATCTGCGGTGTAAAATCGACGATATAGTGGTCATAGACACCCAGACGACCCAGTGCGTTAACGTGCTCACTGAGTATCAGAATCTCGCCCCGTCGGTCCCAGACCGGTCTGACCTGCACAGTCTGGTAGTTCACCTGAAGGCCAAAGTGCCGCGCCATGGTGATGTACAGGCCAACCAGTGACAGGCAATTGGCACGTCGCTCCTGAAACGCCTGTGCAGCAGTCAGATTGGCCGCATCATCATACTGGATATTCAGATACTCAGGGGCGAACAGCAACTCCTGCAGGCGATTCACCAGGTCCCAGCCGCTTAGCCTGTCGTCCACATGTTCGTCGAGATAGGCCTGCAGCGCCGGGTCCATATCCAGCAGCCCCACGTCGGGCACAGCCACAGGTCGTTCGCCCAGGATGCGCCGTTCCAGTTGTGGGTCGGGCTCGAAATCAGGATTGAGATTGAATATCTGGCAACCAGCCAGTGAGATCGCCAAACCTGCCATGGCAACAGATCTCAGGGCGCGCTCGACCAGCGCGGATGGACTTGATAGTGACAACGATGCTAGCAACTTCATTCTCCCCCCGCCTCTCTCCCCAGAGAGCGAGTCGATGAAAACCGCCCGGCCATGGCGTCCCACCATGGCCACCCCCATATTAAAGCGATTCTCGACGCTCTGATATCAGACCGTCAATTCTGAAGTTTCATTCCAGCAAGCCAGCCGCAATCGAGGCAATTGCCTACATGTTTGGATAGCTTGGGCCACCGCTGCCCTCAGGAACCACCCAGCGAATATTCTGCGCCGGATCCTTGATGTCACAGGTCTTGCAGTGCACGCAGTT
>DEMH01000007.1:30607-81831 GCA_002354805.1 Gammaproteobacteria bacterium UBA2675
TCGCAGGTCTTGCAGTGCACGCAGTTCTGCGCATTGATCTGGAAGCGGTGCGTGCCATCACTTTCCTCCAGAACCTCGTAGACACCGGCCGGGCAATAGCGCTGAGCTGGCTCATCATACAGCGGCAGGTTGTGCTTGATCGGCACTTCCGGGTCGATCAACTGCAGATGGCAGGGCTGATCTTCGACATGGTTAGTGTTAGAAAGAAACACTGAAGACAGTTTGTCGAACGTGATCTGGCCATCTGGCTTGGGATACTCAATCTTGCGACACTGATCGGCTTTTTTCAGCTGGGCATGGTCCGGCGTCGTGTCATGGAAGGTCATTGGGAAATGACCCGCAAAGATATTGTGCTCGATGAAGCTCAGACTGCTGCCAATCCAGAAACCGAATTTGTGGAAACCGGCGCTGAAGTTGCGGGCTTTATGCAGCTCGTCATGCAGACTGGACTTGCGGAAGCGTTCGCCATATTCAGTCAGATCCTGACCGGTCGCGACGTCATCCTGTTTGAGCGACTCCATGATCGATTCGGCGGCCAGCATGCCGGAGCGCAAGGCTGTGTGACTGCCCTTGATTTTGGCAGCGTTCAGTGTACCGGCGTCACAGCCAATGATCAGGCCACCCGGGAAGCTCATTTTGGGCAGAGAATTCAAACCACCCTTATTGAGGGCACGCGCGCCGTAGCTGATACGCTTGCCGCCTTCCAGATACTGCTTGATAACAGGGTGAAGCTTGTATTTCTGAAATTCGTCGTAGGGGCTGATGTGCGGATTCTGATATCCGAGATCAACGATAAGCCCCACATAAACCTGATTGTTTTCTGCGTGATACAGGAAGCCACCACTGGACCCGGCATAGCTGTCACCGATCATCGGATAGCCGGCAGTGTGCACGACCAGCCCTTCCTTGTGTTTCTCCGGCGGAATTTCCCAGACTTCTTTAAGACCGATACCGTAATGCTGCGGATCGCTGTCCTTGTCCAGCTCAAATTTGGCAATCAACTCTTTGCCCAGGTGACCCCGGCAACCTTCTGCGAAAATTGTATATTTGGCGTGGAATTCAAAACCTGGCTCAAAGGCGTCTTTCTTTTCGCCATTCGCATCAACGCCCATGTCACCCGTGGCGACACCTTTTACCGAACCATCTTCATTGTAGAGAATTTCGGCAGCGGCAAATCCGGGAAACACCTCGGCGCCCAGCTCCATGGCCTGTTCAGCCAGCCATCGGCACAGATTGCCGAGTGAAATGATGTAGTTGCCGTGATTGCGCATGGGTTTGGGCACAATCATGTCGGGAAAACGCACGGCCTTCTCTGCTCCGGGCAGATAATATATATCATCGCCGGTGACGGCAGTATGCAGAGGCGCGCCTTTTTCCTGCCAGTCCGGGAACAGTTCAGTCAATGCTCCGGGTTCGAAAACCGCTCCTGACAGAATGTGAGCACCGACTTCTGAGCCCTTTTCCAGAACGCAAACCGATATCTCTTTCTCTGCTTTCTGTGCCAGTTGCAACAACCGGCAGGCAGTCGCCAGACCCGCAGGACCCGCTCCGACGATAACGACATCGACTTCCATAGATTCGCGCTGCATAAACTCACTCCCCCTGACTTGTGCGGCATTACGCGTGATGGCCCTTACATGGGCAGCGTATTATCCTTAATTCAACCCTAAATCGCAAAGGCAGGCCTGCAGCGCCCCATGGATTTCCGGGTATTGAAATGTAAAACCGGCTTGTTCAAGCCGTGCCGGCAAGACCTGTTGCCCTTTCAGCAGCAGCTGGTCGCCCATCTCGCCGAACATCAGCAGAATCATGGCGGGTGGCTGATGGAGCACGGCTGGACGGCGCAGCAGGTCCGACAGAGTATCATTAAACTGACGGTTGCTGACCGGATGTGGAGCCGTCACGTTAAACACACCAGTCTGCTCGTGGTCCTGCAAAACCCATTGCAGCGCATTTATCAGATCGGTCCGATGAACCCAGGACAGCTTCTGTTCGCCATTGCCCAGACGACCACCCAGCCAGAACCGATAAAATGGCAGCAGGCGCGCCAGCATGCCGCCGCCAGCCCCCAGCACCACACCAAAGCGCATCAGGCAGACTCTCACTCCCAGCGACTCTGCCTTGCGGGCCTCGTCTTCCCAGCGTTTACACAGCTCATGCGCAAACCCACTGCCGCCACCGTCTCTTTCGGTCAGCGGTCGATCACGATCAGTTCCGTAAAAACCCACGGCGGAAGCATTGATCAGACACTCGGGTTTATGATCAAGACGTTGCAGCAGCTGAATGATCTCCCGCGTTGTATCCAGCCTGCTGTTCAGCAATACTTTCTTGCGCGCAGCTGTCCAGCGTTTCTCTGCAATGCCCTCTCCCGCCAGGTTGATTACGGCGTCAAAGTGTTCGTCCTGTCCTAGCTCATCAAGCTTGCGAACCAGCTCCGGGCCTGCGCCCAGTTTGACTCTGGCGGCCGCATAATCGCGAACCAGAATGGTCAGTGAGTGGCCCGCGGCAAGCAGTTCACGAACCAGCACCTGACCTATAAAACCGGTACCGCCTGTCATCAGAACCTGCATTCAAATTCCTCCATTGCCGCCAAAGGCAGCCTGCCAGAATTATGCCCACAATATGGCAATTCGCCCCCAGAATCTCACAAATTGTCACAACAGTGCGATGCATTTTTTTGATAATATTCGGATTATTCTAAATCACACCCCATAGATCCGTTCCACGACTAAACCGAATCGCCGCATCTTTTTGGAGTATTCATGACGCGCAAGATCATTATCTCGCCTGTAATTCGTGCCAGTGCACTCAGTCTGGTTGCATTCAGTCTGGGCGCGCTGGTTAACCTTGCCTACGCCACCGAGCAGAATCCAGATCTCGAAGCACAGGACGAATCGTCCACCGTTATTTACCCCGCCTCGTTTTTTCAGCCTTACAATCCTGTGTCGGTCAACGACATGATAGACCGTATACCTGGTGTCAGCATCAGTGGCAATTCCGGCGGCCGGGGTCTTGGCAGTGGCGGCGATCTGCTGATTAACGGCCAGCGTCTGGCCGGCAAGGACAATTCTCCAAGAGATCAGCTGAGCCGTATCGCGGCCCGTGAAGTAGAACGTATTGAAATTATTCGTGGCACCTCTGGCGAACTTGCGGTTCGTGGCTCTGGCCAGGTGGTCAATGTTGTTCTGCAGGACAGCGGAGCGCGCGCCTCCACCTCCATGGAACTCAGTACTGATCGCCAGATTGATGGCTCTCTGCAGCCGGGCGGTTCCATTTCACACAGTCGCCAAAGTGGCGGCCTCAGCGTGATGCTCAGTGCGGCAGCTGACCCTCAGTACTGGCGGGAAGACCGGCTGGAACGCAGTTATGCGCCAGACCTGACGCCCACCCAGGTGATGGAGGAAGATAAAGTCCGTGATCGCATGCGTTACCAGACCAGCGCGATAATGGGTTACCAGGTGGACCAGCACCGCATGCAGCTCAATGCACTGTACGCCACCGCGGACCACCCCGTCGATGTGGATCGAAGTTATTTTGCGCCAGGCGCCAATAATCAACTGACGCGCCTGGAACGGGAGCAGTTCGATAACGTAAACAACAACTGGGAAGTCGGTGGCGACTACGAATACACCTTCGCCGACGGTTCACGTGCCCTGCTTCTGTTCATCGTGAACAGCGACACTAACGACTACACACGTAATCGATTCGACAACGACTCACCCGGCCAGCGTGATAGCGAAGAGCGCAAGACACTGTTTATTGACTCTGACCGTCAGACTCAGGAACGTATCGTACAGACAACCTACAACTGGGGTCTGACGGATACGCAGGACATGCAGCTGGGGGTTGAACGGGCACAGACCATTCTCGATTCAGCGCTGCTGATCGGTCGCGACAGCGGTTCTGCTGCGCCATCACCAGAATTCGGAGGCCTGCGCCCGGCACTGGGCGTCTCCAACCTGGGCTCTACTGTTGAAGAAATGCGCTACGAAGGCTTTGCCGTTCACAACTGGACTCTCAATGACCGTATGACGCTGGAAAGCAGTGTTGAGTATGAGACCTCTGAGATCTCTCTGTCCGGCAGTGCCAGCAATTCGCGCCAGTTCAGTTTCATCAAGCCGTCTGTTGACTATCGTTTCAACATTACTGATGCCCTGCAGCTGCGTGCAACTGTTGGCAAGCAAGTGCAGCAGCTGAGCTTCGAGAATTTCTCGGCCACCGCCAACACATCGGATAATGAGCAGGACGCCAATGCCGGCAACCCTGACCTGGTGCCGACCCAGGAAGTGCGTTATGAACTGACGTTTGAGTATCGCCTGCCCAATGAAACAGGGGTAGTCAGCTCACGATTTTTCCTGCGCGACCTGGAAGACCAGATCGGCCGCGTTGACGCGACCGTAAACCCCAGCTCCCCAATCTCGGCTGCCGGCAATATCGGAGATGCCAAACGATGGGGTGTTTATCTCGATGGCAGTACACGACTGAACATGCTGGGCCTGCCGGATGCGCTGATTTCCTCCAGCCTGTATCTGTTCGACTCGGAAGTGACTGACGCCTTGCTTGGCACAACTGAGCGCATTAACGGTCGGGGACGTTTTGAGCTGGGATTCCAGCATGATGTTACGCGCTGGAATTTCAATTACGGCTTTAATTACGGCATGCCATTGAATGGCGGCAATCGCAATGTCGACATCAGCAGCATCGACTGGTCACATGATCCAACCAGTCTGACCATGTTTGTATCCACTGTGATGTTTGATGATGTAACGTTCCGTCTGGAATCAAACAACACACTGGGTGATGAGTGGTGTCGAAACCGGGTTCGTTATGATGGTACGACTGCATCTGGTCAGATCCGTGAACTCGAGGATGCCTGCTGGAGTGCTGGCCAGAAACTGGCGCTGAAGGTAAGAACAACATTCTGAAGGAAGATCCGGTCCTGTCCCTGAAGTTCAGAACCGGATCAGCCAGCCGGACCTGGCGGCGCTGAACCCTCAGGTACAGCGCCGACCCGAATCAGGACTCTGGTTTGGAGAATATGAACATATGCTGCCAGGGCAGAAAGTCCAGCGTATCGTCCCATTCCAGGCCAAACACACTCATCTCCCGCACGACCTGTTCCACGCTCATCTTGTGAAGCGGGCGAATTGGCACCGTATCGTCTTCTGCGCGATATTCAACCAGAAATATACGACCACCCGGACGCATCGCATCATAGATGACCTGCATCATTTCAAACGGGTGCGAAAACTCATGGTAGGCGTCAACCAGTAGCACAGCATCGACGCTATTGGGCTCCAGACGCGGGTTATCCACTTCACCCAGCACCATTTCCACATTATCCAGCCCAGTCTCTGCCTTGCGTTGCTCGATGATGGCCAGCATTTCTGGCTGAATATCAACCGCTAGCACCTTGCCCTGAGGTACCTGCTGTGCCATACGGAAGGAGAAATAACCGGTGCCTGCGCCGATGTCTGCCACCACATCGTCAGCTTCCAGATTCATATTGGCGACCACTTCATCTGGCATTTCTTCATGCGTGCGCTGGGTGCGCTCCAGCCAGCCGGCCCCCTGATGCCCCATCACACCGGAAATCTCGCGACCCATGTAGAACTTGCCGATTCCCCCCTGGCTGCGGCCTGGATCGTGCTCATAACCCGGGTGTTCCGCTGACTGGGCTGACACGGCAAGCAGGCCGGCAGCGATCAGCGCAAACATGCTCATCTGTCGCGCGATTAGTCTCTTCATTAGCAATACTCCTGTGTGAACCGGACCCTGATTGTAATGCAAACACCTGACTAGTGTCCTGGCAGCTGACAATCACTCTGAAACTATGCGAACTAACCAGACAGGACACTAGCGCAGCCAGGACTCTAAAGAGATACCGCACAGACAGCCATGGACTTGCCATGAAAGGCAGCTGTAAAATCGAGCGCTTGTCTTATGACCATTCGAGTCAACCACAGCCGAGGAAGAAGAAATCATGAGCAAGGTGTTGGAAGGTATTCGTGTACTGGACTTTGGTCGCTATATTGCAGGGCCCTTTTGTGCCAGCCTGCTGAGCGATATGGGCGCGGAGGTCATCCGCATTGAGAAAGTCCAGGGCAGCGAGGACCGCTTCCTGTCACCGGTATCAGATGCGGGTGACGGCGCCCTGTTCATGCAGATGGGCCGCAACAAACTGGGCATGACCCTTAACCCGATGAAACCGGAAGGCCGCGAGATTGTCCGCAAGCTGGTCGCCAGCGCCGATGTTGTGGTCGCGAATCTGCCCCCCGATACACTGCGGGCCATGGGGCTGGACTACGAGAGTCTGAAAGCAGTAAAACCCGATATCATTCTGACCATGATCTCCGCATTCGGCACCGGTGGACCTTACAGCAATCGGGTAGGTTTTGACGGACTGGGGCAGGCCATGTCTGGCGCCATGTATATGTCCGGCACACCAGATCAGCCGGTGAAGTCCTATGCACCATTCATTGACTTTGGCACTGCCAGCCTGAGCGCTGTCGGAACCATGGCAGCCCTGCTTGAGCGACAGAAGACCGGTCGTGGCCAGGTTGTCGAAGCCTCGCTGTTCAATACGGCCCTGACCATGATGAACGGCACGCTGATTGAACAGGCCATGATTGCCCCCAATCGCGTCGCCACGCTCAACCGCTCGCAGACCTCCGGACCCGCAGACACCTATCGCACCAGGGACGGCTGGGTGCTGGTGCAGTCGGTGGGCGGCCCATTGTTTGAACGCTGGGTCGAACTGATGGGCGAACCGCACTGGCTGGAGGATCCCCGTTTTAAAGACGATATCAGCCGTGGCAACAATGGTGAGGTGATCAGCGAACGACTGGCGGCCTGGTGCGCGGAGCGCACATCGGCCGAAGTACTCGAGACCATGGAGAAGGCGCGTATTCCTGCGGGGCCGGTCATGTCCCCCCAGCAGGTGCTGGACGACCCGCATGTTGCCGCAAGACAGATGTTTGAAAAACTGAGCTATCCGGGTGCAGACAAGCCTGCGCCAGTCATGAAGACGCCCTTCAGTCTCTCCGCGACGCCACCATCGGTGGAACGCCGCGCACCGACGCTGGGCGAGCATACTGATCAGATCATGGCTTCACTGGGTTATGATGCTGCCCAGATAGACGAGCTACGTGGCAAACGGGTTATCTGATCAGCAAGACACCTGTAGCTCACTTGAAGTCGAAACCCTGCTCGGCCAGAAATCCTCGCATATGCGGCCTGGATTTTTCGCTGAGCAGTGTTGAAACCTGCTCACTCCAGCAAATGCCGTGACCGCCGCCCGTGCGGCTACGATAATATTCACGAACCGCCTCGTCATAATCCTCAATCAGCGCTGCATCCTCGCTGTCATCATAGGTATCCTGCTTGAGAATCACTGGCAGGGGCAGACGTGGCTTGGTTTCAGGGTCCTGGTCCGGATGCCCGAGACACAGGCCAAAAACAGGGTAAACACCACGTGGCAGTTTCAGCAGGTCCGACACCTGACGGGGATTGTTGCGCAAACCACCGATGTAACAGATACCCAGCCCTTCCGATTCAGCAGCCACCACAACATTCTGTGCGAACAGGGCAGCATCAACCGTCGCGATTATGAATTGCTCGGTATATTCGCCCGAAAATGGCTTCTGGTACTTTTCGCAGCATTTTCCAGCGCGACGCAGATCGGCACAGAACACCAGAAACTCGGCCGCTGCGGCTACGTAGGGCTGGTTGCCGGCAAACCCGGCCAGCGCCTGACGGCTTTCCTGGCTGGTGACGCGAATGATGGTGGCACCCTGCAGGAAGCTGGATGTTGCCGCGCATTGCCCGGCGGTTATGATCTGCTCAAGCTGGCCTTCGGCCAAAGGCTGATCTTTGAATTTTCGTATGCTGCGATGCGCCTGCAGCAATTCCATGGTTGCATTCATTGTGATGTCACTTCTGCCAGAACGGTATCAAGAAACTGGGGCACAACGTCATTGGCCAGCGAGGTCGTGGCATTAAACAGCACCACCATGCCAACGTCGTATTCGGGGATCAACACCATTTCCGAACGGAAACCGCGAACACCACCGCCATGGTGCACAATCCTCACCCCATCGTAGTCCATGATGCGCCAGCCCAGGCCGTACCAGGCCTTCTGTACCTTTGGCCAGCGGTTGAAATAGTTGCCGTAGGGGGTTTCCACGACCGGAGTATGCTGCATGGCCAGCAGCTCCGGGGATACAACATCCGGCACGCCACCCAGATTGGCCTGGACCCAGCGCGCCATATCAACAATCGTCGCATTCACACCGGCAGCCGGGCCGGCTGTGTAATACGCCGGGTTGGTTGTGCTGACGCGCCAACCGCCTCTGCCGCGCTGATGAGGCTGACTGGCATACGGGTTATTGATATAGTCTTCGTAGCCCATGGAGGCCGAACGCATCTGCAGTGGCGCAAAAATATTCTCACGCACGAAATCGTCATAATGGGTCTGCAGACTGGCTTCGACGACATCGGCAACCAGCGAGAACACCACATTCTGATATCCGTAGCATTCACCCGGTGCGCAGACTGTTGGAATCTCGTGAAACTTTTCCTGAATCTTCTGATAGGCCACACCAGCATCGAGCATATTCGAAAATGCATGCGGCATCAGTCCGGTTGAATGGCTGAGTACATGACGCAGTGTCATACTCTGAGTGGCCGGATCGGTGCCAATCGAATATTGCGGCAGAATGCCAGCGACAGGATCATCCCAGCTGAAAATATTGTGGCTCACCAGCTGTGACGCCACCGTGCCGGCAAAGGTTTTTGATACCGAAGCAATCCGGAAAACCGTTTGGGCGTCTACTGCTGTATTTTCCGCAACACTGCGCACACCAAGCGTCTGGACGTCTATCAGCCCTCGCGAAGAAACGATTGCCAGAGCAACTCCCGGGATCTCCAGCTCATTGATCTGGGCCTGTAACCAGTTTTTGTAAGCACTGAAGTCCAGTTGCTCGGCCGGCGATACGGGTTGTGGTAATTGACCAGGCGACAACTGCTGAAAAGTTGCCGGGCGATAGTTACCGGCGTCTGGCAGTTCCTCAGCTTGTGTTATCCCGGAGATGGAAAGACTGGCAATCGCTGTCAGCATGATTGGCGCCAGCAGCCTCGCCGAGCGATGCAGTCGGCCGCGCCTCAAGCCCGGATTATTCAAAGAAATGTAATGGAACGGTTTTCGGGGCAAAAACAAAATACCAACCTGCCGGGCGAAATCGAGTTGCCATGGAAAATACCATGACAAGCAAATATTGCAAGTGTGGGCCTGCGAATGGGCGATTTTGGGCATCTGACAGCCAAAAAAAAGGCCAGTCGGCGGCAGACCGACTGACCTGAAACGGGCAGAGAGCATCTATCAACATGCTGCTGTATGCCCATCACAGCATGCTTCTTGCGGGATTCAGCTTGCGCCTTAGGGCATGATCACCAGAATCTGCTGACCGTCACGCTCTACGGTCAGCGCCATGACTCGTGGCTCAGCGTTGATCAGTTCGTTCATATCAGACAAGGTGTCGACCGGTTGACGGTTGAAGGCCGTGATCAGGTCGCCAGGGCGTAATCCAGCGGCGAATGCCGGGCTTCGCTGGTCTATATTGGCCACCCGAACGCCGTCCGATGTCTCATCCAGCAGCGCACCAAAGAAGCGATTGTCATTCAGGTCGCGCCCCTGGTTTGCATCACCGGCGCCGTTGTCGGCAATTGCACTGCCGTCACCGGGAATGGCAACACTCACATCCCGGGCACGACCATCACGAATCACAGACAGCGTCAGCTCACGTCCGACACCTGCCAGTCCAACTGCATTGCGCAGATCACGACTGCTGGTTACCGGCTCACCCTCGATGGCCACCACCAGGTCCGACACCTGCAGCCCCGCCCGCTCAGCCGGAGAGTCCGGGGCGATCTGCATGATCAGCGCGCCCTGTTCGGCACCCAGCGCCAGGCCTTCCTCCAGCACAGGCGTATGGTCGCGGATGATCACCCCAATCTGACCGCGACGAACCTCGCCGTCACGAATCAGGTGCTCCATGACCGTGCTGACCATATTGGCCGGTACAGCAAAGCCGACACCCGAGTTGGTGCCCGAGCCAGAGATGATAGCGGTATTGATGCCCACCAGCCGCCCATAGAGATCGACCAGCGCACCGCCGGAGTTGCCGACATTGATGGCGGCATCGGTCTGAATGAAGTCCTCATAGTTCTCATTGTTAATGCCGGCACGACCCAGCGCACTGATGATGCCCGAGGTCACCGTCTGGCCAATGCCAAAAGGATTACCGATAGCAACAACGTAATCACCAACCCGGTAGTCATCGGCGGAAACGAAGGACAGTGCCTGCAGGCCATCAGCATCTACCTGCAGCAGCGCGATGTCGGTGCGCTCATCACTGCCAATCAATTCCGCCTCGAAGACGCGGCCGTCCTGCAGTGCAACACTGATGGTGTCCGCACCGGTCACTACATGGTGGTTGGTAATGATGTGTCCCTGTTCAGCATCAACCACAACGCCAGAACCTGCGCCGCGCGATCGACGCACGGGTGGCGAACCGGAGGGGCCACCGAAGAAATTGAAAGATTCGGGCAGTCGCTGGGATTTAACCACAGCAATATTGACGACTGCTGGCGTGACCTGTTCAAGCATGGGTGCAAGGGATGGCATGGGGCCTGCCATGCGACCCTGTACATCAACCTCTGCGCGTAATGGCGTGGTGCCCCCCAGGGTGGCCACCAGCAGCGCTAGCAGTAATAGCGTCGCAACGCCTGTCTGTCTGATATTTGCTACTGACTTCAGTTTGACCATGAATTGCGTCTCCCGTTGATATTTCGACGCTTGCCAGAATACGGTCGGCTGTCAGTAAATAACTGAGGAAAAACGGAAAAAAACATCCAGAAAACGTGAATTTGGCGCGATTACAGATGAAGGACTGCCAAAATAAGCGCCTTTATGTTACAAATATTCACAACTGGAACTTTGCCGCATGATCAATGCCTAAGCATTACTATGATTACTATCAGTCACCTCGAAAACAGCTCTGTTGACGCAAGTGTGAAGACACAGAGTTCACGCCTGTCTGACCTTGAAGGCTTCTGGCTGAACAGCTGGTGGGTGGCACCCGAGCACCATACACTGACGCTGGTGGCTGGCGGCGCCAGAACGTCGGCTCACAGTATCGGCGACCTGCAGGTACTGTGTGAACGCACCCTGGAACCACGCCTGATGAAGCTGCTGTGCCGGCTCGCGGAGCAGCCCGGTCGCGTGGTCAGCCGCGAGACGCTGGTCGAATACCTGTGGCCCCGCGTCATCGTCAACGACAATTCCCTGACCCGTGCGGTTTCCGATCTGCGCAAAGCGCTCGCGGTGGAGACTGCATCGGTCACTGACTCCGCTGCCAACCCTGATGCAGACACCCGGCCAGTGCGGATTGAAACCGTTCCCAAGCGCGGGTACTCGCTGTCTGGCACTGTTATCGTGCCAAACAATACCAATCAGGGTATCTCTGCTGGACACTGGAGCGATAACGGCAGCGGCAAAACTGTCATCCGCGCTGGCTTACTGAGCACCAGGGCCCTGCGATGGTTGCCTGCTGCGGCAGCGGCAGTTCTTCTGGCAGGAAATATCGCGCTGGAAATGTTCTCTCAGTCGAGCCAGACTCCAGTTGCACCGCTGGCAGCATCACAACCAGCACAACTGCCCCCGGATGATGCATCGCCCGGCATGCTTGACGAAGTCCGCAGCAATCGGTCATTGCCAGCCCAGGCAAGCTCTGCATCCATGATTGACTCAGTGACAACGGCCACCATGGCAGGCAACGAGCTTGCATCTGGCGCATCGACGCTGCATCTGTCACCGTCCCCGCTGCTGTGGGAAAGCGATCAACATGACTTTGCGTTCGACAGTGATGCCTCACACCAGTTGACAATGCTGGCACCCGATGGACATCTTCTGGCCTATGTGGAAAAACAGGGCGGTGTGTCCAGCCTCAAACTGAAACCCGCCTTTGCGGAGTCAACGGAAACCTGGGTCGCCTTCACGACCGACGAACAAATCACATCGATGCAATGGTCTCCGCTGGGTGACGGCATCCTGTTCACCGTCGTCAACAAGATGCTGGAAGCCAGTGATGCGGCATACAAGCGATTGATGCTGCTCGATATGGGAACGCTGGCGCTGCACGAGCTATACCGAAAACCGGTTACACCAGTGCAGCTGCATGAAACTGAACAGAGTGGAAAGTTGACCTGACACCTGCCTAGCTGACGACGGCCTGTGGTTCCCGACGGCTTGTCGCGTCAGTTGCCGGTTTACGTTCACTCAGTCGCGCCACCACGCGCAGCGCACTGACCACCCCATCCTCATGAAACCCCTTGCCCCACCATGCCCCGCAGTAGGATGTGGTCGCGGTATTGATCTGCTCCCAGCGTCCCTGTGCATCAGCCACAGCACGGGTGAAGACCGGGTGTGCGTAATCATATCGACCAAGAATCTGCGATTCCTCTATCCGGTCCGTGTCATTCAGACTTACCAGAAAATTCACAGGCGCCTCGATGCCCATCAAACGGTTCATATCGTAGGTGACTCTTGGCAGCCCCGCTGGTTGCGCCGGCAGGTAATAATTCCAGCTGGCCCAGGCGCGCCGATTGTCCGGCATCACCCGGACATCGCTATGCAGAACAACGTCGTTGGCCTGATAGCGGATCGCCGACAGAACATTTGACTCAGCAGAGCTGGCATCGCCCAGGATGTTCAGGCACTGGTCGCTGTGGCAGGCAAAAACAACATGATCAAAATGCTCCTGCCCGCGAGCACTGCTGACCAAGACGCCCCCGTCGTAACGGCGCACCTGGGTGACGGGGGTCGACAGATGAATACGATCAGCAAATGGCGCCGACATTGGCTCAAGGTAGGCCTGCGAGCCCCCCACCAGTGTCCGCCAGCGCGGTCGGTTGTGCACATTCAGCAAGCCGTGGCGATACATGAATGGCAGCATGAAGCGCACTGGAAATTCGTACATCTGTAAAAACGGTGTCGACCAGATGGCCGATGTCATAGGCACCAGATACTGATCACGGCAGCGATCACCGATACCGATATGCCTCAGGTATTCAAGCAGCGTCATGTCCGGGATGGTGTGGTTTTCAACATCAGCAATTGCCGCCCTGTTAAATGCCAGTATGTCCAGCAGCATCTTGATATAGGCTGGTGAGAACAGATTGCTGCGCTGAGCAAACAGACCGTTGTACATGGCGAATCTGCCAGTGACACCTGCATACTGAAGTCCGGTCTGCTGACACTGCACTCCGAAACTCATGTCTGATTCGCGCCAGGCAATACCAAGCTCATCCATCAGCTCAATAAAGTGAGGGTAGGTCCAGTCGTTAAAGACGATAAACCCGGTATCCACCTGGTAGTGTTGACCATCAAGTTCCACGTCAATGGTCGCGGTGTGACCACCGATACGGTCGGCGGCTTCGAATACCGTCACCTCATGATTTGGATTTAGTTTGTACGCGGCAGTCAGGCCGGCAATACCGGTCCCAATAATGGCTATTTTCAACGCAGCATTCCTTGTAATTCTGGCGACTCGGTGGATACGTCACAAACCTCAGCCTGGACTAGTGGCATAAAAAAACCCGGTCGGTATAAACCCCCCGGGTTTTCTTGATCCACGCACTCACGCGTGTGGTCAGGGTGTCAATCGCGGTGCTTTAGTCGCGGTACTGGGCGAGCTCCTTGCGGGCCACAACGCGCCGGTGCACTTCGTCCGGGCCGTCGGCCAGTCGCAGCGTACGCTGTGATGTCCACAAAGCTGCCAGCGGGAAGTCCTGTGACACACCAGCGGCGCCATGTACCTGAATGGCGCGATCAATGACTCGCAGCGCCATATTCGGCACAGCCACTTTGATCTGGGAAATGGCATCACGGGCAGCCTTGTTGCCTATGGTGTCCATCAGGTAGGCAGCGCGGAATACCAGCAGACGACACATTTCTATTTCGATACGGCTGTCCGCAATAACATCGTAGTTACCGCCCAGCTCTGCCAGCGGCTTGCCAAACGCTTCCCGATCAACTGCGCGTTTACAAAGCAGCTCCAGCGCCTTTTCAGCAGCACCGATCGAACGCATACAATGGTGAATGCGACCTGGCCCCAGACGTCCCTGAGAAATCTCAAATCCACGGCCACGACCCAGGATGATGTTTTCTTTTGGCACACGCACGTTAGTAAAACGGATGTGCATATGGCCGTGCGGTGCATCATCATGCCCGAATACACACATTGGCCGCAGCACTTCTACACCGGGTGTGTCCATAGGCACCAGGATCTGGGACTGACGGTTGTGCTTGGGCGCATCCGGGTCCGTTACCACCATCACGATCATGATTTTGCAGCGCGCGTCGCCAGCACCGGAGATGTAGAATTTCTCACCGTTGATGACCCACTCATCGCCATCCAGCACAGCGCTGGTTGAGATATTGGTGGCGTCTGATGAGGCAACGGCAGGCTCAGTCATTGCAAAGGCTGAGCGTATCTTGCCCGCCAGCAATGGCTTGAGCCATTGTTCTTTCTGTTCCTCGGAACCATATCGCTCCAGAACTTCCATATTGCCAGTATCCGGTGCGCTGCAGTTGAACGCCTCGGATGCCAATCGGCTGCGGCCCATGATCTCCGCCAGGTGAGCATATTCAAGATTACTGATGCCGGCTCCGCCCTGACTTTTTGGCAGGAAGAAGTTCCACAGGCCAAGAGAACGTGCTTTGTCTTTCAGACCTTCCAGGATTTCGTCCTGTCTTGGCGTGTGCGACCAGCGGTCACCAACACTGACCTCAGCCTGGTATTCTTTTTCTACAGCGGCTACATCTTGTTCAACAAAATTGCGGATTTTCTCCCGCACTTCCTGCATTTCTTCGGACAGGCCCAGGTTCATGGTCAATTCCTCAGTATTTGATTGGATAGTCGTGTTATTTGTTTGTTCGAGTGGTTAACCGGTAATGGTGCCACCGCCGTCTATGACAATTGTCTGGCCAGTCGTAAAACTGCCGGCCGATGAAGCCAGAAAGATTGCTGCACCGGCGATTTCATCAGGTTCACCAATTCGACGCAGCGGGTATTTGGAAACCGTTTTTTGGTAAGTCTCCGGGTTTTCCCACAATGCGCGCGCGAAATCGGTTCTAATCAGGCCGGGCGCTATACAGTTCACCCGTATGTTGCTGGGCCCCCACTCGACGGCAAGGTTGCGTGCTATCTGCATGTCCGCAGCTTTGGAGATGCCGTAGGCACCCAACACATCGCTGCCCTTAAGTCCGGCGATCGAAGACACGATGATCGCCGCCCCGCCGCCATTGGCGGCCATGCCTGGCAGCACCATCTGGCAAAGGCGATGGGCGCTGCCGACATTCGAGCTCATGATTTTGTCGAAGGCTTCGTCAGGAATATCCTGCGATTTTCCGTAAAAAGGATTCAGGGCCGCATTGATGACCAGAATATCGATACTGCCATAGTGTGCCAGAGTCTTGTCTACCAGTGCCTGCAGCTGCTCCTTGTAGTTGATATTGCAGGCAATTGGCAGTGCTTCGCCACCGCTTGCCTTGATCTCGGCTGCCACTTCATCACACGCGTCCTGATTACGGCTGGAAATAACAACTTTGGCGCCCGCGTCAGCCATCCGCTCCGCGATTGCCTTGCCAATGCCCTTGGTTGAGCCTGTAATCAAGGCGACCTTTCCGGTCAGATCGAACAACTCCATTTTGCCCCCTCCTCCAACATGATTTTAGTTTTATTGCTTGCCCATTGTGACAAGTATCTGAGCGCGAACAACATTATAAACAAAATGAATATAACCACACCGGATTATAAGTCAGACCTCACTCGGATTCAAAGGCACATTTTTCTGCAAGGAATCTGGACAACTCGCATGACAGATCAGACATCTTCATGCATCCACGGCCTGCTGCCCTTGCTGATATGCGTTCCGCCGTCCACAGGAACAACTGCACCCGTTGTGTAAGCGCCTGCACGTGTGACCAGATAGAGCAGCACACCGGCAATTTCCTCGGCCTGCCCGGCACGGCCAAGCGGGCTGTCTGCGGCGATATCATCGCCGTATTCAGACAAAACATAGTCGGTCATGCGGGATTGAAAGAAGCCGGGGGCAACCGCATTTACTGTAATGTGACGCGCACCAAGATCCACCGCCAATGTCCGCGTCAAATGGTGCAGTGCAGCTTTGCTCGCTGAATAGGCGAATGTGGGCACTCGCTGAACAATTGGGACGTGCAGCCCATCCATTGACCCAATATTGACCACACGGGCAGGATCCTTCTGGTGCGCCGCGCGCTGCAGTGTCGGCAGAAGGTCTCGCGTCAGAGAAAATACTGCGTTGACATTGGTGCTCATGACCTTGGCAAAGGCCTCATCGGGGTAGTCCTCGATGTGTGCACCCCAGTTGGCGCCTGCATTGTTAATCAGAATGTTCAGGCCCTGCTCGCCACACCATTTATCGAGTTCCTGCACCAGGCGCTGCCGATGATCTGCGACAGTCACATCGGCCGCCACCGCCTGACAGTCACCAAGCGGCGCCAGCATGGCCAGCGCCTCATCACAGCGCTGCTGTTTTCGCGAGGCAATCATGACCCTGGCTCCGCCGCGCAGAAGAGCTTCAGCCATGATAAGACCGAGCCCACTGCTGCCACCGGTCACCAGCGCTGTTTTGCCTTCTACAGAGAATAGCGATGCTACACTCAAGTCCTGGCTGCTCATGTCATTCATCTGCGATTTTCACCAGTTGCTTGCCAAAATTGCGCCCTTTGAGCAGTCCCCTGAACAACTCGGGAGCATTCGCCAGGCCCTCACCAACTGACTCTCGATACTTGATTTTGCCAGCGTTGACCCATTCGCCAAGCTGCTCCGTCGCCTGCTGCCATTGGTCCTGCCACTCGGTAACAACAAAAAACCGGTGCTCAGGAACATGTCTGGCAGACTTGAGAATCTGGAACGGTGTTTCCGCTTTGGTGATATCCTGGTCGTTGTAGTTGGAAATATAACCACAGATCGGCACCCGTGAACCCTCATTCAACAATGGCGCGACTGCCCGGGTAACATCTCCCCCCACATTTTCGAAGTAGATATCGATACCGTCAGGGCAGCATTCCTTTAGCCGCGCAGACAAATCTTCGTTTTTGTAGTCTATGCATTCATCAAAGCCAAGTTCGTCCCTGACGTACTGACACTTTTCGGTGCCGCCCGCGATGCCGATAACACGCAGCCCCTTGAGTTTGGCAATCTGGCCCACTACCGAGCCAACTGCGCCCGATGCGGCAGCCACGACAAGTGTTTCTCCTGCACGTGGCTTGCCCACTTCCATTAAACCAAAGTAAGCCGTCCTGCCAGGCATTCCAACCACGCCAAGATGCGCGGAAAGGGTGCCGTTTTTCAGATCGACCTTCATCAGGCGCGGTTCATCGTCATCAGCAACAATCAGGGACTGCCATCCCATATGAGCGGTCACATAGTCACCCGCCTTGAATCGCTCAGACTTTGATTCAAGCACGACGCCGGCCGACTCACCTGTCATGACGTCGCCAAGCTCCAGCGGT
This sequence comes from Gammaproteobacteria bacterium UBA2675, assembly GCA_002354805.1. GTDB lineage: Bacteria > Pseudomonadota > Gammaproteobacteria > Pseudomonadales > Pseudohongiellaceae > Pseudohongiella. Next base: position 48,225 of record DEMH01000007.1, read on the forward strand.
TTTGCGTATGACTTCACGTCATTCATGCGACCACGCATGTAAGGGTCCAGAGACAGCCAGACAACCTTGATCAAAATCTGGCCAGAGGCCAGCGGCGCAATGTCTTCCTCAACCAGGCTAAAACACTCGTCTGCTGGTTCCCCCACAGGTCGCTTGGCCATCAACATTTTCTGATTTTTCATAACTGCTCCCTATGAATCGTAATTTTCAGGCTGACCGCATACTAGCCCACTGACCCTGGGCCCACAAGTTTCCCAGCGCGAGCTCCAACAGCCCAACACCCTGCTGCCACTCGTCAGCCGTGATCAGCAGCGAAGGTATCAGTCGAACAACACCATTTCGCGTCGGCGTTACCAGCAGGCCCTGATCCAGGCATTGTTCTGAGAATGCCCAGACATCCATCGAAGCAGTCAACTGCAGTGCCAGCAGCAGACCTTCGCCACGGACCTCCTGGATCAGATCCGGATATTGCTGCTTGAGTCGTTTCAGATCTGCCAGAGCACGTTCCGACAGCGTAGCGACACGCCTGGACACCTGTTCTTCGCGCAGGTACTTTACGACAGCCGCTGCGACAGCAGACACCAGCGGGTTACCGCAGTACGTGCCGCCGTGGTCGCCCAGTTGCACACGGGCAGCAACCCCGGGACGCATGACCAGCGCAGCAAATGGCAGACCGCCCGCAATACCTTTACCCAGGGTCATCATGTCCGGGGTCAGCGCAAAGCGGTCGCAAGCGAAGAAATGGCCAGTTCGGCAAAAGCCGGTCTGCACTTCATCAACTATCAGCAGACAGCCGTGCTGTTTGCATTTCTGCTGTAAGGTGTTGATATAGTCTGCCGTCAGTGAGCGCACACCGCCCTCCCCCTGAACCAACTCCACTATCACCGCAGCAACTGAGCCATCTATCAATTGCTCGAGCTCTTCACTGTTGTTGATCTCGGCGAATCGATGATCGGGCAGTCTTGGCAGGTATCGGGCAGCATTGGCGCTGCCTCCTGATGCCGACAGAGTGGCCAGAGTCCGCCCGTGAAAAGCACCACCGATTGACACAATCGCCTGGCGCCCCGTTACCTTTCGTGCCAGTTTCAGTGCTGCATCATTCGCCTCTGCACCACTGTTGGCAAACCACATTTTGGACAGGCCCTCCGGCAGGACTTTTGCCAGCTCCTGCATCAGAGCTGCGCGCGCTGGCGAATAGGTAAACCCCGAATTGGGATTCTGCATTACTTTGACACTCTGCTCGGCGATGGTGCTTACCATCACAGGGTGGCTGTGACCAAGGCAGGTGACGCCCCAGCCGGAGGTAAAATCCAGTATTTGACGGCCATCCTGATCCCACACCCAGACCCCTTGTCCGCGCTCGACAACCAGAGCTTGTCTTTGGCACACAGACAGACCGTAATAATCCTCAACTTCTTGAACATTCATGCTTTTTCTCCTCGTCTACAGGTTTGAAGCCTGGCGAAGCCACTTCTGGACAGGCAAAAAAAAAACCTCCGGGGCCTATGGCCCCGGAGGTTTTTGGTGCTTCGTCAGTCTTTGGTTTTAACTACTCAAATCGACTATGCTGCAACCCTCAAACCCGGTGCCACTGGCATGCGCGCACGCGCTGCCGCACGCGCACGACGTGCCTCTGTTGCCAGGGCAACAGTTGCAGAGAAGGGCATGAAACAGCTGAATGAGGTCATTTAAGAGTCTGATTTAGGTGTGTCCAGGCGCGGGACTTTATTTGATCTGAAGCGAATTTGTCAATAAATTCCATTTAAAACCAGTGAACTGTGTGCATGCGCCTGTAGCCCTGTGTTAAGGAAAATAGTACATTAAACCTGACAACCTGTGTCGCAAACCTGCCCGGTGGCCTTTGTGATGACACGATTACCAGCCCGTCAACAACCGCGCCTGACCCATATCAAACGGGCCATGCACTCTTTCGCCTCGGTAGTATCAGCTATCGCGTTCAGCACACTTATACCCGTTGCCGCCCAAACCGCCGACCCTGCTGACACAGAGGCTCTTATTGCTCGGCTGAATGAACAGCGCGAGGCACTTGCGACCATGCAACAGGAACAGGGCACATTCGGGCAGAACAGTGATGACATGCTGGCCCTGCTGCAATCTCTGACAGAGACCCTGCTGCTGGCGCGAGCAGAAGGTGAGGCACTTGATGCTCTGAATCAACAATTGCAGATTATTAAAGTCCACGACGGCCTCTATTCAGAAGCACAGATTCCGGTTCTGCTGCAGATAGTGGATGTGCTCGCTGGTCAGCGGCAATGGGAGGAGGTTTCTGATCGTCTGGATTATATCCACTGGATGCTGCCGCGTACCCCAGAGATGCCACTGGAAACAAAGCTCACTGTTCTGCAGCAGACAGACGAACGCCTGCGCTTTGCATTACTGCACGGCCCGCGCGATCGCGAAGCCCGTTACCTGCTTCAGCTTCGGGAACAGCGTGAACAGGCCCTCGAACTGGCCCTGGATGCCGGCAACACAGAACAGATAGACGCATTGCAATACGACCTGGCGCTTGCCGAGTTGTACATTGGACTGGCAATGGTCACAACCACAGACACCAGCCAGGCGCTGATCAACGAAGAACACGGTATTCCCTCGACGACACCGTTGCGGCCACTTCAACGTATAACATCTGTCAGTGACCTGGAAACAATGTACGGTTCGCGTACCACAACCGTCATTGAGCGCGCTCATCGATCCGCCATGACACGTCACTATCAGTTGATCGAAGAAATTGGTGAGCGACAGTCGGAGGAACCCGAGGTCCAGGCGATGCTGAAATTGTATCTAGGCGACTCGGTGTTACTGCGCCAGCAATATGAGTTACGCACCGGCACGCTGATCAGCGATGCACGAGGCAGCAATAACATTGGTAGCGCGGCGACCTACTATCGAGACGCCTGGACACTGTTCAAAGAAGCCGGGTACAGCGACTCAGAGCTAAATGCCTACTTTGCCTGCCCCGCTCTGCTGCCCCTGCAAACGCTGTCACTTGAATTGAAGACCGGGAACAGCCATTGTGAAATCACTGGTGAAGATGCGTTAATGACGATAAATAACGTGGTGATGACAGAAGGCGCATTGCCTGCATTTGCCTATGAAGAGATGCCACAGACCCTGCGTGAAATGACCACGAACGGCGTCAAAACCCTGCTGGAGTTTCGCATCGGCGTCAATGGACAGGCAGAGAATATCGACATTATCGATGCCACACCGGACACCACTGGTGCCCGCATTCAGGGAAGGGATGCCTTGCGAAGCCTGCAGTTCCGACCAGTCCTGATTGATGGCGAAGCACAGCGCCGGCAAAATGTTCGACTGACCCTGATCAGCCTGAATCAGGATTGATCAGACACAGAACCCGGCCTTAAGCCTGGCCGGGTCTTCTGCTTTCAGCGCTGTCGCTGTGCCGGAACAACACCGCTTGACTGCAGCTCATCAATCTCGGAATCCGAGTAGCCAATTGCTGCCAGCAGCTGACGACTGTGCTGACTGAAGACAGGCGGCAATTCGCGAACAGAACCAGGGGTCCGCGAAAACTTGATCGGTATTCCCGTCATTTTATACCAGTCATTATCGATAAACATCTGGCGATGGCGCGTGTGCGCATGCTCAACCACCTGCGCGGTGTTGTAAATCGGTCCTGCCGGCAAGCCCAGGCTCAGAAGCGTTTCAGCCAAAGCCGCACCATCGATTCGCATCAGACGCGACTCCAGTTCGACCTTGAGTGCTTCTCGGTGCTCACAGCGACTGGCATTACTGCTGAATCTGCCATCATCCAGCAATTCGCGCGCCTCCAGGGCGGTGCAAAGTTTGTCGAAGGCGCGGTTGTTGCCTGCGCCGATAAAAATATCGACTGTGCGCGTGCGGAAGGTTTCATAGGGACTGATGTTGGGGTGTGCATTACCGGTAGGCTCAGGTACTTTGCCTGACATGGCGTAATTGACAACGTGAGGGTGCATCAGCGACACAGCACAATCATACAGCGTCATATCAATATACTGGCCATGACCGGATCGCTGACGCTCGATGACAGCCATCAGTATGGCAACCGCAGCGTACAAGCCGGTCCCCATATCAACCATGGCCACGCCCAGTCTTGTCGGGTCACCGCCTTTGATTCCATTGACACTGAACCAGCCAGCCATCGCCTGCACAATAGCGTCGTACCCTGGATATCCACCTAATGGACCATCCGCACCAAAGCCGCTTATGCGGCAGTGAACAAGACGGGGAAAGCGTTTACTGAGGGTCTCATGGTAGCCAAGGCCCCAACGCTCCATCGATCCCGGTTTATAGTTTTCTATCAGGACATCCGCGTCGGCCAGCAGTTCGAGCAACAGCTGCTGGCCGCGCTCGCTGGACAGATCCAGCGCCATGGCGCGCTTGTTGCGATTGACACCTATAAAGTAGGCAGCGTCCTCACCATGGAAGGGGGGCCCCCAGTCGCGTACTTCATCGCCCTGCGGCGGTTCAATCTTGATGACCTCAGCGCCGTGATCGGCCAGTACCTGTGTGCAGTAAGGTCCGCCCAGAACACGTGTCAGGTCGATTATCTTGATGCCGTCCAGGGTGCCCATTTACTGAATCTCCATGTTGACAAGATGATAGCGCATTTCCGGCAGAAAGAATTCAGCGACCAGTAACGGGCGCTGCTGCAGGGAAAACAGGGATCGACGTCCCCAACAGTCATTGGACCGCGTAATTTCTGGGGGCTGTCGCGACAGACCGGGCTGTTCGAATAGAAACCCGCCCAGTGGTTTGTCCCGAAGACGTGACAGCTGTCGCAGATGACCGCGCATGCTGTTGTAGGGAATCAATGAATGCGCGGCAACCCAGGCTTTACCATACAGGCATAACTCGACGTGTCGGCTCCAGAGCCAATGCCCTGGCCTGTGACTGCCCAGCAACTGCATTTGATGGCTGCTGCCTCGTATCCAGCCCTCCGCAAGCACCCTGACCTGAAAGGTGTCATCAGAGACAGCCTGCAGACGGCGTGTCAGTGAGCCTGATTCAAGCAACCAGTCACGCCAGAAGGCATCGGGACCGGGCAGGCATTGCTGGATTGGCCGCCAGGCCTGATTGAGGTCGGCCCTGAAGGGCCTGTGCTTTAGAACATCCTGCACGGCATCTGCTCAGCTAAAGCAAAACTCCCTGCCACCGTCGACGGTAGCAGGGAGTTCGCTGTCATATCATGAATGCCTGACAATCAGTTGCGCAATTGCGGACGCTGAACTGTTGTCGACATTACGCTCTCAACACGACGGTTTTCTGCACGGCCAGCTGAGGTGTCGTTGGTCGCAACAGGCTGGGATTCGCCGTAGCCACGAGCCGAGATACGCGCGGGATTGACGTTAAACCGTTCAATCAGCACTTCACGCACAGCATTGGCGCGACGCTCAGACAGTCCCTGGTTGTATTCGTCAGTACCAACGCTGTCGGTATGACCACCAAGCTCTGCCATCACATCATCGTGCTCGCTCAGGAAATCTGCTACCTGGCGAATGTCGTCGAAGTATTCAGGCTTGACTACTGCCATGTCAAAGTCGAACTGGACATCAAGCGTGATTCGCGCCACTTCTTCCAGCATGATCGGACAGCCACGGTCATCCACAGCGTAGTTGCGTGGGGTGTTCGGGCAGTCATCACGGCTGTCTGGAACGCCATCACCGTCGGAGTCACGTTCAACTGGTGCAGGGGTAGGCTCTACCGTGGCCGGCGCAGGGGCCGCACCCAGATGGAAGACCAGACCTGTGTCGATACCGAAATCGTAAGTCTTGTCGTCAAAACCGTAGAAAGTGCGGGCTGCAGCTCTCCACTCGACGCGATCGCTGAAGCGGTATTTTACACCAGCGCCAAGATTTGCCGTGGTGTCGTGGTTGGTGTCGAACCTGGTATCACCAAGGCCAGCTACGAAGAACGGAGAGAAATCACCGATTTCATTGCTGACATTATAAAGGACGTCCAGTCGCAGGGCGCGCAGACGATCACGGCCAGCAAGAGTGTTCATGTTGATACGGGAGTAGGTCAGCTCGGTTGACACATGCTCTGACAGACCATAACCGGCACCCAGTGAGTATCCAGTTTCGTGATCTGACTGACGCACGCTGTCGAAGTCCATCCACTGAACGCCAGGCACGATGTAGAATCGCCCCTCATCTGCAGCAGCAGACTGAACACCGAGCGCAAGCAGCCCTGACGCCATCGCGGCTGCCAGACCAATTGCTCGTAGTGGTTTTGTAATCATGACTTCTCCTCTGCCCCCCGGGCACTTCGTACGTAAAAATGGTGGATCTGCGTCAGTGCAAATCCGGACCGGCATTATATATCAGTAGTATGTCTAATACACATCGGCACATCGTTTTTGCGCTTCATCTCACAAATAATCTTTGTTTTACCAGCGTGTTGGCGAATATTTGCCACTACTCCGTCATAAAATTGTAATATTTCAATGTCTACAATGCGGGCATCACAAATAGATTGCAGGACGAATCAGATGACGACCGAGCCCACCATTCTTATAGTTGACGACGAAGCCGCCATACGCGACATGATCGGCGTTGCTCTGGACACGGCCGGCTTTAACAGCATGGAGGCTGAAAGCGCGCTGGAAGCCCACGTCAACATTGTGGATAAACGCCCTGACCTGGTGCTGCTCGACTGGATGCTGCCCGGTGGCAGCGGTATCGAACTGGCCCGCCGCCTGAAGCGCGAGGAGCTTACGGCTGACATTCCGATCATCATGCTGACAGCCAAAACCAGTGAAGACAACAAAGTCCAGGGACTTGACGTGGGTGTTGATGACTACGTTACCAAACCTTTCTCGCCGCGCGAGCTGATCGCCCGCATTAAAGCGGTGCTGCGCCGAAGCACCGGCAATCTGCGTGATAAGCCGATTCGCGTCTTTGACCTCGAACTCGATCCAGCCAGTCATCGTGTCACCATCGAAGAAAAAGCAGTGGACATGGGCCCAACTGAATATCGATTGCTGAACTTCTTCATGACACATCCCGAAAAAGTGTTTTCCCGTGATCATATTCAGGACCAGGTCTGGGGCGCCAACGTGTACCTGGAAGAACGTACCGTTGATGTCCATATCGGTCGTCTGCGCAAAGCGCTGACCTCGGCTTCGAGCCCCGGTATCAACTACGCTGGGCTGATACAGACCGTGCGCGGCGCCGGCTATCGCTTCTCGACAAAACCCGAATAAGCGCCTACGCTTTACAGTCATTTAAAACAATCACTGGATGTAACGTTTGTTCTCCGACTGGTATTCCGCACTTCGTCGACTCTTGTTGATTTTTTCGGCATTGCTGCTGGCTGGCTGGCTGATTGGCCAACCAGCACTGGTGGTGCTGATCGGCACACTGATTTACCTCGTTTATCACCTGCTGCAACTGCGTCGACTTTACAACTGGCTTAAGCGCAATGAAGGCGCACAACCCTCACCACCCCCTGAGGGCCGAGGTATCTGGGGTTATGTCTTTGACGCCATGTACCTGCTGCAGCGACGTGAGCGCGAAGCCCTGCTGGAGCAAAAGAGCATTATCGACAAAGCCCAGGAGTCGACATCAGCGCTGGAAATGGCAGTAATCATGATCAGCGGCAAAGGGTCTCTGGTCTGGTGGAACCCCGCTGCCAACCGTTTGCTGGGTCTGCAAAGCCCCAAGGATCGTCACCAGCCGGTTACTAACCTGATTCGCGAGCCGCAGTTCATCGAGTATTTCAATCGTGGACTCTACAAGAACCCCCTCAAACTGAACTCTCCAGTAAAACCGTCTGTCATGCTGGAATTCCAGATCACCAGTTTTGGCGAAGGTGAAAGGCTGATGCTGGTTCGGGATATTTCCCAACTGCATCGACTGGAGATGATGCGCAAGGACTTTGTAGGCAATGTGTCGCACGAACTGCGCACCCCCATCACGGTCATTACTGGTTATCTGGAAACCATGCTGGACGACAGAGAGAATCTGCCAAAACGCTGGGTACGCCCAATCGAACAAATGGCGCAACAGTCACACCGGATGGAAAACATAATCCGTGACCTGTTGACCCTTTCACAACTGGAGACGCGTTCAGCATCCAAACAACAGAGCGCCATCAACCTGCTGTCGCTGCTGCGGGATATAAAACAGGATGCTGAACAGGTGTTTGCAGAGAAAGGCCAGACCTTCTTGCTGAGCTGTGACGAAGTACACTACCTGCGCGGAAATCTGAACGAACTGTACAGCGCCGTGTCCAACCTCGTGCTCAATGCCGCCAAATATACTCAGCCGGGCGGACAGATCAATCTGACAGTCGTCATGGGAGAACGGGGGCTGGATGTCAGCGTTGCTGACGACGGTCCGGGGATCGCACCGCATCATATTCCCAGGCTGACTGAGCGCTTCTATCGCGTCGACGAAAGCCGTTCAACTGATACGGGTGGAACAGGCCTCGGCCTGGCCATCGTAAAACACGTACTGGCACGCCACGATGCTACGCTGGAGATCAAAAGCCAGGTTGGAAAAGGCAGCCAGTTTATCTGTCATTTCCCCATCGAACGCCTGAGTAATGGCAGCGAGCAAAACCCTGAGAAACTTCAGGGTTGAGCTGGATTACAGCATTAGCGGGAAAACCGGGGTACAGGTAAATCAGAGCTCAGACTTGACCTGCTCTTCCATGCCGGTGAGGCCAGCGTGACGTACGTCGGTACCCATGACCATGTACACCACGTGTTCGGCGATGTTCTTGGCGTGATCGCCGGCGCGCTCCAGCGAGCGCAATGCCCAGATGATATTCAGCACACGGGTGATACTGCGTGGGTCTTCGATCATGTAGGTGATCATCTCACGCATGGCGCTGCCGTATTCCATGTCAACGTTGACATCTTCCTTGGCCACCGCCAGCGCCGCCTCGGCGTCGTAGCGCGCGAAGGCGTCAAGTGCCATATTGACCATGTGGCGGACACGTTCGCCTATATGACGAATTTCGACGTAACCTTTTGAGGATTCATCCTGCGAAGCCAGCTCCATAGCCAGCCTGGCTATTTTGGCCGCCTCATCGCCTATTCTTTCCAGATCGTTGACCGCCTTGATAATACCCATGACCAGTCGCAGATCGCTGGCGGCAGGCTGGCGGCGTGCCAGAATACGGTTACAGGCTTCGTCGATGGTCAGTTCCATCTCATTGACAACATCATCGGTCTCACGCACCGTATGCCCCAGCTCGCTGTCGGCAGTAATCAGGGCAACCAACGCATCGGCCAATTGCTTCTCAACCAGGCCGCCCATCTCAAGCATACTGCTCTTGATTTCTTCCAGCTCGATATTGAATTGTTGGGAAATATGGTGGCTGTGAACGCCGGCATCGGTTTTCATGATAGGGATCCTTGCAGTTTGCACCGCACTATAACGCTGAAATATGACACTTATGTGACAACGACTGACAAAAAACTGTCACACCGTAACAGTGTGTATTGATCGCCCACTACGTTAGAATACATCGTTAAACGCCACCTGGTAAGCCCTTTCAGGATGTACGCATGAGTAGCCGCGATCAAAGTGAACCTATAGAGCCACAACCTCTGCCCGATACACCGGAATCGATCGGCTGCCCTGCAATCGCCGAGGATATTGACCTGAATGACAGCGCTTATTACCTGAATCGTGAGCTGAGTTATCTTCAGTTTAATCTGCGTGTTCTCGATCAGGCGCGCAATACCAGGCACCCGCTGTTGGAACGGCTGATGTTCCTGCTGATCTTCAGCTCCAACCTTGACGAGTTTTATGAAATACGCGTTTCTGGCCTGAAAAAGCAGTTGGGATTTGGTCGCCAGCGACCTGGTCCCGACGGAAAATACCCTAAGGAAGTTCTCAGCGAAATTCACGCCACCGTCCGTCAGGCTCTGCAGGAACAGTATCGAATATTGAATGAAGAGCTGTTGCCTGCCATGGCAAGTCAGAATATACGTTTTCTGTACCGCCATGAATGGAGCGCCAGCCTGACAGAGTGGACTCAGGAGTACTTTCGCAATGAGGTCCTGCCGGTCATCAGTCCACTCGGCCTGGACCCGGCGCACCCCTTTCCGAGGCTGGTTAATAAAAGCCTTAACTTTATCCTGTCGCTGGAAGGCAAAGATGCCTTTGGGCGTGACAGCGGACTGGCCATCGTACCAGCCCCGCGCGCGCTGCCACGATTGATCAAGGTGCCATCGCACATCATGCCCGATGGCGACAACTTCATATTTCTGTCGTCAGTCATCCATGCGCATGTGGAGGAATTCTTCCCAGGCATGCGCGTCAAGGAATGTCACCAGTTCCGGGTCACACGCAATTCGGACCTTGAAATGAGCAATGTGGAGGTAGAGGACGTTGCCAGCGCATTGCAGGGCGAGCTGCACATGCGCCGCTTTGGGGCCGCTGCCAAGCTCGAAGTCGGATCTGGATGCCCCGCTGAACTGACCGACTTTTTACTTGAGCGTTTCAATTTGACGGAAGAAGAATTGTTCAGACTGGATGGCCCCGTCAACCTGCAGCGACTGATGGCACTGAACAGCATGATAAACCGCCCGGACCTGCAATTCCCGCCGTTTTCGCCAGGGCTGCCGTCGGCACTGGAGGAGAATAATTGCATCTTTACCGCGGTGACACGCGAGGATCAACTGCTGCTGCATCCGTATCAGTCGTTCATTCCCGTCATCGACTGGGTTCGTCAGGCAGCACGCGACAGTGGCGTAATATCGATCAAACAGACACTCTACCGTACCAACGAATCATCGGAACTGGTTGAGGCGCTGTCCGAGGCTGCTCGCAATGGCAAGGAAGTTACCGTGGTCATCGAATTGCGAGCCCGATTCGACGAAGAGGACAACATCCAGTTTGCCAGCATCCTGCAGGAAGCTGGTGCCGTAGTGGTCTACGGAGTCATGGGTTACAAAACACACGCCAAGATGCTCCTGATTGTGCGACGTGAGAGCGGTAGGCTGAAGCGCTATGCGCATCTGGGTACCGGCAATTATCATCGCAAAAATTCCCTGATCTACACCGACTACAGCCTGATGACCTGCGATGAAACTTTGTGCGCCGATGTTCACAAGGTGTTCCAGCAAATTACCGGCATGGGAAAGAAGATTTCTCCCGATCTGATTCTGCACGCACCATTCAAACTGATGAAGGGTCTGGTGCAATTGATTACCCAGGAGAAACAGGCAGCCCTGGATGGCAAACCGGCGCGAATCATTGCCAAAATCAATTCATTGACCGACCCCACCATCATCCGCGAATTGTACTGCGCCTCCCAGAGTGGCGTAAAAATCGACTTGATCGTGCGCGGCATCTGCTGCCTGAAGCCGGGTGTAGCTGGTGTTTCAGAAAACATACGGGTTGTGTCTACCATCGGTCGATTCCTGGAACATTCGCGGGTCTATTACTTCTCAAACGCGACCTGCCCGCTGTATTGTTCAAGCGCAGACTGGATGGAACGCAATCTGCAGCATCGTATCGAAGTCGCCTTTCCGATTCTCAAAAAGAAGTGGATTAACCGCATCATAGACGAAATGGAAATGCACCTGACTGACAGGCGACAAACCTGGGAACTGCAATCGGATGGAACCTATCTGCGTCCAGACGTTGACGGCCTGGATGAGGTCGGTGACGGCGTGCAGAATCAGCTGCTTAATTCGCTCTCAATACACGCAACGGTGAATCGCCGCTGACCGCAGCTTTGACCATATAGTGCAGCATGCCCTCGCGGAGAGCCGATGGGCTGAAGCGCAGCGATTGAACACCGGCCGCCTGCATGAACCCGCACAACACGGCCCAGCCTGGCAGCACGAGCTCGCGCCTGCCATTTTTGAGACCGGGGAGCACATAGGCCGGATCACAGGCCACCTGTAGAATGTCGGGTTTGAAAGACTTCAACAGGGGCAGGTCAACTGAATGCGGCGACGAGGAACCCGCTCGCTGGGCGCAGACACCAGCCAGCATCTTGGCCGTGCCGGATGACGCATAAACGTCTGACCACGGATTGGCAGCCAGCGCCTGAGTGACTTCAGCAAAGACCTGTTCAGCACTTTGCAAGGCGCGATCAAGACGTGTTTCCAGCTCATTTGCGTCTGCAACCTGCCCGGCAAACCAGCGGTCACGCCAGCTGATACAACCTATTGGCATGCTGTGCGACTGCAGTCGCGTGTCGCCCTGGCCTATGACCAACTCCGTGCTTCCACCACCGATATCAATGATCAGGCGAGGTTCGGACGATTCTGGCAATGCCGAGGTCACACCGGCATAAACCAGTGCTGCTTCTTCAAGCCCACTGACGATGTCTATATTGATACCCAGTTGAGAAGCCGCTCTGAGAAACTCGTCGGCATTCGATGCGATACGCAATGCATTGGTGCCAACTGCCCAGCAGTGCTGAATGGGGTAGCGCTCCAGAGCATGTCGAAAGGTATGCAGACAGCGCAAGCCACGGGCGAAGGCATCATCTGTCAGCCTGCCGCCGTCAGCGAGACCTTCGCCCAATTGGACTTTGTCACTGAAGCGCTCCACGATATCATGCCGACCATCGTGCCAGTTGGCGATCAGCAGGTGGAAACTATTGGACCCAAGGTCAATGCATGCGTACATTTGCTGGTTTTCTGCCTCCAAACAGCGGTGATTAAAGCACGTTAGCCATGCAGCCTCAACCGGAACACTCACAATGCAATCAAGCCAAGCCAAACCAACTCTGTTACTCGTTCTGATCGCCCTGACAGGCAGCATTCTGGCCACCAAACTGGCACTGGCTTTTCGGCTTGAGCTCTACAGCGATGAGATATTCTACTGGCAGGCATCTCAGTTTCCCGCGCTGGCATACAGCGACCTGCCCTTCATGACCGCCTTGCTGGCCGGACTGGGAGCCGACCTGGGCGGCAATCATGCCTGGGCAGTTCGTATACTTTTTCTTGTCATGGGGAGCAGCCTGCCGCTGCTCATATTCTGGCTGGCACAGCCTGTAACGGGCAGCAAACGCGCGCTGGAATCGGCCATTCTGACGCTGTGCCTGCCCATGGCAGCCTTTCTTGGGCTGCTGGCAGTGCCAGATGTACCTTTGATTTTCTGGGGCATATTGTTCATCGGGTTTACTGAGCGTGCTACGCGCACCAACAGAAAAGGCTTCTGGCTGGCGGCGGGTATCGCGGCAGGGCTGGGGCTCAGCAGTCACTATCGATTTGTCCTGTACCCGGCTGCCGCTGCCCTGTTTCTGCTGGTCAGCAAAAGCCATTGGTGGGTCTGGCGCCAACCAGTCGTCTGGCTGGCAGCCCTGATTGCGGCAGCCGGTCTGTATCCGGCACTCAGTTTCAATTTGACCAATGAGCTGAGCGGGCTTGACTACCATTTGCTTGACCGCCATCCGTGGCAATTTCAGACTGAAGGACTGTTGCATCCGTTCATCCAGGCGGCGGTCGTCACCCCGCTGATGTATGCGTTTTGCTGGTACACGCTCTGGTACCTGTTCCGGCTGGCTCTTAAAGGCGACTCCCGTGCAGGCCTGCTGCTCAGCTTCTCGGCGTGTAACCTGGGAGTCTATCTGATTCTGGCGCCCTGGAGTGATACCACACGAACAACCCTGCACTGGCCCCTGTCGGGTTATCTGCCGCTACTGGTTGCGATGCCACTGGCTGCCCGCCAACTACTCTCCTCACTATCGAGCTACTGGCAGCCGCCCACAGCCAGGCGTGCGGTTTACGCTATTCCTTTGACCGGTTTTATTGGCTCCCTGCTGGTCCTTGCCGGTATTGGCTCTCAGGGTTTCAATGACCAGTTACAGCAAATTGTTGGCAGCAACGTGCTGTCCAACAAAATGGCTGGCTGGCAGCCTCTGACGGATGATCTGCGGACACTGCATCAACGCCATGCAGTCGCAGAAAATTCGCTGATCGTGACAGACAACTATTACACCCAGGCGCAGATACGCTTCGCCTTGCCCGACACTCCCACGTACACCATTGATGAGGATAAAACCGTTCGCGATGGTCGCTACACACAATATGCAATCTGGCAGTTGGATACCCAGGGGCTGCTGGCGAGTCACACGGGCCGGTCGGCGGTGCTGGTCACTGAAGACAGCACTCTGGATATCAACGAGAAAACAGCAGTCATGACACGTGCCTGCCAGACCCTGGGCAATCTGGTATTTATTGACCAGCTTTCTCTGTATCAGGGAGACAAACGCTTCAGCTATTACTATGTCCCGTCAATTGGGTCAGACAAAGACGCCGGCCAGCCCTGCCCGCTGCCGACAAGTGTGTGGCTAGATAGCCCTGCTGCGAATGCGACCCTCAGTGGCACCGTAACCGTCTCGGGCTGGGCCGTGGCACCGGGTTACGGCGTTGAGCTTGTCAATGTTCTGCTAAACCGTGAAATAACAGCACAGACTGAAAGGCAGATATCACGCGAGGATGTTGTAGAGATTGCCGATGGTGGAAGTGACCCGCAGGCCCCATTGCTGGGTTTCAGCGTAGAGCTGGATACCAGGGAGTTTGCGAACGGGCAATATGAACTGGCGGTGGAAACCGTATCCGGCACCGGGCAGCGCGAGCTGGCTGCCATACGCCGGATACGGATCGAGAATTGAAATGATGTGAACTAGCCAGACAGGACACTAACCCAGCTTGAACTGACTGACCAGGTTGTCCAGCGACGCCAGCAACTGGTTGATCTCCGAGTTATAACGTTTGCACTGCAGGTAGTCTTCGGTGTTGGCACGGCCGTCACCTGCAATCTTGACACTGCTCTTGGCAATGCCATCGGTTACTTCAGACTGCTGCTTAACAGCATTGGCAATATCCTGACTGCGGTCGGTAATCAGCGCCACTGAAGACAATACTGACTGCAGCAGCTCATTCGCAGAGTTTGCCGTGCCCACACACTCTTTTGACAGACTGACGCCGCCATCCATTGCTGTGACGATCTGAGCGGTGTTGTCCTGCAGGTTCTGAATGATGGTATTGATTTCGTGCGTGGAAGATTGAGTTTTCTGCGCCAGGCTGCGGACTTCGTCAGCTACCACGGCAAAACCGCGACCCTGTTCACCGGCACGTGCTGCCTCAATCGCGGCATTCAGCGCCAGCAGGTTGGTCTGCTCGGCAATACCCTGTATCACCTCAAGAACTGAATGCACTTTCTCGTTGTGATCGCGCATATCATGTACTTGCTGCTGAATCTGCGCCAGGGAGCCTGCCAGCTGCTCAACAGAGGAGCGGGTCTTGGACACAACCTGAGTTGCCTTCTGTGTCGCACCGTTAGCTTCGCTTGCCGCGCTTACACTTGCCTGGGCGCCGTCCGCCACATCCGCGAGCGAGGACGACAACTCAGTGGTCGACGATGCCAGCAGCTCAGTCTCTTCCAACTGCGCTGCAGAACGTCCCGCAGTACGCTCGATCATGTCAGAGAACTGGGCAGACTTGCCACTTACCTCAGCACTGGTCGAGAGAACCTGCCCGATGATCCCCGCCAGCTTGCTGACGAAGGTGTTAAAGCTGGCGCCCAGCTCTGAAATCTCGTCTCTGCCGTCATCGGCAAGACGTTGGCTCAGGTCGCCAGAACCCTGCGCGATATCCTGCATGTAGCTCTTGGCCTTGAGCAGCGGCGAGGTAATGGAAATTGACAGGTAGTAGGCCGCGCCAATCAGGATGGCAAGAATCACAATCACCATGACCGCTGCAGTGGCCACCCACTCCAGGAACATCGCGTTGACGTCCTCTTCAAACATGCCATGAATGACCACCCAGTCCCAGGGCTCAAAAAGCTCTGAGTAAACTGTTTTTACTTCAGCCAGTGGATGAGCGAGCGGATCATCGGTGTAGGTCAGGAATCTATGACCGAACTCTGGCTCAGGATAATACAGATATTCGGCGAAACCAGTGTAACTGTCACCAGTGAAACTATGAATGATTTCGGTCATTGTCGGGGTTGGTTCGCGATAACCAAGGTCGCGCATACGCTGCTCAGGCGTGGTTGCCGTTGACGCCAGGTTAGCACGCACCTGAGCCTCCGTATCCAGAGCAGCATCGACATTCCGGAGTGGGTGGGCCAGAATTACGCCCAGCTCGTGGTAGAGCAGCAAATAATTGCGCTCATCGACCATGGTATTGTTGATCAGGAAACGTCCCATGCGCTTGGCTTCGGTTTCGGTCATGACGCCTTGCGACACTTGTTGATTCAGGCCTTCCAGGGCATCAATGACCATCTGGACCTGGTTGACACTACCTGTGCGTAGCTGTCCCATGAACTGCTCGCGCGCCTGCATGAGCATTGACACGCTCAAGCCAATAATCGAGAGCACACTGATCAGAACAATCAGACCGATACGAGAGCGAATAGTGAATTTACTGAACATGAGAACTCCTGCCTTGCTGAGCCTGGCCCGCTGACACGGGCACTAATGGTGTTATTATTGTCAGTTAACGGCATATGGCTGCGAAACATTAGCAATATTTTAAGGACCGCAAACATGGCCTCCTTATCGGGCACAGTATGAATCCAGTCACACCGACTGAAACGGCAGAAGTCTTCGGCGACACCCCAGACGTGCGTCTTCTTTGGCAATCAGAGCAGGTAAAAGCGATTTACGCGGACATCATCCTGGCGCTGAATGAGCGCACCCCGCTGTTAAAGATAATCGCTGATGCTGGCACTGGTAAGACGCTGCTATGCAGAAAGTTGTTCTTCAGCCTGAAGGCGCATGCCAGCCGTTATGAAGTTGATCTGCTTCCCTATCCCGCCATAGACGCAAGGGAGCTGAAAACGCGACTGACCGGACTAAACAACACTCGCCACTCCATTATCCTGATAGACGAGGCCCAGGCCGTTTCGAATGATGCTTTGCTGGTCATCAGCAAGCATCTGGCCAAAACAGACAACTTATCGCTGGTACTGTTCGGGCAACCACTGTTGGAGTCAAGGCTGGCAAACGCCAACCTGGCAAGACTGAGCGAAATAGTGCAAAAGTGTTATCATCTGCGGGCATTGACCCGAGAGGAAACAGAGCAATATATCCAGGCCCGCCTTGCGCTGGCAGGATTTACTCCGGAAGACGACTGGTTGAACACCGAAGTGATCGAAAGTATATATTCACTCAGCCACGGTGTCCCCAGGGTGATCAATACCCTGATGCGCCGCTCAGCTGTTATCGCTTCTCAGTCTGGGGCTGCTGGCATTGAGCTGGCTCACCTGCAGCAGGCAAGTAATACGCTCGAGCTGCAATACGTGTAAGATGCGCGGATCAGCTGAGCAAACACGTCACACATCCATCTTTAGAGCAAAGTAAGCGGTTTTATCTATGTCTGACACGATCTGGAACGAATTACAGGCGGAGGCACGTGAGCTGATCGCCAGGGAACCCTTGTTGGCCAGTTACGTCTATGCCTGCGTGCTTAACCACAACAGCCTAAGCTCATCGCTCAGCTACCTGCTTGCCCACAAACTGGCAAATTATGTAATGTCTGCTGTTGCGATCCGGGAGCTGTTCGATCGTGCATTTGCAGATAACCCGCAAATAGTCGACTCGGCCGCAGTTGATATAAAAGCTGTGTATGAACGCGACGCCGCCACCAGCGCGTATCTGCCAGTCATACTCTATCTGAAGGGATATCAATCAATTCAGGTTCATCGCGTTGCCCATCATCTGTGGAAGAACGGCCGCAAAGACCTGGCATTGTATCTGCAAAGCCGCAACTCTGAAGTGTTTGGCGTGGACATACACCCTGCCTGCATTATTGGCAAGGGCATCATGTT
Organism: Gammaproteobacteria bacterium UBA2675; assembly: GCA_002354805.1. Taxonomy (GTDB): domain Bacteria; phylum Pseudomonadota; class Gammaproteobacteria; order Pseudomonadales; family Pseudohongiellaceae; genus Pseudohongiella. The sequence continues at coordinate 65,999 of DEMH01000007.1, forward strand.
CGACCACGCGACCGGAATCGTGATCGGCGAAACCACCGTCATTGAAGATGATGTTTCCATCATGCAATCAGTCACGCTTGGTGGCACCGGCAATGAAAAGGGTGATCGCCATCCCAAGATCCGATCTGGTGTACTGATTTCGGCTGGCGCAAAAGTGCTTGGTAATATTGAAATCGGACGCAGCGCCAAGGTCGGAGCTGGCAGCGTTGTTCTCAAGGATGTTCCGCCGCATACAACGGTTGTTGGTGTACCTGCACATCACATCGGCAAACCCTGTCCCGACAACCCGTCTCATACCATGAACCAGCTTGTTGAAAGCGAGTAGCGTCGGTTCTTACAGATACTCTTCCGCATAGGCTGCGAGTGCCGACCTGGGCACTCCCTGCAGCTGCAGGTTGCCGCCGTGTGCAAAATGTTTGAACCGTTCAGTCAGATAGGTCAACCCCGAACTGATAGGCGTCAGGTAAGGTGTATCGATCTGCGCCAGATTGCCCAGACAGATCACTTTGGAGCCATTGCCCGCCCGCGTTACAATCGTCTTTATCTGGTGGGGTGTAAGGTTTTGAGATTCATCAATCAGGATAAGACTGTGCTGAAAACTGCGACCACGAATGTAGTTCAATGACTTGAACTGCAGAGGAACTCGCGAAAGGACATAGTCGATACTGCCCGCACTATTCTCGTCGTCCATGTGCAGGGCCTCCAGGTTATCCGTGATCGCGCCCAGCCATGGCTCCATTTTTTCTGCTTCGGTGCCAGGCAAAAACCCGATATCCTCATCCAGTCCCTGCGTGCTGCGAGTTGCAATGATGCGTCGATACAGCTTGTCGGTCAGCGTCATTTCGATAGCCGCTGCCAGCGCAAGAATTGTTTTGCCGGAACCGGCCGAGCCCGTCATGTTGATCAGATGCACATCCGGATCGAGCAACAGGTTCAATGCCATGGCCTGGTAAATATCTCTGGGTTTCAGGCCCCAGGTTTCCTGTGACATCAATCGCTCGCGATCCAGATGCTGCAGTACTATTTGAGTGTCTGTGAGAGCCACGACCCGTGCTACGAATCCGGCGTCATCCAGGAAAAACTGGTTGGGAAACACATCATGATTGATGCTGCTGCGCGGAATACGATGGAAGGTCTGTCCGCTGTGAGTCTGTTCGGTTTCAACATCACCAATCTGGGACCAGAACCCCGCACCGAATTCCAGATAACCCTTGTAGAGTTCGTTGATGTCAGTGACCAGATGATCAGTATGGTAGTCTTCCGCATCGATGCCGCAGGCCCTGGCCTTCAGCCGCATATTGATATCTTTGGTTACCAGCACCACGCTGCGTTTTGGATGCAGGTGCTTTAGCAGCGCGACCGCATTGAGAATTTTATTGTCGTTGAGGTGGGGCGGCAGTATCTGCTGATCGATTGGTGTTTCGCCGGTCAGAACCGACATCATGCCGCTGGGTTCACTCTGTTTACCCCCACGCTGGATGGGGACTCCCTTCTCCACGGCCTTTGGCGCGGCGTCGCCCAGGATACGGTCAATCTCGCGAATGGCCTGTCGGCTGTCGGCGGCCACAGCACCGCGGCCACTTTTCAGATTATCCAGTTCTTCCAGGACGGTCATGGGTATGACCACATGGTGCTCGTCGAAATTCCAGACAGCGGTGGGATCGTGTATCAGAACATTTGTATCGAGTACGTAGTAAATAGCGCGCAGTGGCACAGCAGATGTCTCGGTCATGAATTCGTGGGATTGACACTAAACTGCAAAATTGACATCAGTGTGACAGAGGATTCCACACCAGACAAGAGTGTGGAATCCTCAAAAGCATGATCGCGAAAGATTTGCTGACGCGCGCTAGCCGGCAATCTGGATCAGAATACCGGCAGCTACAGCCGATCCGATGACGCCTGCGACATTGGGCCCCATCGCGTGCATCAGCAGGAAGTTGTGGGGGTTGGCCTCGGTGCCGACTTTGTTGGCCACCCGCGCAGCCATCGGCACGGCAGATACGCCAGCGGCCCCGATCAGTGGGTTTATCTTGCTGGCAGACAATCGGTTCATGAGTTTTCCCATCAGCACGCCTGAGGCGGTACCAATCGAGAACGCCACGATGCCCAGCGCCAGAATACCGAGCGTGCTGGGTACCAGAAACTCATCTGCAATCAGGCGCGAGCCAACAGCAAGTCCCAACAATATGGTCACTGTGTTGATAAGCGCATTCTGGGCGGTTTTGGTAAGACGATCCACAACACCACACTCTCGCATCAGATTGCCGAGACAGAACATGCCCAGCAGAGGCGCAGCGCTTGGTATTACGAGCGCAACAAGAACCAGAAGTACCAGCGGGAACAGTATTTTCTCGCGCTGCGACACTGGCCTTAACTGCTTCATTTCGATTTTTCGTTCGCTTTCTGAGGTCAGCGCTCGCATGATGGGCGGTTGTATCAGCGGTACTAGTGCCATATACGAGTATGCCGATACCGCAATCGCACCCAACAATTCCGGAGCCAGTATGCCGGCGACGTAAATGGCGGTTGGGCCATCTGCCCCACCAATGATTCCGATAGCAGCAGCCTGCTGCAAGCTGAAGTCGAACAGTCCCAGATCACTCAGCAATAAGGCACCCAGTACGGTGGCGAAGATACCGAACTGGGCGGCGGCCCCCAGCAACAGTGTTTTGGGATTTGCCAGCAAGGGACCAAAATCAGTCATGCTGCCAACCCCAAGGAAAATAAGGAGCGGAAAAATACCCGTCTGCAGTCCCATGGCGTAAAACTGTGCCAGCACGCCGGTACCAACAGCGATTTCAACACCCGGAATGTTGGCAAGCATGCCCCCAAAACCAATCGGCAATAACAACAGTGGCTCAAACTTTTTGGCGATTGCGAGATAAAGCAGCACCAGACTCACAAGGATCATGATGAACTGCTTCAGCTCGATTTGATAAATTCCCGTAGAATGCCAAAGCTCAATCAATTGTGACATGGCGATTACTCCAGCGTGACCAGGACATCGCCGGAACCGACGCTGTCGCCTTCATCGACGAGAATCTCCTGGACAACACCAGAGTGGTTACTGCGAATTTCTGTCTCCATTTTCATTGCTTCCAGAACCAGCAGTACATCGCCGTCAGCCACTTCATCACCTTCAGCGACCATCAGCTTGTGCACGGTACCTGACAATGGCGCCAACACGTCATGTGTTTCACCGCCTGATGATTTTGCTGATTCCTGTTTCGTCGCGGCCTGCGAGTCGGCCGACTGTTTGCGTTCGGCCAGCGCGCTGACATCGCCACCCTCAGAGACCCGGACCACATAGCTGCGACCATCCACTTCGACGGTGTAGACGCCACTGTCTTTGCCAGTCTGTTTGCTCTGACTGGAAGAAGACTTGCTGGATTCGGTTTTTGGCTGCTCGGCTTCTGGCACCGGTTCAAACGCGTCAGGATTGTTGCGATTGCGGAAAAACTTCAGAGCCACCTGGGGAAACAGTGCATAGGTCAATGTATCGTCGATATCGTTGACCAGTTCGAACCCTTCCTCCTCTGCAATTTTCAGAAGCTGAGTCTGCTGTTTTTCAAATTCTGCCTCAATCAGGTCAGCAGGACGGCAGGTGATGGGCTCTTTGCCAGCCAATACGCGTTTTTGCAGCGTTTTATCAACCTCTGCCGGTGTCGCTCCGTATTCACCCTTGAGCACTCCTTCAGTCTCGCGAGTGATGTTTTTATAGCGTTCTCCAGACAGGACATTGAGCACTGCCTGAGTACCCACGATCTGAGAAGTCGGTGTTACCAAAGGGATAAAACCAAGATCTTCACGAACGCGCGGAATCTCTTCCAGCACCTCATCCAGACGGTCCGAGGCATTCTGCTCACGCAGCTGATTTTCAAGGTTGGTCAGCATGCCACCAGGCACCTGCGCCACCAGGATGCGCGAATCGATCCCCTTCAGTGCACCTTCAAATTTTGCATACTTCTTGCGGACCTGCCTGAAGTAGGAGGCAATCTCTTCCAGTAAAGCGATATCCAGACCAGTATCGCGTTCGGTCCCCTGCAGCATGGCGACCATTGTTTCTGTAGGTGTGTGGCCATAGGTAAGACTCATTGACGATATCGCAGTATCCAGATTATCAATCCCCGCCTCGACCGCCTTGATGTAGGTGGCTGTCGACAGACCGGTCGTGGCATGGCACTGCATGTGAACCGGGATGGAGATGGTTTTTTTCAGTCCGCTGATCAACTCGTATGCAGTGTACGGAGCCAGGAGTCCTGCCATATCCTTGATACACAGCGAGTCCGCGCCCATCTCCTCAATCTGCCTGGCCATCTCCAGCCAGCTGTCCAGGGTATGCACGGGACTGACTGTATATGACATGGTGCCTTGCGCGTGCCTGTCATGCTTCTTGACAGATTTGATTGCCATTTCCAGGTTTCGAACGTCGTTCATCGCGTCGAACACCCGGAATACGTCCACGCCATTCACGGCCGCCCGCTCGACAAAACGATCCACAATGTCGTCGGCATAGTGTCGATAACCCAGAATGTTCTGCCCCCTGAACAGCATCTGCTGACGCGTATTGGGCATTGCTTCCTTGAGCTTGCGTATTCTCTCCCAGGGGTCCTCACCCAGGTAGCGAATACAGGCATCGAATGTGGCGCCACCCCATGATTCGACCGCCCAGAAGCCAACCCGGTCCAGTTTGTCTGCGATCGGCAACATGTCGTCCAGTCGCATCCGGGTCGCCAGCAGGGATTGATGGGCGTCACGCAGGATGACATCGGTTATCGCAAGAGGTTGGCTGGAGTCGCTCATTGAATCTGTCCCTTAGCTTATTATTTTCGAGATTGTTTTAAATGATGGGTGCGCAACTATCCGCGCCGCGTGTTCTGGTGCTGCCTGATGGCAGCGCTGATGGCCGCCACCACGCGCTGCTGTTCATCGTTTGACGATGCCTTGGATCCGCTGCCTCTGGCGGACTTGCGTGCGCCACTGCGAGGTGGCACCGACGCTACTGGTGCTGGGAAATAACGGACAACGATGGCAGACATGGCAGTGGTCAGACCGACCAGCACAATAAGAAATACAAACACGAACCCCATGCCATAAAGGGCCAGATTCAGCCCTTCCATCATTAAATCAGACATGTCATTACCCCAGAGTTTTGTAGTTTTGTCCGCATTCTAGCGATTTAAAGGCGCTGCGTCATTGCGCAGTCGCCCACGACTTCGATATTCTGCACGGGATACCCAGCAGACACAGGATGAGCCAACATGATAATGCTAATAACGGGCCTGGTGATTTTCTTGACCATGCACTCCGCCTCAATTCTTTATCCGTCACTGCGCAGCCGCATAATCGAACGAATGGGCGCTGGCGGCTGGAAAGGCTTTTATTCCGTGCTGTCAATTGTTTCACTGGTGCTGATTGTCTACGGTTACGGTATCGTCAGACAAACGCCACTCTGGATCTGGCAGCCGCCTGCGGGTTTGCGGCACCTGGCACTGCTGTTAACGTTGCCAGCATTCATTTTACTGGTTGCTGCCTACGTGCCAGCCAATCGACTTAAAGCCCGAATTGGGCACCCGATGTTGCTGGGTGTAAAGTTCTGGGCCTTGGCGCACCTGCTGGCCAACGGCTCACTCGCCGATATCCTGCTCTTCGGGGGATTCCTGGCATGGGCGGTGATGGGCTTCGTGATTCTGCGACGTCGCGACCGTGTCAACGCAGTGACTTATGGCAGTGGTACGCTGAAAGGCGACATCATGACCATCATTATCGGTATTGTGTCCTGGGCCGTTTTTGCCATGTATCTGCATGTCTACCTGATTGGTGTCAGCCCCATGCCTGGCTAGAGCCATACCGCCGACGCCAGGTTTTTCTCGTTAACAGGAGGTTTGCCATTACTGAGGCTAACGAGCAGTCACCGGACATCCATGATCTGAATGATATGCTGGAGTGCCTGGAGACCATGGCCCAGCAGCAGCAGATCGTCTCTGTTGATAACGCCATGGACGTGATCGGAACCCGGACCTTCGGGCCAGTCTTGCTGCTGGCAGGTTTGATTACCATGGCACCGATTGTTGGCGACATACCAGGGGTACCCATCACGATGGGGCTGATTGTGATTTTGATGATCGGGCAGGTGCTATTCAGATCAGAACATTTCTGGCTGCCAGACTGGTTGTTGCAGCGCTCGATTTCCGCGGACAAACTGACCAAAGCCATTGGCTGGTTCAAGCGCCCCGCCAATGCCATTGACAGCGTTCTTCGCCCCAGGTTTACGCTGCTGGTTCGTGGAGTAGCCGCTTATATCATTGCAATCATCAGTATTCTGGTGGCGATGACAACTCCAGCGCTGGAATTCATTCCATTTAGCGCCAACTTAGCGGGAACCATCTGGATGGCTTTCGGGCTGGCTTTGATTGCAAGGGATGGCCTGCTTGCGTTCCTGGCATTCGGCATGACGGGCGCGCTGCTCTACGTGATACTGATCAATCTTTAGTAATAGCCGACCTGACGCCGATTTGCCAGTTGTCCCCAGTTTAATTAGTATGAAGAAGCAAGTCCCAGGCTACATCAACGCCAACCCGCAAAAGGAGAGCTGTTATGGCGACTGCCAAGAAGCAAGGATCGGAAGCAGACATCAGCGCCAGCAAGATTGAGGCGCGCGAAGCATTTGAAAAGCTGCTCGAGGCAAAAGCGCATTTTCGGGAAGCTGCCCGTTCGGCGGGACTCGAGCTTAAAGAAGAAGCTCTTGATGAACTGATCAAAGGCAGCGAAAAAGCCGAAGATATTGCCAGGTCTATCAGCGAATACGCTCGCGAGAAGCCCATAAATGCACTGGCCTTCGCATTCATCGGCGGTTACCTGATATCTCAAGTGTTCTTCAAACGCTAGGGCGCATAAGCGCATGAGCGATCAGTATCGCGATTCGCCGGACGACGATCAGGCCCAGGAGCGCGCGACACAGCGCAGTGAGATCGACATCTGGTTCAACTGGTTGAATCAGCTTATTATCCTTGTGCGCACACTGGTGCGTCTGTTTGAAGCAGAACTTCGGCTGGCCGCTGGCGATCTGGGGCGTCTGCTGTTATGCGCTTTACTGTTGATTCCACTGGTTCTGCTGAGCTGGCTGGGTTTATCGATTTTATTATCATGGCTAAGCTACTCTTATTTTGAGGCACCCTGGGTCGGCTTCCTCAGCTTTTTTCTGATCCAGTGTCTGACTGCGATGTTACTGATACGATTAATCTCGGTGTACCGCCGCTCACTTTCTCTTCCAGTAACACGCAAACATATCCGTGAGATGAGCAAGGACTTCTCAAATGAACCGCAAAGACCGGCACGATCACATCAGGACGCTTGAATACCAGGTTCTGGCCGCCCGAACGCAGTGCTGGATTGCGGGTCAGCGCCCCTTGCGGCTGATCCACCGCCATTATGGATGGCTGGCTCCTCTGGGCGGGATAGCGGCAGGGTTGATTGCCAGTAGGGCCACCGGACGAGCACGACTGTCAGCGCTGTTGTCAGCGGTTATAACTGCCAGGCGTTTACAGCCGCTGTTGATGAGGATTATCAACCCAATTTAGGATCCCCGTTACTCATGGATGCAACGGACAAAAAGCGACCGTCTAGCAGACGAATGTCTCCCTCGCGGATAACCGCGAGATCTTTGCAGTTGCTTGCTGCACTGGCATTTCTTTACACACTGTATTTCGCTAAAACCCTGCTGGTTCCGATAGTAGTCGCATTGCTGCTTACCTTACTGCTCGGTCCCGCCGTGAAGGCCCTGCGCCGCTTCCACGTGCCAGGCGTCGTGTCAGCGGTCTCACTGCTTTGTATACTGGCGGTACCATTTACCCTGTTGGGCATGGAATTGGCTGAACCGGCGCAAAAGTGGGCCCAGCGAGTACCTGAACTGTCTGCGCACTTCACACAACAGATAGACACACTGACCTCCGCGCTTGAAGGCGAGACACAGGAGTCCAGCGAGAATGATCCCTCCCGGGACTTCTTTTCCAGGTTGTTCGGTCGTGATGACGCAGGCGAAGAAGCCGCAGGGGACGACGGTAATAGCGCGGTAACCGAGAGAATCACACAGGGCGGCGTAGAGATTGTGGTCTACCTGCTTGGTGTGGCCCCGGTTTTTCTCGCTCAGCTGATAACCTGCCTGACCCTGACAATATTTCTGCTCGTGTTTGGTCCTCGACTGTTCGATTCTGCCATCACATACCTGCCACAAGTCAGCGACAAGGATGCCGCGCACGGCCTGGTGGACACCATCGAAGTTGAGCTGTCCCGCTACATACTGACGGTGAGTATCATCAACGCCCTGCTCGGCTTGACGACTGCTGCCGCGCTTTGGATGATCGGGGTAGAAGATGCGCTGCTTTGGGGAGTTCTTGTCGGACTGTTCAACTTTGCACCGTATGTAGGGATGTTCATCAGTCTGACAGTCCTCACATTAGCGGGGTTGGCTCAATATGGATTCACGGCATTCTCGGTCGTGCCTGCCCTGATCTTTTTTGCCATCAATGGTCTGGAAGCTCAGTTTGTCACGCCCACAATTCTTGGCAAGCATATGCGGCTGAACCCTCTGGTCCTGATGCTCTGGCTGATCATGTGGGGCTGGCTGTGGGGCTTTATTGGCGTCCTGCTCGCCGTACCATTGCTGGTTTGCATAAAACTTGCCGCCAGCCAGCTAAATTTGCCAATTCACTGGGTTCGCATCATCGAAACGCGGGCCTGAACACTGACACCCGTCGGCCAAAGGGGAGGAAACGACAGCACCAACAGCAGCATGAATTCAGATTCCAACCATCAATTGCGGAGGTTTTCTTATGCCAAGCAAGCAGATTATCGGTATTGTTCTATTGGTCCTGGGTGTACTGCTATTATTTTTTGGATGGCAGTCATCCCAGTCTGTGGGAGAGCAAGTCACAGAGGCAGTCACTGGTCGCTTCACTGATGAAACAATGTGGTATCTGATTGGCGGTGTGATTGCGGTCGTACTGGGCGCCATCTACGCGTTTCGAAAACAGTAAACATGACAAGTGCGGGGTGGTGATTCTATTCACCAACCCGCGCCTTGGGCTTTAACTCAACGGTTGAGGCAGTACCAGGCCGCGCAACCCTGTAGACCAGGCCAGTCAGACTGCAACAGGCCTACCGGGATCGCCCGGCACCAGTCTGCATATTGAGCCTTGTCATGAAAAGCCTCAAGAAACAGTCGTTCATCGAAGCCTCTACCCAGTGAGGCAATCAGCTGGCCGCTGACCAGAAAGGCTCCTCGACAGCCATGCGCCAATGCCAGATCGCCACAAACAGCCCCGAGAATTGAGCTGAACATGCTCATGGTGTTTATAGCAAAGGAGGTCGAGTCGACAGATTGTTTATCTTCGATCAACTGCCAACTGATGGCCTCCGGAGTCGGAGCCTCGCGCGGCGTCATTGGCTGACCTCCAAGAGTGCTGAGTGCTGCATAGATATTTGCAATCCCCGGGCCAGAAACCAGATGCTCCACAGCGACCCGCGGATACCACGACCACAACTGGGAAAGGAGCCTGACCTGCTCCTGATTCTGCGGGGCGAAAGCGACATGTCCGGGTTCACAACTGATCACCTCGCCTCCACGACTCAGGCTTGCGGCACCAAAACCGGTACCCGGTCCAGCAATCGTGCGAAGTCCTTCGTATGAAGACTGAGCACCTTCCTGTAACCAGCGCACTGGCAGATGCTGTATCCACGCAAGCGCATAGGCTTGCGCCTCAAAGTCATTAAGAATCTTGACTGAAAGCTTGAGCTCATCAGCCAACTCATCGGTATTAAACTCCCAGGCTGAGTTGGTGAATCGTACTTTTGACTGGTCGATTGGCGCCGCCACCGCCAACACAGCTTTTTCTGGCGCTGCATGTTGTCTGACTGCCGGCAGCATCAGGTACGCACGTATAAGGTCCTGGATGCGCCCAAAATCAGCGCACCGCAATTTCTCGACGCACCAAAGCTGGGCAGCACCGCCTGCCTCGAGCCTGGATCGTGGGTAGAACAGCGCCAGTCTGGCATGGGTGCCGCCTATATCCGCAAGTAGAACTGGAATTGACATGTCAGGACTCCCGCGCCGGAAGCTGGCCCAGAAACTCAACCAGTTGTCTCGCCCTGGACTCAATGGCCTGCCAGTCCCGGTCCGCGAGCAAATCCTTTGGCACCATCCAGGAGCCGCCGGCACAGATGACATTGGGCAGCTTCAGATAATCTGCCAGGTTCTCCTGATTTATGCCTCCTGTTGGGCAGAAGCTGACTCCCTGAAATGGAGCGCCAAAAGCGCTGAGCGCCGCAACGCCGCCACTGGTTTCAGCGGGAAAAAACTTGAATGTCGTATAACCGAGCTCCAGCCCACCCAGGATCTCCGAAGCCGTGCTGACTCCCGGCAGGAATGGCATGCCCAGCTCTCGCGCGCAGTCGGACAACAGTCGCGTCAATCCGGGGCTTACAGCCAGGTCGACACCCGCAGCAGCCACTGACTCCATGTCGCGAGTACTGTTGACAGTGCCAGCTGCGACCATCAGATCTGGCAGGGTTTTCTTTACCGCACTGATGGCTGCCAGCGCAGCACTTGTGCGCAACGTGATTTCAACACCTTTCAACCCACCCGCCTGCAGCGCGCGACACAAACCAACTGCCTGCTCCTCAGACTCTACCTGCAAAACGGGAAGCACCCGCACGCCATCAAGCTGCTCGCGAAGATAAACCATGGTTGTCATACTCCTGTTCAAGCATGCTGATACAACATTTACAGGCTGCTCGCACCGTGATTGCCTGGTCCGACCACTGCCCGCATATTGGCAAACAACTGTCTGCCCAGTGAGGTTTGCAACAGATCTTCTGGTGGCGGGCTCGCCAATGGCCGCTGTGCCAACTCCTCATCATCAAGGTGCACGTTTAGCTCTCCTGTCACGGTATCCAGGGTCAGCACATCTCCGTCGCAGAGTCTTGCCAGTGGACCACCGTCCAGCGCTTCAGGGCTTACATGAATTGCTGCAGGCACTTTGCCGGAGGCGCCAGACATTCTTCCATCTGTGACAACCGCAACCTGCTGGCCATTGTCGAGCAGCGATCCCAGTACTGGTGTCAGTTGGTGCAGCTCGGGCATTCCGTTGGCGCGTGGACCCTGAAAGCGAACAACGGCCACAAGGTCTCCAGTCAACTCGCCGTTTTTGAACGCTGCACCAAGCGCCTCCTGCGAGTCGAATATACGACAGGGCGCCGTCACGCGCCTATGCTGCTCAGCCACTGCTGAGGTTTTGACCACTCCTTCGCCAAGATTTCCCTGCAGCATTTTTAATCCGCCTTCGGACACAAAGGGGTCGCTGGCCGGGCGCAGTACATCATGACGCGCGGTCGCCGCCTCGTGGTCGACCCAGCTTACCTCCCCTGAGTCCTGTAATACAGGACGTCTGGCGTAGTCGGCCATACCCTCTCCCATCAGGGTCACAACATCCTCATTCAGCAGACCGGCGCCGCGTAACTCTCTAACCAGAAATGCCATGCCGCCAGCTGCCTGAAATGTATTAACGTCCGCCTCGCCATTGGGGTACACACGAGCAAGCAAAGGTGTTACACGCGATAACCGATCAAGATCTGACCAGCGCAGTGTGATACCAGCAGCGGCAGCAATGGCCAGCAGGTGGAGGGTGTGGTTGGTAGAGCCACCGGTTGCCAGCAGGGCAACAGCAGCATTGACTAGAGATGACTCCGTCACCAGTGCGGCGAGTGGCCGACCGTGCCGGAAGTTGGCGGTAGCTGCGACGACACGCTGCACCGTGGCCCGGGTCAGAGCATGACGCAGAGGGTCGTCCGGATGCACAAACGAAGCTCCCGGCAATTGCACTCCCAGCATTTCAACCATTACCTGATTGCTGTTGGCGGTGCCGTAGAAAGTACAGGTGCCATGACTGTGATATGAACCAGACTCTACAGCCAGCAGCTCCTCGCGGTCTGCCTTGCCTTGCGCATAGCGCTGGCGTACCAATGCCTTTTCTTTGTTCGGAATACCCGAGCCCATTGGGCCAGCGGGGATAAATCCCGCTGGCAGGTGGCCGAACTGCAGCGCACCAATAAGCAGGCCCGGAACAATCTTGTCGCAGACGCCAAGACACAAAACCCCATCGAACATATTGTGCGACAGGCTTACTGCGGTAGCCATGGCGATCACATCCCGACTGAACAGACTAAGCTCCATACCGGGCTGTCCCTGAGTCACGCCGTCACACATGGCTGGCACACCACCAGCCACCTGGGCCGTGGCACCAATTTCAGCGGCAAACTGTTTGATCCGTTCCGGATAGTCTTTCAGAGGCTGGTGTGCGGAAAGCATATCGTTATATGCCGTAACCATCCCCAGATTGGGCTGCTGCATACTGGCCAGCACCTGTTTCTCATGCGCTGCACAGGCCGCCCAGGCATGAGCCAGATTTCCACAGGACAAGCCTTTGCGCGGGGGCAAACGCTTCATCGTTTCTGACATCTGGTTCAAATAACGTTGCCGCTGCTCTAGGCTGCGCTGACGGATATCTGCTGTTACAGCCTCGACTTCCGGATGAATCGTCACCATGGTGAACCCCCTGTGCCTTCAGTCTTCTGGAGTGTATAAGATATGTGTTGTGATGCCCGGAGAATGCAGGATGGCTCTCACTGGCAGCTCTTCAACGGCCCCGGGCTGGAACGCCTGCTCAAGTACCTGGAGCTTGCGCTGACTGGTTACATAAAGAAACCGGTAACGAGCCGTCAGCAGACTTCGTAGTGTTAAAGTCATGCGCGGATAGGTCATGCCCTCAACTTCGATGACGCTACAGAACTCTGTCCGGGAAATATCCAATGCCTCACTCAGGCCCCTGGCGGACGGAAACAACGATGCCGTATGGCCATCTTCGCCCATGCCGAGCAGCACGATATCCAGCGGCATGACATGCGCCCGCAGCAATTCATCCAGCTGCGGGCGAGCTGCGTAAGCATCCGCTGTCGACAGCTTCATCGGAATGAAACGCGCCTCACCGGCTGCGCCTCCGAGCAGTGATCGACGAACCAGCGCAGCATTGGAATCTTCATGGTCTTCGTCCACCCAGCGCTCATCCACCAGGCTAACTATCACATCAGACCAGGGCAGTGGCTGCGCAGAAAGATTCTCGAAAAGCGGCACTGGTGTCCTGCCACCAGACACCGCTAAAGATACATGACCATGTGCAGCGGCGGCGGTTTTGATCAGCCGTGCGAGACGATCGGTCAACTCTGTGACCAGGCTGTCGTTGTTAGAAAACTCATGCAGGTACCAGCTCATCATCAATCCTGCCAGTAGCGGCCATCGCGTGCTATCAGTGCCACACTCCCCGTGGGACCCACGCTACCTGCCGGATAGAAAACCGTTTTCTGTTTGTTGCTTTGCCAGCCACTCCGAATATCGTCAACCCAGGACCACGCGGCTTCCACAAGATCCGCACGCATGAACAATGTCGAGTTGGCTCGCATCACGTCATACAAAAGCCTTTCATATGCCTCTGGCAGTCTTTGGTCCGTAAACGCTTCAGTTAACGAAAGGTTCAGAGACACCGACTCAAGCGGGTTCTGTTCGTCCAGCCCTGGTACTTTGTTAAGTAAATGCAAACGGATACCTTCCTCTGGTTGAAGTCGTATTACCAGTCTGTTCGCATTTCCAGCCCCAGTCTGATCCGGGAAAATCGCATGCGGAAGTTCTTTGAACTGCACCACGATCTCGCAGTATCGGCGAGCCAGCCTCTTGCCGGTGCGCAGATAGAAGGGAACGCCGGCCCAGCGCCAGTTATTGATATGCGTTTTGATGGCAACAAAGGTTTCAGTGGCGGACCCGCCCTCTGCACCCTCTTCCTGAAGGTAGGCAGGGACGATTTCGTTGCCAATCGAGCCCTGGCTGTACTGAGCCCTGACAGTGTGCTCAGCGACCGCCTTGCCCTTCAGTGGTGCCAGGCTTCGCAACACTTTCAGTTTTTCGTCGTGCACTGCATGTGGGTCGAGTGAGGCTGGCGGCTCCATTGCCAAAAGACAAAGCAGTTGCAGCAAATGATTCTGGACCATATCACGTAGCGCGCCGGCTTTATCGTAAAAAGACCAGCGTCCGCCCACACCGACTGTTTCCGCGGCGGTTATCTGCACATGGTCAATGTAAGTATGGTTCCACAGGGGCTCGAAAAGTGCGTTTGCAAATCGTAATGTAAGAAGATTCTGAACTGTTTCCTTACCCAGATAATGATCTATCCGGTAAATCTGTGACTCATCAAATATCCCCATCAGGCTTTCGTTAATTTCCAGAAAGCTTTCACGGTCATGTCCCAGGGGCTTCTCTATCACCAGACGCATATTGGGGCGTACCAACCCTACAGCCCAGAGTGACTGACAGACTGGCGCAAAAATTCCTGGCGGTGTGGCCAGATAAACTATCAAATCCCTATTTGTATCAGTAAACACATCCCGGCTCAGTACCCTGAGCTCGGTCTCGCTGGTTGCATCAACGGCATAACTGAATAGACGAAGTGCGAAACTTTGCGCCTGTTTGGCATCTACGGTCTCACCTTCCAGATATTCTGAGAGCGTTTCCAGCACTTTCTCTCTGAATGAGTCGTTCTTGTCCTGAGTACGGGAGACACTGACTATCTGCAGACAGGGGGAGAGACATTCGGCTACGTGCAGATGATACAGCGCTGGATACAGCTTTCTGTAAGCCAGATCCCCATCACCCCCAATGACCAACATGTCACAGATCATCGCGACCTCCCGCGCAGAATAATATTCTCTGAGTGTGACAGGCACTGAAACACCAGAGACCAGGTACAGACTGACAGGCACAACACAGCCAGTACGACAGGACTACCTGCCATTAATCCACGCAAATAGCGAGCCAAGATTGATGAAGAGCGTCAGGAGGATGGTTTGAGAGGTCTTGCAGGAACGGAGGTCATGGCTGACGGGCCGGCTCAGTAGCAGTGTATTTCTAGCCGGCCCGGTTCAGAAACGTGATACAGGCTTAAACTGTGATCTCACAGATACGAACCTTGTCACCGCTTTCTGATTCGAGCAGCTTACTTAGTTTTTTCTCGCTGTCCTCATCGGTTATCCGTACAAACAGCAATATATGCCCTTCATCAATCTGTTGCTGCAAATAGTCAGCATCACTCTGGTGGATTATTTTGCCGGCAAGAGCGCCGACCAGGCCAACTGCAAAAATCCCGCTCAGCGCCGCCACCAATGCACCGCCAAGCACCGCCGAAGATGCAACGACCCCACCCATTGCACCTGTGGTGCCTATAAAAAACAGACTGCCACCAAAAGAACCCTGCTCTGTCTCGCCGTCTTTCTTGCCAACGAAGGCGGTGACAGGCTTTTGGCCTGCATCCTGACTTTCATTGGTTCGGTGGTAAAAATCGCCCAGGGAGGCTTTGATGGAGTTTTCGCTGGCCAGCAAACCAATCTGATCGTTGGTGTAACCAGCTTCAAGCACGGCATTTACGGTCTTTTTCAATTGCTCACCATCGTAGAATACTGCCACTGCTTCTCTAATGGTCTTTTTACTGCTTCCAGAGGTCATAAGCGTTCCCCATTGATCGTGGTCCAGTAATCTGGATGTTCACGTTGCGTGGATTTAGCCTGTATGTCACCAGAGCGATTCTTGAGGATAAACGTCCTTAGTAAAATAATCCAACCAGAATCAGCAACTAACTTTATACGAAATGAGAAATCGAATTGGATTAAAAACAAAAAACCCCTACCGGCAGCGCCGATAGGGGTTTTTGCTTTTTTGATGCCTGACGATGGTC
>DEMH01000012.1:0-199268 GCA_002354805.1 Gammaproteobacteria bacterium UBA2675
CCCGGTTTTTCGGGGGGATTACAGAGTCATCACAGGTGTAGTACCCGATATCCATTATCGATCATTGAACCAGTCTATAGAACCAATGACGTTGTGGCTTCTCACTAACAACCTTCAGGGACTGGATCCTATTCAGCGAGCCGCTGTAACGAGATATTTGATTATCTCTCCAGAGCAAGGTGTCTCAGATTTCTCGCAGCTGACGTTTCAGATGCGGCAGGTAATGTCTAGGATAAATGAAGACATTGTTGTAGACCCGATATTACTTAAAGACTCGCTGGAGTCGCAGTACTCTACCGAATCACAACTTTCTCGTTTGATACTCATGTTCTCGGCGATCAGCCTGGTGGTTTCGTTGATGGGCCTATACGGAGTATTGAGCTATATTATTGATCGCAGACGAAAGGAGTTTGGGATACGTCGAGTTGTTGGAGCCAATGTTCTGGACATTTTTAGGCTGTTGGCTGGGAGGCTAATCCCGATTATCGGGCTGGCCTCAATTCCTGTATCTATCGTCAGTTTCTATGCTGCAAATAAATGGCTTTCGCAGTTTGCCTATCGTATAGAAATTAACCCAATTCATTTTGTTAATGCATTTATTGTAGTTTCCGGTTTAGTCATGCTATTGATTGTAGCAAACGCTTTTATTTCGACTTTCGATAGTCCTTCGCAGGCGTTGAGGACTGAATAGTTTTATAGGAATCCGGCGTTGTGAAGTGCATGCGACTCTTGCGCGAAGTGAAAGAAAACCTGGAGGCGGCGATTGAACTTGACGCCACGGCACAGAACGGGTACCCGCAGGCTTTCCTGGGCTATCTCTATGCCGGTGTGCCTGGTTGGCCATTGAGTTTCGTCAACGCAAAAAGCAGTTAATTGAATCTGGACGGTGCTCTGGAAATAGACTCTGAGAGCGTAGAGAATAACTTTCTGAAGGCAGTGGTTTTGGTTGCTGATGAAGACTTTGAAGCTGCCCGGCGGCACATTCAAATTGCCGAGAGTAAATTACTCTCCATGGTGGAGCTGAGTCCAGCTTTGCAGTACCGCCGTGACAATCTGGCTAGCTTGAAGAATCGGTTGCCAAAGTTGTAAAAGGACCGTTGAAGTTGAATATTGATGTGAGCTGGGAGGGTTGTGTAGATTCCTAATTTTAGTATCCGTCCGGCTAACACACCTTGCTGGCCGGTTCTGATTTTCCAATAGTACCCACCTGTCTTTGAGTGGGTACTTATGATGGACGAGTTAAGCGTCAGCCCGACGCCTGTCAAGCGACGAAGCTACTCGGCGCGGTTCAAACACCATGTCGTCGAGCGTGTCTGGCATAAGAAGCTCGTGTACCAAAGATTGTCTTGGCTCATAACCTCAATACCAATGTGGTCCAACGTTAGATCCAATTCTGACCGCACACTTCCTTAGATTTCCGATCTCTCGTTGACACTGAAAGCAATGTTACATGAATTGCCCTTCAACATAGATGTTCTCACCGTCGTCACTGTATTGAGCAACATAATCGAAAGTGACATTTCCGTTTATTGCCTCACCCGTATAAGGGTGTTCGAATTCTAGTGCGATTTCGCACAGGCATGTCGTCCTTCTCACTTGGTCATCGACATTCTGAGTTCTAATGCCTGAAATGCTGACTGATGCGTTTGTAGCCCGCTCGTACATAGTCGGTAGTAATAATTGTTGCTCTTGTAAATCGCTGACTCGGTTTTCCAGGTCGGCGACGCGCCGGATGGCAAATTCATACTCCGTTGTGGGTGAGTCTAGATCTTGGCCTTCCATCGATTCAGTTTCGACTCTGAGAGTCTCTCTGGCGTTTTCCAGAGCGCGCGTCATATTCCCTAGTTCGTTTTCTATTCTGGTTTGTAGTTCGCTGAAGTCGTTAGCTAGGAAATATGTCTGAATGGCCTCACTCAATATCTGTTCCTGCATAATTTGTGTGACAAGGTCTTGAACGACGCTGTCGTCGCAGGCTGGAGCCGCCTGTGATGAACAACCGGCAATGATTGAGGCAGAGAGGGTCAATGAAGCGATCGTACTGGTGGTGGAGCGCTTGATCATGGCAAGTCCTTTTTGTTATCGGTCGTTTTGGGTTATTAGTTCGTCTTAGAGCACCCTAATAATACGCTCTTTAGAGCGTGGTCGCACGTACTATAGAGCGTCAATATTTGCCGATGATAAAAGATGAATTCGGCAAGAAAATTCAGACCTTTCGGAAAACTGCAGCCATGACGCAGGAGGCTCTGGCAGACAGAGCTGGCTTGGGTAATCGGTTTCTACAAGATATCGAGGCGGGTAATAAACAGCCTACAATTACGACGGTATTCAGGCTGGCGAAAGCTCTTGATTTGACCCCTGGGGAATTATTGGACCCCATATACTATTGCTGGAACGATGAGGTGTCATCGAAAGCAGGCGAGTGATTTGCGTGACCAGAACCCTTGGTTGCCGATATAACAGGTCAGCTGTATCAATATTACGGGGAACCGTGCTCCCTGGGGCTGGGTCACTGAATTAGCCGCATGATCGGAGCGGCCCGATTGTTGTCACTTATCAATAACAACGACAGTCTGAGTCTGCTGTGTAAAACCTTATCAGTGCTATAGCCTGCATACACAGCCTTGCTGGTGTGAGGGGTTCCATTGATCTCATTACTGATCAACGAGAACGCCTCGTCTACAGTGAGGCCCGCGTCAAAAAAATCAGCTACCTCACACATCAAGTCTAGATCATATCGCTCATCACCCGTGGTGCACATGATGAATAAGGTTGATTCGTCTACTGAGTATCCGAGTTCGTCCATCCGGGGTGCGATCTGAGTGTCCCATAGCGATTCTATGGATTCTCGCTCATCGCTTACAACTGACAGATAGCCTAAGCGTTTGCTTTTTTCGGTTATCGCATCGGTCAGAAAATCGAAGTTTGCGTTCAGAAAGAATGTCCCTAGCGGGTGTGGCTCAAATGTCACTCGCATCAAGTCCAACACGCATTGCAGAAACTCGTCAGGTCGGTCGAACTGTCCAGAGGCGTGGAAGGCTGTCTTGTTTTCGGTGACATACTCTGATTCACGAGCAAGTTCGAATAACTGCCATAAATTGCTATGCAGATCTGTCAGCGTGCTCCGAAATTGGAGGGGTTCAGTGAGATTGTTGATTCGACGCGTTGACATGGGGTTTGGTCTCCTGATTGCCTAAAAATAGGGTTTTGGCGATAAAATCGCGAAAAATCGTCAAAATACACCAAAAAAAGCGTAAAAAGTCGCTAAAAACGCAAATTTACCATTTTTTTAAGACTCTAATGTGCTATGCTTGAGCTATGGCGTGCTGTCATGCCATACAGCCAGAAGTCTGGCGCCATCACTCTAAATCTCTCACAAAGCCCCGAAAGCAACCCATTTGTACTCATTGCGAGATCTTCAGCGACTTTTGTCGCCTGAAGCGCTTTCGGCTGCGTGTGGCAAAGAGACGACAATTAACAAGGAGACTTGCTACATGAACATACCTAATAAGTTACCAACCATAGTCGCAACGCGAATCCCGCACAAAGATAGACACGTTGTGCCTGGGCAGCTGTTTGGGCATGACTTTCCACTACGGATAGAGCCCATGGTATTTAACATCGCTAGGGACCAAGCTCAGAATTACAATGGGGGATACTGGAAGTTTTACTCGCTGAGCAACGGTGGTTTTTACATGGCCCCAGACGCTGACAAAACATTTCAAGTCCAATGTCCCAACCATTACCAAGGGGAGCTCAGTAGTGATGCTTTCGGAATTACAGTTTGTCTGATCGCCTACAGTTATTTGAGTTTTAGCGATCACACTCGATTTGCCCGGATTTGCGCCAACCACTTTCATCTACTGAAGCCCTATGTCGAGACTCATCCTGAAGCGGTCAAGATCTATTCCGCTATCGATTGATCGTTAACCTGGCAGAAGGGCAAAGATGTGTGCTCAACGTCCAAAGGCTGGCATCTGTCATTCAGTACTCGCTTTTCCCGTTCAAATAACTCACTAGACCCTTTCTTTATATACCCATTGCAGTCGGCAATAACGCGATTCATATCTTCGATGGCAAGTTTGTCAATCGAGGCTTGAGTGTGCGTGTCGTTCTCCGGCGCAATGGCAAACTAGGAGCAATCAGACCATGTTAAACACAACAAAAATGACGCGATCGGCATCAGTATTGAGCAAAGTTCGTCGTCAATTGCGCGCCCGTAATCGCATCCTGCATTTCGACTCTCGTCTAAGTATTACAGAGGCGCCAACACAATTCTACGGTGTTGGTGTACCAACTGCGCGCTATGGGCAACGCCCTGTAAGAGGTGGCAATTCACGCTCGACTTCACCCCGAGATACGAGCGGTAAACCAGTTCTTCCTAATGACGGTTTGACCCCTTCTAGGCAGGGGACTCTTGACGCTTTTTGTGGGTTTTATAGTTTGGTTAACGCAATGGTTTATCTGCATGGACCAAGGGTTAGACGTACACAACTGTTTTATTACCTACTAAGAGAGTACGCAGTTGAGTGGGACGTTATTGAATTGTTGGAGCATGGCATGGAGACGGCTGAAATGGATCATCTGATCCACCACGTCCTGTTAGATGGTATTTTCCAAGACATTTATACAGTCGATGTTGGCAAACCCTTTGCAAAACATAAACGTTTAAGAATCGGCATGGTGATAGACCGTATGCAGAGGTTTCTGACCGGTCACACTGAACAACAGCGGCGTGTCGTGCTCATAGGAACCCCTGTTCATTGGACACTGATCTACCATATTGATGACCAGTTTATGTATCTGTTCGACAGCCTCGGGCAGAACAAAGCGTACAGGCGCTCGTTTACACTTCGTTCAGGCCGAGGAGGCCATGTATTAAATCGGAAGGCAATCTATTTTCTAAGTAGTGCTGGACGGAGTGAACTATGAAGCCATTCAGAGCTGTTAGGGACCGTAAAGCCTACACAATCGATGGTTGCGTCAGCAGAGAAGAAATCGTCGCGTTCGCATTAAAGTTAGTCGCTAGGCGCTTTAAACGCGGTGCCAATCTGACATCCAGTGACGCGACCAGGGACTTTCTGAGACTTAAATTGGCGAACTATGAACATGAGGTGTTCTGCGCGCTGTTTCTGGACTCTCAGCATAAGTTAGTTGCGTACGAGGAGTTATTCCAGGGGACTATTGATGGCTGTGCTGTGTATCCTCGCGAAGTTGTTAAAAAGGCGCTGTCAATCAACGCCGCAGCGATTATCTTTGCCCACAACCACCCCAGTGGTCATCCAGAACCCAGCCAAGCTGACATCGACATTACCAGGCGTCTCGTGCGCGCGCTCACGGCTGTGGAAATACGGGTGTTGGACCATTGCGTTGTAGGGGGCGACGAGGTGGTTTCTTTCGCCGAGCGCGGGCTGGTTTGACGCTTTTGGTCACGAATCGACGCAATAGTTACTTGGTTTAATATATGTTATGTGCAGTAAACATTAGACTGTTGTATTAGAGCTGGGCTTCAGGGGCGTAGAACCGATGGAAGGGAAAGAGTATGTTCAGGACCCGCTACGGGCCATCGATAAGGTGTTTCAAGCGGACAAACGATATGCCGACAGCCAGATCTCTGTAGAGGATGTGCACAGAGCGCTTGCGCCAATTGTTCTGTCGGACTCTGTGCCAACGCCGGTCAGACAGTTATTTGAGACAGCCAAGAACGTAAGCTTGTACGCGTGGTTCGTTTATCGCTTTCATCAGGTCTCGGAGATGGTGGCCTACTCAGCCCTAGAGATGGCGCTGAAATCCCGGTATCTCGAGAAAAACCCCGACTGCGATCCAAAATCGACCCCGAGAGGGCTCAAAAAGCTACTTAAGTATGCACAGACAGAGAAGTGGATCGAAAACAGCAAATTCTCGTTTGGCCGCGCATTAGCCCGGCGCCGTATACTAGATAGACAGCGCGATGAGATTATTCAGTCTGGAATACTAAAAAGCCCCGGTGACAGCATTGAAATGACAGAGCCGGCCGAAGCAGACATTGACGTGGAATTGCATAAAATCGACATCGTTGCCGGGATTGTTGAGCGCCAGGCGAACATTCGCAACGATCTGGCTCACGGTTCAACGCGGCTGGATCATTCTAGTGTGTCCAGGCTGTCTAAGGTTGCAGAGATAATCAATCAGGTCTATTCGTAACCCTCTGCGATACTCCTAATGCACGCGTGATAGTGATATTCACTGATTGGTGATTATCCGTCATGTGAGACCGTCCGCTATTCAGGCGGCTCAAGTATCAAATAAGTACGCAAATGCCTGCGTTATGTTCCGTACGCAAAGTGGCAGTTGCTGACCCACGCTATGTGGACTGTCAGTCTGCGAAATACCGCTCAATCCCCATAGTCCAACTGCCTATTGCACTCTCAAGTCCCGCGTCGAGCTCGGTAGTAACTGGCTGCGGGTTACTTAGTTTAATAACTACTATTCTGGAGAACTGCCATGATCAAATTGAATGCAAGTGTGACGTCTAAGAGCTCGGTGGTGGGTAGACGGTCGTTAAAGCTACTAAACCCTCCCGAGCTTGATAGTGTTTACGAGATCTACATCCGCAGCCTTGCGCCATCTGGACGCAGCGGTATTCGCAGTCTGCTCAGCACCTGCGCCAACCGCTTACAGCCGTCATACACAGCCGACAAGTACCCGTGGCAATGTCTCACATACGCCTGCGTCTCCAAGCTCCGTGCTGAGCTGCTTGATGCTGGATACTCAGTGGCGTCAGTCAATTTAGCGCTAGCAGCATTGCGAGGGCTGGCTAGGGTGGCATTCAACATGGGTTATTTGACGGCGGACGAGTTGTCCCGTATCCATGCTGTTCGGCGCGTTAAAGGCAGCGCAGCGCGCAAGGGGCGAAGTTTGGAGCGTGAGGAGGTCAAAGCGCTTCTCGCGGCCACTAAGCAGAGCTCAAAAAACTGCGTGCGGGCGCGTGACAAAGCGCTGATTTTGGTCTCAGCTGGAGCGGGGTTGCGCGCTGCTGAGCTGGTTTCGCTGGCCTATGATGACTTTGATCCAAGGACTGGAATATTGAGGGTTTTGCATGGCAAAGGCCGCAAACAACGCACTATCCACCTGGCCAGGCCCGTTCAGACAGCGTTAAAAGCATGGCTGAAGCACCATGTTGAGAAAAGAGGGCCGTTATTTACTAAGATCAGCCGGGCTGGTCAGCCAGCAGATCAGGCGCTGAGTAAGCCAGGGTTGACAGATATATTCAACAGGGTTGCCGCCAAAGCAGAAGTCGCACGTTTCACGCCACATGATCTAAGGAGAACATTTATTACGCATTTGCTCGATGCGGGTGTCGACATCAATACCGTCAGGCAGCTCGCCGGGCATAGCAACATAGCTACAACTGCAGCTTATGACTACCGTAGTGAAAAAGCCAAGATTACTGCTTCGCGCGCTTTTTCTTGCTGGTAGTTCTTGCATTCAATGAAGACAGGTATTCATGTAAATCATCTGCATCAAGTAGCAGTTCTGCTTTCTTCGCAGACCAGTTATTTCTTGGGTAATCATATCGCCTCCACGTTACGCCTAGGTTATGCGGAGACTCTAGAATCTGATCCAAATTTGGTTGCTCATACCGCCGCAATAAATTCAGTATGCCAGTCATATGGCTACCCTTTCTTTTTTTCCGGTCTATTATTATTCTGCGCAATCTATAGATTTGCTGTGCAACCGCCATGCTCGGAGCAGATTTGAAGTAACTCGGCTCTTTTATTCCAGCAGCTTTCTTGATGCAGTAGCCAACGATATTCGAAAGCACCTCCACTCGATTCTCTATGGCAGTTTCATCTCCTTCTTCCTTGTAGCCGTACTGGATGCTAAGCGCGTCCAGTTGCGCTCTGGTACCGGCGTCAAGATAGATTTTAACCAGGTTTAATCCTAGTCCCTTTCGCTTTTTTGAGAGCGTACTTTGGCGCTTTTTGTCCTGTTTGAGCTTTTCGTCTGAGTTTCCCATATTAGATTTGTACCTGATTTACCGCGTTTAATAATTCCAGACCTATATTGCGTGAGAATCACGCTCGACTGCAAGCGTGAGAATCACGCAATGTGGAGTTCAAGGCGAGTTAAAGGCTTAAGAAGGCCTATTCGCCATGCCTTGAGCTAAAAATTGGTTGGAAAATAAAAACTGTAGATAGGTTGGACCAACAGGCATTCCGTCTGCTGGATTCCAATCGGAGCAGTTTATGACAACTAAATTGATGAAGAATAATGAAGTACTGAGTAAGTGCGCTGTCTCTAAATCGACTATGTATCGACTTATCAGAAAAGGCGAATTTCCGGCACCTGTGAGTTTGACTGGATGTAGAGCCGTAGCCTGGAGAGCGGATGAAATAGAAACCTGGATCTCGAACCGTAGGAAGGTCCGCTTGGAAGCTAAATCTGAAGGTTAGGCCGCGTCTCAGTCACCGGAATCTACAGATACCGAACCCACCGTTGATGGAATGAAACATGGGAGGGTTACTATCTTTCTGTTACAGCATGGGGCAATCGATTGCCCCATGCTGTTTCAATTAAATTCGATCACCGCATCGTCAGATTCGATTCACCCTCTTGCCTGATAGTCAAAGTTTTAAGACTAGAGTGCGTCACGTCGCGGTTTGCATTCTATTCAAATTCTCTAGGCAAAATTTCAGTCTCATTTTTGATCGTGTGCTGATGATCTCAGCATTTGCCCAGATGAATTCGTGCTTTGTGTGCCATTGAGTGCCAAGACGTATCTAATTGATATTAAGTTGGAAAAAGTTGTTTTTAAGGCCTGTTCTGTATGGCTTAATCGGCCCGCGCCATCAGGACTATGGCCGACTTATAACCGACAATGGTGAAGATAAAGGGATCGAAAATGATTAATAAAAAATTTTACAAATCCGAAATATTTAGAGGTAGACCATGGATAAACTTAGAGTACCTAGTGAGGGTCCAGACCTGGCCCCAGTGTGTGGACGATATAGACAGAACCTGAAGAGAGCGGTTGTCCAACGCCTTTTCGTCGCTATGTCAAGTTTTCTGCAGGGCAATTCAATTAATTGGTGTGGTGCCTGTGTTCGAGAATGGATAAGTAGCTGGCCTCGAATCACCTTGTCCACAGTATTCAGTGGGGGTGAATAGATGAAGAGTTCAGATCAGCGATACAGCATGCCCCAAGACTTCGAAACCGTTGCCGGATGTAGACTGGAGAACTCAGTCCGCGTAAACCACCTTCGGAAAGCGAACACACCGGAATGTCGTGCACTGGCTTCCAGGCTTGATAACTGCGCCCGAATATCCCCTTGCGGGAGTGCTGCCTGTAGTCTTTGTTGTCGCAGGGCTCGAATCCAGATATTCAGAATTTTGAAGCAATTTTCGGAAGGCCTGGGCAGCTCTTGGGTTTTCACAACGATCCTTTATTTTAATGATGCTTTAACGGACGCAGAACTGGCCCAATGGCGTCCAGACCAACTGAAATCGCGTCTCCGCCGTCAATTACATCGGGCAGATATTAAGACGCCTGTCCTTGGTTCGCTTGAACTGGACTTCCAGTCCGACATCGGGAGGTGGTTACCGCACTTTCACCTGTTGGTGCTCGGGCAACGATCAGACGTCGAGCGTATGCGCGGCGTAATCTTGAAGAAAAACAAGATACCTGAATTGGGTAGGGCAGCGCGGCCACTCTTCATAAAGGAGGTTCAGGATATTGATGCTGCAATACTCTACTGCCATAAATTCGTCTGGCAAGACCGAAGACGATTTGTGGTAACGCCCCACGGAAAACCAGTTCATCGCACGAGAAAGTACAGATTGGACGCTGCGAGACATGCTCTGGCACTCCAGGTATTGAACAGACTTGGCCTTCCAGGACTCACGTTCAAGTCTGGAGTAAGTCGAGCAACACATCCAGATCTCTCTGAGTATTTGTCACTAGCAAACGGTAAGAACCACCCTAAAGGAGGCTAATACCGATGCGCTGGAGTGCCAGAGCCGAGTATTTGCGAACTTAAGCTGACAACACTACTCAGTTCTCTGGCTCTATTTTGAATACTACTAATTTATACGTGATCCAGTGAGAAAAGTGAATCGCGTCCCTCAACTAATTTAAAGGTTAAAACGATATGAAAAAGGCTATAAAAAAAGTCCATGAGGTTAGGTTACTGGCCGTTAATGACCCCCACAGAGTGTACGGAGAAAGTCGCGCCAAGATCAGGAACCCTAAACGGTACTGTCTGGTCGCCTTTATTAAAGAAATCGGTGGTGAGGTAGAGGTTTTAATGCCTATGACACATATAGAAGACCTGAGGTCATTGAAAACGTTTCTTATCAACAATGGGCATCCGCCAGTTGATGATCCTGTCTATTGGAAGGAACTTAGACAACGCTTTTATAGTGGATGCAAAGCCGAACTCAAGCTGAGCTTGGCACCAGGTTTCGTAGAGGGCGTTTATCTTTGCGGCGACGGTAATGTCATCGGCGATAGGAACCGCTATGTTCGACTTCATCCGGAAGCCAGATTCAGGCCCTCAACCTTATCGTCAAATGGGTCACTTCAAGATTGGAAAATGCAGGTTGCGTTGTTGGCTTTGTACAGTGACAGGCTTATGTTGGCTTTGTGTACAGCATTTTCTGGATTGATCGTCGAGTGGGCAGGCATTGAAAGTGGGGGATTTCACATGCATGGAACTTCCAGCGATGGTAAGACTACCGCTACTAAATTCGCGTGCACTGTTTACGGTGACGATAGGTATTTGTTGTCATGGGATGTGACGGAGGCTGGAATAGAAGAGGCGGCTGTTGGTATGAATGACGCATTATTGCCACTGAATGAGTTAAAGCTTCTGAATGCCGATCCAGTAATCGCTGCCCAGAAGGGCAGTAAGCTCGTTTATCTGATTGCGGAAGGTAGCGGTCGGTATAGGGCGTCATCGTATCAAGAAAATCACAGCCAGTGGAAAACCGTCGTTCTCAGCAGCGGCGAGTTAAGCTTAGCAGAACACGCAGCGAGCGGTCTGTCAAAGAGATTCGCTGGCGAGGCGGTACGAATTATTGATATTCCTTCAGATGCCGGTAGCGGCTATGGCATTCTAGACAAAATACCTGAGCGCTTCTCATCCGCCTCAAAGTTCGCTGAGCACATTACAGAGCAATGCGCTCAATACTATGGAACAGCGTTTAGGCCATTCGTTGAAGGGATACTTGAGTGGTTAGAGTCTGATGCTGGCTCAGTACAAACCAAGATCAATGCGTACGTTGATGAATTTTTTGATAAGTGTGATGTTGACCGCAATGACAGACAAGAAATGCGTGTAGCAAGGCGCTTCGGTGTTGCATTCGCTGCCGGAGCGATTGCCATTGATCTCGGTGTATTGGATTTCAAGCATAGCGAAGTTGGCAAGGCGATACGTAGTTGCTACCGATCATACCTTCGCGACAAGCCTAAGACAGCCCGGCAACGCATTGATGAGGCCTGCTCGGCTGCTATCGATCGAGTTTCAAAGGCCGAACTACTCGATCTCACGGGGAGCATACAGCGCTATACGCTGGAGGATGTCGAGCGCGTCCATGGGTTTAGGACTCGTTGCAAAGGCGAAGTCGTATACGCCATGAAGCCTGACTGGTTCCAGCGCTCGGTCGGAACGCAAGTAAAACTGGCTGAAGTCTTGGCCAAGTTAAAGTCAGACCATGTCCTGATACCAGGTAGTGATGGTAAGTCTACCAGACAGGTGAAAACTGGGTTCGATGACATGCCAAGGATGCGTTGTTACTGTTTTCGAGCTGATACAATGAGTTCGTTATAACCTCGTGTTGGTGTCTAGCCACGTTCTAGGCGGCTAGACACCAGCCAATCATGTCAACGCTAGCCCGAGTCGCGCTAGACAAGCGTATCACTGGGTGGTATATTTTTCCGATGAGACAAGTCTTCAAAACCCGGTCCTTTGCCCGCTCGATGAAGAAGTCTGAGCTATCTGACGCAGACCTATGGTCCGCAGTCGAGGAGATGGACCAAGGGCTCATTGATGCCGATTTAGGTGGCGACATTTTTAAGAAACGGGTTGCGCTGCCAGGGCGGGGCAAACGTGGTGGCGTCAGAACGATTGTGGCAACGAAAATGGCGGGACGCTGGTTCTTCCTGTATGGCTTCAAGAAAAACGAGCGATCCAACATTGACAAGGATGAGCTGAAGGCGCTTCAGGAGGTAGCAAAGGATCTGCTAGGTTTTGATGATCGACAACTGGATATTGCGTTAGCTGCCGGTGAAATTTTAGAGGTGAGTGATGACAGTGACAAAGCGTGATAGTCGAATTCTAGGGGAGGTGCACGAGACCGCTCGCGGCTTGCATGGTGCTGGTCTGATCAGCAAGCGCCGTATGGGCGAGTTTGACGCGTTGTGCCATCTTGATGTGCACGAAATGCCACCTCAGAAGATCAAGGCATTACGAGAAAGCGCACATGTGAGCCAGGCGGTTTTCGCTGCCGTGCTGAACACTAGCCTATCGACGGTTCAGAAATGGGAAATCGGTGACAAGAAGCCAAGCGGGCCGTCATTGAAGCTTTTAAACCTGATAGAGCGGAAGGGGCTGGAAGCGGTCATATAGATAGATGCTGACCCCAATCGCGGGCCATTCAGGCTGGTGTGTAGAATTGAAGGTAATTCCTCTATTTAGGTTATCATTCTGGAAAAGTCACTGAGAAACAGACTTGTAAATCCGCGACTGCTGATACCTATTTAATTTGCATCAACCTGCCATCCGGTTCGCAACTTTAGCTATTTCGTCTTCCGTAAGTCGATCTAAAATCCAACCCTTGGCAAACTTTGCTGTCTCCGATTTAGGAAGCTTGTTCTTCTCCAGATCTCGAATTCGGATTCGCGCTGGCATTGCAGCGCCTTCACCAACAAAAATCGCTTCTTGCTGAGCAAGGTTAGGCAATGCCTTTGTCATTCCCGAAAGACCGTCAGGGAGGAACCGAGAAACATGCTGTTGGTCTGCTGCATTTGTAAGTCTCAGCACAAGCCATGTACCACACTGAGAAATCACAGTGCTTTCAACATCCGCAGGCCTCTGGCTGACGAGCATTAAGCCAATTCCATACTTTCGACCTTCACGAGCGATCCGGCGAATAGCCGTTTGAGCAGCGACATACTCAGCCTCACCTCGATCGGGAACGTACCTGTGAGCTTCTTCGCAAACAAGTACGACTGGGTCTCGCTTCCTCTCATCCGTTGTTTGGTAAACCTTATACTGAAACAACAAGCGGGCTAGCATAGCTGCGAGTGGTCCTGCCACCTCATTCGGGAGACCGGAAATATCCAGAATACGAATGTCTTGATCAACACCGCCATCACCTTGGATTTGACCAACCAGCTGGGCAATAATATGCTCAAGTGAGGGACTACTATCGTTCCACTCTCGCATCATGAAGCGAATCCGAGGATCGCGCCTCAACACGGATAGCTTGTCCAAAATGGATTTAAATTTAGTTGCAAAATCCGAAGCGGTAACACTCTGAAGTGTCCCATTCTGTACGCGCGCTGCCTGTAAATAGAAAATATGGTTGTAGAACTCCTGAAGACTAAAAGGCCTTGGCTTGTCGTGATCGAACTGTAATAGCTGTTCGAAGGCGACCGTTCCCCTTGGTCGTGGAGCGTCGTGATCCAATCCATCGGTGGGAGCTGGACCTCCAAAGTCTGTTGGAGAAGGATCAACAAGGCCTGCTGCAACCATCCGTGCGTAAGTGATCGCCTTGTAGACGATGTTGTTCTGAGATGTAGCTTCTTGCTCAGTTTTCCCGATTACTAATGTCCTAAATTCATCAGCCGACATCAGCCAATAAGGCAAGTTTATTGGCGAGCCTACTGTATCTTCGTTCCCGAGAGGGTCGTATGCCCGGTACACAATTGCTCTATCCTTAAATGCATGTCCGTATTCGCCGTGGGGATCAATAACTAGGATTCGTGGATGACACACGGTGTCGGGCTCCGGGATGTGGTCCAACATGCTATGAAGTAATGCCGCTACTGCGCCAGATTTCCCAGATCCAGTTGAGCCAAGAACGGCACAATGCATTCCAAGCATTTTATCTACGTTTGCTCTGCAGATAGCATTGTCTGCCCCTACGTAATGGGCAAATGAAACGAGTGGAGTATAGTCGCCTTCATTTTGCTGTCCTTCAGCGGCTGAATAGATCTGAGAAGTCTCTTCTCGAGTAAGCAAATGAACGCTTTGGCGGGGGAGTGGGTAAGTCGTGACGCCGCGAACGAAACGAAGCTTCTGATCCGCCGCATTCCAGACCCCTTCGGCAAACAATTCGATTTCCATCAGCCGCTGGTCAGCATCGGGCGGAATAGGTGTCGTTATCTCAGGCATTTCTTCGGAACGCATGCGCAACAAGGTCACAAACCCGAAGACGAGGCGTCGACCGAAGTGTACTTTTACGATGCTACCTATTTGCCCGATCGGATATACCCGCCCTTCGAAGGTTCGGGTGAGCTCCGTAACATCCCCCGATAATTCGACACGAATCGAAGTTCCCGATACTTCGACGATATGCCCAATTTTCAAGTCTGAAATTAAGTCGAACGTATTCATTCTGCGCACGCCTCTGCTCCACTGCTGAGAATTTTGGTGACCCCCGAGAATGTCCACCAATCACGTTTCGCGTCTCCAGTAGGCGGGGAATGGGGGCCATCCGATCCAACATACAAACCATCTTCAGTAATTACATAAATCCGCTTGCCCCATGAACCCATTCTCCACCTTTCAAGTGTTGGATTAAGCTTTTGAGCAAAAGCAAGGAGCGTTGTTTTGTTTTCTGGCCGTTGAATCGCAAGCTCAATTTCTTGGTTAATATGCTCGTCTCCAAAGCTGTACCCGCAAGTTGCAAGGACATTCTCCTCTCGGGCACCAAGAGTCCGGCGCAACAGTTCAAATTGAGCAGCAAAGGGATCGCGCTGAGTTGCTAGATATTTGGTGGACTGTGGGTAGATAAGAACTCGAGAAGTCTTCTTTGGGTAAAGATCTCCATCCCGGACTCGCCAGACACGGTCATCTTCCCCAAGGTGCCAATCTATAGATCCGTGAAGCTTGATTACATGCGCGCGATCCCTGAGGTTCGGTTCCTCGTCTCCGTACCTATGACTTCTATACGCGACTGCTCCACCTGAAAAGCCGTCCCAGTAGGAGAAACCGCCCAAGGCAAGCGCATCCTCAAGAAGCGTGTCATAGTTGGTAGTGAAAACTCGGACAGCTCTTCGGCGCTCCGCGATTCCTGCTTGGCTTCGATTAAATAGGGCTGAAACGAACTCTAAATGCTGGTCGATAGCGACGATTCGTTTCTCATGTGTTCCGATTTCCTCTGGAGAGCCGTCTGGTTTAGCTGGTTTGTATCCCCATCGAATGGTCTCAGCAATCCACGTCAGGACTCTTTGATGAAGACTATCGAGATCTTCTACCGAGAGAACCGCACCATCAAATGTCACGTTTTTGTCCTTGGATCGGTCGGCTATCGCGCGATGGTCACCGAGTTGGCTCAAGATATGCTCTATATGAGCATCCTCGGTGAGTTGGTTCTTCACAAAATTCAAAACATTGACATCCGTTGCCTGTCCCTCATCTTGAGCCCTTTTAAAGACTCTTTCGGTTAAAGGCCACATCAGGGGGATGCCCGCATCAAGACTGATTCCTGCTCCGAATAGCCATGATTGGTGACTTGCGGCCAATAAGTCATCGAGTTGGCCTAAAATATCTTTTGTTGTCGAGTCCATTGCCCAATAGCTCCGCTTTTTGCTGCTGGTTGCCTGGTTAGGTGGCGGCAGCAGCCGTTTGTAAGATCAGTCGATTGTCTCCTTAAATCTCACTGATGGCGCTGTTATTGAGACAATGCCCGTTACAGACCGATACTTAGTTAGTCCAATACCCAATTTTTCCGTTTGATCTAGGTAGGACTCGTCAGTGTGTAAGACCCTGTGGAGGAACCCGCAATTTAGAATGTTCTAGAGTAATTGACGGCGAAAAGCAATTGCCCGAATGGACAGAAGAGTGAATACGCTGTATGTCAATCGATTTATAGTTCGCTGTACACTCTCCTGAACGTGTGGATTTTCAAGTAGAGCTGTGGTATCCCCTTGCTACCCTTCGGGCTAGTGACATTCCCGTTTCAGATGTCTCGCTTTCGATGCCCGATTATCGGTAAGATGACCCAAAAATAAGTTGTTCTAAGGAGTAGTTAGCTTGGAAGCTTTCAATGCAGATCCCTCTGCCGTAGATACATTTCTCAAACGCTGGAAAGGCAATTCGGGCAGCGAGCGCGCGAATTTCCAATCATTCATGCTCGACTTGTGCACGTTATTGAATCTGCCTCACCCAGATCCAGGTGACGGCGACACAAGTCAGAATTCCTACGTGTTTGAGCGGTTCATCGCTTCCGCCCGTGTCGATGGCAATACCGACAACCGATACATTGACCTATATCGCCGGGACTGCTTCGTTCTGGAAGGAAAACAAACAGGCAAGGAGCTCGCATCCCGAAGTCAGCAGAACGCGATAAACGCTGCAGTGGCTCAGGCAGAGCGGTACATTCGAGGACTCCCTCAGGATGAAGTAGAGCATGGTCGGCCACCATTTATCGTGATCGTCGATGTGGGCAATGCAATCTACACCTTCTCTGAATTCACACGGTCCGGTGGTAACTACGTTCCTTTTCCAGATCCTCGGCATTATGAGATACGTTTAGACGACCTTCACAAACCGACGGTACAGCACCGTATCCGTCAACTATGGCTTGCGCCGGATCAACTTGACCCAAGTAAGCATGCCGCCCGCGTCACCAAGGAAGTAAGCGCCAAGTTGGCGGAGCTAGCAAAGTCCTTAGAGCAGAGTGGCTACGAGGTCGCTCGAGTGGCTAGCTTTCTAAAGCGCTGTCTGTTCACCATGTTTGCCGAAGACGTGGAGCTACTCCCTAAGGCTTCTTTTCAGAACCTCCTGATCGATATCAAAGACCGGAACCCTGAGGCTTTCCCCCATGCCGTTCAGGCTCTCTGGGAGACTATGAATTCGGGGGGCTATAGTGAACGCCTTATGCAAACAGTTAGGTGCTTCAATGGTGGTCTGTTCAGGGGTATTGACCCGATTCCTCTCAATGTTCAGCAGATCCAACTGCTCATTGATGCATCTAAAGCTGATTGGCGCTTCGTTGAGCCCGCCATCTTCGGAACTCTGCTGGAACGGGCGCTTGATCCACGGGAACGCCATAAATTGGGAGCCCATTACACGCCTAGAGCCTATGTGGAGCGCTTGGTGATACCTACTCTGATTGAGCCGCTTCGAGAGCAGTGGGGCGATATTCGAGGTGCGGCAGAAACCTTTCTACGTCAAGGAAAAACCGAAAAAGCTCTGCAGGAAATTAAAGCTTTTCATTATCGACTTTGCGAGACGCGAGTACTGGATCCGGCATGCGGCAGCGCTAACTTTCTTTATGTTGCCTTGGAACATATGAAACGGCTGGAAGGTGAAGTGTTGGGCTTTATGTCAGAGCTGACTCGGGGACAGGGCGTTTTGGAGAGTGAAGGCCTGACGGTCGACCCGCATCAATTTCTTGGTCTGGAGATCAACCCTAGGGCCGCGCAGATAGCTGAGCTTGTGCTGTGGATCGGTTATCTGCAATGGCATTATCGCCTGAGCGATCGCTTGGATCTCCCGGAACCTATCCTCCGTGATTTTAAGAACGTTGAATGTCGAGATGCGCTGCTCGAATTTGACAGCCGAGTACCAGAAATGGATGAAAACGGGGAGCCGGTGACCATCTGGGATGGAATCAGTATGAGAGTGAGTCCAGTGACCGGCGAGCTTATTCCCGATGAAACAGGCCGTACTACTGTCTACCGGTATCACAACCCGCGAAAGGCCGTATGGCCGGAGGCCGACTACATCATTGGCAACCCGCCCTTTATCGGGGCCTCCACCATGCGAAGATCTTTGGGTGATGGTTATGTCGATGCAGTGCGGCAGGTGTTCAAAGGTGTGGTACCGGACTCCGCAGATTTCGTAATGTATTGGTGGCACACTGCTGCTGATAAGGTACGCTACGGAAGCGCTCAACGCTTTGGATTTATAACTACTAACAGTTTAAGTCAGACTTTTAACCGCCGGGTCGTAGAGCCACATCTGAGCGATGCAAAAAATCCACTTTCTTTAGCATTCGCGGTACCCGACCATCCTTGGGTAGACGTCAACGACGGAGCCGCTGTTCGAATCGCCATGACAGTCGGTGTGGCTGGCGAGCAGCCGGGACAGCTGCTCCGAGTAATCAAAGAGACATCTAGTGAAAACCGAGAAGTCCGCGAAGTGCAGTTGAGTCACAGTGGCGGCAAAGTGTTTGCTAATCTGACCATGGGAGCCGATGTGGCTAGTGCCAAAGCCCTTATGGCAAATTCTTCACTTACGAGCCGAGGGGTCATGCTGTTTGGTTCTGGTTTTATCGTTACATCGGAAGAGGCCACTTCGCTGGGTCTGGGCGAAGTGGAGGGTTTGGAGAAGATAATTCGAGAGTACCGCAATGGGCGTGATCTGACCCAAAAGTCTCGCGGAGCTAAGGTGATTGACTTGTTTGGCCTGAAAGCCAGCGAAGTCCGCGACTATTATCCTGCTGTCTACCAGTGGGTACGTGAACGGGTAAAGCCTGAGCGTGACCAGAACAGAGATAAAAGTATCCGAGAAAATTGGTGGCTACATGGCCGACCCCGCCCAGAGTGGCGTTCATTTGCCCAGGGGCTTTCATGTTATATCGCCACGGTTGAAACTACGAAGCATCGACTATTCACTTCGTTGAGCACAGATATATTGCCGGACAACATGTTAGTCAACGTAGCTGTAGATGATCCGGCAGTGCTAGGAATATTATCAAGCCGCATTCATGGGGCCTGGGCGCTTGCAGCTGGTGGGCGCCTCGGTATAGGCAATGATCCTCGTTACAACAAAACTCGTTGTTTCGAAACTTTTCCCTTTGCCGAGCTCAACGATGACCAGGCCGCCAAGGTAGGTGCCCTAGCTAAACGCATCGATGATCACCGCAAGTCGCAGCAAGCAGCTTATGGTGCACTGACACTAACTGGTATGTACAACGTCTTGGAAAAACTCCGCGCTGGCGAAGAACTCACCGACAAAGACAAGACTATTCACCGGCAAGGCTTGGTATCTGTGCTCGGGGAGCTCCACGACAATCTGGACTGCGCCGTCTTTGAAGCCTACGGATGGCCAGACTTGGCTGACAAGCTAGTAGGGCTTCCGGGAGCGACGACCCCCTTTCCTGGTAAACCAGCTGATCAGGTAGAAGCGGAAGAAGAACTCCTGATGCGATTGGTCGCACTCAACAAGCAACGAACCGAGGAAGAGTCACGTGGTATCGTTCGCTGGCTCCGGCCCGAGTATCAATCGCCCACTGAAGTTCAAACAGAAGTGGACATGGCGTCGAAATCTACTGCCACGAAACAGGTAACCGCCACCAGCAAAATCAAAGACACATTCCCGAAAGCCATCCCCGATCAGCTTCGAGTGCTACGGGCGGCATTGGCCGAGCGACCTTACACCACTGAACGTCTAGCCGAACGGTTCAAACGGAAACCTGTCAAGTCGGTTGAAGAGGGGCTGCTGTCACTCGCTGCTGTTGGAGTCGCTGAATTTGATGCGGAGACAAAGACTTGGCAGGTCATATAGCCGATGACACAACGGTGGTGTACTATCTTTTCGATTACTGATGGAATAGAGCCGCGAACTATGGACGAGACTCCCAAAGATTACGAAAGGTCTTTGACGGGCGAAGAACAACTAGATCCCGTTGTCCTGAATGCAGAAGAACTTAGAGCAAAAATGCTCTTAAACATCTTCGCAGGGCAACCTCTATACGGAGTAGATGAAGAATATACCTTCTTCTACGATGAAACCAATAACATTCGCAAGTTCTGGATCAGGGAAGATGGGCTCAACGAGAAGCCCAGAAATTTCGTCATTGGTGGAATTGCCCATAAAAAATCTGAACCGTTACTAGGGCTTGGCGAGCTGATTAAGTCGCTGCATATTCAACCGTCTGCTAAGGAAATCAAGTTTAAGCAGCTTGCCACCGGCAGTTATCTCGGCGTGCTAAACTCCAAAAAAATAAAGACGCTCTTGGAGTGGTTGATCGCTAATGGGGTGTTTATCCATTACTCCAACTTCAATATCCTCTATTGGTCGCTAGTGGACATTGTGGATTCACTGTGGGAAGAGCACGATTTTCGTAAATATATGCCGTATGTCCTGCACATTAAAGGTGAGCTTTTCAACCTTGCCAATGTCGACTTAGATCGATTGGTGCCAATTCTTAAAAAGTATCGGTTTCCAAATGTCCAGCGGAATGCGAGTTTTTCGTTCATGACTGAGTTTGCTAATCATCTAGAATCAGTCGCCAGAAGACCGCAATCTGAAATCAGCAAACTGGTTATATATATGGTTCGTAAAGCTGCAAACCTTCCTGAGTTGCCCTTCATCATGGACAACGAAGATGATGTCCTCATTGAGAGCTTTGACATGCTTTTTCAACGCCCTCTTTTCATCTATCCGACGAGTTCTCATATCTTCGACGAAGAAACGGAAGTTCAGGAGGCAATGAGGAACACAAAGATTATGTATAAGGGTAGATTCGTAGAATATTCCTTTATGGATTCGCGAGAACGCATAGAAATTCAATTGTCGGATGGTATTTGTGGCTTACTGGGAAGTCATTTCAATTTCTTAGAAGAGCATTCTGTAGATGCACTTATTGAAGTTAAGAGAAATCTCAACCCCACCCAAAAGCAAACTCTCTCGTTGTTCAGAAAAATTATAGAAATATCCGACGCTCAAAGCAATGGATTCATGCATAGGGTCGCCCCGATCGATAGTGATTATAAGAATAACTACTTCCTGCACGACCGTCCGCTACCTGCACATTTGACCTGATCACTGCGCGTCGATTTAGCGTCATTCTAGGGTTAATGGGTGCCTGTTAAACTGGTGGTGATTCACCTAGCATTCTGTGAGAAGCACTGCTACGCTCAGTGTATTACTGACCATACCATTCAGGAGGAATCAGTTTTCTTCCATCGCGCCATACATCAACTTCCTTTATATTCGTCAATTTTCCGTATATATCGCTATCGGCATGGTCGAGAACGATAAATTGCCAGCAGGCTCCATCTTTCGAAACAGACTTTGACAGCGCTGCAAATATCTTCTGAACTGCCTCAAAGTCTTCGTCAAAATCCTTGAAATCTTGTTCTTTCTTCTCCGGATCTGGATTAATTCGGACTTTAGGGAAGTATACTTGGCTCGGCTGGTCGAAAATAACGAAACTGGGGACGCTTGAATGAGGAAGAGAGGCGAAGTATTCCTGAAAGGCGCACATTGCAGCTATGTGAAACGCCACCCAATTGGATGCACTGCCAACCTCAGCAAGAAAATGCCAATCACCTTCACTTCCCATTACTCTTATGGCAAGTTCTTTTATATTGACTTCTGGACTTCGGCTTCGATACTTTTCCTCGACATCAAGCTCTTGAAGGTACGAAAGCATTATCTGAGATATATTTGAAGTCGCTGCATTCACTTTTCGGCGAATGGCCTCTCCATCCACAAGGAGTCTCAGGTTTTGATACTCGGTTTCCAATTTCTCGATTTGTGCCTCTAACTCTCCGGATTCTAGAAGTTTTTCAAATCGCTCAAGTGAGGCCTTGAAATGCCCCAAGAAGATATACATTTCTTTGTGTTTATAAAATTCCCGCTGAGCTTGTTTGTCGTTAGATAAATTCCAGTCATATCGCTCTTGCAGATTGCGACGCTGTGCTAGCTTTTCTTCAAGATCTTCTTTTAGTTTAGACTCCTCGCGCTCAAAGCTGGACGGTATCGTTTGAAACTTACTCGCTTCCCTTTCGTACTCCTCAAGAACGCTACAAATCTTGCTCATCTCTGCGCGGGCCGTGTGATGCCCCTCTTCCCCACAAACAGGGCAGGATGGAGCTCCATCGGTCATATCAGTTAACCACCTTGATAGATGTAAGCGTTCTGTCTTTCGTTTGACGACCGCTCCGTAACCACTAAAGCCAGCTTTAAGTTTGTCTAATTCCTCTAGCCGCTTTTTTATATGGGCAATATCAGTAGCAATAACATTAAAATCTTCTTCCAACTGACTAAGTCTTGAGTTCGACTTTAGAATTTTTTCCTCTGATACATCCGGATTATCAGGGCTTCGTACCAATAATTCTCTTGCAATTGCCAAAAGGGCATCTGGTTCTAGATCAGCGTCAAAATCATGATCCAAAAGGCCATAGTCAGCAGCAGTCTTTAAGTGGCCTAAGAGATTTGACCTCCAGCTATCGGAAATAGTTCTTTCCTTTTCCAGCTCGCGTCTCAGTATTCCGAGCTGTCTCTCTAAAACCTGCACTCGCTGTCTAGCTTGCAATACTTCTATAGTTTCTGCGCCCAAAATATACGGAAACCAGTTTCTCAGCTTTTCTCTGTGCTCGTGCGCGTGGGTTTTATAAAAGAGTATATTCTGGTTTGCAACAATGTCCTGTGTCTGGAAAACGAAAGCCATGAGGTCACGAAAGCTAAGCCGGGCCTTAAATCCGTTTTGGCCCTCCTCATTAGTATCTAAACTAAAGAAGGGAAGGGACGCAAGCTCATTCAGATTCTGTTTGATGTCGGCCAATGAAGAATTGCTATTCGTTAAGATATTAGGGACATCTATCCTACTGGCTCTGAAGTAATAAAACTCGTTAGATGACTCATTGCCGGAAGGCACCTTTCTGGCAATAAGTATTTGTTCGTTATCGTTTTGTAAAACAACACCATACCAAGAGGCATGATCTCTAATTGTATCTATAGGAATGCTGCATTTACCGGAGCCTAGGCAGTAATCGATTATTGGAATTATTGCGGATTTGCCGGTCCTTGATGCCCCTGTAATGACATTAAGCTTGTTTAACTCAAAAGTGACCTCTCTGGGAGGGAAAGAGTCGTCGCGAGGCCATATTATCAATTTTCGTATTTGAATATTCACTAAAGCACCACCTTCAAAAGTGCAGCAATTTGGCTGATCTCATGCTGTGAAAACCAATTTCCTAGCGTTTCTGCTCTTTCGCCTAAGGATTTGATTGACGGTTTCAACGCATTGCCTCTTTTGGGTCTGGGCAATTGGGTATGTGGGTAGAGACGCGCGTCATCAGGATTAAGAGTTAACAATCCGTAACGGATGGCGATATCAATAGACGAGAACGTATAATTCCTGTGCGTGATGATCCTGTTTTGTAAAGACAGGAATACGTCGATGTCCTTATTTTCGGTGAAGCTTCTGCTGTAGGACTGAAGGCCCTTGCGGTTGCGTGAGATCGGTTTAGTTAGCCTTTGGTCGGTCAGTATAGCAGTCGCCATGAAGTGAAGGAGAATGATGGGCGCTTCGCCATCCGGATGGTTACTTGTGTAACCATGACTAAACCGCCACAGCAGATATGAGCCCAAAATGGGCGTATTCCAAATTCTGACTTGTTCGACAAGGCTGCTCACGGTACAGCTCCTAATTATTGCTCTTTTTTCAGTTTCGTTAGCCAATCCTCGTGCCATCCGAGTAGATTTTGGTTGGCTAGATCGTGGTATACGC
Source organism: Gammaproteobacteria bacterium UBA2675 (assembly GCA_002354805.1). Lineage (GTDB taxonomy): Bacteria > Pseudomonadota > Gammaproteobacteria > Pseudomonadales > Pseudohongiellaceae > Pseudohongiella. The sequence goes on from DEMH01000012.1 coordinate 23,674, forward strand.
CAGGAATGGTGCAAGAGGGTGGGTATCTTCCAGCTATCGCGTGGTTTCGCTCCATGCAACTAAAGTAAACTAGTTGGCCTCTCTCTTCGGGGCTAATCAACTTATTGGTGATAGAGACTTGTTTCTTAGTGCCTGTCCAAAATCTTTTCAGCGCCTCTTCCAACTCTACGGCTGATCTTTCATCGATAAGATCGTCTTCAATCCATTTCTCAATATTTACCTTTGAGCGGAGAAAGTCTGATACGGCTTTTACTTGATCCTCTTCGCCCAATTGAATGAGTAAGATTTGTTGGAGGTAAGTGGGATAAGTATTTATCTCGGTTTTGACCTCATCGTCGTTGGATAAATATTCTTTCGTAAAATCAATTAACTCCCTAGTACGTGCTCGTTCTAATGTGTGCGCTAGCCGCTTCCTAAAGTCCTCGTATGAGATTATCGCTGGGAGCTTCTGAGAAACAGCTTGCATGACTGCATTCGTAGTCCAACCAAGCAATTCATCGTGTATAAAACCAGCGGAGTTGGGGGGGATAATCAGCTGATCAAGTTTTGCGAGAATCTCATCGCTGCCACTTTTGGAACCAATTACTAGCTCAAAACGAGAAATTATCTCTTCATATAAGTTTTTGTGATCGAGAATTTTCCTAAGATAAATATAGGTGGGATGTTGTTCAGAAAGTTCTAATAACAATTGTTCGGAAGCTTGTAGGCAGCTAGAAATTTGATCTGTGGAGGCGCTCTCTGAAAGTTTATCAACTAGTCCTGGGGTCCCGGCATGGTTGATATAAAGTATAAATCTAGTTTTTTCGAGGTTTAATTTTCCTTTTAATATCGCTTCAATCCAGTTGGAAAAGGTCTTCCAAAGATTTGTAGATCTGTCTGTGACAGGGTTTGAACTTAAGGAAGATTTATCCTCCTCTGTAATCAAGGCGTTTTCACCAGCCTTGACAGCGACATCGCCTAAAACCTCCACGCTAACTGCTGATCCAGGCTCCGCGTTTAGCAGGTAAATCACCGCCCTTTGTAGTTGCAACAAATAACCATGCATTTGGCCTGGCGCTTGCGACATTTCATGTCCCCAGTACTTTTAGTTTTTAGTTGTAGAAACACTGTTGTTTGCTGTTTCTCCCATTTTCGGTAGCACATGGGAGCGCCTGCTTATGGTTGGCCTTGCTGTCATCCACTTCCGGGATGAAGCGCAAGTAATATTTCTGTATCGTGGTTTTATCCTGTTACTGAGAAGAGTGCAACTCCGGCTGTGTGCAAAAAGATGGGCCAAGCCCGAAAGTAACAGGCTAGATCCGCGTATAGCTGGTGCGGAGCTTCTCCCATCGCCGGTCGAAAGGCGTCAGTCCCGAGGTGATTCTATTAAAAAGCAAGGAAGCGGTATGCTGGGTCCACTTCGAGTCGAACGGAGGTCAAGCGGGCTTATAGGTCCTTAAGCTACTTTTATGTGTAGGTTATTGTGTAGTATTTAATAATTAAACTAAAAAATACCATTAAATACAAATGCATAACACCAATGCACTATCAGGGTATCTGTTTGTAGTTCGGTCTTTATATATCGGGAGGCGTTGATCGGTAATCTTCAGCGGAGGTTCGGAAGTGATAAATATTAGAGTATTGTTTGTTATTTTGTTGGTATAACTAATTATGTAATTTAACTAATTGATATATATAGGTGTATGGTGCCCCGGGCAGGATTCGAACCTGCGACCTGCCCCTTAGGAGGGGGCCGCGCTATCCAGCTGTGCCACCGGGGCATGATTAGTTCGGTCGGCGGGTATTGATAGCGGGCGAAAGTATAACATGGTGTTCGGGCGCGTTGGGCTACATGGAGGCGGCGGCGGGCTCAGGTGTTTCCGGTTCGGCCCAGCGCTCTTTGATTTCCAGCAGTTCTGGCAGCTGCTGCAGGAACAGTTCCACCAGCTCAGGGTCGAAGTGCCGTCCAGCTTCTTCCTGAATCAGCGCGATAGCTTTTTCCACTGGCCAGGCCGGTTTGTAGGGGCGGGCGCTAACGAGTGCGTCGAACACATCAGCAATCGCAACGATACGGGCTTCGACGGGTATTTCTTCGCCTTTCAGGCCGTGTGGATATCCTGATCCGTCCCATTTTTCATGATGATACAGGGCGATCTGGCGCGCTGTGTGCAGCAGGCCGGTGGATTGTTCGCCAATAATGTGGGCGCCAATAACGGGGTGCTGCTTCATGACGTCCCACTCGGCTGCATCCAGTTTGCCTGGTTTGGCCAGAATAGCGTCAGGTATGCCGATTTTGCCGATGTCATGCATGGGGGCAGCGTGCAGCAGCTCTTCCTGAGCCGCCTCAGAGAAGCCAGCCGCTCTGGCCAGCACTCGGGAGAAGTGGCTCATGCGGATGACGTGCAGGCCAGTTTCGTTGTCTTTGTACTCGGCTGCCAGGCCCAGACGCTGCACGATCTGCAGGCGTGTCTCGCGCAGCTCATTGGTGTGTACCAGTGACAAATGAGTTTTTACACGGGCCCGGACTATAGCCGCGCTGATGGGTTTGGTGATGTAGTCCACAGCGCCACAGTCAAAGCCTTGTGTTTCGTCGGCTTCGTCGTTCAACGCGGTCACAAAAATGACGGGAATTCGGTGGGTCCGCGAATTGGCCTTCAATTGCCGACAGGTATCGAAGCCGGTCAGTCCGGGCATCATCACATCCAGCAGAATAAGCTCAGGCTGCTCGCTTTCAGCCAGCTCCAGCGCCTTGCGGCCATCGCGGGCAAACAGTAATCGATAATCCTGCTGCAGAACCTGTCTGAGGACCTGCAAGTTGACGGGTTCATCGTCAACCAGCAGCAGAGTCGGTCGATCGGCAGAAATAGTCATGATGTAGTACCGTGCTGATTCTTTTCGGTGTCCAGAATTTCAACGGCCTTGTCGAAATCAAAGTTGTCCAGAGCAGTAGTTAACTGACGTTGCAGCGACGCATTTAATCCCTTGGTGACTTGCTGCACGCTGCTTTCATTCAACTCGCCTCGACGCAGATCGTCGAGAAGCGTGTTGATTGCCCCAAGGTGTGAGGCGGTGTCCGTGGTAGATTTCCGGGCGTCTTTAACCGGAGCGTCTAGTTCGGATTTTTCAGCGGCCTCCGGTGATGTAGCGGCTTCGCTCTGCGCCGTTGCGGCAACTTTTTCCAGCTCGTCTGCAATCTGGTCCATGACCTTTTGCTGGTCGCCTTCAGGCGCGGACTGCGCTGCTGAGAATTCCAGCTTGTGGCACAGAGCGGCCAAGGTCTCCAGACCAAGATTGCCTGCGCTGCCTTTAAGCTTGTGCAGCAGCATCGAGAGCTTTTTTTGATCGCGGTGTTGGAGCAGGTGTCGCAGCATTTTACTTACTGACAGGTGGTTACTGACAAACGATTGCAAGGCTTTGCCCAGTGCTTCATCGGAGCCCCAGCGCTGCCACGCCGCTTCTCTGTTGAAGTGACGCATCTCAGGTTTGTTGCTGGCCTCAAGGGCATCGCTGTTTGTCTTTTCAGCTGATCGACGTTGCTGATTGTTGTTAAGGCCGGCGTCAGTTCCGAGACCCATTACTTTTTCGATTTCATCGTTCAGTTGTGCACGATCCAGCGGTTTGGAAGCGAACCCGTTCATGCCTGCGTTGCGGGCTGCCTGGCGATCGCGGTCCATGACGCTGGCAGTGAGGGCGATAACAGCAGTGGGCTGTTGACCCGTTTCACGTTCATATTCCCGAATGGCTTTTGTGGCCTGCAGACCGTCCATCACCGGCATCTGCACGTCCATCAATACCAGGTCGAATTTAGTCTGTTTGTACGCTTCAACAGCTTCTTCGCCATTACTGGCCAGGACCACTTCGTGCCCGGCATTGCGCAGCGTAATTTTTAACAGCTCAAGATTTTCGGGCACGTCGTCAACAGCCAGCACTCGCAGGAACTGATTCTGGCTGTCGGCATTGCGGACCGGAGCTTCGGGCAGGCGGGCCTTTGGCAGAGGCAGTTTGACTGTGAACGTAGAACCAGTACCCGGTGTGCTCTCGGCAAAGATGTCGCCTCCCATCAATTGTGCAAGCTGTAGAGCAATGGTTGTGCCCAGACCGGTGCCACCAAAGCGGCGGCTCATGGTGGCGTCGGCCTGCGCAAATGGATCAAATATTGCTTCCAGTCGATCAGCGGCTATGCCTATGCCAGTATCCATGACACAAAGCGACACTTCTTTATCCGAGCCACTTACAAGCAGGACCACGCCGCCTTGCTCCGTGAATTTGACCGCGTTGCTCAACAAATTAAGCAGCACCTGCCGAACACGCAGCGGGTCGCCCAGGTAGACGTCGTTGTTCGCCTGATACTGCAGCTCCAGTGTGATGCCCTTGTTCTCTGCCTGCAGCGCAAGGACCTCTGTCGTGTCCTCACACAGCTGTCTCAGAGAAAATGCCTGAGCTTCCAGTTCAATGGCGCCGCGTTCAAGTTTAGCGGTGTCCAGGATGTCATTGAGCAGACGCAACAGGGATCGTGCCGAGCGATGCACGGTGCTGGCATGGCGATACTGCTGCTCGTCCAGGGGCGTATCCAGCAGCAATTCGCTGAAGCCGATGATGGCATTCATCGGGGTGCGGATTTCGTGACTCATATTGGCAAGAAAGGTGCTTTTTGCCTCTGCAGCTCGCTCGGCCTGATCGCGTGCGCTGCGCAGATGCTGTTCGAGGATCTTGCGCTCATCAATATCCGCCAGCAGCCGGGCCTCGCTGTCCTGTACCTGATTCAACAGGTCGCGATAACGAAGGGCACCATTGGTGGCGGCTACAACAACGGTCAGTGCCAGCACGGCAAAGCCAATGCCCAGCGCCAGTGGGGTGTTGTCTGCCGATACGCCAAGTGTCAGTTGCTCATGGCCAACAAAACGGGCTGCCAGCATTCCGGTGTAGTGCATGCTGGTAATGGCAAAGCCCATGCCAATGCCGCCCAGGACCAGTGATGTGCTGGTCGCAAGATTCAAGAGCCGGCGCAGGCCATAATGCAGCCACAGTGCCAGCATGGCCATCACCACGGCTACAACGATTGATACGCCGAACAGAACCGGGTCGTAGCGCAGGTCTGCCTCCATGCGCATAGCGAACATGCCGACGTAGTGCATTGCGCCAATGCCCGCTCCAACCAGCAGGCCGCCGAGCAGGATGACGGGCAGCGTCTGCCGTGAAGCGGAGAGTATGGACAAAGCTATGGCTGAGGCGAGCAAAGCGGGTAACACGGAGGCGAGCGTCAGATATGGATCGTAGCTGACGGCTATTGGCAGCTGGAAAGACAGCATACCGATGAAATGCATTGCCCAAATGCCAAAGGCGAGTGTAACTGCACCTGACAGCAGGGCTATGCGCGCACTGGCTGGACTGGGTGCGTTACGACTCATACTGGCGAGTTGTAATGCGAAGCCCGAAGCCAGTATCGCAACTACCAGAGACAGCAGCATCAGGCCAAATTGATGGTGACCCATCAATAGTTGTGACCGCTGATCGGTAGGGATGGAAAACAGACTGAGCAAAACAGGCTCCGGATGGTCCAGAAACAAAACTCACACGATAGAATATAAAGTACGTCGGCAGACGTATCGCAAAGTTTAATCTGGAGGAAAAAGGCTCAGACTAATCTGAATTGCGCAGGGTGTAAATCCGGAGCTAGCGGGCGGCTGCGTGGCAGGCCATGTGCTGTATGACGCCAGGCTTCTGACAGGCCAGTTTGCAAATGCGGTACTGGTACTGTCGGGCGCTGGGATCGAGCTCGCTGGCTTCATCAATAGCCGCTTCCAGGTCGGCTTGTGCCGCTCTGCGGGTCAGATAGGGGCCGGAGATGTTGACCTGAAGTGCGGGTTCTTCGGGGTCAGTCGCTACGATATAAAAATTTTCCAGATTCATCGCTACTACACGTTGTCTTTCATGAAGAGAACGGCTGCAAAGCCAATTTATTTCGGTGTGGCTGGCTTGTGGCCGGCGACCGATAATGGCGCGGTATTATCCGCCTTTATTTTGCCTTCGCATAGCCCTGTTACACACTTTTTTGCTGATTTCCTTTACAACACCGATTATCAGCATCCGGTCCTGAACACAGGCTGAATCACCTGACGGAAATCACCATTTACAGCCGCCGCGTGGCAGAGTAATCTGCGCGGCGTGTCTGCGATCAGTATCATCATTCCGGTATTCAACGAGTCACTGGCTATACGTCGCCAGCTTCCTGCTTTGTATCGGCTGAAACAGGCGGGTCATGAGTTGATAATTGCCGATGGTGGCAGTCATGACGACTCCTTGCAAGTGGCGGGCGATGTCGCTGACCATATAATTGTCACTACACCGCCAGGTCGTGCCCGACAGATGGCCGCAGGCATCGAATTAGCCAGCCACGACATCCTGCTGTTCCTCCATATCGATACAATTTTGCCGGAAGCGGCAGCGCAGCTGATTACCTTGGGGCTGCAGAGCAGCGGCCGGCTTTGGGGCCGGTTTGACGTGCATCTCGATGGTGAGTCCAGGGGCTTGCCTATGGTCGCCTGGCTGATGAACTTGCGGTCGCGGCTGACATCAGTGGCAACGGGCGACCAGGCCATCTTTGTGAGTCGCGAGCTGTTGGATCGTGTCGGAGGCATGCCGGATATGCCCTTGATGGAAGACATTGCCCTGAGCAAGCGGCTGCGCCGATCTGGCAGGCCCTTGAATATCAAGGTCAGAGCCATCAGCTCAGGGCGCCGATGGGACCGGCATGGGCTCTGGAAAACTATCGGATTGATGTGGTGGCTGCGCCTGATGTACGTATTGGGTGTCTCGCCCGCAAGACTGCATCAGCGATATTACGGGCAGATGCGCCGACACGAATGCGATCGCGCCAGGTTGTTGTTATTTGCCAAGACGCCACGCCAGGGCCAGGTTAAAACACGCCTGCAGCCATTACTGGGGGAAGAAGGGGCGCTGCGTCTGCATCAGCAGCTGATAGCACGGGCATGGCGGGAGCTGGGCCATCAAACCCTGCTGCCGGCGCAATTGTGGGCGTCTGAACCGGGGCAAGAGGCGTTCTTTGAGGGGCTGGGAGCTGCGGGATTTGTTTTTTATCAATCCGGCGCGAGTCTGGGCGAGAGAATGGCACACGCTGCGCAGCACACGCTGGCGCACATGGAAGCAGTGGTGATCGTGGGTTCGGATTGTCCGTCGGTTGACCTGCCATATGTCAGGCAGGCACTGGACTGCCTGAGGCAGGGTGTGCCGGTTGTGCTGGGACCCGCCGAGGACGGAGGTTATGTCCTTATCGGCTTGTCGGCACCGCTTGCGAGTGAGACGCTGACTGCTCTATTTTCAGAAATCACATGGGGAAGCGGTCAGGTTATGGAGCAGACCCGGCAGCGATTGAAGTCGGCAGGGATATCCTGGGCCGAGCTGGAACCGCGCTGGGATGTCGATCGCCCTGAGGATCTGACGAGGTTGGAGGCGCTGCTGGCTGAAAGCTAATCGACGATACTGTTGCGTTGCAGCTGGGTGACAAAGCGGTTAATGCTGACCTGATCCTGGCGGCCCAGATTCCCGAACTGGAATCCACAGATAGTCTGATTGGTTTCCTGCGCGAATTGTGAGTAAACCGCCTCGACGGGGCAATCAAGGGTATGTTCAACCAGAGCCAATTCCATTTTTGCCTGCATCGACTCCAGCATTTCGAAGTCTGGCTTAAGCCTTCCTTCCACGACAACCCGGAATCCGGTGGCCGACATGTTCTGTAACCGCCCTTTGACCTTGGGAAGTTCATTTTTACGAGTCAAAACGACGTCTGTTGACATCGTTGTCGGGACCCAGGCACGGAATGCATCACGTCGCTGCAGATAAAGCAATCGTTCCGGAAATGCGACTTCGTAGAATTCACCATCGCGATCGACGCCAACCCGCTTAACCACCAGGTCCTTGGCGTGAACACGAATTCCATTGATGGAAGCGTAGATTGCAAATGGGTCTCCCTCAATTGCCCGCTTGTGTGCAACCGGCAGTGAAAATTCATCGAGGTGAAACACTTTTTCGCGCAGATTGACGTGCAGTACGATAGTGCTGAACGGAGTCGTCAGTGACTGGAACTGGATATTGATGGGAGAGCGGTCAGCCTGTAATGTCCTGAGCACACTAAAAATATCGCCCGCCGAGGTGTAGTATCGTTCACTGCCTGTCATGGTATGTCCGTTGTTATTCAGGCATTGCCAAGATCGCGTTTGATGGTGCTAGAACCGGTGGTGCCATGGCTATTGTAAACATTCTCCAGCGGTTGGGAACCATGAAGAATCGCCAGTGCACGCTGGGTGTTAAGCTTGCTGCGGTGCACGATTATTTTGTTGGTTTCACTCAACTCGCGGCATTGTTGCAGCCGGTGCTCAATTGCATCAAGCAGGTCAACCGCGTGAGAACTGTTCTGTTTGAGCAGTGCTTTAAGCTGGGTCAGGCTGGTCTGGCTGGCAGGCAGGCCAGCCTTCTGTAGAAGTTGCCGGCGTCGGAAATCATTGTTTTCGATGGCACCCAGCAGCGTTTGTTTTTTTTGCAGCAGGCTGTTGAGCTGATCCAGGTCCCGCTTTTCCAGACAACTACGCTCCGCCTGCAGTACTTCGTACAAGGCATCCAGTTTTTCGCGGTCATCTTGCAGCAGGTGCTGCAGTTCGTTGTCGCTCATGCAATCCGTTTACAGGTTTTTCTCGAACGCCAGGATCTTGTCAGCAAGCCGAAGGCTGTCAACTGAATAGTTACCGGACTGTATCTTGTCACGCAGTTCACTGACACGCGCCGCGTCAGTATCTGGCAGTGCACGAACGCTGCTTTCCAGCGCCTGCAGGTCAGTGGCACGGCTGCTGATCGAGACAGCATCCACTGCCTGGCTTTGAGCTTCGCCCTGAGAGTCGGTACGGCTGTGGCTGGTGTTGGCGCCAGTGGCTGCCTGACCGTCAGTCTGCTTGACAGTTGAACGACTGTCCGGAGCAGATGAAGAATTGCCGATCGATGAAATAGCCATAATCAAATACCTGTAATTAGCTGTCAGATGCTGTCAGATGCTGTCAGGAGACAGCGTTTAACGAGCTTCTCAAAAAGAGTATTACCTTCCTGACCAATGTAACGGCCGATAAATGTCTAACTTTAGTGTTTTTGATGTGTTTTTGTCGTGTTGCGTCAAAAAACCACCTCTGCCTCGCCTTCAGCGATCACGATGGCCTGTACGACACGTCCCGAGCGGTCATTGCGGACGGGTATCTGCCGCCCCTGCTGACCATCCTGCATCGCCGTGCCAGTGTGACGAATGCTGACGCTACCCCGGCTTGCCGTGAGGACTACTGTGTCGCCGCGCCTGACCAGCGTCGGGGCCTCTAATATGTCCAGCGTCAAGGCATCGCCCGGGCGCAATGAACGCCGCAATACCTGTCCAACTACAGGTTCGGTCGATTCGAGTATCTGGCCGCGAATCTGGCTGACATCCCGCTCTTCCAGCACGACGTCCGGCGGATTGATGCGCGCGCCGCGCTCCAGAGCTCTCGAGCTTACAGCGATTTCTCTATAAACCTTTACCTGTGCCGCCACATGGCGCGTCCAGGGGGCGTTGTCACTACAACTAACCCTGACGGTCACCCGGCCCCCGGTGTTTCCGGAACCCAGCGAGTTGAGGCTACTCTCCAGAGGTACCTGACACACTGGAATCTGCAGCCTGGGATCAATGGACGCCATTTCGATTTCTACACGATCGCCCTGATCCGACCAGTTTGACTGTAGTGCCTGATAGGCAGCGTCCAGCAGCTGCTGCGCGCCCGATGATGTCTGCGCCAATGCCGAAACTGGCACCCAAAGCAGCATCATGGCGGCAAATAAGTGCCGCGCCACCGCGTTAATAACGGCAGTATGCGAGAAAATATTAGTGCTAACAAGCTTCATACTGTCAAAACCCTGACGCTTTTTTGTCATCGACGGCCAGGAATAGGCCGAAATTGGTCTGTTATTGATTTCTTTAGTAAAGAAAGCAAAAAACATGCCGCTAAGCATTGCCGGGGAAAGTGGGGCGGTTAGCGTGGGTATGGCGTGCATTAATTTTTGCACTTATGAAACGCGACATCCTGTCGATATAAAGAAAAGACAGGGCTCAGGCCCGCTACATTAGCGAATCTACACCGCAGGAGACTGAGATGGCAGGCGTATTGGACAGTGTTAACCAACGAACCCAGCTGGTTGGCCAGAACCGTCTGGAGCTGCTGATGTTCCGACTCAACGGCAGACAGGTCTACGGCATCAACGTATTCAAAGTCAAAGAGGTACTGCCTTGCCCACCGCTGAGCGTGCTGCCGCACAGCAGTCATGTGGTGCGGGGCGTTGCCTACGTGCGTGGCCGCACCATTTCCATCATGGATCTTAATGCGGCCACCGGCGGTCGGCCGCTGCAGGATGTGGACAAGTGCTTCATTATCATCACTGAATACAACAACTCCGTGCAGGGCTTCCTCGTCCAGGGAGTCGACCGTATCGTCAATCTCAACTGGGAAGCCATCAGTTCACCCCCCAAGGGCTCCGGTCGGGCGCACTACCTGACGGCGGTCACCGAGGTGGAAGGCAAACTGGTCGAGATTCTTGACGTAGAGCGTATCCTTGCCGAGGTATCGCCTGCCACCGTGGGTCTTAGCGATGCCCTGATCGACAGTGGCAAGCGTGGAACCGAACTGAACACGGTTCTGATTGTTGACGACTCAAGCGTTGCCCGCGCTCAGATCCGCAAATGCTGCGAAGCGCTGGGTCTGCAGACTGTGGTGCTCAATGACGGCAAGCAGGCACTGAATCATCTGCGCGGCATGTTGGATGAGGGAATTAACCCCATCGACAAGTACATCCTGGTTATTTCCGATATCGAGATGCCGGAAATGGATGGCTACACACTGACGGCCTCCATCAAGAACCATCCGGACATGGGCAAACTGCATGTCATGCTGCATACGTCACTCAGTGGTGTGTTCAACCAGGCCATGGTGGAGAAGGTAGGCGCGGACGATTTTCTGGCCAAGTTCCACCCGGATGAGCTTGCCAAACGAGTTCTGAAGCAACTGGAGCTGCGTCAGCCAGCCGCCTGAGACACGATGACGCAAGAGTCACCACAGTTCAGTGATGCCGACTACCAGGCTTTCAGGACCTTTCTCAGTCAGGCCTGCGGCATCGTGCTGGGCGAAAACAAACAGTATCTGGTCGCCAATCGCATGCGCCGCATCATGGAGCAGCACCGGTTCGCCAATCTGAGTTCGCTGGTATCACGCATTCATCAGGGCACCGTGCCGCACCTCAAAGAAGCAGTTATTGATGCGATGACAACCAACGAAACCTTCTGGTTTCGCGACATCGCTCCGTTTGACACGCTTCGGGATGTCATCCTGCCCCGGCTGGTCCTTGACGAGAAGCGTCTCAGCCTGCGCATCTGGTCAGCCGCGTGCTCGTCCGGGCAGGAGCCGTATTCAATCAGCATGATCATTGATGAATTCAAGGCGAGGAATCCGGGTGCACTGATGCGCGAGCCCGAAATTGTCGCTACTGATATCTCCATGACTGTGCTGAACAGTGCCCGCCTGGCTGAATATGACGGTCTGAGTGTCAGTCGCGGATTGAGCGAGGCGCGTCGACGGCAGTTTTTTGATGAGCTGGCGGGCGGGCGCTACAAATTGAAGGATTCGATTCGACAGCGCGTCTCCTTCAAGCAACTCAATCTGCAGGATAACTATGCGGGCCTGGGGCGCTTTGACATCATTTTCTGTCGCAACGTGCTTATCTACTTCGCGGCTGACTTCAAGGCTGACATCCTGCGGCGTATGCACGGGTCGCTGAATCCCAATTCCTATCTTATGCTCGGTGCTTCCGAATCGCTGCCTGGTGCTCTGGCCGGTCTCTACACGATGGAACGTGTCAGCACCAATATCAGTGTTTACCGCAGTTGATCGTCACTCAGTGATTTAATTCACCAACTCCCCGATTTCCTCTTCCTGGCCGACATCTTGCCGCCAACCGGCAAAGCTGTTGGGCAATGTTTTGCCGTTGTCTCGGCAATATTCTCGTAAGTATTTGTAAATATTAGACAATAATCTCTGGCACGGGATTTGCTCACACTAGCTCCAGAAAAGCCAAATGCAATCAGTGGAGCGACCCATGGCCATCAATTTTTCAAATGCCCTCGGCATGCACGAACAGGCGCTGACCTTGCGCAGCCAGCGTACGGCGCTGCTTGCCAACAACATCGCCAATGCCAACACGCCCGGATACAAAGCGCGTGACATGGATTTTTCCGCACTGCTGGCCGAAGCCAGTGGCGCCGGGCGTAGCGTGGACATTACCCGCACTCACAGCCGCCACATCAGTGGGCTGCCCGCCATGGCTTCTGCTGAGCAGATGTACCGCGTTCCATCACAGCCTTCACTGGACGGCAACACCGTTGATGAGCAGGTCGAAAATGCGGCATTCGCCCGCAACGCTCTGGAGCACCAGGCTTCATTCCAGTTTTTGAACAGTAAATTCACCGGGCTGCAGAAAGCCCTGAAAGGAGAATAAGCATGAATCTGACGCAGGTGTTTGATATCGCCGGCTCAGGCATGAGCGCGCAGTCGCTGCGACTGAACACAACGGCCAGCAACATGGCCAATGCCAACAGCGCCGCCAGCAGTGCCGACCAGACCTATCGGGCGCGCCATGCCGTTTTTGCACCGATGATGACTGCCGCCATGCAGGACCCGTTTGGTCCGATGAACAGTCAGCAGGCAGCTGTCGGTGTTCGTGTCGCGGGTGTGGTCGAAGACGCCCGTCCGCTGCAGGCCCGCCACGAGCCCGGTCACCCGATGGCCAACGAAGACGGCTATGTCTACTACCCCAATGTAGACATCGTTGAGGAGATGACCAACATGATCTCCTCCTCGCGCTCCTTCCAGCTTAACGTTGAAGTGATGTCAGCCGCGCGCACGATGATGCAGCGAGTGATGACACTGGGTCAGGCATAAGGAGACGATGATGGAAATCAACGGCGCAGGCGGCAATGCACTCAGTAAAATCCTGTCGGACTATGGTAATCAGGAAGAAAAGAAAACCAAAAACGAAATGGGCCGCGACGAGTTTCTGCGACTGCTGATAGCGCAGCTGGAGAATCAGGATCCTACCAACCCCCAGGATAATGGCGAATTTATTTCCCAGCTGGCGCAATTTTCCTCTCTGGAAGAAGCCCAGAAGATGACACAGAGTTTCGAGCAGTTCTCGTCTGCTTTCCAGTCCGCCCAGCACCTGCAGGCAACGTCGCTGGTGGGTCGTCCTGTGCATGTCAAAACAAACACGACGCAGTTGGGTGAAAGCGGGGCGATCAGTGTGTTGGCTGACTTCGATGGCGGCGCTCAGTCGGCGACATTACGTGTCTACGATGCCAGCGGCAAAGTTGTTGATCAGTTCGGTCTGGGCGAGCAGACCGATGGCCGTCAGGAGTTTTTCTGGACGGGCACAGATGCGAATGACGAGCGTTATCCGCCTGGCAAATACAGCTTTGAACTAAGTGTCAGCCGAAACGGCATAACAGAGCAGGTGCCCACCTATCTGAGTGCCAACGTCAACAGTGTCACGATAGAAAAATCCGGTTCACTGACATTGAACCTGGCCGGCGTCGGCCCGCGGTCGATGTCCGAAATTTTGCAAATCAACTAAACGAAAAGTAATTAATCAGCGAGGTGTCAGATGAGCTTTATTATCGGTTTGAGTGCGCTTAACGCAGCACAGCAGGAAATCAACGTCACCGGTAACAATATCGCCAACGCCGGAACCAACGGCTTCAAGAGTTCCAAGGCGGTATTTGGTGACGTATACGCAGCATCGGTTCTGGGTGGCGGCGGCACTCAGCAGGGTAGTGGTGTTACCTTGCAGGGTATCCAGCAGAGCTTCAACCAGGGCAACATCAGCTTTACCGAAAACACACTTGACCTGGCCATCAACGGCGAAGGCTTTTTTATTCTGTCAGGTGAGTCAGGTGCTGCGTACACGCGTGCCGGTGCTTTCGGTACTGACCGTTTTGGTTACGTTGTGACCAATACTGGTGAGCGTCTGCAGGGCTTCGCGCCCTCTGAATCCGGTCAGGCAACTGGCGGTGGTCCGCTGACCGATCTGCGCGTAACAACTGGCGAACTGCAGCCGCGCGCAACGACACTGGTTGAAAGTGAAATCAACCTTGATGCGGCGGCCATGCCGTCTGCCGTTATCGGGTCTACCTACATCTCCAATGGCGGAAACAGCAGCCAGCCGCGTTTGAATGGTGCCCTCATCTCCCCGGACAGCGATCCCAGTGATCAGCTTAACCCGTATACGGCCACCAGTCTTGTTGTCCGTACACCCAGTGGTGAAACGCAGCAGCTGGATATCGCGGCGGGTGCCTCTGCCAACGCGGTAGCCCAGCAGTTTGCCGGTGTCGAAGGTGTGGCTGCGGTGGGCACTACAGTAGGCTACATCAGTAACCTGCAGGACGGCGCGGATGCTGACGATCAACTGCGATTTGCCATCAATGGTCGGGACATCGTGGTCGACCTGACGGCGACCAACCCGCTGCAGGATCTGGCCAACAAGATCAATGCGCTGCTTAACAACCTCAATGCGACTGTTGACGGCACGCGGGTTCGAATCACCCATTCCACCGGTGCGGATATACGCATCAATACCGGTGGCAACCCCAGCGGTGCGCTGAGTTTTGAAGGTTCCACACGTGATGCAACGACCGGTGCATTCTCGCCGGTTGGCGTGCCTACAGTGGTAAACCTGGATGCCAACGACATCATGACCATGGGTGGTTTTGTGGAGTTCACACTGGATGAAAACGTATCCCTGCGCACCACCGATGAAGACCTGGATGGCAATCCAGTAGATCCATCGGATGCATTTACTATATTTGGAGACATCTCTGCGGAAGACGCTCTGGCAGGCACCGCCTTCGAATCCAACCAGTTTGATCCACGCAACCCGGAAACCTACTATCGTTCCACCGCTATCTCCATCTATGACTCGGTAGGTACTCAGCACTCGCTGGCCATGTACTTCGTCAAAGAACGGCCGGACGACACCGGTGACACTAACCTGTGGAGCGTCTACTTCCAGATTGATGGCCGCAACATTGGCTACGATCCGAACTCTTCCACCGGTGACCCGGTACTGGCGCGTTTTGATCTGCGATTTGATGACACCGGTCGTTTTGACCCCAACCAGCAGTCTATCGAAATCACCAACTGGTACCCGGTTGACACATCAGGTCGTCGTATTGGTGCCGGCCCGGTCCCTGGTAACGCCAACGTGTCCGACCAGACCACCAACTCCAACTTCCGGATTGACCTGTCCTCCATGACAGCTTTCGGTGGTGACTTCTCGGTTCAGTCCAACAACCAGGACGGTTTCTCCAAAGGTCAGTTGACGGGTCTGGAAGTCAACACGCGGGGTCTGGTGTCTGCACGATTCTCCAATGGTCAATCACAGGTACTGGGTGAGGTGGCGCTGGCCAACTTTGCCAACGCCAGCGGCCTGGCAAACCTGGGTGGCACGAAGTTTGCTGAAACCAGTGAGTCTGGTGCCGCTTCTGTCTCGGGTGCCGGCACGGCAGGTCTGGGTGCGATTCAGTCAGGCGCGTTGGAAGACTCCAACGTGGATCTGCCGACCGAACTGGTACAGCTGATTATTTCCCAGCGCAACTACCAGGCGGCAGCGCAGATTATCTCTGCCACCGATGACGCAACCCAGACCATCATCAACCTGTAATTCTGACAGTAAAGCCTGAAAACCGGAGATTGACATGGACAGAGCACTTTATCTGAGTATGAACGGAGCCTCGCAGGCAATGCGGGCACAGACGATTCATGCCAATAACCTGGCAAACGCCAGCACCACCGGTTTTCAGGCAGATCTGGCGCAGGCGCGCTCCATGGCAGTTTATGGGCCCGGCATGCCGTCACGTGTCTATAGCATGACCGAAAATCCCGGCACTGACTTTACCCGCGGGCCGCTGCAGCAGACGGGCAATTCGCTGGACATGGCTGTGAAAGGAGAGGGTTACATTGCCGTGCTGGCACCTGATGGCAGTGAAGCCTATACACGTGCTGGCGACCTGCAGCTGGGTGTGTTCGGCGAGCTGCTGACCGGCAGCGGTTTGCCGGTGCTTGGCAACAATGGTCCAGTGGTCTTGCCGCCGCATGAGAATGTTGAGTTTGGTGCCGATGGTACGGTCTCGGTTCGTGAACTTGGACAGGGTGCCCAGGTACTTGCCGCAATCGATCGCATCAAGCTGGTAAACCCTCAGCCCCAGGAGCTGGTCAAGGGTACCGACGGTCTGATGCGCCGCATAGATGGTGGCGAGACGCCTGCAGATGCGCAGGTTGAGCTGGCATCCGGCTACCTGGAAGGCAGCAATGTCAATGTGGTTGATTCCATGGTTGAGATGATCAGCCTGGCCCGCAACTACGAGATGAATGTGAAGTTCATGCAGACAGTTCAGCAAAATTCTGAAAGTTCGGCACGGCTTTTGCAGATTCAATAACAGCAGGCATTAGACAGCAGTCACGTCAGCGACAGATTCGAGCACAACGGGCCCCCGGGGGCGACAGCTCAGGAGTAAACAACATGCACGCAGCACTTTATGTTTCCAAGACCGGCCTCAGTGCCCAGGACACGCGCCTGGCCACTGTATCCAATAACCTGGCCAACGTAGCGACCAATGGTTTCAAAAAGGATCGTGTGGTTTTTGAAGACCTGCTGTATCAGATCCAGCGTCAGCCAGGCGCCAACTCTACGCAGAATACCGAACTGCCATCTGGTCTGCAGATTGGTACCGGTGTCAAGGTTGCCGGTACCCAGAAGCTGTTCAGTCAGGGAGCCCTGCAGACTACCGGCGAGTCGCTGGACGTGGGCATCAATGGACGAGGCTTTTTCGAAGTCATCATGCCGGACGGCAGCTCGTCCTACACCCGTGATGGCCAGTTCCATCTGAATGGCAATGGCGAACTGGTGACTTCACAGGGCTTCCTGGTGGCGCCGGGTATCACCATCCCGCAGGATGCGCAAAGCCTGACCATTGGTGACGACGGCGTGATCAGTGTGCGACTGCCGGGGCAGGCTACCACTTCAAATATCGGCAACATGAATCTGGTGGACTTTGTTAATCCGGCTGGCCTGCAGGCGCTGGGCGGCAACCTGTATGCAGAGACTGTATCCAGCGGAAACCCGCAGCAGGCAGCACCAGGCCAGAACGGCATGGGTACGCTTGAGCAGGGCTCACTGGAAAGCTCCAATGTGGAAGTGGTTGAAGAGCTGGTCGACATGATCACGACGCAGCGAGCTTACGAAATGAACTCAAAGGTTATTTCTACTGCTGATCAGATGCTGCAGTTCGTCACGCAGAATCTGTAAACCGTTAATGTTCAGAGCTTGAGAGAAACGCTATGAAAACACATCGTCTGATAGTTGCACTGTTCGCTTTGATGGCACTGAACGCCTGCGTGGTTCAAATGCCACAACCACCGGCACCGGACGATCCACGCTACGCGCCTGTCTGGGTAGGCGAGCATCGTGAGCAGGCACCTGTCAACGGGTCAATTTATCAGGCTGCCACCGCGACTAACCTGTATCAGCGCCGCGCCTACCGACTGGGTGATGTACTGACTATCAACCTGAACGAATCAACCACTGCCAGTAAATCTGCCGGCACGTCCTTCAGCCGTGACAGCAGCAATACAGTGGCAGACATGACCCTGTTTGGCACCAATATAGACACTAACTCATCGCTTGGTGGCAGTGCTGAGTTTGATGGATCTTCAAACAGCGATCAGAGCAACCAGCTGTTCGGCAATATCACAGTCACAGTGACTGATGTGCTGCCAAATGGTTTGCTGGAAGTGCGTGGTGAAAAGTGGCTGCAACTGAACCGCGGCGCTGAATACATCCGCATCAGCGGCCTGGTTCGCAAAGAAGATATCGCTTCAGACAACAGCGTGCCCTCAACCCGTATCGCCGATGTGCGCATTGCCTACAGTGGCACAGGCACACTGGCCGATGCGAATGAACCGGGCATTCTGAGCAAGTTTTTTGTCAGCAAGTGGTGGCCGCTGTAAGCGGCGCCTGAAACAGACTCTACAGGACTTAACAGACCATGTTGCTCACACAGATTTTTACAGACAGGAAGGAAGCTGTGCAGACAAAACGTACTAAAAATACTCTGGCTCGTGTCAGCCATGTTGCGCTGAGCCTGGTGATTGTGCTGCAGACAGTTCTGGTAGCGCCGGCGCAGGCCGACAGGCTCAAGGATATTGCCGACCTGCAGGGCGTGCAGTCCAACCAGCTGGTAGGTGTCGGTCTGGTGACTGGCCTTGATGGTACGGGCGACCAGACTACACAGGCACCGTTCACTGCCGAATCGTTTCGCGCCTACCTTGATCAGTTCGGTATTCCGATTCCCCAGGGTCAGAACTTTCAGCTGGGCAATGTTGCGGTCGTTTCCGTTCAGGCAGAGCTGCCACCGTTCGCCAAGCCAGGTCAGCAGATTGATGTCACTGTTTCGTCCCTGGCCAATGCCGACAGTCTCCGTGGTGGCACGCTGGAGCGCACCTTCCTGATGGGTATGGATGGTGAAGTGTATGCCACTGCTCAGGGCAATCTGATCGTTGGTGGTCTTGGTGTCGAGGGTGCTGATGGTTCACGCATCTCCATCAATATCCCCAGTGTTGGACGAATTCCTGGTGGCGCCATGACGGTCAAAGAAGTGCAGACCGCATTCAACAGTGGCGATCACATCACCTTTAATCTCAAGCGTGCTGATTTCACCACGGCGCGACGTGTATCCAGGGCGATCAACGACTTCATGGGCGAGGGCACAGCCTCTGCAATCGACGCTGTATCGATTCAGGTACGTGCACCTGCCGACAGTCAGTCTCGTGTGGCCTACATGTCAGAGCTGGAGAATATTCAGGTGGATCAGGGCGACGCGCCGGCGCGTGTGATTGTCAATTCGCGTACAGGTACTATCGTGATTGGTGAGCATGTACGTGTGTCACCTGCCGCTATCACACACGGTAGCCTGAGCGTCACTATTTCTGAAGGTTTTGCCGTCAGTCAGCCCGCTCCCTTTGGTGATGGCGAAACAGTTGTTTTACCCCAGTCGGACATTACCGTTGAGCAGGAAAACAACCGCATGTTCCTGTTTGATGCCGGCACTACGCTGTCAGACATCGTGCAGGCCATCAACGCCGTGGGTGCGGCGCCAGGAGATCTGGCGGCCATTCTGGAAGCCCTGAAACAATCCGGCTCGCTGCGCGCCGAACTGGTCGTGATCTGAGGACCTGACATGACCGCCATGAACCTGTCAGATGCATCGGTTTTCACCAACCTCAACGGGCTGAATGCCATCAATCGCGTGGGCAGGGAGGATTCTCCCGAGGCCCTGCGTGCGGTCGCGCAGCAGTTTGAGGCCATGTTCCTTGGCATGATGCTCAAGGGCATGCGGGCAGGAGAGGACGCGTTGTTCTCTGACAACTTCATGAACAGTAACGAAATGAAGTTTCACCGCGAAAACATGGACCAGCAGGTGGCACTGCATATGGCAACCAGCGGTGGTGTTGGTCTGGCTGACGCACTGCACCGTCAAATGATGGAACGATATATTCCTGACGCAGCCAGGACCACTGAGCAGCCGATGAATGACGACTGGCGCCGCCGCGCCACTGTTGAGCCCCCAGCGGCGGCTGCCACTAATCGTGAGTTCCAGGCGCCAACAGCTATGTCTGTTCGAGAACTCAAACCAGCGGTGAGCGCCGCTACCGTCAAGGTTCCAAGTGTGCCGGCCCGATTTGACAGCCCGGCCCACTTCGTTGAGACACTGATGCCGATGGCGCGCAAAGCAGCTGCCCAGCTGGGTGCCGACCCGCGTGCGCTGATCGCCCAGGCGGCTCTGGAAACAGGCTGGGGCCAGAAGATGATAACTGGCGCTGATGGCAAGCCCAGCTTTAACCTGTTTGGTATCAAATCAGGTGGCAGCTGGTCTGGTGACTCAGTGTCGGTCAGCACTCTGGAGTTCCGAGACGGTGTCATGCAGCGGGAGAATGCCGGATTCCGCGCCTACAACTCGTATCAGGATAGTTTTGACGACTACGTACAGTTGCTTCAGGACCAGCCACGCTATCGTCAGGCGGTTGAACATGCTGCCCAGCCAGAACGCTTTGTGCATCACCTGCAGGAAGCCGGGTATGCTACAGATCCTCTGTACGCTGACAAAATTAATCGCGTCATGCAAAGTCCGGTGCTCAATGTGGCTTCAAACCGTGGTTCGTCGTTAGTTGAGGTGAATGTCCGATGAGTACGCTGCTGAATACGGCCATTACCGGTATTCGCCTGAACCAGACCGCCATGTCGGTCACCGGTCAAAATATTGTTAATGCCAATACGGAAGGCTACAGCCGACAGTCGGTCAATCAGTCGACGAATCAGGCCATTCGTACGGCTGCCGGTTTTATTGGCACAGGTGTCTCAGTCGATGAGATCGTGCGTAATTCGCAAAAGTATCTGGTGGATCAGGTGCTGCGTGATGTTGGCAGCCTGAGCGACTCAGAAACCTATCTGACCAATGTGACCCAGATCAACAATCTGCTGGCTTCCGAACAGACCAATCTGTCCAGCTACGTGAATCAATTCTTTGATGCCTTGAATGAGTCAGTCAATGAGCCCGGTTCCATGCTCGGACGTGAGCTATTGTTGACGCAGGCGCAACAGTTGTCAGCGGGCTTCAAGTCAGTTGACGCGCGACTTCAAGAGCAGAAGATTGCCGTGAACAAACAGCTGCAGGGCGCCGCCGAAAACATTACCGCCCTTGGACGTCAGATCGCGGCCCTGAACCAGTCAATTGGTGATGCCACTTTTGAATCCGGTGCACCCAATGATCTATTGGACAAGTTGGACCTGCTGGTGCGCGAGCTGGGCTCCTATGTCAATGTGACAACCTCGGCCAGACAGGGAGGCGGTCTCGATATTTACATAGGTCAGGGGCAGCCACTGGTGGCCGGAACCAACAGTTTTCAGCTGCGAACAATACCTGGTGAACCTGATCCGACTCAGTTCGACCTGGCTATATCTAATAAAGTCGATTCCCAGAACATTACCTATCTGTTGAGCGGAGGCAGTGTTGGTGGGTTATTGCGTTTTCGTGAGGACGCGCTGCAGCCAGCGCTGGGTTCAGTAGGCTTGCTGGCGACCGGTCTGGCGGCGAAACTGAATGAGCAGAACCAGCTTGGTATGGATCTGGAGGGAAGTCTCGGTGGCAATATTTTTACCGATATTAATCACCCGACTGTTGCAGCTGGACGTGTTGTGGCGTCTCCTGATAATCGCCCACCCGCGGATCGTGAACTCAGCGTCACCATAGATGACGTCAGCAAACTCAACAGCAGTAATTACGAGCTGAGTTTCCCCGGTTCCGGTCGGCAGTACATCCTGAAAAGACTTTCCGACGACAAGGTGATGATGTCGGGGATGCTGGGTACGGAATTTCCGCAGGTTCTAAAAGTGGATGACGGGTTCAGCATTAATGTTGATGGTGGAACCTTCCAGCAGCGCGACAGCTTCCTGATCCGGCCTGTCAGCAGCGCAGTTGCCTCTTTTAATGTGCAGATTGCACGAGCAGAGGAGTTTGCCTTTGCCTCGCCCGTGAAAACGAGCGCATCGGTGGCAAACCAGGGCGGGGCTGAAGTAGTCTCAACACGTGTCGATACCATCGACACACCTGCCTTCAGTGACGGTGGTGCGCTGAGTCCGCCGATGATTGTCAGGTTCACTTCTGCAACGACCTATGATGTTCTGGATTACTCGGATCCGGCCAACCCGGTGCCGCTGGATCCGCCATTGACCAACCTGACGTTTACGCCGGGTGCAAACAATGTAATGCTGCCGTCGACACCAGGCGGTACCACGGTAGTTTCGCAGGGCGCTGCATCAGCACAACTGCAGATCGGCAGCGCCAACAATGGTTATCCCGGCGAAACACTGCGCATCCAGACCACTGATCCGGACACCGGGTTTATTAAAGAGCAACAACTGGCGCTGGCGGTTAATGAGTCTGCGGCCAGCATGGCTGCACGTCTCTCAAGTCTGAATGGCGTGGATGCATCGGCGCATACCTACATTGAGCTGACAGATTTCCAGCCAGGTGCGCCAGGTAACCCGTTGCAGATCAGTTTCAACGGTGCCAATCTGACCGATGTGAACTGGACAGCGCCGGGTGAGGCTCAGCCCGCAGCAATTCCCGATCCGCTCACACCCGATTTTCTGCGTGATCGCATCAATAATGATCCAGCTCTCCAGGCTCAGGGTATCTATGCGCAAAGCGACGGCACCAACCTGCGCATCTATGGCACCAGCGGCGAAGACTTTGACTTCAATGTTGACGGTGGTGGCTCCGTGCGCATGGGCGAGGCAGCTGATCTAATAGCACCCGCTGGAACACCGGTGGCAGTTACCATTGGCGGTACCGTCGAAGTACGGCTTGCTGCCAATACAGACATTACATCGAACCAGGCCAACGGTGTCTTTGGTCAGGCACCGGAAGCCAAGTCCAACTACACCGGCATTCAGCTGGTCATGACCAGTGGTAATGGTCCGGGCGGGCAACCCAGGGCTGGCGATCGTTTCATGATTGCCTACAACACTGACGGTACCGCAGATAATCGCAACGGGTCGCAGATGCTGGCGCTTCAGGACAGCAGTGTGCTTGGCAATGGCACGCAGAACTATCAGGACGTTTATGGCCAGTTGGCTGAGCGAGTCGGTATTCTGACCAGCCAGGCGCGCGTCAACGTGAATGCAGGTGAGTCCATGCTGCGTCAATCCATGGATGCCTCGCAATCGGTTTCCGGTGTCAACCTTGAAGAGGAAGCCGCCCGCCTGATTCAGCTGGAGCAACATTACAACGCGTCAGCCCGGCTAATCACACTGGCGCGCGACCTATTTGATACCTTGTTGGGAATGTAATCATGAGCTATCGATTATCAACCGGTCAGTTGTTTACCCGAGCGCTCAACCCGATGCTGGATGTGCAGAAGGCGGTGAGCAAAACGCAGGAGCAGATAGCGACACAAAAGCGCGTGTTGACGCCGGCCGATGACCCCATCGCTTCAACCCGAATACTCCAGCTCAACCAGGAGCTGGCAGGCCTGGACAAATACAACAACAGCCTGTCAACGCTTAAAAGCCGGCTGGAGCGCGAAGAAGTTGCCTTGGGCAGCGTCAGTAACCTGATACAAAGAGCCCAGGAACTGGTGGCGTCGGCGGGTAATGGGGCCATTAGCGCCAATGAACGTGGTTATATCGCAACAGAAATGCAGTCCGTCATAGATGCCATGGCGCAGGAAATGAATGCACGTGACGCTAACGGTGAGTTCCTGTTTGCGGGCTATCAGGGCAAGACGCAACCGTTTGTAAAAGGGCCCGATGGGCGTTATGAGTACAATGGAGACCAGGGGCAGCGGTTCATACAGGCGGGCCCGGTGACGTCTATTGCAGCAAATGATTCTGGTTATCAAGTGTTTATGGACGTACCAGGAGCAACCCCGTCTGCAGTTTCCCGCGCGGGAGATGGCAATCAGGCCCAACCACCGGCAACCATCAGCAAACCGTTTATTATCGATCAGGAACAGTTCAGCAATTTCTATCCGGAAAGCGTCACGATCGAGTTTCGTCCCAATAATGAAGTAGTGCCACCAGGCATGAATTATACCGTCAAGCAGATATCAGACGGACGTGTATTGAGCGAAAATGTGCCGTTTGTGCCGGGGCGGGGCATCAATATTAAAGGTGCACAGGTAAACATTGAGGGCCGCCCGGCTGTCGGTGATACCTTCACGCTGGAATCTACCGCGCGCAAAGGTCTGCTGGAAGGTCTGGAGGATTTTGTGGCTGACCTGGGACGCTTTAGCGACAGCGCGGCGGATCGTACCAAGCTGGCCAGCTCCATCGAGAATACTATTGCCAATCTTGGCAACGCGCAGGAAAAACTGCTGAACACGCGCGCCGCTGTGGGTTCGCGGCTGAATCAGGTTGATGCGGCAAAAGCCAGCAATGCAGATTTTGAGCTGGTGGTGCGCACAACGTTGTCGGAGCTTTCCGACCTGGACTACGCAGAGGCTATCAGTCAGCTGACTCAACAGACCTTTGTTCTAGAGGCAGCTCAGGCCACCTTTACCAAGATCACGCGGCTATCGCTGTTTAACATGCTCTGAGGCGTCGCACGAAGGCTCTGTATTTTCACTTCACTCGCTTTGTACCCGACTGTTCATTGACTGAATGAATCGGGTGCTAAAGTTTTCTGTTATCAGCCGATAAATATTCGTTAAGGCGTCGTTTCATCTGTTTGAGATTGCGCGCTTCGTTACCCAGTGCATCACGTTGTGATGCCAGTAACTGCACGATGTGGCGATCCTGTTCCTGAATTTTTTTGATGTCCTGTTGAATGATCTCCACCAGTTCGACAGCAATCGCCTGGTTAAAAAACTGTTCAAGTTTTTTGTCTCTCAGTGCGTGTAATGTATCAAGTTGTTGCCAGTTGTTCTGTTCGGCAAGCGACAGCAACCGGCCAGACATATCAAGTATGTCTTTCCATGCAAGCTGCTGTTTTTCAAGATCTATTTGATGCTGACTGGCCATGAGTGAAGCTGCACTTTGAGTGTGTGGGATCGTCGAGTGTGGAGCGGGAAGATTGTGATGTCTTCAATAATATTCACAATAACAGAAAAAAATTCTAAAGAAAAAAAATTTCTGACGAACCCCAAAAAATTGTTGAAAAACGCCTAAAGCTTTGTTTTTCCGTGTCGTTAAACCGGGTAACGCATAGCAGTGAGCGGTTTGAACGCGGTGATATGCGGTCCGGTTTTAATGTGTAAACTCAGGAGTAAACAAGCATGGCTCAAGTCATCAATACCAACATTGCTTCACTTAACGCGCAGCGAAACCTGAATAGCTCACAGGCTGGTACCAACCAGGCTCTCGAGCGTCTTTCTTCAGGTCTGCGTATCAACAGCGCAAAAGACGACGCCGCTGGTCTGGCGATCTCCACGCGCTTCACCTCCCAGATCAACGGTCTGAACGTTGCGGTCCGTAACGCTAACGACGGTATCTCTCTGGCAGAAACCGCAGAAGCCAGCATGGGTTCCATGAACGACTCTCTGCAGCGTCTGCGTGAACTGGCAGTACAGTCCGCTAACGGTTCCTACTCTGACGCTGACCGCGAACTGCTGAACGCAGAAGCCCAGGCGCTGATCGCAGAAGTCGGCCGCGTCGCTGACACTGCAAACTTCAACGGCGTAAAACTGCTGGACGGTTCTTACAACTCTTCTTTCCAGGTTGGCGCGAATGCTGGTGAGACAATCGACGTATCTATCGGCAAGCTGAGCGCTGACGCGCTGGGTGTGGCCAGTCAGAACGGTGTAACCTCTTCTGCTACCAGCTCTGCGCTGCAGAACGGTGAGCTGACAATCAATGGTGTATCAGTTGGTGCGACACGTGCCTCTGACGACTCCGCTTCAACTGCGAGCGCCAACACCAGTGCTATCGCCAAAGCAGCCGCGATTAACCGCGTATCTGACGAAAGTGGCGTAACTGCTGTTGTAGACACTAACGTCGCTGCGGGCTCTTCAATGACCGCAGCTGATGCGACCGGTTCTGTGACCATCAACGGCACCACGATCTCTATCGACACCAGTGCTGATGCAGCAACTACCCGTGCCTCTGTCGTCGCCGCGATCAACGCAGAATCAGATCTGACTGGTGTGACTGCTGTTGATACTGGCGATGACAACCTGGGTGTCACCCTGGAAGCAGCCGATGGTCGCAATATCGCTCTGTCATTTACTACCCTGACCGCAGCCAACACTGGTCTGGCAGCCGCTGGCACCTACACTGGTGGTGTGACTCTGGTAGCTGATTCTGGCGTAAACAACATCGAAATCGGTGGCAGCAACGTGGCCAACGCTGGTTTCACTGCTGGTACATACTCAGCTGGCGAATCTGCTGTAGCATCTGAAGCGGTCACGTCAACTGGTGCGCCTGGCGATCTTGATAGCGGAGACATGGTCATCAATGGTATCTCAATTGGTGCAGCCAAGGCCTCGGACGATACAGCGTCATACACTGGCGCGACGTCTTCTACTAAGGAGTCTTCAGCAATCGCCATCGCAGCTGCGATTAATAAGTCAAGCGATGCGACAGGTGTGACTGCAACAGCCAATGCCAACGTCATTGAAGGCACTTCAACGGCTGTTCCCGGCGCATCTGCTGGCTTCGCTGCTGACCTGTACCTCAACGGTGTAGAACTGAACCTGACTGTTCAGGGCACGGCTGAAGAAAACCGCGCTTACGTGGTGTCTCAGATCAACTCTGTCACTGGTCAGACCGGCGTAGTTGCAGAAGACAATGGTCAAGGCGTAACGCTGACCGCAGCTGATGGTCGTAACATTGTCATGGCCTTCGACCAGGACCCAGCTGCAGCAGGTGCTCCTCTGGCTAACGCCGCGACTGCTGACATGTTTGGTCTGAACACCTCTGCCATCACTACTGGTGACTACAACGGTGTTGTTAACGACGCTAACACTGCAGCAACCACTACTTACTCGACTGTAACCCTGAAATCAGGTGGTCAGTTCACTGTCTCTGGTGGTGAAAATGGCGACGGAGCTCTGACAGCACTGGGCTTTGAGTCTGGTACTTTCGGTGGCGCCGAAACTGGTCAGCGTCTGACTGAAGTAGACCTGTCTACTCAGAAAGGTGCTACTGACGCGCTGGCTACAATTGACAACGCCCTGGGTTCAATCACCAAAGCACGTTCTGAGCTGGGTGCGGTCCAGAACCGTTTCTCTGCTACTATCGAGAACCTGTCAGCAACTTCCGAGAAGTTCTCAGCTGCCAACTCTCGTATCCAGGACGCGGACTTCGCGGCTGAAGCAGCCAACCTGGCCCGTAACCAGGCTCTGCAGCAGGCTGGTGTGTCCATGCTGGCCCAGGCTAACGCTTCCAGCCAGCAGGTTCTGCAGCTTCTGGGTTAATACTCAAAAAGTAAGCTGAGACCCTAAAGTCCGCCCGGTGACTACCGATAATAAGGTAGAAGCCGGGCGGACTTTTTTGTGCTCGGGTAACGTAAAGGACGTGGAGCGAGTTTGGGAGATGTGCTGTGAGTGAGATCAGTATTACCCGATTCCAGCCCGCTTTGGTGGCCAGGGATAAGGTCAAGTCCGTGGAATCGGTGGACAACGACCTTGACGCCAATCCCTCCCATAATCCGCTTCAGGACAAATACGACGACGAATCTTCTGGTCAGCAGAAACGTCAGCAGGAGAATCCGGCCGGCCAGCAGCACAATTCATCCGGGAGCAGCGACAGTCGCTCCCAGAACCGCCCAGCGAGTTCTAAAGACCCATCAGCAGCCGATGAGCCGCTGGCCGACGATGAGGCGCTGGAACGTGCTGTCACGCGTCTGAATGAGTATGTGCAGACGGTAAAGCGCGATCTGATATTTGATATTGATGCTGACAGCCAGGAACCCTCGGTGACTGTTGTCGACCGTGAGTCACGCCAGGTGTTGCGTCAGTTTGATTCGCAGGAAGCGCTGGAGCTGGCGCGCAAGCTGGACTCCGAAGAGTCCATCTCGCTGTTTAAAACCCAGGTTTGATTTTCATCTGATCCCGGTCGGGATCCTGTGCAGTGCGCCGGGGCGGCGGCAGGGGACCTCAGTCCTCCTGCGCAGCCTCGCGTTCCTCCTGTTCTGCCAGGCGGGCGCCTGCCAGTGTACCGGCCAGGGCGTAGTTACCCTCGTGGCAGGCATATTCATACAAAGGATCGTCGTAGGCCGTCAGAGCCAGCTCGCCGGTGAAGCTGGACTCAAACACTGTCGGATCATCCACTGTGAACGAATAGATGATCTTGCCGTCTGCGACGCGTCTGAAGCGTTCAGTGACCATCAGGTTCTCTGACGCCCCTCTGAAGCTCTGCCAGGGGTTAAAGTGCCGGGTTTCTACCACCAGCGTGTCACCCTCCCAGCGACCGATTGAGTCGCCCATCCATTTGTTCATTATGTCAGCATGCGGGTCATGCTCATCCTGGATGGGGATGATGCGCGCATCGTGGACCATTTCTACAACAATCACCACGTAGCCCGGGGACTGAACGATCTGATAGTGGCTGTTGTACATCACAGGCAGCATGGGCGGTCCGGAGTTGGAGCCGAAAGCCAGCAGGCAGCGTTCTCCAACGCCACGACCCTCAGGGCCGTCAAAGGGATCGGGGCCGGTCGCCCGTTCCTCTGCACGCGCAGCCAGAAACTCTTCGGTATAACCGGGCAGTTGACCATCGGGTGGATCAATGATGATGGAGGTGCGGTACTCGCCGTCGATAGTCGGCATGAACATGCCACGATCCGTCCAGAACAGGTCGTAATTGCCCACTGGCGGCAGGTCCTCGGCCGGAGGCGGCGGGCGATTTGGATCCAGCGGTTCGTTATCTTCTTCAACTTCCTGCTGCGCAGCGCGCTCCAGCTGGAAGGCTTCCTCGCGGGTATAGGCGCGACGTTCGCCCAGCTCGCGGGGGCGTGTCAGCGGTGTGACGGTGGCGTTACGCCAGACACCCTGCAAATCAGGTGCGCCATCCCAGGTGCGAGGCACCACATAATCATCTTCCTGCGCCAATGCGCCGAAGGGCAGCAGCGCAGCGCACAACACCGCAGTGCAGGCGAGGGTGTAGGGTCTATTGAACATAGCTTCTTCTCCTAGGTCGAGCCTGCGATTCTAGCCTTATGTGGATACAGTCACAATCCCTGCCCGTTTGCAGTCAGCCGGCGGCAAGGTTTTGCCGCCACAAAGTTCAAGATTCTCCGCAGCGGGTCGACATAAGTACTGAATCGCCTGTGTTGGCGGGCCTGAGGCTGTTGGCGTGAAACTTGCTTTGCAGGACTCAGGATCAACAATCGCACCGCAATCAAAACGGCTTCATACATATGGCAACAATTCAGTCTCTGGGTATCGGTTCTGGACTACTTACCAGCGATCTGCTTGAGCAGCTGGTCGAGGCAGAGCGCGCGCCTGCCACTGCACGACTGGATCGTGATCAGGATATTGCTGAAGCCCGGCTGTCGGCCTTTGGCGAAGTCAGAAGCATGCTGGCGACCTTCAATACCTCGATTAAACAGCTCAACAGTGTGTCTGCGTTTAATGCGAGTCAGGCCAATAGCAGCAATGACTCGGTGCTCACCGCAACAGCCAGTAGCGTTGCGGCTGACGGCAACTACAGTATCAATGTTCAAAAGCTGGCTCAGCAACATACCCTGGCAACCCAGAGTTATGAGTCTACGACCGAGGCCATCGGCGTCGGCAGTCTGACATTCCGGTTTGGCACTACAGAATTTGATGGGTCGAACGCCTATCAGGGCTTTACGGTCAACACGGGCAAGCAGTCGAGATCGATCACCATCGACAGCAGCAACAACACGCTCGCGGGCATCCGCGATGCCGTCAACAAGGCCAAGATTGGTGTGCAGGCCACAATTGTTGATGATGGCACCGGGTTTCGCCTGCTGTTTACCTCAGCCGACGGTGGCGCCAACAACAGTATGGAGATCACTGCCACAGGGTCTGCATCGCTGGGTGCCTTCAATTACAACCTGGGCAACCAGGACATGCAGCAGACCCAGCTGGCTCAGAACGCTGAATTCACAGTAAACGGTCTGGCCATCACCCGTAACAGCAACCTGGTGGGTGGTGTCATCCCCGGTGTGACACTGAATCTGAAAGGCGTGTCTGCAGGTCCCGCAAGCCTGACCATCAGCAAGGATCCGTCAGACCTGATGGATAAGGTGCAGGGCGTTGTTGATAGCTACAACGCGCTGAAAACCATGACCGATGTGCTGACCGCCTTTAACCCGGATGCCGGAGAAAACGGCCAGGGCAGCGTACTGACAGGTGATCGTGGTATTCGCACGATCATGAACCAGGTTAACTCTGCGCTGCGCTCTTTTTCGCTGGGTTCCACCTATGGCTCGCTGGCAGAAGTCGGTGTGACGACCAACCAGTTCAATGACTACATGATGGAGTTTGACCGCTCCGCCTTCCAGGAGGCGTTTCAGGCAGATCCGAAGGCGATTACTGCCCTGTTTGCCACCACTGGCATTCCGAGTGATGAAAACGTCTCCTATGTCTCTGCCAGCAGTGCCACCCAGCCGGGTAGTTACAGCCTGGAAATTACGCGCATGGCAGAGGCCGGACGCTATCAGGGCATAGGCGTATCGGCTCTGGCGGCAGGCAATATCGACATTACTGATGCCAACAACAGCTTCAATATTTTTGTGAACAGCCGAGAAGTCAGTATCGATCTGACCGAGGGTACTTATGCCACGGCCGAACTGTTGGCTGAGGAAATTCAACGGCAGGTAAACAGCAGCAGCGAACTGATTGAGACGGCAAACTCGGTAACCGTGACTTACAACAGTGATGAGTCGCGCTTTGAAATGACCTCCAACCGATTCGGCAGTGAATCGGCCATTCGCATTATCGAGGTTGATTCAGCCACGGCTGCGACCCTGGGGCTCGTGAAAGAAGGGCAGGGGCCTTACCAGGGGCTGGAGCTTGGCACGCTGGCCACCTCGGATGGGCAAAGCAGCTCGCTGTTTAATACACCACTACTGGTAGACAGTGATACCCAGTACAGCCTGACCATCAATGGTGCCACCACTGGTGTGCTGACGCTGCCCGGCGACGCCGGCACACCCGTTACCTATAACACCCCCGATGAATTGACCGCTGCACTGAAGTCTCAGATAGACGCGGCGCTTGCCGGGGACGGTATCACGGTCAATGTCGACTACGTTTACAACAGTGATGACGACACGGCCCGACTGGTATTTTCGACGGCCAATGCTGGCGATGAAATCAGTTTCAGCGATATCAATCTTGCCAGCGCCACGCGCCTGGGGCTTTTTGAGGGCCGAGGTGAACCGGTTACATCGATCCGCGGCACCGACGTCGCTGGTCTGATCAATGGTGTCGAGGCTCGCGGCACGGGTCAGGTGCTGGTCGCATCGACGGGCGAGAACCCTGAAACCGCAGGCTACTATCTCAATGCTGCCCATGGAGATCTGTCCACCAGCACCGCTGCCGACAAATTCCGTCTGCGAGTCGATGGTGTACTCTCCGGGCAGATTACCCTGGGCGTTCTGGCCAACACCAGCAGCACAGCGGTGGCCAATACCCTGCAGACAGCCATTAACAACGATCCCGCGCTGATTGCTGCCGGCAAGTCGGTCACCGTCGCCTATGACGCAGATAGCGGCGGCTTCAAAATGACATCGGGCAGCCGCGGTGCCAGTTCCTCGGTGACGATCTCGTCGCTGGAGGGAAATGCTGCGGCAGTATTCGGCTTCGCAGCCGGGGCCGGGGCTGCCGGTCAAAGTGGCTCAGCAGCCAGCGGTGACGCCGATCCTGCCTCCGGGCTGCGTATCCGCATAACCGATGGTGATGTTGGCAACCGCGGCACGGTTGACTACTTCAGAGGCGTCGCCAGTCGACTGACAGCACTGATCGATTCCATGTTGGGTAGTGATGGTGTGCTGACAGGTCGAAGTGATTCGCTGAATGCCGAGCTTGAGCGCATCGCCGAAAAACGCGTTGATCTTGCGGAGCGACTGGCACTGACCGAACGACGACTGCAATCCTCGTTCCTGGCCAACGAAATCATTATCTCGAATTTCAACAGCACCGCCAGTTTTCTGGAGTCTCAGCTGCCAATGCTGGAAGCTTTGGTGACCCCAAACCGCAAAAAATAACCTGATCTGACCCGACGAGGATGGAATAATGTATTCACCCAATAGCGCAATCGCCCAGTACCAGCGCGTCAACAATGTTGGCTCCGTTGAGGGGGCCAGCCCCCATCAGCTGATTCTGATGTTGATGAACGGTGCACTGGAACGGCTTGGCAAGGCCCGTGGCGCGATTGAGCGGCATGATGCAGCCCTTAAGGGAGGCCAGCTGGGCAAGGCAATCAATATCATCGGCGGCTTGCAGGGCAGTCTGGACCGCAACCAGGCGCCGGAGTTTGCAGAAAACATGGATAGACTCTATGACTACATGCAGCGCCGTCTGCTGGAAGCCAACATCAAGAACGACATCTCCATCATCGATGAGGTCAGTGACCTGATGCGAAATGTCAAAACAACATGGGAAGAGATTGATCCAGTTCGCAAAACTGCATATTGATCCCCCAATCGACCCGTTATGATGTTTGACGTCGAGTAATCGCTCAGTGTCTAATTGCTCTGGGAGAGCAATCCACACATGAGATGATCTACAAGGCCCTTGCCAAAGTACAAAGAGTACTGATCTTTTTGCTCTTGGTTGCGGCAGCCGGGCCGGTGCACGCATGACTCAAATATTATTAATAGAAGATAGCAAGAAACTCGGCCACGATCTGGGCATCGTGCTGGAGTTTCTGGGTGAGCAGCCCGTTCACGTGCAGCGGGCTGGCTGGACCCAACAGGTAGAACAGTTGCAGGTCAGACCAGAAGCGCTGAAGCTGGTGCTGGTCGGGCATTACAAGCCGACCCTGATGGAGGTACTGCTTCAGGAGCTGATTGATTGGCATGAAGGTTTGCCAATTGTGCTGCTGGGTGACCAGACCATGCCTGATCTGACCGAATCGGTGTCAAACCGGGTCGTCGCCACCATACCCATGCCCCTCAGTTACCAGCCCATGCTGGACGCCCTCCACAAGGCTCAGGTTTACGGCGACCACTACAATCGACTGCGCGAGATAGGCAACGTACGCGACTACAACATGTTCCGCAGCCTGGTAGGCAGCAGTCCGGCTGTGCAACGAATTCGGCAGATCATGTCGCAGGTGGCCAACACAGAGGTCACGGTCCTGATCACCGGCGAATCGGGTACTGGTAAAGAGGTTGTTGCCAGGAATCTGCATGCCAATTCCCGGCGTTCCAGCAAGCCTTTTGTGCCGATCAACTGTGGTGCCATCCCGCCTGATCTCCTGGAAAGTGAATTGTTTGGTCATGAAAAAGGGGCATTTACCGGCGCAATTTCGACACGGGTTGGCCGGTTTGAACTGGCTCAGGGCGGCACCCTGTTCCTTGATGAAATTGGCGATATGCCCTTGCCGATGCAGGTCAAGCTGTTGCGCGTTATCCAGGAGCAGTGTTTCGAGCGTGTCGGTGGCACCAAGACCATGCAGACTGACGTGCGCATTCTGGCGGCCACCCATCGTAATCTTGAAACGATGATCAGTGAGGGGACGTTCCGCCAGGATCTGTTTTATCGTCTGAATGTATTCCCGATCGAAATGCCCTCGCTGCGCGAACGTTCCGCCGACATCCCCTATCTGTTAAATGAACTTATCTCGCGCCTGGAGAACAGCAAGCGAGGCTCGGTCCGTTTTAATTCGGCTGCCATCAAGGTGCTGTCTTCCTATGCCTGGCCGGGCAATGTGCGTGAACTTGCCAACCTGGTAGAGCGCATGGCGATATTGCACCCGCATGGTGTAGTTGGCGTTCATGATCTGCCTCACCAGTTCCGTGACAGTCAACTGATGGATGAGGTGCTGGCTGAGGAAGCGGCGCTGTCCGACGAGCACAAAATCTCAGTTGCGGAGGCGGTGTCAGAAGAAATTGCGGCGATCCCCAGCATCAACGGCGCCGATACGCATCTGTTGCCGCTTAACGGCATGGACCTGAAAGAGTACCTGAACAATCTTGAGCGCAGCCTGATAGAGCAGGCACTTGATGATAGTGGCGGGGTGGTTGCACGTGCAGCAGACAGACTGAATATCCGGCGCACGACCCTGGTCGAAAAAATGCGCAAATATGACCTGCAACGCTGACACCCGGTAACTCTGCCTGACTGAGGCCGCCCTTTCGGGCAGCCACAAGGGTTCAGGGATCCATGGTAATTGATGTCAGGGCCAGCTCAGTTCGCGTACCATCCTCAACCTGCTCCAGCCTGGCCAGGGCAAACTCATAATCAACAGCCAGCCAAAGAACAGTGCTTCGATCACTGTCGGGTTCACGCACCCGTTCCAGTTTCAGGGTCTGCAGATCTCCCACCGGTGTTGTCATGGTTTCCAGAGATAACAGGGCATATTCGTGCTGGTCGATCTCACGGCTGTCGATCATGGTGAAATGCAATGATGTGCCCAGCGCGGATTCGATGCCATCGTTTTCAGCCAGGCGCTGCAGCTCGGCACTCATTTGTGCGGTCACGCTAAGATTATCCTGAATGCCGGGCGGCAGACTCAGCTGCTGGCGATTTTCATCGCGGCGCAGTTCGGCAGATCCTGCCGCCCAATCGAAGCTGATGCTTTCGTCGCGGTCGCGGATGCCGCCCTGCTGGTAACCATAAGCCAGCGGCACGGCGCCCTGATCTGACCATTCGAACAATGTGCTTTCTTCAACGCTGATCAGAGTTGCACCAAGCACAGACAGATCCAGCCCGTGGCGCAGGTTGTAATTGCCGTTCTCAAGCTGTCTGAGCTCCCGGTAGGCATCCGTGCTAAGACCCATGGAGCGGGCCCGGTATTCGGCGGTGTAGGGTGTCGGCGCGGGCAACGGCGCCTGGGCCAGGGCCAGCGAAGATGTCAGCAACAGGCCTGACAGGATGGCCGATAAACGCAAGCACCATTTGACGCCGCCAGCCTTGAGATGTGCTGGGGACAGATGTTGTTCCGGGCCGTCGAATCGCATAGATCTAGCTCCCTCAGACTAATTGGGTCGAATTACTGACGAACTCCCTGTGGCGGCAGCGTGTTGCCATCCAGTGTGGCGCAGGAATCTGTCATTGTCAGGCGTCCACTTGCATACCAGCCAACAACCTCAGGATAAATACGGTGCTCCTGCTCGGCGATGCGCTGCTTCAGCGTCTCGACGGTATCCTGAGCGTCGACCGCGATGACTGCCTGTCGCACGACAGGTCCGCCATCCAGTTCCTCGGTTACAAAATGGACACTGACGCCATGTTCCCGATCGCCTGCCTCCAATACACGCTGATGCGTCTGCGTGCCTTTATAGGCTGGCAGTAGCGACGGGTGAATATTCAGTAGTCTGCCTTGATAATGCTGAACAAAGGCTGAACTGAGAATTCGCATGAAACCGGCAAGAACAACAAGATTGATGTCCATCGCGTCGATGACCCTGATCATCTCCTGGTCAAAGGCTTCGCGGCTGTCAAACTGTTTGTGATCAATAACATGCGATGCGAGGCCGGCATCGGCTGCGCGCTGCAGGCCGTAAGCATCGGCCCGATTGCTGATGACGCCAGCAATCCGGTAACCGTGTTCTAATTGCTGATCGATCAAGGCCTGCAGATTGCTGCCATTGCCTGATATCAGGACAACGACGCGGCAGACCTGTTCAGAGTTGTGCTGCTGGCTCATGCATATTGGCCGCTGGCGATAACTGCGGGTTTTTCTGCCTCGGCCTTTGTGATTTTGCCGATGATGGTTGCACCGCGCGTCATTGTGTTCAGCAGCTCTACAGCGGTATCCGCCTGCTCCGCTGGCACGCAGACAATCATGCCAATACCGCAGTTGAAGGTGCGCAACATTTCGCGAGACGCGATATTGCCTTCCTTCTGCAGCCAGTCAAAGATGGCCGGACGCTGCCAGCTATCAGTGTCGATATGCGCTTCGGTGTAGTCAGGCATGACGCGTGGCAGATTTTCCAGGATGCCACCGCCAGTGATGTGTGCCATGCCATGTACGGACACTTTCTGCTGCAGCGCCTGCATGGCTTTAACATAGATTTCCGTGGGGGTCAGCAGGACTTCGCCCAGGGTGCTGTCGGCAAACGGGTCATCCAGTTTTGCGCCGCTGACTTCCAGGACTTTGCGAATCAATGAGTAGCCATTGGAGTGCGGGCCAGAGGAAGCGATACCGATCAGGCAGTCACCAACGGCTACCTGCTCATTGGTGATGATTTCATCTTTTTCCACAACACCGACGGCAAAACCAGCCAGGTCATAGTCACCTTTCTGATACATGCCGGGCATTTCTGCCGTTTCTCCACCAATCAGTGAGCAGTTGGACTGGCGGCAGCCCTCGCCAATGCCTGCCACGACCTGCGCAGCGATTTCCACATTCAGGCCGCCTGTCGCGTAGTAATCGAGGAAAAACAGCGGCTCGGCACCACAGACAATCAGGTCATTGACGCACATGGCCACTAGGTCGATGCCGATGGTATCGTGTTTGCCCATGTCGATCGCCAGCTTGAGTTTGGTACCGACACCATCAGTGGCAGACACCAGCACTGGCTTGCGATAACCCTCGGGCAGCTCGCACAATGCGCCAAAACCGCCCAGACCGGAAAGCACCTCCGGACGACGGGTAGACTGGGTGACGGATTTGATTTTCTCAACCAGAGCATCGCCGGCATCAATGTCGACACCGGCATCCTTGTAGCTGAGGCCAGTGTGTTGGGAGTCTGAGCTGGGTGTCTTTGTGTTCATGATAAGCGTCGCAATGTCCTTGCTCTAGGGTAGAGATAGTGACCGAAAATGGCGGCAATCATCGGTTGCCTGCCGGATAGCTGCGCATTTTAACAGCTGGTAAACACTTCGTCAGTCGATTATGTCAAACGCCGGGGCGATCGGTTATGATTGCGCCATGAAAAATGCCCTCGATTCATTATCTGAAATGCGTATTCTTCAGTGCCCGTCCCCCTATGTCGCGACATGGGTGGGCGTGCTGTTACTGGCATTGTGGAGCACACAGGCCTGGAGCCTGCCAGTCAGTGGTCTATACCAGCGCCAGATAGAGGTTGAAAACCAAAGTGAGGCCGAGCGGCAGCGGGCCTATCGGGAGGCGCTGACCGACGTTATTGTCAAAGTCACTGGTGAGCGCCGCTGGCTGCAGCAGCCAGCCATTCAGTCCGCGATTGCGCGCGCAGGCGACTACATCTCCGAAGTCAGTTATCGCGCAGCAGCCGGCGCTGCATTCATTCAGGTGGACATCGATCAGTCGATGCTCAATGGTCTGCTGAATAGAGAGAATATTCCGGTCTGGGACAATAACCGGCCATCGATTCTGGTTCTGATTACTGTGCAGGGCCCGGACGGCAGGCGCCGGATGCTTGGGTCGAGCACAGAGCAT
The DNA here is from genome assembly GCA_002354805.1 of Gammaproteobacteria bacterium UBA2675. Taxonomy (GTDB): domain Bacteria; phylum Pseudomonadota; class Gammaproteobacteria; order Pseudomonadales; family Pseudohongiellaceae; genus Pseudohongiella. The sequence goes on from DEMH01000012.1 coordinate 60,832, forward strand.
CCGCTGCTTGACCAGTCGCGCATGTTTGCCGAGCAACGCGCAGTCCCGGTGCTTTATCCGATTCTTGACCTGACCGATCGCCAGCTGATCTCGCCAGCCCAGGCCTGGTCGCTGGACAGTTCGGCACTGCAGGCACTTGGAGATCGTTACGCGGCTGACAGTGTTCTGGCCGCCCGAGTGCTTGAGGTCGGTGATGGTCAGCTGGTCGGGCTGTGGAAATTTCTGTTTCGTGATACCGAAGACATTTTCGACCACCTGGCCACGGAAGAGGGCGACTACATGGACCTGCCGCTGGACCGTGTTACTGCTCAGCTGGCCAGCCATTTTGGACTGCTGCCAAGTGCGTTTGCCAGAGAGAGTGACGTGAATATCCGGGTGGATGAAATTACTGATCTCAACAGCCACACGCAACTTGTTCAGTATCTGCGCTCGCTGTCGGTGGTTCAGGACGTACAGGTAAGAGTGCTGCGGCCGGATAGTGTCGAGCTTTCGCTGCATGTCGTTGGCGGCCAACAGATGCTCAGTGAGTTCATCAGCCTGGGTCGGGACCTGCAGCCGGTGAATTTCAATCCCGGCGATCAGGTGTCTGGAACCTTACGCTTTCGTTGGACCAGATAAACCGCATGACTGACCCGCAACGTTCACAGGCGGCAACGCCACGGCAACTCTCGCTGCGCGTCGGCATGGACGACGATGCCAGGCTGGATAACTTCTTTGTACCTGACGCCGAGTCCACAGCGGCGCGCGTACGCGATTACCTGCAAGCAAATATCCTGCGCTGGCGTCAGTCCGGGCGTGCGCCTTCCGGCAGCACACGAGTCAAAGATTTTTGCTGGTTATGGGGCAGTGAGGGTGCGGGCTGCAGTCATCTCCTCCAGGCAGTCTGTCACGCAGCCAGCAGTGAAGAAACCGTTTCGGACCAGCATGCGCTATCCGCGTTTTACCTGGATCTGAGCCTGAGCGACCTGCATCCTGATATTCTCGACGGCCTGGAGTTTCAGGACATTCTGTGTCTGGATCATCTGCAACAGGTTGTTGGAAAGCCGGCGTGGGATGAAGCGCTGTTTCACCTCTACAATCGCCTTGCACATAACGGCGGTGCTCTGCTGGTCGCAGCAGATAACAGTCCGCAGCACGTGCAGGTTTCCTTGCCGGATCTGCATTCGCGGCTACAGTCAGCAGCCGTATTTCAGCTTCCGGTACTGGAAGACACCGATAAAGTGGCAGCTTTGCAGATGCGCGCAAAATTGCGTGGATTCAATCTGGGTGATGATGTTGCCGAATTTCTGGTCAGGCGAAATCAGCGCAGCATGGCTGCGCTGTTTGGTGTGCTGCAGGCGCTGGACAGACATTCGCTTGAAACCGGCCGCCGGGTGACCATACCGCTATTGAAATCTCTGATGGGCTGGTAAGGCCGCTTCAGCCAGTCACTGCAGCGTCATGCCCAGGTGTTTGCGCGCAGCGCGAATGTACAGCACCAACGTGCAGAAAACTGACACGCACAGCAGACTGTAAAGCAGGCCATACAATCGGTCGGCGGGGATAAACGCGACATTCACCGCATGCATGAAATAAAGCATGATTGCAAAGCTCAGCCAGGCATAGGTGCGCAAGTGGTTGCGGCGCAGTCCCGGCAGAAAAATAAACAGCGGCGCAACACGCACCAGCCACAGAATCAGGGCGACATACCAGGGCGCGCCCTGGAACATGCTGACCAGCGCATCGCCGGTAAAAAGCCCGATCAGGCCAAAATAGCTGGCCATGGCTGCCATGCGGGTTCGCTTGACGATTGCCGGCACAGGTTGCCAGGTGTCAGTCATAGTTGTTCTCTCCAGAATTATTCTGACAGTTGAAGTGCCAGTTCGCCCAGTCGCTTGCCCAGCGCCAGACATAGTCTGGTTTCGTCATCGCTAAGCGGCAGATCGCTGTCTGGTCCGGCCAGGTGGCTTGCGCCGTAAGGTGTGCCGCCACTGCTGGTGCGCATCAACGCCGGCTCGCTGTAAGGCAGTCCGCAGATCACCATGCCGTGATGTAACAACGGCAGCATCATGCTCAGCAGGGTGCTTTCCTGTCCGCCGTGCAGGCTGGACGTGGACGTGAACAGCGCCGCTGGTTTATTGATCAGTGCACCCGTGGCCCAAAGTGCGCCGGTGCCATCGAGAAAGTATTTCATGGCTGCTGCCATGTTGCCGAATCGAGTCGGACTGCCCAGCGCCAGTCCAGCACAATTGCGCAGGTCATCCTCTGTGCAGTATACCGCACCCTGGGGCGGCACCGCCGGCTGCGACGCTTTGTGATCCGGAGAGACTGACGGCACGGTGCGCAGGCGTGCCTCGACATCGCCCGCCTGCTCGACTCCGCGCGCGATCAGGGCAGCCATTTTTTCGGTGGCACCGGAGCGGCTGTAATACAGCACCAGCACATAGGGGATCGAATTGCTCATTGTCAGTGCAGTCTCTGTTACTTGATCAGGTCAATGACATTCTCGGGCGGTCGTCCAAGCACCGCGCGGACTTTTTTGCCGTCACGTCGGACCACGATGGGCCGTTCGATCAGGCGTGGATGCTGCTGCATGGCTTTCAGCACCTCCGTATCGCCAAGCGTTTCATTGCCCAGCGAAAGTTCGCGGTATTCAGTTTCACCTTTTCGAAGCAGCTGGCGCGGCGTGATACCGAGCGCTTCACACAGATCTGAGAGCGTGTCGACAGTGGGAGGATTTTCCAGATACAGGATCTGTTCCGTTTCTATCTGATTCTCCTGGAGCAGGGCCAGAGTCTGGCGCGATTTTGAGCATCGCGGGTTGTGATAAATAAAATACTGGCTCATGGTTTCTCTTCTGATTCGGTTTCTGTTGGGCTTGTCTGTGAATGCTGTGACAGCCGCGGACGTTGATGTTGTTCCTGCATCAGCTCGGTAAACGTCTGACCTCCACAGTGGCGATTCCCTTCATGCTCCACGGACTCAAGAAAGCGTCGTATCTGTATCTGTTCGGCAACCACACTGCGCGTGTTCAGCTGGTCGCGCGACCAGGTGCGCAACTGTAGTCGCAGGTCAGCGATGCGTGTCGAATCAACGCTGTGAGAAGGCAGATATCGGGGAGGATTCTGATCGGTGCAGCGAATGAAGTCTATAGCTGACAGAGTTGCCAGGCTCGACTCCAGTACCGGCGCGCCCAGCTGTGTGTAGGACAGCAGTTCATCAAGCGTCCACGGCGGTTCATTCTGTTGAAAGCGTTTTATGATCAGGTAGGCAATGGTCAGGTTCAGTTCTTCCTGCGCCTGCAGGCTAAGGTGCAAGGGTTTGCGACCAGTACGTGCTTTGGACGGATGCTGGTGATAAAAGGCGACCGATGAGCCAATCAGCAGCATCAACCAGCCCAGATAAATAAACAGCATCAACAGAATGACGGCAAAAAATGCCGCGTAGATGATTGCATTGGCTGAGTATTCGGTGATGAAGTTCTGGAACACCCAGCCCATGGTTTTCCAGGCCAGCGTGGTCACAATGCCGCCAGTCAGTGCCGAGCTGAACTGAACTCGCGTGTTGGGAATAAAACTGAAGGCCAGCGCGAAAGCCAGAGACATGAACACCAGCGGCATGACTGCGCCAAGCGCCTGCAGGATCAAGGCACCAAACGCCAGCCCGTCGAGCAGGCGCATGAACAGGTTGGTATTTACGTAGGAGGCAATGCCCACCGACAACAGAATAAGCAGCGGTGCGACAATGACCGCAAACAGGTATTCGCTGACGCGACTGGCAAGGCTGCGTGCCTGTGAAACTGCCCAGATGTCATTAAAGGCCAGTTCGATGCGCTGCATCATGGTGAGCACCGTGTACAACAGTACGCCAAGACTGACAAAGCTGAGCACATCGACACGGACGTTGTCGACAAAGCTTACAACATTGCTGGTTATCTGCTGGCCGTAGTCACCCAGAAACGGTTGCAGAATGCCGAGCAGCATGGGCTCCATGGCGTTGTGCACGCCCAGACCCTTAAGCACTGCGAAGGTCAATGCCAGCAACGGGACCATGGCAATAACCGTGTAGTAAACCAGACTCATGGCGCGCAGGGACAAGTGACCCTCGGCGATATCCCGAATCACAGCGTAGCCGATCCGCATGGCACGCATGGCGTAGCCACGCCATGAGGAATTGGCGGCCGGATCATCCTGCCACAACACATCATCAAGATACTGCTTCAGGTCGTCCAGTGATCGAACCTGCATGACTTCTCCTGTCTGTGTTGTCTGACTGATTGAGCTCAGCGTGCGATACGGGTACTCAGGAACTCAATAATTGAGTCACGTGGCACGAGTTCCGGGTCGCTGGCGCGTCGAGACTTGTATTCTATCTGGCCGGCTTCAAGGCCACGGTCGGAAACCACCAGGCGATGGGGTATGCCCATCAGCTCCATGTCGGCGAACTTGACGCCCGGGCTGGTCTTTTTGTCGCGGTCATCAAGCAGTACCTCGTAGCCCGCGGCCTCGAGTTCCTTCATCAACTGCTCACTGACGTCGACCACCTGCTGCGATTTATGAGCATTGAGCGGGATAATGGCGATCTGGAACGGCGCAATGGCGTCTGGCCAGATGATGCCATTGTCATCATGATTCTGCTCTATCGCGGAAGCGACGATTCGGCTGACACCAATACCATAACAGCCCATGGTCATCAGCACCGACTTGCCATTCTCGTCCAGCACCGCGGCATTCATTGCCCGGCTGTATTTGGTGCCCAGCTGGAAGATGTGACCGACTTCGATGCCGCGTTTGATGGAGAGTGTGCCATTGCCGTCGGGGCTGATATCGCCTTCCTGCACCTTGCGGATGTCGGCCACAGCTGTGTACTGACAGTCTGTCTTCCAATTGGCATCACGCAGGTGTTTGCCATTCTGGTTGGCGCCACAGATGAAGTTTCGCAGGGCCGCCGCACTGCGATCAGCAATTACCGGGAAGGGCAGTTTGATCGGGCCAAGGCAGCCTGGCTGGCATCCCACAGCCAGCTCTACCTCTTCATCCGATGCAAATGTCAGCGGCAGCTGAATTCCTTCCACTTTTTCAGCCTTGATGTCATTGAGTGACTGATCACCGCGCAGTACCAATGCCATCAGCCCTTGAGGGTTACTATCTGATACCTCGGCCTTGACGATCAGGGTCTTGATCAGCTGACGAGCTTCTACCTTCAGCATTGCTGCGACGTCTTCAATCGTGTGCGCTGTGCCTGTATCAACAATCTCAGACTTCTCGGCTGGTGTCCTGTCACTGGCGTAATTCAGGTCGGGTATGGTGCCGTCTGCCAGCTCGATGTTGGCCGCATATTCGCCGCTGGAGCTGAACACAATGTCATCTTCGCCGGAATCTGCCAGCACGTGGAACTCGTGTGAGGTGCTGCCGCCGATGTTGCCTGTGTCTGCCAGTACGGCACGAAAGTCCAGGCCCAGCCGAGTGAAAATACTGCTGTAAGTCTGGTACATCACTTCGTAGGTCTCTGCCAGAGATGCCTCATCGATATGGAAGGAATATGCATCCTTCATCAGAAACTCGCGGGCTCGCATGACACCAAAACGAGGGCGTCGCTCGTCGCGGAACTTCATCTGGATCTGGTAGAAATTGGCTGGCAGTTGTTTGTAGCTGTTGAACTCGTTGCGAATCAGGTCCGTGATGACTTCTTCATGGGTCGGTCCCAGACAGAAATCACGGTTGTGACGGTCGACAAACCGCAGCAGCTCAGGGCCCATCTGCTCCCAGCGACCAGACTCCTGCCACAGTTCGGCCGACTGCACGACCGGCATGGATACTTCCATGGCACCGGACCGGTCCATTTCCTCGCGCACAATGCGAGTGACTTTCTGCAATACCCGCAATCCCATTGGCAGCCATGTATACATGCCGCTGGCCAGCTTGCGTATCATGCCGGCGCGCAGCATCAACTGGTGGCTGATGACTTCGGCGTCGGCAGGGGTTTCTCTGAGGGTTGCAATCAGGTATCGGCTGGTGCGCATGGAACTTCCAGTAATCAGGCAGTGGTCGGGTATCGATGAAAATGCCCGCGACACCCGATGGCGTCGCGGGCACTGAGTCTGTCTTGAGGCAACAGTCAGGTCAGTACAGTACTTACTGAGCGAACTCTTTGAGTTTTTTCAGCGGCAGCACTTTAACGCGAGTGCTGGCCGGCTTCTTCGGAATGTCCATGAACTCGCCCGGACGGAACGGGTTCGGCACGTTCTTGCGAGCTGGTTGTGCTGGCTTCTTGACTGCCTTGATCTTCAGCAGGCCGGGCAGAGTGAATTCCCCGCAACCACGCTTCTTGATATGTCGCTCAATCAGATCGCCCAGCTCATTCAGCACTGCATCCACCTGCTTTTTGCTCAGATCAGTATTCTGGGCAATTTCAGCCAGAATGGCTGTTTTGGTGTATTTTTCGCTGATTGCTGTGGTTTTTTTGGCGGGCTTGCTGGCTGCTTTGGCTGCCGCCGGTTTCTTGTTTGTGGATCGGGTCGCTGCCATGCTGTTTCCCTTCTTGTTTATGTCAATGAATTTGAACCGTCTTGCGGTGATTGCCCAGATAATCTGAAACGGCTTACAAGCCACTATTTATAAAGGATTGGTCGCGCTCTCGCAAGTATTGACATCCTGCGCTGCGCAGGGTTCATGTGGTTGCTTTGATTTAGTGCAAAAAATCCTGGCTGCAGGTGATGAAATAGTATAAAGCGGTTATAATCAGCGCCCTTTTATTGATCTGCTTTCTTCACGGTCTATTTTTTCTGGTGTAGTGAGGTTTATCCGTTTATGCCGATTTATGATTATCAGTGTAAAGCCTGCGGCCACCAAATGGAGGCAATTCAGCGAATGAGCGATGCGCCGCTGACCGATTGTCCCGCCTGTCATCAGCCGATGCTGAGCAAGCAGGTGACTGCTGCCAGCTTTCGTTTGAAGGGCAAAGGCTGGTACGAGACCGACTTCAAAACCGGTAAGCGCAAGCATGGTACCCAGGAATCCTCCGGCAGTAGTGGGGGCGACGCGAAATCACCCGCGGCCTGATCGACCTGTAGCAGAAGCCCCGGTGGCGCCGGGGCCGAGCAGATTAATGAGTCACAGCCACATTAGAGTAAGACAACAGGATTGAATATGCGCAGTCATTATTGCGGACAATTGAATGAAGCCCGGATTGGCGAAACCGTCAGTCTTTGTGGATGGGTCCACCGTCGCCGTGATCACGGGGGCGTTATTTTCGTGGACCTGCGCGACCGCGATGGACTGTGTCAGGTCGTGTTCGATCCCGATCGCGCTGACACCTTTGCTCAGGCTGAAACACTGCGCAATGAGTTTGTTGTTCGCGTCAAGGGCCTGGTACGGGCCCGTCCGGAAGGCACTGTCAATCCTGATCTGCCCAGCGGTGCGATCGAAGTGCTGGCTCATGAGCTGGAAATTCTGAGTGTGGCCCGTACACCGGCCTTCCAGCTTGATGAACATGCTTCCGTCAGCGAAGACGTTCGACTGCGGCACCGCTACATCGATCTACGTCGCCCGGAAATGATTGACCGACTGCGCTTCCGCTCCAAGGTCTGTAACTCTATCCGCAACTATCTGGACGACAATGGTTTCCTGGATATCGAAACCCCGATTCTGACACGCGCCACCCCTGAGGGCGCGCGCGACTATCTGGTACCCAGCCGCACACATCCGGGCGAATTTTTCGCATTGCCGCAATCGCCGCAGCTGTTCAAACAGATTCTGATGGTGGCGGGCATGGATCGCTACTACCAGATCGCCAAATGTTTCCGCGACGAAGATCTGCGTGCTGACCGACAGCCGGAATTCACCCAGATCGATATCGAGACATCCTTTATGGATGAAGCCGGCATCATGGCCGTGGCTGAAAACATGATTCGCCAGATATTCCAGCGTCATCTGGATGTGGACCTGGGCGAATTCCCCCGCATGACCTGGGGTGAAGCGATGCGTCGCTTTGGTTCCGACAAGCCTGACCTGCGAATCGATCTGGAATTCACTGACATTGCTGATCTGATGCAGGGCGTTGACTTCAAAGTGTTCGCCGGCCCGGCCAATGATCCCGACAGCCGCGTAGTGGCTCTGCGCGTCCCCGGTGGCGCCTCTCTGAGCCGCAAGGAAATCGACGACTACACCAGGTTTGTCGGTATCTATGGCGCCAAGGGTCTGGCCTGGATCAAGGTCAACGACCTGGCTGCTGGCATCGAAGGCCTGCAGTCACCAATCATCAAATTCATGCCTGAAGATGTGGTAAAGCAGGTGCTGGACCGTCTGCAGGTGGCCAGTGGCGACATCATTTTCTTTGGCGCAGACAAAGCCGGTATTGTTAATGAGGCAATTGGCGCGTTGCGTCTGAAAGTGGCTGCCGACCTGGGTCAGGTCAAACCAGGCTGGGCACCGCTGTGGGTTGTCGACTTCCCAATGTTCGAGCGCGACAAGGAAGGCAATCTCAACTCGCTGCACCATCCGTTTACCGCCCCATCATGCACACCGGAAGCGCTGCGTGACAGCCCTGACAAGGCGCTGTCGCGCGCCTATGACATGGTGCTGAACGGCACCGAACTCGGTGGTGGCTCCATCCGTATCAACCAGCCGCAGATGCAGCAGGCCGTATTCGATCTGCTGGGTATCGGTGAAGAGGAGGCCCAGGAAAAGTTTGGCTTCCTGCTCAACGCACTGTCCTCTGGCTGTCCTCCGCACGGCGGCCTGGCCTTCGGCCTGGATCGTCTGATCATGTTGATGACCGGTGCCAGCTCGATTCGTGAAGTTATCGCCTTCCCGAAAACCCAGTCGGCCGCCTGTCCGCTGACGGATGCGCCTGGCCCGGTCGCAGCAAAACAATTGCGCGAGCTGAATATCCGACTGCGTGAGCAGCCGGGCACTGCTAGCACCGACTGATGACGCTGATCCTGGGGATTGACCCTGGCTCAAGAGCCACCGGCTTCGGTGTCATTGAGTCAGCGGGCAATCGCCTGCGTTATGTGGCGTGTGGCTGTGTGCGGCCGACACCCGGTGACCACCCTGATCGCCTGAGAGAAATTTTTCGTGGTATTACCGAAGTGGTCGAGCTGTACTCGCCACAGGAGTGCGCCATCGAAGAAGTGTTCATGGGCAAGAGTGCTGGCTCTGCCCTCAAGCTGGGTCAGGCGCGCGGTGCCGCCATGGTGGCCTGCCTGCAGTTTGACCTGCCCGTGGCGGAATATCCGGCGCGGACAGTCAAACAGTCGGTAACCGGTTCCGGCGCCGCCGACAAGACCCAGGTCCAACACATGATCAAAGTGCTGCTGGGTCTGCAGGGACGCCTGCAGGCCGATGCGGCCGATGCACTCGCAATTGCCATCTGTCACGCCAACACGCGCAGTAGTATGATTCGTGTTGGAGCGGCAAAATCTTTCAGCAGACGCAGGTTCCAGTAGCAGCAAGAGCATGGCATAGTGCTGCTGTGACAGGATCGCCGTCTTACTAAGCGTGACGATTACCCCGCCAAACAGCTGACTTCTTTATCGGCGCAGACATTACCCGGATACCGTAAAACAGGACGTAAAACGTGATTGGTCGCATTGCTGGAACACTTATCGAGAAAAAAGCTCCCGATTTATTGATTGATGTTGGTGGCGTTGGTTACGAGGTGCTGGCGCCGATGAGTACGTTCTATCAGTTGCCAGCCCCCGGGCAGGGCGTCATTCTGCACACGCATCTGGTCGTGCGCGAAGATGCCCATCAGCTGTATGGCTTCGCAGAAGGGCGTGAGCGTGAGTTGTTTCGTGCCCTGATCAAGGTTAATGGCGTAGGTCCCAAAGTCGCGCTGGCCATTCTGTCAGGGGTGTCGGTCAGTGACTTTGTCCGACTGATTCACAATAATGACGTCACTGCCTTGACCCGAGTGCCCGGTATCGGTAAAAAAACAGCTGAGCGACTGGTTCTCGATATGCGCGACCGACTGGGCGGGTGGCAGGATGACGGGGCCGGTGCGACCGAATCTCTGCAGGCTTCGCTGCAGGATGACAGCGCCTCGGTCAGCGAAGAAGCGGAAACCGCACTGATAGCACTGGGTTACAAACCGGCCGAGGCAGCGAGAATGGTGGTCCGTGCGCTCAAGGACAATCCGGCTGCTGAGCGGAGTGAAGAGATCATCAGGTTGGCGCTGCGTGCGATGCTCTAGAAACTGACCACAAGACTAACAGACGACTGATTACTGACAGGACAGGCGCACGCAATGATGGATAATGACCGTTTGATCTCACCCGACCTGGCGCCACAGGAACAGTCGGTTGATCGTGCCATCAGGCCTCTGGCTTTGACCGACTATATCGGCCAGACCGACGTCAAGCAGCAGATGGAGATATTCATCAGCGCTGCCCGTAACCGCAACGAACCGCTCGACCACACGCTCATTTTTGGTCCGCCCGGTCTGGGCAAGACAACCCTCGCCAATATCATTGCCAATGAACTGAATGTCTCGATAAAAACGACATCTGGCCCTGTGCTGGAAAAGGCAGGTGACCTGGCAGCGCTGCTGACCAATCTGGAGCAGGGTGATGTGCTGTTCATCGACGAGATTCACCGGCTGAGTCCGGCCATCGAGGAGATACTCTACCCGGCGATGGAAGACTACCAGCTGGATATCATGATTGGTGAGGGTCCTGCCGCCCGCTCCATCAAGCTGGAACTGCCTCCGTTCACACTGGTGGGAGCGACCACGCGCGCCGGCCTGCTGACCTCGCCGCTGCGGGATCGCTTCGGGATTATCCAGCGTCTGGAGTTCTACAACCACGAACAGCTCAGTGAAATTGTCAGCCGCTCGGCACGGATTCTGGGCTGTGTCATCGACCGGGAAGGCGCCTATGAAATCGCCCGGCGCTCGCGTGGTACGCCCAGAATTGCCAATCGTCTGCTAAGACGCGTGCGCGACTTCAGTGATGTCAAGCATGCTGGCGAGATAAGCCGCGAGATTGCCGGTCAGGCGCTGGATATGCTCAGTATTGATGACAATGGATTTGATCACATGGATCGCCGCCTGTTGCTGACCATGATCGAAAAGTTTGGCGGCGGACCGGTCGGCGTTGACAGCCTGGCAGCAGCCATCAGCGAGGAGCGGGACACCATCGAAGATGTGCTCGAACCCTATCTTATCCAGCAGGGCTACATGATGCGAACGGCCCGCGGACGCATGGTTACCCCACACGCTTACCTGCAGTTTGGAATACCTGTGCCGGAAGAACGTTAGCAAAGAGATGGGGAACGGCTGGCAAGCCACAATTTAGCCATATTTTATCAGCCTTATGACATCGGGGGCTGTATAAGAACTTGAGAAGTTACTTTATAATACGCCCGTTTTACACTTGTAAAACCTGCTCGGAGAGCTACTGGTGCACGAAACAATGAATGTCTGGAGCCTGATCCTGGATGCCACCTTGACGGTGAAGCTGGTCATGCTCACATTGCTGCTCGCCTCGATCATTTCCTGGGTGATGATCATACAGCGTTATCTGGTCCTCAATAACGCCGAACAAAGTATGTGGAGTTTTGAAAAGCGCTTCTGGTCTGGCATGGATCTGAGCCAGCTTTATCGTGACGGCAGCAATCAGCAAAAAGAGAACAATCCTACCGGTGGCATGGAGAATATCTTCCGCGCCGGGTTCAAGGAGTTCATGCGCTTGCGGCAGCAGGGCGGCGTCAGTTCCGAAGGCATCATGGCCGGTTCCCAGCGTGCCATGCGGGTAGCTTATTCGCGTGAAGAGGAAAAGCTGGAGAAACATCTGCCGTTTCTGGCAACAGTTGGTTCAGTAACGCCCTATATCGGTCTGTTCGGTACCGTCATTGGTATCATGAATTCGTTTATCGGTCTGGCACAGCAGAGCCAGGCGACGCTCCAGGTTGTAGCTCCCGGTATTGCCGAAGCCCTGATCGCGACCGCTATGGGTCTGTTCGCAGCGATCCCGGCAGTGGTGGCCTACAACCGTTACTCTGCGCGCGTGGATGCCATCGCCGGCAATTACATCACATTCACTGAAGAATTCGCCGGTATCCTGCATCGGCAAGTCGTCAGCGTCAGCAAATAATTCGTTCAGCCGGAGCGGCTAATGGAAATCGTACGCAAAAAACGCAGACCCATGTCAGACATCAATGTCGTGCCATACATTGATGTGATGCTGGTATTGCTGATTGTGTTCATGGTGACCGCACCGCTGCTGACCCAGGGCTTGCGGGTTGATCTGCCCGAAGCCAACTCTGAACCGCTGGAGCTTGATGAAGAGGCAGAAACGCTGGTCATTGAGCTGACAGCGGACAACCAGTATTTCATCAGTCTGGGTGTGACCGCCGAAGGTGAGCAGCAGCCGGTAGAGCTGGCCATGATAGGTCGGCAGGTGGCACAGATTGTAGAGGTTAATCCGGGCATCCAGATTTTTGTGGAGGGCGATGCGCAGGCTGGATACGGCCCGTTCATCAGTTTGATGGAGGAGTTGCGCGCCGCTGGGGTCAACAGCCCCAATCTGGTAACCAAGCCGGTGGAATGATGCTGTGACTGCGTTTAACGGTTATCCAATTTCGGTTCTCCTGGCTGTGCTGCTGCATGGCCTGATCCTTGGCTCGCTGTTCATGATGCAGCGCGCCGACTCGGAAGTGCTGGATGTTGTCAGACCGCCGGCGGTAAAGGCATTGCTGGTTGAAGAGAACCCGCAAACGCGCAATCAGCAGGTGCAGCAGCAACAGTTGGCAGAGCAGCGCCGGCAGGAGCAGCAGCGCCAGGAAGAAGCCCGCCGTCAGGAAGAGGCGCGCCGGCAGGAAGAAGCGCGTCAGGAAGAGGCCCGGCAGGAGCAGGCGCGCCAGGCGCAGTTGCGTCGCGAGCGCGAACAGCAGGAACGTGAGCAACAGGAGCAGGAACGTCTGGAGCGTGAACGGCAAGAGCGTGAGCGCCAGGAACGAGAGCGCCAGCAACAGCAGCGGCTGGAGCAGGAACGTCTGGAACAGCAGCGACTGGAGCAGCAGCGCCAGCAGGAACAGGCGGCCCAGGAAGCCGCAGCTCGAGAGGTGGCGGAAACAGAAGCAGAACAGGTCATGGCATACACCGCCATTATTCACGACCTGGTTCAGCGCAACTGGTCCCGACCGCCGAGCGCTCGTAACAATATGACAGCCGTACTACGAATTCGGCTGGTGCCGACGGGTGAGATAGTGGATGTGGAGATCGTCCGATCCAGTGGAGATGCAGCGTTTGATCGCTCGGCAGAAAACGCGGTGAGGGCTGTACGACGTTTTGAGCAATTGCAGGGGATGCCGCCGCGCATGTTTGAGCGCAGCTTCCGTACGCTGCTACTAACATTCAGACCGGAGGACTTATTAAATTGATGATGCGCAAAGTGATGACTCTGGTGCTTGGCCTGCTGGTGTGGAATGCCGCACAGGCCGCCGAGCTGAATATCGAAATTACCCGTGGTGTGGATAACCCAATCCCCATCGCCATTGTGCCATTTACCTGGGGTGGCGGATTGCCACCTGATGAGGATGTTGCGCAGATCATCGCCAACAACCTGGAACAGGTCGGTGAGTTCCGGCCGTTACCGCGCGCCAATATGCTCAGCCTTCCTGATGAAGAGGCTGAGGTGTTCTACCGGGACTGGCGCATTCTTGCGCAGCAGTACCTGGTGATTGGCAAGATCAACCCGGTGCCTGGTGGCCAGATGGTGGAAGTGCAGTGGGAATTTTTTGATATCAACCGTGAACGCAAGGTCATGGGTGAAGTTCTGACTGGCAGCATCTCCCAGTTGCGCGATATTGCCCATGAGATCAGTGATGTGGTGTATGAGCAGATCACTGCCCGCCGCGGCGCCTTCTCGACCAAGATCATGTACGTCTCTGCAGAGGGCGATATTGGAGACATGACTTACCGTCTGCACCTGGCCGACTACGATGGTCGACGCTCGCAGGTGCTGCTGGAATCACCCGAGCCCATCATGTCGCCGGCCTGGTCTCCTGACGCCAGCCAGATTGCCTATGTATCATTCGAGACCGACCTGCCGCGTATCTATATACAGACACTGGCAACCGGGGAACGGCGACAGGTCACCAATTTCTCTGGTATCAACAGCTCGCCGGTCTGGTCCCCCGATGGCAGCAAGCTGGCCATGGTGCTGTCCAAAGATGGCAGCCCGGACATTTACGTGCTGGACCTGGCGACCGATCAGCTGCGCCGCCTGACTGACCACCCGCGTGCGGAGACTGAACCGGCCTGGTCAATGGACAGCCAGAGCGTACTTTTTTCGTCTGACCGCACCGGTCAGCCACAGATATACAAGGTGGATGTGAATGGCGGCGGGTTCCCCGAACGCCTGACATTCGACTGTTTTTATTGCGCCAAGGGTCAGTTCCTGCCAGACGGTGTGAAACTGGTTCATATCCGTCGGGCAACACGTCAGGACAACAGCTACAGTGTAGCCATCCTGAATGTTGAGACGTCCCGGGTTATCACCCTGACTGATACGGCGCTAGATGAATCTCCCAGCGTGGCTCCAAACGGAAGCATGATCATGTTCGGTACTACCTACAATGGCCGCGGCGTGCTGGATGCCGTCTCCATTGACGGACGTGTGAAGTTCCGTTTACCATCCCCGCAGGGCGATGTACGGGAGCCATCCTGGTCCCCGTACCTGAATTGAGGCTTTGCACACACTATCTTGCTAGCTTGTCTATTGGAGGACACTACATTGGGTACGCAGATGAACACAATTTTAAGAACAACCGCTCTGGCCCTGACCATCTTCGGTCTGGCAGCCTGTAGCTCTACAAGTGAAACAGAAGACATGACCCCGGTCGCCCAGGAGTCTCAAGGTGAATCAGCTGCTGCACGTGCAGCCCGCCTGGAGCAGGAGCGTCTGGAGCGTGAGCGTCAGGAACAGCAGCGCCGCGAGCAGGCTGCCCTGAACACAACTGTTTTCTACTTTGATTTTGACGTGGCTGAGTTCCAGCCTTCAGACCGTGAAACTCTGGTTGTACACGCACGCAACCTGGCTTCCAACCCGAATAGCCGTATTCGTCTGGAAGGCCACGCTGACGAGCGCGGTACCCGTGAGTACAACCTGGCTCTGGGTGAGCGTCGTGCCAACAGCATCCGTGATTTCCTGATCGTAAATGGTGCATCACGCAACCAGATCGAGACAGTAAGTTATGGTGAAGAACAGCCCGCCGTCCGTGGTCAGACTGAACAGGCTTACAGCCAGAACCGTCGCGTGGAAATCAAACCAGCCGGTTAATAAAAAATGAAACCACTGCTGACCATTATAGCTGGTGCATCTCTTGCCTCCGTGTTTAGCACGGGGGCTTTGGCACAATCCAACGATGCCATGTCGCTGTTACTGGACCAGATTCGCGAACTGCGAGCGGAAGTCCAGACGCTGCGTGGCATGGTGGAAGAGCACGGCTATGATATTCAGCGAATGCAGCAGGACTCTCTGGACAGATATACGGACCTGGATTCCCGCATCAGTACATTGTTCGAAGAACTGGATGGTGTGAGCAGAAGTGCTCCGATGTCCGTCCCGGGCACTGCAACAGCGGCTGGCGGTAATACGGCAGCCGATTCAGTTGCGGCAGGTAATATTTCCAGCGTATCACCTAGCGCAAGTGATCCGACAGTTGTCAGTTCCTCATCAATGCCTGCGACCCAAACACCTGCTGCAGGTGTTTCATCAACGACCTCTGCGAGCCCGGTTGCACCCACAATGCAGCCGGGTTTGTTGACTGAACAACAGCTATACGAACTGGCGCTGGATGCATTGCTGCAGCAACAGGCCTATCAGCAGTCCATTACCCAGTTTGACCAGTATCTCCAGCAGTATCCCAGTGGCCGCTTTGTGACCAATGCGCACTACTGGAAGGGGCAGGCCTACGTAAACCTGTCCATGTTTCAAGAGGCGCGCGGCGCATTTGAAACCATCATCAATGACTACCCTGATGGCCGCAAGATAGAAGATGCGATGTATTCTCTCGGTACGGTCTACCATCAACTGGGCGACATAACACGCGCCCGTCAGATGCTGCAGGATGTGAGAACCCGCTTCCCGAATACCTCAGCAGCCAATCTGGCAGATATCTATCTGCGCACACTGAACTGATCCGGTGAACCTGCGAATTAATGAAATATTTCACTCGTTGCAGGGTGAAAGCAGCACTGTGGGTTTGCCAACCACCTTTGTCCGTCTGACCGGCTGTCCGCTTCGATGCGGGTACTGCGATACCGAATACGCCTTTCATGAGGGGGGCCAGCAAAGCCTTGACAGCATTCTTGCGCAGGTGCGTGCCAATCGCGCTCAACATGTTTGTGTGACTGGCGGAGAACCACTTGCGCAGCCAAATTGTCTGACTTTACTGACGCAGCTTTGTGATGATGGCTTCACGGTATCGCTGGAAACCAGCGGCGCCATGGACATATCTGCGGTTGATCAGCGCGTGAATATCGTCATGGACCTGAAGACACCTGGTTCAAACGAATGTGACCGCAATCTTGAATCCAATATTGCTCATTTGAAATCAAGCGACGAAGTCAAATTCGTAATCTGTGACCGGCGCGACTACGAATGGACCAAGGCCAAAATTGATCAGTATGACCTGCGTCATCGCGTACGTGAAATCCTGCTGTCGCCATCCTATCAGCAGGTGAAATACGCCGAGCTGGCACAGTGGATACTCGAGGACAAACTCGCGGTCCGCATGCAGGTACAATTGCACAAGATTATCTGGGGTGAAGAGCCCGGTCGATAACATCACCCGGTACTTAAAGCCTTCAGGCAGGCAGCAGCGGAGCAGGCTAGTGGAACAGCATCCGACAAACAAAAAAGCAGTCATTCTGGTCTCTGGCGGACTGGATTCGGCGACCTGTCTGGCACTGGCTGCCGAGCAGGGTTATCAGTGTTATGCCCTGAGCTTTGACTACGGTCAGCGCGCCAGCAGCGAGCTGGAGGCTGCCAGACGCCTGGCGGAGGCGGCAGGTGTGGCGCGTCATCTGGTCATACCGATCGGTATGGGGCAGATGGGCGGTTCAGCCCTGACTGATCACTCCGTAGCCATGCCTGAAGATGGTGTTAAAGACAATGTCATTCCGAGCACCTACGTACCTGCCCGCAATACCATATTTCTGTCTTATGCGCTGGGCTGGGCCGAAGTGCTGGAGGCCAGAGCAATTTTTATCGGCGTCAATGCGCTGGATTACTCTGGATATCCAGACTGTCGGCCCGAATTCATAGCAGCATTTGAAGCAATGGCCAATCTGGCGACTCGTGCTGGTGTTGAAGGCCAGTCGATAAAAATCGAGACACCGCTGATCTCCCTGAGCAAGGCGCAGATCATCGAAACGGGGAACCGCCTGGGTGTTGATTACGCCCTGACCGTCTCCTGCTATCAGGCTGATTCACAGGGTCGTGCCTGTGGCCGCTGTGACAGTTGCCGACTGCGCCGCAAAGGATTTGAGGACGCAGGTGTCGCAGATCCGACACATTATGCGTGAAGCTTTACGGGGCAATTTTTTTGCAAAAATACTTGAGTTTTCTGTCACGCGTAGTATGATGCGCACTCTCTTTTGGGGCGTTAGCTCAGTGGTAGAGCAGTTGGCTTTTAACCAATTGGTCGATGGTTCGAATCCATCACGCCCCACCACTTCATCTGTGCGAGCATTATGAGCCAATCGTCACAGCCAGATGACAGACTGATGTCCGATACTCTGCTGGTGAGGGAGTATCTGGAAAACCTCCCTCATAAACCAGATCTGAGTGAATCCCAACGCGTCGGGTATCGCGATGCGATCAAGACATTATTGCGCGAGAAAAACGCGACACTGGTTGCGCACTACTACACTGACCCGGAAATCCAGGCGCTGGCCGAAGAGACCAACGGCATTGTTGCCGACTCACTCGAGATGGCGCGTTTCGGTCGTGATTGTGATGCTGAAGTGCTGGTGGTCGCCGGTGTACGTTTCATGGGTGAGACGGCCAGTATTCTGAGTCCGGAAAAAACCGTCCTGATGCCAACCACGGAAGCGACCTGTTCACTGGATATCGCCTGTCCGATAGAAAAATTCGCACCTTTCTGCGATCAGCATCCCGACCACACCGTGGTGGTTTATGCCAATACCTCTGCCGCCGTAAAGGCACGAGCAGACTGGGTGGTTACCTCCAGTATTGCGCTGGATGTTGTGGAGCATCTGAAAGCAAAAGGCGAAAAAATTCTGTGGGCGCCCGACAAACACCTCGGCCACTATATTGAGCAGAAGACCGGCGCTGACATGCTGCTGTGGGATGCTGCCTGTATCGTGCATGAGGAGTTCAAGGCGAAGGGTCTGTTCGACATGAAAACCCTCTACCCGAAGGCGAAGATTCTGGCGCACCCGGAGTCGCCGTCATCAGTGCTTGCGATGGCTGATGTGGTGGGTTCAACCAGTCAGTTGATCAAGGCCGCCTGCGAACTTCCGGACGACACATTCATTGTGGCGACTGATCAGGGCATCTTCTACAAGATGCAGCAACTGGCTCCCGAAAAGAATTTTATTATCGCTCCCACTGCCGGCAACGATGCGACCTGTAAGAGCTGTGCCAGTTGTCCCTGGATGGGAATGAACTCATTGCAGGCGATGTATCAGTCACTGAAAGACGGCAGCAATGAAATCAGGGTCAGCGCTGACCTGGCGCGTAAGGCGATGATTCCATTGCAACGTATGCTGGATTTTTCTGCCCAGCACAAGCTGGCCGTGAAAGGTAAAGCCTGATTCTTGATTGACTGCGCGAGCTAGCGCTCCTGCAGTTCGCGCTGCATCCGTTCCACTTCCCCAAGCCGCTGACGCAGACGACTGATTAGCGGAATATTCTGTTCACGATCGGTTTCAATCCGCAGAGCGTAATTGAGCTGTTCGCGTGCGCTGCGGAAATCCCCGACCAGAATAAAGTATTCAGCTCGTGCCTGATGCACTTTGCTGATATCGCCAACCTGACCCTGGGTCTCCGCAATCTGATACCAGAGGTTGTGATCTTCCGGTCGATTGATGGCATGTCGTTCCATGATTCGCGCCGCCTCGGCGTAGTTGCGCTGTTCGATCAGGGCGTCAACACGTGTCATCGTCAGCGGGTGGTTTTCCGGGTTGATACGGATATGTCGATCCAGAAAGTCCAGCGCCTGTTGTGGCTCGCCGCTCTGAGTCAGAATGTCGGCGCGCGTTACCACGTAGGTGATACGGTTCGGGTCACTGGCCAGGAGCAAATCAATGGATTCCAGCGCCTGACCATATTGTTCAGCTTTCAGCTGCGCCAGCGCCAGGCCGTAGGTGGCAGTTTTGCGCTCCTGTTCTGAGCGTGCACTACGCGAACGCTTGTTGAATTCTTCAAGCGCTGCTTCGGGGGAGTTCGCATAGTGCACCTCGATGCGTGCGCGAATCAGGTGGTATTCCAGGGTGTCGCCGGTCGCAGAAGGACGATAGGGAATACGATTGGCGCGACTGCGTGCGTCGGCGATACGGGCTTCGGTCACCGGGTGGCTCAACAGAAATTCGGGTGGGCGGCTGCTGAAACGGCTCATATCCATCAGTCGCTCAAACAGGCTGGCCATGTCGGCCGGATCGTAGCCTGCCTCCACCATGGTCCGCAGGCCAATGCGGTCAGCCTCTGCCTCGTTCTGGCGGGAGAAGCGCAGCTGGTTCTCGATAGAGCGACCCTGCGCTGCCATGACTGCCGCCGGCCCCGCCGAGCTGCCAGAACCCATCAGCACGATGCTTGCCAGCAGTGTTGCCAGTTCCGGAATGCGTCGGCGCTGCGCGTCTTCCACGCTGCGCGCAAAATGGCGCTGGCTGACGTGGGCGATTTCGTGAGCCATCACCGAGGCAAACTCGCCTTCGGTGTGTGCATTCAGAAACAGGCCGCCGTTGACGCCGATGACGCCACCTGGTGTTGCGAAAGCGTTAAGGGCAGGGCTGTCCACGACAATAAAGGCGAGCCGATAGTCCTGCAGATCACTGTGGACAGCGAGATTATGCGTAAAATTAACGACGTAATCGTTGATCAGCGGATCGCTGATGGTGGGTGTCGTGCGTCGAACCGAGCGCAGAAAGTCACGCCCCAGCTTATATTCCTCATCCAGAGAAAAAATGCCGGAAATGCGATCCCCGAGAGTCGGCAACTGACTTTGAGCCAGCGCTGCCGGGCTTTGACAGCTCAGGGCAATCGCCACCGAGAGGGCGGTACTTTTAAGGATGCTGCGCATAGAATTCCACTGATTGCATTCCCGATAATAGACCGATATTAACACAAATAATTCCGCAAACCGGGGGATGTCTCCGGGAGTAAATGTGCTTTTGCTATGCAGTGCCTGGCAATGCTTGATAAAATGCCCCGCATGGAACCTGTCGCAGATCAAGAGTTGGACGTTAGCGGATTACAGTGCCCCATGCCTTTACTGAAGGCCAAGCTGGCACTGAATGCCCTGACATCACAGCAAGTGCTGAAAGTCGTTGCCACGGACCCTGGCTCGGAGCGTGACTTTTTTGCGTTTGTCCAGCAAAGTCGCCACGAAATACTGGCATTTGAAAAACAGCAGCAATCCTACTGTTACTGGATAAAAAAAGGCTGAGTTCCCATGCGAAGATTTTTCCGGGCTTTCCTGGATCGCTATTTTCACGATGAAGAAGCCATCATTTTCACGCTGATCCTGATATCAGCGCTGCTGGTTCTACTGACGATCGGCTCCTTCATAGCCCCGCTTATTGCTGCCCTGATCATCGCCTATCTGTTACAGGGTATGGTCAACACCCTGCTGCGACTGAACGTATCCTACCTGTTGGCAGTGGTGCTTGTTTATACACTTTTTATCAGTGGTTTCATGGCTTTGCTGCTGTGGATCCTGCCTCAGGCGTGGAGTCAGCTGGCCAGGCTGATCAATGAGCTGCCGCGCCTGATCGGCGAGGGTCAGAACTTATTGATGCTGCTGCCGGAAAACTATCCGGATCTGATGACGCAACAACAGGTTCAGGACATCATCCGCACGCTGCGGGGTGAGCTGGCCATGTTTGGCCAGTATGTGCTGTCTTATTCCATCTCCAGCCTGCCCAATATTTTCTCCTGGATCATGTTCCTGATTCTGGTGCCAGTGCTGGTGTTTTTCATGATGAAGGACAAAACGACCCTGGTGCACTGGGTGGCCAACCTGTTGCCACGACACAGACCGCTGATGCGCAAGATCTGGCAGGAGATGGATGTTCAGGTAGCCAACTATGTGCGCGGCAAGTCGCTTGAGATCCTGATTGTGGGCGGCACCAGTTATCTGGCCTTCACGATACTGGGCATGAACTATACCCTGTTGCTGGCTGTGCTGATGGGTCTCTCTGTCATCGTACCTTTTATAGGTGTGGCGGTGGTGGTGTTTCCGGTGATGGCAGTTGCCTATGTGCAGTGGGGTCTGGGCAGTGAATTTTTTACCGTTCTTGCGGTCTATACCGTGATCCAGCTGCTGGATGCCAATGTGCTTGTGCCGATCATTTTCTCGGAAACCGTCAACCTGCACCCGGTTGCGATCATTGCCGCCGTGTTGGTGTTTGGCGGTCTGTGGGGACTGGCTGGGGTGTTTTTTGCCATCCCACTGGCCACCTTGATCAAGGCCATTGTCAACACCTGGCCCACCCACGCGCCACCGGATGATGAGGCTGTCGGGCCGGATCACGAAGCAGCCAGGATCATACACAACGATTAATACCAGTCACAGGGTATAATGCGGTTTTTGTCAGAAGGTTGCAGTGTGATAGAGTCTGCAGCCTGAGCAAGTCCGAAAACTATAGAGGTTATGCATGATACAGGGCAGTATTGTTGCCATCGTCACTCCCATGTTGCCAAATGGCGACATCGATTTTGAAGCGTTTGATCGCCTGCTGGAGTGGCATATTGAGAGCGGCACAGACGCCGTGGTTGTTGTTGGTACGACTGGTGAGTCGCCAACGCTGACCATGGAAGAGCATTGTGCAGTCATTGCGCGTGCCGTCAAAACGGTTGCCGGGCGCATCCCTGTCATTGCCGGTACTGGCTCAAACTCTACCACTGAGGCAATTTATTACACCCACGCCGCCAAGGAAGAGGGTGCCGATGCCTGTCTGCTGGTGACACCTTATTACAACAAGCCTCCGCAGGAAGGCCTCTATCAGCATTTCAAGAAGATCGCTGAAGAAGTCGATATCCCGCAGATTCTTTATAATGTGCCTTCCAGAACAGGCTGTGACCTGTTGCCGGAAACCGTGTCACGGCTGGCGGATATCAAGAATATTGTGGGTATCAAGGAAGCGACTGGCGATCTGGATCGTGGCCAGCAGGTCATCAGCCTGTGTGGTGATCGCATCGCCATTTACAGTGGTGACGACGCTACTGCACTGGATCTGATCCTCGCCGGCGGTAAAGGCAATATTTCCGTGACAGCCAATGTTGCGCCGGCACAGATGCACGAGATGTGTCGGCTTGCGCTGGCCGGTGAATACGAAAAAGCCAGCCTGCTTAACGCGCGTCTGGCGGGTCTGCACAACTCACTGTTCCTGGAAGCTAATCCGATTCCGGTTAAATGGGCGCTGAGTGAACTCGGACATATCAAAGCGGGCATTCGCCTGCCCCTGGTGCCACTTAACAAGGCATACCACATTCCGTTGCGTGAGGCGATTCGCCACGCGGGACTGGACTAATACAGGCAAGGTCGAAAGAGTATGCTTCCAATACGCAGTCAGTTCTTTAACGCATCCCGGCAGATTTCGCCTGGGTGCGGAACTCCCGGTGCTTTCCAATCAAACACGTTCAAGCGAGGTGTTATCCTGAAACCTGCAGTAGTACTGAGTATGGCAATGCTGGTTCAGGGCTGTTCCTGGTTGGGAATCGGCGGGGATGAAGGCTGGCTCAGAGATCGCGAGGGTGAATATCTGGAAGCCCGGATAACACCGGTCATGGACATACCCGCTGAGCTCGACAGCTACACGATCGACCAGCTTTACTATATTCCGCCGGAAGCGCCAGGCGAACGTGAAGTCTACGTCGTGCCTCCTGCACCAAAACCCATCGACACGCGGGTCCGCGAGGGTGTTGTGATTCAGCGCTTCGGCGACCGTGCCTGGATTGTGGTGGGAGCCACTCCGGGTCAGGTGTGGCCGACGCTGCGGGACTATTTTGCGACCGAGGGCCTGCCTGTCGCCAGCGAAGACGCTGTCGCTGGTGTTGTTGAGACCGAATGGGTGCCGCAGGACGATAGCGATGTCCGCAATCGCTATCGTGTCCGCGTCGAGCCTGGTCTGCACGCCGGCAACTCTGAGGTATATATCCTGCAGGTTGATGATGAGGGTGAAACTGCCGAGGGTCAGGCGGTTACATGGCCTTCTGATTCCGAAAACCTGGAGCGTGAAGCTACCATGCTGGCCTCACTGTCCATGTACCTGGCTGACCGCACCGATATTTATCGTGGCTCATCCGTGTCAATGCTCGCGGGCAGTATCGAGGCGCAGGGCAAGGCGCGACTGGATGACAGTGAATCGGGCAGTACCAGACTGGAGCTGCGCATCGATTTTGATCGTGCCTGGAGCCAGGTCGGTCAGGCGATCGGCAATGCTGAAATCGAGCTGCTGAGCTCTGATCGCGACGAGCGACGCTATATCGTGTCGTTCACTGGCACAGAGAATCAGGAAGAGCCAGGCTTTTTTGGGCGACTGTTTGGCCGCGACGAAGAAGTGGAGGCCCGCCAGTTTGATGTTACGCTCAGCGACACTGCTGATGGGATTCTGGTTGAGGCAAGAGTATCCGACGGAGCCCCGGCGCCTTATCAGCAGGATCTGCTGGTGCGTACGATCAACGACAATCTGATCTGACCCTCGTGATGACGGAGCTGGTGCCGCTTTGGTATGCATTGACTGCCGGCGGCATCGGTCTGTTTGGCGGTGTGCTGCTGAGTCTGCTCTGGAGTTCGCGCCGCGCGGCCGCCTACCGGGAGCACATCGTCCATTTGCAGACCCGCCTGGACGAAGAGCAGCGTCAAACCCTGGAAAAGATTCAGCTGCTTCAGCAGTCCCGCGAAGAGCTTCGTCAACAGTTCCAGTTGCTGGCCAATGATGTGCTGGATGACAAGAGCCGGCGTCTTGCCGAAGCAAGTCGTCAAAGTCTGGGTGAAATACTGCGTCCACTGCAGGAAAAAATCAGCGGTTTCGAAAAGCGGGTTGAAGAGACCTACAATCGCGAGGCCAGAGAGCGCTTTGCACTGGAGAAAGAAATTCGCCAGCTGCAGCAGCTCAATACACGCATCAGCGATGATGCCGTCAACCTGACCAAAGCGCTGCGTGGTGAGAACAAAACCCAGGGCGCCTGGGGTGAGTACATCCTCAGTTCCATTCTGCAGGCATCCGGCCTGACAGAGGGACGCGAATATCAGGTTCAGCAGAGTTTTCGCCAGACCGATGATGACGCCGGGCGGCAACGCAGTCAGCCTGATGTCATTGTACAGCTGCCCGATAACCGGCAGATTGTCATAGACGCCAAAGTCTCACTGACTGCCTATGAGCGCTACTGCAGCGCTGATGATGATGCCGAGCGAAACAGCGCGCTCAAACTTCATCTGCAGTCACTGCGAAATCATATTCGTCAGTTGAGTGACAAGCGCTATCAGGATCTGCCCGGTATTCAATCACTGGACTTTGTGTTGCTGTTCATGCCGATTGAACCTGCGTTCTCCGCCGCCCTTCAGCAGGAACCAGAGATTTTTAACCAGGCCTTCGAACGCAACATCGTGCTGGTCAGTCCAAGCACATTGCTGGCCACGTTGCGCACGATTCACAATATCTGGCGCTATGAATATCAAAGCCGCAATGCGCAGGAGATCGCGCGGCAGGCGGGTGCGCTGTATGACAAATTTGTTGGTTTGCTGAGCGATCTCGATGATCTTGGCCGCAAGCTGGAGGCGGGGCAGAAGAGCTACGAATCGGTAGTCGGCAAACTCCAGACTGGCAAGGGTAATCTGATCGGGCGCGTCGAGCGATTAAAAACCCTGGGCGCAAGAGCCAGCAAGCAGATTGACGCGGACCGATTGGCCGAGGCCGACGAGCAGTTGCCCGCCCTGGATGATGACGAGAATTGAAATGAGTGCCACCGAAGAACTGATTGCTTTTTTACCGTGCCGAACACCACAGGCCTGGCTGGACTGGGCGCTGCAGAATCAGGACCTGCTGCTGATTGATCATGCAAATTGTGAGAAAAAGGCAGCCTCCAACGCCATGACCCTGATGTATCGTTATGTCAGCCATACCGAGTTGCTGACTAAAATGTCACAACTGGCACGTGAAGAGTTGCTGCACTTCGAACAGGTGGTCAACATCATGGCGCAGCGTGATATCGCCTATCAACGCATAGGCCCGTCACGCTATGCGGCCGGATTGCGGGAACATATGCGGACAGATCGCGACGGCACACTGATCGACGGACTGATTGTTGGCGCGATTGTCGAGGCACGCTCCTGCGAGCGCTTCGCCAGTCTGGCGCCATTGCTCGATGACACGCTGGCAAAATTTTACCGCAGCCTGTTGCGGTCCGAGGCACGTCACTTCCGGGATTATCTGTCTCTGGCTCAGCAATACAGTGATACACCGATTGATGAACACGTGGAAAGATTTCTGGCGGTTGAAAAACAGCTGATTGAATCAGTCGACGATCAGTTTCGTTTCCACAGTGGTGTGCCGGTTGTCACGACCGGCAGGTCTCCGGACTGATCAGGTTCTGCGCCAGTCTCTCTCTTAATGTTTCTAGCTGGTCGCAGGGAATTGAGGGGTTGCCAGTCAGCACTGCGCTGGTCAGCGTATCAATGACAAGCAGGCCGGAAATATCCTTCAACTGATTGTCGGGCGCATTGACAGAGGTCAGCCGTGGCAGACGTTGCAAAGCATCAAGCGTTTCCAGCTCATTGCCAGAAAGGTCGATAAAGCGCAGGCCCTCCAGAGCTTCAATACCTTCCAGGCTGGCAATCTCCAGCAGCGGGCAGGCGATCACACTGATCTGCTCAGGGTCGTTGTACTCATTCTGTCGCATGGTGACATTGATACAGCTTTGCAGGCCCGGGTCCGCGACTCGCACCACTCCACTGTAGGGTCGCGGGTCGTACAGCGTCTGCTGATTCACGCTGACCGAAAACTGTCTGCTGCAGGCGCCGAGCAACAGGACGCCAATAGCCATCGATATCAACAGCAATGGAGATTTGGCCGCACGTAAACAGCTGGATAACCTTGAGACCATAACGGCCGACTCCTGGGTCAGATATTGAGCGCATTCGGTGCGCTGTAAACCGGGACAAGTGCACAAGCTTAACGCATGCCCAGCCCCCGCGAAAGCACACTGGTAATCCATTCATAGTCGGTTTAGACTGCTCGGCGTACTTTAATCACCGTAACAGGAATCGTTTTATGCAAACTTTACGCGCCTCCAGCCTGGGGCTGGCAGTATCGCTGCTGATGTTCAACGCACCAGTGCACGCGCAGGACATTGACCTGACCGACCAGGATACCCAGATCAGTTACAGCGTTGGCTTCAATATTGGCCAAAACCTGATGATGCAGGGTCTGACCGACCAGATCGATATCGACGCTTTTATCGCGGGTCTGCGTGACATGGTCAATGGCGAACCGCAGATGACCGAAGATGAAATGATGAACGCGCTGATGACCTTCCAGCAGCAGCTGATGGACGAACAGCAGGCGCAGGTTGAAGCATCGCGTGCAGAATCTGAAGCCTTCCTGGCCGAAAACGCCCAGCGCGAAGGTGTGATGACCACTGAATCGGGTCTGCAGTACGAAGTACTGGAACGCGGTGATGGCAGTGGTGTATCTCCCACTGCAACTGACACTGTGACCGCCCACTACGAAGGCCGCTTTATCGATGGTGAAGTGTTCGACAGCTCCATCGCGCGTGGCGAACCCGCCGAGTTTGCCCTGAACCAGGTCATACCTGGCTGGACCGAAGGTCTGCAGCTGATGCAGACGGGTGACACCTATCGTCTTTATATTCCGAGCGATCTTGGCTACGGCCCGGGCGGTTCAGGCCCAATCCCACCATTCGCCACACTGGTGTTTGATGTTGAACTGTTAGAGGTTAACGGTCAGTAAGTGGATAAACAGCGATTCAATGACGG
Source organism: Gammaproteobacteria bacterium UBA2675 (assembly GCA_002354805.1). Lineage (GTDB taxonomy): Bacteria > Pseudomonadota > Gammaproteobacteria > Pseudomonadales > Pseudohongiellaceae > Pseudohongiella. The sequence goes on from DEMH01000012.1 coordinate 87,999, forward strand.
GTTGCTGCGTTTTTTGCAGCACTCGCCAAGTCCCTTTCATGCCGTCGAGACCATGCTGGCGGCATTGCAGGAAGCCGGGTTCGAACGCCTCAACGAGGAAGACGCCTGGCAGTTGCAGCCAAATCGTGCCTATGTGCTGACCCGCAACGATTCGTCGATTATTGCCTTCGTGACGGGCGACGGCGATCCTGCTGAGTCAGGTGTCATGATGGCCGGTGCTCACACCGACAGCCCCTGTCTGAAAGTAAAACCTAATGCAGTGATGCGCAATGCCTCGGTTCTGCAGTTTGCAGTAGAGGTGTACGGTGGTGTGCTTTTGGCACCCTGGTTTGACCGTGACCTGTCTCTGGCTGGCCGGGTTGAATTCAGACGCAGGGACGGCACACTGGACGCGGCAACATTGAACTGGCAACGACCGATAGCAACGGTTCCCAGCCTGGCCATCCATCTGGATCGCGAAGCAAATCAGAACCGCAGCATCAATCCGCAAAAAGAAATGCCACCGGTTCTTGCGCTATCTGCTGGCGACGGCAAATCCATCAAGGATTTTGACTTTGACGCGTTTCTTGTTGATGCACTGGCTGAGCAGCAGGGCATCAACGACGTAGACGCTGTGCTAGCACATGAGCTGTTCTTTTACGACACGCAGCCGCCTGCCCAGATTGGCCTGCACAATGAGTTTATCGCCTCCGCGCGACTGGACAATCTGCTCAGCTGCTATGTCTGCCTGGATGCAATCATTGAAGCAAAAAAATCGGGCAATGGTTTTGCATTGATGGTCTGCAACGATCACGAAGAAGTTGGCAGTGCGTCAGCCTGCGGCGCGCAGGGTCCCTTCCTACGATCCGTGCTGGCAAGACTGTCCGCCCGCTTCAGTAACCGTGACGGCGAAGCCGCCGACAGTGCAGAAAGCATCGAACGCATGATTCGTCGCTCACTGTTCCTGTCTATAGACAACGCACACGGCCTGCACCCCAATTTCACAGAAAAACACGACGCCAACCACGGTCCGGTTCTCAACCGGGGACCTGTGATCAAGATCAACGCCAACCAACGCTACGCCACCAACAGTCGCACGCAGGCCAGGTTCACGCAGTTGTGTGATGAGGTCGATGCGCCGGTGCAGCGCTTTGTTGTCCGCAGTGACATGGGCTGCGGCAGCACGATCGGGCCGATTACGGCGTCTGGTATTGGGGTAGAGACGGTTGATGTGGGTGTGCCTACGTATGGGATGCACTCAATTCGGGAGCTGGCTGGCAGCGATGACGGCTGGCACCTCGCTCGAGCCCTGCGACGCTTCTTTACCGGCTGACAATCGCGTCCGACCTCGATTCGCTTATCAACAGCGGGCCGGGAAGCGGGTGGCGGATCATGCCCGGCTCGCATCCTTTCACCGCACACCCGGCGGGGCGGAACTCGACCTCGCGGCGATGCCGCTCGGGACTCAGACAGTCCTCCCGCTGATCGGGTGTGCGGCAAAAGGATAAACGCGCCCTGATTGGGCATGATTCCGCCACCCGCTACCCGGCCCTTGTGCCAAACGTCAGCTTCATCATCTCCGATCATGAAATCTCACAACCGCATGGCGCAGATCGGCTACGTCGTGGCTCCGGGCCAGATCTGCTGGCTCCGAAGTTGCGATACGATGTCTTACGTCAATTGATTAGGGCATTCTTGCGAATCGAAATACGTCGAATCAGTCGCTGCTTGTTTGCCATGGTCAATGTTGGCACAAGGGCAGGGAGGGGAGTATCAGCATCTCGCCCAATCAGGGCGCGCTTTATCCTTTTGCCTGGCGCCCGATCAGCGGGTAGGACTGTTCGAGTCCCGAGCCCGCGCAGCGCGCGAGGTCGAGGCCCGCACCGCCGGGTGCCAGGTGAAAGGATGCGATCCGGGCGAGATCTGATACTTCCCTCCCGGACCGTAGCTCAATCAATACCAATGATTGAATGCAGCGCGTCAGTACAACGTTCAGTTACGGCGTTTGCGGAGGCGGCGGATGAAGCGGATGGGGTCGACGCAGTCGGCGGCGTCTGTGGGTAGTGGGCTGGGTTCGTTGCAGATTAGTGCCGCCAGGTGTTCCGCGGCCATCGGGCAGCTGACCGTACCATGTGACCCATGACCGATGCTCATATAAAGACCCGGTAATCGCTGCTCCGGTACGTTTGCCTGCAGATGCCGCGTGCTGCCGTACTGCTCCTCGGGCAGAACCGGATCGGGCACCTGGCCGATCAGCGGCATGAAGTCCAGTGAGCTGCCACGAAATGCCACCCGGCCCGCGAGAGGTGAGTCCTTATAGAGACCCAGCTCGCTGGTGATGACACCCAGTTTCTCCAGGTTCTCCTGATGTTCGGTTTCTGACAATTCGGCGGAGTCGCTGTTCTTGACATAACTGGCGCCAACGCAGTGCACGCCGTCAGATGCGGGAGCAAGATAGCGCTCTGAGCAGACAACACTGTTCAGCTGGCTGCTGGTGCTGCTTGCCGGAATATGGCTGACCTGGCCCCTTAGTGGCTGAACTGGATACAGCCCGGTCTGTTGCAGTGCAGTGGCGGAATAGCTGTTGGCGATGACCACGCAGGCACTTTCGGCAATCAGATTGCTCTGTTCGTCATACAGTTGCCAGCGCTGCGTATTTTCTGAAAACTGCAGCACCGCTACTGAGGTATCCGTTTTGACGCTGATTAATGGATGGTCCATGCAGATCCGACAGCTGGCTGCCGGGTTGATCCAGCCGCCGCCAGGCAGCCAGGTTCCGCCCTCATCAAGCTCGACACCGCCAAGTTGTTGTGTCTGTGCAGCCGTCACGGTCTGAAGGATCTGAGGCGAATAGTGTTCGTAAGTGTCGCGGCTGCTGTCGGAGCCGCGTGTGTTACGGTAAGCGCTGTCGAGAGTCAGCACGCCGCAGGGATTCCATTGCACCGCGTTATTGCTGGCGATTGCCAGAGACTGATAGAAGCGCAGAGCATAGAGATAGCTGTGTGTATTAAATGCCCACAATTGATCCTGCTGCTTGTTGCGTCGCAGTTGCACAACGGCCTGCCGGTTGCCTGATGCGCCGCTGGCAGTTTGCAGTTCTTTTTCCAGCACGGTCACCCCGATTCCACGCATGGCGAGCGCTCGGGCAGCGGTGGCACCGGCCAGTCCACTGCCAATCACGATTGCTGAAGCTGGGATGACTGGTCGGTTTATCTGATTGGCTTCAGCGCTGCCCGCCTGGCCTTGATACGCGGCAAACAGCATTTGCCGCTTGCGGCCGAAGCCGGGGCGTTTTTCAACATCAAAACCCAATTCCCGCAGATAGCGCACAACGCGTCCGGTGACACTGTAGCTGCTGAGTGTTGATCCGGGACGGCACAGCTTGCCTATCGTGTCGAGCAGCGAGTCGCTCCACATTTCCGGATTGCGAGCGGGGGTAAAACCGTCCAGGAACCAGGCATCGACACTGGCGGTCTGGTTGCTCTGCGCGTTAAGCGCTGTCAGTGCGTCACCGTAGTACAGGTCGAGTGTGATATCAGTCAGCGGAAGCCTGTGATACCCGGCAGTGTGATCGGGGTACAGTGGCAGCAATTTATCGCGCCACTCCGCCAGGTCGGGCCACTGTTGCAGAGCCTTTTCTAATGCGGACACAGTCAGAGGGTGTTTCTCGCAGCTGATATAGTGAAGGCGCAGATGCTGGCAGGCTGCCTGTTGCCAGAGTCGCCAGGTACACAGAAAGTTCAGGCCAGTGCCAAAGCCCAGCTCTGCGATGACAAATACTGCTTTTTGTCCGCTGCGCTGCAGCTCTGCATCCAGACGCTGCCAACGCTCGAGCAGGTCATTGGCCTGCAGGAATACATGATGGGTTTCGGCCAGTCCGCCCTCACGGGAAAAATAAACGTCAGCGTACTCAGGAGAGTAGGGAGCGCCATCTTCCTGCCACTGAAGCTGTGCGTTGGAGAGCGCGCTGTTATCGGTTGTGGACTGGTCAGACATGGGCGGTCATGTGAGGATTTTCGTCGGGTGATTGCGGTAAAGGGGGCTATTGTACTGGAAACAGGCACGATTGGCCGACAATTAGGTTGACGCCGAAGTGTGTAAACAGTGGCTCAGTGGTGTAAAATGCGCCTCTTTCCCAAGATACACGACCCGCACATACGTTTCAGCGACAGGATGGCCAATGGAAATCAACCCCTTGCTTCAGAAAATCAAAGACTTCACCGAGCGGACCAATACGCTCAGGGGGTATCTTTGACTACGATACCAAGAAAGAACGCCTGACTGAGGTTGAGCTGGAGCTGGGTGAGTCCGCGGTCTGGGACAAGCCTGAATACGCGCAGGAGCTGGGGCGCGAGCGCTCTAATCTGGAACACGTTGTTGGCACAATTGACGCACTGTACACCGGTCTGTCTGACAACAAAGAACTCTTGCAGCTGGCTCAGGAAGAGGGCGACCAGGACCTGTTTACTGAAGTTGGCAATGAGCTGGGTCGACTGGAAACAGAACTCAATGCGTTGGAATTCCGCCGCATGTTCTCTGGCAAGATGGATCCCAACAGTGCCTTCCTGGAAATTCAGGCTGGCTCTGGTGGTACCGAAGCTCAAGACTGGGCTGAGATGCTCATGCGCATGTATATGCGCTGGGGTGAAGACAAAGGCTTTAACGTAGAAGTCATGGAAGTCTCCCCGGGTGAAGTGGCAGGTATCAAGGGCGCAACGCTGTTTTTTGGTGGTGAATACGCCTTCGGCTGGTTGCGTACGGAAACCGGCGTGCATCGCCTGGTGCGCAAATCCCCCTTTGACTCAGGTAACCGACGCCATACTTCCTTCTCCTCAGTGTTTGTGTCGCCGGAAATCGACGATGACATCGAGATTGATCTGGATATGTCGCAGGTCCGCGTCGATACCTACCGCTCCAGTGGTGCCGGTGGTCAGCACGTTAATACTACAGACTCAGCGATTCGACTGACGCATTTGCCGAGCGGCATCGTGGTGCAGTGTCAGAACCAGCGTTCGCAGCACAAGAACAAGGATCAGGCGATCAAACAATTGAAAGCCAAGCTGTATGAGATGGAAGAGCTGAAACGCCGTGAAGAGGCGCAGGCAGTAGAAGCCGAAAAAGCCGACATTGGCTGGGGCAGCCAGATCCGATCCTATGTTCTTGACCAGTCGCGTATCAAGGACCTGCGTACCAACGTGGAGAACACCAACACCGGTGCCGTTCTGGACGGTGACCTGGACCGCTTTATTGAAGCCAGCCTGAAAATGGGACTGTAAACAGATGAGTGATAGCAACGATCAAAACAATGCCGCCAGCCAGGCTCAGGCTGCCCAGGAAGAAAACAAACTGATTGCGCAGCGCCGTGACAAACTGCACGCGATTCAGCGCAGCCGCAATGCGTTTCCAAATACCTTCCGCCGCGATGCACTGGCCGCCGACCTGCACCAGCAGTACGCCGAGAATACCCGCGAGGAGCTTGAATCACTGGCTCGCAAGGTCAAGGTTGCAGGCAGGCTGATTCGCCAGCGTGGACCTTTCCTGGTGATTCAGGACGCCAGTGATGCCATTCAGCTTTATGTCAATCACAAGGCCCTGCCGGCAGAAATGATGGCCGAAATCAAGGATCTGGATCTGGGTGACATTGTTGGTGTAAGCGGTGAAATGTTTCGTACCGGCAAAGGTGAGCTGACAGTGAACGTTGAGTCGCTGCAGCTGCTGACCAAGGCGCTGCGCCCCCTGCCTGACAAGTGGAAGGGCCTGACGGATACCGAAGTGCGCTACCGCCAGCGTTACGTGGACCTGATTGCCAACGAAGAGTCGCGTCGCACATTTATGCTGCGCTCAAAGCTGATCAACAGCATGCGCAACTACTTTCAGAAGCACAACTTCATGGAAGTGGAAACTCCGATGATGCAGGTGATTCCTGGTGGCGCCACGGCCAAGCCCTTTGTCACCCATCACAATGCGCTGGATCAGACCATGTACCTGCGTATTGCGCCGGAGCTGTATCTGAAGCGACTGGTGGTTGGTGGTTTTGAGCGGGTTTTTGAGATCAACCGCAATTTCCGTAATGAAGGCCTGTCGACACGTCACAACCCAGAGTTCACGATGGTCGAGTTCTATCAGGCCTATGCCGACTATAACGACCTGATGGATTTTACCGAAGACATGCTGCGTACCCTGGCTGTCGAAGTGCTGGGTACAACCGAAATCGAATATCAGGGCCTGAAGATCAATCTGGGCGAACCGTTTGTCCGTCTGCCTGTTAAAGATTCGATTCTGCAGCACTGCCATGGCGTCACGGCCGAGCAACTTGAGTCTCGTCCGGCTGCTGCCGAGCTGGCGAAGTCTTTCGGCATCAAAGTCGACGATGCTTGGGGTCTGGGCAGGATCATGATGGAAATATTCGACGAAAAAGTCGAACATCATCTGCTGCAGCCGACCTTCATCACCGAATATCCGACGGAAGTGTCACCACTGGCCCGTCGCAATGATGACAACCCGGAAGTCACCGATCGTTTTGAACTGATCATCGGTGGCCGCGAGCTCGCCAATGGTTTCTCAGAGCTTAATGATGCCGAGGACCAGGCTGCCCGTTTCCGAGAGCAGGTAGAGCAGAAAGATGCCGGTGATGACGAAGCCATGCACTACGATGCAGATTACATCACGGCTCTGGAATACGGGCTGCCGCCTACAGCAGGCGAGGGCATCGGTGTCGATCGTCTGGTCATGCTGTTTACCGACGCTCCATCCATTCGAGATGTGCTGCTGTTCCCTCACATGCGCCCCGCCAGGGATTGATGACTGGCATGGCTGAACAGACTCGTGACATCCAACTGGAGCCCAGTTGGAAGGCCGAGCTGGCTGATGAGTTTGGTAAACCCTACATGCAATCCCTGCGGCAGTTTCTGCTGCAGGAAAAGCAGCAGGGGCAACAGATATTCCCACCTGGTAATCAGATTTTTAATGCGCTGAATACCACGCCGTTTGAAAAAGTCAGGGTGGTGATTCTTGGTCAGGATCCTTATCACGGACCGGGCCAGGCGCACGGCCTGTGTTTCTCGGTTCAGCAGGGTGTTGCGGTGCCACCGTCCCTGCAGAACATCTATAAAGAGCTGCATGCTGACCTGGGCCTGCCGGTGCCTTCCCACGGTAATCTCATGCAATGGGCACAGCAGGGTGTGCTGCTGCTTAATGCGGTTCTGACAGTGCGCGCCGGTCAGGCGAATTCGCATCAGGGCAAAGGCTGGGAGGGCTTCACGGATCGTATTGTTGAGCTATTGAATGAACGCCGTGAACATCTGGTCTTTATGCTTTGGGGCAGTTACGCGCAGCGCAAAGGTGCGATGATCGACAGAAAAAGACATTTGGTACTTACCTCGCCACACCCGTCGCCGCTGTCGGCGCATCGCGGCTTTCTGGGGAACCGACATTTCTCAAAAGCCAATCAGTACCTGCAACAGCAACAGTTGGCCAGTATCGACTGGCAGATTCGCTAAGCCAGTACGGAGATCTTTATGTCAGAAGCAGTCACCAGCAATCACTGTATCGTCATCGGTGCCAGTCATGCCGGATCACAACTGGCCGTTCATCTGCGCAAAAGTGGCTGGACCGGAAAGATCACATTGATCGGGGATGAACCGCAGCTGCCGTATCACCGTCCGCCGCTGTCCAAGGCAGTCATGTCTGGAGAAAAAAACGCAGAGCAGATTCTGTTGCGGCCCGAGCAGATGTATCAGGCGCAGAATATCGACCTGCGATTGAACACTCGAGTAGCGGCCATCCTGCCTCAGGAAAAGCGTGTACAACTGACAACGGGTGAATCACTGGCTTTCGACAGACTGGCCCTGTGCACCGGCGCAAGACCCATTCATCTGCCCCTGGGAGATGCGCTGGATGGTGTCTGTTATCTGCGCACGCTGGCCGACGTTGAGGCGATTCGTGCCAGACTGGATCAGGTGACTGATATCGTAGTGATAGGTGCCGGCTATATCGGTCTGGAAGCGGCCGCAGTGCTGCGTAAACTGGGTAAGCAGGTAACCGTGCTGGAGCGCGAGAGCCGTGTACTCAAGCGGGTGACAGGCGAGCAAATGTCGGACTTTTTTGCCCGGCTGCATGAGCAACACGGCGTGCAGCTGCACTGCAATGCCGAAGTTGTAGCCATCAACGGGCGTGGCCAGGTCGATTCCGTCAGTTGTGCCGATGGTCGCACTATCAAGGCGCAGTTGGTTATTGTCGGTGTAGGTGTGGTGCCCGAGACGTCTCTGGCCGAGTCTGCCGGGCTGCGCATGGAAAATGGTATTTATGTTGATGAACATGCGCGTACCAGCGACCCTGATATTTTTGCTGCGGGCGATTGCACTTCGCATCCCAGTGAGTTGTATCAACGTCGTGTCCGGCTGGAGTCGGTGCAGAATGCCAATGATCAGTCGCGCGTGGCCGCTGCCAATATCTGTGGCGGCGCTGAAGTGTATCACGTGACCCCATGGTTCTGGTCAGATCAGTATGATGTGAAGCTGCAGTCAGTGGGTCTGTGCCATGGCTATGATGAGGTGCAAACCGATGGCTCGCCGGAGACCGCAGTGGAAGCGGGGATGGTGGTCAGGTACTACAGAGAAGGCAAACTGATTGCTGCGGACTGCATCAATCGCGCACGCGACTTTATGGCAATCAAAAAGGAAATGGTCTGAAATCAGTGTTGCGCATTGTAGCGATGAGACAATTCAGCCTTGATGCCGAACTGAGTCCTCAGGCCTCAACTGTTTGCTGGTCAGCGCCATCATAGATACAGCCACTGGTGCAGGTTTCGCGTATTTCCACACGCACCAGTTGTGGTAGCGTCGGGCGAAGTTTCTGCCAGATCCAGCGGGCAATATTTTCACTGGTCGGATTATCGAGACCAGCAATGTCGTTCAGATAATGATGATCGAGTTGTTCCCAGACGGGTTTGAATGCCGACTTGATATCACCAAAGTCCATGACCCAGCCACTGCGTTCACCAACCGGACCGGCGACGACCAGTCTGACCTGAAATGAGTGTCCGTGCAGGCGCGCGCACTTGTGTCCCTCGGGGACATTGGGCAGCCGATGGGCAGCTTCGAAGTTGAACTCTTTATAGATTTCCATGGGTCGGGTATGGCCGATTGGCGTAAAATTTTCGAGGGCCAAAATGGTACCGTTAACCGCCCGGAATTGATAGACAGAAAATCTTAAATTTTATTTGACATGCCAGCTCAAGTCGGTAAAATGCGCGTCACTCAACACAGCGGGTGGTTAGCTCAGTTGGTAGAGCGTCGCCCTTACAAGGCGAATGTCGGGGGTTCAAATCCCTCACCACCCACCAGACAAACAGTGACGTTGTCTGATCATTCGCAGTGTTGTGTGTCGCGGACCGGTAGTTCAGCTGGTTAGAATGCCGGCCTGTCACGCCGGAGGTCGCGGGTTCGAGTCCCGTCCGGTCCGCCATTGAATTCCCAAAAAGCCGTTGCCTGCCAACGGCTTTTTTATTTGCCGGTCCATCATCATTTTGCCGGTCTGCCATGATTGACTCCCCCGATTTCAGCAAGGTCCCTGTCACCCGGATAGACGATGCAAGATTGTTGCGTCGCGATGTGCAGTTGCGTCTGTTCAGACTGGATCTCGTAGACCCGGTTCTCGGCGGCAACAAGTGGTTCAAGCTGTATCAGAATCTGATACAGGCCCGGCAGGCCGGGGCGATGACGCTGCTGAGTTTTGGTGGCGCCTGGTCCAATCACCTGTGTGCGCTTGCCGAGGCGGGGCAGCGTTATGGCTTCAGGACCATTGGCATTATTCGGGGAGAGCTGCCCGCCACACTCAATCCGGTCCTGCAGTTTGTCCTTTCCAGAGACATGCAGCTGGTGCCGGTCAGCCGCACAGACTACCGACAGCGTCATGATCCTGACTTCATAAAACAGCTGCTTGATCAGCATGGGCCCGCCTGGGTGATACCTGAGGGTGGCGCCAACCTGGCGGGTGTCGCAGGCTGCAAAGCACTGGCGAGTCTGCTGCTTGAGCAGGTCGACGATCTCGCTGGCAGTGAAATCTGCCTGGCCTGCGGCACGGCAACTACGCTGGCAGGTCTGGTAGCCGGTCTGCAGAGCGCCGATCTGTCGCCGGCCCCAAAGCTCACCGGACACGTGGTCCTGAAGGGGGGCGAACCGCTGACCGCCGAAGTTGCCGGCTGGTTGCAGCAACTGGGTGCCGATCCAGCTGACGCAAACTGGCGCCTGGATACGCAGGATGCTCATTTTGGTGGCTATGCCAAACAGCCTCGGTCGCTACTGGACTTCATTGCGGACTTTTCGGCACAACATGACATCCCTCTGGAGCCGGTCTACTCCGGGCGGCTGATGGCAGCCATATTCACCAGGCTGGAGCGGGGTGAATATCAGCCCGGTACGCGCCTGCTGGCCCTGCACACGGGTGGCCTGCTGGCTGCGAAAGTGCCCCGCTCGACAGATTAGTGGAAAAATTTCCCACGCCGCGTTAAGCTGCCCAGAACAAGCGAAATGGCGTGTTAATTATGGCAATCAGCCACCTTCAATCAGTTCCAGGCAGGACGCTCAGCGTTCCGGACCAGTGCAAGGCACCGTTCCGTCGCGCTGTGCTGTGTATTTGCGGGCTGTCTCTGCTGATTGCGGGCCTGTTGCTGACACCCATGGCGCCGGCCGTGGCGGATAACACTCCCGCGAATCACCGTCTGACCTTTCCGGTTGCCGAACTGGAACTGCTCAGAGAGGGAAGTACTCTCGAATTTCGACTGCCAACACATGAACAATCACTGGCAGTGCATATTGAACATGACCAGCACTACATCAATGGCGACCGCGTCATCAGCGGGCACGATGCCGGTAACAATGCCAGCCTGATCATCACGCTGAATCGCGAGGTGGCATTCGCCGAGATTCAAATTAATGATGAACGCTGGCTGTTTGACGGCGAGCGGGACAACGATGTCGTGACGGGGCGCTTTTATCAACCGGACGAGGCGCGACTGGCGGCCACGCACAGTGTCTTTGTGGTGCCGGGCAGACACGATCTGGCGCCGGTCCATCGGGTTGCCAGCGAGCCGCAGGCAAATCCCAAACCGATGACCAATGCAGGTGGCAGTGCCGGACCCACACTGGCCAATAGCACGCAGCAGGTAGAAATCTCCCAGCAGTTCAGTCGTGAAGTTGTGTTTGTTGGACAGTCGGCGGAGCTGGAAGTGACATTAACGCTCACCAATCGCAGCAACCGCAGCCTCAATGGCCTGGAAGCTGACGTCTATTTTATCCTGGAAGACGCACAACTTGTACGGGCACCTGCCTGCCAGGCCATCTGGACGCGCGCATCGCCCAGCCAGCACATACTGAATTGCCGCCTGCCTGACTCGCTGGCACCCGGTGCGTCGCGCTCACTCAGTTATGTGGTGCGTGTCGACGCCAAGCCAAAGCCAATGCGTCTGCTCAGCACAGTCTATGTAGGTCAGACACGTCAGGATAGCTGGATTAATGTGGTCAATGATGTCACAGGCAGTGGTGAGGGCCAAAGCGCATTTAATGCCGCCGTTGCGGGACGCGTGCCTGAAGACCCGCTGGGGCATGTCGTGGTTGATGTCATGGCCCTGTTTACCCCGGATGTAGTTGCCCAGTACGGCGCCAATGCAGCCACGCGTATCAATCAGATGATCAGCGTTGCCAATCAGATCTACCAGAACAGCGGTGTTGGCATCACGCTGCGCCCGGTTTATCACGGACAGGTCAACTATCCTGGTCGCGAGGTTGACTTCCATACCCAGCTGGAACAGCTGACGACCGGCAGTCATTCTGCGTTTGCTGAGGTACCACAGTTGCGTCAACGCTATGGCGCTGACCTGGTGGTGCTGTTCCGGCCGATGACCTCGGGCGGCGAGCTCTGTGGTCTGGCGAACCTGGGTGGCTACCGAAGCTATGGCGATATGACGGCATTCTCGGATCGTGACTACGCATTTTCGCTGGTGGGCATTGATTGCCCGGTCAGCAGCGTGCTGGTGCATGAGATCGGGCACAACATGGGCCTGACGCACTCGCATCGCCAGGATGGCGAGGGCGGGACATTCCCCTACGCCACCGGGCACGCGGAGGACAACCAGTTTGCGACGGTCATGGCCAATCCGTCGCTTTTCGGCAGCGCCAGACGGGTGTCGCTGTTCTCCAGTCCGACTCTTGATTGTGGCGGCGGCCAGCCCTGCGGTGTTGACCATCGTGACCGGCAGCGCGGCGCCGATGCGGTTCGCGCCCTGAATCTGGTTCGTTACCAGATTGCCGACTATATGCCGGTAACGGTGCCGGAACTACCGTCGCGACTGGTCGCCAACCTCAGTGGGCGTGAGACATCAGCCCGGATTGCACTTGCAGCCACCGTCGACAAAGGCCTGAATTACACCTATCGCGTGTCACCCAGCCAGCGTATGGATGTCACTGCTGATTTTTATATCGATCCGGCTCACGTTGGGCGTGCCGGTCAGTTCCACATGGTGGCTGATCTGAGTTCGGCTGGTTTTGGTGTTGTGCAATTGAACCAGAAGGGCGAAATATTCGACTGGGACGGCAGTGCTGCGGATCTGGTTGCGTATCGCGAAGCTGAGACTCTCAAGCCGGTAGAGTATCTTCGTGTTCTGCAGGACTTTCAGCCGCTGCCGGAGCTGGTCGGTCACCCGCTGGTGATCTTCATGGCCTATCAATTGCTGGATACCGGTGAGGTTATCTATACCGAAGAGCCGCTGGTCGTCCATATCGACCCGGCGCCCTGAGCTCACGCCCAGCGCAGGTCACGTGTGTGTCCTGTATCCCGTGTTATACTCCCGCGCAGATTACACATAGCGCGGAATCCAACTTATGCCAACCTTTACCAAGCTGGGTCTGATGGGGCGTCCCGGTCACGCCGGCGTGGTGTCTACGTTGCACCGGCTGATCGAGTTTCTTCAGGCTCGCGGCCTGCAGATCGTGCTTGAGCAGCGAACCGCTGAGCTGGTGCCGGAACTGTCGCTGCCAGAGTGTCGCCGACATGAGCTGGGCGGGGAGTGTGACCTGGTGGTGGTGGTGGGAGGCGACGGCAGCATGCTCAATGCGGCCCGGGCGCTGATCAATCACGATGTGCCCGTGCTCGGCATCAACCGCGGCCGACTCGGTTTTCTCACCGATATTCTGCCAGAGGAGCTGGAGTCTGCACTGGATGCCGTGCTGGCCGGTAACTATCGTGAAGAAAGCCGGTTTATGCTGGAATTTTCGGTACTACGTGATGATGAGACGCTCCCGGGTGGTACCGCCCTGAACGATGTTGTGCTGCACCCTGGTACCGCTGCGCAGATGATCGAGTTCGAACTGTTCATAGACGGCCAGTTCGTCAACTCACAGCAGTCGGACGGACTGATTGTGGCCACGCCGACTGGCTCAACCGCTTATTCTCTGTCTGCTGGCGGTCCCATCATGCACCCCAGTCTCAATGCACTGGTGCTGGTGCCCATGTATCCCCATACACTGAGCAGTCGCCCGCTGGTGGTAGGTGCCGACCAGGAAGTTCGCATTGTGGTGGTGAAGCAGCGGGCCATATCACCCTTGGTAAGCTGCGACGGTGCGGTGCGGTTTCACACCGAGCCTGGCGATGAAATTATCGTCAGGAAAAAGAGCAGCGCGCTGAGACTGATTCACCCCCTTGATTACAATTATTACGAAATCTGTCGCAGTAAACTCGGTTGGGGCAATCGGCTGGTTCGTGACGATGCATAGAGCGGTTGCGGTCTCTGCAAGCCTGGACCTGCGTCCACTGGTGGCTATCCTGACTGCGCGCGGGGTACCGCACCACATCACAGAGGAGTCCGGCAAGCTCGTAGTCTGGGCACGCTCAGAGCTCGAAGCCGAGCTGATCAGCGAGTATTTTGACGCCTGGCAGCAAGGCCGTCTGCAGCCACCGGAAGGCGCTGCGATTGCGTCATCGGAACTGCTGCCGGTCAAAGGTATGCTGCAGAATCTGGTGAATGCGGCGTGGCTGGCGCCAGTGACTGTGATGCTGATCGCCGCCTGTGTCGTGGTAGCGCTGATCAGTAATCTGGGTGTCGATGCGTACGCAGTGCGAGGCCTGTTTTTTCCTGAACTGAATCAGTCCGGCGGCCTGTCCGGTCCGCTGTCAGTACTGCAGCTGTTTACGCCGGCGCTGTTGCATTTTGGTGCCGTGCACCTGATTTTTAATACCCTGTGGCTCTGGTACTTCGGTCGCGTCATGGAGCCTGAGCTACGCTCCTGGCGTTACTTGCTGATCATGCTCTGGATGGCCGTGGCGGGCAACGTGGCCCAGTATGTGTGGACCGGTGCCACGAACTTTGGTGGTATGTCAGGTGTGGTGTACGGGCAGATTGGGTTTATCTGGGTATGGCAGAGTCTGCTGCCTAATTCGCAATTGCGATTGCCACTGGGCATGATAATGTTGTTTCTGGTGGCGCTGGTACTGATGGAAGTGCTGGCGTCCGGATATATAGCATCAGCTGCGCATGCCGGTGGCCTGATAGCAGGCATGCTGGCTGGTGCACTGGCAGCACTTCTGGTGCGCATGCGCCATCGTTAAGCAGCCTGTTGTCTACCAGGCCGTATGAAAGGATCCAAGAGGTAGGGGAATGTCGGACAACTCGATTCAATCGATACAGGACATTCTGGCGATGATGACGCCAGAAGTTCACGAAAATCTGAAAACAGCTGTCGAGCTGGGCAAGTGGCCGGACGGGCGTAAACTTACCGCCGAGCAGCTTGAGTATTGCCTGCAGGCCATCATTGCTTACGAGCAGCACCTGCCGGAAGAGGCTCGCGTCGGTTATATCGATCGCACCGGCCTGAAAAAATCCCATTGTGATGACGACGACGCCTCCAAACCAGCGCCAGTCACCATTCTGCCGCCAGGTACCACGCGGCACTGATCTCACGACAGTTCCAAACCAAAATTCCTGCGGAGAATCGCGACAGTGCAAATCCTGGCCTGCGGCAATATACAAAAACTACATAGCCGGCTGGAACAGCCGGTCCAATACAGCCTGCCGGTGGGCGATACTCGCCTGGCGCTCAATCCACTAATTGGTTCGTCTTTGCGTTTGCGGTTTACCGGCACCATCAACTGTGTGCATTGTGGTCGCAACAGCAACAAGAGTTTCAACCAGGGCTATTGTTATCCCTGTTTCCAGAGTCTGGCACAGTGTGACAGCTGCATCATTCACCCCGAAAAGTGTCATTACGATCAGGGTACCTGCCGCGAGCCCTGGTGGGGCGAGGCATTCTGCATGCAGGATCATATTGTGTATCTGGCCAATTCCTCCGGCATCAAGGTGGGGATCACACGTGCCACGCAGATTCCGACACGCTGGATAGATCAGGGTGCCGTGCAGGCGCTGCCGATTCTGCGCGTGCGCAGCCGCCTGCAAAGTGGTGTGCTGGAAGTGATGTTCAAACAGCATGTCGCTGACAAGACAAACTGGCGTGACATGTTGCGGGAAGGTGACCAGATCATTGACCTGCCCGCAGAACGTGATCACCTGCTGGAACTGTGCAAAAAAGACATCGACGAAGCGCAGCAGCGTTTTGGCTTTCACGCCATCAGTACCATCAACGGTGTGGATCCAATAGAAATTAAATATCCGATATCCGGTCATCCTGAGAAGATTGTGTCCTTCAATTTTGACAAGGACCCACTGGTCGAAGGCAGGTTGCTGGGTATTCGCGGTCAATACCTGATGTTCGACAATGGCGTCATCAACATGCGCCGTTTTGGTGGCTACGAAATTGAAGTGGCCCAGTAAAGAAAAGAGGTTTGAAACACCATGAGAGATGCACAGTCGCGCACCGTCTATCTGAAGGACTATCAGCTGCCGCCGTTTCTGATTGACAGAACCGAACTGCGATTCGAACTGGGTGATAATGAGACGCTGGTAAAGTCACAGCTGACCATGCGCAGAAACCCAGAATGTGAAGACAGCAGTGAGCAAAACCTGACATTGAACGGGCAGGACATGGAGCTGCTGAAGGTCGCCATCAATGGCCGGCAGCTGACCCAGGATGCCTATCAACTGAAAGACGAGACACTGACGCTGCTGTCACTGGACAGACTCCTGGCAGGGGACAGTGATGCGTCATTTGAGCTGGCCATCGAAACCCGCATCCGGCCGCAGGAGAACACCAGCCTTGAGGGACTGTATCGTTCCAGCAGTATGTTCTGCACACAGTGCGAGGCCGAGGGTTTTCGCAAGATCACCTATTACCTGGACCGCCCTGATGTGATGTCCAGCTTTGTCACAACTATCGTTGCGGACAAGACAAAGTATCCGGTGCTGTTGTCGAACGGCAACGATATCGCGCGCGGAGAATTGCCGGATGGTCGTCACTGGGTGACCTGGGAGGATCCGTTCCGTAAACCCTGCTATCTGTTCGCGCTGGTAGCCGGTGATCTGAAATCAATTGATGATACGTTCACTACCTGCTCCGGCCGCACGATAGACCTGCGGATCTTTGTTGAAGAAAAGGATCTGGACAAGTGTGACCATGCGATGCAGTCGCTGAAGAATGCAATGCGTTGGGATGAGGACGTGTATGGCCGCGAATACGATCTGGACATTTTCATGATTGTTGCCGTCGACGACTTCAATATGGGGGCCATGGAGAACAAGGGACTGAACATCTTTAATACCTCCTGCGTGCTGGCCAATGCGTCGACCACAACTGACACTGCATTCCAGCGTGTGGAAGCTGTTGTCGCCCACGAGTATTTTCATAACTGGTCAGGCAATCGCGTCACCTGCCGCGACTGGTTCCAGTTAAGCCTGAAAGAAGGCTTTACTGTTTTCCGGGATGCCGAATTCTCAGCAGACATGGGATCGCGGACGGTCAAACGGGTCGAGGATGTCAGCTTCCTGCGTACCTTGCAGTTTGCTGAAGATGCCAGCCCGATGGCCCATCCTGTGAGACCCGACTCCTATATGGAGATCTCCAATTTTTATACGCTGACCATTTACGAAAAAGGCGCAGAAGTAGTGCGTATGATACGTGAGCTGCTGGGGCCTGAGATGTTCCGTAGAGGCTCTGATCTGTACTTCGAGCGTCACGACGGTCAGGCAGTTACGACCGAAGATTTTGTGAAAGCCATGGAAGACGCCAGCGGCGTCGATCTTACGCAGTTCAGGCGCTGGTACAGTTACGCCGGCACACCGGTGCTGAGTGTCTCTGGTGCCTATGATGCAGACAGTGAATTCTACAGCCTCACCGTGCGGCAGAGCTGCCCGCCAACTCCCGAATGTGCAGACAAGCCGGCATTCCACATTCCATTGCGTATTGCACTGTTGGACGATCAGGGACAGCACCTGCCGCTGCGCCTGAAAGCCACCGGTCAGCAGCCAGCAGACGAGCTTGTACTCGATGTCACAGAGGAAGAGCAGACCTTTGAATTTGTGGGCCTCTCGCAACAGCCTTTCCCGTCTCTGCTGCGCGGTTTTTCAGCGCCGGTCAAACTGAAGTTTGAATACACGCGTGATCAGCTGCTGTTTCAGATGACACGCGATACCGATGGCTTCAATCGCTGGAATGCTGCTCAGGAGCTTGCAACTGGTGTAGTTGATGATCTGTTGTCTGCCCGACAAGAGGGACAGTCGGCCACACCCGACCAGCGCCTGATCAAGGCCTATGGTGATATTCTTGCGGCTGCCATCAGCGATGCGGAAAGTGTCAGGGAGCTGGATCAGGCCATGGTTGCCAGGATTCTCGCGCTACCCTCTGAGGCCTACCTGGCCGAACAGTATGAAACGATCGATGTGGACGGAATTCATGCTGTCCGTGAGGCGCTTGCCGATACACTGGCTGTTGAACATGCCGCTTCCTTCGCCCGGCTTTATCATTTGTGTCAGTCGGATGAGCCGTATCAGCCAACAGCAGATGCCATCGCCCGCCGTGCACTGAAGAACCTGTGCCTGGCCTATCTGATGCGCCTGCCGGGTGGCAAAGGTGAAGAAGCCCTGCGGATCTGTCACGCACAGTTTGAACAGAGCAGCAATATGACGGATATCGATATGGCGCTACGGCTGCTGGTCAACGGCGAACAGTCTGGTATTGATGAGATTCGCGAGCAAGCGCTTGCCGCGTTCTATGACAAGTGGCGCCATGAGTCGCTGGTCGTGAATCAGTGGTTCACGATACAGGCTACGGCCACCCGTGCTGGCGCACTGCAGCGGGTTGAAGCGCTGATGAAGCATTCCGCGTTTGATATCCGCAACCCGAACAAGGTGCGCGCTGTTATTGGCGCGTTCTGCAACGGCAATCCGGTCAATTTCCATCAGATTGATGGTGAAGGCTATCGATTCCTTGCTGATCAGGTCATCACTCTGGACAGGCTCAACCCCCAGATTGCTGCGCGACTGTTGACTCCGCTGACGCGCTGGCGCCGATACGACGCAGATCGTCAGCCATTGATGAAGGCCCAGCTGCAACGCATTGCCAGCCAGGCCGACTTGTCCAAGGATGTGTACGAAGTGGTTACCAAAAGCCTTTAACAGGCCTTTGGTAACCGGCAATTTTCAGCACAGTCAGACAATGTACTGATCAGGGCGTGGTTGTGTCGGCCGGGATGACATTGTCTTCCTGCAAGGTGAACTGCCCGCTGAACTCACCGTTAACCTCATAGGTATAGGTGCCGGCTTCCAGACCGTAAACGGACAGGGGCACAACTTTGGTAAACGGTCGGACAGCCTGCGTACAGAGGACAACGGCGGGGTTCTCCAGCCACAGGTCGTTCAGGTAAAAGATGCTGACGTCGATCTGATCATCAGAGCGCGTCTCGCGTACGTAACCAATCTGACCGCAACCGGTAGGAAACTGTCCTTCTACACGCAGCAGCACCTGCGCAGGAGTTTCGTTACTCTGAACGGCCGTCACCTCAGTGATGACGTCCAGCAATCTGCCTTCCTTGAACTCAGTAAGCTCCCAGCGATCCTCGCCAGCAGGCACCAGTTTGATGTCCTGAAAGTGGCCCGGTGTTCCACTGACATCCGCCATGGGGACGGTCAGTTCACCGGTTCCTTCAGCATAAAATGGCACGGGTCGATCGGCTGCGCTGGCCGCACAGGCGACCCCCAGGCCGAGAACAGCGGATGCAATGACAGGTGAATGGAATTTCATGGCTAACCTCCTGTTAAATACGCATAGAATGAATTCCACGATTATTCAATAACAATTCGTGCGGCAGGAGGTCAACAGACGATTCGTGAAATTTCACTGCATGTGACGCCAGCCACACGCAGTGGGAAGGTAGGGCCTGCGATTAATTGGCAGGCGTTATACGCAGAATGCGGTCGGGCTGCTCGCGCTGCTCTGCAGTCATCTGCCGGCCATCGTGATTGCTGGTGCCTACGTAAAGAGCGCCATCGGGACCAATTGCCAGCGCGCGCAATCGGCCATAGACACTGTTGCCGGCGCCGTCGTTGAACCAGCGTTCAATTGCCGTCGGGCGCGTCGGGTCCTGAGGATCCTCAAACTTGATGCGCATCAGGTTCTGGCGGTCCTGAGGCTGAAATCCCAGCACCGACACAAACAGGTTGTTCTTCAATTCCGGCATCAGATCACCGGTATAGAACAGCACGTCGCCCGGCGGTGACGAGGGGACAAACGTCAGGATGGGATCCACGTAATCTGGCGAGTTCATGGCACCCACACCCACAGGCCAGCCGTGATGTCGACCGCCTTCAAGAACCACGATGCGATCATGCGCCATCAGCTGGTCTTCGCCCGTTGGACCATGGTCGCCGGTAAACAGATTGCCGGTGCCTGGCTGCCAGCTGAGGCCGTGTGGGTTCCGCATGCCGTGTGCCCAGATGGGGTTGTCCGGCCAGGGATTATCCGCAGGCACCTCACCCTCTGGTGTAATCCTTAACACCGCACCGCTCAGATCCCCCAGATCATTTGAACGTTGTCGTTCAAAGGCATCACCGGTAGCCACATACAGCATGCCATCGGAACCAAACTGCAGGGTGCCGCCGCTGTGACTGCCGCCTCGTGCCTGCGCGGCCAGCTTGTCATACAGGATG
Organism: Gammaproteobacteria bacterium UBA2675; assembly: GCA_002354805.1. GTDB lineage: Bacteria > Pseudomonadota > Gammaproteobacteria > Pseudomonadales > Pseudohongiellaceae > Pseudohongiella. The sequence continues at coordinate 108,064 of DEMH01000012.1, forward strand.
GTTTCTTCACCGGCCTTGCCGTCGACTTCGGTAAATCGGCTGATGCGGTTGTACGGGCCTTCATCGCTCATATAGGTGTACATAACGTATACCCAGGGCACGGCAGGGTAGTCCGGGTGCAGGGCCAAACCAGTCAGGCCACTCTCACCCTGGAAAAAAATCTGATCTTCCAGAGAAAGCCATGGTTCAGGCTGCATGCTGCCATCGGGTGACAGGATGCGGACGCGGCCGGGGCGCTCTGTGACGAATATACGCTCGCCATCCGGTGTAAAACGAATGGTCCAGACTACCTGAAGGTCGCTGGCGAATTCTTCGACCTGGTAAGCCTCGGGTGATTCGATCCAGGTTATCTCAGGCATGGCGGGGATTTCGCCACGGATGATTTCGTTTTGTGCGCTGACATGCAGTGATGCAGTCATCAGTGCGCAAGCCATTACGGACGGCGCTATGGTTTGCTTAAGTAGGCTGGCTATTCGCGTCATAAAAGTTTCCTGCTTTAAAGGACGGGTCCTTGAATTGCCGGTTAAGGCGGCGTTCATCGCAGCAAGTATAGGATCAGTCAGCCAGAGCGTCATGTCCATCTGACGTGTCTATTGCACGCCGTGTCCTGTCTGCTGGCATTGACAGGTCAGGCTTGCGCCTGAAGCGGTCGCGCAGTCGGCAATGATCTGGTGGTATTTATCACCAACAGATGGTGGCTAAAACGATCAAGTTGTTAAATTGGCCATATGACATTTTTGGGTGGGTTATAAAATATACATAAAAAACAACTACCTATGATTCTTTTTTGCGCTGGCATGAATTCTGCTTTATCCGCCTTGGCCTGGGCAGCAATGAGGCTGTTGGCAACAGTGAAAAAAGAACAGGGATTCTGGAGGGACTATGTTGAAATTATTGGGCGTTGCAGTGCTGTGTTCGGGGCTGATGGGATGTCTGTTTGTAGTGGATTCCAAACAGAGCCAGTCACAGACACAGTGGCATTCGGCGGACAGGGAACGATTGGTGACAGGTGAAACAGAAAGCGAGTGGATCAGGCAGACATTTGGCAGCCCGGATCGCGTTTCCCGCTACGACGATGGTTCGGAAGTGTGGCGTTATCGCAACACGCAGTCGTCCGAGTCAGAGATCGGTCTGTTTCTGCTCTTCCACATTGATGTGGAGCGCGAAGAAACCGAAACACTGGCGCTGGAAATCAGGGATGGTGTCGTCGTCGATCACTGGGTCGAGCGTCGCTGACAGGGTTATGCGCGGCACCGCTGTCTGGGTAAGTCTGCAGAGCAACAGGTTTCCAGACACGGTGTCGTGCATTACATCAGGTTTATCGCTGCACCAGCAGCTCCCGGCCGGCCTTGCGCACATCGGTACAACCGGTCAGTGACATGGCGACCTTGAGTTCGGCGCGCAGCAGACCCAGCATCTTCGCCACCGCCTGTTCACCACCAGCTGCCAGCGGATAGGCCCAGGCCCTACCCAGCAGGCAGGCATCGGCGCCCAGCGCCAGTGCGCGCAGGACATCCAGCCCGGACCGGACGCCACCGTCCATCAGTACGGGTATTTTGCCATCAACGATTTCGACAATATCGGGAAGGGCAGTGACACTGGCGGGTACGCCGTCCAGTTGCCGTCCGCCGTGATTGGACACAACCAGACCGTCGACTCCAGCCGCGATGGCAGATCGCGCATCTTCCGGGTCCAGAATTCCCTTTATCACGATGGGACCCTTCCAGCGTTCGCGAACCCAGGCAATGTCATCCCAGGTAACTGTAGGATCGAAGTTGCGTTGCACCCAGCCAGCGAACGAGCCGAAGCCGCTATTGTCGGGCACCGCATCAACGATGTTGCCAAATACGTGGGGGCGACCATTGAGCTGCACGTCCCAGAGCCAACGCGGGTGCGTGACGCCTTGCCAGACCCGTCGCAGGCTGGTTTTCAGGCCAGGAGCGGATGACATGCCGGAATGCACATCACGGTAGCGGGCGCCGGCAACCGGCAGATCCACAGTAAATACCAGAACCGGGCATCCACAGGCGGCAACACGTTGCAGAAGCTGCTCCATATAGCCGCGATCACGGATCATATACAGCTGATACCAGGGCGGTACGGGGGCAGCCCGGGTGACTTCCTCTACACTGCAGATACCCACTGTCGAGAGACAGAATGGCACGCCGGCGCGGGCGGCTGCTTTTGCAGCCTGCACTTCTCCGCGCCGCGCAAACATACCGGCAAAGCCGATAGGCCCGAGCGCCAGTGGCAGGGCCAGTTTCTGGCCAAACAGTTCAACTTCAGTGGAAAGCTCGGAGACATCACACATGACACGCTGACGCAGGGCCAGTGCCTGCATGTCGGCGAAATTGCGTGCCAGCGTCAGTTCGCTGTAGGAGCCGCCATCCAGATATTCAAAGAACAGGGGTGGCAATCGCCGCCGGGCAGCCCGGCGGTAGTCGGAAACCGTTACAGCAACCATATTGCCCCCTGATGCTGATTCACAATGACGTTAACAGATGCTCGCAGGGAAAGGATCGGGCCGGGGCACAACATTCCTGCGCTCCCCGGCCCGCGATGCGGATATAACGCTAAGCTCAGGCTACGTCGGCGACGTTGGTCACCGGTATCTGTTTCTGACGTTCAGCCGCTTCCATGTACTGTTTGATCTCGTTGAAGTTCAGATAACGGTAGATGTTGTCCGCCATTGTCTTCACCTCACCCATGTATGACATGTACTCATCCATGGTCGGGATCTTGCCCAGCGCGGATGCCACTGCCGCCAGTTCAGACGAGGCCAGGAAAACGTTGGCGCCGTCGCCCAGACGGTTAGGGAAGTTCCGCGTTGAGGTTGATACCACCGTCGAGTTGGGGGCTACACGTGCCTGGTTACCCATGCACAGAGAACAGCCGGGCATCTCGGTACGGGCACCTGAGGTGCCGAAAATGCTGTAGATGCCTTCTTCGGTCAGCTGGTGCTGGTCCATCTTGGTCGGTGGCGACACCCACAGACGTGTTGGCAGTGAACCTTTGACCTGTTTCAGGACTTCACCTGCAGCACGGAAGTGACCGATATTGGTCATGCATGAGCCGATGAACACCTCATCAATCCTGGTGCCCTGAACTTCGGACAGTGGCTTGATGTCGTCCGGATCATTCGGGCAGGCCAGCAGAGGCTCCTTGATTTCGTTCAGATCGATTTCGATGATCTTGTGGTACTCGGCATCGGCATCCGGCTCCATCAGCTCCGGATTTTCCAGCCATGCTTCCATGGCCTGTGCACGGCGCTCCAGGGTTCGGGCGTCGCCATAACCTTCGCTGATCATCCAGCGCAGCAGGGCGATGTTGGACTTGAAGTACTCAATAATCGGCTCTTTGCCCAGACGAATCGTACAGCCGGCAGCAGAGCGCTCGGCCGAAGCGTCGGACAGTTCAAATGCCTGCTCCACTTTCAGGTCGGGCAGACCTTCGATCTCCAGAATGCGACCGGAGAAGATGTTCTTTTTGCCTTTTTTGGCAACAGTCAGATCACCGCTCTGGATGGCTGCGTAAGGAATGGCGTTAACCAGGTCACGCAGGGTGATGCCTGGCTGCATTTCGCCCTTGAAACGCACCAGCACCGATTCTGGCATATCCAGAGGCATAACCCCTGTAGCGGCAGCAAAAGCCACCAGGCCGGAGCCGGCCGGGAAGGAAATACCGATCGGGAAACGGGTGTGTGAGTCACCGCCGGTGCCGACAGTATCGGGCAACAGCATGCGGTTCAGCCAGCTGTGGATAATGCCATCACCCGGACGCAGCGCCACACCACCACGGGTCTGAATGAAGTCGGGCAGGGTGTGCTGGGTATCGATGTCGACGGGTTTTGGATACGCGGCCGTGTGACAGAATGACTGCATCACCAGGTCGGCAGAGAAACCCAGACAGGCCAGATCTTTCAGCTCGTCGCGGGTCATCGGGCCGGTGGTGTCCTGCGAGCCGACAGTGGTCATTTTCGGTTCGCAGTAACTGCCTGGACGCACACCTTTGACGCCACACGCCTTGCCGACCATCTTCTGTGCCAGCGTAAAGCCTTTGCCGCTCTCTTCGACTGTGAACGGTTTGCGGAATACCGTTGAGTGTTCCAGCCCCAGCGATACACGTGCCTTGTCAGTCAGGCCGCGACCAATGATCAATGGAATACGGCCACCAGCGCGGACTTCGTCCAGCAACACGTCGGTTTTCAATTCGAATTCGCAGACCAGCTCGTCGGTGCCGTGTCTGAGGATTTTGCCTTCATAGGGGTAGATGTCGATGACATCACCGGTTTCCATCTTGTCGACATCACATTCGATGGGCAGGGCGCCGGCATCTTCCATGGTGTTGAAGAAAATTGGCGCGATCTTGCCGCCCAGACAGACACCGCCGTTGCGCTTGTTGGGAATGTGGGGGATGTCATCGCCGATGTACCACAGCACCGAGTTGGTAGCTGATTTGCGCGAAGAGCCGGTACCCACCACGTCACCAGCCAGAGCCACCGGGTGACCCTGCTCTTTCAGGTCGGCAATCTGCTGTGCTGCATTGGTAACGCCTTCGCGTGGCATCTTGTACATGGCCAGAGCGTGCAGCGGGATGTCAGGTCGTGACCAGGCATCAGGCGCTGGCGACAGGTCGTCGGTATTGGTTTCCCCGGGTACCTTGAAGACAGTGATTGTCATCTTTTTGGGCACTTCAGGGCGTTCCAGGAACCACTCGGCCTCGGCCCAGGACTCGATCAGGGCCTTGGCGTGCGCATTGCCAGCCTGCATTTTCTCTTCCACATCGTGGAAGGCGTCGAACATCAGCAGGGTATGCTTGAGTTCTTCCGCGGCGGCGGCACCCAGTTCCTGGTCGTCCAGCAGCTCCACCAGAGTGGTGATGTTGTAGCCGCCCAGCATGGTGCCCAGCAGTTTGACGGCGTGCAATTTGTCGATCAGGGGAGAGCTGGCTTCGCCTTGAGCAATCGCAGACAGGAAACCTGCCTTGACGTAGGCTGCCTCGTCGACACCGGCCGGTACGCGATTGGTGATAAGGTCGAGGATAAATTCTTCCTCGCCAGCTGGTGGGGCTTTCAGCAGTTCAACCAGCTCGGCAACCTGCGCTGCATCCAGAGGTTTGGGCACGATACCCAGTTCAGCCCGTTCGGCCACGTGTTTACGATAGGCTTCTAACACAGTAATCCCCTTCAGGTAATGGTGAAACAAATAGGGTAAGCGGTGAAAAATGGGCCACGATTTTAGTGTAAAATGCAGAAAAATTCCAGTTCGCAGTCCCTTGCAGGATACCGCACAAGCCGATGACAGGATCACTTAATGCCTGAACAGCCAGTTAAAACCCCGTGTATTGGCATCTGCTCAACCACATCAGTGGGCGATACAATCTGCCGCGGCTGCAAGCGTTTTGCCTTTGAGGTCATCGAATGGAATGCTTTCACCCAAAGTCAGAAGCAGGCTGTTGTCGACCGGCTGGAGCAGTTGATTCAGCCAATCGTGGAAACGCGCTTCATCATCCGCTCGCCCGGTTCGCTGGCCACCGGCCTGAAACGTCACGGTGTGCCCTATAACCCGGCGCTGTCGCCCAGCTGCTGGCTGCACAACCTGCTGAAGAAACGTCATCAGGCAGTGACAGACTTTGCCGAATTTGGAGTGGAAGTACGCGAAGACTTCAGGCACATGTCGCCAGCGCAGCTGGCCGAAGAGATGGACAGCCAGCTATTGCTGCTTTGCGAGGCGCATCAAATGCGCTATTTCCCTGAGCTGGTGACGTGAGGCAGTGGCTTTAGCTCATAGCCATCCGGCGTAAATTCCAGTACCCAGGCTTTCTGGTCCCAGGCGCCAAGCACAATGCGGTGTGCTTCATCACGGCCATTTATCTGATCGGATAAACGGATGGTGTGGATGCCGGGGCGGTGTGTGTGCCCGTGTATCAGCAGGTTGACCTGAAGTTTATCCAGTTGACGGACCACTTCCTCGTGGGTGACATCCATGATGTCGGAGGCCTTGTTGCTGTTGGCCTCTTTGCTTTGCTGGCGCATCTGCTGAGCGACCATCAGACGCTCCAGCAGTGGTCGTGCCAGAAAACTCTGCTGCCATTTCGGGTCGCGCAACTGCTCGCGAAATTTGATGTAGGCGGTATCGCGCGTGCATAGACTGTCGCCATGCATCAATGCCACTTTGTGGCCATAACAATCTATGATTGTGGGATCTGGCAGGATGCTGGCACCACAGCGCTGCGCGAAGTCTTCACCAATCAGGAAGTCACGGTTGCCATGCATCAGATAGATGCGGGTGCCACTGTCGGCCAATGTACGCAAGGCGCCGGCCACCTTGTCGGCGGCCGGGTTTTCGTCGTCGTCACCGATCCAGGCTTCAAACAGATCCCCCAGAATGTATACGGCATCGCAAGCCTCTGCCCGCGTTTTCAGCAGCTGCAGAAAGGTATTGATGATGGGACCTTCCGGGGTTTCTATGTGCAGATCCGAGATGAACAGCGTTTTTTTGCCGCGCTGTTCACCCTTTGGCTGCTCATGGCTTGCCTGTGTGTCAGTCATAGCGTTCCCTGGGATAATTATTATTTCCTGGTTGAGCGTATCACGACTCCGGGTAGGTGACCTCGGTGCTGGTGATGATTACTTCGTCCAGCGGCACGTCCTGATGACCGGCAACATATCCAGTGCGGCAGGCCTTGATGCGATTGACCACATCCATGCCGTCAGTGACCTTGCCGAATACCGCGTATCCCCAGCCTTGCGGCGTCTTGTTCTTGTGATTCAGAAACCCGTTGTCGGCAACGTTGATAAAAAACTGGGATGTGGCAGAGTGAGGGTCGGAAGTGCGTGCCATGGCGATTGTGCCAACATCGTTGCTCAGGCCGTTGTCAGCTTCGTTCTGAATGGGGCTGCCGTTATCTTTCTGGCTCATGCCTGAGGTGAATCCACCACCCTGAATCATGAAGTTGTCGATAACGCGATGGAAGATGGTACCGTCATAAAAGCCGTCGCGGGCGTACTTCAGGAAATTGGCGGCGGAGGCCGGTGCCTTGTCGAAATCCAGTTCGATCTGAATATCACCGTAGTTGGTCTTAAAAACAATCATAATTCACACTACTCGTCGGTTCTGCTTAATGGTCAGAGCCGCTATAATAATGACTTTATGTCCTTCGAGAAAGCAGATTCGCCACTATGACCGCAAGCAGCCCGTCAAACGCTAACCACGGAAACGCTGACAAGAGCCACAATTCCGCAGAAGCCGCCGGAAAGTCGCCGTCGCACTTCATTCGCCACATGATCGAGCAGGATCTGGGATCGGGCAAGCACAATGGCCGGGTGCAGACGCGTTTTCCTCCTGAACCCAACGGCTTTCTGCATATCGGACACGCCAAGTCAATCTGTCTGAACTTTGGGCTCGCGCAGCAGTTTCAGGAGCGCGCGCGAGCGGCCTGTAACCTGCGTTTTGACGATACCAACCCGGCCAAGGAAAGCCAGGAGTTCATCGATGCCATCAAGGCTGACATTGAGTGGCTTGGATTTGAGTGGAACGGGGAAGTACGTTACACCTCGTCTTATTTTCAGCACCTGTATGATTTTGCTTTGCAGTTGATTCGCAATGGCAAAGCCTATGTGTGCAGCCTGACACCCGACGAGGCTCGCGAGTATCGCGGCACCCTGACCGAACCGGGTCGCAACAGCCCGTATCGCGAGCGCAGTGTTGACGAAAATCTGGACTTGTTTCAGCGTATGCAGGCAGGCGAGTTCGCGGATGGCGAGCACAGCCTGCGCGCGAAGATTGATATGGCATCGCCGAATATCAACATGCGTGATCCTGTGATCTACCGAATCCGCAAACTGCGCCACCACCAGACGGCAGACAGCTGGAATGTCTACCCGATGTATGACTACGCGCACTGCATTTCCGATGCGCTCGAGCACATCACACATTCCTTGTGCACGCTTGAATTTGAGGACCATCGTCCGCTGTACGACTGGATTCTGGTGAATCTGGAACCGGATTCTCTGCGACAGGCATGTCACTCGCTTGGCAATATGAGCGCAGATGAGCCCTATGTATTGCCTCAGCAGACCGAATTTGCCCGCCTGAACATCAACTATACCGTGATGAGCAAGCGTAAACTGAAAGAAATGGTGGAGCTGGGTCTGGTATCAGGCTGGGACGATCCGCGTATGCCCACGCTTTCAGGGCTGCGCCGCCGTGGTTACACGCCGGCAGCCATTCGTCATTTCTGTGACATGATCGGTATGAGCCGCAGCGAAAGCATTGTTGATGTCGGCATGCTGGAGCACAGTATTCGCGACGATCTTGATACCAATGCGCCCCGGGCGATGTGTGTGCTGCGCCCATTAAAAGTGACGCTGACCAACTATCCTGACGACAAACAGGAAATGCTGTCACTGCCATGTCACCCTAAGAATGATATGGGGCACCGTGATATTCCGTTCGGAAAAACGCTGTACATTGACCGCAGTGATTTCGAGCAGGTGCCACCTCCTGGATTCAAGCGTTTGAGCCCTGAGAGCGAAGTCCGTCTGCGCGGTGCCTATGTCATCCGCTGCGATGAAGTCATCACGGATGACAACGGTGAAGTTGTTGAGCTTCGCTGCCATGCTGACCTGGATACGCTTGGCAAGAACCCGGAAGGGCGCAAGGTCAAGGGTGTGATTCACTGGGTGCCAGCGGAATCCGCGTTAGCCGCCGAAGTCAGGATTTATGACAGACTGTTCAATAATGAGAGTCCGGATGATAAATCGCTCGGAGACTTCAAGAACAGCCTGAACCCTGACTCGCTGCAGATCCTGACTGGCTGCCTCGTGGAGCCGTCACTGGCGTCTGCGGCACCGGAAGCCAGTTTTCAGTTTGAACGGGAAGGGTATTTCTGTGTGGATCGCCACGACAGCCGCCCTGGCAGACTGGTATTCAATCGCACAGTGAGCCTGCGGGACTCATGGGGAAAACAGAACGGATGACTTTACCTGAGATCACGCTTTACAACACGCTGACCCGACGCAAGGAAGTGTTCAATCCGGCCGAAGCCGGAAAGGTCCGCATGTACGTCTGTGGTCTGACCACCTACGACTATGCACATATTGGCCATGCGCGAATGCTGGTGGCCTTTGACGTAATCCAGCGTTATTTCCGTTACTGCGGTTATCAGGTTACCTATGTCCGCAATATCACCGATATTGACGACAAGATTCTCAGGCGCGCAAAAGAGAACGGAGAATACTTTGCGGATCTGACTGAGCGCTTTATCGAAGCGACGCATGAGGATGAAGCCGCACTGTTTATACAGCCACCCGATCAGGAGCCCAGGGCGACTGCGCACATCGGTGAAATCATCAGCATGATCGAACGCCTGATTGCCGCTGACTACGCTTATCGGGCGGAGAACGGCGATGTGTATTATGCAATCAGTCAGTTCAAAGCTTACGGCAAACTCTCCAACAAGAATCCGGAAGAGCTGCTGGCCGGCGCGCGAATCGAAGTGGGTGAGCTGAAGCGTGACCCACGTGACTTTGCTCTCTGGAAAGCCGCCAGCGACGAAGAGGTGGGCTGGGACTCGCCATGGGGATATGGTCGTCCGGGCTGGCACATCGAGTGCTCTGCCATGTCCACCTGCTGCCTGGGTGACAGTTTTGACATACATGGCGGCGGCAGCGATCTGATGTTCCCTCATCACGAAAATGAAATTGCTCAGTCAGAGGCGGCGACCGGAAAACACTTTGCCAGCTACTGGATGCACAACGGAGCAGTTCGTGTCGATAATGAAAAAATGTCCAAGTCGCTGGGCAATTTTTTTACTATTCGTGATGTGTTGCAGCGCTACCCGGCCGATGTTGTCCGTTATCTGCTGGTCGCCAGCCACTATCGCAGTCCTATCAATTACTCGGATAAAGGACTTGATCAGGCTGCCTCTGCTTTGGAGCGTCTGTACCTTGCGGTGCGGGGTCTGGACACCGACCATGCCAACGATCTCGTCAACAGCCAGTTCGAGAAATCGTTCCGGGAGGCGATGAATGACGACTTCAACACTGCTGAGGCAATCAGCGTGCTGTTTGATATTGCCAGAGAGATAAACCGGGTCAAGGAGACCGAACCGGCGCAGGCTGCCAGGCTGGGCAAGCTGATGCTGAAACTGGCCGGGGTAATGGGGCTGATGCAAGGCTCTGCCGAGCAGTTCCTGCGTCGTGGCGAGGATCAGGTTGACGCCGAATTGATAGAATCGCTTATCGCTCAACGCAAGCAGGCCCGTGCGGACAAGGACTGGGCGCTGGCCGATCAAATCCGCGATCGGCTCAATGAAATGAAGGTGGTTGTCGAAGACGGGACCGATGGCAGCCGCTGGCGCATAGAAAGGTAGATTCACTGCAATCAATCGTTGACGGAGACGGCCCGCATGAGTATTATGCCGTCCTCGCGGTTGGGGGACGTCTGTAAAACGACGTTCTGACAATAGGCGATTGTCGGGGTATAGCGCAGTCTGGTAGCGCGCCTGCTTTGGGTGCAGGATGTCGGGAGTTCAAATCTCTCTACCCCGACCACTTTTTTACCGCGGATTTATGGTGGCTGTAGCTCAGTTGGTAGAGCCCCGGACTGTGACTCCGGTTGTCGTGGGTTCGAGCCCCATCAGCCACCCCATATTCAAAAGCCTGGCGGGTAATACTCCGCCAGTGCTGCCCCAGCAAACCAGTATCTGCCGCGGCAGGACCAGTTCCGCGCCCGTAGCTCAACCGGATAGAGCATCGGCCTTCTAAGCCGAGGGTTGCAGGTTCGAGTCCTGCCGGGCGCGCCAAATACAAAAGGGTCACCCTGCGGGTGGCCCTTTTTTATTTGCCGCCCGGCGGCAGACGAGAACCTGCCGTTCGACAAAACGGCAGGACAGCCGTTTTGGACGCACTTTAGTGCGCAAGAACCTGCTGCACCTACCGGCAGCGCTTCCGCAGGTGGGAGTGTTCCTCCTCAGGTTTTCGTCGCTCACGCTCCCACCTCCGAAAACACTACCTGGAATCAGCCGCAACAGGCACCTTCTTCCATCGAAGCATCAGGAGTAGCGGGACAAGGAGCGAGGGTGTACCCGAGGACTGTCCCGCTGATCGTGATGCTGGAAGCTTCTAGCCGAGATCTGTCCCGCGGCGCCGGGTGCCGGAAGCTCCGACCGAGATCCATCCCGTGACGCAATACGACGGAGGCACTACCCTCCAGCCTAACCCTTCATCCGTCTACCCGCAGCCTCAGCCTCCAGTCGCTCAACCAGCCAGACCTTGATAATCGATTGACGCGTAACACCAATACGCGCAGCCTCGCGGTCCAAAGATTCCACCACCCAGGCCGGAAAGTCGACGTTAATACGTTTCTGATTCTGGTTGTTACGGCGCGCAGTTAATAAATCCAGATCGTCAACAACATCCTGCTCACCTTCATCAAACTTCCTGTCAAAGTCTTTAGCTTTCATAGAGCTGCACCTCACTTTTTCGAGAGCGTCTGACAGATATGAGTCGGATATAGCCATTCCGATATGTGACGACTGCAGACCAATGTTTATTATTGATTAGCCCGACTAAGAGATAGCGGGGTTCATCTTCTGATTTGGCACGAATTTCAATCATCTCAGGATCATTCCATAGCTCCTGAGCCTGCTCGAAGTTTATACCGTGTTTTTCGAGATTGATCTGACTCTTATCCTTGTCATACTCAAAATCGGCCATGAGTATAAATTACTCCTTTTCTACTCAAGCAACAAGTTTGCTGGGTCCTTAAACCCCCTCAACTCACGTATACTTCATAGCACCAATCCCACCACAGGACTCCACCCCATGTGCGGCCGCTACAACATCGTTGACAGCCTCGAGGTCAGAGCCCTGCTGACCATGCTCGGTGTAGATCTCGGCAAAGGCTTCCGTTTCTCCCCAGACATCGCTCCGGGAGCAACCGTCAGTATCATCCGCGAAGTGGACGGTGAGCGCATTGTCAGCGACGCTATCTGGTGGCTGCTGCTCGATCCTGCAACGCTCAAGCCCAATTACAAGTACGCGTCCTTTAATACACGCTCTGACAAACTCGATGAGCCTCGCGCCGCCGGTTTTCGGCCCTATCGCGAGTCGCGCTGCATTATTCCGGCGTCTGCGTTCGTGGAGGGCCTGGGAGACGGTAAAACCTACCACAAGCTCGCAGCTGTCGATCAGGCTATTGCCTTTGGTGGTTTGTGTCGGGAATGGGTGAATAAAGAGACAGGTGAAACCGCGCTGTCAGTCAGCATTATCACCTTGCCGCCCCTGCATGACGCCTACTGGAAAACACATGTGCATCCCAAATCCATGCCTTTGATGCTTCCTACGGAAAACGATGTGATGGATCCGTGGCTGGACAGAGGAGAAAAAGACGTGGAGCAGTTTCGCTGGCTGCTGGAGCCGATTTTGCGGGCACCGCTGGTGGCGACGCCGATTGACAGGCCTTCGACCTGGCGGCCGATTGGCGGCAGCAAGACACTTAAAGGGGACGGAGGGATTTAGCAAGCTAAATCCCTCCGTCCCCTTTACACCCTTTACAGCCTAATCAACGCTTGACGCGAGCCTTGTATTCGCAGGCGATGGTGTCGATTTCGATCAGGTCGCCGATGTCGCAGAACTCGGAAACTTTCAGCTCGTAGCCGGACTTCAGGCGAGCAGTCTTCATGACTTTGCCTGTTGTATCACCGCGCGCAGAAGGCTCAGTGTAGGCGATCTCGCGAACAATGGTTTTAGGCAGATCAATGGAGATCACCTTGCCATTGTAGAATACGGCCTGGCAGACATCTTCCATGCCATCTTCAATGAAGTCGATGACGTTTTCCAGATCGTCTTTCTCGATCTCGATCTGCTCGTAGTCGCTGTCCACGAAAACATACATAGGGTCAGCGAAGTAGGAGTAGGTAACTTCCTTTTGTTCCAGGACGATCTGTTCCAGTTTGTCGTCAGATTTGAACGCTGTCTCGGTGGCAACACCGTTGAGCAGGTTCTTCAGTTTCATCTTGTTGACGGCAGAGCCGCGGCCAGCGCGATGAAAGTCGTTCTTCTGAACTTTCCAGGGTGAGCCGTCAATCATGATGACCTGTCCGGCACGGATTTCCTGAGCGGTTTTCATAGTTAAACACTCTGTAAGGCAAAACAATCGGGTTAAGTTGCAAAGCCTGTAGCGCGCACGAGACTTGAGGTCAGATCGGGCAACTCTGCCAGCTTTTGCTGCCAGTTCCGGGCATGGCTGTGTAGCGCCGGAAAGTGGGGGCGCAGATCATGCCACAAATTTTCAATTCCGTCACCACAATTCCAGCGAAAATTCAGCTCCTGCCAGCAGGCAAGTGCCGCGGCTTCGGAGCCTGATTTGGCCGTGCCAGCGTAGAGGGAATGAAAAGCCTGCAGTTTATCCAGGTGCACGCCATCATCCTGCGGATAGATATGCCACAGCATGGGTTTGCCGGCCCACTGGGCGCGGACAAATGAGTCTTCGCCGCGAACGATGTTGATGTCGCAGATGCTCAGCAGTCGGTCATAGTCTGGCTGGCTGACGAAGGGGTGAACCAGGAATTGGATGTTGCCCAGAGTCAGGCAGTCTCCGGGGGTCGGCTCTTGGGGACGGCCAAGCTGGCTCGCCAGCTGATTCGCCAGCCCACCTGCCGGGATGATACAGACCGTGGGCTGCGTGTCCTGCTTCAGCGCGCCAATGAGGTTCTTAAGCACCGGGCCAGGATAACAGAACAAGGAAAGCCACAGCTTTGGCTCATCGTTGAGGCCGTAGGCGTTGACAAGCTGATGGCGGAGCGGGTTCTGTTCGTTCTGCCATGTCTGATGCTGGGCAATCAGTGTACGCTCGCGCAGCAAACCGCCAGTATTTTTACCGAAGCCGGGCAAGAAAAACTGCTTTTGCAGCGTGACTGTCTGATCGGCGCCCTGAATGGTCTGTGGCGAAGGCAGGCCATGGAATTCCGCAACCCAGTCTTCGGCGCTAAGATACTCAAGATTCACCCAACAGGGGTGGGGTTGCTGCGCAGCCATGCTCCGCAAAGTGATTTCTGGCAGCTCACAGCCAAACATTTCAACAATGACCGCCGCCTGGGCTGCTTCGATACAAGATTGCCCATCTTGTGGCCAGCGTCGAACGCAGACACCCTGCAATTGCAATGCCTGAGATGTGGGATTGGGTTCATTGCTCAGCAATGGATCCAGAAATCGCAGCGCCGCCTGCCAATCATCGACCCACAGCGTAACGGCAATCCCGTGCTCAGTTGCCAGCTGCTGACTTAACCGCCAGCTCACACCAATATCACCAAAATTGTCGATGATGCTGCAGAACACAGACCAGAATGGTTTGGTAAAACGATGTGACACAGTATAGGAAGCCTGAGTTGTCTGTCGCGAAGCCGTAGTGCGCAAATAGTGGCACTACTGATTTGGATTGACAATGCCGCCATGCCACTCAGTAGCTGCCGGTGGTCGCCACAATTGCCTGTCTGCGGGTATACTTGCCGACAAATTTAGTGAGGAGTGCGGGGGTATGCTGGCAGTTATTGGCGGGAGTGGGCTAAATTCCCTGACAGGGTTGCAGGAGCTTCGCCGCGAACAGGTAACGACACCCTATCAACAGGCACCGGTCTCTGTTTCAGTGGCAAGCCTGGAAAATGGCAGGGAGCTGGTGTTTCTGCCCCGGCATGGTGATGGCCATGTGCTGCCCCCGCACAGAATCAACTACAGGGCAAATATATTCGCACTGCACCAGTTGAATGTGTCAGGTGTCATTGCTGTCAACGCGGTGGGTGGCATCTCAGAAAAAATGGCGCCTGGTGTTATTGTACTTCCCGACCAGATCATCGATTACACATGGGGGCGTGATCATACCTTTTTTGACGGCGATCAGACGGGTCTGCAATCACCTGACCAGTTCACGTCGACAGTAGCCCATATTGACTTCACCCGGCCCTATGACGACGACCTGCAGACACTGATTCTGCACGCTGCGGGCAAGCTGCGTCTGTCAGCAATCGCCGGAGGCGTTTACGGCGCCACCCAGGGGCCACGACTGGAGACCCCGGCAGAAATCAGACGCCTTGCACAGGATGGTTGTGACCTGGTCGGAATGACCGGCATGCCGGAAGCGGCACTGGCAAGAGAAATCGGCCTGCCTTACGTGTGCCTGGCGCTGTCAGTCAACTGGGCAGCAGGGATTACGGATGAAGTCATTACCATGGATAGCATTCGCCAGGTACTGTCCGAGGGCATGGATCGTATCCAGCAGATCGTTCTGGCTGTGGCCGCAGAAAACTGACGCTGTCAGCCAGACAAGCAGATGCTGCTCAGAACTGCAGATTCGCCAACGAAACGGCCGGCGGCACTTCGTAAGGAAACACCTGAACCAGAATGCCTACCGCCGGATGGTCCAGGTAGTGAAATTCATTGCTTCGCATGTCGCGTGAACTTTGCACCGGGATACGGCGGGTGATGTTCTCACCTGCAAACTGATTGAACCAGAGAGCCGATTCCAGCACGACACGTGTCTCGTTGCGATTGAAGAAAAGTCTCAGGCTGCCCTGCAGTTCATGCGCGGTTTCGCCGAACTGTCGCCCGCCATTGATAATGATGGGCGTTGCGCGGCTGGCCTGCGTCATCGGCTGACGCCAGGCGGCATGATAAAGCACTCTGTATCCTGACGCGCGTTCAAGTGCCTGATTGGTCTGCCGGAAATCGTGCTGTTCAGCGGGTAATTGCAGAAACGCGTCACGGCTCAGGTCGGGCAGGCGAAATGCCTCATCCGCAGCGCGCTGCTGCACGGGTACTTCCGCACCTTCGCTGTTCGCCAGCGCCAGGGGCGCATCGGCCAGCTGCTCCCAGTCTGCCAGTGTAAGCACGTCCAGCATGGATGACAGGGCGAGGGCGTTCTCCGGCACAGTAAAGTACGCTTCTTCCTGCGGCCAGTTCTCCTCATCAAAATTGCCAGTCTCGTGCAGGAACAGCGTCACTTCCACTTGATACCAACGTTCACCGCTCTGCGCGAAGGAGGCAGAGGGTGATGCCATCAAAACAACGGCCAGCAAGGCCATTGCAATAACTGGCAGTCGTAATAATTTTAATGCGTGAGACATGCGTCAGGATCCAGAAGCAGGTGCCAGAACGTAGAATTCGGTATTCTTGCGCAGGGCCCAGGCGGAGTCAATGTAAAGCGCCGGGCCAGGGTCAATCGGGCAGGACAGAGCTGCGGCGAGCTGTTAAGCTCCGACAGCAGTGCCCGAAGATAATACGGAGAATAACATGGACGCACTTGCACAGAGCCTGCAGGCCCTGTCCGGATTCCTGTGGGGAATGCCGCTGATTTTCCTGGTCGTGGGTGGTGGACTGTTCTTTGCCTTTTACAGTCGGTTTCAGCCCTACCGTTATTTTGGCCACGCGATTGCCATCCTGCGCGGAAAATACGACAAAGAAGATGATCCTGGCGACCTGAGCCATGCCCAGGCACTGGCAGCCGCGCTGTCCGGAACGCTGGGTATGGGCAACATCGCCGGTGTTGCACTCGCCATCGGCATCGGTGGGCCGGGTGCCGTGTTCTGGATGTGGGTCACGGCGGTGGTAGGTGTGGCTACAAAATTCTTCACCTGCACACTCGCCGTCATGTACCGCGGACCTGATAGTCAGGGCCACATTCAGGGTGGGCCGATGTATGTCATCCGCGAAGGTCTGGGGCCGCGCTGTCGCTGGCTGGCGGTGATGTTCGCACTGGCCGGGCTGTTCGGAACACTGCCTTCGGTACAGATTAATCAGTTGACCCAGGTGGTGCGCGAGATGGTCTTTGTGCCCGCCGGGCTGGTCGATCCAGCTGAGCCTTTTGTCTTCAATCTTGTGTTTGGCCTGCTTGCCGCGGCACTGGTCGGCGGTGTGATCTTTGGTGGAATCCAGCGCGTCGGTTACACGGCGGTACGCCTGGTACCGGCCATGGTTCTGCTTTACATGAGCATGACCTTGCTGGTGCTGGTCGCCAATATTACCGAGCTGCCGCGATACCTGTTGTTGATTGTCACCGACGCTTTCAGTGCGGCATCGGTTGGCGGTGGTCTGGTCGGCGTCATCACCATTGGTGTGATGCGTGGCGCGTTTTCCAATGAGGCGGGCATTGGCACGGAATCAATGGCGCATGGCGCTGCCAAGACGACCGAACCTGTGCGGGAGGGGCTGGTCGCCATGATGGGGCCGGTGATAGATACACTGATTGTGTGTACCTGCACTGCGCTGGTGATATTGCTGACTGGCGTCTGGGAAAGTGGTGATGCAGACGGTGTCAGTCTTACCGCGATGGCGTTCGCTGAAGTACTGCCGGGTCGACTGGGTGCCTATGTGGTTTCGTTTGTTGTGTTGATATTTGCGTCCAGCACCATGTTCACATTCTGGTATTACGGCGCCAAGTGTCTTGGTTTCCTGATTGGTGCTCAGCATCAACATCACTACCGCTACTTTTACATCCTGCTCGTGGTGCTGGGCGCCATCGCGCCACTGGAGGCAGTCTTCGGGCTGATCGACAGTGCCTATGCCTTGATGGCCATTCCGACCATGCTCTCAACCTTCATTCTGGCGCCCAGAGTGATGGCGGCCGCACGCACTTACTTTGCGGGTATGAATGACGATACAGGTCAGCAATCTGACCGCTCAGCCTAGGTGCTCAGCGGCTCAGGCGTCAGCGTTTCTCGGCGCTGAGCCGCAGCTGATCCAGTGTCTTGTTGATGAACTCAATACGCGCGGCAGCCTTCTCCTGGCCGTGCGTGAATCCCAGCTGGGTCGGGCCGGACATTTTGTAGATGCGGCTCTGTTTCTGGATCAGCTGAACGATAGACAAGGGGTCGACTTTGGTGTGCTGGCCAAACACAATGCGGCCGGTCTGGGCGCTGGCGTCGATCTTGCTGATACCATAAGCTTCGGCACGCAGTTTCAGCTGTGTCACCGACAACAGAATCTTTACCGGCTCCGGCAGCAGACCAAAGCGGTCGATCATTTCGATCTGCAGATCCCGCAGCTCATCATCGTCCTCAGCGCCGGCAATACGCTTGTACATGATCAGCCGGGTATGAATGTCAGGCAGGTAATCGTCCGGTATCAGTGCCGGGACGCGCAGATTGATTTCGCTGCCACTTTGCAGCACCAGGTCAATGTTGGGCGTGCGTCCCTCACGCATGGCCTTGACGGCTTCGTCCAGCATTTCGGTGTACAGCGTAAATCCAATCTTCTGCATGTGACCAGTCTGTTCTTCGCCCAGAATTTCACCTGCACCACGTATCTCCAGGTCGTGGCTGGCCAGCGTGAAGCCAGCGCCCAGCGTGCTGGCGGCAATGATGGCTTCCAGGCGCTTCTGGGCGTCGGTACTCAGTGCCTTCGGTGGCGGCGTCAACAGATAGGCGTAGGCCTGGTGGTGCGATCGCCCGACGCGGCCACGCAGCTGGTGCAGCTGTGCAAGGCCCAATTTGTCTGCGCGGTCAATAATTATGGTGTTGGCATTGGGTATGTCGATACCGGTTTCAATAATGGTAGAACACACCAGAATATTGTGCCGCTTGTGGTAAAAGTCGGCCATGATGCTTTCCAGCTCGCGCTCGGGCAACTGACCATGCGCCACCGACACGCGCGCTTCGGGCACCAGTTCGCGTAGCTGCTCTGCGGTACGCTCGATAGTTTTCACTTCGTTGTGCAGGTAAAAGACCTGGCCGCCGCGCAACAGCTCACGCAGAATGGCTTCCTTGACCAGACTGTCCTGGTGTTCACGCACAAAGGTTTTGACTGACAGACGTTTGGCGGGTGGCGTTACTATCAATGACAGATCCCGTACGCCCGACATTGCCAGGTTCAGTGTGCGCGGGATGGGTGTTGCTGTCATGGTCAGTATGTCGACCTCGGCGCGCAGCGCCTTGATGCGCTCTTTTTGCTGAACACCAAACCGGTGCTCTTCGTCGATGATGAGCAGGCCCAGGTCTTTATATTTGATCGAGTTCTGTAAGAGCTTGTGGGTGCCAACGATGATGTCGGCCTTGCCATCGGCGATACGCTTGAGTGTTTCCTCCTGCTGCTTGCCACTGCGAAACCGGGAGATCAGTTCGATGGTGACAGGCCAGTCGGCAAAACGGTCGCGGAAACTTTCAAAATGCTGCTGTGCCAGCAGGGTCGTGGGGACCAGCATCACCACCTGTTTGTTGTTCTGTACCGCAATAAAGGCGGCGCGCATGGCGACTTCTGTTTTACCAAAACCCACATCACCACAGACCAGTCTGTCCATGGCGCGAGCGGATTGCATGTCCGCAATCACACCATTGATGGCATCTTGCTGATCTGGCGTTTCTTCAAACGGGAAGGTGTCGGCAAACTGCTGGTAGTCAATATCATCGACCCGGTAGGGGAAGCCTTTTTTGGACTCGCGTTTGGCGTAGATATCCAATAATTCTGCAGCAGCGTCGCGAATTTTTTCAGCCGCCTTGCGCTTGTTCTTCTGCCAGGTGTCGCTGCCCAGTGTATCCAGTGGTGCCAGTTCGGGATCAGTGCCACCGTAACGACTGATCAGGTGCAGGTTGGCGACAGGCACATACAGCTTGGCGGCGTTGGCATATTCCAGTGTCAGGAACTCAGTCTGTTCATTTTCGATTGTCAGGTTCTGCAGGCCTACATAACGGCCAACACCATGGTCGAGATGCACAACCGCCGCGCCCGGACGCAGCTCGGTCAGACTCTTGATAATAAAATCGGTGTTGTCCTGCGCTTTACGCTGACGTCGCCGGCGCTGGGCGATCTTGCGGCCCAGCAGCTGCGTCTCGGTGATCATTATCAGCTGCTGATCCGGCAGGATCAGGCCTTTGTCCAGCGAGGCGACGGTAATCGCGGGCGATATCTGACTGTCGGCGAATGCCTGCCAGCCGTCGACCTCCTGTACCGGCAGTGGAATAGTGCGCAGCAGCTCAGTCAATACTTCTCGTCGGCCCGCTGTTTCGGCACAGAACAGCACTCTGTGTTTGGGATGATCAGCCAGAAAGCGCTGCAGTGCCTGCATCGGGTAGGATGCCTGCGGATTGTTGTCCAACTCGGGAAACATCGACGGGGCGGCCGTTTCCAGCGTTATGGTGGCAAATGGCTTGATGTGCCGGAAAACTTCTTCAGGTGTCAGAAACACCTCGGCTGGCGCCAGAACCGGGCGCTGCCTGTCGTAACGTCTATCCTCATAGCGCGTCTCGATGTCCTGCCAGAAGCGCTGCGCAGGCTGCTCAAGCTGACGGCTGCGGACAATGACGGATTGCTCTGGCAGGTAGTCAAACAGGTCGCTGAGCGTATCGAAGAATAGCGGCAGGTAATATTCGGCACCGGTCGCTGCGATACCGTCACTGATGTCCTGATAGAGACTGCAGCTGCGTGTATCGACGTCGAAGGTCTCGCGAAAGCGCTTGCGGAACTGGGTGCGCCCAGCTTCATTCAGCGGGAACTCCTTGCCAGGGAGTACCCGTACTTCGTCGACTTTGTCCAGAGACAATTGTGTCTCGGGATCAAAAACGCGAAGTGACTCTATCTCATCGTCGAACAGGTCAATCCGGTAGGGATGTTTGCTGCCCATCGGAAAAATATCCAGGATCGCGCCGCGCACCGCAAACTCACCGTGTTCATACACTGAGTCCACATGCTGGTAACCGGCGGCTATCAGGCGCTCCCGCAGCGATTCAGTATCCAGCGTCTCGCTGGTTTTCACCATCAGGCTGTTGCCCAGCACATACTCGGCTGGCGGCAGTCGGTGCATCACACTGTTGACCGGCACGATGACTATGCCGGCGCGCATTGCTGGCAAGTGATAAAGGGCGCTCAATCGTTCGGAGACGATATCCTGATGCGGCGAGAAGCTGTCGTAGGGCAGCGTTTCCCAGTCGGGGAAGGTGTAGATTGGCAGTGCGGCATCATTGCCTGCAAAAAATATCAGCTCGCGGCGCAATTGCTCTGCTTCTTCGCTGCTGTTGGTCAGCATCACCAGAGGCGCCGAGCGCTGCTCAGCCAGCTGGCGGGCGGCATGCACCAGTGCCAGCGACAACTGGCTGTCGGACAGGTCACGCCACTGAAGGGAATGGGCAATATCTGGGATTGGTGGATTACGAACCGGAGTTGGAGCCATGTGAGTCAGGTTGGGTAGCTGTGGGCGTGTTTATCGCGCGATTGTTGGGGGCGTATTCTGGCATAGTCCGGATAAAGTTGCACCGACGCGCCAATCACAAGATAATATGCGCCCTCACACTTTACTCAATCCACATGACAGACAGGTAACTTACGTGAACCGACCCAGCCCGGACGACTATTTCAGCGATTGGAAAGCAAGGGAAGCCCTGGCCCAGGAGATGATTCCTGTGGTAGGGCGGCTGTACAGTGAGCGCAATGTTGGTGTGTTCATATACGGTCGTCCTCTGCACAACCGCTCTGTGACCAATATCATGAAGTCACATCGATTTGTGCGTCAGGTAGGCCGCAACGAAATGTCAGAATTTGAAGCCCATCCCGTGCTGATGGCACTGGCCAAGCTGGATCTGTGGCATTGCCAGATCGACCTTGGCAAACTCACGGTCAAGTATATGGAGCTTCAGCAGGCCGGCAAGGCGCCATCTGTGGATGAGTACGTCGCTGCCGAACTGGGTGCGCTGGTGGGTGACAAGACCCCGCCCAGCAAGAAGTCCCAGGATGTGGTGCTTTACGGTTTTGGTCGAATTGGTCGACTGATCGCGCGTCTGATGATTGAGCGCACCAGCACTGGTGAAGTCATGCGGCTGCGCGCTGTTGTGGTCAGACCTGGCAAGGAAGGGGACCTGATCAAGCGCGCCAGTCTGTTCACCTCAGACTCGGTACACGGCACATTCCAGGGCACGGTCCGGATTGATGAAGAGAACAACTGCCTGATCTGCAACGGCAACAAGGTGCAGTTCATCTACGCCAGCAACCCGGATGAGATCGACTACACCCAGTACGGCATCGATGATGCACTGATTATCGACAACACGGGCAGCTGGCGCGACGAAGCCGGCCTGTCGCGGCACCTGAAATCAAAGGGTGCCAGCAAGGTCATGCTGACGGCGCCGGGCAAGGGTAACCTCAAGAATATCGTTTACGGCATCAATGACACGCAGATTACGCCGGATGACAAGATCATCACTGCGGCATCCTGCACGACCAACGCCATCGCACCAGTGCTCAAGGTTCTTAACGACGAGTTCGGTGTGGTCAGTGGGCACGTGGAAACGGTGCACGCGTACACCAACGACCAGAACCTGATTGACAACTACCATTCAGGCAATCGTCGCGGCCGCAGTGCGGCGCTGAACATGGTGCTGACTGAAACGGGTGCGGCCAAGGCCGTGGTCAAGGCGGTTCCGGAACTGGCTGGCAAACTGACCGGCAATGCTGTTCGTGTGCCGGTCCCCAACGTCTCCATGGCCATCCTGATGCTGAATCTGGAGAAAAGCACGACCAAGGAAGAGATCAACGAGTTTCTGCGACTGCTGGCGCTGCACTCGCCGCTGCAGAACCAGATCAGCTACACCCAGGACCCCGATGCGGTCTCCAGTGACTTTGTGGGGACCCGGGAAGCGGCCACTGTCGACTCGACTGCCACGATTGTCGAGGGTAATCGCTGCGTACTGTACCTGTGGTACGACAACGAGTTTGGCTACTGCAACCAGGTGGTTCGTATGGTTTACCGCATGGCTGGCGTCAACTATCGGACGTACCCGGTAGAAGGCTGATGATTCCCGGGGGCGTAGCCTTGGCTCAATGCCCTTGACGCCTGTGGTGGGGGCGGAGTCTAGACTCCGTCCCCGTCTAAGTCCCGTCCTCTTTTCTTACTGAATGCCTTCATAAAAATTCAAAAACCGGTGGTAAATCAGACCGCTTATCTCTATAATTGTGCGCGTTTTCACGGCGCCAGCCGATACCAGGCTGCCACACCGGTTTGCCAGCGCTGACCAGCCTGGGCGTCATGTCCAGAATCACGATCCCGCCATTTTGAAGGTGCAGGATCGACAGTGCAGGTAACATCTCTCAAAAGCGGCGCGAGGTCGCAGTGGTGCTGTAAGCGTACGCTGAATCAGAATGGCGTGAAATACGTAACAAACAAACGTTTATCCTGAAATCTAAGACTAGGCCTGATGAATGATCAGAATTAAGCGCGGTTTGGACCTACCCATCAGTGGCGCTCCTGAGCAGACAATCGCAGAAGGCCGGGCCGTAAGCTCGGTGGCGATTCTGGGGAGAGACTATGTGGGCATGAAGCCCACCATGGAAGTCAGCGAGGGCGACAAAGTGCGCCTCGGTCAGCTACTTTTTACAGACAAGAAAACTGAAGGCGTAAAATATACTGCGCCCGGCACAGGCACTGTGCGTGCCATCAATCGTGGCGAAAAGCGAATCTTCCTGTCTCTGGTCATCGATCTGGATGATGATCAGTCAGACCAGGAAACCTTCGCCAGCTACAGCGACGCCGAGATTGCAAACCTGGATCGTGAAAAGATTGTCGAGAACCTGGTTGAGTCAGGCCTCTGGACCACTCTGCGTACGCGTCCCTTCAGCCGTGTACCGAGCCCCGAACAGACTCCTGCCGCGATCTTCGTGAATTTGATGGACAGCAACCCGCTGGCCATGGATCCTGAGCTGGTTGCCCGCGAGCACTCGCAGGACCTGGTGCGCGGTGTCAATCTGCTGGCCCGTCTGACGCAGGGTAATGTTTATCTTTGCCGTCGTGAGGGCAGCTTCCAGGGTCTGGAAAAAGAAGCCTTTGCCAGCAATGTGTCGGTCAATGATTTCGCCGGTCCGCATCCTTCCGGTTTGACTGGAACCCATATCCATTTCCTGGATCCGGTCAGTCTTAACAAATGGGTCTGGTCGGCAGGCTTTCAGGACGTTATCGCCTATGGCAAGCTGTTTGCCACCGGCAAAATCTGGAACGAGCTCGTAGTAGCGCTGGCAGGTCCGCAGGTCAAGCAGCCGCGCCTGCTGCGCACCCGGGTGGGTGCCAATCTTAACGAGCTGCTGGCGGACGAGCTGCACGACGGTGAAAACCGTGTAGTGTCGGGCTCTGTGCTGGCAGGCCGCAAGGCTGCTGATCCGGAAAACTTCCTGGGTCGTTACCACCAGCAGATTACTGTACTCAGGGAAGGCCGTGAGCGTCCGCTGTTTGGTTATCTGTCGCCGGGCACCAATCGCCACTCGAACCTGGGCATTTATCTGACCAGTCTGTTCAAGGGCAAAAAACTGGACATGACTACAGCTACCAATGGCAGTGAACGCGCAATGGTGCCAGTCGGGTCCTATGAAACAATCATGCCCCTTGATATTCTGCCGACACAATTACTGCGCTCGCTGATTGTCGGAGACATCGAAACTGCCATGAGTCTCGGCGCACTGGAACTGGACGAAGAGGACCTGGCACTGTGTACCTACGTGTGTCCGGGTAAATACGAATATGGTCCGATTCTGCGTAGCAACCTTACGCGTATCGAAAAAGAGACTTGATGGAAAGCTGAAACATGAGTCTGCGTAAATATTTAGATGATCTGGCGCCTCATTTCGAAAAAGGCGGCAAATACGAAAAGATGTATCCACTGTACGAAGCCGTGGACACCATTTTCTATTCTCCCAGCAAAGTGACCGTTTCCGGTTCGCATGTGCGCGATGGTATTGACCTCAAGCGCATCATGATCACCGTCTGGTTCGCTACATTCCCTGCCATGTTCTACGGTATGTACAACGTGGGATACCAGGCGAACATGGCGATGGCCAGCATGGGTACCGAGTCAGTCGAAGGCTGGCGCGGAGCGCTGATTGCTCTGCTGGCCGGGCATGATCCGAGCAGCACCTGGGACAACTTCTGGCACGGCGCTGCCTACTTCCTCCCCATCTACGCCACTGTGTTTATTGTGGGTGGTTTCTGGGAAGTACTGTTCGCGGTCAAGCGTGGACACGAGATTAACGAAGGTTTCTTCGTTACCTCCATCCTGTTCGCATTGATCGTGCCGCCGACACTGCCACTGTGGCAGGCTGCGCTGGGTATCAGCTTCGGTGTGATTCTGGGCAAGGAAGTGTTTGGTGGCACTGGCAAGAACTTCCTGAACCCGGCGCTGACCGGCCGTGCCTTCCTTTATTTCGCCTACGCCCCGCAAATCTCCGGCGACTCCGTATGGACAGCAGTAGATGGCTTCAGTGGTGCTACTGCGCTGAGTCAGGTTGCATCTAACGGACTGCCGGCAATGATGGCGGCGACCGGCGAACAGCTGACCTGGCTGGATGCATTCTTCGGTCGCATGCAGGGGTCAGTGGGCGAAGTGTCCACGCTGGCCATCCTGGTCGGTGCAGCCATTCTGCTTATTACCCGCATCGCCTCGTGGCGCATCATCACCGGGGTGTTCCTGGGTATGGTGATATTTTCGACCTTCCTGAACCTGGTTGGCTCTGATACCAACCCGGCGTTCGCAACGCCCTGGTACTGGCACCTGGTGCTGGGTGGTTTCGCCTTCGGTATGGTGTTCATGGCGACTGACCCGGTTTCCGCGTCGATGACCAATACCGGCAAATGGATATTCGGCATACTGATTGGCATGCTGACGGTCATGATCCGGGTTCTCAATCCGGCTTATCCTGAGGGCATCATGCTGGCCATCCTGTTTGCCAACCTGTGTGCTCCGCTCATCGACTACTTTGTCGTGAAAGCCAACATCAAACGGAGGATCGCTCGCAATGTCGTCTAACATCAACTCCGTTGCCAATACCATCAAGGTGGCTCTGGGCCTGTGTGTGGTCTGCTCCATCGTGATCTCCAGCGCGGCTGTTATGCTGAAACCGATGCAGACCGCCAACGAACTGCTGGACCGCAACAAGAATATTCTGATTGCCGCTGGCATGTTCGACCCGCAGGTGCACACCAACGCCGATGTGGATGCCATGTTTGAGCAGTTCACACCACGCCTGGTTGACCTGGATGAAGGTCGCTATCTGACCGAAGAAGAGCAGCAACAGCTGGGCATTGACCCACAAACCTACGATCAGCAGACAGCGCGCAATGACCCGAGCATGTCGATAGCTCTGAGTGGTGCCGAAGATGTCGCTTCCATTCGTCGTCGGGCTGACTACGCAACCGTCTACGTGATACAGAATGAGACCGGCGGTTACGAGAGCGTTGTGATTCCGGTCAGCGGTTACGGTCTGTGGGGCATCATGTACGGCTATCTGGCGCTGGAGAGCGACGGCAATACCATTCGCGGTATCGGTTTCTACGACCATTCTGAAACACCAGGCCTGGGCGGCGAGATCAGCAACCCGCGCTGGCAGGCGCAGTGGCCGGGGAAAGAAATCTACGCTGAGGACGGCGATGTTGCCTTCCAGGTGGTCAAAGGCGGTGGTTCCGGTGAGAGCCAGGTCGATGCGCTGGCCGGGGCAACGCTGACCAGCCGTGGTGTGGAAAACATGATGCGATTCTGGCTGGGGGAGAACGGTTTTGGGCCCTACCTGGATAACGAAGTACGGGGCTGACGAGGTTTATTATGGCAACGGCAAGCACTAAAACAATTCTGATCAAACCGATCTTCATGGATAACCCGATTGCGCTGCAGATCCTCGGGGTCTGTTCGGCGCTGGCGGTTACCACGAGTCTGCAGGTTACTCTGGTGATGTGTCTGGCACTCACTGCGGTCTGTGCATTCTCCAACCTGTTCATCTCGATGATCCGCAACTACATGCCCAGCAGCATTCGAATCATCATCCAGATGACCATCATTGCCTCGCTGGTAATTCTGGTTGACCAGGTCCTGAAGGCATACGCTTTTGAGATCAGCAAGCAGCTCAGCGTGTTTGTGGGTCTGATCATCACCAACTGTATCGTCATGGGCCGGGCAGAAGCCTTCGCGATGAAGAACCCGCCCGTACCGTCTTTCATGGATGGTATCGGCAACGGCCTGGGTTACAGCGTGGTGCTGATTGTGGTGGGCACGCTGCGCGAGCTGTTTGGTTCTGGCACTCTGCTGGGAATCACCATTCTCCCCTCAGTTGCCAATGGTGGCTGGTATCAGCCCAATGGTCTGATGCTGCTCGCGCCAAGCGCGTTCTTCATTATCGCCTTTTTCATCTGGATACTGCGTAACAAGTACGACGAACAGATTGAGAAGAACGAATTCGAAATGAAGCCGCACACTGTTGAGAAGGGGGCCCACTGATGGAACATTATCTGAGTCTTTTCATCAGTGCCGTTTTTGTTGAAAACATGGCATTGATGCTGTTCCTGGGGATGTGTACCTTCCTGGCTGTATCCAAAAAGGTGGATACGGCTATCGGTCTGGGTATTGCCGTAATCGTGGTGCAGACCATCACAGTGCCGGTCAACAACCTGATCTATAACTACCTGCTCAAAGATGGCGCGCTGGCCTGGGCCGGCATGCCTGATGTGGATCTGAGCTTCCTGGGTTTCCTGTGTTACATCGGTGTGATTGCAGCAATGGTGCAGATTCTGGAGATGTTTCTGGACAAGTTTGTCCCGGCACTCTACAACGCACTGGGTGTATTCCTGCCACTGATCACTGTTAACTGTGCGATTCTGGGTGCATCACTGTTCATGGTTGAGCGCAGCTACACCTTCCCGGAAAGTCTGGCCTACGGTGTAGGTGCAGGCGCAGGCTGGGCACTGGCCATCGTGCTGCTGGCAGCCATCCGCGAAAAAATGAAGTATAGCGACGTGCCAGCCGGTCTACGTGGACTGGGTATCACGTTCATGACCACTGGTCTGATGTCGCTTGGCTTTATGTCCTTCAGCGGTCTGACACTTTAACCGACGTTAATTCACCACTTTGAAGTGAGAAGGTTTCAGAAATAATGGATATCACAACGATTGTTGCCGGCGCATTGATGTTTACCGTCGTGGTCATGCTGCTGGTCGTGTTGATCCTGGCTGCCCGTTCGCGTCTGGTCAGTACTGGTGATGTGAAAATCGAAATCAACGGTGATCCGGAAAAATCAATCACCGTGCCGGCAGGCGGCAAGCTGCTCAACACGCTTGCTGATGCCGGCATTTACCTGTCCTCTGCCTGTGGCGGCGGCGGTACCTGTGCGCAGTGCAAGTGCAAGGTCGTTGATGGCGGTGGCTCCATGCTGCCAACAGAAGCGGGCCACTTCACCATGGGTGAGGCCAAAGAGCACTGGCGTCTGTCGTGCCAGGTGGCCGTCAAACAGGATATGAAGATCGAAGTTGATCCGGAGTTCTTTGGCGTCAAGCAGTGGGAATGCGAAGTCATCTCCAATCACAACGTTGCGACCTTCATTAAAGAGCTGGTACTGAAGATCCCTGAAGGCGAGAGCGTTGATTTCCGCGCTGGTGGTTATGTGCAGCTGGAAGTTGGCCCTCACGAAGTCGAGTTCAAGAATTTCGATATCGAAGAGCGTTTCCGCGCTGACTGGGAGCGTTTCGGTCTGTTTGACCTGAAATCGAAAGTGAACGAGACAACGGTTCGCGCCTACTCAATGGCGAACTATCCGGATGAGAAGGGCATTATCAAGTTCAACATCCGTATCGCCACGCCGCCGCCGCGCACCAATCATCCGCCGGGCATCATGTCATCCTACGTCTTCAACATGAAGCCGGGTGACAAGATCAAGGTGTTTGGTCCCTTCGGTGAGTTCTTCGCCAAGGAAACCGAGAACGAGATGGTGTTTATCGGTGGTGGTGCCGGTATGGCGCCAATGCGCTCGCACATCTTTGATCAGCTGTGTCGTCTGAACAGCAAGCGCAAGATTACGTTCTGGTACGGTGCGAGAAGCAAAAAAGAAATGTTCTATGTAGAAGATTTCGACATGCTTGCCAAAGAGCACGACAACTTCGAGTGGCATGTGGCCCTGTCAGAGCCGCAGCCTGAAGACAACTGGGAAGGTTATACGGGCTTTATTCACAATGTCGTGCATGACCATTACCTCAAGGATCATCCGGCACCTGAAGACTGTGAGTACTACATGTGCGGTCCGCCCATCATGAATGCCTCTGTGATCAAGATGCTCAAGGATCTGGGTGTCGAGGATGAGAACATCGCACTGGACGAGTTCTCCTGATCCCGGGATAAGGGTTTCAGCAATAAGCAAAACAAAAGGGGAGCCACGATGCCGGATATCGGCATGGGCTCCCCTGTTAGTTTCTGGTTCGGCTTTTCTGCAGTGATATCGGGGTAGTTGATGGCAAAACTCGCTGGCTGGTTGTCTCGTTACAGCTTCACGCTGGGATTCCTGGCATTATTTTTTTTGTGGGTGTGGCTGCGCCCCGAGCCGGCCGCCCAGGTCTATCGGTTAACTGGTGCCACCATGGGTACCAGCTATCAGGTGATGGTGGCCGGATTTCCGGAAGGCCTTTCGGATGCAGAGCTGGCGCAAGGTATTGAGCGGCGTCTATACAGACTGGACAGAGAGCTGATGTCCACCTATGCGCCTGACTCAGAGTTGTCCCGTTTCAATCGCAGCGAACCCGGCGACTGGGTGGATGTGTCCCCGGAGCTGGCATTTGTGGTCAGCAGGGCCATCGACTTCAGCAGAATGACGAATGGCTATTTTGATGTCACCGTGGGACCCTTGGTAGACCGCTGGGGGTTCGGGCCAGATCAGGATGGTGCGATGCACTGGTCACGGGTGCCGGACCAGTCAGAGATAGAGAGCCTGCAGGCGCAAACGGGGTATCAACACCTGCAGGTTTCTTTGCAACCACCGCGCCTTTTGAAGACGGCGCCTGTCAGAGTAGACCTGAGTGGCATCGCCAAGGGATATGCCGCCGATGTGATCGCAGAATATTTTGCAGATGTGGGTCAGGTTGACTATTTTATTGAGATTGGCGGTGAACTGCGGATTCAGGGCCAAAAGCCCGATGGTTCGCCCTGGGTACCGGCCATTGAAAAGCCCACGGACGGCGCAGCTGAAGTCTGGGCCATCATTGACACGCAGGGCGAGTCAATCGCACTGGCCGGCTCCGGTGACTACCGCAACTATTTTGTAGAAAACGGGATGCGTTATTCACATGAGATCGATCCGTTCACCGGGCGGCCCATTACCCACAACCTGGCGGCAGCCTATGTGATTGCCGACGATGCGCTGACTGCGGATGCGCTGGCCACAGCATTTATGGTCATGGGCCAGGCGCAATCACTGGCGTTGGCCGAACGGCTCGGACTGGCGGCCTACTTTATAGTAAAATCGGCTGACGACGACGGATTTGAACAGATTCATTCGTCGCAGTTTGCCCAATATCTGGAGGAAACACGATGAGTACAGTGCTGGCAAGTTTCGTGATTTTATTACTGGTGGTCGCCGGCATGGCCATTGGCGTTATTTTCGGTCGCGAGCCCATCAAAGGCTCCTGCGGCGGGCTCAATAAGGCAGGTGTTGACGAGACCTGCGAGCTGTGCGGTGGTAATCCGAACAAGTGTGAAGAGACTGTCCGATGATCAAGGCCGCCAATCGGTACGATATTATAGTGGTTGGCAGTGGTCCGGCAGGCGAGTCCGCCGCGATAAACGCTGCCAAGCATGGCAAGCGGGTGGCATTGATCGCCGATCGTGACAAGGTGGGGGGTAATTGCACGCACCTTGGTACCATCCCCTCCAAGGCGCTAAGGCATTACGTCAAGCAGGTGATGCAGTTTCGCTCCAATCCGCTGCTGCGTGAGTTTGCGACACTGCACAAACCCGGATTTCAGGAGATCATGTGTCACGCCAATCGCGTGATCGAAGAACAGGTCTACCTGCGTGC
Organism: Gammaproteobacteria bacterium UBA2675; assembly: GCA_002354805.1. Classification (GTDB taxonomy): domain Bacteria; phylum Pseudomonadota; class Gammaproteobacteria; order Pseudomonadales; family Pseudohongiellaceae; genus Pseudohongiella. The sequence continues at coordinate 138,851 of DEMH01000012.1, forward strand.
CAATTACTATGAAAAAAATGATGTCGAGGTCATACACGGGCGTGCACGTTTTCTCGACCCGCACACCATCAAGCTGGGCACCAAAGGCCCAACTCTGACCGCTGATTACTTTGTCGTGGCAACCGGCTCACGTCCCTATCGTCCGGAAGAAGTGGACTTCGATCACCCGCGTCTGTTTGACAGCGACAAGATTCTGAGCCTTGACCACACACCCAAAAAAGTCACGGTAATCGGTGCCGGTGTGATCGGTTGTGAGTACGCCTCGATTTTTGGTGGCCTTGGCTGCAAGGTCGAGCTGATCAATCCCGCAGAGTCCCTGCTGTCATTTCTGGACTGGGAGATTTCGGACGCCCTGAGCTACCACCTGAAAGATATCGGTGTTCGCAGCCGTCACAAAGAATCTTTTGCCAAGATCGAATACCACGATGACTATGTGGTCACGCACCTGGAGTCAGGTAAAAAAATCAAAAGCGACATCATTCTCTGGGCCAACGGCCGCACGGGCAACTCAGACGGTCTTGGATTGATAGAGCTGGGCGTAAAAGCCAATAGCCGTGGCCAGATTGAAGTCAATGAGCGCTACCAGACTGCCATCGAGAATATCTACGCTGCCGGCGATATCATTGGCTGGCCGTCTCTGGCCAGTGCCTCCTATGATCAGGGCCGTGCCGCCTGCAACGCAATAGTCGACCCTGAAGAGTTTGTTGCCATCAATCGTGTCGCTTCCGGTATCTACACGATTCCCGAGATCAGCACGCTGGGCAAGACCGAGCAGGAGCTGACAGCAGAGCAGGTGCCCTACGAAGTCGGCAAGGCCTTCTTCCAGAACACCGCCCGCGGCCAGATCACGGGCGAGCAGGTAGGCATGCTCAAGCTGATCTTCCACTTTGATACGCTGGAGATTCTGGGTATCCACTGTTTTGGTGACCAGGCCTCGGAGATTGTTCACATTGGTCAGGCCATCATGGAGCAGCAGGGCTCGGCCAATACCATGAAGTATTTTCTGAATACAACATTCAACTATCCCACCATGGCGGAAGCGTATCGAATCGCTGCCCTGGACGGCCTGAACCGGGTATTTTGACCAGCTGACAGATAGCAAGGAGAGTGTTTGTGCCAACCCAGACAGTATGTGTGCTTGGTGGCGGCAGTTTCGGCACCGTGCTGGCAAATATCGTTGCCGGCAATGGATTCCGGGTGAATTTCTGGATGCGCAATGAGGCCCTGGTCGAACAGGTCAATATCCAGCGCGAAAACCCTCAGTATCTGCCTGGCTACCGACTGCATGATCAAGTCACTGCGACCCACGATATCGAAGCTGCTGTGGCCGGCAGTCGTCTGGTGTTTGTGGCCGTGCCCAGTGCCTACTTCCGCACGGTGGTCCGCAAAATGAAACACGCGGTCACCGATGACACCATGCTGGTCAGCACGACCAAAGGCATTGAGGCGGGCACCTTCCTGCTGATGAGTCAGGTGATGAGAGAGGAGCTTCCGGACGCCCGCATCGGCGTGCTCAGTGGTCCCAATCTGGCCGGAGAGATAGCCAATAAGAGCCTTACGGGAACCGTGATCGCCAGCGCCAGTGAATCCGTGCGTGAACGTGTGCGCGAAGTGCTGCGATCAGATTACTTTCGTGTCTATACCAATGACGACATGTTTGGTGTGGAACTGGGCGGCTCCCTGAAAAACATCTATGCCATCATCGCCGGGCTGGCCGCGGCCATGGGCATGGGGCAGAACACCAATAGCATGCTGATCACTCGCAGCCTCACCGAAATGGCGCGGTTTGGCCGCGAACTGGGTGCCGACCCCATGACATTTCTTGGCCTGGCAGGAGTGGGCGATCTGATCGTTACCTGTTCTTCTTCGCTGAGCCGCAATTTTCGTGTAGGCTTTGCGCTTGGGCAGGGAAAATCGCTGAAAGAAGCGGTGGCAGAACTGGGTCAGGTTGCCGAGGGTGTCAACACGCTGAAACAGGTCAAGGAAAAGGCCGACCAGTTGGGTATCTACATGCCACTGGCCACGGGGCTTTATCGCATCGTGTACGAGGGCATGGCCGTAGAGCAGGTCATTGCAGCACTGATGCACGGTGAAGGTGCCCTGGATGTCGAATATGAAGCCAACCAGAGCAAGAAGCTGACAGGAGCGCGAGCATGTCCGACGACGTCGTAGATAACCTGAAAGAATCATCCACCTGGGTGCGCATTCTGCTAATGGCGGGATTCGCAGTCGCCCTTTATGTGACCGGTGTTGTGCTGTTGGTGATCACGCTGGCACAGATACTCTTCTCGCTGATCACCGGTGACAGCAATGCCAATCTTCGCCGGGTAGGTGCCAGTCTCTCCGACTACGTGGCACAGATTCTTGCCTTCCTGACCTACAATTCTGAATCGCGGCCGTTTCCGTTCGCCGAATTTCCTCTGGTCAATAGTCCCGAGATCAATGATACCGAGTCAGGCGATGCGGACATGCCTGCGACCGAGTTCACCGGCAGTGAGCAGGCAGCAGAAGCCAGCACAGCCACGGCCTCAACACATTCAGAAAAAACCAGTACTGCAGAAAATACCACAACTGCGACAGCAGACAGGAAAACCGACGACGCAGCATCGGCGAATAGTGATGAGTCTGCGCTGACCAGGACGGTCAAAGCCGCCAAGGCTGCCGATGCCGCCAAACCAGCGTCTGCAGCTGATTCAGCCGCGCCGGCCAAAGCCAGCAAAGCTGCCAGGTCAGCGAAAACCAGTAAGACGGTCAAGGCTGACAAAACACCCGCAGCCGGAGGGCAGGCCAAAACCAGCAGCAGCTCAAAGGCCACCAGAAAACCGCGCAGCAAAAAGACCTCAGCTGAATCGACCAGCACTGCCGCGACAGCAGCTCAGTCAAGATCTGAAACCAGCGCCACGCCGGATACGCCAAACAGTGACAGCTGACATGCGTGTTGTCCGGCATAGATGTTCATGGTTTGTTGCCTCGCTGCTGGCTCTGTTCAGCGGTCCGCTGACTGCTGATGTTGCCGGATCCTCCGATTATGCAGGTTTCCAGCGGTTTTCAGGTTCGGAAATCGTTGACTACCGAACCGAGAACAACACAATCTATTCGCTGGCGCTCGGCCGCATGCAGCGTGTGACCGGTTCGGTGTCAGCCAGCGAGTCTGAGCGGCTGCAGGGGCATTTGCGCCGGATAACCTACGCCATTCCAGACGGATATGGCGCCGAAGAAGTCTACAATCACTTTCGCAGTCAATTGCTGAGCGTTGGTCAGCGCGAGCTGTTTGCATGCCAGGGGCGGGGCTGTGGCAGCAGCAACTACTGGGCCAATGACCACTTCAATAATCGTATTTTGTACGGGCCGGAGGCCGGGCAGTACTACATGGCCAGTACCTTTCAAAGCCAGCGCAATGGTGAGGAGGTGCTGGGATATGCAGCACTGTACGTGGTGACGCGCGGTAACCGCCGCCTGTATGCTCATCTGGATTTTCTGGAACTGGCGGGGGCCCAGGCCGAACAGCAGCGCGCCGATGTGCTGACCACCGCACAGGCCATGCAGCTGCGCCTGGAAGACAGTGGCGTCATTGTGATTCCGGGTATCAGCTTTGATGACAACGATATGCTGACCGAAGACCAGGGATTGACCCTGCTGGCCGATGTGCTGCAGCGAGACGCACTGCTGGAACTCCACCTGGTGGGACACATGCAGGAAGAAGGAGACGGGCAGGGGCAGCTACAGTTGTTACAGCAGCGCTCATTACAGCGCGCCGAAGCGGTGCGACAGCGACTTGTTGAACTGGGTGTCGACGAGGATCGCCTTGAGGCGCATGGCGTGGGGCCGCTGGCACCGTACTGCCGACCGGGACCCTGTCAGCAGCGTATTGAAGCCGTAGTGCGTTAAATCAGGACACTAGCGGTGCACCAGTGACAGGAATTCATTGCGGGTGCTCTGACTGTTGCGGAAGCCACCCAGCATGCACGATGTGGTCATCACTGAATTCTGCTTCTCAACCCCGCGCATCATCATGCACATGTGCTGAGCTTCAATAATGACGGCAGCACCTGCGGCGCCGGTTTTCTGGATAATCACCTCAGCGATTTCCTTGGTCAGATTTTCCTGAATCTGCAGTCGTCTGGCGTACATGTCGACAATGCGGGCAATCTTGGACAGGCCGATTACTTTGCCTTTGGGCAGATAGGCCACGTGGCATTTGCCGATAAACGGCAGCATGTGATGCTCACACATGGAATATAATTCGATGTTTTTGACAATTACCATCTCTTCGGACGAGGACGGAAAGAGGGCATTGTTGATGACTTCATCGATGTTCTGCTGATAACCCCGCGTCAGGAACTGCATGGCTTTGGCCGCACGCAGCGGAGTATCCCGCAGTCCGTCGCGATTCAGGTCTTCACCGATGGACTGGATGATGTCACGGAAGGCCTGCTCCATATTTTCCAGGGGGGCTTTGCTCATAACGGGGTGCTCTCGTTCGGATAAGCTAAAAAGGTACGCTCAAAAAAGGACCGATACGGTACGATATTGGCAGGCGGGCGTAAAGCGAATTTCCAGGCACATAAGCTTAAAACCATAGATAAAGGAGTGTTGAGTGACTTTGGGTGATTGTGTGGCCTATGCGGCCGAGCAGTTTGATGGTGCCGATCTGTTTTTTGGACACGGGACTGATAACGCCTGGGATGAGGCTGTCTACCTGATATTTTCGGTGCTGGGGCTGCCTTTTGATCGTGAAGACATTGACTCTGAGCAGGAGCTCAGCGCCGCGCAGCAACAACAGATCGAGCAGCTTGTGGCTCGGCGGATCGAGCAGCGTACGCCGGTGGCCTATCTGGTGGGTGAGGCCTGGTTTGCCGGTCTGCCGTTTAATGTTGATGAAAGAGTGCTGGTTCCGCGCTCGCCGATTGCCGAGTTAATTCACAACGAGTTTCAGCCCATGCTGGATGCACCGCCGAGTCGCGCGCTTGATCTGTGCTCCGGCAGCGGTTGTATCGGTATCGCCACAGCACTCGCCTTCCCGGACTGTCAGGTCGACCTGGCTGACATCAGTCAGGACGCGCTGGCCGTGGCTGACAGCAATATCAAGCGGCATGGTCTGGGCGATCGTGTGCGAGTGATTCAGTCCGACCTGTTTCAGGGATTGGCAGATGACGGAGTCCGCTACGATCTGATTGTCAGCAATCCACCCTATGTTTCCGCAGAAGAAGTGGCCGAGCTGCCAGCTGAATATCATCAGGAGCCTGCGCTGGGTCTATTGTCAGATGACGACGGTCTGGCCATTCCACTGCAGATTCTGAGGCAGGCTCCTGACTATCTCTCTGAGCGGGGAGTGCTGGTTCTGGAGCTGGGTTTCAGCTGGTCTGTGCTGGCCGAACGTTATCCGCAACTGCCCGTGACCTGGCTTGAGTTCGACAACGGTGGGGAAGGGGTACTGGCAATAGATCGGGCCAGCCTGATTCGTGCCATGGATGTGATTCGTGTATAATGCTCGCCTTTTTACTAGGTAATGGAAACCTGAGCAATGGCCGGCAACACCCTGGGAAGTCTGTTTACTGTGACCAGTTTTGGCGAAAGCCATGGCCTGGCCCTGGGTTGCATCGTTGATGGCTGTCCGCCGGGCCTGGAGCTGTCTGCCGAGGATCTGCAGCGCGATCTCGATCGCCGCAAACCGGGTCAATCGCGTTTCACAACGCAGCGCAGAGAGGCCGATGAGGTCAAAATTCTGTCGGGCGTGTTCGAGGGCAGGACCACTGGTACACCCATTGGTCTGCTGATTGAAAACACCGATCAGCGCTCAAAAGATTACAGTAAAATCAAAGATATATTCCGGCCTGCTCATGCTGATTATACCTATCAGCAGAAGTACGGCATGCGTGACTATCGCGGTGGTGGCCGCTCCTCGGCGCGGGAAACCGCGATGCGCGTGGCAGCCGGAGCGATAGCCAAAAAGTATTTGCAGCAGCACTGCGGTGTGCAGGTGCGTGCCTATCTAAGTCAGCTCGGTCCCATCAAGGCAGAGACCCTGGACTGGGATCAGGTCGAACAGAATGCATTCTTCTGTCCGGATGCCAGCAAGGTGGCGGAGATGGAAGCTTACATGTCGGCGCTGAACAAGGAAGGCAACTCCATTGGTGCACGCATCTCCGTGGTTGCCAGCGGCGTGCCGGTAGGCCTGGGTGAACCGGTTTTCGATCGACTGGATGCGGACATCGCACATGCGCTGATGAGCATTAATGCCGTCAAGGGCATAGAGATCGGTGCCGGCTTTGAATCGGTCACCCAGAAGGGCACTGAGCATCGTGACGAGATGACGCCCGGCGGGTTTCTCTCCAACAACGCTGGCGGAGTGCTGGGCGGTATCTCCAGCGGGCAGGACATTGTCGCGCATATTGCGTTGAAACCAACGTCCAGCCTGCGTTTGCCGGGCCGCTCCATTGACGTGGATGGCAACGAAGTCGAGGTGGTGACGACCGGCAGGCACGACCCCTGTGTGGGAATCCGCGCGGTGCCCATCGCCGAGGCCATGCTGGCCATCGTGTTGATGGACCACCTGATGCGGCATCGTGCACAGAATGCCGATGTGCGTTGCGCGACTCCAAAAATTTAGTAATTTCATATGATTGTAGGCAGATCTTAACAAGGCTTCCTGAACCGGGAAGCATGCAAGGCGGGAATGATTCATGGCTGGAAAAACTCTGTACGACAAGCTCTGGGATTCGCACCTGGTCAAGCAGCGCGATGATGGCACGGCGCTGATCTATATCGACCGGCAACTGATACACGAAGTCACCTCACCGCAGGCCTTCGAAGGGCTGCGCCTGGCAGGCCGCAAACCCTGGCGTGCCGACGCCAATCTGGCAACGCCGGATCACAATATCCCGACCACCAAGGCGGAACGCAGCCGTGGTCTGGAAGGCATCATCGATCCGGTATCGCGTATCCAGGTAAAAACCCTGGACGCCAATTGTCTGGAGTTTGGTATTACCGAACTGGACATGAACGATATCCGACAGGGCATTGTGCACGTTGTGGGCCCGGAGCAGGGTGCAACCCTGCCTGGCATGACCATTGTCTGTGGTGATTCGCACACCTCAACGCACGGCGCGCTGGGTGCACTGGCACACGGTATCGGGACCTCGGAAGTCGAGCACGTCATGGCAACCCAGTGTCTGATACAGCGCAAAATGAAGAACATGCTGATCCGTGTTGACGGTCAGCTCAACCCGGGTGTGACTGCCAAAGATATCGTGCTGGCCATCATTGGCGAAATTGGCACGGCCGGTGGCACGGGATACACCATTGAGTTTGGTGGCGAAGCGATTCAGTCACTGAGCATGGAAGGCCGCATGACAGTCTGCAACATGGCTATCGAAGCGGGTGCGCGTGCCGGTCTGATCGCGGTTGATGAGACCACCGTCAACTACATCAAGGGACGTCCGTTTGCCCCGCAGGGTGAGATGTTTGATCGTGCCGCCGACTACTGGCGCACGCTGGTCAGTGATGCTGATGCGCACTTTGACCGTGTGGTGGTGCTGGACGCTGCCGACATCATCCCTCAGGTCACCTGGGGAACCTCACCCGAGATGGTTGCCCCTGTTACTGGCGAGGTGCCAGACCCGGATCTGGAAACAGACAGCTCACGTGCCAGCAATATTCGCCAGGCGCTGAAGTACATGGGTCTGAAGCCGCGCACACCGATTCGTGATATCAAGCTGGAGTACGTGTTTATTGGCTCCTGCACCAACTCGCGTATCGAAGATCTGCGCGCTGCGGCGGCTGTGGTCAAAGGCCGCAAAGTCGCCAGCAACATCGAGCTGGCAATGGTTGTGCCGGGCTCTGGTCTGGTCAAGCAGCAGGCCGAAGCGGAAGGCCTGGACAAGATTTTCATCGAAGCGGGTCTTGAGTGGCGCGAGCCGGGCTGTTCCATGTGTCTGGCCATGAACGCCGACCAGCTGCCTGCTGGCAAACATTGCGCGTCTACCTCCAACCGTAACTTCGAAGGTCGTCAGGGCTTCGGTGGACGAACCCACCTGGTCAGCCCGGCGATGGCGGCTGCGGCGGCCATCCACGGCCATTTTGTCGACGTGCGTGATATTCTGCTGGAGCACTGATCATGAGAGCATTTACTGTACACACCGGATTGGCGATGCCGCTGGATCGGGCCAACGTAGACACTGACTTCATCATCCCGAAGCAGTTTCTGAAGTCCATCAAGCGCAGCGGTTTTGGTATCAACCTGTTTGACGAACACCGCTACCTGGACAAAGGCGAACCTGATGCGGACAACAGCAAGCGTCCGATCAACCATGACTTTGTGCTGAACCAGCCGCGCTACAAGGGTGCCAGCGTGCTGCTGGCCCGCGACAATTTTGGCTGCGGATCAAGTCGCGAACATGCTCCATGGGCGCTTGACGACTATGGATTTCGCGTGCTGATTGCACCCAGTTTTGCCGATATATTTTTCAATAATTGCTTTAAGAATGGCATATTACCTATTGTTTTAGATAAACAAACTGTCGATCAACTGTTCAAGGAAGTTGAGGCCAATGAAGGTTACCAACTGACGGTTGATCTGCCTGCGCAAACCATCACCAAGCCTGATGGCAGCACCATCAGTTTTGAAGTTGATGCGTTTCGCAAGCACTGCCTGCTGAATGGTCTGGATGATATCGGGCTGACGCTGGAAGATGCAGACGCCATCAGCGCGTTTGAATCCCAGTGGCGCGAGAAATCGCCCTGGTACTTTGGTACGCCAGCCAAGTCCTGAGCGTACAAGTGACAGCCAAAGTGCCAGCCGCTGACAGCTGGCACTCAGGCAAACGCAGACCTGACAGCAATGATCCTCACCACCTAAGGGAGATGATATGAAAAAGTTCAATGTGGCCGTGGTCGGAGCCACTGGCGCCGTAGGCGAAACTCTGATCAGCATTCTGGAAGAGCGTAATTTTCCGGTAAACGAACTGTTTCCGTTGGCCAGTGAGCGCTCTGCGGGCAGCACCGTCATGTTCCATGGCAAGCCTGTGACAGTTCAGAACCTGGCCGAGTTTGATTTCAGCAAGGCGGATATTGGCCTGTTCTCGGCTGGCGGCAGTATCTCCGAAGTCTATGCCCCCAAGGCAGGCGCAGCAGGCTGTATCGTGATCGATAATACCTCGCAGTTCCGTTACGACGACGACATTCCTTTGGTGGTACCGGAAGTCAATCCGGAGGCAATCGCGAACTACACCAACCGCAATATCATTGCCAACCCGAACTGCTCCACCATTCAGATGCTGGTGGCATTAAAGCCGATTCACGATAAAGTGGGCATTACCCGTATCAACGTGTCGACCTATCAGGCAGTTTCCGGTACTGGCAAAGAAGCCATCGAAGAGCTGGCGGCCCAGACCGCTGCGCTGCTGAATGGCAAAGAAGCCGAATGCAATGTGTATCCAAAGCAGATCGCCTTCAACGCGCTGCCGCACATCGATGTGTTCCTGGAAAACGGCTACACCAAAGAAGAAATGAAGATGTCTTGGGAAACCAAAAAGATCCTCGACAAATGCGTTGAAGTGAACGCAACCTGCGTCCGCGTTCCCGTGTTCTTCAGCCATTCCGAAGCCGTGCATCTGGAGACTCGCGAGCCCATTACTGTCGAGGAAGTGCGTGAACTGATCAGCAAGGCACCTGGCGCCAAACTGATGGATGAGCGCAAGGATGGTGGTTACCCGACAGCGGTAGGCGACTCAGCCGGCAAGGACGAAGTTCTGGTCGGTCGCATCCGCAAAGATATCTCACACCCTAACGGTATCGATCTGTGGGTGGTGGGTGACAATGTCCGCAAAGGCGCGGCACTGAACTCCATCCAGATTGCTGAAGTGTTGATAAAAGACTATTTATCATAAATACTTGAGCCTGTTTCTCAGCACGCTGTCGAAAAGGATGCAATGATGGTAAAACGGCTGCTCCCACTAATTACCGCGCTGGCACTGCTGGCAGGCGGGCGGGCGGCAGCCGTTGAGCTGGGTGATCTGACACTGACCAGTAACAGTGACGAACCGCTGGTCGCCACCATCAGTCTGCTGGATGTAGAAGGTCTGGATGCAGAGGCCATCCGGGTCATGGTGGCGGAATCCGAGGATTTCGAACGTCTGTCCCTGGAACGCGACCCGGTCCTGGACAATCTTCAGTTTGATGTCAATCTTAACGCTGCTGGCGGACCAATCGTCACGCTGAGCGCTCCCGTTACGATTGACGAACCCTTCATCAGCCTCCTGCTGGACACCCGCTGGCCCAGCGGTCGTGTGCTGACCGAATATACCCTGCGACTGGAAGCTCCGGCGTTCACCGCCCAGACCGGCAATATTTCCGAGTTTTCGCCAGTACGTTCAGTAGTGCTGGATGTGCCGGAAGAGGAGCCACAAGCTCCCGTTGAAGACTCCGCGGAGCTGGCCGAAACCGCTCCGGCGCAAACCCTTGCTGAGACATCAGGCACCGTCGAGACCGCCGCTACTGCCGATGCAGTCGCACAGCCAGAAGAGCCGAGCTCTGCCAATAACGTAAGCCCAGAACCAGCGACACCAGCGTCGAACTCGGCCAGTACACCTGATCCGGAACTGCTGGCCAATGCCAGCACGCTGACAGTCAATTCTGGCGATACCTTGTGGGAGCTGGCACTGCGGGCGCGTCCTGACAGTTCTGTCAGTGTGCAACAGACCATGCTGGCGCTGCAGCGACTGAATCCGGAAGCCTTCATCGGCGGAAATATCAATCAGGTGCAACGTGGCGCCGTACTGCGCGTGCCCGAGCTGGACGAGATACGTCGTCTTGCCAATGCCGAGGCGGTGCAGGAAGTTCAGCGCCAGAACCAGGCGTTTGCCAACCGGGGCACCACGCCTCAGCCGACGCAGCCGGCTACGTCAACGGCCAGTGGCAGCACCAATCAGGGTGAACTGCGCGTGGTCGCTGTCGAAGAGGATGAAGAGTCCGACGACCAACCTGACACCAGTGCCGCCGGAAACCAGGATGCTGAGCGGGAACGTCGTCTGAATGAGCTGGAAGATCGACTCGCCGTTCGTCAGGAAGAGCTTGACGAGCTGGACTCAGAGAATCGCGAGCTGAACGCGCGCCTGGACATGCTGCAGCAACAGATTGCCTCAGCCCAGGAGATCATTCGCCTGCGCGACCTGGAACTGGCGCAATTACAGGAGTCACTGGCCGATCAGGACTCTGCACGAGCCGATCAGGCGGAGCAGCCGGATACGGTTGTCACCATGGCGCCAGAAGGCGGACCGGTTCAGCAGTTCCTTAATATGATGATCAGCAACACCTGGTTACTGTTGAGTCTGCTGGCGGCACTGGTGCTGTCGATTGTGGCCTTCCTGGTATGGCGCAACCGGGCCGCAAGGGCGGCTGAGCAGGAATCACAGCGCAGCAATGACGAGATGAAGCTGGGCGATGAGGATTCTGATGAATTGCTGTTTGCCGGTGTCGCTGCCGCGGCAGCCGAGGCGGATGCCAGTCGGCAGGCCGACTCAGTTGTTGAAGCTGATGGCGAAGCGGCAGCCGAACAGGAAGACAGCGATGATGATGACGATGGTGTTGTCTACACGCCCAGTACCGCCGCGGCAGCCATGGCGCAGGCCGAGGAAGAGGCAGAGTCAGAACAGAAGGATGCAGAAGAGGATGACAGCGAGACGTGGCAGTCTGCCGAAGACGACACTGAAGAGCCGATGGTGTTTGATGACCAATCGGCACCTGAAGATGCCATCGCCCAGTCACAGAGTTCAGAGACCCAGGTTTTCAGTGGCGACGACCTCAGTGATGCGGACAGTGCCTGGGACGATACCGACGCGTCTGCCTATGACCTTGACGATGAATTCGACCTCAACCAGCCTGAGGAGTCGACAGTTGAGGCCGAGCCTGAGTCGCCGGCTGAGTCCGACTTCGAGTCAGAACTTGATGCTGAGATGGATTGGCCGGGTCAGGAGCGGGAGCAGGAACAGTCATTTGAGTCCGAACCAGAGCCTGTCGCTGAGCCAGAACCGGAACCTGTTATGGAGCCAGAGCCCGAACCAGAGCCTGAGCCCATCCCCGAGCCGGAGCCTGAAACAACTGCCATTGCAGATGATTACGACCTCAGCGAGCCGGACGTAAAAGCTGATGCCAGCAGCTCCACCAGTACCGATGAGTTTGATGACCTGGCCTTCATACCCAGTGAAGAAATGACCGAAGACGATGCGGCGGAGGATGAAGACGACTTCCCGCTGCTGTCGGACAGCGATGAAACTGCGACCAAGCTTGATCTGGCGCGTGCCTACATCGACATGGGTGACGAAGCGGGTGCCAGAGAAATTCTGGGTGAAGTGCTGGACGAGGGAACCGAGACCCAGCGCCAGGAAGCCCAGTCGTTGCTTGACCGTCTGGAATAATCTGCAGGAACCGAATTGACTACCCGCATTGCTCTGGGCGTTGAATATAATGGCGCCCGTTTTTCCGGCTGGCAGCGCCAGGCCTCACCACCACTGCCGACAGTCCAGGGCCAACTGGAAACGGCGCTGTCGCGTATCGCAAACCAGCAAGTGGCGATCAGCTGCGCCGGTCGCACCGACGCAGGTGTTCATGCCACAGGCCAGGTTATCCATTTCGATACGGCCATAGACCGGGGCGCCAAGGCCTGGGTAATGGGCACCAATACCCATCTGCCACCTGAGATTCGTGTGCAGTGGGCATCGCCGGTTGATGATAACTTTCATGCCCGTCATTCTGCCCGCAGTCGCCGCTATCGTTATGTCATCTATGATCAGCCAGTCAAACCAACTGTGCTGGTGGGTCAGCTGACACACGTTCGTCAGCCTCTGAATGTTGCGATGATGCATGAGGCGGCCCAGCATCTGCTGGGCGAACATGATTTCAGTTCGTTTCGGGGCTCTGGTTGTCAGGCCAATTCACCGTTCCGGGAGATTCGCTCAATCGCGGTTTACCGGCACAACCGTTTTATCATTGTTGAAGTCGAGGCCAACGCCTTTCTGCTGCATATGGTTCGCAACATCACGGGTACACTGTTGCAGGTGGGCTTCGCCAGACAGCCCACAGACTGGGTGCGCGAAGTGCTGATGAGTCGGGATCGCAAGAAGGGTGGCGATACGGCGCGTCCCGATGGCCTGTTCCTGGTTCATGTTGGCTATCCCGATTATCCGGATCTGCCGCAGTTGCCGCTGGGGCCATGCTTTCTGTAGATCCTGTTTTTCAGCGCTGGCTGTAATTGCGTTTGAGCAAAATGTATACAGCAACATCCCATGAGCATTTTTCCCGTCGGCCCCGGTTATACTCACACATGAACGTGTGTTCTCTGGTAAAATCCAGGCCCTTGCCTTGTGTCGAAACAGAGCCTGATGCAATCCGGAAGGGCCTGAATGACGGCGCATGGCAGTGCCGAATTGCTCCCGGACAGACAACTGAACAACCCTCAGGATGAGCATGACATTGCGAACACGCGTAAAAATCTGCGGCATAACCCGTCCTCAGGATGCCGTGCGGGCCGCCAGACTGGGTGCGGATGCCCTGGGTCTGATGTTTTATGCAGGCAGCAAACGCGCCATTTCGCTGAGCCGGGCTGCCGAAATTCGCGCCGCAGTGCCAGCATTTGTGAGTGTCGTGGGTCTGTTTGTTAACCCGCAGCGTAAAGATGTTGAGTCCACCCTGCAGGCAGTTCATCTGGACTGTCTGCAATTTCATGGCGATGAGGACCCTGCGTTCTGTGAGTCATTTGCCATGCCGTACATAAAGGTTGTGCGCGTGCCGGCAGAAGCTGACGACAGCGGCCACGAGAAGCTTCTGCAGCAGGTCGAAGAGCAGGCTGCGCAATTTTCCAGAGCCAGTGCCATATTGCTGGACACCTACGACCCGCAGCAGCGCGGCGGGACAGGTAAACAATTTGACTGGACGCTGGCGCGGCGCTGTGTAGAGCAGCTTGCCGCACCGATAGTCCTGGCTGGGGGGCTGAGCGCTGACAATGCCGCCCGTGCCATCAACGAAGTTCGACCCTGGGCGCTGGATCTCAGCTCCGGGGTGGAAAGCGAGCCGGGTATCAAAGACCCGGATAAACTGCAGGCATTTTTTGAAGAGGTTAACCGTGTCCGTATCTGAGTCAGAACATGTTGCCACTACGGCAACCGCGCAGGATCCGTTCAGTGGTCCCGACCTGACCGGCCATTTTGGTCGATTTGGCGGGATCTTTGTTGGCGAAACGCTGATGGCAGCTGTAGAAGAGCTCGATCGCGTCTATCGTCAACTGTCTGGCGATCCGCAGTTCTGGCGTGACTTCGACTACGACATGGCGCATTACGTTGGCCGGCCATCCCCGCTGTATCACGCTGAAAGACTGAGCGAACATGCCGGCGGCGCAAAGATCATTCTCAAGCGGGAAGATCTCAATCACACCGGTGCGCACAAGATCAACAACACCATCGGGCAGGCACTGCTGGCCAAATACATGGGCAAGCCGCGCATCATCGCCGAAACCGGTGCCGGTCAGCACGGAGTGGCCAGCGCCACGGTAGCGGCCCGGCTGGGGTTGGAGTGTCATGTCTACATGGGAGCCGAGGACGTCAAACGTCAGGCAGCCAACGTCTACCGCATGAAACTGCTGGGTGCCAATGTGGTGTCTGTGACTTCCGGGTCCCGCACTTTGAAGGATGCCATGAATGAGGCGCTGCGCGACTGGGCAACCAACGTCGATAACACCTATTACATTATTGGCACGGTGGCCGGCCCGCACCCTTATCCCATGCTGGTACGTGATTTTCAGGCCATCATTGGCCGCGAAGCCCGTGAGCAGTCGCTGGCCGAGTACGGCAAATTGCCGGATGCGCTGGTCGCCTGTGTGGGTGGTGGATCCAATGCCATTGGCCTGTTCCATCCCTTCCTGCGTGACAAAGACGTGGCGATTTATGGTGTCGAAGCTGGCGGTGACGGCGTCGAGACCGGCCGTCATGCGGCGCCGCTGTCGGCGGGCAAGCCCGGTGTATTGCACGGCAACCGAACCTACATCATGAGCGATGACAATGGTCAGATTCTGGAGACGCATTCGGTGTCAGCCGGCCTGGACTACCCCGGTGTGGGCCCTGAACACGCCTGGCTGAAAGATGCCGGCCGTGCCAACTATGTGTCGGTCACTGATACCGAAGCCCTGGATGCATTCCGCTTGCTGACACGCAAGGAAGGCATCATTCCGGCCCTCGAGTCGGCGCATGCGATAGCCTATGCCATCAAGCTGGCAGCGACCATGTCGCCTGATCAGACGGTACTGGTCAACCTGTCCGGTCGCGGCGACAAGGATATCCATACGGTTGCCGGCATCGATGGCATTACCGTCTAGCAGAGCACAGGGAGAGGCAAGCAAACATGAGTAGAATCAGCAAAACGATTGCGGCCGCCAAACAGGCGGGCCGCAAGGTTCTGGTACCGTATCTGGTAGCTGGAGACCCTGACCGGGACACCACGGTGGCCCTGATGCACCAGCTGGTCAGCAACGGTGCTGACATCATCGAGCTGGGTGTGCCATTCAGCGACCCATCCTCTGACGGTCCGGTGATTCAGCTGGGCGCCGAGCGCGCGCTGCGCCAGGGTGTCGGCATGAAGACAGTGCTGTCCATCGTCAGCGAATTTCGTCAGCGTGACGATAAAACGCCAATTGTGCTGATGGGTTATCTGAACCCACTGGAAATCATGGGTTACGAGAACTTCGTCAGCCAGGCCAGCTCGGCAGGCGTGGACGGCGTGCTGGTGGTGGATTTGCCGGTCAGCGAGGCGAAAGAGTTGCTCGCGCTCACGCAGCCGGCCCAGATGGATATCATTTTCCTGGTGGCGCCCACGACAACCGAAAAGCGCCTCCAGGGTATCTGTGAGCACAGCTCAGGTTACCTGTACTACGTGTCGCTGAAGGGCGTCACCGGAGCTGCCATCACTGACGCAGACTCAATTGCCGAGCGTGTCAAAGCACTTCGCGAGCGCACTGAGCTGCCTGTGGTGGTGGGCTTTGGCATCAAGGATGAAGCCAGCGCAACTTCAATGGCAGCCATCAGTGACGGGGTTATCGTGGGTAGTGCGCTGGTACAGAAAATCGGCGAACTGACTGATTCTGGCGCCCGTGATAAGGCCGCTGTAGCGCAGGCCTGCGAGCTGATCGGGCGTCTGCGCAAGGCGCTTGACGCATAGACTGGCGGAAAATGTTATAGTACCCGACCCGAGGCCATAACTTGGGCTTTAAACATCAGGAATCGATTGACAGGAATCAGGTATGAGCTGGATTAACAAAATCCTTCCCTCCATTCGTAACAGCAGTGCGGCGCCCGATGGTGCCAAACAGAAATCCAGTGTGCCCGAAGGGCTCTGGAAGAAATGCCCACGCTGTGAGGCAGTCCTGTATCGCCCCGATCTCGAGCGTAATCACGATGTCTGCCCCAAGTGCGACCATCACATGCGTATTACGGCACGCCGCCGTCTGGACCTGTTTCTGGACGATGACAGTGCACAAGAACTGTTCGAGGATATCGAGCCGATAGATATCCTGAAGTTCAAGGATCTCAAAAAGTACAAAGATCGTCTGTCCGCTGCGCAGAAAAGCACCGGAGAGAAGGACGCCCTGGTAGTTGTGCAGGGTAAGGTCTGCGATGTCGAGGCGGTGGTAGCCGCTTTTGAGTTCGGCTTTATCGGTGGCTCCATGGGCGCCGTGGTGGGTGAGAAATTTGTGCAGGCGATCAATACCTGCATCCAGCAGCGTCTGCCGCTGATCTGTTTCTCTACCAGTGGCGGCGCCCGTATGCAGGAAGCACTGGTATCCCTGATGCAGATGGCCAAGACCTCTGCTGCGCTGGAGCGTCTGCGTGGCGAAGGCCTGCCGTTCATATCCGTGCTGGTAGATCCGGTTTACGGTGGTGTCTCAGCCAGTCTGGCTATGCTGGGTGACATTAACGTCGCCGAACCACGCGCTCTGGTAGGTTTCACAGGTCCCGATGTGATTCGTCAGACGGTCCGCGTCAAACTGCCGGAAGGTTTCCAGCGCAGCGAATTTCTGCTGGAGCATGGCGCCATAGATATGATCGTGCATCGCAAAGATATGCGCCGCACCGTCGCTGGTCTGGTTTCAAAACTGATGCAACTGCCGCCGGCTGCCTGATAAATGACGCAGGCCGCCACCCTGGCGCAATGGCTGGACTATATCCAGCGCTTACACCCTTCTGAAATCGACATGGGCCTGGATCGGGTGAGGCAGGTCGCGCAGCGACTGGGCATCACCCGTCCGGCACCTGTCGTTATCACCGTCACTGGCACCAACGGCAAGGGCAGTCACGTGGCTGCGCTGGAGGCACTGTCGCTGGCTCTGAATCTCCGAGTTGGCACCTATACCTCTCCTCATATCCTGAATTACAACGAGCGTGTGCGACTCAAGGGTCAGGACATCTCCGACCAGCCGTTAATTGATGCTTTTGAGCGTATTGAACAGGCGCGCGGTGATATCTCTCTCAGCTATTTTGAGTTTGGCACGCTGGCAGCACTGATGATTTTTCAGCAGACCCCGCTGGATGTCGTGGTATTGGAGGTCGGTCTGGGTGGTCGACTCGATGCCGTGAACATCATCGATGCCGACGTCGCCATTATTAGCAGCATTGGCCTGGATCATCAGGAATACCTTGGCAACAGTCGCGAATCGGTGGCGCGCGAAAAAGCCGGCATTATGCGCGCTGGCAAGCCGGTTGTGTGTGTCGATGCCAATCCGCCAGCCAATCTGCTGGAGATAGCCGAATCGCTGGCCAGCCCGCTTTATTTGATTGGCCGGGAATTTAATGCGATCGACGACGGTCCCGTGTGGCGCTGTGAATTGACGGCTGCCAGCACGCACTCCGGCGTCGCCGGTACGGCGGCAGATTCCCTGACGAGTGCGGGCGGTGAAAGCCGCGTGAGCGGGCCCCGGTGGCAACTGAACAATCTGCCCATGCCACGCCTGCAGGCGCGCAATGTTGCTGGTGCTTTGCAGGCCGCGGTGCTGAGCGGCTTGATTACTGACCAGGAACAGCTGAACTCAGTCCTGCCGTCCATGTTGCCGACGCTGCAACTGGCCGGGCGACTGCAGTACCTGACAATTGCCTGTGAACAGGCCGCAGATCCGGCACAAAACAAAAGCATAACAGTACTGCTGGATGTGTCCCACAACCCTCAGGCGGCACTGTCGCTGGCAACAGAGCTGGCGAGCTGGCGCAAACGTGACGGGCAGGCGAGGCAGGGTAGCGAAACCCCAGCGGTCGGGCACAGCCCCCGCATCCGGGTGATTCTGGCGATGATGCAGGATAAAGATCATATTGGATACGTTACGCCTTTAGAAAAGCATGTCGATTTCTGGTATATTGCGCACGTCGATATGCCGCGCTGCATCGGTGCCGAACAACTCGCCGGGCGGCTGCGCGAAGCGGGTATTGGTGGGACCGCCGATACTGCCAGCATTCGTGCCTTTACGGATGTCGGCAGTGCACTCGACTCAGCCTGTCGTGAAGCGTCGCCGCATGATCTGCTTGTTGTATGTGGTTCTTTTTTCACCGTATCCGATGCGCTGCACTGGTTATCGCCGAAGACCTGATCAGCGTCGCCCGGAACACAGAGACAGACAGTGACAGCAACTGTTAAAAAAGAGGCCCTGCCGCTTTGAATCAGAACACCCGTCAACGACTGATTGGCACGCTGGTACTGGGCCTGCTCGCCCTGATATTACTGCCGATGATTTTCGACGGCGAAGGCAGTTACCAACCACCACTGCAAACCAATATTCCTGCAGAGCCAGCTCGCCCCGATGTTACCCGGGAGATGCCGACTCGACCGGTGATTACGGCCGATACTGATGCCATCCGCATAAGGCCACAGACCGAGCCTGAACAAGAACCCGCCCAAGCAACGGACGAGCCAGCTTCAGCCAGCGAACAGACTGAAGCTGGCACTGACAACGCAGGCCTCGCGCAGGCTGACTCCGACTCAACCGCGAGCGACACCGCCGACGCCGCGCCACAGACTGCTGAAGCCGCTCCAGAAACTGCACAGGCCGCTGCAGAAACGGCTCAGGCCACAACAGGCAATCAGCAGGCGGAAGAAGTGACGTCGGCACTTGATTACCGTGGTCTGCCCGAAGCGTGGAGTGTTCGACTGGCGTCGTTTTCCAGTCAGGCCAATGCCAGCAATCTGTTGAACCGCCTGGTGGGGGATGGGCATCGCGCCTATACCCGGCAGATCGATTCCAGTCAGGGTACTCTGACTGCTGTCTTTGTGGGTCCGCTGGTTGACCGTGCGGCAGCGCAGATGTTGCTGGAGTTGCTGCGCACTGAGTACGAACTCAATGGACTGGTGGTGCGCTACCAGATTGAGGAGTAACAGATGCTGAACTGGGTCGATGTAGCAATCCTGATTGTGGTAGGCATCTCCGCAGTCTTTGGTATCTCGCGCGGATTTGTTCGCGAAGTGCTGTCAGTGCTGGCATGGATAGCAGCCATAGTCGTGGCGCGACTCTACAGCCCGCATCTGGCACCGTTTTTCACAGTTACTGACAACGAAACCGCCCGCTATGCGCTGGCCTTTGCTGTGCTGTGTCTGATTACCTTGATCGTCGGCGGCATCATCAACCATTTCATGGCGCGACTGGTCAGCATGGTGGGTCTGCAGATGACCGACCGGCTGCTGGGCACGCTGTTTGGCGTGGCTCGCGGCGTCATCATTGTTGCAATTGTTGTTTATTTTGCTGCCAGCTCCTACAGCCTGGAGCTCTGGTGGCAGGAGTCTGTTGCCATTCCTTACATTGAACGAGTTATCGAATGGGGACAATCCATGCTCGGCAGCGATCCTGCCGCAGTCTGATTTTTTACGCTGGTTTATGGAGTATTTTGCATGTGTGGTTTAGTTGGCATCGTTGGCAACTCAGATGTGGCCGTTTCTCTTTACGATACACTGACGGTGCTGCAACATCGCGGTCAGGATGCGGCAGGTATAGCAACCTGCGATAACGGCAAGCTGAATCTGCGCAAAGATAACGGTCTGGTCAAAGATGTTTTTCGAACCCGCCATATGCGGCGCCTGACCGGCAAGATGGGAATTGGCCACGTCCGCTATCCCACCGCCGGCAGCTCCAGTCCGGCGCTGGCGCAACCGTTCTACGTAAACTCTCCCTATGGCCTCTGCCTGGCCCACAACGGCAACCTGACCAACTCCGCCAAACTCTCCGAAGAACTGTATTCCGAAGACCTGCGTCACATCAACACCGATTCTGACTCCGAAGTCCTGCTCAACATTTTTGCCCATGAACTGCAACAGGTTGGCCGCGTGGCGCCGACTGCCGAAGATGTTTTCCAGGCAGTGGAGGGCGTGCACCGTCGCTGTCGCGGTGGTTACGTGGCACTGGTCATGATCACCGGGTACGGCATTGTTGGTTTCCGCGACAAGAATGGTATCCGCCCGCTGGTGTTTGGCAAGAAAGAAGTGGAGGGCGGTCAGACCGAATACATGCTGGCGTCAGAGAGCGTAGCACTTGATTCACAAGGTTTTGATCTGGTGAGAGATGTGGCACCTGGTGAGGCTGTGTATATTGACGCCAAGGGCAATCTGCATACCCGCATCTGCTCCGAGCCAGCGCCTTACGCACCCTGCATCTTCGAGCATGTTTATTTTGCGCGACCTGACTCCCTGATGGATGGAATATCAGTCTACAAGGCCCGCCTGCGAATGGGTGAACGCCTCGCAGACAAGGTCAAACGCCTGCGTCCGGACCACGACATCGACGTGGTCATTCCGATTCCCGACACCAGCCGCACCTCCGCACTGGAGCTGGCCAACCATCTGGGCGTGAAATACCGCGAAGGTTTCGTCAAGAACCGCTACATCGGCCGCACCTTCATCATGCCCGGGCAGAGTGAACGTCGCAAATCCGTGCGCCAGAAACTCAATGCTATCGAACTCGAATTCCGCGGCAAGAACGTATTGCTGGTCGATGACTCCATCGTGCGTGGCACCACCTGCCGCCAGATCATCCAGATGGCCCGTGAAGCCGGCGCCCGCAAAGTGTACTTCGCCTCTGCAGCACCACCCGTGCGTTACCCCAATGTTTACGGCATCGACATGCCAGCTGCCACCGAGCTGATCGCCCATGATCGCACCGAACAGCAGGTGCAGGAGCTGATCGGCGCCGACTGGCTGGTGTTTCAGGATCTGCCCGACCTGATTGCGGCCGCCCACGAGGGCAACCCGAAAATCAAGCAGTTTGAATGCGCGGTCTTCAATGGTGAATACATAACCGGCGACGTCGACGACGAGTACCTCAAGGCACTGGAAGCCGCCCGCAACGATGCTGCCAAACAGGCGCGTACCAGCACCAAGGCAGAGCCGGCCAACGAAGAGGCGTGAAATCGGCGCCGTGTGTGCTATAAAACAGAGACCATAAGAATAATGAGGTCTCTAAAAGATGGAACCAACGGCACAACGTATAGACACACTTGACGTGCTGCGGGGCCTGGCGGTTCTGGGTATTCTGGTCATGAATATCCAGTTCTTTGCCATGCCCATGGCTGCATATCTCAATCCCTCTGCTTATGGCTCTCTGGACGGTATAAATGGTCTTGTCTGGGGTGTCAGTCATCTGTTGACCGACCAGAAGATGATGGCGCTGTTCTCCATGCTGTTCGGCGCAGGCATTGTTCTGTTCTGTGAACGTGCCGACGCTGCCGGCCGATCAGTAGCCAAATACTATTACCGTCGTAACCTCTGGCTATTGGTATTCGGGCTGCTGCACGGTTATCTGCTGTGGTCCGGCGACATCCTGTTTTTATATGCCGTCTGTGCCTGCCTGCTGTACCCATTGCGTAACAAACCGGTACGCACCCTGATCAAGCTGTCGGTGTTTTTCCTTGCGGTTTCGTCAGCGCTGTACCTGCTGACAGGTCTTGGCCTGCAGTCTATGTCCGGAGAAGAAATCGCTGCTGAAATCATGCCGCAGTGGCGCCCCACAGCAGAACAGATGGGCGAGGAACTGTCCGCATTTCAGGGCGGCTGGGTCAGCCAGATGAGTGTACGCGTCCCCATGACACAGGAAATGCAAGGGCTGGCTATGTTCATGTGGGGCTTCTGGCGCGCCGGTGGCCTGATGCTGCTGGGTATGGCGCTGTTCAAGACGGACATCATTACGGGCAGGGCAGAGCGGGTGGTCTACCTGCGCCTGATGTGGCTGGGGCTGGCTGTCGGTATGCCACTGGTCATATTCGGCATTTTCTGGAACTTCAACAACGACTGGCAGCTCACATCCATGTTCATTGGCTCCCAGTTCAATTACTGGGGCAGCGTGCTGGTCAGCCTGATGTGGATGGCCATCATCGCGCTATTGCTGAATTCACACAGGATGTCCGCGCTGACCAGCAGGCTGGCAGCAACCGGCCGGATGGCCTTCACCAACTACATCATGCAGACACTGATCTGTGGCTTCATTTTCTACGGCCACGGGCTGGGTTTAATCGGGCAGGTGGAGCGCTGGGGGCAGTTGAGTATCGTGTTCGGTGTGTGGGCGCTGCAACTATGGTACTCGCCCATCTGGTTGCGCCACTACCGGTTCGGTCCGCTGGAATGGCTCTGGAGATCACTCACCTACGGCCAGCTGCAACCGCTGCGCCGCGTGTGAATCGCACCGTTCGAGAGCGGGCCGGGAGGTGGGTGTCAGATCACGATCTTATTGTAGAGCGGTCCGGATGGCGGGTGTTTATTGTCGCCCGGATCGCATCCTTTCACCGGACACCCGGCGGGGCGGAACTCGACTTCGCGGCTCCGCCGCTCAGGACTCAGACAGTCCTCCCGCTTATCGGGTGTCCGGCAAAAGGATAAACGCGCCCTGATTGGGCGACAATAAACACCCGCCATCCTCCCCTCGTGCCACACATGTGGCTCCGAGCAGATTCTATCCGACACCTGCATCGGCGTCAGTGTGTCCTGCGACGGATACGATCAGCTGACGAGCTGCTTCGAACCACATTCAAAGCGAGACGCTAATGACGGAGTCGCAAGGCGTAATTAGATCCTGACGAGATATAAAGACTTAGACCCTGTTTCGGGACCGGAGGCGCTAAAGTGCATGTTTGAATCCATGGCGTTCACGACGCTGGCACAAGGGCAGGGAGGTGGGTGTCAGGTCTCGCCCAATCAGGGCGCGCTTTATCCTTTTGCATGGCGCCCGATCAGCGGGTAGGACTGTTCGAGTCCCGAGCCCGCGTAGCGCGCGAGGTCGAGACCCGCACCGCCGGGCGCCAGGTGAAAGGATGCGATCCGGGCGAGACCTGCCACCCACCTTCCGGACCGTTCTATATCAGCCGCCGGCAAGTTTGGCGGATATGCCGCGTTCGGCGAGCAACTGCTGGATCAGCGTGCGCTGGTCGCCCTGGATTTCGATCGTGCCGCCCTTGACTGCACCACCGCAGCCGCAGCGCGTCTTCAGATCCCTGGCCAGCTTTTCCAGCTCTGTGGCGTTCATCGCAATGCCTTCAACCAGCGTCACGCCTTTGCCTTTGCGGCCTTTGGTTTCGCGGCGGATTCTGACCTTGCCGTCGCCCAGTATCTGTTGGGAGGCGGTTTCGGCACAGCGGCAGTCGTCGAGTGGCATCTGGCACTCAGGGCAGAGGCGTCCCTTGTCGGTGCTATAGACCGTGCGCGTGGAGAGGCCGGCAAGTTGTTCCTGCAGCGTCTTCTTCATAGCCGGTGTCAGTTGCGGTAGAGCGGGGGCAGGGCGTAAGGTGCGGCCTGGCGCTCAGCGCGGCGTTGCTGTGCATGCTGGTCACGGTAACGCGTCAGCAGCTCCAGCAGTTGCTGACGTTGTTCGCTGCTATAGGCGTCTTTGCCACTGTTGCCGCTGTACAGCGATGCCTGCAGCTGCGTGAAGGCATCACGTATGTCTGCACTGTCCAGCCGTGCCGCCAGGTCGTCCAGGTTGTAGAGACCGGCATCCATGAAATACTGCCGTCCCCAGGCAATCAGTTGCAGGCGGATCTGCTGGGCGTCGGCATTTTTCAGGCGGTTGCCCAGTTCGGTGAATGCCTGTTGCTCCTGGCCGTCTTCGATGTCGCTGGCGTAAGCTTCAGTCTTGTGAATGACAGGTGCTTCGGTCTGCTCATTGCGCTGCTGCTGACGTCGCCACAGCCACCACATCATGCCGAGTACCACAACAATCACCAGTGCCATCAGATTCAGTATCCAGGCCGGCGTCTGAACTTCGCTGATCAGTTCATCCTGCAGCGAGTCGAGCGAGGCCAGGGTCAGATCGCCGCCTTCCTGTCCGGCTTCAGCGGGCTCTTCTGTAACCCCGCCCACGGGCGCGATTCGAATGAACGACGAGGGTATGACGGCTTCGCGCTGCTCATCATCGTCAGTATCCCACCAGGGCAGATTGATTTCCGGAATGACTACCGATCCTGCCTCAGTTGCTACCAGCTCGTAGCTCTCTACCCGGGTACCAACAACATTGCCGTCGATAACAGTACGCTCGATATCAGCCGGTTCCGGATAGACATTCATGCCCTCGATTTCGTTTTGCGACAATGGCGGCAGGGCGGCCCCATCGAGTCCACTGGCGACCACAGTGATGGTACGTCGCACTGAATCACCGGGCTGCATGGTGGTGATGTCGCGACTCCAGCTTTCGGTAATCTGTATGTTTTGCGCGGGCAGCCAGGTGTTCTCAGGGAACTCGGCAGGGCGTTCCTTAACTTCCACCGTGTAGCCATCGGCAAAGGCGGTGATGGGACGCATATTGGGATTGCGGAACACAAAGTTGCTGGAACCGTCAGTCAACTCGCCGCGAAAGACGATATCAGGTATTTCCAGTTCGCCACTGCGCTGCGGGAAGATCACATAATTGATTTCGTAGACGCCATAACGCGTTCCGTCAATCAGTCGCTCATACTGATGAGGTGGTCCCAGTGTCTGTACCACGGCCCCTTCCGGAGCGACTTCCGTAAAGTTGGGATTGCGGATGCCAGCGATCGTGTAATAAAGGCGAATCGTGTACAGCAGCTGCTCCTGCACATAAATTGAGTCCTTGCTGAGCACAGTCTCCATGAAGACATCGCTGCCGTTGCCTGGGCCGGTGCCGGTGGGTTCGGTCACCGTGATGGTGTAGGAAGGGGTCTGTTCACCCGCGACAGCGATAGGAGGTATTTCCTGCTCACCCAGGTTGCGGGGAAACAGTACCAGTCGGTAGTCAGTCCAGGATTCGATGCGATTATTGACTGAGCGCAGATGGCTGGCAGAGCGTGTTGATACGACCTCAAAGGAATCGCGCAGTGGCTCCAGGTCAATCTGCACGCCGCCTTGCTGGCCATGCACGCGAACGGTCAAGGTGACGGTTTCGCCGCGCACGAGCTCGGTGCGGTCAAGCTGGGTTTCTACCCGCGCCTGTTGCCCCAGTGCAGTGGCACTGAACAGCAGAACCGTCATCAGGACGGTCAGTAGGCTTGTCAGGCTAAGCAGACGTTTCATAGTTCACCGTGTCATGTGTATCGTATTGTTGCAGGCATTTCACTGGCTTGCCTGGCGACGTTCCAGCATGCGACGTCGCGATTCAAACTGGAACTTGCGCTGCAGCAGTTCACCAGGATTGTCTTCAATGCGCCGCAGGAACTGCTCAAGGGACTCCTGGTCTTCCTCAAACTCGGTGTTCTCACTGCGCTGATTCTTCTGCGAATCGTCAGTCTGGGCGTCTTCAGTTTCCTGGGGCGGCGTTTCCTGCTCCTGAGGTTCCTGAGGCTCCTGTTCCTGAGGCTGCTGTTCATCCTCCAGCGCGGGCTCGGCTTCTTCCTCGTTCTCTTCGCTTTCAGCCTCAGCCTCGGACTGCTCCTGCTGTTCCTGTTCCTGCTGTTCCTGCTCCTGTTGCTCCTGCTGTTGTTGCAACAGTTGTTCTACAATTTCTTTGTTGTGAAGTGCATCGGCGTGATCAGGTTCCTGGGCCAGGACGCGATCATAGGCGGCGATGGATTCTTCAAAGCGCTCCGCATGAGCCAGGGCATTGCCGAGGTTGTACAGCGAGCGTATGTCGTCTGACTGGCTGAAGCCTTCAATGGCGGCCTGGTAGTTGCCGGCTTTATAGTTTGCAGCTGCACGCCAGGCCTCGTTTTCGAACAGCATGGCGGCCACGGCCGGATTGTCTTCTTCCAGCGCGCGGGCGGCGCGCTGATCGCTGTTCAGATAGATGGCACGCCAGTCAAACTCGGGTGGGCCAACCGGCATCTGCATGTCCTGTGGCGTCCCGCCAATACCCATTTCCTGGGTCAGGCCCTGAACCTCGTCTGGCGTGGGCAGTTGTGTCTGGCTTTGCGTTTGAGTCTGCACCTGGGTCAGCGGATCAGTCGAGTCGGGCTCCTGCTCATCCTGCTGCGCCATTACAGGTGTCGGCTGCGCAAGACTGGCCAGCAGGCCGGCAGTAAGCGCCACTTGCAACACCCAGCCGCGACGGAAACACAGTGCGCAAAGTGGCAGCATCAACAGCAGCAGCCAGGGACCTGCATCGCGCCACAGCTCAACTTCTTCTTCAGTTTCCAGGAAAGTATCGTTTTCGCCACGACGCAGGCTCTCTGCCAGCACGGTTTCCAGATCGTTACCGTCAATGGTGATGTCATGATAACGGCCGCCCAGTGTTGCGGCGACATCCTGTAACGCCCCACGATCCATGGCACTGATCACGACCTGACCGTTGCTGTCGCGCAGGAACTCACCACCTGCGGCTGGAATCGGTGCGCCCTGACGGGTACCTACGCCGATGATATGAACGGGGTAGCCACCGGTGCCGGCGTCGCGCAGAGCGCCGACTTCGTCAGCTGGAACACCCGAGGTTATCAAAAGAATTCGGCCATTGGTGGTACCGGCTTCGCGCATCAGGTCGTTGGCCATTGAGACAGCCATCGCCGGATTGTTGCCAATCACGGGCATGATATTGGGGTTAAGCGCCGGGACCATGGCGCGGATACTGACACTGTCGTCCGTCAGCGGTGTCACCAGGTGCGCTTCGCCGGCGTAGACCAGCAATGCCGTCTGACCTTCACGGCGGATATCAAGGATATCCATGATCTTGCGGCGGGCCACTGTGATGCGGTTGGGTTCAAAATCATTGGCGAACATGCCCAGGCTCAGATCCAGCACAATAACCAGTGCGTCCTGGCGCTGCTGTACTGGCTGGGTCTGTTTCGACCAGGTAGGGCCAGACAGGGCAACAATGCCCAGTACCCATACTGCCAGCAGCAGGTACAGTGGCAGTCGCTGCGAGGTGTTTTTGCTGGCATTGAGCAGGTAGGGCAGCAGGCTCTGATCAATCACCTTGTGCCAGGCGGAACCCTGCGCGTCCAGTTTCCACAGACGACGGAAAAAAAACAGAGCCGGAATCAGGGCCAGCAGCCACAAGGGGCGCAGAAAATGGAAATCGGCGATTGCCTGTGCGAGTGTCACAGATTCGTTCATGCAGACTCTCCACCGGGGACCGAGTCTCGGTTCTGTCCCGCGTTCATCGCTGGTGGCATGGCGCGCAGCGCCAGCAGGAAACTGAGCAGCAGTGCCACACCCAGCGGCCAGTGGAACAGCTGTGTTTCCGGTCGGTAAGTCTGCTCGTCCTGCTCGATCGGTTCCATGGCATCGAGTTCATCATAGATCTCTACCATGTCTTCCAGCGTGCGGGCACGGAAATACAGCCCTCCGGTCAGCTCAGCTGCCTCAGCCATGGCTTCGTCGTCAATCTCGGAGACCAGGGCGCCGGGCCGGCTGCCACCGAACATGGAGCGCTGCGCAAACTGATCAGAGGCGACACCCACAATGTGCATCTTGATGCCTTCGGTGCGCGCCAGCTGCGCGGCCTGCAGCGGTGCCAGTTCACCGGCATTGTTGATGCCGTCAGTCAGCAGGATCAGAACGCGGTTGTTCTCGGGCTGTTGGCGCAGCTGTTTAACGCTGAGACCGATGGCATCGCCAATGGCCGTGGCTGATTCGTCAATCATGCCGATCTCCAGCTCCTCGACCATCTGCTGGACGGTGGCCAGATCATAGGTCATCGGTGTCAGCATGTAGGCGTGTGCAGCAAACAGGGTCAGGCCGAGCCGGTCACCGGTGCGCTTTTCCACGAAGTCGCCAATAACGGCTTTCATGACCTGGAATCGCGACAGCTGGGTGTTGTTCAGGAACATGTCACGCGCTTCCATACTGCCCGACATGTCCAGGGTCAGCATCATGTCACGCCCGGTGGTGGGAATCTCTATCGGTTCGCCGACCCACTGTGGGCGGCTGGCGGCAATCACAACCAGCGTCCAGATCAGACCGCAGAAAATCAGCGTCAGCAGATTGCGTGTGTAGTCATGTGTTGTGTCAGTGTGCAGTTGTACCAGCTGGCGATAGAAGGGCACGCGCAGCGCTGCATCCTGGCGTGGTGCCCGAGGCATGAACCAGTAGATCAGCAGTGGCAGTGGCAGGGCCAGAAAAACCCAGGGCCAGGAAAATTCAAGCATGATGTGCGCTCGCCGTGCTTGTTGGTTGCTTGCTGCTTTCGATTCTAGCCATATACATACCCTTTATCCAATGGGCGGCCATCTCGTGCAGCGCGTCGATATCCACGTCACAGCGCGGTGCAAAACGCCCCTGCGCCAGTGCCGTGGCCAGTTGTGGTGTCAGTAGTCCGCGTGAGTCATGGCGGCGCAGGAAGTCGACCCAGGCATCGCCGCTCAGACCAGCTACCTGGTCATGCGGGAAGTGCGCCAGTGCCACACGGCGCAGTACGCTGTTGACGTTGTTCACATAAAGCAGCCGTTGCTGCATGTCATCACTACCAGCGCTCTGCAGTTGCTGGTGATACTCGTTCAGTGCCTGCTCGGCCTGTTTCAGGCGGCGAGCGCGCTGCATTCTCAGCATCAGGCGCCACAGTCCATACAGTGCCAGTGCCGCCAGCAGCACAATCAGCACCCACCAGCCCGGAGCCAGCGGCCACCAGCCAACCGGTTGCGGGTTGTGTATGTCTGCCAACTGGCTTAAAGCTTCTGCGATGTCCATTGATGTATCCGTTCGACGACTGGCTCGTCAGTTCTGAATGTCAGCAGTGGTATCTGCAGTTTGTTCATTTCGCCCTGCAGAAAGTCCAGCCGCTGCTGAAACACGCTGCGATAGCTTTCCCGTGCCTTTTTATTGAATGTGTTGAGTGTACCTTTGTCCTGGCCATCGGTAATACTGTAGTAACCGGGCACGGGCAAGTTCTCTTCCAGTGGATCGTAGACAAAGCAGCAGACAACATTGTTATGGCGGGAAATCTGCGACAGATACTGAAAACCCGCATCATCGATACTGGTGAAGTCACTGATGATGTAAAGCGTGCTGCCCGGTTTGGTGATCCGGCGGATTCGGCCCAGCGTGGTCGCCAGACTGCCTGCCTCAGGGTCAGTATTGGCCGCGCGGCGTGTCGCCGAAGCTGCCAGTTCCATATTAAACAGATGCACCTGGTTGAGCAGGTGCAGGGCAGACCGCCGGCTGCGCTTGGGGCGCACCAGGCTGAAATCATCATCTCCGTAGACCAGACCGCCGACACGGTCGCCGTTATCGATGGCCATCCAGCAGAAAATGGCTGCTGCCTGGGCAGCAACAACTGATTTAAAGGCGGTCTTGCTGCCAAAAAACATCGTGCTGGACTGGTCGATCGCAACCAGCACGGGGCGTTCGCGCTCTTCACGGTAGACCTTGGTAAAGGGCTTGCCGATGCGGGCGGTGACACGCCAGTCGATGGTGCGGATGTCGTCACCAGGCTGGTAAGGGCGAAATTCTTCGAAGTCGATGCCGCGGCCGCGCATCTTGGACATATGCAGGCCCGAGATGCCCGCCACTGAGCGTTTGTGCGAGGCATATTCGATGGTACGCGCCGCGTAGCGCTGCAGCAGCAGATCCTGCAGCGTGATCACAGCGCCGTGAGCCTTATACAGCTCCTGGTGCGGCAGAGTGCTGGCTGTTGGACTCATAAGGTCTCCAGAGACAGATCGGCAGATACAGCGTCAGTCAGACAGGTCATGACTGCGTTCAAGCCGACGGAACTCGCTCCAGAATCGTGCTGAGAACTTTATCGGGTGTAATGCCGCTGGCTTCCGCCTCAAAGCTGAGCAGTACCCGGTGTCGCAGCACGTCGAACATGACTGCCTGCACGTCGTCGGGGCTGACAAAATCCTTGCCCTTGATCCAGGCGTGGGCGCGGGCACAGCGATCCAGAGAGATCGTGCCCCGCGGGCTGGCACCGAAGTCAATCCAGCCGGCCAGGTCGTCGCCGTAGGTGGCCGGGTTACGCGTTGCCATGATCAATTGAATGATGTATTCCTCAACAGCCGGCGTCATGTGCATGGCCAGGATCTCCTGGCGTGCAGCAAACAGATCTTCCTGGCTCATCACCTGGGGCGCTTCCGGCGCGACGTGGCGAGCCTCCTCGCGTACCAGGTGCAGAATGTCACGCTCTGCTTCGGTGTTGGGGTAACCAATGGAGACATGCATCAGGAAGCGGTCAAGCTGGGCTTCCGGCAGCGGATAGGTACCTTCCTGCTCGATCGGGTTCTGGGTCGCCATGACCAGGAACAGCGGTGGCAGCTGGAAGGATTCACGTCCGACAGATACCTGATGCTCGGCCATGGCCTCCAGCAGTGCTGACTGCACTTTGGCCGGAGCACGGTTGATTTCGTCAGCCAGAACCAGGTTGTGGAAAATCGGGCCGGGCTGGAATCGGAAAGATCCATCTTCAGGGCGGAAGATTTCGGTACCGGTGATGTCGCTCGGCAGCAGGTCAGGAGTAAACTGGATGCGGTGGAAGTCGCCTTCAACGGCGCGGGAAAGATCTTTAATTGCCTTGGTCTTGGCCAGGCCAGGAGCCCCCTCTACCAGCAAGTGGCCATCCGCCAGCAGAGCGATCAACAGACGGTCAACCAACTTCTCCTGTCCGATGATCTGCTGCGTCAACCAGGTCTTCAATGCTGTTATTGTATTGTGGTGGCTCATAAATTTTCCTGTAACGTGCTGCTGCTTAAACTTGGCGGAAGTCAGCGATTGTAACCAATTCAAAGTTTATGTCTAGCAGCCCGGCCAGTGAGTTTGTCGCAGAGTGTGGCAGCCATGTGACGGCAATTGGCATCGGCTTGAGGCGCCTGGCTGGTTTATAATGGTGATTTGCGTTCCCCTGGAGTGACAAGCCGATGTACTCATTGATGCGGTCTGCGCTATTCGCGCTGCCGGAAGAAACATCTCACAGCGTTGCCCTGGGCAGCCTGGATCTTGCCAATTCACTGCATTTGAGCACGCTGCTCGGAGGCGCCCGCGCCGGCAGGGGCAAGCCGGTCAGGGTCATGGGTCTGGAGTTTCCCAATGCGCTTGGGCTGGCGGCAGGACTGGACAAGAACGCCGATCATATCGACGGGCTGGCGGCGCTGGGTTTCGGTTTTGTTGAAATTGGTACAGTGACGCCACGTCCGCAACCCGGCAACCCGAAGCCACGCCTGTTTCGACTGCCGGCGCAACAGGCCATCATCAACCGCATGGGTTTCAACAATAAAGGTATCGACTACGCGCTGTCGCGTATTCAAAACAGCCGCTTCAAGGGCGTGCTGGGTATCAACATCGGCAAGAATTTTGACACGCCGGTCGAACAGGCTGCCGAAGATTATCTGATTGGCCTGCGCAAGGCATGGCCACTGGCCAGCTACATTGTGGTTAATCTGTCCTCACCCAATACGCCGGGCCTGCGCACGCTGCAGTATGGTGAAGAGCTGCGACGACTGCTGACGCTGTTGAAGGAAGAACAGCATCGTCTGGCCAGTGCCGACGGTCGCCAGGTCCCGCTGGTCATCAAAATTGCACCGGACCTCAATGACGAAGAACTGGGTTTGATTGCACGGACCTTGCTGGAGTTTGCGGTCGATGGCGTCAGCGCCACCAATACCACGCTGTCGCGCGATGGCGTGCAGGACAATCCGCGCCATGCCGAGGCAGGCGGTTTGAGTGGTACGCCATTGCGCGATAAATCCACACAGGTGATTGCCGGCCTGCACCGTGAACTCGATGGCCGACTGCCGATCATAGGCATCGGTGGTATTGGCTCGCTGCAGGACGCGCAGCAGAAGCTGGCAGCCGGTGCATCGCTTGTGCAGATATACAGTGGATTTATTTATCGCGGACCGGCACTGGTGCGCGAGATTGTTGAGGGACTATGAGCCAGCAGTCTGACAGTAACGCCGAGACACCGGCGATACTTTTGTATACCACCGCCGGATGTCATTTGTGCGAGCAGGCCGAAGCCTTGCTGGAGCCTGTAGTCACGCTTAACAGGCTGCACTGGCGTCCGGTGGATATCGCAGAGTCCGAAGAGCTTGTGGAGCGCTATGGCCTGCGTATTCCCGTCATTCGCGTCGACGGTGCCAGTCAGGATCTGGGCTGGCCCTTTGATGAGCCGCAATTGCTGGACTATCTGTCGCGTCACCTTTGACAACGCAAGCGATCAGTCCGGCAGTTTAAACAGGCGCCGGGCGTTGGCGGTAGTCTCGGCGGCCACGTGTTCAACGGGGCGCTGGCAATGCTCTGCCACCACTCGCAGTACCTCTGGCAGCCAGGCGGGTTCATTGCGCCGCGTTTTGGGTCGCGGCCGCAGGCTGCGCGGCAGCAGATAGGGCGCATCAGTTTCCAGCAGCAGTCGGTCCGCCGGAATATCCCTGACGAACTCATGCAGGTGCGCGCCGCGCCGCTCATCACATATCCAGCCGGTAATGCCGATATGCATGTCCAGGTCCAGGTAGTCATACAGGGCCTGGCGCTGGTCAGTAAAGCAGTGCACCACGCCGCCGCTCAGTTGATCGCGAAACTCCTTGAGAATGGGCAGGAATCGATCATGGGCGTCACGCTGGTGCAGAAATACCGGTTTGCCGGTGTCGACGGCCATGGCCAGGTGTTCAGCAAACACCCGTTCCTGTGCCGGGCGCGGTGAGAAGTCCCGATTAAAATCCAGCCCTGTCTCACCAACGGCCTTGACCAGTGGGTCACCAAGCAGCTCACGGATGCCGGCAAGGACATCTGCGTCGGCATGCTGTGCTTCGTGCGGGTGAATACCGGCCGTGGCTGACATGTCAGGCCACTTTTTACACAAGGCCAGCGCTTTCTGAGAGGCTGGCAGCGTGGTGCCTGTCACCAGGTAATGAACAAGCCCGGCAGCATGTGCGCGTTGCAACACGTCTTCCAGGTCGTGGTCGAATGATTCGTGGCCCAGGTTGGCGCCGATGTCGATTAGCTGTAAATTCATGGCGCGCGATTATAGCAGTGGTATGCTGGCAGATTAAGCGGCTATCTAGGATAATGGCGCGCAAGTCAGGCCGCTTGACCGCGAAACACACCGAATAGCATTGGATAGCAGCACATGAATCAGCAACACCTGCCAGAGAAAAAAGCACTCAACTGGGCCGAACTGGGATTTCAGTATCAATCTACCGAGTACCGGTTTCGGGCCGTGCACCGCAACGGTGAGTGGTCCGAGGGCGAACTGATCACCGATAAAATGATCAGTGTGCATGAGGGTGCACCGGCATTGCATTACGCCCAGCAGTGTTTTGAGGGCTTGAAGGCGCAAACGGCTCCCGATGGCCGTGTGTTGTTGTTCCGTCCAGACCTGAATGCAGAACGTATGCGACAGGCTGCCGGTCGCCTGCTGATGCCGCATGTGCCTGAAGAGCTGTTTATAAAAGGTGTGGAATCAGCCGTGCGCGCCAATTATGCATGGATCCCGCCACATGGCTCCGGTGCTGCCCTGTATATTCGCCCGATGCTGATTGGTGTGGGCGAGAACCTGGGACTAAAAACCGCCAAAGAGTTTGAATTCCGCGTGTTTGTATCGCCGGTCGGACCCTACTACAAGAGCGCTGGTCTGGCGACGATTTCACTGGCGGTGTCTGATCTGGATCGCGCCGCACCGGCGGGTACCGGTAATTACAAAATCGGCGCCAACTACGCGGGTGGTCTGCTGGCTACCCGTCAGGCGCAGGAGCTTGGCGCCAACGAAGCGCTGTTCCTGGACGCGCGCGAACGCCGCTACATTGATGAGGCCGGATCGGCCAATATCGTGGTTGCCATGACCGGCGGCCGCTTTGTGACGCCTGGCTCCAGCGCAGTGCTGCCCAGTGTCACACGCCGTTCCATCATGGCGCTGGCTGAAAAAGAGCTGGGCCTGAAAACCGAGCAGCGAGGTATCGATCTGCGCGGTGAGATTGCCGATTTTGAAGAGGTGGCAGCCTGCGGAACCGCTGCGGTCATTTCCCCGGTTGGCAAGATCCTGGTGGATGGAAACTGGCACAGCTTCTACGCCAACGGCGAAGAGCCGGGCCCGATCACCCAGAAACTTTACGAGCTGCTGGTGGGTATTCAGCGCGGTGAAATCGCTGACAAATACCACTGGACACACGAAGTCAGCATCTGACTGAATTCGCAGTAAAGCTTGACCCCCAGCGACCGAATCTTTATATATGTCGGCTTCATTGCGGGTGTGCTGCATAGCCAGCGCACCCCATAAGCCACGGCGCCGATGTATATCAATTTCAGGAAATCAGTATTTTAATGAGTAAATCTCTAGTCATAGTCGAGTCCCCCGCCAAGGCCAAAACCATCAACAAATATCTGGGCAGCGAGTTTGTTGTAAAGTCCAGTGTTGGCCATATTCGGGACCTGCCGGTATCAGGCAGCGGCAATAATACTGACCCTGCCGAACGGGCCAAAGAGGCCGCCAAGACGCGTGCCATGAGCCCGGAGAAGAAAGCGGCACACAAACAGAAAAAAGCGCGGGAGCAGTTGATCGCGCGCATGGGTGTGGATCCGGAACACGGCTGGAAGGCGCGTTATGAGATTCTGCCCGGCAAGGAAAAAGTGGTAGCCGAGCTCAAAAAGCTGGCCAAAAACGCCGACACCATCTACCTCGCAACGGACTTGGACAGAGAGGGGGAGGCCATTGCCTGGCACCTCCGCGAAGCCATTGGGGGTGACGACAGCCGCTACCGCCGTGTCGTTTTTAATGAGATTACCAAGAAGGCCATCAACGAGGCATTTTCGCATCCCGGCGATCTGGACATGCGTTATGTCGAAGCACAGCAGGCGCGACGTTTTCTTGACCGTGTGGTCGGGTTTATGGTGTCGCCGCTGCTGTGGAGCAAGGTCGCCAGAGGCCTGTCTGCCGGACGTGTGCAATCGGTTGCAGTGCGCCTGATTGTTGAGCGCGAACGCGAAATTCGCAAGTTCATCCCGGAAGAATTCTGGGAGATGTATGCCGACACGCTGACGACCCACAAGGACGAGCTGCGGCTGCAGGTTAACAAGCAGGCAGGTGAAAACTACCGCCCGGGCAGTGCCGATGAGTCCGCCCGCGCCGAGAAAGCGCTGGAACAGGCCAGGTTCATTGTCAGTGGGCGCGAAGACAAGCCGACCAGTTCCAAACCACGTCCACCACTGATCACCTCGACACTGCAACAGGCGGCGAGTACGCGACTGGGTTTCGGTGTCAAGAAAACCATGACGCTGGCGCAACGACTGTACGAGGCGGGTTATATCACCTACATGCGTACTGACTCGACACACCTGAGCGCCGATGCGCTGACCATGTGTCGTGACTATATCGAAGATAATTTTGGCAAACGCTACCTGACCGAAAAACCGGTGCAGTACAGCGCGCGCGAAGGGGCGCAGGAGGCACACGAAGCCATCCGCCCGACTGATGTCAACACAGCACCCACTCAGCTCTCCAATATGGAGCGTGATGCAGAACGCCT
Source organism: Gammaproteobacteria bacterium UBA2675 (assembly GCA_002354805.1). Lineage (GTDB taxonomy): Bacteria > Pseudomonadota > Gammaproteobacteria > Pseudomonadales > Pseudohongiellaceae > Pseudohongiella. Next base: position 174,682 of record DEMH01000012.1, read on the forward strand.
TTACGCACTGATCTGGGCGCATTTTGTGGCCTGTCAGATGCCGCCTGCGCGCTATCTGAGTTCAGTCATCACAGTTACAGCAGGTGACTTCGAGCTGCGCACCAAGGGTCGCATCATGCAGTTCGATGGTTATCTGAAAGTGCTGCCGTCCAAAGAAGAAGACGTGGTACTTCCAGATGTCAGCAAGGGCGAGGAGCTCAAGCTCAAGGCGCTGGATCCCAAGCAGAACTTTACCAAGCCGCCCGCGCGCTTCACGGAAGCCAGCCTTGTCAAAGAGCTGGAGAAGCGTGGTATTGGCAGGCCGTCAACCTATGCTTCTATCATTTCCACCATTCAGGAGCGTGGTTACGTCAAGGTGGAAGGCCGTCGTTTCTTTGCGCAGAAGATGGGTGACATTGTCACCGAACGCCTGCATGAAAGTTTCACCGAGCTGATGGACTACGACTTCACAGCGCGAATGGAAGACTCGCTGGATGAAGTCGCCAACGGCGATAAAGACTGGAAACACTTGCTGGACGATTTCTATCAGGATTTCACCGGCCAGCTGACCAAAGCCTCGTCATCTGATGACGAAGGCATGCGTGCCAATACGCCCACCGATACTGACATCAAGTGTCCGGACTGTGGCCGTCCCATGCAGATTCGTACCGCATCAACCGGTGTGTTCCTGGGATGTTCTGGTTATGCACTGCCGCCCAAGGAGCGCTGCAAAACAACCATCAACCTGACGCCCGGCGAAGAAGCCATCAATATTGATGACGAGGAAGAGGCTGAAGCGCTGGAGAACCGCCGCCTGCGCGAACGGCACCGCTGCAAGTTGTGCAATACCAGCATGGACAGCTATCTGATCGACAGCACACGCAAGCTGCATGTGTGCGGCAACAATCCGGACTGCCCGGGTTACGAAGTAGAGCAGGGCAGCTTCAAAATCAAGGGCTACGATGGTCCGGTCATTGAGTGTGACAAGTGCGGCTCTGACATGCAGCTGAAGACAGGCCGTTTCGGCAAATATTTTGGGTGCACCAGTACCGAGTGTAAAAACACCCGCAAGCTGCTGCGCAGCGGCGAACCGGCGCCACCCAAGATGGATCCGGTGCCCATGCCCGAGCTGGCCTGCGAAAAGGTCGACGATCACTACGTGCTGCGCGATGGCGCGGCCGGTATATTTCTGGCTGCCAGCAAGTTCCCCAAGAACCGCGAAACACGTGCGCCGCTGCTGAAAGAATTACTGCCGCACAAAGATGAGATCGACAGCAAGTACAGCTATCTGTTCAAGGGACCGCTGGTCGACGGCGATGGTAACCCCACGATCGTACGCTTTAGCCGCAAGGCGAAGGAGCATTATCTGCTGACGGAAGTGGATAAAAAAGCCACAGGCTGGAAGGCTGTCTATAAGAACAACAAATGGGTAGTTGATAAGTAATCTGTGAAAGGCGCAGTGCCGCGCCATTGCTTCGTTAAAAACCGGCTCGGAAGGATCATTTACGTAATTGTAAACTCACCTCCCTCGCCGGTTTTTGCCTCGCACTGACACGACCCTGCACCTTTCACTCAAAGGTGACGTCGGGCTCGAAAAAATCTGCTAAAAACCTCTCCGCTAGGAATGTAAAAGCGCGTCAGCCGCCGGCAGTACTAGGCAAAAACAGGCGAAGAAGCGGACGACTGCATGGACGCAGGAGTTAGAGCGACGCAGGATGCCGAAGCCGAGTTTACGAGTAGTAAATGAGCATCTGAGACTGTTTTTAACGACGTAATGCCAAGGCTGATGCGCTTTTAGCTGTGGCGGCGAATGACGCCGACACTTATGCCCTCAATCGTGAAAGCATCGCGGCGTAGATCAACCTCAATTGGTTCGTAGTCGTCGTTTTCGGGCATAAGGCGCAGGCGGTGGCGTTCGCTGGTTTCTTCCAGGCGTTTGACGGTGACATCTTCTTCCAGGCGGGCGACGATGATGTCGCCGTGGCGGGCTTTGCTGGTCTTGTGCACGGCCAGCAGGTCGCCTTCGAAAATGCCGACATTGATCATGCTGGTGCCTTTGACGGTGAGCAGGTAGTCAGCGGCGGGGCTGAACATGGCGGCGGGCACATTGACGTATTCGTCAATGCACTCCTGGGCCAGTATCGGGCTGCCGGCGGCAACCTGGCCAACAACCGGCAGACCCTGATTGGCGGCTTCGTCCTGATCGGCAAGGTCTGGCAGGCGGATGCCGCGCGAGGCGCCAGGCACGATTTCAATGGCCTTTTTGCGGGCCAGCGCCTTGAGGTGTTCCTCGGCGGCATTGGCCGATTTGAAACCCATTTTCTGGGCTATCTCCGAGCGCGTCGGCGGATAGCCGGTATCCTGCTGATATTCGCGGATAAACTCAAGAATCTGTGCCTGTCTTGGGGTCAGTGCCTGCATGGTACCCATCCTGTTGATCCATTCAGGCTGTGATTATATACAGTTATGCGATCTGAACAAGCCTTTTGTGGGATCGCTGGCGATAGGTGATAATGTCACACATTAATAATCCCCGGATTCGAGAGGCCCCGATGACCCCCGCCAAGCAAGGCCCAGGTGTGCTGATGCTGGACCTGTCAGGTCAGACACTCACCGATGATGAACGTGCGCTGCTGCAACATCCGCAGGTCGGCGGCGTGATTTTGTTTTCACGCAATATTGCTGGTCCGGCCCAGGTTCAGGCATTAACCGCAGACATCCGTGCCTGCCGCCCGGACATTCTGCTGGCTGTGGATCAGGAGGGCGGCCGCGTTCAGCGCCTGCGCGATGGATTTACCAGGTTGCCGCCGATGTATGCCCTGCACGCCTTGTTCAGCAAGGAGCCTGAGCAGGCGCGCGTCATGTCCCATGATCTGGGGTGGCTGATGGCTACCGAGGTGCTGGCCGCAGGCTTTGATATCAGCTTTGCGCCGGTTCTGGATCTGCATACCGGGATCAGCGAAGTGATCGGCGATCGCGCATTTTCCTCGCGTCTCGATACGCTGGTGGAACTGGCGACAGCATTCATGGCGGGCATGCACGAAGCCGGTATGGCGACGACGGGTAAACACTTTCCCGGGCATGGCAGTGTGGCCGCCGATTCGCACCTGGATCTGCCTGTCGACGACAGATCGCTGTCGCAGATCGAAGAGCAGGATCTGCAGGCTTTTGTACGATGCATCCCGTCACTGGATGCTGTGATGCCGGCGCATGTCGTTTATCCGGCGGCCGATGCGCACTGCGCAGGCTTCTCAAGGTACTGGCTGCAGACGGTGCTACGTGAGCGACTTGGGTTTGATGGCGTCATTTTCAGCGATGACCTGGTGATGGCGGCGGCCGGTGCGGCAGGTGATATGTCGCAACGGGTTAACCAGGCACTCAAGGCCGGCTGCGATATGCTGCTGGTTTGCAATGACAGGGCAGCCGCACTGGACGCATTGCGAGCGCTGGACGAAGCGAAGCCGGCTCCATCGCCGCGCCTGCAAGGGATGCGACGCCGATGTGCGCAGCAGCCAGACCTGGTAGCGCTGCAATCAGATGCCCGCGTGATCGATATCCGCAACCGAATTTCCATGCTGTAAACAATCAGGGTTTTAAACGCTATGCAGACCGAAAACATGCAGGATGTGCTGAACAATGCCCAGTGCCTGTTCAGCGAATCCGAAATTGCAACTGCGCTGGACAGCCTGGCCAGCGAAATCACAGCAGCTGTCGGTGACAAGACACCACTGGTGCTTTGTGTCATGAACGGCGGCATCGTCTTGACGGGACATCTGGCACCACGCCTGAAGTTCCCACTGAACCTGGACTATATCCACGCGACTCGCTACCGTGAGCAACTGACCGGCAGTCAACTGCACTGGCGTGTGACACCTGTCTCATCCCTGCAGGGCCGGGTCGTACTGGTGCTTGACGATATCTTTGACGAGGGCGAAACGCTGGCAGCCATCGTCAGCTGGTGCCGGGAGCAGGGTGCAGCGGAAGTCTACAGCGCTGTACTGGTCGACAAACAGCACGATCGCAAGACCGCCGATCTGAAAAAGGCTGACTTTACCGCCCTGTATGCCGAGGACAAATACCTGTTTGGCTACGGTATGGATTACAACGGTTTCTGGAGGAATGCACCGGGTATTTTTGCGGTCGACTAGTCAGACAGGACACTACCTTACCCAGGAGGTCAGATGAGCAGCGCCGAGATCAAGACTGATAATCTGTTGAAGCACATCAAAACCAATCGGGGCCCGGCACCGGTGCACGACTGGGATCCGCCGTACTGCGGCGAGATGGACATGCGCATTGCAGCCGACGGACGCTGGTATCATGAAGGTTCGCCGATCGGGCGCAAGCGCCTGGTGCAATTATTTTCTTCGATTCTGCGGCTGGATCCGGATGGCTTTCATTATCTGGTGACGCCGGTGGAGAAAGTGCGCATCAAGGTTGACGATTGCCCGTTTGTAGCGCAGCTCGTTGATGTCGTCGAGCGCGATGGGCAGCAGGTGCTGCGGTTTACCCTGAATACGGATGAAGTTGTCGAAGCCGGGCCTGATAACCCGATCGAAGTCACTATCGACGCTGATCAGCAGCCTCATCCGGTGCTGGAAGTACGTCATGGACTCAAGGCACTGATCATCCGTTCGGTTTTTTATTCGCTTGTAGAAATCGCCGAGACGAGTCCGGTAGATGATAAAAATAATAAAAAAAACAACGACATGGAGAAGGTTCTGGCCGTGTCCAGTCAGGGCTGCAAGTTTGAACTGGGACGCTTCCAGGGGTAATCCCGGGCCGCAGTTTTATTGACGCGCGCGCTCAAAAACGGCATCATTGTCAGCCTTTTTGGGGCCGCAGGCATTTACCACTGGCACCCACAAGCCATTTTTCTAATCAGTAAAAGTTGGAGAATCCATGAAGATTCTGGTAGCGATCAAACGTGTAGTTGATCCATATGTGAAGGTTCGTGTTAAAGCTGATAACAGTGGTGTGGATCTGGCCAATGCCAAAATGGCGGTCAATCCTTTCTGCGAAATTGCCGTGGAAGAGGCAGTGCGTCTGAAAGAGAAAGGCATCGCCGAAGAAATTATTGTTGTCTCAATTGGCGAGAAGAACTGTCAGGAACAGATCCGTACTGCACTGGCGCTGGGCGCTGACCGCGGTATTCACGTAGAGGCACCCGTTGATGTGCAGCCACTGCCGGTGGCGCGCATGCTGCAGAAGATCGTGGAGAAAGAAGGCGTTGAAATGGTCATCCTGGGCAAGCAGTCCGTCGATTCGGACAACAACCAGGTTGGTCAGATGCTGGGTGCCTTGACTGGCATGCCACAGGGCACATTTGCCTGCAAACTGGAAGTTGCTGACGGCAAAGCAAAGGTCACCCGTGAAATCGATGGTGGCGAACAGACCGTTTCACTGAAGCTGCCGGCCATCGTAACCACTGACCTGCGTCTGAACGAGCCGCGCTACGCTTCTCTGCCGAATATCATGAAAGCCAAGAAAAAGACGATTGACTCCCTCACACCTGAGGAGCTTGGTGTCGACGTCAGCTCTGGATTGAAGGTTATCTCTGTTGAGCCACCACCCGCTCGCTCTGCCGGTATCAAGGTGGAAAGTGTGGACGAGCTGATCAGCAAACTGAAAACCGAAGCAAAAGTTATCTAAGGGGTAGGGCAGAACATGAGCATTTTGGTAATAGCAGATCACGATAACGCCGCCCTGAAACCGGCGACCCTGAACACAGTCACAGCCGCCAAGGAAATTGGCTCCGATATCACTGTGCTGGTAGCGGGCTCCGGATGTGACGCGGTAGCCAAGGCCGCTGCAGCCATCGATGGCGTCAGCAAAGTACTGGTCGCCGACAACGAAGCCTACAAAAACCAGCTGCCGGAAAATCTGGCTGAGCTGGTGGCTGAAGTTGGTAAAGATGCCAGCCACATTCTGGCCCCGGCTACTACCAGCGGCAAAAACTTCATGCCACGCGTTGCAGCCCTGCTGGGTGTTGCACAGATTTCTGACATCACCGCAGTAAAATCAGAAGACACATTTGTGCGCCCGATCTACGCTGGTAACGCACTGGCTACTGTACAGTCTTCTGACAATGTGAAGGTGATCACCGTCCGTGGTACAGCCTTTGATGCGGCAGTTGCTGAAGGCGGCTCAGCCAGTGTGGAGACCACTGACGTGGTCAAGACGCAGGAAGTGGCTGAGTTCATCAGCGAAGAGCTGACCAAGTCTGAGCGTCCTGAATTGACCGGCGCCAAGATTGTCATCTCTGGTGGTCGCGGCATGCAGAATGGTGAAAACTTCGCCATGCTGGAAAAGGTTGCGGACAAGCTGGGCGCAGCCATCGGCGCATCACGCGCTGCGGTAGACGCGGGCTTTGTACCTAACGACATGCAAGTTGGTCAGACTGGTAAAATCGTTGCCCCCGAGCTGTACATTGCTGTTGGTATTTCTGGTGCCATTCAGCACCTCGCCGGCATGAAGGACAGTAAGGTAATCGTGGCGATCAACAAGGACGAGGAAGCGCCAATCTTCCAGGTAGCAGACTACGGTCTGGTCGCTGACCTGTTCAAGGCGATACCTGAGCTCGAAGAGAAGCTGTAAGCCTCATACGCTTTAAGCGCTCACAAAAAAGGGGTTAAAGGGGACGGAGGGATTTACGATCGTAAATCCCTCCGTCCCCTTTACCGTTGGTAAATCCCTCCGTCCCCTTTATTCTTCAGATTCAGCCTGCTTGCGGGCTTTTTCTTCTTCCAGGCGACGGCGACGAATCTCGCGTGGGTCGTTAGGCGCACGTCCGCCGCTCGCTGCCGCAGTCTGGGTGCTGGACTCAGGCTTTGATTCAGGCTGCTGTTCTGGAGCAGCGGCTTGCGCCGGTTCAGCCTGCACAGTTTCTGTTTTTTCAGGTGCTGATTTAGCCGGCTTCGAAGTCTTGGTCTCAGACTGTTGAGTTGGCTTCGCTTCTTCGGCCTTCTCAGCGTTCTCAGCTTTCTGTTCTTTCCCGGCCTTCTCGGCTTTCTCCGCTGCCACAGCTGCCTTGGCTGGCTTGTTATCGGCTGCTGCTTTGGGCTCTGCCTCAGCGCTGGCTGCTTCCGGCTTGGCGGCCTGCGGTTTCTTCTCGGCAGTGTCCGTACCTTTAGACTCTGGGGTCTCTGCCGGCCCGGCAGCCTTCTCCTCAGCTTTTGGCTCAGTCTTTTTGGCTGGTTTCCCGGTAGCTGCTTTTTCAGCGACTGTTGCAGATTCAGTCACATCGGCTGCTTTCTCAGAATCAGCTGAATCGGTTGAGTTGTCGTCACCCGCGGACTTGTCAGCGCCTGCCTTGTCTGCGCTGGACTTGCCGCGACGCGAACGACCACCACGACTGCGGCGTCGTTTGGGTTTTTCAGACTGTTCATCGGCATTCTGAGTCTGTTCGTCAGAGTCCTGCGTAGCCTTCGTCGACTCGCTTGCTCCTGCGTCTGCAGGCTGCTCAGCCGCAGCAACTGCCTGCTTGTCCTGCTTGTCGGATGTTGTGCTGGTAGCAGTTTCTGCTTCATTGCCGGCAGTTTCTGTCGCCTGTGCCTCAGCAGCGACCTGCTGATCGTCTGTGCTCTCGGTCTGACCGTCGGGATGCGGGCCGCGCTTGCGCTTGGTAGTGTTACGCGGCTTGCGCTCGCCCTTGGGTCGACGATTGCTGTTGTCCTGCTGATCGCCAGACTGCTCGTCGCTGCTGTCAGACGATGACTTGTCAGCGCTGCCACGATCCTGACGGTTGCCGCCCTGGCTGTCATCATCAGAGCGGTTACGGCCGCGACCGCCACGACGACGGCTGCGCTGAGGCTTGTTGTCTCCGTCCTTGTCGTTGCTTTTGTCCTGGCTTCTGTCCTGGCTCTTGTCAGCCTGGGCTTTGCCGCCACGTTCGTCTGATTTCTGTTCGTCGCGCTTCTGGTCGTCACGTGCTGGGCGTGAATCGTCCCGGTTGCGCGAGTCGCCACCTCGGCCGCGATTGCCGCGATTGCGATTGCGGTCATTGCCACCGCTGCGCGAGCGATTGCGGTTGTTGCCGCTGCCGCGCTGTTCGGTTTTGTTTTCTTCCTCTTCTTCGTCGTTGGCAGCGCCAAACAGCTCGCCAAACACTGACAACAGTGAGCCAAGGAAACCTTTTTTGGCGGGTGCTGCTGACTTGCCTGCCGGTTTGTCACGTGACTCGGTGGCGCGTGGCGCCGGTGCGGCTGGCACTGTGGGTGCCTGAACGGCAGCCTGCTGCACGGGCAGCGGCTTCTGCGTCTGGCCGATTTCTTCGACGTGATCGTGTTCGGTTTCGATTTCAAAGCTGGCCAGCGCCACGCCGCCATCCTGGGCGCTCAGGCTCTGGATTTCGTAGTGGGGGGTCTCCAGCGACGGACTGGGGATGATCAGCAGGCGGGTCTTGCTCTGCTGTTCGATGGCAGCTACGGCATTACGCTTTTCATTCAGCAGATAAGAGGCCACGTTAAGTGGCACAATCGCGCGGATCTCGGCGCTTTTCTTCTTGTTTGCCTCTTCCTGCAGAATACGCAGGATGGACAGACACAGTGATTTAACATCACGGATCGTGCCCTGGCCGCTACAACGCGGGCAGACCACAGCATTGGTTTCTTCCAGTGACGGACGCAGGCGCTGACGTGACATCTCCAGCAGGCCAAAGCGGGAGATACGGCCGACCTGAACGCGCGCACGGTCGGCTTCCAGCGCATCGCGGACGCGGTTTTCAACTTCTTTCTGATTCTTGGTGGATGCCATATCGATAAAATCGATGACCACCAGGCCACCCATGTCGCGCAGGCGCAACTGACGGGCAATTTCATCGGCCGCTTCCAGGTTGGTATTCAGCGCCGTTTCTTCGATGTCCGAGCCGCGTGTGGCACGCGAGGAGTTGATATCGATGGAGATCAGGGCTTCGGTCGGATCGATCACGATGGAGCCGCCAGAGGGCAGCTTAACTTCACGCTGGAAGGCGGATTCGATCTGGTTTTCAATCTGGTAGCGATTGAACAGCGGCAGCGGATCCTGATAGTGCTTGATACGTGCTTCGTAGTGCGGCATCACCTGACGCACAAAGTTCAGTGCCTCTTCATAGGCCTCCTGGGTGTCAAACAGTACTTCGCCGATGTCCTGGCGCAGGTAGTCACGGATGCAGCGGATGATGACATTGCTTTCCTGATAGATCAGGAAGGGGGCTTTTTTCTGGTCTGAGGCATCCTTGATGGACTGCCACAGTGACAGCAGGTAATCGAGGTCCCACTGCAGATCTTCCTGGTTTTTGCCAACGCCGGCGGTGCGCACGATGATGCCCATGCCGTCCGGGATATTCAGGCTGTTGATGGCTTCCCGAATCTCGGAACGCTCATCTCCCTCAATGCGACGCGAGATGCCGCCAGCTCGTGGGTTATTTGGCATCAGAACCAGGTAACGTCCGGCCAGACTGACAAACGTAGTCAGCGCTGCACCTTTGTTGCCGCGCTCTTCCTTCTCAACCTGAATGATGACTTCGGTGCCTTCGGCAACGGCTTCCTTAATATTGACGCGGCCGCCGTCAGATTTGCCGGTGAAGTATTCGGGAGCGATTTCCTTGAGGGGCAAAAAGCCATGACGCTCAGCGCCAAAATCGACGAAGGCGGCTTCAAGACTGGGTTCTACGCGGGTGATGCGGCCTTTGAAAATACTGGCCTTTTTCTGAATGCGGGTGCGGTTTTCGATATCGAGGTCGTACAGTTTCTGGCCATCGACCAGCGCAACGCGCAGTTCTTCTTCCTGCGTTGCGTTTATTAGCATTCTTTTCATAGTGAATTCACATCTCTGTTGAACCAGATCGGTGAATCCAGGTGCGAAACTGACAGGGACCTGTGGCGGGCAGGAACCAACGCGGGGAGCTGCCTGATTCAGCTAGTGAATCAGAAATCCTTTTGGAACAATGGCTTGCAGTTGTTGTGCGGCTGCTGTACCACGGTATTCAGTCAGCCTCAGGCGACAATGCATAACCGTCATTAACCATGTATCCCATCGCTGCGCAATGTGGCGCGCGATACGTTTGTTCGTGCCGCGGTCAAGCCCCGGCCGGCCCGAACCCCGGCTCAGCTGTTGTTGGAAGCCAGTCGGGTAAGGGCTGTGGTGCGCGCTCGTTGTTAACGGTTGCCACCAGCAAAAAATCGCTTTCTGGACTCCGCCCGCTGTGTTGTCACGCGGGTTCCGGATCCGGTTACTTAAGTTAGGTTGTTGGGTTAAAGGGGACGGAGGGATTTAGCACTCTAAATCCCTCCGTCCCCTTTAACACAGTCTTACTGTAAAAACTTGCGTACAAAAATCTTAACAGTTCATCGCCATCGCAATGGCGGAATACTTTAAAATCTGGCTGCTGGCCTTACATGCAGAACAAGCAGCTCCGCGACTATAGCAGTAAGATTTGCATTGTTCAAACATTATGTTTTTATCGAACGGTCGCTGGGCAGCCGTAAACGTCTGGTTTGTTTTAAATTTCCGCCTCGACTAGAATCCGGGCATGAAAATTTTTGCCTACCAGAGACTCAGCAGTTTCGAGCAGGATGATCACGCAGTCGGATTCAGTGATCCGCGCGAGCGCGAGCAACTGCTGGACTACTGTCGTCGGCAGGGCTGGCCGGAGCCGCGCTGGGTGCGCGAGGTCAGCCATGACTGGAGAGAGGGCTTCAGTCAGCGTCTGTTGCCTGATTCGGAGGGTACGCACGATGGCTGGCGACCCCCACCGGGCAGCGATCTGCTGGTGGCCAGTCTGCGCCGACTGGTCAACGGTGCGCAGGATCTGGAACAGACGCTGGAGTGGCTGCGCGGCAATGATATCTGCCTGCATGTCGTCAGTCTTGATGCTGAGCTCAGCCAGACCCGGACATTAAAGCGTACGCGGGTGGATTTTGATGCGATCCTGGCAGAACTGGCTGTCATTGAAGGCCGGCGCGGTGCCCAGCGTATGCTCAAGGTCAAACATGAGCAGCGCAGCAAGGGTCGCTTCCTGGGCGGCAGCAAACCTTTTGGTTATATGATTCACAGTAATGGCAAACTCATCGAAAACCCGCTGGAGCAACGAGTGTTGAAACAGATTCGCCAGTTGCGCTCACAGGGGCTTTCGCTGCGGGCGATCGCCAGCCGTGTCAGCACGCCAATCGCACCGGTCAGCTTCAAGACGGTCCAACGGGTGCTGCAACGCGAACAGCAGGAGCAGGACTGATCATGCGCAAACCCCTGGCGCTGTTCATTGGTTTACGCTTCGTTCGCGCTCGCAAGAAAAATCAGCTGGTTTCCTTTGTGTCACTTATCTCCATGCTGGGCATTGCGCTGGGTGTGCTGGCGCTGATTGCCGTGCTTTCTGTGATTAATGCCTCTACAGGCACCATGCGAGAGGAAACACTCAAGGCAGTGCCGCATGCAGCGGTTACGTTGCCAGAAGATCTGCTTGACTGGCGGGAGGCAGCTGACAGCCTTGCAGCCGCGCCAGGAGTGATTGCGGTGGCGCCATTTCTGGAAAGTGAAGCCTGGCTGCAGTTTGATGGCCGCGGTGAGTTTGTTAATGTTCGTGGCGTAACACCGGAGACAGAAAAGCAGATTCTGCAATCGCCAGACAGTCAGCTGCAGGCGATGCTGGATTTCCTGGCGGAAACACCCGATGGCATTATCCTGGGCACTCGGCTTGCCGGTCAGCTGGGCCTCTACCCCGGCATGCAGATGTCGGTCACGCCGCTCAACAGCCTGCTGCAGCGGCGTACCGAGGATGCTCGCAGTTTCCAGATGGTGGGTGTTGCAGATTTTGGTTTCTATGACAATGACGCCATGGCACTGGTCAACCTGCCAGTCGCCAGCCAGTTACTTACCGGCCGCGACGACGCGGTTCCGCAATTACGGCTGCGGGTGGACGATGTCCTCAATGCTGGCGTCATCGCGCGTGACGCGGTTGCTGGCCGGTGGCCGGTAGCAAGCTGGAACGAAACCCGTCGCAGCCTGTTTGATGCACTGCGCATGGAGAAAATCCTGACCGGCTTCATGCTGCTGATGATTGTGGTCATTGGCGCCGTCAACATCGTTGCAACACTGGTGATGGCGGTGGCTGACAAAAACGCCGATATCGCCATCCTGCGTACCATGGGGGCCAGCCGGGCAACCGTCATGTCAGTGTTTGTGATTCAGGGCTTTGCCGCGGGGGTGCTGGGCACGCTGCTCGGCGCCGCCGGTGGTGTGTTGCTGGCAATGAATCTGGGGCAGATCACGCGCGCATTCCAGGGCGCACTGAATGCGATGCTGGCGCCAGGTGATGTCTACATGATTGCCCATCTGGATGCGCTGATTCTTTGGTCTGATGTCGTGCTGGTCTGTCTGTGTGCTCTGGGTGTCAGTCTAATGGCCACCCTGTATCCGGCGTGGCGGGCTTCCCGTGTGCAGCCGGCGGACGTACTGCGCTATGAATAAGGTGTCGCCACCAAACATTAATGGAGAGAGTCGTTTTGGAGCAAACCGCTAACGTCATCAGTTGTCGTCACCTGCGCAAGTCCTACACCCAGGGACCTCAACAGGTGGACGTGCTGCTGGACATCAACCTGAATGTCCGTCCCGCCGAATGTGTGGCTATTGTTGGCAGCTCCGGCTCCGGTAAAACAACGCTGCTTAATCTGCTGGGCGGGCTGGATGCGCCCAGTGGCGGTGAGATTTACGTTGCCGGGCAGGATCTGTCCAGACTGTCAGAGTCCGAGCGCGGTCAGCTGCGCAACCGTTATCTGGGATTTGTTTATCAATTCCATCACCTGCTGGGTGAGTTCAGTGCGCTGGAGAACGTTGCCATGCCTTTGCTTATTGGCGGGCAAAGCAGCCGCGAGGCCTATCCGCGCGCGTCGGAGTTGCTGGGTGAAGTGGGTCTGAGTCACCGTCTGAATCACAAACCCTCGGAGCTGTCCGGCGGTGAACGGCAGCGGGTTGCCATTGCCCGGGCGCTGGTCGCCTCACCCAGGTGTGTTCTGATGGACGAACCCACCGGTAATCTTGACCGTCGCACGGCTGAAGGCATCCACACGCTGATGCAGACACTGAATAAATCACTTCAGACCAGTTTTGTGGTTGTGACGCATGACGAGCGTTTTGCAGCGAGTCTGGATCGGGTACTGGTGCTGAACCAGGGCAAACTGGAAGCTGAGCATGCTTGAGCAGGGCGATTCAGCACCGGCTGGTTTTCTTGCCTCATTCAAGCTGGCCGCGCGTATTGCGCTGCGTTATGTGGGCGCACGCCGACAGCAGGCAGGAGGTGCAGGCGGGCAGAGTGGCCAGCTGGTCAACTTCATGTCGCGGCTGACCATCAGTGGGCTGGCCCTGAGTGTTGCCATACTGATCACTGTACTGTCGGTGATGAACGGTTTTGATCGTGAAGTCAGGGAAAATGTATTGGGCGTGCTGCCGCATGCAGCGATACAGACCGAGGACAGCGTCAGCGCCGAGCGCTGGCAGTTGCTGGCGCAGCAGATCGCGGCTATTGACGGTGTTATTGCCACTTCACCGGTGCTGGAGGTCAATGGTGTGCTGGCGCGGGACAACAACAGTCGTGCGGTACTGGTCAATGGCATCGACGTAGAACAGGAACTTCAGACATCCGCGCTGGGCAGCTTCATGCAACAGGGTTCGCTGCAGGCCCTGACCGAGCGCCGTTTCCAGATCGTGATGGGTCAGACGCTGGCGCAGCAACTCGGCGTTGGACTCGGAGACGACGTCAATCTCTACAGCCTGGACATTTCCATCAACCCGATCGCACCTTTGCCGGTGCAGCGTCGCTTTACGGTCGCTGGAATCTACCGGGTTGGCACGCAGGAGCTGGATGAGCGACTGGTGATGATCGCGCTGCCGGATGCCCAGGCTCTGTATCGCGAGCCGCAGCGATTCAACGGTTTGCGTCTGCGCACGAATGATGTGCTGGCGGTGAATTCCTTGCGAGCACCTGTGCAGGAGCAGCTGCCACAGGGCTTTTACCTGCAGACCTGGACGCAGTGGTTTGGTGCCATCTACGAGAACATACAGCTGTCTCGCACTATCGTTGGGTTTCTGCTTTGGCTGCTGGTAGCTGTCGCCGCCTTTAATCTGGTTGTCAGCCTGATCATGATTGTGCGCGACAAACGCAGTGACATCGCGATCCTGCGCACCATGGGTGCCTCACCGGGAACCATTGCCCGCATATTTCTGCTGCAGGGCTGCCTGATTGGCCTGGTCGGCGCCGGTATTGGCCTGCTTGCCGGCTCACTGCTGGCCCTTAATGTGTCGTCACTGTTTGCGCTGTTTGAACAGTGGAGTGGGACCCAGCTGTTGAGTGCAGACGTTTACCCAGTCGACTTCCTGCCCTCCCAGCTGATGCTGTCTGACATTGTCGCCGTAAGTATTGGCGTACTGGTGCTGTGCCTGCTGGCCAGCGTCTATCCGGCCTGGCGTGCTGCGCGAGTATTGCCAGCCGAAGCGCTGCGTTCTGCAGACTGACCCCAGAACAGCTATAACCCCAGCATAGACGTCAGCAATTCTTGGGGTGAGCAGGGATGCGCACAGCACTGGCCCTGTTCTGCCTGGGTATTTATGCCATCAGTTTTATGCCGCGACTGCCCGAGGTCGGTTCTGGCCTGGTAGTGCTGCTGACTGTACTCCCGCTTTTCACGCTGATTGCCATCTGGTGGCGCGCCCCAGCCAGCACCTGGAAAATCACTGCCTGCCTGTTGTTATGCTTGAGCCTGGGTGCCGGGCGTGCGGTTTATCACGGACTGCTTATTACAGAAAGTCGTTTGCCTGCCGCGCTGGAAGGCCGTGATATCTGGGTAGAGGGACAGGTTGAAGGGCTGCCAGAAGGCGCTTCGGCGGAGACTGTTACATACCGTTCTGGCGGACAGCAGACTCGTTTCCAGTTGCGCGTGGACCACAGCTGTCTGAGCTTGTTGCCAGAAAACTGTGAGGAGAGTGCGCCGGTTCTGATCGGTCATCTGATTGCGCTGAACGCCTACGGTTCAGTCACTGGTGAGTTTGATGGTGACGCTGCGGGTGTCCCGCGAAGCGGGGAGACATGGCGCCTGCGAGTTCGGCTCAATCGTGTACATGGATTCGCAAATCCGGGCGGATATGACTTCGAGGCAGCTCAGGCTCAGCAGGGAATCGTTGCCCGTGGCTATGTGCGGGCAACCACCTTCAACCGGCGGCTGCAGCCGGCGGGCTGGTCGGTTGATCAGTGGCGCATCGGAATCCGTGAGCAACTGTACGCCACCGGATCACTGCAGTACCCGGGGTTGCTTGCGGCGCTGACGACGGGTCTGCGCAGCGGGATCAGTCACTCACAATGGGATGCGCTGAGTGCCACTGGTACCAACCATCTGATGGTCATTTCCGGGCTGCATGTGGGTCTGGTCGCCAGCGCCTGCTACTGGATTGTCAATCTGCTGGCGCGAATGTCTGCGACCTTGCTGGAACGCATGCCAGCACAGCGCTTCGGTGCGTTGGCAGCTGTTCTTGGTGCCTGGCTGTACAGCGCCATGGCCGGATTTTCGCTGCCAACGCAGCGTGCGGTAATCATGGTCTCTATGCTGATGCTCGCCCAGCTGTTGGGCCGGCAGGTCTTGCCAAGTTATCGTTTGTTGCTGGCCATGGCGGCAGTGCTGGGCTTCGATCCGCTGGCAGTCACCCAGGCCGGCTTCTGGCTGTCTTTTGTGGCGGTTGCAGCGCTGCTGCTGTTGTTTGCCGGCCCGCAGCAACTGGGACCGCCGGCCAGTGCACAATCCAATCGGTCGCGTTGGGGGCAACATGCCTGTCTGGTCTGGCTCAAGCCGCAATTTGCCGTCAGCATTGCGCTACTGGTTCCGCTGCTGTTATGGACGGGGCAGGTGTCATGGATATCACCGCTGGTGAACCTGCTGGCAATTCCGGTTGTCAGTTTGTGGGTTGTACCGCTGGCGCTTGTCGGCATCGTGCTGCTGCCTGTGTCGAGCGCAGCTGCGCGGTGGACGCTCAAGGGGGCCGACACAGGTCTGGTCATGCTGATGCAGGGGCTGGAGTCCGTTGCCAGCTGGCAGCCACTATGGCAAGGGCCGGTGATTTCGCCACTGACAGTGCTGTGTGTATCAGTTGGCTGTTTATTGTTACTGCTGCCTCGAGGTCTGCTGCCGCGCTGGCCGGCACTGCTGCTGATGTTGCCACTACTGGCGCCGCCGCGACCCGATCGACCGGGCCCTGGAGAGCTGTGGCTGCAGATGCTGGATGTGGGGCAGGGCCTGGCCGTTTTGCTCCAGACTCGACACCACAGCATGCTGTTTGATACCGGGACGGCACTGGGTCCCGACTACGACGCCGGGCGCGCGGCTATTCTGCCGGCCCTGAAACAGGCGGGAATACGACAGCTGGACGCATTGATCATCAGTCACTGGCATCAGGACCATTACGGAGGCCTGAGCTCAATACTCGGTTCAGTGCGGGTGACGCGCCTGGTCAGCAGCGCTCCTGAACGGTTCCTGGATTTCAACGGCGTGCCAGATGCCAAGATGAAGCCCTGTGGCAGCGGCGATTACTGGCAGTGGGATTCTGTCGAGTTTCGGGTGCTGCATCCTGACCCGACAGAGCGGGGCGGTGGTGCTGACAATCCCAACAACACGTCCTGCGTCGTTCATGTAACGGCAGGCTCGCATGCACTGCTGCTGACTGGCGACATAGAAGCGCCGGTCGAGCGCAGATTGCTCGCGCAGCAGGGCGATTTGCTGGCTGCCGATGTTCTGCTTGCAGCCCACCACGGCAGTGACAGCTCCAGCACCGAGGCCTGGCTGCAGCAGGTATCGCCAGACTGGCTGCTGGTCTCGGCCGGTTATCGCAATCGGTTTGGTCATCCGGATCCGGCAGTGCTGCAGCGGGCCCGGGCATTGGGCATCAAGGTGCTGCGTACCGATCACCATGGCGCAGTCACGATGACACTGGGTGGTCCGGGCGAAGCAGAATTAAAAGGCCTGCACAGACACGAACAGCGGCGTTTCTGGCATAACAACCCGTCTGGCGAATATGGTAAAGTAGCCGGCAAATCAGCGGGAGATTAAGCTTGTGGTAGAAATCGTAATGGCCGGTGGCTGGTTGATGCTGCCAATTATCCTGTGTTCGATTCTGGCAATAGCCATCGTCATCGAACGATTCTGGACACTCAGCAACAATCGCATTGCGCCGCGTTATGCGGTTGGCCAGGTCTGGACCTGGATCAAAAACGGCGAGCTGGACTCCAACAAAATGCGCGAACTGCGCATGGGCTCTCCGCTGGGTCAGATTCTGGCAGCCGGTCTGCTGCATGCCCGCCAGGGCCGACAGGCGATGAACGATGCCATCGAACAGAGCGCTGCCGCTGTCATCCATGAACTGGAGCGTTATCTGAGCACGCTCGGCACCATCGCCGCCATCACCCCGCTGCTGGGCCTGCTTGGCACGGTAGTTGGCATGATCCGGGTGTTCACTGAAATCATGATTCAGGGCACCGGCAACGCCAATGCGCTGGCCGGTGGTATCTCCGAAGCCCTGATTACCACCGCCGCCGGCCTGACGGTGGCCATCCCGGCGTATGCATGTCATCGCTACTTTGTCCGCAAAGTGGATTCGCTGGTGCTGTCGCTGGAGCAGGAGTCTGCCAAACTGGTAGAAGCGCTGCACGGTGATCGCCGCGTAGACATCAAGGACTTTGTGACACTGCCCGAAACCAGCGCTGCCCGCGAGAATGCACAGCAGCAGGCGGCTGCCAGTGTTGAGGCAACTGGCTCGTGAAGTTTCCGCGTCGCACGCTGGAAGACCCCGCCATCAATCTGACGCCACTGATTGATGTTGTCTTCCTGCTGTTGATCTTTTTTATGGTGACCACCACGTTTACACGAGAGACCCGGCTGGCTGTCAATCTGCCAGAGGCGGAAGCGACGGCCGCCGAACCCGCACCCGACCAGATCGAAGTGATGGTCAGCCAGACAGGACGCTACAGCATCAATAATGTGTTGCTGGCCGATAACACCAGCGCCACATTGCAGGCACAACTGCTGGAAGTGGCCGCCGGCAACCGGCAGCAGACCATCCTGCTGGTGGCTGATGCAGAAGCCAGCCACCAGGCCGTAATTACCGCCATGGATGCAATAGGCCAGGCAGGATTCAGTGGCTTCAGTATCGCAACCCGCGAACCCGGTGAAGAGCAGGGTGCCGACAGTACTGTCGAGGGGGGCGGTGTCAATGAGTGATACCCAGCCACAACAGGCGCCAGGCCAGTCGCCGACATCCGGCCCCGAAGCCGCTGCGCTGATGACCGGTGCACAGGTATACGCGCGGCTGCTGCGATACATCCGACCCTTCCTGGGCTATTTTGCGATCAGTCTGCTGGGTTACATTATTTTTGCGGTCACCACGCCGGCTACTGCTGCCTGGCTGGGCTGGACAATCGATCAGATCGAAGCCAATAACGCCGACGCGCGTATCATCAGTCCCATTCTTTGTGTGCTGATTGTGCTGGCGCGCGGTGTTGGCGGGTTCCTGGGACACTATTCGCTGGAACACACTGCCAATCACGTGGTGCACAAACTGCGCTGTGAGGTGCTCGACCAGCTGTTGAATGTACCGATAGCCTATTACGATCGCAACACCATCGGCCGCCTGGTATCCAAAGTCACCTACGACGTCATGCAGATCAAGGGTGCGGCCACAAACGCTATTACCGTTGTGCTTCGCGAAGGCCTTACCGTGATTGGCCTGCTGGCCTGGCTTTTCTGGGTTAACTGGCGCCTCAGCCTGGTTTTCCTGCTGGTGGCGCCGTGCATGGCACTCATCGTTCACATGGCCACCAAACGCTATCGCCGCTACAGTCGCCAGATGCAGGACTCCATGGGTGATGTCACACAGATTGCCAATGAGTCCATCAAGGGCCAGAAAGTCATTCGTACCTTTAACGCTGGTGAATATGTATCGGAGCGCTTTCTGCGCTCCAGCGAGCGCAACCGTCGCCAGAACATGAAGATGGTGGTTACCGAAGCCACCGCCACACCACTGATCCAGTTGATCGTCGCGATGGCCATGGCCATTCTGATCTGGCTGGCGCTGGCGCCGGAATTTCTCGGCGGGGCATCAGCAGGGGAGGTGGTGACCTTCCTGACACTGGCCGGCATGCTCAGCAAACCACTGCGACAACTGTCCGGCGTCAATGCCATCATCCAGCGCGGTATCTCTGCCGCCAGCAGTATCTTTGAGCTGCTCGACAATGAACGCGAGCGTGACACTGGTACGCATACAGCGGGCCGCGTCAAAGGTCTGGTGGAGTTTGATCAATTGCAGTTTGCCTACGAGTCGGCCAAGCCCGTGCTGAACGGCATCACGCTGCGTGTCGAACCGGGTACCACTGTCGCGCTGGTGGGCCGCTCCGGCAGTGGCAAGTCCACGCTGGTGAATATGCTGCCGCGCTTCTATGACTATCAGCAGGGTGAGATCCGTCTCGATGGCGTTCCAATAACAGAATACGCCCTGAATAATCTGCGGCAGCAAATGGCCATGGTGACGCAGGATGTCGTGTTGTTTGAAGGCTCCGTCGCCGAGAATATTGCCTACGGTCTGGGCGAAGAAGTCACGCTGGAAAAGGTACAGCAGGCGGCGCGCAATGCACATGCCGACGAGTTCATTCAGAAACTGCCGGGTGGCTATGATGCCCAGGTCGGTGATGGTGGCGGACTGCTGTCGGGTGGGCAAAGACAGCGGCTGGCAATTGCACGCGCCTTCCTGAAAGACTCACCGGTATTGATACTGGACGAAGCAACCTCGGCACTGGATACCGAGTCCGAGCAGCATATCCAGCAGGCACTGGCAGAGCTGATTCGCGGCCGCACTACCTTTGTCATCGCACACCGCCTGTCCACCATCGAGAACGCCGATCTGATTGTCGTCATGGATCAGGGGCGCATCGTTGAAAGTGGCACGCATAAAGAGCTGCTGGCGCTTGATAAACACTATGCACGTTTGCACCGCATGCAGTTCAGTGAGTCGGGCCTCATGAATCCGCTCGACAGTGACAGTGAAAGTCAAGCCAGCGAGTCTGCGGGCTGATGTGGCTGGTCGATGCCTGGTATCGTGGTGCCTGGTGGCTGCAGCTGCTTCGCCCGTTATCCTGGTTGTTTAACTTGCTTGCCGCGGCACGCAGGGGACGTCTGACAGCACAGCAATGCACATCAGCCTTGCCTGTCATTATCGTTGGTAATCTGACAGTGGGCGGCGCTGGCAAAACTCCCGTTGTGCTGGCGCTCGGTAGTGCCCTGCGACAGCAGGGATGGCGGGTCGGCGTGCTGAGCCGGGGCTACGGTGGTCAGTCCCGCCACTATCCACTGTTTGTTGGGGCAGACACAGATGTGCGCGCCAGTGGTGATGAAGCACGACTGCTGCGCCGCCATCATCGTGGCCCACTGGTCGTCGATCCCGACCGTTGCCGGGGACTGCGTGCACTGGAGGAAAGCGGACTGTGTGATGTCGTCGTGTGTGATGATGGACTGCAGCACTATCGACTGGGGCGGGATATTGAGATTGTAGTGGTGGACGCCGAGCGTGGTTTCGGCAACGGCCTGACACTGCCTGCTGGCCCGCTGCGCGAGCCTGCGCAGCGACTTGCCGGAGTGGATGTTATCGTGTTGAATGGCAAGCAGGCAGAGGCTCAGCTGGCTACCACCTTAGAGCAACAATCCGCCCCGATCGGTTCCGTGCACTTGCAGCCAGCCGCGTGGATCAATGTAAAAACCGGACAGCGTGTCAGCCTGCAGAATTTTCAGATGGTGAAACTCTCCGACGAAAGTGATAAGCGCCAGGTGTATGCAATAGCAGGAATAGGCCATCCGCAACGCTTTTTTGAATCGCTGTCGGCGATGGGGATCACCGCTCACTGCGAGGGTTTTCCGGATCATTACGCCTACCGTGCTGCCGATCTGTCCTTCGCTGGCAAAGACCTGCTGTTGATGACAGAAAAAGATGCGGTCAAATGTGAACGCTTTGCCCAGGACAACTGGTGGTATCTGGCCATAGAACCACAACTGGACAAGGATGTGCTGACTGCCGTGATAAACAGACTGAACACCATTCGCAGCACGTCTGCGAACATGGGAGACAAGGAACATGGATAAAAAACTGTTGAGCATACTGGTCTGTCCCGTCTGCAAAGGGCCGCTGGACTACAAACGCGAGCAGGCCGAACTGATCTGTTACGCAGACGCGCTGGCCTACCCGATTCGCGACGACATTCCGGTGATGCTGGAAAGCGAAGCGCGGACACTGACCGAGCAGGAACGCGAAGATCGCTGACAGTAAGTGTGCAGTCATGCGGTCGCAGGATTCAGGAAAGCGGGGGTAAGACAATGAGTTTTGTAGTTGTGATTCCAGCACGGTTTGCGTCGACACGACTGCCGGGAAAACCACTGCTGGACATCGTGGGCAAACCAATGATTCAGCATGTGTACGAGCGCGCCTGCGAGAGTGCGGCCAGTGCGGTTTACATTGCCACTGACGATGAGCGTATTGCTGAGGTTGTGCGCGGTTTTGGTGGCGAGGTGGTGATGACACGCGCCGACCATCAATCCGGTACTGATCGTATACAGGAGGTTGCCTCACTGCTGGGCCTGGATGCCTCGGCGATTGTCGTCAATGTGCAGGGTGATGAACCATTGATTCCTGCAGCCACGATCAATCAGGTGGCAGAAAATCTTCAGAACAACACTGACGCGGGCATCAGCAGTCTTTACCACGAGATTGAGGATGCGCAGGAATGGCGCAATCCCAATGCCGTGAAAGTTGTCACCGACGGCGAGGGTTATGCACTGTACTTCAGTCGCTCCCCGATTCCCTGGCAGGACGGTGACAATATTCAGGCCAAACGTCATATCGGCGTCTACGCATACCGTGTTGCAACATTGAATCAGTTTGTTGGCTGGCCACGTGCCTGGCTGGAAATCAGCGAGCGGCTTGAACAGTTGCGTGCCATGCACCACGGAGTCCGAATCATCATGGACAAAGCCGTGCAGCATGTTCCCGCGGGTGTCGACACGCCCGAAGACCTGGAGGCGGTACGCCGCTTCCTGTCGGATACAGAGATCTGATGAGCGCACCAGCTCACTGGCGGGCCAATGCTGATCTATCCGGGCTGACGACGCTGGCACTGCCGGCGCGCGCCCGCTGGCTGGTTCGAGTAGAGCAGGAAGATGAGCTGCCCGGCATTCTGGCACACGCCTCGCGCATGGATCTCCCGGTCATGATTCTGGGTGGCGGCAGCAATGTACTGTTCGCCAGAGACTACCCTGGTGTGGTCATTGTCATGGACCTGATGGGTGTGCAGGCGCGTGCCGATGGCAAGGATATGCTGGTGACCGCCGCTGCGGGAGAGAACTGGCACCAGTTTGTGGAATACACGCTTTCCAGGGGCTGGTTCGGTCTTGAGAATCTGGCTTTGATTCCTGGTCGCGTCGGAGCTGCTCCTGTGCAGAATATCGGTGCCTACGGTGTTGAACTGGCACAACGTTTTCACAGCCTGCGCTATCTCGATCGGGAGGGCGGACAGGTAGAAACGCTGACAGCAGAGCAGTGTGAGTTCGCCTATCGGGACAGCATCTTCAAAAACCGTCTGCGCGACAAAGCCATTATTCTGTCCTGTACCTTCAGGCTTTCACAGCAGTTTTCGCCAGTGCTGACGTATCCCGCTTTGCGCAATGCCTTACAGGTGGCCGACTTTGATGAGGACAACAGCGGCATTGCAGAGTCGCACGGCGAAATCAGCGCACAACAGGTATTCGATGCGGTCTGTGCAGTGCGCCGCAGCAAACTGCCGGATCCGGCAGTGCTGGGCAACGCGGGCAGTTTTTTTCGCAATCCAGTTGTCAGCCGGCAGCACTATCACGAGCTAAGTCAGCAGTGGCCACAGCTGCCACTGTTTGAGATTCCCGGCGATCCATTACATGTCAAACTGCCAGCTGCGTGGCTGATTGAAAAGGCCGGCTGGAAAGGTCTGCGCCGCGGCAATATCGGTGTCCATGATCAGCAGGCGCTGGTGCTGGTGCATGATTTCCGTGCCGATTCCGGTCCTGTTCAGCCCGGGCAAGCGCTTGTTGAACTGGTCGCGCAGATTGCACAGGATGTCTGGCAGCGTTTTGCTGTTCGTCTTGAGCCAGAAGTTCAGATCATCAACGGAATCTAATGACTGATATCATCAATCAAAATACCAGTGGATTCGATGCCAAGGCGGCGCTGGCTGTAATGAGCCAGCGGCCTGGCGTCTACCGCATGCTGGATGAGAAAGGTGAAGTTCTTTACGTAGGCAAGGCCCGCAATCTGAAAAAACGGGTCAGCAATTATTTCCGTGCCAGTGGGCTGGATGCCAAGACCATGGCGCTGGTCTCACACATTGCCAATATAGATGTTACGATCACCAACAGTGAAGCCGAAGCGCTGCTGCTGGAACAGAACCTGATCAAGAAGTATCGTCCGCCATATAATATCCAGCTGCGCGACGACAAGACCTATCCCTACATCATGCTGACGCACAAGGATGCCTACCCAAGACTGGCGTTCTACCGTGGCAGCCGCAAACGTGACGCGACGTTTTTCGGGCCATTTCCCAGTGCCAGTGCAGTACGCGAAAGTCTGGCGCTGCTGCAGAAAGTGTTTCGCGTGCGCCAGTGCGAAGACAGCTATTTTCGCAATCGCAGCCGGCCCTGTCTGCAGTACCAGATTGGCCGCTGCACCGCGCCCTGCGTGGGGTATATTTCACCAACGGATTACGCGCAGGATGTCCGCGATGCCACACAGTTTCTGCAGGGCAAAAGCGATACGCTGGTGCAGGAACTTGGGCGGCGCATGGAGCAGAAATCGGCGGCACTGGAGTTCGAGAGTGCCGCCAGACTGCGCGACCGCATCAGTGACCTGCGTCGCATCCAGAGCGAGCAGGTTGTCTCCGGTGGCGGCAGTGATGCTGATGTCATGTCGGCCGTACTGGAGGGCGCCTACACCTGCGTGCATGTGATCACCATCCGCGGTGGACGCATCATCGGTAGCCGCAACTTTTTTCCCAAGGACAAACTCGCAGAAACGGCGGCTGATCTGCTGGCATCATTTATCGCGCAGTACTACCTGCGGGATGGTGTCACCACCGGCTCGGGTCTGATCCCGGTGGAAATCATTATTGCACCTGCCATCAAGGGCAGTCAGAGCCTGCAGGAGGCGCTTGGCACCGCTGCTGGCAAACAGATCCGGCTTACCGCCTCGGTACGCGGCCATCGCGCCCGCTGGCTGGCCATGGCCACCGGTAACGCCGAACAGGCCATTCAAAGTCATATCAATAACCGCCAGACCATGCTGCAGCGCTTTGAGCGACTGCAGGCCGAACTGGAGCTGGATTTTATCCCGCGGCGCATAGAATGCTTTGACATCAGCCACACCATGGGTGAAAGCACAGTCGCCTCCTGTGTTGCCTTTGATCACAATGGCCCGCTCAAATCGGATTACCGCCGCTACAATATCAAGGATATCCAGGCCGGCGATGACTACGCCGCCATGGAGCAGGCACTGTCGCGCCGGTTTCGTGACGTTAAAGGGGACGTTAAAGGGGA
>DEMH01000012.1:199390-205208 GCA_002354805.1 Gammaproteobacteria bacterium UBA2675
TCCCCTTTAACGTCCCCTTTAACACCAGACATTCTGCTGATAGATGGCGGCAAAGGCCAGCTTGCCCAGGCGGTGGACGTGCTTAATCGCCAGCTCTCGCCCGCACTGCTGGCTCAGATGTTGCTGATTGGTATCGCCAAGGGCATCAGTCGGCGGGCAGGGCAGGAGACGCTGTTTCTGGCCGTGGGCGACAGCTATCAGGAGATTGCCATCCCGGCGCACTCACCCGCACTGCATCTGTTGCAGCAGGTGCGCGACGAGGCGCATCGCTTTGCCATCACCGGTCATCGTCAGCGCCGCGCCAAAACCCGCACGCAATCGCCGCTGGAGCAGATTCCGGGCCTGGGCCCGGCACGGCGTCGGGAGCTATTGAAGTATTTTGGTGGTCAACAGGAGGTAATGCGCGCAAGCGAGGCCGATCTGGCGCGAACGCCGGGCATCAGTAAAAAACTGGCCGCTGTTATTTATGAGTCACTGCATAATGAGTAGAATGCGGCGTCTCCGGGAAGAAGGTGTTACAGATGACAAGGAATAAGCCATGAATGCTGCCAATCTGGTAACCATGTCACGCGTGCTGCTGGTGCCAGTGATTGTGATGGTGTACTACAGCGGACAGCCGTGGAGCCAGCTTGCCGCTGCCGTGCTTTTCACGGTTGCAAGCCTTAGCGACTGGCTTGATGGTTATCTGGCCCGACGACTGAATCAGACATCAGCCTTTGGTGCATTCCTGGACCCGGTGGCGGACAAGCTGCTGGTGGTCATGGCGCTGGTTCTGCTGACAGCCAACTTCCCCAGCCCCTGGTTTGTGCTGCCGACCGCTGTCATCATTGGCCGCGAGGTGTTCATATCGGCGCTGCGCGAGTGGATGGCGAGTCGCAATCAGCGTGATGCGGTGGCGGTAGCCTATGTTGGCAAGCTCAAGACCACCGTACAGATGATTGCCATTATCGTGCTGCTGGCCTACTCACCAGAATACCCATATTGGCTCTTGCAAATCGGGTACGGATTGATATATCTTGCCGCCGCTCTGAGCCTGTGGTCGATGGTTATTTATGTGAAGAATGCATGGCCATCACTGAAGTAAATTAGGTAAAAATTTACGGTTTCGGTGCTTGACATCGTAACGAATGGCATTAGAATAAGCGCCTCTTTCGCAGTGATGCCAAAGACGCAGTAAACCAGTTAAAGCGGGAATAGCTCAGTTGGTAGAGCACGACCTTGCCAAGGTCGGGGTCGCGAGTTCGAGTCTCGTTTCCCGCTCCAAACTTTCGGCCACTGGCCAGTCCGGGTAATATCTGTCTGCCAGGTAGCCCGGGAAGAGTACAGGCTGGGTGGCAGAGTGGTCATGCAGCGGACTGCAACTCCGCGTACGCCGGTTCGATTCCGACCCCAGCCTCCAACTTTCCTTATCTATCCGATTTTAATCCCTTCCTGCTTCAGCGATCTTCGCCTGATATATGTACAGCTTTTTCATATGCGGTTATTCTGCTGAAATGAAAAAACTGGCTGAAAGTTTCGTTCACAAATTCCTGACTCCCGTGGCGCTCGTCGTGGCTTTGATCAGCCCATCTATTGCCCAGACAACAGCTGAGTGGCAGAACATGGTCAACGCGCTGGAAGCCAGTGTGGCGGCCGCCAGCGACAACAATATCCGTATGTCCATCGGCGTCGCTGGTCTCGCTGGCGTTAACGATGACGCGATGGTGCTGTTGGGCTCATCAGAGTCCTATCCGCCAGCGTCCACCATCAAGATGTTGCTAATCGCCACGCTGATGCATCAGGTCGATGCCGGGATGCTGTCGCTGGATGACACGACAACAGTTGAGCAGAGCGACATTGTCGGCGGCTATGGCGAGATTCAGAACGAACTCGTCCCCAACGAAGTAACTTTAAGACGCCTGGCCCAGCTGACCGTCACTGTCAGTGACAATACGGCCACCAATGTGCTGGTCGATGTAGTGGGTTATGATGCCATGCAGGCTCTGGCTGATACGCTGGAGCTGCAGGACATGCAGTTTGGCCGCAAGATGTTCGAAGCTGCCACGCCGCCCGCAAAAGAAAACTACATAACCGCAGCAGACAGCATCAAGTTGCTGAAGGCAATCTACGACGGTGAGTTTCTAAGTGAGTCATCACGGCAGACCGTCATCGACTGGATGTCAGCGCAGACCGTGAAAACAAAAATCGGTGCAGGCATTCCGGCTGACGTGCCTATTGCTCACAAAACCGGGGAGAACGCCTCTGTCACGCACGACCTGGGTTACATTCTGTGGCCAGGCAACGAAGTGGCGCTGGCGATTTTTGCGCAGTCCGAAGAGACAGATGATTTTGATACCGTGCAGGCGACAGTTAATCCGGTCGTCGCCGAGGTGGCTGGCATTATTTACGAGCACTTGAGTGCGGCGGTGGCACCATAATTCGGGTGTCACCGGGCCGCACGCATTGTTGCCTGTTAAATTAGCGCTGGAACAGATAAGAGAACTTTACAAAGAACTGGTCGCCGTCGCGTTTTAGATCATTACTCAACACCAATTCCCGCTCACCTTCAACGTCCACAATCTCAAAGTTGCTGCTATTGGAGTTGTAACCCAGGTATAGCGCTGACCAGGGGTTGATCACATAACGCAGCAGCAGGTCTACGTTAAAGTTCTTGCCATCTTCAAGTCTGGTCGCCACGCCCGCATCAGTCTCCTCGTACTGGGCGATGAAGCGCAGTGACATCTCCCGGCTGAACTGGTAGTTCCAGCTGCTTCTGATAATTTCATTGGTGAATATTTGAACGTTGTTGCTGGTCTCCAGCTCGCTCAAAAGATAGGTGTTGGACACCCTGAGCCGATCCAGCGGGCGCCAAAGCATCTCAAAATCAAAGCGCTGGCTGTCTGCAACAAAGGGCAGGGCGCCGGCAGGGGGCACCAGGTTCAGAGATGTTCCCGACTGGAAACTGACTTCAAAATCCAGGGAGCTCAGCATGTTGTTCTCATAGCTGAGGTTCCAGGTGTCATAGTCATAGGCAGTGGTTGTCGGCAGACCATTGAAGTCCTGCGGTCTCAGCACTTCAGTAATCTGCGAGACGCCGGCATTGAAACTACTGGTATCGAACACAATGCCGACACCGGGGTTGTTTTGAGCGTAAATTCTGGTTCCATCCATATCTTCCAGATACACCGAGAACAGGATGGTATTCCAGCGGTTGATGGTTTCGTTTTCCGGGAAGAAGTTAAGCACAACCCGGTTGTGCACGCCTGATGTATCGGCGCGGAAGAAACGATTCTGGAAACCAAGCTGAGTGCGGAAATCGCGATTCGTTTCGATCCAGTGCGTGTGAGAACTGATGTTGCGGCTGTTGTGATCGACCAGAATGTTGCGCTGCACGCCGGTGATGGATTGGCCGCCGCCGACAGGTTCCGTTTCAGTGCCAACCAGCTGCAGCTGCGTGGTCCAGTTGGGATTGATCCGGAAGCGGCCGTCGAGGCTCGCTACCCGATTGTAGCCATCAGCCAGTTCCCGGTCGGTCACCAGCACACCCACGCGTGACTGATCGGAAATATCGCGGAATGCCCGGACCACCCCAATGGTGGCCTTTTCACCCCGGAGCGGGTCACCTTGCGGACGGTTCTCGCCCGGCGCGGCATCGTTCACCAGCATAGTGCCAAAGCCCCAGGGGCCAGAACGCCCGGTGAAGCGCAATCCGCCTTCAGGATCGACAATCCTGCGCGTAAACACCAGGGTTGCATCGGTAGCAAAGAAGTCGGCGTTTTCAACAAAGAAAGGGCGACGCTCAGGGAATTGAACCTCGAAGCGTTCATTCACGGTAACCTGTGGCTCATCAGACTCCACCTGGCTGAAGTCCGGATTCAATGCAAGGTCCAGCACAAAGCTGTCGTTGAATACAAACTTCGCATCCAGCCCCAGCTCAAGCTCCGTGTCCTTGACAAAGGCGGGTCCACCCTGAGCCCGACGATCCAGCGAGTCGATGCTTCTGGCAAAGACATACGGGATAAGCAGATAGTTGTTGCCCGGTGACACATCCCGAATCCCGCTCAAGGTGGCTGCCTGATTCAGGCGGCCATCAATGGCAATCGAGTAGGGCGGCCAGAAGGTCGATTCATTCAGTCGTGGAATCTGGCGGCCCAGCTGAATACGCCAGGTCTGTTCGGCGCTGTCGGCAAAACGCAGGCTGCGCAGCGGAACCGACATGCGAACTATGTAACCCTGCTCGGTCAGCTCGCCTTCGCTGTCCCAGACAGCCTCAAAGCTGGTATCGAAGCCTGAGTCGCCCTCTGTCCAGCGGGCATCCCACTGAATGCCCAGCGGCGTGGTCTGAAACGCGTATCCACTGCGCTGATCATTAAAGGTGTCAACAATCAGCGTGACGCTGTCGTCGCCGTCGATATTCTCGCGTGAAGAGAGATTCGCCCTTATCTGGTTTGGCTGCGCATCAAAGGCCAGAAAAACCGCATAGAGATTGTCATTGTCGTAACCAAGATAGACCTCGGTGGCCTGGGTGGCTGACTGCCCGTCGTTTGGTTGGCGCTGCGTAAAGTTGTCGACCTTGCGCATGTTGCTGGCCAGCGGGGTAGCAGGCCGCATACCGGCAAAGTCAGCCAGAGTCGGTTCCGACGCAAGTCTGGGAATATCAATTCCCTGTGCACTGGCAGAACCGGCTGTCAGAGCAAACAAGCAGAGTAGAGGTAGGACAAACAGGTCTGAGAGTCTTTTCATGGGGTCACCAGGTAGCAGATTGCAGCAAAATCGCCGAATGATATATCTTTATTCCCTAAAAACCTATGCGACACAGTGACGCAGCGTGACAATGTGCAACACCACGCGCTGGTCAAGCTGGATTGGAGCTAGGCGGCGAGAACGCCTACGTCAAGCAGGATCCTGAATGCATTCTGAGGCCAGGCATTAACACCGGCGATTTATGTCCAGACCTGATAGATGGATGATTTTGACTCCGTTCAGGATACGTTGAATTTAGTGGTGGCAGAGGTAGCCAGGATAGTCTATGAATACCCGAAAGAGTTGGGCTCTTGTTAAAAGGCGTTCGTTTTGACGTACGTACAGGATGGCGTACAATACAGAACATAAACTGTAAAGTTAGCTGCACCGTCAGGAGCACGTAATGTCTGGAATTACCGCCACCGAAGCTAGAAGTAATCTCTACCGACTGATTGATGAAACGGCTGAATCTCATCAACCGATTATTATCATGGGTAAACGTAACAAAGCCGTACTGATATCAGAAGAGGACTGGTCTGCGATTCAGGAAACACTTTACCTGCTGTCGGTGCCTGGAATGCGAGAGTCGATTCGAGAAGGGCTGGCGACACCTGTAGAAGAATGTGATGAGGATCTTGACTGGTGACATGGAAGTTGGTCTACACCAAACAAGCACAAAGGGATGCTAAAAAGCTGGCGTCAGGAGGACTCAAACCAAAAGCAAAGGAGCTGCTGAATCTCATTTCTGAAGACCCCTACACAAAGCCGCCACCGTTTGAAAAACTCGTTGGGGATTTATCTGGCGCCTACTCGCGACGCATCAATATTCAGCATCGGATCGTTTACCAGGTGTTCGATGAGAAACGCATAGTCAAAGTTTTAAGACTTTGGAGCCACTACGAATAGTCGAGGTTATGAATTTCGGCCACGTTGATATACAATGCGCGCCTTCCTTTTCGGCAAGAACCAACCCCCACGCCCGGGTGGCGAAATTGGTAGACGACGTACAGGATGTACTAGTGCCGCGGAGGGCAGGACGCCCGAGAGCGGCCGACGCATGTGCAGGATGTACTAGTGCCGCGGAGGGCAGGACGCC
>DEMH01000012.1:205382-252252 GCA_002354805.1 Gammaproteobacteria bacterium UBA2675
GGCAGGACGCCCGAGAGCGGCCGCAAGGGACAGCCTCCCCAAAGGCACACAGTTGTTAGAATGCCTCCCACGCCCGGGTGGCGAAATTGGTAGACGCAAGGGACTTAAAATCCCTCGGTGGCAACACCGTACCGGTTCGATTCCGGTCCCGGGCACCATACTTAAGTCGAATTTCTGCGCATTCTAAGCTTTCAGTGGTACTACCGGTTCGATGAGCTCGCCCTCCGGGCTCGGGCTTCGCCCAGCCTGCGGCTGCGCAGTTGCGCAAGCGCAACAGTCCGGTCCCGGGCACCATACTTAAGTCGCTTTTTCCCCGCAAAAAAATTCGTGAGACTGCCCTATTGTCACGAAAATGTCGTTAAACTGTCTTATTGTCACGAAATTGTCATGTTTCTGTAATAATGTGGCGCCGCATACGGGAATGGGGACGGAAACCTATACCCATATCCGATTCAAACCAGCAATCTGGAGATAAACGTGGCTATAAAACCTACCTGGAAAAATCTTTCGCTAATCACAGCAATCAGCGTCGCGACAGCGGGGACCGCTCAGGCACAGCCTGAGTTCGATGTTCGCGGCCGGGCTCATTTCGATGCCGCTTTCGTTGACGCCGACCAAAACCCGGAACTGGGTAGCGGGACTTTGCTGCGTCGTGGCCGTCTCGGCGTCACAGGCGACCTTACCGATGACTGGGATTTCCTGGCCGAATACGATTTTGCAGGCGGCAGCGCCACGGCCAATGACGTGCGCCTGCGCCGCTCGTTGGGGCCAGGCCGATTGATTATCGGTCAGGTGAAGGTTCCGATGGGACTGAACGAACTTGCCAGTTCCAACAATATCACTTTCATCGAGCGTTCAGCGCCCAGCAATATAGTGGTGGACTCACGACGTCTGGGGCTGAGTTATCACATGTCGCAGGGGCCAGTCACCTTTCAGAGTATGGTTTATACCAAAGCCATCAACCAGACCACCTCTGGCAACGACCCGGTAGGCGTGGCCGGACGCGTGGTCTTTAATCCGGTCAATGAAGGCGGCAATGTAGTCCACTTGGGCCTGTCGGCAGCAGCTGAGGATCTTGGCACGAATGGCAGCGTTCGCCTGCGCGAGCGTCCCGAGTCACGTCCTGCCAATGGCGTCCGGGTCATCGACACCGGCTCCATCAGCAATGTCAGCTCCACGGCAAAGCTGGGGCTGGAACTGGCCTATCAGGCTGGTCCTTTTTCAGCAGAGGCAGAGTACCTCAATGTGAATCTGGATCGCGACGGTGCAGGCAGCCCAAGCTTCGGTGGTTACCACGTGCAGGCCAGCTATGTGCTGACTGGTGAGTCCCGCAGCTACTCAGGCGGCGTTTTCGGAGGCATCAGCCCATCCGGCAGCAACGGTGCATGGGAAGTGGCAGCCCGCTACAGCAGCGCAGACCTGGATGACAGCGGCATCGTCGGCGGGGGGATGGACAACATCACTCTGGGCGTGAATTATTATGTTTCTTCCAACCTGCGCTTCATGGGCAATTTGATCTTCTCCGATGTCACCGATGGCCGGTTTGGCGACGAGAACGTCAATATCTTCCTGATGCGCGTCGCCTACAGCTTCTGATGTAGAAGTTCAATTTGCGGTCGCAAAGGTGCCATTGCTGATCCTGAGCAATGGCACCCTGACCCCCTCAATTCGGCCCTGACATACTCATATGATGCTGCATGCCCATCGCGTCGCGGGATCGGTTGCGCTCTGAGCCCATGAGTTCGCCGATGGCTGGCCCGCCCTGGTTGTAGATGCCACCGCGCAGTGCAGACAGAAGGTAGCTCATGTCGTCGGTGGCGATGTTCTCGTCAGTAAATTGCGCCACTTTATTCAGGATCGCCTGCTCGCGGGTCTGCGCATCCAGGTCTGGATAGGCGACGATGTCGGTGATGGCGGCGTCCAGCATGTTCAGATTGTCGACGATGATCGAGGCCTCAGGTGCCAGGGTGTACAGAGTCGGCGCTATCGTCGGAACGGTGGGCATTTCCACAGGCGCGGGGAACATACTCATGCCACTGCCCGAACCCAGCTTGTTTTCGTATCGCTCCAGCGTGTCGGTTACACGGCCCTGGAACTGAGGATCCACCTGTCCACGAATGATGGCCTCCAGAGAGGCCAGTTGCAGCCATTGATTGGACCAGAGCAGTCCGCTGACGCGTGGGTAGGCACTCTTCAGGCTGCCCGCGTAGTCGTGATCAAGATACAGCGAGGCCGGCTTGGGACGCACGGAAATAGCGTGCCTGGTTTCGCCCGTTCGATACTCCTCGATGACTGCCTGCGTAGCCTGTGATTTGGCGTTAACGCCCATGTCTGGGTTGGCCCAGATGTCCCAGAGCTTGTCTTCAAACTGCCGTCCCCGGGCCAGCACCATCGCAGCTTCGCGGGGTAACCAGGCAATATTGGAGTAGGCGTCGGCGGCGGCCGTGTCGCTATGCTCTGCCCGGACCACATGGGTCAACTCGACACGTGTCTGCAGGTCCAGCTTATCCATATCAGGCTTGTGCGCATGGCTGCTGTCAGAAGCCGGCATCATTCCATGTGACATCATTTGCCCGTGGCTCTGGTGACTGGAGGCCTGTTCCTGCATTTGTTCCAGATGCTGACGCATCTCTGCCCGTGCCTGAGCGAATTCGGGATCGTTGTTGGCCTCAGCGATTGCATTCAGCGCGGCTGCATGGGTGACCGTGAAGGCATCATACAGGCGGGCCAGTTCGGGACTGGTCTGGCCTAGGGCGGTGGCCGACACTGAGAGGCTAACGACCAGGGTGAGGGCGGGCTTTAAAACGTTCAGTTGCTTGCGGATCATAGCCGTAACCCCAGGTGTTATTCTGTGACCAGGACGCGCTGATAGGCGTTGCTCCAGCAGCACTGGTCCAGAGCGTCGCTATCAGAGGCGCGCCAGTTATCGAGACGGGCACGTATCAGGTACTCACCCGGTTCGGAGAATGAGGCGGTCACCCGGGCGGGCCCTACGCTTTCTTTCACAGCCACGGCATGCTGTGGCGGTGCATTGCGGCTGAGCGGCGAGGCGGGGCGCGTGTCCAGAAATGGCATCGATTCATGAGCGCTAAAGCTCACCTCACCAGGCCCCTGGTGCCGGTACCAGGACACTCGGGTGTCCAATGGTTTGGCATAGCGAGGATCGTTTGAGTCGTAGCTGGACGGATCTTTGGTCCAGACTTCAAGCGTAAGGGGTCGATCAACCGATGTCTGCAGCACACTATCTGAGGTGATGCCCTCCGGACCACTGCCGTAAAGCCCGCTTTGGCTGAAACCGATCAACGGCTGAACGCTTCCCTGAGGACGCGGATTCCGGTCCAGTTCGTAGGCCGTCGATCCCCTTTCGCCGGGCACCTTGAGCTCCTCTCCCTCGGAGATCAGGTGCCACCAGATGGTTGTGTCGTCCATGGCGGCGGGGATGGTGACGGTAAACGCACCGTGGTGCCGCCCAGGCAAAAAATACTCCGGCTGCATGCCGCCCAACATTTCCGGTTCGATGCGATTGTTATCGCCAACAGGGATCTGGACCGGGTCACGGTTGCGGTTTTGATAACCGAAGGACACCGTCACCGATCCGTCCTCGTTGCCATACCAGCCTTCCATAAAGGGAATGACAGGTGTTCCGGCGCCAGGTGCCGGTCTCAGCAGCCGATCAGAAGGTTGCGCGCTTAAGCTGCTGACCATCAAAGCGTTTACCAGTAGACACAGCACCACCCGCGCCGCATGTGAACTCATTAATCGCATGTAACCGCCCTCCAGTCTTATTATTAGTATCCGACGATCAATCAGGCTGGCCCTGAATCTGCTCGGGCCAGGCTCTGAATCAATTGCTGTCTGTCGCGGCCATGGCCCGGGCTTCACGGGCTTCGCGCTCGGCCAACAGTCGCTGATAGGTTTCATCATCCAGATGGGAAACGGCTATCCAGGCATGCGTCATTTCATCGGCGGTGCGCTGTCCCCAGGCAACCCACTGGCGAGGGTCAGGGTTGTTGGGGTTGTCGGCGGTATTGTCATACCACTGCTTGATGACCAGGACGGCGCCAGCAGGCAGCAGCGGGGCAGCATCAGGCTCGAACAGATGGCTGTGATGCCAGGTCGCGCTCCAGTCGGAAATGGAGCTGACGACTTCGGTTCGACCCGTTTGCGGATAAAAAATCTCCAGCGACGCCGCGTTCATGCGCAGGTGGCCATGAGGCTGGAAGCTATCGATCCGCACCGGATGGTCAAAGGTGTGGAAGCCCTGGGTCATAATCTTGCCGTGGGGCGGAATGAGCAGTTCTCCCTGATCCAGTTGATAGGCTGACAGGTCCTGGATGATGTCGGCCTGGTAATCCTCATCGTGCAGCCAGATGCCCAGCTCGACGACGTTGTCCTCGATGACACCACCGGGCGCGGTGGCGCCGAGCCCGCCCGGATAAAGATGGATGTCCCACTGCACCAGTTTGCCGGCGGTAGCTTTACGGCAGACGCCTTCGGGGATGATCTCGCCCCATTTGCCCATGGCGTACTCGGTCAGCGGACTGCGGGAGACGTTGCCGTTTTCGTCAACTTCTGCAAAATAGGTATTGGCATGGTGCACCACGGACTTGGCGTCGCCGCGCGGTTTCACTTGCACAGCCTTGATGCAGCGATCCGAGGTCAACCCGCTGTCGACGAAATGGATGTCCCACAGATCGTTACCGCTGGCCGGCACATCAGACGGATTGGACGCCAGCACGATATCGGGCTGGCCGAACTGGTCAGCGAAATTCCATTCCGCCAGGTCCGGCAGTTCTGGCATGGGTGGCAGCTCGCTGAGGTTACCCGATTGAGATCCGTTCTCTACCCAGGCAACAATGGTATCAATTTCTTCCTGTGACAGACGCCAGTCGCCCTGCAACTCCTGGATGCCGATTCCATGGTCATAGGAGTAGGGGGGCATCTTGCGACTGACAACCCTGTCCTGGATCAGGGGTGCCCACGGGCGCACCTGTTCATAGTTGGTCAACTGCATCGGCGCAATACCACCTTCGCGGTGGCAGACCACGCAGTTTTCATTGATGATGCCTGCCACATCGGCAGCGTAGGTCGGATGCGACGTGGCCGTGGCCGAGCCCTGATTCTGGGCGCTGGTTTCCGGCGAAAATCCTGCCACCACCAACATCATGAGGGCCGCTGATCCTGCGCAAGTCTTGCGTAACATGCCGGGAGTGTGTCTTATTCTCATTTTGGTCTCCTCGAGTAATGTAATGGATGGGCTTATTTACTTGACTCAACAGTACAATAGTGGGCGACAAAATAAAAGACAGTTGCTTGCCACACAGGGCTGAAATTGCTGGCATCCCGGGCACCATTTTTAGTTTTCCATGGCAGGCGCTACAGTCTGTCATATATTTAAACCGGCATTACTGTTCAAAATCAGTTTTCAGGCGCAGAATATTGCTCCTTTTTATTCTGGAGTCTCCCAATCATGAAGTTTGTGCAAGCGCTTTATCTGGTGTTTGTTCTTGGTTTTCTGCCCACGGCCCCGGCGTTCGCCCAGTCCTCCGATATCCGGATTAACTGGATGCTATCGGACCTGACGTTCAATAGTCGGGACTACGGTACCCTGCAGCTGGATCTGGAGCCTACCCATCGGTTCATCCGCGCCAATGGCGTGCTGCTGGAGCGCACGGCCACCGCAGGTCAAGGTATGGTGGCGGCCACCGGTACCTGTTTCGGCAGAGGGATCGATGGTTATCAGTGTGTTGTTCAGGTCAGCCAGTTCGCCCTGGAGCTGACTATCGATAACTCGCTTGCCGGAAGTTACATCCTGCGCGACAGCGCCGGCGCCACGGTCAAGACCGGCACGGTGTTCTATACGGGAATCCTCTGAGCCAGCAAGTTGGCTGCCAAATCGTCTTAAACTGGGGTGGTGACGGATCACCATCCCGCCGTCGGGTTAGGGACGCACAGGTGCTCACTGGGGCGCAGCAACTGGTTGGTTTCAAGGTCATACATGAAGGCCGGCATTACGCCTTGTTTTTCGCCTTCTTCCGTGATTGCGGTGCACTCGTTTTCGAACTTGTAGGGGGAGTTGCCGATGGCTAGTCCATAGATGACAGACCTGCCTGCGATCCGTATGTGATATAGCGACATAGTGTAGTCACGATGCCAGGTATCTGTCTTGCCGCTCTGGTCTCGGGTTCGAATGAGTTGCTTGTTACGGTAGCCATCCCCAATCGGGGTTTGCTGGGAGTCAAACAGTACGCGTTTTTCTGCGGGTGAATAGACCGAGAGATGAGCCGCGCTGCTGTAATCATCACCAGCTGCGAAGGTAATAAGCCCCAGCTCTTCATGAAACCTTGGATACCCGCGATAAAATTCCAGTCCCAGTCTGTTGCCGTGTTTGTCGACAATCCAGTAAGTGCCGTAAAAGCTATCGGCATTGCCAATATAAAGATCATATTTGGTCCCGCTGTCGCCGACCAGCGGTCTGTATAGTCTACCCTTTGGTTCAACTACAACGTGGCCTGCTTTGTTTTTGAGGCCGTGATCGTTAGAGTAGGGGCTTAAAAAGGGCTCGAGTGTATGCTCAGCAACAATATACTCCTCTAGCGGGTTCCTGGGGCCGTCAGGCGCGTTTTTTGCCCGTTCCGCCAACATAGTACGATAAGCTTCAAGCTCGGCCTCGCGTGCGCGCAAGCTGTGGTCAATCTCTGCCACGCGCTCAAGCTGGGCACTCACCAGCGCCTGATCCCGTACCCGCCAGTCATCGTTGAACTCAGCCACATCATCACGTAGCTCCGCGCGCAGTGCGTCGAGCAGGCTGTCCATCTCGTCAAGGTGTGCGGCAGTGGGATATGTGCCTGAGCCAGAGATGGCGTTGTAGATCCGCCGCGCGGCATCAATGCCTTCATTCAGCCCTTTTTGCGCAAGCCGTGCCTGCAGATCCTGCGCTTTGGCGTATTTGCGGTCGAAAGATTTTTTGCGCCATAACATTTTCTCCGCCCGGCGTAGTGTATCGCCCGCGCTCAGTTCCACGCTTAGCACCATCACCTCGTCAATATTGAGGCCGGCAACGGCGGCATTTTTGGCCTCAGCCGGTGAAAGCCAGCGACCACCCACCGAAGCGCACTGGTCCTGCTGCTTGCGGTCAATATCGAACATATCGCGGGTATCGATCTTCTTGGGCGTCGAGCAGATGAACTTGTCCCAATTGGGGCTGCCGGCAACGTTAAAACCGTTGCGGCCGTTTTGTGCGACTTCGCCCGCATCACAAAACACGCTCAGGTGTGCGCCTCCACCATTGGTCAGCCGTCGGGCATCTTTGTTGGGGTCTGGAAATTGCGCCATCAGCATCAGGTTCCACATCGCCTCCTCGCCGGGTTCGGAGAGTACGCGGGTGCCGTCGTCCAGCACCACCTGCAGAACGCCGGGGTTGGTCCAGCGCGCCGTGCAGTTCACCACCGGTTCGCCCAAAAGGTACCAGATGTCGAAGCTGCCACTGAGCTCGAGGCCCGCGTAAGGCTGGAGGCGGGTATCATTCACATTTCGCATTGAATGATTGATGGCGTAGTCCTTGGAGGCGCGCTTGGGCACTTGCGCCTGCGCGTCAGTAGCGGGCAGAGCGACAATGAGTGCAAAAGCAAAGCTCAGCAATAGACGCATGTCACCAGCCCTCCATCAGCTTGTCCATCTCGGACGGTGTTGTGTTTCGCGATGCGCCCTTGAAGTGGCCTTCCGCCAGCGTTGTGGGCGTGAACGGGTTGTCAAAATTGCTGAGGCCCAGCTCACTGACGTAGGGCATGGCAAAGGGAAGAATGACCGCCAGCATGGCAAGCACGGCGATAGAGCCACCAACACCGAAGCGGGTAGCCACGCGAATGGCGCGGAAAAACAGATAATAGGCATACACCAGTGCGACCATGAAGCCCAGGATCATGAGCATGTTTTCGTTGGCGTTTTTATCAAGCCAGTAAGTCGCAAAGGCTGCGCCAACGCTGCCCGCCAGATAGAGGAGGCTTGCCAGCCTCGGTGGCGTCGACGGGTGCAATACCGACGCTGTAGTGCCTGCGGCCGGGATGTTGTTTGTGGGCTCTTTGCTCTCGACAACCACATCCATGATGTCAGCTTCAGCGGGTGGCGTGCCCCATTCAAGCCCAGCTTTGCAGACTGGGCACTTGAATTTGATAAAACCGCGGTCAGTTGGGAAGCGCACTTTCTGTCCGCATCCGGGGCACGGCGTTACTGTCGTGTTGTCCGCTGCCATTGGCCCTCCCGTGGTTGAATTGTCCGGACGTCAGCGAAATATATACCACTTTTAACCGGGTTTGTAACTCGGGCAAAGGGTGTGTTGCGTTCGTCAGCGGTTCTTTGTCTGATTGATTGTGTTCTTGCTTACCAATGGTGTAATTCGTAAACGATCTCTTGGTTATTCGTTTTTTTTACTTTTGGTAAACAACCGATATGCTCGCTCATAAGAATGCCGTGCTCGCCGTGTACATCGGCAATCGCCAGCGACACATCGGGCATCGACTGCACATAGCTCAGCAAGCTGTAGCGCTCTCGATTCCACAAGTCGCAATCAATTTTTAGCAGTGGGGCAGTCGCACTTAGCCACAGATAACCCGAAGCTGAGGCCAGGGTAAGCAAACCAGCGGCACGGCAAAGCGCGGCTCGGTTATCAAACTGCTGGACCCCTGAACCCTCGGCACTATACTCGGCTGATCCGTGCAGGTATGGTGCCACCTGGGAGTGCCAGGTGGTGATGATCGACTCGGCCTCGGCGGCGTCAACAAACTCAGCCTTTGCCAAGGCGCTGGCTAAGCGCGAAGGTAATTGCCCCATGATGTCCTGATGCGTCCGGCGGAGCTGGTTGTCGCGTAGCTTTTGCTCAAGTGAAGTCATTCCTATCGCCTAATTTGTAAATATATTTGCCGGAAGCGGCATGGTCACAGCAATATAACAACAAGACTGAAGTTTCACGAACTTATGATTTGCTTCAGGCGGATGAAATTTTGAACATGAGTGTCAATATTGCGCCAGATTCATTTATTGGATAGGCTGATAGTCTTGGTAGGTCCGCGAACCTGGGTGACAAAATTGTGAGAGGCGGCGCGCACTGGCAATGGTTCCCGGTCTGGAGAGAAAATATGCGTGCTGTTTTGACTGAGCCCCGACATCGTTGGAAAAAGTCTGTTGTGCCAATTCTGGGATCGGCAGCGTTACTGGCAACGGTCTCAGCGCAGGCCGCCGACCCGATCGATATCAATCCAGAAACTTATTGCCAGTGGCCCGAGGGTCAGCGTGTATCGCTGCTCGCCTCCGCTGTAGGCAGCGGCTGGTCGGATCTCGATGTTAATGGCAGCGCCTGATCGAGCGGTTAATGACGCGGTCGGTGCCAATTTACGCCAGTGCCGCCGAGCATCAGATAGTCGTCATGGAGACTTTTTTGTCGGCTGATGATAAGAATCGCGAGATCGGTATAGCCTTTATCGAGGCGCTGCATGCGCTGGAGAGTTCCACGTTGGCTCTTGTTTCCGGAGACGCCGCGCCTGCATTCAACGAGCAAAATCAAGCACTTTATGATGCCTTTCATGATTTTATGTCCGCGCTTAAAGCGTCGCTCTTTTCTCCTGATTTTGAAAAAGCGATTGGTCGGCGGCTGACGCCTTATTGCGCCGATCTGATGGCCGAACTATAGCGGCAACAGGGTTAAAGTCCGGGCTTAAAATGGGGGGCTACGATGACTATGAGATGGCGCTTCGTGTACAAATTTATTATTGGTTCTGTCGTTTTTGCAGCCGCCGCACCGGTTGTCGCGCAGCCGCTGCAAGAGAATTTCCTGCGGATCGTGTCTCCCTATGTGCTCATGGCAGATCGTCACGGCGTGTCGGACCCAGCGGAGATGCCGGTTCCCCGGGCCAATGCTCCGGCCTGTTTCAAAGCCTATGAGGATATCCGCAAGATATCCCAGTTACACGATCTGGTCACCGCCCGGATGGAGCAGACACAGGCGATAGTGGCCGCTGAGCCTGCCGTCTACCAGCGTCGGATAAGCGACGAATACCGAGCGACGCTATCCGGCGACCTTCGCTATCATGTAGCGGAAACCGTCGACAGCATTGCAGTGCTTCCTTACTGCCGTGGATTATATCTTCAGACTGATTATGCAATTTACTGTTCGGACGAAGAGAGTCCGCGCAACGGATTCTGTGGTGCAGGGCCGGGGCAGCCGCCGGAAGGGGTTTTCCTCACCGATGATGATCAGGCTTTTGGCAGGGCGCTGTCGAGGGAAATGCTGGCGCACCTTGCTACCAAGGGTAATGACATGACGCTAAGCCGGTTCAAGGTGGCAGCGTTTCAGAATTTCGACGGCACGACCTATACCGCAACCGATGGAGACAGAAACAGCGAAGCCGAATTGCCCGACCTTGCATCCCGGGCCTGGGTGCGACTCTATAGACGCACTGCCTCAGAGGCTGGAGGCTTGCTTAGCCAGGGCTGGTTGGGTGATCCCGATGCGCAAATGAAGGCCGCGCATTGGAAGGTGGTTATCGAGCCCGCCCAGTATGAGTCGGTGGAAGTAGATGAGTTGGGTGGCGATCCGGAAGCTGCCAGCGCGTTGGGGCTGGAGCTACGTTTCGGTCCGTTCATTCAGTTGCCTCGCCTGCGGATTGCGATCGAGTTGCCTCATCACATGATTGCCGGAAACGCAGCTGTTCTATCGGTCGAAGACAAAAACGGTCGGATGGTCGGTCTCACCACTCCGCTTTCGCTTATACCGCCTGACACCTTGAGCGGACGATTCGGTGCCGAAGCGAGCAGCACCTCCTGGCTATGGTCCTTTCCTGTGGCAGAAGAGTGGAGGACTATTCGTGCCGCTGAAGGAGGCTCACTGATCGTAGGCATTCCAATCCTGATGCCCGATGGAAGTCGCGAGCAACTTGATATCCGCGCGCCGCTGTTTGGACTGGAACAGGCGCTGAAGACATTTGCCGCAATCCAGCAAGAGATTGCGGCTGAATATCATGCGGGTGTGACCAGGGCTGGTAGCCACGACTAAGGAGGTGCCAGCATCAAGGCTCGCCACCTCTGCAGTCCTGCAATCCAGCCGCCGCCAACGAATAATCCATCCGTTCCCCCATCCATCGGGTCACGGCGGTGCGTTCATCAATGACCACGCCCATGTGCTGATGCTGGCGTTCAATTGCCAGGCCTTCGATCTCGGCCTCCTGCTCACTGAACTGGGGGAAGAGCGCTCTGGGCAGGGTTTTCTGGTCCGGCCGGCGAAACTCGATGTGGCCGGCACCGTGGTTGATCAATTCAAAATCCTGTTCATGCACCAGCCGATGGTGTCGCCGGCACAGCAAAACCAGATTATCCAGCCGGGTTTCGCCGCCATCACACCAGTGCTCGATGTGGTGCGCGTCAACAAAGCGGGTCTGGGTGCAGCCGGGGAACCGACA
Source organism: Gammaproteobacteria bacterium UBA2675 (assembly GCA_002354805.1). Classification (GTDB taxonomy): domain Bacteria; phylum Pseudomonadota; class Gammaproteobacteria; order Pseudomonadales; family Pseudohongiellaceae; genus Pseudohongiella. The sequence goes on from DEMH01000012.1 coordinate 216,833, forward strand.
GCCACCATCGCGGCGGGTGAGGGCGCGGCGCATGGCCGGTGAGATACTGCGGGTCTTGCGGCCGACATTCAGCACATTGCCGTCACTGTCCTCAAGCACCGTGGTCAGGGCGGTATCACAGGCGAGCCGGCGGGCCGCGACAGGTGACAGAAAAGGCCCTTGCTCAATGCTGCTGTGATGCGCGCTACCCGGATTGAGCGTGTCCTTTTCAATATGGACGACCAGCTGGTGGCGTTGTGGCGGAGTCAGTGGCGACAACCTCTGTTCACTTTGCACAATGCTCTGCTCAGCCAGCAACACCAGAGCGTCGGCGCGTTTCTGCGCGAAGGTATCCGCTTGCGGCGAATCGGAAAACGTTTCCGCTGAAACGTCTTGTTCGGATGCTGTTCCCTGACTGGCAGAAAACGTTTCCGCTGAAACGTTTTTGCGCGCATCCTGCTGATTGTTGCCCACGTCCGGGTCCGCATCGGCCTTTGCGCCGGCATCGGCGTCGGCCTGCGAGGCACCATCCTCATCCGGCTGCTGTAGCTGCGCAAACGCCGCGTCTATAGTCTTGATAAACACCGCACCGTCTTCGGGCGTCAACCGGCCGCGAATCACCAGCATGCCACCTTCGTCGTAGTACCAGCGCAGTTCCCGGCTGGCAAACTGGGCAGCCGCCGCATCGTCCTTGCGTCCGCCCGCCTGGCCCTGCGCCAGACGTTCCACACGCTGATATTTGCGCACCAGGTTCTCCACGTGCTGGGCGGTGCCGTGGCGGGCAATGTTCAGCAGCTGGGCCTCGTTCTGCGGCGTGGCGCTGCGGGTCATGGCTCGTACCTTGGAATAGCTGATGGCACCACTGGCAAAGGCGCTGTCGATCTGTGGCAGCTTGGCAAGACATTTTGCCACCCGCACTTTCTCGCGGGCGGCTCCCAGATCAATGCCGCAATAATAATTGAGCCAGTGTGCCGGCGACTTGATGGCTCCGCCATCGGCCCAGGCTTCGCGTTCAATCAGCGCGGCCAGCAGTGTCAGGAAACGATGCTGGGCTGCATTGATATGGCCGGCGAGGGTGGTGATGGCTGCGACCAGCGCGTTGGTATCATTCGGAATGTCAGTGCTGGCCGGGGAAGTGGCTGAAAAAGTTGACTGCGCAGTAGCCGAAACGGTCGTTTTAGCGTACATTTTCGAAACTCCTGGTGGAAATATAAATACTGGTTGTATATACAGTATTGTAGTATGTTCGCTCCGGATTATCATGCGCCTGCAGCAATTTGGATAAACGGATCAAAACACTCAAGGTACCGTCAGGCATGTCTATTCTTGACTGGCTAGAAGCCATCATCAAACTGGGCATTCCCATGTCTGTGCTGGGCTGGCTGATGTTCAACTGGCCTGCGGCGCCGGGCAGCTGTCGCGCGAGACCGGCCACAAGGCCATTCCAGCGCCATGATGAACTCAAAAAGCAGCACAAGACGAACAAAAGCAAACAAGGCAACTATCTGTACATGCAGTGGCCGTTCTTCGGTGGCGGTTTTTATGGCCTGGCAGTACTGTGGACACTGCTGGTGATTGAAATCAGAGAAATGATCGGCTTCATCTTCAATTTCGATCTGGCGGCCTTGCTGGCCAACGGGATTGTTGGGCTGTTGGTCAATCTGGTGGTCTCGCAACTGGGTAACGTGGTTGCCGCCTTTATGTGGCTCGGTTACTGGCCTGATGGCGGTGGCTCGTCGGTGATTATCTGGGTGGGTATTGCCTATACCGGTTACCTGCTGGGTATTCATCTGGCGCGAGAAGGCGAAAGCATGCACAGCCTGGCAGATCTGAAAAGCCGCATCAGACTGCGCCTGCAGGGCACCAATGACAAGGAAGCCGAGTGATCGCACCCCTGTTCACCATCGCGGCACTGATCGAAGCACTGACCTGGGCCGGTCTGCTGCTGGGCATGTTCCTGAATTACGTCACCGAAACCACTAATTTGGGCGTGTGGCTGTTTGGCCGTCTGCACGGCGGTGCCTTTCTGTTTTATGTGGTGGTCACGGTGATTGCCGCCTGGCGTCTGCGCTGGCCATATTGGCGGCCATCCCGCCGCTGGTCACGCTGACGGTGGAGATCTGGTTCCGGAGACTGGGGCTGCTGACGCCCGCATCCGTCCCCGCGCTGCAAGCGCAGCGCGCGCAACAAGAGCCGCTTCAGAAAATCAATCGTGACCAGTTGCCATAATCTCCGTTGACCGGGCCGCGCGGAATGCTGGCAACCATAATCAGGGCCGCGACCAGCAGTGTGACACCCGTCACCAGGAGACTGCCCTCCAGCACCAGTGCGCAGATCATCAGCCCCAGCGCCAGAAACAGGTTCAGGAAACGCAACGGTCGGGCGACTTCTGCCAGCGCGGTCACGGATACGGTAATCACCAGCGCGCCGCTCAGGTGATGCGCGTCGGCCATGCCGCCGGTCACGCCCAGCAGTATGCGAGTGAACATCAACAGCGCACCCAGCGCAATGCAGAGCAGCAGCGGATAACACAGTCTGACACCGCCAGTGAATATATCGCGGATGATGGCCAGCGGCGGACGCTGGAAGTCATCGATAGCATCATCCTGGCAACCTTTACTGCCATCATCGGTGTCACCGAAGGCGAAGGTGCGCAGCAGGGAATGTCCCTGCCGTTTGCGGCGTGCCAGGAACTGGCAGGTGGCAAGAATCTCATCCAGTGAGAATGGAATCTGCAGCAGCATCGCAGCCGCCACCATCAGACACAGGGTGCACCAGGTGTCGAGCAGAATGGGCTGAATGATGATGAAGGTAATCGAAACCGTGCCTAGTGGCACAATCAGAATGCCAAACAGTATTGTCAGCCAGGGCATGGTTCGCCAGCGACTGGATGAGCCAATCAGTCCGACAAGAATCTCCAGCAGGTAAACCATTGCGCCGGCACCAGCATCGGGTACCGGCCAGGCCTCAGAAATAGAGGAGGTGATTATCTCCCCGGTACCGTTTTTACCGTCGCCATTTATGGCGCCCGCAAAGAATGGATCCCACACGGTGTCGATGTGCCCCAGCTGGTAGGCCGCCATGTAGGCGGAGATAAAAAAGCCAATCAGTGCCAGGATAATGATCGGTAGTCGCTGCGACCAGGTCGATGGCGAATACTGCCAGCCCGGCGGAACCGTTGGACCGGTCATCACTGCAACTGGCGACACCCCGGGGGCAGGGCGTAGCGCCACCGCAAAACCGGCAACCAGCGTACCCACGATACAGCCGTTTAGGTAGGCAGCAGGAGATGTACTCCAGAACACGAGCGGTGCCGACATTATCCACAGACCGACGATGGCTGTCGCCCATCTGGCGACCGGTAGGCGCCAGGACATCGATAACAGGGATAGCACGATGATGGCAGCGCCCGAGATCATGTCGCTGGTCACCATAGCCTGGGAATCATAGGCCAGGCGCGGCACCGAGAACATCAGCCAGCAGCCCAGGAATACATTGATCATGCTGCCCCACAAGTTGCGTGCGTGCTCGTCCCGGTACCACTTCTCGTGTGCCTTCAGCAGTTTGTCTGGGGCATCAACCTGTTCGTCGGCAACCGCCAGTGTGTCTGGCGGGCGCATGCCGTTGCGCTGATACCAGCCAACCGGATCTTTCTCCAGATTTTTGATCATGGCTGGCAGCTTTTTGCTAATTGCGTGCTTCGGTTTCCAGCCGAGCAATTCACGCGCCTTGCTGATATCAAGCGCGTAATGGTCAGCCGCCAGATCAATAAGAAAGGGACGCACAAAAGGCTTTTCGCCGTGGTCTATGGCATCAGGTACTACCGGCTCGCTTTTTTCCTGCAACCAGGCGCCGGCTTTGGCAAGCGGCTGCGGCAGATTGACAGTTGTCCATTTGTCTTCGCCATGAATCAGTTTGCCCAGCGTGTCCTGCAGCTCCGAGTAGCTCATCACCTCGGGTTCGCCAGCCAGAATAACGCAGTCATCCGGCATCTCGTTGCGGCGATCAACACAGCGTTTAAAAAGATCCAGCATGTCATCCAGATGAATGAAAGACTGGCCAGCTTCTGTATCTCCAGCATACAGGTGTGATTTCGGGTGGCGCTCATAAATCCAGGCAATTTGATGCGCCAGTGTTGGTACGGCGCTGCCATCGTCATACAGACCCGCCAGGTGCAGAAACGTGCAGGGGATCTGGCCACGTTGTTCGCGAATTTTTGCCTCGGTATCCGCTTTTGATTGAGGGTAGGCCCAGGCCGGCTTCAAAGGTGTGAGCTCGTTAATCGATTCACCGGGCGAGCAGGGCTGATGGACCAGCATGGTGCCAGAATAAATGAATCTTTCGACGTCAAAATCCCGCAGCGCATTGAGCAGCCTTTCAGAGCCGCGCACATTGACTTCATCATAGAGGGGCGATTTGTCACCGCTAAAGTCAAAGTAGGCGGCCAGGTGGATGACGACAGCAATTTTTTTGCCGTGTTTCTTGCGAAGCTGTCTAAAGGCTTCCGCCATGGACTCGTCCGATGTCAGATCGGCTACCACATCGGCAGGCGCATCACGATCGAGTCCTATCACATGATAATCAGATGAGAGTGACTTGCCGAGCGCCTTACCGATGTTGCCGTTAGACCCGGTGATCAACACCAGTGGTTTCGACTGTCTGGCCATGGCTGCGCTCCTCCTGTCTTACTCCTTTTCAGCTTGATTCTGTCGTTACCGTAACACTTCCCGGACGCTATTTCATGTATTGCTGTCAGTTATGTTCGGCGATTATGGACTGTATGGTGCTGAAATAAAGCCACTTTGAAATATTCGGTAGTCTGCTCTATCGTGTATCCAATGCTGCCAGAACTGCTTTGAACTTCAGGCCATGCCTGTTGTCACATTTAGTATGGTTCCTCTAGCGTTCTTAGGGAGGATTGTTATGCAACGCCATCTGTTATCTATTGCCATTATCGCGACGGTGAGCAGTTTCACCGCATCATTTGTTTCCGGTCAGGGGCTGACCACGGGGCCCGATCCGGAGCGCCAAACCGGCAATGATGAGCAATCAGCGCTGGAAAGGCTGATCGCCGACGACAACGGCATGATTTCACCCAGTGAATTTGTTGAGGCTGCCTCTGCCAATCATATCGCTCAGGTCGCAGCTGCCAACGCAGCACTGCAGGACGGCAGCAGTGAGATCCGCGCCTACGCCAGTGAAATGTCTGAAGGATTTGCCGAGATCAATGCTGAGCTGGGGGCCATTGCAGACGAATATGATCTGGAAATGTCGGACGACCCCGATCTGGTAGACAGCATTCAGACTGTTCTGCTGGAAATGCGCGAGGGTGAGTCATTTGATGCCGCGTACATCAGCAATCAGATTGACGCGCATCAGGAGGCCATCGAGCTGTACCGCGATGCGTTACGTCTGAGCAACGATGATTTAGCGGCGTTTGCCAATGAGACGCTGCCGCAGCTGCAGGGCTATCTGCAAATGACTGACGCCCTTGACGCCCAGCAAGTAACTGGCAGCTGACATAGCGATCATCACATCTTCTTGATCTTGTTTTTCCATGAACGAGGGTAGTCTGCTCTGGTGCTGCCGTCGTATGCCCTGATAGCCTGGGTTGAATCAACCCTCACCGTTATGGCTAAAGCAAAACGTAAATGGAGTGCTTTCATGGAAAATATCAAACAATACCCCGACACGATCAGCCCCGATTTTTCGGCACGCGACATGCTGCCAGGCGTTGATGAACTGATTGCCCGCCGCTGGTCGCCGCGCGCTTTTGCCAAAACAGAAATAGCCGAGGCGGATGTAAAAACACTGTTCGAGGCGGCACGCTGGGCCCCATCGTGTTTTAACGAGCAACCCTGGCGGTTTTACGTTTCCACAGATGAAAATTTTGACGACTTCCTGGATCTGTTGCTCGATGGCAATCAGGCGTGGGCCAAAAATGCCTCACTGCTTGGTTTCGTCGTTGTTAAAAAAACGTTCACCAGCAACGGCAAACCCAATGCTTACGCCGAGTTTGATGCGGGTGCTGCCTGGATGGCGATGACACTGCAGGCGCGTCAGATGGGGCTTTATACCCACGGTATGGGGGGCATCAAACATGATGAGGTCGCGCGCTACCTGAAGCTCGATGATGATTACAAGCTTGTCTGTGGACTGGCCATTGGCGTGGCGGCAGAACCTTCAGTGTTGCCAGAGGACGTCGCGGCGAAGGAAAAGCCCTCACCGCGCAAACCTCTGTCTGAAGTTGTGATACGCTAAGCCCCAGCCGGCGATAGGGACGGAGCTTAAGCTCCGTCCCCGCGCTTAAGCTCCGTCCCCGCCCCAACACGACGGGGGCAGACCTCTCTCGAAGGGGACGGAGCCTAAGCTCCGTCCCCACCGCAAACTTACGGAGAACCACTTTAATGGCAAAAGTACTCAAAGGCGACGACAAGGATCTGGGCGGATTCTCCGTCTCGCGTGTACTGCCCCATTTTGAAAAGAAGATGGTCGGCCCGTTCATCTTCTTCGACAACATCGGCCCTGCAAAATTTCCGGCAGGCAAGGGCATCAACGTGCGGCCGCACCCCCATATCGGCCTGGCCACGGTGACCTACCTGTTTGCCGGTAGCATGCTACACCGTGACAGCCTGGGCTCGGTTCAGGAGATCTTTCCCGGTGACGTCAACTGGATGATTGCCGGCAATGGGATAGTGCATTCCGAGCGTGAAACCCACGAGGTACGTGCGACTGAGCATCCGCTGCACGGTCTGCAGCTGTGGGTGGCGCTGCCGCCGGATCATGAACGTATCGACCCTGATTTTTTGCATGTTGGCAAAAACGATCTGCCCTGCATTTATCGTCCCGGTTTGATGATGCGCCTGATTGTAGGTGCAGCCTACGGTCGCAGCTCGCCAGTGCGAACGTTCTCTCCGATGTTTTATCTGGATGTGCTGGCCGACAAGGACAGTGAGCTGGAGCACCCGGCGCGTGATCAGGAGGCTGCCATCTGCATCATTTCTGGCGCCCTGGAGATTTCTGGTCAGCGTTACGAGAAGGGTGATTTTGTCCTGCTCGACAGCGATGACACGTCTTTCACTGCGCTGGAGAATTGCCGATACGTCATCATTGGCGGCAAACGCTTTGAACGCATACCGCACATACACTGGAACTTTGTGGCCTACGAGCGTGCGACCATCGACGAGGCTCGCCGACGTTGGGACGCAGGTGAGTTCCCGTCCATCCCCGGTGATGACGAAGAGCATATCCCACTGCCATGAATACCTTACAGCTGAGTAAAGGGCGCGAAGCGTCGCTGTTGCGTCATCACCCCTGGGTGTTTTCCGGTGCCGTGGCGCGTGTCACGGGCAACCCCGCACCTGGCAGCACCGTGCAGGTGGTTGCGGCCGATGGCAAACCGCTGGGCTGGGCCGCGTATTCACCGGAGTCCCAGATTCGCGCACGAATGTGGGCGTTTAACGCTATTGTGGGTGACAATTTTCAGGTGGATGCAGCCAATATTGCCTCGCGTGTTCAACGCGCGGTGCAACGGCGTCAGCACCTGCTGGGTGAACGCCGCACGGCGATACGCCTGATCTATGCAGAATCCGATGATCTGCCTGGCCTGATTGTTGATCGTTATGGCGACTACCTGTCATGTCAGTTCCTCAGCGTCGGCGCCGAATTCTGGCGTGACACCATTATTGCGGCACTCAATGAGCACTCGCCCAATCGTGGCATCTACGAACGTTCAGACGTCACGGTGCGCAAGCACGAGGGGCTGGAGTCCCGAAAAGGGTTGATCAGTGGTGAAGAGCCACCAGAATTCATTACGATCAATGAGGCCGACCGGCTGCTGGGCGTCAGCATTACCGAAGGCCACAAAACCGGTTATTACCTGGACCAGTACGACAATCGCAGCCTGGTTCAGCAGCTTTGCGTACAGGCAGGGCGCCCACTGAAAGTGCTGAACTGCTTTTCCTACACAGGTGGTTTTGGCATCGCTGCACTCAAGGGCGGCGCGGAGCACGTCACCAACGTGGACTCATCCGGGCCAGCGCTGGAGCTGGCGGGCCGCAATCTCGAGCTGAATGGGTTTGACCCGGATCAGGCGGAACTGGTGCAGGCCAATGTGTTTGATTATCTGCGTGATCTCAAGCAGCAGTCCGGCAGCCGCTACGACATGATCATTCTGGATCCGCCCAAGTTTGCCGAGACCCGTCACCAGTTCAAGCGGGCGTCCCGCGCCTACAAAGACATCGCTCTGCAGGCCGGTGCTCTGCTGAATCCTGGCGGCTGGCTGGTCAGTTTTTCCTGTTCAGGAGCCATCGACCCACCGCTGTTTCAGAAGATTACCGCAGACGCACTGCTGGATGCTGGAAGACAGGGCCGAATCACGCACCATCTGCATCAGTCTTCCGATCATCCGGTGGCCTTGCCGTTTCCTGAGGCACTGTATCTGAAAGGTCTGGTTTGCCATGTCGACTGATGGTGAGCGGGCAGCCAGACCCAGGACGACAATGTCGTGTCACTTTACCGGCAACGGCGCTTATGCCAGGCCGCAATTCAGTTTATAATCGCGCCCCATGACCCAAGCAGATTCCTTCCAGCAAGCCGTGATTGGCCTGATTAGCGCTGGCCAGCGTATATGGCAACAGGGCTGGTGTCCTGCCACGAGCAGCAATTTTTCGCAGCGCCTGGACGACAGCAGCTGCGCAATCACTGTATCAGGTCGTGACAAGGGGCAGTTGAGCGCCGATGACATCATGCGCGTGGACCTTGATGGCAGGTCACTGGATGGCAAAAAGCCGTCGGCCGAGACCCTGCTGCACACCACGCTGTACCGTCGTGATCCTGGTATTGGAGCGGTGTTGCACACTCACTCGGTCAAGGCCACACTGGTTTCCATGCATGCCGACGGTCCGGTAGAGTTCAAGGGGCTGGAGCTGCTGAAAGCCTTTACCGGCACGGCCACGCATGAGTCCAGCCTGTCGCTGCCGGTGTTTGAAAACACCCAGGACATCGCCGCCCTTGCAAAACAGGTCGATGACCATATGAATGAGACAGGTACCGGTCACGGTTATCTTATTCGAGGCCATGGTCTCTATACCTGGGGGCCGGATTTGCCGACAACACTGCGCCACCTTGAAGCGCTGGAATTTTTACTGGATTATTACTGGCATGCCAGCCGCTGGCAGCCAGCCGAAGCACGCGAGGTCGACCGATGAGTGAACTGAGTATCTTTGCCGACAACAAGCCCGATCACGAACTGTTGCACAGCGCCGATGCCAGTGAGATCGCGCAGGAGCTGGCCAAAGTCGGCATCCGTTTCGAGCAGTGGCAGGCTGGCCAGGACGTCAAGGCCGGCGACAGCAGCGAGCAGGTGCTGGCCGCCTACAAGGCCGACATCGACAAACTGGTCGCAGAAGAGGGCTATCAGACAGTCGACGTAATCAGCCTGGATGCCACCGATAATCCGGAGGTGCAGGCCAAAGTGCCTGAGCTGCGCCAGAAGTTTTTAAGCGAACACCGTCACAGTGAGGACGAAGTGCGCTTTTTTGTCGATGGACAGGGTTTATTCAGCCTGCACCTCAACGATAAAGTGTACGAAGTGCTGTGCCAGAAAGGCGACCTGATTTCAGTGCCCGCCAACACTCCGCACTGGTTCGACATGGGGCCAAAACCCCGTTTTGTAGCGATCCGGTTTTTTAACAACCCCGAAGGCTGGGTAGCCAACTACACCGGGAGTGCGATCGCCGAGTCGTTCTCCAGACTGGAGTCATAAAAGGACAATGAAGCCAATCGCGATCGTTACCGATATCGAAGGTACCACCAGCTCCATCCGTTTCGTCAAAGACATCCTGTTTGTATACGCCGAGCAGTTTCTGCCCGACTTCGTTCGCAAGCACAAGGAAGAGCGTGATGTGGCCCGCCAGCTGCGCGCCATGTCCGAGAGCACCGGCATCCCGCTGCGCAACACTGAAGCACTGATCGCTCAGTTGCAGGAGTGGATGCGTCAGGACAAAAAGGTGACCGAGCTCAAAGCGCTGCAGGGCATGGTCTGGGAGCAGGGCTACCAGCGCGGTGAATACCAGGCGCACCTGTACCCCGATGTCCCCGAGAAACTGCGTGAATGGCAGGAGCAGGGCATCAATCTGTATGTCTACTCATCAGGGTCCGAAAAGGCCCAGCGCCTGTTCTTCCGCTACACCACCCACGGAGACCTGCGTCTGCTGTTTGCCGGCTACTTCGATACCACCATCGGCGCCAAGCAGGAGGTCGAGTCCTACCAGCACATCGCTGACTGGATAGCGCTGCCGCCCAAGGACATTCTGTTCCTCTCTGACATCGAGGGTGAGCTGGATGCGGCGGCGGAGATCGGGATTCAGACGATCCGCGTGGTCCGCCCGCAGGAGGGTGACGCTGAGGTGGATTCGAAACACCGGGTGGTTCACTCGTTTGCGGAAATCACGTTCGATTGATGTAAACGCATCCGGCGCTCGGCAGAGTTAAACGCATCCGGCACCGGATCAGCGGGAAAGTCCTCCTCAGGTTTTCGTCGCTCCTTTTCCCGCTACTCCGATGCCTCGATTGAGCATCAGTGCCGCTTCCCGGACCGCTCTTGACTGGAGCGTCAGCGGTGGCGTTCGGCGAAGGATTCGTACTCGCGCAGGGATTGCGGATTTGCGAGAGAGTCCTGGTTTTTGACAGGTCGGCCGTGGATCGCTTCGCGGACTGCCGTCTCAGCGATCTTGCCGTTCAGCGTGCGCGGGATGTCGTGCACCTGTTCCATCAGCGCCGGCACGTGCCGGGGCGATGCACCGTGTCGGATGATCTGGCGGATGCGTGCCTGCAGTGCCTCGTCCAGCGTGGCTTCGTCGCGCAGTCGCACAAACAGCACGATGCGGATATCCCCATCCCATTCCTGGCCGACCGCGACGCATTCCAGTACTTCATCCACCTGCTCCACCTGACGGTAGATCTCGGCCGTGCCGATCCTCACGCCGCCCGGGTTCAGTACCGTGTCCGAGCGACCGTAAATGATCCAGCCGCCATTGGCTGTCTGCTCGGCGTAGTCGCCGTGCGTCCAGACATTGTCAAAACCTTCAAAGTAGGCGGCGCGGTATTTCTGCTGATCCTCGGTGTCATTCCAGAAGCCGACCGGCATGCTGGGAAAGGACTGTCGGCACACCAGTTCACCTTTTTCGCCAACAACCGGCTGGCCCGCCTCGTTATAGACGGCCACGTCCATGCCAAGACCCGCGCCCTGAATCTCGCCGCGGTTCACTGGCTGCCAGGGGTTGCCCAGTACGAAGCAGGAAATGATATCAGTGCCACCTGACATTGATTGCAGATGGATGCCGGGTTTGATGTCGCGCCAGACATAGTCAAAGCCTTCTTCGCTCAGTGGCGAGCCAGTCGACATCAGTGCCCGCAGGGCGCTCAGGCGATGTGTCGTCAGTGGTTTCACACCGGCTTTCTCGGCGGCAGCGAGATACCTTGCAGAGACGCCCAGCAGGGTAATGTCCAGTTCGTCACACAGATCGAAAAGGATGTCTGGTTGCGGGTGAAACGGCGAACCATCAAACAGCACCAGCGTCGCGCCGGATGCAAGTCCTGTGACCAGCCAGTTCCACATCATCCAGCCACAGGTGGTGAAGAAAAACAGGGTGTCGTCGCGAGTCAGCTGCAGGTGCAGGTGGTGTTCCTTTCGCAGTTGCAACAGCGTGCCGCCTGTCCCATGAACGATGCATTTGGGTACACCCGTGGTGCCGGATGAGTACATGATAAAAAGCGGGTGATCAAAGTCGGCGGGGTAAAAGCTTAAAGCTTCGACCTCTGTAGCCAGTTTGTCGGTCTGGCTGCTCGCGCTACTGCCTGAGCTGTATTCCACGCAGCTCTGCCAGTCGTGAACTTTGCAGTTGTCCGACCCGTTAGGTTGCTCACTGGCATCATAGAGTTCTGGCAATACTATCAAGGCTTTCAGTGAGGGGAGAGCGGTGGCGAGTCTGTCCAGAGTGTGGTGGTGACTGTGCTGCTTGCCGGCGTAAACATGGCTGTTAACGGCAAATAGTGCCACTGGCTCGATCTGCGAAAAACGATCCAGCACACCATTAACACCAAAATCCGGAGAGCATGAGCTCCAGATCGCGCCCAGAGAGGTCGCCGCCAGCATCGCCACCACGGTCTCTATACGATTCGCGGCAAAACCGGCAACCCGGTCACCGGCCTGCACACCCTGGTCACGAAGCCAGGCAGCGACATGTGTCACCTGTTCTGTGAGTTGCGAGTAGCTCAGTGTCTGGCGATTGCCGCGCTCATCGGCAAATATCAGCGCCGCATGGTCATCGCGGTAGCGCAACAGATTTTCGGCGAAGTTGAGCTGAGTGCCTGGGAACCAGCGGTCCTGCCAGATGTGCTTGCCACGCTCCAGCGTCTCATCGCCCTGCGTGTGAGTGATGATGCCAGTGGTGGCAAGGCAGGCGCGCCAGAAAGCCTCGCGTTGAGTGATACTGTGCTGGTGCAGCTTGCTGAAGGGGACGGGCGGAGTAAACGCAGCGAGCTGCCTGTTGTGGTCGCTGTCCGGTTCCGGGCTGTGTGATGGCGTATTGTGAAGTTGTTCAAGAAGCTGCCGGAAATCGATGTCAGTGCTCATGACTATGTCTCCATTGCCTGCGCAACTTTGGAGCGGTTCTGACACTCCAGCTGCCCGCAGATCCAGTGACTGACGGCGACCAGTTGCGGGAGGTCCACACCGGTGTCCATGCCCATGCCGTGCAGCATGTAAATCACATCTTCTGTGGCTACGTTACCACTGGCACCTTTGGCGTAGGGGCAGCCACCAAGACCCGCCACTGAGGCGTCAATGGTGGTGATATCCAGTTCCAGCCCGCTGAGCAGATTTGCCAGCGCCTGGCCGTAGGTGTCGTGGAAATGCATGGCCAACTGTGCCGGTGATGCAACCGACAGGCAGGCCTTGAGAACCTGACTGACCTGTCTGGGTGTACCGACACCAATCGTGTCGCCCAGTGAGACCTGATAACAACCCAGTGCCAGCAGTTCTTCGATGGCCATGACCACATCAGCCTCGGGTACTTTGCCCTGGTAGGGGCAACCCATGACAGTGGACACATAACCGCGTACCGGAATGTTTTTGTCGCGGGCCGCTTCGCAGACCTGGGTAAAACGCTGAATGCTCTCGCGGATGCTGCAATTGATATTCTTCTGACTGAAGGCCTCTGATGCCGCGGCAAACACTGCAACTTCATCAGCGCCCGCGGCCATGGCCCGCTCAAAACCCTGCATGTTCGGGGTCAGCGCAGAATAGGTCACTCCGGCCTGCCGCTTGATCAGACCAAACACGGCTTCCGAGTCAGCCATCTGCGGGATCCAGCGCGGTGATACAAAACTGCCTGCTTCAATATGCTGCAGACCACACTGCGCCAGTCGATCAATCAACTCGGCCTTGACTGCAGCTGGCACCATGACCGGTTCGTTCTGCAGCCCGTCGCGTGCTCCCATCTCATACAGTGTAATCATGCGTCCAGCTCCATCAGTAACTGGTCGGGCTGTACCATGTCGCCTTCATTGCAGTGCAGCTCGGCAATCACGCCATCGTGAGAGGCACGCAAGGTGTGTTCCATCTTCATGGCTTCCATCACCAGCAGTGCGGAGCCGGCTTCCACTTTGTCACCCGCTTTAACCTGCAGGGCAATCACGCGGCCGGGCAGGGGCGCCCTGATATGCCGCTGAGCCTCGCCTGCGTGGCCGGCACCGGACAGTGCCTCTGGCAAAGTGGCCGGGGAGGGTGTGCCACCAGCAAAACGCGGTGACAGATAAAGGGCATCCAGATGGTAACGACGCGAAGCTTCTGACTGCTGCGTGCGCCAGGCGTTCAGTGCACCCCAGTCACCGGCATGGTGTCCCGCATGGCTCGTCAGACTGGCAGTATCTGAAGCGGCAGCGCGGGTTTGTGGCTGCGACATCGCACGCGTTGCCAGAGAAGCCGCAATGGCTTCGTGGTGTTTTTGCAAAAACGCCGTAGTGACATCACCACGACGGAAGGCAGCAGTATCAACGATGGCACCCAGATAGCTGGTATTGTGATCAATGCCAACAATTTTTAGCTGTGCGAGTGCTGCCGACAGCCGGGCGGCAGCTTCTTCACGACAACTGCCATGGCAAATGATCTTGCCCAGCAGGCTGTCGTAATAGACGCTGATACGGTCGCCGCTGCGAAAACCTGCGTCGACGCGAACCTGCTCGTCCTGTGGCCAGGCCAGCTGTGTGATGGTACCCGTTGATGGCAGAAAATCCGGAGCACCAGACTCTGCATTGATGCGTGCTTCCATCGCCCAGCCCTGACGTTTGATGTCATCCTGCTGCGCGGGTAAAGCTTCGCCACTGGCCACGCGCAATTGCCATTCAACCAGATCCAGTCCGGTAATGAACTCGGTGACCGGGTGCTCCACCTGCAGTCGGGTGTTCATCTCCAGAAAGTAGAATTCACCGTCCTGATAAAGAAACTCAACCGTACCAGCGCCGCTGTAGTTAATGGCCTTTGCAGCGTTCACAGCCGCCTCGCCCATAGCCTGACGTGTCTCCTCCGTCAGCCCGGGTGCCGGCGCTTCTTCAATCAGCTTCTGGTGACGTCGCTGGATGGAACAGTCACGCTCATGCAGGTGAATACAGTTGCCCTGTGAGTCGGAAAATACCTGAATCTCCACGTGCCGGGCATTGGGCAGATATTTTTCCAGCAACACCTGGTCATCAGAGAAAGCCGCTTTGGCTTCACGTTTGACGCTGGCCAATGCCTCGGCAAATTCACTGCTGGACTGGACCACACGCATGCCCCGGCCGCCTCCACCAGCACTGGCCTTGATCAGTACCGGATAGGCTATTTCGTCAGCATGCTTCTGGAGGGTCGCAACACTCTGATCAGCGCCATGGTAACCCGGCAATTGCGGGACACCTGCCTCGCTCATCAGCTGTTTGGCCTGCGACTTCGATCCCATGGCGGCGATTGCATCAGCGGAGGGGCCCACAAAGATCAATCCGGCGTCGCTTACTTTGCGTGCAAACCCGGCGTTTTCTGAAAGAAAGCCGTAGCCTGGATGGATCGCCTCGGCGCCTTCGGCTTTAGCGATTTCGAGTATCAGCGCATGATTAAGATAGGTGTCAGTGGCACTGAATGCCTCCTTGCCGACCGAATAAAGTGGCACTGCTTTGTCGGCCAACTGCGCATGCAGGGCCTGACGATCGGCCGCCGAATATATGGCGATGGTGCGAATGTTCAGCCGACGGGCGGTACGAATGATGTGGCATGCTATTTCGCCGCGGTTCGCAATCAGCAGGGATTTGATCATGGTCAATTCCCACCCTTGCCAGTGGACTGTTTCTGGCTGCTTGTAATCCAGGGCGCGTCAGCTTTGTCGAAGAATGCCTGCAGACCACCCTGAGCCTCTTCAGCTGCACGTACCCGCGCGATCAGCTCGCAGGTGTATTCAGTCACTGCCGCATCTTTGGGTACCGGCACCAGATAACGGATCAGGTTTTTGGTGTCGGCCATCGCGCCAGGTGCATTGCGCAGCAATTGGGCTGCCAACTCGTGCGCGCGTGTCATCAGAGAATCAGCCGCTACGGTTTCGTGGATCAGATGGGCTGCCGACGCCGCGTCTGTATCAAACACTTCTGCGGTCAGGAAATAACGACGCGCCAGATGCGGTCCCATCCGGCTGATCACAAAAGGGCTGATCACTGCAGGTACCAGTCCAAGTTTAACCTCGCTGATACTGAAGCGCGTATTCTCGGCTGCGACCACCAGATCCGAGCAACAGATCATCCCGGTGGCGCCGGCAAATACATTGCCATGCACCGCCGCGATGATTGGTTTGGGGAAGTCGTGCAGCGCCCTTAGCATGGCCGCCAGCCGGGCCGCATCGGCCACATTCTCTGCATGGCTGTAGTTCACCATGGACTTCATGTACTTCAGGTCAGCGCCGGAACAAAAACTCTTGCCACGGCCAGCGATGATCAAAACACGTGTGTCCGCATCAGCTGCCAGTCGTGTGATGGTCTGATGGATGCGCGCAATCAGCTCGGGGTTGAACGCGTTATGTTTATCCGGCCGGTTAAGCCACATTTCTGTAATGCCGGGGGCAGGGCGCACAACTTCCAGAATGTCAGTGTCCGTGCCGACTGTCTGCGATACTGTGTCCGTGTTTTTCTTTGCTGTAGTCATAGTGTTTAGCCTGTTCTGATCCGCTATCCGAATGCAACTCTGTTACATACGGAAAATGCCAAAGTCAGTTTTGTTCTGTGGCGCATGACGCGACGCAAACAGAGAGAGTCCCAGAATCTGACGCGTGTCAGCCGGTACCACAATGCCGTCGTCCCAGATTCGGGCGCTGGCGTAGTAGGGGTGTCCCTCACGCTCGTATTTTGCTTCTATCGGCGCCTTGTAGGCCTGCTCCTCTTCCGCGGTCCAGGCCTGTCCCTTTGCCTTGAGCATGTCTCCACGCAACTGTCCGAGTACACCTGCAGCCTGCGCGCCGCCCATCACGGAGATGCGTGCGTTTGGCCAGCTCCACAAAAAGCGCGGATCAAATGCGCGTCCCGCCATACCGTAGTTGCCGGCGCCAAAACTGCCGCCAATCAGCGTGGTAATCTTTGGTACGCCTGCGGTGGACACCGCGTTGACCAGCTTGGCACCGTTCTTGGCGATGCCTTCATGCTCGTATTTGCGACCGACCATAAAACCGGTGATGTTCTGCAGAAACACCAGCGGAATGTTGCGCTGGCAGCACAGCTGAATAAAGTGAGTGCCCTTAAGGGCGCTTTCAGAAAACAGTATGCCGTTGTTGGCCAGAATGCCGACGGTCTGACCGAAAATTTCTGCAAAGCCACAGACCAGCGTGGCACCGTACAGCGGTTTAAACTCATCGAAGTAAGAACCATCCACGATACGCGCGATGACTTCACGCACATCATAGGGGCTGCGAACATCCGCTGACACGATGCCGTAGATTTCGTCCGGGTCGTAGGCGGGTGCAGCTGCTGACACATCAATAGCAGGTGAGCGGCGTCCCAGCCTGGCGATACTGCGGCGCACCAGTGCCAGCGCGTGCACGTCATTGTCCGCCAGGTGATCGGCAACGCCGGAAATTTCCGCGTGAACACGGCCGCCACCCAGTTCCTCGGCAGTGACTTCCTCGCCAGTGGCGGCTTTTACCAGCGGCGGACCGCCCAGGAAGATGGTGCCCTGGTCGCGTACGATGATCGATTCATCGGCCATCGCCGGTACATACGCACCACCCGCTGTGCAGGAGCCCATCACCGCGGCTATCTGGGCGATTCCGGCGGCGGACATGCGCGACTGATTGTAAAAAATACGACCAAAATGATCCCGGTCCGGAAACACTTCTGCCTGATGCGGCAGGTTGGCACCACCGGAGTCCACCAGATAAATGCAGGGCAGGTGGTTCTCCATGGCGATCTGCTGCGCGCGCAGATGTTTCTTGACCGTCAATGGATAATACGTGCCCCCTTTTACCGTAGCGTCATTGGCCACGATCATGCACGCCTGACCTGAGACCATGCCGATACCGCTGATCATGCCCGCGCCGGGTATATTGTCTTCGTAGACCTGGTAGGCGGCCAGCTGCGACAGCTCCAGGAACGGCGAGCCGGTATCCAGCAGTGCTTCAACGCGTTCGCGAGGCAATAGTTTTCCGCGAGACACATGGCGCTCTCTGGCTTTCTCGTCGCCGCCCAGAGCCAATTTGGCCGTCAGCGCCTGCAGTTCGTCGCGCAGCGCGGTGTGGTGGGCGTGGTTGCGTTTGAATTCATCCGACTGTGGGCTGATCTTGCTCTGAATCTTGTTCACGCGTTCAGCACTCCTTTTGCTGCGGCTCTGAGTTCAGCGCTTCCGGCATTGGAACCAGTGTGGCAGTCCTCCTCAGGTATTCGTTGGATCGTGGTGCCGTATCTGATGGCAAGCGTCAGAGCATCCGGCGTTGGAACCAATGTGGCAGTCCTCCTCAAGTTTTCGTCGCTCCTTGCCACATTGTTCCCAGCGCCTCGATTGGGCTGATTGCTGTGTTCAGATGCGGGCAGTGTGTAGTTAAGCGGTTTCACGGAAGAGCTCCCGTCCGATCAGCATGCGTCGGATCTCCTGGGTGCCGGCGCCGATTTCGTAGAGCTTGGCGTCGCGGAGCAGGCGGCCGGTGGGGTAGTCGTTGATGTAGCCGTTGCCGCCGAGGATCTGGATGGCATCGAGCGAAAGTTTAGTGGCGTGGTCGGCGCTGAACAGGATGGCGCCGGCGGCGTCTTTGCGTGTGGTTTCGCCGCGGTCGCAGGCGCGTGCCACAGCGTACACATAGGCGCGCGAGGCATTCAGCGCAGTATACATATCGGCGACCTTGCCCTGTATGAACTGAAATTCACCGATCGCCTGACCGAACTGCTTGCGGTCATGCACGTAAGGTACGACGACATCCAGACAGGCCTGCATGATGCCCAGAGGGCCGCCTGACAGCACGACGCGCTCGTAATCCAGGCCACTCATCAACACCTGCACTCCCCGGTTTTCTCCGCCCAGAACATTGGTCGCGGGTACCCGGCAATCGGCGAACACCAGCTCGCAGGTGTTGGAGCCACGCATGCCCAGTTTGTCGAGTTTGGGCGAACGGGAAAAGCCCGGGGCGTCGCGCTCAACAATGAACGCAGTGATGCCATGCGGCCCCGCGCTGGCGTCGGTTTTCGCGTAGATGACGTAGACGTTTGCGTCCGGACCATTGGTGATCCACATCTTGCTGCCATTAAGCACAAAATGATCGCCATCGCGTTTGGCTGACAGCTGCATGCTCACAACATCGGATCCGGCATTGTGCTCACTCATTGCCAATGCGCCCACATGCTCGCCGCTGATCAGACCCGGTAGATACTTTGCCCGCTGCTCATCCGTACCATTACGGTAGATCTGATTGACACAAAGATTCGAGTGCGCGCCGTAACTGAGGCCAACGCTGGCAGATGCGCGACTGATCTCCTCCTGCACCACCACATGCGCCAGATAACCCATATCAGCGCCGCCATACTCGTCAGACACGGTAATACCAAGCAAACCCAGGTCACCCATTTTGCGCCAGAGCTCGGCGGGAAACTGATTGCTGCGATCAATCTCGGCCGCCAGAGGTGCAATCTCACGTGCCGCAAACTGCTGCACCTGTTCCTGCAGCATGCGCAGGCTTTCGTCGAAATCGAAGCTTAGTTGGGGGTAGTGCATGGGTGCGCTCTCATTCTAATTTTAGTTCGGGCTTGACCCGATTCTAAACCAAAACTGAACGGATTCACACAATGCAGCTGAATGCCTGCCGGGATCGCTTCCGAAGGGGGTAAGGCTCCTCCTCAGGTTTTCGTCGCTCGCGTTACCCCCTCCGAAAGCACTCCCTGGATCCAGCCGCAACGCATCCTCCGTTTGAGTAGATCGGGACGGGAGGCGGGTGTCAGATCTCGCCCGGATCGCATCCTTTCACCTGGCGCCCGGCGGTGCGGGTCTCGACCTCGCGAGCTGCGCGGGCTCAGGACTGAGTTCTTCGCTTCCGGCCTCGGAACTAGGGTGGCAGTCCTCGTCAGGTTTTCCTCGCTCCTTGCCACCCTATCCCCGAGACCTCGATCTGACCACAGCGCCAATCCTCGCAAGGCTGTCGGTGACGCCGCAAACCTAGTGTTGATCACCAAAAGGGTGAGCTCGGAGCTAGGCTAGTTATTGATCGGGCGGACCTTTAGCTGTGTGCGGTTTGTCTATCAAGCCGAAAAGTTGTGCCTTTTTAGACTCTGGCACAAGGGGCGGGTAGCGGGTTGCAGAATTGCGCCCAATCAGGGCGCGTTTATCCTTTTGCCGGTCACCCGATCAGCGGTAGGACTGTCTGAGTCCGGAGCGGCAACGCCGCGACGTCGAGTTCCGCACCGCCGGGTGACCGGTGGAAGGATGCGATCCGGGCGCAATCTGCAACCCGCTACCTGGACCGTAGCTCAATACGAAGCACTATTTTAGGTGCGGTAAGAGACAAAAGGAGAGGCAAAAAGAAGCCGGTGAGCAGGCGGTACATCGTGCCTGCCGACCGGCTTGAGGAGCGATCAACGCGATGAAAACTGACGAACAAGCTCATGCATGGCAGAGATATCCTGCGCCAGACGCTTGCTGGAGTCCGCAGTCGAACGTGAGGCCTCACTGGTGCGCTCCGACTGCGTCTGAATATTAACGATATTGCGGTTCACCTCTTCAGCCACCGCGCTCTGCTCTTCCACAGCGGTTGCCACCTGGAAGGTCATGTTGCGGATATCCGAGACTGCCCGGCTGATAGCGCTGTAGGCATTACCGGCGTCCTGGTTGTACTTGACGCAGTGCTTGGCCTTGTCCTGCGCGCTGGCAATCGAGTCCACGCAGCTTTGTGTGCTGCCCTGGATGCGGTTAATGATGTCCTTGATCTGTACGGTGGAGTTCTGGGTGCGCTGTGCCAGAGTGCGCACCTCATCGGCTACCACTGCGAAACCCCGGCCCTGTTCGCCGGCGCGAGCAGCCTCAATCGCCGCGTTCAGAGCCAGCAGGTTGGTCTGCTCGGCGATACCGTTAATTACTTCGATGACAGAGCCAATCGCGTTGCTGTCATTACCCAGGTCCTGGATCATGCGGGTAATGTCGTCGATGTTCGCGGCCAGCTGAGTCGTAGCTGACAGACTCTCATCAATCGAGTGGCGACCCTCTCCTACACTGTGGTCTGCCTGTTCGGCCGCAGTGGAGGTATTGGCGGTATTGCTGGCCACTTCATGAATGGCGCTGGACATTTCTGTCACAGCTGAGGAAACAGAGTCGATCTCAGCCTGCTGCTGTCCAATCGCCTGGTCGGTGGCAGCAACTGCCTTGTTCGCCTGGTTTGCCAGGCGGTCGAGGCTGGCGGCCGACTCGTCGACCCGTTTCAAAATTGTCGTGACTTCCGAATTGAGCTTTTTCAGCGCCAGTTCCACGGTGCCAAGCTCATTCTTGTGGCTGGTGTACACGGCACGAGAGAGTCTGTCACTGGCGATTTTTTCGGCAGCTTCGATAAGCGGGTTCATCTGCGCAAGCAGGACTGCGCCGGCTGCGACACCGCCTATAGCACCCAAGGCCGCCAGGGTCCAGCCCAATACGCCGCTCAGTGCTGGCACCGTCAATGCAGCAATCACGACCAGCAGACTCAGAACCTGGGCCGCAAGTATGCTTTGACGCCACCCAATCACTGCATTCAGGCGAACGGATGCGCCACTGCGCAGGCGGGCGTAAAGGCTGCTGGCAGCTTTCACGTGCTTCTCGTCTGGCACTGAGCGGACAGACTGGTAGCCGGTCACCTTGCCGTTTTCAAAAACTGGCGTGACGTAGGCATCCACCCAGTAATAGTCACCGTTCTTGCAGGCGTTTTTGACCATACCCATCCACGGTTTGCCGCGCTGAACGGTTCCCCACAGCGATTTGAATGCTTCCTTGGGCATATCCGGATGGCGCACGATATTGTGCGGGGAGCCGATCAGCTCCTTCTCGGAATAGCCTGAAATTTTTATGAATTCTGGGTTTGCGTAACGAATATAGCTGTTAAGGTCGGTCGTGGAAACCAGCTTTTCGTTAGTGGAGAATAACTTGCGTTCGGCCATTTTGCGTATCTCGCTCTATGACAGGGATTGTCAGAATAGCTAACGGCAATGGCCTGCAAAACTTGAATAATATCCCTACAAAATTTGTGTTTGTTTCAGGTACCAGCTTACAAACTCATCAGACGGTACTGGTCGATGATAGAAGAAGCCCTGAATCTGATCGCACTGGTACCGGCTTAGCAGTGCCAGCTGTTCCGGCGTTTCCACACCTTCAGCAACCACTGCCATTCCCAGCGTCTTGCCCATGGAGATGATGGCCTTGCTGATCGCCTGGTCTTCCCGGCTGATGGCCAGATCGCGGACAAAGGCGCGATCGATCTTCAGGGTGTCGATAGGGTAGTGGCGCAACTGGCCCAGCGATGAATAGCCTGTTCCAAAATCATCCAGGGCGAAACGTACGCCAGTGTCCTTGATCGCCTTGATCACAGCAATGGCATGCTCCGGATTCTGTATCATCAGGCTTTCGGTGATCTCCAGCTCCAGGCGCTGCGGGTCAATACTGGCGGCGCGTAAAGCATTGATGATGAACTTGCCAAGCTCCGGGTAATTAAATTGTCTGGCCGACAGATTGACCGCCAGATTCAGCGGCGGCAGATTCAGTGTGTCCCACTCGTGAAGCTGTTTTATGGCCTGCGTGATGGCCCATTCGCCGATGGGAATGATCAGTCCGTTATCTTCGGCAATCGGGATGAACTGACTGGGTGACACATCGCCCAGCTCTGGGTGATGCCAGCGCAGCAGCGCTTCAACCCCGACCGCCTGGCCAGTGTTCATGTCCAGTTTGGCCTGGTAGTTCAGACTCAGCTGATCGTGCTGCAGCGCCTGGCGCAATTGCAGTGACAGCCCGGCTCGGCGCTGGGTGTGCTGATGCAGCTCGGCGGAATAGCAGTGCACGTTGTTGCGGCCATCTTCTTTGGCGGCATACATGGCCGTGTCTGCGTGATTCATCAGCTCTTCTTCATTAAACGCATCAATGCCAAACAGGCTGACACCAATGCTGCAGCCGACCATGAATTCGCGATCATCCACTTTCACAGGTTGCGAGAAGGTTTCCAGAATATGGTTGGCGGTGGTCAGCGCCAGTCCACGTGCGCTGACCTTGTGCAGCAGGACCACAAATTCGTCTCCGCCCAGCCTGGCGACAATGTCGCTGCTGCGCAGCGGCAGGCGCAGACGCTTGGCAACTTCTACCAGCAGCCGGTCGCCGGCATGATGACCATAAGTGTCATTGACGGTTTTGAAGCGATCCAGGTCGATGAACAGCACGGCAAAGGCATTATCTTTATAGCGACTGGCGGTGCGCGTTGCGTTGCGCAGCAGTTCGGTGAACATCACCCGATTGGGCAGGCCAGTCAGGGTGTCGTGAGTGGCCAGATGACGAATGCGGTTGTCGGCGCGCTTCTTGTCGGAGATATCACGTGATATCCCGCGATACCCGCAAAACCTGTGCTGATCATCAAAGATGGGTTCACCAGCCAGCGACAGGTAATAAACCACGCCCTCTGAGTTGGTGAACGAGTATTCAAAGTCACGGAAGGCTTTCTCCTGTCGCAGCAGGCGACGAAATTTGCGCCAGTTCATGGTGTCTGCCCGCACGCCGGGCATGTTCCACAGATGACGTCCAATCAGGGTGCGCACCGCTTTCTGGTTGCTCTCACCGATGATGCGTCCTTCGTACTGAATGAAGTGCAGGCCGGCATCCATCTCCCAGTAGAAGTCAGAGGTCAGACTGGTCAGACTCCGGAAACGTTGCTCATTACGTCGAATGGCTTCTGCTGCCCGCTGCTGTTCTTCGTCAGCGGCAAAACTGTCCAGTGCAAAGGAAATATTGTCGGCCATGCTTTGCAGGATGGACTGGTTCTGCGCGTCAAATGTGTCAACCGGCCCGGCGTAGAACAGCATGACTGCGATGCACTGTTTACGCTCGAACAGTGGGTAGGCGGCGGCACTGCCGATGTCGAACTGGCGAGCCAGGTCATGCCATGGACTGGTGCGCGGATCATTTTTGAAATCGTTGCTGCTTTGCGCCTTGCCGCTACGATAAGCCTCACTGGTCAGGCCGCGCCCTTCTGGTATGTCGGGGGTCGTGGTAACCAGTACCTTTTCGGGTTGGCGGGTATAGTTGCCGGCATTGGCAATGGCCTTGAAGCGACCGCTTTTGAGGGGAGCCAGTATCGATGCAGTCGTGAACAGGCCCGATGACACGGCCGCTGCACAGACATCCTCAAACAGATCCTGGCGGTTTTCGGCGCGCAGAATGGCCTCGTTGGTCAGGCTCAAAGCCGAGAAAATGCGCTGCAGTCGCAAGGCGCGATTTTCCGCCTGCTTGCGGGCTGTGATGTCGCGGCCGACACCAATGATCACCCAGCGCCCCTGAATCTCGGTCGCGCGGCTATAAATCTCGATAATGGCTTCGCTGCTGTCAGAGCGCCGCAGTCGACGCTCGATTCGGCTGCTGACACCCTGTTTGATCAGCCGGTCGTAACGCTCTGTCAGTTCGGCTTCAGAGAAGCCCATCACTTTGCCCGGACTTTGTAAGATCAGCTCGTCGCGGCTAACTTCCAGGCTCAGACAGGCAGTGTCATTGGCATCAATAAAAGTGAGTGTTTCGCGATCGACCAGAAAAATCATGTCCAGCGACATGTCCATGGCGGCGCGGAAGCGTTCCAGATCTGCATCGTGGCTGCGGACACTGGTGATGTCGACAGCCATGCATTCATAATGGCTGAACCTGCCACGCTGATCCATCACCGGCGTGGCAGCGACCTGCAGATAGCGGTGACCCTCGGGTGTATTGACGCGACATTGCCAGCGTCTGAAGGTATTGCCACCCTGCAGCTGACTGAGCCAGGCCTCGCGGTCTTCAAGGGCAATCAACTGGTCAAAGCTGTGCTGTCGCAACTGCTGGGCAACAGCGTCGGTACTGGCCGAAAAACTGGCTACCTGATGGCAACGGCCATGGGCGTCCTGGCACCAGTACAGGTCGGTGCAAAGAGAAAGCAGAGTATGCTGCGGTTGCAGGGCAGGGGTCATCAGGTCTTATTTTTATGTTATTGGTTTCTACCTGTACTGTCGGCCACGCAGTGTGTAACAAACAGTCCGGCCTTGTCACAGATTGTGACAAGGCCGCTAATCTAGCAGGGAAAGATCGATATGCCAAGCGTTCGTTCGGTATTTAAACAGGCAGGCTGGCGCAGGCTTTATCCAGTGAATTCAAGGCCTCATCGATTTCTCGAGGGCTAACCACCAGAGGTGGCAACAGGCGGATGGAGTTACCTCCGGCTTTCACCGCCAGCAGGTGATTTTTCTGCATGGCCTTGATCAGATCGGCGTTGCTGGCTACGCAGCGCAGGCCTACCATCAAGCCCAGGCCGGTGTGCTCGGCCAGCACTTTTGGGTAACGCTTGATCAGCTCATCCAGCCCGGCGCGCAGCTGCGTGGATCGTTCAGTGACAGTCTCCAGAAAACCCTGGTCTGTCAGCACATCCATGACGGCATTACCCACGGATGTTGCCAGTGGGTTACCGCCAAAGGTGGTGCCGTGGGTACCGGCCGTCATCACTTCAGCTACCCGCTCGGTCGACAGGCAGGCGCCAATCGGAAAACCGCCACCCAGCCCCTTGGCGGAAGCCAGTACGTCGGGTGTCACGCCCAGCGCTTCATGGGCAAACAGATAACCGGTGCGACCCATGCCGGACTGTACTTCGTCAAACATCAGCAGAATGCCATGCTCGTCACACAGCGCACGAACCGCTTTCAGGTATTCGGCGGTGACGGGGCGGATGCCGCCTTCACCCTGCACCGGTTCCAGAATCACGCCGGCGGTCTGGTCGGTCACGGCCTGACGCAGGGCTTCCAGGTCTCCAAAGGGTACCTGATCGAAACCACCGTCGCCGACCAGGAAACCCTCGGTATGCAGCGGATTGCGGCAGGCGGCCACCGGGGCCAGTGTCCGGCCATGGAAGGACTGCGCCAGGGTAATGATGCGCACGCGTTCCTTGCGACCATGGTGGTAGTGGAAGCGGCGCATCATCTTGAAGCCACACTCAACTGCTTCGGTGCCGGAGTTCGCAAAAAACACACGATCGGCAAAACTCTTTTCAACCAGGCGTTTTGCCAGGCGTTCCGTGGGGATATTGCTGAACAGGTTGGACGTATGCCACAGGGTTTCGGCCTGGGTTTGCAGCGTGGATACCAGGTGGGGGTGACAGTGCCCCAGACAGTTCACGGCAATACCGGCCGTGAAGTCCAGATAGGCATCGCCGGCTTCCGTATAAAGATAACATCCCTGGCCCCGGCTGAACTGCAGGTCGGGGTGTCCGTAGTTGGCCATCAAGGCAGATTGATTCTGCATAGCTGAGGTCATGCGCTGTTTGTCCTGTAATCGATTCCTGTTGTCAGACCCATGCACTGGATCTTGTGATCGGTTCAACTCATGGCTGGGCACCTGAGTATGGTATTCTAGGCAGCCTGCCTTCAGATGTATAGCAGGGGTGCACACCCCGGGAGTATGTAATCATGTGGTTCAATGACAAAACCAGAATGGTAACGGCCGATGCGGCGCTGCCAGGTCGCGATAAGCCACTGGAGATTTCGGGACGTCACACCGTTACTGGCAATTCCATGGTGCCACCGCTGCCGGATGCACTGGAAGAGGCCGTGTTCGGTCTAGGCTGTTTCTGGGGAGCCGAGCGGGTTTTCTGGCGCCAGCCGGGCGTATTCAGCACAGCCGTTGGTTATGCCGGGGGCTTTACGCCCAATCCCACCTACGAAGAAGTGTGCAGCGGACAGACCGGGCATGCTGAGGTGGTCCGGGTGTTTTTTGATCCGGCCAAAGTCAGTTATGAAGAATTGCTTACTTTGTTCTGGCGCTCTCACAATCCAACCGAAGGTATGCGCCAGGGCAATGACCGTGGCACGCAGTATCGCTCCGCCATCTATACCGTCAACGACAAACAGCTTGAAGCTGCCAAAGCCAGTCTGGACGTGGCTCAGCAACGACTCAGTGCTGCCGGTCATGACGCCATCACTACAGAAATCAGGCCGCTGGCCGATTTCTACTATGCCGAAGAATATCATCAGCAATATCTGGACAAGAACCCCGCTGGCTACTGCGGTATCCGTGGGCTTGAGTGTCTGATCTGAACGTTTTTGGTATTTGTCACAATAATGTCTGCTAAATGTAGATAACACGTCACGCACCTGTCGTGTGACGCATAATTAACGTTTTCGTGACACTCAGCCATTCGGTCAAGAATCCTGCCATCAACAGCATAGTTGAGGCAGGGTTGTTTACTAAGTTTAAGAGGGGAGATCCTAATTGAAGTATACCTGTTGGGCACTGAGTGCCGCGGTGGCTGCTGCCATCAGTTCATCTGCGCTGGCACAATCCACCGAATTTTCCGGCGACCTGCGCTTTGGTTACTATTCTTTCGACCGGGAAGAGCGCAACGGCACGAACCCGGATGACGGTCAGTGGCGTCTGCGCGCCCGCGCCGGTCTGCTGTGGACCATCAACGACACCTACAGCGTCAAAGGCCGTTACGCCGCGCGTGTCCACCATGAAGATAACGACAGCGAATTCCGCCTGTATCGCGGCCTGAATGGCGGCAGCAGTATCGGCCCGGGTCAGAGCACACTGGATGAGCTCTATGTGCGTGCCCGTTATGGCAACTGGGATCATCGCATCGGTCGCTTCCAGAGCAACAACCGTCTGGTGGGCGTGGCGGCCAAGTCATTCAGCCGCACCAACTCCATCAGCTGGGATGTGGGCTGGACCGACGGCATCCAGAGCACCTGGCGCGGCCCGAAGGGCTGGAACCTGACCGGTATCATCGAGCGCAATGACAAGGAAGAGGGGCCTAGCAATCTGCGTCGTGCGCCGCTTGGTTTTGACAAGTCAGAAAGCCGTGCCACCTACTATCTGGCACTGGACAGCCGCGAGACTGATGGCCTGTGGGCACAGCGCTCGGTGGATATCACCTATATTCCTTCGTCTTTGTACTACAACGGCTACGCGGCTGGGCAGACTGAGGATTACCTGGGTATCACCGGCCGTCTGGCGACTCAGGTAACGATTCGCAATGAAATGAAGCTGGTCAGTGGTGTGGAGCTGGCCTATGCGCCGGACACGCCGCGCGCAGCCGTCATGAATCTGCCGGGTGCTGGTGATGTGGACGGTTTTGCCTGGCAGGTTTCCATCAACCTGATGGACATCGCACCTGGTCACAGCGTCGGTTTTGTGCACGGAGAGAACGACGCTGGCTGGCTGCTGTCCACCGACTTCGGCAACAACGCCTCGCTGACCGAGCTGCGTTACGCATGGCGGCCAATGTCCGGTCACCTGTTTGAAGCGCGTATCCGCCAGCGTGAAGACCTGATCCAGCAGCGCACCGCCGTGCGCAAACGTTCGGAGCAGGACTTCTACGTGCGTTACAGTATCAGCATCTAAGGTAAAGGGCGTAAAGGGGACCGGCGTAAAGGGGACGGAGGGATTTACGAACGTAAATCCCTCCGTCCCCTTTACGCCGGTCCCCTTTACTTAGTCCTCTTTACACCCAGCCGTCAGTGGCTCGTCGCTGTTCAGTTTGAGAACTCGTTTGGACAGTTGCAGATAGATCGCAAACACGGCCAGGAACAAGACAAACATCAGCGACTCGGGTGCAGCTGCGAAGTGTCCGATCAGACCAATTGCACCCATGCCCAGTGCTGCACCGTGAATGATCAGCACGGTTTTGCGGGGACTGAAGCCGGCATTAAGTAGACGATGGTGCAAATGATCCCGACCGGGTGAGAAGGGCGAGCGGCCCTGCAAAGGACGACGGACCAGCAGACTCACCGTATCAATCAGCGGGATGGCCAGGAACCAAAGTGCGTAGACCGGCGCAATAAACGCATTGCTGCCCTGGCTGGCGGCAATCACCAGCCAGGCGACAATAAAACCAAGCAGTGTGCTGCCGGCATCACCCAGGTAAACCAGAGCGCTGCGTTTCCAGATCAGTCGGAAGTTAAAGGTCAGGAAGGCCAGCACCGAAACAATCAGAATCTGGCTGAAATTGAGCATGGCGCTTTGACCGGCGCCCATCGCGGCAATTGACAATAAAACCAGGGCAATCACGACCAGACCGCCGGACAGTCCGTCCAGGCCATCGCTCATGTTCACCGCATTGATCACGCCCACAGTAGCAAATAATGTAACCGGCAGGGCCAGCAGGCCCAATTCCAGTGGCCCCATAAACAGAATGTCACCAAAAGACGTAATCTGCACACCTGCGCTGACAGCCATTACCCAGGCTGCAACGGCATGCACAGCCATACGAACTGATGCACGAATGTCATACAGGTCATCAATGACGCCAACGGCAAGCACAAAGCCAGAGACCGCGAGCAGGATCTGGTAGTTTTGCATCATTACCGGAGAGAGCAGGCAAATAGCAAGTGTGCCCAGGTAAATTCCCAGGCCACCGATCATCGGTGTTGGCTGCTGATGGCTTTTACGTCCACCCGGCATATCCAGCAGGCCAATTCGACCTGCCAATGGGCGGAGCGCCACCAGGCAGAGGGCCGTTACCAGAAATACGCTTGTTAAAGCTACCAATGTCATTTGTTGCTATCCCTGATATTTATTCTTGAATCGATCGGGCGGCAACGGCCTCATGCCGCCCGATCGACTCTCTTTCCACTACTGCGTTTAGTTAACGCCGTAGAACAGCTGCGTTCCAGTAGCCGAGATCACTTTGTAGTCCATTTTGCCATCAGCGTTTATGTCCATCGCCTGGTAGGCGAGGCCAAAACTGTCCTTGTTGGCATCATAGAAAGTGACTTCAGCCGCAGTGCGCGGGCTTACAAAGAAGCTTGGCTTCAGTACACCGACACCGCTGATGGTGATGAAGCCGGAGCTTCTATCAGCGTTCACTGTCAGGCCCGCCGCGGCAACGCTCTCAAAGAACGAGGTGTTGTTTGGGTACGGCAGGACCCGCTGGGTGGTGCCGTTGGCACAGTTGATACCAAAAGAGTACTCCGCAGTATTTACTTCACGCGTGGGTTCGGTAAAGCTGACGGCGCCACATGACGTGATATCAGCACCGCTCAGGTTATCGTACGCGAAGGTACCAGAGAAGCTGTTGCCGCCACCAAGGTTCAAACCAAATGAACCATTGTCCCGCGCCGAGAATTGATAACCTGCCGTTTCAACTGCAACCGCGAAGGCTGAAACGTCCAGGGCCATCGGTGACAGTTCTACAGCTACGCCATTGTTAACGATCACGGTGCGGCCATCGCGTCGAACACGAATGCCATTTGGCACACTTGATGGAACTGCCCGTACAGCAACAACAGCGCCGGCGTAAGTTTCACCTGGCAGTAATACTTTTACGGCACCAGTCACATCATCCACAATGATGTCTGCCTCAGCAGCAGTTGTGACGCCGCTGATTCCGCCAAATCGGCCTGATTCATCAATGATGGGCAGCGTCAGACCTGAAGTACCGCGGAACAGGTTGCGCAGGCTGTCAAGGATATTAACGCCGTTGACAACAACGGAGCTGGGAACCACAAAGTTGTCGCGTGTTGCGACCGCCAGACGGTTTTTCGCTTCCTGATCCAGGTTGGCAGTGGCTGGGTCGCTGTTAATTTTTGCCAGGCGCTCTGCTTCAGTCTCGACTACAGTTGGTGGGATTGGCAATGCAAGGTTCAATACCTGCTCGGCCAGGCCCGGATTATCCTGCAGCGCGGCTGAAATAGCTCCCTCATCAGGGTTAGCATTGCCTCCGGCGATCAGGGCAGCGCGAATCGCTGCTGTAGCTATCTGATTACTTGCGTTGGAGATTGAAGTAACCAGTGTGGCATCCGCAGCCACGTTCAGGCGTCGGTTGGCATTGATTACCTGCGCCGCCGCAGCGGCAGCCGCAGCAATATCAGTCTGACTGCTTGACTGGGTGCTCAGCGATGAAGCGGTATTCAGCAGGTTGGTAGTCGCTGTTTTGACCACAGTCACTTGCGCTGCTGTCAAGGGGGTTGCATTGCTACCCTGAGACCGGTCGGCCAGGGATGTCAGCGCTGTGGCGCTAGCGTTCAGCACTGTTTTGGAGTTGTCGATAAGCGTCTGTTTCGCAGTGGCATCGGTCGTGGAGTTGGCCACTTTCGAGCCGGTGTTGCCTGCCTTCGCAACCACGTTAATTGTATTCAACAGGTTGTTGGTGCTGACAGTGGTACCGCTGTTGATGGAGTTAACAACGCTGTTGATGTTGTTAACCGCATTTGTAGTCGCAGTGTTTGTCTGAGTGACCGTTTGTTCAGAAACTTCACCGCCAGTGGCCAGTGCTGCTTCAACGTCATCGTCCAGCTCGTCCAATACCTCTTCCTGCTGGTTCAGAACTTCTTCGTCGACAACTTCTTCTCCGTCGTCTGGATCAGGATCTGGGTCGCCACCAGTGCCGCCACCACCTGTGTCTTCAGCACAGGTTTCAGTAAACGCAGTCAGAGAAGCAGAATTCGCCGCCTGACCGACGCCAAATCGACCCTGGACCGCGTATGCCAGAGAGAACTGATTTTCGATTTCGTAAGAAGAGTCATTTACCGTGCCGACCAGTCTGAACACGCCTTCAGTGCCGCCCAGTTGGGAAGCTGCAGATAGGCTGCAGGTTGTCTGTACACGAGGCAGAGGTGAGAAACTGCCGTCTGCGATTCGGCCGAAACGGGTAGACGGGCTGCCGCTGATCTGCTGGATGACCACACGGTATGTGTACTGGCCGCCCGAGTCGAAAGCATCCAGGATGGTCTGAAACGCTGCATTGGCGTTAACCAGACGATTGACCAGACGCTCGCCGCTGAAGGTTACGTTGCCACCGCTGATTGTTACCGGGCCATTCGCCGCCGAGTTGTTGCTGACCACAGCGGTTGCGTTCACCGCGCCGTCTCGCGCCAGTACAACCATGTTCTGGCTGGGAATACTTCCTGTCACCGTGCTGCCATTGACGTTCAGGGTCAGTTGACCAATGTAGGCTTCAAAGCGGCGATTGTTGGTGTCGCTGGAGATGGATACGCCTACTTTGAACACATAGCTGCCGTTGGTCGGCGTGGCAGCTGAGTTCAGCAGGTCAAAGCTGAAGTTGGGGATGCCGAAACTGTTGCTGGCTGGCACATTATTGACTGACCCCACGATGCCATTGGCACCGACGGTTACTGTCTGGCTGAATCCGCCATTGCTGATGGTCAACTCACCGTCTTCAATCGTGAAGTCGTTTGCCAACGCCTGTGTGCTCATACCGGCGATAAGCGAGGCTGCTACATATTGCGCGAGACGCTTTTTCACGAAGCGTTGATTGTTGTTCATTGCGTGTCCCTCAAAATGCGATTGCAATCGTGATTTTTTCGTGAATTTGAAAGTGTTTCAATGCCTTACGTCACAAGCCTAAAAGAACCGTTAAGAGAGCGGCGAAAGCACAGATTTATACCTCCATGATTCTGCCATATTTTTGTGTCAATTTGTTAGCGCAATTGCAGAAAATTAATTGCTTATCGACACTTAAGCACTGTTTCATCGAAAGTCTGCCAGTTTTCGTCAGTAAGTGCGATTAGACTGATGGCTAGGTTTTTGCTGCACTGATATGGTGCATTGCCGGACTGCCTGGCGACAGAGTAGTGCGTCTGGTGCTGCCGGCAGATGCACAGGCATCATTTACTGGAAGGCAGCAAATTTTACGCCAAGTCGCAGTTCCAGCTGGCCGTAAGTGATGTCAGAAAAGCTGCCACTCAAGGGGTTGTTGAAGTGCGGCATGATGCCGGTGTACTGATTGCGGAACAGTTTGCCGGCGACGCCAGCGTAAATATGCGGGCTGATCCACCAGTTGAGCGAACCATACAGCGTGTGATTGTTGTCAGCGCTGGCGTTGAGGTTGCTGCCGCGCAGGAAGCTGGGCACCAGTGGGCTGGTGCTGGCATTTATCACGGCATCCCGGTTGCGGATATTGATGTATTCGTAACCAATCTGCAGCGGCAGGCGTGGTGTTATCTGCCAGTTCAGGCTGATGCCGGCGGTCAGCAATTCTTCTGATACATCAAAGGTCTGCAGAAACGCATTTTGTAGCGAGGGCTGCTCGAGTTCGGTGCTGGTGCCGGAGCTGGACTCCTGTTCGCCATAACCTGCCCAGTAACTCAGCGTCAGGCGCTCACCCAGACCGTGGCTGAAAATAAGCTGTGCCTGCCAGCCGTCATCCTTCAGGCGGTCCAGGCTGAAGCGCTGTGGCGGGTCCAGGCGAATATTGACCGTTGGGGAGAAGCTCAGGCTTTCCAGAAATCCGCCAAAGTCATCACTTTCATTTTCGGTGTACTTCACCTGAAGGGCGGCGCTGGTCCAGGGCCGCTGCGGCGCTGGATTGGCCGTCTGGTAAAACACAAACTTGCCGCCCCAGGATGTGCTGGTCGTCTGCAGTTTTTCATCCAGATCCGCGATGTCCACGCGAGAGTTGGGCGCAACCTTCAGGGTCAGATCCTGCTGCTGGCGGCTGTAGAACAATTCCATGCCGCGCCAGATACCTACGCGCAGGTTACCGCGCGAGCCTTCCAGGTCGCCGCTGTTGCCAGTCAGCCGGTTGTTATTGGCCAGCACTTCCTCACGCAAATCCAGGAAATCAATGGTGTCATCCACACGCAACAGGCTGCCGCTGAGTTCAAATTCGCCGGCGCCCAGCGTATAGGCGCTGGTGTGTCCGTTGCCAATCCAGCCCGAGGGCTGCTGTGCCTGCGCCAGGCCTGTGAGAGAAAGCGTAGAAAGGGAGATTGCGGTAGCCAGCAGTGTGGTGCGTTCCATAGATGGGGTCTCAGTCTGAATGTCCTGCGCTGATTCTAAAGGGGGCAGCGCGATTTATCTACGCCCGTAAAGGGGACGGAGGGATTTAGCCCGCTAAATCCCTCCGTCCCCTTTACGGCCTTTACGGCTTAAAAAATTGTCCCTCCGGCGCGGCTTTTTAAGCTACACTCTCCCGTTGATAACAAATACACAACAGGACGTTAGAGTAAGCTTCACAACATGCGCTTAAAAAGTATCAAGCTCGCCGGTTTCAAGTCTTTTGTGGATCCCACCACGGTCAACTTTCCCAGTAATCTCTGTGCCGTCGTTGGCCCCAATGGCTGCGGTAAATCCAACATCATCGACGCCGTACGCTGGGTGATGGGCGAGAGTTCCGCCAAAAACCTGCGCGGCGAGAATATGACCGACGTCATCTTTAACGGCTCGGGCGGTCGCAAACCAGTGGGCCAGGCCAGCATCGAACTGGTATTTGATAACAGCGACAACCGCATCAAGGGCGAGTACGCCAAGTTCAGTGAAATCTCCATCAAGCGCAAAGTGACCCGCGACGGTCAGAACGTCTATATGCTAAACGGCACCAAGTGTCGTCGTCGTGACATCACCGATATTTTCCTCGGCACCGGCCTGGGTCCACGCAGCTACTCCATCATCGAACAGGGCATGGTGTCTCGTCTGATCGAGTCCAAGCCGGAAGAGCTGCGTATCTTCATTGAAGAGGCAGCAGGTATCTCCAAATACAAGGAGCGCCGCCGCGATACTGAAAACCGCATCAAGCGTACCCGAGAGAACCTGGAGCGTCTGACCGACATCCGCGAAGAGCTGGATCGTCAGCTGCAGCACCTGCATCGCCAGGCGCAGGCGGCAGAAAAATACAAAGAATACAAGGCTCAAGAGCGCGATCTTAATGCGCAATATAATGCTATTCGCTGGCGTGCCCTGAATGACGAAGTAGAGTCCAAGCAGACCGTCATCAAGGATCTGGAGCTGCAGATAGAGGCTGTCATCGCCGAGCAGCGTGCGCTGGACGCCCAGCATGAACAACTGTTGCTGAACCAGACCGACCTGAACGACAGGCTCAGTGAAGTGCAGGGCCGCTACTATTCCATTGGTGGTGATATCGCCCGTATCGAGCAGTCCATCGAGCATCACATCGAACGCATGAAACAGCTGCGTGCTGATCTCGATGACAACCGTCGCAATTTCTCCGAATCACAGGCAGAGATGGATGTCGACGTGCAGAAAATGGACACGCTGCAGGATGAACTGGACGGCCTGGCGCCCGAGCTGGAAATGGCCGAAAGCACTGCCGAGGAATCTGCCATTCAGCTGGAAGAAGCCGAAGAGCGCATGCAGAACTGGCAGCACGAATGGGACACCTTCAGTCAGCGCTCGGAAGAGCCCCGTCAGACTGCCGAAGTTGAACAGTCTCGTATCCAGCAGCTGGAAAAGATTGTTGAGCGCGGCATAGAGCGGCGTGCACGATTAAAAGAAGAGCGCGAGACCCTGGGTGAAAACCCCGAGCAGGACGCCATCGATGAGTTGTCCATGCAGGTGGCTCAGATGGAAGACACGCTGGACGCTGAGCAGACGCGCAATTCCGACCTGGCTGGCAGCATCGAACAGGAGCGTGGTCGTGGTCAGCAGCTGTCGCAGTCGCTGGATCAGACCCGCTCTGAGTTGCAGAAATACAAAGGGCAGTTCGCTTCGCTGGAAGCGCTGCAGCAGGCCGCACTGGGCCAGAAGAATGACAAACTGAACAAGTGGCTGGATCAGCGCGGACTGGCGCAGCGGCCGCGCCTTGGCGAGCTGGTTCGCGTCGCCGAGGGCTGGGAGAAAGCGGTTGAAGCGGTGCTGGGCGACACATTGCAGGCTGTCTGTGTCGAGGATCTGGGTGGGGCGCTGGGCACGCTGGCGGAAACACTGCCCAACGTTACGTTGATCGGGGACGGAGCCTTGGCTCCGT
>DEMH01000012.1:252432-269900 GCA_002354805.1 Gammaproteobacteria bacterium UBA2675
ACGGAGCCAAGGCTCCGTCCCCGGACAACGCGGCCGCAAGTTTGATTAGCAAAATCAGCGGCAAGATCGACGTTGGCCCCATGCTGGCGGGTATTCTGGCGGCCGATACGCTGGAACAGGCCATGGCGCAGCGCGCCAGTCTGCGCGATGAGCAATCCATTGTTACGCGCGACGGTGTCTGGCTGGGTCGCAACTGGATTCGTGTACGTAAAACTGTGGATGCCAGTGAGGGTCTTTTGGCCCGTAAAGGTGAGATGGCCCGACTGAGCGAGCAAATGGAAGAACTGCAGGCGCGGGTCGATGATCTGGTCGAGCAGCAGCAACAGAGCCGCGACGCACTGCGCGACCTGGAAGCGCAGCGTGAAGACGTGCAGCGCCAGATCGCACAGCTGAGCCGGGAATACAGCGACCTGAAATCACGTCTCAGCGCCAAGATCATGAAGGAAGAGCAGACCAACCAGCGCCGCCAGCGCGTGCAGCACGAGCTGGAAGAACTGCAAAAACAGCTGGAGCTTGAACAGGACAATATCACCCAGTCGCGCGAGCGCCTGCAGGCCGCGCTGGACACCATGGAGCAGGACGTCGAACGTCGCGAGCAGTTGCTGCAGCAGCGTGATGACCTGCGCCAGACCCTGGATCAGGTGCGCCAGAAGGCCCGCCACGACAAGGATCATCATCACCAGATCAGCATGCGCGCGCAGCTGCTGAACTCACAGATCAGCTCGCTGAAAGACACCATGGCGCGTATGAACACCCAGGTGCAGCGTTCCCGCGAACGTATTGAATCCATTGAGCGACAGCTGTCCGAGTCCGACTCGCCGCTGGAAGGCAAGCGAGCCGAACTGGAAGAACTGCTGCAAAAACGTCTGGAAGTGGAAGAGCAGATGAACACTGCCAAAGCTGCAGCCGACGACAACGAACACCAGCTGCGCGCCATGGAACAGCAGCGTGCCGGCTTTGAGCGCCAGGCTGCGGGCCTCCGTGAAAAACTGATGGAAAACCGCCTGAAAACAGAAGGCGACCTGGTCAAGCGCGAAGCTCTGTCGGAACAACTGCGTGAGGCGCGCTACGACCTGGACACTGTTCTAACCAATCTGCCCGAAGATCTGACTGCCAGTGGCTGTGAGCAGGAACTGGAAGCGCTGGGTCAGCGCATCAGCCGTCTCGGCGCCATCAACCTGGCCGCGATCGAGGAATACCAGCAGCAGTCCGAACGTAAAGTCTATCTGGACGCGCAGAACGAAGATCTGGAAAAGGCGCTGCTCACGCTGGAAAACGCCATCCGCAAGATTGACCGCGAAACGCGTACCCGCTTCAAGGAGACCTTCGACAAGATCAATGCCGGCCTGCAGGAGCTGTTCCCGAAAGTCTTCGGTGGCGGCCATGCCTACCTGGACATGACCGGTGACGATCTGCTGGATACTGGTGTCGCCATCATGGCGCGCCCGCCGGGCAAGCGGAACAGCACCATTCATCTGCTGTCTGGTGGTGAAAAGGCCATGACGGCCATCGCGCTGGTATTCTCGATCTTCCGTCTGAATCCATCGCCATTCTGTATGCTGGACGAGGTTGATGCGCCATTGGATGACGCCAACGTCGGACGCTACAGCCGGCTGGTCAAAGAGATGTCCGACACGGTACAGTTCGTGTTTATCACGCACAACAAGCTGACCATGGAAACCGCCAATCAGCTGCTGGGTGTCACCATGCACGAACCCGGTGTCAGCCGAATCGTGGCGGTGGATATAGAAGAAGCAGCCGAACTGGCTGCGATGTAAGGCCCGTGCGCTTAAAGGAACCGCAGAACAATGATGTTACGGGAATTTCTCATTCTGATTTTGATTCTAGCGATCATCGTCGTGCTGCTGCGTGGCATTTACGTGGCCATGCGTCGTCGCAAAAACAAAATCAAATTCCAGCTGGAAAAAAACATTCCCGAGTATGATCTCGAAGAACTCGAACTGCGCGAGCTGCCCAGCGGTGGTGCCCGGGTTGTAGAGCGTTCCTTTGCCGAGGTGATGCGTCAGCACGGTCTGCCCAATGACCGTATTCCCGCTGCACGCGGCCCCGGCAGCCTGTCATCGCCCACCAAAACCTTCCCAAAAAAGACAACGGATACCTTTGCGCGGGCAAAAGGGCATTTAAAAGAAGGCCAGCCAAAAAATACCGCAGCAGCGGCAGCCGGTGTTGCCACCAGCACCGTGGCAAGCCATGAATCCTCATCTCCTTTAGTCGAAGAAGAGGGCAGCTGGCAACCGACAGAGCCGTATTCCCTCGAGCCAGAATTAGCAGTTGAGCCGCAAGCTGAAGAGCCTGCTGCAGAACAGACGCAGGATCATCTAACCGCCGCCGCTGCGGAACAAGTGGCGGATTCAAACGTTGAACCTGTAGATGAGCCTGTAGAAGAACCAATAGAAGAGGAAGCAACTCCGGCCGCCGCCGACACTGATACTCACACTGATCAGGAGTGGGGTGCCGCGGTCGATCGTGCCTCGGCTCACAGTTATGACGACGATAATGATGACTGGCTGGATGATGTATCACCAGTAAGGGAAGTGAAAGTGGCGGCAGACAGGCGCTCCGACGAAACAGCATCACGAACCGAACCGAGCTTCGACGCCAGTGCATCTGAGGACTGGGATTCTGAATTTGCCCAGGCTGATGCGGACTCGGCGGACGATGTACTGCTTGTAGATGAAGCGGTGGATGCAGAGACGGAGGATGCAGAGTCAGGTCTTCAATATGAGTCAGAGTCTGTCAGTGAATCGGCGGCGGACTTTGAGTCTGAGCATGTGTTTGAGCCAGAATTTGAGACAGAGCCCTCGCCTGAACCTGAACCTGAGCCCGAGCCTGAGCAGGCGCATCAGTACACGCAAAAGAGTGAAACCGGTTTTGATACCGTAATGGAACCAGCCGCTGAAGAAGCGCCGGAAGATGATAAAGACGTTGATTCCGACACAGAATTTGAGTTTACCTCAACAACCTCGTTCGGCGCGCAGCGCGGAGCCGACGATGAAGTGAACATGGATGAGCAGGTCGCGGACGACGACAGCGACAGCTGGGATGATGAGGACTGGCAGGAATCTGATCTGGAAGAGCAGGAGTCTGACCTGCATGAATCTGATCTGGATGAACTGGATCCGGAAGAGTCCGGTCTGGATGAATCCGAACTGGATGAGCCGGACTGGTCTGAGTCCAATCTGTATGAGACAGATGAGGATGACGAAGCAGAGGTGAATGGCACTGCAGATGCCGACGCGTGGCATGCCGCGGATGAAGAGCCACCGGTAGAACAGCCGCGTCGCCGCCCTGAACCAGAAGAATTGGATGATGTGCTCGATGAACTGCTTGAGCAGAGCGGTGTCTCAGTTCATGCTGCTGTCGAGCCAGAGCCAGAGCCAGAGCCAGAACCAGAGCCAGCGGCACCGCCAGAGCCAGAGCCAGAGCCAGAGCCAGAGCCAGAGCCAGAGCCAGAGCCAGAGCCAGAGCCAACGCCCTCTATCGCCGATACTGAGGTACCGCTCGAAGCGTCCGAGGCATCCTCGCCAAACGCACAGGCGTTTGCGACCAAGCCCGTGGGTGAACCAGAGCCTGCAGTACATCAGAAAGAGAGTGAGTACTCACCTTTAAACGCCAGCGAGGAGCAGGCAAGCGATGCCTATGCCCCGACCGTGCCGCTGCGCGCAACTCGCGATGAACACGACGAGCAAGAGTCATCTGTACCCATCGCGCCGGGGACGGTGACGCGTCGTTCGGAACCAGAGCCAGAGCCAGAACNNGAGCCAGAGCCAGAGCCAGAAGTGGAAGAAGTAGATGAGGACGATGATATGCCGAAGAACTTTGACTCAGAGTATGAGGCAGATCCAGAACCGCAACCCACCGACGACGACACCTTTGCTGCCATGAAGCCAGAGGACGATATTGACATTCTCTTCGATGACGAAGACAACGCACGTCGCCTGGAAGCACTGGAAGAAAAAGAAGAGCCTGCCTCCAGGCGGTTCTTTGGCTGGGCCGGCGACACCTTCAGAAATCTGACGGCCGGTGTGGCTGCCAGTCGCGCCAAAGCCGCGGCCAATGCAGAAGCCAAAGCGGAAGCCGAGCGTCAGGTCAAAGCCGAGCGTGCCCGCCAGTTGCAGCAGGAGAAAGAAGAAGCCGAGCGCGCCGAAATAGAAGAGCAACTGCGCCGCCGCGAAGAGTCTGAGCGTCGCGCCGCAGCAGAACTGGCCCGGCAGCAGGAGCAGGGCTACGACCAGGATCAGTTCGCAGACGACGACTTT
This sequence comes from Gammaproteobacteria bacterium UBA2675, assembly GCA_002354805.1. GTDB lineage: Bacteria > Pseudomonadota > Gammaproteobacteria > Pseudomonadales > Pseudohongiellaceae > Pseudohongiella. Next base: position 256,713 of record DEMH01000012.1, read on the forward strand.
GCTGAGCAGTCATTTAATGCAGATGAGCAGCCTGATGATGAGTTCTATGACGAACCACCCCGCGCCGCGCCGACACCTGAGCCTCGCAGTGCGTCCAAACGCAGTGCCAAAGAAAACCAGCTGGCTTTTGATATGAGCAGCGACGAAGACGACGATCAGGAAGATCCAGGCTACAGCGAAGTGCTGGTCATCAATGTGATGGCGCGCCCCGGCACTGAGATTGCGGGTGATGAGCTGCTGCAGGTATTGCTGGGCGCGGGTCTGCGCTTTGGCAACATGTCCATTTTCCATCGCCATGCCGATCGTCGCGGCGGCCCGGTGCTGTTCAGCGTGGCAAACGCCCTGAACCCTGGCACCTTCGATCTCAACGAGATTCATGAGTTCACCACCAAGGGTGTCTGCTTCTTCATGACGCTGCCCAATGTCGCCAATAACATGCTGGCCTTTGAGCAGATGCTGGCCACCGCCAAACATGTGCAGTCGACGCTGGATGCGGATCTGAAAGATGACAACCGCTCCGTGATGACGGCGCAGACAATTGAACACTACCGTCAGCGCATCCGTGATTTTGAGCTGCAGCAACTGAAACATGGCAAGCGATAATCAAAAGAGCGAGTTGAATCGGGACAAGGCTCAGCAGGAGCTTGCCGAGCTCCGGCAGCTGATCAATCACCACAACTCGCTTTATCACCAGTATGACGCGCCGGAAATTCCTGACGCGGACTATGACAAACTGTTCGACCGTCTGTTGCTGCTGGAAGAACAGTTCCCGGAGCTGGTGACACCTGACTCGCCATCGCAACGTGTTGGTGATGCCCCGCTGGACTCATTCAAACAGGTGACACATGACACGCCCATGATGTCCCTGTCTAAAGTTTTCAATGACCAGGATCTCGCCGACTTTGAGGCGCGCATTCTTAAACGCCTGGACTCGGAAGAGGTGCCACGTTACAGCTGTGAGCCCAAAGTGGACGGCGTGGCCGTCAGTCTGCTGTATGAGCACGGCCTGCTGGTGCGAGGCGCTACCCGTGGCGATGGAGTAACCGGCGAAGACATCACGCACAACGTCAAAACAATCCGCAATATCCCGCTGCGCCTGAACGACAACAAAAAGCACCCCGTGCCGGATCGCCTGGAAGTTCGCGGCGAAATAGTCATGACCCGGTCAGGTTTTGCCGCGACGAACGAAAAGGCCAGCAACACCGAAGGCGGTCGTACCTTTGTTAATCCACGCAACGCCGCTGCTGGCACTCTGCGCCAGCTGGATCCACGCATCGCGGCAGAGCGGCCGCTGCATTTCTTCTGTTACAGCGCGCATGTCAGCACGAGTGCGGACGAGGGCGTCGATAAAGCAGCCGATAGCAACTGGCCGGACTCTCACAGCGGCAGTCTGGAACTGCTCGGCCAGTGGGGGCTGCCACTGAATCCAGAGCGTGATGTGGTCACTGGCTACCAGGCCTGCCTGGATTATGCCAACGAACTGCTGGCCAAACGCGACTCCCTGGACTACGAAATCGACGGGGCCGTGATCAAGGTCGACAACATTCGTTTGCAACAGGAACTGGGCAGCAATGCGCGCACACCGCGCTGGGCCATGGCCTACAAGTTCCCAGCCGAAGAGGCGTCCACGACGGTTAACGATGTTGAATTCCAAGTCGGCCGAACCGGCACCATCACACCAGTGGCGCGACTGGAGCCCGTGTTTGTTGGTGGAGTCACGGTCAGCAACGCCACGCTGCACAATATGGATGAAATCGCCCGACTGGGCCTGCGTATTGGCGATCGGGTCATCCTGCGCCGCGCCGGTGACGTCATCCCAAAGATTGTCAAAGTGATGGAAATGACTGCGCAGGCCGACACAGAGGCACTGCCCGGTAAATCGGATCAGCTCGAACGCCGCGAAGTCGTCATGCCGTCAATCTGCCCGGCCTGCGACTCGCCCGTCGAAAAAGACGGCGAGGTACTTTACCGCTGCACCGGTGGCCTGGTCTGTCCGGCCCAGCGAAAAGAGTCATTGAGGCATTTCTGTTCGCGCGCCGCCATGGATATCGAAGGGTTGGGCGAAAAACTGGTGGAGCAGCTGGTCGATGCCAACCTGGTTCACACCGTGGCGGATGTGTTCACGCTCAGTAAAGAACAGCTGCTCTCGCTGGAACGCATGGGCGACAAATCAGCTGACAATCTGCTTAATGCCATCAATAAAGCCAAAGCAACAACATTGCCCCGGCTGTTGTTTGCTCTGGGTATACGTGAAGTAGGGGAGGCCACGGCACTGGCCCTGGCCACTCACTTTGGCAGCCTCGAAAAGTTGATGCAGGCCAGCGAAGAAGAACTGGTGCAGGTCGAAGACGTCGGTCCGATCATGGCAGCCCATATCGCGCATTTCTTTGCCAATGAAGAAAACGACAAGGTCATCGCTGATTTGCGGGAGCGTGGTGTCACATGGCCGGAGCACGAATCGCAGACCGTGTCTGACGAGCTGGCCGGCCAGACCTGGGTGCTGACTGGCACCCTGGAAACCCTGACCCGCGATGAAGCAAAGGCCCGTCTGCAGGCACTGGGTGCCAAAGTCTCCGGCAGCGTCTCCAAAAAAACCAGCGTTGTCGTGGCCGGCCCCGGCGCTGGCTCCAAACTCGACAAAGCCACCGAGCTTGGCGTCAAAGTCATCGACGAGCAGGAACTGCTGGCCATGCTGGGTGAACAGGCTGGCTAGCTGGGCCTAAAGGGGACGGAGGGATTTACAATCGTAAATCCCTCCGTCCCTTTAGGCCCTGTTGGGTCCTTTACCTTTAGATCTTCACAGACTTCAGATAAACAAATTCAGGGTCAAGATCCACGCCGCAGGGCCACTCGACTGTGTCAAACGATAATCTGGCTTTCTCGAATTCGTCTTTGTTTTTCAGGCGAGTGAATACACCAAAGTTCAGATACGGCATCATGTCCAGTTCGCCGCGTTCGCCGCTGTCGAAAGCTATCTGTAACACATAGTTGTCGGCAATTTTTAACTGGGTAACTGTTGGGTACATGGTTCAATCCTATCGGGTCCCTTCAGGCCCCACTGGGTCCTTTATCACCTACTACCGGCACGACAATGCTCTTAGCACTGCAGCGGGTTCTCTATCCATAACATTCAGGAGAACCAGCGCTGGTCCGGCTGGATTCCGATCTCCGCGCTCCCAATGGCGCAGGGTACTAACGCTTATGCCGAAAGCCAGCGCAAATTCAGTTTGAGTCATACCTGCTTTCACGCGGATATTCTTTATATCCATCGCATCCAGACTGTGGACAACCGCTTGAGATGGTTTTCCTTCCGCAAACTCGATGGCCTCTTTCAGACCATGTCTGACGCTCTCGAATGCTTTGTTCATTGCCGTTTACCTGCATAGTGCGAACGAAGAATCTGTACTAATTTTGCGAGCTCATTACGTTCAAGTTTTGATAAATTGGCTTTTTCGCCTTTGGCAAACAATGTCAAAAGAAATAGGGGTATGGTTTGGTCGTGATAGAAATAAATTACTCGCACTCCTCCACGCTTGCCAGTCCCTGGTCTCGACCATCTCAACTTGCGAATTCCGCCAGTCCCAGAAATAACAATTCCGACGGTTGGTTTTCTGGCTAAGGTATTGATGATAGCTGACCTTTCATCCTCGCCAAGTAGTATAGCCGCCCGGCGCTGATACTCCTGGAGTTCGACTACAGTCTGCACTATCAGATGCTAATCCAATGGATTAGATTGATCAAGGATGAACTTTTGATGTAAAGAAAGGATATTGTCGGCATAAACACTCCTTGTCGTTGCCGGGTCATGCTTCAGTATTATGTTTGTAGCACATAGTTAATAGTTAAAGGACCCAACTGGGCCTAAAGGGGACGGAGGGATTTAGCGAGCTAAATCCCTCCGTCCCCTTTAGCTAAACAGCCTCCAGAACCAGTTCTTGCTCAGCTCCTCACGGCAGCTGGCGTACTGCAAACGGTAGCGCTCGGCATTGCCCTGCACGGCATTAGCGGTATCCAGCAGCCAGCGTTTATCCCAATAGGTCCCCCGGTTATAACCCGTATGTCCCTCGTGATAGGCCAGATACAGGCTGCGTGCATCGTCCAGTGCAATATCGCTGCGCTGCGGTGAGAAGTGGTTGTACCAGCCGATAAAATCCACGGCATCCTCAAAATTACTGCGGCGGGCAAAACGATTGCCCGATTCTCTCTGGTACTCGGCCCAGGTGGAGTCCAGGGCCTGGGCGTAACCTCTGGCCGTGGAAGGGCGCGTCCAGGGGATAAAGCCTAGCAGCCGCGTGCGCTGCGGGCGGGCGCGGGCGTGAAATGACGACTCCTGGTAGATAAAAGCCATTGTCACATGCACAGGCACACCCCAGCGCCGTTCCGTGCGCTCGGCAGCTTTGTACCAGTCCCGCCGTTCTTCAAACATGTCGCAGACATTGGACACATTGCTGGGTCGCGTGGCGACGCAGGCGGTCAGCAGGAGCAACATTGCGGATGTCAGTAGCAGTCTCATAAAGGTAGTATAGCTAGTATATCGGAGGAGCGAGTGTGGACAGGGAATTCAGACACGACATCAATGCATTGCGGGCGCTGGCGGTCGTGGCAGTGCTGCTGTTCCATTTTCGGGTACCCGGTTTCGCCGGTGGCTTTGTTGGCGTTGATGTGTTTTTTGTCATCTCCGGCTACCTGATGGCCTCCATTATCCTTACCCGACTCCAGCAGAACACATTCAGTATTGGCCGCTTTTATCTGGCCCGGCTACGGCGCATTGTTCCGGCGCTGGCCATCATGATTTTGACGTTGCTGGCAGGTGGGTGGTTTGTCCTGCCGCCGAATGATTATCGCGAGCTGGCCGCCAATGGCATTTACGCGTTGATGTTTATTGCCAATATCCGCTTTGCCCGCGATGCCGGTTATTTCGAGGCCGACTCCCACGACAACTGGCTGTTGCACACCTGGTCGCTGGCCGTCGAAGCCCAGTTTTATCTATTGCTGCCAGTGCTGCTGTTAATACTTTGGCGTCTGAAACTCAAAAATAGTTTGCTGCCAATACTGGCAATCCTGATGCTGGTGTCACTCGCGCGCTCCTGCTGGCTTGCCCAGCACAGTCCCGACAGCGCTTTTTTTCTGTTGCAAAGTCGTGCCTGGCAACTGCTGGCTGGGGCAATCGTTTTCCTGATTGCCGGGCAATCTGTCAGCCTCAAGCTGCAAAACTTCCCGCGATCAGCCACAGCGACAGGCTTGCTGCTGATTGTCGCACGCATTTTCAGTGTCGATGCCAATACGGTCTGGCCAGGGCTTGCTGTCATGGCGCCAGTTGCCGGTACTGCAATTATCCTGTTGGCAGGCCATCAGGCCGCCTGGATGCGTCTGGCGCCGGTGCGATACCTCGGCCTCAGTTCCTACTCCGTGTATCTGTGGCACTGGCCGGTTGTGGTTGCCCTGGTTTTTCTGGGTTTTACCGACAGCCCGCTGGCAGTGGCGTCTGGCATAGTGCTGGCATTGATACTGGGTTTTCTGTCGTGGCGTCTGGTCGAAAATCCTGGTCGACAGGCGTCAAAGCCAGCGCTGCGGCTCGTTGCCATCTTGACTCTTGCACTTGTTCCCGCCGGGTTTGTCTATCTGCAGGATGGTATCAATGGCCGGTTGCCGGCCGCTGCTGAGCGCGCTGCGGCCGAAGCCTGGAATATCGACCCCAGGCGTGATGAATGTATGGCCGGCGCGGGTGACGAATTTCCCTGGTGCCGATATGGTGGCTCTGACATACGGGCCATGGTGGTTGGCGACAGTCACGCCAGCAGCCTATTTACTGCAGTCGCTGCCGCCGTGCAGAAGGACGAACCTGACAACCCGGACGCCGGCATACTTGCCAGTGCCTATAACGGCTGTCCGACGCTGCTGGAGGGCAGTAGCCGCGACAGCACGGAAGAATGCCGCGCCTTCAATGACTATCTAATGGCGAAGACGCAAACCGTCGCCAGTGATGTACCGCTGATCATCGTCAATCGCAGCAGTGTCTATCATCTGGGCAGCAGCATTCCCGGTGATAAAGACTATCAACGACCGCTGCTGAGCTATGGACAGCCTCACGCTCGTCCTCACGACAGACTCACAAATCAATACTTCGATGACCTGGTCGCCACCGCCTGCCATTTTGCAGGTCAACGTCCCGTGTATCTGGTCCGCCCGATTCCTGAAATGCGTGTCGACGTGCCGCGCAGCATGGCGCGGCGGCATGTGCTGAATCAAACAGGAGAGGTTCGCCTCCGGCGTGAGATCTATGACAGACGCCAAGCCGCCGTCTGGCAGGCGCAGGATAGAGCTGTGCGGCAGTGTGGTGTGCAGGTACTGGATCCGACTGAGGTTTTGTGCGATCAGGAATACTGTTATGGCAGCCAAAATGGCCGACCGCTGTACTACGATGAGGATCACCTGTCTGAGTTTGGCAACAAAACAATAATTCGTCCCCTTTTAGTCCCCCAGCATACCCAAATGGACTAGCCAGAAACTACAGCATATGCTTAAAAAATGGGCTACAATGCCGAGGTTTTTCAGAAAAAAGCTTTTAAAAATAAATCAGTACGCTAGAGCCACAGAATGATTAGAACCGTACGCCGTATTACTTCGCTGTTAGTCATCCTGACCGCCCTGACTGGTTGTGTGCTGGTTCCCGGCAGCAACATCGACCCCGACCAATACCGTACCGAAACTCAGGCCGACTGGTTTGAAGTCAATCGGGGTGTCTGGTTCCCCGGGCTGCGGGGCATCGGTCAGGCCGATACCGAAGAAGACGTCGCAGCTGTTGAACGCACCGTCGATGTCGTCGCCATCACCTCCGATCTGATCGCCGAGCAGAATCGCCAACAGATGCTCAACAATGCGGTTGCCGCCGCAATGCCAGCGCGTCTTCAGCAGGAGCTGGCCGAGTATCAATACCATGTGGGTAGCGGCGATGTGCTGCAGATTACCGTATATGACCACCCCGAGCTGACCAATCCCAGCGGTTCCAACAATAATAATGCCGAGTTCTCCGGCATCATTGTCGAGAACGACGGCAGCATCTATTACCCTTATATCGGCAAGGTTCAGGTCGCCGGGCGTACTGTCGATGAGATTCGTGAAGCCATCGCCACGCCGCTGGCCGAATTTATTACTGCCCCCCAAGTGGCAGTTAGAGTGCTCAACTACAACTCCAAACGTGCTTACGTAACAGGGCAGGTCGGAGACCCAGGGCCCCTGTCTATTACCAATGTGCCGATGACCGTGCTGGATGCCATCGCCCGTGCTGGCGGCCTGGCGGAGAACGCAAACTGGCATGATGTGTTGCTGTCACGCAATGGCGAAGAAATCCGCCTGTCCGTATACGAGATGCTTAACAACGGCCGCCTCGGCCAGAATATGCTGCTGCAGCATGGTGACGTGCTGCATGTGCCAGTGACCGGTCAAAGGCTGATATTTGTATTGGGCGAGCTCAACCGCGTTAACACCTTGCCGGTCGGCAATATGAGCATGTCACTGACCGAGGCACTGACCCGCAGCGGCGGCTTGAACCAGGTCACCTCCAATGCAGAGGGCATTTTTGTCATCCGCCCCAATGAGGCCGAGAACCCCAAACTGGCAACGGTCTTTCAGCTGGATGTTAAGAACGCCGTGTCATTCGCCGTGGGTGCACAATTTATGCTGGAGCCGTCAGACATTGTGTACGTAACCACCGCGCCGGTGACGCGCTGGAACCGGGTCATCAGCCAGATTATCCCCAGCCTGAACGCGCTGATCACCGCCGACCGGGTGGGCACACTGTGATAAATGGGGCGGAGCGGTTAAAGGGGAAGCTCATGAGCCCTTACAACAACATACTTGTCATCTGCCAGGGCAACATCTGCCGCAGCCCGGTTGCCGAAGCGCTGCTGAAGCGGGCACTCCCTGGCAAACAGGTACAGTCCGCCGGCCTGCAAGCCATGGTCGGCCACGGCGTCGAGCCCACGGCGGCAGAAATTGCCACGCAGGCCGGTCTTGATGTCAGTGCGCATCAGGCCCGTCAATTTAGTGCCGAGCACGCGCAATGGGCTGACCTTATCCTGGTGATGAGCCAGAATCAGCGCCGAATGCTGGAGCATGTTGCACCGTCGGCAATGGGCAAGTCGCTGCTGCTGGGGCACTGGATACGGGCGGCCGGGACGCGTGCCAATAACGGCCAGGATATTCCCGATCCATACAAAAAGAGCCGGGATGTGTTTGAGCACGTACACAGGTTAATGGACGAAGCGATCGAGTTATGGGCGCAGAAAATATAGCGGTAAAGGGGACGGAGGGATTTACCACCGTAAATCCCTCCGTCCCCTTTACCGCCCTTACCGCCCTTACCGCCGCCGCCGTCCCCTTTAACCCAGACCACACAACAGACGTAGATAAGGTGTTATGACAGAAGCCGTTCAGCAGTCCCGCGCCGCCAGTGCCACCCGTAGCAGTCAATCCGGGCCCGCCGATGACGAAATCGATCTGGGCTATTTGCTGGCCATCTGTTTGGACAACAAATGGCTGATTATCACCATCACCGTGCTGGTAACACTGGCCGGTGCTGCCTACGCCTGGCTGGCCACCCCCGAATACCGTGCCGACGCCCTGTTGCAGGTTGAGCAGCGTGCCAACAACCTGGGGTCGCTGGACATGGCGCTATTGGGGCAGGAGACCACCCAGTCCACCACCCAAAGCGAAATTCTTCGTTCACGCATGATCATGGGCCAGGCTGCGCAGCAGGCGGGACTGGATCTCGTGGTTCGGCCCAACTACTTCCCAATTGTTGGTGAGGCACTGGTCCGTCGCGGCACCGAACGACCTGGCTGGGCGCAGGGCAGTGCACATGCCTGGGCAGGTGACAGCATCAACGTGGGTGAGCTGCTGGTCGAACAAGCGCTGCAAGGGCGCCCTCTGACGCTGAAGGTCACCGGCCAGACCAGTTACACCCTCAACAATGACGATGGCGGTGTACTGGGCACTGGCCAGGTCGGCCAGTGGTTGCGACTGGACCAGCCTTATTTGGAGCTGCTTGTGGAGCGCATCACGGCACCCGCTAATGTCGAATTCACCCTGATCAAACGCAGCGAAACGCAGATGATCCGCTATCTGCAGGGCCGCTTTGAAGTGGCTCAGCGCGGCCGTGACACCGGCATTCTGGAGCTGGCACTGACCGGGCCTAATCCCCAGGAAATCCAGCGCTCACTGGATGCCATTGCAGATGTCTACCTGGTGCAGAACATCAACCGTCAGGCTGCCGAGGCCGAGAGCCGCCTGGAGTTCCTGGAGCAGCAGACACCCCTTATTCAGGACAACCTGAACTCCGCCGAAAGTCGCCTTAACGACTACCGGGCGGCCCAGGACAGTGTGGATCTGAGTTTTGAAACCCGCAGCATGCTGGAGCGCATGGTTGAACTGGAAGGGGAGCTGAACAGTCTACAGATCCAGGAGTCGGAACTGGCGCAGCGCTTCACCCCAAGCCATCCCAGCTATCAGGCGCTGCTGGAAAAGCGTCGCCAACTGGCGGGCGAGCGGGACCGGCTGGAGCAGCAGGTGGACACGCTGCCCGAGACACAGCGCCAGGTACTGCGCCTTAACCGCGATGTGGAAGTCAGCCAGCAGATTTACATGCAGATGCTTAACGCCACCCAGGAGCTGCGCATCGCAAGAGCCGGCACGGTCGGTAATGTGCGCATTCTGGACAATGCGCTGGTCGGCAATAACCCCATCGCCCCACGCACCAACCTGATTATCGTCATCTCGCTGATGGCTGGCCTGATGCTGGGTCTGATGGTGGTACTGGTGCGCCACATGCTGCACCGCGGTGTGACCTCAGTGGAAGAGCTGCAGGCGCTGGGGCTGCAGGTTTATGCCACCGTACCGCTGTCCGAAAGACAGCAGAAGCTGTTTGATCGTTTTACCAGCAAGAAAACCCGGCGCCGGTTCAGCAAATTTCTGGGCAAACATATCGGTGATCGTGTCAGCAAACCGCTGACGCGCCGGCATCGCGGTCAGGAAAGTGGCGTACTGGCCATGATCGACCCCAGCGATCTGGCCATCGAAGCACTGCGCAGCCTGCGCACCAGTTTGCACTTTGCCATGCTGGAGGCCAACAACAACCGGCTGATGCTGACCGGTCCCAGCCCGGCAGTGGGCAAGAGTTTTATCTCCACCAACCTGGCAGCCATCTGCGCACAAAGCGGTCAGCGCGTACTGCTGGTCGACGCCGATATGCGCAAGGGGCATATCCACCGATCGTTCGAAGGCGGCAGCGAACAAGGTTTAAGCGATTATCTGGTAGGCAACACACCGCGCGAGCAGCTGATCCGTCACACCGAACTCGAAGGACTGGATTATGTCGCCCGCGGCACGGCGCCACCCAACCCATCAGAGCTGTTGATGACGCGCCGTTTCAGTGAATTTCTGGAAGAGGTGGGCCAGGAGTACGATCTGGTCATCATCGATACACCGCCTGCACTGGCCGTGACCGATGCCGCCGTCGTCGGCAAACAGGTCGGGGCCGCATTGCTGATTACGCGTTTCCGCGAGAACAATCCCAAAGAGATTGAGCGCTCCCTGCAGCAGCTGGAAAGTGCCGGCGTGGTGGTCAAGGGCAGCATACTCAACGCCATCGAGCGCAGTGCGTCTGCGTATTACGGGTACGGCTATGGCTATGGTTACTACCACTACGCCTACAAATCCGACGAAGACTGAAGTGGCGACGGCAACACGCCTTAGCCATTTGTCCTATTGCATCTGAAGCCCGGCAGCGCTAGCATGTTCAACTAATGAACAATAAGCGAGACAGGAAGCCGGGCCAATGAGCTGGTACGTGCTGCAATGCAAACCCAACCAGGTGCGACGCGCCCAGGAGCATCTGGACAATCAGGACTTTGCCACCTGGTGCCCCACTCATACTGTCAAACGCATCGTGCGCCGCCAGGCCACCATCTGCGACGAAGTCGTGTTCCCCGGCTACCTGTTTATTGCGCTGGACCCCCAGCACACCAACTGGCGGGCTCTCAACAGCACCCGTGGCGTCGCCCGCGTGGTCAGCTTTAATGGCGCGCCATTCCCGGTACCCGAAGATCTGATGGCCGCGCTGCATCGCCAGTATGACTTCCGCCATGAACCGGCCCCGCTGTACAAGGCTGGCGAACGTGTGCGCATTACCGACGGCTGCTTCCGCGATATCGAAGCCATCGTCAAGGCCGTCACCGCCGATGACCGTGTCATCGTGCTGATGCGACTGCTCAACAAGGAGCATGCCCTGACGCTGGAGGCTGGCCATCTAGCTCTGGCCTACTGACAAACATGCTCACAGACGACGCCCGCTACAGAATACTCAAAAAGCTGGAAGCCAACCCAGCCATCAGCCAGCGCCAACTGGCCGAGGAACTGGGCATGAGCCTGGGAAAAATCAACTACTGCCTGCAGGCCCTGATCGACAAAGGCCTGGTCAAGGCCAAAAATTTCAGTAAAAGCCAGCACAAACGACGCTACCTCTACCTGCTTACCCCGCAAGGCATCGACAGCAAGGCTCGGCTCACCCGCCGCTTTCTGAAGCGCAAGCTGGCGGAGTATGAGGCCCTGCGCCAGGAGATTGAGCAGATACAGGCAGAACTGAAGGCAGGGGACTGAGCTTTAGCTCCGCCCCCCGGTTATAAGTAAGCGACAACGCCAAATTTGGGCCTGGTCGATAAAATCAGATGCTGCAGCAATGCACGGGCAGGGCGGTAGCGTGTTTGGGGATTGGGTTGCACGCTGACCGCCATCGAACGCAGCGCCTTCGCCTACTACGGCTATGGGTATTACCACTACGCGTATAAGTCGGAGGATTGACGAGGCATCAGCCTCCGGGGACGGAGACCCCGCTCTCCGTCCCCCGTGTAGAATTCAAGTAACCGGAGTCGCTGTCTGACACCATGCTATACTCCTGATAATTGTCAGACTTTGACGTTACACGACAGAGGTGCGTGATGGGCAACAAAGCGGAGAAGCGTCCTGCAGTGCGCAAGATACCAAAACAGGCTAATCAGGCAAAAAAACGTGACGCTCAGACAGTATGGACGCCTGCTATGGACAATAAAGCAAAAAGCATTGCGGCTGATAAACAGAAGTCTGTGGCGTTCCTGAAACGCGCAGGCATACTGAATGAGCAAGGTCAGCTGGCTAAAGAGTACGCCGACTAAAGCAGTTTCTTAAAGAGGTCAACGGAATGACCATAACACGCAAACTTTCTCCCATTATCGGTTTTCACGGCTGTGACCGCTCAGTTGCTGAAAACGTATTGGCAGGCAATTCTCACTTAAGTGCCAGCGAAAATACCTATGACTGGCTGGGTTCCGGCATTTATTTCTGGGTCGACAGCTTCGCACGCGCATACGATTGGGCAAAATCCAGAAAAAACAGCATTTCTGAACCCTATGTGATAGGTGCTGTTCTGGACCCCGGGCATTGTCTTGATTTGACTGACTATGGCGTTGCGCCGTTATTAACTTTCTTCACCAAATGCAGGCTGAGGATGAGAAGCCGCCATTTGATACAGCTTATGGGGTCTTTGAAGAAGGAGAGCCGATTTTTCCCGAGGCCGCACTCAAGGAAAAGACTCATATCCAGATTGCTGTTAGAAACATTGAGATGATTCGCGGTTATTTCAGGCCGCCGGAGCTATGTCACTACACCAATCTCGACGTATGACGCAACAAAAGGCAACGGATATGCCAAAAACCCAAACCACGACCACCCAGCACCCAAGAATAGACCACCACGGCGCGCGCACCGGCGTCACCGGATCGTGCCACCAGCTACACCTGGATGAACACCACAGCCTGCTGATTGACTGCGGGCTGTTTCAGGGCAAGGAGGCGGGCAACCGCCCCGGCGGCGACGCCAGCCAGCCCATCGACTTTGATATCAGCACCGTGCAGGCGCTGATTGCCACCCACGTGCATATTGACCACGTGGGCCGCATCCCCTGGCTGCTGGCCGCCGGGTACCGCGGGCCCATCCTGTGCTCGGAGCCGTCGGCCAAACTGCTGCCGCTGGTGCTGGAAGACGCGTTTCAACTCGGCATCAGCCGCGACCAAAAACTGGTAAACCAATACATCAACATGATCGAACAACGCATCGTCGCGCTGCCCTACGGCAAGTGGTTTTGCATAAAGGGGACGG
>DEMH01000012.1:270062-296384 GCA_002354805.1 Gammaproteobacteria bacterium UBA2675
CCGTCCCCTTTATGCAAAACCACCGGCACTGTCGCTAAAGTCAGGCTGCAAAGAGCAGGTCATATATTAGGCTCCGCCTACGTAGAAATAGACCACAACAACCACCGCACCGTGTTCAGCGGCGATCTGGGCGCCTGCCACACCCCGCTGCTGCGGGCACCGCGCTCCCCATACCGCGCCGACACCCTGGTGCTGGAAAGCACCTACGGCGACAGAAACCATGAAAACCGCGCCACGCGCAAACAGCGCCTGCAGGCTGCCATCAACAAAGCGCTGCAGAACCAGGGCACCGTGCTGATCCCCGCCTTCAGCATTGGCCGCACCCAGGAGCTGCTGTACGAGCTCGAAGAGCTCATCAACGGGGACGGATACCAAAGGTGTCCGTCCCCTGGCATTGATGCTACAGAGCCAAACACACCCACTAACTTCAACAACCTCCCAATAATCCTGGACTCACCGCTGGCCGCCCGCATCACCGCCGCCTACCGCGACTTACAACCGTTCTGGAACAACGAGGCCCACGCCCGGCTGCAACAAGGCCGCAAACCGCTGGCCTTTGACAACCTGCTCACCGTCAACAGCCACGCCGAGCACCAGAAAATGGTTAACCACCTGGCCCACAGCGCCCGCCCCGCCATTGTGATTGCCGGCAGCGGCATGTGTACCGCCGGGCGCATCGTCAACTACCTAAAAGCTATGCTGGGCGACGTTAGCCAAACCGAAGGCACCCCCGGCAGAGAGATTCAGCGCAACGGCCCGCAGCAGGGCACGGTGCTGCTGGATGGCGAGCGCTACCGCATCCGCGCGGGTGTGCAGAGCATTGGTGGCTACTCGGCGCATGCCGATCAGCAGGGGCTGCTGCGGTTTGTGAAGGGGATTAAACGCAGGCCAAGGGATATCCGGCTGGTGCATGGGGAAGAGGGAGCGAAAAGGGCGTTGATGGGGGAGTTGGGGAAGTTGTGCAATTGGACTATTGTCAGGTGAATACCTGATAGGCTAGGATGTTCAGTCATTGAACATTGGCCAATAACAACAAGACCATGCTAACCGACGACGCAAGATACAAAATTCTGCGCACCCCCCGCCGGTATCGACAGCCGCGCCCGGCTGACCAAGCGCTTTCTCAAGCGCAAAATGGCCGAATACGAAGCCCTGAAAGCCGAAATCGAAGACATCCGGAAGGATCTGGAGATGATATGAAGCTCGAACGCATCGTGCGCCGCCAGCGCATCGTAACCGACGGCTGCTTCAAAGACATCGAAGCCATCGTCAAAGCCGTGACACCGGACGAGCGAGTCATCGTGCTGCTGCACATCCTGCACAGCCCCCAAACCCTCGCCTTCCCCGTCACCCAACTGGCCAGGGCCGGTTGACTTTGGGGACGGGGGCCCGACCCCCGTCCCCGGCGCATTCCACTGTTGTCAAAATTTCGACAAGTGTAATGCAAGACTGGACAACCACGGGAGCTGCTTTCTGCCAAAGCCCCAACCAAGATGCCGCAAGAAATGCACGGGTAGGGCGGTAGCGTGTCCAAAGTCCGCACAACGCTTCTCGATTTCAATCGAACACAAAAACAGTAGTTCATGTATAAACAACTAAAAAAACTATACCAACTCCTAAGCGCCGACCAGCGCAAAAAACTCCTACGACTGCAAATTCTCGTAGTCCTAATGGCATTTGCAGAGGTTGGCGGAGTATTCGCGATCGGGCCCTTTATGGCCCTTGTTGCCGACATGAGCGTCCTGCACAGCGGCGGCGTCGTCACTGACCTATTCCAAAAAAGCGGCCTAACAGAAAGCAGCTTCATATTCTGGGTCGGCGTGTCAGTTCTGCTAGCATTAACGGTAGCAGCCTGCATCTCAATGCTCACAACCTGGCGATTAGCAACATACAGCTTCCGCCTAGGTGCAGAACTGGGCGTTCGCCTATTCAAACATTATATGCAACAGCCCTGGTTGTTCCACGCCAACGGCAGCAGCTCTACATTAATTAACAAAATCGCTGCGGAATCCAACAGGTTAACTGCCCAAATAATAAATCCACTTCTTCAGATGGTAGCCAGATTAGTTCTGATTGTAACTATGGCTATCGCCATATTCATTTATGATCCCAAGGTCGCGTTATCTGGGTTATTAATATTCTCTATGGGGTATTTCGTACTCTACAGAACCGCACGGCGAAAGTTGCAATCTAACGGAAAGATTATTACCGATGCAAACCGCCTGCGCATGAGTTTGATGCAGGAGGGATTCGGAGGAATCAAGGATACCTTGCTGCTTGGTCGTCAGGCCGATTTTAATGAACGATTTGAGAAATCGAGCGCGGAATTTGGCCGTGCGCAAGGCAATAACGCGGTGCTCGCACAGGTCCCTCGGTATGCCATGGAGCTGCTTGCTTTTGGCTCTATCATTTTGTTGGTTTTGTACTTACTTTCGTTCTATAGCGGAAACTTATCTCAAATTTTGCCAACGTTGGCAGTATATAGCCTTGCGGGTTTTCGACTATTACCCGCGTTCCAGCAAGTCTATGTGGCAACGACTAATATTCGCGGAAATATTTCTGCATTCGAAAACCTGCTTGAAGACTTTGAGAATAGTCAAGGTGCAATAACGGGCAAACCTGCGGAGTCCTATGGGCGCCTATTGTTTACTAACGAAATTACTCTTTCAGGCGTAAATTTTTGTTACCCGGGTAAACAGCAGGGAGCACTGAACGGAATAAACATTCGTATTCCGGCCAACAAAGTTGTCGGTGTGGTGGGACCCTCCGGATCCGGTAAATCAACGGCCATAGACATTTTGCTGGGTCTTATCGAGCCTGATTCAGGTCAGTTGCTTGTTGATGATAAACCAGTAAATACTGATAATCGACGAGCTTGGCAAAACAGCCTGGGATATGTCTCGCAGGCTATATTCCTCTCAGACTCATCAATTAGAGAAAACATAGCGTTTGGCCTTCCCGCGACAAAAATTGATGTAGATCGAGTCAAACAGGCCACCCGACTGGCTCATCTAGATGAGTTAGTCGATAGTTTGCCGGAGGGTCTTGATACAAGGGTTGGGGAGCGTGGGATTCAGCTCTCTGGCGGTCAACGACAACGTATAGGCATTGCCAGAGCTCTATACAGCGATGCAGATGTGCTGGTATTCGATGAGGCGACCAGCGCGCTAGACGGTATCACCGAACGCCTTGTGATGGATGCAATACACGATTTTACCGGTAAAAAGACGATAGTCCTGATCGCCCACCGTTTGGCAACAGTTAAAGCATGTGACTGCATTTATTTGATGAGTGCAGGCCGAGTAGTTGATAGTGGAACTTATGAGGACTTGATTCAGCGAAACAAGATGTTCAGAAAAATGGCAGCACAGGCTTAGGACAATAATAGATAAAGGAATAATTTAATGCTTGCTAATAGCACAATTCTCATCACCGGCGGCACAGGCTCCTTCGGTCACAAATTCATTCCGATGACACTGGCCAAATACAACCCAAAAAAAATCATCGTGTTTTCCCGAGACGAAATGAAACAATGGGAAATGGCCAAGTTATTCCCCAACGACCAGCGCCTGCGATTCTTCATTGGCGATGTCCGCGACAAAGACCGCCTATACCGAGCATTAGACGGCGTTGACTACGTAGTACACGCTGCGGCAACTAAGATTGTGCCAACGGCCGAATACAACCCCTTCGAGTGCGTAAAAACAAACATCAGCGGTGCCATGAATCTTATAGACGCCGCAATCGATAAAAAAGTAAAAGGTGTCGTTGCACTCTCTACTGATAAAGCCAGCAGCCCAATCAACCTATACGGTGCCACCAAACTGGCGTCCGACAAATTATTCGTGGCAGGGAACTCTTATGCGGGCGGTCACGAAACCAAATTTTCTGTTGTTCGCTACGGCAATGTGATGGGATCACGCGGTTCAGTGATCCCATTTTTCATGTCCATCAAAGATAAAGGTGTACTACCGATCACAGACCCCCGCATGACCCGCTTTATGATTAGCTTGGAGCAGGGTGTTGAGCTGGTTTGGCATGCATTCGACGATATGGTGGGTGGTGAGATCTACGTGAAAAAAATCCCCTCCATGAAAGTGACTGATTTGGCGCGTGTGGTCGCACCGGAAGCTAAACAGGAAATTGTGGGTATCCGTCCGGGCGAAAAGCTGCACGAGCAAATGATTGGGGCAGAAGACTCTCACTACACTTATGAGTATGACGAACACTTCAAGATTCTGCCCAATATAAATGATTGGGGCTGCTGCCCGGAGCGCATTAAAGATGGCAAACGGGTAGAAGAAGGCTTCGTGTATGCCAGTGACAATAACGCGGAGTGGATGTCGGATGCGGAACTGGAGGACTGGATCAGTAGAAACTACAGCGAGATAGGCAAGATATAAAATGATTCCCTACGGTCGCCAGGATATCAGCCAGGCAGATATTGATGCAGTGCTTGAGGTGCTGCAGTCGGACTTCCTCACTCAGGGCCCCAAAGTCCCTGAGTTTGAGGTCAAGGTGGCTAACCATGTGGGGGCCAAGCACGCGCTGGCGGTTAACAGTGCCACCTCGGCGTTGCATATAGCCTGTCTTGCTCTGGGCCTGGGCGAGGGCGACTGGTTATGGACGACGCCCATCACCTTTGTGGCCTCTGCCAACTGCGGGCTGTATTGCGGCGCAAAAGTAGATTTTGTGGATATTGACCCGCAAACCTACAACCTGTGCACGAACAAGCTGGCGGAAAAGCTGGAGCAGGCCAAGCAGGAAAATCGCCTACCAAAAGTACTGGTAGCGGTCCACCTCTGCGGCCAGCCCTGCGACATGGAAGCCATCCACAAGCTGAGCCAGCAATACGGCGTCTGCATTATTGAAGACGCGTCCCACGCCATCGGCGGTAAGTACCGGGGCGAGTTTATCGGTAACGGCCGGTACAGCGACATTACAGTGTTCAGCTTCCACCCGGTGAAAATAGTCACCACCGCCGAAGGCGGCATGGCCCTGACCAACAGCGATGAGCTGGCCAGCCGAATGAACCTGCTGCGCAGCCATGGTGTCACCCGGGACCAGAGCCTGATGACCCACGAACCGGATGGCCCCTGGTATTACCAGCAGGTGGATCTCGGGTTCAATTACCGCATGACAGAACTGCAGGGCGCAATGGGCGTCAGCCAAATGAACCGGCTGGACGCTTTCGTTGCTCGCCGTCACGAACTGGCGAAACGTTATGACCAGCTGTTGGCCGACTTGCCAGTGACCACACCCTGGCAGCACCCGGACAGCTACTCCGGCCTGCACCTGTACGTGATTCGCCTGCAGCTGGAAAACATCAGCAAAAATCACCGGCAGGTGTTTGAATCCCTGCGGGAACAGGGTATTGGCGTAAACCTGCACTACATCCCGGTGCATACCCAGCCCTATTATCAGGCCATGGGATTCACCGCCGAGGACTTCCCGGAGGCGATGGCGTATTACCGTGAAGCGATCAGCTTGCCGATGTTCCAGAGCCTGACGGATGAGCAACAGGATGAGGTAGTGCGCGTGTTGGAGTCGGTTCTGAAATGACGGCTACGCTATTGCTTCAGGCGAGAACCAACTCCTCGCGCCTGCCAGGCAAGGTGCTTCTCCCTGTGGGTGGGACACCTCTGGTGGTTTTGGCAGCGCTGCGAGCAGGCAATACAGGCCATCGCGTAATCGTTGTCACGTCACGTGAAGCATCAGACGACGCTCTTTGCGACGTCCTCAAGCATTGGAATATCGATTACTATCGCGGCGAGTTAGAGAATACTCTGAAGCGCTTTGTTGATGCACTGTATGGCGTACCAGACGATCACATAGTCGTTCGGCTAACGGGCGACAATGTTTTTCCAGATGGCTCGTTTATTGACGAGTTGCTTGAAGATTTTGCTGCTCGTGATCTGTCATACCTGGGCTGTGGTGGAGAGGCCTCAGGGCTTCCTTACGGTGTTAGTGCCGAAGTCACCCGAGCAGGATATTTGCGGGAGGCTCACGGACAGGCTGAGACTGCGTTCGATCGCGAACATGTAACCCCCAGAGTTATAGAAAGGTTCGGTCGGACGTTATTCGAGGGCTATCGCGCGTTGGATATGTCACAGTACCGTTGCACTGTTGATACTTTGGATGACTACCTGCGGGTGTGCCGCTTGTTTTCTGCTACTGAGCATCCAGAGCAGGTTCCACTATCCACACTTCTTGAGCGTTTGAAAATAGCCTCATCGGAAATTGTTACACCCATATCTGCCCGTCGAATGGTTTTAGGTACTGCGCAATTTGGGCTCACCTATGGGATCACGAATACCAGCGGGCGCCCCCTTCAGGAACAAGTTGACGCGTTGGTGCGTACCGCGATTGCCAATGGCGTTCAATATATTGATACAGCCAGAGCTTATGGTGAGAGTGAGCCGGTTGTAGGCAAAGCACTTTCTGGTGGTTGGGACTCCAGAGCAACGATCATCACTAAATTGTCTCCTCTGGATGATTGTCCAGCTGATGCTAGTCCGCACGTGGTTCAAGCCTTCGTCGAGCGAAGTGTTTATCAGTCCTGTCGTGCGCTGAACAAGCCTTGTCTCGATGTGCTGATGCTTCATCGAGCAGATCATCTGACAGCTTGGGGCGGATCGGTGTGGGAAGCGCTTTCTGATCTTAAGCTTCGAAAAGTGATAGGTAGGCTTGGGGTTTCTGTTCAATCCCCGGAAGAGGCTTTTTCAGCTTTGGACGTTGAAACGGTTCAGTTCATCCAGCTACCGTTCAACATACTCGATTATCGGTGGGATGCTGTAATCGACAAGATTTCACAGGTTCGCCAACGCCGCCCGCTGGTTATCCTCGCTCGCAGCGCGTTATTGCAGGGTTTGTTGACTTCCAGTCAAGTGGACTTGTGGCTGAGGGCCTGTTGTTCGAATGCCGCTGATGTTATTGACTGGCTCCATGCGAAAGCGGCGAAATATGCCAACGGCGATATTGTTGAATTGGCGGTTCGGTACGTGCTCTCTCAAAGCTGGATCGATGGCGTGGTTATTGGTGTGGAAGCCACGGATCAGTTGGTCGATAACCTCAGAAAGTCCGGCCTTGAGAGTTGGACTGATAACCGTATCGGAAGCATTATCGCAGACCGCCCCCGAGTACCTCTCGAAACTTTGAACCCGGCTACCTGGAAGAAATCCAATGACTAGTCTGCCACAGCGTTTTTCGCTGGCGTCCAAGAGTGTTCTGGTAACCGGTGCAACGGGTTATCTCGGTCGCGCGATGGTTCGAGGTTTGGCGGAACTTGGCGCGAATGTACTCGTGAATGGGCGAAACCCCGAGCGAGTGGAAGCTTGTGTGGCCGAATTGCGTGATAGCGGGCTGGTGGCGACATCTGCAATTTTTGATATTAATGATGAACCTGCAGTTCACCAGTGGTTCTCACAGTACGGCGATCTGCCGCTGCATGGTTTGGTCAATAACGCCTACGCAGGTGGTGCAGGTTCAATTGAGACCGCCGCCGAAGAGGATTACAGAAATAGCTATGAGGTTTCACTGGTATCGGCACACAGGCTGCTGAAATACGCGCTTCCAGCGTTGCGAACCGCGTATCAACAATGTGGCAATGCGTCGGTGGTAAATATTGGTTCAATGTATGGATTGGTTAGTCCAGATCAGCGAGTTTATGAGAATAAATGCGTTGCTAATCCCCCATTTTATGGAGCGGCGAAAGCGGCTTTAATCCAATGGACTCGATATGCGGCCTGCGAGTTTGGACGGGAAGGCATTCGTGTAAACGCAATTTCACCAGGGCCTTTTCCGTCTGAAAACGTACAGATGGATAACCCTGCATTCGTTTCGACATTAGCAGACAAGGTGCCGATGGGGAGAATAGGTCGGGCTGATGAGCTTCAGGGGCCTCTGTCTTTTTTGATTTCAGATGCATCCAGTTTCGTTAGCGGCACAAACTTAGTCGTCGATGGTGGCTGGACGTGTTGGTAGTCTTTCGAGCAGATGCCTCCGTACAGATCGGCACCGGCCACGTGATGCGCTGCCTGACACTGGCCGATGAGCTTACTCGCCAGGGCCACGAATGCCGGTTTGTTTGTCGTGAACATGAAGGCCATCTGGGTGATCTGATTGCGAGCAAAGGCTACGGCTTAACTCTGCTGCCTTCCCGTAGCGATAACGACCTGCACACGACAGACAGCGGCTCTGACAACTACGCGCTGTGGCTGGGTGGGCCCTGGCAAGAAGACGCCCGCCAAACACTCGATGCTCTGACACCCTGGCAACCAGATTGGCTGGTGGTTGATCACTACGCGCTGGACGCCGATTGGGAGCGGGCTCTCGCTAACGCTGTCGGTAGCATTATGGTCATTGACGATCTGGCGAATCGGCCACATGAGTGTTTGCTTCTTTTAGACCAGAATGTTCTGGATAGCAGGATTGCAAAACGTTATGAACGCTTAACGAGTGAGAATTGCACCCTACTTCTTGGGCCTAAATACGCGTTGTTACGTCCTGAGTATGCAGAACTGGCAAAATCTCTGCCGAAGCGTGATGGCGTTATATCACGGGTTATGATTTTCGTGGGAGGTAGCGACCCTTACCACCTCACCGAGCGCTACCTCAGAGCGTTGACAGCTCCAGAATTTAAGCATCTGTTCGTGGATGTTGTGATTGGAAAGAATCATCCGGCACCGGCGAATGTCGAAAGCCTGGTTGAAGCGCGCGCTAGAACGCGACTATATTCAGGGCTGCCAAGCCTAGCGGCTTTGATGGTTCGTGCAGACCTTATGTTAGGTGCAGGAGGGGCGACCAACTGGGAGAGGATGTGTTTAGGGTTGTATTCTGTAGTTACAAGTGTTGCGAGTAACCAGAATGAGATTAATCGAACGCTGGCGGATAAAGGTTTGATTGAGTTCCTTGGAACCGAAAATAAGCTTACAGATATGGCTGTGGCACATGCGATTGAAAGCGTTCTTCAGAATCCGGATGTTAATGCAAGACGTTCAGCGTTGATGAAAAACATTATGGATGGGCGTGGCACAGAGTATGTCGTCAGAAAGCTTTTGGAAAAAACAAGATAATGGCTTTGCGTCAAATTGGAGAAGATGACTTAGAGCTGATGCTGCGGTGGAGAAATCATCCTTCGGTTCGGTCAAGCATGTTCTCCCAATCAATTATAGAGCTCGAACAACATAGGCTTTGGTTTGAGCGCGAGTCCAAGAAGAGCGACTCTGTTTGGCTATTGTTTATAGATGAGAGCAATACTCCGCGCGGAGTGGTGTATTTCACAGAAATGAACAGAGTTTCTCGTAATGCATTTTGGGGCTTCTACGCCGCCCCTGATGCCCCAACAGGAACTGGCACTAAGATGGGGCGGGAAGCCCTCGCCCACTTCTTTAATGATTTGGGGTTTCATAAGCTCAATGCAGAGGTTCTGGAGAGTAATGAGCGTAGTTACTATTTCCACTTAAAACTTGGATTTCACGTTGAAGGTGTTTTTCGTGATCAGCACAGAGGGGAAAACGGGTACGAAAGCGTAATTCGCTTTGCACTGATAGAGCAAGGCTAGCTCTGCTTCGTGTTCAATAGGCCTCAAGTTCGCGTCGTTGTACGCGTCTCTCGCACCGGCCAAGGAAACTGTTGGGCAATCATGGTTCAAGCGTCGCAGGCCTGTCGACAGTGAGCTCAAAATCCGAAAAAGTCGCTCAAAAGTCAGTTCAACTTACCAAGAATTGTGGATAACGAGCGATATTCGGAATTTTTCGAAATTGCAGGCAGAAAAATTATTCTTGAAGTCAGTTATGAGGAACAAAATGAATTTTCGTAAAAAAATACTGGAATTGTTTTTTGAAGCGCTTGAATCCACAGACAGTGAACTGAACTGTGAGCTCACCGATGACACAGTTTTGTTGGACAGTGGCCTTGACTCGCTGGGCTTTGCCATTCTCGTGGCAAGGCTGGAGGAAGAGCTCGAATTTGACCCCTTTGTAGAGATGGAAGACGCTGTTTACCCCACAACGTTTGGCGAATTTGTTGCCATTTATGAAAACCGGGCTAAATAGGTTTAATTGTGATTCTGGAAGAGCTACTAACCAAAACCAGTGACGGGCAAGTGCTGTGGGTTTCACCTCAAAAACAGATGACGGCTGGGGCCCTTCGGCAGGATATCGCTGTTTGCCGGGGGCTATTGCGAGGCAAAGACACTTCCCGGGTTGCCCTTGAACCATCAGACAGCGTGCGAGCCTTAACATGGATGATGGCGCTTGATGGAATAGCTGGAAGTGTCTTTCTGGTGCCTGATTCGCTGAGACGCTCTGACGACTATTCTGACCTGAAAACACGTTTTCAGCCGACCCTCAATATCGGTGATGTGTTTACAGAGAAAGTTCCTGAAAAAAGTGGCGACCTTTCAGGTGG
The DNA here is from genome assembly GCA_002354805.1 of Gammaproteobacteria bacterium UBA2675. Taxonomy (GTDB): domain Bacteria; phylum Pseudomonadota; class Gammaproteobacteria; order Pseudomonadales; family Pseudohongiellaceae; genus Pseudohongiella. The sequence goes on from DEMH01000012.1 coordinate 280,473, forward strand.
CCACAGAGCAGATGCCAGCACCCGTTGGGTTCTGGCAACGTCCGGAACGACCGGGACACCTAAGCTAATAGAGCATTCCACCGGCAGCCTGACCAAAACCTGTAAGCTCGATACGGAACGGGGAAGAGAGTTCACCTGGGGATTGGTATATGATCCGTTCAGATTTGCGGGTCTCCAGGTGGTGCTGCAGGCACTGGCGAGCGGGTCCGAGCTTGTTCTATGTAACCACATTGGCAACGTTAAAGATCAGGCTGCCTTCCTCCTCGAAACCAATGCCAACGCACTTTCGGCAACGCCAACCTACTGGCGAAAACTGCTTATGAGTGGCGTTTTGGGCAACCACCGTTTCAAACAGATCACGCTCGGCGGTGAACCCGCAGATCAATCGGTCCTGAATGCGCTAAAAGCAGCATTTCCAGAAGCCAGAATTGCGCATATCTACGCCTCTACAGAGGCAGGGGTTGGTTTCTCGGTTACAGATGGTTTGATGGGCTTTCCCAAGCAATATCTTGAACGCGGGGTCGCAGGGAACCAACTACGAATCGGCGAATCTGGAACATTACTGATAAAACCTGAGAAACATGTTCCTACTGCGGCTGGAGCCTCACTGGCGAAAACCGATGGGTTCATCGATTCAGGAGACCTTGTTGCTGTGCGAGATGAGCGGGTACTGTTTTTGGGCCGTGATTCGGGGGCCATCAATGTTGGCGGTAATAAGGTGATTCCTGAGGAAGTGGAAGCAGTGATTCGTGAATTAGAAGGTGTGGCTGAAGTGCTCGTGAAGCCCAAAGGCAGTGGGATGATGGGGCAACTGGTTACTGCTGACATTCAGCCCAGGAAGGCCGATGCAGACACGGCTTCCCTCAAGAAGCAAATCATGGCTCATTGCAGGGCACGGTTGGAGAAGTACAAAGTGCCGGCCCTAATTCGCTTTGTTACCGAGATTGAGCATAATCCGACTGGCAAGATTAGTAGGGCATAAAGTAATGGATACAGTATTGGTTACCGGGGGTACCCGGGGTCTGGGCCTCGCAATTTCAAAACGTTTGGCCGCAACGGGTTATAAAGTCATTGTAGTAGGCAGGAAATGTTCGCCCGAGTGCGAGGAGTGGTTGGCGGTTACCGATAATGCCGTCTTCGAGCCTTTTGATTTTTCAGATACCTCGGGCATTCATGAATTCAGTCAGCAAGTGACCAAAAAATACGGTCGTCTTTATGGACTGGTAAATAATGCAGCCTTGGGTCTGGACGGCGTTCTCGCAACCATGCACGAGAGTGACATATCCAGAGTTCTACGTGTGAATGTTGAAGCTCCAATTTTGCTCACCAAATACCTCCTTCGTCCGATGCTAATTAACAGGAAGGGCAGGGTGGTCAACATTTCCTCTATTATTGGTAGTACTGGGTTTAAGGGGCTTGCAGTCTATGGAGCCACCAAATCCGCCATAAACGGATTTACCAAATCACTCTCCCGAGAGGTGGGTAAAGCCGGAATCACCGTTAACAGTGTTGCCCCAGGTTACATGGCTACTGATATGACTCAGGGGCTGGAGGGCGAAAAACTTGAATCCATAAAACGCCGCAGCCCCATGGGAGCATTAGCTCACGTTGATGATGTAGCTGGTATGGTTAATTACCTAATGTCTGATGAAGCTCGGATGATCACTGGTACAGTCATCACGGTGGATGCAGGTAGTACAGCATGAAATTTCAGATCCGTCGGGCCACCGTAGCAGATAAAGCAGGAATCGTTACCCTATTTCAGGAGGGGGGCAACCCGCATAATTGGTCTTCTGCTAAATGGGAGTACTACTATAGAGACTACCCTGAGGGGCCGGCAATCAGCTTTGTGGCAGAGTCAGAGCATGGAATCATCGGGCACTATGGCCTTTTCCCGGTCACCATCGGAAGCTACCGGGTATACATGGGCGCACATGCTTATGTGTCCGATTCTGTGAGAGGGCTGGCGGTCATTTCCAGTTTGATGAAATCACTTGACGAATTTTGCGTTGCTGAACAGCTTCCGTTTATCGTAGGGTTCGCAAACCAGCGCTTTACGACTGTCAAAACCAAGCTTTTCAAATGGAAAACCCCACTTTACGCGAGTTTTGTTTCTACCGAAAAGTTTGATCCGGGCATGTTCCAGGACCGACCTTTCCAGTTTCATTACTGCGATGATTGGGTGACTTGGCGCTTTGGCACATCCGACACTCCAATTATCAGTAAGTACCAAAAGCAGGTCGGTGAAGAACCTGTATACCAACTCTTGTTTACAGGGCAGAAGGTGGAGGCCAGAGAGTTCGGAATTACCGAATTTGAATGCTGGAACCCTGAGGGCTATCGTTCAGAGCCGGGTGAAGCCTTTACTCAGCCTTTCTCCGTCAAAATATACGATAAACAGTGGTCAGGCCCAGATCTTCTGGATCCAGAAAACTGGTTCATCCAGATGGCCGATTCAGACACGTTTGTTTTTAAGGCGATCTAGAAATGAAAGAAATCATCATAGGTAAACGTCCAGTCGGGCCGGACCATGCTCCTTTTATCATCGCAGAGATGTCAGGTAACCATAACCAGTCGCTTGACCGCGCAATGGAGCTGGTTGAAGCAGCGGCCAATTCTGGTGTTCATGCACTAAAACTTCAAACTGCTAGTCCCAATGGGCTTACACTTGACGTTGATAGTCCCGAGTTTCTGATTGATGATCCCGCCAGTCCCTGGCATGGGCGTAACCTTTATCAGCTATACAAAGAGGCGGTCACACCGTGGGAATGGCACAAGCCGATTTTTGACCGCTGTAATGAGTTGGGGCTAACGGTTTTTAGCTCCCCTTTTGAGCTTTCCGCTATCGACTTGCTTGAGGAGCTGGATGCTCCCTGTTACAAAATTGCTTCGTTTGAGTTGGTTGACCTACCTCTTGTCCGGAAGGCAGCGGCCACAGGTAAGCCGCTTATAATGTCAACGGGAATGGCGGCGGTATCAGACATTCACGACGCGGTACAGGCAGCTAAAGGTGAAGGGAATGACAATATAATCCTGCTTAAGTGTACCTCCAGTTATCCTGCAACGGCAGCAGATGCCAATATTGCGACGATTCCTCACCTACGTGAGATGTTTGGTTTCCAGGTTGGCCTATCGGACCACACTCTCGGAATTGGCGTTGCGTGTGCTGCTGCGGCACTGGGTGCTACTGTGATTGAAAAGCACTTTACACTTAGGCGAGAAGATGGCGGTGTTGACTCCACTTTTTCATTGGAGCCGCAAGAATTCGCAGCACTTGTAGAAGAAAGTGAGCGCGCTTGGGCGAGTGTCGGACAGATTGTTTATGGCGGCGCGGCTGTGGAGAAAAAATCTCTGAAGTTTCGTCGCTCACTTTATATTGCCGAAGCTATGAGTGAAGGTGATGTTTTGACAGAGCGAAACTTACGAATCGTTCGCCCCGGATACGGTTTGGCTCCAAAGTATATCGATGTTCTGCTTGGCCGGAGAGTCAATCAGAATTTGAAAGCCGGCACTGCTATGAAATGGGAGTACATCGGATGAGCAAATCTGTCTTGGTGGTCGCAGCTCATACCGACGACGAAGCACTGGGCTGTGGGGGAACTATAGCCAAGCACGTCGCGCAGGGAGATACGGTCTATGCGGTTTTTCTTGCGGATGGCGTCACCTCACGAACAGATGCCTCAGAGCTGGAGCTGTCGGAACGAAATTCAGCTGCCCAAAAAGCTCATAAGATTCTGGGAATCAAAAAAAGCTTTATGCTCGGCTTTCCGGATAATCGTATGGACACTGTTCCACTACTGGATATCGTGCAAAAGCTGGAGCAGGTGATAGATGATGTGCAACCTCAGATTGTTTACACACATCACAACGGCGACCTCAATATTGATCATCGAATTACCCATCAGGTAACATTAACAGCGTGTCGGCCAGTTCCTAGTTCGCCTGTCAGGGAGATATATGCATTTGAAGTGCTATCCTCGACGGAGTGGAATGCCCCGAGTGTTGACCCTTTCCTTCCAAATGTTTTCGTGGATATCTCAGACCAGCTGGAAACTAAAATAAAGGCCTTGGCTGAGTATGAGTTGGAGATGCGAGATCCGCCCCATTCTCGATCCATGGTAAATACCACGCGGCTTGCTGAACTTCGTGGAAGCTCTGTTGGTGTAGGTGCCGCGGAAGCAATGATGGCGGTTAGGGTGATACGTTAAGTGACACAGCTTTCTCATAATCCGGGTTTTTAAACAGCTTCCTTGGGGTGTTTTTCTCCTATTACTTACGGTATGCGTATTAATTCACTACGATTCCTGCGTGGCCATTTAATATGAAAGTGATTTTTTTCGAAACAACCAATGCTACACCCCATATCGAAACATCTTTGGAGCTAGCGAAACTTCATATTGAAAAAGGAGATTATGTTGAGTTCCACTTTCTAGGGCACTCAGTACCTTTCACTGAATTTTTGATTAGAAAGGTTGGTCTTTTTTTACCGGGTTGCTTGCCTGAAAGAAAAGGGGCTGAGCTAATTCGATCGAATCGTTTTAGATTCATCGAAGTACATACTGATTCAATAAAAGCTAACTTAGCTCTCCCTGTTTTGAATACCGCAGACGATCTGCGTGCGTATAAGTATAAATCTTATAATGCAGGGCTTTCGGCGTTGTCGTCTCTAGTCTCTCATACAAAGAGTTCAAGCCCTGATTTTCTTTATAATAAAAAATTACTTAGAAAAATATTGATAAGTGGTATCTCTATTTACGAATATGTTGGTAGCATATTGCGTTTAAGCAATCCTGATTTAGTCTATTTTTTTAATGGACGGTTTGCCAACAATCGTGCAATTTTGGACGCGGCGCAAGAGCAAAATGTCAATCTAATGATTCATGAAAGAGGAGCTAATAAAAATAAGTATGTTACGCGCCCTTTCATGCCCCACGATTTCGAGAAAATTAGAACCGAGATTTCGCAAGCTTGGTCACATATTCATAATGCTGAGAAATACGGGATTTCAAAAGATTTTTTTGAAGGGAAACGAAAGGGACTAGAGCAAGGATGGAAAAGTTTTACTAAAGGTCAGAAGCAGGGAGTAACCCTTTCAAATTTTGGTATGTCTCGCAAGCTAATAACTTACTATAGCTCCAGTGACGATGAGTTTGTAGCAGTCGGAGAAATTGTTAAGTGGGATAGATGGCCAGATCAACTGTCAGCAGTAAGAGATCTGATAGACATCGTTCGCAATAATAAATCGTTGGCGCTAGTCATAAGAATTCATCCGCATATGGCAGAAAAGCATGAAGATGATCTAAAGCCATGGCTAGACTTAGATTTACCTGAGAATGCCCGCATAGTATTGCCAACAGATGAATTGGATACATACTCCCAAATCGAAGAGTCCGATGTGGTAGTAACCTGTGGATCTACCGTTGGTATTGAGAGTGTCTATTGGGGAACTCCCTCTGTTTGTTTAGGGCCAAGCTTGTACTCACAGCTTGACGCTGTATATCTACCCACCAATAAAGCAGAGCTTCATTCAATGTTGCTGATAGATTCTTTGAATGCACAGTGCGATAGGGCATTGCCGTACGGCTATTATATGGCGACGTTTGGCATTGATTATAAATTCTACAAGGCTGAAACCCTACATTCCGGAACATTTATGGGCGTCAATTTGCAGTCGTTTGGAGTATGTGGATTAATTCGCAAGTTTAGGCGCAGTGCCTATATTGCTGGAAAAAAATTGAAACTAATTTGAATGGGTATCAGTAAAAATAATGAAAAACTACAACTCGAAAAGTCGAATACTTATTACAGGAGGTGCTGGTTTTTTGGGATCTCATCTCTGTGAGAGGTTGTTGAAGGAAGGCAACGATATACTATGTCTTGATAATTTTTTCACTGGCACTAAGGACAATATTTCTCACTTGATGGGGCATCCAAATTTTGAGATTTTACGCCACGATGTAACTTTTCCATTGTATGTCGAGGTCGATCAGATTTATAACCTTGCTTGCCCAGCTTCGCCGATACACTATCAGCATGACCCGGTGCAAACTACCAAAACGAGTGTGCACGGGGCTATTAATATGTTGGGTCTTGCAAAACGTACTGGCGCTAAGATATTTCAAGCTTCCACAAGTGAGGTGTATGGCGATCCTCAGATTCATCCTCAGCCAGAGAGCTATGTTGGTCACGTGAACCCAATTGGGCCAAGGTCTTGCTATGATGAAGGTAAACGCTGTGCCGAAACGTTATTTTTCGACTACCAACGTCAGCATAAGTTGTTGATCAAAGTTGCTAGGATATTTAATACCTACGGGCCCAGGATGCACCCAAATGATGGGCGCGTTGTTTCAAACTTTATCGTGCAGGCGTTACGAAATGAGCCGATAACTCTGTATGGCGATGGCTCTCAAACCAGGTCATTCTGCTATGTGGATGATCTCATCGAAGGATTTGTACTATTAATGGAATCGACTGATGAAGTTACCGGGCCAATTAATCTAGGTAATCCGACCGAGTTCAGTATGATCGAGCTGGCTGAAAGAGTAAAAGAGATAACTGGGTCACGTTCGACGTTTGTATTTAAAGCGCTGCCTGCGGATGATCCGAAACAGCGTAAGCCGGATATTTCTCAGGCAAGGCATGTTCTAAATTGGGAGCCTAGAATTCAGCTTGGTGATGGGCTAGAAAGGACTATTGAGTACTTTGATACTATAATTAAATGATATGAGAATAATTGGTTTTGGATGTGCAGAGCGTCTTAAACTTATGATATTTAGGTAACTTTGATGACTGATTCTGCAAAAAAAATTAATGGTCTTAATAAGGCTGTTTTATTCTTGGTCTTTAACAGACCTGATGTTACTGAAAAAGTATTTTCCGCAATTCGTAGAGTTAAGCCCCCGCGATTATATGTCGCAGCTGATGGGCCCCGCCTAAATAGGTTCGGAGAGTCTGATATTGTTTCAAAGGTTCGCAGTATTGCGACAGCGGTTGATTGGCCTTGTGAGGTTAAGACTCTTTTTCGTGATGAAAATGTGGGCTGTAGGATTGCAGTGAGTGGGGCGATATCTTGGTTTTTCGAGCACGAACAAGATGGGATTATATTGGAAGATGATTGCTTGCCTAGTGAAAGTTTTTTCTTCTTTTGTGAGGAGTTATTAGACCAGTATCATAGTGATGATAGAATCATGTCAATTTGCGGGACGAACATTGTTCCTGGGTTAAGGATAAAAGAAGATTACTTTTTTTCGAATTATGCATTGATGTGGGGCTGGGCTACTTGGGCCAGAGCTTGGAGGAAATATGATGCCGATCTTGCTATATGGAATTTAATTGATAAACGTGAATTTCTTGAGAACATAAATCTTGGGGGTGTTTTTTTTAGTTTTGTCTGGATGGATTTGCTCGAAAGAACTAGAAAGAACGAGATCGATACTTGGGATTATCAATGGATATTCTCTTGTTGGAGCAACAACGGATTAACGATTTTGCCTAAGAAGAATTTAATATCTAATATAGGATTTGCACCAGATGCAACACACACAAGTGGCTTTGACCCCTACCGTGATCAGCTAAATATACATGAAATATCTTGGCCATTAGCGGCTCCATTGCATTTTGTGGCAAATAAAAAAGTTGACAATTTTCTCGGTAGATTTTGGTTTCATTCAACTTTCGGGAATGCTGTTAAGGTCTTCCTTCTTAGATTCAAAATTGTTAATTTGCTCAATAATTTTAAAAGAAGTATGTTGCAAGGTCGCCACAGAAATTAAAAGATAGGCAAATCTGGTTGTTCCAGCTGAAGGTTTTATAATCGAAGAGTTCATTATAAATTATTATTGCATTGAGGGATCAACAATGAAAAAAGCTCTGATTACCGGTATTACTGGGCAAGATGGATCTTATTTAGCTGAATTCCTGTTGGGTAAAAATTACCAAGTCCATGGTATCAAGCGACGTGCCTCTTCCTTCAATTCTCAACGTATTGATCACATCTATCAGGATCCTCATGTTGACAACCAGGATTTTATATTGCACTACGGCGATTTAACTGATACTTCCAATCTGACAAGAATTTTGCAGGATGTGAAGCCTGACGAGGTATACAACTTGGGGGCCCAATCCCATGTGGCTGTTTCATTTGAATCTCCTGAGTACACTGCTGATGTTGATGCTATTGGCACACTTCGTCTGCTTGAAGCCATTCGTTTGCTGGGTTTGGAAAAATCAACTCGCTTTTATCAGGCTTCTACATCTGAACTTTATGGCTTGGTGCAGGATACCCCTCAAAAGGAAACTACGCCGTTTTATCCCCGATCTCCTTATGCTGTTGCTAAGTTGTACGCTTACTGGATTACCGTTAACTATCGTGAGGCGTACGGCATGTATGCATGCAATGGTATTTTGTTTAATCACGAGTCTCCAAGACGTGGAGAAACTTTTGTTACTCGAAAGATTACTCGTGGCCTAGCAAATATTGCTCAAGGCCTCGAGAGCTGCTTGTATATGGGTAACTTAGATTCTTTGCGGGATTGGGGGCACGCCAAAGATTACGTACGTATGCAATGGATGATGCTTCAGCGGGATGTTCCTGAGGATTTTGTGATAGCCACTGGTGTTCAGTATTCTGTGCGTGATTTTTTACGATGGAGTGCAAACGAGCTAGGAGTCGAACTACGCTTTGAGGGTGCTGGTGATCAGGAAGTAGCTATTGTAGATTCCGTGCAAGGAAATAAGGCTCCTTCCCTTAATGTGGGCGATGTTATAGTACGGATTGATCCGCGGTATTTTAGACCTACAGAAGTAGAGACTTTATTGGGTGATCCTACCAAGGCAAAATTAAAGCTTGGCTGGACACCAGAAATATCTGTGCGTGAGATGTGCAGTGACATGGTTGCAGAAGATCTTAAATTAGCACAGAGCCATGCGTTGTTGAAGAAACATGGTTACGAATTGCCCATATCCATTGAGAATTAGATCTATGCACCATGTAAAAAGAATTTACGTTGCGGGCCATCGTGGCATGGTGGGCTCTGCTTTGGTGCGATTACTAGAAACGCAACAGCACTTCGAGTTGATTACTGCATCTAGAACTGAACTAGATTTGACAAACCAGGCGGCCGTCCAACAATTCTTCAGGGATAATAAGATTGATGAGGTTTACTTAGCGGCGGCTAGAGTTGGTGGTATACATGCGAACAATACTTATCCTGCCGAATTTATTTACGAAAATTTAATGATTGAGACCAATATTATTCATGCTGCACACACGAATAACGTGCAAAAGCTGCTATTTCTGGGTTCTTCATGTATATATCCGAAATTCTCCGAGCAGCCTATGAAAGAAAGCGCATTGCTAACTGGACCTTTAGAGCCCACCAATGAACCCTATGCAATTGCGAAAATTACAGGAATCAAGTTATGTGAGAGTTTCAACCGCCAATTCGGTCGTGACTATCGTAGTGTAATGCCAACAAATCTCTATGGTCCAAATGATAACTTTCATCCTGAAGATAGCCACGTTATACCAGCGATGATGCGCCGTTTTCATGAAGCCATGATTTCAGGCGCCAGCCAGGTGGTGGTTTGGGGTACCGGAAAACCCAGGCGTGAATTCATGCATGTTGACGATATGGCTGCCGCTTGCTTGTATGTAATGCACTTAAACTATGAAACGTATAGATCTAGCACTGACCCAATGCTTTCGCATATTAACATAGGTACTGGGGATGACTGCTCCATAGATGAGCTCGCTCGGGTTATGGCAGATGTGGTTGGGTTTAAAGGCAGGGTGGTTTTTGATTCAAGTCGACCTGATGGATCGTTACGTAAATTGATGGATGTGCGTCGACTAGAACAGCTTGGATGGAGCCCTAGTATCAGTTTGAGCGATGGGTTAGAAGAGCTATATTCTTGGTTTATTAAAAATATTGATAGTGTTAGAACTTAATGCTGCAATGGATTAAATTGAATGTAAGTTCACAAATTGATAGTGAATGACTTGTTCTATTGATTCTGTCGTAACGAAGCGACTTAAATTTATGAAAATCCTTTAACTTTTCAACGGCCAGCTAATGTCAACAAAAATTGATAATGTCGGATATCCCAAGCTAAGCGTTGTGATCGCCACCTATAACGCTGGTGACACTTTGCGACCCACTTTGGAATCCTTGCTTGCCCAGACCTATAATAACTTTGAAATTATTTTAGTTGATGGGGGGTCCGTAGACGAAACTGTAGATTTTGCTAAAAAATATTCTGCAAACATTTCAACAATTATATCAGAGCCTGATGAAGGAATAGCGGATGCTTGGAACAAAGCTCTAGCTTACGTAAATGGTGATTGGGTGACGTTTCTGAACTCCGGTGATTTGCTTCACCGCGATCACTTCTTGCGCGTTTCAGAGGTCACAGGTAATTACGAATACTCTCGGCCTACGATATTGTTTTGTGATGTATTAAAGTTTAATAACAAGAATCAACCGACTACTGTCATATCAGGGCGGCCCCCTAAACTGTCAAAAATTAAATTAGGAAGTGTTGGATTCTCTCACCCGGGTAGTTTTTCTGCGTTGTCTTGTTTTAGAGATGTCGGTCTATTTGATAAAAATCTAAAAATAGCTATTGATAGCGAGTGGATTCTACGTTGTTTCACGGCAGGTCACCATTTCGCTAAGTTCCAAAGTATTGCATATATGGCTGAAGGAGGGGTAAGCGATCGATATTTCTACAAAGCTATTCGTGAATATTACGATGCAACGCTTCGACTTGATTTGACAACGATATTCGAATCTAGGGTTCGTAGTATTATATTGCCTGTGTTAAGAAGCATACTACATTTATATAGAAGAACATTTAAACAACTACTGCGTACGTTAAAGCATATTCTTATCCGGTTAGCTAATTTATTTGCGCAGCTTTTGCCGTTTTACTCGATGCGAAATTTATATTTTAGGCTTTTAGGATTCAAACTGGCGGCCAGTGCAACTATTTCAATGGGTTTCCAGTTCTACGTGCCTGGAAGAATTGAATTAGGTGCTGGATCTGTAGTTAATAGAGATTGCCTCTTTGATAATCGTAGCAATATAGTTATAGGAAAAAATGTCTCCATTGCGCGCAATGTAAAAATATTCACTGCTGGACATGATATAGAGTCTCCGTTTTTTGAAATGATCTCATCCCCAGTCTATATCGATGATCATTCAGTGTTATTTGCTGGCGTTACAGTAATGCCTGGTGTTCGGATAGGTAGAGGTGCGGTTGTTTTAGGCTGCTCAGTTGTAACAAAAGATGTGCAACCCATGTCAATTGTTGGGGGTGTGCCTGCGCGCTTTATATCGGATAGACATACGACACCCAGATACAATTTGAGTTACCCGTTTCCGCTGGCAATGTGAGATGTCTTCTTTTATCTACATTTCGCCACTATTTCTTTATTTTCCGGTCATCTTTCCGGGTGTTGATACACAGCCTTTTCTTATTTTGGGCCTCTCTTTATATGGATTATTAGCGGGTCGAAATAGGAAGTTGCCTATCCCTATTCTCTTATTGATTTTGCTTATATTGTTACTAATTTTTTTGAGAGCCGGTGCAGAAGGAAATGTTTGGGGGGCATTTAGATCTATACAAGCTCTAGTTGGGCCAATAATATTTTTGGGTATTGTTGCTTTGTGGGCGGCCCCTCCGTCCCGTAGAGTAATGTCTTGTGTTGCTCTCTATTTTATATTGGTGGCTATGCTTGAGTGGTTTTTCCCGGATATATATAGAGTGATTGCAAGCGACCTATTAACCAGAGCTAGTGTTTCGGACGGACATAGAGGTGTCTCGCTTTTAACCACTGAGCCTACATATGCGGCCATCTCTATTTTGTATTTTTTGTTTTTAGCTATTTGGTCTGGAGAATACTGGGGATATAGTCATCGGTGGATAGAGCCTGTTCTGGCGATTTGTATGATGGCAACTGGTTCCACATATTTGATACTTTTTTTACTTGCTTTGGCTTTTTTGCGCTGGCCGTTAGTTACCGGTATGGCTGTGACAACTTTGCTTGTTTTTATTTCAATTTTTGGAGTGTATGCTCTAGACAATGATCAGTCTGTCCGTCTGATAGTTGCTGCTTCAAGAGTGCTCGCAGTAGATCTTGATAATATACTATCCTCAATATCAATGCTTGATAGCAGCATCGGAAGTCGACTTGTAACAAATGTGGCCAGCTACATCACGCCTTTTCATTCTCCATTCGGAATGGGACTGAACTGTGAGTCCCTTCCCAACGCACTTTATGCAGCAAGATTTGATTTTGCATATGACAATCCAGTTATCAGTTTTGCTATGTACAATGGTTGCTTGAAGCCGCAATCCTACTTTGCAGCCATCACCCTTGGTTTTGGGATGTTCTCGGTAATATTTTTCTTTTTGATCCTTCTAACATGTCGTCATATTGCTCGACTTAGCAAACAAAAGATTTGGTCATCAGCGTTTGTTGTGGCTGTTATAGTATTAGCTGTTCAGGGACAAATTACTAATCCTATTCCTTGGATAATGCTTTTTATTGCATTTAACTTGAAATATAGGAACTTAGTTCAACATAGAGGCCAATGTAGTGGTCTAATAAAACCGGACACCATTTAAGGTGGTAACATTACCACATTGACAGAGGTGTTCGATGGTTAGAAAACGACGCACATTTACAACAGAATTCAAATTGGAAGCCGCCCAGCTGGCCCGCTCTGGCAGGATAGTTGACACCATCTACTTTTCACCAGATGGGCGGATTGAGAATATGAGTGGCACGATTTTCACAGGAGCGTAAGGAAGCAGTTTTGAGCCGGTTACTGCCGCCGTACAACATGACGGTATCAGAGCTGGCAAAAATGGAAGGCATCAGCGAGGCAACCCTTTATAATTGGCGCAAGCAAGTCAGATTAAGAGGACGTGCAGCCCGCCATGTCAGGATAGTTGTCCGGTCGTCTGAATCAGTGAAACGTAGATGGCGGGCGCAGGAAGATACAGATGGCTCGATACTCAATGGAGCGCAAAGAGGCTGTTTTGAAAAAGTTACTGCCGCCCAATAATCGTGCAGTAACACAAGTCGCACAGGAGGAAGGCATAAGCGATCAAACCCTTTATAATTGGCTGAAAGTCAAACGTCATGAAGGGGCGCCAGTGCCAGGAAAAAACAGACCAGACAATGATTGGTCAGCAGATGCCAAGTTCGCCGCCGTGGTGGAAACCGCTGGCATGACTGCCGAGGAGTTAAGCCAGTATTGCCGTGAGAAGGGGCTGTACCCAGCCCAGATCGAACAATGGCGCCAGGCCTGCCTGAATGGGCCGGAGAATAGCGAAAAACAAAGTAAGCAGGAGAAGCGCCAGGGCATGGCGGATCGTAAAAAAATAAAACAGTTACAGGCTGAAATTCGACGCAAGGACAAGGCGCTGGCAGAAGCCGCTGCGTTACTGGTGTTGTCAAAAAAGCTCGACGCCTTGTACGGGATAGATCAGGACGAGGACAATTGACGTCCTTGGCTGAGCGCACACAGCAACTGGCTTGGTTTGAACAGGCTGTTGATGCAGGTGCCCGCCGTGACAAGGCAGCCGAAGTGTTGGATATCAGCGAGCGAACGTTGCGACGTTGGCGCACTGAGAGTGGGTTTGTGCGTGAAGATGGCAGAATGCACGCAGTGCGTCCTGAGCCTCGCAATAAGCTGAGTGAGGAAGAGGAGATAGCGATCCTTTGTCTGTGCAATCTGGAAGAATATGCGAATCTGCCGCCGTCGCAGATCGTGCCACGGTTGGCCGATGCTGGTTTGTATCTGGCATCGGAGGCCACGTTCTACCGGATACTGAGAAAGCACGGCCAATTGGGTCGACGAGGCCGAGCGGCACATCCCAAAGCGCGGCCGGGACCGACCAGCCACACCGCCAATGCTCCGAATCAGCTCTGGAGCTGGGATATAAGCTATCTACCCTCGCGTGTGCGAGGCCGGTTCTGGTATCTGTATTTGGTGCTCGATGTCTACAGTCGCAAGATCGTTGCCTGGGAAGTGCACGAAGTAGAATCTGGTGAGCTGGCTTCAAAGCTGATTGAACGGGCAGTGATCAGAGAGAGGTGTTTGAAAAAACCGTTGGTGCTGCACGCCGATAATGGCGCACCAATGACCTCAAGCACATTACAGGCAAAGATGGCGGATCTGGGGATCGTGCCATCGCACAGCCGACCTCGGGTGAGCAATGACAACGCGTTCTCTGAGTCGCTGTTCCGAACGGTGAAGTATTGCCCGCAGTGGCCTTCGCAGGGCTTTTTAGAGTTGTGCGAAGCGCGTCGGTGGATGCTGCAGTTCGAGCGTTTTTATAACGAAGAACACCGCCACAGTGCGATCAAGTTTGTCACCCCGGCGCAGCGACATCGTGGCGAGGACAAGACGATATTACTCAAACGTCGTGCTGTGTATGAACAGGCTAAACGACAACGTCCAGAGCGCTGGTCACGGGACATAAAAGACATGACGCCTGTCGGTTCAGTGAGCTTGAATCCGAGTTATTGTCAAATCTGGTGTATGCCCATCAGGCAGCGTTCCTGACTGATTGATCCTTTACTACTTCTCCATCTTGGAACTCGACATTGTTGATGACCAGCTCCAGCATGTTAAATCCTTTGATTCGCTTCCAGCGATTTTGTGCGCTTTGCAGCAATTTGAAGACCATGGCCAGTGTGGTGTCACGCGACCCACAGTTGCGTGTCTTCTTCGTTCTCAGGCGCACCGTGGCAAAGGTCGACTCAATCGGATTGGTCGTTCGAAGGTGCACCCAGTGAGCAGCCGGATAGTCATAAAACGCCAGCAACTCTTGCCGATCTTTGGCCAGACACTCCATGGCCTTCGGGTACTTATCCTGAAAGCGGGCCAGGGTGGTGTCAAACGCCTTGTGGGCCTGTTCTCGTGTCTCTGCCTGCCATATCTGGTGCAGCGCTGCCTTCACTTTTGGCTGCATGGCTTTGGGCAATTTGTTCAGCACGTTGGCCGTTTTGTGTACCCAGCAGCGCTGTTGCCGGGCCTGAGGAAAGACCTTGTGCAATGCCTTCCAAAAGCCCAGTGCCCCATCGCCAATGGCCAGCTTCGGCACAGTACTCAGCCCGCGTTGTTGCAGTCCACGCAGCACCTCCAGCCAGCTGGCCTCGGACTCGCGGTAGCCGTCCTCGATGGCGACCAGTTCCTTGCGCCCGTGCTCTGTCACGCCCACAACCACCAGCAGGCACAAGCGGTCATCCTGGCGCACGTTGGAGTAGACCCCATCAGCCCACAGGTAGACGTAGCGTTTGCCGCTGAGCTCGCGCCGCTGCCATGCTTTGTGTTCATCCACCCAGCGCTCTTTGAGTCGACTGATGGTGTTGGCAGACAAGCCTTTGGCCTGCTCGCCGACCAGCGCACCGAGCGCTTCCTGGAAGTCGCCGGTGGAGATCCCGCGCAGGTACAGCCAGGGGATCAGTTCATCGACGCTTTTGGCGCGCTTCAGATACGGTGGCAACAGAGCGCTATTGAATTTTACGCCACTGCCGCTGCGATCGCGCACCTTCGGCACCTTGACGGCGACATCGCCCACACCGGTCTGCACAGTGCGCTCGGGCAGGTAGCCATTGCGCACGATCGCCTGACGACCGTGCTCATCGGTCAAATCGCTGAACTGCTTCAGAAGCTGCTCAAGCTCAGCTTGAACCGCCTCGTTGATCAGCTTGCGTGCGCCGCTGCGTATCAGTTCATGCAATGGATCGCTCTCCACTACTGGCTCAGAAACAATGTTCAATGTAGACTTGCTCATGGCGTATCTCCTACTGTTGGTTGTGATCGTCGTGGTGATCAACCAACAGGATACGCCACCTGTTTACCTCAATGCCATACACCAGAAATCAGCATAACT